>CAWAYZ010000003.1:0-1061102 GCA_963786345.1 uncultured Acidimicrobiaceae bacterium | reverse complement strand
CCGCTCACTGAGCGAGACGCCGCCGCAGCGGGCCCCTCGATATGGTCGATTTCGGCAACCCCGCCTTCGCCAATGCGCCCACACTGCCGGCACCCTCGGTCCGCTGGGCGTCGTGACAGACCGTCGACAACGAGCGTCGTCCAAACGCTCGGAATTTGCCAAGTTCAGGAGAGCGAGCGACGGGAATCGAACCCGCGTTCTCAGCTTGGGAAGCTGATGTACTACCCCTGTACGACGCTCGCGTAACAAACTCCGTCCGGGCTCCAATGTTAGCCGGCCTAAAGCAGCCGGGCCACTTGGCAAACGCCTGGTAAACGTGTACTCTCTTTGCCGGAGCGGGAACCCGCCGCCTGCTCCGCAGAGCGGATCCGAGATCCGCCGCTCGATCTGCTCCGCCAATGGCGCCCCTTCGGGGCGCCATTGGTGTCTTCGACAACCGGTACGTTTGCGACCGCCCCTCGAGCCCAAATGGCACGGACAATGACCCGGTACCTCGCTCGCGCGATAGTTGCGGTCCGGAAGTTATCGACGCTCCGCGCAGGCGGTTATCCCGGCACGCCCGGGACGAGTTCGTTGAGGTAAAAACAAAGCCCCGGTTCGTAAATGCCCGGCAGGCGATGACCTTTTAATTCTCCTCTCGGGGCCTGCGAGCGGGTGCTCGCCGAGCGCGGCCGCGGGCCGGGTGGCCCTTGCCTGAGCACTGCTCGTAGCGGTGGGAGTTGGCTATAGTCGAGAGGCTTCGGAACCCGATTGGGGGGTGACTACGCACACCGTTGGCCAGACAGCGTCGTCCCACATCGCCCGTAGCAACGGAACCGCCCCAGACCGAAGCGCCACCGGTGCCAAGTGACATCGCCGCGAGGCTGGCACTAGCCGAGCTGGCTATCTCCGACCTGAAGGCGGAGCGCGACCGGCTCGAGACGATGGTGGTCCGCCTGGGTGCCCTGGCGTCCCAACTCGACGCCGAGAGCCTCGTCCAGGGTGTGACCGAAGCAGCGCGTGACCTGACGGGGGCCCAACTGGCCATGTTCGTGCCTGCGGAGCGGGCCGTGCTCACTGAACCGACGATCGTCTGCGACCCCGATGTCCTGGGCGTAACGCCGGACCCGGGCCGCGTCCCTTTACTGGCCGGCGCTTTGTGGCGCATCACACCGGTGCGCCTCGACGACGCTGACGAGTGGGAGGCTGGTAATGCCGGGTACGGCCAGCTTTCGGACGGGAGCGTATTTCGAAGCTGGGTTGGGGCACCCGTCAGGGCACGTTACGGCGACGCCCTTGGAGGGCTTTACCTCGCCCACCATCGGCCTAACGCTTTTGGAACTCGAGAAGAGGAGCTAGCGCAGAGCCTCGCGGCGCACCTCGGGGCGAGCCTCGACAATCTCACCGTTTTCCAAGAACGCTCTCGCGTGGCACAGGCCTTGCAACAAACTCTTTTGCCCCCCGTCCTCCCGGACGTCCAGGGCCTGGACGTCGCGGTCCGGTACCGCCCGGCAAAGTCAACTTCCTTGGTAGGAGGGGACTTCTACGACATGTTCGAAGCGCGCTCGGACGTGTGGGGCTTAATGATCGGAGACGTGACTGGGGTGGGCCCAGAAGCCGCTGCCTTAACGGGGATCGCTCGCTATGCAGCGCGCGCGCTCGCCGCACAGGAACACTCGCCGGCGCGCCTGCTGACGCAATTGAACGAAACGCTCGTCGGGTTCGGTCTGCAAGACCGCTTCTGCACCGTGCTTTACGCAGAACTGCACCCCGGCCCCGATGTCCTAAAGATAAAGATCGCTAATGGAGGCCACCCCTACCCGTACATTTTGCGTTCCGACGGCCAGGTCCAGGAGATAGCAATCAGCGGTACGCTTCTCGGCCTACTGAGCGACGTCGCCTTTGAGGAGCTCGAACTGGTGCTCGGACCGGGCGACCTGCTCGTGGCCTACACAGATGGCGTCACCGAAGCCCGCAACCCGACCGGGGCCTTTTTCGGCACCGACGGCCTGGTGCGGACACTGCCCGGGTGTATAGGTAGACCGGCCGCCTGGGTGGCGCACCGCATCGAACTGGCGGTAACCGAGCACCAGGCTGGAGTAACCCCGGACGACATCGCGATCGTGGTAGTGCAGGGCCTACCCGATCGCCCGACTGAACAGGTGCGCGCCCCGCGGCACGCTCGACGCACCCTCTAAGGCTGGGTACGGTGCCCGAACGTTGGCGCGAACCGTTCGCCTCGAGCGACGCGGTTCGCCGGCGCATGAGCGTCCAGCGCCGCGAGGGCACAGCGCCCGAACTTGTCCTTCGCCGCGCGTTGCATGCTCTGGGACTTCGTTACCGCCTGCACCAAGCACCCTTGCCTGGCCTCCCGCGCAAAGCCGACATTGTGTTCGGCCCTGCCCGTGTGGCGGTTTTCGTCGATGGCTGCTTCTGGCACGGGTGCCCGGAGCATGGCCGCCGCACGCACAACGTCAACGGCTGGTACTGGCCCGACAAGATCGCCGGGAACCGCCGCAGGGACGAGGAGACCGGACGGCTCCTGTCCAGCGCCGGCTGGCTCGTCGTGCGAGTCTGGGAGCACGAAGTAACCGGCCCTGCCGTTCGTCTTGCGGCTGAACGGGTGAGGGTGACCTTGGCCGGACGCCGCACCCGCGTTACGAGGGCGGGCCGCTCACCAACGTAACTGTGGTCGTGTGCGACTGGCCGGTTGTGCCCACCCATGTGATCGTGACCTTGTTGCCCGGGGAGTGCGCGACCATCAGATGTTCCAGCTGCTCCGGTGTCGAAACGGCATGGCCGTCGAACGCCGTGACCACATCGTCGGCCGCAATACCAGCTTCCTGTGCGGGGGAGCCGGGTACGACATTCTCGATATCTACCCCGCTCACAGTGGGCGCGCCATCGCCCAGGAACGACCCGTTATCCGAAGGATCTTCGATAAGGCCGAGGAAACCGGTCGCCCCGACGTGCACGGTCGCGTTCCCGTGACCGCTCTCGATTTGACGGGCGACCGCAAGGGCCGCGCTGAGCGGTATCGCAAAGCCTTGGTTGCCTTCTGATGAAAACGCGAAGCTCTCCGATGCGGCTGTGTCCATGCCGATCACCTCGCCTGAAGCGTTGACCAACGGGCCGCCGGAGTCGCCGGCCTCAATGTTGGCATTTACCTCGATCAGGCCGGCCAACTGTTCGCTGCCTCCGGTCAATTCGTCGTTCGCGGTGATCGATTGATGAAGAGCCGTGATCGAGCCGCCGGCGCTGGTGGGCGTCCCACCGGTCCCTCCGGCATTGCCTATGGCCACCACTGCCTCACCCATCGACTGGCTGGAGGGCGCCAACTTGGCTGTCGTCAGGCCTGAAGCACCCTGCATCTGGACCAACGCCACGTCGTGGGTGTTGTCGTAGCCGACAACCGTCGCGGGGTAGGTTTCCCCGTTGCCGACATCGGTGACACTCAGCTTCGTCGCCCCGTCTATGACATGGTTGTTCGTTAGGACGAGGCCCGTCGAGGTAAGCACGATCCCCGTCCCCGCTCCCTCGGCGCCCTGGTAGTTGAAGGTCGAGTTGACGTCCACCACCGCGGGGTCGACCTTGGAGGCGATGGCCGAGACATCGGAGGGCCCGCCGGCTCCCTCTGTGCCCCCCGAGACGCTCCCGCCCGACCCACCGAACGGCGAGGTACCGGAACCGCCGTTCCCGCCGGGGCTCTCTGACGATGGCGTCGTGGTAGCCGGCGAAGTGGCGTTGCTAGCCAATTGGCTCGACGGCCAGGCGACCCGGCTCACTCCGGCACCCGCCACGCCCGCCGCGGCGATAACCAGGATGGCGGCGGCCGACCGGAGCCCCTTGGCATGCCGAGAGGGACCTAGCGGGGGGCGCTCCGGCTCGCCTTGATAGGGCTGCTCCGGGCCGTACGCAGGCTGGCCGTAGTGCGAACGCCCATATGGGGAATGCCCATATGGCGTCTGGCCATAAGGTGGCTGGCCATAAGGTGGCTGGCCGTAAGGGGGCTGGCCGTAAGGCGGCTGGCCATGGGTTGGCGGGAAGTAGGGGGCCTGGTTGGAGGGGCTCCGGTTGGACGGTGGCTGGTTGGACGGTGGCTGGTTGGACGGTGGCGGGGCACTTGCTGTGGGTGGCCAAGTCGGCTTGCCCGCGCCGGCCGCGGGGTCAGCAGGCCCGGTCGCGTCGGGTACGGGGCTCGACTGACCGTGCGGGCCGCCGCTAAAAGGTCCGTGCGGTGCGGGCCACCGTGCGCCATCGCTTTCGTCACTGAATGGGGTCTCTGGGTCGCCCATGGCTAACCTCCGGTCACTAGCTGAATCGTCCTTGCTGCTTTCCAGTGAAGGGCGGTTCCCTGTGAACGGCCTAAGCCACTCCTGAAACTCTCTGCAACGCCCTCCGCCCTGCCAAAACGCGAAGACTCAAGGGAAGTTCATTCACTCTCAGTGATTGTCATCGACACGATCGTCACGCGCTCTTTAGGCTTCCCTGAACTTGTACCCAGTGCGTCGACCGCGCCAACCACGTCGAGGCCGTTGACGACCTTACCGAACAGCGAGTACTGCGGCGGCAGGCGCACCCCGCTAGGCCCGCTGATCACGAAGAACTGGCTGCCGTTCGTGTTCGGCCCGGCGTTCGCCATCGCCAGGGACCCGAGCTCGTAGCGGCCCGGTCGTGGGAGCTCGTCTTCGAACTCGTAACCTGGACCGCCGGTCCCGGTGCCTTTCGGGTCGCCGCCCTGGAGCACGAAACCCGGGATCACGCGGTGAAAGAAGATCCCGTCGAAGTAGTGGTACCTGGCCAGGAACACGAAATTGTTGACGGTCTTTGGCGCCGCCACCGGATCCAGCGCAATCGTCATCGTCCCCTTCGAAGTAACCATCTCGGCGCTGTAGCGCCGGGTGACGTCGATGCACATAGGGGGTGGAGCGTCGAAGTGCTGGGTTTTCGGGCTCGAGCCGTCGGTAGCTGGGCAGGGAGTGGCCATAACCCCCCTGTCTAGCGCCCGCCGAGGAGCTAAGCGACTCGCGGGGTCAGCTCGGGTTGGCCGCTGCCGATAGGGATTTCGAAGACGCTGCGGCCAGGGCGCCCTGCACCGGACTGCTCGGCTGCCCTGGCGGAGCGTCCTAAGCCCCCTCGCCGATCTCCTGGAGCGCGGTCGTGAGGGCACGGATGAGCCGCCGGGCAGTGCCGGGCGAGAGGTGCGCGACCAAGCCTGCCCCGGGCCGGCCCACCTCTTCCACCATGAGCTCGACCCGGAGGTCGTCGCAAAGCTCGCAATCGTCGAATGCGGCCACGACCCACGCGACCTGGGCGCGCTCAGGGTCGTCGGCGGGGTGGTCGTCGCGACCGTAGTCGGCTAGCTTCTTCACGCTTGCGACGTCAACACGGCCGAAGCGAAGCTCACCAAGGCTTTACTGCCGGTAATGTTCGACGACTTCTTCGGACCTCACGGCCACGTCGTCAGGGTTCTGGCCGGCGGCTCGCCGAGCGCGGCGCTGGCGGAGCAGGTCCCAGCACTGGTCCAGGGTGACCTCGATCTCGCGCAACCTTTCGAGCTCTTGCTCCGAAAACTCTTCGCCCTCGTGTGAGCGCTCGAGGCTGTGCTCTTCGTCGGCCAGTACCCCGATGCGGTGCACGATGTCGGCGTCGTTCATGCGGCGTTCTCCTCCCGGTCCTGTCGCCCTCCAGCGACCGCACGAGCACAAGCTTAGTGCCCCACGGCAGTTTCACCCTTAGGGCCAGTGTGTGAAATGCTCTAGCCGAAGGGGAGGCCGTCAGCTCACAGAAGGGGACAACAATTGCGCTGGAACTTGCCAACTAAGGACATGCCCACCGCCTGGTTCAACGTGGTCCCCCACATGGCGGCACCCCCTGAGCCACCGCTTCATCCAGCCACCCGCCAACCCGTCGGGCCGGACGACCTAGCGCCCCTTTTCCCCATGGCGCTCATCGGCCAAGAGGTGACCAAGGAACCCTACGTCGACATACCCGGCGAAGTCCTCGATGTCCTCGGCCTGTGGCGACCAACGCCGCTGGTACGGGCTGAGCGTCTCGAAAAAGCCCTCGGCACTCCGGCCCGCATCTACTACAAGGACGAGTCTGTGTCCCCGGCTGGTTCCCACAAGCCCAACACCGCGGTCCCGCAGGCGTTCTACAACAAGGCCGAAGGGATAGCCCGCCTTGCCACGGAGACGGGTGCAGGGCAATGGGGCAGCGCTTTGTGCTTCGCGTCGGCGCTCTTCGGCCTCGAGTGCAAGGTTCTACATGGTGAGGGCGTCGTACGAGCAAAAACCCTACCGGCGGGTACTGATGGAGACCTGGGGCGGCAACGTTGTGCCCAGCCCTGTAGACGACCCCGAGCACCCCGGGTCTTTGGGTACAGCGATCAGCGACGCGGTCCGTGACGCAGGAAGCCGTGCGGACACCCACTATTCGCTGGGGTCGGTGCTCAACCACGTGCTGCTGCACCAAACCGTTATCGGCCAGGAAGCCAAGGTCCAACTGGCCCTCGCCGGCGAGGAGCGGCCCGACGTTGTGATCGGCTGTTGCGGCGGAGGCTCCAACCTCGGAGGCATCAGCCTCCCGTTCGTGCCGGACAAAAGCGTCCGCCTGGTCGCGGTCGAGCCCACGTCTTGCCCGACCCTGACCGAAGGGCGCTTCGAGTACGACTTCGGCGACACCGCTGGATTTACCCCGCTGCTGCCGATGTACACGCTCGGCCACGATTTCGTCCCGCCTTCCATCCATGCAGGCGGCTTGCGGTACCACGGGGACGCGCCCATCATCTCGGCGCTCGTGCGTTCCGGGCGGATGGAAGCGCTGGCTTACCCACAATCGAAGACCTTCGAGGCAGCGGTCACCTGGGCGCGCACGCAGGGCACGGTGCCGGCACCCGAGACCGGTCATGCGGTCCGGGCGGTGATCGACGAGGCCCTCGCAGCCAAGGAGGAGGGTACGGAAAAGGTGATCCTGTTCAACTACTCCGGGCACGGGTTGCTCGACCTTTCGGCCTATGACGCCTACCTCCACGGCCAGTTGCTGGACTGAACAAACCGAGGACGGCTAAGAGCGGACGCCAAACTGGGGACGGCTAAGCGGGCCGGCCGTGTTGCAATAACGGTAAGCGCAGCGCGCGCCCCGTCCTTACGGCCGATTACCTGCTAGCGTTGCCCGTACGCCGCTTCGGGCACGTGGGGTGACGTCTGTGCTGGTAGCCGACCTGGTTTCCTGGCAATTGTTGGAACGTGTATAAGGAACGGAAGGTAGAAGTAGAAATGGCTACAGGTACTGTCAAGTGGTTCAACGGGACCAAAGGTTTCGGCTTCATCAGCCCCGACGACGGAAGTGCTGACGTTTTCGTGCACTTCTCCGCGATTGATGGCGGCGGCTACCGCGAGTTGTCCGAGGGCCAACATGTTCAATTCGAGACGACCCAGGGCCCGAAGGGCCTGCAGGCCAGCGCCGTTAGGGTCGTCTGACGTCCAAAGGCCAGCCGGGACAAGACCTGCCCCGGCTGACGCCGCAGGCCCTCAGCGTTGAGGAGCCGGCGGCGGCGGAAGACCTGACGCCGGAGACCGTGCCGGTTGGCCGCACCCACGGAGGCGGCCGTTGTAGATGACAAGGTATTGGCCTTGCGAACGCACGGCCAGTCGTTTGCCGCGATCGCCCGCACCGTCGGGCTCGACAAGGCGGGGGATGCAAACCGGGCTTTCAACCGGGCCCTGCGTCGCCGTTCCACCGATCAACAACAGCAGATACGTCTCGCCGAAAACCGACGGCTGGACCGGATGGCCGGGGCAGTTACCGCCAACACGGACCTTGGCCCCGAAGAGGTCGATAAACGGATCCGCGCAATTGGAGTGCTGCGCGAGCGTCTTATGAAGTAGCCCTCTCACCATTGCCGCCGCCGTGGGAAGTGCGGCAATGGTGGTGCAGGCTTACCTCAAAGCCTGTTACCAGCGCCGGTGCGAACGGCCGGACGTGGTACCGCTCCGGCGTGGCCCGAACGGACTGGCGGGACGTGAACCGGCACTGCGAAGAGCTGTTTGCGGCATTGGCTGGGCGGCCGGCATAGATCTGGGAGCAGCGGGCCCCGTGATGGCGACTATCCGGTCGTCTCCTGGGCCCACGACAATGGTCGGGGTTTCGACGCCCGCCCGGCGGGTAAGCCGGCGCGTGTCGGCAACCTGCTCCGGTGTCACCAATGTGACGACCGTACCGATCGCGCCGGCGCGAGCTGTCCGACCTGAGCGGTGGACGAACGCCTTGTGGTCTTCCGGGGGGTCGACGTGGACGACCAGCGCAACGTCCTCGACATGGATCCCCCGCGCGGCGATGTCCGTGGCCACGAGGACCTTCGAAGTGCCCGCTGCGAACGAAGCCAGGTTGCGCTGGCGGGCGTTCTGCGTGAGGTTGCCGTGGAGGTCCACGGCACGGATCCCCGCCTGAGTCAGCTGGCCCGCCAGCTTGCTGGCCCCACGCTTAGTGCGGGTGAAGAGCAGGCTCCGCTGCGCTCCAGAGGCGAGCTGGTGCACAATAGCGGCCTTGTCGGAGGCCCTGATCGCGAATAGGTGGTGGGTCGTCTCGACATGGGTATCGGTGCCTATGTCCACGCTGCAGGTGACTGGGTCACGAAGGTAACGCTTCACGAGGACGTCCACCCCTTGGTCAAGGGTTGCGGAGAAAAGCATCCGCTGGGTGCCTGTTCGGGTCTGGTCCAGCAGGCGCCGGACGGCAGGCAGGAAGCCAAGGTCCGACATGTGGTCCGCCTCGTCTACGACGGTTACCTCGACTGCGCCGAGCCGGCAGTACCCCTGCTCTATCAGGTCCTCCAGCCGGCCTGGACAAGCGACGAGGATGTCCGCGCCGCTCATCAGCGCCGCCACCTGGGCTCGTTGGGGAAGGCCGCCGTACACGGCGGCGACCCGCAGCCGAGCCGCCCGGGCGAGAGGCAAGAAGGCGGAGGCCACCTGAGCTGCGAGCTCGCGCGTCGGTACGAGCACGAGGGCCCGGGGCTGTTTGGGTTGCGCCCGGTTGGTGGAAGCCGCCAATCGAGCCACTACCGGGACTGCGAAGGCCAAGGTCTTACCGCTTCCGGTACGGGCGCGGCCGAGGACGTCTCGTCCTCCTAGCGCGCTCGGAAGGGCGGCTACCTGGACTGGGAAAGGCTCTGTGATACCCATCGCCTCAATGGCGCCTATAAGGAAAGGCGGTACACCAAGTTCGGCAAAGGCTGAGGCGCGCACCGGCGCGCCTGGGCTGGCTGACAAAATGTTGCTCCTGTTCGTTTGAAATGGTGGCCGTTGATGCGGCGGCCACACACTCGACAGGAGCGGGAACCTCACGTCCCCGGGATTGACCCGGACAACTCGCACTTCGACCGCGGGACCCCTTGGGGTGCCCGCTAGATCCCACCTTACCAGGTGACCGCCGGTAAAGGGCTCGCCAGGCGGTTCGCGCACGAGACCGGCGCTGCATGGACGAAGCTCGGCGTGGTAACCTTCTGGTTCGGGTTCGTGGACCGAAGAGGCACTTTCGGGTTTTGACGCGGCCGTCAACGGAGGGTCACAGTGCGTAGCAGCAGGCCGTGGGACCGAGAGAAGTCGTTCGACCGGGAGTCCAGCGGCGAGGAACGTGCCCCTAGGGGCAGGCAACCGAACTCTGACGAGCAGGCCCTGACGCTCCGCGATTCTGGTCGCACTTTCGCGGCCGTGGCGAGCAGCCTTGGCCTCAAGCGCTCCTCCGACGCTCGCGCAGCGTTCCTCCGTGCCCTGGCACGCAGGCCTGAGAACGAGAGGGCGCGACTGTCCAAAAGGGAGCTCGAGCGCCTGGACCAGCTCGAGGCCCGCATCAGGGACCGTGACCGCGATGCGCCCGAGAAGATGCAAAGGCGGCTGGGCGCACTCGCAGTAATGCGCGACACCTTCCCCCGGTCGTAACACCCAGCTAGTGCCCGTTCGGTGCGGGAGCCGGGGCCCGGTAGTGCCGTCGTCGTGAGCACCTCTGGTATACGACGCATCATCCTGCTAACGCTTGGGTGGGAGGAAGTGCCGAAGTCCGTTTCCGTGTACGGCGACACTTCGGGAGAGCGCCTCCGCGAGCCGGTGCCGGGGATCCTCCTCGAGGCTGACGGTGGATGGATCCTGCTCGACACCGGCCTCAACCCAGCGCTGATCCGCGATGCTCCGCTCAACCGTCGCTTCCACGGCCGCAGCAAGGACATCGAGGTGCTCCTTCCCGGCCCGGGCGAACCTCTGGAGGAAGCGCTCGACGCAGCCGGCGTCGCCATGGACAAGATCGTCAAAGTGGCGGTCTCCCACCTGCACAGCGACCACGCCGGTGGAATTCGCCACTTCACCGCGCTCGGCGTACCCGTCCACCTCCAGCGCGAGGAACTGGCTTATGGGCTCTCTGAGCACCCTGGGCCGGAACAAGAAGGGATGTTCCGGGTAGACTACGACGACCCAGCGATCCGCTGGGAGCTGGCGGACGGAGAGGTCGAGATCGCTCCTGGGCTAAGCGCGGTGCCCTCTCCCGGCCACACCCCTGGCCATCAAAGCTTCCTCGTGGACATCGACGAGTCCGTTGGTGGTGGCGGCTACGTCTTTGCTTTCGACGCCGCCGACCTTACCGAGAACATCGAGCGCGAGGTCGCCGTCGGCGGTTTCATCAACTGCGGGCCGGAGGACAGCGTCGAGTCGGTCCGGCGACTGAAAGTGGTTGCAAAGGAGCGGGGTTACCCTCTCGTCCCGGGCCACGACCCGGTGGTCTGGCCAGCTCTCACCGCTGAGCTAGCGCGCCGTTGGGGCGCCCAGCCGAAAACGGGCTAGCGCTTCTGTGTGCCAGAAGCTATCAACTGGGAGGCCTGCCCAGCCGATCAATAGCTCGTAGGGCGCAGCGCCTGGGCTGCGCGAACAATATCCCGAGGGCCCGTTTTATGAGCAAGTTCATGGTTGGTCGTCAACCCATCTTCGACGCGCAGCTCCGCGTCCATGGGTACGAGCTGCTCTTCCGGGATCTGGCCTCCACGAGACCAAGCGGCGAGACGATGACCGCAGACGTCCTGGTCCACGCCGGCCTCGACATGGGCCTGCCCAACCTGGTAGGGGACAAGCTTGCCTTCATCAACACGACCCGCTCCTACCTGGTGGGCGAGCACGACATCCCCTTCCCCCCGCGCCAAACCGTGATCGACATCCTCGAGGACGTCCCGCGCGACGACGAGGTTGTTGCAGGCTGCCGCCGTCTGGCCCAAAACGGTTACACCCTCGCCGCCGACGGCCGTGCCATTCGCCAGGACGAGGTGGACCCGCTGCTTGAGCTGGTGTCGATGATCAAGGTCGACGTCTTCGGCCTGTCGGCCGACGAGCTGCCAGAAGCGGTTAGGTACTGCTCCGCCTACGGAGTGAAACTGATCGCGAAGAGGGTCGAAGAGCAAGAACAGCTCAACGCCTGCCGCAAGCTTGGCTTCGACCTGTTCCAGGGTTACCTGCTGTCCCGCCCCGATGTCGTAGAGGGCCAGGCGCTCTCCCCGAGCAGGCTCACGTGCCTGCGGATCCTGGAAAAGCTCTACGACCCGAAGACCTCACCTGAAGATGTCGAGGACATCGTCAAGACCGACGCCTCGATGAGCTACCGCTTCCTACGGATCGCCGGCGCAGGTGCCGCACGGGGACTTCATCGGCGCGTCAGCTCTGTGCGCGAGGGTGTCGTGCTCCTCGGCCAGCGTCGCCTCCGTGCCTGGGTCGCTCTCATGCTCTTGGCAGACTCGCACGAGGGATTTGACGAGCTGCTCAACATCGCCATGACGAGGGCCAGGATGGCGGAGCTGATGGCCCAGAAGATCGACCCGCGCCTGTCCGAACCAGCCTTCACCGCGGGTATGGTCTCCGCCCTCGACCTGCTCCTTGGCGTCCCTCTCTCCGAGGTCGTAGGCGGCCTCTCCCTCACCAACGAGCTCGAGGAAGCCCTACTCGGGGGCACCGGCCCGCTCGGCGGGATCGTCGGCGACGTACAGGCGTGGGAAGTCGGTGACGCCGAGAAGCTGCGCTCGGGCCTGGGGGAGCTGACCGTCGCCGAGGCCTACACCGAAGGGCTCGCCTGGGCGACCGAAGTCTGCGGGGCGCTAGAAACCGCTAGCTGAGCCGGGCTGTCGCAAGCGATTAGGAGCTCGCCTGGCACTCTGACCGACACGGACTGCGCCGGCATTGTGTAGGAGAGCGCCGGCCCGGCGGGCGGGGCGGCGGGGCGGCACCGCTGAGGCCCAATGACCCCGACGTTACCGATGTGATCTCGCGAGGACCACATCGGTCACCGAAACGGTCATTTTGTTGCACGGGCGTCAGTGATGTGCCTTTTTGACGGGCACACTTGCCGTTTTCAAGTCAAATCCATTCTGTCCACGAAAGCAAGGTCCGGTCTCACTTGTTGGGCCGTGACAAATGTCACCAGGTGACGCATTTCACCCCGTGACATATTTCACCTGAGCGCGACGACCCGTTCCGTAGATACCGGCGTGACACGGTGATATAAAAGTCGCCCATGACGCGACGCCGCCAGTTGCCAAACCAGTTGTCGAACCGGAGTTCGGCCGACCACGCTCCCTGCGCTGAATGACCACGGTGAGCACGACTGATTTCGCCACACAACCAATCGCCGTCGGTCAGCGCCGCCGCCGCTCGCGACCTCGCCCCATTCATACGGGGCACTTGTTGTCCCTTGTCCTCGCCGTAACCGCCGCTGTGGCAGTCCTAGCGGCTCTCCAGGGACAGTCCGCCACCCGCTCCGTGCCAATCGCAGCCCGGTCAGTCGCCGCCGGAGCCGAGCTCACGGCGGCCGACTTCAAAACCGTCACCATGCGGGCAAACGACGCCTCCATGATCGGGGGCCTGCTCACCCCTCAAGAGGTCATTGGGCGAACTTCCACCGTGCCGATCGTCCCAGGTGAGCCGATAACCCGAGCAGAAACTGCCAATGGCCCTCCAGTTGGCTCTGGCCTGGGCGAAATGAGCCTCGCCGTCCCATTGACCGACGCGGACGGCGGCAACATAGTCGCCGGGAACCGCGTCGACGTGATCGTTGCGGGGCCACAAACCGCCGCCTACGCAGCCCAAGACATCCTTGTCCTGTCGGCGTCTTCGTCCCCGGCGGCTTCCCTATTGGGAGTTCCCGGGAGCAACTACTTCCTGACAGTTGCCGTCGGCAAGGCCACAGCTCTTCGCATCGCGACCGCATTGGCGTCAAGCGGGACGAACAGCGTGCAGGTAGTCCGGTCCAATGGAGAGAAACCAATGCAGGATGGTGCCTTTTGGATGAAGGACGCCTCGGTCGCCGGACTTACCGGGGCGGCGGCGAGCTGATGGCCGGCCTGATCCTGATTGCACTAACCGCCACGAAAGCTCCTTGGAGCACCAATTTCCGGGAGTATTGCCGGGAGCACACCACCGACCTCTCTGTCGAGGTGATCGTCAGCGTCCGCTCGTTGCTCCATCCGGCACATCGCCCGTACGACGTACTCGTAATCGACGACATGATGCGCCTTGTGGGGGCGGCCGACGTTGCAGCCGCCCACGACCGCCAAGTCCACGTGCTCGGCTTGACCGATCCCACCCAAGGCTTGGGGCGAAGGTTCCTCGAAGACCTCCGGGTCGACCAGATTGCTTCGGCCAGCTTGGCGCCACCAGCACTGGCGGACCTGGTCCGCTCGGTCGGGCCCCAAAATGCCCACGCAGAGCCTGCACCTCGGTCGCTCGCGCTGCGTCCTCGTCTCGGGACTCCACGCCGTCAGGGATCGCTCACGACGTTCACCCCAGCGTCAGGGGGAGCGGGGTTAAGCGAAACGCTTGTCGCCGTGGGTGAAATCTTGGCTTCTCAGCGGCATGACGTCCTCGTCGTCGAAGCCAACGAGGTGTCGCCCATTCTCGCCGGCCGGCTACGTCGCGGCCCCGGCAGGGGGCTCCCCTGGGCCCTTGCACTGGCTCAACATGACAGGCCGGTCTTTCCAGAGGGCCTTACCGGAGAGCGAGATGACGGGACCGCGCCATTGGGTTCGTTCGATGTGATCTGCGGCGTGTCTGCACCGGGAGGCCCACTGCCGGTCAACCCGGTAGAGCTGACTGCTCTGCTAGAGCAAGCCCTGGCTATTTACGACCACGTGCTGGTGGACACGGGGCCGTGGCTGACAAGGGCGGCGCAAACCGGGCGGGACCGCCTGAACGCCGCCCGACCAGCCCTGGCCCTCGCGCGGCAGGCGCTCGTGTTCGCCCGCGCTACTCCCGATGGGGCTACCCAGCTGGTGGAATGGCGCTCGGCAGCCCACGACAATGGCTTGCAGGTCCCCATCTTCGCCGTGCTTGGGCGCGCGGGCAGCAAGTACGAGCGGTCTCACCTGGCCCACATGCTGGAGGTCAACACCAACTGGCCCAATACGTTCGCCGGGGTGCTCTTTCTGCCAGAGGACGCCCGGCTGGCCAAGGCCAGGTGGAACGCCGACCTCGTCACCCGGGGCGGCTGGTGGCGGTCGGTGCAAGCCGTCGTGCGGGCCATGACAGAATCGCTGCCGAAAACCTTGGCAGCTCCCGTCTTAGACGTTCGTTCGCTGTTTGGCACGCCCACGGGCCCCGCTCAATGAATACCACTTCCGCGTACGACCACCTACGGTCCAGGCTCCACTCTCGTTTAGCGGCGTCGGAAAACCCGGTCCTTGATCCTGTAGAAGTCCGCCAATTGGTTGAGAACGAGGTCGAGGTGTTCCAGCTCGCAGCCATGCGACGCCACAGTGATTTTGAGCCCCTCGCAAACCCAGCCGCCACGGTCAAGCGGCTCGTCCAAGACGTGAGCGGGATCGGGAATGAGCTCGACGAGCTCCTTAGAGACCCAACAATCGAAGAGATCCGCGGCAATGACGGTGACCTCACCTACCGCACAACGGACGGCCAGGTGCACCAGTTGGCCAACCCGGCCAACAAGCAGGCCGTGCTCTCGGTGTGCCAGAGGCTCCTCTCCAGAGCTGACGAACAACTGGATGCGGCCCATCCGCGCGCAGACGCCGTACGCATTTACGTGGCAACACCTTACGGCGAGCGTCAGGCGCGGCTATCGGCCTCCGTCCCCCCTCGTGTCGACGGTGTGATCAGCTTTACCCTTCGGATCCCCCAAAAGCGGAACACTACGCTGCACGACCTCGTCGGCTTCGGGTCGCTCACCGAGCCCGCCGCAACGTTCCTCGAGGTAGTGGTTAGGGCCAGCCGCTCTAAGACTCTTGTCACCGGCCCGCCTGGAGGCGGTAAGACCACCCTCATCGAGGGACTGCTGCGAGCCCTCCCTGCGCGGGTCCGCGTCATCGTGTGCGAGGAAAACCGCGAGCTCAACGCGCCTCTTTTGAACGGCGACTACTGGGCAACATCAAAGGTCGAGGATCTGACTGACCTGATGCGCTCGGCCCGGGTGAACAGCCCGGAGATGATCGTACTGGGCGAGCTCAAAGGTGCTGAGGCCTGGGACCTACTGATGGGTGGCAAATTTGGCACTTCCGTAATCGCCGCAGTGCATGCCGATAACACCGCTGGAGCATTTGAGGGCTTGGCCATGGCCGCCAACCCCGCCGTCCCGGCAATGTCAGTGAACTCGCTCGTCGACCATTTCTCACGCCTGTTCGAAGTGGTCATCTATTGCGACGTCGCCTACGTGACCGAAAGCGATACCTACCTGCGCCGGGTCACCGAGATCGGTGTGGTACTGCCTCAGCTCGTGAGCAGCGGGACCGGCAGAGTGGCGGTAACGCCCGTGTTCAAGCGCACTTCTGTCCGTGCCGACCTGGAACTCGTTGGCACGGAGCTGCCCGAACGTCTCGGGGAGGAATGCAACCGGGCCCTGTCCACCAGGCGCCTCGAGATCGACGCTGTCCTCAAGGGCGCCGAGGTCCGCTGGTGAGCCTTCTAGCCGCCTTGCTCGTCGCTGTTGCCGTCTGGTCAGCGGGGGAAACCCTGCAGGGACGACGCCACGATCATTTTCGCCGCGCCAAGGCCACCCCGGCGCGCACGCGTGGCCAGATATGGCTTTCTCAAGCCGGGGCCGCGGTCACCAGTGGGCAGTTCGTCGCTGTGTCGATCGGCGCCGGGCTAGTTGTTGCAGTCATTTTACTGGCTATTTCACGAACCGTGATCGTTGGGCTCATCGGTCTCGTGGCCGGTGGGTGTGCTCCCTACGCCTACTGGTCCGGTCATCGGCGCCAGGTCACCGCTGCTCGGGCGATGGCTTGGCCCGATGCGCTGCGCTGTGTGATCGGAGCCCTGGCGTCCGGTACCAGCACCTTGCACGCCTCCCTCGTCGATTTGGCCGACGCTGGGCCGCAGCCTCTCCGCGCACCGATGGCCCGTTACGCCCGCCGCTCGGGACAGATCGGGTCGCTCAGCGCTCTTGAAGCAGTGCGAGCGGAACTCGCGGACCCGGTCTCAGACCAGGTGCTTCTTACCTTCGCCCAAGCCGCCAGCGAGGGCACCCAAACCGTGCTGCGAACACTCGAGTTGCTGCTCGAGCAAACCAACGGTGATATCGCGCTCCAGGACCGGGTCCGGACCGCGGGCACTCAACTGCACTTGGCTTCGTGGGTCGGCTTCTTGGCGCCACTGTTGGTGCTGCTGTTGTTCTGTACGGTTTCACCTCAGTACCGGCTGTTCTTCTCTCGCGGGCGGCATTGTGCTCGTCATAGTTGGCACGACCCTCGACGCGCTCGGCCTCATGGTGACTCGCCGCTTAGCCCGGACCGTGC
Organism: uncultured Acidimicrobiaceae bacterium; assembly: GCA_963786345.1. Classification (GTDB taxonomy): domain Bacteria; phylum Actinomycetota; class Acidimicrobiia; order Acidimicrobiales; family Palsa-688; genus Fen-671. Next base: position 1,044,352 of record CAWAYZ010000003.1, on the reverse strand, counting down.
CCACTGCCCAACGCATCTTTACCGAGCCGGTACGCGCCTGATGAGCGGTTACGTCATCCTCGCAGCTCTAGGCGTTGCTGGCGCAGTGGGCAACCTTACCTGGCAGGTGCTGAACCCACGGCGACCTCCTGAACGGCGGATGAAGCCCTATTTCGAGGTGGCACGGTCGCGCCTCGGCGGCCGAGTCGACTCGCTCCCAGAACCGGTGCTTATCGGGGAAGCGGCCCGGCGGGTCCTCGGTCCCCTAGCTCGCAGCGTCACGTCCCGCTTTTCCAGGATCGTTCGCGCGAAGAGCCCAGGGGACATAACACTTCAGCTCCGTCAGGCGGGAGCCAACTTTGACCTTCAGGCGTACCGCCGGTCCAATTTGTTCTGGATGGGAGTACTCCCGATCGGTCTCGGCCTGATCGGAGTGTTCGTGGGTTCCGCGTTCCTCGCCCTGCTGCTGCTTCTAGTGGGGATCCCTCTTGGGTTTCGCCGCATGCCGGCGCACCTGAGGTCGCTCAGACGCCGCCGCGCGCAGCGGCTACGCAGCGACCTACCCACCATCGCAGTAATGCTGGCAACGAAAATCGCCAATACCAAGAGCCTCCTTGTGGCGCTCAGAGAGATCACTGAGATTGGGACCGGCCCGGTAGTCGACGACATCGAGCGGGCTCTGCTCCTTGTCGACAGCGGCTACGCCGCGCGGGCCGCCTTTGAGCTAGCCAGCGTCGAAGCGGTCGAACCAGCGGCCGCTCGTACTTACCGCCTTATCGGGCAGGCCACCACGGGGGGTATCGACCTGGGATCAGCGCTCATCGACCTGGCCAGCGAGGTCCGCGCCCAACGTCGAGAAGAAGTCGAGAGAACTGCCGCCAAACGCCAGCTCGCCATGACGGGGCCGATCGTTGCCTTCACGGTCCCGGTAATCGCCTTGTTCCTCATCGCACCCACCACTTCGGTCCTGAGCGGATAGTCCCCTACTGATGACCAGCACCGAAACCCCAATCGCCACGGAAGGCCTAAAACAAAGGAGAAGCGCTACCCGTCATGACGACTACCGACATCAACACGGACCGACGCCGCGCACCGGTCTCAGTCCGTTTGGCTCACACCTGGGCCGCCATCTGCACAGTCCCGATCACCTTAATGGCAGTAGTGATGGCCGTACCAGGCGTGATGGCCGGGAACCGCCAACGTTATCGAGACGACGACGTGGGCGCCATCAGCGTCGAACAGTTCGCGTGGATCGGGATCGCACTGTTCCTCATTGTGGCGGCCGCGGCTGCCCTGAAGATCTATTGGGGCGACGTCTCCACTTTCGTTACGTCCTCGTGGAACAGCATTTCCGGACAAGGAGGGACCTAACACCCTTCGGCCCGGACCGCGGTGCCGCTGAGCGAGGGAGCATCTCGGTCACCGGCATCGTCGTCTTTTTCGCCCTGATCTTCTTGTTGGTTGTCGGCACTAACTGGGTCGATGACGACCTCGCGCTCGGTGCCTTCCGTACCGTCGTTTCGGAAGCGGCTCAGACGGGCGCTCTCGAGGGGGCGCCCGGTGGGCCCCAAGACGCCTGCGATGAGGCGGCTGCCCGAGCCGAAACGGACCTCATTTCGGGACGGTTAACGAGGAACGTCGCCGTCACGTGCATGCTGGAACAATTGCCGTCAGGTGCTGAACTACTCGTAGCCGTCGCCGCGGGGACGCTCCCCAATTTGGTTGTGCCGGTGACGATACACGTACACGTCGTCGCCCAGGTCCCCGTTGAAGTCAGCCCCACTCAACCATCAACGGTGGACCCATGACGGTTACGCGCGAGCGCGGATCGATGTCAATTAGCGCACTGGTCGGCTTCACCCTCTTCGTCATCCCGTCGCTGATGTTGGTCCTAGCGATCCCGCCGTGGGAAGCGGGCACCGCCGACGCTCGAGATGCCGCCCACACCGCGGTTTTGGCCCTGGCTTCAACCCCTGATTGGCCGATTGCCGAACTTGATGCAAGTCAGGCAGTCCACGACGCCGAGTCTGATTATGGAGTGGTCCTCAACGCCAGCTTTGGTTGCGACGGCTCCATCACTAATTGCGACGTCGTATGCCTGCCAGGAGGAGCGACCGTAACCGCCGCTGTCAGGGTTGCGATCCCGGTCGGCAATATACCGGGCGTGGTCGAACACTACGCTTCAGTGGGTTTTACGGCCACCTACACCGCCTCGATAGACCAGTACGCCGCGGATAACGGCTGTGACTAGGTCCCTTCGGGAAGAACGTGGAGACGCCGCCCTTATCGGCTGCGTGGCCCTTGCGGCTTTCTTCTTGCTCCTCGGCTTCGCTGTAATTGACTATTGGTCCACGCTGTCGTCGGACCGCAACCTGCAAGCGATCGCGCAAGATGCGGCGGATGCCGGAGCCTCCGGCATTGACATCAACGCCTACCGGGACAACGGCGTAGTCCAGCTCGACCCAGAGACTGCAGCGTCTCTGGCGATCGCTGACCTCCAGGCGCAACCGTCATCGGAGTTACCACCTGCGGTGCTCGAGGCACCGTGCCTGGGTACCACATCCCTATCGGATGACACCGCCTGTTTCATGGTCGATGTAACCGGGGCGTCGATCACCGTAATGTTGCACGAGGACGTCGGTTCGATTGTCCTCGAGGTCGCAGGCCACCATGCTCTCCCGATCACCGTCTCGGCGACCAGCACGGCAACTGTATCGGCCTACTCGTAGAGCTATGGACCACGTCCGGAGGTGACGCTAGTTTTGTCTATTCTGCGCATCGCTCGCCCATTACCCCACGCCAACGGCAGCTATTTCAACAAACGCGTGTTACTTTCTATTTGCGGGGCCTTGGTGCCGGCTGCCGTGTTGTCAGTCAAGGTCATAACCGTGTCCTCGGGAGTTGCCTATGGCGACGGGTCCTGTACTGTTTTTCCCAGCGGCGCGGTCGTCTGCAAAACGGGCGGGGGCGGGAGCCCGGCCACGACCACGACGACGGCACCGCCGGCTAGGCCACCCTCGGCACATCTCCCGCCCTATTACGTTGTGTATGTGCCGTGCGATGAATGTGTCAGTGGCGGTACTGACGAAATATGTACTCCACAAGGAACCGTCGGTTTCGACCCTAATATCGCCGCTGATTGGGTACCCGGGGACCCGTTGCCGGGCGGCGATACTCTCCTACAACTGGAAGAAGAAATAAGTTCAACAACGGGCAAGGTATTAGGCCTCGTTCCTGACAGTGCTCCAAATGTTGGCGAGCCCTGCAATGGGCACCCACCGCCGCCGTCACCGACGCCACCACCCCCTAGCCCCGCTGAGGCATGGGCGGCGGCCGTCAAGGATCTTCCAGTCCCGCAGGTCCGGTCCAATCCCGTCACTGCGGGCTTGGTGCGGCTGGGCACATGGTTCTGGCTAAGCAACGACCTAGCTGGCGTTCCTGTCACCGTCACCGCCGCCGCAGGCGGTGGTTCTGTCACCGCCACCGTGTACCCTGTGTCGTATACGTGGAACTTTGGGCCTCCCGGCGCGAGCCCAGTCACAAGCTACACGGCTGGGGCTCCGGGCAGCGCGTCGAGCGCGTCTGCGATCTATACGTATGTCGACAAGGGAACGTACGAGGTGACTGTGGCGGTCAATTGGTCGGGCTCGTACACCTTCGATAAAGGAGTTCCCATCGCTCTCCCAGCGGTTTCGGAGGAGCAGAGCTTTCCTTATGAGGTCCGAGAAGTTCGCTCTTTACTTGGGGGCTCGTCTTGATGCGCCGGAGAGATGCCGGCGTGTGGCAGCTATCAGGCACCGCTACCCGCCGCTTTTTCAATTTACCCTATGCCTGTTATATGCTCCCCATACCGGGCCGACAGATGATCCTACGGGTCATGTCCTTCACCACCCTGGCCTGGGGTGGTTGGCGTGCAAATGGCTCGGGTACAGCGGTCTGTGGGCTGACCGGAGCACGAGCTCCTCGCCGGCGCCTGGCGGCGGTAGCTGTGTGCGTAGTTGCCGGTGTAGCTGCCTTGGCCGGATGGGTGGGTTGGGTTGCACTGTGGTCAGCCTTAGGGCTCATCATCGTACCGGTGCTAACCTTCTTGGGGTTCGCCGGTCTAATGCTGTTGCTGGGGTTGCGTGCGGTCCGCGTTGGAAAAGCGAAGTCGAAGCTGGGCAAATTGAATTGCCACGTCGCCCGACCGGCGCATGGTCTCATGGCTTGCCCGACCCACCAGGTCGAAGTCCATATGGTCGCCAGCGAGGAACCCGGGGCGGGGCGCGCTTTGCTGGCCGAGGTCGCCGACGAGGCGGACCGCAATGGTTGGGCGCTGGTCCTGGACGCCGCCAACGACCGCCTCACCGCCTACTACCGAGGCCTGGGGTTCGAGCCGATCGGGCCGGCGGCGGACATGCCGTTCGGCGAACGGGTAACGAGGATGGTGCGCGACCCGTTGGCTAGCCGCGTTCGGCGATAAAGCGGGCCAACTCCTGCTCGGTGGGGGGGTCCGCGCCCGGCTTCGTACACGTCAGGGCGCTGGCCGACACAGCCTGAGCTATAGCGTCATGCAGGTGACCCTCGCTGAGCGTTGCCAACGCGGCAGGCTCGAGAAAGCCGTTCTTCGCAAAATAAGCAAGTAACCCGGCGCTGAAAGAGTCACCGGCGCCTATCGTGTCGGCAACTTCGATGAGCGGCGGGGCGGCGTGGGCACGGGCGCCATTTTGATGGAACGCCGTCGCGCCGAGAGCGCCCTCTGTTATCACGACAAGGCAGACGCCCGCCGAGAGCCACTTGTCTGCAACATCCGGCGCGGTCGCACCGGGGTAAAGGACTTCGACGTCCTCGTCGCTCGCTTTTACGATGTGGGAGCTCGAGATCACACCGGGGAGACGCTCGCGGTACGCGGAGAGGTCACCTACCAAACTGGGCCGCATGTTCGGGTCGAAGGAAACGAGCACCCTGTTGCCTCGTCGAAGACCCGCGAGCCACCCGGCCAAGACCCCGGCGCCCGGCTCGAGGGTAAGTGCAATAGACCCCGTATGCACCGCGCTGATCCCTAGGTCCGCAGGCGTGGTGTCGGTGAGGTCAGGCAACTCGTTCGCCTCCCATTGCCAGTCGGCGGTCCCGGGCCCGTAGAACGTGTACGTGGCGCGGCCCTGGTCATCCAGCGTGACCAGGGCGAGCGTGGCGTCCTCGTCAGCGTCGACCGACAACGCGAGGTCGAGCCCATTCGCCACGAGGTAACTGCGCAACCACGGCCCGAAGCCCGCACGCGAAAGGCGCCCCGCAAACGCCGTCGGTACCCCCAGGCGCGCCAAACCCACAGCAATGTTGGCCGGCCCGCCGCCCGGCATCGCCACAAGCTGGCGAGCCCAGGCACCAACCTTGCCCGTGCTGCCGGTTCGGTCGCCCGGCGCTCCCGTGGATGCAGGTGCCAGGTCGACGAGGCATTCACCGACAACAAGCACCCTGGCAATCCCGCCGGTCTCGCTCACTGCACGACTGTAGCAACGGCCGTTTTAGCCTGAGCCCGATGCTCATTGTGAAGACTTCATTGTGAAGACAACGGGCGAGTTGGCCTAAAGCCACCACGCGACGCGCGGGGCAAGCCGCTTGGTCCTGCCCCGCGCCGAGGGGAACTCTGCTGTTGGACGTGCTGGTTAGCTAGCCACGGTTGTGGTCGGTGCGACGGTTGTGGTCGGTGCGACGGTTGTGGTCGGTGCGACGGTTGTGGTCGGTGCGACGGTTGTGGTCGGTGCGACGGTGGTCGTAGCAAACTCCGGCGCCACTGTCGTCGAGGTGGTCGACGTCGGGTACCCGTGACCATGACCCTTTACCTGGCAGGGGACGATCTTCCAGCCCCAACGCCAGCTCCAACCCGAGCCTCGCCCATGGTGGTTACGGGTACGGACCTTGTAGCGGTACCGCACGGTGCAGCGATGACCGCGGCCGTTGCCATATCCATTGCCATATCCAGGCCCGTTCCCGCCGCCTGAATAGCCCTTGGTCGTACTTGTCGTCGGGGCCGACGTCGTCGTAGTGGGCGCCGTGGTCGTCGTCGTGCTCCCATTGCCGCCGCCGCCATAGCCGCCGCCGTGGTGGTGGTGCGAGCCATAAGCCGACGCGGGTGAACCCATGGCAACTAGTGAGCCGGCCACAATTGCTAGCGACGTTGCTAACGCCGCAGCGCCACCCGCCCGTCGGCGCAGCCGGTTCCGTGTTCTGAACGTCATGCGTTCCTCCCCTGTTCGTACCCTCGTGGTGTTACACCTGATCGTCTGCGGCTTCTGTGAGCGGGTATTGGGCAACTTGTGATGGTTCTGTGAAGACGCGCGCCTAAAGTGCGCTCGCAAGCTCACTGAGTGGTCAAACTTGGGCCAAAGGCCCGTCAGTGGCCCTGTCTCAGGTTCGTCCTTTTCGCAACGAGCTCGGCTCGCGGCGGGGCCTGCTCGCCAGCGCCGCCGCCGTTAGATTCGAGAGAGACTGCCGCTGTTGCCCCATGGCGTCGAAGTTCGCCGGAGCCAACCAAGCCGCAAAGGCGGGCTCGAGCCGTTGCCACTCACCATCGGTGACCGAGAACCAAGCAGTGTCGCGGTTGCGGCCCTTCACGACTACCGCTTGGCGGAACGTCCCCTCGTAAGTGAACCCGAGCCGCTTGGCTGCCTGGCGAGACGGGAGATTGAGGGCGTCACATTTCCACTCGTAGCGGCGGTAGCCCAGGACATTGAATACGTGGCCCATCATCAGCGCCATTGCCTCCGTCGCGGCCACCGTGCTCTGCAGCCTGGGGCTGAACGCTACGTGCCCTACTTCGACAGACCCGTGCTCGGTGGCAGCGCGCTGGTACGCGGCAACACCGCTGGCCCGCTCACTGGCAGCATCCACGACGGCGAACACCACCATCGAAGTATCGCTCGCGAAGCCTCCCATCCGGTCCGAGTACTGCTCTGGGGTCTCGAACGGCCCGTAGGGCAGGTACGTCCACATACGGCCATCGTCAGCCGAGTTCGCCGCAAAGAGGTCTGTCGCGTGACGAGCGATATCGAGCGGCTCGAGCCGGCAATAGCGTCCGGGCATGGTGACCGCGACCGGCGCCGGCCTCGGCTCCCAGCCCTCGACGAGCCAGCCGGTGGGCTGGCCCCACTCGTTTGTGGCGGGCTCGATCTGCACGTCACGGAACCCTAGCGGCGGTCCCAGCGGTAGTCAGGAGTACGCGCACGGGCACGCAGCTGCGGGAGAATTAGGCGCTCAGGCCAAGCATGAGGGCTCCAGCGAGCGGAAAACCTTGTAACCAAGCTGGAACTCCCGGTGGCCAAGGGCCTCAGACCGGGTTGGTGCACCGGTAGCGGTCGCGATCACCAGGTCGAATATCTCGTCCCCAACGTCGTCAAGCGAAGCGTCGCCCAACAGAACGCGGCCAGCATTGACGTCCATATCGTCGGACATGCGCCGGTACGTCTCTGGGTTCGCGCAGATTTTGACCACGGGCGAGATAACCGAGCCGACGACCGACCCCCGCCCGGTGGTGAACAGGACCACGTGGGACCCACAAGCGATCAGTTCCACTACCTCAGTGGTGTCGTTTATGTTGGGGTAGCCGAACCGAGGCGCCCCATCGGGGACCACGTCCAGCAGGTAGAGGCCGCCCGCGCCGGGGAACTCCCCGGGCTCGATGACCCCGCTTATCGTTGAGCTGCCGCTCTTGGCGTACGCGCCGATCGACTTTTCTTCAATAGTGGTCAACCCGCCAGCAAGGTTGCCGGGAGCGATGCTGGCGTGCCCCAGCGCCTCGTAATAGTCGGCTGCCTTCACGACGCGAGTAGCCAGTTCTTCGCCGAGCTCGGGCGACATCGCGCGCGAGCGCAGGTGTTCTTCGCAGCCGATGAGCTCGCCGGTCTCCTCGAAGATGCAACGTGCGCCGGCCGCGACCAGCCGGTCGAATGCACGCCCTACCGCCGGGTTGGCGGTGAGCAGGCTCGTACTGTCCGACCCTCCGCAGATGGTGCCAATGACCAGCTCGGCCACCGTCATGGGCACCCGCCCGACGGTGGCGATCTGGGCCAGGCCCGCCTCGACAAGGGCACGGCCCGAGTTAACGGTGCTAACTGTGCCACCCTCTTGCTGGATCACGAGGCTCTCCACCCACCGGTCCGTGGCCTCGACGGCTTCCTTCAGAGCCCGTCGGTCAAAGCTTTCGCAGCCCAACGACACAAGCAGGCAACCACCGACGTTCGGGTGGGTGCACAACGCCGTGAGGACCCTTTGGGCATATTCGTTTGGGTAGCACCCGGGGAAACCGATCACCTCCACCGAGCTTTCCGGTCCCCCGAAACCGTTGGCGATCTCGCGGGCCACATGGTGGGCGCACTCGACGAGGTAGACAACGAGCAGATGGTTCCGTATGCCCTTGCGCCCGTCGCTACGCAGGTAGCCGATGAAGCCCGGCACCGCCTGGGCTTGGTTGGCCTCGTGCGCCCGGCGTCGTGCCTCAGCGCCGTCAGTCACCGCGACGACCGATGACGGCGTCCCCTGGTCGCTTGCTGCGACTGCACGGCCCTCGGCGGCCAGTCGCGCCAGCCCGGCATCGGCGTCGCCGACCAGGTGCGCCTGCAGGTACTTGCTTTCCAGGTTGTGGAGGTGGAGCAGGCTGCCCACTTCCACGTTTGCCGTAGTGCGACCGATCACGGCCCCGCACTTGCGGACCGGTTCCCCCGTCGCCAAGAACCGCGACGCCACCTTGTGCCCGACAGGCATGTCCGCTTCGACCTGCACGGAGGCGCCCTCGACAAGCACAGTCTCGCCGGACCGCAGCGGCCGGATGGCCACCAAGCAGTCGTCGTCAGGGTGCAGGCGCATAAGCCCAGGGCTCGTACTCTGTTGTGTCAGGTTGGTCATAAAATTCCTCAGAACTTCCCGTACTTGAGGTAGGCCTGCTCGGGATCAGTCCCGCCGAGGATGGCTGTCCGGACCTTGTTCTCGACTCCGGCTGCGTCTTCGGCCGCCTGGACGACCTCCGCCACCCTTGAGCGGGAGATGACCACAACTCCATCTTGGTCTGCCAAAAGGTAGTCACCTGTGAAAATCTCCACCACCCCGATCGTCACGTGGCCGCCGAGCCCATCCGTGAGCCAACGCCCGACAATGTCGCGAGGGGTATTGAACCGGCAGTAGACCGGGAAGCCGAGCCGCCGGATGAACGCCGTGTCCCGGCAACCCCCGTCGACGACATAACCACGAACTCCTCTGCTCTTCATGGCCTCCGAGGACAGCTCGCCCATTAGGGCGATCTCTTGGTTCTCGGGTTGGCAGACAACCACCGCTCCGGCCGGTGCTGCCGTCAACATCCGGGTCCAATCGAGAAGGGTCTCATGGGGGTCGGACCCTTCGACTATTCGTCCGTGGACCGTCCAAACAGGCCCGGCCAGCTTCAGGTCCGGGTCAAGGGCTCTGAGGTCCGGGGGGAGGACACCAGGCGGGATGCCCATGGCCCGCATCACGTCGAAGAGGACCCCGGTGTAAAGCCGCTTCAAACGAGGGGTGAGGTCCTCTGCCGGGGGGCCGTCGGAGGGTTGTCTTGCGCTCATGGCCGGCGCGTCCCAGCTCGGCGGGCCAGCGTCACAAGCCCGCCGACAGCAAGGCCAACGACCGCGCCAAGGACCGTGGCGGGAAGGCCAAGCTCCACGACGGCAAACGGCGCGGTAGGCACATTGACACAGAGGCCAATTATGAGCCCTACGGTTGACCCGATCAGGCCAACAGATGCCGCGCCCTGGATGGCATACCCCCACGGCGGCGGTAAGCCACGTAGCCAGAGCGCGACGGTGGTCACAGGCCGCGATACCCCAACTAGCCAGCCGTTTTGGAAGTGTCGTGGCTGGCTACCCACGGGCCGACTCCTCCGATCCGCTCGATCGTGTACCGCACGATGTAGCCGGGCCGTCTCGGTGAGGGGAACTCGGCGTCGGGGGACACGTAGATCTTGGCTAGCCGGTCCAGCAGGTCCCACGCGTGGTCGCTGGGCTCGACCGTGGCGCGCGCGTGCAGCACGGCGTAGGGATTGAGGAAGATGCCAGGTTCGCGTGGCGTGTCGAACGATAGGACTACGCGGGGCTCGCGTTCGATGTTGCGCAGCTTCAGACGCGCGCCGAGGTGACCGCTGACCGGCTCTTCGCCGTCCAGACCGATCCAGATCACGCTCACTTGCGGGCTCCCGTCCGCGTTGATGGTGGTCAGGTGAGCCATCGGACCGGATGTCATCAGGTCCCGAAGCTGGTCTGGCAGGACGCTCATGGGTGCTCCTTTGACATATGAGTGCACCTTATGGGACAGTTCGCGAACCCCGAGTCGTCCGTTCTGTCCAGGGGGTCCAGTTCGTGAGAGACGCGTTCGCCCGGCTTTTCTGAAACTGTGACCCTGCCAGCTTGCGCATCGTTTGGCGCGTAAGAGCGGTGCCCCGTCGATCCGGCGATCAGGCGGTCGCAGGGTCTAGCACCAGGGCGTGACCGGAGGAGTCAGCGTGAGCCTAAAAGTCCTGGTCAAGCGAGTGGAGACGATGGGACTCGAACCCACGACCCCCTGCGTGCAAAGCAGGTGCTCTAGCCACTGAGCTACGTCCCCAGGAGCATGTAGAAAACTTGGTAGAAAACCCGGGGTAAAACCGGACGACAAGCCGAACTCGGTCCTGACGGCCGTCTTGGTCCTGCTCTTCGCCCCCTCCGAGCTTATCTCGGCCCGACTGCGGGCCAACCAAGGGCTTGGTCGCGGGTGGGGTGGGCGGCCAGGTCAACCGCTGGACTTCCTGGTTAGGCCGCCTGTGGTCCCTGCTGCGATGCCCGAGCGAGGCGGGAGCGGCGGCGGGCGACGGCGTTGACGACGAGACCGTAGCCGAGCCAGTCGAGCAGATGGCGCTGGGCGCCCATGGAGTGAGCCCGCCCGAGCCAGAGGCTGTCGTCGAGCATCCGGTTCTGAGCTTCGGCGTCGTTGCGCCGGCCGTAGAGCTCTTTGTAGTCAGGGTCGGTGGGCGGGATGGAGCGGAGCCTCTCGGCCCGGTTGAGCTTGCGCAGCTTGTCGTCGTCGGTGTCAATGACCGGCTCCCGGAAGGTGCCGCCATCGGGGACCTGCCAGAGGTTGTACATCCGCCACGTGCCGTCGGAGTTCTTCCGGCGCTCGGTCTTGAGCCGCTTGGCCGGTAGCAAGACTTCAGCTCCTGCGCTGTCGACCTCGAGGATATGAGCGGCACCTTGGACCCCGTAGAGCTGAGTCTCGTGGATGGCGCCGTCGAGGCGGGTAACGCTCACCGTGCCGACCCGACGAGGCTTGTAGACGGCGGCCTTGTCGGTGGTGTGGCCGCCTAAGCCCGGGGTAATGGGGCTGATGAGGTGGATACCTAACGCCCGGCCGAGCTGGCTGGCATGGGCCCCACGGCCGGCGCCGTCCCAGACCAGGCCCTGGAGGCCGGGGAGCCTGGGCGCCATCTGGGCCAGCGAGGCGAGGGCGAACCCCATCTCGTCCTTGGGGCAGTGGTCGAAGTCGAGCAGTACGCGCCCGTGCGGGTACGAACGTACCCGACCGTCGTTGTCCCCGGCGGTGACGAGCAAGGTGGCGGCCGTGTTGATGCCTACGCCCAGCATGTCCAACAGGTTGGGGCAGTTTTTTTCCGGCGCCGGATCGGGGACGGCCCTGGAGGCTGATCCCGGCGACCCACCGGCAAATCGATGTCGCCAGGCCGATGCCAAAGTTTTGCCTCTTTGCCACCTACCGGTCGCCTGCAGTTAAGCCAGCTTGGGCAGTGTTCAGTTCAGGAAAAGCCGTCGTTCGGTTCTGACCTGAGGAGAGGATCGCATGCCCGTTCTTTGCTACGTCGCGCCTGTGCGGCGCTTTGCCCTTGTCCCATTGGCCGCCGCTCTGCTGGTGGCCGCCGTCGACACGCCGGCCCAGGCTCAGTCCTGGCACTATGGTCGCTCCCTCCCGGGGCATGAGTTCTTCCAGCCCGGCAACCTGCTGGTGGCTACGAGCGACTACAACGCCAACCCCAACGTGATCACCCCGGGCGTCAGCCAGCTCCCTCCGGGCTGTGCTCCCGCCAACTGCGGGACGGCGGTCAGCGACGGGACCTACCCTTATGTGTTCAACAACGACACTGCCGACGGCAGCTTCGGCATCACCAGCCCCATCGTCCTGGACCAGCTCACTCCTAGCGGCCAGCTGGTCGACGCGCTGGAGGTGCCTAACAGTTCGCTGTGGCCGGCCGCGACCGAGCAGATGGTGACCAGCTTCTCGTCCAAGTCGGAACTGGCCCTCAACTTGTCGACCAGCGGCCAGTACGTCACCTTGATGGGGTACAACGCGCCGGACGGCACTTTGGACGTCTCTAACTCCAGCACGCCAGGCGTGGTCGACCCCACCAACCCGACCACCAACTACTACTACCGGGTGGTGGCAGAACTCAATGCCGGGGGCAGGGTCCGCTTCACGGAGACCAACGCCTTCAGCGGCGACAACGGGCGCGCCGCCATCCTGAACGATGAAGGCGGGGCTGACCTGTTCTACGCCACCGGCAACGCCGGCAACGGTAGCAACCCCGAGCCCAACGGTGTGGTCCTGGGTGCCGGCGCTCAGGTCATCCAGCCCTCGAGCCTGCCCGAAGCCGACCAGATCCCGGCCCAGCCCACTCCCGTCGGCAGCTTCAACATCAACCAACTGGGCGCGGCGGTGGACAAGTCGGCCAAGGACGACAACTTCCGCGGGATGACCGTTTACAACAACGTGCTGTACTACGCCAAGGGCAGTGGCAGCAACGGTGTCGACACCGTCTACTTCGTGGACACGACCGGTAAGGCGTGCCCGACCGGGGGTGTCGGCGTGCCTGTGCCCGGCGTGTCGTTGCCCACCACGTCCAATTTCACCGTCACCGACTTGCCGGCCAAGAAGACCGATCCCGGCCTGACCCCTGAAAACATGTGCATCCTGAAGGGTTTCCCCACCTTATTAGCCACCAACGCCACCGATACGAGCGATTACCCGTTCGGCCTGTGGTTCGCTAACCCGGACACCCTTTATGTGGCCGATGAGGGCGCCGGTGACAACACGAACACGACGTTCTCCTCCACGTCCAACGGGATCTATAGTGCCGCCGCCGCCTCGACCACGGCGGGCTTGCAGAAGTGGATTTTCAACCAGACAGCGGGGAACTGGCAGCTGGCCTATACGTTGCAGAACGGGCTCAACCTGGGTATGCCCTACACCGTCCCCGGGTACCCGACCGGCCTCAACTCGACGGCGAGCGGTGGCACCGGGCTGCCCTGGGCACCGGCCACCGCCGGCTTACGCAACCTGACCGGGCGCGTGAACCCCGACGGCACCGCCACCATCTGGGCCGAGACCTCGACGGTGAGCGGCAGCGGCGACCAGGGCGCCGACCCCAATGAGCTGGCCGAGATTACCGACCAGCTGGATGCCACGAGCTTGCCGGCAAGCGAAAGCTTCGCCGTTGTCCTCCCGCCTGTTTCCGGTCAGGTGGTGCGAGGCGTCTCCTTCACGCCGGTCACTTCGCCCAGCTGCCTGCTGGGGCAAGGCCCAGATAGCCAAAGTGGCCAAGGTAGCCCAGGTGGCCAAGATGGCTACCGCCAGAGTGGCGGAAACAATTGCGGCCAGGGCGCCCCCCGTCGGGGCAATGGGGGCGGCCAAGGCGGCTGGTAAATCGACAGTGGCTTGGTGGCCAGGTGGCGCCTTACGCCACCTGGCCAAGCCGGACGGGTTATGGGCCAGTCGTCCGACGCTTCACCGAACGTTCACCTTCGGCCCTAAGTGTTCACCCGCGAATAGTTGTCCCGTAATTCATGCTCAAGTAAAAGGAGTTCTTATGGCATTCTCACGCAGCACTCCTCGGCCAGCAAACCGCGGCCGTCATCTGGTCCGCGGCGCAAGCATCGGCCTCATTGCAATCGGCGCCTCCCTTCTCCCGGTCCTGCCCGCCGGCGCCTCCCCAGCGCCGGCGGCGCACGCACACAACGGCGCCGGCAGTGCCGGCGGCTCGGGCTACAGCCGTGGCTCCGGTTACGGCCACAGCTACGGTGGGGGCAACCCCGACGTCAAGCCACGTGGTTACAAGCCCCATCGCACGCTCGGTCCCGACGGCCTTGGCATCCGACCGGGCAAGATCAAGCACGTCTGGTTGATCATCATGGAGAACAAGTCCTACGACGCCACGTTTTCGGGCCTCAATAACAACACCTACCTGTGGAAGACGCTCCCGTCCCAAGGATCGCTGCTTACCCAGTACTACGGCACCGGCCATTTCAGCAACGACAATTACATCGCCATGGTCAGCGGCCAGGCCACGGTCAGCGACACCCAGTCCGACTGCCCGTACTACGACTCGATGAGCGGCACCGTCGATATGTCGGGCAACCTGACCAACAACCCCAATTATGGCCAGTTCGTGTCGGCCGCCGGTCCCAATGCCGCCGCCGGGCAAAACGGGTGCGTCTACCCGGCCACCGTCGAGACCCTGTTCAACCAGTTCGATGCCGCCGGTGTGAGCTGGAAGGCCTATGCCCAGGACCTGAACGACCCCAACACGCCTCTCACGGGGACGGCCGCCACTCTGCCCTCAAACAGCGCCGGCACCGAGTACTGCGGGGCGCCCTACGCCACGCCGGGCCCGACCGGCAGCACCACCCAGCCCAACCCGGGAAGCGCCAACCCGACCGACCAGTACGTGCCCAAGCACTTCCCCGTCCCCTGGTTCGAGTCCACCCTCCAGTCGGGCGACTGCAACCCCGCTGATATCGCAAACCTCTTCGACCCGGCCGACGGGTTGTACCACGACCTCCAGAGCGAGGCGACCACCCCGGCGTTCAGCTGGATAACGCCCGACAACTGCTCCGATGCCCATGACGCGGTGTGTGCCGGCAACAACCTTTCCGGCGGCTGGGCCAACCCCACCACGCCCAACGCGCCGGTCAACTACACGGGCGGCTTGTACGCCGGCGACCTGTTCCTGGAGCACATCATCCCTGAGATCGAAGCATCGCCGGCCTTCCAGGACGGCGGCCTCATCGACGTCACCTTCGATGAAGCGTTCCCTCCATTCACCTACACCGGCAACAGCTTCCAAAACGCCACCGACGTCCAGCCGGACGCCGCCACTTCCATCGCCAACGACACGGCGGGTGAGACGCTGTACGGCAAGTCGGTCAACTGGGAGCCCCAGGGGCCGAACACACCGCTGGCCACGGCCCCTGACGGCCAGGAGCTGTACCCCGGCGACGGTGACAACGCCTACATCGACCGTCCCTCCAACTGCGTGGAACAGACGGTGCCGCCGCAGCCAGTGGGGACCTGCCTCCTGGGCGGCGCCCTCACCTATGGCAGCGGGGCCAGTTTCAGTACTAGCCCGATCGCACGCACTGACACGGCCAGTTCCCCAAGCGGTGCAGACATAATCGCCGACAACTCCATCGCCTCCACCGACGAAGGCCGCAGCGTCTCCGGTAGCGGCATCCCGGCGGGAGCGTTCGTCGGCCACGTGACCGATACCTTCGTCAACGCCACGGCGCCCAAGCTGAGCGGTGGCTTCGTCGATACAGGCGAGTTCATTCTGGTCAACAGCACTGGGCAGCCCATCGCCACCACTGGCCCGGTTACGTCGGTCACCCTGGGAGCCGAGACCCCCGACACCGACCCCTTGTACGACGCCGACGACCCCACCAGTGGTGGCGGCGACACGGGCAGCATCCTCATCAGCCCCTACATAAGGCCTGGCACGGTGAGCAACGTGTACTACAACCACTACAGCTGGCTGCGCACTATGGAGGACCTCTTCGACGTCAAGACGGCGTCCCCTGGGCTCGACGGCATGGGCCACCTCGGTTATGCCGCTCAGCCTGGGCTCGCTCCTTTCGGTCCCGACGTGTTCACTAACCCGTCCGGCCAGCCCGTAGGGCACGGGCACCACACGTGGTCTTCGGCCGGCTTCGCCCTTGCCGGGCTGGGCTCGGGTGGTGCCATCCCCTGGTCCCGGCGCCGGAACGCCAAGCGCCGTAAATAGCCCGGGAAAGCCGAAATTTGCAGCAGATTGAAGCGAGCTCGCAAGGGCAAACGCAGGGCCGGGCCTCAGGGCCCGGCCCTGGGCGTAACTCTGCCGGTCGTTGGTCCCGCCTGAAGGCCCACCGCATGACTGTGGGGCTCGCCTTGGTCGCAGCCGCCTTCATCGCCGCCGCCAGCCTCCTCAGCCTCCCTGGCGGCTCAGTCAACGAACCCGGGACGCTGCCCAGCTGGTTGCCCAAGGCCGACGTGCCGGTGGGCCGGGTCGTGGAGGCTAGTGCCGCCCACCCCTGGCTGGCCATCCAGGGTGACACCGTACGGGTCGAGTTAACCCACGGCCAGGTCATGGTCACGACAGCTGGGCCCCGCGTCCCCGAGATCGGCCAGGTGCCCGTGCCGTCTACTACTCTTTGCACGTTCTCGGTGACGTTCACGGCGGCGTCGGGAGCGGTGCCTATGAACCCACGCGCGTTCACCATCAAGGACGAGTTCGGTAACTACCACTACCCGCACATCACCGTGGCGGGCGGGGGAGCCGTGCCTGCCGATGTCCTACCGGGCAAGACGGTAACTCTTTCCATGAGCGAAGTCCTGCCCACCGGGGAAGGCCAGCTGCGCTGGGCCCCGGAAGGCCGGCGCCCCATCGTCTCCTGGGATTTCGACGTGGAAATCGACTGAGCCCCAGGTCGACCAAACGGGCTTGTCACCCGCCCGAGGAAGCTCTGACACGAAATATGGTCGGACGACGCGACGATTGGGCGCGCCAGGGTCGGGCCGTGAGGCCCGAAGGTCGTGGTCAGTTTGGGCGTGAGCGTTCAGGCGGCGGGCGTGAGGGTTACGTGGTGGCCGAGGCGTTCGAGTTGGGCGGCGAGGAATGGTGGATGGCCAACGAAAACCACTCGGAAAAGGGCCTGGGCGGTGGCGAAGAGGGCCGGTCGATTCGTGCATGTGCCAATCACCCTCGACCGCTGGTCCCCTTCCACTCAGGATTGGGTACAGGACGGCCAGAACATCCTGGTGTCGATGTAAAGGCCACCCTCGGCCGCTACCTCGCTCGGCCCGCCCGCTACCTCTGACGGCCTCGGCACCGGCCTATTGAGCCTTCCCCTTGCGCGCACTACGGGGCCTCAGGCTTGGCTCCTGCCGTGTCCACTAGACCTGCCGGGCAACCTCCCCGGTGGCTTATCGGCGCTCCCAATCGGCTAACCGAGACCGGGCGTCATCCTCGCCCTCCCGAAACTCCTGCCAACGGGTCCTCTCTAACCTCTTGGAGGCGTTGGACCGTCAGGCGCAGTTCGCAGTCGCCAAGGAGCAGCGGATAGATCGAGCCTCCGAGGTTAGGGGCGGCGACAGCACACTCTGCCTTTTCGTAGGACCCGAAAGCGGCCTGAGCCCCGGTGGCCGCGAGAACGAAGCCGCGGCTAGCGCCACGTTCCTGTTGCGATAAAGCGACGTTCAACTGAACCTCGACCTCGTGGAGCTGGAGGCCGACACATTTATCCATTGCTGCCTGAGATCGCGCAGGCTTCCCGACTGCGGCCCCGGCGACGATGCCGTCGTCTTTCCCCCGCCGGTGACGGTCGTGGCCGCAAACCCCCGGCCCGCTAGGCAGGACGGGGGTTGCGCACCGGTTCAACAGGTCAGGGTTGGGTGCCCTGCCAGGTGGACACCACGGGCGGCACGTGGTCGAGCGGGCTCGGCCCGGCAATGGCCAGGTGGTCGGCGTAGCCGATGATCCCCCAGCAAGCCGTCGTCTGTTGGGCCTCCAGCCCCGGGTAAAAGGACTGGTTGGCGAACTCCGCTCGCCATAGCTCGTCCTTTATCTGCTCGGCCAGGTGGTCACGGGCGTTGTCGAGGGTGGTGAGGTCCGAGTCCATCTCCGTGTAGGTGGTGTCGCCCGGGCTATTGCTCTCGATGGAGTGAGTGGCCGCTGCCAGGGTGGCCGTCCCCAGTTCGCCCACGCTCGAATTGAGCTGCTTGTAGCAGGCTCCTAGGGCGGTGGCCTGAGGCGAGCTGAGGTCGTTGGGGGCGGGCTGGGCCAGAATCTGGGTTATGACACGGCCGTCCTCGATGTAATCGTCCTTGAGCCCGGTCAGGTACATAAGCGTGGGCCGGATATCGGTCTCGTCCACCCAGGTGCCCGTGGTCCCGCTCTGGGGCACGGTTACCTGGCCGCTGTTGATCCCGGCCGAACCCGGGAAATCGTTGGGCTGGTTGCCGTCCAGGCCCAGTTTGGCTACGCCGGCGCCGACGAAACCGACCCAGTTGGTGTTTATCTCGGCGGCGTAATCGCCGTGGTCCCAGGCGTAGGAGTCGTCTTGTTGGACACAGTCGGTCGATGTGGTGGTGGGCAAGAGGGACGTCCCGATGGTGCAGGTGCTGGGCCCCGTCTCGATGTAGTAGTCGGGCTTGGCGAACACCGAGAACGTCGGCGTGCGAGCCGGGTCGGCGTTTACCATGTGCAGGATCGCCTCTTCGGCCGGGTCGGCCATGTAGTTGACGATCTGCTCATGGGTGTTGCCCGAGTACGGGTTGTCGGCCGCCAGGCTGGCCACGTCGTGCTCCAGGCTGCGCACCTCGGGGGTGTCTGGGCCCGGTTGGCCGGTGACGTAGAACTCGGGCGCTGTGTCAGGCTCGATGCTGAACGGGGTGGTGTTGCTCGTTTCATCGCCCAGCAGCCCGTTGATGTTGGCGGCCAGCTCGCCGAAGGTGCCGGCCGGGTAGGTGCAAGGGACATCGGGGGTGACGGTGTCGCCGGAAACCGTAGCCCCGTCGCAGTTGGCCGGGGAGGGCTGGACGGCCCGGCCCACGTTAGCCCCGGCCTCATGGTCGCCCTCGTCGTTGCTGAAGATGAACAGCGTGTTGGCCGCGGTGATCCCATCAGCGGCCAGGCGCTGGAAGAAGACGCCGAAGGCCTGGTTGTAGTACTGGGCTTGGGCTATGAAGCAGGCTGACCCGCTGGCCAGGGCATCTGGGGCGTCGTAGCAGGGTTCCCCCGAGCCAGACAGGCTGGGGATGTAGTCGTTGCCGTGGATATCGCTCATGTAGAGGTCCACCACCGGCACCCCGCTTTCGAGCATGTCGGCGGTATAAGCAAGCGCCTGGGGGGCGTTGATGTCGCCGTAGCCGGGGAACCCGGGGTAGTCCGTCAGGTACTCGCCGTCGATCTCGTTGCCGTCGAGGTCGACGATGTTGCCCGTGGAATTGGTGATCTCGTAACTGTTCCTCGTCAGGTTGGGCGTCCCCGCCCCCAGGACGGGGTCGATGTACTTGGCCCCAAAGAGGGCTTGGTACCCGCTATATCCACCCGGTTCGTCAGGCAGGAGGTCGGGCACGGCGGTGTGGCTGCTCGTCGTCTGGCCGTACTTCACGGCTTCGGCGTTGGCGCAGACGGCGTTCCCCGTGGCGCAGTGGATGGCCAGGCCGATGTAGTCGGCGGTCTCCGGGTCCTTGTAGGAGTCAGGGTCGGCGGCCAGCTGCTTAGCCTCGGCTGAACCAGCACCGAAAACCTTGATGATGTCGGCCGTCGTCTCCAGTTCCTGGTCCACGGTTGCCACTTCGCCCACGTTGCACCCGGCCCGGGTGAAGGGGACCCAGGGCGCCGGGGTCTCGGTGTCGGGGGCCGGCGCCGGCATGGTGGTGGCCGGCGGGGTGGCCGAGTACACCAGCGAAGGGGTGGTGTCGTGCCCGGGGTTAGCTGTGCTGGCCGTGTCGTCCACCGTGTCGGTCCAGTAAGTGAAGGAGTCGGCCGGGTCAGTGCTGCCGTCGGTGTTGTAGGCCTGGTAGGCATTGGAGATCGGCATCCCTTGGCGGTCGCCGTAGAGGCCCGTGAACGTGGTCAACAGGTCGTCCGCCGTATGGGCGATGAGGGGAGTGTGGTTGTTGGACAGCAATGTCCCGTTCTGCTCTATGAAGTTGAGCAGGTTGGGGATCATCTCCATGTCCGAGGGGACGTTGGGGTTGTCCCTGAAATAGTGGACGTTGTCGAACCCAAGTTCGATGACGTGTTTGATCCCGTTTCCCAGGTTGCAGCCGGTGAGCGTGTACGGCTGGCTGTCGTCAACGCTCGGCACGCTCCTTGACAAGGGGGCCGAGGCTCCCACTGAGGCCGGGAAGCCCAGGCTCACGACGGCGGCGACGCCGGCCGTCAAGCTCTTGTACCTAACTCTCATTGTCTCCTCCTTGGTCGGGCTCGCGCAGCGTAGAACTCGGGCTTGAAGTACCCGTGAAGCCTCGGTACCATGCGGGGAAAATCTTCATTAACAGCTTTCAACGTGAAGGGCCCAATTACTAGCATCTCCCGCTTGACCAGCACCGACGCCGGCCCGGGGCCGCTCCCTCGGCGGGGCCACTCTCTGTAGCAATAACCCTACTGGGAACGTTTGGGGCCGCTTCTGGGGGCTGCCCCCTCCCTGCGCCTTCTTCCTTCCTTGGGAGAGAGAGGCAGGGCGGCCGGAACGCACCGAAAGCGTAACGGCAGGCAGGGCGCAGGCCCCAGGACCAGGACCGAGGCCGCTAGTGGAGCGGCAGCCGAGTGGAACGGCCCACAGGCGCGAGGCTCTACCAACCTCGGCTGGCGAGCCCGTCGCCGCTGCACCTGCAGAGTCGGGAGGACGTACTCGTCACGACCGGGGCGCTTGCTGCGGGTCAGACGGTTACGCCGAGTGACCTGCGACCAGTCGCAATGGTGCCGGGCGACGGCCTCGCGCTCGTGCCCGCGAGCGCCGAAGCGAGCATCATCGGGTCGGCCCCTCGCCGTGCCGCTCGTCGCGGGCGTCCCCCTTACGACTTCCGAGGTCGGTGCGCCATCGCCGGTCGCTGCCGGATCGGACACGGTGGCGCTCCTCCTCAAGCCCGGCGGCTATCCCCCCGACCTCGCGTCCGGGGACAGCGTTCAGGTCGTCCCGTGGTTCCGTCGGCCACCCCCGCTCCCGAGCCGATCGATATTCGCGATGAACAGTTCCAATGGAACCCCAGATGTTCACCAAGAGATTACCGCGGCGTCACCCTACGATCGGGCTCTACTGGGTAAGAGCGTTGTGAGGACATCCACGTTGCGACCACGACGCGGCGGGACAACGGATGCGAAGGGGCCCGCCCATGTCGACCACCGCCACGCTCACCGCCTTTGACCCCAAGAGTGACGGCCACATCAGCCGGGAACTCCTGGAGCAGCTCGACGATGCTCCAACGTCGCGTGAGCATTGGAAGATCATGTTCATCTCAGGCATGGGCTTTTTCACCGATGCTTACGACCTCTTCGTTATCGGGGTCGTAGCCACCCTCGTCACCTCGGAGTGGCACATTGCCAGCTACCAAAAGTCGCTTCTGAGCTCGTTGGCTCTGCTCACCTCGGCGGCTGGGGCCATTGTCTTTGGTCGGGTCGCCGATCGCGTGGGACGAAAGAAGATCTATGGCTTCGAGGTGCTCGTGCTGGCGGCCGGAGCGATTGCCTCGGCGTTCGCACCTGGGATCTGGTGGCTGATCGGATTTCGGGCCATCTTGGGTTTCGGCATCGGTGGCGACTACCCGGTGAGCGCCACCATTATGAGCGAGTACGCCAACAAGAGCAATCGAGGCCGCATGGTCTCCCTTGTCTTTGCCATGCAGGGGGCTGGCCTGATAGTCGGTCCGTTGCTGGCGATCGGGCTCCTCTCGGCCGGCATGTCCCATGATTTGGTTTGGCGGCTACTCCTTGGCTTTGGGGCTATTCCCGCACTCTCGGTTTTCTACCTGCGCCGCCAGCTCAATGAGACGCCCCGCTTCCAGTTGGCCCAGATGGAAGCGAACGATGTCGACCAGAAGGCAAAGGAGCAGGGTAGGGCGACGGGCATGCGGGGCGTCCTGGCTGATCGCCGTCTCCTGCGCTGGCTGATCGGAGCTTCCGTGGCCTGGTTCCTCTTCGACCTCGTCTACTACGGCAATACGATCTCGAGCCCGATCATCGTCAAGCTGGTCGCCCCCCATGCCACTTTGATAACCCAGACCTCTTACATCCTGGCTATTTTCGCCGTGGCCGCCCTGCCCGCCTATTTCCTCGCCGCGTGGACCATCGACCGAGTCGGCCGGAGGATTATGCAGACCGGCGGGTTCGTCATGATCGCCCTTGCCTTCTTCTGTTTGTGGCTCATCCCTGGGGCCACGACCACTGTGGCTCCCTTCCTCATCCTGTTCGGTGCGACCTACTTCTTCAGTGAGTTTGGCCCGAACACCACCACCTTCGTCTACCCGGCTGAGATATTCCCGGTCCGTGTGCGCACGAGCAGCCACGGGATCGCGGCGGCATCAGGCAAGGTCGGTGCCTTCGTCGGTACCTATGCGCTGACCACCTTGTTGCCCCGGATCGGGTTCGCTGACACGAGCGCCATTGTCGGTTTTG
This sequence comes from uncultured Acidimicrobiaceae bacterium, assembly GCA_963786345.1. Taxonomy (GTDB): domain Bacteria; phylum Actinomycetota; class Acidimicrobiia; order Acidimicrobiales; family Palsa-688; genus Fen-671. The sequence continues at coordinate 1,021,962 of CAWAYZ010000003.1, read as the reverse complement.
TCGCCCTCATTGGAGCTGTTGTCACCATCACCACGCTCCCCGAGCCGAAGGGGCAGAGCCTCGAAGAGCTGACCGAGGAGGCCGGACGACCCCCAACGAGCGCAGTGGCACTCGGGCTAGCCCACAGCCGCGGGCTGCGCCCACCGCCCGCCTAGTGTTAGCGAGCGACCTCAGACCGCTGACAACGATCGTGCCACTGCCAGCCCCGCCGGGGTTGATCGCGCATCGGTCGCCGAGGTAGGTCGTCCCCCGTGAGCCCGAATTGCCGACCCAAGTACTGAACGCGGGAACGCGCCCAAGCCCGTTGCTCTTGGTTTTCGGCTTTCGCCCTGAACGCCAGTCGTCACGGCGGGCTACCTGTTCAATCGTAGGGCTAGAGGACCTGACCGGCTGGCGACTGGACTAGCTACGCTGAACCGGACGTTCTCAACTCCACATCACGTAAAGTCCCCATTAGTCGCCGCCCTTCCGTGGGCCTTCGGTGAGGCCGGTCTGCTCCTGCCGTGGCAATCTCGTAGCGGCACCCCCTCACGTTTGAGTGCCTGCCAGACGGTTCCCGAGTTGACGTGTAGGACCTCGCCGACGCGCACGAGCGAGAGACCCGACTCGTAGAGCTTGACCGCCTCAGCCACTTGATCCACACTTAAGAAGTCGGTAGCGACGTTGGTCACCACGTTGCTCCGATAGCTCAGAGACAGTCGTCCGGTGGACCTTGTTATGCTTGCCCAGCTCCTTGAGCGTGGCGCCGGCAAGATAACGGTCAACGACCTCGTCTACCTCAGCTGGCTGGAGCCGGCGATGAACATGTTTAGGGGTTCTAGGAATCGCGATCTGAGGCCCTGAAGGGAGCGTCTCGAGACGTGGCGGAGACGTTCTCCCTGGTCAGAGTGGTTCAAGTAACGTCCGATTACCTCCCCTGCTCACCAGCTGTGAGCTGTTCCGCTCGCACGCATCGACGGCATACCAGCGGCCCTGCCCGTCCTGGCGCCAGCCCGAGCGCGCCGGAGGCTCCTGGCGGTGCGTCGGGCGGCCGTCCTCGCTGCCGTGCACGAGCCTATGGCAGCGGCCCCGTTCGGCCGTCCAGGCCCCGGCATAGTCCTGCACGGCAGCGATAGTACTGAGCCCCTGCGACCCTGGCGCTCCCCCATCGGGCGACATTCTTGCGCGGCTGCTTTGGGTCTGAGGAGGCTCCCGAGCCGGCTCGTTATGGGCGGATTTCCCTTGTAACTCCACCGTTTTCGACCGCCCATGACCTCGACGCGGCCACCGGCAATCCGGGCACCAGCCCTAGTCAGGTGTGTTCATGACCATCGCCGCCAGCTCGTCACGATGATAACCGTGACGACGCCCAAGCTCGATGAGCTCCTTGACCTTGGCGACCACTACGCCGCGCTCGGGTGTGCCTGAGACGCGGATGGCACGACCTCTTCCCATCTGGAGCAGGCCCTCATCGCGCAGGAGCCTGAGCGCTCGGAGGACAGTGTTGGTGTTGACGCCGAGGACAGCTGCGAGGTCCTTTGCCTGAGGTACCCGCTCGCCCAGCGCAGCCTCGCCAGCGGCGATGGCCCTCCGGATCTCGGCTGCTACTTGCTCATGTAGGTAGGTTGCATCGCTGCGGTCGACTACACCCAGGGTGAGGGTGGCCTCGCCGCCGTTTTGCTCACTGCCCTTGACACGGACCATAACGCTAACGAGAATAGCATCAATGTCTTTGATGTCCGCTACCTCGACCGCCGTGGATGATGTCGGCGCCGCCCAGGCCCCCCTCGGTCAGCAAGCACCGACCCACAGCGCAGAGGCCCTCTTCCGCGAAGCGAGGCGCAGGGGACATCGACGGCGCGCTTACTACGCCGCTGTCTCGATCACGGCGCTCGGCGTTGCCTTGGGTGCCTATGCTTCCCTTCGCGCTGGCCAGTCACCCTCAACGCCTGCGGCCCTCCTCGCCCGGACGCTCCATCTGCCTACGCTCTCAGCGGGACAAAGCTGCCCAGCGACTCATGGCGGCCCGATTGCGACGTCGTTTTTCAGCGGAGTTGCCTTTGGAGGAGGCCCCGTACGCGTGATGATCGCAAACGAGGGCGACCTGCTCCGAGGCGACGTTGACCTCGGCGGCACGGAAGCACCGGGCTGGTCCGCCCTGCAGACGCTGTGGTTCAGCACACCCGGTTACCAAGGGCCGTTCGTTGTCCGTGGCAAGCGTTTGGGCGCAAGCGGCGTTATCGAAGTGCGACCCGGTGGTACGGGCCTGGTCCCTGGTAGCGGCCCGCTCATCGTGCCTGCTGGCCCGACAACGAACACACAGGACGGGTACCGGACCGTGCCCGGCAGCACTTGGGTCCGCTCACCGGGTTGCTACGCATGGCAAGTGGACGGCCGGGACTTTAGTGAGGTGATCGTGGTCGATACCGTGCGGTTGTAGATCCGGGACCTCGCCACGTTCTGCCCTCTAGAGCTGCGGCTCATGTCGTGAGACAACTCGTCCTAGTGGACGGTTGTTGGTGGCCCACTCCAGGCTTCCAGAGGTGTCCAGAACGGGGAAATATTGGGCTTTCACGAAAGAAAAGTCCATTTTGGTTTGACGAGCGCGTATTCGGCGTTATCTCGAGTATTTCGCCCAGCCAATCCGGGGGTGAACATCCTCGAACACAATGCTAGGCGCGGTCTCAGGAATCTGGCGGCGCGTTCGGGGTGCCAGTCGGCCAGGGCAGCGAGTGGCGGCGGGTCGCGAGGACCGTCGCTATGTACGGATTCTCGTTGTAAATTCGGCCTCTTTCAGCCACAGATAATTGGGCGATCTGGCGCACCGTGGCTGCCGCCCCCACGCCGTTTAGCGCCCCAGCCGCCGCTGTGTTCATGAGGAGCCCCGCCGTAGGTACCCGTGCCCCCTGGAGCAGCTACCTCCGCAGGGACGATCAACCCGGGTCGCGCAATGGTCGACCACCATGCCAAGAACAGCAGGGGCACTGGCCACCGTCACCCACCTGAGCAAGACTGGCGAGTCGTGGACAAGGCGATGTTGCCGTACCTCCGCCGGTGGTTCGGCTGGTTCGAGCGCGCACGCCTGCTCCCGGCCCCATTGCGGCCGGTCTCGCGGGTGGTGGCGGCAGGGACGGGTGCGGTCCTCAGTGCTGGGGCCGTCGGGCTCCTGACGAGGTCGCGCTGGTGGAAACACCTCCCGCTCGCCGTCGCCTGCTGGGCACTGCTCGGAAAGGTCGAGGGAGACGCTGACGAGCTGCCCCAGGACGACCCGCCGCCACTCGCGGCCGGCCGGCGTGCGTGAGCCGCGTCGGCCCAAGCCAGCCTCTGGACGAGGAGCAGCCGCAGCAGAAATGGAGCCCGAGTAATATGTTGAGCCTTCGACTCGATGACGATGCGCACCTCGCCGTCGTTCGGGCGTCGCCAAGCCCCTGAAACCCACGCCCCCTCTTGCATATAGAAATGGTGGTCCTGGCCGTCGTGTTCGTGCCGAGGCCGCTAATTGGGTCAAGAGACCAAAGGGAGCAACAGCCGTACGACTGCCCAATGGGCGCCTCCATCTGAGCTCTGCCACAGCGCTCCGGGGGGACCGCTCGCCCACAAAGAGGATTCCCCCGTGACCACGACAGAGCCGACGGAGGAATAGCCCGCGCTCGGCGGGTTGGAACCGGCTGTTACCCAACGGTGGCCGCCGTCTCGGCTACCCAGTACGTACTGGCCGCCTGGCATCAGGTTGGCACAGAACATCGCCACGGTCAGGGCATAGACCGACACAGGCCCACAAGGGTTGCCGGTCGTCTCGTCGGACCACGTCTTGCCCAAGTCGGTCGAGATCGCGATGACGTTCCCCCCGCAGCCCCAACCTGTGACGACCGCCAATGAAGGGCCCACGGCGAGGCCCGACACGGTCACGCCCAGCGAGCCCTCAACCTGCCAGGTCGCCCCGGCGTCGTCGGTAGACAGGACCGTCGCCGGCTGAGAGCAACTGCCACCACCCTCGACCGCCATGCCCTGCGTAGGGGTGGTAAAAGCGAGGGCAGCGATCCCAGCCGTGGCCAGGGCGGGGAGCCTACGCAGCTTGCCCGTACGGCCGCCATCACCGCTCAGCCAGTAGTAATCGTCGCCGGCCCAACCCGGCCCGACAACCACAGTCCCACCCGCGGCAAGTACGACCGGCGTGCCCGGCCAGGTCGAGCCCTCCGCGTCCTGCATGGCTGGTGGCGGCAGGGACCAGTGGTGGCCGCCGTCGTAGCTCGAGAAGTTGCCGGCTTCGGTGGACACCCACAGCCGAGAGCCATAACCGGCAAGGGCGTTGACTTTCACGTACCCAGGGTTGCCCACCGCCGCCCAGCTCCGTCCCCGGTCAAGTGACCGCCACAGGACGTCGCCTCCTTCCCCTATTTGCCCCCCGACAAGCCAGGCACCGGCGCGCCCGTCGAGCACCAGGCGCAGCCCTGTCACGTTGAGCTGTACCCAGTGCCGCCCACCGTCGCTCGTGCGCCACAGGTGGCCGCCGACAGGGCCGTTGCCGCCGGTAGTTTGCCCGCCGTCCAGGGCCAGGCCGTCCGACGAGTCGAAAAAGGCTACCTCACCAAAGGGGTTGATGTCCAGCGCGATGGCGCCAGGGACCGAGGCACGGTAGACCCAAGTCCAGCGGCGGCCGCCATCGGTCGTCCTCAGCATGACTAGCTCCTGGCCGTAGCCCGAGTACTTGAGGTACTGGCCGCCGCCAGCGAAACCCGTTGTTGCGTTAGGGAAATCGAGGGTCGTCAGCTCGTAGCCGGTACAGGTCCCAGGTACCACTCGCCAAGACGAGCCCCCGTCAGAGGTGGCCCATAACTGGTCCAGGGGGCACCTTCTGGAGCGGTCGGCGCTGTCGACGGCCCCGGTCGCGAAGCCTCGCTTGGCGTCAACAAAGGCAAGCCCTCCTGTTGGCGTACCCCCGGGGAGCCGCACCGGTGCCCAGTTGCGACCGCCGTCGGTCGTACGCAGCAGAGCGCCCGGAAGAACCGTTTGCCCGGCCATGGGATCGGGGGCGGCAAAGCCCACCGACTGGTTGAGGAAGTGGAACTGGTAGCTCCCCCACAGGCTGGCAATTGCGGACGCAACCTGGCCGCGTTTCACAACCGGTGGCACTGCAGCGTTGCTAACCGAAACACCGACAATGTGCCACGGAGCCCCCGAGGTCGTCCCTTCCAGCATGAAGGGCCGCTGGCCATCGGCCGACAGGCCAGCGGCCACGACCGTGCCCCCGGCCGTGCCGACCCAGGTGATGCGGTAACCCGTCTTCCGCCACACGGTGGCCCAGGTCTGGCCCTGGTCCGTCGTCCGCTGGATCTCCGCGGGGGCGGGCCGGACGCTGCCGTAGAGGCCCGGGCCGGAGGCCAGGAAGCCAGTACCACTCGATGTGAAGACCAAGCCCTGCTGGTCCGGGGCTGGGCCAACTGGGCGGTGCAGCAGGCGCGGGGAACCGCTCCCCACTGCCGCTGCCTATCTCCAACGACTGAGGCAGCGTGGTGGAGGTGACCGGGGCGAGCGCGAGGGTGCGCAGCGCAGCTGACGCCCTTGCTGGGCCGGAGGACGCCACTACCGGCACGAACGCTACGACCGTGAGGAGACCCACGAGGCATGAGCGGCGTGGGCAGCCTTTGCGACCGGCTTGCGGTCGGGCCTTGCTGGGCCGTGCCATCACAATAGGAACGCCCAGGAGCGCCCGACGGTTGCAACCATCGCAACGGCACAGAGGGCCCGCACGAGCTGCTGTGTCGTTCAAGGAGGAACCGGCTCGGCGTACGCTAGCCGAGGTCATGTTCGCCACGTGTGGGCAAAAAGAGCGAATGCTGACAGGCAGTGAGCGTTATGGCGCGCAAGGCGACAATGACCGGCACGCACATCGCCGTCGTACTGGCGCCCGTCACGGTCGAGAGGCGACCCCCACCAATGCCTGCGCCAGAGGAGCCATTATGGCTTGGTCACCTGGCCGGGTGCTCGCCTGATGGTGCCCGAGGAAGAGCCGGGTTCGTTCGTGGAAGAGCATGAAACCTCGGACGACGCAGAGCTCGTGCTGTACGGCGTGGTGGGCCTACAGCGCAGCCAAGGGGGGGCGCAAGGCGGCATGGTGGCGTTGGTCCGCGACGGACGCCGCACGCGGGCGGTCCGGACGTCGGAAGGCCTCAGCTTCGCCGGGCCCGAAGGTGGGTCGGTCACGGTCACATCGCATCGCCGTGGCGCTGATGACCAGTTTCAGCGAATCCGTGAAGGGGCTCCGATCGGCCCGTTCCTCGCCTCGCCGCGCAGTCGGGCGGCTCGCGCCGCGGGGGACAGGGCCGGACGCCTCCCTCGCCCGGCCGAGGTGGAATGGGCGCCAGCCACCGTCCTGGTGGACGGCCAGGGGACCCCGTTTGAGGTGTGCGACCTCGGGGACGGCTACTGGGCGGCGGCTGGGCGGGTACCGGCTGCAACCATCACCATGGACAGCCGACAAGTACCGATAAGTGCGGTCAGCCTTGAACGCCTGGCCAGCCGAGAGCCCCCTCCTCCGCCGGTCCCTTACCTAGGCGACCGGACCGAAACAGTCGTGCAGAGCTTGGACGACCGCTTTGCTCAAGTGCCCTTCAGTAGAGTCCACGGCTTGGCGGACTATTGGGCGCTTCGCGCCGTAGAGGTCGACCATGTGAGCCGGCTTACCGTTCAGGAGGGCCTCTCGGACCAACAACTCGAAGCCCTGAAGGCCTACTGGCTGAGACGGATCGAACATCGGCTCAGGAAACCCATGGACCTTGTGCGCCTACACGACATCGAAACAATGCACCGTTCTCGGGTTGCCAGACGCCTCCGGAACAGGAGGTTCCTTTTCCAATTGTGGTTCAACACGCTTGGGCCGGGGGCCAAGACCTGGTTCGGCAATCGCTACGTCCGCATCCGCCACTACACCTTCCGTCTCCGCTGGAGACCATAACGGTTCCCGTCCCCACCAGGGGCGCCGACATGCTTGTTCTGCGTGCAATGCCGTAGGGCCCGGCAACCGCGATAGCCGTCGTTACGCGTCGATTCCTGTTGAAACTCCAACTCTCTTGGGCCGTACACAATCGGCGGATCTGCGCCAAGTCCTGGACCACGCGTCGGACCTTCCTCGTGTGGCGACGTTGGTTCCGCCGGCTAAGCCTCAGGTCCCATCAGATCGCTCTGCGCGGCCCCGCGCATTGTGGACAAGACACGTGCCCGGCCGAATGCGCCCACCACTGCCGCGGCGGCGAGCCAACTCCAGGAGCCCCAGAACAGGACGGCTGCTGCGACAGGAGCGGCGAGGACCAGGTAGACGACGATCACGCGGTTGATCACGCGATTGTCGAGCTTACGGGGCCAGCCGGGCCGGGCACTTCAGAATCTGCAGCCGTGCTCCGATCGCAAGCCGTTCGGGTATATCGCCAGGGTTCGCCGAAGCGCGGCCGGCTGTTGCTGGGTCACGTGACCAGGAGGTGTACCCGTAGTCGAACTCCCGGCAGATCGACTTCGAGAGGCGGGCCACGGTCCAACACGGCGCTGCGATCATTGTCCGTCCGGCCGCTCGGTCCCGCACACCCCGCCTCGCGAACGGTAGCCAGCTTCTGCTGCTTGGGCGCAACAGCCGAGCCGGGCGGTCGACAAGTGGCGCCGGCCTGATAGGGGTTCGGCGCATACCGGTCGAGGCGTGATCCCCTGAGCGCGGCAGGAACCTAGCGGAGTATTCCAAGGAGGTGTATCGTGCAAGTTGACACGGATTGCGTGCCCGCACCGTGTTGGACTCTGCCGATCGCGGTGGCACCCTCCCGGGAGCGTTGCTCCGGACCCTGGTAGCGCAGGAATCGTGCGCGTCACCGACCAGGAAGACTGCCAGATGGTCCTCATAGCGTTCCCGCCATCAGCCGAACCTTGCCGCGGTGTCCGATGTGCTCTCACGACCCCGGTCGTGCATGTCGAGGGCACGCGCACCGTTGTCGCCCTACGCGGCGAAGCGGACATACCGATTGAACACTTCCTCTGCCACGTTTTGTCCCACGGTGCCACCGCCAGCGCCTTCGTCAAGAGACCCCGCGAGCAGCAGGGCGTCACGACGCGGCGGCGGTCAATTGAGCCCCAATCCGTCGCCCGATCCCGGCAGTCAGAAGGGATCCGACCGTGACTTCGAGTGCGAGCGCGCCCCGAGCGGCGCAACGCGGCGCCACCCAGGCGGCGCACAGTGTGTGGATGGCGAGACTGGGCCGCGTCGGGCTGGGCGCTCGCGGCGTGCTCTATGTCCTGTTGGCCTATCTGGCGGTGCGAGTCGCGTTTGGGCAACCCAACAGCAGTGCCGATACCCAAGGGGCCCTGCAGACCGTCGCCCGCCAGCCCTTCGGGGATGTCCTGCTGGCTGGCCTGGCGGTAGGTTTTGGTGCCTACGCGTTTTGGCAGTTGACCATCGCCGCCTTGGGCGGGTCGACCCGCGCTGGTTCGGACAAGAAAGGCAAGCGGGTGGCCGCTTTGGCCAGGGGCGTGTTGTATGGCTTTTTCTGCGCCAGCACCATCGCCCTGGCCGCGGGCTCGTCGCGTTCTGCGGGCAGCGACAAGGCCACAGCCGACTTGACCAGCAAGATCATGCAGCACAGCTTTGGTCGGGCCCTCGTCGGTATCGTCGGTGTCGCAGTGATAGTGACCGGCGTCGTGCTGGCGTGGCGGGCACTGTCAGGCAAAGCGGAGTTCGAGCTCCAGCCCATTGGCCGTTCTGTCCGCCAAGGGATCGAATCCCTGGCCAAGGTCGGCCGGACCGCACGAGCGGTGATCATCGTTGCGGCAGGCGTCCTCGTCGTTCAAGCCGCGGTCACCTTCGATCCCAACAAGGCGAAGGGCCTCGACGGCACGCTCAAATCCTTCGCCCACACACCGGTCGGGCCGTGGCTGCTCGTGTTGATCGCCGGCGGCCTGCTGGCCTTCGGCGCCTACTCGCTCGCCGCGGCTAGATACGCCGAGATTCGACACCCACCGAGGTCCCGCCTGTCCGCACGGGACCCGAAGCCATCGTCGTCTGCGGACGTCACCAGACTGACCCTTCCGGGCCGGCTCCTAACGCCGATTCTTGCGCAGGCCTTCGAACCCTGTCGGTGCTCGAACTCGAAGCGGAGAGTGCGTCCTCCCCTGAAGGGTGCAAGCGCAGGATTTGTGGTTGAGCAGCGGTGCTGCGTAGCTGTCAGGATCGTCGCGATGGTCCGTCCGCTCACCTTCTTGCTGGTCCGCCGCCTGCTCGACCTACTCCGGCTCGGGCCGACGCCCGACGAGAAGGACGTTGAGATCGTCGTGCTGCGCCACCAGTTGGCGGTGCTGCGCCGCCAGGTGGCACGTCCTCGGTACACCCCGGCCGACCGCGCCGTGCTGGCCATGCTCGCACGGCTCCTCAGCCGGGAGCGCTGGGCGCTGTACCGCCCGAAAGTGTTGACTCGGATATGTGCCGGGCTCGTAGCGGGCGCGGCCGTGGCCAACTTGGTTGGCGCAAGCTCAGTTGCGGCGGCACAAGCGACTACGCCCTCTTGGTATATCGCAAGGCAACCGCCTAATGTTTTCTCGGCCGCACCTGCCATTTCTTGTGCCGCCGGTGGCCTTGACTGCGTGGCTATCGGCCCGGGACCACTTGCGCCAAGCGGACCGGGGTCGTCTGCGTGGCCAACCGTAGTTTCAACACGGCCGAGTACTCCAGGGACGGGGGCGCTTCCTGGGAGGTGGCCCCGGTCCCCGCAGCGGCCGGCGGCGAGTTCATAGATTTGGCGTCCGTCTCGTGCGCCAGGGCGGCGAAGGGCCGTACCGACTGCGCGGCGTGGGCGCTGCTGACCCAGAAATACGGCTCCAGTCCTTCTGAGCAAGCCTCGTATTTTTCCACCAATGGAGGGGGCACCTGGAAGGTGGGCAGTCCGCCTACTCCCGTCGGCCAGAACCTCTGGCTGACCCCAATAGTGTCCTGTTACGAGGTGGACCTTGAGGTGGATTGTGCCGGCGCCCCGGACAGTGTGGGCATTGAGTTCAGCACCGACGGTGGGGCCAGTTGGGCTCGCTCGTCCTACCGTCAAAGTCCGAGCTTCGGGGCCCTTGGCGCGCAAGACCTCTCCTGTTCCCTGAGCCGAGCACACATGGACTGCGTCGCCGTGGGTTATGTGCTCGACGCGGCCAGCGGTGCCCCGGTTGACGCTGTTTGGTACTCAACTGATGGGGGCACGAACTGGGCCCCTGGCTCTCTCGGGCAGCGGGAAGGTGAACTGAACACGGTGTCCTGCGTCACGGCCGAAGGCCGGCCCCGATGCGCAGCTTTGGGTTCTGAGACCGATAATGGCGTGACGGCAAACGTCGCTGCCTACTCGGATGACGGCGGCAGGTCGTGGTCGAGCAGCGTTTTCCCGGCCCACAGCGTGCTCCCCAGCCCCTGGGGCAGTGTGTCGTGCGCCAGCGACGGTCCCCAGGTCGACTGCGCGGCGTCGGGAAGTGCGCTCTTGTTCTCTGCCGACGGGGGCGCCAACTGGGCCCTGGCCACCGACCCCAACGTGGCCAGGGGCGATACCGTCTGCATGTCGTCCTCACCCGGCCCGACCTGTTATGTCGTGGGAGCCAGGGCTGCCTATTCTTACGACGGCGGCGCCAACTGGTCAGCAAATAAGACGGCCAAAGGTTTTGGGGTCGAGGACTCGATGCTTCGGGACAACATTGCCTGCGCATCAGTGACCCTGTGTTCCGTGGCCAGCGGGGGGGCTCTGTTCAGCACCACCCCTCTTCTTGACCGTTGAGAGGCCCGGAACGCTAGTCCCAGACGAACAAGGTTTGAAGACATGAGCCGTAACATTTGCCCTGTGGGCCATCTTGAAGCCTGCGAGCCCTCGATTTTTGACGGCCTGGAAAGCACGCGATCAAAGTCATCGAGCGTGGCTGCCCGTGTCAGTGCAGTGCGGCTACCGGGCGAGGACATCTGGGTAGCCGGTACCGCCCGGTCAATCGCATCAAGTTACCGCTCCGTCGGCGTCTCACTTGATGCACAGCCAGATGACTGCTCAAGCGGAAGCTCAGCTTAAAGACGGGTGGCGACCAGTACCCAGCGGATCCCGCGGGGCCGTCGCCACGGACTCGCCCCCCAGAGCTCGCTTAGCGCTTGTTCTGGCGGGGCAATGCCACCTCCTCGAGCAACAGTTGGAACGTGGCAGCGACGGGTATCGCGACAAGGGCCCCGATCAGGCCCAGCAAGGTGCCCCCGATCAGTGTGGCGATGATGGTCAAGCCCGGGCTCACCTTGACTGTGTGCTTCATCACCCTCGGGTTCAACAGATAGTCCTCGACGAAGCGGTAGACGATGTAGAAGACCCCGGTGGCGATGCCGACGGGGACACCCTTCGTAAGTGCCACCAGCGTGACCACAACCCCGGCGATCGTTGAACCGACCATGGGGACAAGGTCGAACAGAGCCACCAGGAGGCTGAGGAGTAGCGAGTACGGGACACCGACGACGCTTAGCCAGACGTAGGTGCCGATCCCAGCGACCAGAGACGTGAGCAGGTTGCCGAGCATGAACCCGCCGACTCGGTCGAAGACTTCGTCGGTCAGCAGCCCGACCCGCTCACGACGGCTAAGGGGGACCAGCGAAAGCCACAGCCGCTTGACTCCAGGAAGGGCAATGAGGAAGTAGATCGTCAGCACAACCACAGCTATTGTCGCCACCCCGAGCGACAGGACTACCTTGCCGGCGCCGAGCACGCCGCCCGACACTGACAGGTTCAGCTGCGATTTCCCCTTGAAGTAACTGGTCAGGTGGAGCTTGCTCACAACGCTGCCGACCGAGCCCTTCCCGGACGCCAGCTCGGCCTTGTAGCGGGGATAGTTCGTTACCAGGCTTTGCACTTCGTGCGATACGGGCGGGACGGCCAGTAGCACGAACCCGGCGATGACGAGCAGGAAGCCGAAGGTAACGATCGCCACCGCGAGCCCGCGAGACAAGCCGTGCCCGACCAAGAAGACGAGGACCGGGTTAAGGCCAATGGCGATGAACAACGCCAGGCCGATGATGATCAGCACGCTCGTGATGTCGGCGATGCCGCGCGCGATCCCGTAGGCGACGGCTACCCCGAGGGCCCCGGTCAGACCGATGAAGAAGGGCGTGCGCCGGTCGAAAGGACGGCCCATTATCCCCAGGGGCTCGTCCGCCTTTGGTGCGACGCCTAGTGGCAGCACCAAGGCGCCGGCCGGCTCTTCTTCCTGCACCACTAGCAGCGGCCCAGGCGCCACCGAGTTATCAGCACCCATCTTTAGGCCCTTTCTTATCGTGTTGCGGTGGCCAGCTAACAAAATTGGGGCTGCTACTCACGCGGATCCTCGTCCCGGTGGCGTCTGCGGTGGGGTCCTTGTCCTCCGTCACCCTCGTTGTGGGGACAGGAGCCGGAGGGCCAGAGGGACCTTCTTTTTGTAAGATTTCGCCAGTAGTTGGCCACTGACTTGGTCGGCCCGTGCAGGCAGGCGCTCCGCCTTTTGATGAGGTGGTGGGACTAGACATCGCGGTGTCACCTCTCAGAGGCGACGGTGTTGTCTTTACAAGGGCCTCAAATTGGTTACCTACCCGATTTGTCACCGCAGCGAACGTCGGCATGGCGCGCCATCAAGGACGATCGACGCCCGGCAACGGCGTATGGAGGAGAACAGCTCAGTCAGGGATCCGGCGAAGGGGCCCCTTCGGGTTCTGCCAACTGGCCGGGGTGGCGCATTAGCGGTGCCAGCGACCTTGCCTCAGCCAGAGCCTGTTTGAGTTCCTCTCTTCGGTTAGCCGCGTGCCGGTCGCTGGTCACTCGTAGCGACAGATAGGCGCCCGCTCCCACGGGGATTGGTAGCCAGAAGTTGACCAGCCGGTAGCCGATCACGGCGACGATGGCGGTCCCGCGCGTGGCGCCGAAGCCAACCAGGCTGGGCACGAGCACCGCTTCGACCACTCCCAAGCCTCCCGGAGTAATTGGGATAGCAGCCAGGACGTAGGCGAGGCCGTAGGCGACGAGCAGGCCGTCGAGGTTCTCAATATGGCCGAAGGCGACCAGGAAGACGAAGAGCGACCCGGCGTCGAACAGCCAGTTCGCGGCCGCCCACAGCACTGCCCTGCGTAACATGGCGCGGTCAGCGGTCATGACCGCGACCCGATTGGCGATCTCGTGGACGACGCGGTCGGCGGTGGCGGCAGCCCCTTGCTTCAAGAACGGCAGGTGGCCCACCAGCGCCCTGATGACAACCGCCGCTCGCTCCTTGCCCTTGGTGAGGAGGAATACAAGCCCAGCGAATACGGCCAGCAGCAATGCGCCCACGACGGCGGCAGTGGCATAGACCGGGTTGAACCCGCTCACGGGGATCGAAACGATCAAGGCCAGCCACAACACGGCGTTCAGCACGAGCGCCGAACCGATCCCCTGGACGGCGAGCGCCAGGCCCGCGTCGCTGCCACTAAGGCCCTCACCGGTCAGCAAGCGGTACCCGAGACCGTCCCCGCCCGCTGTCCCGCCTGGCAGCACATGGCTCACCGCTAGCGTCGACAGGTCGATCCTCAAGAGCCTGGTGAAGCGACAGGCCCGCGCTGGCAACACCGCTTTGGTCAGCTGGGCGTAGCTGGCCAGGCTTGCCACCTCGAGCAGGACCCCGAGCCCGACGTATCCGATGTTCACCCGTGCCAACAGGTGCAAGGAGCGGCGCACCCCGGCGACCTGGGGGAGCACCAGGTACTCGAGTACCAGGGCAAGCAGGACAAGGAGACCGCCGCGCCGGAAGGGGTGCTTGCTGACCAGGCGGCGCCACAGTGGAGTCTTCGGTTCAGGTTTCAATGCGGGCTGCTCCATCACCTGGAAGTACCTACGCGAACAGCGGGCGTCGAGCGCTGGTCGTGCTGGCCGATCTGAAAACGGAGGGACTGCGAACGGATCCTGGCGAAAGCCAACCTGAAGCCTAGCGAGGAGAGCAGCACCGGGCCCGGTGGTAAGGGCCAAAGGGTCAAACCGATGTCTTTCCCAGGGCGTTTGTGCGTGCGGTGTTGACGGCCACCGGCGCCGGTCGACTGCCTTCACAAACCCAACCCTGCGACCCGGCCCAGGGACCGTCGAGTACTGAGGATTGGCGTAGGCAGCCGGCTTCTGAGTGAAGTTGAGGTCCCGACAATCGACTCCACCCGGGTTTAGCAGCGCACAAAATCCCCCGTCGTCACAGGTAATAACGACGCCACCATTGATGCCGGAGGGAGGCGGGACCGGAACTGGAGAATAGGGTGACTCACCGGTATTCCCGTTGCCACTAGGCGGGCGGTGGGCGCAGCCCGCGGCTGTGGGCTAGCCCGAGTGCCACTGCGCTCGTTGGGGGTCGTCCGGCCTCCTCGGTCAGCTCTTCGAGGCTCTGCCCCTTCGGCTCGGGGAGCGTGGTGATGGTGACAACAGCTCCAATGAGGGCGACAAAACCGACAATGGCGCTCGTGTCAGCGAACCCGATCCGGGGCAACAAGGTGGTCAGCGCATAGGTACCGACGAAGGCACCGACCTTGCCTGATGCCGCCGCGATCCCGTGGCTGCTCGTGCGCACACGGACCGGGAATATCTCAGCCGGGTAGACGAAGGTGGTGGTGTTCGGGCCAAACTCACTGAAGAAGTAGGTCGCACCGAACAGGATGAGGAAGGGAGCCACAGTGGTCGTGGCCCCAGGGATGAGCCACAAACAGAAGAAGGCAAGGGCGATCATGACGAACCCGCCGGTCTGCATAATCCTCCGGCCGACTCGGTCGATGGTCCACGCGGCGAGGAAATAGGCGGGCAGGGCGGCCACGGCGAAAATAGCCAGGATGTAAGAGGTCTGGGTTATCAAAGTGGCATGGGGGGCGACCAGCTTGACGATGATCGGGCTCGAGATCGTATTGCCGTAGTAGACGAGGTCGAAGAGGAACCAGGCCACGGAAGCTCCGATCAGCCAGCGCAGGAGACGGCGATCAGCCAGGACGCCCCGCATGCCCGTCGCCCTACCCTGCTCCTTTGCCTTCTGGTCGACATCGTTCGCTTCCATCTGGGCCAACTGGAAGCGGGGCGTCTCATTGAGCTGGCGGCGCAGGTAGAAAACCGAGAGTGCGGGAATAGCCCCAAAGCCAAGGAGTAGCCGCCAAACCAAATCATGGGACATGCCGGCCGAGAGGAGCCCGATCGCCAGCAACGGACCGACTATCAGGCCAGCCCCCTGCATGGCAAAGACAAGGGAGACCATGCGGCCTCGATTGCTCTTGTTGGCGTACTCGCTCATAATGGTGGCGCTCACCGGGTAGTCGCCACCGATGCCGAAACCCAAGATGGCCCGAAATCCGATCAGCCACCAGATCCCAGGTGCGAACGCCGAGGCAATGGGAACGAGGAGAAACGTCTAGAGGAGCCGGCACCGGCACGGTTGGCCTTCGGATCGTAGCGGGCGCTATCGATGCCGTCGTCAAGTGTTTCCGTTACCGGTGTCGCAACTGGTCCCCGCGGAATACCGTGGGATTAGCATGTAATGACGGGCATCTGCACCGCAGTTACCGGCGGCGCCATTGTTCGTCAATTGGCAGACCGCACACGACACCCGGGGAGCGCGTACAGAAGACGCCCGGTGGCATCGAGCGCGCAGTGTGGCACCATCAGAATGCCCTAATTTCCACCCGCCGGAGCCGGGACAGCGGTTACTTTTGCAGAGCTTGTGGCCGATGCTCATCTGCCGCCTAGCCTTGTGGGACCGGTCACCTGCCCTCGGGCACACCAGCTTCGCCGGGCTGTACCAGCAGCGGGGAGCCGCTCAGCGCGAGTCGCGCGGAGGAAGGTACCGGCCCACAGTCACCTACGTGTCTTTTTCTTCGGCTGGCCCCCGCCGAGGCACCGAGCCGAGCGCCGACGGGGCCAGGGTGCCATCGATAACGGAGCCAGCGACGTCAACGAGCCGCAGGTTGTGGTCGCGTGCGTAGGTGCGCAAGGCGGTGAACGCCAGCTCCATGTTGAGGCCTGCTCTCTCGGCGACCATGCCCTTGGCTTGCTCGATGACGATGCGGCTGTTGAGGGCGTGCTGGAGCTGTTGGTTTACGACCTGGGCCTCCAGCGAGGCGCGGTGTTGGAGAATGGCGATTGTGGCCACGTCGGCCAGGGCCTGGGCGCCTTCGATGTCGGCTGTTGACATCTCGCCCGCCTCGACGTGGAACAGGTTGAGGGCGCCGATGACGGTGCCCCGCAACCGCATCGGCAAAGCGTGGACTGAACGGAACCCGGCAGCTAGCGTCACAGGAGCGAAACGGGGCCAACGGGTGGTGGGCGTGGCGAGGTCCGCTTGCATGACCGGTTTGCCGCTGCGGTAACAGTCCAGGCAAGGCCCTTCGGCGGCCTGCAGCTCGAACAGTTCCAACACCCGCATCGCCTCGCTGGAGGAGGCCATCACTTTCAGCTCGCCGTCGGGGCCCGCCAACATGAGACCGGCGGCCCCGACGCCCAGCACCTCAACGCAGCTGTCGGCTAGATGCGTCAGCAGTTCCACCACGTCGAAGTCGGCCACTAGCGTGTCTGCCAGCTCCACCAGCGTCCTGGCCAGCAGCGTGTCTCGGGGCGCCGGGCCCCCGATCACATCGGCATTTGCCATGTCGGCCCTCCCGCGGTTGTGTGAGTGACCCTCAGGAACATGGTACGACGGCCGCGGCCCGGACGCTGGCGGCTCGGCCGGTACGTGCTGGTCGTCATCGGGCGGGATCCTTCTCGCCGCTGGCGGCATCGAAGCGCAGCTCCCTCGCCACTACGTCGTTGGCCACCTCGGTGAGGTTACGGTCGTTGCCGAAGGCGTAGGCCCTCAGGCGGACCAGGGCTTGGCCTACGCTGACCTCGAGCTGGGCGGCGACCATGCCGGAGGCCTGGTTCACCACGTAGTGGAAGTCCGCCCCTGCTCCCAGCTCGGAAGCGAGCTCGTCGGGTGGCGCGCCCGTTTGTAACACCAGGACGGCCTGGGCGGCGATGCCAGCCATCACCAGGGCATCGGCGTGCTGGTCGTCGCTTAGCGGCCCGGGGCGGTCACGGCACAGGTTGAGCGCCCCGAGGCGGACCGCTCCTACTTGGAGCGGGAAGCCGAAGACGGCCCGCACACCCGCCGCGATGGCCGGCGGGGTAAAGGCCAGCCACCGCAGCGTGTCCGGCTGGGCCAGGTCAGGTTCTAGCACGGGCCAGTCCTGGCGGTAGGCGTCCACGCAGGGCCCCTCCCCCAGGGCGTACTGCAACTGCTCGACGACGTCGCTCATCTCGTTGGTGGTGCACAGCGAGCCGTAGGGGGCGTCGCCCGACATCAGCATTATGCCGGCGCCGCTCATGGCGGTGGCCTCGGCGCACACCTGGCACAGCCGCTTGGTCCCGAAACCGCCCTCCCCGCGCCCGACGAGCAGGTCGAGTACCCGTGCTCGGCGCGCCGTACCCCATTCAGTCACGGCCCCCCACGTCTGGCCGCATTGGGCAATGCCATCTCCGCCCCCCCCTCGACGACCACGGCATTTGCCCTCCGGTCGACGGCCCGGCTCACCTGCCGGGGATGGTGCTCAGCCGCCGACGAGGGTACAGCCACCCACGAACCGAGAGCGTCTCCGGCCACGTCGTTGTTTTCTTGGCCGCTCGGGCCGAGGAGGTCCTCTAAGCCGCAAATACCGATAATGCGCCGCACGAACGCTGATGGGTACCGGACCGTCAACGACCTTGACTGCTCACGCAGGAGCGCCCGGGCCTTGACGATCACCCCCAGCGTGGACGCGCTCATGAGCTCTACCTCGCTCAGGTCGACCACGATGGCAGCGTCGTTGGCCGCCATGCCGCACGCCAGTACCCGCCGCAGCTCGCCGTCAGTAGCGATGTCCTGCTCCCCTCGGAGCCAGACGACTGTGGGACGTGTTTCGCACCCGGCCCCTGGGAGCGAAACACGAAAAGATGAAACCGGGTCGGAAGACCTGACGTAACCCAAGGTGCTCTCCTGTTCCAGGTGCTGCGAATGTTGCGCTACCTGGGTCTGGAGTACCGCCCCCGGCTGGCCGGCTACCGGCCCGGCACATCGGGGATTTTGTCGTGTCAGCGCTATGTAGATCTCTGACGGGACCTCTGCAAACCGGCCTTGCCATGGAGCTACCGGGCCCCTTGTCGGCCCTCAACCCTTTTTGCAAGTTCGCTTGACAAATCACTATTCCGCTAAATGGGCCTGTGAACTATGCGGGTCAGGCCCTGCCTGCGGCTCACCAGCTATAGAAGTGGTGCCTGCCATTCCCGCCGCGCCCTAGTGCGAGCCCGACGAACCAGATTACAAGGAAAATGCCTGCGACGACCCACAATAAAGGCGAAGCGAACCCTAGGCCCAGGAACAACAATACAACCAACAGCGCCAGCAGGATTACCATCTTAGGTACCTCTCTTTCTATTATTTGACGAATGTCCCAATGTGTTGAACGAACCTCAGCCTTTTCGCACCACACGCCCCGACTTGAATGACGTTGATGCCAGTCCGGGGGCGAATCACTTACCAAAGGCGTCCTTTACTTTCTCACCGGCCTGCTTCAAGTTACCTTTCGTTTGGTCGGCTTTCCCCTCGGCACGGAGATTGTCGTTGCCGCTGAGCTTGCCGGCCGCCTCCTTCATCTTTCCCTTGGCCTGTTGGGCGGTGTTCTTTGCTTTGTCGGTCGTTGTCATGTCTGGTTCCTCCTTGGGATGTGAGCAAGTACAAGATCCCGTTCGCTCGTGGCGGGTGCGCCCCGAGGCCGTTCTAGCCAATCATGAGTCGTCTGAATAATTACTCTAGGAGGCGTCGCGTGGATGAGCTGCCATTCCCCGTGAGACGTGGCACGAGGGACCTCGTTCTTTGGAGGAACTGGGTTGCGCTCTTTTTCACGATCGACCTCGGCTTTGCTCTGGGGCATAGCCGGGGACCGGGGCGACGCTGCGCACAATGAAGTGCTGCTGCAACTCTACCTCGTAGAGGGTCAATGAGCGGGCGAAAAACCAAAACCATCCAGCGAAGGCTCACCAACCCGGCGTTTAGGGCTTTGGTCTCTCGTGAGCGGCGCCGGCGCTTCGAAAGGATAGCCGGCAAGGCCCGGGGTAATGGGGCTGATGAGGTGGATACCTAACGCCCGGCCGAGCTGGCTGGCATGGGTGCCGCGGCCGGCGCCGTCCCAGACCAGGCCCTGGAGGCCGGGGAGCCTGGGCGCCATCTGGGCCAGCGAGGCGAGGGCAAACCCCATCTCGTCCTTGGGGCAGTGGTCGAAGTCGAGCAGTACGCGCCCGTGCGGGTCGGGGCTGCGGCCCATCACGAAGCAGGTCTTCAGGCCCCGGACCTGTTTGCCTCGCTTGGTGGGGCGCTCAGGCTTGGTGGCGTCCACCGACTTGGTCCCTCGGGGCTTCTCGTCCCCACCCACGATGTACCAAGCGGCGTCGGGGTCGGCCCGTCGGGGCTTTACCTCCCCGGTTCGCCGGTCTACCCAGGTCTCGCCTGGCGCGTACTTGGAGAGAGGCTTCACCACCTTGCCGTCGCCGTAGATGAGGCGGGCCCGGTCGGGGTGGGTGAACGACCCCAGGCCATCGGGGTCGAACAAGCCGATCTCCAGCGCGGTGGCCACCGCGGCGTCACGAAAACTGGCTCGCATCTTGGCCCACGCCTTCTGGCCCACCAAGCGCTTGGCGTACTGCCAGTGGTGGCGCTGGGGCGGGGCCACCGGCAGTGGCGGCTGGTCGGGATAGAGCTCCGAGAACCGTTCGCGCAACTTCGGCCAGAAGAACGGCAGGTTCGTCTCCGTCCGCCGGGCGCTGGTGAACACCGTGCAGAGCCCATCAAAAAGGACCAGGGCCCACCCCGGGTACTTCCGGGGACGCCCGCCGACCTGGGGCGGAGGCCCCGGTATAGCGGCCGCGCACTCCCACAGCGCCTCGTACTCGAGGAGGACGAAGAGGCCAAATATGCTCTGCGACCCGGAGCCACAAGCCAGCCGTTCCCACCGGAGGTTTGGCGCGGCTGACCCGTACGATCCTTCATGTCGAGATCTCCAATACAGCTCTCGGCCCGCCCCGGGCGAGCTAGCAACTCCCCCGGGCCATCTTCTTGTCGACCGACAACTTATCATGTTACTTGTCGATCGTCAAGACGGGCCCTACACTCCGTCCATGACCCAGGATCTCATCGGCGTCGCAGAGGTCGCGGAGATCCTGGGGGTCTCCCGGCAACGAGTCCACCAACTCGTTCAGAGTGAAGCAGATTTCCCGAAACCAGAGGCAGTGATCTCAGCCGGACGTATATGGCTTCGCCCGGCCATTGAGGAGTGGGCAGGGCAGCACCCGCGGCGGCAGTCTTCCGTGGGATCTCCCCATCTCAGTGGCGCCGAGCCACCTGCAGCCCAGTAGCAACTACTGAGTAGCGTCAATACCGATTTCCGCCGGTCAACGATCTTGCAGACTCCGCAGGTTCTGTGTTCGAATCCCAGGGGGCGCACGTCTCCGCAGGTCAGTAGCCATTTCCGGTCGCGAGCGGCGTTGTCGCGGAGCCAAACGCGGAGCCATAGCGGCCTCTATGGCTCCGCGGCAGGTCAGGAACTCGTCCGCGCAGCTGCGCGCCCGCTCGCCATCCGTTACGCCTACCGTGGTGGTCCGTAGCGAACGGCAAAACATTATCGGTGCTTTCGAGGGACCTGTGGGGCTCTACGATGGCCTTCCAGGTCCCGCTGCGACGCTTGGCCCGCTTGGGCCTGTCGGCCATCTGTCGTGCTTGACGCAGACAAGCAGTCGCCGGCCTCCAAAGTCGAGACCGTAGGAGGCGCCGGCGCTATGTCCGATGTCCCAGGTCTGGCTACTTGCTACGGGAGGCCTAGGCGGCGCGAAGACTGGCGCGGAGAGTCGGCCTAACCTGCAGCTCCCAACGGCCTCGCCAGCCGGGCCTGCTAGCTGCCCCTGCTAGGCGGCCGCTCTAGGCGGCGAGGCCAACGACGCGCCCTGCTAGCTTGGCGCTCGTAGCAGTGCCGTAAAAATGGCCGTCGCCGAAGGCGAAAACGCCACCATCGGCGGCCGCAAGCCAATAGCCCCGGCCGTCCTGGGTGGTGGCAATGCCGACTATCGGGGCATTGAGATGTTCCCTGGCTAACGACCCATAGAAATGAGCATCACCAAAGGCGAAAATGCCACCATCGGCGGCGACCAGCCAGTAGCCCTGTCCGTCGGGAGCACCGGCAATGCCGACTATGGGGGCGTTGAGGGGGCTCTTGGCCGACGACCCGTAGAACTGAGCGTCGCCGAAGGCGAATATCGCGCCATTGGCTGCGACCAGCCAATAGCCCCGGCCGTCCTGGGTGGTGGCAATGCCGACTATCGGGGCATTGAGATGTTCCCCGGCTAACGACCCATAGAAATGAGCATCACCAAAGGCGAAAATGCCACCATCGGCGGCGACCTGCCAGTAGCCCTGTCCGTCGGGAGCAGCGGCAATGCCGACGATGGGAGAGTTGAGGTGGTCCTTGGCCATCGAGCCATAGAGGCGGACCTCGCCCGCGGCGCGCACTCCACCGGCCTTCAGGGCCAGCCAATACCCGTAGCCGTCCGGTGCCGATGCCATCCCGACGGCGGCTGAGCCAAGTGGCCGCACGGGGTACGAGCTCAATTGGCCGAAAGAGATCACCTGGCCCTTCGCCGTGAGCACGCGGTAGCCGGTAAGCGCCTGCGGCGTGGCCGAGACTTGTGCTGAGACCGGTCCCTCGCCGGTCGAGTTGACGGCGTTGACCTCGAAGAAATAAGTGGTCCCGTTCAACAATCCTGTAGCCGTGTACCCGGTGCTCGCCACGGTGGCGATCTTCGTCCCCTGGACAGCCGGGGCCGTGGACATGTAGACGTTATAGCCCCTGATGGGCGACCCGCCGGTGGACGAGGGTGGCGCCCAGGACAGCGAGACCTGCCCGCTGGCTGCACCAGCCATCAGGGCGGAGGGCGCACCGGGCAACGACAGCGATGGGGGTGAAGTGGAGTGTCCCAGCGTGGTTGAGACCTGCGCCGACGCCGGTCCTTCGCCGATGGCGTTCACGGCCGTGATGCGGAAGTAATAAGTCCCGTTGCTAAGGCCCGTTACGACGTCGCTGGTGGAGGTTACCGTCGCCACCTTGGTCCCCGGCGCACCCGGCGCTGTCGCGACGTACACGTTGTAGCCGGTGATGGGCGACCCACCATTGGAGGTCGGTGCGGCCCAAGTCAGGCTGGCCTGCCCCCTGCCAGCGATCACAGCCAAGCTGACGGGGGCGCCCGGTGAGCCGACGGTGATGGCGCTGGCTTCGTTGGAGGGAGCACCCTCGCCGGCCGAGTCGAGCGCCGTCACCTCGAAGTAGTACGTCGTGCCGGCCGCCAGCCCCGACACAGTTAAGGCGGTCCCAGTGAGCGGCGTAGCACCGTTCACGGGCGTGGCAGGCATCTGGCCGGGTCTGGTGCCCTCGTAGACGTTGTAGCCAGTTGGCGCCGAGCCTGTCCCCGCCGGTGCTGCCCAGCTCAGTGCGACCTGGCCGGTACCCCCGTGGGCGACAAGCCCGGTCGGGGCGACCGTGCCACTGTCGGGGAGCACCGCGGCAGCGCCGGTCAATAACGGGTCGTGATGGAACATCGGCCATGAACCCGTGCCCACGGCTAGGGCCCGTTCGAGGCGGGGATTTCGTAGTGCTCGATAACCCCCTCGTTGTTCCCGTTGTACCCGGCGATAATGACGCCGATGGTGCCATTTGGGTCATCGGTGACTAGGGGAGCGTTCTGGAACCCCAGCTGCGACCCCAGCACCGTTACCTCGGCGCCGCTTTGGCCGTCCAGCACCTCGACACCGTGGGTCGTCGGCACCAGCAGATTCTTGGTAGCCGCTCCCGGTGAGGTTGGCCGCCACCACTGAACCGATGACTCGCCCGACCACTGCGGTGTGCCACACCGGGTCGCCGGTAGCCCCGTTTAGCACCCACACCGACCCTGCCGTAGTGGTGTCCGTGCCCTCGACCACGTCGAGCTGCCCGTTGCCCTGCACGTCTGCCAGGGCGGGGCTAGAGGAGGTGAGCCCGTCCAGGGTGTCCGACCAGACAGGGACAAGGCGGGAAGTGAAGGCCTTCAGGGTGTCGGTGTCGCTCGCCTTTGGGTAGTAGGAGCCGGTGCCCACAGCGATGCCGATGGCCCCGCCGGCCAGGAACCCACCTATAGCGGGTGAAGAGTCGACCTCCTGCGTCGGGTCGTAGTCGTACATAAGTTCGCCCTGAGGGCCGATCACTCTTACATGGCCGCCCCGCGAGTAGGCCTGGCCCATAGCCAGGCCCTCAGTGGAGGCGCCACCCACCACCAGCTCGTTCTGGCCATCACCGTAGAGGTCCGCGGTAGCGGCGGTTGAAAAGACGCTGTCGGCAGTGAAAAACGGCCAACCAGGTAGCACCGAGCCTGTCGAAGCGTTCAAGGCGAAGGCGTCTTGGCCCAGCGAGCCGGCGAACAGATCGCTGCTGCCTTGCAGCTGGGCGACAGTCAAAGATGCCTGCACCCCGTATGCAGGGTGGGGGTCACCGACGGGGTCTGTCACATTTGTGTGCCAAAGAGCCTGACCGGTGGGAGAGTACGCAAAATACCCGCCGGCACCAGGTTCCGCAGCGTCGCCCGCACCGACGAACACCGAATCAAGGCTGCTGCCCTCCAGTGGGGCCACCGAAGGGGTTGAGTCGATCGGCATGCCGCCGTCGGAGACAGGCCAACCCGCTACGGCCGAGCCATCGGCAAGGTGGTAGGCGTACAGGTAGCCGCTGCGGTCCCCGACCACCACCACAGGCCCGACGGCATCGAGCATGGCAAGCATCGGTGACGACTCCGCGATCGGGTTGCCCTTGTCCTGGGCGAACGGGCCCTGAGACCACTCCAGGACAAAGGTTGGTTTCGGCCGTACCTGGGCTCCAGCAGCGCCCACCAGGCCCGCGACAAGCACGGTCGCGCCGCCCAAGCAGGCCAGGGCCACGCCCAGGCCGCTAACGCGAACCAAAAACCAAGCCGGCCGCCCGCGCCGGTGGCCACCCCGCCTCACCGTGCACCAACCTGTCAGGCGACAAGGCCCGAAGCAAAGTCGCCGTCGCCTCGTTAGCGTGGCGCGCTCGCAGCTCCGGGTTGGCCCGAGAAAAGACCCAGCCCGCCGACTAGCTGGACAGGCCAGGGCGAGCGCGTTCTTGGTGTCCCTGCTGGTTCTTTAACCTTGTCCGACGGACTTGTGCGAAGGGCGGTGGGGGCAGCGCTAGAGCGGAGGCCATAGGGTGGACAGCAGGAGTGCATAGCCGGTCGGATCCCCCCAGCCAACCGGTCCATGTTGCCGCACACTACAAGACAGCGCCCGTCGCTACACGGATCCCAAGAAATGGAATGCGAGAACCTCCAACAATCAAAGGGCCTTCACATCAGAAATGCTTGAGAAACAAGTCTCAAAACATCCCTTATTGGGTGGACAGCTATGAACGCCGCTGAGCAGAAAACCCAGTAGCCTCCCGCGTTTTTGAACAGTTATGTACATCGACGGACGCCGGACGCGGGCTCCGCAGGTTCTGGGTTCGAATCCCAGGGGGCGCACGTTCCCGCAGGTCAGCGGCCACTTCCGTCGGCGATAGCCAAACGCGGAGCCATGGCACCCTATGTGGCTCCGCGGCAGGTCACCAGCCGAAAAGGTGGCGCACACGCTCGGCCACACCATGGACGGCAAGTACACACACCTACCGACTCCACCTACCGGTACCAGGATCTAGAGCGCTCCGGGCGCGCAAGGCCCGGGCACAAGCCTTAACAGGGCGTTAGCCTCGCAGGCCCCTCGCCTGTTCGCCGCTTTCCGCTGTCGCCGCTCGAAAGGGGAGAGGGCGCGCCCCTCAAATACCGGCCGGCCAGTGATCGACACTGGTTTCCCCCATGGGGAAATCAGTCGACGTTCGCGGTGGCGATATAAGCGCCAACTCCGAAAGCGGCAGCCGCGATCAGACAGTCGGCCTGGTGAAGGGTCACTCCTCGGTCCGCCAACTCATGTCGCCAGGTGCCAGCACGGATCCCCTCAGCGGCGCCCAGCGGCGTGAGCCGCAGACCGTTGAACAAGCGTCGGGCTACTGGTTCCTCCATGTGACGCAGCCCGCGCCAATCTCCTCGATAGAAATAGCACACACCCATGGCTCCGTCCCCACCCGTCGGAGCCCGGCCACTCGCGCCGCCGCGGGTCGCGCCCGGAGCGCGTCAATTAGGACCGTCAAGTCGAGCAGGAGCCTGGCCACCTATCCGGCACGCCTCGCGTCTCCCCGGCGTTGTGCACGGACCCAGCTCGACGGGTCCTCGTCCCACTCGTGGCCGGTGTCGGGGATCCCACTCAGGGCCGACTCGATGTCGTCCCTGAAGGGTGCAAGCTTAGGATCCATCGTCTGAGCAGCGGTTCCGCGCATCTGCCAAGATCGTCGGCATGGGCTGCTCGGTCACATTATTGCTCGTCCGCCGGCTCCTTGACCTCCTGCACCTCAGCCCGTCGCCGGACGAGAAGGACGTCGAGATCACCGTGCTCCGCCACCAGCTGGCAGTGCTACGCCGCCAGGTGGTACGGCCTCGGTACTCCCCGACCGATCGTGCCGTCCTGGCCACTCTCGCCCGGCTTCTCAGTCGGGAGCGTTGGGGCGTCGTCCTCGTCACACCGGCCACGTTGATGCGCTGGCACCGGGACCTCGTCGCCCGGTCCTGGACCTACCCGCGTCGCCGCACCGCCCCCAACGCCCTCGACGCGGACGTCGTCGAGCTCGTCCTGCGCCTGGCCCGGGAGAACCCGCGCTGGGGCTACCTACGGGTCGTGGGCGAGTGCCGCAAGCTCGGCTTGACCATCTCGGCCACCACCGTCCGCAACGTGCTACATCGTCACCGTCTAGGGCCGGCGCCACGGACGTCCGGACCGTCGTGGTCGGAGTTCCTTCGAGCCCAGGCTGCCGGCACCCTCGCGTGCGATTTCTTCCACGTCGACACGGTCATGCCCAAGCGTGTCTACGCGTTATTTTTCATCGACTTGGGCCGTCGTAAGGTTTTTCTGGCTGGTGTGACTGCCCACCCGGTCGGGTCCTGGGTCACCCAACAGGCCCGCAACCTCGTAGCGACCCTCGAGGACGAGGGCCGAACCCTTCGCTTCTTGGTCCGTGACCGGGACGCCAAGTTTGTTGGGCCCTTCGACGAGGTGGTGCGCTCGACCGGTGCCCGGGTTATCCGCACGCCCGTGCGGACACCCACGGCGAACGCGTTCGCGGAACGCTTTGTGCGGACGGCTCGGGCTGAGTGCCTGGATTGGCTGCTGGTGCGCAACGAGCGCCATCTCGACCGGGTGCTGCGCGAGTTCGTTGCCCACTACAACTGCGAGCGTCCGCACCGCAGCATCGACCTCCAACCGCCGGTCCCCTACTCGGCCGTAAAGCGGTTCGAAGGTGGGAACAGTGTCAAGCGAGTTGACCGTCTCGGCGGCCTGCTACACGAGTACCGGCTCGCCGCTTGACCCTGCGCTCGCTGGAGGGGTCGCATCGCAACATATCCGGCCAGTTTCCCGATCTTGCCGCGTCCGAGAACCTGGCGTCGGCACGCTCGAGCGGCGTCGTCAATCCTGCTGGCAGGCATTTCCGCCCCGACGGACCGCCGAATCGCGAGCGTGTACCCTTCACGCTGACTACCCCTGCAGCCTGACACAGCTCGCCGGGCTGCTTGACCGAGCAGGCAGGAAGCAAGAAAGCTGTGTCGATGTCGTCCTTGCTTGTCATCGCTGGACCGCCAGGGGCGGGAAGGTCGACCGTAAGTGCCCTCGTGTCGGCACGCCTCTCACCCAGCGTCCTAATCCAAGGAGATGCGTTCTTCAGGTTTCTGGACCAAGGCGCCGTGACACCCTGGCTCCCAGAGGCGAAAGACCAGAACCAAGTGGTCATCCGCGCCTCAGGCGCCGCGGCTGGCCAATTCGCCCGAGGCGGATACGAGGCCGTGTTCGAGGGGGTCCTTGGGCCGTGGTGGCTGCCAACCTTCTTCGAAGCCACCGAGCTGGACGAACTGCATTACGCCATCCTGCTGCCATCAGTGGAACGATGCGTGCAGAACGTCGCAACCCGCCAAGGGCACAACAACGATGAGCCCGGCACGCGGCACATGCACGATCAGTTCCAGCGGGCTCTTATCGATCCCCGGCACTTGTTGACGGACCCGCCGGCGAGCCCGGAGGGCACAGCCACGGAGCTTTTGTCCCGCTACCGCCAAGGGCTTTTGGCCTATGGCACTCGCTCAAACTGACCCACTGCCTCCAGCCCCCATCGCGCCGGCGGCAGTAGATTTGACACTTATGATGTACGCGTTCAGCTCAGCACGGGGCACGCGATCCCGGTAGCGCGGCATCCGTTTCCCAGCTCAACGGCTCGGCGCATCCTCGAGGGTCGCGCCGCTAGCCCAGCACCACCAAGCGGAGCAGCAGTGCCCTAGACCTGCCCTGACTTTTCGCTCCGTTGTCCCCGGAGTGTTTGCTGCCAGCAAAATTTGCCCGGAGACGGCCAGTAGCGACTGCCCGCTCACGGCCAGTTCGCTACGGAGAGTGAACCGATCCGACCTATTGCCACGAGCACCTAGCCGTCGCTATGCGCTGATTCCTCCTGAAAAATAAGGGGTTAGGGCAGCGCATAACACGGCGTTCTGTAGGTGTGAAGCGCGGTCGACTGAGCCAAAACCAAACCGAGAGCGGCATCCTGGCCGACAACGCCTACGGTCTGCTGCCGGCATGACGGCAGGGCCCGACCGCGCTACCTTAGATGCCGGGCGAAGAACCGGGCCCCGTCCTCCACCTCGAACTGCGGGACGCCTGTGTGTCCGCCCAGATTGGCGTGCAGCGTCTTCTCCTTGGAGCCGAAGGCGTCGAACAGGTCCAGGGCCGACTGCCGGTCGTTCCCTTCGTCGTCCCATTGCAGCAGGACCTGCAGCGGAATTGAGACCTGCCGGGCCTCCTCGAACAGGGCGCGGGGCACGAAGCTCCCGGCGAAGAGAGCGGCGGCCGCGATGCGCGGCTCGACCACCGCCAGCCGGATGCCGATGGCGATCACTCCCCCCGAGTACCCGACCGGGCCGCCGATCTCGGGCAGCGAAAGGAGGGCGTCCAGGGTGGCCTGCCATTCCGGGACCGCCTTTTCCACCAGTGGGAGGACGAGCCGGTCGACGATCTCGTTGACCGGTTCGCCGCCCGCCATCGCTCGGCGCAGGTCGGCACGGGCCTGCTCGGCGGCGGCCGAAGAGGGCCGGTCACCGCCCCCGGGGAGCTCGATGGTGGCCGCGGCAAAGCCGTACTCCGCCGCGGAGTGCCGGGCCCGCCCCGCCAGCCGGGGGTACATCTTGTGCAGCCCGCCGGGGTGGCCGAGCAGGATCAGCGGCGCCGGTGCGGATGCGGATCCGGGCGTCCACAGGATGCCGGGGATCTCGCCGAGGGTGAATTCGCGTTCAAGGACGCCGTCGTCGAGGCGCTGTTCGGAAGTGAATTGCATGGTCGTACCTTTCGGGAGTGCTGCTGAACGGCGCTCCCGGACGACCTATCGCCCGACCGTGACCCTAGAGGGGAGCACCCATGTCGATACTGCGTTCACGGGTACCACCTCCTCGTTCTCTCGCCCGGCCGGCCTCCGGCGAGGCTAGCAGTGGTCGCCGTGGTCCGCCAACGGGTTTTTGCGGAGGCACTACGCAGAGGTGCTTGGGGTCTCGTCGCCGCCCGTCACAACAGAAGAGACGAGCTCTCGTTCGTCCGGGTGTTCAGTTCTCCGAGCGCCGCTGAAGCTCCCTTGGACGTCCCGTAGTTGCCAAAGTTGCGTACTGGTACGTTATCGGCCAATCGAACGCGACGCTCGGCCGTCTGGGTCTCCGGGTGCGCCCGGTCGCGAAGTACTGGTCCCGAGGGAGGCGTTCGTACTCGGCCATCACGGTGCCTCTGCCACCGGTTCGACGGGAGGCCCAAGGAGACGAGACCGATAGCTACAGATCTGGGCTTCTTGCGTCATTTTCCGGTCGGAGCAATAACCGGCTTGACAAATACATAATGAGACTTCTCTTTACCTGAGCTGCTAAAAGCCCAGGTAGGACGGCCCTTTTACGTCGTGGACATGTCGCCGAAGAGAGTCACGACCGGGTGACATTGTCCACTCGTTGGGTGCAGAGGCCGCGGGCGAGCTGGTCGCTGAGGGCACGGTTCTCGCCTCGTAGGCGGGCAATCTCTTCTCGGCAGGCGTGGAGTTGCTGTCGGAGGGACTCGATTATTTGCTGACTGGTCCCGTGGCCGCGCCCCGGGCGGGGCGGGGCTCGGTCCCCGGTGGCGCTCCAGCTCGGCACGTAGTTTGTCTTGGCGGTCGAGCCAGGACCGAGAGAACTTGGCAGCGCGGGCGAGCCGGGCGAAGCTGACAGGCACGCCCGAGGTGACCAGAACCTGGAGAGCGTCCTTGGCCCGGCGGAGGGTGGGGCCGTGACGCGCTTGGGCGGCTTGTCGGAGCGCTTCTACGAGGTCAGTCATTGTGGGTGGCCGCCAGGTCCTCCAAGGCGGTGATGATCTTGTCCAGATTGGCGGCCACGCGACGATGATTGTCGGCGAGGCGTCGACGCCGGCGGCGCCGGCTCGGTCTTTGTCAGCGCCCCCCCGACACGGACCGCAGTCCTTGTCGGCCAGATGATCGACCCTGGCAGAGAACACAAAAAGGGACCACGGCACAGTCTGCGCACCCTGTCGGGCGAGCTCACCCTGGCAGCTCGGCGGAGCCGACGGTCACCAGTTTCGCGCCCTCCGACCGCAACCCTACCAACCCCGGAAAGGCGCTAAAGGAGTTGTTCAAGCGCGATGGCCCCTGCCTGGTAACCCCTGCACCCCACCCCCGATTCGTGGGAGCATGGCCGCCATGGCCCGTGTCCTGGTCACCGAAGAGATTGCCCAGTCCGGGCTCGACCTCCTGGCCGGTGCCGGCCACGAAGTGGACCTGGAGCTGGGCCTGTCCCCCGACGAGCTGCTCAAGGCGGTCGACGGTGCCGTGGCGTTGATAATCCGGTCGGCCACCAACGTCACCGACGAAGTGCTGTGTGCTGGGCGGCAGTTACAGGTTGTGGGGCGGGCCGGCATCGGGCTGGACAACGTCGACATTGGGGCGGCCACCCGGCGGGGCGTGATCGTAGTCAACGCCCCCCAGTCCAACCTCCTCTCGGCCGCCGAGCATACCCTAGCCCTCTTGCTGGCCCAGGCCCGCAACATTCCTCAGGCTCATTCGGCCCTCAAAGCGGGACGGTGGGAGCGCTCCCGCTGGGAGGGCGTCGAGCTCCACGGCAAGGTCCTCGGCATCGTCGGGCTGGGCCGGGTTGGGGCCCTCGTGGCGCAAAGGGCGCTGGCGTTCGGTATGCACCTCTTGGCCTACGACCCCTACGTGGCGCCCGAGCGGGCCAGGCAGATGGGGGCCGAGCTGGTGCCCCTGGACGACATCTTCCGCCAGGCCGATTTTGTCACCATCCACCTGCCCAAGACGCCCGAGACAGTGGGCCTCATCGGGGCCAAGCTGCTGAGTGAAACCAAGCCAGGCCTCCGCCTGGTCAACGCCGCCCGCGGCGGCATAGTCGACGAGGTCGCTTTAGCGCGAGCGATCCGGGAGGGTCGCATTGCCGGCGCCGCGCTTGACGTCTTCGCCACCGAGCCCCCGGGCCAGTCGGCCCTGCTCGACCTGGACCAAGTGGTTGTGACCCCCCACCTCGGAGCCAGCACTCGCGAGGCGCAGGACAAGGCCGGTGTCGCTATCGCCGAGCAGGTCGTGCTGGCCCTCGACGGTGACCTCGTCCCCTTTGCCGTCAACTTGCCGGCGGCCGAGGCGGACGAAGTCGTGCGCCCCTTCGTCCCCCTGGCCGAGCGGCTCGGCCGCCTGTTCGCCGCCCTGGCCCGAGAGCTGCCGGCGGTGATCGAGTTCGGGTACCAGGGGCCGCTGGCCGGCCGGGACACCCGGTTGCTGACCCTCGCCGCCCAAAAGGGCGTGCTCACCGTCGTCACGGAGGAACCCGTCTCCTACGTCAACGCCCCCCAGCTGGCCACCGAACGGGGGCTCGAAGTGAGGACCACTACGGCCAGCGCTTCCCATGAGTACGTAAACCTGGTGAGCATCCGGGGGGGCGGCCGGGCCGTAGCCGGCACGTTGTTTGCCGGCGACCCCCGGATCGTGCTGCTCGACGAGCACGAGATCGAGCTGCCATTCGCTCGCTACCTGCTGGTGGTGCGAAACGACAACCGTGTGGGCATGCTCGCCTTGGTCACTTCGGCGCTGGCCGACGCCCGGATCAATATCGTCGACCTCCACCTGGGCCGTTCGGCCGACCGGCGCACGGCGATAATGGCGATCTCCCTCGACGAGCCCGTCCCCGCCGCGGTGGTACACGAGCTCAGCCGGGCTCCCGGGATCCTAGACGTCGTGGCTTTGGCCGATGTCTAGCGGCGACGTCGAAAGAGAGGTGGCGGCGGCGTGCGACGCACGGCGCGTTTCCTTTGGTTGCCACGTCTGGTCGTGGACCTCAGCTCGACGATCCACGTACGACAAACTCGGCGTCGAGCGTCTCATCGACGGCGCGCTCTCCGCCCTCAATATCAGCGACCATAACATCCGAGCGGGACCGCATTTAAAGGGGACCGCCGACGAGATCGAGGTCCTCTTCGCTACATAACAAGGGGGGATTTCGCCGAGCAACTCTTCCCCGTCCCTAGTAACCCACCGAGTTGACAACTCACCCGGCTGACGACCCACCCGGCACTCAAGTAATGAACAGTGTAGAGAACGCGTCCACGACCACACTCAAAACCCAAAGATTCAACGTCAAGGACAGCGTTCTTAATGGTAAAGAGAATCGGCGTTATGCAGCGGGTGCGCTCCCTGGATCACATCTCTGAAGGAGCGCCGGTATTCAAGGTCCAAAACATAGTTGGACGCAGTGCGAAGCTTCCTCTGTCAGCAGGCCTGTCTGGCGGTCTACCAGCTCCACCCCAAGCTCGCGCTCGAGGCGCATTATATGGCCAGAGACGTTGGACTGAACGGTGTGGAGCGCAGTGGCCGCACCCGAGAAGCTGCCATGGTCAGTGATCGCTATGAGGGCAGCGAGCTGGCGCAGGTCCACAGACGCCAGTATCGCGGTCAACTCTGGGTAGCCGGCAAACCTGGAGGTGAGGGGGGCCAGCCGAACCGTCGCGGTTGAGCCGGGGCGTCGCTGGGTAACTTCAGTCATGAAGAACAAAGACGCCCGACATGGCCATAGGCATGGCCCGCCGGCGGGGCGGGTCCAGCCGAGGCCCGAAGGAGGTAGGAGATGTCTAAACATTTGGTTGTCCCCGAAACTGGCTTGGTAGCGCCGCAGCGCCCTCAGCTCGTTCGTTGGGGCAGCGTCATTTCAGGGACCGTCATCGGGTTGGCAACGTTCGCGTTGCTGGACGCACTCTGGCTGGCCTTGTCGTTGAGCAGCCACGACTCGGTCGTCTACAGCAACCTGTCGTGGTGGATCGCAGGGACCGCCATCTTCTGCATCTTCCTGGCAGGCCTGATTGCTGGCGTGAGCTCGGGGGCACGTGGCCTCGGCGCTGGAAGCGTAAGCGGACTTACGACCTGGGGTTTGGTAGTAATAGCAGTTGGCGTGCTCGTGCTACCTACATTTGCGATCGGCCACATCCCCAATACAGTCACCGTTAGCGGCACCGTCTATTCAATCAATTACCTGAGCTATTGGGCCGCCTTTTGGAGCCTGCTCATCGGTTTGGGCGCCGGTCTCCTCGGTGGCATGATCGGCGGCACTATGCCGCGTAGCGTGGATGAGCCCTACCTCGACCTGCGGCCGGCGACGGTACTTGAGCCAGTAGTTGCCCGCACGGCAGTAGCGCCCTCTGCTACGACGGCTCCTGGCGCCACTACGGTGCCGGCGGGTGTCCCGGTCACCGCGAGCAACCGGACGGTCCCAGTCGCGACCACATTGTCGACAGCAGACGAAGCCACCGGGCCGTCCGTTTACGAGCACGACTGAGGCACAGGCAGACGTCAGGGCTTGGGGGGCCAGCGTTTTTCGTTCGCGGGCGAACGGGGCCGGGCGGTGTCCTTAGGCGACGGCCCGAGCGCCCAGGCCCCAAGCTGACCGCCAGTGGGACCTGTTGAACCTGATCGCCGGCGGGCGTAGCAATTTCCAGATCGCTCGCCAGCTCGGCCTGTCGAAGGGAACCGTGCGGACGCACCTGGAGAACATCTACGCGAGGTTGAATGTCTCCAACCGCACCGCCGCTGTGGTTCGTGCCTTTCCCGACAGGGTTGCCTAAGCAACCACTCGACCGCTTGGGAATGGTGACTGACCGACCCGGATAGCGGGCACCGCTGTGGGGCCTCAAAACCTCGCTTGATGTACGGTAGAGCTTCGTCTGACGGCAACGGGGCTGCCCAGGGGTTCACGTCGGAGGGGGGACGCCTCCGATCTCCGACTGGCATCTCGCTAGGTGGTCGTCGTAAGTCAGGCACACCCAGCCTTGCGTGGGTTGCTCTCGCCTCTGCCACAACTCTCCATGTGTGGTCCTCCATCGAGGACGGCTCCGCATTCCGGGCATAGGAGGTGCGCAAAGCAGGCAGCTTCACCACCCTCATCATTGACGTGCGGAGGAAGCTCAACGCCCGGATCCTGTCGAGGGATCGAAAGGAAGTGGATTGAGAAGCGAACAGGGCCAAGTGGGTGCACGGCATGTTCGATCTCTGGCGGAATTGCCTGAGTCGCGTCGGGACCGACGATGACATCCAGTTCGGGAGTGGTGCGCAACGTGAAACGCAGCCGTCCGTAACGCACAATGAGCTGACCCCACGATCCAGCGGCGATGCGGTGATCTCGGAGGAGTCCCGCTGGGATCGTGTGCTCGTTCCATTCCGGGCTGGAACGCACCAGGGTCAAACCGTCGGGGAGCTCAGCTCGGTCGCAGAGCGGACACTTGAGTGGCGTGCCGAGTTTCGCTCTCCGCCCTTGTTCGTCCAGTACCCATTCCCGAAGCTGGAACGGCGGACGGTGGCGCACGTGTTGGCCGTGACCGCAGGACAGCTCCGCGACCCACGCGCCGTCCTCGTCGCAATGGAAGCCAGCAATTGCTCGCTCGACAGGTCCAGACGGTGTGGTCATGGCGATTCCTCGTCGGATGATGTATCCGACGCCACAGCTGTGATGATCTCCTGCGATCGACGGCCCGTCATTCCTTCCAAGGTAAGTACTCGTTCGGCGTGACGTTCCTCTTCGAGGAGCTTCTGGCGGGCTTGCAGGAGGTCGAACTGCGTGATGAGCCCGTCAAGGTGGTCCGTGTTTGCTCGGTCAACGACCGGGAGAACCCCCACTCTTAGTGATGCCATCCGGTCTGCTACCGAACGCAGAATTTCGTCGGGATAGGCGACGGCGAAGGAGAGGATCATCGCCTCATGCACATGGCATGTCGTGTCGTCCCTCGCTGCGAGCACGGACGACCAGGGCAGCACCCCAACGAGGCGCCCTCCAT
The DNA here is from genome assembly GCA_963786345.1 of uncultured Acidimicrobiaceae bacterium. Taxonomy (GTDB): domain Bacteria; phylum Actinomycetota; class Acidimicrobiia; order Acidimicrobiales; family Palsa-688; genus Fen-671. The sequence goes on along the minus strand of CAWAYZ010000003.1, from coordinate 987,426 downwards.
CGTCAATCACCGGGTAAAGTCGCTGACGCCGCTCGGGGGAGCCTTCTCCCAGTGCTCGGTACACGTCGGACAGCAGACGGTCGGGCTCGACGGTGTACACGTTGGTGTCCATGACCTCACGCACAAATGTTGCTTCAAGCGGGTCAACGGCGTACTCGCGCATCACATGGAAGCCCCTCCGTGCGACCTTCTCGCTGAGGATCGACCGTTTGAGGACCAGCACGCTGACCAGGTGAGCAAGGGTTGCTGCTACGAGCAGCGCCAACAGGCTGTTCGCATCGTGGGTCAGCTCGAAGGCGAAGATGATGGCCGTAAACGGGGAGCGGGTAACCCCGGCAAGGGCGCCGGCCATCCCGATGAGTGCCCACACTCCCGGCGAGGCGCCGGGAAGGACGTGGCCGATGACGCCACCCAGGGCGGCCCCCATCATGAGGACCGGGGCAAGGATGCCACCACTCGTCCCGCCGCCAAGGCCGCCCGACCAGATGACGAGCTTCACGACGAACAGCAACAGCAGGGCGCTCACGCCAAGCTGGCCGAGCAGCTCAGCGTGGATGGTGTCGTAACCGACGCCTAGCGCACGGGAATCGACAAGTCCACCAAGACCGATGAGGAGCCCCCCGATCATCGGCCACCACATCCAGTGCAGGTGACTGGTGAGTTTCTTGAAGAGGTCCTCGAAGCCGTAGACGGCCTGGGTCATGAGCCACGCAGCCAAGCCGCAGGCGACGCCGATCGCCGCTGCGCCAAGAAGACCCGCTCCAGCGATCGGGGCGTGACCAGGGACCCGAAAGAGCGGCTGCGGTGACACAAGGTGGGCGCTCGCCATCACCATGCGGAGTGCATCTGCAGTGGCGGCAGCGATCCCGATGAGCACCATTGAGCGGGGACGAAACTCAAAGGCCAGCAGCTCGACCCCGAACAGCGTGGCCGCGACTGGAGCCCCGAACACGGCACTCATCCCGGCTGCAGCACCAGCGACGAGCAGGCTTCGTCGTTGGACAGCAGTGAGATGGAACAACTGCCCGACGATGGACCCCACTGCTCCGCCGGTGAGGATGATCGGTCCTTCCGCGCCGAACGGGCCGCCGGTGCCGATGCTGACAGCGCTGGAAATCGGCTTCAGGACCGCAAGGCGAGGTTGGACCTTGCTGCCGTTGATGAGGATGCGCTCCATCGCCTCTGGGATGCCATGGCCCCGGATCTGCTCCGAGCCGAAACGTGCCATGAGGCCCACGATGACACCCCCACCCACCGGGATGACGACAGCAATGGCACCAAGTGTGTTCGCGTAGGGCGAGACCAAGTGGACACTGAGCCGTTGGAAGTACAGCAAGTTGGTGAAGAACCCGATCATGTCGAGGAGCGCAAGCGAGATGCCCGCACCGAGCACGCCGATCACTACCGCCAGAGGAACGAGCCGCAGGATGGCCGGCGTCGTGGTGAAGTCCCCGAGCACCGCTTCGGTTGGCCCCCGGGCAATCCCATTCGAACCCCCGGGTGCGGGTGGTGTAGGGCCGCACTCCGGTTCCATGGGGCCGTCGCTCGTATCACCAGTGGGGTCACTGCTGGTCTCCACAGGCGGTAGAGGCTCAGAATCGGACGGTTCTGTCACCCCACCCCACCGTGCCGATTGCGCTGGAGAGGAAGTGCCGAGCTTGTGCCCGAGCGCGAATCGTGACATTCCGAGATTTGCATCGTAGCAAGATGATATCGTAGCGAGAGTGGTGCTGCCTGATGCGACCTACGCCCGACTCCTGGCGCTCAGAACTGGTCTGCGCCACTTCGAGCGATGGAGTGAGCATCAAGCCAGGGCTGCTCGCCTGACGCCCGCGCAGCATCAACTCCTGCTTGCCATTCGAGGGCACGGCGGTCCACAGGGTCCAACCATCGGTGAGGTTGCCGACTATCTGCTCCTTCGTCACCACAGCGCGGTTGGCCTCATCGACCGGGCCGAAGCGGCAGGGCTCGTCGTTCGCACCAGGACCGAGGACGACCATCGTGTCGTCCGGCTCCATCTCACCGAGGACGGTTGCCGACGTCTGGAAGCCTTATCAGCCCTTCATCTCGAAGAACTCAAACGTCTGGCACCACAGCTCCCCGGTTCATGGGAGGGCCTTGCCCCGGTGCAGCGGGCGCATGGGTTTCCTGGACCACCAAAAGAGACGCCACCGGTTCACGTTCAGGTGGGTATCGCCCGTGTGGTTGACGAGATGGGGAAGGCCGGGCTCCCGAGTGCTGGTGGATCGGCTCTGGCCACGAGGATTGGCTAAGGGCGAAGCGCCGTTTGCGACGTGGGCGAAGGAGGTCGCTCCTAGCTCGGAACTTCGCAAATGGTACGGGCATGTGCCAGAACGTTTTCAGGAATTTGCCCGGCGCTACCGTACCGAACTCGCAACCTCACCAGGGTGCGACGCCATAGACGCCCTCCGTCAGCGGGCGCGAGCATCCGATGTGGTGTTGCTCACCGCCACCAAAGACCTTAAGTGCTCCGGCGCAGCGGTGTTGCAGACGATCCTAGGCGGGAGCTGAGTGTCTCCAAACCACTTAGCTCCCTGATCGCATTTGATGCCCCCGATATGGGCGGCTTACTATAATCTCGTAACGAGAGTATATCGCATTACGACTCAGTGAAATTTTCGTGTCCCCGTAGGTGGGGTGGCCAGAGTGTTGATTGCCGACGCCTCCCAGGCGGCCCGAACCCTGCTGTCGGTCGGCAGTGCGTAGAGGAGACATGATCTTTGTGAGCAAGGAGGAACGTTGTCATGGGAAAGACCGCAGGCGACTATCTGTGTGAGCGTCTCATCGAGTGGAGGGTCGACACGATCTATGGCTTCCCGGGGGACGGGATCAACGGCATCCTCGGCGCGTTGCGCCGCCATGAAGAGCAGTTGCGGTTCATCCAGACCCGTCACGAGGAGATGGCGTCGTTCATGGCCTGCGGCCACGCCAAGTTCACCGGCGAGGTTGGGGTGTGCCTGGCCACTTCGGGACCGGGGGCGATCCACCTGCTCAACGGTCTCTACGACGCCACGATGGCCACCACCGGGAGGTAGCCACCGAGTTTCGAGGCGGTGCATCCGTGCCCAGTTGATGCGGGTGCGCTGGCTTCGGCGCCGCAGCGCTTTGGACCAGTGCCGCGTCACCTGAGTGCGGAAGGCTGCCACGGCGTCGGTGTTTCCGGGCACGGCGTAGTAGGCGAGGTGCCCTCGCACTACGCTCGCCAGCCATTGGCCCTGCTCCGGTACGGGCAGGTGCCGGCGTTGCTTGAGCGAGAGGTTGACCTCGGCCAGCTTGGCCCGCACCCGCTTCGAGACGGTGATGCGCTTTAGCCAGAAGCGCCCGGTCTTCGACTTGCCACAAATGTGGGTGAAGCCGAGGAAGTCGAACGTCTCGGGCTTCCCGTCGCCCCGGGCCGCTCGGGTGGCCGCAGCGTGCCGGCCGAACTCGATAAGCCGCGTCTTGTCGGGATGCAGCTCCAAGCCGAACGACGCGAACCGCTCGCGAAGGTCGGCAAGGAACCGCTGTGCATCATCATGGTGCTCGAACCCGGCTACAAAGTCGTCAGCGAAGCGCACGATGATCAGATCACCGCGTGCGTTGCGACGTCTCCATTGCCGGGCCCACCGGTCGAGGACGTAGTGGAGGTACACGTTGGCCAGCAACGGCGAGGCTGAGGCCCCCTGGGGCGCCCCGACCTCGCTCGCTGTCCACTCCCCGTCCTCGATCACCCCCGCGCTCACCCATTTGCGGATGAGGCGCAGGGCCCGCTTGTCCGCGATCCGGTGCTCGAGGAACTTGCTAAGCCAGTCATGATCGAGGCTGGTAAAGAAGTCGCGGATCCGGGCCCAGACCTCCATCGACGTCGCTGCCGGTGAATACGGCTACGACCTGTTCTACTTCACCGCCATGTGCGCGGCGGGCGCCGTCGACTGCCTGCAGGCAGACATCTCCCGCTGTGCCGGGCTCACCGAATGGCTCCGAGTGGCCACGCTCGCCGAGAGCCACGGACTGCAGAATCTCGGGCCACTGCGCGCAGTCGCTGCACCTGCACCCGGCCTGCGCAGTCGACAACGTCCGGCACCTTGAGTACTTCGCCGATCACGCCCGCCTCGACCGGATCCTCTTTGACGGGGTCATCGACCCGAGCGGTGGCGTCCTGCGCCCAGACCTTGCCCGAAGCGGGCTCGGGCTTGAGCTCAAGCGCGCCGACGCCGATCCCTACAAGGTGGCGGGATGACGAACAGAGGCGAGCAAAGCCCGGCCCAGTGGCAGCGTTCACCGCTAGCGCGGAAGCCGAAGTCGACTGCGGCACCGCGGATCAGACGAGGCTCCGTCCACAGCTTCTGGGACCAAGAGACTGGTCAGCGGCGCCGGAAATTTGCGAAGAGTAGCGCCTGATGTCTGATAGCGGCGAGCATCCCGCGCACGAACCGGCCCTGGCGGCGCCGACGGAGGCATCGCCGGAGGCGGTCCGGACCTTTCGGTCACAACTCACAGCGGGCGAGGATATCGTCGACCCGCTGACGTGGGCTGGCTCGATCCCCCAGGTGCATGGCATCGCCCCCCGTGTGCGGATCGGCCGGGGCCGATGGTTCAACCTTCTTTGGTTGCTACCGATCGGGTTTGTTGGACTGCTCGTCGCTGTGGCGGCCGCCAAGGGCCTGCGCAACATGCCGTCGGTGGAGCGGTTCATCGTCCGCTTTCCGGGCACCACCGAGACGGCCAGCGCCAAGGCGAGCCCTGGCTTCCCGATCTGGGTCGGAGTCCAGCACTTCTTCAACCTCTTCCTCATGATCTTCATCATCCGGTCGGGTCTGCAGGTCCTCAGCGATCACCCACGGTTGTACTGGACCAGGCACAGCACTCCCGGCAAGGACTGGTTCCGCATCCAAAAGCCGGTCCCGAGCGATCCGTTGTGGACGGCGAAGCAAGACTCCATCAGCCTGCCCCGCCACGTTGGCCTTCCGGGGCTCCGGCATTCGATCGGCCTCGCCCGTTGGTGGCACCTCGGGACGAATTGCCTCTGGTTACTGAACGGGACCGTGTTCTACGTCCTGCTGTTCACTACCGGTCAGTGGAGCCGTGTTGTCCCAACCAGTTGGGCTGTGTTCCCCAACGCTCTGTCGGTACTGATCCAGTACTTGTCGCTGCACTGGCCAACGGAGAACGGGTGGGTGGCATACAACAGCCTTCAACTTCTTGCCTACTTCATCACGATCTTCATTGCCGCACCGCTCGCGCTTGTTACAGGGCTCGGGATGTCACCCGCGCTGTCCACGCGCTTCAAGCGGGTGAGCCGGGTACTGAGCATCCAAACCGCGCGATCCGTGCATTTTCTGGTGCTGGTCTGGTTCCTCGTGTTTATCGTGTTGCACGTATCACTCGTGTTCACGACAGGGCTGCTCAACAACCTCAATCACATCTATGCCGCCCGCAACGACGAGAGCTGGATTGGCTTCGCCGTCTTCGCAGCGTCGATGATCGTATGCGCCATCGCCTGGGTCGCGGCAACGCCCTTCACCCTTCGTCATCCACGCGTGGTGCAGCGCGTCGGCTTCGCCTTGATCGGCCCAGCTCAACGTCTCTTCGAGCACGTCGACTCGACACCGGGTGAATACACCGAGAAAGACATCTCGCCCTACTTCTGGCACAACGGCCAGTACCCCGACTCCGACGAATATAAGGAGCTGTTCGGCACCAACTTTGCCAGTTATCGGCTGCGCATCAATGGGCTCGTCGACAATCCCGTCGAACTCTCCCTCGCCGAGTTGCGCTCGCTCTCGCACCATGAGCAGATCACTCAGCATTTCTGCATCCAGGGGTGGTCGGGGATCGCAAAGTGGGGCGGCGTCTCGATGCAGACGATCATGGACCTGGTCAAACCGAAATCCGACGCCAAGTGGGTCGTCTTCTACTCGCTGGGCGACGGCCCCGACGGAGGCGTGTACTACGACGCACACCCCATCGAGCAGATGGGCTACCACCTGACGATGCTGGCGTACGACATGAATGGCGAGCCACTGTCCTACGGCCACGGCGCACCGCTACGATTGCGCAATGAGACTCAGCTCGGCTTCAAGCAGGTGAAATGGATCAAGGGGGTGGAGTTCGTTGCAGACTTCGCAGAAATCGGCGGTGGGTACGGCGGTTACAACCAGGACCATGAATTCTTCGGCTACCGGCAGTCGATCTAGATCGGTCGGTGGTTGCTAACGAGATGAGCGTGTCACGCAGGGTGGTCCGTTGCTTTGCCGGCCGGCCGATCCACGTCCGATTCAGCCAACTGCAAGTGGCGGCGTAATCCCGACGTCGTAGACGAGCGTGTCGTCCACGAGGCGCACCCCCGAAGTCAGGACGTGGGGAGTGAGACGACCGTCGTGCATCAGGTGCATGACGTCGGCGCCGTGAACGAGCACGAGATAGTCGGCGAGCAAACGACGGTGGCAACGCCACCACACCGACTCGCTGCACATCACGGCCAACGATTCTCCAGTGGCGAGACCCAACAGAATCCTCAACCCCTGCCCGAAAAGGCTCTGTCTCCATGTAGTCGGCATAAGCGCGGAATGCGTCATTGCGAAGCGCTAGATGCTTTGATCCCGAGACCGGTCGACGGCGTCCGCCCAGCTCGCGTATCCAGGCGTATGCGTGGCCCGAGCCTGGCAGCCACCGTTCCATCTCCTCGCGACCGAACTGCGGGTTATGCCGACTGCCCGGGAACGACCGCACATCGACAAGGCGTTCGACATCCGCCTCGTCGAGCAAGTACGCGAACGCCTCGGCCGCGAGAGTGCCGTGTCCAACCGTGCGCAGCGTGGTCACGTCGGCCTTGGGCGGGGCCCATCTCTCATGGGGTCAGGGTACGGTGTGCAAGGATGGGACGTGATCAACGCCCCTGAGATTGCACAGTCGGTGCTCGGAGAAGCAAGAGTGCTCGCCGAGCAGGCTCATTTCGACGATCCAACATTCTGCACGCCGGACCAGAAACTCCACAAGATGTCGGAAACGGCGCCTCTGCCCAGTCCGTCCGAGTTGGCTTCCGTCATTGAACATGTCTTCTGGGCGTCGCTCCTGACGGAGGAGCGGCGGCCCACCCGCATCCGGTTATCCTTCCCAACACCAAAAGTCGAGGTCCACGGAAGTGGCCCAGGCGCAAGTATCGTCTTCATTCGCTTAGCGTCAGACGAGTCCCTATCAGCCGCCAACCTGAGACGGCTCTGCCAAGTCTATGACCCGGAGTCGAGTTTCGTTAGTCTCAGCTTCGTCGACCACGTTCCAGTGCTACGCGGGATCGGTGCGCTCATTTCCCGGGACACGGTCCCCGAATTCTTCACGATCAGGTCGTTCCGTCCGGGAGTACTGGATTTCAGTTGGTCGAATGCCCGCCTCGCGAGATTTGCCCAGGGCCAACTCGCTGTCCTCTCTCAGGCGACAGGACTGGCCGCCCTGATGGAGGAATGGGTTCAGTCGGTCTTTGATAATACGCGGGTTCAGCTGGTTCTGTCCGTTGCGACAAAGTCCATTGCCGAACATGGTCATGGGGGATCGCTTTGGTTAGCAAACGATGCATCTGAGAGCCTCGGGTGCGCGATCGGCTACCGGAGCGTCTCAGCCCCCCCACTGGTCCAAAGATTTCCGGAAGTCGAGATGTACCACGCGTATGGACGTGCAATCGGCCGGCTCTCTGGCATCGACGGCGCTGTTGTGTTGAGCGGGGATTCTAACCTGATCGGTTTTGGGGCGTTTATTGATCTTGACCAGGCTCTTCGAGTTGAACGAATACGAGGTGACGGTTCCACAGAGGTTGTGCCAGTCGAAGAGGTCGGCGGAGGGCGCCATCGGTCAGCCGTTACGTTCTGCGCACGTCACGTGCCTTCGATGGCCATTGTGCATTCCGAAGACGGTGCCGTCTCTCTCGTCCGCCATCGTCCTGGACGAGATGTTTGCGAGATAATTCGGTTCGGTCCCCTCGGCCTGCAGTCGGCCGCTGCCTTATGAGGATGACTGCTCATCGCGTCGGGTGCCGACCCCTAGTACTTCTCGGCTCCCGGCTTGGCGTGGCAGCAGTCGTCCTCCTCGATGTTGGTGAAGACGATTCTCACGCGCGTGACGACTTTGGCGACCACTAGCTCTTTAGGGGGGTTCCCTGAGCAGTACACGACGCCTCAACGAGCGTGGAGGAGAGCCTCACGGCTACTGACTTGGACGAGCTGTGCCGCCTGACTGCCCGCCCGGTGCTCGTCGCCGCTTTACTGGGCGAACCCCCAGGCCCATATAGACGCCCACGCCGACCTCGTCGACGAGACCGGCAAGCGTTTGGTGGTCGGCGACGGCTATGCCCGGGAGCGAAATGTGATGACGGGGGGCGGGATGGTCACGGTGAAAGCCCCTAGGGCCGACGACCGCCGGGACGGCGAGCGTTACCGCTCGGTCATCCCGCCCCGTCTACATGCGCAAGTCGCCCAAGGTCACCGAGGTACTGCCTCTGCTTACCTGCGGGTTGGTCGACGGGGACTTCGCCCTGGCCCTGTGTGACTTCTTCGGCTCGGGGCGAGACGGGCCGCTCACGGGCCCCAGCGACACCTGGGCGCGTTGCCCGGTCAGTACCACAGACGATCTGAGGTCCTCGTCGGCTCGGAGGCAAAGATATGGAGGAGCTGGCCCGAAGTCGGCCACGTCCAGCATCGCCGCCTCCCGGCGCCGGAGGCCCAGGCCAAAGCACCAACAGCCCTATGGTCAATTCCCCTTGCAGGACCGTGATCGCGAGACGTGCCGAACGGTGCATCAAACGAAACATCGCTCATTTGCCGGGCGGTGACCATGGCATGCCATAGGGGACGACGGCCACCGGCACCCCTGCATGGACGCTGCCGGCCGGCAGCTGTCGTGATCATGTCGCCGACCGGCGGGGCGCGACGATGGTGCAGGGCACAGAGCGGGCGGAGCGGCCGACCGTGGCGACAGCAGACGCATGACAACGTCTCGAATACCTCGAGGTCATGGCCAACAATCCCACCGCACGGACGGACCGGCTCAAAAGGCCCAACAGCCAGATGTCCCAGCGACACGGATAGGCCGGCGATGCCGCGTTTTGCGACCGTTTCGACCAGGCCCCCTGCCGACATTTCAGAACGGGCCAGGGCCGCCGGTACCTTCCCCGCGACCTTCGGGGCGTTACCCGGTGCACCTCGGAGGGCGCGCCACGTCACGATCAGGTCGACCGAGGTTTCTTTCGTCGCTGCTGGGGGTATGTGTATCGTAACACGATGATTTAGATTCCCGCCGGCTGGGCCGCACCGGCACTAGCCAAGGGACAAGCAGTCAGCGGGCCTTATGGCCGCCCGGGCAGATAGGAGGCGTTATGGCGCAAGCCGATAGTCGTGAGACCGACCTAATGGGTGGCCCGGACGAGACGGTCGTGGAGACCGACCTAATGGGTGGCCCCGATGAGGCAGCGGAGGACACCGACGTAATACGTGGACCGGATGACGCGGCGGTGGGTATCGATCTGCGCTCGCCCTGGCAACCGATGAAACACTAAGAGTGCCTGATACGCCCCGGGTTTCATGACCGCTCGGGTTAATTGAGTGACCGCCGGCAGGGCGGGCTGGTTTGACCGTAGTAGAGAGCCTCGGACTCTGCCGGTGTGGTGTGGTGTAGCTGTTGTCGGTGATCTCGCCGTGGAGACGGGTGGTTGAACGAGTCGACGTAGCCCATGGTGGCGAACTCGACATCATCGAGGCCCTTTCTTTGCCCATCTGGTCTGTACTAGCACGCCCCGCGGCGCGCGCCGTGGATACCCATCGCTGAGCGGCGGCTCTTCGATACCAAGCTCGCATGCGCCTAAGGACTTGTCCTGTTGCAGCACGCAGGCCACCGCCTTGTCCTTGAACACGACGGAGAAGGTCCTAATGCGAGCAGCCATGGGGCTTTTTTCTATCCTTCCTCGTAGCGTGACAACCGAGCCGGGGTAGGTTCAAGACCTCTGACGGAGACAAGCCAGAAGCGAACCACATCTTCCACGACTAACGCCGGTACCGCGCCCTCTCGTCGAGACACATTGACGGCCTGCTAAGCAGCCGTGCGCCTCAGGGCCCGAGGTTGGAATTTCTGTTGGTCCAGTTATTGAGTGCCCGGTTGGTTGAAGGGCGACTGGGGTAAGAGTTGCACATCGGAACGAGGCCGGTCGCTCCCGCAACGAAAGAGGGGACATGAACGACAGACAGCTCCACGAACTGCTCTACCAGGCGCTTGAAACCGAGCTTGGCGGCGTGAAGGTATACGAGGCCGCGCTGCGCTGCGTGAGGAACGACGATCTTCGGAAGGAATGGGAGAAGTACCACGAGCAGACAACTCATCACGTCGAGATTGTTGAGGGCCTGCTGTTGGTCTTCGGGCTCGACCACGCGACCGAGACGCCGGGTCGGAGCGTGGTGCGCCATGTCGGTTCCTCCTTGGTCAAGGCAATGGAGATGGCGATGGCGGAGGGTGTTCCCGAGGCGGCCGAGCTCGTAGCGGCCGAGTGCGTGACGCTTGCCGAGACGAAGGACCATCTCAACTGGGAGCTGATCGGTGAAGCTGCAAAGCGCGTCGAGGGCGACGAAGGCAAAGCCCTTCAGGCCGCCTACGAAGAGGTCGAGGAGCAGGAGGACGAGCACCTCTACCACACGACCGGGTGGGCCCGCGAGCTGTGGATTGGGTCACTGGGTATGCCCTCGGTGCTGCCCCCGCCCGAGGAGCAAAAAGATGTAAAAACAGCGATTGGCGCGGCTCGAGCGAAGCAAGCCCGCTCCGACATGGCTTGAACTCATCAACGCCGTGGCCAGCATGACCCCCGGGGCCAGGTAGCCGGCGAGCGCCCAGTGGCGTGGTACCCGCCATAGCTGGGTACCTGTAAGCGCGGTCCCGCCGCCACAGCGGTCAGGCGGTGACGGGGAAACGGTCCCAGACGCGGTGACCGGCTAGCAGCGTCGCCAACTGATCGGCCACGGTAGCTGCGCTGCCGGTAATGACTCCGGGGGCGTCGGCCGGCAGGCCGACGCCTTCAAGGACGGTGGTACCGTCACCGATGGCAGCGATGGCTTTGGCGTGGCGCCACGCCTCCGCGACGATTTTGACCACACGGGGATCACTGCCCCGGGGGGCGGACGGGTCGGCCGCTTTGGCATCCCGGCCGGGCCGGGCGTCGGGTGCGGGGGAGGCCGCGGTGGCCACGATGACGGCGTCGAACTCGATCGATGCCGCGGTCGCATACGTGCGCTGCACGCCGAGGGTGCCACCGAGCGTGCCGCCGTGGGGGGCGACGACGAGGGGAGTCATGCCCGCCGCATGCAGGGCGGCCCGCAGCTGGCCGAGCTCTTGGAGGTCTGTGGTGTCATCCGCGATGATGCCGATCTGGCGAGCGGTGACCGGCCAGTTGGTGGTGATCTGGGACAGCGCCGGGCTGGGTGGCTGGTCGTCCAGCTGCTCGGTTGCTGCGGGGGTGGGCAACCCCAAACCCTGGGCCACCTCTGCGCAGAGCCGCTCGTCGATGTTGGCCAACGCCCGCAGCTGGCGTGCCTTGATGTTTTCCTCGTAGCACTTGGCCAACTCGAAGGTGTAGGCGGAGATGACATGTTCTTGCTCGACGGGCTGTAAGGAGCGGAAGAACAGGCGGGCTTGGCTGAAATGGTCGTCGAAACTGGCGGCCTGGTCACGGACTTTGGCCGAAACCGGCAGCGGTTGTGGCACGTCGATAAACGCTGCGCTGGCATCGTCGGCGACAAACGGGCAGCCCCCGTCGAGGGAATTGGGCTTGTACGGCGCCGCGCCGGCGTGTACCGCGTCTTGGTGGAAGCCGTCGCGAAGCATATCGTTGACCGGGGCATGGGGGCGGTTGATCGGGATCTGGTCGAAGTTCGGGCCGCCGAGGCGGGTGATCTGGGTGTCGATGTAGGAGAAGAGACGCCCTTGGAGCAGGGGGTCGTTGGTGACGTCGATGCCGGGCACCAGATGCCCGGGGTGGAACGCCACCTGCTCGGTCTCAGCGAAGTAGTTGGTCGGATTGGCGTTGAGCGTCATGGTGCCGATCACTTGGACAGGGGCCAGTTCCTCGGGGACGAACTTGGTGGGATCCAACAAGTCGATACCTTCGAACATCTCATCTGGGGTGTCGGGGAGCACCTGGATGCCGAAGTCCCACTGGGGGAAGGCGCCGGACTCGATGGCGTCGGCCAGGTCGCGGCGATGGAAGTCGGGGTCGAGACCAGCGGTCATCTGGGCCTCCTCCCATGTCAAGGAGTGCACGCCCGCCTTGGGTTTCCAGTGGAACTTGACCAGCGACGTCTCGCCGGCCGCGTTGGTGAGCCGGAAGGTGTGGACCCCGAAGCCTTCCATGGTCCGCAGCGAGCGGGGGAGGCCCCGGTCGGACATGTTCCACATGGTGTGGGCCTGGGCTTCGGTGTGCAGCGACACGAAGTCCCAGAACGTGTCGTGCGCGCTTTGGGCTTGGGGGATCTCCCGGTCCGGGTGGGGTTTGGCCGCGTGGACCACATCGGGGAACTTGATGGCATCTTGGATGAAAAAGATCGGCATGTTGTTGCCGACCAGGTCGAAGGTGCCTTCGGCGGTGTAAAACTTGGTGGCAAACCCTCGGGTGTCGCGGACGGTGTCCGCCGAACCGCGTGACCCGAGCACGTTGGAGAACCGGACGAACACTGGGGTTTCGGTCCCCCCGGCCAAGAAGGCAGCCGTGGTTACCCCGGCCGCCGCCCCGTTGGCGCTGAACACGCCGTGGGCGGCCGCGCCCCGGGCGTGCACCACCCGCTCCGGGATACGCTCGTGGTCGAAGTGGGTGATCTTTTCCCTTAGGTGATGGTCCTGTAACAACACCGGGCCGCGGGGCCCCGCCTTGAGCGAGTGGTCGGTGTCGCGCAGCCGGGTGCCCAGGGCGGTCGTCAGGTAGGCGCCTTGCTGGCCCACGGCGACCTTTCCCTCACCGATCGGGCAGCCTGTCGCGCTCAGCGGCTCGGGACCGTCCTGGTCCGGCTTGGGGCCCGACGGCTCGTGCGGCTCGGTCTGTTCTTCCAGCTCCGGGGGCCGGCCGACCGGCGCCCCCGGGACCACGATGTCGTCGTTCGACCTTGATGCATTGCTCGGCATTGGAGGCTCTCCTTCGGTCAACCCGCGTGGTATGCTACCCGCCGCCTCCGGGCCGAGCACCTCGAACCTCCCGTCCCCCTGTCCATCTCGGTCCTGACCGAGATGAGCCGCCGCTCCGGCGTTGGGAGGCGCTGCGTGGGGTGGCCCGGATGGCCGCCCGCTGATGACGGTCCCCGACGACGATCTTTCGGTCGAGAGCGGTAGGACAACGAGCTGTGCAGGCGGCGGGTTTTGTACCAGCCCTCGACGTAGTTGAAGACGGCCAGGCGGAGCTCGGTGACGCTGCGCCAGGCCCTGGTTGTGATGAGCTCTCGTTTGATGGTGGCGAAAAACGATATTGTCGTACGCGCACCCGGGGGACCCCAGCGACAACGTGACGCCGTTTGCCCTGGCCAGAGCAGCGCAGTTCTTGCTCGTATATTGACTGGGTCAACGGGTCGTTGCAACACCTGGCTTGTTGGTAGGAAAGTAGCAGATCATTGAAGGCTTCTGTGGGGGTCCGCCAGTTAAGTGTCTTGGGAGGCCTGCCTTTAGTGCGTCAACAATGGCAGCCAGGTCATCGGTGCTGTGCCTGGTGAGGTCGGTCCCTTTAGGAAAATACCGGCGCAATAAGCCGTTGGTGTTCTCATTGGTCCCGCGTTGCCATGGGCTCTTGCAATGGGCTGTGTGGGTCGCAGAAGTAGACAGCAAGCCCGGTCTCGATCCGGAGTTGAGCGTGCCGGGCCATCTCCGCTCCTTGGTCCAGGTAGGAGACCGGCGCAGTTGGTCGGGCAGAGTACAGATAATGGCCGCGATGGCATCACGGACAGCTTCGGCGCCATGGCCGGCGAGGGCGGGCCCGTTCTTGGCCCTCGGCCCCTCCCCGTGGCCTTCCATCGGCGGCAGGTGCAACAGCATGGTGGACCGGGTGGTCCGCTCGACGAGTGTGCCGATCGCTGACTTGTCCAGGCCGATGATGAGGTCTCCTTCTCAATGCCCAGGGACGGCGCGGTCGTCGGCCCGGCGGGACGTTCACTGATCATGACCTCCGGCGTCACGAAGTTCTTGCCTCGCCCTTGGCCCAAGCTCGAGGTACTCGCAGCGCACGCCCGGTACGCAGGCACGCGACCAGCTCGCGGCGCAACCCCCCTCGTCCCTGGACGAACAGCGCCTGGTAGATCGCCTCATGAGAGATCCGCATGGACTCATTATCGGGGAAGTCCACCACCAGTCGCTGGGAAATCTGCTTGGGCTCCACGACTTCGCCCACTGTCGGTCCTGGCGGCGGCCGTGCCTCCGGCCGGCCCAACGCACGCTGGGGCCGGGCACCGCTGTCCCATCCGGGCGGGTGATGGTCCGCCAGCCGTTCCTGGACGCCAGGCCTTCAGCTCCTCATTGGCAGCCAATTTGGCCACTTTGGGACGTCTTAGGCGCCGCTCAGCGTGCCATTGGGCGGTGACCGCCCGGTAGCCGCTGGCGTTAGGGCGCGTAGCTGCGTTCGGGGCAGCTCCCTGCTGATAGTCGAAGGTGAGCGGTGGGTCTGACGGGCGATCTCCCTCACGCCACATCCTTTGGCCATGATGATCGCTATCTCTTCCCGTTCAGCAAGGGACAGGTAACGGGCCGACAATAGGCCCATCCATCCAGCTCGAGCCTTGCGTGGCTCTTCCCAGCAGCTGAATCTCCGTTCTGCGGTCAATGATGGCTCTGCTTGACAACCCAGCTCGCTTTCAAAATATCATCGCGCTCGGAAGCGCCAGCTAGAGACGTTATGGCCCTCTGACGACGCGGAGAACCGCGTAGAAGAGCACTGCCGCACTCAGCCAGCCGAAAACAGCGACTGCGATCGCGCCCGGGGCTCCGATGGTCGGGATGAGCCACCAGGCGAGACCGCCGAACAAGATGAGCGCAGCGGCTCCGAGGATGGCACCTATGTCATCATCTTCGGCCTTTCGTTTCGACTCTTCCTTCTCGATGAGGGTAAGGGTCGCGGGCAAGATGGTAGGGAAAGCAAGAAACACGCCTCCGAACCGGGCTCCGAAGACGTAAGAGATGATTGCCGCGATTGAGGAGATTCCCGCGCCGAATGCAAAGCGGATGGCAAGATCGCCCGGCGGTACTTCTCGGAGAGCGCTGAGCGAGATCCGTACGGCAGGTTGATCTCTCTTGCTCATCGAAGTACCAGGAGGTACCCGCCGATTGCCGCCACTAACCAAGCCACGCATGCGAGCGCTGACGCCACCAGGGCGCTGTGTCGGACGAGGAGCCCACGAACGCAGAGAGCAAACACGACAAAGCCAACCGCGCCGAACATCATGCCGATTGCGTTCAAGCTCGCTTCGTGGTCGCCCTTGTCAACCACGGTGATGATGAGACCCGCTACCGCAACAGATGGCGCGGCAGAGAAAAATCCGGAAAACCACTTCGGGTGCAATACCTGACCAAGCAGCGCGAAAAGCAGTACGAAGGCGCCACCTGCGATCGCCTTGACGAGTACGACCATGACCTCGCGCATGTCACTCCGGACCGAGACACGAAGCGAACGTAGTCAAGCTAAACCCCTCCTGTCGCAAATAATGCTACTGCCGCGACAGCCATCAGAATCGCCGTCAGCCATCCAAGAACCTTTGCCGCTCTCCCATTTACGTACTCCCCCATGATCGTCTGATTAGAAGAGACAAACATGGTGACAACGATGAACGGTGCGGCAGCCACGCCGTTGACGATGGCCACGAACACCAAGAGCGTGATCGGGTTCACCGATAACAGGCTGAGCGCCATTCCGCCGATGGTCCCGACTGCGCACAGTCCGTAAAAGACGGGCGCGCGTCGCGGCGAGTTGGAAAAACCCGTTCGCTTGCCGAGAAGCCCGGCCATCCCCGCCGACCCGGCACCGGCAAGGACCGGGATCGCCAGCATTCCCGAGCCAATGAACCCGAGGGCAAAGATGATCGAGGCAAAGCGACCGGCCGCCGGGCGAAGGGCGGCTGCCACCTGTGCCGGTGAAGAGATGACGAGGTGCTGACCGGATTTCGGCGTCAAGGTGATCGCTGTCGCAACGATGATCGCGAACATGACGACGTTCGAGAACGCCATGCCGGTGAACACGTCGAACCGGCTCCTCGACTGCTTCCCGTCCGCGTCGATGCGGGAGCGGCGGCGCAGGGGCAGCGGACGAGTTCCCCCGGCATCTTCCTCGCGCATGTCTTCGACGCGATGCATGCTCTGCCAGAAGAACAGGTACGGCGAGATGGTCGTACCAAGAACGGCGATGAGGAGCGCAACGTAGGTCCGACTGAATTGGAAGTGCGGCACGACCGTGTTGAAAAGGACAGTGCCCCAGGGAACCTTGACGAGAAACAACACCGCCACGTAGGCAAGCAGCGCGGCACAAAGGACCTTGAACACGCGAGCAATCGTCGCGAACGAGCCGCTCACGAGTAGGACCATAATGATGACGCCTGCCAACACCGCCCAGAGCGCGGTCGGTCCCGCGTGGAGGAGGTGCATCCCCGCACCGACTGCAACGAGGTCTGCGGCCATGTTGAGCGCGTTGGCTACGATCAGCGCGCCGATCAGCACCCCGATGACGATGCGCCACGCGCGACCGAATCTGACGACCATCAGCTCGCCAAGCCCCTTGCCGGTCGCGAGTGCAGTGCGATCACAAATCTCTTGCACGCCAGCCATCAAGGGGAAGGTAAGAAGCGCTACCCACAGCATCCCGAAGCCGAACCGAGCCCCCGTCTGCGCGTAGGTCGCAATCCCCGAGGGGTCGTCGTCCGATGCCCCGGTGACAAGTCCCGGCCCGAGTGCGCGTAGATAGGCGCGCCAGGGTGCCGGTCCGGACGGGACGATGTCGACGTTTTGGCCATCGATGGGGCCAGCCTCCAGCGTGTCGGACCGAGGCTTCGGTCTCTCGTCGGAATCCGCCGGGTCGATATCGCCGGTGGGCGGGTCGTCATCAGTCGTCATCGGAATTTCGATCCTCGTGCTCGAGGTAGCCTAGTCAACGCCGAGCACCCGTTCAGACAAGGCCGGAAAGCACCTGAAAATGGCCAGTATCATCTCGTCGATCCTTGTTCAGTCGGTGGTGCTTCGCAGATAGGCGCCGACCGTCTGATGTTTGCAGGCCGGAACCTCGCCCTACGCCTCGTCGTTTGGCTGCTCGGGGCCGTCGTCCGGGTCTCCGTCGACCGCTTGAGAGCTTGGCTCCGCGGCTTGGCTCTCGTCGCGAACCGCTCCTCAGCCTCTTCATCCTGTTGTTCTTCGGCCGGAAGCTCGCGCTAGCGTCGGCGGCGGCGCTGCGGGAGGTCGCGCGTCACGCTGTTGAGGATCAACCACACCCCGGCAAACGCAGCCGCTACGAAGCTGATAATCGCGATGCCCGGCTAGCCGAAGAGTTCCATTTGGTGTCGATTCTCATCAGCATCGCGGCACCGACGATCAGAGCAGCAATGATGAGGCCGGTCGTGAGGCGATTCGACAATTTCTGGATCCCGCGCATCAACTCCTTCTCCTCGATGCCCTGAATGTTCAGCGTTACCTGACCTTCTGAGAGAGCGTCCCATCACCTTGTTGACTCGGCCAGGAAACTTTTCGACAACTCCTTGGCTTCCATTGCCGCGGAGAGGAGGTTCGCCGGCGAGGCGCTCTGAAGCATCTTGTGCCGCATGATCTCGCCGACATGGTCCCGGGTGGCGGCATTTGGTTCGAAGTTGGGATCGAGATCATTGGCCACTTGGTCAAGATTGAGAAAAGTCTTGCCCAACATGGCAACCTCAGAAGGAGGGCGTAACCCACAGTCGGCGGCAATGCGGGCGAGCTCGCCGACTACCCGCTCAGCCGCGAGCTGACTCACCGAAACGGCGTGCTGCTGGACAAGGGAGGTGATCCCGCGCCTAAAACGAGCCGAACCCCAACGCTCGCGCTTCTCATCGAGATCGGCCATGACGGCAACCACCTCGCCGCCGTCACCTTCACTTAGGGTAAGGAGGAGCCGGACCAGCGCGTCTTGCAGCTCCGGACTGACCCGGACGACCATGCCCAGATCGATCAGTGCGAGGCGCCCGTCGGAGGTCAAGAGCACGTTCCCTGGGTGAGGATCGGCGTGGACGAAACCATCGGTCAGGATTCTGGTCGAGGTAGGCGTCGAAGAGCTGAGCGGCGACGGCGTGACCGTCCGTCTCCTGCCGAGCAAGGGGACCGAGCGAGCCCACGTTGCGGCCGTTGACCAGATCCATGGTGAGGACGAGCGAAGTCGAGTAATCATCGATAGGCTGCGGCACAACGATGCGGTCGTAGGCGGCGAGGTTCGAGCCGAGCAGGCGCAGGTTGGCGGCCTCCTGGCGATAATCGAGCTCGGCCATGATCTATCGGCGAAACTCCTCGACCATGCCGCCGAAGCCGTAGGTGCGCCCCACCTCGGTATGACCTCCATGTCCTCGACGACTCGCTTGCGGACGCCAGGCCGTTGGACCTTGACGGCAACGGCGCGGCCGTCGAGTAGCACGGCGCGATGGACCTGGCCGAGCGAGGCGCTCGCCAACGGCGTGGCATCAAAGGACTGGAACGCCTTAGAAATTCGGGCCCCAAATGTCAGAAGTGACGACGTCCTCGATCTCGCCGAACGCCAACGGCTCGACATCGTCTTGCAGGCGAGCAAGGGCATCGAGGTAGACAGGCGGGAGCATGTCGGCGCGAGTCGACAGAAGTTGGCCCAACTTGATAAACGTGGGCCCCATCGACTCGAGGTTGGCGACCAGCCGATCGGCGTCTTCCTTGGTGGAAGTGGCCGCAGGACCCGCGGGATCGAAGTCCCTTAGGCCACCGGCACGGCCGTACTTTACGAGGAGGGCGCCAATGTCCTTGTAGTGCGCCAGGTGATGGGCTTTCAGCACAGTTTTCTCATTACCTGCTCAGACATCATCGGTAAGGAGGGCACGCCCTCCCTTGCGGCTCGCTCGACGGGTTCGGTCTGCCGGCCGCAAGGTCTAACGAATCTCATACGGTGTTCAGGCGGCCGGTATCTTCGTCTTGGCTTCCTCAAAGCGCCGCCCGAGCTCTTCGCGTTCACTCGGATCGCTATTGGCGCGAAAGTCAGGGAGGAGTTCGCTCTCCTCCACGCCCACGTGGTGCTTGGTCGTGGCTACCAGCTGAGTGACTGCCAGGGTGAACAGCTCAGTACCCGCCTCGTGCTCCTCGACTTCTTTGAGCGACTCGCGGATCTCGTCGTGCTCCTCGGTCGCGTCCTTGGCCTCTTCCTTGCCTTCGGGCACGTCTTTACGGACCCGCGGATAAAGGACCTTCTCTTCGGCTGACGCGTGGCGCTCTAATTCGTCTTTCACCTGGCCGAACAGCTTTGTCTGCTCGGTCGGTCCTTTGGCGGCCTGCAACTTGTCGAACAGTTGTTCAACGGCGCGATGATCTTGTAGCACCAGATCGATGATGTCTTTCATACGAACTCCTTTGATTGGCAGTTGTGGTCCTAGGGTGAACGGCTATTCGAACGATCAGGAAACGCTTCTTCGGTGATGTGGTTGTCGTTGCGATCGCTGTTAACGATCGTGCGGCGGTGACGGCTCGAACCCGGCGGGGCCCACCCCACGAGTTCCAACACGCGGTTGACAAGAGCAGACCCACGCCGCCGACGAGCGCGCTGAAGTGGGCCGACGACTGAACGGGTTCGTTGCGGGATGCTCTTGTTGGTCTTTAACCATACCGACCTCGATTTCGGAACCTCACCCGAGTGGGTGCGCTACCGAGGTCTGGAGCAACGCTTGGGAGATGGTGCAAGACCGTGTGAACGTGGCCGTTGCCCTGGTCGGCCAGCTCTATGACGTCTACGTGAGTGTGGAACCTGCGGTGAGGAGGCGGATCAACGAGGCGCATGGGACGGGTTCAGGGTCAACACGGGCGGTATTGCTCCCGGCCCCGGTAGTAATCCAACGCGCCCACCGTTCCGCAGCGGGCCATTGCCCAGGGCTGGCCGGTGCGTCCCCGACAGGGCGAGGTCGGCCGGGGGCGCACCCAGTGCCTAGTACCTCGGATAGCTCGGCCCGGCCCGGGCCGGTGCCGCAGATCACAAACCCTTGCTTTTGACGTCATCTCACCGTGCCTCCTCGTGTTCTTCTGTACGTGTCGTGGCCGATCCTGGTTGCGCCGAGCCCGGCGGGTAGCCGGGCACGACGATGCGAGCTACCCGTTCGGCCAATTGGTCGCGCCGTGCGCCCAGGCGGGACGTGCCCGCTGGCTCGGGCCGCACACTGCGGGCGGCGGTCGCTCCCGCAATGGCGAACGCCGTGGCGATGGCGGCGTCGCACAGCGCGGCCCGGCGGTATCGACGCTCCAAGACCGCCAACACGATCATGGTGGCCGCGTGGGCGACGTCGGCCTCGGCTCCCAGACACAGGACGGCCTCGGTCGGTGCATGCCCCGAGAGCAGAGCTTGGGTAACTTGGCGGGCGCCGAGAACCCGGACCACCCTGCGTCCCCGGTCGCTTAGCTGGCTTCCGGCTAGATGGCGAACCAACGCTTCGGGCAAGACGAGGTCGACAATGCCGACGCCCGCCCGTACCAAACTGAGCACCTTGCCTGGGCTCACAGCCGGTCTCCGGCCGGGACGTCGCGACTGGTGGCCTGACTCGTCGCGGCTCGGCCCACAGGCGGGCAACCGGGCGGCGCATTCGAGCAGCACGGCGCGCACGAACGCCTGGGGAAGGTTGCCGCGGAGTTGCCGCTGGCCGACGTCGGGCTCCTCGGTGAACACCCCCGGGTGCCCCGGGTGCCGGCAGGCGGCCCGGTCCCGTTCGGGCCAGGGCATGGCTTCGGTAGGTCGCCCTTGCTGGTAGGAAGCGAGGTCCATGAGAGAGCGGCACAGCACGGACGCTCCTTCGGCCGCCCCGGAGGGACGTTGGTCGTGGCGGAGCACAGTTGTCCACCGGGCGTTGCCACCACGGCCGGCAGGGCCGGAGCCTCTCCTCTCGCAACGAATTCACCTTCGATCCCGCGGACGTGGGCCCTCGGTGCGCCGACGCCATCAGTCACCCGCGCAAGCCGGCGCTCTCCCGCCAAGACCCGGATCTGGCCACCCTCCTTGCCGGCCCATGGCCGGATCTCGATCAGGCCGTGCCCGGCCCGGACCGCCCAGCGCATCGGGACCTGCGCGCTTGCGGCTTGAACCCGGCGGGCCAGCTCGGACCACGGGAGCTCAGCGGCGGAACCCCGGTTGAGGGAGTCGGTGACCCGGGCCGTTCCCGCTGCGGTGGTGAACATGCCCTCCAGCACCATGGTGGGGTCGAGGTACCGCCGACTGACCTCGTAGGGGATGGCCGGTTTCAACTCGATCGATCCGCCACCGACGGGACCGAGCATCGGCGTGCAGATCGGTGCGGCGTCCATCACCGGCACCGTCGGCCAATCGATAGCCCCGTAGGAGACCACCAGCGCACGTCCTCGCATGTCACCGAGCACCGCTTCGGGGCGCAGCAGAAGGGATCCGATCGCCGCGGTCCGACACTGGCATGGTGGTTGGCGGTGCTGTGTTAGCGGTCTCAGGCATGGTCCCTCACTTCGACATATTGGCGAGCGCCTCTCGGCTCCCATCTTCGGAAGCCGCGGCGGTGGCGATGTCGGCCGGATAAGAGCGCCTGGCGCGGATAAGCATGACCCCACTGGCCGCCAGCGGGAGCAACATGATGAGAAAGGCGAGACCCAACCCGTTGGATCCCAAAGCCGGCGCCCAGCAGCTCGCCGGTCAGGATGTAGCCGTATATCCGGCCCCGTTCTTCGGGATAGAAGAGGTCCCCGATCAGCGAGGCGACACAAGGTCCCGCCGCCCCGGTCACCGCGCCCAGGGCCAGACGGGCGACGAGCAGCATGAGGTAGTCGACGGCTAGGCCGCTGGCCACCATGGCCGCGCTCCATATGAGAATGGTGGCGATGAGGACTCGCTTGCGCGATGCCCGGTCGGCGAGGACGCCGAGCGGAAGACTTGCCGCCGCCCCGCCCAAGGAGGAGACGGTCACCAGCAACCCGATCTGGATGTTGTCGATGTGCAAGGCGAGCTCGAGTTGGGGGGCGACCGCCCCTAGGGCTCCCTTGTCGGCCCCGCCGAGACCGATGACGCAGGCCAGCAGGATGACGACCCGGGACCTGGCCGGGCCGGTGATGTTGGTGGCGCGGCCGATCATCCGCTCCATCCCACCGGCGATCCAGTTGCCCGAGCCGTGGCTCGACCGGGTCGTCATTCATGCCTCTGTCCTCGGCGATCACCGGGAGTCACGGCTCGGCCCACGGGCGGGGTAACCGGGCGGCGCATTCGAGCAGGAGGGCGTGCACGAAGGCTTGGGGGAGGTTGCCGCGGAGTTGGCGTTGGCCGACGTCGAACTCCTCGGTGAACAGTCCCGGGGGCCCGGCACGCGGCCCGGTTCCGTTCGAACCACGACATGGCCTCGGTAGCCCGCCCCGCCTGATGGGTGGCGAGGGCCATGAGGAACCCGCAGAGCACGAACGCCCCCTCGGCGTCCCCCAGGGCGCGCTGGTCCTGACGGAACCGGTATACGTAGCCTTCCTGGCCGAGCTCGTCGGCCACCGCGGCGAGGGTGGCCTGGCTGCGGGGGTCGGTAGGCGGCAGCGCCCCCCGGATGGCCGGCACCAGCAAAGCGGCGTCGACCCGCTCGTCGCCAGGGGAGCGTTGCCAGCGCCCATTCGGGTGCACGCAGTCGGACCCCACGTCCGCCGCGATGGCGTCGGCCAGGCTGGCCCAGGCGCCGGCCTGATGGGCGGCGGCGGCACCGGCCATGGCTCGCAAGCCGGCCACGCACATGAGCCGTGAGTGCGCCCAGCGCTGGTTGTCGAGCTCCCAGATCCCGGCGTCGGGGTCACCCCAGCGAGCTTCGATGGCCGCCACCGTCGCTTCCACCGCCCGCCAGTGGCCGCTGTCGAGGTGGTCGTGGCGTGCCGCGGCGGCGAAGAGCAGCAGCGTCTCCCCGAAAGCGTCGAGCTGGAACTGCTGGTTGACCCAGTTGCCGATCTTGTCGGCCCCCCCGGGGTAGCCGGCCAGGTGAGGCAGGCTGCGCTCGTCTGGGACCGGGCCGCCGTCGATCCGGTAGGCCGGTTTCATCTGAGGGCCGTCGGCCAGGACGCGCTCGGCGATGAACGCCACCGCGTCGTCGAGGAGCGGGTACGGCCCGGTGACGGCCACCGCCTGGCCGGCGTAGCACTGGTCGCGGATCCAGGCGTAACGGTAGTCGTAGTTGCGCCCCGCCTCGGCTCGCTCGGGCAGGCACATGGTGGCCGCCGCCACCATGCCACCGCCGGCGCTGGTCAGGCCCCGCAGCACGGCGTAGGCGTGGCGGGCGTCCCGGGGGGCCAGGGTGGCTGAAAGCTCGGGGACCGCACGGGCCCATGCGGCCTCGGTGGCCTCCCAGGCGGGGGCGGCGGGCACCGGTGGGTCGGCGAGGGCGTGCTCGCCGATCTCGAGGACCAGGTCGTGGTGGGCGCCGGCATCGACCTCGACGTCGACCACCAGGGCCCCGTCGCCGGCGGTCCTAGCTCCTGCCGCACCCGACCAACGAAGGTGAAGGTCGCCGCTGCGGGCGGTCCACACCCCGTGATGGTGGTGCACGTCGGTCATGGAGCGGCGACCGACCTCGGCGCGGGCGTCGAGGACGACGCGGGCCCGCGCCCTGCCATCCAGTGCGGTGACCCGGCGCAGGATGACCGCGGTGTGGGGGTCGGCCGGGAAGGCTAGGGCTTCGCGGCACTCGATGAGCCCGGTGCTGGTCACCCAGCGGCTGTGCCAGATGAGGGAGCCACCCTCGTAGTACCCGCCCCACACGAAGCGGGGATCGGTGGGGGTGATGGCATAGAGACCTGCCCCGCCGATGAGGGTGGAGAACACCGCGTCGGAGTCCCATCGGGGGGCGCACATCCACACGAAGTCGCCCCGAGGGCCGACCAGGATCCCGCGCTCACCGTCGGCCAGGAGGGCGTACTCGCGGAGCACGCGGGGAGGGAACGCGTCGGTGCTCTCGGGTTGCTTGGCGGCGGTCATGTCAGGTGTATTCCAGCCAGGGCGCGCAGGCTTCGGCGTGGGTCATCGGGTCATCCTCGATAGTTGTCTTCGGTCTGGGACTTGTCGCCGGTGAGCTCGTGGCGCAGCTTCTCGGCTCGCTGACCGAGCGCGTCGAGCCCGTGGGGCTTCTCGGGCCCCTTGCGCAGGCCCGGGTAGGCCTGTCCCCACCAGGCCAGGGCGGCCACCCGCCCCCAGCGGTTGGCGTTGGCCACGTTGACCGACGGCAGGTCCACCTTGGCCCGGCCCATCGGCACCTGAGCCGTGGCCGGCTCGGGACCGGCCAGCTTGGTCGGGGCCTGACGTGCGTCGTGGTCGGGCCCGGTGATGAGCCGCAGCGGCCGGTCGGCGAAGAGAAAACCCGACGCCCAGTCGGCGACGACCGTCACCTTGGCCTGGAGGCCGACGGTGGGGACGATGTGCAGCCCGAGCCAGGCCAGCCATCCCGGGAGGCCGTCCAGGTGCAGCCGGCCGACCTGGGCGACGGCGTCGCCTCGTCCGAGCGCGGCCATGGTGCCCAGATCTCGATATTGGAACGGGGTGGGTTCCTTGCCGGCGCAGAGGCGCAGGATCTGGCGGGCGGCGTGGCGCCCGGACTGGATGGCGACCTGGGCCAGCATGGGTAGCGGGCCGGCGCCAGCGGGTATCTCGGCCATGTCACCGACTACGAAGACCTCGGGGTGGCGTTCCACCTGGAGGGTCGCCTTGACGATGGCCCGGCCGTGCGAGCCGGTGGCGGGGAGCGTTGCGGCCAGTGGAGTGGCTTGCACCCCCGCCGCCCACACCACCGTGGCGGCCTCGATGCGCCGGCCGCCGTCCAAGGTGAGGCCGGTCTCGTCCACGTCGGCCACCTTGGCATTCGGTTCCACCTGCACCCCCTTGGCCGCCAACGCGGTAGCGGCCGCTTCCCGCAGATCGGGGGCGAACGCGCTCAGCAGGGCGGGCGAGGCTTCGACCAGCACGATACGGGGGTCGGCGGTGCTGACGCCGGGGAAGTCATGGGCCACCATCTCGGCGACCAGCACGGCCAGGGCGGCCGAGAACTCCACCCCCGTCGGCCCTCCGCCCACCACGGCGAAGGTCAGCAGCCGGGCCCGTTCGGCCGGGCCCGTGGCCCAGGCTGCGGCCTCGAAGCAGGACAGGATGTGGTTGCGCAGGGCTAGCGCCTCGCCCAGGCTGTTGAGCCCGAGGGAGTGCGCCGAGATGTCGGTGTTCCCGAAGTAGTCGTTCGTCGCCCCGGCGGCCAGGATGAGGTAGTCGTAAGGGATCGGACCGTGGGTGGTGCCCACCTGGCGGCGGGTGACGTTGATGGAGGTCACCTCCCCGAGGCGGAACTCGGTGTTCCCGAGCTTGCGGATCAAGGAGCGGACCGGGTGCGCCGCCCCCGTGGGTCCCAACCGGGCGGTGGCCACCTGGTAGAGGAAGGGGGTGAAGGTGTGATGGTTGTGCTGGTCGACCAGGGTGACGTCCACCTGGGCTCGATGCCTTGGGCGGTCGGCCAGGGCCTTGGCTGCCGCCAAGCCGCCGAAGCCGGCGCCCACGATGACCACCCGAGGTCGGCCGTCGCCGGGTGCCTCGGTATCGATGCCGGTGGTGTCGATGCCCGTGGTGCTGCCCGGCTCGCTCACGATGTTCGTCTCAGATCCCCGCCGTGTTGGCGTAGTACTGCTGGTCTTCGCGCCAGCCCCCCTGGCCCTGGCCGATGGCGTCCACGTCGGCCACGAACTCGATGGCCCGGACCCACTTGACCATCTTGTAGCCGAACTGGCTCTCAATCCGCAGGCGCACCGGGGCGCCGTGCTCGATGGGGAGCGGCTCGCCGTTCATCTCCATGGCCAGGATGGTCTGGGGCTTGTCCGCCAGGTAAATCGGGATGGTGCCGTAGAAGTACCCGGAACGTCCTTCGCCCTCGGTGACCGCCTTGTCGTCGAAGGCGTAGAACGCAACGTGGCGGGCCTCGGGTTTCACTCCTACCGCGGCCATGAGGTTGGCGAGGGGCACGCCGCCCCATTGGGCGATGGCCGACCACCCCTGGATGCAGTTGTGCTTGGCGATGTAGGACTCCTCCCCGAGCGCCCGCAGCTCATCGAGGGAGAGGGCCATGGGCCGCTCCACCAGGCCGCCCACCTCCAAGCGGTAGTCGGCGAAGTCGCCCGCCACCAGCTCGGCGTAGTCGTCGCTCGGCGGCGGGTAGCCGTTGACCCGGAAGTAGGGGGAGATGTCCGACCAGCGGTAACGCTGACGGGAAGCGAGGGCCCGGGACAGGGCCCTTCGAAAGGGTTAACCATGATGCCCAAGAGGCGCTGGGTGCGCCGGGGGTAACGCCTCGAGAACCAGGTGGCCACCGCGCTGACTACTACCACGCCGAACAGGCCAAGGAACCCGATGATCAAGGCCTCGGTCTGGCCGTGGTAGGGGGCGGACTCGACGTGGCCCAGCACCATCACGGTCCACAGGTTGGGGAGGTCGTTGATGATGACCATGGCCGTGTGCACCACGATGAACACCACGAAAGCGCACATCCCGAGGAAGTGCAGGGAGCGGGCCCGCTGGCGGCCGCCGAACAGCCGCGTGTACCAGGGGAAACGGCCGGCGATCGCCGGGGACATCGCCGCCCCGGACAGGACCTGGAACGGGGCCAGGATGAACACCACGACGAAGTACGACAGCATCTGGACGTGGTCGAAGGGCATCCCAGGGATCTTCGGGGGGATTCTTGAACATCAGGTAGTAGCCGACGTCACGTACCGAGTCGGGGAAGATGCTCCAACTGGTCGGGACCATGGTGCGCCACCAGCCGGTAACGAACAGCATGATGATGTACGCAGCCCCATTGGCGACCCAGAACTGCAGGGTCATGAAATGCCAGTGCCGGCCGAGACCCAGGTTCTTGCGTCCGGGCAGGGCGATCACCGGGCTCCAAGACTCCTCCTCGTCCAACGACGACCACGGATGGGCGGCGTCAGCCGAGTACACCCGTCTGGTCAGGCGGAGCCATTCCTTGCCCGGCGGGCAGTCGTCGGAGAGATAGAACTTCGGGAACGCCGAGAGGATCTCCAAGCCCGAGCGGACCATGAAAACCATGAACAGGATGTTGGCGAAATGGCCGATCACCAGCCAGATCGGGAAGACTTTGTAGTTGGTGGCGAGGACCGCCGGCATCGAAGATCGCCCCTAGTCTTCGTTCACGCCGGCCGGTTGGCAGCCAGGTGCTCGCCGAGGCGCGAGGCCAGCGCCATGATCGTCAGCGCCGGGTTCGCCGACCCCTGGGTCGGACAGACGCTCCCGTCGGAGAGGTACAGGTTGGGGACCGCCCAGCTGCGCTGGTTGGCGTCGACCACGCTGTTGTCCGGGGAGGTGCCCATGCGGGCACCGCCGATCAGGTGGGCGTAGCGCTGGATCGTGAGGATGTCCTGCGCGCCCGCGGCATGGAGGATGTCGGTGATGACCTTGGTCGAGTAGGCGATGTTCGCCTTGTCGTTGTCGCACAGGCTGTAGTCGAAGCGGGCGACGGGCAGCCCGTAGGGGTCCTTCTCCTCGGCCAGGGTGACCCGGTTGTCGGGCTGGGCCAGCAGCTCGTTGAGCACCCCGATCGTCGTCCAGTGGTTGTAGTCGCGCATGTACTCGCGAAGCGCCCGGCCCCAGTGGCCGTCGGCGAGCACGTGCTCGGCCCAGCCGATCGGCTCGGGCGAGACGGTCTGGATCGAGAACCCCCGGGCGAAGCCCCGCGACCGTGTCGGTCTCGTAGAAGTCCTCGGAGGAGACCTCGGGCGGCGGCGCCTTGTACATGCGCAGCTCGGTCGGGAAGCGCCCCGCGGTCTGCGTGGCGCCCTGGACCATGACGTAGCGGCCGACCTGGTCCTCGTTGTTGCATAGCCCGTTCGGGATAGCGCCTTGATGGCCGAGTTGAGCAGCAGGCGGGGGGTCTCGATGGAGTAGCCGGCGACGGCCACCACCTTGGCCCGCTGCAGCCGCTCGACCTGCTCGCCTTCGCTGATGTAGGTGACCCCGGTCGCCCGCCCGCTGGCCGGGTCGATCTCGACCCGGGCGGCCATGCAGTCGGCCCGGATCTCGACGCGCGTGGGCGAGCGCGTCGGGCAGGTGGGTGACGTACGGGCTGGCCTTGGCGTTGACCTTGCAGCCCTGCAGGCAATAGCCCCGGTAGATGCAGTGCGGGCGGTTCCCGAAGGTGCCGTTGACGATGCCGACCGGTCCGACCCGCATCGTGATGCCCTGCTTGATGGCGCCGCGCCACAGCACCGAGGCGGCCTCGGAGATCGGGTGGGGCGAGAACGGATAGGTGTGGGGATAGCCCCACGGCCAGTTCTGGCCGGCCACGGGCAGCTCGGCTTCGACCGCTTCGTAGTGGGGGCGGAGGTCCTCGTAGGTGATCGGCCAGTCCGCGCCGACGCCGTCGAGCGTCTGGGTCTGGAAGTCGGAGGGGTGAAAGCGGGGACAGTAGCCCGGCGTAGTGGACCATCGACCCGCCGACGCCGCGCCCGGAGTTGTTCTTGCCCAGTCTCGATCGGGTCGGCGCCGCCGATGATGCGCTTCTCGGTCCAGTAGAGCTGATGGGAGCCGGCCTCGTCGGAGACCCAGTCCTCGTCGGGAT
The DNA here is from genome assembly GCA_963786345.1 of uncultured Acidimicrobiaceae bacterium. Lineage (GTDB taxonomy): Bacteria > Actinomycetota > Acidimicrobiia > Acidimicrobiales > Palsa-688 > Fen-671. The sequence continues at coordinate 958,618 of CAWAYZ010000003.1, read as the reverse complement.
GCCAGAACGGGCCGGCCTCGATGATCACCACCTTCCACCCTGCGCGGGCGAGGCGCTGGGCCAGCACCGACCCGCCCGCCCCGGCGCCCACGATGCAGATGTCGACCTCGTCGCTGTCGTCGTAGCGGCGCATGGTGTCCTCGCCGGGCAGGTCCCGGCGGTGCACGTCGAGGAGGAAGCGGGAGTCGTTGTCCTTCGGGCCGACCGCCCCTTTCAGCAGGTGACGGATCATCCGTCGCCGTCGGGCGACGACCCGGACCGGGTCTTCGTCGGTCGCGCCCGGCCGCTCGAAGGGCTCCAGCGTGCTCGTCGGCCCGAGGCGCATGTACCCCCGCGGGTAGGCCGGGCCGCCGAAGCCGATCTCGTTCCACGCCCAGGGGTGGGAGTAGAAGGCGGCCAGGATCATCCGCATGCACACCGACCAGGCCCGCTTCACGTTCAGCCGGTCCAACGACGCCGACCGCCAGCTGGCCCTTCGGAGCAGGCTTCGACGATGGCTTCCTGGGTGCTCGAGCTCGGCAGGTCGGCGAAGCTGGCCGTGCCGTAGCGGGCCTCGGCGACCTCGTCGAGGCCGGCGAGCACGACGTGCCAGGTGTCGCGGTCGTCGGGCATGTCGGCGTACTGGTAGCCGTCGAGGCGCCCGGCGGCCAGCTTCTCGTCGATCATCTCGGCCACCGGGACCCGCGGTTCGCCGTCCTGGGCGACGCACACGTCGCAGAACGCTCGCAGCGTGGCTGCCTCCCCGGCAGTGAAGAACGCGAAGTTCGGCCGGAACGTCGCAGACGGGCGTTGACCACCTTGGCGGTGGCGGCGTCCCAGGTGCCGGCGGCGTCGAAGACGTCGAAGTCGGGGTAGCGGCCGATCATCTGGGGGGTGGTCCCCCGGCGCTGCCGGGGCAGCCACGACGGGTGCGGTGGTTCGCTTGCCGGCGCGCAGGTTCGGCAGGTGATCGGGCTTGGACAGGTCGCGGCACGCATCAGTCCTCCCGGCGAAGCAGGGCAGCCAGGAGCCCCATGCCGCCGACCAGGGTCATCAGCCCCGGCGCGGCGATCGGGGGGCCCATCGGCAGGTTGTAGGAGGCCAGCCTCCAGCCACCCGGTTTGCGGGCCACCCCGCGGGCGTGGAAGTACTCGCCCAGCAGGCCGTCGGCGGTGTAGATCAGCGCAGTGACCGGCAGGACGGTCTTCGCCCACTTCTTCGACTGAACACGCCCGTCGACCCCGGCGACCATCACCGGCGGGGTGACGATGATCGGGCTCCACATCCACTTGTTGCCGAAGCTGGCCCTGTAGTGCTCGAGGAAGATCTCGGCGGTCGTCACCGCCGCGGCCACCGCTGTCAGTCCCGACAGGGAGCGCTCGAAGCGACCGTGTGGCCACATTCGCGAACGGCGCGGTCGATGACGATGGGTCACTTCACCGAGTGACGTCGGCATGGGTGGTCGCAACGGCGTGGTCGGCGCACGCTCAGCCCTTCTCGTGGTGCATGAGCTCGTGGACCATCTCTCGGACTCCTTCGTTGGCCCCGGCCAAGCCCTCCGTCGGCGCCTTCGCGACCGAGGCTTCATCAGCGCCTTGGCCTGCTCGAAGGTGACGTGGGGGGGCATGGGCGGCTCGTCCGGGGTGGTGATCGCGTCGACGATCACCGGCCGGTCCGCCGCGAACGCCTCGGTCAACGCCCCCTCGATCTGGTCCGAGCGGTCGTGACCTTGATGCCCTTGAGACCGATCAGGTCGGCCCAGGCGGCGTAGGACACATAGGGGATGGCCTGGGAGGCATCGAAACGGGGGTCGCCCTCCATGGCCCGCTGCTCCCAGGTGACCTGGTTGAGGTCCTCGTTGTTGAGGACCAGCGACGACAGAGCGAGGGTCGGCCCAGGTCTTGTAGTACTTGGCCGCGGTCAGCATCTCGGCCATGCCGCCCATCTGCATGGCCCCGTCGCCGACCATGGCCACCGACTACCCGGTCGGGGAAGGCGAACTTGGCCGCCATCCCATAGGGCACGCCGGGGACCATGGTGGCCAGGTTCCCCGACAGCGATCGCCTTCATGCCCCGGCGGATGCGTGATGTGGCGGGCGTACCAGTCCGCCGCCGTGCCCGAGTCCGACGACAAGATCGCGTTGTCGGGCAGGTGTCGGGACAGCGACGAGAACAGATGCCCTGGGGCCGGATGCGACCGTTCAGATCCGACGGCTGGCCGCGGTCGTCCATGAGGTGCCACCACTCCTTCACCTGCCCGTCGATCTTGTCCTGCCACGAGCGGTCCGACTTGTGGTGCAACAGGGGCATTAGCTCGGCGAGGGTGTCCTTGGCGTCACCGACGAGGGCCAGGTCCATCGGGTAGCGGATCGACAGCATTCCGTGGGGCCAGGTCGATCTGGACGGCCTTGGCCGCCCGGTCGTGGGCAGGAACTCCGAGTACGGGAACGACGACCCCGACCATCAACAAGGTGTCGGCGTCTTGCATCATGTCCCACGACGGCTTGGTGCCCAGCAGGCCGATGCTGCCGGTGCAGTAGGGCACGTCGTCGGGCACCGCCGCCTTGCCGAGCAGGGCCTTGGCTACCCCCGCCCCGAGCGCGTCGGCCACGGCCAGCACCTCGTCGGTGGCGTTCATCGCCCCCTGCGCCGACCAGCATGGCCACCTTCTCCCCGGCGTTCAAGATGTCGGCCGCCTGGCGGAGCTGGTCGACCGAAGGGATCACCCGGGGCTTCCACCAGCCCACACCGGTGTGCACGGTGTGGGTGGCCTTAGGGCTGTTCTTCCACCGCCTCCATGTCCTGGATGTCGGCGGGGACGATCACACAGGTCACCGTGCGCTCGGCCTGGGCGATCCGGAAGGCCCGGTCGACGATGTGGCGCACCGATCGAGGGGGTCGTTGACCTGCTGGCACCACGACGAGGCCACGTCCGAGTACAGCTGCATCAGGTTGACCTCCTGTTGGAAGTCCCCGCCCATGGCCCGCACGAAGGTCTGGCCGACGATGGCCACGACGGGCTGGTGGTCCAGCTTGGCGTCGTAGAGGCCGTTGAGCAGGTGGATGGCGCCCGGGCCTGACGTGGCCATGCACACCCCGACCTCCCCGGTGAACTTGGCGTGCCCGCAGGCCATGAAGGCGGCCATCTCCTCGTGACGGGTCTGCACGAAGCGCAGCTCTTCCTGGTGGCGGCGCAGCGACCCGAGGATCCCGTTGATCCCGTCGCCCGGGAAGCCGTAGATGGTGCTCACCCCCCACTCCACCAGACGCTCACACAAGTTGTCCGCTGCCGTCTTTTTCGTCATTAGCTCTCCTGGCTTGTCTCGAACATGTGCTGCGGCTCCATGGGGCCGGGCATCGGGTCGCCGGTCACCGGGCCAGGAACCTCTCGGCCTCGGTGTGACGGAGGCTCAAGCCGTGCCCGGGGCGGTCCAGTGCTGGGACCAACTGGCCGCCATCAGGCGCCAACGTCCCGTCGAAGAGCATCGTCTCGATGCGGTGGTGGTCGTGGAAGTACTCCAAGTGGCGCAGGTTGGGCACCGACGTGGCCACATGGGCATGGAGGTTGGGGGCGCAGTGGCCCGAAACCTGCAAGTTGTGAGCGGCTGCGACCGCGGCGGCCCGCAGCCAGATGGTGTAGCCGCCGCAGCGCGTGACGTCGACCTGCAGGCAGTCGACCGCTCCTGCGGTCACCATTCGGGCGAAGTAGCCGAGGCTGTAGCCGTACTCGCCGGCAGCGACATCGGCGCCGCAGGCGTCACGCACTTCCCGAAGGCCACCGAGGTCGTCAGATGACACCGGCTCCTCGAACCAGATGACCCCGTGCTCCTCGTAGAACCTCCGGCCCATCCGCACCGCCTGCTTGCGGGTGTACCCGCCGTTGGCGTCCACGTAGACCTCGACCTCGTCGCCGACCACCTCGCGGACCAAAGCCACCCGGGCCAGGTCTCGCCCGGGGTCAGCGCCCCAGGACTCGCCGATCTTGACCTTGACCCGGGGGATGCCCCAACCGCCGACCCACTGCTCGAGCTGGGCTCGGGTGGTGGCGTCGTCGTAGGTGGTGAAGCCCCCGCTGCCGTAGATCGGCGCGTCGGGCCGGACCTGTCCGAACAGGGCGGACAGCGGCACCTCGAGCAGTCGTGCCTTGAGGTCCCACATAGCGATGTCCACCGCAGAGATGGCGCAGGCCACCAGACCGGAGCGGCCTAGGTTCCGACAGGCCCGAGCCATCTGTTCGTTCACCCCGGGCACGTTCAGGGGATCGGCTCCGACACAGACGTCGGCCAGCTTCTCGTTCACGACCGTCGCGCTACCCGCACCGGCGTACGTCCAGCCCAGCCCCCGCTGACCATCGGCTCGGACGTTGACAACGACCATGGTGGTCGATGTCCACTCCAGCGTGCCGTCCGCTTCTGGCTGGTCGGTCGGTATCTCGAACACGGAGACGTCGACCGACTCGACGCTCGAGCCCCGGTCTCTCATGGCTGTTCCACCCTCAGGCGCCCAGGCGTCGCTTGTTGTCGCGGACCAGCCTCTTGTAGCGAGCCGTGGCCACCACCGCCTGGTAGAACGTCTTGGCGGTCTTTGGCAGCGACTGCAGGAAGCTTGGGTCCATGAACCCACCGGCTTTGTCGTCGAAGGAGCCGTGCGCCCCGTGGTCGAGGTCAGCGTCGGCGGCTTCGTACAGATTGACGAGCCGGTCAGGGCTGACCGCCTGGCCGGTGAGCTGGCTTTCCCACGCCCCGATCGCCGCATATTCGTTCCCGAGACCGGGGGCCAGCTTGGCCGCTACCACCAACAGCTTGTTCCACGACCCGATGACCTTGTCACGCCGGCCGTCGAGGGCCGTTTCCACGATGAACTTGGCCGGGATCTCCGGCTGGTAGATCGGGGGCACCGGCATCGGGTGGTGAGCCATGGTCGTCTCGCACCAGTCGAACTGGGGAGTGTTGACGGCCGGGAGGTGGACCATGCTCATCCGCACATGGCTGCCCTCGTGGATGAGCTCCGCCCGGGTTGATTCGAAGAAGCCCCGGCATGCGAACTTCGACGAACAGTACGCCGACTGCAACGGGATCCCGATGAACGCCAGAGCGGACCCGACGTTAACGATCGCCCCCCGGTCGCGGGGCCGCATCCTCGCCAGGGCCGCCATAGTACCCCACACCTGCCCGAGGAAGGTCACCTCCACCGCACGCTGGAAGTCCGCCGGCTTCACCTCCCACGACGGGGCGAAGACCGTCGTCATCGCGTCGTTGACCCACACATCGACCGGGCCCAGCTCGGCTTCGACGCGCGACGCGGCAGCGTCGACCTGCTCGAACACCGAGACGTCAGTAGGAATGGCCAAGGCTCGGGTACCGGCGCGCTCGACCTCGGTGGCCGCAGCGTCCAGGCCGGCTTGACCACGAGCAAGCAGTGCCACGTCGAAACCTCGCTCGGCGAACGCCCGGGCCGTAGCCCTCCCCACCCCAGCCGATGCACCGGTCACCACCGCTACTCGGGCCATGTCATCAATCTCTTTCCCGATGACAGCCCGAGACGAAACAGACGGGCTCGATGAAGTCGATGGGCTCCGGCGGGGGACGCCTGGTGCCGCAGTGGAGGGAGCTGGCACCGGCGCGCGGGCCATCGGTGCCCGACTATGCCCAGAGGATCGAGGCGGTCGAAGCCTCGACACGGCACCCGGACAAATCCACGTGCTCGCCGTTGGACTGCATTTCCAGCCACTGCAAGTAGGCAGGTGAACGCCACAACTAGTGGTTGTCGCGCAGGACAGCGCCGGTCTCTGTCCGAGGAACCACGTGGCTTCGCTTCCTCGAAGTGAGCCATGATGGGCCTACGCTGCGCATCAAGTGCTCGGATCGATCTGCGAGGTCTGGGCGTCGGGCCACGCCGGCGCCATCCCTCGTAGGCGCTGGCACCCAGCACCACCAGGTCCACCTCGTCTGGGTCCTCGTAGCAGACCATGGTTTCCTCCCCGGGCAGGTCCCGGCGGTACACGTCGAGAAGGATCCAGAAGTCATTGTCGGCCGGCCCGACCGCCCCTTTCAACAGGTTCCGTCTCATTGGTCCAGCTCCGGGGCCACCCGCACCGGGCCCTGGCCGGTGGCGCCCGGGCGTTCGAAGGGCTCCATGGTGCTGACCGGGCCCAGCCGTATGTAGCCCCCCGGGACGCCCGTGCGGACATCCAGTGGTAGCCGACGGAGCGACTCCGGTCCCGCGCTCACGATGACCTGCTCAAGGAGGACCCTGCCCACGGCGAAGGGGCCGCCCCGGGTCAGCCTGTCCTGGGCCCACGTGCCGGTCTTGTCCGAGCACAGCGCATCCACTCCGGCCAACTCCTCGATGGCCACGGACCGGCTCACGATGGCCCTCCCGGCGGCAGGAGGTCTGGCACCTCAAGGCGCGCCACGCCGATCCGGTCGTCGGCCATCCCGTAATAGACGTCGAAGCGCTCCGGTGAGCCAAGGTCGTCACGCCGGTCGATACCGGTGGGGAACACCACGTCGGCTATGGTCCCGGTGCGTTCCTCGGGCAGCAGAGGCGCCAACACCGGCTCCGCCGAACGGTACCGGACCATCCTCGGGTGGTCCCTCGAACGCACCATCACCCCGGCCGAGTAGCACAGTTGATGTGCACCATTGGCCGGGCCCCCGACCTGGCTCACACCGTGGTAAATAATCAGCCAGCCGTGCCGGGTCAGGACCGGGGGCGTGCCGCCGCCGATCTTCAGCCGCTCCCACAGTGCCACCGGGGCCGCCAGCCGGTGATGAGAACTGAACTGGCCCAGGCGGGAGGGCCCATCGCCGTCCAGGGCCATCGGGCTGTAGGAGATCCAGATGCTCTCCCGGTCGAGGTCCACCTCACGGGGCTCACGGTGGCGGGCAGTCTCCTCCGGAAGTGTGCCCGAAAAGAGCGGCCGATGAAGGATGGCCAGTTCGGGCCGCCCTGATGGATTGGGGACAGCGACGGGGAAGAGGCTGGCATCTTTGTCGTCCATACCATCGAAGTCGATGCCGCCCTCCCGCCAAAAGTTAGCCAGCCCCAAGCGCTGCCAATGGAACAGGTCCTCCGATATGGCCAAGGCGATGCGTGGGCCGTTATCCGACAACGCCGCGTACGCCATCACGTAGCGTCCGAGCGGCTCGACAAAGCTGATACGCGGGTCTTCGCAGCCGCCGCCCCCGTCGGAGCGCCGCTCGTAGTCAGCTTCGGGCTCGAGCGCAATGCCCAGCCGCTCTACCCCGGACGGGTCCCCGGCCCCATTGAACAGGACCCGGGCAATGCCAATGCGCGAGTAATTGCCCGCCGCCACCAACCGCGGGAAGAGGTACAGCTCCCCATCAGGACCACGAGCGGCAGCCGGGTTGAGGACCCCTTCGGCCTCCAGCGGGTTGCCTGGTCCCGGTCCCATTACCTGCCCCAGCCGCTGCAACTGAAAGCCAGTCACCCGCCGTCCCTTGACCGAGCCATGTCTTGGTCGCCATCCAAACAGGCGGCGATGGCCTCGATGACCAGTTTCGTTTCGCTGGGGCCCGGACCGGGATAGAAACAACACCTGCTTCTTCAGCGGGGTAATCGTTCCCCCCCACGAACAAGGCGTCGCCTATGAATATCATCGCCGCCAGTGGGATACCCAAGATGTCTCGTAGCTTCCTGATCCCGTAGGCCTTGTCAATACCAGGTTTGGTGACGTCGACCGACGTTGCCCCGCCGATTCGGACAGAGAACTCTGGGATGAGCGTGTCAAGGGTCGCTTTGAGCCTCTTCCGCTTGGCGAAGTCGGGGTCCCACCTCTCTTTTTCTTCAAGGGGGGCTTGCTGGCCCAGCGCGGAAAGCGTTACCTGGCTCCCCCGGTCCTCGATGACCTCTCCCCAGACCTTTTCGCGCTTGAGACCGTTCGACTCAAGTGCTTTGTCGAGGGAACTGACGATCTTTGCCTTTTCATCGGTGCTCAAGTCCTCCGAATAGAGCTTCGTCCAGTCCCCCGCGTACTCGAAGAACTGTGTCCCACAGGTCGGAAGGAGCGACAGGTTCGCTAGGCGTTCGTCGCGGGGGAGCCCCGAGAGCAACTGGGCCTGGAACTGTGCCCAGTCGCCACCCGAGATCACCGCCACTCTGACGATAGCGAGAAGGTTATGAAGTAGTGCCGACATTTCGGGATCAGGAGCCGATTTGCTGGCGGCCAGCGTCCCGTCCAGGTCAAACACGATCAGTCGCTTCACGGTCCCTCCGACGGTCGTTTGACGGTAACTTCCGGCAGCGCAACTTCTAACAAGCTCACCGAGCCGTTCGGCCGGAACGGGCACGCGCCGACCACCGCCGGCAGGAGCATGACATCGCCTCTTCCGACGCCATAGGTGCCGTCGCCGTGGGCGACCTGGCCGGCGCCGTCGGTGCACACGAGCACGCGCGCCACGCCCGCGGCGCCAACGCTGAAGGGCGACCGGCCAGTGCTGCGCCACAGGCGGAGATGTTCACACTCAAAGAGCCGCTCACGCACCACTGGCGTGGTCGCCTCCACCACCGGTACCACCGGCCCCAGCGCGCCTTGGGCAAAATCGGTGCAGGCAATAGCTTGCTCGACCTGGAGGGCTCGGCGCTGGCCTGTCTTGGCATCGACGTGGTCCCAGTCGCACAGGCGGAACGTCACGTCACTGTTCTTGCTGACCTCGAACACCACGGCACCCCCGCCCAGGGAGTGGACCGTCCCAGCGGGCAGGAAGATGGCGTCCCCGGGCTTGGGAGCGAAGCACGCCAGGTGATCGGCCAGCGCCCTGTTACCGGGGGGCCCCCGTAGGCTGTCCCTGGTGGCGCCCGGTCGGAGGCCGGCATAGACGCGGCTTCCTGGGCCCACCTCCAGCACGACCCACGCTTCGGTCTTCCCGGTGTCGCCCGCGGGCAGGTAGGTCGTCTGGCGGTCTGACGGGTGGACTTGGACCGAGAGCAAGTCGCGCGCGTCGAGGAACTTCAACAGCAACGGGAACCGACCGGACCGCGGGGCCAGCGCCCCCAGCATTTGCTCGGGGAACTGCTCCAGCAACTCAGCAAGGCCCCACCCGTTGAACGGCCCATCAGAGACGCGGCTTTGATGGTCTGGGCGGTCGCTCAACACCCAGGCCTCGCCGACAGGGCCGTCGCCCGGCAGCGGCTTCGTGAGCAGGCCGGCCAGCTCGCGGCCGCCCCAAGGCCGGTACTCATAGATCGGTCCGAAGCGCAGGGGGTAGAGAGAGGGACCTGGCCGACGGTCCGTCGGGTTGTCCTCATGACCAGGCCTTTTCATCGACGGGTCGCGTTGGCCGTCCCCTCCGTTGCTCGAGCTTGTGGCGTCGATCCGGCCCCCGGCACCATCGGGGGGCAACCCTAGAACCTGCGGTTCGGCGGGAAGGCGTACCAGGATGGCTCCGGCGCCGCGTGAGGTGAAGTAGCTCCATCCCCAGTCCACGAGGACCTTGACCCGATTGGAGAAACAGATCAGGTAGGCGATGTGGACCCCGACCCACAGCAGCCACGCCGGCAGTCCCCCAAAGCGCAGCCGGTAGCGCCTGCTGGTGCCAGCGCCGAGCAACAGCGGGAGCTCGGCCACCGCGTCACCGCGCCCGAGGACCGCCATCATTCCCTTGTCGTGGTAGCGGAACCGGGCGAGGGGTTCTCCGGCGACGAGGCGGGCCACCTCTTCGCCGGCGTGCCGGCCGGCCTGGATGGCGACCGGGGCGAGCATCGGCAGCAGGGCGCCGGGGTGGGGAGCCGCCACGGCCGCCAGATCGCCCGCGACGAAGACGTTGGGGTGGTCCGGGACCTGCAGGTACGGGTCGACGACCACCCGGCCACGGCTCAGGTCCAGACCGAGCGTGCGGCCGAGCCCGTTGGCTTGGACCCCGGCGGCCCAGATCACGGTGCTGGACTGGATCCGTTCGCCGCCGTCCAGGGTGACCCCGCCGGCATCGGCAGCCTGCACCGTCCGACGCAGGCGCACGTCGACACTACGGCGGCGGAGGTCTTGGAGGGCCCGCTCCGACGAGCGCGGGTTGAAGGCGCTGAGCAGACGCGGCCCGGCTTCGACGAGGACCACCCGGAGCGTGGCGACCGGTCCGACCACCTCATGGGCCATCGAGGCCAGCGCCCCGGCAGTCTCGACTCCAGTCGGACCTCCACCCACGACCACGGTCGTGATCTCTGCATCGGCGGGTCGCCCGGTGGGCGCCACCTGTTCGAGGGTGCCGAGCAGGTGGGCCCGCAGCGCGACGGCGTCGGCCAGGGTGTAGAGCGGCCAGGCATGTTCGGCCATGCCGACGATGCCGAAGTAGTTCGTCTCCGCCCCGGCGGCGAGGACCAAGTAGTCGAAGTCGAGCGCCGTATCGTCTTGTAGCGACAGCCTCCGGTCCTTCCAGTCCACCGAGACCACAACGGCCACCCGCACTGTCAGGTTGGCTTGGCGGCGGAACACCGAGCGAAGCGCGGCGCCCACCTCTTCTGGGGGCAGGTAGCCGGTGCTCACCTGGTAGAGCAGCGGCTGGAAGGTGTGATAGTTGTGCCTGTCTACCAGGATGACATCAGCCTCCGAACGGGCCAAGGCGTGCGCTGCGTTTATCCCGGCAAAACCCCCGCCGACGACAATGACCCGTGGCCGTTCGCACCGGGCGGTGCCGGTCATCGACCGGTGAGCCGTCGTGCGGCGGTGACGATATGACGGGCCGAGATGCGGGCGGCATCCAACAGTTCGGCCGGGGCCCCCGAACCGGGCAGGTCGTCGACGGCCAGGTGCGCCACCCGCAGGTCGGGCACGCCGGCGTCGGCCAAAGCCTCGAGGACCGCTCCGCCGATCCCGCCGGCTCGGTAGTGGTCTTCGACGATGACCAGCCGGCTGCCGGTGACCTCGCAGGCGTCCAACAGAGCGGCGGCATCGAGCGGTTTGACCGAGTACAGGTCGATCACCCGGGCCGCGATGCCGCTGCCGGCGAGCTCGGCGGCAGCCGCCAGGCACTCATGCAGGGTCACCCCGGCGCCGATCAGCGCGAGGCGGTCGTTGGGACCGGCCCGGTGGACCTTGGACCCGCCGACAGCGAAGGGCTCCCCGGGCGGGTATAGCACGGGGTAGGCGCCGCGGGTGGTGCGCAGGTAGACGATGCCCGTTCGAGCTCTCCCGAGCCCTGCCGTGAGGCAGGACCTTGTCTGGGGCGTCCAACGGGCCGCCCACCGGGGCCACCACATCGTCGTGAAGACCGAGAAGCCCATCGAGGGCTTCCGGTGCTCGCCGCGAGTGGCCTGGGGCGCCCTGGGCGATCGGCGCGGGCCAGGGTCCTCCCGATGCGCGTTCCAGGATCGCCCTGCCTCCCAGCCAAGCCGGCGCACGGTCCCCATCAGCCGTTACCGGCACCTCGTTCATCGCCCCGGGGACCTCTCGGTATCACCGGTCGCAACGGGCGCGTACCCGTTGTCGAGATCGGTGAGCCCGGGGGCGTGCAGGGCCTCCAGCGCGACATGGAAGTGGCGGCGGAGCTTGTGCAGCAAGGCGCCGAGGGGGGCGGCGGGGTCAACCGCGGCACGGAAAGCGACAGGAGAAACGCCCGCCATGGCTCGCCATCCATCGGGCTGAAAGGCTGGTGCGGACAACGCCCGTCTGCGCACCGTCTGCGGTCGAGCCCCGGCAAAGCGTAGGTACAAGTGTTGGAACTGCGGTGCCGACATCTCGGTTCTTCCCTTTCTCCTGGCCGTCTTCCGAGCACAACTCTCGGCGCTGGCTGTCACCTGGGTCTGGGGCAACGATGTCGTGGGGAGGGCCCATAGGCTCAGCCCACACTTGCTCAGTGCTAAGGCGATTATGGTCCATTGCGGGCTCGTTAGTCAAGCGCTCAGATATTTGTCAGATATATGTGGTGCGAGTAAGAACGCGTCGACCGACTGGCGGCGGATCTCAAACGCCTGCGCCCAGACATCGACCCGCGACTGTGGCCGTGCCCGCCCGGCTGCTCCATCCGAGCGGTCTGGGGAAGCGTCACGACAGCGGGACGCTTCGAGGTCGAATAGGAACGGGTAGCAACGCGTAGCACTGCACCAGAAAGAACCGGCTGGGCCACGAGTTGAGCGGCGCGCCACGTGCGCCGCATGAGGCCGTGGAAGCTCATAGACACCACCAACAACCTGTTGAAGTTGTTCTGGGCGAACAGGCCGGCCGTCCTGAGCACCCAATAGAGCGCCGAGGCGCTCAAAGTTTGCCCACTAGGCCTTGCCCGGTACCGGTCTCAGGCCGTAGCCCTCCCCGGCTGACGCTCGCGGCGCCCCTCTCTGCCACAAGATTGCGCAACAGGCTCTTCATAGATGACAATCGCTCCCGCGGGGCCTGACCGCAACAGGAAATGCACATGGGGGCCGAGGATCGTCCAGCGAGGTGCCGTGCAGCCCGGGCGCCCATTCCGCTGCGCTTGGGGCAGGGCGGCCCTCTCGGTACAGTACAAGGCTTGGTCGTGCGGACCGCCCGATCAGTGGTTGCGCTCGCTGGCTCGCTGCACGCTCTGGTCTGAGGTCATCGCCGACTCGATACCTGCTTGGACACGTCTGAGAAGCCGTTCGGTCGTGCGTCGATCGGCATCACCGAGGTGAGCGAACGCGGCGGCGTCCGCGGTGGCGACCGCCTCGATCATCCTGTCCGCTAGCCGGGCGCCCCGCGAGGTGAGCCTGACGAGCACGGCGCGGCCGTCGCTGGGGTGCGCCTGCCTGGCCAGGAGCCCTTGTTTTTCGAGTTGGCTCACGACGAACGTGATGCCGCCTGTAGTCACGAGGACGTCGCGGTTGATCTCGGTGAGGGTGAGCTCGCGGTGGAGCTTGGCGTGCCAGCGCCGTCATGACAGCGAGGCCCGAGAGCGAGACGTCGAAGCGTTCACTAATACCCTTGTAGTAACGCTGCACCAGATCGCTCAGGTGCAACATCCGGGCCGACACGGCCTTTAGTCGCGGGTCGATGTCAGGACGGAGACGCTTGACATCCGCCACGAACCGGTCGACCCGATCTTCTTCCACCCCATATAGCTTATCGCTTGACTAGCGGGCCGCTCGGGACCATAATCGCCTTAGTACTGAGCAAGCGCGGGTTGAGCCAGTGGGTCCTCCCCACGACATCGTCGCCACTGGCATCACCTGAGGAGGGACCGTATGCCAACCCAACTAGCGGACAAGGCGGTCATCGTTGACGTGACCTTCATCCTCCCGGCGGAGGTCCAAGCCGACAGCGTGGCCCTTTGCGGGGAGTTCAACGACTGGTCCGCCGACATAAAGCTCGAACGCGACGCTGATGGCTCCTGGCGGACCACAGTCCCCCTGGCCCGGGCCGGGCCTACCGGTACCGGTACCTGATCGATGGAGAACGCTGGGAGAACGCCTGGCAGGCCGACGGCTACGTCCCCAACCCCTATGGCAGCGACGACTCGGTAGTCGTCGTCATCGGATGACCGACGCGGACCGGGCACAACCACGGCGGCCAACGCCCCAAAGAAAGCCTGCTCGCAAGCGGGATGCGCTTAGCCCATGGCCGTTCAGGCGGCGGGGTCCGTCAGGGCCGCCGGTGTTGTGGGCGGCTGGGCACAGCGCATCGGAGACTTGAGCAAGATGCGGTGGCCGGGTTGGCTTTGTGGACGACCGCGGGAGGGCGCCGTGCGGCGTCGCCATCGAGGACCGCCCGGACCTGAGCTCGTCGGCGACTGTGAAGCGTTCCTCGCCGGCCACGTGGCCGAACGGATCGAGGAACGAGCCGCTGGGGACGTCCCCGTATGGGCGTGGACCAACCTCTTGGCCCACGGCACGGACCACGACCTGCGGACCGAATGTACGGCGCTACGGGCACGGTCGGTCCCCACCGCCGACAAATGGCGCGAGGCACGCTCCTACCTGGCGGCAGAAGTGATCGACCTCGCAAACGACTGCGGCCCGCTCGCCAAGGTGCAACGAGCGGTGCTGGTGCCCCTCGAGTTGGAGCTCGCCTGCGAAGACGTCGCCGGTTGGGGCCCGCGCCAGTGGGTCACCAGCGTCGAGGTGGCGCTGAGCCAGCATCGACGGGTGTCCCGGCGCCGGGTGGCCCGGGATGCGCCCCCACCTCGATGACGAGAGCCGACCCCGGGCAAGGTGTAGCGCTCTCAAGTTTGCACCTCGAAGAGCTCCAGCGCGTCGCTCCCCAGCTCCGGGGCGCACCGGAGGGCTTAAGGCCCGTACAACGGGCCCATGGTCCCGCCAGGTGGCCACGACCAGCTGAGGGACGAAAGGCAGACCGCTTCCAGGTGGACGTCGGTCGCGTCTACAACGAGCTCGGGGGGGACCCGGCACACCGGGCCCTTGTCGAGCGGCTGTGGCGGGATGCCATCCAGGGCATCAACGGCTCCTTCGAGCTCGACAACGACCCCGGTGCCGCCGGGCAGCACTTCATCGGCGAGTGCACGCAGCCCTGCGGCACCCACCACCGGTTCGTGCGCTCCTGGGTGCAGGTGGTGCCCAAGGACAAGTTCAACACGTGGCTCAAGGACTATCACGGCCCGGGCGCCGCCACCGCGGAGGGTAGTAGCTGATGACCCTGCTCCAGGAAACGCCCCCGCAGTACGAGCACCCCGAACGCCGCCTGACCGAGATCGTCCCCGGCGCAAGCCCAGGGGCGTGCTCGCGTACCTCACCAGTACCGACCACAAGCAGATCGGGATGAACTACATGGTGACCAGCTTCATCATGTTCTTGATCGGTGGCGCGATGGCCGTGCTGATGCGGGTGCAGTTGGCCGTGCCCAACAACAACTTCGTGAGCTTGGAGACCTACAACCAGCTCTTCACCATGCACGGCAGCATCATGTTGTTCTTGTTCCTGGGGCCCTTCGCCTTCGGCACTGCCAACTATCTGGTCCCGCTGCAGATCGGTGCACCTGATATGGCTTTCCCGAGGTTCAACGCCTTTTCTTACTGGCTGTACCTCGGCGGTTGCGTCACGATGCTCTCGGGCTTCCTGACCTCGTCCGGGGCGGCCGACTGGGGCTGGTTCGCATACGCACCGCTCACCGAATCGATCCATTCCCCCGGGGTGGGTGGCGACCTGTGGATCTGCGGGGTGGCCCTGGCCGGCTTGTCGGGCATCTTCACCGCCGTCAACGTGATCACTACGGTGTTCTGCCTGCGAGCGCCGGGCATGGTCATGTTCCGCATGCCCATCTTCTGCTGGAACCAGCTCGTCACCGCGTTCCTGGTGCTGCTCGCCTTCCCCGTGCTCACCGCCGCCTTGGTCTTGTTGTGGGCCGACCGGCACCTGAGCACCCATTTCTTCGATCCCACCCATGGCGGCCAGCCCATCTTGTGGCAGAACCTGTTCTGGTTCTTCGGGCACCCTGAGGTCTATATCCTGGCGGTACCTTTCTTCGGGATGGCCACCGAGATCATCTCCACCTTCTCGCGGCAAGCCGGTGTTCGGCTACAAGGGCATGGTCTTCGCCACCCTGTCCATCGGGGCCCTGTCGATGGGTGTGTGGGCGCACCACATGTACACCACGGGTGCCGTGCTGCTGCCCTTTTTCGCCGTCATGAGCCTGCTGATCGCGGTGCCGACGGGGATCAAGTTCTTCAACTGGATCGGCACCATGTTCCGGGGCTCGGTGAGGCTCGACTCGCCCATGCTGTTCGCCCTCGGGTTCCTGACCTGCTTCCTGCTCGGCGGGATCACCGGTGTCATGCTGGCCGAGCCGCCGCTCGACATCCAGCTCCACGACACCTACTTCGTGGTGGCGCACTTCCACTACGTGCTCTTCGGCGGGTCGGTCTTTGCCGCCTTCGGCGGCATCCACTACTGGTTCCCGAAGTTCGCGGGTAAGAAGCTCGACGAGCGGCTGGGCAAGCTCACCTTCGTGATCATGTTCATAGGCTTCAACCTGACGTTCTTCCCGCAGCACGACCTGGGGCTGCGGGGCATGCAGCGCCGCATCGCCGTGTACCCCTCCAACGCCGGCTGGAGCTTCTTGAACATGCTGTCCTCCATCGGGGCCTTCATCCTCGCCGCTTCGATCCTTCCCTTCCTGCTCAACGTATGGGTGACCCTCCGGAAGGGCAAGAAGGTGGGGCCAACCCATGGGACGGCATGACGCTCGAGTGGGTGACGGAGTCGCCGCCGGCAGAGCACAATTTCGAGTTCATCCCGCCCATCCGCTCGGAAAGGCCCGTCTGGGACCTCAACCATCCGGATAAACCGACCGTTCCCCACGGCCGGCATGCCAAGGAACTAGCTCGGGCCGCCAAGGTGGGGGCCGGCGTGGGTACGGGGGCCGGCCTGCAGGCAAGTAGCAACGGTGGTGATCACGATGGCGGGGGCAATGGCTACGGCGACGGAAGTGGCCAGGGCGACGGCAGCGGGAAGGGCCTCGGGGACGGCCACGATGGCAGCACGGAAGGGACCTAGACCCATGAAGCACGAGTGGGACCTGATGCTCGGCACCGCTGTCTTCGTGGGTATCGTTGCCATCCTTTACTGGGCCTGAAGCGGGGAGGTACCTGGCACCGTCATGCTCCCCCGTCGATATCCTGATCGCGAGCGGCGGCGGCTGGGCACCCGGTTTGGTATTGCGGACCATCGCTTGGCCCAACCGCTTTGTCGACGGCCGCGACCGCCTCGACGGGGTCGACTACGAGGTGTCTCTCACCGAGCTGAAGAAGCACAACACTGTCCAAGGCTTCCTTTATTGGCGACCCTGGCCGGTCCTGCGCCAGACGAAGGCTCGGGTGACCATGGCGTCCCCGCTCTTTCCCATGCAGGGATATCAGTTCCTGGTCGACGTCGAGGCGGGCTACGCCCTTGGCGAAGAAGGCCTGAGCGCGGCGAGACGGCCGCCAACGTCGGGGTGCGGCCCTGCCCCTTCGGCGCCGAGCAGCACCCGTACTTGCCCCCCCGGCTGCTCGACGACTGCACACTGCAGCTCGAGGCCGGCCGGCGCATCGTCACCGGCGAACAGCACCGGCTGCCCGACCGGCACCGAAGGCCGTCGCCGGCGCCGCCTACGGCTTCGCCGAGGCCAGGCTGCCCGGGAGCCAGCGCCTGGGCTTCGCCTTCACCAATGTGGCGCGTGATGTGGACGGCCGGGCCTGGAGGGCCCGCCTCACATGAGTGAGACCACGGCCGAGGTAGCCGACGCACTGGTGATCTTCGGGATCACCGGGGACCTGGCGGCCAAGATGACGTTCCGCGCTCTGTACCGCCTGGAGGTGGACGGCGCGCTGGACTGCCCGATCGTCGGGGTGGCCCTCGACGACTGTTCCCAGGACCACCTGGTCGCCTCGGTGCGACAAGCCCTGCAGGCGGCCGGCGAGGCCGTGGAGGAGAAGGCCTTTGACCGGCTGGCGCGGAGGTTCACCTACCTCCAGGGTGACTTTGCCGACCCAGGCACCTACCAGGAGCTGGTTGACCGGTTGAAGGGCTCCTCCAGTCCGTTGTTCTACCTCGAGGTCCCGCCCGCACTGTTCGCCCCGGTGGTGGCGGCGCTGGGCCAGGCGGAGCTGACCGCAGGTGCCCGGGTGATGATCGAAAAGCCCTTCGGCCACGACCTGGCCTCGGCCCGGGTCCTCAACAAAGAACTGCACCAGGTGCTGGCCGAGGACCAGATCCTGCGCATCGACCACTTTTTGGGCAAACAGCCCGTGCTCGACATCGCCTACCTGCGCTTTGCCAACGCGCTGCTCGAGCCGGTGTGGGACCGCGACCACGTGGCCGCCGTGCAGGTCACCATGGCCGAGGACTTCGGGGTGGAGGACCGGGGCGCCTTCTACGACTCGGTGGGGGCGCTGCGCGACGTGGTGCAGAACCATCTCTTCCAGGTGCTCGCCCTCATCGCCATGGAGCCCCCGGTCGGGCGCGGGCATCGAGCGCTCTGGGACAAGAAGGTCGAGGTCTTCCGGGCCATGGCCGACGTCGGCCCGGCCGGCTGCGTGCGGGGCCAGTACGAGGGGTATACCAAGGTGCCCGGTGTCAAGAAGGGCTCCGCCACCGAGACCTACGTGGCGATGCGCCTGGAGGTGGACAACGGGCGCTGGGCCGGTCTGCCGTTCTTCGTCCGGGCCGGCAAGGCCCTGGCCGCCCGGGCTACCGAGGTCAGGGTGATCTTCAATCGCCCGCCCCGCCTCGCCTTCCTGGACGAGCCCCAGCACAGCGACCCGAACCAACTGGTGTTCCGGAGCGACCCTGGCCCCGGGCTTCGACTGGTCCTGCTGTCCAAGGGGCCCGAGGGCCGGGCGGCGGCCGACGTGCACATGGACCTGGCCTTCGCCGCCGAGCCCGGCAACCCCCCAGGGCCCTACGAGCGCCTCCTTGGCGACGCGCTGGCCGGCGACCGTTCCCTGTTCACCCGGGAAGACGCCGTGGAGGAGACCTGGCGCGTCCTCCAACCGCTGGTGGACCACCCCCCCACCTCAGTGCCCTACCAGCGGGGGTCGTGGGGACCGCCAGCCGCAGACGAGCTCCTTAGGGGCCATCCGCCATGGCAGCTGCCATGGCTTCCCGAGGATGGTGGCACCGGGCCACGACAACCGACAGCACATGACCGGCGGTAAAAAAACAGATGGGGCACTCGGCACGACAACCACGAGCAGAGGAGAAAAGACGATGCCAACTAACCCGATGCAGCTCGGCATGGTGGGGCTCGGGCGGATGGGGGCGAACCTGGTCCGGCGTCTGATGCACGACGGGCATCACTGCGTCGTGTTCGACGTGAGCCCCGAGGCGGTCAAGGCACTGGAGGCCGAGAGAGCAACGGGGGCCTCCTCGGTTGCCGATCTCGTCGGCAAGCTGGCCCCGCCCCGGGCTGCGTGGGTAATGGTGCCCTTCGGTGAGGTGACGCGCAAGGTCATCGAGGACCTGGCCTCTCACATGGACAGTGGGGACACGATCATCGACGGCGGCAACTCCTCCTATCGCGACGACATCCGCCGGGCCGCCAAACTGTCCGGCCGCGGCATCCACCTGGTCGACTGTGGGACGAGCGGCGGGGTGTGGGGGACCGAGCGGGGCTACTGCCTCGTGATCGGAGGCGAAGCCGACGTCGTCGGCCCACGTGCTCGGGTCCCTAGAGGACCCGTTCCCGGGCCTGTGATGGCCGACCGAGCCGGCTCCCGATCACTCGTGGTCGAACGGCCCGGGCTTTCAGTCCCATGTCAGGCGACGTTGAACATCGTGGCGGGCGCGGAAGCCGACTTCGTTCAGCTAAGGAGCAGTGCATGACCGACCCAATCCACCAGGCCCTCGCCCTCGGCCAGAGCATCTGGTACGACGGCATCCGCCGCTCGCTGCTCACCTCCGGTGACCTGGAGCGCATGGTCAAAAAAGAAGGGCTACGGGGCATGACCTCCAACCCGTCGGACCAGGCCGGCGACCCCGCCTGTTGGGCTGGGCTGCTCTGCCCTGGGTGCGGGGTTATCCTCGGCGACCGGTCCCATGTCCGAGATTGCCGTGTCGGTCCCCCGCATGTGACGGACCTGGTCGGGCCGTCCTGCCTACTGGGGTACGAGGCCCCCGTTCGGGCCAGGGTGACCTGACGTGCTCGCTGACGCAACCGATATTGTCCGGCTCTCTTTGCACGTCGCTGCCGCGGCTGTCTGGGTCGGTGGCCAGGCGACACTAGCGGGGTTGGTACCGGAGCTCCGCCGGGAGGCGCCGGGAGGCCCTGGCACCGGTCGCCCGGCGGTTCGCCCGGCTGGCGTGGCCGGCATACGGCGTCTTGGTGGTCACCGGCATATCATCGCGGTGGGGCCTTCGAGCCAAGGGGCGGCTTGGCGGGCCGTCCTGGCGGTAAAGATCGTCGTGGTCCTCCTCTCTGGGCTCACCGCCTGGCTCCACCAGCGGGCGACAACGATTCGTGGGCGCGCCGTCTGGGGTGCGTTCACGTCGTTGAGCGCCCTCAGTGCGCTCGTGCTTGGTGTCGCTCTTGCCGGCTGAGGTCGAAGGCACGGGTCGGGCGCCGCCATTCGAGATCGCCAATCGAGCGCCCTTTTTGGCCAAGCGGGCAAGGGGCTTGGGTGCCCGAGGGGTCGACAGGGCAAGCGCAAGGACGCGGCATTTTGCGACCACCTCGATCAAGTAGGAGATGAGCCATAGAGTGCTCGAGGAGGACGATGGCAACCGACGACAGCGACCGAGTGGCCTTTCCGGCGCCGCCGGCGACCCCAAGGGCACAAGGGGCGATGGGCCAGCTCGACCACGACCAGCTCCTGGCTTCGCACGCCCAGACGCTTGGTATGGCGCGGCGCCGCTACGGGCTCGGCGCAAAGGCGCTCTTCGCTCTCCTCGACGCCGTCTATGGCAAGCCCCGCACGTTGTCCAAGTTCAAGGTCCTCGAACTGGTTGCCCGGGTGCCGTACCAGTCGTGGGAACAGGTCGCCTACATCGCCATCACCCACACCCACGACCGACCGGACTTCGCCCGGCGAGTTTTCGACCGGGTCACCGAGAGCCGCAGCCAAGAGGACAACGAGCAGTGGCACCTGCTCATCCTCGAGGAGCTCATCGCCAAGCGGGGCGCTCAGGAAGGCTGGGCCAGGTTCACCGTGGTACCGCAAGCGTTGGCGTTCGTCTATTACCAGGTCTCTTGGTTGTTATATGTGGCCCACCCAGCGTGGAGTTACCGGCTCAATGCCGATTTCGAGGACCGCGCCGAGCATGAGTACGCCCTGTTGGTCCAAGAGCACCCCGAATGGGAAACCGAGCCGTTCGAGAGCGCGTTCGCCGACGATTATTCCCGTCTCGACAGCGTCGCCGACCTGTTCCGCCAGATCAGCTACGACGAGCGCACCCACAAACAAGAAAGCGTGGCCGCCATGCGCCAGCCCCGGTTCAGTGATGCGACAATACATCAGGGTATGGCCGGGCACAGGGCCCGGCGCCAGCGTTTGACCGCCGGGCGCCTGGCTGAATGTCCTATGTGCTCGGCGTTGGCCCGGGCACGTTGTGACGTGAGGTGAGCTCATGACGGAACTGTCCACGCCTTGGTCGATATCAGGGGGCAAAGATGTGCAGTTACTGTGGATGTGAAGCCGAGGCTGTCATATCTCAACTAATGGAAGACCACGCCGAGATCGCCTCGATGGTCAGAGATGTCCGGTCCGCCGCCGCCTCCGGTCAGGCCGGCGTAGCCAAGGATATTTGCGCGAAGATCTCATCCTTGTTCGCCGTGCACAGCCAGCTGGAAGAAGAAGGCCTTTTCGCCGAGCTCATGAGCGATCCTCTGGCAACGGATGCCATCTCTGAATTGACCACTGAGCACCGTTCCCTCCAGAGCGGTCTGGCCGCTCTGGCCTCGGGGGCCCGGACGCTTCTCTTTCGACGCTCGATGCCCTCGTTGTCCACGCTGACCGGGAGGACACCGATGTGTTCCCCGTCGCCCTGCAGATCCTGCCCAACCCGGCCTGGGAGCGGGTGAAGACGGTACATCAAGGCTTTGCCGCCGACGCCACGCACGGGCGCTCATGAGTGCCTGATTGTTGATGCCTCAGACCTAGCCGTGAGCTCACCGGCGATGTTGGCCAGGCCGTCGGCGGACAACCGTGGGCCGACGAACTTGACTAGCTCGACGACGGCCTCGAACTCGCCGTAACGGGCGAACTCGCAGACTGCGCCGAGCAGCCAACGGACGTCTTTGCACATGTGGCCGTCGATGACGACCTTTTCGTCGAAGCCCTCATCAGACCAGGTCGTCGCTCATCGCCCGAACCTGAAGGGTCCAGAAAGTCGATAAGACGCTGCTTTGAGGTGAGATTCGACCGAAGCCGATCTTGCTTTTCGCTACGGCAAAGAAGTGGCACGACATTGAGGCGACGACTCTTCCCGATGACGACGAATATGACTTGTCCGGATGTAACGGCTTCGGGCAAGCGCCGGGCCACAACGCCTGGATCAGGCAGCGCGCTCGTACTCGTGGATGACCCCACCAAGGACCACGGTGGCGAAGTACCTCGCCACCGTGGTCCGGCCGGGCGTACGGCTCCGGCACAGCAAGGTGGAGGCCTCTATGCGGACCGGCGTGGTTGTAGTGGCGCACGTACTCGCAAATTACCGACTCGAGCTGACGACGGGACGCTACGAAGAGGTGGTCCAGGCAGTCCTGGCGGACGGTCCTCACCCAACGCTCGGCGAAGGCGTTCACGCGCGGCGCCTGCACAGGAGTGCGTACCACTTTGATGCCGGCCGAGGCCATGACGGCGTCGAAGCTGGCCGTGAACTTGGTGTCCCGGTCGCGTAGGAGGAACCGGAACGGAGGCTCCTGTTCCTCGAGGTCTGCAGCGAAGTTGCGCGCCACCTGGGTGACCCACGAGCCGTCGGGGTTGGCTGTCACGCCTAGAAGGTGCACGATGCGGCCTTGGACCTCGACCACGAAGAGGACGTAATAGCGGCGGAGCAGCACGCTGTCGACGGTGAAGAAGTCGGTGGCGAGGACCAGTTCCGCCTGGGCGCGGAGGAACTCCGACCAGCTCGGGCCCTGACGCCGGGCGCGGGCCCAAGCCCGTGCCGGCGCAGCACTGTGGCGACGCTCGTCTTCGAGGCCGGCACGCCGAGCTTTTTCAGCTCGCCCACGATGCGCAGGTAGCCCCACCTTGGGTACTCCCTCGCCAGGCGGTAGATGAGCTCGACCGTCTCGTCCGACAATGACGGCCGGCCCCGGCGCCGGTCGGGGTACGTCCGGTGCCGGCGGACGAGGCGGCGGTGCCAGTCGAGGACGGTCTGCGGGGTGACGAGGAACCAATGCCACCGCTCACGCGTGACGAGGCTAGCCAGCAGGGCGACCAGCGCCCGGTCAGACCAAGAGAAGCGGGGCCGCGCGCCCTGGCGGCGGAGGACCGCCAGTTGGTGGCGCAGGACCAGGATCTCGGCATCCTTCGCCAAGTCGTCCAAATGGTGTACACGGACGAGCTCAAGGATGCGACGGAAGAGACAGTAGAGGAACGACAGGGCCACGAGCTAGCAGCATGGCCGAACGCGTCGGAGCTGGTCAAGCGCAATATGGGAGTAATTGGACCCTTCAGGCAGAATACGGCCCTTACCGCTGAGATCCACCAACTGACCAAGGTCATCCATGAGACCATCTGCGCTGGAAAAGGGGCTTAACGGCCCCTAGCAAACCACGGAACGGCGCCCCGAATATCGGGCGACCGGCGGGACGAGTGGGAATACGTGCCGAGTCGAGCCCGGCTGACCTGAGCCGTTGCGGGGCGCCCGGCTGCAGATCGGGACAGCCCTGGCCGCCTGTTCAGGCACAGCTCGAGCGCGGCTACTGGCTCCGTGCCTGAACGTATGTGCGCCTTTTGGTACCTCGCCAGCTGTTCCGTCCCGGGGGCCACTCACGCGAGGGCTCCCGCCGCTCACTCGCCCGTGGCCCAGACCAGCCCTCCCGCTCCGGCGGGTCGGCGCGGAGCGGGAGGGCTATCAGCGGGTACAGCTGTCGAGTTACGGGGTTACCACCGAGAACGTACCAAAGGGGGTGCTGATGCTCGCCCCCTTGGCATCAAGCGATGTCAGGTCCTGGCTGAAGAAGTAGAGCGGTTGGCCGTTATAGGTGACCTGGAAGGTCCCGTCAGGTCTCTGTATGGTGCCGAGCGTGCCGCTCAGCCCCTGCCCTAAAGGTGACGTGCTCGTCAGCACCGGTGGCCAGTACCTTGCGCATGTCCCCGTGCAAGTGCTGGTGCCAGGCGTTGTGTCGGTGCTGAGCGTATAGACGGTGGCGTCGGGGTTCGATGGCGGGAAGGCGCTCGACGACACCGCTAGGAGCCCAGTGTCAGCCTTCAGCGTGGCCATGCCCGGGTTGGGACCACCTTGGGGAGCGACCTCGTACCACACCCCGTCAGATTCGTTGTCCAGGAGGTACTGGCCATTGGTCTCTCCAGCGGGAGCACTCGGGGCCAGGTCAGCGAAGTAGAGGTAGACAGGCCAGCCCGAGTAGGTCACCTGGGTCGTACCATCGGGGCGCCGGATCTCCCCGATGAGCCTGGGGTCGACACCGGGCCCCGCCATCGGCCGACCGGTGGTGAGCAGGGGTGGCCAAATCGCCGAGCAGGGGCCGGTGCAGGTGCTCACGGCCGGCCGCCCCCCAGAGTTCAGCTCGGGCGGGCCGTAACTCGGGCCGGGAGTGTCGTACGTCAGCATGTAGAGCGTCCGGCCCCCCGACGCCGTCGTGGTGGAAAGGGCCGCGCCCGACGGCGAAACCTCGGTGCCCACCTTGGCCACCCCAGCGTCCGGTTGACCGTTGCGCGAGACCAGCCAGAAGATGCCCCCGAAGGCTGCGACGTCCTCCCCGGCGAACGTACCGGGCGTGTCCTTCACGAAGGTGTAGAGCGGGTGCCCGAAGTACTCTACCTGCCCCGTAGTAAAGCCCGACGTGGCAGTGCTCAGACCAGCCTGGCTGACACCCGGCCCGGCAACTAACGGCCCGGTGGCCATCAGGGGCGGCCAGGGCATGGTGCAGGGCGTAGCCCCAGTTCCAGTGGGAAAGCGAGCCGTTGTGTTGGAAGCGGTGCAATTGAACTGGAGTAGAGCCACGGACGACTCTGAGGCGGGGAACGCGTCGCCGCTGAACTCGTAAAGTGCTAGACCGGCACCTTTGGTAGGGATCGGTGAGACTGACCTCAACGTGTGGATAGCGCGGGCGTGCATTGAGGCTCCCCCCACCCACACGATGGACCGTGGTCTCAGGCACATGCTGATCGGGCGTGATCCGCTCAACCCGGAGGCGGTGTGGGACGACCTGTACGTTGGCTCAGCGATGTCGGGCCGCCGCGGCGCGGTCGTCCACGCGCTCGGTGCGCTTGACATCGCGCTCTGGGATATCTGCGGCAAGGTGCGCGGCGTTCCCTGCTGGCAGCTGTGGGGCCCGGCGGTGCGCACCGAGCTCACACCGTACGCGTCGCTGCAGCCGGAAGTCGAGTCGTTCGAGGTATACGTCGGCTCGATGGTGGCTTGGGCGACCCGCGCCCACCAGATGGGCTTCCGTGCGTGCAAACTCGAGGCCACCTTCTCAGGACCGTACGTCCATAAGGGGCTCGTTGCACCGGACGAGCGAATCGCAGACGTGATCGCCGCCGTCCGTAGTGCGGTCGGTCCGGAGATGACGATCATGGTCGACGTGCAGTACGCGTTCGACTCGGTTGAACGCGCGATGCGCGCGATTGAGTCGTGGGATGGCCTCGACGTCTTCTTCGTCGAGACGCCGCTGTGGACGGACGATGTCGCCGGCTACGCGGAGCTGTCGGGGCGCTCGCCCGTGCGGGTCGCCGCCGGCGAATGGCTTTCGACACGCTACGACTTCGAGGTGCTGATCGACGACGGCGGCGTGCAGGTCGCCCAGCCGGACATCGGAAGAGTGGGTGGTCTCACCGAGGCGCGCCGTGTCTGCGACCTTGCGGCTGACCGTGGACGACTGGTCGTGCCACACGCCTGGAAGACGGGCATCTCCACGGCGGTCGCAGCCCAGCTGGCAATGGTGACGCCGCACATGCCGTTCTTCGAGTTCCTGCCAGCCGAGCTATGCGAGTCGCGGCTCCGCAAGGAACTCACTCACGACGAGCTCATCTTCGCGGACGGCGTCCTGCGCCCGCCAGCGCGGCCGGGCCTCGGCGTAGAGCTCAACCGCGACGCCCTCGAATACTTCGCCGAGGCCGCACAGGCTATCGGCGGCGTTCGCAAGTAAGTTCACGTGCCCGATTTGTACCCGCGGCCCGCGGCCATCAACGGTCGGGGTAGTGTCTCACGGAGAAGACCCAGGTCGACCGGACAGCAAGGCTGGCAGACGGACTTCACGCCTCTCCCTCACTGGAAGGTACTTGGTTAGCACATTTCGGGCGCGTGGCGGCCAGGTGACGAATTGAGCTTGGGGAGCCTCCTTGAGGTCGGTGGCGTTGGGTTTCTCAACCCAGGAGGATCGCGAGCCCGGGGTCGGGGCTGCGGGCCCGGGAAGCAAGGTAGCCAATCGCGTCGACCCCGTGCTGGGCGGCGGTACGGATAACGCTCATCATTATGCCCTGGGCGACTGCTCCTCGGTCGCTGCGGTTCCCGCCACACACTTTGCGGTTCACGACTGCGGGGCGGATGCCCTGCTCTGCTCGCCAGTTCGTGGCGTCGACGTCTTGGTCGGACAAGAACGTGAACATGGCCGGCGCTTCTTTGGCCAGGTGGGCCACGAACTTGCGGACCTCGTCGTGGCTGGAGCGGCCCTGGCACAGCTCGCCCAGTCGCACGGCCAACCCGGCCGCGGCTGCGGCACGCTCTTCGGGTGCCAGGTCCCGGGCGGCCAGTGCTTCTTTTAGCAGCACCTTCGCCTGCAACGCGAGGGCCTGACCCAGCGGGGGAGGTCGTCTTCTAAGTGCTTGGCCCGCCGCAACAAAGGCCCAAGACAAGTCTGGTGCTTGGCCTTTTCGTACTTGGGGTACACCGCCCAGCCGTCGCGCACGATGGTGCCGTCGTAGCCAGTCTCTATGACCTGACAGGCCTCGGCGAAGCCCCGGCCCCGGGCGACCCAGTACACGGTCAGCTCGGCGTTGGTCGCCTCCCACAACCACGCCCGCTCCCCGCCAGCCGGTATCGTCCATCACGAGCACCGGTGAAGAACTGGCGACGCCTACGAGCCCGTGGTGCGCCGGGACCAGGTCGGTGCAGGCCTGGCGCTCAGAAGTCTGGCACAGCGCCCCCGCCGTCACCGCGACGCCCAAAGCGGGCCAAGAGCTTTTGCAGTTTCACCCAGCTGAGCCCGAGGCTGTAGTGCAAAAAGCTCGCCCACGCTTTGTCGGCCGGGCCCGCCGGCGCCATGCGGTGGCTGTGGCGCCCATGGCTTTCGCCTGTTTTTCGCCGTGGGCGACCTGGGTTTTCTTTCGGTGTGCCCTTGGAGAACGGCGAGGCCTGCCGCTTGCCCGCCCGCCTGGCCTCTTCCAGGGCCGCCTCCAGTTCCTTTATCCGTTCAGCCTGGGCGCTGATCGTCCGGTCCTTTTTCTGGCCGTCCTCTTGGAGTTGCTCGAGCGGAACCGGGCAACGACCTCCTCGAGTTCTGCCACCCGGTCAGCCAGGCCCACGCCGCCATTGCCACCAGATGTTGCGCCCTCAGTGGTGGATATTCGCGCGGTCCGCGCGGCCTCGCTGGTCGGGCAGCACAGGGCGCCGCCGCCGATCAGGCGCTCAGCAACCCGCCAAATGCGCTAACCAGGTACACTGGAAGTTTCTACCCACCAGGCGCCATCGGGGTTAGGCAAGAAGAGGTTGTTGAATGGGTTCACGCCAGTGCTGTCGCCCTTGGCATCGGCTCTCAGCTCATGTCTTCCGAAGCCGGGGCGATCGCGGGGGCGGGCGAACTTCAACGACACGTGGTGGACGTAATCGCGTGGATCGCACTGGCGCCAGCTTCCCTTGGAGAGGGGCCGCGGCTGCACGCGTGTTTTCGTCACGCGTCGACGTCTAAGGATGAAACGCAAGCCGACTAGGCTAACAGCGGCTAGGTTTACTGCGTCTTGACCGGCTTAGTTAGCGCCAACGAAGCAGCATTTTCGATGAAACCAGCCACAGCGACAGAGGCAGCCGCCCGCTCACTGCCCCGAGCAAACCCTAAGGCGCCACAACAGCCGAACCCCCACTACCCGTGGCAGCCGTCACACCACAGGTGCATGACAAAGACGAACGCCAGCCGATCGACGCATCGCTGCCCCGTGCACGTGCGATCAGGGCGTCCCCTCCCTATAGGCTTCGAGTCACTTCTCGTCCCTCCTTGAGACTGGCGGGGACGGAGAGCACAGCGTCTTTCTCGGAGCTCGACTTTGCTTTGAACAGGCCAACCCCTTCTGATCTGCAAGATTCGAACGTCCCACTTCGTCGTAGTTGTATCCTGCCGAGTAATAGGCTTCGTCCTGCCGAAACTGGGGAGTCGTGAATGAAGGTTGCTGCAATTCAAATGACAAGCACGCCGGGCGAGACCGCTCGTAATGTCGAGCGCGGCGCGGAACTGATTGGGCAGGCTGCCTCTCGCGGCGCGCGCCTAGCTGTGCTGCCTGAGTTCTTCAATACGGAGTACTTCGCTCAATATCGTGACGAGCAGTACTTCGCTCTTGCAGAACCTCTTGATGGGCCATCAATATCGGCTATCAAAGAGGTGGCGCGTGACCACGACATCTGGGTTATCGCATCAGTGTACGAGCGCTTCCGCTCCGGTATCTATTTTGATAGTAGTGTCGTAATAAGTCCGGGGGGAGAAACAACTGGAGTCTATCGCAAAACGCATCCTGCCGCAGTGTTCAGTCTTGAAAAGCTGTACTTCAGATATGGTTCAGAGTTTCCGGTGTTTCAAATTGACGATTGGCCGATAGGGATATCTATCTGCTACGACAACCTGTTTCCGGAGGCTGTTAGAGCACTGGTGCTCCGCGGAGCTGAGATGATCATCTGTCCGTTTGCAAGTCATCCCGACAATCCGGTCTGGCGCGAACTCCACAGAGTCCGTGCCTTCGAGAATGGCAGCTACGTGGTCGTTGCGAACAAGGTCGGGTTGGAAGGCGGATGGACGTTTGGGGGGCAAAGCATGATCGTCCACCCGAGCGGAGAGATTCTAGCGGTCGGCGCTCAGGATGCAGACGATGTGATTGTGTCCGAGATCTCCCGAGAGGAGGTTGGCGCGTGGCGCCGACGATACCCGATGCTGCGCGATCGTCGACCAGATCTTTACGCGCCACTCGTCGTCGCGCAGGAACGATTATGACTGGCGGCTGGTCAAGTTTGCACGAGAAGACGAGCAAGCTTACCGACCAAAATCTCCTGGAAAATGTGGCCGTTAGTAGCTCGTCGTCGGTCGGTGTGCCCCCCAACCGGCCTGTCACGCCACCGGAACCAGCGCGCTCGACCGTGCCTTCGAGCAAGGCCCGTCTTCGTTCCCACTTCTCCAGTGTCAGCCGATCGGACTCGCGACGCTGATGATCGTGTTCCCGTTGCCATATAAGAGCCTGGCGATGCTTCGCCGCCTCTAACTCCCGGCGGTAGGCCTCCTCGGCTTCGCCGATGGTTGCGTAGGTCTTCTCCATTTCAGATTCGGGTAGCAGCATTAGCGGAACAAAAACCAACGCGATCGTCAGGGGCTAGCCCTGGCACCGCTGTGTTGGCAGTTCTAGTCAACGCTGCCTGTAGGGTGCAAGCTCAGGATCTGGTGTCTTAACAGGGGTGACGCGCACCTGCCAGGATCGTCGGGATGGCTTGTCAGATCGCCTTCCTGCTCGTCCGCCGCCTGCTCGACCTTCTCCGGCTCGGCGCGCGCCCGACGAAAAGGACGTTGAGATCGCCGTGCTGCGCCACCAGTTGGCCGTGCTCGGGAGAACCCGCTCTGGGGCTATCTCCGCATCGTGGGCGAGTGCCGCAAGCTCGGCGTGGCCGTCTCGGCCACCAGCGTACGCAACGTACTGCGCCGCCACCGTATCGGGCTGGCGCCGCGACGATCAGGGCCTTCTTGGTCACAGTTCCTCCGGTCCCAGGCCGCCGGAACCCTCGCATGTGATTTCTTCCATGTCGACACAGTCATGGTCCGGCGTGTCTATGTGCTGTTCTTCCTCGAGCTGGAGCGACGTAAGGTTTTCTTGGCCGGCGTGACAACCCACCCCGTCGGACCCTGGGTCACCCAGCAAGCCCGGAACCTGGTTGCCAACCTCGAGGACCAAGGACGAGATGTCCGCTTCCTCGTCCGTGACCGCGAGACCAAGTTCGTCGGGCCTTTTGACGAAGTACTGCGCTCCACCGGTGCCCGCGTCATCAAGACACCCGTCCGGGCGCCCCGGGCGAACGTGTTCGCCGAACGTTTTGTCCGCACCGCGAGAGCCGAGTGCCTGGACTGGGTGCTAATCCGGGGCAAACACCATCTCGAACGGGTACTACGCGAGTTCGTCACCCATTACAACCAAGAACGCCCGCACCGCGGGATCGACCTCGAAGTACCCGTCCCCCAATCTACGGCGCAGCGGTGCCAGAGCATGAGCAGCGTCGGCGAATTGACCGCCTCGGCG
Source organism: uncultured Acidimicrobiaceae bacterium (assembly GCA_963786345.1). Taxonomy (GTDB): domain Bacteria; phylum Actinomycetota; class Acidimicrobiia; order Acidimicrobiales; family Palsa-688; genus Fen-671. Next base: position 928,631 of record CAWAYZ010000003.1, on the reverse strand, counting down.
CGTTTGCCATGAGTACCGCCTCGCCGCCTGATCGCTAACCCGGTCCGCAAACCTGTCGAGCCAACGCGCCAAGTGCTCGGTCCCAGCGAGCGAGTCGCGCTTGGCGTTGTTGCAAACGATGTGGGCCGCCACCAGGTTGTGCAGCCCGTTGTCGGGGTGACGGGACCAAGGGATGAAGTGGTCTACATCGGTCCCTGAGGCATTGGCGCGTGAACCGCAGTAAAAGCACGAGCCGCCCTGGGACTCGAGCAGAGGAGACTTCACGCGCTGTAGGCTGGCCCGGGCCGAGCCGAAAAGGAACGCGTCCAGGTACACCACGTCCACCAGGTCGCGCGACCGCTCGGCTACGAACGTGGCCCAGCGTTGCTGCACGATAGGCCGGAGCGCCCCCGCCATTCGTACCAGCCACTCCCCCACGCCCGCCTTAGACCCGGGCGCGGCGTGCAGGGGCGAGCGGCGAGATCGTCATGCGCTTTGACTCGGGCTTTTAGTCCAATGCCACCATCGCCGCCCTGGGACGCCTGGACGTGCGCTTCACCATGGCCGTGCGCTGTGGGAACTCTGCCATAGCCGGCGCCATAGCCGCCATCGCCGAGGCGTCGTGGGTGCCCATCGCCTACACCCCCGACGGCATCGCCCAGGTAGCCGAAGCCGACTACAACGGCCGTCGCCTGGTGGTGCGGCGCACCCGCCTGGTCGATGTCGCCCAGCAGGCCCTGTTCCCGGGCTGGCGCCACCACGGCTTTTTGAGCGACCTGGCAGGCTCGACGGTCGAACTGGACCGCTTCCACCGCCAGCACGCAACCGTGGAGCTGGCCATCCGCGACATCAAAGAGGGCTCGGGCCTGGCTCATTGCCCACCGGGTAACTTCGCCGCCAATGGCGCCTGGTTGGCCTGCGCCGTGCTCGCCCACAACCTGTGCCGCTGGACCGCCCTAGTGGGCGAGGTCCACCCTGACGACCAGCTCACCGTGGCCGCCACGCTGCGCTCACAGCTCATCGCCGTGCCTGGCCGCTTGGTCAACCGGGCCGGCACACCCACACTTCGCGGGCCGCTGCACTGGCCCTGGCAGCGCCGCTTCGACCGAGCCCTGGCGAAGATCCGGGCGTTACCCGCCATCGCCTAGGGCTGACCCACCGGCGGCCTGGCGTCCCGCCCCTTCGTACACCCAGACGCTGACAACCAGCCATCACCCAAAACCCTTGGTTACTCACGCCTCTTTACCCGCGCCATGACGGTCCCATCACCCCTTGGCACGGTCGCAAGTCCAAAAATCCCCAGGGAGGCTCAGTCGGTGCATCCAGGCTAAACCGCCGTGCCGAAGAGGCCGTGAGGGAAACAATGGCCTGCAGTTCGACCTTTCCCGGCCTGACGCATTCAACACCCCGGTTGAACTCCACAGGACTCCCAATCTCCCCTCAGGTACCGTAACCCCTCGTCGGTAATCTATCTTCGACATTTAATCCCGGAACAGCGGACGCATTTCACATGCCTACACTGAGGTAAACAGCTGAGAGCGGCGTTCTACCACGCCTCCGGGCCGCGCCGGGAGAGCACCGAACACGCCACTGCCAACATAGCATTGCGAAGCAGGGCACCGAACCTCGGCAGTCCAAGCTGGTGGCGTGTTCGAGGACAGCGCGAACCTCTCAAGGGCGCCGGTCCGGACCGAGCCGACCAACGGGGAATTGCGGCCCGGGGGATCTCGCCTGTCACAGGCTTGCCCTACCCGCCTTCTAGGACCAGAATGGCTTAGTGGCGGTCTCGGCGGTCCTGTTCGATTTAGATGACACTCTACTGGTGGATGACGACGCGATCGAGGCAGCGCTACTGCGCACTGCCCAGCGGGCGCGCTCGGCAGGCCTTGACCCAGTGGCTTTGGCCGCCGAGTTACACCGCAAGGCGCGAGAGCTTTGGAGCGCCGCTCCGACGATCGACTATTGCCGCCGGATGGGCATTAGTTCGTGGGAAGGCTTGTGCGCTGATTTTCCAGGCGAGGACGCCGATTCGCGAGCACTACGGACAATGGCGCCGGGCTTCAGGCTGCGGGCCTGGATCGCCGCCGTGGAAGGGCTTGGGCTGGCGGCCGACGATTTGGCAGCGGAGCTCGCCAACGTGTACGTAATTGAACGACGCGGTAAATACGTGCTGTACCCCGATGCGTTGACGGTACTCGAAACGTTGCATGGCCGGGTGCGCCTTGGCTTGGTTACTAACGGGCCCGCTGACCTGCAGAGGGAGAAAATCGCCAGGACAGGGCTCGACCGGTGGTTTGAGGTGATTGCGATATCGGCGGAGATCGGGATCGGCAAGCCTGACCCCGCCATATTCCATCGAGTGATAGATGCTCTCTCTGTCGTCCCAAACGAAACGGTGATGGTCGGCGATGCGCCGGAGCGTGACGTGGCTGGTGCCAGAGCGTGTGGGATGCTAGCGGTCTGGGTCGATCGGCAGTCGCGGCCAGCGCCTAGCTCGCCGCCAGATTTTGTGGTCCGGGACCTCACTGACCTAGTTGGCTGGCTAGACGCTGGCGCGCCCCAACGGCGAAGCCTTTAGGACGACAATTCGACGAGCGCTTCCACTGCTCGTTCTTGCCAGTCGTGGTCCTAGCGGCGGCTGAGAATCCTTCCAGCCCGAACTCCTCTGTGAGCACCGTGGTCAACCACGAGCCGCCCGTTTACCAGGACGGCATCGACACCCTCTGGGTAAACGGCCGGGTGTTCGAAGCTCGACGCGCTATTCAGCGCAGAGAAATCGAACACCACGACGTCAGCGTACGAGCCAGTGCGGAGGGACCCTCGTCCCTCCAGGCCGAACCTCTCCGCGGGCTTACCAGACATCTTGTGGATTGCCCCTTCCAGAGTCAGGGTTTTCTTATCTCGTACGTGATGCACCAGGTACTCTACATGGCCTCTGTAGGGGAGCGGGCTACTAGTGATATGAGCAAGCGGCTCTTTGACTGAGCTGGACGTGGTGTCGACTCCCAAGCTGAACAGAGGATGGGATACCATCTCGGCCAGGTGCGCCTCGGTGAAAAGGTCTCCCACCATGCAGAGATCGCCCATGTCGCCTCCGGCTGCGGACAGGATGTCGAAGTAGCACTCCCACTCGTCCTTACCAGCCAGATCGGCAATTTTCGGCAAGGACAGCCCAGCCCATTCAGGGAACTGAGGGCTCGACTGGAGGCGTACCCGGTGCCATTGGCCTTTGTTGATGAAGCGCCAGTACCGATCGCAATCATTACGCAGCCGTTCACGAACTCTTCGATCTGAGAGTTGCTCCGCCGCTGCTTCAAAACCGTCTTGTAAGAGCCAGTCAGGCAGGAGACCGATCATCAGGCCGAGCCCCTGAGGGAAGGGCGTGGTGTCGGCCTGGACGTCCAGGCCGTCCTGTCGCGCTGCCTCCATCATTTGAACAGCCGTCTGCCAGCCTCCCGGCGGAGCCCCCGTATCCTCGCGGACGTTAAGGTGCGATATCTGGCCTGCCGCACCGCTGGATCGAACAACGCTAAGGAATTCGCCGATCGCATCGAGAAGGTGCGCGTCGCGGTTGCGGATGTGGCTCGCGTAGTAGCCATTGTGGAGCGCGGCTGCCTTGGCGACTGCGGTGATCTCACGTGTGTCGGCATACCGTCCGTCGCTGTACTCCAGCCCGGTGGACACCCCTAGAGCGCCCGCGCCCATGGCTTCGGCCACATAACCCGCCATCTTGTCGAGGTCGCCTTCGGTCGCCCGTCTCGGCCCCACTCCTACGGCCGCTCGGATGGTGCTGTGCCCAACGAAGAAGGCAAGGTTCTGTGATGTTCCTTCGGTGGAAACCTCGTCTAGATACTCCTCGAAGGAGTGCCACGATGGGAGCTCACTGTGGCCGTGCGAACGCAGCCGCGACGCCACGAGAGTGGCCGAGAGTTCGCTGATCGGAGCGTTAGAGATCCCACAGTTGCCAACGACCTCTGTCGTCACCCCCTGGCGGATGGTGCTGTCAGCGTCGCGGTTGGCTTGCAAGGTCCAGTCACTATGGCTGTGGGGATCGACAAAACCGGGCGCTACGACTCTGTTCTCTGCGTTGATCACCACCGCGGCCTCAGCGTTCCCGAGCTCCCCGATGGCCGTGACCCGGTCACCCGAGATGCCAACGTCCCGTTTTTGACCAGGAACTCCAGTTCCATCGATGACCAGACCAGCCCGAATGACTATGTCAAACATGGCAGCCCCCCCTCCCGTCAGGTACCGCGGACCGCTTGTTTGCCACGTCTTTGGGCCGAGCGCACCAGCAGGACCGATCGATTAACTATACTCGTGTAGGACGCAATCGTGCAATCGTCAAGAGGAAATGCTGCTGCCGGCGATGACCACACCACACCACACCACACCACACAACGACAGCCTGACACTGGAGGGGTCGAAGAGACCGACGGCACAGGTAGGGGCAAAGCGGTTCCCGGCCGTCCGGGCCGTCTCGCGCAGCGACCAGGTGGCTGAAGTTGTGCGTGCGGCGATCCTGTCAGGACATCTCGTTCCTGGAGACCAGCTCAAGCAAGACGAGCTACGCTCCCAGCTGGGCGTAAGCCCAACCCCAATTCGAGAGGGCCTACTACAGCTGGAGAGCGAAGGTCTCGTCACGCACTATCCGAACCGGGGAGTCTTCGTAGCGAGCGTCTCTCCCGAGGAGCTGTTCGGCGTGCTGCTACCGGTCCGGCTAATTCTTGAACGCTACGCGATCTTGCAGGCGCTTCCGGAATACGGTGCCGAGCTGTTCGGACAACTTGCTCAGTTGGTTCGCCTCATGGAGCAAGGCGCCGCCACCAATGACCACGCTGCCGTTTATGAGGCCGATATGGCCTTCCATGAGCTCCTGGTTGTGAGTTCCGGAGCTCCGCACACGATCCAGCTATGGCGAGCTGTTCAGCCACGAGTTCGAGTCGTGCTGTACCAGCTGGGGCCGCGTCATCGCTCGCTCGCCGAGATCCCGGCAGAGCACCTCGACCTTCTGGAGACATTGAAACGCGGCGACCCCGATGAGATTGGTCGTGTCCTCGAGGGCCACGTCGTGGGCGACTCCGAACGGCTTCTCGCACTAGCGGTAGCTTCGCGTACCCAGGCCACCCCGGGGCCGTTTTCGTGATGGTGAGGTGCTGGCCATCCACTACCGCACGGACCGGCGGCCATCCGGCCGCTGCTCCTCGAGCCTCTGCAGCCGACGAATGACACCGTGATGGCCCAGACCGCTCGGCGGGGTGACCTCGGCCGGCTGGGCCGGGACAACTACGAGCCCAATGCCACGGTCGAGGGTCGCCTGGAGGAACTCCGACTTCGCTTTTGACGTTACGCTTACCTCTGGGTGATGAGCAACCGGGCCGTCGTCGGGGACCGCGAGGCCCTCAACTTGCTCGCTCAAAGTCCATACCCCGGTTCCTCGCCGCGGCTTGAACCTGATAAATCGAGTCGCCAGCCGCCGGAGGAAGTGGAAGGCGTACAGGTACCTCAACCATTCTCGGGGATTTCGTGACCTCCCCACGCAAAAGAGAACTCTCAAAGCGCTCCCACTTGCCGCCGCCCAGCGGCCATGCGTCCGCCGCGTTGTACTCGATCAGGAACAACCGTCGCTGGTGCCCGCTGGTGTTTGGAGCTGAGCCGTGCAGTAGTCGGACGTGATGCAACGTGATTGAGCCGGCCTTCGCTTCCAAGGGCACACAGGCTGCTCGGTCAATTAGGTCCGGCGCTACGACGCCAACGAATACTCCATTGTCATGATGATCGAGGACCGGCCCGTTATGGCTTCCCGGCAAAACGAGCAGGCAGCCGTTCTCAATCGTCATATCGTCAATCGGGACACCCACGGCCAGCAAGTCGTCGTTAGTGTGAGGATAGAACGCCCAGTCCTGGTGCCATCCAACGGGGCTCCCAACACCCGCGGATTTCATATTCAACTTCGAACCTTGCCAACGAATGTTAGGCCCGATTAGGCACTCCACAATGTCAAGGATCGCGGTACAACCCATTACGGCCGCGTAGGCCTCATCGTTGGCTGCCGGGTTCTTTACTCTGCGAACCTGAGGGTTGGCCGGGCTGTGCCCCGGCTCAAGATCAAAAAGCTCGTCATGACTCATGGTTCCACGCGAGACCTCAACCCATTTGTCAGCCACGCGTCGCAAGGTGTCGATGTCGGCGGCTGGCACGACATCCTCCACCACCAGGTACCCCTTCAACCTATAGAATTCAAAGTCACTCGCGCCGATCACGGCAGTCCCTTTCTATTGTCCACACATGGCCGCGGAACCCTCGCCATAAGGTTCTTGTCGCGCAGACGAACCGCCCCTTCTCGAAGGCCCCTCGGCGCAAACCCCCATGACCTTATTGTAACACCCGGGCCTATTACCTACAAAATCCACGGCTGTCCCTAAAGACGTAGTCGAGGGTCGGGACCCTGCCGCGGCGGGCACCAACCTGTTCCGCATGACCCGCGCCGAGAACCTCCTGCCCGAGACCTCACACTTCGCTGGACCATGGGGGCCGACGGGCCGCCGCTGAGGCAGCCCGCTATTCTTCCGTTTCACGGTCACCTGCTAGGATCGGGCAAATCAGTTCCGGGACACCTAGGAGTTTAGCCATGTCGTCAACTATCACTGATAGCTCACAACACTTCTCCTGTTCGGGCTCCGTTGCGATTGTGGTTGGCGCCGCTGGGGGTATTGGCGCGAGTGTCGTGCGCGAGCTCCTTAACGTCGGCTCGAAGGTCGTTGCGGTAGATTTATCCCCGAAAGTCGGAGACCTGATGGAAAGCATGGAGAGCGACCACATCTCTTGTGTCTGCGCAGACATCACCGACCCGAGCACGATCGGCTTGGCGATCGAAAAGGCTCAGCAGTTACAAGGACTACCCAACATTCTCGTGCACTCGGTCTTCGTCGAGACACCCACGGCGTTGGAAGATATCCCCAAACATGATTGGACGAGGGCCCTCGACGTCTTGCTCACGTCCGCATGGCAATCGGACGTTGAGTTCGTCCGTTCGTTGCAGGGCAGACCGGCATCGATCGTGCATATCTCCTCGGTTCACGCGCTAGCAACGGCACCAAAGTATGGCGCGTACGCGGCAGCAAAGGCGGGCCTACTCGGGCTGACGCGATCGGCTGCTGTTGAATGGGGGCACCTTGGGGTACGAGTCAATGCTGTCTGCCCCGGGTTTATCAAGGTGGAGCGGAATGCCTTCGTATGGCAAGATCAAACCACAATTGATTCCATCCTTCGTTGTTACCCACTGCGCAGGGTGGGGCTACCGGAGGACGTTGCGCGAGCCGTGGTATTCCTGTGTTCACCCGCTGCGGCCCACATTACCGGCGTGTCCTTGCCAGTCGACGGGGGAATGCTGGCGCTCGTCCCTGAGGCGGTCGCATTCGACCGTTAAATAGGACGGTCCGGAAACAGTTCTCATCGCCGCGCGCGGCTGGAAGTTCTGAGAAAGCATCGTGCAGGTCCCTCCCGGCGAGTCACCCGGCGAGGCCGCCGCCGCTCAGCATGATCGAATCAATGAGGCGCCGCCGAGCAGCGACGAAGAGCGCGACGACAGGAATGACAGCCACAACCGACATTGCCACCATTCCCACGTAGTCAGTTGAGTTCGTGCTGTTGAACTGTTCGAGGGCGAGGGGGACAGTGAACAAGCTCTGTGAGTCGAGCACGATTAGGGGCCAAAGCAAGTTGTTCCAGCTCGCCACGAATGTGAGCACTCCGACCGCGGCGATGACGGGCCAGCTGAGCGGGACGATCACTCGCCAGAAGATCCCGAACTCACCTGCGCCGTCGACTCTAGCGGCCTGTATCATCTCGTCCGGTAACCCGAGAAGGTATTGCCGCATCAAGAACACACCGAGCGGGCTAAGGACACCCGGGATGATCACTCCCGCGTAGCTGTCGACAAGTCCCATCTCGCGCGTCATTATGAACACAGGAACCATGATCGAGGGGAACGGCACAAGCAGCACAGCTACCGTTGCTGCGAAAATCGCCCTTCGCCCCGGAAAACGGAACTTTGCAAGGCCGTAAGCGGCCATCAGCCCAAAGGCGACCGACGCAACCGAGATGAACAGTGCGATCCCTAAGCTTTTCAGCATCGCCGCGCCGAAGTCCGTCTGGTTCCAGGCGGATTTATAATTACTGAAGTGGGCTGGGCTCGGAACCCACGTGAACGGCTCTATGTATACGGTGTTGTTGGTGTGCAGTGAAGCGCTCACTGCCCACACGATGGGGACGACGCAAAAAAGCCCAATGATCGTCAGTACAACGTAGGACAGGAAATGCTTTGGGCGGCGCCTACTCAACGTGCCTCCCCTAGGAGCAGCGAGTGCACTTCTCATCGAAGTCATCTTTTGTCAAACCTACCAAAAAGCCAGAACTGGATACCAACGAACGCGAGGCTAACGGCAAACATCATCATTGCAGCGGCAGAAGCGACGCCCGCCTCGGAGAACTCGAAGGCGTATTGGTAGATGAATATCGGCAACACCTGTGTCGTAGCGCCTGGGCCGCCTTGCGTAAGAACGAACACCGTCGTGAAGTTCGTTGCTACGTAGGCGATGCTGGTGACGACCGCGAAGAGAATGGTGGGGCGCAACAGGGGTAACTCAACCCGCCAGAGACGCTGCAGCGGACTGGTCCCGTCGACAACCGCTGCTTCGAGCACCGTGCGAGGAAGAGATTTCAAGCCGGCGAAGAATATCAGCACATAAAAGCCCATCAGGGACCACGCTGTCGTCAAGCTCAGCGCGATCATCGAGTCTCCAGGCGTCGTGAGCCAAGCGACGTGAAGATGAAAGACCTGGTCGACGAGGCCGCCTTGAGGCAGAAGGAGTTCAAATACGATCGCGCTTGCGACGGCCGGAATGATGTAAGGGATGAAGAAGATCGTAGAGAACAGTGCTCCACCGCGTCGTATGCGCGAGATACAATACGCCCCGGCAAACGCTACAAGCAGCGTAATAGGCACAACCCAAGCCATGTATTGGAGCGTAAGACGGACGGACGACCAGAAGGCCGAGTTCTTCAACAAGTTCGTGTAATTTGCCAAACCGATGAACCTCGATGGCCCGATCAGCGTATTGTTCGTCAGGCTGATCCACAGTCCGTACCCAGCCGGAATACAGACCCATACAAGTATATAGGCGGCGAAGGGCAAGGAGAATAGAAGGCCAGCACGGCGAACGACGACCTCCGAGCGCCGGCGGCCGCTGAGTGGGTGAATTGCTGACAGCACAGGCTCCCCTTTACTAAAAAGTGCCCTCCTAGGTGGGATACCCCACAGAGGAGGGCACTATCACTTTCCTGGAGCAATCGCTCGTCTATGTGCGGCATTTGCCGCGGTAAGGCTCAGCTGTTCAGCAGTGGTTCGATCTGGCTGTTCGCCGAGGCTAGCGCCTGCTTCACGTTCGCGTCGCTCAAGATGATCGATTCGTAGGCATCACCTAGGTCCGCGCTGATCTGCGTGCCGTGCAGGAGGGAGGGCAGGTAGACACCTGTCTTTAGCGCCGGCACCCAGACCGAGTTCCAGAAGGGGAGGGTCTTTGCGGTAGTTGTATTGCCGAGAGACTTCAACCCGGAATACAATCCGAGGCTAAAGGCATACGCACCGAGTTTCTGTGAAACGTAGCCTATATACTTCCACGCAGCGGCCTGATTGCTGGTGCCCTGTTGGACCGTCCAGTCGTACTGGTAGTCCGGGCTGATAGACGGCTTACCGGGCTCCGTTGGGTAGGGCGCCACCACGGACTCTTTTTGGACGGTCTTGGTCGGTGAGGTCGTGAACCATGAGCCCACGTCGAGGACCATTGCTGTGGAGCCCTGCGCATACAGCGTACGCTCGATCGTTGCGGTGGTACCACCCAAAGACGGGGCGTCGGCGTGGCACTTGTAGACGAGGTTTTGCAACATCTGGAACGCCGCCACCACGGCATTGCTAGTCAGGTTGGACTTGGTCCCGTTACTGTTGAAGAGAGGCTCCCCAAACTCTGTTGCGATTGCATTCATAACTAAGATCTCCCCGGCTGGGAAGTTAACGGGGAAGGCGACCTCGTCTCGCGTCACGGTCCCGCTACCGTTCTTCACAAGCATCTTGGGACCATCGGCGCAGACCTGGTTCCAAGTCGTGGGTACTGAGAGGCCCGCCGCAGAATAATACGACTTGTTGACGAAGGCCGCGTAGTTACTGGACTCCTCTGGAACGCCGTAGAGCGTGCCGTTCTTGCTGAAGTCGTTGAAGAGCGCTGGGGAAATATAGTCACTTTCGAGTTGGGCCTTTGATATGCCCAGTGCCGTGTAGTTGATCGGAATTAGCTCATTCTGCGCCAACGTGCTGTAGCCGTCGTAGTCGACGTAGACATTGGGTGCGTCACCGCCAGCCACTAAGGTAGCGAATTTCGTGTACTCTTCCGCAGCGGGAACGATGTCTTCCTTTACGGTAATGCATGGGTTCTGGGCTTCGAAGTCCGACACCAAGAGTTTGTTGTACTTCGCCTCGAAAGAGTTGTAGTGCTTGAAGAGGACTATTGTGGACTTGTTGCCTGTGCACGCCTGTGTCGTGTCTGGCGTTACGGTTGTATGGACGCTCGCATCTGTGTATGTGGCGCTCGCCTCGCTGATCGACACCTGACCAACGAGTAGGGTTGTCGTCGCGAGCACCACACCCACGGTCACACGAGAACGCGGCCGCAATGTTAACATGTAAACTCCTCCTTTGTATCATGTGACTGCTCTGTTGTATATCGCCTCTCAATGAGGTGAGGGTTCCCTTTCGGACTAACCGGACGAGGGCGAGCCAGCAAATTGGTCGAGCAGCTCAACTCTGTCCATAATCGGCGGGGAATCAGGTGTGTTGCGAAATGATCACAGCTCACACCGGATTGCGAGGGCTTGTCGGGCCGCACGTACCGGCCTTTGGGCTCGTCGCCACGCGGTATCTGCGTTTGCCAGACATTGTCTGTAGGAACACTCTTTCCTTGGCATGTGACCGGCCGGATCTCGATCATGGCAGAGAAGATCGAACCCACTACCTAGGCGGGGGCAAGCTAGTACGAGCACGGTTGGTTCGAGTTCGCAGGAGCTTTATTCTCGACACTACGGTCTCCTTACGACTCTGATGGCTGATTTCGCCAGCCGGCGGTAGACGCATGTTCTGACGCTACTTCTGGAGGAACTGCGCAACTGCATCGAGGTCGACCTCGATGCCGAGCCCGGGTCCTTCGGGTACCGCGGCAAAGCCATCGACAACCTGAATCGGCTTTCGGGTGACAAGAGTGCGCAGTGGGCTGGGCTCGACGCAGTACTCAAGCATGAGTGCGTTCGGTATGGCGGCGAGAAAGTGAAGCGCCGCGGCGACGTTGATATCGGTCGTGAAGTTGTGGTTACAGCACTGGAGGCCGCGCTGTTCTGCCAAGGCGGCGATCCGCATCGACTGGGTGAAACCGACGCGACTGAGGTCAATTTGGACTACATCGATGTTCCCCTCGTCCATGAGGCGGAGGAAGCCAGCGGTGGTGCACTCCTCCTCGCCGGCAGCGATGCGGGTGTTCACCGCGGACGTGAGCTTCCGGTAGCCGCGGAGATCGTCAGGGTTAAGGGGTTCTTCGAGCCAGAAGATGTCATACGGCTCGAAGAGTTGGCAGCGCTGGATCGCTGTGGGGGCGTCCCAAGCCAAGCCTGCGTCAATGCACACCCGGACGTCGTTTCCTACGGCCCCGCGTATTCCGCGGACCAGCTCGTCATCGAGCTTCGGATCCGGCCCCATGGGCTCCCAGCCGAACTTCACCGCCGTGTAACCAGCGGCTGCCGCGTCGCCCGCCCTGCGAGCGGTAACTTTTGGATCGAAATCGAACATGTGGCTTGCATACGCCCGCAAGGTCTTTCGGTACGCGCCCCCCAGCAGAGCGGAAATTGGCTGGTCAAGCGCTTGGCCCTTGATATCCCACAGCGCAATGTCGATGCCGGCCATTGCCTGGATGACTGAGCCCTCCCGGCCGAAATAGAGGCTGGATTGGTACATGCGGTCCCACAGTCGCGCCGTGTCAAGAGGGTTCTCGCCGAGGAGCACCTCCCGGAGACCTCGGGCGCGAAGGTGTGACGTGGGGGCGTCGATCACAGCCTTCACGACAAGCGGGCTGCTGTCGACCTCGCCGTAGCCGATTATTCCGGCATCCGTAGTGACGCGCACAACCAGCGAGTCCTGCGAGCTGTCCGTCCGACCCTGGATCTCTGGCAAGCGGAAATAGAGCCCCTCGACGTCAGTAATCTTCAAGTCTGCCACGCCGTAACGTTAATCGATTATCGTTAAGGGGTCAAGGGGCATGCTGAGCAAGCGCGCGCTCCCTTTGACCCGCTGCTAAGCCTGGATCCACTGACTGAGCTCTCTGGCGGGCGCGGACCATCCACCAAAAAGTGCCCCCTACATGGGAAAATGGTGTTGCCACACAACCATTTGACCCCAGGAAGGAAGGCACCTTTTAGATGCGAACATCCTCGCGCAAGCTGGACGCCCTGGAGGTGGTTTGCGACGACCGCAACGCCGTCGCCAACGCGGGGCTGGTGCTGCCGATGACCCTGGCGGACAGGCTGGGCCTTGTCGAGGTGGTGGGTGCCAACGTGCACCTGGGCGGTGCCCCTGGGCATGCCAACCCGGCCCAGAAGGTGACGGCGCTTGCCGCCTCGGCACTGGCCCGCGGCGGTTCGATATATGACACTGACGTGCTGAGGAGCGGAAGGACCGGGGCGCTGCTCGGCACCTGGGTGCCGGCGCCCTCGACGCTCGGCACGTTCCTGCGCAGTTTCAGCTGGGCCGACGCCCGGAGCTTGGACAAAGTGGCCGCGTCCCCACGTCCCCAAGAACCACGGCCCGGCCCCTTGGGAGCAACGACGACGACCAGCGTAGGCGACCTCCCCGTAAGAAGCGAAGGACGGGCGGGGTGCCACTTCTCCCTCATCGTTCCTTTCGGCGTGAGGGAGAAGTCGGCGCCACCGTCCGGCCCTTCCCGCCTGGGCGGCGGTACGCGTGACGCGGCAACCATCGTGCCGTCACCGGCGTTGCCCGGTTAGCGTAGGGCCGATGCTTCGAATAGGTACAACGGCCATGCCGCAATGACCGCCACCGCCACCGAGGTGCCTCAGGGCCCTCCCGCTCCTCGCTCCGGGCCGCGTGCGGCGATAACAGCCCGGACCCTGAGGACGGACCGGTGGTGGGCCGAGCCGACGATCACCGCGACGGTCCTGCTGAGCTTCGTCGCGTACTCGACCTGGGCGGCGTTCCAGAACGCCAACTACTACGCGCGCCCGTACCTCTCCCCCTTCTACTCGCCGTGCATTGCGTCGATCTGCGGCCACGCCCGGGCCGGCTCGAAGATCGTCCACGCGCCGATGGTCGGGGTGGTCGGCCCGTGGTGGGCCATCTCGCCAGCGATCCTGGTGCTCGTCGTGCCGCTCGGTTTTAGGTTCACCTGCTACTACTACCGCAAGGCCTACTACCGCTCGATCTGGCGTTCGCCGGCGGCATGCGCCGTCAAGGAACCACACAAGGCCTATAGGGGCGAGTCACGCCTACCGCTCATCCTCCAGAACGTGCACCGCTACTTCTTCTACCTCGGGCTCGTCCTGAACTGCATCCTGACCTGGGACGCCATCGAGGCCTTTCATTTCGCGAACGGCTGGGGGATGGGGCTCGGGACGGTGGTACTTGTCATAAATGCAACCTTGTTATGGACTTATTCACTTTCTTGCCACTCGTGCCGCCATATAGTCGGTGGCCGGCTCAAGCATTTCTCCCGCCACCCCGTTCGCTTCAAGCTCTGGGGGTTCGTGTCCAAGCTGAACGCGAAGCATATGCAGATCGCGTGGGTGAGCCTGGTCTTCGTTGCTCTCACGGACCTCTACGTCCGCCTGGTTGCGAGCGGGTGGGTACACGACCCGAGGTTTTTCTGATGGCTGCAGAAGAAACATTCGAACACCACTCATACGACGTCGTAGTGATTGGGGCCGGGGGGGCCGGCCTGCGGGCTGCGATAGCCGCTCAGGACGCCGGAGCCCGTACTGCGCTCATCTGCCGGAGCCTGCTCGGCAAGGCGCACACCGTAATGGCCGAAGGCGGTATCGCAGCCGCGCTCGGCAACGTGTGGCCCGAGGACAACTGGCAGGTCCATTTTCGCGACACGATGCGGGGCGGCAAGCTGCTCAACCATTGGCGCATGGCCGAACTGCACGCCAAGGAAGCGCCGGAACGTGTTTACGAGCTAGAGCAATGGGGCGCGCTTTTTGACCGGACCCAGAACGGCAAGATCAGCCAGCGGGACTTCGGCGGTCACCGCTACGCCCGCTTGGCCCACGTCGGGGACCGTACCGGCCTGGAGATGATCCGGGCGCTCCAGCAGCGAGCAGTCTCAATGGGCATCGACGTGTTCATGGAGCTCACGATCACAGATTTGCTGAAAGACGGCGGCAAGGTGGCCGGCGCGTTCGGCTACTGGCGGGAGTCGGGCCGCTTTGTGGTTTTCGAATCGCCAGCCATCGTTCTGGCCACGGGAGGCATCGGGAAATCCTGGAAAGTGACGTCCAACTCCTGGGAGTGCACGGGCGACGGCCACGCGATCGCTCTTCGCGCCGGGGCGACGGTGCTCAACATGGAGTTCGTCCAGTTCCACCCGACGGGTATGGTGTGGCCCCTTTCGGTACGAGGTTTGCTCGTGACCGAGTCGGTGCGAGGGGACGGAGGGATCCTCCTCAACTCCGAGGAACGCCGGTTCATGTTCGACTACATCCCGGAGTTCTTCAAGGCCGAGACGGCCGACAACATTGAAGAGGCCGACCGCTGGTATACCGACAAGGCGAACAACCGCCGTCCACCGGAACTTTTGCCGCGTGACGAAGTGGCCCGCGCGATAAATAGCGAGATAAAGGCCGGTCGGGGTTCGCCTCACGGCGGGGTCTTCCTCGACATCGCGAGCAGGCGCACGCCCGAGTTCATCCGGCGCCGATTGCCCTCCATGTACCACCAGTTCAAAGAGCTGGCCGACGTCGACATCACCAAAGAACCTATGGAGATCGGCCCGACTTGCCATTACATGATGGGCGGCGTCGAGGTCGATCCCGACACCCAGGCGTCGGTGGTACCCGGCCTTTTCGCAGCAGGTGAAGTTGGCGGAGGTATGCACGGGGCCAACCGCCTAGGTGGCAATTCCCTGTCCGACCTGATTGTTTTCGGCAAGCGGGCCGGCGAGTACGCGGCGGCGTTTGCCGCTGGTCTTGGCTCGGAGCGCCCAAAGGTTGCTCAGGCCGACCTCGCGCGTTTCGCTGAAGTGGCGCTCGCGCCGTTCCAGGAAAGCCCGGTAAAGGAAAACCCTTATGCCATCCACCAGGAACTGCAGGAGACAATGCAAGACCTCGTCGGCATAATCCGGGTCGAGAGCGAGCTGAAAGAGGCCCTCGACAGGATCGCCGCATTGGGTGCGCGCGCCGCCTCGGTGTCGGTCGAGGGCAACCGCCAGTACAACCCCGGCTGGCACCTCGCGCTCGACCTGCGAAACATGCTGCTCGTCTCGGAAGCGGTCGCCAGGGCAGCACTCGAGCGCCAGGAAAGCCGCGGCGGCCATACGCGCGACGACTACCCGATGACCGACCCCTACTGGAGCGGTCAGAACGTGGTGCTCGAGATGGGCACATCGGCATCGTCCCCGTCGCACAGCGTCCTTAGCGTCCGGCGCCAGGCGCTCTCCAAGCCCCCGCCGGAGCTCGCCGAACTGCTCGAGGAGGTCCATTGAGCTACGACCTGAAACTTCGGATCTGGCGCGGCGGTCCGAGCGGCGGCGACCTCAAGGACTACGTGGTACCTGCAGAAGAAGGCCAAGTCGTGCTCGACGCTGTCCACCACGCGCAGGCGACCCAAGCAAACGACCTAGCGGTGAGATGGAACTGCAAGGCCGGCAAATGTGGCTCGTGTTCCGCAGAGATCAATGGGCGGCCTGGGCTCATGTGCATGACGAGGCTGTCCACTTTCGCCGAAGGCGAAAGCGTGACGATAACCCCGCTGCGCGCATTCCCGGTCATCAGGGACCTCGTAACCGACGTGTCGTTCAATTACCAAAAGGCCCGCCAGGTGCCCGCTTTTAGGCCGAGCGCCGATCAGCCTGTGGCTCCTTTCACGATGTACCAGACCGACGTGGAACGCTCCCAGGAGTTCCGTAAGTGCATCGAATGTTGGTTATGCCAGAACACTTGCCACGTGGTCCGTGACCACGAGGAAAACAAACCGCATTTTGCCGGGCCACGTTTTTTCATCCGCTATGCCGAGCTCGACATGCACCCAAACGACGACCTCGACCGCAAGAAGGCCCTCCAGGGCTCCGAAGGCCTTGGTTACTGCAACATCACCAAGTGCTGCACCGAAGTGTGCCCCGAGCACATCAAGATCACCGACAACGCGATCATCCCGATGAAAGAGCGAGTCGTAGACGTCAAGTACGACCCTGTCGTCCGTTTCCTCGGGCGGCGGGGCGGGGGCTAGCGATCCGCTACTGTCGGCCCTGATGGCGCCACTCGAACCTATGGCCACCCAGGCAGTCGCTCTCGCCACCGACGGGCAAAGCCCCGAAGCGGCCCTCAAGCAGTTGGTCGCGTCCGGGGACAGGGTGTCGCTGCAAAAAGCCCAGTCCGAGCTGGTCCAGCGTGTACACGAGCGTTCCGACGATTTCGCTGCAACGGCTGCCTTGAGCCTCGTCAATAAGGCCCTGGCCATCGTTGGTTGGGTAGACCCCTTCAGCTGGAAACACCGCCGCAAACCCTGAGCCGTCTCGGCGAACGGCCCTACCAGGCAGGGGTCATCGTCGCACCCTCGAATGTCACCAGGCGAACGCCTCGCTCCGAGAGGTCGGCGAGCACCTCGCCCGGGGCCTCGACCAGCGAGGCCAGGCCGCCAGCGCCTGGGCGCAACTGGCCTGAGGCCGCGCGGACTGCGACTGCGGCCGCCACGGCCCCCGCCAGAAGTGCCGGCCGACCGACCGCGCCGACCACCAGGGTTTCGGCTGCCCCGCCCCGAAGGCCGCGCACCTCGACCCTGACCGCCCCGACCGTCCCCTCGGGGTGAGGGGGCCGCAACATGGGCAGCCACGAGGTGAAGCGGTCCCGGCGGGAAGCCGCCGCTCTGGTGGTTGCAAACCGAAGGCCCGGGAACGTCCGAGCGATGAGCAGAGTATCCGGGCGGTTGATGCGGTAGCTGTCAGCTCCCGCCTGCTCGGGGAACCACACCAGTTCTCGGCCTGAGCTGGCGACCTTTCTTTCCCAAGCACCGTCACGCCACTCCTCGACAGGCTCGCGGAGAGCCGCGTGGTGGCGTCTCGCGCAAGCCCGGCCGCCCGTGCCGAGGCTTGCCACGTGGACCTCGGACAGCTCGTCCAGCGAAGAAGCCGCCCACGCCGTCAGCAAACAGGACAACCCGGGGACCATACCGGCGCCGACAGCGACCGCAACCCCCTGCTTTGTCGCCTCGCCGTCGAGGTCCAGCAACTGGCGGACTTCGCCCGGGTCATCCGAGACCGACACGACGGGGACTCCCGCCCTAACGCTCTCCTCTGCGTGCCAGAAACGGAGCCCGGGTGCCGCTAGCAAGACCACCGAAGCTCCGCTCAAGACCTCAGAAAACGAAGCATCGGAGAGCACCTCGGGCCGCACTACTCCCGCTCCGCCCAGTGCGGCGACCTTCGGCTCGGCCCCCGCCGCCCGATGGGAGAACACGACCAGTTCGCTGATCGAGTTGGAAGAAAGTAGTTGCCGGGCGCTGCGAGCACCGACTGCACCCAAGCCCACCAGGATCGCTCGCACCTACTTCTTGTCCACTGGCTCCAGGTCCGTCGCCGAGAGCTCGCGCCAGCCGCCCCCGTGCGGGGGGGTCCCCCCGCTACCCCGGAGCCGGATGATGATCGCAGCGAGAGCAGTGAGGCCCACTGCCAGCAGGGCGCGGCTCAGCAGTTTCAGTTTCGTCTTACCGCTGTCACGGCCGGTACCACTGTCCACGCTCGCACAGTACCGCCTCCCCGAGCCAGGCGCCGCGGGAGCGCCGGGAGGGCGGCAGGTACCATGGCCTTGCAATGCCGTCCCAGCCCGACTTGGCCTCCAGGGCCAACCTTGCCGACCTCGGACAACGGGCCCACGGCGTCCTCCCGAGCCAGCTCCTCGCAGAGGCTGTAGCTGCGGGATGGGTCGGTGCCGGCGAGCTGCGGATCCCGTCGAGCAACATTCAGCCGGCGAGCCTTGACCTTCGGCTCGGAGAACGCGCCTACAGGATCCGCTGCAGCTTCTTGGCCGGCGATAAAGAGGTGGGCCACAAAGTGAAGGACTTCATAGTCGACGAGCTCGACCTGCGTCGCGAGGGCGCAGTACTCGAGACCGGACGGCCTTACCTCGTACCCCTCGCCGAGGCACTTGCGCTCCCCCCGTTCGTGAAAGGCAAGGCGAACCCCAAGAGCTCCACGGGGAGGCTCGACGTCTTCACCCGGGTGATCACCGATTACAGCTACCGCTTCGACGAGATAGCGGCGGGTTACGAAGGCCCGCTCTATGTCGAGATTGTCCCGCTTTCGTTCGCAGTGCGGGTCCGGCAAGGCCTGGCCCTCAACCAACTACGCCTGATGGCAGGGCGCTCGAGCCTCACTGACGAGGAGCTGTGGGAGGCGCACCGCGACGAGCCACTGCTCTACGTCGGGGGCCGGCCCGCCGACAGGGCCCAGTTTGCGACCGGGAACGGCCTTTTCCTGAGCCTGGACGTGCGCAGCGGGAAGCATCGTCGGGTCGGCTACAGGGCCAAGGAGCACACGCTCGTGCTCGACATGGCAATAGCCGGGGGGCACCGTGTCGAGGACTACTGGGAAGAGGTCTTCGCCGAAGAGGAGGACCGTGTTGTCCTTGGGCCGGAACGGTTTTACCTCTTGCTGTCCGAAGAGGGGGTCTCCGTCCCTCCCGGCCTCGCCTGCGAGATGACGGCTTACGACCCGACGAGCGGGGAGCTGAGGACGCACTACGCCGGCTTTTTCGACCCGGGGTTTGGCTACAACAGAGCCGGGACGTTGAACGGTTCGCGCGCAGCCCTCGAGGTCCGTGCCCACGACGTCCCGTTCATGATCGAGCACGGCCAGCAGGTGTGCAAGCTGACGTTCGAGCGGATGGCCGCAGAGCCGGTCAAACTGTACGGGGAAGACATCGGCTCCAATTACCAGGGCCAGGTCGACACTCTGAGCAAGCATTTCCGGAAGGACGAACCCCCTCATGCCGGCCACGACAGGGAGGCGGCTCCTCAGCTCGACCTGTTCGGGGCCGAGGAGCCCTAGAATCGCGCTATGACCGATACCGGGCCGTCCTCAGCCAAGACCTCGCTGTACCGCCTCGCGGAACCCGACGGGACCGAGATCGAGACCCGTGCGTTCGATAGCGACGACGCTGCGGAAACGTACACGCGGGAGCTACCGAAAGCCCGCGAGACACCGATCGTCATCGAGCGCCATAACCACGTCGACTGGGAGTACGTGACCGAGGTAGACGAACGGCCCTGACGTCGTTATGAGCACCTGGACATGGCAATGACCTCCGCGTTGCGCGCATTGCTCGGGACACCCCGAGCGGTACTGGCCGATGTTGCCGCGTTCGACGGGAGCGATCGCCTACTTGTCCTGAGCGACCTCACGGGCACGATGCAGCTCTACGAGCTCGACCCAGGCTCGTCTTTGCGACCAGTCACGGACCTGCCGGAGCCGGTCGGCGCGGCCGCCTACGTGCCGGGACAACGCAAGGCGGTCGTGGCAATAGATCGAGGGGGCGACGAACGTCACCAGCTCTACCTGGTTGACCTCGACAGCGGTGCCAGCGGGCCGGGAGGGCTAGAGGCTTTAACGGACGACCCTCGCTATGGCCATCAACTCGCCGGCGTGAGCCCTGACGGCGGGACGGTCGCCTACCTCTCCAACCGGCGCAACGGCGTGGATTTCGACCTCTGGGCCTGCGACCTGGCAACGGTTTCGCACCGCAGCCTCTATGCCGAGGGCGGCTGGTGCCAGGCTTCGTCGGGTTTCTCGCCCGACGGTCGGTGGGTGTCGATGTCACGGCCCGGGCCGCGTCCTCTTGACGAGGACTTGGTCCTGGTCGAAGCTGCCACCGGGGAGGTCCACACCGTCCTAGCCCACCCCGATGAAGCGGCCAAGGTCGGCCCACCCGTTTGGTGGGACAACACGACGATCTTCGTGTCCTCCAACGTCTCACGGGACCGGGCTGCGGTTGTCCGCTACGACCTGTCGACTGTAGAGCAGTCGTACCTAGCCCGAGCCGATTGGGACACAACCCCTGTCACAGGGCTCCCGGGCGGTCCCCTGGTCGCTGTCGAGAACCGCAACGGTTCCAGTCGGGTGGTCCTCCTCGACCCCACCGGTGCTGTCGAGGAACGGGAGGTACCACTGGCCGAGCCCGGCGTTGTCCTGTCGTACAAGGTGCCCGGCCCCCGGCTGTCTCCCGGGGGGGCCGCCTGTACTACACACTGACGAGCCCGAGGTCGGCCGGCGACGTCTGGGCCTACGACCTATTGGCCGACGAGACGCATCGGTTGACGACCAGCCCGGCGCAGGTGGCGCCGGAGGCGCTGGTCGCCCCTGAGGCGGTAGAGGTGGAGAGCTTCGACGGGGAACGGATCCCCTTGTTCGTGTACCGGCCCACGGGCGCGCCGCAGCCCGCGCCAGTGGTGCTTGTAATCCACGGCGGCCCCGAAGGCCAATCGGTGCTCGCTTTCGACCCCGTCGTCCAGGGCCTTGTCGCGGCGGGCTTTGCCGTCGTAGTTCCCAACGTCCGTGGTTCGACTGGCTACGGCAAACGCTATGCCGCCCTCGACGACACGACGCGACGGTTGAGCTCGGTCCGCGACCTGGCGTCGGTACACGACTGGCTCCCTTCTGCCGGCCTCGACCCCGCGCGAGCCGCTCTGTACGGCGCCTCCTATGGTGGCTACATGGTCCTGGCCGGGCTCGCGTTCCAGCCGGAGCGGTGGGCCGCTGGAGTCGACATAGTAGGGATCTCCGACCTCGTCACGTTCCTCGAGAACACCTCCGCATACCGGAGAGCTCATCGCGAGCACGAGTACGGCTCGCTCACCAACGACCGCGACTTCCTCATCTCGGCGTCGCCTCTCCGCCACGCCGACGCCATAAGAGCCCCCCTTTTCGTGATCCATGGGCGTAACGACCCCCGGGTCCCCGTCAGCGAGACCGAACAATTGGTGGCCCGGCTGAGAGAGCGAAAAGTCCGCTGCGAGCTTGTTATTTACGAGGACGAGGGCCACGGCTTGGCCCGTCGCGCCAACCGGCTCGACGCATTACCTCGAGCAGTTGCGTTCCTGGCCGAAGTACTAAAGCCTGACTAGGAGCGGCTGATAGCCCAGTCTGGTTCACGGCCAGGACATGGCGCCGACCTTTCCTCACGCCAAAAGAACGTTGAGGAAAGTCGGCACCACGCCTGGCCTTTTGTCCCCTCGAGATCAGGCTATAGGGCACCGACAACCTTGAAACTAGAGCTCTCGAAGACGTGGTGCGGCCAGCTGACGCCGATGTAGTGGACGTTGTACTCGCCGTTGCTGAGCTTCGCAACACGGTCGACAATGGCGCCCGGGTAGACGGCCAGCGCGGCTTCGGTGGCCTTGTTGGCCGTTGTCCCACTCACGATCGTCCTCGCCGCCGCGCTCCAGTCAGCCGGGATCTGGCCGACTTCCTTTGACGCGGTCGTCTCGCCTTTGGTGAAGGGGACCACCTTTGCCGGCGATGTCGCGCCCAACGGCGACTTGTACCCAACGACGACCTGGGTGGCTGTGATAGTCGTCGAATTGACCGTACCGAGCACAAGGAGGCTTTGGCCCTTTGTAACGGCCTTGGCAGAGGTCAAGGTCGTCCCCTGTTCGTATGTCGTGGAGGACTTCTCCTCGACGGTCACCTTCTGGCCCGTTGATGTCGTCATCGTGAAGCTCGACGTGGAGACCGTAGCGACCGTGCCGGATGCTCCACCTTGCGCCGGCGCTGACCGAGCATTGGATGCCCCGGTGCCAGCGGCCGCGGAGGTTACGAGTTGTGCAGCTGTTGCTGAGGGTGACGTGGCCACAGCGACGGGAAGCACGATCGCCGCACATACCACTGCGGCGGCCGCGATCCGTCCGCTCCTTCTGTACGCCAGCAATCTCCGGGCCCTGCGCCGGCGAGCGTGCTTGGCCGCAGGCACCCAGGCCGACCGGTTCAACGAAAAAGATGGAACGTCCTTCTGGGGGTTTGTGGGCTCGAAATCGTTCATAGTGGCGCTCCTTCTAGGTTGGTAGTTATGTTCAGAGTGCCCGCCGTTGCTGGGAGATCCCTCCGAAGCCGTTCAACAATGCCTGTGATTGCGTTGAGAATCCCGTGAGGACGTTCAGGAGCGATTACCCGGAGGTATCTTTCGGGGTTGCTAGGGGTATAACGCCGGGATGAGAAGCCCGCATCGCGGGCGTCGCGTGGCTGCCGCGGTCGCTGCTTCCGCAATTGCCCTGCTCGGCGCGTGCGGCAGCCATCCCAGCGTGCAACGCCCCACCGGCCCGCCATCGACGTCGACGACACCCACAAGCACTACTTCGACCACCCGGCGGCACGCTCACGAAAGAAAGAGGCGGCACCACCCGGAGCGGGTGCGAAAGCACGTGGAACGAGCCCGGAGGCAGCCCGACCCGGTCCATGTCCACGCTGTAACCGCTCCCCGCGTGGCCCTCTGTCCCCTGACCGGGGAGCGAGCGCCACGGGGCGACATCCCTCAGCGCGCAGCCGTGGCGGTCAAGGTTGAAAACCTGCCCGCGGCCCGTCCCCAGTTCGGACTGGACAAAGCCGACATCGTCTTTGAAGAGCCCGTCGAGGGGGGAATAACGAGGTTCATCGCGGTCTTCCAATGCCATACAGCGGCGCGCATCGAGCCCGTGCGCTCGGCCCGTCTCGTAGACGCCCAGATCCTCGAGCCTTTGGGCCGGATCCTGTTCGCCTACTCGGGGGCCATCCAGCCGGTGATCAACGAGGTTGACGCCCGCAGGTCTCTTCTCGACGACGTCGGGGGCTACATGGCGCCGAACGCGTACTGGCGGGACCTCGACCGCTACGAGCCGCACAACCTCGAGACCTCGACAGCGGCCCTCTACGCCGCTGCGGCACAACTTCACTACCGCGAGAAACCACCCGTCGCCATCTTCAGTTACGGACGGCCTTCCCCCGGCGGCACTCCGGCATCGCTTGTCAACATCGACTACCCAATAGACGTAACGACCTGGACCTGGCACCGCGACACCGGACTTTGGTACAGGTCGTACTCAGACACCGGTCCTGCCCTCCTGGGCGACGGCAGCCAGATCGCAGCCTCCAACGTGGTCGTGATGCTCGTACGAGAATGGCCCACCCCCTACCCCGAAGACATCACCGGGTCCCTCGAAAACGAGCTGACGTTGAAAGGCAGCGGGCCAGCGTGGGTTTTCCGTGACGGTGCCCAGTTCTACGGGAAGTGGGAGCGCCCATTGCTCGACCATCCCACAGTGTTCGTGGAAACCAACGGGACCAGGATCACTCTCACCCCGGGCACCACTTGGGAAGAACTCGTGCCCGATGGCCGATCGATCTCCGTCAAGCCATGACAACTCAAATCGCTCGCATCGAGTTGTTGCGAGCCTCGTGGGTGACTTCGGCGAGGCCAAGCGCCTCCAACAGTGGCGGGAGGTACATCCCGAAGCGGCCGCGGTAGCCTTTCCGCGACCCGTACCAGCCTCCAACTTCTCCAGGTAGGCCTGGACGGCCTCCATCCCCTGCGCTCGGAGGTGGTAGATCCGCCGAGTGCCCTGCGCTTCCTGTGCCACCATGCCGGCGTCTTTCAACAAGCGGAGGTGGCGCGAAACGGCGGGGCGGCTGATGGACATCGCCTCAACGATCTCCCGGACTGGCTTGTCGCCATCGCTGAGAAGGCGCAGGATTTCGCGTCGATTGGTATCACCGAGAGCCTCAAAGGGGATCTGCGAGGTCATGTCCCTATGGTCCGCTTCCATGCCCAGGTACGGCACTGATGGGCCCCATCGGTTCCAACGGCTCGCAGGCTTTGCTGGCAGTTTGGAAGGCGAGCGAGCGTTCGTTGAACCTGCTGCTGTCAAACGCCCCCTGAGCGGTGGGGTCGGGGAAACTCGGGAGCCCGTGCGATCGCATGCAGAGCGCCCACTTCACTTCCGCGGCGATTTTCTGGGCAGGCAGCGGTGAAGGCTCTCCTTCGCCCGGCAACAGCGACCGGCACGCGCGATCGGCCGCGTTGAACCTCGGATTGTTATGGTTCAGGTCACTACGGGGCCCGGCATCGATTTGGAACGCGATGCCGCCGCCCGGAACGGGGGTGGGGTCAGGGAAGTCTGGGACACCGTGGCTGCGCATGCAGCGCGCGTACGCTACCGCCTGCGCCATCCTGCCTGAAGAGATTGTTGACCCCGACGTGTGATCGCTCGTGTTCGACCCGGAGCCGGCGACGCCTGGGCTGTTGGAGCCGCCACATGCAGCGGCGAAGGTCGCGAGCGCAAGCAACGAGGCCATCGCCGTCCACATGACCGGGCTCGCGCGTCTTTGACCGGGCTGGCGAGGCACGAGCTCGGCATTGGCCCAGTGGCTAGTCCGGGTGGTCATCCCTCGGGCTCCTTGCGTTTGGGATCGTCCTCCGGTCGTTGTACACGTGAGCCCCTTACACAGAGTTAACCGAGGCCGTTACCCCGCTATAAATCAGGAGCGCCTGCTATGAGCGCGACGTGGCGGGACCGTACAAGTCGGCGAAATAGCGGACCCCTTCGGCGAACCTCATCACATCTTCGTCGCTGGTCGCGAAGCTGGTCATCCACCGCACAACGTTGTCGTTGAGGTCCCAGTTCCAGAAAAACGACCAGTTTTGCAACTGATCGACCAGCGGTGCCGGTAAACGCGCGAAGAGGCTGTTGACCTCGACGGGCCGGACGATCTCCACGTGGGGTACCCCGGCTACGCGGCTGGCAAGCCGCCCAGCCATGATGTTGGCGTTGGCAGCGCTGGCGAGCCACAGGTCATCTTCGAGCAGGACGTCGAACTGAGCGGCAATGAACCGCATCTTGGACGCCAGCTGACCGGCTTGCTTCCTCGCAAAGCGGGCCCGGCGAGCCAGCTCGGGGCGCAGGAACACCACCGCTTCGCCGTACAGCAGGCCGTTCTTGGTGCCACCGAAGGTGAGGACGTCGACGCCGGCACCGTAGGTGAGCTCTCTGACCGAGCAACCGAGCGCGGCCACTGCGTTGGCGAGGCGGGCGCCGTCGACGTACAAGACAAGCCCGTGCTCGTGGACCACCCGGGCCAGCTCGCCGATCTCGTCGACGGTGTAGACCGTGCCCAGCTCGGTGGGTTGGCTGATAGCGACCACCCGCGGCGTGACGTGGTGCTCATCGTGCGAGGGTTGCAGCAGTGCGGACACCGTGTCAGGGCTCAACTTGCCGTCAGAGGATGGGATGTCGATGAGCTTGGCCCCCGTGAAGCGTTCGGGCGCACCACACTCGTCCATGTTTATGTGCGCGCTGGTGGGACAAATCACGGCCTCGTGGGAGGCAAGCAGGCACTGGAGGGCGACGACGTTCGCTCCCGTCCCACCGTAAGTGTAAAACACCTCGACATCCGCCTCGAACAGCGCCCGGAAGCGTTCCGCCGAACGGGTGGTCCAAGGATCCTGTCCGTACGGGAGGGCGGCGCCGGCGTTGGCGGCCCGGAGCGCCTCGATGACCTGAGGGTGGGCACCTGCGGCGTTGTCGCTGGCAAAGCTCTGGTCAGGAGGCGGCGGCGTCACAACAGTCACGATCGCACGAGGACCGACGACGACGCCAACCGCGTTGGTCCCCACCGCGCATCGTGCCATCTTGTACGGTTTTAGTTAGCGCACGACTTGGCCCTGCCTGGCGCGGCGCTGCCCTCGGAGAAGGGATCATTACGACCACAACTGACCACAAACTCGAAGTGCTCACGTGGGAAGGCTTCGGCGTTGCTAGCCGGCAACTCGCAGTCAAGGTCGCCACCCACGGGTACCGCCCCGACCTCATCTTGGCCATCGCGCGCGGCGGTCTTCCAGTAGGCGGTGCGCTTGGCTATGCCC
The DNA here is from genome assembly GCA_963786345.1 of uncultured Acidimicrobiaceae bacterium. Taxonomy (GTDB): domain Bacteria; phylum Actinomycetota; class Acidimicrobiia; order Acidimicrobiales; family Palsa-688; genus Fen-671. The sequence goes on along the minus strand of CAWAYZ010000003.1, from coordinate 902,444 downwards.
TCGGGGTAAAGAACTGCGCCACCATCAATGTGGAGTTCTATACCGGCGTCGGTGAGCGGATGAAGGTCCCGGTGGTGTTACCTCCGACACCGCCGCTAGTCGATCTAGCCGGCCTCAAGGTCCTCGTGGCCGACGACGTCGCCGATTCGGGCATCACATTGGCCATGATCCGCGACCTGGTCCGTCCCAACGTCGGCGAGCTGCGTACTGCGGTTCTGTACAAGAAACCATGGTCAGTGGTCGAGCCTGACTATTTTTGGGCCGGGACAGACGGTTGGATCAATTTCCCCTGGTCTTCCGGTCCGCCTGTGGTCTGACGGGGCATCCGTCGACCGCAGCCCACGCGATGAGCGAACCGACCGGTAGCGAAGCGCGGGTTGCCGAAGAGCTCCATCGGCTCGGCATCGCCAGTGAGGTGCGGGTTATGCCAGCGAGCACCCGGTCCGCGGTAGAGGCCGCAGCTGCGTTGGGCTGCGACGTCTCGCAGATCGTAAAGTCGCTTATCTTCCGGGCCATTAACAGCGACGGGCCCATCCTTGTACTGGCCTCGGGCGCCAACCGCGTCGACGAAGGTCGCTTGGCCGAGATCATCGGGAGCCCGGTCGAGCGAGCCACTGCCGAGTTCGTGCGCGCTCGCACCGGCTTTGCCATCGGCGGCGTCCCGCCGATCGGCCACGTCCAGGGGATCGACGCCTACCTCGACGAGCATTTGCTCGCTCATCCTGTGCTTTGGGCCGCGGCCGGCTCGCCGCGGGCCGTCTTCTCGGTCACGCCGGCTGAACTGGTGCGGGTAACCGCGGCCAAGGTCGTCGCACTAGCCGCCACGTGACCTCACTACTCACCCCCCTCCGCAGCCGGGCATACAGGTGGCTCGAGTTCACGGCTGTGTTCGCCAACACGGGAGTTTGGATGGTCGCTCTCGTGGGCGGGTTCATCATGGAACGGCTCACGACGTCGCCCGTCTTGGTCACCCTCGCCGCCGTCATGAGCCCGCTGGCAGGCATTTGCGCCGTAGTTTTCTCCGGCGCCGTGGCCGACTCGCGCGACCGGCGTGCCATCCTGCTGCTGGCGAAAATCCTGCTGACGGGTTCGGTGGCGTTCCTCGTCATCATGTCATCGACCGGGAACCTGACCCCGGCGACCCTGCTCATCGGAATGGCTGGCATGGGCGTATCCAATGGCACGTCCTCGCCATCTTGGTGGACGACCGTCGCCAGCCTGGTGCCTCCTGACGTCGTCCCCATCGCCCTCAGCGTGGACAGCTTCCAGTGGAACATCGGCCAGGTCGTGGGGCCAGTCCTCGGCGGCGCCGTCTTGCGAGGCGCCGGCACGACGGTGTTCTTTGCCGTCTGCGGCTTCATCATGTTCCCCCAGGTCGGCTTCCTCACCTTGTGGCGAGGTCGGAGCGACCTGCGGTTGTCCACACCGGGTGGCACGGCCGCCGAGAGCCTCCTCGGCGCCGTCTCCTCGGGCTGGCGGTACTTCTCGAACACGCCCGGCCTGCGGGCGGTGGCGGCCCGCACGGCTCTTTACGTAACCCCCGCGGTTGCCCTCGGCGCGCTGCTCCCCCTATTCGCCGCCCATTTCCTGCACAGCACGGCCTTCGACTACGGGCTCATCGTGGCTCTCAGTGGGGCGGGTGCCCTTGTCGCGGCCCTCCTTTTCCCCCGCCTCCAGGGACGCCTCCACCTCGACGCCATTGTCGCCGCGGCCACTCTCGCCGACGCGCTCGCGATCACGGCCCTTGTCATCTGGCCAAAACGGTGGGCTGCGATGGCCGTACTCCCCGTGACGGGTGCGTGCTGGGTGTTGGCGACGGTGGCCCTTATAGTGGCGGCCCGCCAGGTGACACCGGAGTGGGTGCAAACACGTTCGCTGTCGCTGTTCTATGTCGTGCTCCAGGGACCGTTCGTGCTCGGCGGTCTCGGCTTCGGCGTTATCGACACGTTCCTTTCGTTGCGCGAAACCCTGCTCGTCGCCGTCGTTGCCTTCGTCCCGGGGATCGTCTTGATCCCCCGTTTCGGCCTTCCGGTCGTGGACCGGTCGTCGTTGCAACTGGTCGCCAGCCCTTCTCTTTCTATCGGTGAGCACGTCAGCCCCGACGACGGCCCCGTCCTGGTCCTGGTCGAGTACCGCATCGCACCGGAGGATGTCGAGGGCTTCCTCGCCGCCATGGCCGAGCTGCGCATCGTGCGCAGGCGCCTCGGCGCCACGCGTTGGGGCGTCTTCCAGGACGTGACCGCGTACGGCAAGTTCATGGAGACCTTCCTCGTCCCTTCCTGGCAGGGCTACTTGCTTCAGCGCGCCCATTACACCAAGGCCGACATCGAAACCGAGGCACGGGCCTTTGCGTTCCACCGTGAACCGGGAGAACCCAAATTCACCCGTCTGGTCCACCCCGACACCGTGGAAGCCGCCAACGCCAGGTCTGCCTGGCGACGGGAAATGCTCCGCTTGTTGAGACCGTAGCCTCGCGATGGGCAGGCGTCGTGTCACAAACCCTCACCGTTTTGTCAGTCGTCGTAGCCGAGCGCCTGACGCAGCCGCTTGTAGGCGTCGTCCCTTCTATCGAGGGATTCGCGAGAGGCGTCTTCGTTGTACTGGCGAAAACCCCGTCCCGTCTTCATGCCGTAAGCGCCGGACGCCACCAAAGACCTCAATGCCAAAGCGCCCGCGAACCGGTCTCCGAAGCGCTGTTCCAGGGAGTCGAGGATGCTCGCGTACACGTCCAAGCCCGCCATGTCCGCGATCATGAAAGGCCCAAATACCGGGAGCCGGAACCCAAAAGTAGATGACACGACGGCGTCGATTTCGTCAGCGGTGGCCAGCCCCTCTTCTAAGCACCGGAGGCATTCGACAAATAAGGCGAGCTGCAGCCGGTTGGCCAGGAACCCCGGGCTGCTTTTCACGACCACGGGAACCTTGCCGAGGCTCCTCAGAACCTCGAACACCTGTTCTATGACCTCAGGACGCGTCGCCGGCCCCGGTACCACTTCGACGCCAGGCACCCACTCCGCTGGATTGAAGAAATGTACGCCAAGGAATGCGCCGGGCTCTTCGACGTGCCGGGCGAGCCTTTCGATTGGGAACGAAGATGTATTTGTGGCGATTATCGCAGGCCGGGCGGCGGAGATGAGAGCCAGCGTGGCCTCCTTTATGGCCCAGTCTTCGGGCACGGCCTCTATCACCAGCTCGGCGTCGCGGCACGCGTCGGCCACGCTTGTGCCGGGACGGACCTTGCTCATTGCAGCGAGCAGGTCAGGCGGCACGAGGCCAGCCGTCGCATGCCGGGCTATGCGCTCCCTGACCCGGTCCATACCTGCGGAGGTCTCGTCCTTGGAGGCATCAACGACGCGGAGACTGAAACCCTTCAGCAGCGCCGACTCTGCGATCCCACAACCCATCGTGCCGAGGCCCACAATCGCGATTTCCCGGATGGGCCCGTTCGCCATCGGGCTCAGGACCGCAGCAACGTCGGGACGCGACTGCTTAGGCGCCTGATCTGTTCGGCGTTCCACTCGTCGGACCCGTCGACGTTCCCGCTCTTGAAGATCGGCGGCTGGAGACCCCGCTCGACCAGCATGGTGGCCGTCGCCACCACGATCGTCTGAATTATGACCAGGTTCATGACGCTCGAAACGCCGCCGGCACGGAGGTCCTCGTCGATGAGCACCGCAGCGTCGCCCTGAGGTGCATGCGTGTCGATAACCAGGTCGGCGATGTCGGCCAACTTGACGCCGCGACCGCCGCGGGCCGCCACCGCGTCGGAATGTTGCCGCGACGTCAAGGCGACCACCTTGGCGCCCCGGCTCTTGGCCGCCTCGGCGACTTCGATCGGCACCGGGTTCCTGGCCGAGTTGGACACGACAAAGAAGACGTCGCCTTGTTCGACCGGCTCGGTGCTCACAATCAGCTCCCCCAACCCGGGCTGTCTCTCCAGGAGGCTGGCCCTCCGGACGTCCTGGTGGACCATGAGCCACCCCACCAGGACTGCATTTACGGGCACCAAACCGCCGGCGCGGTAGAACGCCTCTTCAGCAGCCATGTGCGAGTGGCCGGCACCAAATACGTGGAGCAGTCCACCCCCGGCTATTGCGTCCGCGCACCATTGGGCGGCCAACATCAGCGCCTCTTCTTCGTCACCCAGCTCAGCGAGCAGGGCCCTCACGGTCGATAAGTACCGAAGCCGGTCTTTTTCCATAGTTACCTTTCTCCCACCCTCGTTTTACACCGGAGATAACACCAGTTTTGTGCCGGCGGCAACGACCCGTGCCCAGGCCTCAGCAGTGAGCGGAGACGACATGATCTCGTAGCCGCCGTCGCGCTCCTCGTCGGGACCGAATATATAGCCCGGTGCGCCGTTCGAATAGCCGACAATACGGAGCCCGTTTAGGCCCGTCTGTTCAACGATGGCGCGTTCGACCGAACCGAACGGCTCGCCCGGGACGAAACAGAATCCTCACCTCACCGATGCGTAAGACCGCCACCTCTGCCTCGTGCTCGGGCTGGCGGCTGCCGTCGCGGAGCTGGTTTCGCGCGGCCGCCGCTTCCTCGGCGAGGGCGGCCTCCGACCGGTCTTCATCGTCGCGCGCCGATCGGCCAACGACGTCGAACACCGCAAACGGTTCGGCGCTCCTGTGCGGCAATGGGACCACAGCGCGCTCGAGGCCTATGGACGGGGCAACATGTACCTGATTAATTCCGGGACCCTCGTGGCCGCTGACCCTTCTGGCAGCCCAGACCGCTGGAGCCAGGGTACCAACGCAGGCTCGGCTCCTGTCGCCGACCCAAGCGACGTTTTCGTCGGTGAGGCTGACTATGTCGTCGCTTACTCGGGAGCCGGGTGTCAAGTGTGGTCTGCCGTCGCGTCGTCAGGTTCATCGGTGTCGGGGCTCGCTCTGGGGAACGGTCAGCTAGTGGCTACAGGCAGTGCCGTGACCGCCTTCGGTAACTGACCCGCTGCGCCACCTGGACCAGTGCCATCTACTCTGCTCCTGCTGTACAGTCTCGGGCCTCGGAGTCAGGATGGGGTACAAGGGGTGAGGCCAATGAGGACCGGCCCAGTACGCGCGGTGGCGCCAGGAGGCTGACGTGGCTGACTACGACACGATAGACAGGCTCGCAGCCCAGGTGCGTGAAACGCAGACGGCAGCCCGCCAGCGAGAGGCCGATTTAGCAGCACGTCTGCGACGCTCTCGCCGGGTGGTAGTGCTGAGCGGCGCCGGCATCTCGGTCGCCTCCGGCATCGGGACCTACCGCGGCGCAGGTGGGATGTGGGAAGACCCCGTGCTGCTGGAGGCCCACCAGGCCCAGTCCCTCCCGCGAAGCCTCCCCATTATCTGGTCCGTGAAGGGCCCGATGCGAGCGAGGGCATTGGCAGCCAAGCCCAACCCGGCGCACCTGGCGTTGGTCCAGCTCGAGGCCCAGCTGCTCGCTCGCGGCGGGGAGCTGGTCGTGATAACTCAGAACATCGACGGGCTGCACCAGCGAGCGGGCAGCACCCGGGTGCTTGAGATGCACGGCTCGATGATGCGCAGCCGATGCGCCGACGCGAACTGCTCGCTCGTACCGTACGAGGACACCCAGGTACCGGAGCCCGATCAGCTGCCAACCTGCTCAAGCTGCCGGCGTAACCCTCTACGGCCCGACGTGGTCCTGTTCGGCGAGGCGCTCCCATGGCACACAATGGCGGCCGCCAAGTCCGCGCTGCACCAAGCCGAGATCCTGCTGGTGGTCGGCACCTCAGGAGCCGTGAGCTCGGCCACCACCACCATCGACACCGCCGCCGCCTACGGAGCGCACTGCAACCTAATCAACAAAGAACTATGGGAACACCCGCACCCCAAGATCGCCGCCACCCTGATCGGCCCGGCTGAGGAGATCCTGCCAAGGGTGGTCGCCCAAAGCGAGAACCGGCCCAAGTAAACCAAAAGGCTGCGCACAAGCTCTGCCCCCAGGAACAAGGCAAATCCCCATTATTGGTCCCACTCGTGCCTTCATGCGCGCGATGTCAAGGCCCAGCACACGTGCGGCCTCCGGCCGGCCTTGACCTCGGCTTGGTGCCGAAGATGGTTGGCGACACCTTGTACTGCTGACTCAGGTTGAGGAGCAGCGTCTCATGGGCCTCCACATGGCCGAAGCGCTAAGTGAAAGGTCCCTTGATCGGAGAGCGCGCCGCAGCGAGTGGAGGTCGCTCGCCACTGCTTAGTCAGGTCGATGCGCTCCAGCCCAGCGGGTGTCCGATCCGGCTGAGAAAACCGGACAAGCGCGTTCATCGGAGATGATGTTGCTCTATACCGACGTGGTCAACACCGGCTGCGAGGCGGCCCAGGCTGTCGACGGCGAGACGGGCGGAGCGCTCCCATTCCTTGGTGGCACCCGTTCTTCGCCTACCTCAGCAAGCAACCGCCGTCACCTCCTACGTCCTCGACGACGGTCCTATCCGCCTCGGCGACGTGAAGGCTCGGATATCGATGGGCGGGCGTCGTGTCACAAACCCTCCACCGTTCTTTTCGGCGGGGAGGGTTTGTGCTCTTGGGACCTAAAGCGGGCGAAGAGGACCCTCGACATCGACGACCCGACCGTCGCGCCGGCCGGGGTGATGACTCGGTTCATCGGGGCGCAGCTGCCGCCGGCCTTGGCAAAGTGCTCGATCCCGTGGTGCTCCGTTGCGTCCGCTCGTTCCCTGTGCCCTCCCTGGAGGGGCAGACGGTCACCGGCCCCCCGGCCGATTTCGGGCCCAACCTGCTGCGACTCCTCAACCTCACCCTTCCTGGTACAGGTTGGCACGAGATGGACTTCCGGCCTGATGGCGTCGGATGGCGCAACAAAAGGATGGGCTTGATCCAGAAGGGCCACATCCTTGACGGCCACTGGTCAGCCCCCTTCGATGAAGCGACACACCAGTTCATAGAGCTCGAACTCGGCGGGAGCGTCCGGAACATCGGCGGGCCCTCCCACGCCGACACGCTCAGGGTGCGGGGGTCCGACGGCCAGATGCACCCTGCCACAGCCGAGGAGCTCGAACGGTTCGGACCGGCCGCCGAAGTCCTCGACCCGTTCACACCCACCGTCCGCGTGACGATCAAGAGCGCTCATTGGACGAACCTCTCCGGCCTGCGCGTCGGGGTCGGGTTTTACATGTAGGAGCTGAGTTTTTACTCGAGGCGATCTTCAATACCTCCGACCGGTAACCTTTGCCGAGCCCTAACCGGGCGCAGGTCTAGTCTCAGTCGGTGGCTACGAAATAGCCTGCCCCTATCGTGGAGCGGACCGATTTCTTGGTGCCGGGCGCAGTGGTCTCGCCCAGCCCAAGGCACCAAGTGGCGGTGCCGAGGGGCAGGCATCCTATGGCAGACATGTAGCCTTTGGAGGTGGTTGTAGTGATTTGGAAACTGCTACCGTCCCAACGGGCGACGGCGATGGCGCTCGTCAGGCCACCACCCATAATGCTGGGAACGCCGAGGGATCCCCAGCACTCGGCGTTGGTGGTGCACGAGCCGTCTTCGAAGAAGTAGCCGAGGTTCCCCCGGGGAATGTTCACTGAGGCCCATGACCCGCCGTCCCAGCTATAGCTCAGACCGCCCGGGAAGTCGGCGCCCATTTGCCCACCGGTGTAGCCGAGGACGCTTCCAAAGGCCAGGCAACTGTGTTCGTCCGGGCACGACAGGACGAGGTAGGTTTGGTCGCCCATGTTGAACTTGACTTGTTTGGGCATGCTGAACAGCGACCACGAGGTGCCGCTGAAACGCTCGCCGAAGAAGTAACCCGAGCCCTTGACACTGTTATCGGCATCGCCGACGGCTATGCAGTCCATGGCAGTAAAGCAGTCCACCGAGTCCAACACCGTCCACAGGGCGCCTGCGGGGCTGGCGGCAGCAGAGACCGACCACGTCTTGCCGTCCCAGAGGTACGCCAGGGCGTGTGCCGCCTTGGTCGACGTCTGCCGGTTGCCCACCGCCACACAGGTCGAAGCTGAGGGGCACGAGATGCCGTTGAGGCTGACGCCGGTCGCCCCGGGCAGGGCCAGCGGTGACCACGTCCTGCCGTTGTAGTGCTCGACCAGGGCGGTCGGCGGCGGCGGTGACAAAGTGAGACTTTTAGGGACCTGGTAGCGCTCGCCGAGGGCCCAGCAGTCGGTGGCAGTGGTGCAAGCCGTACTTCTCAAGCTCACCGAGCCGGAAATCCCCGTAGCTTGCAGGCCCCAAGTCCGACCGTCCCAATGCCATACGACGGCATGGTAGATCGACACGTCTACCTTGTTAAGGCTTTCCAAGTAACCGGCGACCATACAGTCCGACCGGGACAGGCAGGTCATGTTGCCGGTGTTCAATGAGTCACTGCCGGCCCCCTCGGGTTCCTGTACCGGTACGGGGTGCCAGTCGAGCGATGCGGCTGTGCCGCTGGTGGCCGGGGCGGCCGCAGCGGGGCCCGCCGAGCTGGCCGTGGCCATCACCAAGCCCAGGGCCAAGGCGCTAGCGGTGATGGGCCCGAGCAGGTGCCACGGGCTGGGATGACCAGTGCGCATACCGCTTCCTTTTGTGACGTCTATTGAGTTAGCCGGGATGGCCTTAGCACAGCATTTGTCATGGACAGCAGCTTCGAGTTCCCGATGAGCCTGAAAACATGGCGTAGTGGCTCAAGCTGTCGGCCAGGCCAAGGGTCCCGCGCAGGGCGAGGTGATGAGCAGCGAGGTCGTAATCCATGGTCACCGGTTCCCGGAGCTCAGGGTAGCATGGCTGCCCAGCGATGTCCTCGAGGCCGAGCGTAAGCACCATCGGAACGGGAAAGCCGGCGAACTCGACGCTCATGGGCGTAGGGCGGTGGCACAAGAGGTCATTTGGCGTGTAACCAGGGCCCGCCCCAAAACGCCGCAACACCAGGTCAGGCGGCAAATACGCTGGTGGTTCTCGGTGGGGCTAGGTGGAATCGAACCACCGACCTCAGCATTATCAGTGCTGTCCAGGCCGTTACTCGTACCTGGACTTATCGCGTGAAATGCCTTTCGACCAGCGTCTTCGCCTTTACACCGCTTACTTTCAGTAGCACGCGTTGACGGCCCTTACGCGCACGATCGCGCACGGATCGCGCACGTCACCAGTGAGTGTCGCGAGCAGGGAGGAGGACTGGTTGCCGAGCCCCGCGTTTGGCTACCACTATCCCCGACTCGGGGCGCCCGCCAGGCGCGCAGCGGCGCGCCCTCGCGCTGCTTGACCCACTGCCTTTCCTCGGGAGCAGAGTGATACGCCTCGTGTCTGGGAACGTCATCGACGCGTAGCCCACCTAGCCGCCTACGGGTGCCCGATCAGGTCCGTAGTAATCCTCCCAAATCTCCGCCGGGTTCACCCTGATCTCAATGGCAGGCCCGGGGACGAGGGTCTCGGGCTTAGCCGGGCCTCGTGCTGGACCAATTTGACGAGTTTGCCGATCGTGGTAGGCGGCCATCTGCCACCCCCTCGAAGCGTGGGTACACCATCGGCTTCAAGCTGTCTGGCCATCTCCCGGTAGCTCCTCCCCTCGGCGTGCATTTGCCGGATCCTGGCTTTGATCTCTGGAGAGGCTGTCGTATGGGCTCCTTGGCCTTTCCTGCTCGACGACTGCCGGGAAAGCCAAATGTTTCTCTCGCGTTGGGCCTGGTAGGCGGTCAGAACCATCGCGGCCACTTTTCGCTCTACTTCAGGAGAGATGTCTGGACCCAGCGGTGGAAGCACCAGCGCCTGCCCTGCTTCTTGCCTCGCCTTTAGGAAGGTGATGAACTCGGTCATCGGCATCGGGATTTCGATCGGCGCCTCGGGTTCAGCCCGTCCAGGCTGGGAACGCCCGAGTAGGTAGGCCAACGCAGCACCGAACAGCCGTACCGCGTTGACGACGGCCCGCTCGTTGCGCCCCTTGGCCACGAGGAGCCCCGTGTCGACCGCTCCGACGAAGGCTTCGAGGGTGGTTCGGACGTCATCGAGATCCTGCACGTCGGCCGTATGCTTCTCTATAGGGTTCGTACTGGCTCCCACGTATATGGCTTGTGACTTTGGCGCCGGTGAGCAACCGCACTGGAGCCAGGTCACTGCAGCTCTGTCGCCACCCGGGCCTCCCTTAAGGAACATGTTCGCTCGCTCGCTTTGAGCTTGGACGGTGCACGAATGAACGCCACTGTACACGAAAATGGTCGACGTGCCCACCCTCGGGAGCTCATCGCCGCGATCCCGCCGGAGCGAGGCGCTGCCAAAAAGGCCAATAACGTCAACGCTTGTTGCCAGTTTTGCTGAGTTGAGCATTGACAGGTACTGCTCCCCGTGCGATCATTGCAAGTGGCTGAATGTACAACCAGCCGCGTATCGTAACCCTCTACCCCGAAAGGACACACCATGTTGTTGAGATGGTTAGCGGTACGAGGCTATGGGAGGGCTGCCTGAGGGCTCAACAAGCCCATGTCGGTCACGTCTGGGCTGTCAGGACGACGTAGCACGCCCTGTTGACCCGCCGCAACACCCGTCGGGCCAGAGGACGCGGATGCAGCTCGAGGAAGCTGCGGAATGGGTCGGAATTTCGCCTCGCCACCTTCGCGGTCTCGTAGCTGAACGCAAGGTCGGCCATTATAAAATTGGCGGGCGCCTCGTTTTTTCCGTGCGGGACCTAGAGGCGCTCTTGGCCCGCTACCGGCGCGAGGCGCTGCGATGATTGTTGCTCAACCCGGGCGACGCGCCCGCGAGCACGAGCGAGACCGCCCGTTAGCCGTGGCGAGAAGGACGGGCGCGACGTTCCCCATCAGTTGGTCGAGGACGGGAAGCTCGACGATCAGGTGCCGCGGCTCTGGGGTCGGGGAGGCCCGAGCCCTAGCCTGTGCTCGATTAATTGGTCACATTCGGCGGACCGAAGCGGCGCCGGCTGGTCGATTAGCAGGTTGGGCTCTGGGCATTTGGGCTGGGCCTCGGCCTTCGGTGAGGCCGTCGTGACGGCGTGCGGACCGAGCGGCTCGTCTCGCGGTGCCCTGTCGCAATTGCGAGAGGCGGGGTTGGCATGGTGACCGACCGCGTTTACGCGTGGAAGTTCCTTGAGGCGTACTACGAGCCGTACCCGAACCGAGACGCCTGGGCCGCCACCCACTGGTTCCGGCCCAGAACGTTGCCCTCTGGGGTCGTCAAAGGCGTCTTGACCTCCGAGTGGGTGCAACTTCATGGCCTCTGCCAGGTGAACCAGTTCGCCCTTTTCGGACAGGACATCTACTTCACCCCGGCACCATTCCGTGAGCGCCCTCCGAGAGGGAAACGAGGGACGCAGGCCGACGTTGACGGCCTGCCGGCTGTATGGGCTGACCTTGACATTGCCGGGCCGGCTCACAAGCACAATGACAAGCTACCGAGGGACCTGGACGATGTGGTCACCATCCTCGGGCGCTTCGAGCACCGGCCCAACTGGGCCCTCAACACGGGTGGTGGCTACCAGGTGTACTGGCTCTTTGACGAACCGGTCACCGACCCGGCCGAGATCGCGTCTTTGATGACGCGCTTCGGGCTGACGATTACAGCTAAAGCGGCCGAACTGGGCTTCCACATCGACAACGTGTTCGACGCGTCGCACATCATGAGGCTCGCGGGCACGGTCAACTGCAAACCGGGCCTCGACCGCCCGTTGGTCCCCTATCTGGACTTTGGCACCCCTCGCTACCGGCCGGCCGACTTCGCTGAGGCGCTGGTCGAGGCGCCGCCACCGTCATCGCGACTACGAGGCCAGCGCGCCCCATCAGGGGGCAGACGCGAAAAGCTCGACGTGTACGGCGACCCCGCACTCCAGCCGCGCAACCCCTGGCAGCGCTTCGACCAGGTCGTTGGCGCCCGAGGTGTGTTGGACCTAATCGGAGAGCGCGTCAAGGGCGAATTCACCGTCCTCGCCCCGGACGCGGACGGCACCGAGGAATACCGCTACTCGTTGTCCACCCACGTGAAGTCGCTCTCCATCTTGCCCGAAGACAAGGTGCTCGTGTGGTCCGAGACGTTGGCCAGCGAACTGAACGAGCTGGCCGCGGGGGAAGTACGCATCGAGACGAGCCACCCGTACCGGGCAAACGAATTGTGGGTGTTGGTTGGGTTCGCAGGGGACTGGAGCAACGCAGCCCGCTGGTTTGCCAAGGAGTACCCCGAGGACCCCCACACCTCCACCACCTCCTCGGACGACGGCCGTGAGGTACTGCCCCCACCGGGCGACCCGATGGCGGTCGCCCGCATCCTGCTGGAGGACTACCGGGATGACAAGACAGGCGCACTGGTACTTCGGCGTTGGCGAGAGGACTGGATGCGATGGGACGGCCAGGCGTGGAGCGAGGACGACGATCACACTGTCCGCTCTTTGCTGTACCACCGGCTTGAGCACGCCTGCTACCGGCAGGGCACTGGCGACAAGGCGGGATTGCAGGACTGGGCACCAAACCGGCGCAAGGTGGGTGACCTTTTGGACGCCCTGGCCGCTCAGGCCCATCTGCCACCAAAGGTCCAACCTCCCACGTGGCTCTCCTCGGACGCCATGACCCCCGGGACCCTGGCCTGCACCAACGGGCTATTGGACGTCAGCACGGGCCAGTTGTACCCGCATAGCCCCTTTTACTTCAACGAGGTGTCACTGCCCTTTGATTACGAGGCTGATGCCCCTGAGCCGGCCCTGTGGTTGGGTTTCCTGGCCGAACTTTGGCCCGACGACCCCGAGGCCATAGAGCTGTTGCAGCAATGGTTCGGCTATGTCTTGTCGGGCCGGACCGACCAGCAGAAGATCCTCGGGCTGCTCGGGCCGGTCCGGTCCGGTAAAGGCACCATCTGCCGGGTGCTGAGGGACCTGGTCGGCCCCGGCAATGTCTGCGCCCCCACCTTGTCGAGCTTTGGGCAGAACTTCGGGCTGCAGCCTCTGATCGGCAAAACGGTGGCGATCATCGGGGACGTGCGCTTCGAGTCCTGGACGGTTTCCGAGCGACGGTCTAAGGCCTTGGAAAGCCCGGGCGCGACCACGCTGTCCCACCACCGGATGACCCCTTGGAGCCCTTCCGGGTCGAGGGGTGACTCTCCGGCCGAGGCGAGCAGGGCGTCGAGGTCTCGCAAGGTGTCGATCCGAGCGAAGCGCCCGCTTCGCAGTCGACCTCCGGCAACGACCAGCTCCTCGTGAAGGCGGGGACCGTCGACGCCGGTGATGACGAGACGGGCGTGGCAGACAACGCCGACGTCGCCGAGCTCGAGGACATCAGCAACCGGTGCGACTACTCGCGCTGTGACACGTGCCAGGTTCTGGTGTTGATCAGTTGCCCATACCTCGGCCCGCAGCAGGCGTAAGGATTGGGCGACCAGGCGGTGACCGAGGTGGCAGAAAATGATGTCGTCGCGGGTACCGGCGAGTGTCGTGTCGAAGGTGAACGGCAGTTCTTCACCCGAGAGGCGGTCGATCATCCCCTCCGAGGTTCGCTGCCATGAACCGCTGAGAGGAGGAAGTCGAAATTCACCATCGACGCCGGTCGCAAGGATGCCCGGCTGGTTGGCGACATCGAGGGCGGTGGCGACGACCCGTTCAACTCGGTCGGGAGTGAGATTGAGCTCGTCCATCGACTCCTGAAGGCGCTCGTGGCAGCGGGCGAGGCCCTCGCGGAGCTTGCGCTCGACCTGGAGCACCTTGGTGGCGGGCTTGCTGCGGACACGGTCTATCGCGTCGTCGTCGATGGTCGTTCGGCGCCCCAACATGGCGTCACCGACCTGGTCAGCGAGCACGGAACCGACCGAGCCGAGATCGTCGCGGATCTGTTCGACCTTGTACGCGACCCGCGACAGGAATCCCAGCTCCGTGGCGAAAGCGGAGGTGTCGTTCTCCCAACCCTCGGGCACGAAGTGGCGGATCTCCACGAAGGGGTGGGGCTGGCCGTGGCGGTCCACCCGGCCGTTGCGCTGTTCTAGGCGCGACGGGTTCCACGGAATCTCCCAGTGCAGCATCCGCCAGCAGTGACGTTGCAGGTCGATACCCTCCGACGCGGCGTCGGTGGCCACGAGGATCCGTACAGGTGACCGCGACGGCTGTGCCTGGAACTCGGCTTTCGTGCGTTCACGATCATCGGTGTCCATGCCCCCATAGAGGGTCGCGATCCGGTCGCCGCCGTCTCCGCCGAAGTCGTGGGTAAGCAGCAGATCGATCAACCACTTCTGAGTGTCGCGGTACTCCGTGAAGATGATGACTCGCTCGTCGGTCCAACCACCGTCTGCGGTCCGGCAAATGTCGGTGAGCCACCCGAGTAGTGCCTCGGCCCGAGCGTCGGGACGACTGCGCCGCTCGTCGACCCAGCCGCCGATCCGGTTCAACAGGTCCCGCTCTTCGGTGGTCAGCGGCGCCTGGCCACGCGACGCGGTCGCGAGCACCTCGGCCACGACCTCGCCGGACTCGTCGTCAGCCGCCTCGTCATCGCTGCGGTCCCAGGCGGCCTGCATCTGCGCTTCGCTGGCGGCAGTCTGCGCGGTGTCGCTCCTGTCGAGCGTCACCCGGTGCTGGGCCAGAGTGTTAGCGAACGCCGAGGGCGACGACAGCAGCCGCTTCTTGAGGAGCAAAGTCACGAAATCAGCCGCCGAACGCTTCGACCCCGTCACGTAGTGGGAGCGCCGCAGTTCGGCATACCGCTCCAGCAGCTGGTGGGCCTCGCGCTCGTCTTGGGGGTAGACGACGGGCATCGCCTCTACTCGCCGGTCGGCGAACCGGGGGGTGCCGTCTGGATTTAGGGGCAGCTCCTCTCGCAGCTCACGCTTGAGCCGGCGCACCAGGACCTTGGCCAGCTGCTCTGGGTTGGGGTCGACGCCCCGAGCGAACCGCTGCGGGTCAAGAAGCTCCAGCAGCGCAGTGAAGCTCTCTCGGTAGCCGTTGTGCGGCGTGGCCGAGAGGAACAGACGGTGCTCGCAATGAGGCGCGATCCGCTGGATGGCCTTCGTGCGAAGCGAGTCGATCGCGTACTTGCCACGGCCCGACGGGGCCGCCGAATGCACCTCGTCCACGATCAACAGGTCGAACTTGCGGGGCGTCCTCCGGTGGTCGGCGCCCGAGAGGACCTCATCGAGGAGCGATTGCGCCCGACGATCCTTCAACCAATCGATCGACACGATCAGGCGAGGGAACGACGTGAACACATTCGCGCCGACGCCCCGGTCGCGGCGAAGCTGGCGAACAGCGTCGGTGTTGACGATCCGGAACTCCAGCCCGAACCGGTCGCGCATCTCCTCCTGCCACTTCACGCACAATCCGGCGGGGCACACGACGATCACGGTGCGCGCCCGGTGCCGCAACAGAAGCTCTTGGACCACGAGACCCGCTTCGATCGTCTTGCCGAGTCCTACATCGTCGGCGATCAGCAGGTTGGCTCGGGGCATGCTCAATGCGCGGACCACGGGGTCGAGCTGGTAGTCCTCGATGGTGATGCCAGAACGAAACGGCGCTTGGAGCGCACGAGAGTCGGCAGTGGCCACGGCACCCCACCGAACTGCATCGAGGAACGCCTCGAGCCGATCCGGGGGATCAAGCCGGCCCAGCTCGGGGCGCGGTAGCTCCTGGTGAGGGATGACGTGGGTGCCCGACTCAAGCTCCCAGATGACTGTCAGCTCGTCGCCGAATCCATCGTCTTCTAGGGACGACATCCGCACCAAATGATGCGGCGATCGTGTGCCGGAGATCGGATCTTGCGGGAGCGACGATGGTGTCACCTCATTGACTGCCCACACCCGGTCGCGGCAACTCACGACCTGGCCAAGCTCCGGCACCACGACCTCGGTGCTCAGCAGTGTCACGCTCCCACCCTCATCTCCCTACATGCCCCTGGACTCGACAGGACCCATTAGTCCGGGGCCAAGTGGCGGAGCCGATACGCACATCCTACGAACGACTGGTCGCCAGGCCCGATTTAGCAGGCGTGACTTTGTTGTCCATTGCATTTCTGGTCTTGAATTCTGAACATCTCGTATCGCCAGCTGCGTCCGGCCCAGTCGTCACCCCCCCACCTGGTCGAGCGAGTCCCACTCCTCGACGAGATGGGGTTCAAGGTGGCCGAGGCCGATGCGCTGGACGAACACGGCGAGGACCTCGCCCACGCCGGTAGCCGAGCGTGAGTTGATGGCTTGCGCGCCAAGGGCGTGCAGGGTGACACCGAGTTCCTGGCAGGTGGTCCAGTCGGGCCCGGTGAGGACGTCCAGGCTGAGCCCAACCTCGGCGCGGACCTGGTCGACACTGAGGTCGAGGACTCGGTCGAGGCTGACCTCATAGCGGTAGAGCACCCGTGGGAGCAGTTCTTCGACGCCGATGCCTTGGCGTTCACCCAAGCGCTGGAGTTCTGCGACAGTACAGGAGCGGCTTTTACATAGGTAGAGGACCGGAAAGCTGCCCGGTGGGTTGAACCTGCCCCCGTGGATGCGTGCGCCTTCCCCGCTAAGCGGGTCGTGGTGGGGGGCGAGGTGCCGCCAACCATGGCCAACGACCGGCGACAGCGACGCGTCGGCCACCCGCTTGGCATCGATAGGCACCGGCTAAGCCGTCACACCCTCGGCTATAGCTAGCACTGCTCCGATGACCCGCCGGTACTCGCCTTCGGCTATGAGCTCCAGCGGTTTGCGCCAATCGAGGTCCGGGTTCGGGCTGCGGAGCCACAAGCGCGCTGGCTCGTCGCGAAGAACCGAGCGGAGCTGGTCGACTACCGCCTTGAGCTCGAGCACCCGGTCCTCGGCATCACGGCGTGGCATGGCTTTAGCAGTGGTCCACCGGCTGACGCTGCGGGGTGTGGTGCCGGTGATCTGAGCCAGGTCACCCGCGTCGATGACATGGGTCTCGATCAGCTCGTCGAGCACTCCGCTCAGTACGGCCACAGTGTCTCCTTACAGTCTTGTCATTCGACAGGTCAACGTCTAGTATAGTGTCTACTAAACGTCATACCGCAAGCATCGGAGAAGCCGATGGACCTTGGTCACGGATTCCTACCTCGCATCGACGCCCGCAACTACAAGGCCGTCGAACGGTGCCTCCCTCGGGACGGCCCGGGGCTGTTCAATGTCGGCCTAGACCTGCCCTGGGTGGTCCTCGAAGGCCCTTGGGCCCTCCAGCACGGCACCTCGACGATCGAACTGTGCCGGGACCGGGGGGTCTCGTTCCTGGTAGACACCCAAGCATGGCGCTACCGCGACCCGCGGACCTTCACCGTCGACAAGTTCACGGGCACCCCCTACGCTCCGCGAGCCCCTTTGGCTCGGTCCGACCGTTCAGCGCTCAGTGACTTCGTCGAAGCCGACTTGAAGACCCAGGCCGCGCTCGGCGCCTCTGCCTACCTCCTGCCTGGTTTCATCCCGACCGATGCCCACGACGACATCTACACTGACACCCTTGCTTTGCTGGAGATCGCCCAGGAGAAGCTGCCTGAGGCTCGTCCGTGCATCGCCTTCGTGGGCGTTCACACCGCCTCGATGGACGCAGCGCAGCGGGTCGTCGACGCCCTCCCTCATTGGATCGATGGCGTCTACCTTCAACCCACCCCGGTCAACCCACTCCGAGACTCGCCAGCGAAGATCATCGACGGGGTGATGCTCATGCGCCGTGCCGCCCAGCAAGGCTTCACGGTTATCGCCGGACGTCTCGCCGGGCTGACGCCCCTACTACGGGCAGCGGGGATCCCCGTCGCCGACGCCGGTCTCGGCGAGGGCGAGTCGTTCGCCTATGGGGCGAAGGTCAATAACCACGAGCCGAGCACCATCACTGATCGCCAGCCACGGCTCCTCATGGGGCGGCTTTACGTGCCCCAGCTCGGCCGGTCAGTATCGGCCGCCGAGTGGGCACGGCTCATGCAGATCCCTGCCCTCCGAGGTCAGCTCCTCTGCCGGCTCCCATGTTGCGCCTTCGGCCTCCCGGTCGAGACGACCCCGCAGCGGGGACGAGAGCACAGCCTTCACTGCCGCGTCGCCGAGGCCAAGGGTCTTTCGGAACCCG
Organism: uncultured Acidimicrobiaceae bacterium; assembly: GCA_963786345.1. Taxonomy (GTDB): domain Bacteria; phylum Actinomycetota; class Acidimicrobiia; order Acidimicrobiales; family Palsa-688; genus Fen-671. The sequence continues at coordinate 884,480 of CAWAYZ010000003.1, read as the reverse complement.
GTAGCGCCGCTATCGACGCGGTGATCGCGCTTCTTGAGCAACGACAGAGCACCGGTCGCGCCATTACTGCCAGCTTACGAGAGGCAGGGCTCGTCCCGGTCGCCACCGACTTCCTAGACAACCATTTAGCGGTAGCACACTTTCTCAAGGACGCCTTGTCGGCGGACGCCTAAGAATCTATCCGTCCTAACCGCTGGGGGGAACGCCGAAGTCCCGGTCCCCTTGCGGCCGCCATCGGTCGAACTGAAGCGGCTGGGGGTCGACGACGACGCCGTAGTCGGGCGGCCGATAGTCGCGAGCGAGTACGGTGCTGGGCTGACGTCAGTGGAGCGGGCCTGGTACGTCAAGTGGCAGACACAAGAGCTACGGCGGTACGACGCGCTCAGCGGCTACGTCTATACGGAGCTGTACGACATCGAATACGAGACGTTCGGGCTCTATACGGCTGGGCGCACCACCAAAGACCTCGCCAACATCGACCTAGCGGCTCTGAACGGGGAAACCTTGATTATTGTGGACCTCCGTCCGGAACATCCGGGGCTTGACGCGCGCGCACCAGATGGACTTCTTGAGGTTGACCTGAGAGTCTCCCATCACGGCAACAACCCCCTTATTGGACGGCTTGTTGGTGCTTGGGGCCCTCTTCTCGGGGTCCCGCCGCCGCGGTTCCCGGACGGTGAGATCGTCGACTGCGTGGTCGAGCTGAGCGTCGAGCCATTTGTGGTCACTGCGCCATGCCGTTTCTATTCGGAACTGCCGGCCAGCCTTGATGCCGGGCGTCTCCACCTGGGCTTCGAGTGCGATGGAGCTCTTGTGGCCCGGACTTCCATCGACGCGGTGAGGGCCGATCCAAACGGCGTCATAGCAACCGATGCAGATGCCTTTTTCGTGTTCGAGGAGGAGCCAGGATGAAAGCAGTTGTAATCGAGGCCCCCGGCCAAGTGGCCGTATGCAAGCTCGACGACCCGACACCCGGGTACGGCGATGTGGTAGTGCAGGTGGGAGCCTGTGGGATCTGCGGCACCGACCTGCACCTGGTCGCCGGGGAGTCCCCGCTGGCCCGCTACCCTTTGGTGCCCGGCCACGAGTTCGCCGGCGACATCGTGGCGGTTGGCCCAGGGGTCGCTGAGTTACAGGTCGGCGCCCGAGTCGCGGTGGACCCTTCGCTGTACTGCGGAACTTGTGAAACGTGCCGCCTCGGGCGTGCCAACCTGTGCGAGCGTTACAACGCTCTCGGCGTGACGCGTCCTGGCGGGGCGGCGGAGTTCGCCGTCGTGCCCGCGGCCAACGTCCGGGAACTGCCTGCGAGGTTCGACCTGTCGCTCGCCGCGCTCATCGAGCCGGTCTCTTGCGCGGTGCACGGCTTAGACATGATAAAGGCGAAACTAGGCGAAGCGGTCTCCAAGGTCTGGCGGCGGTAAGGTCACTCGACCGGCGTAGCGATATTTCCGGGAAGGCCTTGGGCGTCTATGAGCCCCTTAGCCCCGGCCTGCTCGAGATCGGATCGAACGACCGGAACACGCGTTGCCTCGGTGCGACGATAGGCTCCGGCCAGGTTGGCGCGGGAGAGGTCCGCGCCATTCAGCTGGGCGCCGGTGAGGTCGGCGTTGTTGAGGTGGACGTCGTTCAGCTGGGCGCCGGTGAGGTCGGCGTTGTTGAGGTGGGCGCTCTCAAGGTGGGCATCGATGAGATAGGCATTCTTGAGGATGGCGTCGTCTAGGTGGGCGCCGTCGAGGCGGGCGCTGTTGAGGTGGGCGCCGGTGAGGCCGGCGTTATTGAGCGCAGCGTTGTACAACTGGGCGCCGGTGAGGTCGGCGCCGTCTAGGCGAAGCCGACGCCTGTTTTCCTGCAGGTCGCGGCGAACTCGTGCGTGGCCCCGGCGGAATCGGCCCGGGCGACGAGCTTGGGCTCACCCTCAGCACCGGGACGGGCTTCGCTGGGCAGGCTCTCTATCGCCATGTCGAGCAGGGCTATGTGGTCGGCGGCAGTGTTGGAGCCGGCGTTGCCCGGCCGCAGCAGCCCCGCCAGGGCTTCGCCCGAGGACACATCGGGGCGGTCCAAGAAGCAGTACAGCGGGTGAAAACCGAAGGTGTGCTTCCAGGTCGGGGCGGCACCTTGTTTTTCGGAGTGGGAGATGACCACCGTGGCATCGAAGTCGAGCACCAGCTCAGCCGATAGGTCGGGCGCCGCACCGGCTCTCCACGCGGCCGCCCTCGCCCGTGCACGCCCGGCACGCAAGAGCCCGAGGTGCTCCTCGGAGACCTTGTCCAACACCCGCCAGGCTGTCGGCTCGGAAGCTACGGGGCCGAACAGGGCGGGCTGGTCCCGCAACGTCCTCAGCCCTGAGATCGAAGTGGCACCGTCCGCGATCGACACCGCCAGGTCCGCGAGCACCTGGCCGGGGAAGTGAAAGGGCAGGCCAGAGTAGGTGCCGATCAGCGCCTTGTCCCATGCACCTACCAGCCCGGTCGCTGCCGCAAGCTCCCTGAGCAGCTCCGTTCCGGCGTGGGAGGCGACCCCGGCACCGTCGGCAGATACTTTCATCTTGGCCCAGCGTGGGCTACGCTTCTTCACCTAGAGAGTGCCTTCCTGCGAGGGATTACGGCGACTTCAGCAATCCCATTTTCCCTTGCAGGACGGTCACTTTGGTGGACCGTCCTAGCTCAGATGGCGTGAAGGAGCGAAAAGGCGAGGTTAGATCAGCGAAATAGCGCCCGACGACCGATGTATTGACCCTCTCGAGCTGCATGACAGTGTTTTCAGGTAGAGGAGCGATCTTCGACAATCGACCCAAAACAGTTAGTGCAGCTTGCACATCCACTGGGAGTGGCGCTCGTCTCCGGTGACTAACGACCTCTGGGAGTGGTCGTTGCGGCGGTAGATGCCCGCGAATAAACGAACAAATGACCTCGACGATCGCACTCGCGTCGCCATCCTCAACGCTGCTGTTGTTGCGGCGCCGACTATCTCGGTAAAGCTGTTCCAGGGAGTAGATGCCACCCAATCTCACGTCAGGCTCGTCGTGCCCGAGCTGTTCGACGGCTCGGCCGAACCTGTCCGTAACCTGTTCTCGTTGACTCAATTCGAAGCGCTTGACTGCTAGCCAACCAGCCACAGCGGCCCCTAGGCCGCCCGCTATCTTCAGTCCGTCATCTCGAATGTCTGACTGCACGGACACATAACTTGGTCCGGGCGGAACAAGTGTGGCCCACCTGGTGGCCACAAAAAGACTAAGTGCCGTGGCAACCGCGGCGGTTATGACAGCCCACAGGAAAACAGCGGAGTTGGTTTGTCCTCGCCGCTGGAAACGCCGGTAGACGAGCAAGCTGGCCGCTATACCCAACAGGAGGATGACCGCCGTCCTTACGATCAGCTCCCATCCGGACAGAGGCAGGTAACCATTGCTTGCTAGTGCGCCAGCCGCTGCATCTGTCGTCACCGCCCAAGCATGCCAGCTGCTTCGCTCTCCCCTCTCCCAATCACCAAAAGAGGGAGAGAGGGGCCGGCCTGCCAGAACGCACTGAAAGTCGCCTGGACGGCGATACGAGCGCCCCCGTCGTCGTCGAGGTCCCCTACCACCTCGAGGTGAGCGAGTCCACCGTCAGCCACTACGAAGCCGCCAATATGGGCTACTTCTGTGGCCCACGATGCCAGGGCACTAATGGCCGGACGAACATTAAGGAAGGGATATTATCGCTGTTCGCCTTCCGGCAGCCCCCGGAGGGCTCGCACTCTCGTCCGCAGAGAGGACGGTCGGCGAGCTCGACGAGATGCGTTACGAGTTCACGCAGCCCTTCGTCGTCGACAGCACCAAAGCCCAGACCAGGTTGGGCTCACAGCGACCTCGTTCGATGACGCGATCCCCAGACCATCTCCTGGTTCCGTCGCCGCAACAGCCATTGAACAGCCGTTGAAAGCCTAAGGACATTTAGCCTAATCATTTTACACGAAACCTGTGTATAGTGTAAAGGGAGTCACTTCGCCGCTAGCGGCGAAGGATCCTCTGGGCCTCCAGCGGCCACTCTCGGCGCGGTTCACCGGCGGCGAGCTCCGAGGCTATGACGGCGCCCTCCACCCGCCGTCTGACGGCCTGGTCGGCGGAGTTGTCGCCATCCGGAAGACCTCGAAACTGTCGGCCACTTCGCCGAAGGCATACCGCCTCCTGGCCACGATCATGCGGTCCGCCGTCCGTGACGGCTGCATTGTCCGAAGCCCCGTCGAAGTCAAAGGCGTATCGAGAGAGCCGACGCACTAGCAGCCTGTCGCGACGGTGGCCGAGGTCGACGCACTTGCTACAGCGGTCCCTGCGCAGTACCGGGCCATGATCGCCATAGCGGCCTGGTGCGGGCTCCGAGCGCACTGTGCCACGCGACGACTTGGCTGCTGGTGATCGCCGTCAGTTGGTAGCCGCAAAATGTCGGCCGTATGTGGGAGGCCAGCAAATAGCGGTAGAGCTCGACAGTGCGTGGCCTTAGGTGGCTCTGTTGTCCGGCCCACTTGTCGACGAACTCGGCGAAGCTGACCTTGCCGGCGTCAGGCGCGATGCATTGCCCGCGAAGGATGTCCGTTTCCTTTGAAGACAAGAACGCGAGAGCGTCGGATTTCGCCGGGAACGTATCGGCGGCGACATGCCAGAGACCCTGGTGCCAGTAGCTGGCCTGCCAGCGGCCGAGGGGAGCTTGCGCACGTTGCCGAAGTGGCGGCGACGTGTGGGCACGACATAAGCCGAGATAAGGCCAGGTCTTCGGGCACGTAGCGCGCACGATGCTCTCGTGGTTCGGGTCCGCTTCCGCCGTCACCACCTGTGAGCTGCACTTTTCTGGTTGGGAGGGGGGACTTGGACCCCCGGCCTCCTGCTCCCAAAGCCGAAAAAGCCCCTAACCACATGCTGGTAGTTCGAACTTACTAGCCCGTTGAGCTGCACTTTCTTTACCAGGTGTTGACGCCTGGTAACCGCTGTTTGCCTGTGCTTCGCGCACGGATCGCTGTACGCCAACGGCCTCCTGCTGCTCGCCCTACTCCGGCAGGCGGCCGTAACACTAGGGACCTTCGGTCGACTGGCTTCCCGAAGAGACGCCGCTCGAGCGCGCCCGGGGTGTGCTGTGATGGGTGGCCACCTCGGCGAGGATGGCCGCCGATGTCCCGACGCTAGGCAGCCTTCCGGTTGCCAGAGTCACGTGATGGTCCCCACCTGTGGTTGTCGCCAAGGGAGGTGGCTCCCGCTTTGGAGGGCGATGTGGTAGCCGTAATGGCGGTCGATGAGCGCCAGCTAACTCCCGGCCGCTCAGGTCTCGCGGCAACCCGGCGTGTGGGGCAGCCTCACGGGGCCAGCAGTTCGTCGTGCACCAGGTGCAGCCGCAGGACCTTCGGCCCGTCCTCGTCCTCGAAGTGGCACATCACGGCCAAGTAATCGGTCCATATTTGGTCGATCGGGGTGCGGTCGGTTGGGACGCAGGGGTCAGGCGCCCACACCTTGATTCCGGTGGGAAGCGCCGCCCTCGGCGGTGTCCTCAGGAACCGTTGCCGTACGTCGGCCCCATCTGTCTTATCGCGGGACTCCCCCGACTATTGACGGCTGAACGGCTCAATGGGCAGGATCAATACATACGTTTGCGGACGCCACAGGGAGGGTGGTCATTCCAATGAAGGACAAAGATGAGCGTTCGCCAGCTAGCGGTCCAGTGCCGCAGACAGTCCCCCGGTTGGGAAACCATTCAGACCTCTCTTATGTCGCACGACCGAACCGAACTCTGTCTGCGTCCACCCTCGGCGGGCAACCGAACAATGACCTTGCTTCGGTGCTCGGATCAGAGGGGTGCCGGCGGATCCTCCGCCTGCTGCTAGTAGATCCGGCGCTTAACTTTGATTCCACCTCGCTCTCTCGCTTGCTGGGGTCGCATCAGACGCTGGTATCCCTGCACCTAAACGATCTTGCACGCGTAGGGCTGCTCACCAAACAACGTCGAGGCATGTTTATGGTGTACAGCGCCTCACCGCATCTCCGGGCCACTCTCGAGGCGAATATTAAGGTGGCGACAGGTGGCGACCAATTACCGATTGAGCTCATTCTTTTGCTTCATGGCAATCACCCAAACAGAGGGGCTCGAGCCCGAACCGAACAGCTGGGTAAGGCCCCAACAGTCGCCCGCTCCGGGGTCATCGGCCCAACGGTTGGCGACAAACACCTGACCGTGAAGGAAAGTGGCGATGTGGACAAGGACCAGCCGGACCATGACGAGGGTCAGCCTGGTAACCCGCTGGCGGTCTGAGTCAGCCGGAGAAAGGCTCCCCACGGCCCTGCCCGGATGGACGGGCTTGATCGGGCCGAACAAGCCGCCCGGATCCAGGGTAGGGATCCGCCAACACGGCACAGACGTAGGGTTTTCTAGCGCCTCAGTTTTGGTTGCTGTGGCGGCTTCGGGCCCAGGCTTTTAGACGGGTAAGGGCCGAAGTGAGGTTCGTCACCACTCTGGCGGCGGCGATACCAGGTACCAATGGGCCAGGGTGCAGTCGTTGCGGGCTGAAGCGTCGTTCGGAGGCGTCGTTGCGTTGGAGGGCACGAAGAGGCGTACTGGGCCCTGGTGCCGCCCGAGGGGGCGCTCCCGCGGAGGTGCCCAGCTCCTCGGTTGGCGCCCTGAGCCCCCTGCAGTCGTCGACAAAAGTTCGCCCTTTGTTCACCTTGACGTAACCTGCACGTTGCCCAACAAAAGAACTGGCTGCGTAAGGTTCCACCGTCATTAGTTATCTACGAAAGGTGTGAAGCGACTGTGCCTTACCTCGACCGTTCGTACCATCCCCGTGGTCGCGCCTCGATCCGCGCCCGGGCGTCGATCGCCATGGCGGCAGTGTTAGCAGCGAGCCTTTGCGGCGCGAGCGGAGTGGCTCAAGCCCAAGCGGCCCCGAATGACCTCTCTACCCCAACTGCCAACCTCACGGGAGCAGGCTCGACGTTCGACCAACCATTTTTCACCCTGGCCTTTTATGACTATTACAAGCTCAACTCGAGCGTGACCGTCGCCTACGCGTCGATCGGCAGCGGCGGCGGGATCGCCCAGTTCCAGGCCAATACCGTTAACTTTGGGGCTAGCGACGTGCCGATGGCGGCCAGCGACCTTGCCAAGGACACAGGCGGGGCCGCTTTGCAGATCCCGGTGGACCTGGGTGGGGAAGCGATTTCCTACAACCTGCCGGGAATAAAAAGTGGGCTGCACCTGACCGGCTCCTTGCTGGCCAACATCTACTTGGGCAAGGTAAAGAACTGGGACAACATCGCCATCAAAAAACTGAACCCAGGGGTCGACCTCCCCAACCGCGGGATCACGGTGGTGCACCGCTCAGACGGCAGTGGGACCACCTATATCTTCACCAACTACCTGGCAGTCGTGTCCAAGCCTTGGGCGTCAGGGCCTGGGGTGGGCAAGTCGCCGAACTGGCCCGTGGGCGTCGGTGGCAAGGGCAACGAGGGTGTGGCGGGCGAGGTGGCGGATATAAAGGGTTCCATCGGCTACGTTGAGCTCGACTACGCGCTGCAGAGCAAGTTCACCTTCGCAGCAATGCAGAACGCCGCCGGCAAGTTCGTGCTCCCTTCCATCAGGACGGTCGCCGCGGATGCCGCGGAGAACCCAAACGTCACCCCGACAAATTTCCCGATCGTCAACGAGCCCGGAGCCGCCAGCTATCCCATCTCGGGCTACAGCTGGGCGCTCGTCTACGTGAAGCAGACCAACACCGACGTCGCCATCGCGTTGGCAAGGGTGTTGGACTGGTTGACCCACGCCGGCCAAGCCGATGCCCAGTCGCTTGATTACGTCCCCCTCCCGGCAAACATCCAGGCCCTGGCCCAAACCGATATCGCCCAGATCCTGACCCCAGCCGGCACCGAGGCGTGGACCGCGAGCTTCTGATCCCTTTGCCGACGTCGACCGCACCCGAGAGGGTGAGCCGGATCGAGCGCGCCGGCCGCCTCCAGTCTCGGCTCTCGGACCCCGGCTACCGCTGGCTCTTGCAAGTGGTAGCCGGGGTTTTCGGCGCTCTTTTGCTGGCTATCCTCATCGCTCTGATTCTCCAGGCCAGGCCGGGCCTGGTTCACGACGGGCTCGGCCTTCTCACTTCGAGCCGCTGGGACCCGGTCCACGCCCACTACGGGGCGCTCTCCATGATCGTGGGCACCCTGATCACAACTGCCATAGCGCTGGCGCTCGCCGTGCCCCTCGGGCTCGGTACTGCGATCGCGTTGGCTAGCTACGTGCCGCGCAGGCTGAGGACACCCCTGTCGGCGTTGGTGGAGCTACTTGCTGCCGTCCCGAGCGTGGTGTTCGGGCTCTGGGGGCTCTTGGTGGTGGCCCCATGGTTCGCAGGTTCACTCCAGCCCTGGTTGAAGAGCGCTTTCGGGTTCCTGGGCATTTTCAACGGGCCTCCTATCGGCATCGGAGTTCTCCTGGCGGGGACCATCCTGGCCATCATGATCCTGCCCACCATGGCTGCCATCTCTCGCGACGTCATCGTCGCCATCCCCCGGGAGCAGCGGGAGGGAGCGAGCGCCCTCGGAGCGACGTCTTGGCAGGTCGTCTCGGGGGTGGTGCTGCCCTCCGCCCGCAGTGGGATCCTGGGAGCCGGTGTGCTTGCGGCAGGCCGGGCCATGGGCGAAACGATCGCTGTGACCATGGTCATCGGCAACACCGACTCCATCCCCCATTCATTGTTTGGCCAGGGCCAGACTATGGCGTCGCTGATCGCCAATGAGTTCACCGAAGCAACCGAGCCGTTCCATCTTTCCTCGCTGATCGCTGTGGGCTTGCTGCTGCTGGTCATTTCTGCGCTGGTGAACGGCGGGGCACGCCTAATGGTCCGCTCTATTGGCCGCGCCGCTCCGGGGGTAGGTGTCCTGTGAGCGGCGCTCCCTCCGATCTTGAAGTTGGCGGAGATTTTGAAGGCTCCTTCAGCTCATTGGACCCCATCCTCAGCCGCCGGGCGGAGGTGCAGAGAACTGCGGCGTCGCAGCTGACGCGCCGGAAGCTTACCAGTCGCGCAGCTGTGCTGTTTTGCCGGGCGTCTTTGCTGGCGGCCCTAGTACCGCTCGTGGCCGTGCTCGCCTACACGATCAAGCGCGGGATCAGCGCCTGGTCGCTGGCCTTCTTCACCCACCTGCCGACCCCGGCAGGGATTCCCGGGGGAGGTATCTCAAATGCCATAATCGGGACACTGATCATCGACTTCTTCGCTGCCCTCATGGCCGTCCCGTTGGGTGTAGGAGTAGGGCTCTTTTTGTCCCAGTCCAACGGCCGGACGGCTTCGGCTCTGCGCTTCGGCGCCGACGTGCTGGCGGGCATACCCTCGATCGTCATCGGCATCTTCGCCTACGCCGTACTCGTGGTCACTCTCAAGCACTTCTCCGCCATCGCCGGTAGCTTCGGGTTAGCGGTGATCATGCTCCCGACAGTGACCCGCGCCAGTGAAGTGGCAATCCGGGGCGTGCCGAGGGATGTCACCGAGGCCGGGTTGGCCCTGGGTGGTCGCAAAGCCCACGTTGCGAGGCGGGTTGTCCTGCCAGCGGCGTTACCCGGGGTAGTCACGGGCGTCCTTCTCGGCATCGCCAGAGCCGCAGGTGAAACGGCCCCATTGCTGTTTACTGCTATCGGGAGCCAGTTCACGAGTTACAACGTCCTGCACCCCATGGCGGCGATGCCCCTCATCATCTACTTTGATGGTATCCAGGCGTACCCCGACCTGCAGCAGGCTGCGTGGGGGACGGCTCTTGCGCTGATCGTGATCGTATTCGTCTTGAGTGTCGGAGGCCGCCTTCTGTCGGCCCGAGTTCGGAGGTCTGTGGGATGAGTGACCAGCCAGTGGCAACAGAGCACTCGGCCATGGAGCAGGGAACTGTCACCGTGAGCCCGTCGCCCAAGCGCGAGAGCGCCCTGATGGCAACGGCGATGAGCCACGAGGTCAACGACGGCGCCAAGGTGATGCGCCTGCAGTCGCTCGGCGTACGCTTCGGGGACAAATTAGCGGTCAGGGACGTGAGCTTCGACGTGCTCGAGAACTGCGTGGTTGCCCTCATCGGTCCCTCGGGCTCGGGCAAGACCACGGTCCTACGGGCACTCAACCGTCTCCACGACCTCACCCCCGGGAGCAAGGTGGAAGGCCAGGTCCGCCTCGGAGAGCTCGACATCTACAGCGGGGACCTGGATGCCACGATGCTGCGCAGCCGGGTGGGCATGGTCTTCCAACGGCCCAACCCCTTCCCCACCATGAACATCTACCAGAACGTGGTGTCAGGGCTGCGCTTTGCCGGCGTTAAACGCAAAGCGCTCCTGGACGAGGCGGCCGAGGCCTCGCTCATCGCCGCCGGGCTATGGGAGAGCGTTAGGTTCCGGTTGAAGGCGCCAGCCACCAGTCTTTCGGGAGGCGAGCAACAACGTATGTGCATCGCCCGGGCCCTCGCTGTAGAGCCGCAAGTCTTGTTGATGGACGAGCCCACCTCGGCCCTTGACCCTGCGGCGACGGCCCGTATCGAGGAGTTGCTCTCCGAGTTGCGCGAGCGGGTGGCGATTGTCATCGTCACTCACAACATGCAACAAGCAGCGAGGGTCTCGCAGCGCTGCGCTTTCATGCTCATGGGCGACGACCGGGCCGGTGAGCTCATCGAGTTCGGGCCTACCGACCGGCTCTTCAACAACCCGACGGACCAGCGCACCGCCGATTACATCGATGGACGCTTCGGCTAGGACCCGAGGCGAAGAACCGAGCGTCAGCGCACCCGTTGGTAGGCAGGATTGGCTCGCCCCGGATAGCCAACACGGCGATGCGGGTTACCCCGGGAGCGAGGGGATCTTTTACCGAGAACGAACCGGCACGCGTGGTGCGCAGGGTCCCATTGTCGGGTGCCGGCTCAAGGCCCCCCTTCGTCGCCCTCGACCGCTCCGTCAGCGTCATCGTCTCACACCGTCTCGCCGGTCCATCGCCAGCTTTGTTGGCCATGCCCCCGACCTGTAAGACGGCCGGCGAGCCAAAATGAGTTCCGCGGTGCTAAATGGGCGTCGGCGCGACACGAGCACGGTTGCCCGTTCCCGCCGCAGCCGTAGTCGCCGGGTCGCCTCTCACGCGTCGAGGGTGGCGCGGAGCTGGCCCAGGCGCACGCGGTCGAGCGAGTACCAAACCCATTTCCCCCGACGGTCGCCGTGCACCAGACCGGCTTCACCCAGGATCCTGAGGTGGTGCGAAATGGTGGGCTGGGACTTGCCCACGGGTCCGACGAAATCGCACACGCAGACTTCGCCCTCGGGCGCCGCCGCCAGCATCGACAGGATCCGCAGCCGGGCCGGGTCTGCCAACGCGCTGAAACTTTTGGCTATGTCCGCCGCCTCTTCGGCGGCGAGAGGGGCCGCGAGCACCGACGGGCAGCACACCGCCTCGGCCACCTCGATCACCGCACCCTGTTTCACCACTGGCCCAATCTCCTATTGACAACCATCAATGTATAGACCATGATAGATGTATCTACGATTGTGAATGCTATCAGGAGGTCGACGTGTCCCGAGTACAACTGGCCCTCAACGTGTCCGACATAGACGCTGCCGTGGAGTTCTACTCCAAGTTGTTCGGCGCCAAGCCCGCCAAGCGTCGCCCCGGTTACGCCAACTTCGCCATCGCCGAACCTGCCCTCAAGCTCGTGCTCATCGAGAGCCCCGAGGCTCGGGGCACGGGGGTCCTTGGGGCGCTCAACCATCTAGGCGTCGAGGTCGAGACCGCCGTCGAGGTCCAGGAGGCCACCCGACGCCTGGCTGGCGAAGGCCTAGCCCCCGAGGTGCAGGAATCGACGACCTGCTGCTACGCCGTGCAAGACAAGGCGTGGGTGAACGACCCTGACGGTGCCCCCTGGGAGGTCTACACGGTGCTGGCCGACGTGCCGACTGAGAGCGGGCTCAGCCGTGACGGGCAATGCTGTGCGAACGCGGGAGCGAGCGCCAGCGTGGTCGCACAAACGGCCTCCGAGGCGAGCGGGCCGTCCTGTTGCTCTACGCTGTCGGCGGCGCCGTGACCAGCACCTCATTGCTGGAAAGGGAGGGGACCACCGATGCCGCGCCGGTGCTGTCGAGGCTCTCGTTCCTCGACCGGTTCCTCCCGGTATGGATCCTGGTCGCCATGGGCCTCGGCCTGGGGCTCGGACGCGGCGTGGCCGGCCTCAGCCATGCGCTCGACTCGGCCCAGGTGACATCAGGGGTCCCGGCCCCGATCTTCATCGGCCTACTGGCGATGATGTATCCGGTGCTGGCCAAGGTCCGCTACCGGCACCTCGGCGACGTGACAAGGGACCGGCGCTTACTTGTCAGTTCGCTGGTGCTGAACTGGGTCGTCGGGCCGGCGGTCATGTTCGCCCTGGCGTGGCTCTTGCTACCGGACCAGCCCGCCTACCGCACCGGGCTCATCATCGTCGGCCTCGCCCGCTGCATCGCCATGGTCCTCATCTGGAACGACCTGTCGTGCGGGGACGGCGAGGCGGCGGCCGTGCTCGTCGCTCTCAATTCGCTGTTCCAGATCCTCGCCTATGCCGCGCTCGGTTACTTCTACCTCGTCGCCCTGCCGGGTTGGCTCGGGCTTCACACCTCGGGCCTTCACGTGTCGATCGGCCTCATCGCCACCTCGGTCGCCATCTTCCTCGGCATACCGCTGGTGGCGGGCTTCCTCACCCGGACCATCGGCGAGAAGCTGAAAGGCGTCGAGTGGTACGAAGGGCGTTTCCTGCCGAGGATCGGCCCGATAGCGCTCTATGGGCTTCTGTTCACCATTGTCGTGCTCTTCGCCCTGCAGGGCAAGCAGATCACCGGCCACCCCATCGACGTCGTACGCATAGCGGCACCCTTGCTGTGCTATTTCGCTGTGATGTGGACCGGCGCGTTCGCCATCGGCAAGGCGCTCGGCCTCGGCTACCCGCGAACGGCGACGCTTGCGTTCACCGCTGCCGGGAACAATTTCGAGCTAGCCATAGCCGTTGCCATCGGCGTGTTCGGGGCGACCTCGGGCGAGGCGCTGGCCGGCGTCGTCGGGCCCCTCATCGAGGTCCCGGTACTAGTCGGCCTCGTGTACGTCTCGCTGTGGGCACGGCGACGGTTCTTTTCAGCCCCCCTCTTGACCGGCTTCACGGGCCCGTCGTGAACTGCCTCGACTGCGTCGTCGACGGCCGTACGTCGCCGGCGGTCGCCGTGTGTTCGGACTGCGGTGCCGCGGTGTGTGTCGGTCACGCCGTAGTGAGCGAACGGCACCTCGTCCGGCCCGGCGTGATGCTCCGGGAGGAGCGGGTCGAGCCCGCCGCTCGGCTGGTTCATTGCACTACATGTGCCGCTTCACGCGCCGCTCAACGTCGGCCACCGGACAGAGCCCGTCTACAACACAAACAAAGGAAGGGGGCCCGGTGCACGTCGTGATAGTGGGCGGTAGCGACGCCGGCATCAGCGCCGCATTGCGTGCTCGCGAGCTCGACGCCAGCACCGAAGTAACCGTCGTCGTCGCCGACGCCTACCCGAACTTTTCCATCTGCGGCATCCCCTATTACGTCTCGGGGGAGGTAACCCACTGGCGCAACCTGGCGCACAGGACCATCGTCGACCTGGAAGCGACCGGCATGGGCCTTCGTCTCGACACCGTTGCCCGGCGCATCGACGTCGAAGGCCGCAAGCTCCTTGTGACTGACAACAAAGGCGACGAGGAGCTTCTCGCTTATGATGAACTGGTCGTCGGCACCGGCGCTGTGCCCGTCCGACCGCCGATCGAGGGCGTGGCCGGCCCTGACGCCCTGGGCGCCGGCGACGGCGTCCACTTGTTGCACTCCATGGGTGACACCTTCGCCGTGATGCGCACGCTCGAGGAGCGCGCCCCGGCCAGCGCCCTCATCGTCGGCGCGGGCTATATCGGCCTGGAGATGGCCGAGGCACTGGTGGCCCGGGGCTTGGCGGTGGCCCAGATGGAGCAGCTCCCCGAGGTCCTCCCCACGGTCGACCACGACTTGGGTGCCCACGTCCACGCCCAGCTGGTCGAGCACGGCGTGGAGGTGCTCACTGGTACCACGGTTCGCTCGATCGCCCCGGCGGCGGGCGGGGACGGCGGCCGGCTACAGGTGCAGGCGACTACCACCGACGGCCAGGACGTCGCCCGATTTGTCGACATGGTCCTCGTCGTGGTCGGCGTCCGCCCCGACACCGAACTGGCCGCCGCGGCGGGTGCGGCCCTGGGACAACGCGGCGCCATCGCCGTCGACCGCCACATGCGGACCAACCTCCCCCACGTTTTCGCTGCCGGCGACTGCGTAGTTACCCACCACCGCCTGCTCGGGACCACCTATCTCCCGCTGGGCACCACCGCTCACAAACAAGGCCGGGTGGCGGGCGAGAACGCCCTTGGCGGTGACCGGGAGTTCGCCGGCAGCCTGGGCACCCAGGTGGTCAAGATCTTCGACCATGCCGTCGCCCGTACCGGGCTGCGGGACCACGAGGCGGAGGCTGGTGGCTACGACCCGCTCACTGTCGCCGCCGAGGCCGATGACCACAAGGCCTATTACCCGGGGAGCCATCGCATCGCCATGCGCTACACCGGTGACCGCCACGGGCGCCTCCTGGGTGTACAGCTTTTCGGCCACCGCCACAGCGAAATTGCCAAGCGCGTCGACATCGCTGCCACTGCCATTTTCAACGAGATGACGGTCGAGGCCATGAGCGACCTCGACCTGTCCTACACGCCGCCGCTCGGTAGCCCTTGGGACGCCGTGCAAGTAGGGGCTCAGACGTGGGTGAAAGCCAACCGGTGAGATTTGGCCGGCGAGGCCGACGAGGCCCGCGCCCGGCGCGAAGAAAGAAAAAAGAAGAAAGAGGACAGGCAGTGTTAAATCGAGAAGAAATGGGGCCCTGGCAGCGCGGCGCCTCTAACGTTGGGCTTCGTAACCAAATCGAGATTTCTTAATGCCTGAGCAAGTGACCGTCCTCGTGGTAGAGGATGAGCCCTCGTACGTCGACGCCCTGACGGTTGGTTTAAAAAGGGAGGGCTTCTGGGTGGCGGTGGCCTACGACGGTGCCGCGGCGCTCGAGAAGTTCGCGACCATCCGACCGGATGTGGTCTTGCTCGACATCATGCTGCCAAAGGTTTCAGGCATCGACGTTTGCCGCACTATCCGGGCCGGCGGCTCACGTACCCCAGTGATCATGGTCACGGCAAAAAGTAGCGAGATCGACACGGTGCTCGGCCTCGAAGTGGGCGCCGACGATTATGTGAGCAAGCCTTATCGGTTGAGCGAGCTCGTCGCCCGTATACGAGCCGTGTTACGGCGTACCCCTCCTTCCGGCCCCGCCCTCGCCGAGGGGGAGGTCCTAGAGGTCAAAGACTTGCGCCTTGACCCCGAACGTCACGAAGTATTCGTACGTAACCAAGTTGTCAGCCTTCGTCTGAAGGAGTTCAAGTTGCTCGAAGTGCTGATGACCAACGCCGGGCGTGTGGTGACCCGAGAAACCCTTATCGACCGGGTGTGGGGGCCTCAGTTTGTTGGCGACACCAAGACTCTGGACGTTCACGTAAAACGCCTACGCGCACGCGTGGAGGACGAGCCTTCGGACCCCCAGAGGACCACCACGGTCCGGGGGATCGGCTACAAGTTCGAAAAGGCCAAGCCCGGGCGGTGAAAGGCCCCACCGGCAACCTGCTCCTGCGATGAGGCGCAGATGCCGCACTTGGCCCACTGACCCCAGTCCCCCGCCCGCCGAAAGACGATCGTCGCGAATTTGCTCGGGGGGGCCGACGAGGCCGCTGGCTCACGGACCTTATGTTTTGGCGAGCGCCGGTCGGGCCGCGATCGAAGGAGGGAAATCACGTTGCAGCACGGGCGGGGCAAAAGCGAGAGCAGTCGGCGCTCGACCTTGGGAGGCCTGGGCCTAGCCACCATCGTCGTCTACGGGGCCTGCTACTACGCCTTCGGCGCGTTCATCGAACCGATCTCGGCCGCCACGGGTTGGCCGCAGGGGACGCTAGGAATCGTTTTTGCCGGCGTCTTGGTCCTAAACGGGGCACTCGCCACTTTTGGTGGACGCCTTGTCGACCGGCGAGGCCCCCGAGCACCTCTAGCGATCGCCGGAACGGTCGGGGCGGGAGCCATGTTCGTCGCGTCGGTCCAATCGAGCCTGGCCGGTTTCGCCGTCGCCTATATCGCCGGGTGCGGGCTCGTTGGTGCCATGGCCTATTACCACGTGACCCAGCCAACAGTCGCGCGGTCTGCCGCTCGTCCCGAGCGCGCTATCGTGCACCTCACCATCTTTGGCGCTTTCGCCAGCCCGGTGTACCTACCCCTTACCGAGGTCCTGGTCCACGCCATCGGGTGGCGTTCGGCGCTGCGGGTCGAAGCCGGGACGGTCAGCTTCGCCTGTCTCGGTGCCGCCGCCGTCGTTAGCCGGGGCCGCCGGACTATGGACATGAGCGCCCTGAGCACGGTCTCGTCGGCCTTACGGAGCGCTTGGGGCCAACCAGGCGTCCGTCGCTGGGTGGTGGCCGTGCTTATCGGCACCGCCGCCGCCGACCTCATGTTGACCTATCAGGTAGCGATCATGGTCGCTCTTGGTCTTTCAGCCACCGTCGCCGCCAGCGTGGCAGGGCTCCGGGGCCTAGCCCAGCTCGGCGGCCGGCTCCCGCTCGGCGCTGTCCTTCGGCACTGGGGCACCCGCCCTGCTCTGGTTGCGGGCCACCTTGTCGCCGTCGCCAGTGCCGGGGCGCTCCTGCTCAGCGGTCACCTCTGGGCTGCCGTCACGTTCAGTGTCCTGGCCGGGATCTCGCTGGGCGCCATCACCTCGCTACAGGGCATCTATACCAAGGAGCTCATCGACCCGCAGCACTTCGGGGCCCTTTTCGGAGCCCTCCAGGGCGTCATCGGCATCGGGGGGGCCGCCGGTCCGGCGCTCGGGGGGCTGGTCCTTGACCTTGGGGGCTCGCACCGCCTCCTGGTGGTAGTCATGACTGTCGGCCTGGTCGCGGCCATCGCGGTCCTGGCCACCGGCCGCGCCGACTTGCGGGCGGCGGATTTACCTATTATCGTCAATTGACGATGATACTGGCCCGCGACCGGGCAGAGCTGTTCGCAAGCTGGTTCCGCTGCCTGGCCGACCCGACCCGGATCCAGATCCTGAGCTTGCTGGCCAGCGAACGCCGCCCCATGAGCGTGGGCGAGATCGTCGCCGCCATGGAGGTGGGCCAGTCGACGGTGTCTGAGCACCTACGCCGGTTGGCCGAGACCTCCTTCGTGCACGTCGAGCACCGCGGGACGGCGAGCCTGTTCTTGATCAACGAGCGGTGTATCGAGTGCCTGCCGTCGGCGGCCGAACTGGTGATGGGCGAAGTGGAGGCGGAAGCGTTGCCGGCCCCACGGCCGGGGGCGACAAGCCGGCGCGCACGCCGTGAGGCCCGCTGCGGAGCGGTCACGACTTGAAACATATAGAGCGGGCCACCAAAACGGGCCGGAAAGGGCACGCAATGACGACATCTGGGACCAACGCCGACGAGCTGCGAGAAAACGTCCGCCAGCACTATGCGGGAGCGGCCCTGGCAGTAATGAGGGAGGAGGCCCCCTGCTGTGGAGGCGATGGCGGGGGCAGCCAGGCCGTGGCTAGCGAAGGCGGGGCTGCGTTCTACGACGCCGGTCAGCGCGAGGTCCTGCCCGACGCGGCGCTGCTGGCGTCGCTCGGCTGCGGTAACCCGACCGCGGTCGCCGAACTTGTCGAGGGCGAGACCGTCCTCGACCTTGGTTCGGGCGGTGGCATCGACGTCATCCTGTCCGCCCGGCGCGTCGGGCCGACCGGCAAGGCCTACGGGCTCGACATGACCGACGAGATGCTGGCCTTGGCCCGCGACAACGCCGCCAAAGCGGGAGCGGCCAACGTGGAGTTCCTAAAGGGTGTGATCGAGGACGTACCGTTGCCCGACGGTTCGGTCGACGTCGTGATCTCAAACTGCGTCATCAACCTGTCGGCCGACAAAGCGGCCGTGTTTGCCGAGATTTCTCGGGTGCTGCGGCCCGGTGGCCGCCTCGGCGTGAGCGACATCGTGGCCGAGGACCGCCTCTCCGCCACCGAGCGGTCCGAGCGAGGGTCCCACGTCGGCTGCATCGCTGGTGCACTTTCGCTGAGCGAGTACATCGCCGGCCTCGAATCGGCTGGTTTTGAGGAGATCTCGGTGCGCTTCACCAACGAGTTCTCCGACGGCATGCACGCGGCCATAGCGCAGGCGAGGAAGCCCGCCAAGCTTGCAGAGGGCCCGAGGCCGGCGCCGGGGGCCGGTACTCGTTGATGTCCCTCGTGCGCCCTGACCGACATTGGCGAGCTACGCCTGGAGCACTGGCCCGCGGTGGCCCGTATCTACGGAGAGGGCATCGCCACTGGCAACGCCACCTTCGAGACAGAGCTGCCGTCCTGGGAATCCTGGAAGAGGTCCCACCTGGCCGCCCACCGCTTCGTCGGGCTCGGTGGCGGCCGGGTGCTCGGCTGGCTCGCGGTCACATCAGCATGCCGCAGACGTGTGACCGGCCACTGGCCCACGCCACACGGAGCATTGAGCCCCTGTTTGTTCCCCGCGGTGTTCGGCGGCCGGTCTTCGACGGCGACGGCTGAGGTGTGAGAGGGCCGCAGGACTCCGACCTTAAGGAAGTCGTTGTCCGGTCGGCAAATGACAGTTAGCCGAGCTCGTTCAGGGCTTGTTCGATTTCATCGCAGTTCAGCATCACGTAATGAGGACGCCGAGACCTGGACAGGATCCTTTGAAGGAGGCCGAGCCGTTCCAAGGGCCGCATTGTACTGAACAGGAGCGGGCCGATCGAATACTCCTGACACACGAGCCTACAGATCGTCCTTTTCATTGCTCACTTACTTTCACCGCGTCCGACTTCAAGGCCGCTTAGGTCGAGCGCGGAGGGGCACGGTCGACCCCCTCAAGGTGTTCAATACTCAACTGCTGACCGGGTCCTCGGTAGGGCTGAAGACAGTGGCGTCGAGGCCCTAGGGCGTTAGCGGCTTACACTAATCCTCCGTTTAGTGTAACGGGGCTATCCCGGGGGGGGTGGCACGGCGACAAATCCACCAAACGGTGTTCTTGCACTGGCCGAAGGTAGCCATGCTCTAGCGCCCGAGTAAACGGCTTGTATGGAGACATTACCGAAATCTGGGTAGTCCACTTCCGCGACACCTGCTCCACAGGGCGACGTCAAGAATGTGGAGTCCGGGATCGCCGAGGTCAAGAAAGTGCATTCTGCGACATTGCTATCGTTCGCCAGACCGCTATAGCTCCATACGTCACTGCCCGGTGGTAGCGGTAGCGGTAGCGGCGCGGGGCCGTTGTCTGAAACTATGAAAGTTACCTGCCTGTTCCTCAAACCGGGGGCCAGGCCGCCAGGTCCTGTGACCGTGGCGGTCACAGTTGCCAGCGACGGTTGATAAACCGTGTTGGACCACGGGACGAGACCCCACGGCCCACTTCCAAGGGTCGTGTTCGTCGAGCACGGCGTCGAACGGCACTGTTGTGGGGCCGTCGTCCTTGGCGAGCTCGGCTGGCCTTCGCACGGCACGTTGAGCGCGGCGACGGCAGCGTGGCTAGCGGAGGTCCCGGCCACGAACGAGAGCGGGTTGATCCTACCGCTGCAGGAAGGTGCCCAGCCTTGCGCGCCGGTGTAGGTAGCCGTCACCGATAGTTCAGGTGACTGGGCCTGGCTCTGGGTCAACGTCAGGGTGCCGCTGCCCCCGATGCATGTCTGGCTCGGTATCCAAGGGGCAAAAACTGTCGCTGTACCGCTGAGGGAGACGGTAAAGGTACATATTGACGCATTTAGTGCGGACGGGAGTGGGACTGAGTTCCCAACCTGGCCCCATAAAGTTGCAATCGTTCTAGCCCCATCAGCCAGAGTGAACTTTATTTGTCCGCCAGCTAATGCCGGGTTGACCCCACCCACACCGCTGACTGTCGCCGACCACGTCTCTTTAGGCGTGCCGTCGTCGTGTAGGTAGTCCTCCCCGACGACGAACTGCATGCTCGTCGGCGTGCCTTGGTTCGAGAAGGCGGTATTCGGAGGGGTGGAAGCTGTCGCCGCAGCTAGGCCCGTGGTACCAAAGGCCAGTACCGCTACGACAGCGGGTACGGCCAGAAACTTCTTGGATACATGCACTTTTCACGACTTTGGTATGCTCGCCTCTGAGGCCAGCTAATTACGCTCCCTCGCATCGAGGGCGCAGTTGGTCAGTCCTAGCTCACTGACCCTACCACAGACAAAAAGGCGTAGCTGAGAGAGCGCTTCGTGCTGGTAGGGCAGAAGGACCTTTTCCTGATGGACCGCTCGTACCGGAATGCGATGAGACGGCCTCCACCGGTGACCGTTCGGGTTTTCGGGCCACCCCACGATCAACTAACCGTGGGCGCCGCAGGCGAGGCGGCAACGGTCGTGAAGGTCTCTTGGCTGGCAAGGGGTTACGGCAACCTACGCTGGCGTGTTCCTCGGCAGAGAAACCCATTGGTTGGTCACGTTAGGCACGCCTTGGGGCAGCTCTACCGCCCAAGTGCCCCGCTGCACTCGGACTGGCGGTGCGCCTATCCCTGGCGAGGCTTTCTAAGGTGGCTGGCTCGGCGGCCTGGCCTCCGCTTCGCCAATAGGATCACCTTGACCCGGCGGGTTAGCTCTAGGTGAAGCTCGCTTCTGACGGATTCAAGATCGAAGCCCTGGCCCTGTCCAACAAGCAGCGACGCAAACTCATCGAGGTCCCAGGTAACCAGCATCGCCTGACGTGCTAGTGTAGTGTCCTGCAAATAACAGGGGATTGTGATATGCTCTGTTATGCGACCAGCAAGCCCTCCGTTGGCACTGCCTGAGAGCACTCAGGAGATATTGGAAGCCTTGGCCAAGTCAGCTACGGCACCGCACCGGGAGGTGGTCCGGGCCAAGGCGCTGCTGCTGGCTGCAGAGGGCCTGGCGAACACCGCCATCGGCGCCCAGCTCGGGGTGTCACCAACGAGCGTGGTGGCTTGGCGAGAGCGTTTTGCCAGCGACGGGCTGACAAAGTTCGCCGAAGTCCGCAAGGGCCGAGGCCGCAAACCCTCCATCGCGTCCGACAAGGTCGAAGCAGTCGTCGTCGCCACGACCCAGCAAAAGCCACCGGGCGAGACCCACTGGAGCTGCCGGTCGATGGCCAAAGCCCAGGGCCTGAGCCGTTCGACGGTGCAACGGATATGGTCGGGCCGAGGGCTTCAGCCGCACCGAGTGGAGAGTTTCAAGCTTTCTAACGACCGCCGTTTCGAGGAAAAGCTGGTCGACGTAGTCGGGCTTTACTTGAACCCCCCGGACAAGGCCGTTGTCCTTTGCCTGGACGAGAAAAGCCAAATCCAGGCCCTGGACCGCACCCAGGCCTCCCTGCCCATGAAGCGGGGCCGGGCGGGCACGATGACCCATGACTACTCTAGTAAAGCCCAACGCTGTTGATGCCATAGCGATTGTCGTGGTCCAGGAGCACATAGCCAAGCAACTCCCAAGGCCACAGCGAGGGGGAGGGTTTATTGGGCTCTGTGGTGGCCTTGATGTCGATGTAACAACCGTCGACGATGAGGTCCCCGTCCGATCCACTCAGGAGACCAGCGCTGGTGAAACGGGGGTTCAGTACGGCTTGTCCCCTGAGAAGGGACGCCTGAGAGGAAATGAACGCACCGTTGAGAGCAGCGAGGTCTTGGACGGCCGGGGACGGACAGAGCCCGAGCAGGTCCGCTATCCCCCCGGCGGTCCCGAGGTCGATGAGGGGTGAGCTTGCCCAGGCGCTGAGCGTTCGCTGGAACTGCTCGTAAAGCGCCAGTACGAAGCAGAAACGGCACAGTTCCTCCTCGTTTTGGGGAGTGACGGCAAGTTCGTGCGGCTTGGTCTGTCCCAGGAGGCTTGCCAGGGCGCCGAAGAAGGCGCCGGCAGCCCGCCGCCAGGTGTAGGCCTCGTAGATACTTATGGCTCTTGCGGCGCCCCACTCGGCCACGAGCGGCTCGGGGAGAGCGGGGTCGCGGGACACGACAAAGCCGATGCCGGGGTCTCGGACCCAGGTCGCCCACCTATCAGCAAGCGCGGCGGACGCGGGGAAATTGAGCCGGATCCGGTAGTCGAGCGCCATGCCCACGGCACCCCAGGGATAACCCACAGTGCCCACAGGGACGATTGTCTCGGACCCTTCTACCCTCTGGCGCAGGTCGGCCTTGACGGCGGCGAGGTTGGGAAACCGGGTCTCGAAGAAACTCCTGGTCCAGCTTCCTTTCGTTTTGAGGTCTTGGGTCAGCGACATTCACGCAGCCTTCAATCGGGGCCGTTATATGCGACCGACACAGTCACGACGCGAACATGGGGAGGTGGGCCACCAAACTCAGATGAGTTCGACCGGTAATCCACCGTCCAGGGTTGCGAGCCCGTGTTGAGGTTGCTCGCCAAGTAGCCGTTCGCGCACGTGTACGGCGCTGCCCCTCCCGAGATCGGCGGTGAGCCTGGATTGGCGAGGACGCAGCGCGCTTATCCGTGGACGCCAGCCGCAGCGACCGGGCGCCCGAGACCGCGGCGGGTTGACGCGCCAGTACTAAGTAGTGGCAAGTGCCTCATGGCCCCATCGCCGCGCAGCCGAAGTCCCCGGCACCGATCATGTCGATCTGGTCGCTACTGCCGGTCATGGGTGGGTTCACCAGGAGCCCAACCATCTCCCCAGTCGGGGTCTTGACCTTCCACGACCCACCCTGAGCAGCAGACGTGATGAACTGCTTCCCGTAGACCTTTTCGGCATGGGCGATTGTGTCGCCAAGCCCGAGACCTGCCGCCGTAACCACATTGGGTTGTCCGAGTGTCTTGCCAGAGGCGTTGCCAATCTCGTACCCCACGAACCTCGCCCGCTCGAAGTTGAAGAGAACGTCGGTCCCGGTGCTTTGAGCCGTCAGGCCGCACCAGCCAATAGCTTTCAGTTTGGTCGTCCTCAGGCTGCCGAACATCGCAGCTAGCTCGTCAATCGCCGTGGCCTGGCTCGTACCAAAACGGACACCGCCAACGGCGTTCCCGACCAGCCGAACAGGGCTGCGAGCTGTTGCCTGGGCCACCGCGAACGGGGACCATACCGAGCTGGCCATCGTCACCGCGGTCAGGCTGATACAAGCGAGTGCCTTCCACCGACGGTCATTCAGCTTCATACTGAGGAAAACGTTACGAACTCTTGCCGGGTTCCTGAGGAAGTTGCCCGTACGACAGTCACTAGGTGCGTTCCGGGGCCCACCGGCCGCGGCAACCGACATGTTGGATAACTGAGGTTCAGCGTACTGGGAACCGACCACGCCGAGCAGCCAGAAGTTCCTGCCTGCACTCCTCTGCCTCTTCCCTGGTCCCGTGGATGTGCCAACAGAGCCACTCGACCGGATCGCCCAGCACACAGAGGGCGTTCGTCCAGCCGTAGGGGGTCTGGACCACCTCTTCGGACGTGGCGACCACATAGTCCGATAGCGCCTTCGCCTGCCGTTTACGCACACAGGGGATACAGTTCCCCCAAGCCGTCGCGAACTGGTCGGGTGTGACTTCGTCCCCACAACGTGAGCAGCTAGGCATGGGCTGCCTCGTGGACGGTTGTACCCCAGCAAGGGTCGCCCCGGTCGCTCAAGTCAATTCCTCCAAATGCTCGGCGTTTTACTATCACCGTTGAGGTGCTGGCTCCCACGCTACATAGCCAGGGATGTCAAGTGTCACTTGCTACTGTCAAGTTCTACTTGCCTAAGCCGCTACCCCGTCCCGTTCAGCCTGCGGAACCACTTCGGTTCCGCGGTCTCGGGGCTGGGCGGCGGTGTCGATGGGCGGCAGGCCGTTAGCGATGCGGCTCTTGGCCTCGGTCAGCATCAGGGCCACTTCACGGGCTTGCAACACCTGGCCTGGCGTCAAGTGGTCCAGGAGGTCCCTAATCTCGTTCTGGACGGGCGCTTTCGGGCCGCCGGGCACTGTGACCGGTTCCCCGGTCGCAAGCCCGTCGCGGATCAGCTTGGCCCCCACCTCTACCCATTGAGCAAGCGCGTGAGGCGACCGGTCGAGCACCTTGGCGGCTTCGGGTATCTGCTTCTCCACCGCGTCCAGCATCAGCATGCCGACCTCTACTGCCTTCTGGCTGGTGCTTCTGATGGCTTCGAGCCGAGCAGCGTCCGACACTCTCTGCTGTTCATGGTCCCACAGCTTGGCTCGGAGCACCCAGTCGTGCGTGGCTGACCAGACGAGCAATTGCTGATGACTCTTGCCGACGATCTCGGCGGCCTTGGCCAGCGAACGCTGGGAGGGCGGCAGGTTGGCGTAGATCCGAAATGCCGCGTGTGAGCGTGAAGAGTCGCCTGGTTGGAGTTCCCATGGTGGGTGGCCGGCTAGTCCAAGGCCCTGCTCGTCGGTTTCTATATATTCTTTCTTCATTGTTGCAGGACGACTTTCGGTGGCCCTCACCTCACCCCTTCACGCTCTGCAAGCCATTCGAGGTCCTCGTCGGTGAGCGGGGGTGCGTCGCCCCAGTCGTCCTGCTCGGGAGGCTCCGCATCGGCAAGCACCTCGTCAAACCGATCGAAGTTGTCCGAGGTACTTATGTCGCTTTCGTCGCACGGTGACAGGTCGAAACTTATGTCGCTTTCGTCGCTTATGTCGCAGCGCGCTATCTCAGACTGTCTTTGCCCTTTCTCCTGTATACGACTTTTGTCGCTTATGTCGCAGTGAGAAGAGAGCAAGGGAAGGGTTGAGGGTGGGTCAGACGATTGCGACAAAAGCGACTTTGCGACAAAAGGTGTCCCGGTAGAGGCGGCCGTTTGCGACCGAAGCGACGAAAGGCTCTCGACCGCTCGCAGGACCAAGGCAGGTCGCCCACGCGTTTGGACCGTCTCAGAGCAGACGAGACCCCTCCGTTCGAGGAGCGAGCGAGCCGAGTCGAGCTGCGCGCCGCTGGCGTGCTTGGCAAACAGGTCGCGCTGTTGCGTACCGTCCAGTCCGTCCGGTCCGGCTTCCCTGACTGCCCGAAGGAGGCGGTCGGCGATTTGGTCGCCGAGGGACTCGCCGAACACGTAGGCCGCGCTGGCCCGGCAGTAGCACCACAACGCCCAGGCCGCGCTGACGTGCTCCACGTCGATGCTCCGGGCTCCGTCCATCAGGGCGTATGTGACGCTGAGACGGAGCATCTGAGCCGAGTCGCGTGCGATGATCGCTTCGAGCAGACCGCCCGGCTCGTCTCGCGCCATCTGCTCGTAAAGGTCAGCCCAGAGCGCCTCGGCGGCCGGGGTTCGCCGAAGGATGCCCGTATTTCGGACCTTAGTTAGCGTGTCGGCAAGCCTGCGGCCCAGTCCCGCCACCTCGCCGTCATCGAGGTTGCCTCCGCTCGGGAGCGACTTCGATCGCCGGACGCAAACGAACAGGAACCTATTTGCGAACCCCGAGGCGACCTCGGTTTGTGTCAACTTCGCTCGGAGTTCATCGGCAGAGATATGGCCGATGACGCAGACGTGGCTGTTGTCGGCGATGGTCGTGGCGGACCTGGACCGGACCGCCAACCGGCCGCCGTCCCACCCCTGACGGACGATCAGGGAGAGCGTCGAGCCGTCCCGGCTAGCGACGTTCAGGATGCGGGCAAACTCTGGCTCAACGACTAGCAGTCGCGGGTCCGTAGCACCGCTGTCCCCTCGTACTGTGTCTACAAGCGCCTCCCCTGAGCCGAAACCGTCCAGGCGTCGATTCCGGGCGAAGTCGGGGTCCACGGCTGCGATGACCCGCTCCACGTTCTTCGCTGCGGAACCTTTCCGCCCTTTGGATGTCTTGCCAACTAGGACGCTGTACAGACGTGCTGGGTGTTCCGCGGAGTCAGCCATAGCGTGTGGGCCAGGGCCCACCAATGCACCAAACTCGACCAGGGTGGAGATGAGTAACCCGGCGGGGTCGGCTTCTGAGTGTGGCTCGATGACGCTGACGATTTCGCCCGCCAGTCCGTACCTTGCCTCAGATGGCAAGACCGGCCAGGAAGGTTGCAGCACCGGTTCTCCGAGCCGCGGCAGTTGTTCCGCGGGTGGAAGCAAGAGTTCCGCGGCCTCCGAGCGGTCCGCACGGGATTTGACGACTTCGAGATCAACAGGCATTTTCGGCCACCTTGCGCCAGATTGTGCGGAGCGACTGCAAACCGTCGGCCATGATCTCCTCGGCCACGGCGTCCGAGATCCCGGCGCTCTCGGCGAAGCGTGCCGCTAGTTCGAGGATGAAGTCCTCGTCACTTTCGACCAGGGCCAACCTGGCCATGACGACGATGAGTAGCCGAGGGAGGTCTCGGAGTAACTCAAAATGGGTGCTAGGCGGGAAGGCCCCCAGCGCCAGCCTGTCAGGGATGATCTTCGTCAAGTGGCCCGACAGGACGGCGCCCGGACTGTACCCCCGATCGTCTAGTTGAGCCCTGATTTCAGCGGCCTCTGGCTCTTTCAGTCTGCCGACCCGAACGCCTTCTTCCAGCGATTTCACGATGAAGTCGTACCTGACCGGGTCCGCTTCGCGTGCGGCATGGTGGCGCTGCAACTCCTCCCAAATGAGGTTCAGCTCATCGGCGCTCAGTGTTTCGAGATCAACTATGCGTGTCATTGGACCTCGCACCGAGATCCTGACCGCCGATCGGCCTGGATCACGTAGTCGATGGTGGCCCCAGCTCGTCGCCCAGAGCCGCCGCTGAACAAAGGGCGTTGGCGGCTTAGCCCATGCCGACGTGCCCGTTGGTCGAGTTGGAGAATGGCCTGTTCGGCCTCTTCGATCCGGGTCCTGAGTTGCTCCAATGTGGCAGAATCGTTTCTGGTAGCACCTTCGACGGTCGGCTCAGGTGTGGCGCCTGGGCCGCCGTGCCTGTTGGGCGTCATGTTGCAACGCTCCGCACTGGCGGAAGAGAGGGTCGGGGCGATGGTGTCTGTACCGCCTCGACGCGACCATGCTCGGCCAGTTCGTCCAGGTCGGTCAGGTCCAGCAAGATCTTCCCGACACACTTGTGAAATGGCAGACGCCGGTCTGCCACCTGACGCCGAAGCCAACGCGGTGTGCACCACTGGTAATTTGGCTCTAGCTGCACCTGGTTCAACGGGATAAGGCGGCGTCTTTCAGTCCCGCTCAGTTCGTTTTTGGTAGTCGTCATCTTCCCAGCGTGACGAGTTACCTCTTGGGCCCTGCGGACAATCAGGCCACAAATCTGCGGGATTGGCTAGATTCGGGCATCGATGGTGTCAGGGGGACAAGACGCGGAGCAACGCCAGCGGACCGGCGCGTTTGCAGTCGCTGGTTGGGACCGGAGGGCTCCGACCGTCAAGGTGGCGAGCGGTGCGGACTTCCCCGAGAAGGTGACGGTCTACCGACCCTACAAGGGACTTGGGCTGCAACTCGACATCGAGGTGCGAGGCGGGCGCCCCGTAACCACCTGCCTTTATATAGCGGAGGAGCAGGTCCCCGTTACCGCTACCCGTGTGGACGATCTTCCACTCGCCCGTATAACCGACGAACTCATGGCGGCCATCGCCGGCGCCATCATCCGTCTCGGCCCAGTCGGGAAAGGGCTTGACGACCCTCCGGTGCCAGTATCGGATGATCCGACGAGGTTGGACATACCACTGCTTCGTTCGGACCTGGCCGTAGGAAGGAATGCCGTAGTTGGACGACGAGGCCGCCGAGTCCCAGAGGAGACGTTGCAGAAGGTTGCCGAAATTGTCCAGGACATGGACGACGCGGCGTTCAGGGCTTGGGGCGGCGGGTGGCAAGAGGTGGCATCCGCCTTGAACGTTTCCCACCGCACTGCCACGCGAATGATAGACAGGGCTCGCAGACGGGGTTTCCTCAGGCGATAAGGGGGTCCCGACAACTGGCTGCTAGGGCCCGTCTGTGGACCGAGCCTTGGGGTCTACGCCCTCTTTAGTCACTGATCCCCACCGAGTGCTCGCGTCTGTACGCCGTGCATGATCCGTGCATGTAACAGCAGTAACGAGCGGCCAACCAGGGTCCGCGACGGTAACCTTTGGTCAGGTACTTACCCCTACCCGAAAGACCAAACCAGCAGGTCAGACACCACAATCGGCCAGTCTCGTTGGGTGGGTGGGGCTAGGTGGAATCGAACCACCGACCTCAGCATTATCAGTGCTGGACAAGGGCCTGCTCGATGAACAGAGGCCCCGCCTGACCTGCCTCTTTGTGACTGCCAGTGCCTTCCGAAGACGTCCTATGCCACTTCGTTTGGGCACGCTTTGGGCACGACAGGCGTCCCGCAGGCGGCCAAGCTCGCGGCTCGCTCGACTCCGACCTCATAAGGAGAAGGTAGTCGCGATCGCCAATCCCTTGGAAGTTAGGGCGCTGAGTTCCGACGCTACCCGGGTCCCTGAGACTGCGCTGCTGGATCGGGTTGCTGCGGACGGGTCACGACCCGAATGGCACCCTCCAGCACCCACACTGATCGAGAAACTCGGAATACTGAAAGTATGGTGGTCCCCGCACACAGCACCATGAACAAGCTATTGGGTTTTCCATCGCGATCACCCAGCAGGGCCGCAATAGCAATTAGTGTTGTAACGCCTAACACCCTAATCGTCGAAGTAAACGTCCGCCATAGAGTGCGATAATGTGAACTGCCGCGCAGGATCGCGAATTGCTCGCTTGACGAGAAACCGAGGACGATAGTGGTTGTGGCGATGACGAACCCAAGCAGAGCACCGTCAAGAGATACCATCGCCCCGTATACCGTGGAGCGCTGCCCGCCCAGGAACTCGCCGACAGTTCGCTCGCCATGGGCGAATTTCACCCACGTACCGAACATAACGCCGAAGAGGACCGCCGCCGCAAGTTCTAAACCTAGGAAGTGCCTGGCCCAGTAACCCGCCATAGCCTTCAGCACCTTTCTCATCTCACTTGTGTTGCGGCGGCCCGCTCAAGTTCGCCCTTCAGCTCACTGTAGGCCTCCTCTATCGCCGAGTACGCCGCGTCGTCGTCAAGCGCTCGACTCCGAGGGTTCAAGCGGACAATACGCTTGGATGCCACGAGCTGGTCGCGCAAGACGTCAACTGCTTCAACCCGTTCCGTCTGTTCATCGAGACCAGTCACCTTAAAGGTGTTGGCGTTCTCACGCACATCCGGCCTTCCCGCCAGGGCGCGTACGGCGCCACGGACCCGACTTCCCAACCAGCTACGTCCGTGGGGCTCCGGCGATAGCTTGAGCGCGATGAGCCGAGGTGAGCCCACCCGGGCAGCCGCCCGAAAGGCAGCGCCGAGGTTGCGGTCCGCCTCAGCTACCACCTCAGCGTACGAAGGAACGATCGCCAGCTCGAGGACCCGGACCTCCTGAAGCCGGTTAACCTGCGTCAGTACGTCCTGTCGAAGGAGCGGGTCTAGGGTGAAGGCTGGACACGTCCGCGGACCTGTCACTTGACGAAGGTACGAGCCGAGGCGCGATGGGCGCGGCCCATAGAAATTGAACTCAACACCTAGAATGTTGTTTGGAAACATTTGGATGTGGATTGGCTCGTAAAGACCCTGGTTTGAAGCCAGGGAGAGCCCGGTAAGGTCCCCCGCCTCTTCAATGAGAGGCAGACCACTGCGCCGAATGGTCGCCAGACGCATTCGCTGCTCAGGGATCGAGTCAACCCATGAGCAGACGACGCTGTCATCCTCATGAGGCCGATAACGCCCACCGTCGACGCATGCCAAGGTGTTCAACTTCCTAAGTGCGGAGCTCAGGTTTACGGCTACCGGCTGACCCGACGGCTGCAGACCGGCATTAGCTCTATAGAAGTAGATGTTCCGCTCTGATGCCGGGGGCGCCTTGCCCGGAGCACTGGCGGCAAGAGCGCTAGGCCGAGGAGGCATGGCGCTAGTCTGCCACCTGCCAGCGACCGCACCTGGGACTCCCGTGGGCGTGCCCGCTCCGGGCCTGCCACACCGACCGGGACAGCTACGCCGCCTCGGCTCCGCCCGAGCCGGTGCGCCGACCGCCGATACCGATCATTATGTAAACCACGCCTCTGACAAGGAAGTTTACGCGTCGGGGGCCGTCATCGCACTTCGAGGTGCGAAGCCCAGGGGGCTCTCGCCGAGCACGTTTTAGTTCTTCTCCGTCTCGGGTGAGTTACTCGCTCCCGCGAGTGAGCCAGGCTTTGAGCTCCCCGGCGGACATACTGACGCCGCCCGCGACCCGTAACAACTCAAGGATGTCTCCTGTAGGCGGGCGCGCGGGGCACGGTCGGCGTTCCGGATCGTCCGCATCGGCGATACAAAACGCATAACGGCCGTCCCGTGAGCGCGTCCACAGCAGGTGCCAATAGGGCTGAAAACCGACTTTGCCTTTGTTTTTCGCCACGAGACGTTGCAACCTCGAAGGGTTGTGATGCCACAAGCGATATAGATGGTGGGCTACGTCGATAACAAGCGTGCCATCGGGGTGTACCTCGAGGAGCTTGCCGGCTCGAGCGCGATTCACGGTGTCCGATCCTGCGTGCCTGCCTGGATCCAGTGGACGTCGTGGCCGGGAGTATAGAGCCCGCACGTGTCATCGCTCTCAGCCGCTTTGATCGAGGGTGGTGCCATATCTTCCTCCATTGCGTGGCGTTCGCACCTTGCTAAGGCAGGTTGCGGCGGCGTCTTAGGGCCAACGTCCCTCGACCGCTCTGAATGGGTACATGGATGATACCACGGGCGTCGGATCTGTGACGGCTGACGGCGTCGCTAAGGATGACAAGACTAAAGGAGGGCCTGAGATGCAATAAGAAATGTTGTCATCTCAGGATGGAGATGGGCGACCGCGGTGTTGGACCTGGTTGCTGGACTGATCACCCATCCCGCTTGGTTACCACCACTCCAATAAGAAACGGGTCCCAATGGCTGCCGCCAAGGCCATATCCGAAGCAGATATACGAGCCTACGAACTTCGGGTCTCACTACGAGACCAGCGGCGCCAAGCGAGACGCCCAGCTCTCGTCGCCTTTCGGAACTTGTTCGGGCTGATGGCACTTGGTGCGGTGATCTATGGGGCGACAGCTTTCTGGATGGCTGCCATCAAACCGAACACCGTTTACGACGCTCTGTGGGAAGCCCCCCAGGATTTCTACGTCGTCGGCGGCTACGTCGCCGTCGTCGCTCTCATCCTTGTGGTCAAGAACTCACAAGGGCACAAAATCCGGGTCATCGCGCGTGCACGGCGGTCAGCGCTCTACGAAGGCCATCCCTGGTTTCAGTACAAGATAGAGCACCCCTATATGTCCCACGTCTTGGTCATCGGGGGCATGTTGTTGCTCCTCAACGCACTCAATGGGCGGCGAGGGAGAAGGTAATGGCGTATTACCCGGATCGAAAACCTAGCAACCGATCAGCATTGGTCGGTTAAAATACCAAGCGAAGGAGGGGAATAGTTGCCTGATCAGGAGCCACTTGTGTACGGGATCGACCAATACAACAACCTGGTCGTCCTGCCAGAGAAGGTAGCCCAGGAAGTAGCGCGTGATTTGGAGCGGATCTCGACTATCCACACCTACGGGGATGCTCGCTGGCTGAGCCTGGAATACCTGTCCCTGCCCATTGGAAGATGACGAAGCGGACGATTCTGAGCCTTATGATCCTTGGGAATACGAGGATTTCCCGCCGAGGGCGGCGGGTCTTGCGCTCGATGAGCTACCCGAGGACCTCGATATCGGGGAGGAGATAGACCTGATGATGTTTGCCCCATGGCTACACATTAACCCGGCCGATGAGGAGCAGCTCCTAGAGGCTGCTCGGGTCGCAGGGTACCCGATCCGGCGAGACGACTATCTGATCCGGTCCATCGACAAGGTTTGACCTCGCTCCCGTCGGCCGAGGCGCCCTGCTGCCCTTTGAGAGATCGCCATACATCATTTCCGATGATCTCGAAGACGCTCGACTCGATGAGACTTCGGGCGGTTCATCCCTCTGTCTATGTTGTAGATGCTGAGCTGTTTGCCCTTATATCGCTTAGCAATGGCACGGGTCCCGCCGGGCTAGGTTTGTAACGTCATGGTAGACGCGGCTTCGCCCGGCTGTTGTTCCAGAAGCCGAGGTGAGCGTCAGGACTACCGCTTGGTCGGCGATCAGGGTGATCAGGCGCCAACCCCAGATGAATTACCAAGCGAGAGCGGCGCTCACCCTCCAGTCGAGGATGGCGAACATCGTCGTCGCGGGTAGCGTGGATGGCTAGCTGAGGAATCGAAGGCCCATGTCGTCACATCAGGGTATGAAGCTCGACCGTCGCGGTTGGCCGAGTGGCTGGGCACGCTACAAGGCGGAGTGGGTCCGTTGCGGGGGCAGGGTTGGCTCCGCGTTGGCCTTCGCAGAGGCAGCTGGCCGGCGGCCACCGTCGCCGCTGCGACAGCCGATCTCGACGATCTCAGTGGGTTCTTACCCGGTCCCCAATCGGCAACCTGGAGACGTCTGCTCGGTGGTTTCTCGCTGTCATGGTGCTACGCGTGCCGCCTACGGCTGATATGGCGAACGGCTGGCGATCCCCAACCCTTTATCGGAGCCAACAAGCAATGACCCCTTACCCCGAACGGCGATCCAAGGGGAAACGAGAACCATGACCATCCCCGTACACCCAACGGGCAAACCGGCGCAGTTCCAGGTTGAGTGCCAGCCCCACCTAAGCAGCTTGACGGGGATCGGTGGCACGGCCGAGTACTGGACGGCTACCTGTTCGCAGCTCCCGGAGTCGGAGGCTTGGCGCCAACGA
The DNA here is from genome assembly GCA_963786345.1 of uncultured Acidimicrobiaceae bacterium. Taxonomy (GTDB): domain Bacteria; phylum Actinomycetota; class Acidimicrobiia; order Acidimicrobiales; family Palsa-688; genus Fen-671. The sequence goes on along the minus strand of CAWAYZ010000003.1, from coordinate 851,730 downwards.
GGGAGGAGGTCCGAGATATGGCCAACAGCGAGATCGTCGGCTGGAAGCTCTCTGCCGCCCCTCCCGGGAAGGACCTTGGCTACGAGGGCATCGACGAGGCGGATTCCGCGGCGAGGGCGGCGCGCACATCCGAGGAGGCCCGGGCCAATGTCTGGCCGGCCTAGGAGGTCCACGGGCTTGCAAGCGGCATTACAGGCCCCGAAGGCGTCGAGCTCCTGCACCGCCGGGCCGCGCTGCTCCGGCAGCCACCCGGTGGCGGCGCCTCACGGCAGCGGAGCGGCGCCCCTCGTCGGCCAACTGAGAGCGCAAGATGGCTGAACGCGGCCAGGTGGTCTTCGGCGACGGCGTGCGGGCATCGTTGTCGTCCCTCTACGAGCGGTGGACCTACATCGGCTTGCTGGACGGCACGCCTACCCCCGACCTGAACAGGAGGATCGTCGACGAGGAGCGCGAGAGATACCGTGGTGCCGAGCACCAACCGCTGCTGATCGAGCCTTTGCGGACGCCCGACGTCCGTTATCCTCGTGAGCACGCGCGCTTGCCGCAGGTTTTCTGCGTGGGCCACTTCCAGGCGGGCTGCTACGTATCCGACGACCTGTCATGGCGCTCTGAGCTGACGCTGCTCTGGTGGCAGGACGACTGGGCACTACCCATCGACACTTCCGTGCTAGCCAAGGTCCGCCAGTTCGCATGGCGCGACTTTGCTTATGACACCGGCTTCGACTGACGGGTCGACGGGGTCGGGGCTACCATGCCTAAGAGCCTCGCTCACGGCGACACCTAACCTGGGAGGTCAGAGCCTCCTCGAATTCGAGCTCCCGTCGGACCAGTGGGAAACCAGCTGATCCTGGGAGTCGAGGCAGCAGGCTTTCGCACCTCGGCGGCCGTGGAGATCAACGACGCCGCCAACACGATGGAGAAGAACTTTACGTCCTTGGGTACCCCGTCATCCGCCGTTCGATCCTCGATGTGCCCACGAAGGTGATCATGAGGGCGGCGGGCCTGAAGGGACGGGAACGACCGAGCTGCTAGTCCGGGGCCCACCCTGCACTCCCTTCTCCAAGTCAAGGTTTTGGCTGGAGCGACCCCTGGACCCCCAAGGAAAGGATGTAGCCCAGGTTTTGCGGGCGAACTGCCCAGGCAACGGCGTTGCTATCCGACCGCTCCAAGCTCTCGATGAGCCGATAATTGACGAACCTGTCCTGGCAAACAAAACCAACTGAACCGGAGCGGGCGATCAACGCGGTCCGGTTAACGCAATCAGCTCGCCCACGATTTGGGTCGCGAAGGCAGTGGTGGCGTGGCCATTCCTTCTCTCGAGGTCACTAAGGAGTCCGTATTCCGCTCCGCACGGCTTCATTGAGAGCATCTCTCTCTTTGAACGTCGCTTTCTAGGTCTTCCAGTGTGTTTGGCGCCGCCACAGGTTCAGCCGTTTTTCTTAGATTTCTTGCTCGCTACCCCAGGTCGTCGTGAGCAGAGGTTCCAGTCCGATTTAGGGCCCTTTGGCCCTACTGCTTCATAGCGCGGCGGACGAAAGGACCAACCAGAAGAAGTCCGTCCTAACCGTCGCCCTGGCTACCGTTCTGATCCTGGGCGTAAAGCAATATCGCTCCGTAGGATCGATTTGAAACAGTGTTGGGAGATAGATTTGAAACAGTGTTGGGAGGTAAAGGGTGGCCGATCGCGACGAGGGAGGCAAGGGCGTCTCATACTTGTGGCGGGGCGATGGCCGACCGCTGACCCCGTTTGAGCTGACAGTGTACGCCCGAGCTGGCCTGTCAGCGGTAGAAGCACTTGAGTGGGCGGATGCCGGCATTAAGCCGTACCAAGCGGAGGGGTTTCGGGCAGCCGGTGCCGATCTGGCGACCGCGCTTCGCGTCCGGGGGTTTGGGTTGGACGACCGCTATCTCCGTTACGCAAATGAGCGGGGGGAGAGTCCCTGGAAGACGCAGCCGCAGCCAAGGCCACCGGCCTCGACTTCCAACTCATCGACCGAGCACGAGCATTGGGGCTTGGGTACCACCAGCTTGCCGCTCTCCGGTCCCCGGAGAGCGTACGCGAGGTTTTGCGTCTGATCGAATCGGGTGTCGCCGTAGAGGACGTCCTAGCGTGGCAACACGAAGGCCTTGATCTGGAGGTCTGCCGACAGGAGATTGCCGCTGGCACGCCGCAGGACGAGGTGGAGGTCGCGGTTAGGTGGCGCGTCGCGTTTTCGGCTCCGGCCGTGCGCGGCAGCGTGGCAGGCTACCGGGCTCGGTTCCGCCGCTGCTGGCCAGGCTGCGGCCCTTGGTTACCGGCCGGTGGACGTCCTCGAGGGTCGTCAGGCGGAGCAAGTAAGCCCGAGGACGCCAAATCAAGTGGTGCGATTAACTGACCTCGGCCCCGACTTTCGTACGGTGGACGGCACACCGTTACCTTCCGAGGTACTCACGGCGCTCGCCAACGGGCGGTCGGCTACGACGCTGCGGGCATTCGGCTATACCGTGGTCCCGAAGAAGAGCGCACGTTCACGCTTCGTCGGTGAGCACCCCACTGGGATCGTCGTCGCATTTCATGCCAGACACGCGGCGGGATCGCAGCCATCGAACCCACGGCTGACGGTGCGCGTCTCTATACCCTGATGCCGCGGCAACAGGTCCCAGTCGTGAAGGACTACTCAAATACCGACGCGGCGATGGATGCCTTCGCTAAGTGCGCTAAGAGCGACAGCCTGATCGTCGACAGCATTTCTTCTACCGCTTTCGACGCCACAGAGCTTTTACGCACTGCGCAACCGTGTGCACCCTACCTTGCCGGCACGGCCACCATCAACAAGCTCGTCGTTGGCGGAGTGGAATACGGCAATCAATTTTGGGTTGTCCCGGCGAGACCCGCTAGGTGGCCCCGCTACCGCATTAGCGAGCACGGGGAGATCGAATCCGTCGGGGAGTTGTTCCTAACGAACATTATGGGACGGGCCCCGGTCGGCTGGTTCGATGATCACGCCGCCGGGCTCGAGGCAGCCACCGCAGAGCTAGCGGTAGCCGGCATCGGGGCCGCGGCAGCCGGCACCGGCCCAATGCTGGTGGTCCAGCGGACGGACAGCGAGCAGGGCATCCGCACAACGGAACTTCTCCGGGACGACGGCGGGCTCAGCGTCCGCACAACCGAACTTTTCCGGGACTACGACGCGCTCGTGGTTATCGACCGGGGCCGGCGACGCCGGCTAGACGTGGGCGACCCTCTAGCCGCCGTCGGCCGCACCGGGGCCCTGCGCGACGTCCGCGCCAACGAAGCCACCGCGTTGTTCACCTCGGCCGGCGGGCCCAGCACCCAGCAGCTTGTCAAACTTTTGAGGCTCCGACAGCCAGAACTGCTCGCTACAGAGGAGCCCGTCCAGGTTCTAGACGAATCCGGCACTGAGGTCTGGGACGACATCCCGGTCGCCGAGGGGCTTAGCAAGCGGGTCGTACTGATCGATGACAACCGCTGGGTCGCGATACCGCCCAGCTTCGGCATCCGTGCCCGTTTACTGCCTCGGAGCTCCGAGAACTGGGTTATCCGACCTGCGTTCCGGGAGGAATGGGCGTCTTTCAGCTGTACCGAGGAGGGCAGCAGGACCAGCGGCAGCTCAACCAGCGAGCTCGGCCTGCTCGACGACGACCTCGTCGGCGAGTTCACGTGGCCCGATTCAGATCAACCGTGCCTGAAGGTCAAGCGGCACCGTCGCCGTAAGGAAGACGAGATCGTCGCGTGGATGGCGTCCTTTTCTGCCGAGTCCGGCGGACCGGACATCGCCATGTTCGCTGTCGAAATCCGGCTCGGGGAGCTGAACGGCGATAACTCGCCAGCCAATTTGTTCGACGATGACGCGTCGGAAACGCTCATGTGCAAGATGCGACTAACCGGCGACACCGAAGCCCTGGTTACCGCGTTGCGCCGCGCCGGGCGACGCGAGGTCATCGACGCGATCCGTCGCCCCAAGAGCCCAGCAGCTGCTCGACGAAGGCAACGACTCATCAACCTCGACGAGGAATGATTGTGGAACCAGAAGACCGCTCGGGCCTACATCACAACCGTTCGACCGAGGACATCTTTGCGCTGCCGACGGATATATCCGAGCTGCAGACCGCTGATCTAGCTGTAGTGCCGCGCGAAGCTAGCAAAGACAATCTTCACAAAAACGATAAGAGGGGCAACCTATGACGCTCGCTGTGCCATCTCAGCACCTATCCACCGGGACGCGATGGTCAGAAGTCTTCCACTTGTCAAAGATCAGTCCGTACATGTGGGTAGTCGCCGAGGGCTGGCAACAAAGGGTCTGGGACGCATTAGCCGCCGCTGAGATACCTAGTACCCGCCACAACGTTATGTTCGGAGACCTCTCCGACTCCGCTGCCCTCCTTGATGGCCTGGTCATGGGGCTCGCCAACTATGGCTTCCCGGGAGGCCTGCTCCCGTCAGGGACACGGGTTATCGGTCCGTGGGTCATGCGCTGGTTGTGTGCGCAGCTGGGCGTCGTTCCACCACTGAGGAAGCTGTCTGTCGAAGAACGTGTCCCAGGCATCGAGGAACTGAACAGACAGCTTGAAGAGCAACTGCGAGACCCAGAGGCGCTAAACAAGACGGCCGAGCTGGGATTTGTGAATGACCGAGACGGTGTGCTTTTGGTGGTCGTGAAGCTGTTCGGCCAGGCTGCCGCGCCGGAGCGGCTACCTCTCCCGTCGGATCGTGCGGATGGCCGCCTCGGGGAAGCGCGCTTCACCCATGGTCAAGTCAAACGGCTTCGGGAAGCCGGGATGGCGGACGACGTCGCCCTCCAGTGGCTTGAAGCCGGCTTCGACCGCGACGACACGGTGGAGCTGGCCGGGGCGGAGTTGAGCGAGGCCCTTGCGTGGAGGGCCATAGTGCCTCCATACGCAAACAGGATCCGCCCCCTAATAGACGCCCACGTGGACCCACGGGACGGTGAGCGACTGCTTCGAGCCGGGTGCCCACCAGAGGCCATAGTGGCTTTTTTGTTGCGAGGGTTGGGTTTAGACGCTTGGGAGACATGGTCTAGTTTTGACATCGACGAGGATACGCTGGCGGCCTTAGTTGAGCACCACGTTCCCGCTTCGCAGTGGCACCGATGGGAGAAGGTTGGGTTCGATCCCTGGCAGTTGTCCCGGTTTTTGCATGAAGGCGGAGACATTGAGATTGCGGAGCGGTTCGGACGCTTGGAGATAACGCCCCGGTTTTGGGCTTGGTGGGTCCAGTTTGGTGTTGCTGCTGAGGACTGCGTACGTTGGCAGGCACTTGAGCTCGACCCCTGGGAAGCCAAAAAGGTGCGCGATGCGGGGTATGGTCCCGATGACGTGGAGGCCCACGATCTACCTAAGTTACGGAGGGGCGACGCAATAATTGGGCACCTGCGACGTACTACCCCCTTGGACCCCATGTAGCGTCACTGCCGGACTAAGTTCACCTCCCCCCCCCACTTTCTCTGCAGGTTCGGCCGACAAGCGATCTTCCGACGCCTGACTGAGTCTTACGAATAGGCACCATCCGACGTTGGCCGGAATCCCCAGGGCGTCCATCCCGCGAAGCCAGACCGAGGTCAGCCGCGCTTGGGAGGGTCAGATCCCACGTTCAAGACCTCTGCACGGGGCGATCTATTCAAGAGGCGCGACTCGGCCCGGTAGTGCGTCCAGGGGTCGACGACCCACAACTACCGGCTCAGCTTGGACTGACGAAAAACGGCTGACCAAGCCGCTACCCGACCTTTATCTGGTTCGCTCATCGCCATTTCTCCCTCTACTTTGGAACGTCTTCTCTGACCCGAGCGACGCCGCCCGAGCTCCGAAGCGCCGCTCTCAGCTGACTGGCCAAGCGTCGGGCTCACTATCCGACCGCTACAAGCTCTCCGCGCTGACCCACTGCGCGGACTCAGCGAAGCGGCACAGGGCGTTCACTCGACGCAATTGTTCGGGATTATGCACCGCAGCATCTAACAGGCGAGGACTCATAACTACGGCGGCAATGGCCTGGGCCCGCGACACCGCAACATTCAGACGGTGCAAGTCGTACAGGAAGCCGATCCCCCGTGGGGCGTCCTCGGCACTCGAGCTAGTCATGGAGTAAAGGACCACCGGCGCTTCCTGCCCTTGGAACTTGTCGACCGTCCCAACGTGTGCGCCAGGAGGAAGGAGGGCTCGAATCAGTCCCACCTGATTATTGTATGGGGCGACCACGAGCACGTCATTCTCATCGACCGACCTCTCCGCTCCGCTGTGGTCTTGGAAGGTCGAGCCTTGGAGAGCGCGCCAAAGCTCAGCGACCTTCAGCGCCTCAGGGTGGCATGCAGCGGACATGCCAACGTGCTCGACCGGTACCAACCTCAATCCGTCGCCACTCAACAGCCCCGAAGACGTCACGCGCTCGACGCTCACGACCAGGACCAGCATGGAGCCGGCCATCGTACGCGAGTTCAGAGACGAACCGGGTAATGGACGGGTGCATCCTCCATGATTCCTCAAGGAAAATGCCGACGTCGGACGGGATCGTCTCATGCCCATCTAGGAGATGCTCGAGGACCGACACTCCGGCCCCGTCAGGATGAACGGCACGAGTGGGCTGGGCCAGTTGCTGGGGGTCGCCCAGCAAGACAAGAGCCCGAGCACTCCCGCTAACCGCTACCGCATTAGCGAGTGAGAACTGACCGGCCTCGTCGATCACAAGAACATCGACCGAGCCCTCCAAGTCCGGGCGCGCCCAAAGCCAAGCCGTTCCTCCAACAAGGCGGGCACTGCCATCGGCGAGGGAGTTAGCAACGAACCCGTCATCGGCGGTCTGCTCGATTAAGTCAGAGCCGCAGTGACGATCGGGGTCGCATTTTTGCAAGCCACTGCGCCCCACCGCCGCGAGCAGTTTGCCGATAACCGCATGAGATGTGGCTGTCACCCCGACCTTTTTACCCTGGTCCAGTAGAGAACGGATGAGTTCGGCACCCGATGTCGTCTTCCCGCTTCCGGGAATGGCCCTGCACGGCCAGAACTGAACCCAAAAGAGACCGGCCGACTCGGACGACCGCCTCGGCCGGACGCTCCCCGGGCTGGACCTGGGTACCAGCAGGCACCCTCCTGTCGAGCAGCGCTTGGCCCAACGTGTCGCGCCCTAGTAGGACTGCCTCGCCCACTGCACTGACGGCCCGGCGCAGTACACCATCGGCCACCGGAGCTGAGGGGCCGACGCCGCGCACGACCACGGCTTGGCTCCCTCTCTTCACAACCAGCCGTCCCGCGACCGGGTCGATCTCGACCACCGACCCAATGGAGCGATGGTCGTCCACGCCGAGTGCTTGCTCACCCACTCGGACACGAGTGTCTTGAGCTGGAAAGGTGTACTCGTAGAGGCTGCTCCTCTTCACGCTCCCGATCGTCACGGGCTCCGACAGCTGACCAATGGCCGTGCTGTCGTCCACGAGCTCGTCGTCATCGAGGTCACCGAGACGGTAAACCTCCCACCAAGCGGGGCGCGCCTCCCGGCGGTGCCACTGAACGAGGTTGGCCATAAGCTCTTGCCCATGGTCTCTGAGGCGCTTTGCTAGATCGATCTCAGCAATCTCGTCCGCGCCGAGAGGTTTCTCCGGCTCGGGCGGCACCTCGTCTGGCCGTGGCAACGGCTCGTATTGCTGCTCTAGTTCGGTGCGTCGCTCCTCCAGCCATCCGTGGAGGTCATGGGTGGAACGGACATCATCACGGTTGTAAGCCTCGATGCGGTCGAGGCTGGCTTGGTCCCGCTCAACAAGCCAGCGCTCATACTCGATGACGCTCGACATAGCGTCCGCAACGTCCTCGTTCTGGCTACGAACCTGTCCCCAATAAAACGCTTCCATCTTCTTGATGGAATAAGAAGGCTTACTAATCCGCATCCCTTGACGGACCACGGCATAAAGGTCAATAAAGCGTTCTCCACGCAACAATTGGTCAAGTTCCGCTTCCCGAACGCCGTAGCGAGCCGTCAGCCGCTTGAGGGCCGTCGTCTCGTACGGCGCGTAATGGTAGACATGCATCTCCGGGTAGCGGCGCCATTGCGCTAGCAGAAGGTCGACCAACTGCTCAGTGAGCCGACGTTCCTCCGTCCGGTCGTGCGCCCAAATTGCGTCGAACCCGCCACGACGGTCGCCGATCCCTGCAAGGTACTCTCTGCCCTCGCCACTCTCGGCGAAGGGGTCCCCTTCGAAGTCCAGGTAGAGATCGCCGTCGTTTGGAAGGGGCAACCGCAGCAGGCCCCTGGCGACTTCCGGGGCTAATAAGGTAAACGACGGGATTCCGGTCTCCCGCTCGTCCAACTGCTGACGGGCTTGGGCAACTAGCCGCTCCCTGGAAGAGGTCCCGATAGCCCGCGGAAGATCCTCGGGCACCAGATCCGCCGAGCAGTGCCATCGTCGTGATACCCGCATCTATAAGGGTGTGACGGTGGTCTGCCCTCATAAAGGCCACGAGCGACAAGTCGTCGACCCGCTTCCAGTGCGCCGCGCACCGCGGCAACCAACGGCACTGACCGCAGTATGTGACAGGAACTGGTTCGGTCGGTGGGCGGTCCTCGATAGCCTCCTCGAGGCGGAGTCGCGCTCGCCGGGCCAAAGAGGCCACGTCGAGAAGCCGCCAAGCGTGGCTCTGCCCGTCCCCAGTCACGACGAACAATCGACCCGGATCGGCCCCCTGGAGATTTCCCAACTGGTCGGCATAGAACGCCATCTGCAGCAGCGCCGGGACCTTCAGCCGACGGGCCAACTTCGTGTCCGCCACCTCATAAGACCAAGAACCCAGTCGCGACGGCACCTCGACCCGGAGAAGAAAGTCCGCCTGACCAGCCCAAGAGCCGTCAGAAAATGCCGCCTGGTAGATGATATCGACGCCTGAGCGCATCGCCAGTACCGTCGCGTCTTCTGCTTCCTGCCTGCCACCTGCGCTGTTTGTAGTCGGAGCCTCAACGATCGACAGTCCCCTTGCTCGAAGGGACTCCAGGTGATTCTTCTCGTGGGCGACACCTAACGCGAAGATCAGCTCGAGCTGATCATCGGCGACCGCCGGACTTTTCAACACGCCCTCGACAACACCTAAATCCAGGGCCGTTACGTGTCTACACGCCATATGCTTGGTCAGGTCGGTTGGGCTCATGATGACCTGGTCTTCCACTCGTCGCACGCGCCGCTCCTCCTTGGGTACCATACTTGGCCCGCGACCCGAACCCAGCGCGATCCTGAGGTTGACACTCCCTGGGCTGAACGAGGACCCGAAGGTTTGCATCGCTTACACCACCAACTCCTGGGACCACCTAGGAGATGACTGAACGACCGTACCCGCAACGGCCTGTCACGCGCTCCACACGCAACCCAACAACGTCCGGCCGGAGCAACGACCTCGGACGTTCAATCTCGTCCAATCGGCGTTCCATGCGCACCCGTCCGAAACATGACATTCTCGTTCCCGGCGGACTAAAATCGGGAACGTGAGAACCTCAGAAGCGGCCGTGAGAGCCACCCTAATTGGGCGCTTGCACGAAGTTGTGAGCACAGGTCAGAATCAACAAGCCCTTCAGGCTTATGAAGCATGGAGCTCCGCCGCACTGCCCAACCGAGGACATCTGGAGCGCAAACGTGTCGCCGACCGCGACCCTATAGCAAAACTACTCGGCACACGGCTCTTCACGACCGATATCGCCTTCTTCGTCTTCGCCGTCGAGTCCTATTTGGCCTGGCGCTCCTACCTTCTGATTCACACTGCCGCAGCAGAGCTCTGCGGTCTGAACGTCACCGACGCGTTGGACGCGGAATTGGTTCTGAGCGGGGAACTCGCGCAAGCCGCTGGGCTATCGAGCTGGAGAGCTTTCGCTAATCCCTCTTGGATCCTGGAGTGCCTGGACGACATCGGGCAAGAGGTCGTCTCCCAGGAGGTGAACGACGCCAAGGCCGCCATTTCCGAACTCTTCGACGGCGGACAGCTGATCGATTTGCTGGGTACCGATCACCAGAACCTGATTCCCAAACAACTCAGACACGCCACCGGGGCCCACTACACCCCCCAATGGTTAGCGCGCTACACGCTAAGAGCGGCCGGATACTCCTCGATCAACCGCCCAATTCGGACGACAAGGATAATGGATCCCACCTGCGGCTCCGGAATCTTTCTAATCGCGGCCGCCGAAGATATTCAACAAGAGGTCACTCAGGGCCGCATGGACGTGAGGACTGCCCTTGCTCTCTTGACCACTGACATTGTAGGCATGGACCTCGATCCACTCGCGGCCACCCAGGCGGCCGCGAATCTCTCTATCGCGGCGATGCGGACCGCCTTTCAAGGAGGGGTCGACTCTGTTCCAGGCAGCCCGCGAGTTTATTGCGAAGACAGTCTCTCTCCGCAGATCGACATCGGCACCGTTGATCTCGTTGTCGGGAACCCTCCGTGGGTGAACTGGGAATACCTGCCCCTCGAATATCGGGAGAAACATGCCGACCTCTGGCCCCGGTTGGGAATGTTCGATTTAAAGGGCAAAGACAAAGCCTTCAGCAAAGAAGACGTTTCGGCGCTCTTCCTAACTCACTCGATCCAGAGGTACTTGGGTACCAACGGAACACTCGCGTTCTTAGTACCTCAATCTCTGCTCAAGGCAGCCCTCAACCACCGTGGATTTCGCAAGTTTGGAGCGGACGACGGCTCCCTTAAATACGATGGCTCTGCCAGATTCGCGATTCGGCACGTGGATGACTTCGTCGCCGTGCGACCCTTCGAAGGGGTAAGCAACCGAACGATCCTAATAGTAGCCGAAAAGGACGAATCGACTGAGTATCCCGTACCGTATAAACGCTGGACATACATCTCTCCGTCAACGAGAGCACAGGGCTGGCGCGGTCTGTACTTACGGGAGTGCATGTCGACGAAGTCGGCGAGCCCTCAGATCCCGTCGACATCACCAGCCACTGGACGACCGGGTCACAGGACGAGCTAATAAGCCTGCGAAAACTCAGCGGGACATGTGCTTACCAAGCGCGGACAGGAGTCTTCACCGGCGGGGCGAATGGTGTATTTCACCTGACCATCATAAGGCAATCCGGAAGCACGGTGAGGGTTAGCAACATCACGGAACGCGCCAAACGCGAAGTAGCTCAGGTCGAGGCCGACTTAGAAACCCAATTTGTCTTCCCTTTCTTGCGCGGCAGGGACGTCCAGCAGTGGAGCCATCATTGGAGCGCGGCGATACTTCTGCCGCACACTGCGGAGTCGCGAATGAGGCCCGTCTCTGAGGTGGAGCTCGCTGAAATAGCGCCACTCACACTCTCTTACTTTCGCCAGTTTCGCTCAGAGCTCGACGCTCGTCAGGGTTTCGTCGGCTGGGAGCGCCAGCATCTCAGCGAGGGTTTCTATGCCTGTCAGCGGGTAGGCGAGTATACCTTCGCACCGTGGAAGGTGGTGTGGCGCTATATCGCTCCAACGTTCATAACGGCGGTGATTGGGCCGTGCAAGGACGAGGGTGCTTTCGCTGGCAAGCCGCTAATTGCCAATGAAAAGCTGATGATTATAGCGTGTGCCTCCCCAGGCGAGGCTTACTACCTGGGCGGCGTGCTAGCGTCTGCACCGGTCGTTCGCTTCGTTGAAAGTCGCATGGTTTCCACGCAAATAGCACCACATGTGGTCAAGGGACTTGGGATACCCGCGTTCGACGAGAGTAGCCCCCGTCACCGTCGAGTGAGCGCTCTGTGCGAGGAAGGTCACCGGTTGGTGGAAGGAGCCGGCCGGATACCGGTTGACCTCCTTGGGTCACTCGACGAGCAAGTTGGCTTGGTACTCGGTATCGATCCCCAGACGTCTCGCTCTCTGCGAGACCTCGGCAAGAAGACTAGCGACGACGCCGAACTTGCGTCGCCCGCTTAGTCGCTCAGCCAAAGCGTCGCCACACCGGCCTGCACCGGACGAAGACCCTCGGCATCAGGCGCTTCGATCACCGGGAGGTCCGCCGGAACGTAGCGCTCAATCATCTGCGCCTTCGTTCGTTCCGAGTAGAAGGCATCGTCAAAACTGATGCCCCTCAGCGATACGAGCCCCAGAGCATGCGCCCTCAGAGGGCCCTTGTAGGCAGACTTTGTCTGAACGAAATAGTGGAAGTTTCGAAGCATCTTGTCAATCGTCCCCGCCTTGTTTTCGCTGTAGCCGACGCCATCCAGGAGACCCCACAACTCTAGGGTCCCACGGTTTTGTTCGTTGTACTCGTCGATGCGTGAACGAAGCTGGACAATTTGATCCGATTTGTTTACGCCAAACTGTCCCGGGTCAGACGAGTGAACAAACCCCATAATTGCGGCCTGGACCTCACCTCTGTCATTGACGATAGCAATGTCTGCACTAAATGTGGAGCCGGCCTCCCGGGCGACGACTTGGAAAGTCGTTAGCGAGATGTTTGGATCGTAGGCGCCCATTGGGTTTACATCCTTGTCCGGTGGCGTGATCGAACACCCAACCGCCTTTAGGACAGACGCAATTGCGGCCTCGGCTCCGTGGCCACGACGTTTCGATTCGTTCTGTTGCGTCTCTCCCGGCATCAGCCACTTTTCAAATACCTCCTGCCGGCTTGGCTCGTCCTGTCGCGCGTACAGAACCAAGACGGTAGCCAGCCCCTTGGACATCAAGTAATCAGTGATAACGAGCGCAGCCGTGATCGCTCGGGCGTGGACCGCAGCGCGGATACCGGAGCGGGTGCCGAGGAGTGCGACGAAAAAGTTCGTCGGGTGACGCTTCAGACCTTGAGGCGCGCACCCGCAAAGGGTCTCGGTGTCATTAGTGGGATCCAGAATACGGCTAAAGGAGTAGCTCAGGTCTAGGTAAAGACGTTTGTCGCTCACGGATGTGATCAGCCTGAAGTCGTGAAGGATCGGAGGGTCGGCGATCAGCGCTTCCGTCACTTGCTCACGAAGTTGAGTTGCAGAAGTGGCATCACTTATGGCGGACCGTTCAATGAACGTGTCCAAACGGAGGAGCGCACGATCCCTCCACGCAGCGGCAGCAAGTGGCAGAGCGTCTTGCGGAGAAACGTGCGTCCAGTATTCATTCTCCAAACTCCCGCAATCAGCGAGGTCCCTCACGTCGTTCATGCCGCTTCTCCTCAATTCCGTGCCAGACAGTGCTACCAGTAGTACCTCCCTGTTTATAGCACCAGTACGAGGTGTGCGAGCCCGAGGTCGTTGGCCAAGCTGCCATCTCCAGGAAACTTCCTGGTCGCCTGCAGGTCCCCCCTATCATCTTCGACAGGCCTTAGTGAGCAAGACAGGGCTATTCTTCGACATGCCCTATGTATAGCAAACCCGTCGATCGATGGGACCCCAAGGACTGCTCCAACGCAGTCTCGAGATCACCGGCAAGTTTCGTGTCCGGGCTCCGCCTCCCCACCGTGCTTAAGCTGCCTTGTAAGTGCACTGAGGGACCTCAGATCGCCTCGGCAACCGAATCAGCAAGGGGCGTCGCGTCAATGAGGCTGGTGTCAAAGGTGAGTCGCTTGCCTGCGCCCAACATCGGGTGTGCGAAGACCGCCATGGCGGTCACTATGAAGGCTTCGCGAAGCTTGTCGCAGGATTCACCGCGCTCGATCAATCGGGTGCGCAGCACATCAATTGGCGCTGACAGCACGACAGACACGGCTGGCCGGGGCATGGGCTCGAGGACTCCAGCCAGGAGCGACTGCGCTGCGCTTGCCCCAATAGCTGGCTCCATTACGACGAACTGATAGGTGTATTTTGAAAGGTATCCCCGATCACTGATGACAGTTGCGCCGGCGTCCAGCGCTGGACGGATCGCCGAGTCGAACCGTTGCCAGAACTCACCTAGGAAGACGAGTGACTGCCCGACGAGGGACTTACTGTACACGTGCGGGTGTTCTTTCACCGTCTCTCGTAGAAACCGACTGACAGGGTCGTCGCAAAACTCATCCACGACGACGACGTTTCGAAGCCGTTCGGATAGTCCCCTCACCAAGGTTGTCTTCCCGGCAGCCTCTACCCCGTCGATGGAGATCCATCGTCCCGTGCTCATGAGTACCCGAGAACCTCCGTCGCGATCGTACTTAGCGGCTCCGGAAGATCGCCTGATGCCTTGAGTTCCGCTATGCGAATTGACACTATTCCAGTCTCCTCGTCCGACAGAGAAGTTTGATGGAATCGCGCAAAGTCAAGGAACGTCATCAGATCGAGTGTTCGCCTCGCAACGCTCTCCCGGGTGTCATAGTCGTCCGCGGCCAGGAGATCCGCAGTTCGTGAGCGGGTATACGACCATTTCGTTGCCACGACGATATCTTGGTAGGGAGGCTCGCTGTCGCGGTCGATATCACCCCAGTAGTAGACCAGATAACCGCGATTGAGGGACGCCATGGCGCTGTCTTCCAGAAGAAGCGACAGGTAAGTGTCAGTGGTTTCTCGATCATCGGCATTTGCGAGGGCCCAGAACAGCGATGTACGAAGGAAGTCATCGCGCTCGGCTGCGAGTAGCGGCCGTAACTGCCTCGGCGTCGCTCCAATGCGCCCAAGAATGTACGCACTCAGGTTTCCGACGACCCGCCTCGTAGTGATGTCGGGCGTATCCTCGTCGAGCCGGCCAAACTGCTCCAGAAGTAGACCGACTACAGGCTCTGGCGCTGTTCTCTTCAAAATGCGTGTTAGATGCCGTCTGATCTCGCGCGGCAGGTCGAGTGCAAGGAGATCCCGAGCATTCTCGTTCGCCGTGCATCGCTCGATTCACTAGACCGCTCGCAAGGTGATCGGCGACGAGGAACTCGAAGAAGGAGTAGTGCCGGAAGCGCGCTCTCAGCTCCAAGCCGTATTGACCGAAGTCGAGCAAGCCGTGCACGACGGTTTGAGCGCACCGCGGCGACAGACCGCCAGTGCTGACGAGAAAGGCGCCTGGTACTGCTGCTGGCAGCAACTCCTGATGAAACGTCGCGTTCGCGAAGAGGTACCACGCCATATCCTGCCAGAGACTGTACGTATTGGCCGTTTCGCACCCGGTCCGGTGTAGGCGATCATCGACCGTTCGAGCCAAGTGCCGTAAGTATGCGGCGTATAGACCGGCGACATCGGTGATGTCCGAAGGCTCTCCGGGAAACACGAACGTCAGCATCCGAGCAAACAGCGGCCGCCTGACAAGTTCACCAAGCGCAGGCGATGCCCGGACCACTTCGAGAACAGCGTCGTCTTCTAGGAGCTTAGCTTGCACGAGCCTGTCGACGAAGTCCCGGAAGTCAGTGTCGATTGCCCACTCGTCGAGCACGGCGATGCGCTCAAAGCGGTCGAGGTTCAAGGAGCCTACGAGGTAATCCTCAAACTCTCGCGTGCGGCAAGTTGCAAGGACTGTGCCGAACTGCGGTAGTTGCTCCAGCGCACGAGCAATATCGACAACTTGTACACCACTGGCAACGGCCTCGTCAACGCCGTCGACGAGGTAAAGGAGATCGTTCCGGGCGAGATCGACCGTCGCGCCAACGGGCAATCGACTGGCAACGGCCGCGGCCAACACGTCCGACGTGAGCTCAGCGCTCGTGGTGAGATCGACGATCGAAATCGAGAGCGCGACTCGTCCTCGCTCGAGCAGCCCGCGGTGCACAAGATATACAAGCACGGTCTTACCGGCCCCCGGTTCTCCGAGAACGAGTGTGTTGCCCCCCTCGCCCAGCCCGGTGACGAGGGACGAAATATCGAAGGTCCCGTCTCGGCGCTGGAACTCAAACAGCCGCGGCTCTATTAGCACGCCTCTCTCATCGAGCTCTGCGATGGTCAGATCGGTCGGGTATGCCGTGCGTCGTGCGCCTATGGCGCGAAGCATGTTTCGGGAGGCAGCGAGTCCAGCATCGGCAAGAGGGGGTGTCTGTCCCGCTGCCTCGAGCTTTCGGCGGAGTCGGAAGTCCGCGAATCCCTCCTCGGTATCCGCAGCGTCCATATCCGGGACGAAGCCCGTCTTGGACCAGCGCCTGTGCCATACGCGGATGACGAGGGAGCCGTCGTCATCGACGTAGACGCCGCCGAAGTTGTAACTATGAGTTGGAGCAGCTCCTTCGTCGCCGTGGGCAGCACCGGCAGTGATCTCGACTATCTCTGGCCTGCCGCCGACCGCGTGTTCCGGACGCCTTCTGCACATGGAGGTGGCCCTGGAGATGCACATCTGCGTGCGCTGACGTCCATGCCTCCGCTTCCGAGCCATCGCGTAGCCAGTCGAATGGGTGGTGAGTCAGCGCAATCGTCACCGTCGTCGGGTCCGCCGCTGGGAGAAAGACGCCTCTGATCTGCTCCAGGCCCAACTGAAGACACCCTTGGTCGGGACCTGTGCACAACAGCGCTGTATTAAGACCCGCTATTCGAATAGTGAAACCTCCCGCCACGGCCCGGGAATGGACCCAGTAGATCCCGAAGCCGTCGTCGCCGAGGCACGGGCTACCTAGCTGAGCGACGAAGTCGCGATATCCAGCAAGTTGGGAAGCAAGGCGAGCTCGTTCGTCGAGTTCCCCAAGCGCGTCATCGATGGCCGCCCCGCGCCGCAAGCCATCGAGCAGTCGAAAAGTCACCCGATCCTGGGCTGCGATGCTCCTATTAACGTCGTGGTTGCCGGGGACGCTGAGCACATCCGCAGTGCCGAGCCCTAGACCAGTCGCGAGCGAAGTGAACCACGCGATGGCCTGCTCGTACTCGTCGCCTCGGAGAGCCATTCCCGAGTTGCTGATGTCGCCCGTGACCAAGATGACCTGCGGATGTGGCACGAGCCCGTCCCTCACGACGGAGAAGACATCCGTAGCCAGGCGTTCGAGAACGAGAGCTTGATCATGCCCGTAGGACGTCGAGCCGTGTCCGAAGTGACAGTCACTGATGTTGACCCAACTGAAAATGCATCTCACGGCAAGTCCTCGCGCTCCCGGTCTACTCGTCGTAGCGGAACGCTAGAACTAGTTCGCGGACACGGGGTGAGATGAATCCCTGAACGGCAACGTTCGCGTCTCAACGCCGAGCGTGAGCTTTGTAGGTCCTATGGAAAGAGGGATGGAGTGCCGGTCGATGGCCAAAGCCCAGGGCCTGAGCCGTTCGACGGTGCAACGGATATGGTCGGGCCGAGGGCTTCAGCCGCACCGAGTGGAGAGTTTCAAGCTTTCTAACGACCGCCGTTTCAAGGAAAAGCTGGTCGACGTAGTCGGGCTTTACTTGAACCCCCCGGACAAGGCCATTGTCCTTTGCCTGGACGAGAAAAGCCAGAATCCAGGCCCTGGACCGCACCCAGGCAACCCTGCCAATGAAGCGGGGCCGGCCGGGCACGATGACCCATGACTACAAGCGAAACGGCACCACAACACTGTTCGCCGCCCTCGACGTGCTCAGCGGGGTTGTCATCGGCCAGTGCCTGCCCCGCCACACCAACAACGAGTTCGTCCACTTCTTGCGCAAGGTGGACAAGGAAGTGCCCAAGGGCCTCGCCGTGCACGTGATCTTGGACAATTACGGCACCCACGGCCATGCCAACGTCGACGCCTGGCTGGCCAGAGCACCCCCGTTTCCACTTACATTTCACGCCTACTTCGAGCTCATGGCTCAACTTGGTGGAACGCTGGTTCCGGGAACTGACTGACAAAGCCATCCGCCGCGGTGTGTTCCGCTCAGTGCCCGACCTCGTCACTGCCATAGAGGACTACCTCCGTGCCCATAACAACGACCCGAAGCCCTTCGTGTGGACAGCCAGTGCAGAGCAGAATCCTGGAAAAAGTCCGGAGGGGAAGGGCTGCCCTTGACGGAATCACCGCGAGGAAACTAATAGGTAGCGTTTCGTTCGGTCACAAGCTCAAGGTTGATCAAGGCAGCGAACTCTTCGGGGAATGCGTCGACAGCATCAATGCCAAAGGTTGAACGGAAGGCCTCTCTGCTGAGGTCGTTCATTCCGAGTATGATAGCCTTTGGTGTCTTTCATCATCATCCATTAAAAATCCCTCGTCCGCGAGTCTTCGCCACGGTCCATCCGCTCGAGGTAGTCGTCCAACGCTGCCCCCCGACGGCGTAGTGAGTAGCCATTTCGCGTGTCGATGGCCCACAGGTAGCTCCGCGCCCCTGCACCGAAGCCGAGAAGAGGCTCGCACGCCCAGTGGTACTCCTTCTGCAAATACCCGCCCCGCCCGGGGAGCGCCCAGCGCACGTGTGTCTGCTGCTCGTAGCCGGCATCCAGCAACGTCCCATTCGCGTAGTCGTACTTCCGAAACTGATCCTCGTCATCCACCCTTCGGAAACCACGCCGATCGAAACCCGTTCCAGATCGAAGGGTGAGGGCATACGCACAAACTGTCTCCGGGCGGTAATCAACGACGAAGTCGACCGAGCTCCGCCAGGTGTCGAAGGACTGCCCCGGGAGGCCATAGATCAGATCGACGCAAACGTTCCCAAACTCAGCATCCAAGGCATTCTTCAGCGCGTCAGCAATGGTGCCCGATGCGTAACGCCGGCCTACGAGTCTCAGCTCATCAGCCGCCGATGTCTGAACGCCGAGGTTGATGCGAGTGAAGCCCGCGTCGCGAAAAGCGGCCAACCCTTCGGGTGTCGCGTTGTCTGGCGCGACCTCGATTGCTACTTCTGGCACGTCCCGAAGCTGGAAGGGTACAGCTTCAGTCAGCGCCGCGAGAATCCGTTTGAGAAGCGCTGGCCGAAGAAGCGAGGGCGTTCCGCCCCCGACGTACACGGTCCGAACCCTCTTCCCGACCACCATGGCCGCCGAAGCGCGAATCTCGCTGATCGAGCGCGTCGACGTAACGCTTGTGAACATCGTCGTGCGACGTCGGGACCGTGTATAGGTTGCAAAACCCGCAGAATCTGACGACAGAACGGCACATGTACGTAGAGGTTGATGGAATCGGTTCGCGCAAGTGAGTCCCTGACCATCCCAGCCACGTCGACCCTGTCACCGAATGGCCTGTAAGCCTGACACGGCGGATACATGTACACGTAGTCGCACCGGACATTCGCCTCAATCGCACTTTGGAGCGAGTCGAGGGTCGGCAGGGTTTCAAGTACATGCACGCCCCACCAAGGGTAGACCGAGCCCGCACCACGCGGGCTGCGTCTTGTCCCTAGAGGGCGAAATCGGGTCGACGAGAATCCCGGGAGCACGTCAAGAACGCTTTCAGCACGGCGATCACGCAAGCAGCAGACGGACGGCGAGGCGTCGGTAAGGGCGTCCACTTCGGCCCATGTGAAGTAGCGGAGGTCGTCGAAGCGATCGCGCTCGATGAGCGATGGTGCGCCCCCGCGAAGGCGTGCGACGTACCAGGTGTACTGGAGAGGAAGCTCGCCCTGATGGAACTGCTCCGTGCCGACTTCGGCGATCATTTCGACCGTCACGCTGAGTTCCTCTTCAAGCTTCGCGCTGTGCTGCCTGCCAGGGGTCTTCACCCGCCTCAACCTTCCCGCCCGGGACCTCCCACCAAGTCATCTCTGGCGTGTTGCGGTGCACGAGCAGCAGACGGCCGTCAGCGTCAGCGATGAGGGCGCCGGCCAGAGGCAACGGGGATGCCTGGCGGAGCGGCGCTCCAGTGGCCAAACGTGAGCGAAGCCAGCCGAACCACGCGACCATCACGGCTCTAGCCTCGCTTGCGTTTGGGTCCACCAAAGAAGCAGACCACGGGAGGAGTCGACAGGAAGAGGCGCAACGCGTTCGGGACAAGGCGTGTATGCCCTGTCGACGACCTGTGGACAGCGTGCCATCGCTGCAGTCCACGCGCTGTGAAATTCCAAAGTCCACAGGCCGGCTATCGACCGCGAACTTCATGTATGTAATTATACCTCAGGCATCAACAAATGAGGGGCATTTGATCGTGAGATAACGAAAAAGTCTAGCCAGTCGGGCCTTTGGCCTGGCTTCAGTTCTAATTCGACTCTAAATTGGTCGCTGTGGGCGTCCCGACATACCGGGGTAGCGACGGCCGGGGCTACTACACAGTCGCTGGCGCAGCGAGCCGGCTCGCGCTCACGGAAACCCAGGTGCGAGGGTTGATGAAGCAGGGGGATCTCCCGGAAGTCTCGACCAGTGTCCTCGTAGAGCGCCTTCCGGCCGTGCGAGGGCGTCGTCCGACAAAGGTGATCGCCTCCGACGGCGTCGAGGCGCGGCGTGGAGCGGTGCTCGAGCAGCTTGGTGCAGTTGAACCGACGATGACGGCTGTCCCTGACTCCGATGCCACGACGCGCGTCCAAGAGCTCGAGGAAGCGAACGCCAACCTCCGGGGTCAAGTCGCCTCCCTCAAAGAGATGCTCCGACTCTCGCTTGTCGCCGAGGAGGCCCACCTCGACCAGCTTCGGCAAGTCCTCGCTCCCAACGCGTCCTCCGTTTGAATCGTGACCTATGGCGTTGCACCGCTTGAAGGACCTGTCCGATAAACGGAGACAACTCCAAGAGTTTGCCATTGCTGTCCGGGCCTAGCACCCCTTATGGCCGAGCCTGAGCCTACCGACGTCACCCGAGCACTGGACAGGAAGGGGCGGCGCTCGTAGACGAGCCTGTCGGTGAGGTGACGCTCTTCGAGCTTGGTGGCTCCACGACCCATTCCTGAGGTACACACTTGCACCAGGGGTGCGCCAGCCGTCGCGGCCAGCCGCCTCGCTGTCCCGGGACCCGTGGTCTTCCGGCCGGAGAGCCGCCTAAAGGCGGCTGCGGGGAGCACCCCGCACCCCCGCCGCCCCTTCCAGACCAGTCAAGCCGGAAAAGGCGCCGCCTCTCACTCATCCTTCGTTCGGCGGCGCCCCCGGCCCTCCTGGCCGGGCCAGCTTGACAGGCCCTCCTGGGGCGGGCCATCGCAGTCAGCGACCGACACCGAGGTGTCGGTCGTTCCTCGACCGCAACAAGATGATCGATCTCTGGAGCACCAAGATGGGTTGTTGGCCGGTAGCGATTGCCCGCTCACGACCAGTTCGCTACGGAGAGTGAACCGAACTCGGGCTTGATGACGACGCCAACGCCAGCCGCGAGGCTTGAGGAGGAGCGTCGCGGTTCGCGCTCGCCCCGAGCGAGCCCGGGCCAACGGGCCGTGCAGAAATGACCTCATGCCAACCCCTGGTCGCCAGCCGCCACAGTGCCGAGCGGGTGCGCACGACCACAGTGCCGCCCGCGTCCAGGACCTGCTGGGGCCCTTGTGACTCGACCGTCGCGGGCGCTCCGTCGCCCCAGGAGCGCCCCTCGTCGGTCGTCCGCACCAACTGGCTCGGCGACCCCAGGACCAACCATGCGCCGCCGGCACTGAACAGGCTGGTGCCGGGCAGTCCAGCGGCTGCCACCGTGGCGGTGGCGGGGAAGTTGGGCCGCGTGTCAGGCGCCGTGAACCACGTTGTGCTGGAGGCCACGAGCGACCAGTGCTTGCCGCGGTCTCCCGAGCGGAGGACTACGTCCACGTTGCCCGCCAGCTGGGGGACCGAGATGCCGCAGGCGAGCCAGACCTCACGCGGCCCTACCCCGCCCAGTTCGGCGTCCTCGCCAAAGCGGGGCGAGGCATTCTCGTCGCAGGGCTGGTCTTCGACGCGTTGCCAGGTACGACCGCCGTCGGTCGTCACCGCCATACCCCCGTAGCGACCGGCGTAGGCGTTGTCTTCGCCGGGCGAGAGGGCGTAGGCGACCGAGGAAGTGGGTGCCGAGAGCATCTGGTAGGGCCCGGCACTGGCCGGTAGGGTCGAACGACGGGCCCAGGTCTTGCCGCCGTCCGTTGAGACATAGAGCCAGCCCGCAGGTGGGGGTGGGGGGAACGGAGGTCCGCTGCGGGCGGGGCCGTCGACCAGTGCCCACAGCGAGGAGCCGCTGACCACGACGTCGGCCAAGGTCCCGGGGAAACGAGCGGTCGTCCACTGACGGCCGCCGTCGCTGCTCACGTCGACGACCGAGCCGGCAGCGCCGCCGGGGTAGGCGTACACGGTGCCGTCCGGGGCGTCCCGAATCGCACCGACGACGTCAGCGGCAGGCATGCCCGGGCGGTACAGGGCGGTGCTGCTCGCCAACACCCAGTGCCTGCCCTGGTCCTCGGTCTTCGCTACGTACGTGCCCGTCGATGTGTGGACGAGGGCGAAGCCATCGCTGGAGGTCGAAAAGGTGACGTTGCCAACCTCGGCGAAGGGCACCGGTGCCCCTGGGGCGGCGGTGACCGCCTGAGGGGACGCGCTGGCGGCGAGCGGCAGGAAGCAAAGAACTACAGCCGCTACGGCTGTAGTCGCCAACTTCGCCCGTGCCAATTACGCCTCCGACCAAGCAAAATCGCTCTGCCAGTTGACCTCGCCGAAAAAGGCGCCCCAGTCGCTGGGGGCCAGGACCGGGCCGGCAACCTTGACCGGGCGGGAACCGATGTGGCGGAGCAACCAGAGGTAATTGCCGGCTACGTAGAGGATGCTCTTTCCGTCCGCCGACCAGGTTGGGGCCGCCGCCCCCTGGGTTGCGGGCACCTCAGCCGGCCGGGACGAGGCGGCGGCCAACAAGAACAGGTGGTGGGTCGAGTACCAACCGAGCACCGTGGACTGCAGGAAATCCCCAGCCGTCTCCGCCTTGGCTTCGACCAAGGCCAGGGTGGTGCCCTGGGGCGACCAGGCGGGGTCGAAGGAAAGCTGGCCCGGAGGCACCTCGACCGTCGAGCAGCGCACCGGTGACGGCTTGCAGATCTCGACGTACTTGTCCGTCCAGGCGTACTCGTTGCCGCCGGCGCCCACGGCCAGCACGCCCTGGCGGCTGACCGATGTCACCTGGCGGCTGCGCCCGAAAGAATAGGGCTGGCCCCCGGGGGGCAGCCAACCAGTAGAGACGGAAGCCACCGGAGTTGTCGGCCGCGTTCCCCGGGTCGAGCGACAAGAGGGCCCCTCGTGGCCTGGGAGCAGCTGCGCGCCCGCGAACTGGTTGCCCTGGAAGCCGCGGCCCGAGGCGGGGACGAAAGAGATCGGGCTTTGGTACCAGACGGTGCGTTCGCCCGTGAGCGAGCTTGCCAGCTCCAGTACCCACTTGCCGCTGAAGGCGCCGTCTTTGGCGGTTCTTACGTCGGCGGTCTCGAATGCGAACTCGTCCCAACCGGCTGACCAGGCCACCAGGTCGGAGGGCACCTGCCCGGCGACGGCCAAGCCGCCCGTGGCGCTGACACGGTCAATGCCGTCCCCCACAAGAAGGCGGCTGTCGGGCAGCCACGCCACCCGACCATTGCCGTTGGCCGGAAGGGGTTCGGGGTGCGCACCGCTGCCGTCAGCATGGGCCAGGTAGAAGCAGGCGGCGCAGTCGCCGACCGAATATGTCAGCCACTCGCCGTTGGGCGAGAACTGGGGGTCGCTCGCACCGCCGGCCAGGGGCACGAGCTGGACGAGCTTGTGCTGTGTGCCGTCGAGCACGTAGAGCCCGCCGAGCGACACAAAGGCCAGATCGCCGTGACCGCTAAAGGCTTGGTAGTCCACGAACGGGCCGGCATACGCCGGTTCGGCGTCCAACACATTGCCGGCGAGATCCCGGGAGGGCAACGCTCCATCCCGGGAGGGCATAGCGACTGTGACCGGGCCCGGTGCCGCCGCGGCACCAGATAGGAGGGCGGGGACCAAGGCCATGGCGGCCAATGCCGGCGCGAACCTCACGTACCACTTAACACGCGTCCAGGTCCGGAGGTTCAGTGCCCTGGCTCCGCGACCGCATCGAGGGGCCACGGTCCCTTAGCGGAACAGGAATATGCCCCGGTCGTTTATGGCCCCGCTAGAGCGCCTCACCGTCTCGCTCTGCACTGCGCTGGCGTTCTGCCAGCCCAGCTTCCACGGGCGCCGTAACCTCAATTCTCCGCAAGGCGATAAGGCCCAAGGTGGCTAGCGGTTCGAGGAAGTCCGGTCCCACTTAGACAGCCCTCCCTAATGAAGCCGCGTCCCGCGTGCCCGGAGTGCGCGCGCGAACCTTCCCTCCGATGAAGACCCATGGCACGTGCACATTCCAGAGGCTCGCAACGGGCGGAGCCATGGTTGGCGCCCTCCTCGCCAGTGGAGCGGTCTCTGCGGCAGCCGAGCCACGTCCGCTGGAGCGGACGCCTCACGACGTGGCAGTTCCGGCGTGCACTTCGTCGCAACTCACCATCGGTGTCATCGGAGCCAGCGCAACGGCAGGCACTGGGATCGTGACGTTGCGAGCCACGAACATCTCTAAGTTCACGTGCCGCATCGAGGGCCAGCCGCACGTGTCCTTTATCGAAGCAGTCGGCTCGGTGATCCCGGTGCACGTCAGCCATGACGGTCCCGGACCTGCCTTCGCCGCACCGAAGCCTGTCGTTCTCGCTCCCGGGGCGGAAGCAGGCCTTGTGATCACCTCGGCGGACGACATGGACCCGAAGTTCGCCTGTCCGAACGCCGCCGAGCTGAAGGTGAACCTGCCCCGGGTCAGAGGCACCGCCAGCGTGCCAACGGTGGATGGCCCGAGCGAGTACCTGCTCTGTTCCGTGCCACCAGCGATCCCGCTCGTGAACGTCTCGTCGCTCGTGACCAGCCACGAGGCCGACCTCTACGCGCCCGCGTCGACCGTCCGGTCGACGCGGGCCGGCCTGGGTCCAGTTGCCACGGCGACGGAGGTGGCGCTCTTTGTCGCACGCGCCTCCGCCGGGTTCGACGGTCCGGTTCAGCTGAGCTACACGGCCCGCACGAGCGTCGGCAGCGCACCAACCACGCTGGATACGGCGATCGCGTCAGCGACGAGTTGGGCGTATGAGTCATCGCCCTCGATCTTCTCTGTGCGCTCCTCGGGCACCTCCGTCGTCGTCTTCATGAACCCTAGGAACGAGCCCCCGGGGCTTTACTCGTGCGTCCGTTCGGCTCCCCGCGCCGCGTGGACATGCCGCAGCGACGCGAACACGATGATGGGCGGCCGCGCGGAGCTGCTCGGCCCAAGCCCGCAGGTGGCGCTTCTCGACGGCCTTCGCAACGCCGTGACGGTGTACGCAAACCCGGTTGCCCCGGGAAACCATGTCGCTGCGGAGGCACCCCACCTCCTCGATCAAGGAGCCGGTCCCGACGCGCAGTCGTGCCTGCTGTACGGGCCGGTCGGCAGCCCCGTCGCCTTCGTATGCTTGGACACCGGCGGCGTCATTGCTCGCTATGACATCCCCCAAGCGGTTACGAGCAGCAGCTACGCGACCGTCGTGCTGACGAGTGAAGCGCGATCTGTCCCCTCATCGGCCCTCAAGCTGCCCGCTTGCCGAATGCGGCGACTCAGACGTCGCCTCGGATCGCCTTAGGGTTGGCAGCCGGTCGCCCCGAACGCCCTCAGCGCATTGTCCTGGCCCCCGGCGTGCCCACGGTGGCCCGAGGCGAGCGCACCGCGCCACTGCCTCCGCCGTCGGCTTTGCGGTTCGACGTTTCTGCGCGTCCTCTCGACGGTCCGGCCGTCGTACCCAACAGTGCTTGGTCGATGGCGGCTGGCCCGGACGGCTCGATCTACGTCGTCGACCAGACCCGCGAAGAGGTGCGCCGCTGGAGCCCCGGTGAAGGGTTCTTCGACGTGGCTGGCGACGGCCACAGGGGTTTTTCGGGCGACGGCGGACCGGCAACGAAGGCGAGCTTCGACTTCAGCTGGGCGTCGTCTGTCGCGGTCGGTCGCAACGGGATTCTCTACATCTCCGACACCGGCAATGGCCGCATACGAGCTGTCGGTCCTGACGGCATTGTCCAGACCGTGATCGGCGGCGGCCCGGACCCGCTCACGGGCGCCACCGCTCGTGCTCGCGCAGTCGCGCTCGGAAACTCGCCCCAGTGGTTCGGCTTGGCGACCGGGCCGAACGACGAGCTCTATGTGGGGGCCGGGGCCGGCGTCTACCGGCTTGATCGCCGGGAACTGGTCCGGGTCGTCGGGTTAACCCGAAGACCTACAAATGACCCCCACCGCCGTACAACTACGAGGAGCCGCTCCCGGTCCGCTTCGACAGCGCCAGCAGGCTGGCCTTCGACGGCGAGGGGGACCTCCTCGTCGGCGACGACGGTCCTTATGACGCCTACGAAGTGACCGCCGCAGGTTCCCGCCGACCGGTCGGCAATATCCGGGGTGATGCGGGCGTCGCGCCGCTCGCCGAAGCGCCAGACGGCAACGTCGCCATGGCACTGGGACCGACGGGTTCGAGTGGTTCTCGCCGGGCGGCAGGATCACTCAGGTCGCAGACCTCGGCGCATGGGCCAACAAGGGATCTGGCCTGGACAGGATCCTCGGGGGGCGGGGCTATTTCCGGCCGAGCAACGGCATCGCTGTGTCCAAAGCGGGTGACGTCTTCATAGACACCGACGCCGGCAACGGCTGGACAAGTGTGAGCGCGATCGCCGAAGTCACGCTGAACGGGAACGTGCGGGCGATTTGGCGGTCCTGACCCCCGACGACTTGCCGCTACGCAGCGCCGTACCGGGCCTTGTGAATGATAACCGAACGAGGCGCGACCACTAGGAACCATCCCGGTCTACAAGGGGTTCAAGTGAAGGTGGGCCGTGCCTTGCCGATGCGAGTACACCGGAGGTTGTCTCTACCTCCTCGTTCCCGGGCTTGGAGGGACGGGAGGCGACCTCTATCGGGTGAAGCTTTAGCGGTAAACGGGATGCGATAAGGGTCTACAACATCAATCCCGTACAGGCAAGGTCATCGCCTATCTGGGTACGTATTCATTTGCCGCCATTACTCACAGGTTTTTCTGTCGGATAGAGCCGACCATTTGGCTGCACGCCACTAACGCCGCTATTACGGATACAGCTTGGCTGCCCTGGCGATTGCCAAGCGACTTGGTCACCTATTCGCACGGGACCCGGTGTGACGCGACGTGACGACCTTGGTTCCTTAGCACTACGACGCCTTGTTGGCTGCATCGTTGGCGTGGCGCTCGACGTCGGCTCGCACTGGACTTATCAGGGTCCCCAGGGCTGCGAGAGCCGGGACCAGGACGCTGAGTGCAAGCAGGCCGGCTCGGACCAAAGTCAGCCCAATCTGGCGCGGACGAGTCATAGGTCCTCTCGGGCGGGCTGTTCTTGGTTGACGTCTGGAAGCAGCGCCTCGGCAACTGGAGTGCTCCTCGGCCGGTCGAACGAGGGACACCGAGCCTCTCTAGTTGGCGGGTGGGACTCCCGAAAGTGCCAGAAGAAACCTGAGCGGACGACGGTGCCATGATGGCCAAGAAGAGTGAGCCTGTCCGGCCGTGAATCGAAGGTGAGGACGACCTTGGGCTCGAGGTCCAGGTCCGCCACTCTGACCGTGGCTATCCCCTTGTCGGCCGCCTGCTCCGCGGCCCGAGCCGCGGTTAGCCCGAGGTAGTCCGGCGCTCTGTGCTCGGCATTGAAAAGCTTGTCCCAGCTGGCGTACTCGTCCAGAAGACCAGGCTACTGCCCACGCCGGCAAGCCCTCCCCAGCGTGACCATCATTCGCGACCGTACGATGATTAGCATGCGCGACTGGGGGGACCACGGCGAGGTCCTCCTCGGCGCAGGCCGACGAGGAAGTGGTGCCGGCCATGCGACGATTTAGCGCGGTAGTCGCAGGAGCCGTCCTTTTGACGATGACGGCGACCGTGATCGCTAATTCAATGCTTGCTGCCGCCACCACCGCGACCGGCTTGATAGCAGGCTCGGTTGACGACATCGCCTCCGGTGCTCCCGTGGCAGATGTGTGTGTCTATGCCTACGCCGTGAGCGGCCAGCCAGGCTCATTTGCGACGACAGGGGCCCCTTATCAGGCGATCACCGAGGGCGATGGCAGCTACGAGGTCACCGTCCCGGTGGCTAACTATGTAGTCGAGTTCGACCCTTCTTGTGGCGGCACGGTGACGAGCCCGTACGCCCTTCAGTACTACGTCAGCCAAGTGGACCTCGCTGACGCGAACCCAGTGTTCGCGTCAGCGGTCAGCCCCGCCACCGGGATTGACGCCCATCTGTCGGCGGGGTACACGATCTCGGGCACCGTGTCCGAGGCAGGTGGGACTGGGGGTGGTGCCAAGGTTTGTGCCAGTGCAGATGACAGCGCTGGTCACCGCGTGAGCAGCGCCAAGTCCGCAGCCGACGGCACCTACGCGATCGACAACCTCCCCGCTGGCACCTACACGGTTTATTTCGACCCGACCTGCGGTAGAACCCAGGCCAGCACCTATGCGGAGCAGTACTACGAAGCCGAGCCTGACGCGATAGTAGCCACCGGCGTCGTGCTGCCAGGACTTGCGACTGGCATCGACGCCGAGCTGCAGGCAGGCGCGACGATCTCGGGCACCGTGACCGCTACTGGCGCGCTCGACGACGCCGGTATCTGCGTCTACGCGACCGGGGTGGACGGAAGCGGGGCGGGGAGCGCTATCACTGGGGCCAGCGGCACTTACCGTGTGGCCAACCTGGCGGCACAGACGTACAACGTGGCCTTCGACCCGACGTGCGGCCGTTCACACAGCAGCTATTTCGCCTCCCTCTCGTACGACAAGCAAATTCCGGTGAAGGCCGGCCAAACGGTACCGGGCATCGACGGGCCCTGCCCCTGGAGGACGGGCCGCCGCTATCGATCGTCCGCGTATCCTTGGATCCTGGTGTGGTCTCGTCCCCGTACTGCGAGACCGTGTCCCTTACAGGCCCGGACCAGTACGGGGACGCCTACAAGGCCACCGCAACGGGCCTTCCTCCCGGCTTAACTCTGAGCGCAGTAGAAGGTTCAGGCGATGGAGGGATTACCGGGGGGTCACAATGCCAAGAGGTCGGAGTATGGGGGCCATCGGTCCTCGGGTACCCGAAAAGCGCGGGTGCCTTCAAAGTGACTGTGACGATTGCGACCGTTGACAGTGTGCCCAACCTTGTCACGGCTCGAACCTTCGACATTGTGATCTCGGCCAGCCGAGTGTCCATTAGCTCTTCCTCGGCGACGCTTTCGGGGAGCTACCTGCCGATCAAGCTGACATGCGAACACACCCGTGCAGGCGTGTACGACGCCGCTCCTGGGGAGGCCTGTTCCGGCAGCGCCACCGTCGCAGGAAAAACGGCGGTGCTCGCGGCCGGTTCCTATTCGATCACGAGCGGCAAGAGCGCCATCATCCGGCTCAAGCTCACCCACGCAGGTTTGAAGGCTTTCGTCAATGCCAGAGCGCGGCCGCTCAAAGAGAAGCTGAGCGTGGCTCTCGGTGGGCGGCAGGTGCAGACTGAGATGGTTGTCATTTCTTGAGCGCCCAGTTATTTATTTCGCCCGCGACCAGGCTGACAGGCTAAGCATTGACCGCCTTGCGGCGTACCCCTGCTCCCGGGGGAACCTGTGGGAGCCCTCGGAAGTTCTCCCGAGCATGAGGAGCCTGCGTATCGGCGCCAGTCGTTTGCGTGCTGTGCCGGTGGCCGTGTTGACCGCCCTAGTCGCCATCACACTTGTGCCTGTGCCCGCAGCCCTGGCGTCCTCGGGACCGACGTCAACTGGTAGCGCGGTGCGAACCGCAGCCTCCCAAGCAGGTCGCGTGACCAGCTTCGCCGGCTTGGGTGAGTTCAAGCCCTTGTCGACCGAGACGTTCGGCGAGGGCACCTTGTCGGTGAACCCAGCCAGGCCGGGGGTAGTCGCCTGGTGCGCGGGCGGCAGCGTGGCTGTGCAGGGCCTCCACAGCGAGACCGAGGTGCCAACAACCGCGACACTCAAGAGGATCGCCAGTTGGCTCGCCGGCCGCGCCGGGACCCAGTACCGGATGTCCTGCCAGCAAGTGGCCGTCGGCGCGTCGGCTGGGCAGGTCTTCGCCTCTTTTGTCCTGTGGCCTGACTGCACGGCTTCCCACACGCCGTCGGTCATCAACGCGAGCTTCGGCATGTACACCGCCGATAACGGCGAGGCCTGGTCCTTTGTGCCTCTGCCAAAGGGGGCCGCGGAGTCCTCGTTCAACGTTTTCAACTACGGGCCAGGAGGCACGGTGCAAGCCAGCTTCTCGCCGATGCCAAGGGGGCCGTTCGAGGTCACGGCGGACGGTGGTAGGCGCGGGTCGTTGATGGGCCCTCAAGCCATACGCTGCCCGGCGCTCGGCCTGCGCCTTTCTCAGCTCTTCGCCGCCTTCGGTGAATTGCGACGGGTTCAGCGGACGATGGGCCTCGCTGGACGTGTCGCTCGACGGTGGCCGCAAGTGGTCGTCCCCGCTCGAAGTGGTCGGGTACCAGTCATACGCGACCCTGGTGGCGCTCTCAGCAGACGAGGCCCTCCTGGTCAGCGCCGGTGTCGGCACTGCAGCAGAACCTGTCGCGGGTACGACGGCTCCTGCTAGCTCAGTGATGCTAACGGTGGACCGTGGGCGGTCCTGGCAGGCCCTCGCCGTGCCCAGCCCGGCAGGGCTCGGGAGACCCGGCGTCGGGCCGGACATCGCTGTCCTGCCCGATGGCGACCTCCTGCACGTTGGGCCCTCGGATTGGCAACTGCTCAGGCGCGGCTCGATCTCGTGGTGCGATGTGCGAGACCCTGCAATGTCTTTTGTCGTCGGCGCCGCAGCCACGTTCACGATCACGAGTGGCAAGGTCTGGTGGCTGGATGGAGGCAAAGCCAAGCAGGTGAGCCCATTGTCCATCGGCTGCTAATGGGTTGCCTCCAGTAGTACTTGGAGCACGCCCAGCGCCGAAAGGCTAAGGCGGCGCTGCATATCTGCCGTTTACGAGCCGACTGGGGCCCGTACCACTTCGGTGTACTGGTTGGTCCCCGGCGGCCCGTTTGGCCCAGCGAGGAAATAGAAAGCGTTGTCGGCGACAAGTCCCTGGGAGGCTACCAAGTGGCAATCGAGCCCGGCGCCGAACCAGGCCGACCGGCAGGCCCGCTACGTAGGATTGGCGTCCCGACGCCGGGTCGACCCGCACCACCCGCATAGGTACCTTGGTGTCACACGTCCCGATGGCCGGTGGCGTGCCGCTCGGTCCGTCTGCGACAGGGTGAAGAAACCCAGCTGCGGATCCCCTTCGACGACGTACCCGGTCCCGCCGAAAATGTCCGGGGGCAATAGGTGGGCCGACTGCTGGAACACGAGCTGGGCACGGGGGCCGTCCAAACGCCAGATCGTTTGCTTCAGCGCCGTAAGGCCTCCGGGGGTGCCGCTCAAAACATCGGCCCAGATGCTGTGGCCAAAGGCCACTAACCACTGGGTGCCGACGCCCAGGTTGCGCTCAGCCACCACTCGGGCCGAGCCCGGGGCGACGT
Source organism: uncultured Acidimicrobiaceae bacterium (assembly GCA_963786345.1). Taxonomy (GTDB): domain Bacteria; phylum Actinomycetota; class Acidimicrobiia; order Acidimicrobiales; family Palsa-688; genus Fen-671. The sequence goes on along the minus strand of CAWAYZ010000003.1, from coordinate 820,587 downwards.
GCCAAAGAGGGCACGCACTGGGACAGAACTGCCCACCCCATATGCCTGCAGTGAGCCAAAGCCCGTCCGCATCGACAAACAAGTAGGGATCGGCGGCGGCGTCCACCGCGAAGCGGTGCAGGGCGCGCCCGTTCTTGGCAGAAGCCTCCACGAGCTCAGAGTGCTTGCCCAAACCGTTCAAACCGTAGATCCACAGCAGGCCGTTGCGTTCCCAACTTCGGAGTGGCTCCAGTCCCAGTTCTCTAGCGTCAAGAGCACAGGCCCGGGGCTGAGGCGGCGGGTGACGGGGTTTTTGACTTCAAGGCGAATTTCGTCACCCTGCATACCGAAGTCCACGACCAACTGACCGGGAGCCGCGCTTTGAGCGCAGGTATTGGTGCTGCGGAGACACTGTCGTCCAGTTCCTGCCCGAGTTGGTCGTGCGCAGTAGGTAAGTCCACTCAGGCCCGGTCGCTTGCGCCCACCCCAGGGCTGCCGAGACAAAGTAGATGCTGTCGATGCTCATGCCCGCCGGGAGGCTTGCGGCGCGGGTGGTCCAGTTCGCGCCACCGTCGCGGGTCGAATACTCGGTCGAACCTGCGAGCATTACCCAGTCCGAAGGGCCGGACGCTGAGAAGGGCACGGAAAACGAGCCCTCCGGGTAACTAGCCGTGGTGACACTCGACGGCACAAGGCGGGCCTTCCAGGTTTTCCCACCGTCACTCGTCACATAGACAACGTCGGGCTGCCGGCCGTGGCTCGCATGGGCGAGCCGTCCCGCCATCACACCCTCTTGCTCCCCGAAGAAAACTGGCAAGGCGACGGTGACCCCGAGCCCCTTGTAGCCGGTGATCCCCGATAGGTGGACCACATGCCAATCGGCCCCGCCGTCTGTGCTCCGGTAGAGGGCACTTCCCAGCTGGCCTGCTGGGTTATTGCCTGCATAGCCGAGCGCCCACCCGTCGTGCGCATTGGCCCATGTCATCGGGTTGCCGAAGGGCACTTTGGCGCTCCTGGCGACCATTGCCCAGGTAGCCCCACCATCGGTCGTCCGGTACAGGCTTGCGCCGGCGGACCCTGATGGCTGAGCGACCAGCCACCCGTCTTCTGCTGTCGAAAAGCTAGGAGCCGACCCAGTCACTACCGCACCGCGGGGCAGCGTGCTGGTCTTCCATGTCCTCCCGCCGTCCCAGGAGTAGGGCACGAAGACAAAACGGTCGTCTCCAGCCAGGTCCAACCAGATGCGCTCGTTGCCGTAGGAGACGACGTGGGAAAGATGAGTGAGGATGACCGGGGAAGGAACAAACGGCGGGGTGATGTCGCTCCAGTGACGGCCCATGTCAGTCGTCTTGTAGATGCCCTTGAAATTGGCCACAATGAGCTCGCCACCGTCAACCGCGTCGATCTCACGAGCCTGAAGCGGCTCGGCCGGGCCCACCGCACTCAGGCGTGGGCGGGCGTTGACCGAGGAGGCCGAGGAGGCCAAGACCGCTGGCACCGACCCAGCCAGAGGGCTCTGCGCTTGGCTTCCTGCCAAGCAGATGGCGAGCGCGCTCACCGCGACCGGGGTGGGGACGGCCCACCGAAGCCACCGGCGTCTAGTACGCCAGACGAACTGAGGAGGCACGACTGAACTACCCTGCGGCCTTATCAATGGTTCCTTTGGTCCCTCCGGGATGCATAGTAAGTGTTCGCCGCCAGGTGATTTGGCGCGGCCATTTGGCCGACTGTTGTTGGGTCAGGAAGCGCGGCCCGGTCCCATTGGCGGCTTCGCTCGGCAGACCATGGCCGGCCGGTCATCACTGAGGTCGGAGCAGATGGTTTTGATCAGTACGGCCGCCGACCCGTCAATGTCTTCGCCAACGGTGCTGGCGTTGTCGCCGATATCGGATGCAATAGCCGGGAACGTCAGGCCCTCCAGCTCCCCGGGGTCGTACTGGGCTGTTGCCAACTGCTCCTTGCCGCCGAAGTCGATCCAGGGGAACGATTCGCTGGTGTGGCGTCGCCAAAGAGCCTGTTGTTCGGGCGCTAATTGCTGGAGGGGCACGTAGTAATTGCCGGCGGGCTGATTGGTCGTTGTTTCCTCCGCGCTGAAGGTGAAGTAGGGGCTGGTGTACTTCGTCCCGTAAAAGGTCAGGGTGGGGATGTCGCCGTCACTGACGGCCGAGTGGATCCGCCCCGGCGCTGGGTTGAAGGTCCCAAACTTGGAGAGCGCTATGTACAAGGGCCATCGTTCGGCGGCGCAGATGGGGCAAAACTCGGCCCCGATGTAGAGCAGGTCGGGCTTACCGTCCGCCGTCAGGGGAGAGTCGTTGATCGACGTCGGCGCGTCGAGGCCGCCGGTGGGTGCTGCGGCGATCGTGGTAATGGGTAAGGAGGTGAGCCTGGCCAAGACGTTCCCTGCTACTGGCGTCCCCGCCGCCGGCGACACTTGCGACGAACGCGGCGCACGGCCGCTTGTGGCCACAACGGTCACGAGCGCGCCAGTGGCGACGAGCAAGGCGCCGAGCGAAGCCCAGGCCAGGCGAAGGCGGCGGCGGCGCTCGGTGGGGGCCCTTTTTCCTGGAGGACGGCGGACCGGGGAGGCCGCCGAGGAGCGCTTGGCACTCGGCCGGAGAGGCACTGATGCCCTCGTAGTGGGCATAGCTGAACTAGACCTGGGCTTTTGCTGGGCAGTACGGGCAAGTAACCCCGGTGAGGGTGGCCGTCGCAGGGCCAATGGCGCCGGCCGGGCTGGCGGTCGTCGTGGCGGCGGCCGGGTTGGGTGCTGTCGTCGCCGAGTTGGGCGTCGTCGTGGTTGCACTGCTCCCGCCCAGCACGGCCTCGGCTCGGGCAATGGCCGCTGACCCGCAGATGGCCGCCGCCCTCTGACCGGCGACTTCGCAAAGAGTGGCGATTAGGTAGTTGGCCGAGCCGTCCAGGGCTTGGGCCACCGGGCTGGAGGGGTCTTTCAAGTCGGCTGCGATCTGGTCCAGGCTCAAGCCTTCCAAGACCGAGGCATCGGCGCTGGCTCCGATCTGCAGGTAACGGTCGGCCACATCGATAAAAGGGATGGTCTCCGGTACCCCAGGGCGGCTGTCGTACTCTGAGAGGGCTTGTCGCTGAAGGGGCGATAGGGCGTCTAGGGGGCTGAAGCCGGCCGATGGTGAGGAGCTGCTGGTCTCGGTCTCTGCCGGCTCAAAGCTCAGGTAGGGGCTGGAGTAGCTCGAACCGTGGAAGCTCCAGCTCTTTAGGCCCGGGTTGACATCGCTAGACGCCGAGGAGATCACCTGCCCGAGATCTGAGAAAGTGCCGAACTTGGACAGAGCGATGACCAGGGCCCAGCGGGCGACGGCGCAGTACGGGCAGTACTCCGCCCCTATGTAGACAACCGCCGGTTTCGCGTCATCGCTAAGCGGCGCCTGCCCGACCAGTACCCTCGGGGCGCTGACGCCGGCCGGTACGCCGACCTGGTCGAGGATCTGGTCACTTACCTGGGTCGCCGTGCTGATGTAGGCGGCCAGACGTGAGCCCGGTGCAGGAGCGGGCTTGGCGCCCTGGCCCGGCAGGACAACCAGAGCGACCAGGAGCGCGGCCACGCTCAGGCTGGCGCTTGTCCTTGCCCACCGGCGCCGGCGGCGGCGACGGTTGCGAAGTTGGAGGTCGGCCACTGACGGCAGGGGCGAGAGCTCCTGGCTGAGCAGCCGTTCGGTCATCTCTTTGAGTTCTGGCACGTTCCCTCGTTCTTAGTGGGGCCCCTGTCTAAGGCGCGGCCGAGACGGTCATGAGCGCTGCGCAGGGTGCTGGACACGGTGCTACGGGAAATGCCCAGCGCCTCGGCGATCTCGGCTTCCCGTAGGCCGGCGATGTGGCGCATTACGACGACCTCTCGTTGGCGCCGCGGCAGCTCAGATACCAGCGCCCAGATCTCACCCGCGGGAGCGGGCACGTCGGGCGGACGCGGGGCGCGGGCCAATAACCGTCGCTCCAGGCCTGACCGCCACCGGGCACGGCGGCTCAGGTTGTGGGCCACCCTGAAGGTCCATCCCGTCGGGGACGCCATGGCAGCGACCTTTCCCCAGCGCTCAAGGGCGCGGGCAAAGGCTTCGTCCACGGACTCGCTGGCTAAGGCCAGGTCGCCCGTGATGAGCAGGAGAGCGGCGACAAGGCGCGGGTGCTCGCGGCGGTACCAGTCATCGAAGCCTGCCCCGGGTCCATCTACCCGCGCCGCGCCGACTGGTAGCTGCACCTGGCCAGCCTGCTCGTCCTCCATCACACTCACTGAACTACTAAGTCACGAGAGGGCCGGATTGCCGGGTGGATTTCAGTCCGAAGTTTGGGCGAAGACATGGTAAGCCGGTCAGTTCTGCTACCGGCCGGCCGTTGTCCACGCCACTCCGCGAGGTCACCCCATGAGCACGTGCCCTGGCGCCGGCCAAGGAGGGCGCGGCGGCGTGGCCGTTCAGGAGCGCTACTTGGTGCGGGCTCGGGCGCTCGAGGGCCAGGTTGGAACCGGCCGATTATGGAAGCCGTGCCCAAGAGCTGACAGCGTTCCGGCTTCGGCACAGATTGTCAAACTGTGCCTAGATAATATGGGAGTTCGTCCTGGAAGCACCCTTGCACCAGAATTTCCCAGCTTTTCAACGCCAAATCCGTCGGTCCGCGCTTCTCGCAACCTATGGGCGACGCCGAGACCTTGACACAATGACGAGTATTCTGCGCCGCCAGGCGACGTTGAGCCACTACCCATGAAGGAACACACGGCCACCCACGCGTGCGAGAGCCAGGAAGCGAGGGAGAAAAGTAGCACCGGGACAGCGACGCCAGTTCGGCTCGTCGGTCCAGAGGTGGCACGAGTTGTAGGGTCATGCCTCCGCAGCTCGAGTCGCCAGACGGGTGCCGGGCTTTTCTGGCAGGGGCGACGGCTGCTGCCAAGTGAGATCAAGCGGGGACTTCGACTCGGACGGTGCGTGCCCACGATGGTGGGGGCGGAGGTTCTCGGTCCAGGAGTCGGTGGGCGGTGCCGCCGGTAGGCCCGATAAGGGCGACGATCACGCGGGCGCCCCTCACGGGCTCGGCCGGCCACGGCGTCCAGCCATCGGTCAGCACGACCACGACCGAAGGGCGGGGCCGTAACGCCAAAGCGCGGGCGATCCCCATCGCCATGTCGGTGCCTCCGCCTCCTACCAGTTCGACCTGAGAGGCGCGGCTCACCCGGCGTACCGACTTCACGTCCACGTCGCAGACCAGGACCCTGACCTGCCTGTCCCGCAGCCCGGCCCGCTGCAGCAATGCCTCGATCTCGGCCAGGGCCCGGCCCAACTGGCCCTCGGTCATCGAACCTGAGGTGTCGCACACAACCGCCACGTCGGGTACGGGCTGCTGTAGGACGGGGAATATTATGCCGGGGGCCGCCTCGGCCCGCCGGGAGGGCTTCCGGTAGCTGTAGTCGACCATCCCGGCGGCACGCTGCACTCCCCAGCGCACCTCGGCGGCCAGGGCCCGGCGCCAATCCACCTTGGACGGCAGGACCTCTTCGGCCCAGCGCGCCCAGCCAGCGGGGATGCGCCCTGGCTCGAGGCCCATCCATCGTTGCAGCTCGCTGGCGGTGGCCAGGCGGAGCCATTGGGCCTGGCGTTCGCCGGTCCCGAGGCAAACGGAGGTGCAGGGGCGCGGCGTGGCCGCCGTGGCAATGCTCGGGGTCCCAGGGCCGGGGCACCCCGTCGCAACCAGACCCGCAGTCCCAAAAGCGCGGCCCCGGCGGCCGGAGCTCGTAGTACTGCTCAGCCAGGCCACCGGCTCGCCCCTCCCAAGGCGCCCGGGAGGTCGGGAGCGCAGGCAGGCACCATGGCCTGAGGCTCCAGGTCGTCGTTCAGCTCGGCGTCCGCCGACCGGGCCCATGCCACAGCCGTCGGCCTGTCGGCCTACGTCAGCGCCGTCATCTCCCACGCCTACCGTAACGGCCCGTGCGGCGTGGTCCCGGAGCAGGTGGGAGACCAAATGGACCAGCAGGCGGCCGAGCTCTCGAGCACTCCATGCCCTCGACCACCCCGGGGTCAGCCAGGACCCGCCAGTGCCGGTCGACGGCGATGGTGCCCGAACCGGCGGCAGCCAGCACGGGGGCGGCGAACAGGGCGCTGGCCAAGTACGGGTACTTGGAGGCGGCGAACAGCCGGCCGGCCGCCACCTTGGCCGCGTCCAGGGGAACGTCGCTCAATCGAGCAGCCCGGCATCGCGGAGCAAAGGCATGAACAGGCGCACCTCGGCGGGCACCGGGGCCCGGCGGGACGGCAGCGCACAAGGGCACGCGAGGCGGCGGCGGCTACGTCCAGCGCCGTGTTCGGACGCCCGGCCGAACACCACCCATGCCCGCTCCCAACGTTCGGGCGTCGGGTCGGCGGCCACGGCTGCGGCCACCGACGACAGGGCGGCGTAGGCGCGGTCACCGCGTTCGGGCAGTTGGAAGGCGTCGGGGTCGGCCAGGACCACTTCGGGGTCAGGGAGGTCGGCCTCGGCCAGCCAGGAGAGCAGTTCGATCGCCGGGCCCTGGCCCACGGCGCCGCCGCACCAAGATGCTGCGGACCAGGTCGTCGCTGCCGGCCGCCTCCGATGCGGCCAGCAACCGGGCGGCCATATCCCAGGTGCGGGGGCTGGGCCAGGCCCTCCCAGCACCGGCGGCGTCCTCGGGCACGGCTAGGGCCAGGGCCGGCCGCACCCGGATGAACCCACCCACCCAGCTCCGGGCCACCGGCGGCCCGGCGTTCCCAATCCGGCGCCAGATCGGGGACGGCCACGACCGGCCACCCTCCGGACAGCCCTTCCGCCACGGCCCGGCCATCGACGGCCCATTCGAGGTGGCAGAAGCGGTTGGCCAGCGGGGCCGACAGCTCCCAACCAGAAGCCGCCTGCTCGGGCGGGTTGGCCGCCGCCACCACGGCGACCGCCGGCGGCAGGGCGAGGTCGCCCACTGTCCGCTCCAGGACGACGCGGAGCAGGGCGGCCTGCACTGCGGGAGGAGCGGTCGAAATCTCGTCGAAAAAGACCAGGCCCCGCCCGGACGACGCCAGCCGACTGGCCCACGCCGGCGGGGCGAAGTCCACATGGGCGACCCCGTCGCCCCGGCTGACGATCGGCAGGCCGGCGAAGTCGGAGGGCTCGCGGATGGAGGCGATGACCGTCTCGCAGGGTAGGCCCGCCTGCTCGGCCAGCTGGCGGACCACCGTCGTCTTGCCCGTGCCCGGCGCCCCCCACAACAAGACGGGCACGTTGGCCGCCACCGCCAGGGCGAAGGCTTCAATGACGCCCGCATGATCGTCCATGCGTCAAGTGTGGCCGCTCGGGAAATGCAAGGCTGGGGGTTATCGCCAACCCCATTCGCCCCGAGACCTACCTACGACTCGCCTGGGAGCGGGCACTGCTATCGGTCGACGGCCGAGGCAATGGCCCAATTGGCCGACGTGTCGGTGGCCGGGAGGGCCCTGGTGGCCTGCCGGGGTGCTGGACGAAGCGGTGGTGCTTGCCGTGCGCGGCGAGTACCTGGAGGCGTCTGAAAATGAGGGCGGGCCATTGCCCCGTTCACTTCCTGGCGAGGCGCTCGGCGACCGGGACGTGCCGGCAACTGTCGGCTACCCGGGTCGCTTTCGGGGACTACGAGATCGGCGAGCGCCCCGGCCAGCTCGTCGCTCCAACAGGTGACCTTCGCCGACGACGCCGTCCACCTCGAGCTGTACGGGCGCACCTCCGGGCGGGCCTCGGTCCCCCCCAGCCGGCTCGCCCAGAGCGGGCGGTGGCCCCCGGCCGGCCGGGCCTCCCTTGGCCACTTTACGGTGACCGACGACAAAGGCCAGACGGCCACCGCCAACCCGGGCCGTTCGAGCTCCACGGACAGGAGCTGGGAGGGGATTTTCAGCACCGCTCAAGCGTTGTCGGCGACGACGGATTGGCTGGACATAAACGGCGTGCGCGTGGACCTCCCACCGCCGGCTCCATTGCCCGAGTCACGTGTCGAAAAAACCGAGCAATTGCCTCGGCTGAAGGCGGCGCTTGTACGCAGAGATGGTGGCGTCGCTTACCCAGCATGGCCCCTGCTGAGACCGTAAAGGACGCAGAGCGAGCACTGCTCGAGACGGGCGTGCTGGCGCCGAACGACCCGCTGCTGGCAGAAGTCGACAAGGTCTGGGCGGCCCTGAACGGCAGCGGCAAACCGCAATCGGGGATCCCCGAACCGTGGGCTTCGCTCGCTGCGTGCGGCTGGGTTCCTCCGACGGGCCGGTCGGTCGGATCCCGGTCGGTGCCGCCTTCGCCTCCATCGACGGCTACTCCGTCCGTTTCGATTCGCTGGTTTCGGAGCCGCACAAGTTCGTGGTAGCTGTGGCGGCGTCGCCAGGCGACGCCTTCGGTCACCGGCTCCCGGGCATGGGTTACCGAACCGGCGCCGCTCCAGTGGTGGGCCGAAGACGACCGCCACAACATGTACCTCGGCTCCCAGGAGAACTACGGATCTTCGGACGACTTGGCGCAGGGGAACATCGGCTTTAGCGGGCCGCTCGACCCCAAAGCGCGGCGATTGAGCCTGCTGCCGACGGGGCGAAGCGAGCGTGGGGTCGTGACTGTTCCGTCTGGATGGGCTGACTGGCCGCACATGACCATCGACCTTACCACGTTGCCGGCGGCCACGGCCACGCTGGAATGCCAAGGGGCAGAGCCACACCATCCGATGGGAGGCCGGTGACCTGGTGGCCTGGACCATGACGACCCTGAAGGCGAGCGTGCCCTGGCCGCCCTGGGAGGCACCGACATCGCCTGCATCGACGTGCTCAATGCCTGGCAAAGGCACCGCCGCGACCCCCGCCTGCTCACGGTGTGCACACGTGGGCCGGGCGACCCCGTCCAGCCCTGGTCGAGCGGGCAGGGCCAGGTTGGCCAGGGCGTGCCCTCTCGGACCGGTCACGACCCTGATGCGCGGTCGCGACGACGGGCAGCACTCCTCCGGTTGCAGGTCGGGCGCCTGGCTCAGGGTGGTCGACTTTCGGCGGAGGTGGCGGTTTCTCGGCCTCTGCTTTCGGCGGGCGTACTCTATCGGCCACCGCAACGGCCCGGCCGGGACGCCCGGGCATACCGGCGGATCAGGACCGATGAGGAGGACCGCTTGGCGAGCCTAGAAATGCTGGTCGGACTAGGGAGCCAATTACCGGTCCGGCTAGTGGCCACAGTCACCGCTCATCTGCTGGCCGACCTTGCCTCTGGAGCCGAAGGCAGCGCCTCGGTGGTGCCCACGCTGCAGGCTTCACTTTTCGGCCGGGCCTACAATGCCCTGGCCAACTGGCTTGAAGGTTCCGCCATCGTCGCATCCGTCGAGGTAGCCGAACCGGGAGCCCCGGCTGCGGTCGAAAGAGCCCCTGTGGGTGGCGAGGTCCACGCCCTGTTTCCTTTGAGCTGGGTCGCCGAGGTGTGGGGACGGGGGCTCACCGTGGTGGCCGGTCGCCTGGTCCTGGGCGTGCTCGAGGCGACACCGGAGCGAACTGTGATGGAAACCCTTGGCCCCGATTGGGGACCGCCTCGTGCTGTTGCCATCGAACTTCGCTGATCCTTGTGCGTCAGCGGTAGTTCGAACCATCTGTTCGCACGTTCGGGCGCTGCTGCAATTCCACCAGCGAGGATTGGCGGCGACGCGAGATCCGTCGTTACGCGCCGATTCCTGTGGAAACTTCGGCATTTCTCAACCACGCATAACGGGATGATATGGCTGGGCTTGGTTCGATGGGCGCTTGGCCAGACGCGTAGCCGGCGCCTTCGACCAAAGGCAACCGCGCTATTTGTGAGCGGCCCTCACCGGCAGGAGCAGTGGCAAGCTCTTGTCCCAGCCCATTGCTTCTTCGATGACAACCCCAGAGCTCCCTCGGTCGATGACCACGTCGTAGTTGTACTCGAGGTTGGCATGGTTGCCGGGAGGCCCCTCGTCGGGCTGGTTGTGAGGGCCGCGGGGATCAAGGGCGAAGACCCAAACGGCAAACGGCTTGTAATGGTAGGGAGCGGACCTGAAGGTGCCCAGGCCAGATCCCAGCACGACGGCCCCGGGCTCTTGGCGAAGGGCGATCTTCAACGCCACAGCCCGGCTGACATGGGCGGCGGAGCGAGCATTTCCGAGGGTTATCTGGTTGGCTGAGCTCTCCGAGTTGAAGGCGGCGACATAGCGCGCGAACGGCACAACCGCCGGGACCGCGACCGAGTCCTGCGCCTGCTCCGAAGGCGCCGCGCTGCCCGTTGTGTACCCTGCCGGCGGCGTACTGGCGTAAGCGGGACCCGCGGCAGCGATGACGAATGCCGTCGCAATAGCGACTTTCGAGCGAGCTCCCACCTGCACAACCGCGATAGCCAACAATAACGCGAAGGTGTCAGAGCTACGCCTCGCTGGGGCCCACCGCCAATGCTGCGCCCAAGACATCTGACAACTCCGCCAGCCCGTTGGTCTCCACCCCTCGTCGAGCCTCTATCAGTTTTGCTTGCCGGCAGCTCGCATTGTTGCTCTGTTCGTCAGGTTTAGTGGCGCTGCGCGGTGCCGATCAACTCCGGTACCGGTCCTTGCAACCCAAAGGTTGGCCAGCGGGTGTATGTCGGTGTGTACTCGGTACCAGTGTGATGGATAAAACGCGGGGTCCCGAAGACTTCGACCGGTTCTTCAAGGCCGAGCGCGACCGGTTGGTGGCTCAGGCCTACCTCCTCGTCGGCGACGTTCACGCCGCCCAGGACCTTGCCCAGCGCACGCTCGAGCGGGCATGGCGCCATTGGGCGCGGGTGAGCGGGTACGACCGGCCCGAGGCCTGGGCACGTAGGGTCCTGTTCAACCTGGCCCTGAACGAGCACAGACGCTGGGGCAGGGAACAAGCGTGGTCCGACGTCGGTGCGCCGGTCGTCGACGGCCCCTCAGAACGCCATCTCGCCCTCGTCCAGGCCTTGCGCAGCTTGCCGCTGGACCAGTGCAAGGCCCTTGTGCTCCACGACGGGGCCGGCGTACCTGTCGCGCAAGTTGCCGACGAGATCGGCGTCCCCGAGGGGACCGTCAAATCATGGCTCAGCCGAGGGCGGGCCAAGCTAGCCACCCAGCTGTCGGACCAGAGACCTTGGACGGAGGCGAAATGAGCACAAATGAGGAGGCACAGGAGCTGATCAGGAACATGATCGGAGACGCCGCCGCCTGGGCATCGGGCCAGCCATGGGTTCTGAGCGCCGAGCAGGTGCGTCGCAGCCGCCCTCGCCGGTGGACAGGACCACTTGGGACGGTTGGCGGACGGAAAGGGGCGGCACCCGCCGAGCCGGTACGGCCCTGGCGAGTGCCCGTGGTCACAGGTATCGTGGTCGCTCTCGTGGCGGCGGTCGCGCTAGCGCTGGCCATTAGTGGGGGCACGGGCACTGTCGGCGTGCGCCTGCGCCTCGCCTCTTACTCCTTACGGCTACCTTCGCGCTTCCATCTGACCCTGGACCAGCGAACGGTGTGCGAAATGACAACCCCGCTGTGGCTACCCAACGGAGGAGGAGGTGGCAGCCCTCCCCCCGCCGTGGCCGTGGGCCCGGACGGCGAGTGCGTGGTCATGGCAATTTTGCCGCCGGTCAAAGGGGTGGGCACTACGCCGGCACAGGTGATCGCAAACACTAGGCCCGTCATGGTCAATGGCCACAGGGGCCTGATCGGCACGCAAGCACTGCATGGCTTTTACGATGTGCAACCCGGTGGAGTGGGAGGCCCTTTCCAGAAGATCGCCGGGCTCCACAAGGTCGATGAGACCCTTGTCATGCTCACTCTGGTCGTCCCGGTGGGCCACCACGTCGGAGACCTGGCTATCGTCGAGCACGGCTTGTCGGAAAAGAGCCTATTGAGCATCGTGTCTTCGGGTTTGGTGGTAGACGCAGCCTGACGTGAGCGACGCGAGAATGGGCCATCTGGGGTAGGTGATCGCGCCCAGAGGCGAGAGCTTTTGCGCTGACCAATTTTTCGCCCAGCGCCCCGCGCCGGCATCTTGCAATGACATCGACGGCACCCTTTGTAGTCCTGCCCTGCCGTCCCCAGGCTTGGAACCTCGAGCCGGGCTCGAGAGTCGCAACTGGTGATGGGCCTCATGTCACGAGGAGGGGGACGGCTTGCGGTCCTGGTGGGCTGCACGCTGCTGGCTACAGCTCCCGTAACTGCCCTGGGCCCTGGTCCTGCGGCAGCTCCGAGCGCTGCCGCCCCTGGGGCGCCCGACCTCCTGGCAACGCCCAGCGGCGTGGTGTGGTCCTGGGGCGCCCCGGCGTCAAGTAACTCGGAGGTCTTCAGAAGTACCGATGATGGCCAACAGTGGCGGGTCGCGCTGGAGGTCCCCACGCTTGCCAATGGTTTTGGCCTAACGGCGAGCTACTTCCTCGGAGCGGAGGATGCTTGGGTTATCAAGCAAAACCTCCACGGCGACGGTATCGGTGAAACCACCACCGTTTACAGCACCAGCGACGGCGGTGCCAACTGGTACCACAGCAAGGCGTTACCGGGCGACATCACCACGTGCTGCCTCATCCTGTTCGACCAGATCTACTTCGCCAACCCCGACGACGGCTGGATCCTCGCCACCGGCCAGGACTCCGGCCCGGGGACGCCGATGACTCTGACCATGCTCTGGTGGAGGTCAACTGACGGCGGGCGCTCGTGGAGCGAGCTGCCGGCCTCGGGCCTACCTTGGCAGGGGCGGCTCATAGGACGGCCTTCGGCCTACCCCAACTGCTCTGCGATCAGCAGCCCTCACTTGGTCTTCGCCAATGCCGCGGTCGGCTGGTTCAGCGAGGGCGACTGCGCCGTAGGGCCGGCCCGCCCCAAAGTGTGGTGGACTACCGACGGCGGCGCGCACTGGGCCCCTGCCACGCTTCCCTCGCCGGCGAGCGGGTGGGGCGACTGGTTCAGGGACTACACCGGCGGCGTGGACGTGGGCGCCCCGAGCTTCTTCGGCCCGCCCTCGGCAGCCACTGTCGTCGTGCCCGTGGCGCTGGGAAAATCGAGCCTCGTCATCGAGCGTTCGACCGACGGCGGGCGCCGCTGGGGTACCGCCGGCCAAATCGAGCTCGGCCAAACGCCGCTGGGAGAGACACCCGCTGAGTGGTTCGAGGCCCTGGGCCCCGACGAATGGTTGGTGCTTGCCCCGACCGAGATCATCTCGACCTCGGACGGCGGGATGCACTGGAGCGTCACGCGGTCCGCGCTCGACCTCCATACTCCGATGTGCTTCACCTCCTTGAGCCACGGCTTCGTCCAGGGCTCAGGCGTGACCGTAGCCTGGGTGACAGCTAACGGTGGCCGGGCCTGGTCACCTGAGTCCCTCCCGGCGAGCCTCTATGGCTCGGCGATATCCCAGATGGGACAGCCCGTTTCCATCATCGCCAGCGCGGGGCCTGGCTTGCTGATGGCAGCGGGCAACGCCGGGCTGTACTTGTCCAAAGACGGAGGGCACACTTGGGCCCGAACGCTGGATCCCGAGTTCCCCGTAGACAGGCTCGACTTAGTCAGCTCGGAGGTGGCTTTTGCATCGGCCGCTGGTGAGCTCTTGCGCACCAGCGACGGGGGTAGCACATGGCGCAGCGTGCTCCAGCCGCCCGGCGGCACCGCCCTCAGCGTCGATTTCTGGTCCGCTGACGCCGGCATAGCCGAGACCGATGGCCCCTATTACGTCACTTACGACGCCGGCGCGCACTGGGCACTGCTAGCGCTCCCGAACCGGTGGATGACAGCGCCCATGAACGGCGACGGGAGCCCCGGTGCTTTTTGCTTCAGTGAGGAAGGGACCGGCTGGGCCGCGGTCTCGCGACACGACGACCTCGCGGTGCTCGTCACGACAGACGGTGGTCAGCACTGGGCTGTCGCACTGGCCCCCGGAGATCTGCCAAGGGCCGCTCCCAAGAAGGAGGCGAGCGGCGAGCTACCCGGGGCCGAGGTCGAAATGGCGGGCTGCCAGGGCCACGAGGCGTGGGTGCTGGTGGCACAGCCGGTGGCGCTTGGCAACACCCTTGGCGTCCCGGACACTTTCGACCTTCTGTTCACCGAGGACCTCGGCCGAGGGTGGCGGGACGTGTTCCAAGCCCAAGGCTCGAGCATCGTTAGACGGCCAAGCGTCCCGACCCCTCCTGGCGGACCTGTTCAAGCCAATCAGGGCTTTAGCAATTGGCTGCCACAATCGGCACTTTCCCCAGCTCCGGGCACGCTTTGGCTCACCAGCTACGACGAGGACCTCGGAGGTGAGGCGTTCGCCTCCACCGGTGACGGCGGCCAGGGTTGGGTGCAGCTGGACGTGCCCGGACAGGTGGCGCGCCCACGAGAGGTTCTGCCCACCTACGGGTGGGCCTCGACCGCCGCTTCCAGCGCAGACGACGGTTGGGCACTTTTTCCAGTCCCCGTGCCCAAGCACGGCCCTCAGGTCAGTATCTTGTACGCAACACACGACGGCGGGGCAAGCTGGGCCCGCGCGTCGACGTTCTCTTTTCCATGACGGCCAAGCAAGGCGCACGTGAAGACTTGCGGCATTGGCATTCTGGCGCGGCATTCCGAGTCCGAGCACCGCTCCCGAGCCGTCGTCACGAGCGGGCCACCACGACGCTATGAAGTCCGCCCCGACGTGCAGATGGGTGCGATCTGGCGTTACGCGGGCAGCGCGACGAAGACTCGAGCTGCCGGTTGAACCGAGTCCTCTTCCCCCCTAGTGCCTTACGCGAGTTGGCTCTCGACGGAAGCTTAGGAATAGCACTAGGATAACTAGCACCATGCACCAGGTACGAATCAACCTCGCTGAAGGCACGCCCCTATACCAACAGGTGGCCGCGGAGATCCGTAGAGCCATCGCCGAGGGGGAGGCCAGGCCCGGGGAGCGCATGCCGCTCGCCAAGGATCTCGCAAAGGTGCTCGGCGTAAACACCAACACAGTGCTGCGCGCGCTTCGTGAGTTGCGGGATGAAGGGATGCTCGAGTTCCGGCGCGGCAGAGGTATCACCGTCGCTGGCACTCCCGAGCGCGGTGTTGTCATGAAGCGAGTGAAGGAGCTGGTCGCGTTCGCCCGACAACAGGGCTATAAACCCGATGACGTCATCGCGATGATCCAGGCCGTGTCGTGACGCTCCTCCACGACAAGATCAACCCGACCGAGAGCACTCAGCCTGACGCCGAAGCGCTTATCCGCGAGGCACGGCGGCTTCGTCGACGGCGCTGGACGATCGCTTCGCTCGTCGTCGTGCTGGCAGTCGGCGGGACCGTAGTCGGCCTCGTCGCAAGTGGCGGGACAGTGCGCCCCGCGCAGCGGACGGTACTCGCCTTCCATGCGGGCGGGCCGACAGTTGACGCGAAGGCATTCACTGGCGAAGGTGACCTCGCCTTTGTGTCGCGGGACACCGTGTATGTCCTCGACGGCGGGACGAAGACGCTGCGACATCTCGTGCTCCCGAAAGGGTTCGTGCCCGGCGCTCCCTCCTTCTCTCACGACGGACGATGGTTGGCTGTTCCTGCCGCGACCAATGCCGCCGCCCCGGCGAATGGCGAGACGACGCTCTGGATCGCGAACGCGGATGGCGCTCAGCTCCATGAACTGCGGGGCTTTGACGACCCGCAGTTTCTCGGCTGGAGCCCGACATCGGACGTCCTCGCAATGACGAGTCAGGGCGAGGTCCCGACCACGTATAGGCCCCCGCCAGGCTCGGCGTACGTCACGAAGCCGACTTCGCTCTGGCTCGTGTCGCCGAACGGCGCGCGACGGGAACTAGTACGGCCCGGCTCCGGAATGATCGATGGCGCAACGTGGTCCTCCGACGGGTCAGAGCTCGGCGTCGGTGGCCTCTCCGCCTATCCCTTCCAGGATCACGTTCCGTGGACAGAGACGTTGACCGCGTACCCGATCGACGGTGCGAAACCGACCGTCTGGCTTAGCATCGTCAACCCACGGTCGAACAGCTGCTGCGACACCGTCGGGCTGAAACAGAGCCAGTTCATCCCCGTCGGCTGGTGGCCGCACTGGGGCATCGTCTTTTGGGGGCCTCGGCTGACGTCGGATCGGGCTTGAACGGTGGAGGGTTTCCCCTTTTCGCCGTGCCCGCTCCTGGTGCCAAGCCGATCGTGCTCGGCACGACGGCCGCCGGGGGACAGGTGAGCACGATCGCCGCATCGGCGAGTGGCGAACTCGCCATCTCGAACAACCCGGGTAACGCTGGGACACGACCCTTCTGGCAGAACGAGCAGGTCCTCCGCTGCGACCCCACAACCCTGAGCTGCGCACCGGTCGCCTTACCACCCGGCACGGTCAGCTTCGATCCTGTCTGGTCGCCCGACGGCGCGCAGCTCGCCTACCTCGTCGGGAAGGAAGTGAGGGGACCGAGCGAACCCGGCTTCGAGCAGAAGTCGGTCTCGTCTTGGTACGACTCGCTCCAACTCTGGCTTTACTCGGCCAAAACAGGGCACACGATCGAACTGGCGACGGCGAAGGGCGCCGTCGTGCCGATCTGGTCCGCCGATTCGAAGAGCTTGCTGTATGTCGACAACGACGGTCTCTGGTTGTTGAAGAACCAGGAGAGCCAACCCGCCGAGGTCGCCGGCCCTCTGCTTCCTCCGAACGATTGGAACCCGTACTACGCGCAGGTCCACTGGGCGGGGACCTTCGCGTGGAGCCAATCGCAGAGCGTGCCCCAACCCAGCGTCCTCACCCCGATGTGAGCGCGATGAGGTCGTCCGAGTGACTGAGGCAGTCTCGTGACCCTCGGCGCCGCTGCGACATAATTGACTTGCGGCTGGCCAGATTTGGGCCGGTCGCTTCCGGCCTGGCCTATACAGCGGAACGGCTTGGGTTCTTTGGGGCGTTGACAGGGGGGTGAGAGCTCGCCGCTATACCCGTGGCAGGGCGGCAGGCCTCCTTGCGGTAGTAGTGGCGCTAGTCGTGGTAGCGCTAGTGCCCCCCATGGAGCGGGCCGAGCGCGTGTCCTGGCGTGCCGATTGGGGCACCTGGGTGGCTACCACAGCGCCGCCCAGGGTGGACCTTTGTGGTCACCATTACTACCCAGGAGGCGAGCTTCACACCCTCGCGTGGGTGGAAGCCCAGGTTGCGGTCATGCAGAAAGACCGGAGCGGCGTTGGCCCTTGGACCGGTTTGAAGAGGATCTCGGTCACGCCCGCAGGAACGCCAGTTCTAGCCAATACACCGCTCTCGCAGTGCGCAACGTCGGTTGTATACGTCAACGTTTCTCGTAGGACCTATGAGCCATACAACGGCGACGCCGGAGGGTGACCGCGACGAGCTCCGCCGAAAAACGCTCTCGGTGTCTCTCCGGATGGCTTTGTCGCCAAGGTTTCCCCGAGAAGCACGGTATAGAACTGGTGGAACTGAATTACACCCGGGGTACCAGGCTCGTGAAAGCTGCCGCTCCGAATCGGCGATCTCGCGGGTAAGGCTGACCACAAGACAAGACCCTTCGAAACATACATAGTTTCGTATCTCACCTGAGAAATTTGCGTGCTCGTTCTGATTGGCCCCGCCGCTGAGGGTCATGCTGGAAGCCGAGCGAGCAGCCGGCGTTCGGCTCGGCTCCGGTTCGTTGGTCATCCCCGTCCAATGGGAAGGCCACGCCTTTATGTGGCCACCCGCGCACACTTGAGCTCCGCGTGCCGGACCGGTCGGCCAACCACACCGTGTAAGACAGGGTGGCCTTCTCACCACCGAGAGGACGCCACGATCTTGCCTTCAGCATTGAAAAAGGTGAGGTTGTCGAAGGACCCAGCGCGCCCGGTGCCGATGTAGATGACGTACCAACCGCCTACGACCAGGCCCACCGCCCCCGACGTGCCTTTGTTGTTCCTAAGCGCGACCGAGGTGGCTCCTCGCTCCGGCCCGCCGAAGAAGATGTCGTAGCCCCGCCCTGACGGTGCCAGCCAGGTGCTCGTGGTACCGAGCCCGCCCAGGCCCGGTGAGACGAGCGGGTGCCCGAGCGACTGAGCGACGAGCATCCCGCAGCCTCCCTTGTCGACCAAACTGGCCCAAGGGACTGGTCCCCCGCTTTCGGTTGTGACGGTCAGGGTGACGCACGTGGCCGCCGCGAGGTCGCCGGCGTGACCGCTGTCGGAGGTCACCTTGAGGACGGCGCCATCGGGGGCGGCCATGCTGACGCGCAAGACCGCTCCGGGCACGGCGCCTGGGTCTTCGGAACCTACGATCGAGCTGGCCGGGGTCATCGCCACCTGCACGTTGTGGCGGACGGCAAACGGGGACAGCCACCCGGTCGCCGCGGCAACGCCGGTACCGATGGCCAGGGTGGCGGCGACGACGCCCGCACCGACGCCACGGCGGCGCCGAGCGCGTCGAGCTAGGCGAGCTAACGGTGCTGATGTCGCCGGGCAGTCCGGCGCCCTCGCATGGGGCCGGCGAGGCGGCCTCGGCCTGGCCCCCCGAGCCAAGCTCGAGCCTGGCAAGCGGTGCTGGGCCGGTGACTGGCTCCTCTGGCACCTGGCGGCCAACCGCCCGGAACATCGAGGCTAGACGGTCCTCGACCTCGCTCAGCTCAACCACCGTCTCGCATCTCCTTCCTCATGTTCTCCAGGCCCCGGTGGACCAGGGACTTGGTCGTCCCAAGAGGGCAAGCGAGCAACTCCGATATCTCGGCAAGCGTCAGGTCGTCGTAGTAGCGCAGCACGAGGGCCTGGCGCTGGCGGACAGGCAGGGCCTGGAACAGCTGCCAGACGAACTTGTCCTCCTCGTCCAGGACGGGCCCGTCTGGCGCGGTTGCGTGCCGGAGCTGTACTGCGCGGTGGCGCTGTCGGTCACGGACCTGGTTGACGACCACCTGGCGGAGATAGGCGGAGGGATATTCGAGCACTGGCCGAGGTCCCGAGGCAAGCCGGAGGAATGCGTCATGGACGATATCTTCGGCTTCCTCTTTGGACCCGGTCATCATCCACGCGGTCCGCACGAGGCCGGGCCGGTAAGCCGCGTACAGGGTCGCGAACTCGGCGCTGGCCTGGGTGCCAAGTTTCTCCGCGGCGAGTTCCATGTAGTTATAGACGAGCACATTGGTGCGAAGGTTGCGCGGTACCTGGCGATGACGCGACGGCCTCGGTGACCGATGGGCTCCGACTACGCCGCGCCCAGGACTGCTCGGTTGGGCCGAGGCCTACGATCGGGCCGTGCGGAAGTTGGCATTTGTTGCGGCGGCCTTCGTGGTGGCTGGCGCCGGCGCGGTTATGTCCCTGGTTGGCGTGCAGGGCCATGCCGTCGTGCCAAAGCGGGAGGTGCGCGACGCGCGCTCCGCAAGCTTGGCAGCGCTAGTCGTGGCAGCGACCCCGACCACCACTCACCCCAGGGGCTGCCCTCGGCCAGAGCTTCCGAAGGCCTGGGCCTTGGCGATCGGGCTCAATGGCCAGGTGCGCTGGGAGGCCCGGCTCCCCGGGCAAGGGGACTTGTCGCAGATCGGCCCTATCAGCGGTCAAGGGCTCGGTTACTTCGTCGACGGTGGCACAATCCACGCCTTGGACCAAAACAGTGGGCACCAGGTGTGGGAGTTCTCTGGCGGCACCGACGTCTTCGACCAGTGGCTGTGGGAAGGGAACTTGGTAGTGCTCGAAGACCAGGTCAACCCTCACGGATTTACCCACTTCGACGACCTGGGGGCGGCCACGGGGACGCTGCGCTGGTCGGACCGCCTGAGTGGGAACTTCGTGTTCGGCCTGCCCGTGGTGAGCTCCAATGGGTACCTGTCCTTCACAACGTCCAAGGGGACGGTCGAAACGGTCAACCTCAGGACGGGCAGGGCCGTCTGGGCCGCGCCGGCCTATACCCAGTACGCGGGAGCGATCGCCGCTTTCGGTCATGCCGTGCTTACGGTGCAGGACGGCCAGGTAGTAGCTCGCAGCGCGAGCGACGGCAAACGGGTATGGGCCACCAGGCTGCCCGGCAACGCCTACCCGGCCTTTCAGGTGGTGGATGGAGTGGTCCTGATCACCCCCGGCATCCAAGGCGGGGGCACTTCGACCGCGCTGTCTGCGCTCGACCCGGCAAACGGCAAGACGCTTTGGCGCCTCAACACGGGGACCGCCTTCAACATCTTGTCGGTCATGGCGTCGGGGCCGGACGGACTGGCCCTCCAAGCCTCCCAAACGATGGACTTCGTCAGCCGACGGACGGGCAAGCTGGCGTGGGTAGATAAGGCCATCGTCGGTTCGGCTGCGATAAGCGCCGCCTCTCCCGGCGTCGTGGTCCATGTCTACGGCAGATCTGGGGACAGCGACGAGCTGGTAGCGCAGGTGGCTGGAAATGGCCGAGTGCTCTGGCACGATCACCTATCGTCCGGGGCAGTCGCTGCGTTGGTTGCCACGGCGGGGACCGTGCTCGTGAGCACTGGCTCGCTGCACGGCAACGGCCCGGTCCCATTGGCCGCGTACCGCCTTTCCGACGGACAGCGTCTATGGGGCGCTCAAGCCCCGGTGTTCTTTAACGCGACGACGGTGGTCCCCGAGGCGCACCAGTTGTTGATTGAGGCCTATGACCTTGCTGAGGCTTGCCCTCTGAACTGAACTACGGCCCTACGGCCAATTACCCAAAGTGAGGGGCATGACCGACCAACCATGCGTCTCGAAGGCTAGGCCGAGCCGGTCTGGTTGGCATTGCGTACGCCCGACCGGGCAACTGAACGCAGGGGGTCCCATGGGACGGGTCGCCGATCTCATCCTCATCGCTGCGCAAGAAGGTGACCCCGTTGTCGAGGAGCTTGCCTTTTGGATGGGGGAATGAGGAGCCATTCGACCCCGGCGGGGAACAGTACGTCTCCAGGGTCCGAGCATCGTCGCTCTTGAACGTGGGGGCTCTACGGCGCCTGTCCGAGTCGGCAATCCCATGCCACTCATGGGTGCGCTCGGCGAAGAGATGTGGGGCTTAGCCACGACTGCTTTCGGACCCGATGCGGCGGCTGATTGCCGATCGCCCACCTTGACGGGGACCTTGACGGCCGCATTGAAACAAGCCACGAGCAGGCTTTTTACCTGCAAGCCGTGGTAGCAAAAAAATCTCTGTTGTCAAGGTCGCTGGCAAGCTCCCTGGCAAGGCCCCTCCCTGAGGTTTGTTGCCATGACCCAGGCAATGTCGATATTCGCCACCCTTTCCCCCGCCGTCCGCTCAAAACTGGCGCTCGTCAAGCTGCCCCCAGCCTGGTCGTGTGTCGCGGCATTGGCGGGCTTCCGAGGCCCCGCTGAAGTCTTGGAAACAGCTAGCGCCCCCGTCCCCACCGCTGCGCGTCGTCCGGTGCTGTCGGCCCTCCTGGTTCTCGCGCCGAGAGACCGCCTCGCCGCCGAGGTGCTCTTGGCAGCGCTGAGCCCGGGCTTCCGCTCGGTTGCGGCCGAGCTCGCCCGCTGGGCACCAGTCGAGGCGTCCGAGGTCGACGCCCTGATGGCCTCAGCCGCATGGGAAGCGCTGTGCGTGCTCGGCGGGACGCCCAGCAACTGGCCGGACCGAGTGGTGATCTGCAGGGCGCGCGAGATCGCCCGGGCGCGTCTTCGTGCCGAAGCTCGCAGGCGCAAACGAGAAGACGTCCGCTGCCACGTCCCTGACCGGCCCTCCACGTCCGACCATGACCTTGCGGGCGTGTACGCCCGGGACTTGGTGAGGTGCGCCGTCGCCACGGGTCAGATTCGCCAGTCGGCCGCAGAGCTCGTGTGGGCAGCGCGCGTCGAGGGTTGGAGCGAATCGGAGCTCGCCGAGCTGACAGGCGAGAGCGCCGAAGCCGTGTCAATGCGTCGCCTCCGCGCCGAGAGGGCCTTGCGCCGGGCGGTGGCCTGAAATGCTCTCGATCGGCGTGCTAGGAGCCGGCTCGGAGCGCTACTACCTCCGCAGTGCCTTCGACGCGATCGACGAGTACTACGTCAGAGGCGAGGAGCGCGGCTACTGGGTTGGGAAGGGCGCCGAGTCGCTAGGGCTCTCGGGGGAGGTCGCGCCAGACCACCTGCACGCCGTGTTGGAGGGGCGTTCACCGTTTGACGGTGAGAACATGCTCGCCGGCTCGGCCTCAAAAGGGCGTTCCCGCCCGGGCTTTGACCTCACGTTCTCTGCACCCAAGGGCGTGAGCCTGCTCGGGTTATTAGGAGAGCCGGCAGCCGCCAAGGAAGTTATCGCCGCCCATTCGAGCGCGGTAGCCCAAGCACTCGGTTACCTGGAGCGCGACGCAACCTTCGTCCGCCGTGGCCACGCAGGTATGCGCAAGGAGCCCGGCCGGGGTCTTATCGGGGCGGGCTTCATGCATGTCACGTCGCGCTTGGGCGACCCTCAGCTGCACACCCACGTCCTGGTTGCGAACCTCGTACAGGGCACTGATGGCAACTGGTCTGCGCCCGATGGGCGCTCGCTCTACCACCACAGCCGGACGGCCGGTTTCTTATATCAGGCGGCGCTACGGGCGGAACTGACGGAGCGCTTGGGCCTTGCCTGGGGACCGGTCCGCCAGGGGCTCGCCGAACCGGTCGCCTTCAGACCAGAGGTGCTGCGGCACTTCTCGCGCCGGCGGGCCGAAATAGAAGCCGCCATGGAGGACACCGGCTCGGCCTCTGCGCAGGCCGCCCAGTTGGCGGTTTTCCAGACCCGCACGCCGAAGGACCACCGCGTCGAGCGCTCCGTCCTCGTGGCATCGTGGCGACTTCGCGCCGAGGGCCTCGGAGTTGACCGCCAGTACCTGCGGTCCTTGGCGGGGCCTGGCCACGAGCCCGAAGTGCGCCCGATGAGGGCTCTGTCCGCAGAGCTGCTCGGGCCTGATGGGCTAACGCTGCACGCCAGTACCTTCGGCCGCCAGGAGGTGCTGAGGGGCCTTGCCGAGGCAGAGCCAGAAGGCGCAAGCGTCGGCGCGGTCGAGGCGATGGCAACCCAAGTACTTTCCGACGAGCGCGCAGTAGAGCTACGAACCGATGGCCGTGACCAGAGGTGGTCGACCGCAGAGCTCATGGGTACCGAGCGAGCGCTTGTCTCTTCGGCAGTCGCAGCGCGCTCCGCTGACCGCGCCGTCCCGGGGAAAGCCAACATTGCCCTTGCGCTGGCGGAACGACCCGGCCTTGCTGACGAGCAAATCGCCGCGGTACAGAGGCTGACCGGCGGCGGGGAGGGCCTGGCCGTGCTGGTCGGGCCAGCCGGGACCGGCAAGACCTTCGTCCTGGACGCTGCCCGGGCGGCGTGGGAGGCAGGTGGCCACAAGGTCGTCGGGACGGCGCTCGCTGGGCGGACTGCTGCCGCTCTCGCTGAAGCCGCCGGAGTGCCGAGTTTCACCCTCGCGCGTCTGTTCCTAGACGCCGAGCGCACTGAGCGTGTACTGCCCGCCGACGGGGTCCTCTTGGTGGACGAGGCCGCGATGGTGGGGACGCGGGCACTGTCCCGGCTCTGGGCTTTGGCCCAGCGCGACGGGGCGAAACTGGTCCTCGTAGGCGACCATCACCAGGTCCCCGAGATCGAGGCGGGCGGGGCCTTCAAAGCGCTCGCCACCGCGCTCGATGCGCCCGAGCTAAGGACCAACCGCCGCCAAGCCGAGGCGTGGGAGCGAGAAGCACTGGCCGAGCTTCGTAGCGGCCACCCCGCCCGGGCTGTTGAGGCCTACGTCGACCACGGTCGTATCGTGAGCGCCAAGACCGCACCGGAAGCTCGCCTGGCGATGGTCTCGGACTGGGCGGCTGCCAGGGCGAGGGGTGACGACGCCGTCATGTTCGCTCTCGCTCGTTCGGACGTCGAGGCGCTCAACCGCCTGGCGCGCGCACTTGCCAAGCAGGGCGGGCGCCTCGCCGGGCCCGAGTTGGACATTGGTGGGCGTGCCTATACCGTCGGCGACGAAGTGGTGGCGCTCCGGCCGGACCGCCGCCTCGGTCTCCTTAACGGCACACGGGCCACTGTGACAGGACTGAACCCGGGGAGCCGATCTGTCTCGGTGCTTACGCAGTCCGGGAAGGCACTTGAGATCCCCGGCACATATCTTGAGGAGGGCCACTTGGGTTGGGGGTATGCCACGACGCTTCACAAGGGCCAGGGTTCGACGGTCGACCGTGCCTTTGTCCTGGGTGGCGACGGCCTCTACCGAGAGGCGGGCTATACGGGGCTCTCCCGGGGCCGGGCCTCCAACGACATCTACCTGGTGGAGGGGGGCTCGTTCGAGGTTGACAGCCATGCACCCGAAATCTCGCGGCGCGACGCGGTAGCCGACCTGTCGGCAAGCCTCAGCCGCTCCCGGGCACAGGAGCTTGCAACCGAGGCGCAGCGAGGCGCGAGGCCGGTAACAGGCCAGTCGTTGAGTCAGCGGCCACGCTCAGAGCCGCTGGAGGCTGAGCCTGTAGCCGGGCACTCGGCCGAGCGGGAGGCGCTGGCCTCAACGCTCGGCCCCGAACCGCAAGACCGAGCTCTGCACCAGCGATGGGAACGCGCACGCACCGCCGTGGAGCGTCACTTGGCACGCCGGGAGGCAAAGGTCGAAAGCCGTAGTGCAGAGCCGGAACGATGGCTGGCGCTGGAGCGTCGCGAAGTAGAGCGCGCCATCGAGATGGTCAGGCCGGCGCGTGCACACGATCGCTCGATCGGCGAGGATATTTCGTTATGACGCGGGGAACAGAGGTCGTGAAGGTTGCGCCGTCACCTCCCACATGGCAGGGCTTTTTCTTGGGCCGCGCCTTGACACCACTTGGTGAGCCGCTCTTCGCCGGGCGCCAGCAGGCACTACTGGTCATCGGGCCTCCACGCTCGGGCAAGACATCGGCCGTGGTGGTGCCCAACTTGTTGACCGCGCCCGGGGCGCTCGTCACCACCTCGACCAAGACCGACGTAATCGCCTGGTCGTCCAAGGTGAGGAGCCTGCGGGGGACGACGTGGCTGTTCGACCCCTCCGGCACCCTGGACGTGGGGCAGCTCACCGCCCTTCGGTGGTCGCCCGTAACGGGCTGCGAGCGTTGGGAAGTGGCAGTCAGTCGTGCCCACTCCTTGGCAACCACAGCTCAGCCAGGGCGCTCTTCGGGCGGGGCAGACCACTGGGTCGAGCGTGCCGAAGCGCTCCTCGGGCCGCTCCTTCACGCGGCCGCCCTCGGAGGGCGGGGAATGGCCTCGGTACTGCGTTGGGTGCAGCGCCGCGATGTCCAAGAAGCGATCGAACTGGCTGGTTCGGGCAATGGCCATGAGATCGCCGCCGATTCCATCCAAGGGATCCTCGAGACAGAAGACCGAGAGCGCTCGGGCATTTTTTCGACAGCAGCCAACATCTTGTCGGCTTACAGGTTGCCAGCGGCGCTACAGAGCGCCAGCGACCCGAACTTCGACCCCGAGGCTTTCGTCCGGTCCTCCGACACCGTTTATGTGTGCTTCCCCACCACCGAGCAGGAGCACCTGGCGCCGCTCGTGGTGGCGTTCTTGGAGACGGTCCGCCGTGCGACCTATGCCCGAGGGCCGGACTTTCCGCCGGTGTCGTTCGTCTTGGACGAAGTCGCCAACATCGCGCCGCTGCCCAACTTGCCAGCCCTGGTGTCAGAAGGCGGTGGCCAGGGACTGGTGACCCTCGCCTGCCTGCAGGACCTCTCCCAGGCAAGGGCGAGGTGGGGCGTCGCTGCCGATGGTTTCCTCACGCTGTTTGGGACCAAGCTGTTCCTACCGGGTGTCGCCGACCTGAAGACGCTCCAGCTCGTCTCGACCTTGGCAGGTGAGCAGTACGCGGCCATGCACAGCCACACAAAGGGCGGCAACCCTATCCACGCATTGCTCGGCGGCCCGCCTGTCACGACCAGCGAGACCACCTACTACCAGCGCGAGCCCGTCCTCCCAGTAGACCAAGTGGCCAGGATCGCCCCCGGGACGGCCCTTGTCATGTGGCCGGGTACGCCGCCGGTCCAGCTCGGACTGGTCCCGGCCTGGCAGGGCCCCTGGAAGGCGGTTATAGACCGGGCTGCCACCCTTTCGTTAGCGCGCTAGCGGTTCTATTCGTCACGAGCGCGAGCGTGCCCGCTTCAACGCCTCGCCCAGACGGCTGTCCGCGCCTTGAGGGCCGAGCACCTTTTCGACATCGCGCCAGGCCCGTTCGACGCCAGCACTACCTTCCGTGGCCGCGACAGCGAGCTGGTCCTCCCGCAGCAGCACATCCTTCGGGCAACCGAGCAGGCCCTGTCTTAGAGCCCAGGCCGCCTCGTCCTGCTCGCCCGCCAAGAGGCAGCGCTCGAGCATTTCGTGTGCTGCGCGCGCGATGCCAGCCTCCATCTCGGCCACGATGATCTCCTCGAAAGCCCAGCCGTAGCTTTTCGCGGCGACCTCGGCAAAAGGTGCGCCACGTATCAGGAAAAGCGCGCGGTGCAAGTAGGCGGTGCTCTCGGGTGCATCGACGTGCCGTGACGCTTCTACGAGTGCTTGGAACTCGGCCCAGTCCGAGGTCACCCCCACGACTTGGTAACCGCCCTTTGCTTCGGGGAGATGCTGGGCTCCCAGGCATCTCCGTACCCGTGACATTTCTTGGTGCACAGTCGCCAGGGCCACGTCGCCGCGCACCGGGTCATAGGGCCAGCCGACCGTGCGCAGGTGTTCGGCTGTAACCGCGCGGTCTGAATGCAGCGCCAGGTACACAGCCAGTTCGGTCGTCTTTGCCCGAGCCGGGACCTCGGCCCACCCCTCGACCCGGAGCGGGCCGAGTACCAAGGCCCGGGGCTCCAGCACGGTTTCCGGCTCCGGCACGACTTCGGGCTCCTCTGGCACCGTAACTAGCGCCTTATCGTCCGCGTCCTGCTCTTCGGTGGAGTTTGTGACCACTTCGGCCGGCTCGCCCTGGGACCCCCAGGACATGCCAGGACGTACGCCGAGTAGCACAGGGCTCGGCGGGGCGAGCGGTGGGGTGAAGGCGAGGCGGGCGAGGTTGTCCCAAGCCTCCCGCACAGCCGGGAGCCCGGCAGGCGGTCGGTAGCGAGCCGGCTTCGGTGACAACAGGAAAAGCAGGACCAAGACGAGAAGAGCAAAAGTCGTCCCTGCTACAACCAACAAGAGGCCAACCTTGTCCGGGATCGTCCTCGGGACATCGACCTCGAGCCTGCCGCCCCCGTGGTTTATTACCGACCCAGTAACGCCGTCGGGCCGCCAGAGGCGATCGCCGCTTACGACTTGGGAGTAGGAGAAGGTTTGGGGGTGGCTGATAAGCATGCCGACCCACATGCCCTTGGACTCGATGACCTTGAAATGTTGGCCGAAAATGAAGTCGACTTCGCCACCGCAGCCCTGAGCGCAACCCTTGTAATAAAGCGCACCCCCACAGTAGATAGTCTCCTCGAAATCCCCTTTAGGATCCTGCAAGAAGAAGCACTCGTCGGGGTCCTGGCCGTCGCTGCCGGCGTTACGGTTCTGTAATGGACCGTAGGCTTTGTCGACGGAGGCGAGGGCTTGGGCGAGCAATGCACTGCTGTTGGCGAGCGTGCGGCCCTGGACTACCGCGTCGGGGTAGGGCACGGCGAATTGGGCGGCGAACCCGACGTCCAACAAGACAAGGACGAGTATCAGGATGCCAAATACCATCCGACGGGTACGACCCGGGCTTCCCCGTCCGAAGCTCAGCATGGCAACTAGAGCTTATGACCTCGCCACAGCCTCATCTACCCGAAAGCCGTCGGTCCTTTCGAGCACCGACGCGCGCTCCTCGTGCAGAGCAAGGAGTTCGGTCGCATCGTGATCGGTCGCATCGTGATCGGTCGCATCGTGATCGGTCGCGATGGGTTCCAGGTGCCGGTTCGTCGACAAGTGCAGGCTTATCTCCATGGGTTGGCGTCATAGACCGACCCCAGTCAGGCTTCCGATGACAACTTGGGGGAATATTTCCTCACTCAGGCGTTAGGAAACAGCTCTCCGCGACCCAATGAGTAAGTAAGGAGAGAGGTCGAGGAGAGTTCTATGGCAGCCACAGAGAGCGGGATCAAGCCAAGTCACGGAGACCGCGTTCACGACGGGCTCATGGACTACGCCGAAGCGGCCCATTACCTCCGCACCACGCCGCGGCACATCCGAGAGTTGTGGGCTGAGCGGCGCCTGGCGGCCATAAAGGTGGGAAGGTATGTACGTTTCAGTAGGGCCGACCTCGATGATTTCATCGCGGCTCGGAGGGTGGAGGCGGCCCGTTGAACCCCGGACTGTCGGATATTCGGCTGTCCGTTGCAATAGCGCTGATCGTTATCGTCCGGCGTGAGACGAGGAGGTGCGAGCGAGAGACCGCGGCCACGAGGCTCTCGTCGACGACGGTAAGGAAGCGAAGATCGTGGTCTTGCTCTGAGCTGATCCAGGCCAGCCAAGGTCCAGATAGATCCGGAACGTACGTGTGCCCCTGCGTGAACCCAGAACCTGCGGAGTCTGCGTAATGTGTCCGCAGGCGTACATAGTTGTTCAAAAACGCCGGTGGTTACTGGGTTCCTTGTTCAAAGGACGTTCATAGCTGTTCACCGGCGTAAGCGGTCTATGGCTCCGCGTTTGGCTCCGCGACGGGGACGAGATCCCTCGTTTCTGGGTAGCGCCAGTGCGGGACGTTGCCTCCCAACGAGCCTCGGTCGACGCCCACATCCGCGAGCCCTGGGCGAGTTGCGAGACCACCGCCGGGGTCAAGGGGACCACCAATTGAACTGCTGAACCCAGGGGATCTGGCCGTAGTAGGCGGTCCCGAGCGAACCACCGCTGGGCTCGTACGCGCTCTGCCACTGCGCCTCGGAGTAGAGAGGGCCGGCGACCTCGGCCGGCGAGCCGCCGGCAACCGCTACGAGCCAGAGAGCGTCCTCCTTCACGAACAGCAAGTCCGTCCCGTTTTGGGACCAGACCGGCACGGACGCCCCAGTGACGCCAGCGATGCGCCGCGAGGTTCGCGTAAGGGAGTCCCACACCATGAGGTCGTGCGCCTCGTACCACGCCAGAGAGGGCCAGCCGCCGGTGAATGCGATCGGCGCCTTCACGTAGGCCAGGAACGCCCCGTCGGGCGACCAGGCCGGGTCGAGCGTGACCCCCGAGCCGGGGGCGCCGGCCGGAGGATGGGCGAAACAAGGATTGCCGCAGCTCTGAGGGTCGGGGCGCCGTCCAGGTCGATGCCCCGGGGACGGGCGTGCACGTCCGGGACGCGGGTTGGCACGTTTCCACCTGCTTGCCCGAACCGATCTCTCGCCCGCCGGTGCTCTCGACGATCGCTAACGAACCGTCCGCGGCCGAGGCGAGCGCCACCGTCTCGCCGTCCGAGAGGGTTGCGCCGATCAGGCGAGGCCGGGCGCCAGGCCCGCTAACGACCTCGAGCGGAGTGTCGTCGTTGTTGTGGGTCATCCCACTCGAGAACACCCAGAACCCGATGCCCCAGCCCGACCACCAACCGGCCAGGTCGGCGATGACGTCTCGCCCGCCGCACCCTGTGCAGATGTCAGGCAAAGTCTCGGCGTTCCTGATATCGAACCAGGTCGTAGGCGGGCCACCGTCGACCGGGTACGCGCGGACGGCCGAGCTCCCGCCGGGGCCAAAGTCGACGGTCGATACGGCCACCGCCCCACCGGAGGGGGACCACTCGGCGTCCACGACGTAGCCACGAAGAAGCTTGGCCGGTGGCAAGGCGAACACATGGCGCACAGTCCCCTCCGGCGACACCACGTCGACGGCATTGGGCCGCTGGCCGGCCTGGGTGACGACGGCCAGCAGGTCTGCAGCCGGGCTCCAGGCCACGTCGCCGACGCCCCCGACGGGTACGTCGCTCAGCAGGTGGGCACCCGTGCCGTCGCCCTGGGCCAGCCAGAGTTCGGCCTGGTACGAGGTGTTGGTCGAGCGGACGGCGATGTAAGCGAGCCACCGCCCATCATGGGACAACATCGGTGAGAACGGTACGAACCCCGAGGGCACGGGCAGCTCCCTCAGGGTGCCGGACGTCCCGTCCAGCGACCAGACTCTGCCGCTCGAAATGAAAGCTAGCTCCCCTTGTCCACTGAACGCGGGCATATTGACTTTCAGCTGCCCAGCTGCCTGACCTCCTGCCGAGCCGGCCCATGGGAGGATGAGAGCAGCGCCAAGGAGCGTCGCGACGGACAGTGTGGCCGCCCGACGATGCCAGTCCATAACCCGATAACTCGGCGACAGCGCGCTGAGTTCCCATCCGTAGATCGGAGCTGGGCCGACGGGCCAGGTCCTATCAGATTGCGTGGTTCCTAGCGAGGGCCAGACGGCCTCATGACGGACGAGCACTGCGCACGCCAAGAGCGGTCTCCTCGCTGCGGATCAGGGCGACGCCGGTGAGGATCGAACGGTCCGAGCCGTCAGTATCTTCGAGGACGGAACGAGACGTGCTCCGCAGGGATTCCTCCTTGTTCCTGCAACGGCAGCCCCGGGCTTGGGGTGTATACGCATAGGCGACAAGGAGTGCAGGGTTGGGGACCGCCGACGACGAGGCCAGTTTCGACAGCTTCTTCCGTGCCGAGAGCGACAAACTGGTCGCCCAGGCCTACCTCCTCGTCGGCGACCTCCACTCGGCACAGGACCTCGCTCAGCGTGCCCTGGAGCGCACTTGGCACCATTGGCCAAGGGTGCGGAGGTACGAGCAACCCGGTGCTTGGGCACGAAGGGTGCTCTACAACATGGCTCTCAACGAGCACCGCCGCCGTGGAAGGCAACGAGCTCTGCCGGTAGCTGACGTCCAGGTCGTCGACGGCCCTTCTGAGCCCCACATCGTCCTCGTCCGAGCTCTGCGGCGGTTACCGGAGGACCAGCGAAAAGTGATCGTCCTCCACGACGGTGCCGGCGTCCCCGTCGCTGAGATCGCTAGCGAGCTCAGGGTGCCGGAAGGGACCGTCAAGTCGTGGCTCAGCAGAGGGCGGGCCAAGTTGGCCGAGGCCTTGTCAGACGAAGACAAAGAGGAGATAACGAGGTGACCGCGACGGACGAAGAGAGACAGCTCCGGGTAGGGGAAATGGTGAGAGAAGCCGCCACCTGGGCATCGGCCCAACCGTGGGGCCTGGACGCGGAGCAGCTGCGCGAGATCTCGGGAAGCCATTGGCTATGGCGAGCCAGGATCGAGGCCAGAACTTCTCAGGCGTTGGCCACGCCCCGCAGGCGCGTCACCTGGGCGGGGCTCGCTCTCATACTCTGCGCTCTCGCAATCATGCTGCCTTCGGCACTTGCTGGCGGCAAAGCTGCGACAGAACTGAGGCTCGCCTCGTACTCTCTGCGCCTCCCGGCGGTGTTCCACGTGACGCCTTACCAGCAGGCGGTCTGCTGGGCCACTACGCCGGTGCGCCCGCCGCTACTGCCGGGAGCCGGTGGCATGGGCGGCGTAGGCCCCAGCGTCTTTGCGGCGGACGCGTCAGCCAGTCGCTGTGTGATGATGACGTTCCTCGAGCCGAGCCGTGGAGCCGCCGCCGTCCCCGTCCGAGTGCTCGCCGACGACAAGCCGCTGAGGGTCGGCGAGTACAAAGGGCTGGTCGGTAGTACCTACGTGCGTGGGGCATACGGTTTCAACCCCGGCGGCCAGGGAGGCCCTTTCAGCGCGTTACCCAAGTACGCCACCTACTCCGAGACCATCGTGGTTCTCACCTTGGCGGTCCCTTTGCGCGATCGGCTCGAGACCCTGGAGATAGTCGAGCACGGGTACTCGCAGAAGGAGTTCCTCAGCATGGTGTTAGCGGGCCTCCACTCGGTCAGCGCTGTCCCCGTGGAGCACTGGACGCCAATTCTGTCGACCAAGTGACGGCTGACGGCGCCCGGAAGGGCGCCCCGTGCGCTCGCGTGCACAAGAGCGCTCCTTCTGCGAGCGCAACGTGTTGGCGCGAATATGAGGTGTGGCAATTCCGGTTGCTGGGCATGTCAAATCGATGTCATGCAAGGTTACAAGAGCCA
Organism: uncultured Acidimicrobiaceae bacterium; assembly: GCA_963786345.1. Classification (GTDB taxonomy): domain Bacteria; phylum Actinomycetota; class Acidimicrobiia; order Acidimicrobiales; family Palsa-688; genus Fen-671. The sequence goes on along the minus strand of CAWAYZ010000003.1, from coordinate 788,785 downwards.
TCGATCTGCCCAGGTTCTCCTTGTAAGTCCAGCCTATTTCAGCCATGTATAACGGGGCGATCTGGGCCGGGCCGGCGACTGGCCAACACCTCAGAGCCAGGTCGTGATCGCGAAGATGCGGCTCCCCGTGTCCGCTTGCTCAAGAGGATGGGTTAGGTCGTCGGTTTCCCCACTGGAGCACAGTCGCCACGAGCAGGAGGAGGATTTCAGTTGGCCCCTCGAAGAAGCCCGAAATGCTGATCGGCTCGCCATCTCCGCTTGCAGGGACGATGTCGACACAGGCGGCCCCGCTGGAAGTGTGGCCCCGAACAGCGACGCGGCCCGGGACGCTATCTACTGCAACGTAGAAGGCAAACGGCATTGGCGAGGCAACGGCGAAGCGTGCGTGTTTAGCCGAGACTCGCTCTAATCCCACGTAGAGCCCGCCGCTCACGACGAATGCCTCTCGGGCACCACCGCTGGCCTCGCCGGGTACCACGCGGGCTTCGAGCCCTTGGCCCAGGACCTCGCCCGCGACGAGAGCACGTGAAACTGGGTAGCCGCTCGGGTCAAAGTGCAGCACAGCCTCAACGTCCAGGATCTCTCCTGCCAAGCGGCCGCTCAACCCAGCCGCGTAACCGTCGCTCCCGCCTCGAGAGGCCACGTGCACCATCCGCCACTCGGCAAGCGTCGGCCGGCCTCCGACGCTCCCCGCGAGCGTCGCCCGACGTTGCCACTTCAGCCGAGGTACGGCCACTGAAACCTTCGACCCACCTGCCGTGCCGGTCAGCTCCCCGTCATGGTAGATCAGCTCTACGGCATGTTCGGCGTCGACGGGGACAACTTGGCCGGAGATCAAGTCCGCTGGGAAAGGCTCTGACGGTACCCAAGACATGAGGCGTTCGCGAACGACAGCTTCGTCACCCGGCGCCACCAAGAACATGGTCTATCACCGCGCCGCGGCGGGCGTGCGACAACCAGGCAGAATGTTGCTGGTGATGAGCGAGGCGACCCGCAAGGCCTTCGCCTGCCCTCCGGCTACAGGCGTGGTGGACGACGTCCGAATTACAGGGGTTCAGGCGCTGGCCACCTCCTGCCAAGCGCCACTTTCGCCCGAGCGCCAAAGGGCATCGGTTGTGCGCACCAGCACGGTGCCTCCCAGGTCGAACACCTGCTGGGGGCCTTGCTCTTCAAGGTGTTTGGGGCCCACCGTCGCCCAGGTGCGGCCACCGTTGCCGGTGTGGACGAGGATGCTCGGGCCTTGCAGCACTAACCATGCTTGCCCCCCGCTGAACGCGCCGGTGGCGGGTTCGCTGACTAGAGGCACGTAAGAGCTGCCCGCCCTGGGTGTCAGCTTCAGCGCTCTTTCGTGCCCCAGCCCTCGTTCCTGCATGGCCCTGGAACGCTCGGACGAAACCGCCGGAGCGGACCAGGCGACATGGTGGGACGGCCGCCGCTGGTCGGCACCGCTGCCCGTCGACCCCCGATACTTCCCTTCGAACATCTCGTGTGCCAGCAACAACTTCTGCGTGGTCGTAGATGACGGCGGGCATGTCGTCGTCTGGGACGGCCGCGGCTGGTCCCAGCCCGTGGAGGTCGACCCCCCGCCTCCCTTCAGAGGCGGCCCGCCTCTGGTGGGTAGTTTCGCTTACTCGATCTCGTGTTCAACAGCGCGCTCATGTGCCGTGGTGGACGACTGGGGCGGGGCGCTCACGTGGGACGGCGAGCGGTGGTCACAGCGTGTACTACTCGGCACTGGCGAAAGCCTCGACGACGTCTCGTGCGCCGGCGCCAAGTTCTGCATGGCCGTTGCGACGAGTGGTGCCACCTTCAGCTGGGACGGCACGAAGTGGTCCCAGCAGGCGGCGTTGCCAGGAGCGACCGGCGCTCGCTCCGTAGTCTCGTGCGTCACTCCCGCATTTTGCGGGGTGGTCGTCGGGAACGAGGCGACAACTTGGGAGCGAGGCCGATGGTCGGCACCCGAGAACCTCGGCGAGACCTTCTCTGCCGTGGCGCTTTCCTGCCCAGCTGTAGGCCTATGCATCGCGGCTAGTGGTGACGGCCGAGTGGCGGTCGGTCGCGTCGTTCGGGCTCTGCCCGCCTCCAACGCTGTTCCTGCGCCTCGCCAAACCGAAAGCGCGACGGCCTTGCCAGCCGAATGTGAAGCCGCTCAATTACGGGTCGTCTTCTTCGGTGAGAACGGGGCTGCCGGCACCGGGAACACCTCGATCGGTATAGCAAACGTCTCGAAGAGAGCTTGCTGGTTGGAGGGTGCCCCGACCGTACGGGCGACTGTAGAAGCGGTCTCGCCCAAAAAGCCCGCCCCTGCAATGAAGATCGAACACAGCGGCCCTGCCTTCCTTTTCCCTGCCAAGGCTCCTCGCGTCTTGCTCAGCCGCGCGCAGCCAACGCCTCTGGGCGTCGGGGGCTTCAGGTACCCGTCCATCAGCGCCGGCTTCGTCATCCTCAACGCCGACTGGGGCGGGCCCGGTCTTTGCCCCGAGGTCACCTACGTATCAGTGAAGCTGCCGGGTCTAGCGGCTCGCTTCCCAAGAGTACGCACGGCGATCTTTGCCTGCGGGGACTTCATCAGCGTTTCGCCCGTCCTCGGGCGGGTACCTGTCATCGGCGCTGTCTATGAAGGCACGGGCACGATCTAATGAAGCGTCGCCACCCCGAGAGGCTACCGAGCGACCCCGCAGGAGTGGGACCAGTGTGAGGTGCGGCTCGGCGGTTAATGGCTTGGCGCTCGTCGCGGCATTCGCGGCCGGGCTGCCTCTGGCCGCGACCTCTGCCGCCCAACCGGGCCCGAAGCCGGCAGCCCCGCCTTGTGCCCGGTATCTGTCCCCGGCACCGCAGCGCTCCTAAAGGGTGAGGACACCCGGCTCGGCCCGGCCCCACGGCCCTGCGCCTTTGTGGGTACAGCGGAGGCGGCCCGCTAAAGGGAGGAGATAACGCCGGGAACGGCGTAGTGCTCGCCCGGCCCTCCCGGTGTAGTCGCCAGCTTGATCGTCGGCTCTCCGCCTGCCGCCGAGGCGGAATGGCGATGTCCCAGGACCCGCCGCGGTTACCGGCTTCTAGCTTGGTGTAACGCTGGGCCGTGTGCGGACATTACTCACTGTGGAACCGGCCCCAGGCGAGAGCGAACACTGGGCCGCCGCCCTAGGCGGCGACAGCGAGGCCTTTGCCACCCTGTTCGACCTGCACAAAGACCGCTTGTACCGCCACGCCCTTCGGCTCCTAAGCAATGTGCACGATGCTGAGGACGTCACGGCCGGCGCCTTTTTGGAGCTCTGGCGCCGGCGGGCATCGGTGCACTTGGTCGAAGGGTCGGTGCTGCCCTGGCTCCTGGTGACGGCCACTAACCTGGCGCGCAACAGCGCTCGCAGCCTACGCCGCTACGGCGCGCTGCTCGGTTCACTGCCGCGCTCGGGCTCAGCTCCTAGCACTAGCGAGGTCGCCTGCGACAACCTCGGCGAAGCCCGGGCAGCCGAGCGCCTAAGAGAGGCGCTCCGATCTCTGTCCCCCACCGAGGCCGCCATCATCGCCCTGACAGGCTTTGAGGGTTTCTCGCCCTCCCAAGCGGCGGCCGCCCTCGGCATCTCCGACGGGGCCGCCCGGGCCCGGCTCCACCGTGCCAGGGCCAGGGTCGCCGCCGCTATCGACGCCCTGCCCAGCGCAGAGACGACCGTCGCCACCAAGGAGGCGAAATGACCACCGAACAAATGGACCCCGTCTTCGCCTCGGCTCTACGCGACGCCCTGGTCGCCCAGGTCGAGGCGGCTCCACGCCGGCGCCCCGTTTGGCGCTGGCGGCTTGGCCTTAGCGTGCTCGCCGGCACCACAGTGGTAGCTGGCGGGGCGGCCCTGGCCGCCGGCCTCCTCTCCCAACCGGGGGCGCCAGTCGACACCCCGCTCGGTAGCCTCGTCACCGCCACCCGGACCGGGACGGCCACCATAACCCTGGGCCCGGTCCCTACTGGGGCCAACGACCTCTCGCTCACCCTCACCTGTATGAGCGCCGGCACTTTCGTCTTCCCGGACGGCTCCAGCACGAGCTGCTCCGCGGCCGACATGCGCCAGCCAACGGTCGACCGCCAGGCAAGCGAGGTTGTCGCCTTGGCCCCGGGCGAGGACAGCGTGACCATCAAGACGAGCCCAGGGGCGTCCTGGGCGCTGCAAGCGGCCTACGTGCACCGGGTCATAAGCCCGTGGGCGACCAATGCGCGCGGTGAAACTTACGGGGTGACCGACAAAAACGGCTCCCCAGACCTGGTGGCCGTCGTCATCGACCAAGGCAAGCTACAGGGCTACGTAAAAGCAAGCGACCTCAACTGCGCGTCGGGCCTGGACGCAGTCCACACTCCAGCTGAGGCATTGGCCTGGGACAAAGCTTCCGAAGACAGGGACATCTCGGTCCCGGTGTACAAAAGCGACGGCACCACCGTTATCGGCGTGTTCGTACTGGATGACGCTGCGCACCCGGGTGCACGGACGGTCCCTTTGTCCTCGCTGCACATGGGCTGTGAGCCACTGGCGAGCTCGGGTCCACCGGCCTCGAGCCCGCAAACACCTTCGTCGGTTTCGCCTGCTCCCGTGACAACCGTCGAGACACCGGCAGTGACGTCTACTGGCTGACGGCGCGGAGGCACTTGCACCTGTCTTATGCCTGCCCTCCGCAAGCCAGACCTCACGCCCGCGAATAGATAATCTGGGCGCTAGATCTCAAGTGGCCGCTTACGAATTGACCATCCGTAATCGGCATCGTTACGTGGGCGCCCTCCACCGTGCCGGAGAGGCCTCGGGCGCCATTACGCTGCTGGTGTCCACACCGGTTCTCGACCGTCGGCCTGGCCGACCTCATCGTCGTCCTGGACGAAGGGAGAGCATCAGCGAGTGCGGCAAACATGCGCAGTTGATCGCGATCAACGGCACCTACGCCGAGTTATACGAGCTCCAAGCAGCCTGACACCGCTGAGGCTGAGGACGCCGCGCTCTGCCAGAGCGAGCCCGTGACCTTGCAGGGCCCATCCTTCGCCTCATCCCATTATTGCCGGGGGAATTAGACGAGTTGGCACGTGAAGACCGGCCCCTTAAACCCTAATGCGGACCCACGCGCTTTTTACTTTGCGGGTGGCGTGCCATAAAGGTCCGCCGAGCAAATCGGCGATGCGCTCGCTTGGCCACTCTGGGTGCCATACGTTTGCCACGGTGTTCACCGCAGAGTCCCGGTCAACCATTATCCCTAGAAATGATGCTGGGCGGCTGGGGTGCAAAGAAGGCACCGACGGCCTCCGCGGCTAGGCGATCGGCCTGTTCGGTGGCCCGTGCATAAATGCCCAGCGTGACCGTCGGGGAGGAGTGGCCCAAGCGGGTCTGGGCCGTCTTGATATCTACGCCAGCGGCAACCAAGGCGGTCGCCGCCATCGAACGCAGATCATGAAAGCGCAGCCCAGGCAAACTCGCTGCCCGGCACGCGGGCTCCCATGTGCGCCGCCTCCAGTTCGTGTAGCTGAGTGGCTTACCCTCTCGGCTCAGGAATACGAGCTCGCCGGGATTTGCGGCCGTCAAGCCGCGCCGGGACAACAATGAGGCTAGGTCCGCGAGTAACCAGTCCGGCAACGACAACCGCCGCGTGCCAGCCCGCGACTTTGGCGCCGCGAGTCGCCCGTCCCTCCCCAGTTGCTGCGACACCGACACAGTCCGCTTCAAGAGATCTAGTGAGGACACCGTCAGTCCCGCACACTCAGCCCACCGCAGGCCCCCGACGACACCAAGCCACATCATGGCGGCCTGATCGGGGCCGAGTTTCGACGCCAGTCCCTGTAGTTGCTGCGCCGAAAGTACCGGCCGCTCAACCAGGCTTCCCCTTGGTACGCGAACACCGGTGCAAGGCGACCGACCGATCATGTCCGACGCAACCGCGAAACCGAAGACGCCTCGGACGACAGCGAACATCCTGACGACCGTCGAGGGGGCGTGGTCCTGGGACCACCCATCGACCAGTTGCTGTACGTCTACACGTGTTATGCGGGAGACGGCCTCGGGGCCGAGGACGGGAACAATGTGGTTGTCGAGGATGCTCTCATCGCGCAGCTTGCTCGAACCCCGTTTCATCGGGTTGGACTCCAGCCACCGTGTCGCCAGTTCCGCGACGGTGACCTTGCCCGCGGCGGGGTCGAGCCACGCTCCGCGCGTAATGTCCGCCTCGGCTCGCGACAGCCAGGCTTGGGCGTCTGCCTTGGCTGTGAACGTTTCCAGCGCGATATGGCGGGTCCCGGCGTGCCAATAACGGGCCTGATAGCGCCCTGAGGGGAGCTTCCTGACACTCCCAAAGTGACGTCGTCTGGTTACTGCCATGCCCAAAGCTTACGCACTCTTTGGGCACGTAGTGGGCACGGAATTAGTGCCGGGTTGGCTCTGGGGGGAGCGCTAGGGCCTCTGGCCAGCGACTTTCCGGTGGGGCTAGGTGGAATCGAACCACCGACCTCAGCATTATCAGTGCTGCGCTCTAACCGGCTGAGCTATAGCCCCTGGCACTGGCGGCCGCAACGCCGGCGGCCCTGCCGGGCACTCAAGATTACACGGTGGGCTCAGGCGTGCTTGTCGGCGGCAACGGTCACCTGGACGCCGCCGACGATGTCGCTGATCAGGTTGTACATGATTGCGGCAAAGACGTTGACCACAACTCCCAGGAAGCAGAGCGCTCCTCCGATCATCGCTGACCACCCGAGCGCTACGAGGGGGTGCAGCTTGAACGTGGAAAGGGCGAACAGGGAGCGGATGGCCTTGTTGAGATCGTCGATGACCCCGAGAGCAGCTGCTACGTTCCACAGTGCTGTCCCAGCGACGAGCATCACTACGAGCACTCCGAAGTAGAAGATGACGGAGACCTTCAGCACGCTCACAGCGTTGACCCTGCGAACAACCAGCCGGTTGCGCGTATCACGGACGGTCGCCCTGCCCTGGCCGCGCACGGCGGCAGAATTGGGGGGCCCAGAGCGACCTCCCGGCATTCCCGCTCCTGGCGTCCCGGCGCCCCCCGGAGCCCGGGGCCTTTGCGCCCCAGCAGCCTGGGCAGGCCCACCGGGACGGCCCGGTGCCCCCACAGGAGCGCCCCCACGCCCCCCTCGGGGAGGAGGACCGCCGGCTCTGGTCGGCGCCGCACCTGACACTTCCCAGGGTGGGAAATAGGGAGCCTTGGGCGGTTGCCCGGCATCGCGAGGTGCCCGGCTTGGTGGTTGGCCCCATCCAGTGACAGCGGGCGCAGCCTCGGTCGGCGGACCGCCTGCTGGCGACCTCTCGCGACGGCTTGGCTGCCGCGGGACCGGGTCGGCCATTAATCTTCCTCGACAGCGAGGACCGGGGCTACCGAGGCGACTTCCTGGCCCGGGTCAATGCTCACTACCCTGACGCCCGTCGCATCCCTGCCCTGGCTCGAAATGTCCCGCGCCGCCAGCCGCACGACGACACCGGACGACGAGATGACGAGGATTCTCGTCGTCAAGCCCCACGGTGAACGCGGACACGACGCCGCCGCGTTTGGTGGTGAGGCGGATCCCCCTGACGCCCAAGCCTCCCCGGTTCTGTCGGTGGAAATGGTGCAGTTGGGTCCTTTTGCCGTAGCCCGCGCTCGTGACCATGAGGATGCTGGTTTCGTCGCGTGCTATGTCGGCGGCCACCACTTCGTCACCAGTGCGCATCGCCATCCCGCGCACGCCCGCTGCGTCACGGCCCATGGCCCGGACATCTTGCTCCGAGAACCTGATCGTCATACCGGTCCGGCTCACCATGAAAATGTCGTCTTGCCCAGCGGTGACGATCACCGCTACTAGTTCATCACTCTCGCGGAAGTTGAGCGCTATCAGGCCGTCGCGGCGGCTCTTGTCGTACTCAGAGAAGGCCGTCTTCTTCACGTGGCCCTGTTTCGTGGCGAACATCAGGTACCTGTCGGACTGGAACTCGCGAGTGTCGACAAGTGCCTGGATGCGCTCATTGGGCGCCAACGGGAGGAGGTTGACGATCGCCGTACCGCGGGCGGTGCGTTCCTGGAGCGGCACTTCGAAGGCACGCAACCGGTAAACGCGGCCCAGGTTGGAAAAGAACAACAGGTACGCGTGGGCCGTCGTGTGTATCACTTTGGCAACGATGTCCGCCTCGCGGCAGGTTGGTGCCACGCATGCCGCGTGTGCCCCGGCCCTGGGTCCTGTAGGTGGACGCAGCCACCGCCTTTATATAGCCCGCCCGGGTCATCGTGATCACGAGCTCTTCGTCGTCGATCAGGTCCTCGGGTGCCATCTCGCCCGGGTCGACAGTTACGACGGCGCGCCGTGGGGAGCTAAAGCGCGTCCTTATCTCACCGAGCTCGGTCTTGACAACCCCGTTCAGCAACGCCTGGTCGCCGAGAATGGCCTCGAGCTCGGAAATGGTCTGGTGCAACTTCCCCATCTCTTCTTCGAGATCTGACCTCCCCAAACGGGTAAGCCGGGAGAGCTGCATGTCCAGGATGTGCTCGGCCTGCACCTCGCTGAACTCGAAGGGCGCTCCCATCAGAGCGTCGCGAGCCTCACCGCGGCTCTCGGACCTCCGGATGGCCACGATGATCGCGTCGATCATGTCTAGGGCTTTGAGCAGCCCTTCGACGATGTGGGCCCTGGCCTGCGCCCGGCGCAGCCTGTACTCGGACCGGCGCCTCACCACGTCGACCTGGTGGGCCACGTAGGCCTCGAGCGCCGACTTCAGGTTGAGCGTCCGTGGCCCGCCATTGACCAGCGCCACCATATTGACGCCGAAACTGGTCTGTAGCGGCGTCATCTTGAACAGGTTGTTGAGGACGACGTTGGCGTTGGCGTCCCTTTTCAGAGGGATGACGATCCTGGTCTCGACGCCCGCGGAGAGATCCTGTATGTCCCTGATGCCTTCGAGTTCCCGGTTGTTGACCAGTTCGGCAATTCGCTCCTGTACCGCACGCGGGCTGGCCTGGTAAGGAAGTTCGGTCACGACGATCTGGGCACCGTTACGAGTGTCTTCGATCGTGGCCTTCGCACGCATGCGTATCGAGCCGCGACCGGTCCGGTATGCGTCGAGGATCCCCTGGCGACCGAGAATTAGCCCACCGGTTGGGAAATCTGGCCCTTTTACGAACCTCATGAGGTCCTCCGCCGTCGCCTCAGGGTTGTCGATCAGGTGGGTGACGGCGTCGATAACCTCACCCAGGTTGTGCGGAGGGATGTTGGTCGCCATACCGACGGCGATCCCCTGGCTCCCGTTCACCAATAGGTTCGGGAACCGGGAAGGCAACACCGTCGGCTCGTCGTCTTCGTTCAGGTAATTACGGCCCATGTCGACGGTTTCCTCGTCGATGCTCTCAAGCATGTGCATGGCCAAAGGCGAGAGCCGGCACTCGGTGTAACGTGCTGCGGCTGCAGAGAAATCTTGCGAGCCGTAGTTGCCGTGGAAGTCGATCAGGGGGTCACGCAGGCTGAACGGCTGAGCCATCCGGACCAAGGCGTCGTAAATGGCCAGGTCCCCGTGTGGGTGGAACTTGGCCATCGTCTCGCCTACAACCTTTGCGCATTTAACGTGGGGCCGGTCGGGGCGGTAGTTCTGGATGTGCATCGCGTACAGGATGCGGCGGTGCACCGGCTTCAGCCCGTCCCGAGCGTCCGGAAGAGCGCGTTGCACGATAACGGACATGGCGTACTCCAAGAAGGAGCGCTCCATCTCTACGTTTATTTCGATCGGCTCGATCCCGGTGCGCGCTCCGTCCCCGCCGTCGTCCCCGGCGCCACCGGGTAGCAGTACGTCGGTCATTTAGATGTCCAGGAACCTTACTTCGCCGGCGTTATCGACAATAAACTGCTTGCGCTGCTCCACGTCATCGCCCATAAGAATGCTGCAAGCCTCATCGGCAATGGCCGCCTGCTCGATCTCCACGCGCAAAAGAGTGCGTTGCGCCGCGGCCATCGTTGTGCCACCGAGCTCGTCGTAATCCATCTCACCAAGGCCCTTCAGCCGTTGGAACTCCGACTTATGGGCCGGGCGTTCAGCCAGGAAACGCTGCCTTGCTGGCTCGTCCTTCAGGTAGATCTTGTCTTTCCCGACGGTGGTCGAAAACAGCGGGGGCTGCGCGCAGTAGACGAAGCCCTCTTCGACAAGGGGGGTCATCTGCCTAAAGAAGAACGTGAGCAATAGCGTCCGGATGTGACTGCCGTCAACATCGGCGTCGGCCAGGATGATCACCTTGTGGTAACGCGCTTTGGAAACATCGAAGTCCTCGCCCACCCCCGCGCCGATCGCTGCGACGAGGGCTTGGATCTCATTGTTCTTCAACATCTTGTCGACCCGAGCACGCTCAACGTTCAGGATCTTGCCGCGGATCGGCAGGATCGCCTGGTTCTCGGGGTTCCTCGCCCGGACTGCTGACCCACCGGCCGAGTCGCCCTCGACTATGAACAGCTCCGCCTCTCGGGCGTCGCGGGTGCGGCAGTCGGTAAGCTTGCCGGGCATGCCGGCCCCCTCCAGGGGGGACTTACGCCTTGTGGCTTCCCGTGCGTCGCGTGCCGCGACACGCGCACGTGAAGCCTGTATGGCTTTCGTGACGATAAGCCGGGCCTCCGTTGGGTTTTCCTCGAGCCACTCGGCCAACTTTTCGTTCGTCGCTCGCTCGACGAGGGACCTCATGGAGGTGTTGCCGAGCTTTGCCTTGGTCTGACCTTCGAACTGGGGCTCTCGCAGCTTGACCGAGACTATGGCGCACATCCCCTCGCGGATGTCCTCGCCAAGCAGGTTCTCATCCTTTTCCTTCAGTACGCCTCGCGTACGGGCGTACTTGTTAACGACGTTGGTAAGGCCCTTTTTCAGTCCCTCGACGTGGGTACCGCCCTCGATGGTGGCGATCCCGTTGGCAAAACCATGGAGGCCCTCGTTATAGGCGGTGTTCCACTGCAACGCGACTTCAACCTCGGCGTCGTCCTCTCCAACCTTGAAGTAGGCGACCTTTTTGAAAAGGGGGTCCTTGGTCGAGTTGAGGTGCTTGACGAAGTCAATGATCCCGCCCTTGTAGGAGTAGGTAACAGGCACCCCACCACCGTCGCGCTCGTCCCGGAAACCTATCTCGAGACCTGCGTTCAAAAAGGCGTATATCTGGAGGCGCTCGAGCACCGTTCGCGCAACAAAGGCCACGTCTTCAAGGATCGATGCGTCCGGCCAAAATGTGACCGAGGTCCCTCGCCTGTTGCGGGGGGACGGGCCCAGGGCTTCCAGTTTGCCAAGCGGCTTGCCACCATTGACGAACTCCATCCTGTGCCGCTGGCCGTCGTAGTCGACCTCTACGATGAGCCGGCTCGACAACGCGTTGACCACCGAGACGCCGACCCCGTGAAGGCCACCTGAAACCTTGTAGCCCGACCCGCCGAACTTGCCCCCTCCGTGGAGCCGCGTGAGGGCAATCTCGACTCCGGAGAGCTTGTACTGCGGGTTGACGTCCGTGGGGATGCCCCGGCCGTTGTCGACCACCCTGCAGCCGCCGTCAGCCAGGAGCGTTACGTCGATACGGGTGCAGTAGCTTGCCATCGCCTCATCGACCGAGTTGTCTACGACCTCCCATACGAGGTGGTGCAGCCCCGAAGATCCGGTCGACCCGATGAACATACCCGGACGCTTCCGGACTGGCTCCAGGCCTTCCAGCACGGACATGTCCTTGGCGGAGTACGTGCCATCGAAGGCCCCCAATTGCTCGTCTTCGACCTTCGTCATCACTCAGCCTTCACTTCTCGTTTTCGTGGCTCTGGAGGCGCTGTGCTGCGCGCGCGGCACTAGATGGGTTTATGGTTTCGCTCGGGTTGCAAGCGCTCATTACCAACCCAACGGCCACGTACATTCTACCAGCTGGGCACGCCATTACTCGGGTCTTGGGGCCGGAGCAAGGCTGACCTGGACGGCTATGGCCCGGACCGTTGGGCAGGGCACCTGCAGCCCACGAAGGATGTGCGCCGAAAGCAACCGGAGCTCGGCGGCCCACGCATGGTGGTCAGCGGCTACTGTAAGCACGCCCTGGCGGAGCGCCGTCGGCCAAGCGTGCGCGGCAACCGCTTCGCCTACCACCTCTGCCCAGTGCGCTTGCACTCCTGCGAGCTCGACCGCCCCCTCCAGGCCCATGATGCGAGTTGCCTCGGCGAGGGAAGCTAGGACTGGCCGCGGGCTCGCGCTCTCACCACGCGGGCGCCTACGCCCTCCCCCCCCGTGCCCTACAACCCGGCCCTGGCCGCCATAAGTGCCCACCGGCGGCCAACCTAGTGCCAGATAGGCAACGTGCGTTCCTGGAAACAGCACTGAGTGCCATCACCCGCTTGGGGCGCCGTAGGCCGGGTACAAGGTGCCGTCGCGGACTAACGCGTGTCGAGCAACCGGTAGGCCTTCCGGTACCGGCCCAGCCGAGGTCAGCAGCGTCTGGCCTTCAGGCAAGCACGCTGCCAGGGCTGCGCTTCGGTGAGGGTCGAGCTCGGAGAACACGTCGTCCAGCAACAACACTGGGCTGGAGCTCTGACGGGCCGTTACCAGTGAATGACCGCCCAGGCGCAGTGCCAAGGCGAGGCTTCGTTGCTCTCCCTGCGAAGCCTGAGTGCGCGCAGCCAAACCCTTGATCGACAGGAAAAGGTCGTCGCGCTGCGGGCCTACGGAAGTGACACCGCGGCGCACATCCTCGTTCCTTGCACCCCCGAGGGCGGTCATCAGCGAGCCCTCCCAGCTGCGTTCATACCGCAGGCCCACAGCTCCGCCGTTCGCGCCTGGTGCAGCGCTTAATTTCAGGTACGCCTGGTCGGATTCGTCTTGTAGCGACGTCACAAGGGACTCTCTCGCGTCGGCGATCGCTTCCCCGACATCGGCCAATTTTGAGTCCCAGACGTCGAGCGTGCTCGCCATGCTCCCCCGAAGCGTGCCAGCAGCAGATCGCAAAAGGGCGTTGCGTTGCTTGAGGACGCGCTCAAGTTCGAGATGTGCTGCGTTGTGCCTGGGGTGCAGCGCAACGAGGATCTCGTCGAGGTACTGCCGCCTGCTCTGAGAGGCCCCTTTAACAACCTCAATGTCATCGGGAGAAAAGACTGTTACAAGTACAGCCCCGAGCAGCTCGTCGTTTCGGCGCAAGGGTTGGCGGTTCAGTTGGACCTTGTCTCTACCAGAGACGTTTACCTCAGCTTCGATGAGAAGGGCCCGGCCCTGTCTGTTCGCCCTTGCACGCAGCACCGCTTGCTCCGTGCCGCTCCGTACGAGAGAAGTTGTTGGCGCCCCGCGAAAGCTCCGGAGAGTGGCGAAATAGCCCACTGCTTCAAGCAAGTTGGTCTTCCCAGCACCATTGTCGCCCTGTAGCAGTGTCACTCCTTGTGGCGCAGGTTGAAGCTCCGCCGCTACGTAGTTGCGAAAATTGCTTACGCTCAGGTGCTCTAGGTACACCGCTCGAGGCTCGGCGGGACCGGTCTTTAAGCTACGCGCACAGGCATCAGCAGGTAGACGTAGTCCGCTTTGTCGGTCGGCTTGAGCGTGGCGGGTTTCAAGGCGTCGATCGTCTCGAGGACCACTTCCTCACCCGTTACAGCTTCCACGCCTTCAGCCAGGTACTGAGGGTTGAACGCGATCGTCATTTCTGTACCTTCGTACTTGGCGTCTACCTCTTCGACGGCCTGGCCCCAGTCGTTGGTTATGACGCTCAATTGAGCGGTGTCGGCCCGCAGCGAGATGCGCGCCGGAGTCGTTGCGTCGCGGGCGACCAGCCTCACGCGGCGGATCGCGTCCAGGAACGGTTCCCGGGTGATGACCAGACGGTTCGGGTAGTTGAAGGGTATTAGCTGCCGATAAGGCGGGAACTCCCCTTCGATGAGCCTTGTCGTGAGCTTGACTTGCCCGATCTCAAACCTGACGTCGTGGGCACCCAGCCGTAGCTCGACCGCCTCAGCTTCACTACCCAGAAGCCGTTGCAGCTCAGCCAGGGCTCTCGAGGGGACAAGTACTTTTTGGCCTTCGCCGAGCACACCTTTGGCGCCCGGGAGGTCCTTCACGGCCAACCTGTAGGAGTCGGTGGCGACCAGACGCAGCCCTTCAGCCTCCGCGGCCATCAGCACTCCGGTCAGCACGGGACGTGTGTCCTCCGACGAAGCAGCTCTTACGACCTGGCGCAAAGCTTCGGCCAAGCCCGCAGTCGAAAGAGAGACACTGGCCCCACTGGGTGTTGGCAGGTGAGGGAAATCACCCGGCCTATACGGGCGCAACGTGAACTGGGACCGACCGGCTGACACCTGGAGCTCTTCCTCGTCCCCCTGTAGCATCACCGCTCCGGGCTCCAGAGCGCGCACGATGTCTGTCAGCAACCTGGCGGGCGCAACGACCACCCCGTCGGACAACCCCGCGACCGCCACTTCGGTCGAGATGGTGAGATCCTGATCGGTCCCCGTGACCTCCAAGTGGTCCCCGGCAAGGCTCAGCCGTATCCCTGGTAGCACGGCCGTCGCCGCTGAGCGTCCCGATCCGGCACGGCCGGCCGTCGTCAACGCCTCGAGGAGGTTGTCACGTTCGCATCGCAGTTTCACTGTCTGGGTGCTCCTCTACTAAGAAGTTTTAACTTTAAAGTGCTGTAGTAGTAGTGCTGTGGATTGTGCACATCCGAGCCGCCTGCCTGGTGGGGGCAGCAATCTTGTTGCCGGCCCATGTGTACACCGGAGCGGGCCCGCGAGGCGTTGCCGTCGGGTGGATGTGGACTACGGCCCCACTGTCCCCCGAGTTACAACGTCCCGGCACAAGATCGTCCATAGAAGTGGCGCTGGGCTCAGTCGGCAGACTTGATCTTATGGATGAGGTCGGTGACCTGCTCGTACACCTGGCGTTTCTCTGCCATCAGGCGGGCCACCTTCTTCTGGGCGTGCATCACGGTCGTGTGGTCGCGATCGCCGAACTCCCGGGCGATGGCTGGGTAGCTGTAATCGGTTAGGTCACGGAACAGGTACATCGCGGTCTGGCGGGCAGCAACAAGGGGCCGCCGACGGCTCGGACCGCATATGTCCGCGACGCTTAGGTCGAACGCCGAAGCCGTGGCCTCGAGGATCTGCCTGGCCGTCACCTGGCGGGGTGCGCTCGCGGCGATCACGTCCGAAAGGACCACTGAGGCGAGCTGGTTTGTGACAGGGACCCGGTGGATGCTCGCGTAGGCGGAGAGCCGTGTAAGCGCGCCCTCGAGCTCGCGGATGTTGTCTTTGACGTAGGTCGCGATGAGCTCCAGGACGTCCTCGGGGACCGTTACTTTTTCGCCTTCTGATTTCTTCCGAAGGATTGCCAGGCGTGTCTCGAGCTCGGGGGGCTGGATGTCGGTGATCAAGCCCGATTCGAACCGGCTTCGCAACCGGTTCTCCAGGGTTGCAATCGCACGCGGGTGCCTGTCCGAGGAGATAACGATCTGTTTTTCGGCTTCGTAGAAGGAGTTGAAGGTGTAGAAGAACTCCTCCTGGGTCTCCTTTTTGCCTTCCAGTAGCTGGATATCGTCAACGAGGAGCACGTCGTAAGCGCGGTAGCGGCGCTTGAACGCGGTTTGGCCGCGGGTGCGTATTGAGTCAATGAAGTCGTTGAGAAAAGTCTCAGTCGAGACGTAGCAGACATTCAAGCTACTGAAGTTCTGGTAGACGTAGTGCCCTATCGCATGGAGTATGTGCGTTTTGCCGAGGCCCGAAGGGCCGTAAATAAAGAGCGGGTTGTAGGCTTTGGCCGGCTCCTCAGCGACACGTTGAGCGGCTGCGTGGGCAAACCGGTTGGATGCGCCGATGACAAAGTTCTCGAAGGTATAGCGCGGGTTCAGAAGGGTCTGCGGGCGGCGGTCGTTGCGCGACGAGCCGGGTGCGCCAGCACCGCCCGAGGAGGGGCGATGACGCATCGCACGGGTATTCTCTGACGAAGACCGCACCGACGCTGTGACAGGCTCTCGCACCCGTGCAACATCGTCCAGGTCCAGTACCCCGTCTGAACCAGGGGCCTGGACGATCAGCTCAACCTCGAACGAGGGGAGGCCGGTTGCATCGGCAAGGGCCTGCTCGATCATGGCCTGGAAGCGTGCCGCCGCCTGTTCGCGCACGATGGAGCTGGGTGCAGCGACAACGCCTCTAGAACCTGAAACCTCGACGAGGACCAATGAGGCCAACCATGCGTTGTAGGTAGGCTCCGGCACCTGCCCTCGCAAGACCGTCGCACAAGCCGCCCAGAGCTCCGGGAGGTCGCTCATCTTCCGCTCACGGCCATAAGCCCTCATCCACCCACAATCCTGTCGCAACTTGTGGAGATCGAAACCAGGCCCTGGGCGAGCGCCGTTACCAGCGTTTGCCCACGGTCCGGGGGAAGGAGCCGGTCTCTCAAACTGAGTTTTTATACGGTTGTACTGTTGCTACCAGAGGCAGCTTGTAGGGAGTCGAGGCTAGCACCTCACGAGGGGGGCGGGAGAGGCCGGAGGGCATCCCCACGGGTCGAACGTAGGTTCGCTATCATGGTCCGAGTGAAGGCCGACCGCAGGGCGGGCCCACAACGAGCGGACATGATCCACACAAGAATGAACAGCTTTTCCTGTCTTTTGCTCCACAGGTGTTGCCGACAAGGGTAGGACCCCATGGCTCAAGCAATCGCTGACATCCGCGAACGCGCCCAGAGCGCGAGGCCTCGCCTCGACCGGGTGCCGCCCCACGACCTGCAGGCCGAAGAGTCGCTGCTCGGGGCGATGCTGTTATCTCGCGACGCCATAGCCGCTGCCGTCGAGCTATGTAAAACGGGGGATTTTTACAGGCCGGCACATGGCCATATCTTTGATGCGATTTGTTCGCTCTATGCGCAAGGCGAACCTGCTGACCCGGTCACTGTCGCCGACGAACTGAAGCGAGCCGATCTGCTGGAAGCGGCTGGTGGCACCGGCAACCTCATCGCCTTACAGGCCAACACGCCTGCGATTGCTAACGCTGCTCGCTACGCGCGGATAGTCGAAGAGCATGCGCTGCTGCGCAGGCTTATAACCGTCGCCGGCGAGATAGCCGAGATGGGTTACTCCCTTCCTGAAGACGTCGTCGCTACGATGGACAGGGCTGAGGCGATGGTCTTCGAGGTCGTCGAGCGCCGCGTGACGGATTCGCTGAAGCCGTTGCGTGAGCTCCTGGCGGCCAGCCTGGACCACCTCGAGGCTCTGTACAACCGTGGGGACACCATCACGGGGGTGCCAACGGGGTACGCCGACCTGGACGAACGACTTTCAGGCCTTCAGCCGAGTGCTCTGGTAATCGTCGGGGCACGTCCGTCCATGGGCAAGACGTCCTTTGCTCTGGGGGTCGCCGCCCACGCTGCGATCGAAAAGAACCTTCCGGTGCTGTTTTTCTCACTAGAGATGAGCCACCTCGAGCTCACCCAGAGGTTGCTGTGCTCAGAAGCACGGGTCGACTCTTCGCGCATGCGCAATGGCAAGCTCCATGAGTCGGACTGGCCAAAGGTCGTCCACGCGATCGGCAAACTTGGCGAGGCGCCCCTGTTCATTGACGACAACCCAAACCTCACTGTGATGGAGATAAGGGCTAAAGCTCGACGTTTGAAGAGCAGGGAAGGTTTGGGCCTGATTGTTGTGGACTACTTGCAGTTGATGTCCAGCCATGGACCGTCTGAGAACCGCCAGGTGGAAGTCTCGGAGATAAGCCGCGGTCTGAAGATCCTGGCAAGAGAGCTGGCCGTGCCGGTCGTGGCGCTTTCGCAGCTGTCACGCAGCCTCGAAGCACGCGCAGACAAGCGCCCAGTCCTGGCGGACCTTCGGGAGTCGGGGAGCCTCGAGCAGGACGCCGACGTCGTGCTGTTCATTTATCGTGACGAGGTTTACAACAAGGACTCGGCGGACAAGGGCACGGCGGAGATAATCATCTCGAAGCACCGCAATGGCCCGACCGGTATGACCCAGCTCGCCTTCCTCGATCACTTCACACGCTTTGCCAACATGGCGCGCGTCTGAAACCGCCCTACCCGCCTGCAACTGCTCAACCCGTGTGAATCTGCTTTTACCTCAACGCCGGCGTAGGCCACGACGTGGACCCCTCTTCCCTCACGCCGAAAAGAACGATGAGGGAAGAGCGGCTCCACGCCTGGTCTTTGCCCACCTGGCTCGGCTAACCACCGAGAGGGCCTCGGCTGCCGTCACGAATAGCCAAAAGAGGGATGGGCAGACGTTGTTGCGTCGTCCCTCACCGTTCTTTTCGGCGTGAGGGGACGGCGCACAACGTCCTGTCCATCCCGAGAGCGGTCCACGTCGTGGTATGCGCACGCCGAAAGGCAGAGGCTAGGCCCGGACTACCTCGACGGTGACGGGGAACTCCACCTCGGCGTGGAGCCGGAGGGGCACTTGATGGGTGCCGAGTGCCTTGATGGGCTCATCGAGCTGAAGCCTGTGACGGTCGATCTCGACACCGGCCTGTTCAGCGATCGCTTCGGCGATATTGGTTGTTGTTACCGACCCGAACAGTTTGCCTTCGGGGCCGGCGCGCATCGGGAGACGTATCACGTGCTGGACCAGGCTGCGGGCGACTCCTTCAGCGAGCTGGCGGTCATGGGCGTCCTTGGTCTCTCTCGCGCGGCGCATGGTCGCGGCCTGTTGAGCGATACCGGAGCTGGCAGGGATGGCCCGGCCCTTGGGGAGCAGGAAGTTACGCGCGTAGCCATCGGCCACGTCACAAACGTCGCCCCTCTTGCCGAGGTTGGGTACGTCCGAACGGAGGACGACTTTCATTACGCCTCCGTCTCTGCCAGTTCCGGGCCGAGGTCGGCGTCGAGGTCGTAGGCCATTGCCTCTTCGGCCCCTACGCTGTCTTCGGGCTCAACTGCGTCCTCGCGACCAGGCGCCGGCCGCGGCCTGCCTGGCCCGCGCTCGCTGGCAGTCCGTTGCACGTACGGCAGGAGCGCCACTTCCCGAGCTGTCTTGATGGCTACCTGGACGTCGCGCTGGTGTTGTGTGCAATTACCCGTGACCCGACGAGAGCGGATCTTCCCACGCTCGCTCATGAACCGCCGGAGGAGGTTGACATCTTTGTAGTCGACCCACTCCGTGCGCTCCTTGCAAAAGACGCAGACCTTCCTCTTGCCGCGGGGGCGAGCTTCCTTGGGAGCTCGTTTGGGGTTGCGGTCCCGATCGTTGGAACGTGCCATCGCTGTTAGAACGGCTCCTCATCCTCGTGGCCAGCGCTGTAGCTCGCTGCCGCGCCGGCATCCCCAGCAGGCCGTTGGACGGCCGGCTCATGGACCGCGTGCGACTCCCCGTTGGAGCTCTCTGGGCTCCGCCTTTCGTTCTTCGTCACATGCACCGTCGCCCACCGCAGGCTGGGGGCTATCTCGTCGGCTGTGACCTCCACCTTCGACCGCTTGTCGCCCTCCTGCGTCTCCCAAGACCGCTGGTCCAGCCGGCCTGTCACGATCACGCGGGTACCGCGTGACAAGGAGGTGGCAGCGTTCTCGGCGAGCGTCCCCCAACAAACAACGTCGAAGAACGACGTCGATTCGCGCCGTTCCTGACTTTGACGGTCCGTCCAGGTCCGGTTGACGGCTATGCCGAAAGTGGCTGTCGCTTGGCCGGTAGGAGTGAAACGCAGTTCAGGCTCCCTGGTGAGGTTCCCGACGATGCTGACTGTATTGTCTTGTGCCATTTCATGCTCCGTTCGTGTTCGTGCTCACTGCAGCGGCGGGTTCGTGGGATGTCGCCGGGCGCGAACGGCCGGGGGCACGCTCGGGGAGCCTCATCGCTTTGTGCCGGATGACCTCGTCAGTGAGGGTAAGGGAGCGGTCGAGCTCCGAAAGGGCCGCCGGCTCGGCGCTGGCCTGGATCACCACGTAATAGCCCTCGTTGCGGTGACGGACCGGGTATGCCAAGCGACGCTTACCCCAGTTGTCTGTGCTGACCGACTTGGCCCCCGCAGCCGTGAGCTGGCGGGTGAAGCGGTCGACCAGTGCCCGGACGGCGTCCTCTTCCAGGCCGGCGTCGAAGATAACCATGACTTCATAGGGCCGCACTAGCGGTCACCTACCTTTCCCTATGGGCCAGGAGCAACGGGCCGTGCCCGCCACCTGGGCTCCGGGCAATCCGGAGCAGGGCCTACTTGATTGGGACCCATGGTAGCTGACGCCTGCGAGTGTGCCATCGCCTCCTACGTTCCCATGAGCCGGTGACCGTTATCCCACAGCGCCGCCCGCCTGGCCAAAACGGGCCGCGACGTGCGCCCTACCGTGGGAGGAGAGCCTTGTTACAAGGCGTACGTCTCGCTGACTGAAGGGAACCGTCTTCCGCGGACGTCGGCGGCCCACCTGGCTACAGCCTCGCCCGCCAAAGCCTCGAGGTTGGCGTACTGGCGGGCAAAACGAGGCTTCCGTAGGCCTCCCATGCCGACGATGTCGTGGAAGACCAACACCTGGCCGTCACATGAGGGGCCTGCTCCGATCCCGAAGGTCGGCACCTGGACTGCTCGGGTGATCTCGCTGGCCACCTCATCGGGCATCCCCTCAAGCACGATCGCGAAGCACCCCGCTTCGGATATTGCGATCGCGTCTTCCACGAGCAGCTTGGCGTCCCCTGGTTGGCGTCCCTGGACCCGGTAGCCGCCCATGGCGTGTACGGACTGAGGGGTGAGGCCCAAATGCCCGACGACGGGGATCTCGGCGTCGAGTATTGCGTTCAGCACGTCGAGGCGTTTGACGCCCCCCTCCAACTTCACGGCGCCAGCACCTGCGCGGACCAAGCGAGCGGCGTTGGCTACAGCCTTAGTACGGCCGAGGTGGTAGCTGGTCCAGGGCATGTCGGCAACGATGAGCTGCGGTGGCTGTGCTCGAGCCACGGCAGCCGTGTGGCTGACCATGTCCTCCATCGTGACCTGGAGCGTGTCCTGATAGCCCAGCACGACCATTCCCAACGAGTCGCCTACGAGGATGACGTCCACTCCCGCCGCAGCTGCGGCCCGGGCGCTTGGAGCGTCGTAGGCGGTCACCATTACAACCGGCTCGGCACCGCCTTTGCGGTCACGGACCGCCGGCACGCCGAACTTGGGCGACTTGTCCGAAGAGCTCATTTTTATCTCCTCCATGGTCCAGTGCCTTCGGGCTACCGGCCACTCCGCCAAGCCTAGTGGCCGGCTGGGCGAACCGGTTGGGGCGGCGAACCGGTTGGGCGAACCGGTTGGGCGAGCCCCTCAGCGTTTCAGCTGGACTTGCTCTTCGTGGTTAAGGAGAAGGCCTGCGAGAGATGGTTCCAAGAGCAACGAGGACAGACCTCAACGACGTAACAGGCCAGATCCTTGCCCGGGCGCGCCAACTTGGTTAGCTCTCTCTTCGACACGACGCAGCGCCCCGAAGGGGGCAACCTGTTCCCGAAGACATAGGAGACCAACCGCAACTTGACGTCCTCGCAGATGGGACAGTCCTCCTGGGAGTCCTCGGCCTCGAGGGCAGCCCGGAGAAGCTCGGGGTGAGCGTCGCAAATGTCGAGGCGCGACAAACGGCCCTTTCGGTACTCGCTTACGACCACGTTGCGGGCCAGGCGGTAATCAACGTTGCCGAGCACCCGTAACGGTGACGTGGCGCTCAGCGCCGTGTTGGGCAGGAACCTCATTGCCATACAGCAACCACGGGTCCCCAGGTTACTTGGCCGGACAAGCGTTCACCCTGTACGGGCCGATCATCGCGGATCGATGTAGCGGATCGATACATCGAAACGCTATTATGTCGAGGTGCTCGAGATGGCTGTGCTGGGTCTGCTGAAGGAGCAGGACATGCACGGCTATGAGCTCAAGAAGAGGCTGTCGGATGTTTTCGGCCTGTCGAGCGCGGTGTCTTTCGGCTCGTTGTACCCGGCGCTGGCGAAGTTGGAAGCTGCCGGTGCCGTACGCGTCGTGACAACTCCGAACGGCCAAACAGCTCCGAGTGCCGGCCCGGCGGGCTTGGAACGGCGGGAGAGCCGGCGTCGGAAGGTCTACGGGATCACGGCTCTCGGGGCGACAGCGTTCGAAGAGCTGCTGACAGACAGCCAGGGCGGCGGGGAGGATGAACGTTCGTTCAACCTGCGTCTCGCTTTCGCCCGGTACCTCCCCCCGGAGGGCCGGCTCGGGCTACTGGAGCAACGCCGGGCCGTGCTCGGAGAACGGTTGGCCCAGGTGGCAGCTCGCGCCCGCGCCAGGAGGGACGACCGCTACATGCGGACCCTGTGCGAGCGTCAGCAGGACTCCCTGTCACGCGACGTTTCATGGCTGGACCATCTGATCCAGGAGGAGCGTGCTGGCAAGCTGACGGCCGCGCCGCCTGCGGGCGGTGCCGCGCCAGTGCCAGGCTCCCAAGGCCAGGCGACACGGCCTCCGGCCGGTACGCCACCGGTCAGGCTGGTACCGCTCGCCAGTGCCTCGCAGCTGCAACGCACAGTCCCGGGCCTGGTGGCAGCTACGTCGTCTCAAATTGATAATTCCTCATCTGTAAAGGACGGCATGTAAATGGCAAAAATGCGATTGGCTATAGCCGGCGTTGGCAACTGCTCCAGTTCCCTCCTGCAGGGCCTCGAATATTATCGTAATGCGACGTCGACGGACCAGGTACCCGGCCTTATGCACGTCGACTTGGGGGGATATCACGTCAGCGATATTGAGGTCGTCACCGCTTTCGACGTTGACACCACCAAGGTCGGTCAAGATCTTGGGAAGGCGATATGGGCGGGCCAGAACAATACCGTCCGCTTTGCCAACGTTGGCGACCTCGGTGTCAACGTCCAGCGCGGACCGACTCTCGACGGCCTCGGCAAGTATTACCGCGAAGTGATCGAGGAATCGCCCGCTCCGGTTGTCGATGTTGCCGACGCCCTGGCGACCGCCAAGGCCGACGTGCTGGTCTCCTATCTGCCCGTAGGCTCCGAAGCCGCCCAGAAGTACTATGCGCAGGCGTGCCTTGATGCAAAGGTGGCCTTTGTCAATGCGATCCCCGTGTTCATCGCGAGCGACCCGGTTTGGGCGGACAAGTTCGCCGAGGCTGGCGTGCCCATCGTCGGCGACGACATCAAGAGCCAGCTAGGTTCGACGATCGCCCACCGGGTCCTGGCTCGCCTGTTCGAGGACAGGGGCCTGGTACTTGACCGCACGTACCAGCTGAACTTCGGCGGCAATATGGACTTCAAGAACATGCTCGAAAGAGAGCGGCTCGAGTCGAAGAAGATTTCGAAGACGCAAGCAGTGACCAGCCAGATAGAGCGCGGTATTTCGTCTCGTGACGTTCACGTTGGGCCTTCGGACCACGTCGATTGGCTCGAGGACCGCAAATGGGCTTATATCCGCCTGGAAGGCAGGAATTTCGGTGATGTCCCGCTCTCTATCGAGCTCAAGATCGAGGTGTGGGACTCGCCTAATTCGGCAGGCGTAGTCATTGACGCTGTCCGCTGTGCCAAGCTGGCCCTCGACCGGGGGATCGGTGGTCCCCTCTTCGGGCCGTCCGCTTATTTCATGAAGTCACCGCCCGTGCAGTACCACGACGACGTTGCCCGCCAGATGGTGGAGGACTTCGCCGCAGGCACGGGCCTCACGGCTGTTTAGCGCCTGGGCCCGGCCTTGCTTCACGCCCCAGGTAAGGGGCGCGCCGGTCCAGGCTGCGGGCTGAAGGATTCGGGTTGGAGGGCCCACCACTCGTCGAGGAGCCTGAGGGCGTCCTCGTGGGAGTGCGGGCCGTCTTCGAGGCGAAGCTCGAGCAGGTGATTGAGGGCCCGGCCTACCAGAGGGCTGGGCGCGAGCCCCAGATGGCCCATAACCTCACGGCCGTCCAGGTCGGGGCGGATCGAAGCGAGCTCCTCTATCTCGCGAAGCTCAGCTATGCGCGCCTCGAGCTCGTCCATCCGCTGCGACAGGGCAGCTGTACGGGCCGGGTTCCGGGTTGTGCAGTCGGCACGCGTCAACTCGTTGAGCTCTTGGAGAAGGTCGCCGGCGTCCCGCACGTAGCGGCGGACAGCGCTGTCCGTCCAGCCCATCCCGTAGGTATGGAAGCGGAGGTGCAGTTCGACTAGCCCGCTCACCTTTTCGATGTCGTCGGCAGGGTAACGCAGGGCGCGCATGCGGTCGCGCGTCATCCTGGCGCCCACGAGTTCGTGATGGTGGAAGCTGACCGTCCCTCCCGGCCCGAAAGAGCGGGTCTTGGGCTTGCCGATGTCGTGGAAGAGCGCGGCAAGGCGAACTATCCGGCTAGGCCTGGCCCGTTGCACGACGGCAATAGTGTGCGCGAGCACGTCCTTGTGGCGGTGGACCGGGTCCTCTTCTAGAGCGAGGGCGGGCAGCTCGGGGAGGAACTCTTCGGCGAGGCCGGTCCTGACGAGGAACCAAAGGCCCTCGGAGGGGTCTTCCACCACGAGCAACTTGTCGAGCTCGTCCCGCACGCGCTCGTCGGAGACGATGTCGAGCCGACCCCGGAGGCGGCCAACCGCCTCTCGCAGATGCGGCTCGGGCTGGAGGCCATAACCCGCAATGAAGCGGGCTGCCCGCATCATGCGCAGGGGGTCGTCGGTGAAGGAAACTTCTGGGGACAGGGGGGTACGCAACCTATTTGCGGCGAGGTCCGCCACGCCGTCGAACGGGTCGACTAGGGCCAATTCGGGAAGGGAAAGGGCCATCGCGTTGACGGTGAAGTCCCGTCGCGCCAGGTCCGCCTCCAGAGCCGTCGAGAAGACGACCTCGGGCTTGCGCGAACTGCTCTCGTACTCCTCCGCCCGGTGAGTCGTTACCTCGAGGCGCCGCTGCCCCTTGGCAGCACCGATGGTGCCAAAACGTTTGCCCTGGGCCCAGGTGGCATCTGCCCACGAAGCCAGGAGCGCCTCCGTTTGGTCCGGCAGCGCGTCGGTCGTAAAGTCGAGGTCGCCATTCCCGCTGAGCCGGTCTAAAAGCGCGTCGCGGACCACACCGCCAACGAGGTATAGGCGGAACCCCGCGTCGGCAAACAGGCGCGCCAGTTCGTTCGCTTCATCGAGCACCGGCCGCAGACGTTCGGGGACCACAGCGACAGAGCCTAGGGATCCGGGGAAACCTTCGGGGCGTTTATACGGACGGCAGCAGGCCGGCCGTCTGGAGTGCCACGCGGAAGTCGTGCGGGTTGGTTGCAGCCTGGAGGGCGGCGCGCAGGGAGATTTCACCGGCTTTGAACAGGTTGAAAAGGCTCTGGTCGAACGTGACCATGCCGTGGTACTCGCCGTCCGCGATCACGTCCTCGATGGTCTCGCCGGAGCCGCCGTTCGGGTCGAGGATGCGGTCCGAGATCCGGCCCGTCATTACCATGGCCTCCACCGCAACGACGCGTCCGATGCCGTCGGCTCTTGGCACGAGCCGCTGGCTGATCACTCCTCGCAGCACGGCGGCGAGGCTTATGCGCACCTGGCGATGCTGGTAGGGAGGGAAAAAGTCGATGATCCGGTTGATGGTCTCCGTCGCGTTGGTCGTGTGGAGCGTCGACAGGACGAGGTGGCCGGTCTCGCTGGCTGACAGGGCCGCCTGGATGGTCTCGGGGTCGCGCATCTCACCGATGAGGATGACGTCGGGGTCCTGGCGGAGCACCCTACGCATCGCCTGCGACCAGTCTTTGGTGTCCGTACCGATCTCGCGTTGGCTGATGATCGACATCTTGTCCCGGTGGAGCACCTCGATCGGGTCCTCGATCGTGACGATGTTCCCTGCACGGTTCGTGTTTATGTAGTCGATCATCGCGGCCAGTGTGGTGGTCTTGCCCGACCCGGTCGGCCCTGTGACCAGGACAAGGCCCCGGTTCTCTTCTGCCAAGCGCGTGACGACCGGCGGCAACCCGAGATCGGTGGCCGACAATGCGCTCGGCAGGACTCTGCGCAGTACAAGCCCAGGGGTGCCGCGCTGGCGGAAGGCGTTGGCGCGGAACCGGCCGAGGCCGCTCACCGAAAGCGAAAAGTCAGCCTCTCCGGTGGACCTGAACTCTTCGAGCCGTTCGGGCGGCAGGACCACTTGTACCAGCTCTTCGCACTCCTCGGCACCCACGGCCGGGAACGGGGTCATCCGCAGGTCGCCGTTCACGCGGACCCTCGGGGCGGAACCGACCTTGATGTGCAGGTCGGACGCCCCTTGTTCGACGACGTGACGGAGTACTGCCGGGAGGTCGATCACCACGATCCTTATCGGCAGATCTTTGGCCGTCCCTGAGCCGTCGGACCGGGGAGGCAGAAGCCGCAGCGAAGTTCTGCCAAGCTTGGCGCGGGCGCTAGGCTTTTAAAGCCGTAAACGGGCGGCCAGAGCCCTCGCGATGACCACAGACGCCCCCCAGATGCCCTCCAGTGCCAGGCGCTTAGGCAAGATCGTCCGCTGGGGTAGGGAGAGCGCCCGGATCGGGCCGTGGCGAGCGGATGGTTCGGTTGCGTTCTTCGTCCCGGTGGCGGACGGCTCACCACCGTCCGCCGAGTTCGTCCGCCGGTGCCTCGAGCTGTTGGCAGTGCAAGGTTTCCAGCGGGTCATCACCGGCGCGCTATCGCCCGACGAGCAGCTCGGATTTCTGGAAGCGGGCTTTGAAGTGCAGGAACGCCTGCACCTGCTTCTGCTCGACAGGTCCGTCCTGGTGCCGCCGGTGCCCCCTGGCCCTGCGCTGCGCCGCGCCGGCCCTTTTCGCCAACGCGGGGTCCTCGAGGTGGACGCCACCGCCTTCACGCCCTTCTGGCGATTGGACCGAACAGGCTTACGCGAGGCGCTGAAGGCTACCCAGCACCGGCGCTTGCGAGTCGTCCTCGGGGCCCGCCACGCGGTGGTCGGGTACGCCATCTGTGGGGCCTCGGGCGGGCGCGGCTTTGTCCAACGCCTGGCAGTGCTCCCTGAGGCGCAAGGCCATGGTGTCGGCAAAAGGTTGCTCCTGGACGGGCTTCACTGGCTGCGGGCCCTGAGAGCGGGTGAGATCGCAGTCAACACCCAGCTCGGCAACGACGCCGCGCTCGCCTTGTACCGCCGCGTCGGGTTCCGGGACGACCCGGCCGGCCTGTCGGTGCTGTCGACTGCGCTGCCAGCTCCGCCGGGGGCTTGAGGCCGTGCCGGCCTGGTTTGCCCGTGGGGCCTTTGCGAGCCTGTTGCTGGCGGGCGGCTCCGCCGCCTTGTCTTTTGGACCGACCAACGCGTCCGCGATGGTGCAGGCGCCCCCCCACTCGCCAGATGTTCAGCCCGTGGTCAGCGCCCACTCACCTCCCCGGCCGAACATCTCGCGCGGCCCGGACGCATTACAACTGCTCAATGCAAACCCCTGGTTCGCCCGGGACCGAGGCAGTTCCAGATGGATCTCAACGTCACCACGGACTATCCCGTTGGCGAGGAGCTCGAGGTGGTTGTCTACGGCAGGCTGACCGCCAGGTCGCAGTTCCAGGCCGCGCTCGGCGGCGCGGTGTCGGGCCCTTCTACGACGCGACGGTG
Organism: uncultured Acidimicrobiaceae bacterium; assembly: GCA_963786345.1. Lineage (GTDB taxonomy): Bacteria > Actinomycetota > Acidimicrobiia > Acidimicrobiales > Palsa-688 > Fen-671. Next base: position 761,355 of record CAWAYZ010000003.1, on the reverse strand, counting down.
GCGCTCAGCAAGTTGGCCAACGACCCGCGCGGCGGGCTGGACGTGAACATCCCGGTCAACCAGCCGACCGGGCCTAGTGCCTACGATGCCCTACCGATAGCGACCACGGGCGTATACCCCGTCCAGGCGTTCCTGGAGAAAGCGGGGGTCCGTAAGAGCGAGCCGCTCACTACGTTCATCGTCTACGCAGGAAATGATGCACGCAACCTGCAACGCCTCGGCGTGGCGCTCATAGCCCCGTTTGGTGCCATGGTCCCTATCAGCCCGGCCGGCTCCATCGGGCCCGTGCCCACCGCGACAGCGGTGAAGCTCGAAGCGGACGCCACCGCTTTGGCACGCTCGCCGGTCCCGGTCACCATCAGGGCTGACGTCCCCCTCCTCGAGGCTCTGGCCCAGGGCAAGGGGCAACAACGCGCGGCCGTCTCCCACCTCCGCGAGGCTGTGGCCTCGGGCGACGAGCTGCTCCCGAGCACGGACCTGCCCCTCGATGTAGCGGAGCTTGTCAGCTCTGGTCTCACGAATGACCTTGCATCGGAACTAACGGCCGGCGACGCTGCCTTGGGCGGCCTGCTCGGCGTTGCACCTGCGCCAAGCACGTGGGCCTTCTCTGGTGACATCGGCTCGACGAGCATGGGCGCTCTGGCCGGCCTCGGAGCGCAGGAGGTCGCGGTGCCTGAAAGCGACCTTTCCAGCTTGCCGGCCTCCGATCTAGAGCTTACCTTCGCGCAGCCGACCAAGCTCTCCGTCCAAGGGACAGATATCCAGGTCGTCGGGGCGGACAGCGAGCTGTCGGAGCGCATCGGCGACGCTGCGGCCCCGGGCGAGGCCGTGCTCGTGGCGGACCAGGTCCTCGCTGAGCTCGCGATGATCGACCTGGAAACCCCGAGCGTCCTGCGGGGGGTCGTCCTAATGGCGCCCCCGCACCAGGCCCTCGACCCCGTTTTCCTGTCGGTCCTGTTGGCTGGGCTCCAGGACAACCCCTTGCTCAGGGCCGTTCCTCTCCGCGACATCTTCCAAGACGTACCGCTCGCTCCCTCAGGCACGACCGGGACATTGGTACGCCAGCTCGAGGGCCCCCAGGTGACCACTCCGCTCGGCGGGGTCGGCCAACTGCACGAGGCTCTTGGCCTGGTCGCCGCCGCGGGCGAGGTCTACGGGAACAACACGCCGCTGGTAAGTGGGCTTAGCCAGGACCTGGTCGTGAGCCTGTCCTCGGTGTTCAGCGGGCCACGGCGCGCGTCGCTGATCGCTGGGGCCCTGCAGGTAGCCAAGGCCGACCTCCACAAGGTCCATTTGCCCCCCTCCATCTCGATCACCCTCACGTCCGGCCAGGGACGGCTACCGGTGACGCTTGTTTCAACAGCGGGCTTGCCGGTGCACGTCGTCCTTGTGCTCACGAGCGAGCAGTTGCGTTTCGTCACGGCCCATTTCAGCGGTGGTGGGTGCAGTGCGGTGAATGCAGGTTCTGAGGACTGCCAGCTCACTTTGTCCCGCCCCACGACTTCCTTACAGATCCCGGTCATAGTGCGAACGCCTGGCGCTTTCCCGTTGTTGCTGGCGGTCGAGACACCCTCTGGTGAGGTCCTAGCTACTAGCACCGACACCGTGCGGTCGACGGCGATCGGTGATGTTGCCGTTGTACTGATGGTGGGCGCTGCCCTCTTCCTGGCAGTGTGGTGGGTGCGCAACGCCCGCCACGGCCGACGAGCCAGACGCTTGGTGCCAAAGCCGCCAGACGACGAACAGGACGACGCTGCGCTGGGGCATGGCCCGCAAGGCCCGGTCGCCGTTGCTCCTGGCGAGGGCGTGTTATCGGGCGGCAGTCGCGTTGAGCCCTAGCGACGGGCAGGCGCAGCCCCTGCCGGCCCAACCGGCTGCCGTGCGTGCCGCTGAGGTCCTGACTGTCCTGCCCACGCGGAGGGAAGGGTCGCACGGGCTGGTGCCCGAACCGTCGCCGTTCCTTGCGCCGCCGCCGATCGAGCCGATCGAGCCGAGCGCGCCGAGCCAAGAGGGAGCCGTGGCGGGCGACGGCCCTAGGTCCTCGTCTCGCAATGCCACGATCATGGCTGCGGGGACCACGTTGTCCAGGGCGTCGGGCTTCGCTCGTATCCTCGCCGTCGCATGGGTATTAGGGCAGGCCCGCCTCGCGGACGCGTACAACCTGGCCAACACGGTGCCGAACACGATCTACGACCTGCTCCTCGGTGGTGTCCTGTCGGCGACGCTGCTGCCCGTGCTCATGGAGGCGCTTACCCGGCGCAGAGCGGACAAGGACGACGAAACCGTACCAGCCGTGGTCAGTTTCCTTACCCTCATGTTGCTGGCCGCCACCGGCATTTTCTGGCTTGCTACGCCGGAAATAATCCGCTTTTTCCTATTGCGCGCCACGGGGAGCGAAGTACCCGGTTACAGAGATCTCGCGACGACATGGCTCCGCTATTTCGCGCCCCAGCTGTTCTTCATTGGCCTCACGACGATCACCACGGCCCTGTTGAACGCCCGGCGACGTTTTGCCGCTGTGGCCTTCAGCCCCGTGCTCGCAAACCTCGTCACCATCGGGGCCCTGGTAGTTGCCGATCACCTCGTCGAGCACCCCTCGGTAAATGCCTACAGAGCAGATTCGACAGCTATTGCTGTCGTAGGGATCGGGACGACGGCGGGGTACGTGGTGCAATTACTCGCGCAATTACCCGCTCTGGTCCGGGCAAAGATCCCTCTACGGCCCGTATGGCGACCGCGCCATCCTGCGTTGGCCAAAATAGGACGGCTTTCGAGCTGGACCATAGGTGCGGTCGTTGCCAACCAGGTGTCGTTCGTACTGGTGTCCGTTTTGGCCAACAGCAGGACCGGGAATGTCTCCGCCTTCATTTATGCGTACACCTTCATGCAATTGCCTTATGCCGTCGTCGCGGTGTCGATAGCCTACGCAGTTGCACCGGACCTAGCTGAGCTCTGGGCTCTCGGGGACAGGGACGGGTTTGCGAGCAGAGTGAGCTATGCCATGCGAGTGACGCTGGTGTTGTTGTTGCCCGGTGGCGTCGGCTATGCGCTATTAGCGCACCCCGCCATGGTGCTCGCCCTCGCGCACGGCCACCTTGCTGCCAGTCCGGCCGGGTTGACCGGTTCGACGCTTAGTGTCTTCGCTCTTGGCCTCCCGGGTTTCAGCGCCTACCTGCTACTGATGCGCGCCTTCCAATCGAAACAGGACACCCGCTCGATGTTTTGGCTTTACGTGGGGGAAAATGCGCTAACCGTGGTGGCCGCTCTGGCGCTCTATCCCGCGTTCGGGGTGAGAGGGCTTGCGGCGGCGTGGATAGGCCCGTACACGCTAACGCTGCCATTTGCGTGGCACCGCTTGCGAAAAAGTGCCCCTATAGTTTCTTCGCCGTCGTGGCTCGCGTACGTCGCAGTGTCAGCGGGGTTCATGGCAGCCGGAGTTGCAGCGTTATTACAGGTTCTCCCCACCGAACGTTCAATTGTCCTATCGGCGCTCCGTCTGGTGTTTGTAATGGGCGTGGGGGCCGCCCTGTTCGGCCTTGCCGCTCGATTTCTGGGTATCAGTGAGCTCAAGTTGTTGAGCGGTCGGTACCGCGCGCTGCTACGCTAAGCCGCGGTGACAGTACGAATAGTAGCCGATACAGCTTGTGACCTGCCCGACGACGTGGCCAACGATCTGGGTATCGTGTTTGTCCCGTTGCACGTACGCTTTGGGGCTACTGAGCTACTCGACCGCGAGCAGCTGAGCGCAAAGGAATTCTGGGCTCGCTGCGCGGCGTCACCGGAGCTCCCCGAGACCGCTGCACCTTCCCCGGGCGCCTTCAGCGCGGCATTCGAGTCGCTGGCTAGCGCGGGGGCAGACGGTATTGTATGCGTGACGCTTTCCTCGAAGCTGTCGGCGACGAGCCAGGCCGCTGCTCAGGCCGCACGGTCCATTGGCAACGATTTTCCGGTTGAAGTAGTTGATTCTTTTAGTGTGACGATGGGAGAAGGGTTCGTAGCGCTCGCGGCGGCAGAGGCAGCCGCGGCCGGGGCCGGCATGGCAGAAGTGGTCGAGGTAGCGAACGCGACGCGAAGCCGGCTCTCGGTTTTTGGTGCTATCGATACGCTGGAGAACCTCCGCAAGGGTGGGCGAATCGGCGGTGCCGCCGCTCTACTGGGGGCATTGTTGTCTATCAAGCCGGTTATTGAGGTGCGCGACGGTGCGGTCGAGCAAGAGTCCAAGCAGCGTACGCGTGCAAAGTCGCTCAGGTACCTTGCGGACAAGGTCCGTGCGGCCGGCCCGCTCGAACGCCTGGCTCTAATGAACGCGGATGCCTCGGATTTTGGCGGCTTCGTGGAACTCCTGGCGGACGTGCCCTCGGCGCAGCGCCGCGTGGTCGGCGACATTGGGCCTGTGATCGCCACGCATGCCGGCCGGGGCGCGATCGGAGTGGCGTGGGCCCGCAAGTCGTAGCGCTCCCCCATAGCTCTGCTGATGGTCTGATGGTCTGATGGGCGCGAAGACGGGGCTGTGAAGCGGTAGCCTGGTTTGACGTGGCAGGTATAGCACCCGGTGTGTCACGAGCTCTCGCGGGGCGGTACCGTCTTGTTCGGTTGGTGGCCAAGGGCGGCATGGCCGAGGTTTGGGAGGGCCGCGACGAGGTCTTGAACCGGCCAGTCGCTGTCAAGGTGTTGTTGTCTCACCTGGCAGCAGACCCCTTGGTGAGGGAAAGGTTCCGTCGGGAGGCTGTTACCGCGGCCCGTCTGGTGCACCCGGGGATCGTGGCGATCTTCGATGCCGGGGTCGAGGTCCTGGCCGAGCCAGGCGACCTTCCAGGGTCATCGCTGTCAGGCGGTTGGTCCCGCGACGAGAGCGACAGGCTCGGGGCGTCCTGGCCCGAGGGCCCGAGCACGGCGTACATCGTCATGGAGCTGGTCCCTGGGGAGACTCTGCGGGACCTAATGGCCCGTGCGGGCCCACTCCCGGCAGCTCTGACGGTTGCGATCACAGCGCAGTTAGCCGATGCGCTCGCGTATGCGCACGCTCAGGGTTTGGTGCACCGCGATATCAAGCCGGCCAACGTGTTGCTCCGCGACGAGGGCGGGGACACGGTCCGCGTAAAGATCGCCGACTTCGGGATTGCAAAAGCTGTCGCTGTCGCTGGTGCTGATCTCACGGCCAGCGGCGACATGCTCGGTACACCCAAGTACCTTTCTCCTGAGCAGGTCCAAGGTCGCGAGTCGGACGGGCGGGCCGACCTGTACTCCGTTGGGGTGGTGCTGTTCGAAATGCTCGCAGGTCGCCCACCGTTCAGTGCCAGCACCGAAATGGCGACGGCGTTGGCGCACGTCCAGGAGCCTGTCCCGGACATCGACGAGGTCCGGCCCGATTTGCCGGAAGGGCTGGGAGAGCTCGTGGGTTCCCTGCTCGTGAAGGATCCCCGCTACCGCGTCGCGTCCGCCCTCGCTCTTGGTGGTTCGCTCACGTCCATCGGCAAGAGCATGGGTGTCGCTGCCCAGAACGAGCCCGGCGCCTATCTCAACCTCAACGTCGGTACGGTTGGAGGCCGCGGCGCAGGCCCGGGCGGCGACGGCAGCGAGCCCAGGACGCTACTTGACTCGCCGAGGCCTGACCTGGTGGGCCCCCCCATCGTCGGGGCTGCTGTCGGCGAGGTTAGCGGCGAGACCGACGTCATCGACCGCTCCTCGGAGGTCGTGGTGAGCCCGCCAGCCCAGCCGACCGTGGCTATGCGGAACGCGAATGGTGCTACTCCTTCTGCAGTAGGGGCGAAAGGCCGCATCGCCCGAGGCACCAAAGAGCGCAGCGCCCGGGGCGCGAAGGACCAAAGCACCCGAGGGGAGCGGCGCCGCAAATCCTGGCGAGCCACGAACATCGTCGTTGGCTCGCTCCTCGTTGCGGGCCTGCTGGTCGCCGGCGCTCTGGTGCGTACCCGTGGGCCGTCTCATCTGCCCTCGAGGGGGGCGGCCTCGACTGGCTCGGCCGGTACCGGCGCGGTTTCTAGCGGGGCGCAATCGGCGCTCCGGATTGTCGCTGTGCACGAGATGACCCAAGACGGCAACCAGCCAAATGACGACGTGGGCCAACTCGGTAACCTGATCGACGGCAACCCGTCTACCGATTGGGAAAGTGACGTTTACAAAGGGCCCGAGTTCGGTGGTTCGGGTGGTTTTGGGTTGGCTCTACAGCTTGGAGCTGCCCATGCGCTCCGTGAGCTGGTTGCCACCAGCCCCATGAAGGGCTGGACGGCGGAGGTCTTCACGGCCGACCGCGACGCGGCTGACCTGAGCGGCTGGGGTCGTCCCGTCGAAGAGCGATCTCGGGTCGACGGCAGCGCCACTTTCTCGCTAGGCGGCAGGACAGCCAGTTGGGTGCTTTTCTGGATTGTCGACCCGGGCCCCAGCCGCCAAGCCGTGGTCGAAGAGCTGACGGTCCACTAGGGCCCGCTAATCTGCCCGCATGCCTGACAGCGACGACCGCGCAGAGCCATCGACCGGGCCGGCACCTGGCGTTGCGCAGGATGCTGGGACGCCGGCAGACCGGCCTAACCCCGCGTCAGCACCTGGGCCCCAGGTCAAGGCCTGGGCCGACGAGTTGAGCGACTACGTAGTCGAAGGTGTCGGGTGGTTGAAGGCGCGCACGACCGTGCCTGTAATGACCGTGCTGAGGGTATTGGTCTATGGGCTGGTGGTCGCGATAGCACTACTGGTCGCGTTCGTGCTCGGGGTCATCGGCTTGGTGCGGATGTGGGACGCCTATGTGCCCCTCAGCCCGGAAGGCCGGAGGGTATGGCTCGGTTATGTGGTGCTGGGCGGCCTTCTGTTTGCCGCGGGCGTGGTGCTCCTCGCGCGGCGGCGCACAGACAAGGGATGAGGGGGCCAGCTGTGGCCCCCCGGCGGGCCGCCTGCCGGTGCCGGTGCCGGGGAACTCGTGCCAGGCCGAGCGGGTGCCTGGCACGAGGACCGGAATACCAGACGGCATGTATTGGTTTAGCGAGGACGTGAAGGGTGTGAGCGAATTGGCTACCGAACTTAGGCAAGTGGTGATCATTGGTTCCGGCCCGGCAGGCCTGACTGCCGCGCTCTACGCAGCGCGCGCCAACCTCGAGCCGCTCGTACTGGAAGGAGAACTCTCCTCAACGGGTGACCAGCCGGGCGGGCAGCTGATGTTGACCACGGAAGTCGAGAACTATCCGGGCTTCGCCCAAGGGATCCTCGGCCCGTTGCTAATGGGCGAAATGCGCGCTCAGGCAGAGCGCTTTGGAGCCCGACTCATCCCTGCGAAGGCCACTCGGGCCAAGCTCACCGACGGAGGGTCGCAGACGGTCTGGTACCGCGACCCTTCTAATGGCGACGAGGTGCAAGTCGAGGCAAAAGTCGTGATAGTGGCGATGGGCGCTCGTGCCTTGATGCTCGGCCTGCCGAGAGAGCGGGAGTTGCTCGGCTACGGCGTTTCGACGTGCGCGACCTGCGACGGCTTCTTCTTCCGCGGCCAGGACATCGCAGTGGTCGGCGGGGGCGACTCGGCCTTGGAAGAGGCGATCTTCCTGACCAAGTTCGCAAGCTCCGTCACCCTCGTGCACCGGCGCGCGGAACTTCGGGCCTCGAAGATCATGCAGGAGCGCGCTCTTGCGAACCCCAAGGTCCGCTTTGCCTGGCACAGCGTCGTGACGGGGCTGGTCGGGACCGACAAGCTCGAAGGCGTCATGCTTCAGGACGTTCGCACCGGTGAGGAACGGGAGCTGGATGTCACCGGCCTGTTCGTTGCGATCGGCCATGTCCCGAGCAGCGACATCCTGCGAGGTCAACTCGAACTCGACGAACAGGGTTACGTCCTCACCCGTGATGGGACCACGACCACCAGCATCGACGGGGTGTTCGCAGCCGGTGACCTGGTGGACCACACGTACCGCCAGGCCGTCACCGCAGCCGGGAGCGGTTGCATGGCAGCGATTGATGCCGAGCGCTGGCTGGAGAGCTACGAAGACAGCGGGCTGAACGAGGGGCCCCAGTAAGGCGTGGCTTCGGGCAGGATCCCTGCTCCCGGCATGGCGCGTGGAATGCGCCACCGACGATCGGGGTTATACGCACTGGTTGGAGGGCGAGCACGATGAAGGTTTGCCCGCCTCACGAAAGGTGACCTGGGGACATGTCCAAGCTTATGACTGCATTGACTGACGCCACGTTCGACGAAGAGATCGGAGCGGCTTCTGAGCCGGTCCTGGTCGACTTTTGGGCGGAGTGGTGTGGCCCTTGCAAGCTCATAGAGCCCGTCTTGGACCAGATCGCAGAGGAGAACCAGGGCCGCCTTCGCGTCGGCAAGGTCAACGTGGACGACAACCTTGAGGTCGTGCGCCGGTTCGAAGTGATGAGCGTGCCGACACTCATACTTTTCAAAAAGGGCGTTCCCCAGCTCCGCCTCGTGGGAGCGAAGGGTAAGGCTCAGCTTCTCCAAGAGCTCAGCCAGCACCTTTCCTAGCAGGGGTGCTACGCGGATGGCCCTCTCAATCCACAGCATTTGCACAGCTGTGGACGAGGTCGAGGTGGGCGAACCCTAAAGTTCCAGGTCATGCCGGGCTATTTGTGGGACGTCCTAGTTTGGCTCGGTCATCGCCTTGTAGATCCGCTCCAGGTCTTCGAGCGTCGCGAACTCTATGACAACCTTGCCGCGACTCGCGCCCATGTCGACGCGGACCTTGGTGCTCAGATGATCGGCGAGTAGTTCTTCGAGCTCGAGTATCCCTGGAGGTCGAAGCCGCGCCGGAGACGGTTTGGGATTGGCAGCGTCGGTTGGATCGGCAAGCTGGTTGCGCTCGCGGACCGCTTCCTCGACCGCCCTCACGGATAGCTGTTCGTTGGCCGCGCGGCGCGCGAGCGCTTCTTGAAATGCACGGTCCGGAGTGCCCAACAATGCCCGCGCGTGGCCGGCACTGAGACGGCCTTCAGCGACCAGGCGCTGCACGGACGGTGGCAGCTGGAAAAGGCGCAGGGCATTGGTAATCGCAACACGGCTTTTGCCGACCCTGGCCGAAAGCTGGTCGTGCGTAAGGTCGAAATCCTCGATGAGCTGTTGGTAGCCGGCAGCTTCTTCCAGGGGGTTGAGCTCTTCTCTATTGAGGTTCTCGATGAGCGCCTGCTCAAGGCTCTCGCTATCGGACGCGGTGCGGATGATCGCTGGGATTGTTGCCATGCCGGCTCGACGGGCAGCGCGCCAGCGCCTCTCACCTGCGATCAGCTCGTACTCGTCTTCATCCGTACGCCGGACCAGGATCGGCTGCAGGACACCTATCTCACGCACCGACGCGGTCAGCGACGCGAGCCCGTCCTCGTCGAAATGTGACCGGGGTTGGCGGGGGTTCGGGCGAACCGCTGTTACGGAAAGTTCCATTAGTGCCCCTCGGTCCCTCAGGACGTCGGTCGGGATCAGAGCCCCGAGCCCCCTACCTAACCCGCTTCGGCGCGCCACCGCTTACCTCCTTGGCTAGTTCCCGGTAAGCCGTCGCCCCGCGCGACGTTGGGTCGAAAACGATAATCGGCTGACCAAAAGAGGGAGCTTCAGACAAACGGACGGTCCTAGGGACGACACTGCGGCAGACCCTTTCGCCGAAATGGCGACGGACCTCTTCGACCACCTGCTCGGCTAGCCGGGTCCTTGCGTCGTACATAGTCATGATGATGGTGGTCACGCTGAGATCAGGATTGAGGTTGGCCCTGACCCGCTCGATGTTGCTCAGCAGCTGTCCCAGGCCTTCCAGGGCGTAGTACTCGCACTGGATGGGGACGGCAACTTCGTGCGCAGCGGCTAGGGCATTGACTGTCAACAGACCGAGTGACGGCGGGCAGTCGATCAAGACGAAATCGAAGTCATCCAGCACGGTGGCGATCGCGCGCTTGAGACGAAGCTCTCGACTGAAAACTGGGACGAGCTCGATTTCTGCTCCTGCGAGGTCGATCGTGGCAGGTACTAAGAAGAGGTTCCTCAAATTGGTCGGCTCGATGCAATCCTCTATGGGCAGGTCGTGGAGGATCACGTCGTAAACCGAACTGTCGAGGTTGCGCGCATTGACCCCGAGGCCAGTCGTGGCGTTGCCCTGAGGGTCAAGGTCGATCACAAGGACGCGGTAGCCGAGCTCGGCGAGCGACGCGCCGAGGTTGACCGCCGTGGTGGTCTTGCCCACTCCACCTTTCTGGTTGGCGATCGCCAGGACGCGAGGCAACGGAAGTCTTTGTTTGGGAACCCGCCCAAGGTCATGGGCGGCTCCTAGTTCTTGAGCAGCGCTGCTCAGCTGGTTGATGAGCGCTGGCTCGGGCACTCTCACAGCTGGTGGGGTTACAGGGCCCTCGAGAGCGATCACGGGGTGTTCTTTTGTATCGATTTTGTCGTCGTTCATAGGAGAGTCGTCACCGGGCGGGGCATTGACGGGGTCATCCTCGCGCATTGTGCGAAAGATCGACGAGGCACGATCTCGTCGTTGCTCCCGATTTGTCATGCGTCTCACATACTTGCTCGCATTGCCGGCTACAGCAAGCATGTTTGTTGTTAAACCCTAAAGAGGTGGTTCACGCCGGAGCCGGTCGAAGATCTCGGCGGCCGTCGGGCCCTCACCGCTGAGCTTCGCCCGTCCTCCCTGCTCCTCCAGCTCAGGGGCCGGTGTGCTCACCTGGTCCTCCTCGAGGGTCGTTTGGGCAACAAGCCTAAGCCTGCGGTGGTACCGCGCCTTCATTTCTTCGTACCGTTCGGCGCTTGCGGCGTCCAGCTGCGCCGTCAAGTATTGGTCGAGGATGGGCATGAGCACCTCGCGGAGGTAGCTGCCCCTGGCCATCCATTGGAAGTAGTGGCGGCCATCGTGGTTATACGGGCCATAGAGCTTGCCGCCCGGGAAGGTCCGTTCTATCCAGTTGAAGAGGGCCTCATGACGGACGTGCATCCGTAACGTGACCTGGGGTTGACGTCCATCTCCCCCAAAGTGCCCTTCACCGACCAGCAAGCCGACCAGGTACCCTTTGTCGAAGTCAGTAGACACCGGGACCCTCCTTTCCCTCAAAATGCGAGCCTGGATCTCTGAGGCCCAACCCTGCACCCAGCGCCATGGAGGGTGTTTCACCGTATGGTAACACGTGGAACAAAAAAAGCTCGGAGGCCCCTTTTGAGGCCGTTTACCGGGATCGCTCCGGGATCGCTCGGTTGGCCCAGTTGTTAGAACAGGGGCCGTTTGAAAGGGGTTCCGACTCGTCGGGGGTAGCGCTCGCTGCACTCCGAGACCGCAAAGATCCTGCTGAACGACACCGGGCCTGCTGCAGTCGGGACGACCTCGCGGGAACCTAGCTCCAGCCCGAGCTGGGAGAGACCCTCTTGTGGCCACCGCACAGGTTGGTCAGGGCCTTCGGGTGGATCGGCGACCAACAGGCAACCTCCCAGAGCGAGCAAGGGTGCGGCGCATTCGGCTGTTGCTGCAGGTGTACCAAAGCTCCTTGCCGTGACGAGCTGGGCTTGGTGACGATGGGGGCTTCGGGCAACCAACTCGGCTCGCTCGCACACGACCTCGACCCGGGCCGTGGCCTCAAGCTCCGAACTCGCCTCTCGTAGCCAGCTGGTCCGTCGCTGGTTGCTGTCGATGAGGAGCCATCTGCTATCGGGCCAGACGAGGGCGAGGACAAGAGCAGGTAAGCCGCCGCCGCTGCCGAGGTCCGTCACGAGGCCCGCTGGGGACATGCCTGCGGCCACCGCGAATGCGACGCTCCGCGTTATCTGGTCACCCACATCACCTGGCCCGAGAAACCCGAGATCGCGGGCGTGCGAAAGGAGGCGGTGCAGGTTTTGCCTGCCCTGGTCGGCGAGCTCCGGCCCGGCTGACGCTGGTGAAAAGCCTGGCAGGCCTGGCACGGCCTTCGGGCTCATTGTGGGCCCTGGGCTGAAATGCGGGCGACAGGCACGAGTAGCCGGGGCTACGAGCTCAAGCTCTCCGATTGTTCCTCGCCCGCAGCGGCAGAGCTCTCATTGTCGGCAGCCTCAGGGGACACAGGGAGCAGCAGAACTCGTCGGTAAGGCTCTTCGCCTTCCGAGATCGTCGTGACGCCTGGAATGTCGTTGACGGCATCGTGGACGACCTTTCGGTCCGGCGGCGGCATCGGCTCAAGAGCCCGTTTGGTGTTACTGGCCTGCACCTCCAGCGCGACCTGCCTGGCGAAGCGGGCCAGGGCGTCCTGCCTGTGCCTTCTGTACCCGTTGATGTCAAGGACCACCCGGCACTCAGAGGATGAGACCTGGCGTTGCATTACCGTCCGGGTAAGTTCTTGGAGTGCAAGCAAGGTCGCTCCCTTGGCCCGATCAACGTGCCTAGGTTCTCGCCGGTGATCAGTAGCTCGACCACGCCCTCCGCAAGCTCCTCAGAAGTAATCGTTGCTTGAGCGCCCATCTCGGCAAGGAGCCCGCGCACGAACTGTTCCCCCAACGCAACCTGCTCTTCGACCGACGCCGTCTTCACTTCGCTGAAGTTAGCGCCTCCTCGTTCCGGTTTGTCACCGGACGCCGCGGATGGCGAGGAGCGCCGCCGCCGCCGCGCCGCCGGGACCTCCCCGGCGGGCCGAGGCTCCGCCTGATCCGGCCTCGACCCGCTCTTGTGCTCGTCGGTGCCGTTCCCGGTTTGGTCAGCGGTGCTGGCCGGGGACCCTGTGGGGGCGACCTGAGAACCGTGGTCTGCACCCGCTGGCCCGCGACCCCGCCTTCGCTCTCGCCTTTCACCCTTTGAACGCGGGTAGCGAGGGCGTACTCGAGCCCGGACTCGTGCCTCCTCCTTCAAACGGCCGAACAGCCCGACCTTGGGTTCAGAGATCACCTCGAAATCGGTGTCGGCCTCTTCCACGCCGAGTTGTTCCAAAGCGGACTTCTTGGCCTCTTCAACGGTACGGCCGGTGGTCTCGACCCATTCCATAGCCCTATCGACCTTTACGTCTTCGGTTTCGGTTTCGCTGGCTCGCCGCCTCGGTGTTCGGGTTGCGTATCGGCCTCTGTCCGTTGGGTTGGCCGTTCGGTTTACCACCGTTGGGTTGGCTGTTCGGTTTACCGTTGGCAGGAACGATGTCCCCGGCGGTCGGCGATGCCTTTGGTGGCGCCTTTGGTGGCGCCTTGGGTGGCGCCTTAGGCAGTGCTTTCTGCGGCGCCTTAGGTGGCACCTTGGGTAATGCCTTCCGCGATTTACCCTCCACCTCTTCCAGATGGGCCTCCATGACCTCGAGGTCACGGTCGTCTCGAGCGACGAGGGCTTTTACCTTCGGGTCGTAGTGGTACATGGCCCAGGTTTGGCCGACCCTGAACAGACCAGAGACGGCGTAGTAAAGCACGAGGCCCGTTGCGAACCGGATGCAAAGCACCCCGAAAAGGATCGGGAAGAACCTCATCATGCGCATCTGGGAGTTCATCTGCTGGTTCTGGCGCACCATGGGGTTCAGGCTCATGATCTGGACCTGCTGGTAGTAGTTGGCGCCGGTCATGATGACGAGTAATACGAGAGCGCCGAACGTCGCCCCGATCCCGACCTTTGAATGGAGGTCAGCCCAAGCGTTGTTGGTCAGGTCGATGCCAAAGGCCTTCATTTGGGCGCCCAAACCTGGCGGTGCGCTGTGGACCAGGGCCTTGTACATCTTGGTGCCCGGGCTGATGTACAGCGGTGTCGCATGGCAGTCCGTGGTCCCGTGCAAGCAGGTCTTGTGGCTCAACCCGCGGATCACGCTGTAGAGGATGTACAGGAGGGGCAATGGCAACAACGTCGGGATACAAGCGCCGAACGGGTTGACCCCTTCCTGCTTGTACAGCTCAGTGAGGGCCTGGTTGAGCGCGAGCCGGTCGTCCTTGTGCTGTTGCTGAAGCTGCTTCATCTTCGGCTGCAGCTTCTGCATGGCGAGCATTGAACGCGTCGACTTGAGAGTGAAGGGCACTACAAAGCCCATGTAGATCAGGCCGATGAGGATGATCGCTATCGCGTAGTTGGGGATCAGGGAATAAAGCCCTGCCAGGACCCATCCTATGAGCCTGCTAAGAGAGCTCATCGGGCGGGCTCCTCTGCTTGCAGGGACGGCGAAGGCACGGGGTCAAGCCCGAACGGGCCACCCGGACGGCACCTGGTCAGGCGGCGCGCAGCGAGCGCGAGACCGCGGCGTGCGCCGAAACGCTCAAGAGCTTCGAGCGCATAGTCCGAGCAGGAGGGAACGAACCTGCACACCGGGCTCCGGCCAGCGTGTGCGGCCTGGTAAACGAGAATGAACGTTCTGAGTGCTCGTGCGGCTACTGAACGAGTGGGGTGCAGGGTGGTGGGCGCAGTCATTGCCCCTCCGCTACCGGGGGATCGGGTTCCGAGGTTACCCGCTTCTGCGTTGCTGCCTGGTGCGGCATCGGCCTTCCCGAAGTGGGCAGGGAGCTCGCCGCCCGCGACAGATGGGCCGAGATTTCCTGGAAGGAAAGAGCCACGGCCCCCGGCCTGGCGCGAATGAGATAGGTGCCCGCAGGGAGCGTCACATGTTGACGGGCTGCTTCCCTCAGGCGCCTTCGAAGCCGGTTGCGGACCACCGCGTTGCCGACCCTCTTGCCGATCGCGAACGCCAGAGCGGGAGGTTGGCCGGGCACTGCCGGGAGCCAGGACAGCGTGAACGGGCCGGAACGGACCGTGTTGGCGCGACGAAGCCCCTCGAAGGCCGACCGCCCTCTCGTTCTCCACGTCAAACTGCCAGGCGGTGCCGGCCCTTCAGGCGGCGCGCCTTGAGCACCGCCCGCCCGGCCCTCGTCTCCATGCGGTGACGGAACCCGTGACGCCTCGCGCGGCGGCGGTTGTGGGGTTGAAAAGGACGTTTCACTCATTGCCTCCTCGGTGGGACTGGTACCCCGCCAGGCCAGGCGCCACCGTTCAGCCCTCCCGCAGCGATTGAGCCTGAGGCTCAGGTCGCCAGGAACGTTCGAGCTTGTGCGCGTCAGCCAACAGCCTGCGGCGTTCCATCCCAGCGTAGGGGACGAGCGGCGCTGGCGCCAGCAGGGCTCCGGCTACGTGGGCCGTAGAAGCCCTAGAAGACGCTGGAGCGGAGTACGTTCAAACAATGGCTGCACAGAGCCCCCCGGAAGGAGGGCCCACCCCCCTCTCCGGCCAGCCAGGTCCCGGTGTGGAGCCACCAACGGGTGGCCAGAGGCCAGAGTTGCCCTGGCCAAGCGGGGAAACGGGCCGGGACGACCCGCCGTGGCCTACCGAGGCCCCGTGGGCGGCGGGCGCCAGGTCCGCGCCATCCGGAGGCTTTCCCACTTACGGCTCGCTGCCGTCGCACGATGCCCGCTCACGCGATGTCCCAAGCAGGGAGCCCTCCATCCCGGCGCGGGCGGCGTGGTGCGCTGTGCCGGGCATATTGGCCGGCTACGCGCTGGCGATCGTGGGTGCAACTATCGGGGACGCCCTTTCGGGGAGCGCGACCGGTCCTGTGGCCACTCTTTTGAGCGAGATGGGGCTTTGGACAGGAATGCTGGGCACGGTGGTCTTTGTATCGCGCCGCTATGGCAGCGCGAGCCTACGCCGTGACTTCGGATTGGAAATAAGAGGCACTGACGTTTTGTGGGGCTTTGTCGCCGTGGCCGCTGCGCTCATCGTCTCCGAGATAGTGGTCGTTGTGTTTGCTGGGACTAAATTTGCGGGTAATAACGATCAAATTATCAGTCAGCAAAAAGGCCACGAAGCGGGCCTGGTTATCCTTACCCTGATTGTCGAGCTGGGAGCTCCGTTTTTTGAAGAGCTGTTCTTCCGCGGGTTCTTGCGGACGGCATTGCAGGACCGGTTTGGGGCGGCCGGCGCAGTTTGGTTGCAGGCGGCCTTTTTCGGTTTTGCACACGTCGGCGAATCGAAAACCGCGGCTGGTAATGTCACGGTCGTGATGGCATTGTTCTTTGTCGGCGTCGTCCTCGGTTACACGGCAAAGCTGACCAGGCGTCTGGGAGCCGGGATGCTCGCGCACTGTTTGTTCAACCTCGTCGCGGTGGCCTCGGTATTATGAGCGAGCAGCACCAGGACATAGAGCACCACCACCGCAATGTTCAATCCGGCGCCGCTCGCGCCGCGGTGTTCGGGGTAAGCGACGGCCTGGTGACCAATGTGTCCCTGATCCTTGGGGTTTTCGGAGCCCAGTCGGGGCCCGGCTACGTCCGTTTGGCGGGGTTTGCCGGCCTTCTCGCCGGGGCGTTCTCCATGGCCGCTGGAGAATACATCTCGATGTCTGCGCAAAGAGAACTTCTCAACCGGGAGCTCGACGTAGAGCGCAGCGCCCTCCGGCGCGAACCTGAAGCAGAGCGCAAGGAGCTAGCCGAGCTGTATGAGCACCGAGGGTTGTCCCCCGAAGACGCGTCCTCTCTGGCCGAAATGATGATGAGGACGCCCGAAATGGCGCTCCAGGCGCATGCGCGCGAAGAGATCGGGATCGACCCTTCTTCGCTGCCATCCCCGTACCCGGCCGCCGGGTCTTCCCTTATCAGTTTCTCGGTAGGTGCCGCCGTGCCTCTGGTCCCGTGGTTCTTCCTAAGGGGTCTTCCCGCGGTGGCCAGCTCGGTATGTGCCGTAGCCCTGTGTTCAGTGGTGATCGGCGTCTTGCTTTCGCAGGCGACGGGCCGCTCCCCGGTTCGCAGCGCCTTCCGCCAAGTGGTCATATGCATGCTCGCAGCTGGCGTGACTTACGTCGTCGGGCGCCTCGTCGGCATCAACGTGGTCCACTGAGTGCCACGGGTACCCAACCGGGGCCGGCAAGGACAGGCCTTTGTAATTGAAGCCGTGCGCACCCCCTACGGACGGAGAGGAGGTGCGCTCTCCGATTGGCACCCGGTCGACCTTTCGGCAGAATTGCTGTCGCAGCTCGTCGAACGGGTGGGCATAGATGGCGGTGCAGTAGACGACGTGATTTTCGGCTGCACTACCCAGGTGGGGGCGCAGGCGTGCAATATCGCACGGCGGGCGGTGCTTGCAGCTGGGTGGCCCGAGCGCGTACCAGGGGCTACGGTCGACCGTCACGCTGCATCCTCGGCGCAGGCGGTGCACTGGGCGGCCCAGGCTGTGATGTCAGGTGCCCAGGGCCTCGTTGTTGCGGGGGGCGTCGAAGTCATGACGGCGGTACCTCTTGGGGCGAGCCTGTCGGTGTCGTCCGTGGGCAAACCGTACGGCCAACGGCTGCAGGACAGGTACAAAGCTGCGAGCGGCACTGCAGGGCTTGTCCCGCCCGGGCTGGCCGCCGAGGAGGTCGCCCGGCGTTGGTCTTTAGACCGCAGCCAGCTGGATAAGTGGGCGCTCCAGAGCCAGGAGCGGGCCTTTCGGGCGCAAAGGAAGCGGCCGTCTTACATGCTCGCACTCCCCGGCCGTGCGAAGACCGCCCTGGCGATGGACGAGGCTCTCGGGCGCCGCTCGTCGCGGGCCGATTTGGCCGCCCTGTCACCGGTGTACCTCGAAGGCGGGGTTGTGACGGCAGCGAACATGGCTGCTGAGGGTGACGGGGCTTCTGGGCTGCTGATAGCCGGCGCGGACCGTGCGGAGGAACTCGCGTTGACGCCGCTGGCGCGACTGGTGTCCTTCGCGACGGTTGGCACCGACCCGCTTGTCTGGCCGGCGGCGACCGTCCCGGCGGCCAAGGCAGCACTTGACCGTGCAGGCCTCACTGCCGACGATATCGAGTGGTGGGAGGTGCACGAGAGCAGCGCCGTTGCGGTGCACGTCTGGTTGGCTGAGATGAAGGTCAGTGCTGACAAGGTCAACCCCACTGGAGGGGCCCTGGCGAGCACGGCTCCGCTTGGTGCAGTGGGGGCCGGCCTGTTCGTCGCTGCCGTTTCAGGGCTCGTCGAGGCGGGTTTACGCCGAGCCCTTGTCTGCGTGGCCGCCGAGGGCGGGATCGGGACGGCCTGCGTGTTGGAGCGTGCCTGATTATCCACAGCTGTGGACGAAGTTGGGGAGTGTCACACAGATGTAACTTCCCGGTAACCATGTTGGCCGGCGGGTACACTCCGCAGCGAAGAAAGGTGCCCGTCGGTGGACAAGGTTGTGCTCGTTACAGGTGCGTCGGCCGGGATCGGCCGGGCCACCGCTACGAACCTGGCGACAGCAGGGTGGGCCGTTGTGGGGGCGAGCCGGCGGGGCACGGCCACTGACGGCTGGACCGGTCTGGTTATGGACGTCGATGACGATGGCTCCGTCGCCGCGGGAGTGCGCTCGGTCATCGACCGGTTCGGGCGTATCGACGCCCTTGTCACATGTGCCGGTTGGGGCCTTGCCGGAGCTGTGGAGAACACCCCAATTGCTGACGCCAAGGCTCAGCTCGAAACGCTCTTTTGGGGCACGGTAAGGGCCGTGCAGACAGTGTTGCCAGCCATGCGGGCCAACAAGTCAGGCAGGATCGTGCTTTTCAGTTCCATCGGAGGCGTTATCGGCCTACCTTTCCAAGCTTTTTACAGTGCCAGCAAGTTCGCGATCGAGGGCTGGGGTGAGGCCTTGGCGTACGAGGTCGGACCTTTCGGGATCAAGGTCACTCTGGTCCAACCGGGCAATTTCCGAACGGACTTCACCGAAAATCGCCGCACCCTGAAGCCGGCAACCAACGCAGGAGCGCCGAGCGCGGGGACGGGCCAAGACGGGGGCGACGCTTATGCCGAGGCTGCGTCCAAAGCGGTGGGCATCATGGAGCGCGACGAGCAGAACGGGGCTTCGCCTGAAAGCGTCGCGAAAGTGGTCCGTAAGGTCCTCGAGTCGTCGCGGCCGCCGCGGCGGGTCTCGGTCGGCAAGGCCTCCGAGCGAGCCGGGTTGATCGCCAAGAAGGCTCTCCCGTTCAGCGTCTTCCAGGCAGTAGCGCGGGGCAGCTTAGGCGTGTAAGGGACCCAGTACCTGGGAAGAGAGCCGGCCTCGCAGATGGGTGGCAGCCGGCACTGCGGACAGGACGACGATGGCCAGAAGGCTGAAAGCGAGCCAGGGCGTGCCCTCGAGAGCCCCGCACGCGACAGCCACTACGATCCCGCCACCCTGGCCGGCTAACCAGATCAGCCCGGCTGCCGCCGCCGCCCCGTCCCCACTCCGGCGCTCGGCTACCTCGAGCATCACCGGCAACCCTGGCAGGAGGAAGAGCCCGACCAGGCAGAGCCCCACCGCCCCGCTAGCCACGCCCGGGAGGGCGGCAAGCAGGCCGCACCCGACGATTGTGGCCACACCACCGACCACGAGGGCGGGCAGCTGGGCGCCACGTCGGGCGATTGCGGGAGGGAGCAACGCAGAACTAGCCACGCCGGCCAGGACCATGGCTGTGAGCAGAGTGTCCGCCGTGGCTGTGCTCACGCCGGCTGGCTGCAGCAACGGCTGAGCCCACGTCGTCAGGGAAACGAACACCCCGAAGCCGACAAAGACGAAGTACACCAGCCCTCGCATGACAGGGTCGGCCCAGAGCTGGCGCAGTTCGGCCAAACCGGCCAAGGGGGCGGACCGCTCGCTTCCGGAGGGGCAGGGCGTCCGGACAAGGGCCACTACCAGCACAGCACCGCCCGACACAGCGTACGCAGCTCCCAGCACCAACAAATCGTTGGCCCTCGTCGCGCCGATGGCCCCCCCGCTCACGAAGGCCAACACGAAACCGAGGAACGTCCCTGCGGAGCCGATAGCGATGCCGACCGGTCTGTCAGCCGGCGCGAGATAGCGCCTCGCCAGGGCTGTGACGGAATTGAGGAGCAAGGGCTGGGCTGCTGCCACCACGACCTGGCCGGCCAGCACCCAGACGAACCCGGACCGGGTTGTCCCACCGAGGCGGAGCAAGGTCCCCAAGGCACTGAGCACGGCCCCCGTTCCGAGCCACTTCCGCAGCGACCTGTCGACTGCTCGGCCCGCCGGCATCGCCAATAGGACGTACAGCAACGGGAAGATCTCCGACAACAGACCGATCGCCGAGGTCGAGACCCTGAAGTGCGCAGCAGCGCCGGTCGTGACTGGAGCGAAGGTCAGCCAAGCCATCTGGTTTGCTGACGATGCCAGGGCGAACCCGGCTATCGGTGCCCACCGGCTGCGAGGGGCTTGCACGGCTACGAAGCGGGGCTACAGCGGCCCGCTAGCGGGCGGCTAGCACTAGCGGTACTGGGTCGAGATCGCGAAACCGCAAACGATGAGGCCGAGGCCACCGAGCAGGTACCAGTTGGACGGGGCGCTCGGTAGCAGGCTGATGTAGTTGAGCACGATCATCAACACACCGCAGGCGAAGAACGTCAGCATGATGACGGGGACCCACATCGGGCTGTGCCGGTAGTCCGTCGGCATCGGGGCTGTGTAGCGGCCGCTGAAGGTGGGCAGGCGGGCATCCGCCTTGGGGGTTACTCGTCCTGGGGCCTCTTTGGTGCGTCGGGGCATGCAGACAGGATACGCGACGGACGGCGTCACCTCCCATCGGCGGTGGAACTCCAGGCAGGGGAGTCCCCCCGACAGGTAGCGTTTCCTCGATGACGGCCAAAGTCCTGGTAGTCGACAACTACGACTCGTTCGTGTACAACCTCGTCCAATACTTGGGCCAGCTCGGCGCCGACCCGGTCGTGCGTCGTAACGACGAGCTGAGCCTCACCGATGTCGAGGAGTTGCACCCTTCCGGGATCGTCATCTCTCCCGGCCCAGGGCGGCCCGAGGACGCCGGTATAAGCGTGCCGTTGATAAGGGCTTTAGCGGGCCAGGCCCCCATACTCGGGGTTTGCCTGGGCCACCAGGCCATCGGGTTTGCCTTCGGGGCGAACGTAGTGCGGGCGGCTCAACTGCTGCATGGCAAAACTTCGCAGGTTTCTCATGACGGTCGTGGGATCTTCGAGGGCTTGCCTCAGCCCCTTACCGCAACCCGGTACCACTCCCTCGTCGTCGAGCGGGCCACATTGGGCGACGACCTCGAGGTCAGTGCCTGGGCCGAGGACGGTACGGTAATGGGCATCCGCCACAGAGCCTTGGCTGTCGACGGGGTGCAGTTCCACCCCGAGGCCGTGCTTACTGAGGGTGGCCACCGACTGTTAGCCAACTGGCTTCTCTCCTGCGGCTTCGGGCAAGCGTTGGTGAGCCTGCCGGATGGGCCGCTGGCGGCGGCCTCGCCTTCGGCCAGTCCTATTTAGGTGCGGGCCCGCGCCACGACCGGCACCGTTCCTGGAGCCAGCGCTAGGTCGCCGGAGGCCCGGGAGCAGTGACGGTCGTAGCCGTCCCCAAAGTGGTGGCCCCCGGAGATCCAGGCAGAGTAGTGGCCCCCGTGGTGGGCACCGTCGTCGCTGAAGTGGTGGCGGTTGTGGTCGCCGTGGTACTCGCAGTCGTCGCCGTGGTACTCGCTGTCGTGGAGGTTGTGGAGGAGCCCGCGGTAGTTGATGTCGATTTCACTGGTTTGGTTGTCGGGGGGCCTGTGTACTCGCCGACGTAGAGGGTGACGGCGGAGCCCTCCCGTATTGGTTGGCCAGACTTGGGGTCGCTGTTTATCACGTAGCCGTCCTGGGATGGGTTGCTGACTGGGACGAAGTCCTCGGGCGCAAAGAGGCTCTCCGCTCCAAGCTGTTTTTGAGCCTGCAGGTAGGTCTCGCCCACCAGGCCGGGGGGTACTGTAACCGTCTGCTGGCCGTCAGAGACGAACAGTTTGACGGTCGTCCCCCAGGGCTCCAGGTTGCCGCCGTACGGCTGGCTGTAAGCCACCAGGCCCTCTGGGATGGTGGAGCTCGGCACCTGGACGATGCTGCCAGCCTTCAAGTGCGCTCCAGCGAGCGCCGCCCCGGCCTGGGCCGCGTTCAGGCCCTGGAGGCTGGGGACGGTCGTGGTCGCCCGGCCAGCGGAGCAATAGACGTTGACAATGCTCCCCTCCTGAAGCTGCGTCCCCGACTTGGGCTTGGTGGAGATGACGTACCCGGAGGCCACGCTGCTGCTGTTCTGCGGGACGTTCGTGGGGTTGAAGTCCTTCGCCTTGAGCGTCGTGTCGGCATTGCCGCACCGTTGGCCCGACAGGCTCGGCACCGCCGCCAACGGGGCGCCGCTGCTTACCTCGAGGGTCACCGTGGCGCTGGGCGGCACCAGGGAGCCGGCCTGGGGTGAGGTGCCCATGACCAGCCCGCTCTGGACCAATTGGCTGTGCTCGGGCCGGACGACAAAGTTGTCGAAGCCCTGCGCCTTGAGGGAGCTCTTCGCCTGAGCCACGGTGTCGCTTTTTACGTTCATCAGCTTGATGTCGGCCACGGTGCCCCACCACCCCGCGTTGCGCCCGATGAAGAACACGAGCACGCCGAGCACCGCCAGCAGTACGACGAACAAGGAGGCCCACCAACCGGCTCGCGATCGCCCGCCAGTCTTCGGCGCCTTTCCCGTAGCCGCCGGTACCATAGGCGGCCTCCAACTCATCGTACGCGCTCGTCCGTTGGGCGTAAGTCTGCTCGTACGGAGACGGGGGAGGTCCCGTTACGGCCCGGGTTGCGCCTGCCCCGGTCGCCCGGCCTGCTAGTACCTGCTGGCCCCTGTGAAAGCGGACCAGGTCGTCGCGCAGCTCGGCCGCGCTCTGGTAGCGGTCGTCGGGGTCTTTGGCCATGGCGGTCATGGTGATCGCGTCGAAGTCAGGCGGTACCTGGGGGTTGACGCTCGATGGCAAGGCCGGGAACTCCCGCACGTGCTTGTATGCGATCGCCACAGGGCTGTCGCCGGAGAAGGGCGGCCGTCCTGTGACCATTTCGTAAAGAACGACCCCAAGTGAGTAGACGTCGCTCCGCGCGTCAACCGGCTGACCCTGGGCCTGCTCGGGTGAGAAGTAGGTGGCGGTGCCCATGACAGCGCCGGTCTGGGTCAGCCCTTCGCTCGCATGGCTTACCGCTCGCGCTATCCCGAAGTCGGCGACCTTGACCTGGCCGGTCTGGTCGATCAGGACGTTGCCCGGCTTTACGTCGCGGTGTATCACGCCCCTGCGATGGGCGAAGTCGAGCGCGTTTGCGATGTCAGCGCCTATCGAGGCGGCCCTCTGAGGCGAAAGCGGCCCCTGGCGGATGAGGGCGGAAAGCGTCTGGCCGTCGATGTACTCCATGACGATGAAGTACGTGTGCTCGCCCTGGCCCCAGTCGTAGATCGAAACGATGTTGGCATGGGAGAGGTTTGCTGCTGCTTGGGCTTCCCGGCGGAACCGCTCGACGAACGAGGGATCTGAGGAGAGCTCCGGGAAAAGCACCTTGATAGCGACGGGCCTGTCAAGCAGCAGGTCCTGCGCCAGGTAAACCTGGGCCATGCCGCCGCGGGCGATGTGGCGCACCAGCTCGTAGCGGTCGCTGAAGACTT
The DNA here is from genome assembly GCA_963786345.1 of uncultured Acidimicrobiaceae bacterium. Classification (GTDB taxonomy): domain Bacteria; phylum Actinomycetota; class Acidimicrobiia; order Acidimicrobiales; family Palsa-688; genus Fen-671. Next base: position 738,064 of record CAWAYZ010000003.1, on the reverse strand, counting down.
CAGACGGTGCCATGTCCGCCACAGCCTACGGCTGGTAGGTGCTCCCGGTCGCCGCGCTGGCCTCACGACTGCCCTGCTCACGGCGTCAGTCCGCTTCCGGGTTGGAGGTAGGCCTGAATGACGGCCTTGGCGATCGGGGCGGCGATCGTGCCACCGACGTAGTCGTCCGCTGGCGGCTGGTCCTCGACCAGCACGGCCACCGCGATCCGCGGGTTGGGGACCGGGGCGAAAGAGACGAACCATGTCTCGATGTAGCCCAACCCGGTCTGTGCTGTCCCGGTCTTGCCGGCCACCTGGATCCCCGGGATCCGGGCGGCTACCCCGGTGCCGTTCGGGCTGTTCACAACCGAAAGCATCAGGTTCGTGAGCTTGCCGGCCGTCGTCGGGGAGGTGGCGGTCAGCCAGGGCTTGGGCTTGTAGGACCGGACGGTTTGGCCTTGGGGCCCGGTCACACTGTCGAGTAGGTGCGGCGTCATGATCACGCCCCCATTTGCGACGCCGCCAACGTCCATGGCAAGAGTCAGGGGTGTGGCTTGGACGCTCTCCTGGCCGATGGCGGACTTAGCCAGGGCTGCAAGGTTGTCGTGGAAGGACGACACTGCTGGGAACGACGACTGCGCGACACCTGGCAGGTCGAGCGGAGGCGTCTGGTCCCAGCCGAAAGCATTCGCCTCGTCCACGAGCCCGGCCGCTCCGACGCCAAGGCCCAGCTGAGCAAAGCCCGTGTCGCAAGAAACCGTGAAAAGCTCCAGCATCTCGCCACCGCAGGTCTCTCCGGCGAAGTTGTGCAGCACCTGGTCAGCCGTGTCCGGCAGGACAAAACCGGCCGTGACGGGGTAGTACATGTTGGCGAGGGCGGGCCTGTGGTCGTAGACGGCGGCCGCCGTGATGACCTTGAACGTGGAGCCCGGGAAGAAGCGTTGGCGGTATGCGGCTGCCAGCAGCGGTTTGCCTGGGTTTGAATTGAGGGCATTCCAGGCCGTCTGCTCCACGGCCTGGTTGTGGCTGGCCAACGGGCCTGGGTCATAGCTTGGGTTCGAGTACATCGCGAGGACGGCGCCGGTCTTGGGGACGAGGGCCACAACTGCTCCCGCCCGGCCCGCGAGCTCCTTAGCCGCGAGCTCCTGGAGGCTGGACAGTACTGTCAGTTGTAGGTTGTCGGGCGAAGGTTGGGCGGTAAAGAACTTCTTCAGCTGGGAAACGTTCCCCGGGACTGTCAGGGAGTTGTTGGTGTCAGTGAGGACGGAGTTGTACTCGTCCTCGAGGCCGTCGGTGCCGTAGGTGAGCGAAAAGTACCCTGTTATCTGGCCGAAAAGTGCTCGCTCGGGGTACACACGCTGGTACTTGTACTGGTCTTTGGTGGGCAGCGACTGAGCAAGCGTGACGCCATCTGCAGAAATGATGGCGCCGCGAGGCTGCACGAACTCAGCGACGATGTCGCGCGTGTTGTGAGGGTTGTTGTCGAGCGAAGTTGCGTCGAACACCTGAAGGTAATTGAGCTGGACGAACAGCACCATGACCAGCACTGCCGCTCCGACCCCAACGGCGCGCACGCGCGAGTTCACATCTGTCACAGGCTTATTACCCCGGTCTCACGCAAAGCTGCCGCCACGCTGTTGTCCCGTGCAAAGGCGGCTGAGCTGGCGCCCCCCACACGCTCCGCGGCGAGTGCTTGCTCGGTTGCGTTGTCGTTCGAAATGCGAAGCAAGATGGCGAGCAGGATGTAGTTGGAAACGAGCGACGAGCCTCCGTACGAAACAAAGGGAAGTGTGATACCTGTGATCGGTATGAGCCTTGTTATGCCTCCGACTACCACGAATACCTGAACGGCCATAAGCAAAGAGAAGCCAGTTGCGACGAGTTTGGTGAACGATCGCTGGGAGCGCACAGCGACCCTGAGCCCCGAGCCGACCATCAATAGGTATGCGATCAGCAGGGCACTTACTCCGACGAGCCCGATCTCCTCACCGATCGTCGCGAATATGAAATCGGTCGAGGCCTCAGGGATTATCCCGGGGTTCCCCTGTCCTGGCCCGAGCCCCCACATACCCCCGGCCCCGAGAGCGAACCAACCTTCGATTATCTGGTAACCCGACGTAGCAAAATGTGCCCACGGGTCTAACCATGCCTGGACACGGGTTTGTGCATGGTGGATCACATCGAGAGCGAACACCGCGCCGCCAATGAACAGCACGGCCCCCACGACAAGATAAGCGGCTCTGCCAGTGGCCACCCACAGCAAGCCCACGAACAGGGCAAAGAACAGGAATGACGAACCGAGGTCATTTTCTGCAAGCAGCACGAGCAGCGACACGCCCCAGGCAGCCAGGAGAGGGGCGAGGTACTTCGGCTCGAGCACGAGCCAACGTCCCAACCGCCGTGTGCCGGTTGCAAGCAGGTCAGCACGTTCGGCTAGGACCGAGGCGAAGAAGATCCCCAAAGCCAGCTTGGCAAACTCCTCTGGCTGGAAGCTCAAGGGCCGACGTGGACCCACAGCCGGGCGCCGTTGATGTCCTCGCCGATATGTGGGGCAAGAGGGAGCAGCAACAGGATCACGCCGACCAGTGCCAACGAGTACCGGTAGCGCTCGAGGTTGATGCCGCGGGGGCAAACGGCGAGAGTGGCGACGAATGCGATGACCCCAACTCCAGTCCAGACCGCCTGGGCGGAAGCCTCGCCGTGGTTGAGGTCGGCGATGAAGACGTAGCCCATCCCGTTGAGGAGGGCGGCGAGCGGCAGGAGGACCGGGTCCGCTTGGGGCGCTAGCCAACGCAGGCTCAGGTGTGCGACGACCATCAAGACAAACACGAGAACGAGGAACGGGATGATGCCGGCGGGCAGAGCGCCTGCCTGGCCGAGGCTGGAAAGGGTGTAGAAACCTCCTGTCAGCACGAACACGAGGATGATCATCCCGAGCTCGCTGCGCCGGCGGGCAGGCAGTTGCCACGGTGTCGCCTCGGCCCGATCGTGCGCCCTCCACCCCTGGAGCGCCCTCATCCCGTAGCAGTCGGCCTGGCCACCGTCGTCGTGACCGCGCGCTGTACGGATCCAACGGGTACCGATGTGGGCTTAGCCGTCGTGGTATTCGTCCGCCCGGGCTGCTTGCCCTGCGGGCCTCCCCGCGGGAGGGGTTTGCCGTTCCCTTCAGCTTCTATTTTCTCGGCCACGAGGTTGGAGATGTACTGGCGGGCCTGGGCCAGGGAAGGTTCCACTTGCCCGGCTTCAAGTACTTGAAGCCGGAATGACAGCACCGACGAGGCCGTGTCGCGGGTGCGCTCGACGACTGTCGGCTGGAACCATAGGACCCCACCAGGCCGTCCCTGGAAAATGGTGACCCGGTCCTTGGAGAGAGCCACGAAGTAGGCCGAGCGCCCATACCACCCAAGGCAGGCGATGGCCCCACCGATAACCATAAGTAGGGCCACCACGAAGATAACCACCCGAAAAGTCACTCTTTTGGGAGCGGGCGCCTTACGTGCTTTTCGGGAGACCGCTGCCTTGGGAGCGGCCGGGACGATCCTCGTGGGCCCCGTCACGGCCGGGCCCGGCAGGACGATCATGGTGTCGGGGCTGTTCTCGCTCGCCAGGACATCGATCACGACCACCGTTATGTTGTCGTTGCCCCCTCTCAGATTGGCTACGGCAACGAGCTCCTTGGCAGCCTCGACCGGGTTGGAGAACCGTGACAGTACAGCAGCGATCTGGTCGTCGGAGACTTCTCGCGGCAAGCCATCGCTGCACAGCAGGTACCTATCGCCGTGCCTTGGGGCAAGGTCGATGATGTCGACTTCGATGTTTGGTTCGACCCCTAGGGCGCGGGTCAGGACATGGCGCTGGGGGTGGACCGCCGCCTGGGCCTCGCTGATCTGGCCGTCGTCGACGAGCTCCTGGACAAGGCTGTGGTCGACGGTTACCTGCTTGAGCGTCCCGTCACGGTAAGCGTAGAGCCGTGAGTCACCGATGTGGGCGGCCGTGAGCCCGTTGGTGCCGTCTTGTCTTTCGACGACCGCGAGGGCAACCAATGTCGTCCCCATACCGAACATGGACCGGTTGGTCCTGGCTTGCTCCCAAACCGCCCGGTTTGCAGCCTTGGCGGCGCTCTCCAGGGAACCTGCAGTGTGCTGGTCGGTGGCTTCAAAGGCAGCGGCAAGGGCCGTCACCGCCGTGGAGGAAGCGACCTCTCCGGCGGCGTGGCCTCCCATGCCATCAGCGACTGCATAGAGGCCCGGCGAGACCAGCAACTGGTCCTGGTTGTTCGAGCGGACAAGGCCGACATCGGTCGCCGACCCCACGACCAATTTGGTCACTTGCGCAGCTCCAGCACGGTGCGGCCCACCTGCAGGCGGTCCCCTTTGCGCAGCGGCGCAGGGCCTGTCAGCTTGCGCCCGTTCACGAGGGTGCCGTTTGTGGAGCCGAGGTCCTCTACCCAGTACTCGTCACCCCTGCGGAACACCCTCGCGTGAACTTGCGACACGAAGGTGTCGGTGGGCAGGGCGACCGCGCAGCCCGGGGCGCGCCCGATGCTGATCTCCTCGGCCAGCGGGAAGCTTTGTCCCCTGGCGTCCTCCGGGCTGATAACAGCGAGCTCGCGCGGGACGTTGCGCCCTTTCGGAGTACCGGCAGCGGCCCGGGCGGCCTGCGGAGGGGAGCCGGACGGTCCCGGCGGCGCTGGGACCAAGCGCGGCTCCCGCAGCTCGACCCAGACGGCACGCACGACGCGGAGGAAGAAAAGATAGAGCAGCGCGAGGAAGACGTACTCGAGGAACCGCTGGGCCGGATCGGCCACCTCAGGTAGCCCCGCTCGCCTCGAAGCGGACAGTGGTCGAACCGACCGTGATCTCGTCCCCGTTCTCGAGCTGGCGAGGCTCGCTGATACGGAGCCCATTGACCTTCGTCCCGTTAGTGCTCCCGAGGTCAGCCACCAGCCAGGTGCCGTCGGAGCCGCGGCGCACCTCGGCATGCCGGCGGCTGGCGTTCGGGTCGGCAAGGGCGAGCTCGCACTCGGGCTGGCGTCCCAGGGTTACCTTGTCGCCGTCGAGGACCACTCGGCGCCCATCGGGAAGCGTAAGGGTCGCCGTCCCTTGGCCGGGGGCGATCTCGCCGGCAACGAGCAGGGTCCCGGGTCGGAGGGACTCATCAGTCGCGGCAGCGACGCTCACGGGACCGAGGAACGTGTACCCCTCCTCCTTGGCGTGGTCGTTGGCGACCTCAACGAGCTCCTTGACGAGCTCCTCCTCGATGGGCTGGAACTTCGACCGGTCTGCGGTGGAAAGCAGCACCTTAAAGCTGTTCGGTGCGAGCACGCCGCGCGGCGCGACGGTCCGGCGCAGGTCCATCTCCCGCGTCAGGCGCCTTGCGATCTCCACAGGTTGTAGCCCGCTTCGGAACACCCGCGCGAAAGCTCCCTCCACGAAACGCTCGAGGCGACGCTCGAAGCTCTGTAACCCCATAGTCGGCCGCATAGTACCCGTAGCTGGGACCTGCCTGCTGCCAAGGGCCCAGGCAACACACAAGGCGGCCCTAGGCCCAGGGGCCCACCGCCACACTCTACCTCGGAGGGGCCTTGGCAGGTTGGTTCGGTCATGTACCCTTTAGAGACCACTCGGGCGAGTGGCGGAATTTGGCAGACGCGCAGGATTCAGGTTCCTGTGTCCGCAAGGACGTGGGGGTTCAAGTCCCCCCTCGCCCACCCGGCCCACTGGCCCGGCCAAGAGGAGCCAATGGTCACGGCGTGGTCGCGCGTGGGCCATCCCGGAAGGCCAAGACGTGGTCCACTCTTCCCTCACGCCGAAAAGAACGACGAGGGAAGAGTGGTACCTCGCTCGGCCTGTTACTCCCGGCCACGGCCCAGGACCCGTGCGGGCGCGTCAAGGTTCTGGCCGGTCGGCGAGCGCTTGTGAAGTCCCCGGCTTAAGTCTCGTCGGTCGCTGCCGAGTTGTACCACGTGCAGATCTCGGTCTTGGCGTGTGCTCCGTCCTCCGCGGTCGAGGACGAGCCCGGCTTGGCCGTTGCGAGCCCGCCCGGCGCAAGGAGGTCGTCGCCGAACCTGTGGAAGTGGTTCCTGGGCTGGGAGGCTCTTCTCGCCCTCATCTACTTCCCGTTCGGGATCCCTTCGGGCAAACCTCGCATACTTGGGGTCGTCCCCTGGATGGAATGGGACGGGCAGGTCCCGGCCTGGTGCCTCCTCGGGGTCTCGGCTGTTGCCGCCATCATCTACGGCGCACGCCGTTACCGGCCAAAGCAGATAAAGGCCTGGTGGTTCATGGGCGGAGGCGTCCTCCTGTTCATCACCGGGGACACGATCTACAAGACGTGGCACCAGATAATGGGCCAGAACAACATCCCGTTCCCGTCGTTCATAGACGCCATCTACATAACGATGTACCCCGTCCTGGCGATCGGGCTGCTCCTCCTCGTCCGTTCGCGACTGCCCGGTGGAGACCAGGCGAGCCTGATCGACGCCCTAATCGTCACCCTCGGTATAGGGCTCTTGTCGTGGATCTTCCTGATCGGTCCGACTGTCCGAGCGCCCGGAGGCATCCTCGTCCGTTTGACCGCCGCCGCTTACCCATTGGGCGACATCCTCCTGCTGGCGATGCTCGCGCACCTTTGGAGCGCCGGAGGGTTGCGCAACGCTGCGGGCCGGCTTTTGGCCGTCGGCACGATCGGCACCCTTGTCGCAGACTCGGTTTACGGTCTAGCCGGTCTCCACACCTCGTGGAACTGGAACGACGGCAACCCCTTCGACCTCGGGTGGACCCTGTTCTACAGCTGTTGGGGCGCGGCCGCCCTTCATCCGTCAATGAGGGAGCTCTCGGAGCCGAGGCCGGCGACGCCGCCGCGCACGAGCCGGACCCGGCTCACCTTGCTGGGAGCGATCACCCTGATCGCGCCGGTCGGGCTGCTGTGGGAAACGGCGGCAGGCAAGCCAGTTGACTCCGCGGTAATCGCTGGTGTCGCCGGTTTCATGTTCCTGCTCGTTGTTATGCGGATGGCCGGCGTCGTCGGGGCTCACAAGCAGGCGGTGGCTCGTGAGCAAGTGCTTCGCCAAGAAGCCGCCGACCTGGTCGGAGCGCCTTCGCGAGAGGATATCTACACGGCCACGGCTCGTGCCGTGAGTGATCTCGTTGGCGCCCACGTGGGCGACTTTTCCGTCGCCTTGGCCATGGCTGACTCCGACGGCGAGCTGAACGTGGTCGTCGGCGCCGGCTCGGTCGAAAACGGCTCCCCCGTTGACCTGGCTGCTTTTCCCGCCCCGATCAAGGCCAGCCTGGAGGCGGGCCGTTCCGTCCGCTGCGCTGCTCAGGGACCGTTGAGCACGACGGATGAGACGACAACCGACCGCCTTTACGCGTGCCCCGTCATCGCTGGGGGGCAGCTGAAAGGGCTAATCGCGGTACAGAGCTCGCGCGAGTTGTCCATCGACCTCACCAACGCCATCGAAACACTCGCCGCACAGGTCGGTTTGGCGCTGGACCGGGTGGATCTGAGCGAGGCGTTCCACGCTCACCGCAGCGAGGTGCGCTTCCAAACGCTCGTGCAGAACGCGTCCGACGTCATCCTCATCGCTCGTCCCGACACGACGATCACGTACCAGACCCCCTCAGCTCAGCGCATCCTTGGCTTTGAACCGGGCTCGCTCGAAGGTACCCGGCTCACTTCACTGATCCACCCGAACGACAAGGAACAGGCTTTGGCGGCCTACAGCGGGCTGGCATTTCGTTCCGGGACGGCGATCACGGCAGAGTGGCGTATCCGTACTTCCGACGGGGCGTGGCGGCATACGGAAGTGGTGGCCAACAACCTTCTCGGGGAGCCCACCGTCGAAGGCATCGTGCTGACGCTTCGCGACGTGACGGAGCGCAAGGCGCTCGAGGAGGCGCTCAAGCACCAAGCGTTCCACGATGCGCTCACCGGGCTGGCCAACCGTGCCTTGTTCCGGGACCGCCTCGAGCATGCCCTGGCTCGCGCAGCTCGGTCCTTGACGTCGCTCGCCGTCCTGTTCTTGGATCTGGATGATTTCAAGCTGGTCAATGACAGTCTTGGGCACGGTGCCGGCGACGAGCTCCTGGTGGCGGTGGCTGCTCGGTTGATGGGTTCGTTGCGGACCGGTGACACCGCTGCCCGCTTCGGCGGCGACGAGTTCGCCATCCTCCTCGAGGAGACCAACGACCCTGAGGACGCGTACCTGGCAGCTGAGCGGATCCTGGCAGACCTGAGGCCGCCGCTATGGGTAAATGAACGCTCCATGATCGTCCACGCGAGTATCGGTATCGCCTATAGCAAGATAGGTGCCGAGGGCCCCGCCGAGATCCTGCAAGCCGCGGACGTGGCGATGTACGCGGCGAAGGCACGTGGGAAGAACTGTTACGAGGTCTACCAGCCGGCTCTGCAGACAGCTGTGACCGATCGGCTCGAACGCACCGCGGATCTGCAAAGGGCTGTTGATGAAGGGGAGTTCGTACTCCACTACCAGCCCATAGTCAGCTTGGACGGGGGCGAGTCGATCGCTCTGGAAGCACTCATCCGATGGGTGCACCCCGAAAGGGGCCTTTTGCTGCCTAAGGAGTTCATCGCCCTCGCGGAGGAAACCGGTCTTATCATCCCGATCGGCCGTTGGGTCCTCGGCGAAGCGTGCAAAAAGGTACGCGCTTGGCAGCAGGACCATGGCCTGGGCGACAGGCTGAGGGTCAGCGTCAACATTTCAGCGCGGCACTTCCAGCACGAAGGGCTTCTCGAGGACGTCTCGAAGGCTCTACGGGCATCGCGCCTTGACCCGTCGTGCCTGGTGCTCGAGATAACCGAGAGCGTGCTCGTGCACGACGCCGAGTCGGTCATTTCCCGCATGCATGACCTCAAGAATCTCGGCCTAAGGTTCGCAGTCGACGATTTTGGCACAGGGTACTCGTCGCTCAGCTACCTGAAGCGCTTCCCGATCGACATCTTGAAAGTAGACAAGTCGTTCGTCGACGACGTCGGCGAGTCAGACAAGGCGCTCGCTCTGACAAAAGCCATCGTGCAGCTCGGTAAGTCGCTCAACCTCGACACGGTGGCAGAGGGGATCGAGAAGTCACGTCAAGTCGACGGGCTCCGGGCTCTCGGCTGCCGGTATGGCCAAGGCTTCCTGTTCGCCCGTCCCGTGGCGCCCGAGGACATGGACCGCCTTCTCCCGCTTATGGCGTCCGGCGAGCTCCTCAACAATTCCGAGTTCACGCAGGAGGAGGACCTCCCATGACCAGCACCGCGCCGAACGCGCTGCGAAACTGGGAGGCGGCGGGCAGGGTGTCGGAGGGTGCCCGGTTGGACAGCCGGTGGGCGGACCTGGAGCGGCTGCGTTCATCCCACCCGATGATGGACGCGGTAATAGAGGAACAGCAAGGGCGCCGGATCCGGATCGGGGACCACTGGCTGTCCGACTTTGCCTCGTGCAACTATCTGGGTTTCGACCTCCATCCTGAGATCATTGCAGCGTCAGAGCGGGCTGTCCGGCAGTGGGGCACGCACCCCAGTTGGTCTAGGCTGCTCGGGAACCCTCGTCCGTACTTGGAGATCGAGGAGCAGCTCACGGAGCTCCTCGGCGCGCCCGACACGCTCGTGCTGCCCACGATAACCCTGGTCCATACCTCGGTGATCCCTGTACTTGCCGGGCAGGGCGCAGTGTTGGTCGACGCGCAGGCGCACAAGACGATTTACGATGGCGCCACGATCGCCAGGGGTGCTGGCGCAAGCCTTCACCGCGTCAGGGCAAATGACCCCGGTCACCTGGAAGAGGTGTTGCGTTCGTTGCCGCCCGAGATCTCGAAGATTTTCTGCATTGACGGCGTCAACAGCATGACCGGCAACGCACCGGACCTACCCCAGTACGCACGGATCTGCCGGGAGTACGACGCGCTTTTGTACGTCGACGACGCACACGGGTTTGGCATAATAGGCGAGTCCCCGACGTCGGGCCACCCCTATGGGCGACGGGGCAACAGCATTGTCAAGTTCTTTGGTGAGAGCTACGACAACATTGTGCTCGTGGCTGGGTTTTCAAAGGCGTACTCTTCTCTGGCAGCGTTCCTGGCCCTGCCCACCTCGCTGAAGAACTACCTGAAGGTCGCAGCTCCTCCGTACCTGTACTCGGGGCCGTCGCCGACCGGGTCGCTCGCCACCATTTTGGCCGGGTTCAAGGTGAACGAGGTCGAGGGTGACCAAATCCGTCGTTCGCTGGCCGATAAAACGCGCCGGGTGCTGGACCAGATAAGTCGCCTCGGCCTCAGGACACTGAACACCTCGGGTTACCCGGTCATCGAGATCCCTCTTAGCCATGCGGACGACATCGACGCGGTCGGCAGGTTCCTCTTCGAACGCGGGATCTACGTTACGCTCGCTGCGTACCCATTGGTGCCGAAGTCTCAGGTGGGTTTCCGTGTGCAGGTGACAGCTGTGAACGCGGACAGCGAAATAGAACGGTTGAACCAGGTTCTCACGGAACTTTCCGAGCGTTTCGACCTCCAGCACGCGTCACAGCCGGCCTGACAAGGAGGTCGGCCCGTGCTGGCTCCATTGAAAAGGCGGGACTTCCGGCTTCTGTGGACCGGCATGGCCGTATCGCTTCTTGGGGACGGTGTTTTTCTTGTCGCAGTGGCGTGGCAGGCCTATGCCATTTCGGACCACCCGTCCGCCCTTGCCTTGATCGGCGTCGCCACGTCCGCTCCGCAGGTAGCTTTCCTGCTCGTCGGCGGAGCTTTCTCCGATCGTTTCAGCCGCCGGGCCGTGTTGTTCTGGGCCGACGTCGCTCGGGCGCTTGCTGTTGCAGTGCTGAGCGCCCTCGTAGCTGACGGAGACGCTCGCCTTTTCGAGCTCTGCCTCGCCGGCGCGGTGATAGGCACTGCAACGGCGTTTGCGTCTCCCGCCTTCGAAGCCTTGGTGCCCCAACTAGTCCCGGAAACCGAGCTGACCCAGGCGAACGCCATCGAACAGTTCGTCCGCCCCGGGGCCATCCAGTTGGCCGGGCCGGCTTTGGGCGGGATCGCCGTGGCTGTCCTCCACCCGTGGGGCTCGTTCGCCCTGGATGCGGCAACTTTTGCCTTTTCGGCATTCTGCGCACGCCGCATATCGGTGCTCACAGGTCCGGGGCAGACGAACAACGCGAGCCTATGGTCCGAGGTCGTTGCCGGCCTGCGGTACGTCCGTGGCCAGGTCTGGCTATGGGGCACTTTCGTTTCGGCGACCTTCACTTACCTTCTGTTCATCGGGCCCACCCAGGTCCTCTTGCCGTATATCGTGCGCAATTCCCTCCACCAGGGTGCGTCGACCTACGGTGCCGTGCTCGCCGTCGGTGGGGCAGGGGCTTTGACCGGTGCAGTCGCGTCCGCTCGCCGGCGCCACCCCCAACGGCCCATGCTCTGGATTTACGGCTGGTGGGCACTCGCTACCCTGGCCGTGGCTGGGTACGGCCTAGCAACAAACGCTTGGGGCCTCGCGAGCGCCGCGGTGGTCGTGAACGGCGCTGAGGTGGCGGGTGCAGTCGTCTGGACGACCGTCAAGCAGCGCCGAGTCGTCAACTCGATGCTGGGCCGGGTCTCGAGCATCGACTGGTGCATCTCGACGGCGCTACTACCGCTTAGTTACGCCCTCACCGCTCCCGTCGCACAGGCACTCGGCGCGCGCCAGACCCTTGTTGCCGTGGGCGTCCTCGGGGCCGCCGTCACGCTGGGTTTCCTGCTGCTTCCCGGCATGCGTAGCGACGAGCAGCGCGTCGCTGTCCGGTCACTGTGACCGTCTGGACTTAATGCCGGAGGCGCTCCACGGTTCGCAGTTTGTTGGTCACGTCGAGGGCGGCCACTTTGTAGGCCTCCGCCAGTGTCGGGTAGTTGAAGACGGCGTCGAGCAGATAGTCGACCGTGCCGCCGCATCCCATAACTGCTTGGCCGATGTGGACGATCTCGGTGGCGCCGGTGCCGAACAGGTGGACGCCGAGGATCTTGCGGTCGATCGGCGAAACGAGGAGCTTGAGCATGCCGTCGGAGTCACCGCAGATCTGGCCGCGCGCTAGTTCGCGGTAGCGCGATATGCCGACTTCGTAGGGTACGGACGCGTCGGTCAGCTGCGCTTCGGTCTGGCCTACGTAGCTCATCTCAGGGATCGTGTAGATGCCGATCGGCATCGTCTTGGCCATCGAGGTGGTGGGCTCGCCGAAGGCGTGGAAAGCAGCGAGACGTCCCTGTTCCATGGACGTTGAAGCGAGAGCGGGGAAGCCGATGACGTCGCCGACCGCGTAGATGTGATCGACGGTGGTGCGGTAATAGTCGTCCACGTTTATGCGGCCGCGTTTGTCCGGAGCGATCCCGACAGCCTCCAGGCACAGCCCATCGGTCGCCCCCTGCCGGCCCGCCGAGTACATGACCACTTCGGCAGCCACTGCCTTGCCGCTTGCAAGGAGCGTCACCGTCGCACCCTCGTGGGCCTCTACGGCCTCCACCGTTTCCCGGAACCGGAAGGTCACCGCCAGGGTCCGGAGATGGAACTGCAGCGCCTCTACGATTTCCTCGTCGCAAAATTCGAGCATCCGGTCGCGCTGTTCGATCACCGTGACTTTCGTCCCAAGAGCGGCAAAAATCGACGCGTACTCGATCCCGATGACGCCCGCGCCAACGATCACCATCGACCGCGGGATTTCGCGCAAGGCGAGGATGCCGTCAGAGTCGAAGACGTGCACATCGTCGAACATCACAGTCGGAGGCCGCGCCGGGCGCGTCCCGGTGGCGATCACGATCTTGTCGGCGCTGACCCGCTGCTCTCCGGTCCCGTCCCCTGCAGCGACGGCCACGGTGTGCTCGTCCACGAAGCCGGCCGCGCCCTGGAGCAGCGCTACCCGGTTGCGCGAAAGCTGGTCGCGCACCACTTCGATCTCACGGGCCACGACGTGGTGGCTGCGCCGGGAGAGGTCTTCCATGGTGATGTTCTCTTTCACCCGGTAGCTCTGCCCGTACAGGTCGCGTTGGGATAGGCCCGTCAGGTACAAGACCGCCTCTCGCAAGGACTTGGAGGGGATGGTGCCTGTGTTGACGCAAACCCCTCCGACGACTTTGCCCTTTTCGACCACCGCAGAGCGCTTCCCGAGCTTCGCCGCGGCAATAGCGGCCCGCTGACCCCCTGGGCCACACCCGATCACCAGCAGGTCATAATCGGCCACGTGCGTCCTCTCTGACGGGTCTAAGGCTAACTGCCTATCGGGACCGACGCCCGCAGCCTGAGAGATTTGTGCATGGCTTCCAGCACCACTGTGTTGGCGCGGGCATCTGCGAGATCCCAACCAAGCGCGTGCTCAGCCCTGATGGCGCCATCGAAATGCTCCACCTCTCTCATGTACGGGTCGTCATAAGGGAACACTTCGACCTTCGGTTCCCCGTCCACGTAGATCTCGCCTCCCTGGTGGAGGACAAGCTTGGTGTACGGCTCTCGGCGGAACCCGGTCCCGGGGAGGTCCAGCCAACCGTCGGTGCCGACAACCTCCACCTGGGCGAAGCGGTTGCGGAAGTCGAAGCTAACCGTGTACGGGGCCATCCGGCCCTCGTCGAAACGCATCACGCCGCTGACCGTGGTCTCTGTCGGTTGGCCGGCTCGGACCTCTCCGGTAGCGAAGACCTCGGTTGGCTCGTCGCCCAATATCCCCCTCGCCATGTTGGCGGCGTAGCAGCCCATGTCCCAAATGATCCCGCCGCCGGCCTCCGGCATGAAGCGAATGTTCGGGGGCTCGGTCGGTACGGCGAACGCAAAGACGATATCCACCAGGCGGGGGTCGCCCACGGCGCCTTCACGGACCAGTTCGACGGCGCGTTGCCAGCGGGGAGAGTGGCGGTACATGAACGCCTCGAGCACCAATCGCCCGGTGCGGCTCGCGGCATCGGCAATGGAGCCGACCTCCTCCACCGAAAGGGCCAGCGGTTTCTCGCAGAGCACGTTCTTGCCGGCCTCGAGCGCCTTGATCGTCCACTCTGTGTGCAGGTTGTTGGGAAGCGGGTTGTAGACGGCGTCAATGGAAGGGTCCTCCAGGAGGGCCTCGTAGGACATGAAGGGAGCGCAGCCCCAGCGCTGGGCCGCCTCGGCCGCTTTTTCCTTGGACCGGGACGCGATCCCGACCAGCTCAGCACTCGGGGCAGCCAGCAGGCCCGGTATCAGCGACTCGCTGATCCCTGCGGTTGAGATGACGCCCCAGCGGACAGGTTTGGTTGTCATGTGGGACTTTCTATCTTGAAAACCGCAAATGTGCCTCTCGGGAACCCGCATCGGTGACGCCCGTGCAAAGAAATCGCCTTCCCGGTGACCATCGGGGAGCCGCGAGACCACATCGGTCACGCTCGTGTCGCGCCCGGTGGAGCCGGCCCGCGGCCGCCCGGCCCGGCCGCTCGGCCCGCTGCCTATGGGTCGACTTGCGCCGGCCCATCCGGGTTATGACACTGGCCAACGTGGGCCCTGAAGAGTTCCGCCGCGCGGGCCATGAGCTGGTCGATTGGGTTGCGGATTACCGACTGAAAGTGGCGGGCCTGCCGGTGCGTTCGCCGGTAGCGCCCGGCGAAGTGGCGGCCGCGTTACCTACCAGCCCCCCGGAGGCGCCGGAGCCTCTCGCAGCGATCATCGCGGACCTGGACAGGGTCATTGTGCCCGGGCTCACTCACATCCAGCACCCGCGCAACTTCGCCTGGTTCCCGTCCAACGCGGCGCTTTCTTCGGTACTTGGCGACATCGTGGCGGGCGGGCTCGGGGCGCTCGGGATCAGCTGGCAGTCGGCCCCGGCGCTCACCGAGCTCGAACAGGTCGTCTGTGACTGGGCACGGCAGCTCTGCGGGCTCTCCGATGGCTGGAGCGGCACGATCTATGACGGCGCTTCCACTGCCAGCCTCGTTGCGTTACTAGTCGCCCGGGAACTGGCCACCGACGGCTCTCAAAGGAGGGGAGGGCTGCAAGCACAAGAGACGGCCCTCACCGTCTATTGCTCAGCCGACGCTCACTCGTCTGTCACCAAAGGGGCCTTGCTGGCCGGGTACGGGGCGGACAACCTGCGCTTGGTCCCCGTCAGGAGGCCAGGCCGCGAAATGGACGTCACCGCCCTCGCATCCCTCATGGCTGAGGATGCTGCAAGTGGGCGCCGGCCAACCGCGGTCGTAGCGACTGCGGGCACGACGGCAACGACGGCCTTCGACCCCCTCGCCGACATTTGCGAGGTTGCGGGCAAGTTTGGTGCCTTTGTCCACGTCGACGCGGCAATGGCCGGCTCAGCGATGATGCTGGCGGAATGCCGGGGATTGTTCGACGGCATCGAGGGTGCCAGTTCGCTCGTGTGGAACCCTCACAAGTGGTTGGGGTCCATCTTGGAGACCTCGCTCTTTTACGTCCGCGAACCGGACCTGCTGGTCTCTGTCATGGCTACCGGCCCCAGCTACCTGCGTTCGGCTCTGGACGGCTCGGTCGTCCAGTACCGGGACTGGGGTTTGCCGCTCGGGCGCCGGTTCAGGGCGCTCCGGCTGTGGGCGCTCCTGCGCCTGGAGGGTGCGGAGGCTCTCCGAGCGCGCCTGCGCAGGGACCTCGGGCATGCTCAGCGCTTCGCCTCTATGGTCGAAGAGGCCTCGGGTTGGGACGTTGTCACCCCGGTCAAGCTGCAGACAGTCTGCGTGCTCCACACGGCCCCTGGTTACGATCGCGACCGGCTCGACCAGCACACGCTGTCGTGGTGCGAGGCGGTCAATTCGTCCGGGCAGGCCCACCTCACCCCGGCTCTTGTCGACGGGCGGTGGGTGGTACGGGTGTCGATAGGAGCCGAAACCACCGAGTGGGACGACATCAGCAAGCTCTGGGCCGCCATGCAGGAAAAGGCCGCTGCCCAGGAGACAGGCGAGGCCTAGGCAACGGAGCGAGCGAACGAACCGATGAGCTCGGCGATGCCTGCCGAGTGGTCCCGGTGGAGAGAGTGCCCGCCGTTCAGTTCCACGAAGCGGTCTTGGAGCACCAGGGCCCGGACAGCTTCCCGGTCCTCGCCCCGCAGCGCAGATCCACCGTCGATGAGAAAGGACGAGCCGATCACGGGGGCGACTATGACAAGCACGGGAACTTGCAGGGCGGAGATTAGACCGGGCAGATCCCAAGACAGGCCGGCCCGGAGTGCTTCGGCGATCGCCGGCGTGTCAGCGGCCTCGAACGCCGCAACGTGGTGCTCCACGTCTTGGTCGTCCCAGTCAGGGTTGTCGCGGCGGACACGCTCCCTGTAGGCCTCCCTGTGGTCCTTCGCCGCTTTGCCTTCCGCCTCGACCCCCGCTGCGAGCAGAGCGGTGTCCAGCTCGGCCATGCCAGGCGGCTCCTCCAGCACGACGCCAGCCGCGAGCTTGGGGTAGCGCGCGGCCGCTTCGAGCGCCACGATCGCACCGAGGCTGTGGCCAACTAGCGCGGTCAGCTGCGGGGGGAGCGCACCGACGGCCCCCTCTGCGAGCGCGCTCATGATGGCTGGGTCGTCGCTCGGCCGTGGGCCCTCGCCGTGGCCAGGCAGGTCCACCGCGGTCACGTCCCAGCCGGCGGCGGCGAGGGTGGGGCCAAGTCGCCACCAGGTGCTCGCAGACGAGGTCACGCCATGGAGGAGGCCGATCCGACCAAGCGGAGGACCATCGGGCGCCCAGGACATGACGCCTCGAGCTGGCCGAGCCGGTTCGCCAGGTTGGCTGCTCACAAGGCGCCACCGTACTCTGCGCACCTTCGGCGCGACTGCCATTAGGCTCGGCCCAGGACGCGGGGGAGGTTCGTCGTTCTGGACAAGCGTTGGTACTTGGACGTCAACCGGTTCGCCAGGACCACATCTTGGGGGCATGGCTTCCTGGCCGGGTATTACGAACGCGTCCTGTCGCCTGTCGGGGTGGGGATCCTCGTGCTCACCTTGTTGCTTATCGCCGGGTGGTGGAGCGCCCGCATGCACCCCGAGCACATGCCCGCGATCATCTGGTCCGCACTCGGGGCGCTCGCCCTGTACGGCATCAACCAGGTGGCGGCCAAGGCGCTCGTCCAGGCGAGGCCCTACAACGTCATAAAAGGTGTGGAGGTCCTGGTGCCGCGCTCATCGAGCTACGGTTCGCCAAGCGGCCATGCCGTCGTGGCGGGGGCGGTGGTGTGTGGTCTTGTGCTTGCCCGGTGTTGGCGACTGGCTCTTGTGGCATTGCTGGCAGGGCTGCTGTTGCTCTTCTCGGGGGTTTACGTGGGTGCGGCTTACCCTTCTCAAGTTGGTGGAGCAGCGGCGGCAGGTTTACTCGTCGTTGTGGTCCTCTGGCCGCTCGCCTCACGGCTCCTGGTGCCCGTTGTAGCGGCGATCGGCTCGAGCCCCTTCGCCATCGTGGTGGTGGCGAGGGGGTCCCTGAAAAGGCCGCCGAGGCGGCCCGCCAAAGCGCTGGCAACGCAGAGGCACATGCAGCGCATGCCTGACGCGAAGGCCATGGACGCACTGCGCGCCGCCTCCGAAGCGGCACGCAATGCCACGATGGGACAAGGTGCAGGCAAAGGCCCCTAAGCACCCGCGGTAATCAGTCCTTGGGGGAAACCTCGGAAATATCGGAAATAGCAGAAACTTGTGTTGTGCGCTGGTCCCGGATCCGGCGCGACACCCACCACGCCGCCACGAGGACAACAGCGACCCCCACGACGATGCTGATCGGCGTGAAAGCGTTGGATACGGACTTCCAGTGGCTTGCCAGCAAGTCTCCTCCGATCGCGAGGGCCAAAACCCAAGGCAGGCTCCCGAGAAGCGTGAGCACCGTGAAGGGGACCGCCGGCATTTGAGCTATTCCCGCAGGCAGGCTCACAAAGGCGCGCACCAGGGGGACCATGCGGCCGAGGAAGACGGCGGAGTGCCCGTGCTTGATGAAGAACTCCTCAGCCTTGTCCAGTTCGCTTTTCCTGAGCAGCACGTACTTGCCGTAGCGGTCGAGGACCGGCCGGCCTCCGGCCCGCCCCACCGCGTAAGCCACCAGGGACCCGATGAGGTTGCCCGCCATCCCCGCGAAGACGATCCCGACCAGGCTCAGGTGGACGTGAGCGCCAGCGGCGGTCACACCGCCTGCGAGCGCCCCACCGAACAGCATGACTGCTTCGCTCGGTATCGGGATGCAGGCTGATCCCAGCACCATGAGGGCGAAAACAGCGATGTAGCCGTGCGCGCCAACTTCGTTGACAACGAATTGCTCCACCGGCGAACAGCCTCTCATTGGTCTCACAACGCGGTCCCGACGACCCCGGACCAGGTTAGGCGCTGCCGGCGGGACGCCCGAGCTTTCAGCCCGTAAGCGAACGGCGTTCGACCTCGCTCAGACCGCCCCAGATGCCGTGTGGTTCCCGGATCCTCAAGGCGTAGTTGAGGCATTCCTTACGCACAGGGCAGGCGGCGCAGACGGCCTTGGCCTGTCGCTCGCGCGCTGCCCTCGCCTCCTTGCGTTCGAAGTGCGTAGGGGCAAAAAAGATGGCCGCTGACTGCCCGCGACAGGCTGCCCTCGTCTCCCAATCCTCCGGGGCATGAAGCGCAGTCACGTCTTGTCCTCTAAGCCGAAGGTACTCCTGAGCAGGGACCTTGACAATAGGCAATGTTCCCCGTCCGAGGAAAAGGTAACCCAGGGTGCCTTCACGGCCCGGTCCCAGGCTAACCTTCGCCTGTCGTGCGAGCGTTCTCCACAGGAGCCGAGCTTTGGGCCCGTTGACATTTCTCACACAGGCGAGGGTGCTCATAATTACCGGCAAAGGCGGAGTTGGAAAGACCACTGTCAGTGGTGTCGTAGCGAACCTCGCGGTTCGCAACGGGTTGCGGGCCATGGTGGTGCAGATCGGTGCTCCGAGCGCGCGCCACGAGCCAGAAGCCGCCCATCTGTCGAGGCTGTACGGCCAGGAGCAAGCCCTCGGGTACGAAGCTGTCCTCCTTGATGCCAACGAACAAGGTGGCGAGGTCGTGGCCCGCGCCCTTTGGCCTGATACAGCCCTTGTCGAGTACCTGCATCGGCACGGGATGCGGCGCTTGTCCCGCAGGCTTGTGTCGAGCGGTGCCCTGGACGTAGTTGCGACGGCCGTCCCCGGCATGCCGGACGTGCTGCTTCTCGGCAAGGTCAAGCAAATGGAACGGGCGGCCGCCGCGGGCGAGCCCGACGCCGCGGATCTGATCGTCCTGGACGCGCCGGCGGCGGGTCACGCTATCCGGTTCCTGCAGAGCCCTCACGGGGTGGCTGACGCCGCAGGGGGCGGGCCGGTCCGCCAGCAGGCCCAAGAAGTCGTGGCGATGCTGTCGGACCCATCCCGCTGCCAGGTCCTCCTCGTGACCACGCCCGAGGAGACCCCGGTCACCGAGACGGTCGAGACGGCGAACCTCATCGAGGGAACAGGCACCAAGCTCTGCGCTGTCGTCGTCAACGCTCGGCTCCCAGTCCTGGATCTGCCAGCATCGCTGCGCCCCGCAGAACTGGCGCGCGCCGCCGCAGCCGCAGGCACCAAGCTGACCACGGCCGAACTGGAGAGCCTGGTGGCGGCCGGACGCGTAAGGGCGCAGCGCCAGGAAGCACAGGCCGCACAAGTTGCTCGCCTGGCAAGTGAGCTCCCGCTGGCGCAGTTGGAGCTCCCTTTCTGCTTCAGTTCCGAACTTGGCCCAGATGAGCTGGAGTTGCTGACCGACGCCCTCGAGGTAGCTGTGTCCGGGCCGGCCGAGGTGGTCCCATGACCTCACCCGCAGCGCGGCCAGGCGCCCACGTCATTGTATGCGTGGGCCCGGGGGGAGTGGGCAAGACCACTATTGCCGCGGCGCTCGCTCTCCGAGGCGCAGGGGCTGGGCTGCGGGCATGCGTAGTAACGATCGACCCGGCGAGGCGCCTGGCAGACGCCCTCGGTATCGGGGAGGTGGGCAACGAGCCCCACAGGGTGGAGGCCCCCCCGGGAAGCCAGATGTCCGGTGAGCTGTGGGCCGTGATGCTCGACGCACAAAGCACTTTCGACGACCTCGTGAGCCGGTATGCGACGGGCCCCGACCAGGCCACCACGATCTTGGCCAACCCCGTCTACCAGAACATCTCGGCGGCGCTGTCAGGGACCCAGGAGTACATGGCGGTCGAAAAGCTGTACGAGCTGCAAGAAAGCGGAGCCTTCGACCTTATCGTGGTGGACACTCCCCCGGCTCAGCACGCGCTCGATTTCCTCGAAGCGCCCAAGCATCTCGCCCGGCTGCTCGACAACCGGGTCTTCCGCCTGCTCATGACGCCCACCAGAGCGGGCCTGCGGGCGTTGGAGATCGGTGCGCAGCTGATGTTGCGGACGATCGCCAAGGTCGCCGGCGGACAAGTCGTTGCCGACACGATCGGCTTTTTCACCCAGTTCGAAGGCATGGAGGAGGGCTTCAGGGCCCGGGCACGACGCGCGGAGGAAGTGCTGCATTCGGAGCTCACATCGTTCGTCCTGGTCTGCTCGCCCCGGCGCGACACCGTAGACGAAGCCCTTTACCTGGTCACCCAGATGGCGGCGTCCGGGGCCAAGGCGACAACCGTCGTAGTCAACCGTTGCTACCCGAGCTACGCAGCGTTGGCGAACGCCACGGCCGATGCCCTTGCCGGCACACGGCTGAGCTCGCTGGTCGTCAACCTGGAGCAGCTCAGCGCGGTCGCATCGATGCAGGACGGCCAGCTTGCGAGGGTCGCCTCCGCCCTGCCCAAGGCGACCGTGTTACGTGTCCCGTTCCTGTCGCGCGACGTTGCGGACCTCGGGTCACTGGCAGAGGTGGCCGACCACCTGGCCTAGGCTGGCACACTCCTGGGCTTACTGCCTGGGCCGCCTAGTCTTGGGCTGCCTAGTCCTGGGGCCCGCCATCGGGAAGTTTGTCGAACACAGCTTTGGCTTCTTCCACGGACTCTGTCATCGTCACGATGCGGTCGAACCCGGTCGTTCGAAGGGTCCTGACCAGGCTCGGCCGGTTACAGCTGACGACCACGTCACCGCCCAGTTCCCTTGCTCGGCGGATGCCCCCGATCAGGGCCCCGAGGCCCGCCGAGTCTATGAAAGGGACCCCGCTCATGTCGATAACGAGGCGGGGCTTGGACGCCAGCTCTGCGAGAGACTGACGGAACTGGCTGACCGTGAACGCGTCCAGCTCGCCCATGGGGCGGCAGATCGTATAACCCTCCGCCGTCTCGTTCGTTTCGATGTTGAGCACGCCACCTCCCAACTTGCCCCAGCCGTGCCGGCCGTGCCGGCAGTGCCGGCACCGTGCCCGGCACAGTGTCGGGAAGATGCTACCCGTTGCACCGGCGAGCTACCCTCGGAATGTGCCAGACCTGCTGATCGCCACCGACTCCCCGACTGTCTTCGACGAAGTCCGCTCCGCTGTGGAGGAGCCGGGCGTCGTCCTTCGCTGGGCTCGCTCCGGCCGGTCAGTGCTGCCTGCGCTGCAGGAACGGCCCGCCGACCTGGTCATTTCCGACTTGCAGATCGGCTCCATGGGCGGTTTCGCCATAGGGATGCAGTTGGCGCTCGAGATCGGCTCCGGCCGTCTCGGCCCGGTCCCTGTCCTGTTGTTACTGGACCGGCGCCCTGACACCTTCATGGCCAAGCGCATCGGCGTCGCCGGGTGGCTCATCAAGCCTCTCGACCCGCTGCGTACCCGTGCGGCAGCCAAGGCCGTCCTGGCCGGTGGGCATTACTTCGACACGACGCTCTCCGCCATCCCCGCGGACGTGATGCCCGCGTAAACGGGTGCCTCCCAAGCCGGCGCCGGACGCTCACGCGGCGCTTGCCGGGGGCTCCCGCAGCGCTTGGCGAATTTTTATTCGTTTTCTTCTGCAGGTTAACTGGACCAGGCGGTCGGGACGGCCTTCCGCGACCACGATCGGAAGGCGCCGGAGCGCGGTCCGGCCCAGGAGCGCACGGTTGGCTACGATGGGCCCGGAGACGGGAAGTAGCGCAGCTTGGTTAGCGCGCAGCGTTCGGGACGCTGAGGCCGGGGGTTCAAATCCCCCCTTCCCGACTAGGAAAAGAGCAGGCCGAGGCGAGTAGAGCTGATCAGAAGGTTCGCCCTAGCTTCTTGGTCGTGCCAGATTTGTGCCACAAGCTTTGCTAGTGTTTGGCACGTGCGACAAGCTCGTCGTAGCCACTTCGGCAGCGTTCGCAAGCTGCCCTCGGGCCGTTACCAAGCCCGCTACTGGCACGCCGGAGAGATGCGTGCCGCTCCAGCGACCTTTATGTCCAAGGCGGATGCCCAAGCTTGGCTCGCCGGTGCCGAGACCGATATCCACCGAGGGGCTTGGACCAACCCCGCTGGCGGGCAGCTGACGGTAGCCGAGCTTTCCAAGCGGTGGCTCGAGCACGACCCGTCGAAGCGGTCGAGCACTCTCGCTAGAGACGAAGCAATCGTCCGCCTCCACGTCCTCCCACGCCTCGGTGGGACGCGCCTCAGGGAGGTCACGCCTCCAGATATCCAGAGGCTGGTTAACGACTGGGCCAAGCAGCAAGCGCCTCGGACCGCCCGCAGGCAATACGACGTCGTCCGGGCGCTGTTCGCGTATGCGGTCGCCTCCGACTGGCTCGCGCGTTCCCCATGCCGCGCCATTGACCTGCCGCGCGTGGAGGAATTGCGCCGTCCCCAGCTCGGGCCTGACGCCGTCGCGAAGATTGCTGGTGCGATGGATGCAAGCTCCGAGCCCATGGTCTGGTTGGGGGCGGTGCTCGGGTTGCGCTGGGGCGAGGTGGCCGGTCTCACTGTCGGTTCGCTCGACTTGCTCCGTGGCACTTTGACAGTTCGCGAGCAGTTGGGCCGTGATCGCCGGCTTGGACCACCAAAGTCTGCAACGGGTCGGCGGACGCTCTCGCTCCCCGGGCCGCTAACCGACATGCTGGCAGCGCATCTGGCTGCTTCAAACACAACCGCCGTCGACCCCGAGCGACTGGTCTTCACGTCTCCTCAGGGCACGCCACTTGATTACTCCCGCTGGCGACAGCGGGTCTGGTTGCCAGCCGTCAAGATCGCGGGACTGTCTGGAGCCAGCTTTCACGACCTTCGTAGGGCAAATGCCACGGCTCTCGTCCTTGACGGCGTTGACCTTAAGACTGCTCAGGCGCGGCTGGGTCACAGTGACCCCCGCCTCACTCTTGCTGTCTACGCTCAAGCCACCACCGAGGCGGACAAGTTGGCGGCGGAGCGCTTGGGCGAGCGCTTCTTCGGTGTTCGTTAGGCTCCGCTCCCGTCGGGCTCGTTCCGTCTGTCCTTCCCTTTGCCAAGGTGAGGGTCGCGGGTTCGAATCTCGTCGGAGCGGCCAGCCAGACCAGAGGTAGCTCAGGGCTCCGCAGGGGCCGAAAAAGCACGTTCCGCGGAGGTTGCGGCCGGCAGAGACGGTGCGGCCGCGGCCGGAGCCAAGACGGCAGGGACACTCAGAGCCGCCCGGGAGCAACGAAGGCCAGGACGACCAACGAAGATTGAGGCGACGCCAAACCGACCAACACCGAGACTCCACCATTATGGAAAGGCTCGCCGCTATTAGTCGGGGGTAAGGCTTGGTGCCATTTCCAAGCTCGATCGAAAAAATGAAGGCCCGAGTGAGTAGTAAAGCTCAGGACAGGTACCTGCCGGGGCGTCGGGCCGGCCCGTCCGTTTGACCTTGCAAATCTCACGGCGGAACAGCTCTCCTGCCAGCCACTCAAAGGCCGTTGAATCCAGGTTGCGTAGCTCGGTCGTCCACTCGACCAGATGGCGTCTATCGGGGGCGTCCGCTTGCACGACGAACCAAGCAACAACGACAACAAAAGCCATCGCGGTGCAGACAATATTGGCGGCGACAAGGTCCAGGGTCGACCAGCGGAGCGCCAACGGCAAGGCGAGCTCGACCCCTCCGTAGAGGAGGACAGGACTGGCAGCGACAACCCACCAGGGGGCGCCGAACGAAGCCGAAGATGGCCCGGTCAAAGGGTGACTCGTCGGTAGGCACCAACCAGATCGTACGACCCGGCCGTGACCGACAGCGGAGAGCCTCAACTTCCCTGTCTAGTTCATTCAGACCAGAGCTTACCAAGACGCGCTTCCCAGTCGGGCACAGCCGGCAGAGCGGCGATCTCACTTTTGAGCGAAGCAATGGGGTCGTTTTCATGTTGAGATAGCCAATAGAGGATTGGCTCGAGGAGGTACTTGAGCACCCAGAACAACGCGGTGTCGGCGTCGTCAGCGGGGATATCTGACCTGCGACCGTGCAGTATCTGCGATCTCAAGTCATACCAATCCACCGCTTGGTGCCACTCAGAACACATCCAGGGTGGTTGCTTCCCCTTGGTACGAAGCTTACGCAGGTTCGCGCGCTCCTTATCAATCTCGGGGTCAAACCCAAGATACGGGCAGTTATCCTTCGACCGCCCGCAGAGGTTGCTTTCCTGGCGCCCACATCCAAAATAGGTGATGTGGCGCGCCAGCTTGAATGTCTGTCCGGTCCAAGCGTCGTCAAGGAGGAGCGCTTCAAGGGCGATGACGACCTGAACCATTTTCATCGTGCTGCGTGGGTCAACGATCGCCTTCGAGAGCGATTGCACTGCGATCAGGGAACGACGTTGAGACTCTGTGGCATCTGGCTGACCAATCGCTCGACCTATCCAGTGATAAACCTGGGCTCCCTGCCAGGCGTCATCGTCGGAGAACGTCCAACCCAATCGCTCTCCCTTGTGAGTGAAACCAAGACGGGCTTGGGTACCCGTTGTCGCAACAATATAAGGCACCACTGCATGGCCGATCTCGGTCGGTAGGCCGAAGAGAGTGGGCTTTATCATCCCACACCGAACGTGCTGAAAAACCCGAAGCAGGTCGATGGCTTGTGCGACAAGGTTGATCCCGGCGTCCAGGTCTTGGGCGTCGACCTGGCCGAAGGTCTCGGCGCCAAGCTTTTCCAGCGAGTCCGTGAAGAGCTTCACCAGAGGGCTAGACGAGGCGGAGTAGTCGACGTCGCGGAGAGCCTCCTCCTTTGGTAGCAAGTTGACTGGTCCTACAGTCCACGCCTTAGTCACAGTCAGGCCTTCGATTGGAACTGAGAAAGTCGGCATCCTCGAATTATGGGCCCTTCTCGGTTGGAACACGGGCATAATTACCTGCACTAGCTGACAGACGTTTCGCAGCAAGCGCTAGTGTCCGCGGATCGATCTCCACGCCGAGGAAACGCCCTGATGTACGGTGCAGGTCGGATATGTGGAGCAGCGACAGCATCTGTCACGTCACCCGGGGGTGCCCACGTGGCGGCATCAGCTCCCCAGTGGTCGATGCTACCGGGCCGCCGGCGGGGCCTAGACCCGGGCCTCGTACGACATGGTGGTCGAGGGTGTCCACAGAGGCTCGTCCAGTCGCCTTAGTTGGCGGCTTGGTGCAGTTCTCGATCGACGACAAGGTCGTCCGGGTCTGCGCCACACGTCACGACCCATCCAAGGAGCAGGGCGTTTTCTCGATGTTCAACGGCAATCCCGGTCGCTGAAACGCTCCACCGGTCAGGCCCCAGGCGCGCGTTCAACGTGCCGCGGCCACTCTCCGCGTCGCGATGAAATCATCGAGGTCGGCCCTGCTGAAACGTACATGCCGTCCTACCTTTATGGCCGCCAAGTACCGGGTTGCCCACAGCTCCCGAACGTGCCGTGGCGTGGTGCAGAGGTAACGGGCGGCTTCCTCATAGTCCATTAGCCCTTCATGGACGCGCTCTCGGTTGCTTGGCTCGACCCTGCTCTTTATGGCTTTCATGACGTCCCCCCGATCGCTCTCCTTACTTACTCATTGGGTCGCGGGAAGCCGTTTCCTAACGCCTGAGCCAGGAAATATTCCCAGGTGATCCGAGGCCACTTTTGGTGGCTGTCTATGGCTCCGAAAGCGTGAGATGAGACGGCGCTCGTTGGCGGACCGGTCTGGAAACCGATCGCGACAGATCATGATTCAACTGAACAGCTTGCTCACTTCCAAAGGTCAAACGACTTTCAGGCAGATCGAGGCTGTGTGAGGCCATAGGCTTAGTTACCATGCTGAGCTTCGGACCGGGGAGCCCGGGTCGTGCCCGTCGGATGGTATTCGGCATCTCGATATTCGTCCTTGTCGTGTTGGACATCGGCTTCGGAGCCCAGTTGGCCGTGCCCTACCCCGACGCGGTAGTCCAAGGCCGCACGCTCGCCAACAGCAGCGCATTGCTCGCCCAAGCCTTCGCCGCCGTCGACAAGGCCTACGGTCCTATCCAGAACCGTATCGCCGCTAGCGACGGCCAGGATCCCGACGAGTGCTTTTTCCTCCAGGATCCCAAAGGCGATTTCGAGGAGACCATCTATTGTGGGGGGGCGTTTTATTACAACGGTTGCGCTCAGGGCTGCGGTGGCGAGGTTGACTTCATACTCGCCATCCACTTCGAGGTCGTCGGGTCCAACGGCGCCTGGGTGGGCAAGCTCGTCGGCCGAGCACGAACCTTTAGCTACTCCCAAGTCATAACCGGCGACCACCTCTGGCGGCCCGACGGGGTTACTGGGTCGGTGGTCAACCACGGGGGCGGCAGGCTCGAGGTCGACGTCCCGAGGACGATCTCGAACAAGGTGGGCCTTTTGTTGGTAGTAGCCGGGACGACTTTTGTTCTTTTCGTTTTCGTTTTGTTGTTCCTCCTCTCACCGAGGCCGGCCCGCTACCGGCCGCCTGCCGGGCTCCCGGCCGTGCGGGAGGCTTGGGACAACCTCGCCCGCCTCGCATTTACGCCACCGCTAACCCCGCCGAGCCCTGTGCTGCTCGGCGCACCCCCTGGCCTGTCCTGGGGGTCCCAGGCCGGGCCGGCCGAAGCGGCCACAAACTCCACCGAAGAGCAGGACGCGGATGATAAGCCGCTGGTTACGGGGCCAGCGGAGCCGGAAGTCGTGCCGGCGCCGGAAGTCGTGCCGGAGCCGGGAACCGTGCCGGAGCCCCGGGCCTTGGTACTCGGCCCGCTCGGGGTAGAGGGATGGGCCGAGCCCCCGGCTCGGGCAAAGACGACCGAACTGGCTGTGTACCTCGCGCTGCACTCAGACCGCGCGGTTACAGCCGAGCACCTGCGCACGGTCGGCTGGCCCTATGACCCGGTGCGCGGCGACGTAGCCCTGGCGACTGTGCACCAAGAAGTGTCACGGGTACGGCGATGCCTGGGAGCCCAGCATCTCCCCGAAGCAAAGGGCGGTTACCAAGTCGTGGGGGTGACATCGGACTGGGCCGAGTTCGGCGCACTAGTAGAAGCGTCACGGCACGTCGATGCGCCCGAGAGCACCGCCTACTTGCGCCGCGCGCTTTTCCTCATACGTGGCGCACCTTTTGCCGAGGTTGCCGCGAAAAGCTACGGCTGGGCTTTCGAGGAGATCATCGTGGCCGAGATGGAGGCTGGCATCGCGCGTGCGGCACACGAAATGGTCGAGCGCTGTCTCTTGGCGGGCGAGCAGGGCGAGGCGGCCTCGGCTCTAAGACAAGGCCTGCTCGGTTGCCCGAAGGATGTGCTGCTGCGGGAGGACCAGCTCGCTGTCGCGGCCATGGAAGGTAGCGCTGGCGTCGAACGGGCCTGGCGCGACGTCGAAAAGGTGCTCGGCCCTCAAGGCGCGGACAGCCGTCTGGGCGAGGCGTTGAAGCGGGCACGTTCCCGAGCCTGACAAACAGAGTGGCCGCTAACGCTCCAAAACAAGTGGGCCGGCCCGGTCTATAACCGACTTCCAGGGGTCCTGCCATGCCGGGACCAGCCCGACCTGGACCGGCGGCGTCCCCGGCCACATGACAAGGGCCGTCCCGGGGGCGATCCTGGCCACTTGGTCTACCGGGAGGACGGGCTCGCGCTGGTAGTAGGTGGTATTGCTGGTAGTGAGGGGCGGGCCGCCGAGCAATGCGTGGATAGGGTTGCCGCCCTTTGTGTAGCTGTGCATGGCCGCGTAATGCTCACCTGCCAAGGTGGACACGAGCTGGAGCGTCTTCAGGTCGGCGACACCCGGTAAGAACAGCTTGGTCCCAAACAGCGTGAGGAAACCGTCGGCAGCGAGGCCCCACCTCGCCCTTGCCTGGGAGAGGTCCTGGAGGCAAGCGAGGGTTACCAGTCCCTGGCCACCTCCTTCTGAGACGAGGGCAGGCAAGTTGGGCAGCGGCGCGATGTTGGCGACTTCGTCCAAGACGAACGACACCGGCGGCCAGTCCGGCCCTCGGGCGTAGGTAGCACGGCGGACCGTCTCCAAGAACGCGACGACCAGGGGTGCCAGGTGCTCCTGTTCGGTGGTGGGGAAGCACACATAAACGGTGTCGGAGGACCGCACGAAAGCCTCGGGGTCGAAGTTCGGGTCGCTGGCGCTCTGTAACGCGGCCGGCAACCTGTAAGCCGACAAGATGTTTGCTGCTGTTGAAAAAATGCCCGAGCGCTCTCGGTCTTCTGTCTCGAGGATCCCTTGGATGGAATCGGCGGCGATCTCATGGCCGTTGCCCGAACCAGCCAGTTCGATCGCTTCTTGGACATCGCGGCGCTGCACCCAGCGAAGTACCGAGGCCATTCCCCGCCCTCCGAGGGCGGCCGCGTGAAGGAGTGGCCCGAGGAGGGCCTCGGCACGCTCGGCCCAGTGGTCTGCGCCGCCCGAAGTGCGCCCTGGCTGAGCTGTGGTTGCCAAGGAGTGGGCACGGCTGACTGCCACTTCCCAACGCTCACAGCCCGTTACGGGCGACCAACGAAGAGAGGTGAGCGGTCCGGCATCAAGGGTGCCGGAGGGGTCGAACAGCCAGGTCGTTCCCCGCAGGCTCCTCACCTTGGAAGACCAGGCGATTATGTCGGTCTTTGTGGAGGTGGTCACGACTGCCCCGGGCGCGGTCAACAAGTTGGGCACGACAACAGCTGAAGTCTTGCCCGAGCGTGGTGGGCCGATTACGAGGAGCGCCTGCTGGCGCCCGGCGAAGAGAGGCTCCCCAAGTGGGGTCATGGCGCGACCCAAGAAAAAGCCCTGCCAGGTGGGAGGCGACGGCGCAACCCTTACCACCTGTGTTTGCCGCCTCATAACCCAATATCCTCGCCGATCGAGTGCTCACGTGCACGCGCCGGCCTGGCCATATTGATGGCGCGCTCTACTTCGCGACGCTCAAGCGCCAGCCATCGTCCCTCGTCTGCACTATGGCTCCGCCCGTTGGCGTCCTGGTGTCGTAAGTGACGCTCTACAGCGGCGCGTGCCTTCTCCCATCGCTGCCGCAGAGCCCGGTCTTGCGGCTCGGGCCGAGCATTGAGGCCAACCTCGCCCGCTCAGCCGAGTGCCCGGCCATAGGCTCACGCTCTAACGGCGCTGAGCGTACCTGCTTGCTCAACAACTTGCTTGGTCTGTGGCTGTGCTCGCTACCGGCCTCGCTCGACGCCTCGGTTGCAAGCTCCTGTGCCCGGGAGCGGCTGAGGCTTGCCGACAGGTCGGCTACCGCGTCGCGCCGCGAGACTTCGGGTGCATGGCTGTCGACCTCGAACGAGCCTCCCTCCACCAGGTAGATGTCGTTGGAGGCGCGGCCCCGGGAGAGCCCTGTATAACCGGCTTCCCGGTAGAGCCCGTCGCCCCCTAAAACGAAGGCACGGTCGACCGTCGAACCCTGGCCCTTGTGAAGCGTCGTCGCGTACCCCCAACCCAAGTGGCCCTCGCCAAGATATGAGCCGGGGATCTCAAGTGCCTTCCCGGACTGCGTAAGCACCGAGACTGAGCGCCCCTCCAGGTCTAGCCCTGTCACAGTCGCCCGTGTGCCGTTCAGGAGGCCGAGGCGGCGGTCGGGCCGCAGCGCCACCACCTCGTCGCCGACGGCGTAGGCACGCCCACCAATGTCCAACTCTGGCCCGCCGAGGCGCCCGCCATCTTTGGCAAGTGCGCGCGCCAGACGGTTGAGCGCCTCGACGTCGCTGCGAGCCAGCGCGAACATGACGGCGTCGTCACCGGCTGCTCTGGCAGCTGCCCAGTCCGACACCATCGCAAGGCGGGCTTCGGGCGCGGTCTTGGCGCTCACGACACGTCCGTGGTCGACATACGCCTCCACGGCCCGGGCCGGGTGGCCGCTACGAAGCTCAGCCAACGCCTCTCGCTCCCATGCCTCGCCCTGGCGTCGGTTGGTCCTTAGCTCGGGCGCATCGAGCGCGGTGGCGAGCGCTTTGAAGGCCCCGCCCGCCTCGATCTCGGGGACCTGGTGATGGTCGCCTACGAGGACCAGTTTCGCCCCGTCACGCTCCGCCAAAGCCCAGAGCCTCGACAGTGCCCGCGTCCCAACCATCGCGGCCTCGTCGACCAAGAGGACCCCGTCCGCCGGCAGCACACGCTCGGCGCGCTCGGCGTCTACAAACAGACGCGCGAGGGTGAAACTCGGCACCCCGGCTGCTTCAGCGAGAGCGGCGGCAGTCCGCCCGGCGAGGGCCGTCCCGACGACCCTGTGGCCGCCCGACTCCCACGCCGCCCGGGCGGCGTCCAGGACGAAGGTCTTGCCGGTACCGGCTGGCCCGACTAGCACGGCCAGCCCCTCCCCGCCGCCCGTTAGCCGCTTTACCGCGGCGATTTGTTCGTCAGCAAGGCCGGGTCGTCCCGCCAGCGCAAGGGCAATGTTGGCTTTCCCTGGGACGGCGCGGCTCGGCGGAGCGCGCTGCGACTGCCGAAGAGATGAGCGCTCGCTCGGTACCCATGAGCTCTGCCGTCGACCACCTCGGCTCGCGGCTGTCAGCTCGTAGCTCGACAGCGCGCTCGTCGGAAACCAAGTGGGCTGCCATTGCCTCGATCACGCTCACGGTTGCACCCTCTGGGACTGCCTCGGCGAGGCCCCGCAGCACCTCCTGGCGGCCGAAGGTACTGGCGTGAAGTGTCAGCCCATCGGGCCCGAGCAGTTCTGCGGACAGAGCCCTCATCGGGCGCACTTCGGGCTCGTGGCCAGGCCCGGCCAACGACCGCAGGTACTGGCGGTCGACCCCGAGGCCCTCGGCGCGAAGACGCCACGATGCGACGAGGACAGAGCGCTCGACGCTGTGGTCCTTCGGCGCGCGGGTCTGGAAGACCGCCAACTGGGCGGCCTGCGCCGAGCTCGAGCCGGCGTCTTGCATGGCGGCTTCTATTTCGGCCCGCCGGCGCGAGAAGTGCCGGAGCAACTCTGGCCTGAAGGCGACCGGTTCGGCGAGCCCCTGGCGGACCGGTCCCCAGGCAAGGCCCAAGCGCTCCGTCAGTTCTGCCCGCAGCGCCGCCTGGTACAAAAAACCTGCCGTCCGGCTGTGGTGGTAGAGCGAGCGCCCATCGGGCGCAGACCAGTTGCCATCTGCACCCTGTACAAGGTTGGCAACCAGGACGTGGGTGTGCAGCTGGGGGTCGCCCAATCGTGACGTGACATGCACGAAGCCCGCCCCGATAAGACCCTGGCCTACCTCCTTGCGCACGCCTGCGTGGCCACGGCGGACGAAGGTTGCGTCGTGCTCCAGGTAACCGAGTGCTTGGCTTACCGCGCTCGAATGGGCGGCGATAACTTCTTTGGCGGTCGCCGGCTCTCCCAATAGCCCGAGCAGGCTCACGCCTTTGGGCGCCGAGAACGTGAGGTCAAAGCCTGGGCGGGAGCGCCCTTTGGAGGCCGAGCCGGCGAGCATGCTCTCACCATCAAACGGCGAGCGCCCGTCCAGCACGGCGTGCAGGTCGGCTGCAGCGACCTCCCCAGAGAGCCCTAGCGACGCGGCGCCCTTTCCCACCCAGTAACCGCGCTCCTCGCCTCGCACGTAGTACTCGTCGATCGCGTCGAAGGCGCTGCGGAGGCAGTAGCGCTCCGAGCCGGCTCCGAGCACGCCGATCGAGAGCACCTCAGGCCACCGCCCGGCGCAAGGCCCGCTCCGCGCGCGGAGCCGTCGCATCGACACGGCTTCGGCGCTCTCACCTGTCAGCTCGGCGATGTCAGACTCGCTCCAACCCTCGACACGCGCTGCCCACACGAGCTCCGCGGCCGACCGGCGAATGCACCCCGTCGCGATTGCGTACTCGACCAAGTCCCGCGCGTAGACGCGGGCAAGGTCATGTTCAGACGGGGATGGCCCATCGGGTACGTCGCCGCGGACGTCTTCTCGTTTGCGCCTGCGAGCCTCGGCACGAAGACGCGCCCGGGCGATCTCGCGCGCCCTGCAGATGACCACTCGGTCCGGCCAGTTGCTTGGCGTCCCTCCGAGAGCGCAGAGCGCTTCGCATGCGGCTGAAGCTACGAGAGCGTCGACCTCGGACGGCTCGACTGGTGCCCAGCGGGTGAGCTCGGCCGCGACCGAGCGGAGGCCCGGGCTCAGCGCTGCCAAGAGCACCTCGGCGGCGAGACGGTCTCTTGGCGCGAGCACCAGGAGGGCCGACAGCACCGGACGGCGAGCAGCCGGGGGGACGGGGGCGCTAGCTAATTCCAAGACGTCAGCGGGCGAATGGAAGCCAGCCAAAGTCGCGACGCACGACCAAGCTGCGGGCAGGTTGAGGAACGCCAGCTTTGAGCGGACGGTGGGGGAAAGGGTGGCGAATATCGACGTTGCCTGGGTCATGGCAACAACCCTCAGGGAGGGGCCTTGCCAGGGAGCTTGCCAGCGACCTTGACAACGGAGATTTTTTCTATGACTAGCTCAGGAGGTAAAAACCCTGCTTGTGGACTGTTTCGGGACGGGTGTCAAGCATCCTGTCAAGGTGCTCGGTTAGCCATCAGCTCACCCGTCAGGCCAGAAGACCTGTCCTGGCTAAGCGCGCGAGGTAGAGCAGAGCGGTGTTTCGGCACATCCTCAGGCTGGGCCGAACCAACACCTGGACCCGACTAGCTGCCCTACCAGAGACGCTCGTAGCCCCCGTCGTCCGGCCCTGGACTACGTCGCGCGGCTCGCCATCTAGGAACATGTAAAGCCGGAAGTAAATGTCGCCGTCGTCCTTCGGTAGCAGCTGTGCGCTCTGGGTTGGCCCAGTTGGCTGAAGCTACTCGTCTTAGGATTAATTTCGCTGTGAGCCGATGTGAGGCACGTACGGCCCATCCATTTGCCGGAGCGATGCTGCTGACGACGGGTCCCCGATGGAGAACTCGACCTCCGTGAGCGGAGCGCCGGCAGATCGCAGGTACGTGTCGCCCTGGCGGGGTCCCTCGGGACCGAGAATGGGCACGACCGAACCTCTGCGCCGTCAACCGCTCGGCCACGCCGAAGTGCCCGAGGGTGTTGAAGTAGTGCCTGCTGACGCCGACTCCTCAGACTTCACGGAGCGCGCCGCAAAAAGGGTCGCTGTGGTTTACCAGTGCCTAAACACCCCATACGACAAGTGGCCGGACTTGTCCCCTCGGGTCCAGGACGCTGCCGTTGATATCCCGTGACACCATGATGGGAGTGGGCCAGTCCGATTGGCTGTGCACCTAACCTCGGCTCAAGTCGCCACGCAACGCCTCGCGGGCTACGTGACGGGATGCTGCCGGCCTTCCTGACGGCCGACCTGCCATGTGATGCTCACATGTGCCGCATCCGTTGGCCCAGTGTGCCCATGCCCTCGCCTTTGATTGTCTCAATACCACTGAGCCTGCCGCTCATCGCCAGGACGAGGTCTTCAATAGGCCCCGAGACCGTGGGGCCTTGGCCGGCACCCCAGTCCGCATCCGTTGCTTCGGCCCGTAGTCCCGCAAATAGTTTGTGTCCCGGGAAGAAGCGGCTGGTCCAAAGGTCTCCGACAACGAGGACCATTCGGCTCTCGGGAATTGTTTGCCTCACCTTCAACGGGCGGCGGATGTCCAATGAGTGGATAACGATGTCCTCGAGCATGGACAGCGCCGACAGCCCAGGCAGGTGGGTTTGGGTCGACACTGCCGCCCTAAATTGTCCCAAGAGCACCGGGATTGCATTGGTTCCCTGGCGGCGAGCGTCCTTGGCTATGAACCGATTGATCCTGAAACCAGCAGATATCGCGCCCACCAGCAGGTTCGGGACCGTCATCGTCGTCTCGCTGATCATATGGCCCACGACGTCGCGTACCCGCCACTCGCTGCACAATGACTCGGTCTCCCACTGGGCCGGCGTCAAGGTCTCAAGCAACCCGAGAAGACCCAGTCGCTCCTGATGGACATCGATCCAAACGTCAGTTGGCGTGGCCATGAGCATGGTCCTTTCGTTGCCGGGACCGCGTGCGCGACCGCCGGAGGTGTCTAATACGTGTTATTTCATGAGCCCGACGTGGGCTCCGGTCGAACTCGCCTGAGGTGGCTGTCCATAGTCGGTGTGAATGGGCTGCTTTTTCGGGCGTCACGATGCCGCACGACGCCGATGCCGATCCCGAGGGCGGCCGTGGCGTAGAGCGCGAATACGCCGAGGCCGGCCCACGATGAGAGGGTTGTGGAACCTTTGGTGGTGCGAGGGTGCCCGGAGCGGGCGCTAGGGAGCTCCACGCTCGACGCGACCAACGACTACGAGATCATGGTCGAGACCTTCGACCCGGTCGGGAGTGCTCCGGGCGACCGTAGGTTGCTGCGGTGTGGTTGCCATGGCCGCGCGCTGGGACCGTTCGCGGAAGAGGCTAACCACGATCAGGGCGAGGTTGCCTGCGGCGGCAGCTCCGATCGTCGTGGTGACGAGCGCGAACAGCCCGGAGCTCGCGGTGAACCCGATCCACCCTCCGAGCAGGGCGCCGGCGGTTGCGGCCAGGAGCCCGCGTGACTTGGTGGCACGGTCCCAGTCGCGGTGAGCCCAGGCCAGGTAGAGGCCCAGCGCGATCGGCACGCTGGGGGCGAGGATCCCGAGCAGTTCACTGGTCAGGGACAGCGCGGGCCAGAGTGTCAGGACGACTAGGGCTGCTCCGAGCCAGCCGCCGAGCCCGAGCACGAGCGGGACGATGGTGCGGGTCACGACGCTGGTCTTGCGCCCTGCGGCACCGTGCTTGCGTACCCGGAGCGCTACCCAGAGCAGCGACAGGGCAGCCAGGGCGGCGAGGCCGATCATGAACGCAAGGATGTCCTTGGCGATCGCTGCCTGCGTGGCCGGTATGGCGAAGCTGACCACGTTCGGGGTGTAGCGGGACGTGTCGACCTGGCCGCTGTCGTAGAACGTGGTCAGCAGCCGCGTGCCGGCGCTCGGCTCGTAGTACCAGAAGTCGTCCGAGTGCCCGAGCCCGGACAGGATGACCTGATGCCCGTTGGGCAGGTGCGGCAGCAGCTCCTTCGTGGCGTTCTGGGCCGGCGTTGCGAAGTCGAGCGTCCCGCCGATGAGCAGCGTCGGGACGTTCGAGTTCTGCACGCTGGTGTACTGGTCCTCGCCCGGGTTGGCTGGCCAGGCGTGCACAAGGCCTCCTGCCCCGTACAAGAACTCCGTGAGGGGATTGCCGATGATCGAGCCCCGGTCCGCGCCGGAGCTGAAATAGCGCTCGGCGGGCTGCGCGTCGGCCATCCCGATGCTTGCAAACTCGCCCCAGACGAACGCCTGTGGGAGGGAGATATCGGCCGCCAGCGATAGCAGCCAAAAGCCGCTCGGGTCGCCTTGCGCGGCGGAGATCCACGAGTCGAGGGTGTTCGGCCCGGACAGTGGCGCATCTACCGAGGTCTCCTCCTGGAGCCCCATGAGAGTCGCGACCAGGACGTTGCCCGGCTTGATCGGCAGGAAGTACCACCTGCTTCGGCATGTGCGCCGCCGTGTGCTGCATGCTCGCGGCGAGGTTGGCGGTGCGGGCGCGGCAGGCAGGCTGCTTCGCGCACAGCGCCGAGTAAGCCTCGATCCCCTGATCGATCTCGGCTCCGCTGTAACAGGAAGTTCCCGGGCGGGTTGACCCCGATCATCACCGAGCGGTCGACACTGTTCGGGTACCGCCACGCGTAGATCATCGCGAGACGGGTCCCGGCGCTCTCGCTGAGCAGGTCGATGCGCTTGTAGCCGAGCGCGACGCGAGCGGCCTCGATGTCGTCGGCCTGCTCCGCCAGCGTGTAGCCGGCGAGGTCTACGCCGCTTCGCTCAAGCCGCTTCGCGCACGAGGCGAAGGCCTGGGAGTACGCGCTCAGCGACGCTTTGCCGAGGTAGTCTGCGGAGTTCTCGAGCGCCGCCGTCACCTCGGGACAGTTCAGCACCGAAGAGCCGTCGACGCCGCGGTAGCCGACCATGACGACATCGTGCTGGGCGGCCAGGCGGTTCGCTTGGGGGAACGTCATGTTGGTCATGCCCGGGCCGCCGTTGAGATGGAAGATCGGCGCCAGCGGGTGGGATGAGCGAGCCAGGATCCGGATCACCGGCAGCGCGATCAGGCGCGACCGGGGGTCTGCCCGGTCCTCGGGCACGACGAGCGTCCCGCAGTCGGCGCGGTAGCCGCCGCTCGTGGGATAGGTGCACGGGTGCATGGTCAGCTGGCCGGCGTGCGCCCCCTGCGGGACCGAGACCGTTCCCGAGCTGGACGAGGCTCCCAGGTAGGTAAGTCCCGTCAATAGGACGATGGTCACCAGCAGGCCAGCGATTCGTGCCCAGGTGAATGCCCGTGGTCTTTGGGCCAGCGCTACTGGTTGGTCGACCGCCACGGTCTTGCCGTAGCGCTTGGTCAGGTGGTTTTTCTCGATCATTGTTCTTCCTTTCGTCGGCCCTCGTTGGGCCATGAGGCGAACCTAAGGTGCGGTCGCGAGACCGGCATCGTCGGGAGGTTGGGTTGCGGCTCCTACCATCCGACGATTTCGGCTCCTACTTAGGTAGGAGGCGGGAACGGAGGGGGCGGAGTACGTTCAGCGTGTGAGCCGAACCGAACATCTCGCCCGCACGTACTGGTTCGACCTGCTGATCGCGCTGCTGGCGATCGTGGCGATCCTTGACGTGGTGCTCGGACGCGGCTCGTCCGGAGCTCCGACAACGACGCTGTGGTTCTGCCTTCCCGCGCTCGCGATCCTGGTGCTACCCCTGTTCGCGCGGCGATGGTTTCCGTTTGCCGGACCGGCGGCGTACTGGCTTTTGGCCGCGGGAATCTCGTTCGTCGACCCGCTGCTGATCCCGTACCCCGAGGCCCTCTTCCTGATCGGGCTGGCGGCCGCATTCCTGCTCGGGAACCTTCGGGACGTCCGGCGGGCCGGCCTCGGACTGGCGATCGTGGTCGGCGCTGCGGCGACCCTCATCTACAACATCCCCGGGCACTCGGTCGACCAGCTCGTCTTCATTCCCGTCGACTTCGCCGTCGCCTGGGTTGCAGGCCTTGCCGTCCGCGCGCGGGCCGAGCAGGCCGAGGTGGCGGAGTCACATGCGACACAGGCCGAGCAGGAGCGGGATGCAGCGACGCGCGTCGCCGTGGCCGAGGAGCGGGCGCGGATCGCGCGCGAGCTGCACGACATCGTCGCGCACGCCGTCAGCGTGATGGTGCTGCAAGTCGGCGCTGTCAGGCACCAGCTCCCCGACGCGATGGCCGAGGAGCGCGATGCCCTCAGGAGTGTCGAGCAGGCCGGGCGCGGCGCGCTGGCGGAGATGCGCCGTCTGCTCAGTGTGATGCGCCGTGACGGCGATGGCGTCGAGCTCGCGCCTCAGCCCGGCCTTGACGGCCTCGACTCGTTGATCAAGGAGATCGGCCGCGCCGGGCTCCCCGTCGAGCTGCACCTCGACGGGGAGCGTTTCCCGCTCCCGCCAGGGATCGACCTCTCTGCGTATCGGATTGTTCAGGAGGGTCTCACCAACGCGCTCAAGCACGCCCGCGCCAGCCACGCGGAGGTCACCGTCCGGTATGCGCCGGACGAGGTAGGGATCGAAGTGCGCGACGACGGCACCGGCGCGACGCCGAGCGACGGCCACGGCCACGGACTGATCGGCATCCGCGAGCGCGTCAGACTCTACGGCGGCGAGATGACCGCAGGCACGACAAACGGCGGCGGGTTCACGCTCAGCACCCGCCTCCCACTCACCCCAGACCGGCCATGACGATCCGAGTCCTCATCGCCGACGACCAGTCCATGGTCCGCGCCGGCTTCCGAATGCTGCTCGCCGGCGAACAAGACATGGAAGTCGTCGCCGAAGCAAGCAACGGACTGGAAGCGGTGGCCAAGGCGGCGCGGTTTGACCCGACCGTGATCCTGATGGACATCCGCATGCCAGAGCTCGACGGGCTCCAGGCCACCCGCCGGATCCTTGCCACCGACAACACCGCGCGGATCCTGATCCTCACCACCTTCGGACTCGACGAATACATCTACGAAGCCCTCAGCGCCGGCGCGAGCGGGTTCGTGCTCAAAGACGACCCCCCCGAACAGCTGATCGAGGCGGTCCGCACCGTCGCCGCTGGAGACGCGCTCCTCTCACCCGCGATCACCAAACGCGTGATCAAGCAATTCACCCGCATCCCTCGCCACGAGCCGCCGAAAGAACTCGACGAGCTCACCGCACGCGAGCAAGACATCCTCCGGCTCATCGCCCGCGGCCTGTCCAACGCAGAGATCGGCGCGGAGCTCTACATCAGCGAGACGACCGTCAAGACCCACGTCACGCACATCCTCCAGAAACTCGGCCTCCGCGACCGCGTCCAAGTCGTCGTGCTCGCATACCAGACCGGGCTCGTACCGGGAGCCACGCCCACCTAAGCCTCACAGGGGGCCCGCAAGCGCGACTGCCGCCGTTCCGTCGATCCCGCGCGCAGGACCATCTCTGAGGTCGCCTCCGCGCGTCTCCCGAGGGGCCGTTGTGAACGCGCAGGGACGACCGGCTCCTGCAAATGGCCGCAGGACAGCCGAGGGCCCGAAACGAGAGCATCTTTGTCGCGGTCGAGAAGCGACCGACACCTCAGTGTCGGTCGTTGACTGCGATGACCCGTTCCCGGAGGGCCTGTCAAGCTGGCCCGGCCAGGAGGGCCGGGGGCGCCGCCGAACGAAGGATGAGTGAGAGGCGGCGCCTTTTCCGGCTTGACAGGTCTGGAGGGGGCGGCGTAGGGGGTGCGGGGCGCTC
The DNA here is from genome assembly GCA_963786345.1 of uncultured Acidimicrobiaceae bacterium. Lineage (GTDB taxonomy): Bacteria > Actinomycetota > Acidimicrobiia > Acidimicrobiales > Palsa-688 > Fen-671. The sequence goes on along the minus strand of CAWAYZ010000003.1, from coordinate 699,197 downwards.
CCCGCAGCCGCCTTTAGGCGGCTTTCTGGCCAGAGGGCCGCGGGTTCGGGGACAGCGATGCGGCTGGCCGCCAAGGCTGCGCACCTCATGGTGCAAGTGTGTACTACCTGTCGTGGCTCTTTGTCACGAGGGCTTGTGTTTGCCGTCCAAGCTCGTGGCGTTCGCCCAACCCGTTGCCACGGTCCCCTTCGCCGAGGTGATGCGCTTGACCGGCTTCGGCCGACGCGAGGTTGTCGACCTAGTCCGCGCCGGGATCCTCGAAGAGATCCCCGGCCGACGCTCCACCTGCGAGATCAGCACAGCCAGCCTCGGTGCGTGGTTGGACCGGGAAAGGAGCGCCTCTAGCGACCTTTCCGAGGTCGTGGTCCGGGGCGCCGGGCGGGCACGGTAAGCGGCGAGCGCGCCTGTCGTCCATCTAGCCGGGCTTTCTCCGCCGTCGCCTGCCGGTACGTCCTGAGCATCTCGACGAGAGTGGTCCCGTCCGCTGAAGCGACGAGGATCAGCGATACGACCAACTCGCTGCGGTTAGTGCGGTCGAACGACGCCTCGGCGAGCGTGACCAAACTGTCCAACCGGTCGCTTACCGTCCCGCCCAGCGCTATGCCGACAAGGAGCTAATCCCGGGACACCGACACACCGGTGCGCGACCATTGGGTCATGAGTGTAACCAGGACCAAGTTGGAGCAACCGGCAACGTTTGGCGACTTCGCTCTGAATGTCGACAACCTCGTTCAGCCAGACCGGGTATCAGCCGGGCGAGTCACAGGGCGGACCAGGACGATCCAGGAGGTGGCGACTCTGGCGTATGACGAGGTCGCCGATGTGGATGACCTCGTCGAATGGCCGGTGGGATCGGTGGGATTCCCGAGGGGTGCCGCGAGAGCGCTCGTCGTACAGCTCACCGAGAAGGTGCACGCCGCCACGCTCAGGGCCTGATCGACGGCAGGCCGAATCCGGGCGGAGCTGACGATGTGCGCCGCTGAACGCCTGGCTCACAGGAATCAGAGCGGACAGGGGGAAGCGACCAGCACATGATCGACTCGCCCGAACCGCTGCGTTATCGCTTGGTGCACCGCAGCATTCGCCCACCGAGGGCAGCCACCTTCGTCTGCGCCGAGGGCGATTGGCGTGCCGATGTCCTGCGCATGATGGAGTGCTACTCGCGCACGTGGGGCGGCGACGGGAACGGCCTCGTCGCAGGTTCAAGCACCTGGGCCATAGCTGAACCGTTCTGGCTCCTGCTGATGGCGTTGGACCCCGACCACTGGGCGGTGTTCCACCGAACTCGTCGGGGATTGCGCATGTCCGATCCGGCCGCGTACGAAGCCCAGCTCTCGGCCGACGTCTCAGCTTGGGTAGCAGCCCACGACGGTACCGAGGCGGACGCTCGAGAGGCCTTCGAGACCGAACAGGTCCTCTCGGACACCGGGTCCGTACCCATTCCGAGGCCGGTTGACGAACGTATCCGGCACTGGTTCGCCCCACTCGCGTCTCAGCAGGTCGCCGTCCATGCCGCCTACAAGGCCGACGAGCCGCCCCCCCACGGGCTCGTGGACATGTGCCAGCTCACCTACCGGCCGGCGCGCTCGGTGGAGATCGAGACCGCCTCCTTGCCGCCAGCGGTGCAACTCCTGGTAGCAGCCAGGGCCGGGTGCTTCGCTCCAGGGCATCTCGCCCATCTCGAAGCAGCCGGCGAATTCGACCGGTCGCTGATCACCGTCGGTGTCGCCGAGCTCTCCCAGCTCCTCGAGTTCGCCTGGACCGGCCAAGTAGACATGACACTGCCTCGGCTCAGCCGCGCCATATCGGGGGACCACGGCGACCCATCCGAGCCCAGCTATGGGGCCGCAGGATTTTTGGCGAATACGCCACTGGCCCAATCACGGCTCGGCTGTTCCTGGTACACCCAGGTCCGCCCCCGCCTCGATGAGGAACCCGTCGTGGTGATCTGCGGCGACACCGCGGAGGACTTTTGTTACGCGTTCACGCGGCAGCGCGTCGTGGGGAACACCTACTGGCTGCCCGTCGCCCAGGCGACGCCGCTGAGGGACTCGGTCGCGAGCTGCGCGCCACGATAACTCGCGTGCTTTCGAGGTACGCGGTGGCGCCCACGGGCAATCGGCCGGTCCTCGTGTCGTCCCTCACCCTCGCAACGCCACAGCTGGAGGAAGTGCTCGGCGAGCTGTCGGCGACCCCCTGGGGGCGGGACTTCAACTCCGACCAGATCGGCGCCCTGACCGTGCGGACCTGCGGGGCAAAGGAGCTTCCGGTTCGGCGCGACCTCGTCCTCTTGGACCGCGTCCACTTCGCTGACAGCCTCCACGAACCCTTCCTCGGCGCCGAGCTGGCGAGGAGCGTGGAGATCCCGCTGCCCTCCGAGGCAACTGGGCTCCGCCCCGAATCGTGCCGATGGCAAGTGGACATCGAGACCTCAGACAACGTTCTTCCGGCTCGCTGGTCTCTGCATCCCACCCTCACCGTTGGGGACACACTGTCGCACTGGGCGGCGCGCTCCAGCACTTCGGGAATCAGCGTGGACTCGCACGGACGGGGGCTCATGTTCGGCGGGAGCCCCCTCTCCCAGCTGCTCGTCCAGGTCCGTCTCCGCTTCCCCGGTGCTAGCGAGATCTTCACGACCCTCCTCACGGAGGCAGATGTGACGCTCGAAGAATCCGACAAGGGCCGCTACACCCGTCGGATGATCGAACTCGGGCAGCCTGTCGGCTCTCGCCGACGACCTTCGGACCGGTCCAGCGCGGAACCTTCTCGATTCGTGGGCGTCCGACGCCAACGATGGCGACATCTGGCGTATCCAGGGCCGCAACTACCTCCGTCTCGACGACGTGTCGCAGACGACCGGACTTGCCGCTGGTGCGGCACGCCAGCTTCTCGACCGCTACCAGCACCGTTCCATCGCCACCAGGGGGCTCGTCCTCAAATGCCGACTGTGCGCCCGGACGTCTTTCTACCGCCTGGAAGATCTCGGTCCGGGGTTCCGCTGCGAGCGGTGCCGACAACAGAACGAGATCGCGGCGAGCTGCGTGGAAGGGACCAGACGAACCCGAGTGGTTCTACGCGCTCGACGAGGTTGCATACCAGGGCTTGACGTCAAACATCCACGTGCCGATCTTGGCACTCGCCGAGTTATCGAGATCGACGAGGTCGTTCTTGCACATGCCCGAAGCGGTCGTGCATCGATCTGGCCACGAGGATATCGAGGTCGACATCTGGGCCATAGTGGACGGCCGGATCGTTATCGGCGAGGCAAAGAAATCTGACCGGCTTGAATCGTCGGACAGGCGCGAAAAGCAACGGTGCGCCGCACTTCGGGTGCTGGTGGCCGACCTTACGGCGGACGAGTTCGTGATGGCGACCGCCGCTCCGGCATGGTCGGAGCGGTCGAAGAACAATGTCGAGCGCACGATCGGATCGACGACGGCAGTCCGCTGGCTCACGGACCTGCGCTGAGATGGGCCCGCAACCGAACATGACAGGCGTAAGCGCACATCGCGGGCAACGACGACCTCGTCCCGGTCTGCCGAGATCTTCCGCTGCCTGGGTTTTCGTCGGAGTCGGTATGTGCGTCGTTTGGACGGTGCTGGTTGTGGTCTGGCTGTCGCCGTCCCGGCTCGCGATTGCGCAGGGTGCGTCGCGGGCAGAGTCGGTCCTCACGACCATGGCGACGCTCTCGGGAGCCGCCATCGTGCTCGGGCTCACCGCCATCTTGGTCGGACTCCAGCTGTCGTTGCGCTTCGGTGCGCGAGCAAGCAGAACGGTTACCACTCGACCAGTCGCCGCCTTCGATGGGCGCGGCCGGTCTCTTGGGTGTGGCCCTCCCGCTGTGGGCGGCAGCCGAGCCGTGGCTCTGGCTCCGAACCGCTGGGCTCGCTTGTTTCGCGTGGACCATCCTCGCCCTTGGAGTGGCGGGTTCCCGGGTCCTCGCCCATCTCAACCCGCGATGGCTCGCCGTCCATCAAGTCGAGCACCTCTACCGGTTCCTCACGCCTGAAATCGGAGCTCGCCGGGTCCGGCTGCGTGAAACGCAGTCGGTGTTGCTGGAGATCGCGGACGGCAGCCCCGAAGGAGACGTCGACGGCCATACAGCTCGTCGCGCCATCGTGTACGTTGGACTCGCCGGCTACCGTTTGACCGGTAATGGCGAGCAGCTGTCGGAGCTGGTCGAGACGCTCGGGGCACGCGCCCGGTCCGCGTCTCACCGTGGTGAGTCACCCACGGCCCTGGCAGGCCTGCTCTCGCTGGTCGGAGTTGTCAGTGACGACAGCGATATCGGCATCAGCGTTCTTCGCCAGCAGTCGGACCTCGCCCAGGACGCCATTGCGCAGCGGCGCGAACCGGTAGTGCGGGCGCTGCTCGATGAAGTCGCTGCGTTCACCACTGACCGTCTCCACGCACTCCTCGAACCGGCCAGGATCGCCTGGCTCGTCGAGCAGAATCCGATCACCAGAACGACCGAACTGCGTGTAGCCGTCCCCGACCCCGAAACGCCTGCGGGTGCGGATCACTGGACACCAGGGTCCGTCCATGCTGACTGCCGCGCCGTCGTCGCTTGGGTTGAGGACAGAACGCCCCCAGCTCGGCGGGACGCCGAGACCCTGGCGGCGATCCTCCCTCCGGCCAAGGATCACGTGCCGGCAGCTCGCGCCGAAGCCGACCTCATCGAGGTGGGTCCGACGCTCGTGGAGCCCGACGCCCTCGGGATCGGCGTGGAAGCCGATCCAGACGACTCTTCAGAGGGCGACGAGCCGATCCCCGATAACCGACCTGGCCGACTACCTGGGAGATGCGCCGACGGCGACTAGGGCCAAGAGCCATCCTCCCAAGGAGGACCTGAGGTCGGAGGCAGAGTGGCAAGCCACGCTCGTGTCGCGGGGGCGGGGATCGGCTGCGTATGACCTCCTCGAAGCCGTTGTAGAAACCCTTGCCGGAGCCGTGCTGCGCCAAGCCCCGACGACCACGGCTGGGCCGGGGGGTGGAGAGGAAGCGGCGCGTTCGCCGCTGACATGGCTCGGCTCGCGGCACACTCACGGGAATTGTATAACTCAGGACGGTTCCCGCCAACCGATCGGGCCGAGGCCGCGATCGAGGACTTCGTAAGCCGAATCGTTCGGGCTGATGGGCCAGACGCTCGAAGCCACGAGCCGGCGGATCCCATCGGCTGGAGAGTGCCAGAGGCCACGCTTCGCCCGAAGGCCACCAAGGAAGCGAGCATCGCGCTGCGAGAGCTTGCCGTCGAAGCCTGGCGGGCTGGCTTCGCCCGGCGGGCCTTGCTGACGATATGCCGCCTCGTCACCGTCTTCACCGTAGTTGCGGCTAGGGGCGATGCGGTCCGTGCAGAGGAGCTGGCGGAGGATTTCCGACTCGCGGTAATCCGCACGGCTCAGTGGAGTGACGACACCATCGCCGAGCGTTGGCGCAGTCGCCAACTCGTTCTCGCGCTCGCACCGGAGTTCTCGACGCTCGGCCGAGCCGTTGCCCAGCTGCACGACGACGCCACTTGGGAGACGGTCTTCGGAGTGCTCGACACGATCGGCTGGTCGCCGCGCGGCAGTGCGTCGGAAGCGGCGGCAGAGGTCTACCTCCACTTCTTCGCCGGCTTGGCCGCTGCTCCTTATGAGCCGTACTTCGGCCGACCCTGGGAGGTCGTCTCGTGGGGCTGGCACCCCACGTCTCCAACTGCCGAACTGCCGGATCACCTCAGGCGCCAGTTGTTCTGTGAACTGGAAATGTCGGGAACCCTGGAGGAACCCCGCCTCGCGATCCTCGCGATCCTCGCTGCTGTGGCGAGACGCGGCCCTTGCCGGAGCGCCGGAGCGGGCCGAGGCTCTCCGGAAGGCACTCAGAGAAGAGATCTTGGACCATGGCCGGAGGAATTTTGAGCCGGACGAACTCTGGGATCCGGAGGAGCTCGTCAAGGAACGACCGCCGCGAGTCGACCAACCGCTGGTGCACTGGAGGGTCTTCGACGTCGCCCTGGCCGCCAGCAGGTGGACTGTCGAGTCCGAGAGCGACCGTGTAGCCGCCAAGCCCACCCTTCCGGCTGTCCTCACTCCCGACGGTGACCTATTGGAGATGATCAAACGGCACGGCGCCCGGGCGCTCGTCGACGAGCGTGACTACTTTGGCGTCGAGTACGACGATGAGGAGCTGGTGCTTGTCCAAGAGGCGGACCGAAGCCGGCGGCTCCTTCGGGACAGCGAATGCCGAGCACGATCGCGGATCAACTGGGGCTACGGCGGAAGCGGACCATATGACCTGGCGTCCCTCCTCGTCGCCGATGCCCTCGGCCCGCTCGCGTATTGCCCATCTTGTTTTGGGGCGATCGGCGCCGCTGGCGGCCTCATCGACTGCCAGGCTTGCGAGAACGGCATGCGGCCTGGTCTGTGGGAGATGCAGCGCGCGGCAACTGGCTCACCTCCCGGCTGGCGCAAGCGCCCGGCATGCTATCGATGGCAGAGGGCACCCCGCCAGGAGCACAATGGCACCTCCGGCGCACCGACCTCCTCGACTTCTTGGCTCGCAAGATCGCGGAGTTCTCGGAGGATGACGACTCTGAGGACGAACTAGGTGACGATTCGGATGGCGACGTTGCTGATTGATGACGGCACGTTGCTCTTGGCGGTGCATTCAGTCAGGATCAACCGCGATCTCCACCTGACGGAGGTAGCCGTCACCATCGCCTCCGAAGATAACGAGCCGGCCCGCCGTAGACCCGTTCCAGCCGCAGGTGCGTAGCCTCTTCGTCGCTTCCCGGATCTTCGGCGCGAAGAGCGACGCGCACGGGCGCGTCGATATTCATTGGCCGAGCGATGACAACGGCCGACCCGCCGTCGCTCCGGGTGAGCTCTCCGACCAGGAATGCGTGGTCGATCCGAATGGTGGTGGCGCTAGCGGCACCGAGCAGCACGTCGATCGAGACGGCATCGAACGACGGGTCCGCCGGGACGTCGACGACCTGGCGGTCCCGCACCTGCTCGATCCACCCGGCCCGCAACTCGGCGCGGTCTATGGTGATTCGCATGGCGTGCCGCCAGCCTGGGGCGATCTCGCCGTGCTCCTTGATCACTCCGATGTAGGCCGGAACGCTGGGGTCCAGCGACAGTCCCGCCTCGGTGACGGCGTAGTGCCACTGGCCGGATTCGTGGAAGGACGTCTTGACCCAGCGAGCACCCTCCCGATGGGACAGGTACACGTCGCCCGAGTGGCGCGCCGTCTCGATCGACCACGAGGAACCGAAGCTCCCGTCACCGCCTCGTACTCGGAACCGGACTGTCGACCCTGCAGGCAGAGCTCCCACACCCGAAGACTACGAACCAGAAGTTCCTAAGGCCACGCCCCGGGCCGGCCCTCCAACTCTGGAGGACGCGGCGCCCGCGCGTGACAAGCACCCTTGAGCATCCGAGCCAGACCTACGCTCGGGACGTGCCGACAAGACTGGCTGACCGTCAAACTCTGTGGCAAGGCGCGTGGGCCGTGATGGCCGGCGTAAGTGGGCTCTTCTGCGGTGGGCTGCTGCTGGCGAGGATAACGAGCCAACCCTCCTTGGCTTGGGTCGCGCTCTCTGGGGTCCTTCTCGTGGTCTCGCTGTACTGCGTCTTCGCTCCCGTGTTCCACGGCCCACCATTCCGAGAACCCAAAGAGAGGCCGACGGCGGCCATCTTCACACCACCAGTAATCCCCCAGGAACGCCCTCAAAAGTCAGAGACTCGCGGAGGCCATTGAAGCAGCCCAAGGCGAGCTGCGGGTCCCCCCTCATATCGTGCCCCCAACGGTCCTGGGCCACATTACAAGTGCTAGTGCCACCTACAGCGCCGATGGTCTCACAGCTGTCACGCAATGGGAGCTGATCTCCCAAAGGACCGAGACGAAGCGCAAACGTCTCAAGGAGATTTTCGAACTCATTCACAGGATGGAGCAGCTCAAGAATGAGCCTCAGCCGCTTTTTCCTCAGCGGTCGGAGTACCAGCACGTACAGCTTCTCCTTCAAACGGAACTGGTCAGCTTTCCTGACGATGAACTTCCGCATTGCCGTGCGCTTGGCAACTACATCGGGCGACGAACTGATGAGATGACTCTGCTGGTATCGGCCAGAGATGAGATAACCGAGGCGTTGAAGACTCTCGACCAAGAAGCTGCCGGGAGAACGAGTGGACCAGGTCCAGTCCTCGAATTAACAGTTAGAAACGGGGAACCCCCGTGGGACTATCCCGGCTATACGCGACCATCGCACGAAGTTGATAGGTGTCCATAACATAGGCTCGAGCACGGCTTTCAACTGTCGCGCCCAAGTGGCCGGGCTAGAGCCGATTCCCCAAGCGGGCCACTGGTTGAACAACGGGGGAGAGGAGGCCCGGGACATCCTTCCTGACGATACAGCGTTCTTGGTCATTACCTTTCCAGATGAACTGGGGGGGTTTAAGGCCGGTGTCGAAGTGCGGGCCTGGGTAGGCGACTCATCTCTGCCAGCGAGCAGGTCCTTCGACGTCTCGATTGGCGGACTCCCGTTTCCCTGGTTCAATGATCACGTTGGCGGCTGACCCTATGCCAGGCTCCGCACCCCACCCACTCCTAGGAGAACCTCCCAGGTCCAGGATTTGGAGCCCACCCCCACGGCCGCCTCCACGGCTATGCCAGTGGTTGCCAGACTGTCAATTGTGGCCGAGATGACCGTCGCCAAAGTTGCCGGAGCCGTCGTCGCCTCATGGGACCAGGGACGATGTATGCAACCGACCAGCCTTCCCGTAAGCCAGGCGACAGCTCCCGAGGGCATGCGGAACAACGGCATTGGTGCTACACGACTGGCTAGGTAGGGTGATCTTCACCGCTGATGTATTTCGTGATGGTCAGCGTCGGAGTTCACTATTGGAACTGGCTACCCGGAGAGGTTGAGGTTGACTTAACACGCGAGCAGTCCTCCCAAGGAGAGGTTCGGCGAAGCTCGGGAGGTTGCTAGACCACCTAACGAAACGTTCGCATCTCACCCCGGTTACGCTCCTTACATGCTCCTTGAAGCGGCGCCGTCGCTGCCCGCTACCACATGTGAAGGGGATTGCCGCCGGTCTCTTTGTGGCCGCGCCGTCGACGCGACGCACCGGCGATCGCTGGTTGGCGCCGGCTCACCTCAATGTGTGATGCTGAGACCATGGATCCGCCGGTAGTGACGTATTGACCCACTGCTCAGGGGCGCGGCAAGTGCGCGGGATTATTGGGAACTCGTCCCGCCAGACGTAAGACGGTATTTTCAGGACGACGTCTGCTGCCAGATCAACTTATGCGAAGAGCCATGAACCTCCCAGACCCTCGCGGACGATTGATGAACTGGTTTTCGCCTGGGCCATTTACCAGCGCCATGGACGGCGGAAGCGACCAGGGGCAACGTCGGGTCCGGGAGCCGACGACAACCAGACCCTGGATTTGTACGGTGCCGAGGCGCTGAGTAGGGAAAGCGCTTAGGCTACCGCCTAGGGCTGTGCGCTTTTGACCAGCACGTCAGCAACCAGGTCCGGATTCCCCGCTAATGGGAAGCGACCGTCCGGGTACCTGAAGGGGTTGGCGCGTGCCGATTATCGCCGACCTTCCAAAGGGCACGTTGAATTAATCATGCATTAGAGAGCATGCAACACAAACCTGGCATGCGGATCCCGCTCGCGCGAATCGCCTCATAGTGCTTATTTGCGAGACGATAAGCCTCCTCAACCCGCTTGACCAGCAGGGTTTTCCCTCGGTGGACTCGGGAGAGCAAGGCGGAATAGAACGACATGTCGAACGCAGTCAGGTTGGCTGGTGTAACCACATGAGGGGAGGCGATCAGCAGCTGGGCACCCGCTGCCTTGAGTGCATCTCGCCAATGGGCGCTATCGAAATTGCATGAGGTCGAGATTACGAATCGCGCCATTGTGAGCCGACCTTTTTCGGCGAGCCACTGACTCGTTCAGTCGTGACATTGGTCTTGGTCCCGGTTTGCAGGGTGGTTGCGTCTGAGTGAGCAATCAGGTGAAGGAGGTCATACCTGTCCGACAGGCACGAGTAGAAATCGGTCGCCTTGTAGGCGTGGGCCACGCTGACGTTTGCCCGCGGAGTCCCGCGCCCGACCGACCGCGATTGCGAAACATTCCAAGCGAGTTGCCTAGGAATGCGGCCTCAAGCTCGCTCATTTGATCGAACATCCCGCCACAAGTAACAACCTGAATCTCAAGAACCTGCTGAGCCATTTGGCGGCAATGGTAATCTATCGGGCCGAAATCTTCACAAACAAGCGTCGGCGAGCCCAACGGGGAATGATTGGGCGGTTCCAGGCTCGCTTTCGCCGCCGAGGCGCATGTCGAGATGCAGGGTGGTCACCGCTCCCTTCTTCGGACTCTCCGCCTGTCCGCCGCGGTAAGTTGCCTCGTGCGCACGCTGCTCTTGTCGAGACCTAGCTGGGTGCCGTCGCTTTCCGGCCATCGGCGGCGCCGCCAGACGCAGCGTTTGTTGGGCACGTCAAGCACCGCGGACGGCTCTCCGGTGAGCGACGAGGAGTAAAGCAGTCCGGCGATGTCGTCTCCGCCGTTCGAAGCGTGCAGGAGGTACTCGGTGACGACTTGGGTTGGGACGTAGTCGACCTGTTCGTGCTTCAAGCGGGCGTGGTCACTCAGTTGTGCCACGAACCGGTGGAGGAAGATCAGCGGTCGTCGCAAGGCGCCCCATTCCGGGTCGAATGTGCTGGGTATGGGCGGAAGGTTGGTGAAGTCGACGATCGCCACCGCCTCCGATGTCTCAAATCGACCGTAGGTGACAAGAAGGTCGGGGTGACCCCGGGCAACACAGCTCCCCCTGAAAACCCGAAGAGCCGGATTTCTTGGGTTCCGGTGGTGTTTCAGTGCATTCCGAGGGAGTTCAAGGGCTGAGGCACGGCACGGCACGGCACGGCACGCTGGGCACTCACGCTGGGCTATTGCCAGCCAGCGTCCCGGCCGTCGTCACCGGGATCGCAAGGGGGTCCACCCCCGTGCGATCATCCTTTGTATGCCCCGGCCCTTTCCGGAACTAGTGGTCGAACCCGACTCTTATCCGTGCCAGGTGGAGCACGAAGGCCGGGTTGTGGCTGCAATCCGAATATCTCGAAGCCGACGTGCCACCACGGCTGCATCTGAATGGCGAACTCCATGACCGATCCGGAGCGATTTCGCGTGGCTTTCCGGAGACCAGCTTCTCCCCGTCTTGCAGGGGAGGTTGTGGTCCGGCCATGACCTCGTAGCAGTGGATTGCCGGACGTTCAAACTTGGTTCCCTGCCGTACGGGCGTGGTTCCTCCGCTACGCGTTGGTTGGGCTCAATGCTCCGCCAGCATCCGACCAGAGACATACCGCAGGAGCCCCACGCTCCAAGCCACTGGCCCTGGGCCTCCTCTTCGGCAGGCCGCTCGCTCGCAGTCTGGGTGAAATGGCCGGCGAACACAAACCGACACCTCGAGGGGATCTTCGCGGCTACCCGGTGAACCTACTGCGGGACCCAGGAGTGGACAGACGCCGGCATCACGATCACGTGCAGCTACTCGTGACGAAGCAGCTCGCATCCATCGACATCCCTTATCGCTTCGAATTGCGATTCGCTCCCGAAGTTGCCGTAAGCTGACCGAGCGACAAGTTGCTGATCCGTCTGACCAGCTGGGGCATCGAGGAGTCCGCCTGACGCCGCTTGTACGCGGTTGCTGACCCTTGCGACCTCGCCGGCCGCAGAAAGTCAAGCTGGGTCACTTTGGAGGCCGGCCCACGTGGGGGGCATCCGTCGGGGATCGGTATAGACACGGCGAAATGAAGCTCGATCGCGCGCGCAAGCTATTCGGGAGTGGCATCAGCCCAGAGCTCCCTTCATCTCTGGAGGGGACGCCTAGCGATCCTCGGAAGAGAGTCCGGTACTCGACCAATCTTCGACCTTGCAGTCGATCTGGCCGCCACACTGCCCACACCCTGCTGCGGCGCGTGGCGAGATACTGACAGCGGCGACGATCCCTCTCGTAGAGCTCTACCGACTCACCGATGCTGCAACGTGACCTACCGAGGCGAGCGCAGTTCCTCTACCTCTGTCCGAGGCCCTCGAAGCGCTGCACGGCTACGAACACCGAAAGGCGGATACGACAGCCGCGAACAACTACCAGGTCCGACGAAAGAACACGATCGACCGCTTGGATGCGGTAGGGTGCCTCGGAGGAGGACATCAGATTCCTCAAGAAGGCGTGGTCCTCGCGGCCGCGCGAAGATCTAGCACGCCGCTTGCGATCCTTGATCCGCACACAAGGATATTGCCACCGATCGCTCGAACACACAGTTGAGTCTCTCACGGGTACCGGTGTATTCGCCGAGGTCCAGGAGACGAGCGTCGAGCACGTAGGAATCCGACATATCCGCAACGACCTTGCTCACGGGAACCGGAATTATGGCGAGCAGCCATCTGGCAGAGATGGACCGACGTTCTCGACGTGCCGGCAGAGCGCATTCTGATGCGACTCCTCGGGTGTTCGCCGACGGTCATGGAGGGTGCCTTCAGGCTGCTCGACCCATGACGCGTCGCTGTGCCAGATCGGTGCCGGCTACCCGGTTTCGTGGGGTTACGCCGCCTCGGCACAACGATGGATTCGATCTCAGCTTGAGGTCCTCCGGATTCGGTAACGGAACGGGTCCTCGGATCGCCGATCTTGATCGTGCACCCCGGCCGTACCAATTGGCGTGGGAGGTCAAGCAGACTTCGGGACGCTGGAACCCATTGCCACTCTCCCGTGCGACCTCTGAGGCCCCGTGCAGCCTTTTAGGAGTCTGGTGAGGGCCTAGCCCGCGACGGGCGTCGTGCCTATAGCGTGCCCAAAGGAAGTGGCACGGTGCGTCTCAGAAAGGGTCCCACCTGGCACAAAAGAGCAGTTCAGGCGTGGGCACAAGCTGTGGACCAGCCTGCTGTCCAGCACTGATAATGCTGATGTCCTCAGTTCGATTCTGAGTAGCCCCACCGAGAACTCCCTGGTCAGGACGAAGCGACTCGTCGGAGCAATAGCCAAGTGTCCGCGCCTTGTCCGTGTGGGGCGGAGGGGTAGCGAGGGGCGTGCGGACACTGGGAGGTCGGACGCTATGTGGCCCAAGGTTGAGCTGCAGCTCAAAGCCAAGCTCCCGCTAGCTTCTCCATGACCTCCCAGAACGGGTCATCCACGCGCTCGTAGTCGTTTCGGCCATGCGCCAACACCAGCCCGACTCCGCTAAGCAGCTTCAACTCCTTCGACACCTCCGGCTGCGCAACGCCCGAAGCGGCGGCGACCTCCGTCGTCGAGAAGCGCGCCTTGCTAAGGAGGGCGATGGTTGAGTAGATTTCAAGGCTGTGCTTGCGCGAGAACACTTCATCGGCGGCCTTGACGGTGTCGACAGGCATCCTCTACTCCAACAGTCTGTCTAGGTAGTGTTGGTTAATGCGTATTTCGAAATGCGTATCAAGCATGGTACCTCCCCCACTACTCTCCGCTCAAGTAGAGCCACGGATAGTGACGAAGATGTCGAGGGTAGGATACACATCCCTAGGTAGGTGTGCCAATGACTGATCTTTCTGCTCGACCGGACCTTGGAGCGTACCTCCAGACTCAGTATCAGCCTGCAGAGGTTGTCGTAAAGGAGATAGCCGACGTCCTAGGTCTATCCCTGCTTGCCTATATAGGGGGATTCGCGTCGCCAGATGAAGTGAACGCTTACTACCAGGGACGGTCATATCGACAGACTGAAGTGGACGCCCGCCTTCGTCTAGCCCTCCGCGTGGCGAAGGTTGTCGGCGAAGCGGACGCCGGTAACGTGGCGGCCTGGTTCCAGGGCCAGAACCCACAGTTGTCGGACGCGTCCCCAGCCTGGATGCTGAAGGAGGGCGACCTAAAGGATGTTGAGCCGGTGCTGCTGGCTGCGGCGAGGGCATACGCTATCGGCGGATGAGCTGCAAGCTCGAAACCGCTGATCCAGGTACCGTATATCGCATCGGGCGTGCTCCAAACCCTTGGACGCTCCCCGACTGGCGTTACGCCCAACCGAACGGAACCTTCGGTAACCGCTGGGACGACCCCCACGGGGTTTATCGAGTCAGCTACGCGTCGTCGCAACGTCGGGGAACCTTCGTCGAAACACTCAGCCGGTTCCGTCCAGATCCGAAGATCACAACGTGGGCCCCGCCAGCGGGCGTCATTGCAACCCTCGCGCTAACCACGGGGGTCGGCACACCCTCCCCAGCTCCAGGCACAGTTGACGTGCAAGCCTGGGTCGACGAAAGGATGATGGGAATCGCGCACCCGCTTGGCCTTTTCGCCGATGTCGATCATTCGCGGAGCTTGGCCGAACTGACGGATCAGCTTTCGTACTTGCTCATTTCATACGCCTTGACCGAGTTCGACGCCACCGTTATCAAATCCGCAGACCGAGATTTGACCCAGCAAATCTCAAAGTATCTTTTTGAGTGCGCCTCTGACCTTCCTCACAGAGGGCGACAGTACGACGGTATTCGATACCTGTCCAGGCTGGGCGATGACATAGAAAACTGGGCGATTTTCGAACCCATTGGGTTAGAGAATATCCACGAGAATCAGATTGCGATAGATGACCCTGATCTGCTGGCGGTAGCATCCGACTTCAGACTGACTTTGGTATAGCCCAAATCAGTTCTTCAAGATGGTGAGGGTATCGGCGATTCGGCGACACTGGAGTTGCTAAGAGCCAATCTGATGAGATCCTCTGTCGCTGCGCAACAGCCCATGACTTCCGGCGGGCGATTCACTTCCTACTCCGACCGGTCAAGGACTCCCCATCAGGCCACCGGCTCAAGCTGGCAGAGCTCGACCTGGAAATGACCGTGCAAGGCAGGGCGAACGGCGGTCATTCTTCAGCGTGTGCTCAGGCCCCCGCTCATGCTCCGCGGCCTTGTCCGGTTTGACGAAGCACGAGGTAGCGACTTCCCACCGAGGCCATACCGGGCAACTTGTAGGGTCGAACATCGACGTCGGGTGGAGTTGCTCACACGAAACCTGCGTATAGTGTAAAACCCGTCGCTGTGTAGCGGACGTTATCCGTGGCTTGGCCCCCAGTCGCCAGCGGCCAGCCTCGGGTGAGGACGCTCCGGTGGCGGGCGGCTATTCCGCAGATGAAAGGTTAAATCTCAGGCACGCCCCCCTGAGCGTGTCGACAAATGTTGATCAGCCCGGTCTGATAGTCGCATGGTAATCCCAGAGCCCCGGTGTTAAGGATCACGGAATTCTCCCCAGACTCGATCACTGAAATTCCCCACTTCTAAGCGGTTGTGGAGGGGCCTGAAAGAAGGGTCCGCCAATCGTGCGGAGGGCTCCCCGATGCTTGCGGTGTCCAAGCCGTTGAGCACGAGGAGCCCCCCGCCATGTTGTCAGTGGGAGAAGACGTGGAAGCAAATGCTTTGTCCAAACGGGGGTGGACCATCTCGGCCATCGCCCGCCACCTCGGGCGTGACCGCAAGACGGTGCGCTCCTATCTGTCCGGTGAGCGGGTTCCCGGAGCACGCCGTGCAGCCCGCCCCGACGCCTTGGCCGACTACCGCGCCTATGTCGTTGCCCGCTTCGACGACGACCCGCACTTGTGGGCGACTGCCCTGTTCGACGAGGTCGTCGGGCTCGGCTACGCCGCCTCTTACGTGAGCTTCGCCCGCCAGGTCCGCTTGGCCGGGCTGCGCCCGCACTGCGAGTGCTGCTCGGGGGTGAAGGGCCGCGAGACAATCGAGATCGACCACCCCGCTGGAGAGGAAATCCAATGGGACTGGTTCGAAAGGAGCAAAGCCCCCTGGGGAGAGACGGCGTACGTGCTGCTCGGGACGCTGTCGCACTCGGGGCGCACCCGTGGGGTGCTTGCTGAGTCGATGGACCAGGCCCATCTCATCGAGGCCATGGACGCTGTCATGCGCCGCCTCGGCGGGACGGCGCGCCATTGGCGCACCGACCGCCTGGCCACCGTGATAGTGCCCGGAAGCGCCGATGTGCAGGCGAGCTTCGCCCCCGTGGCCAAGTACTACGGCGCAATCGTCGTGCCCTGCCCGCCCCGGCGAGGCAACCGCAAAGGAGCTGTCGAAGCCGGCGTCAAGTTCTGCTGCGGCCGCTGGTGGCGCACGATGACGGCGACCACAGCCGAGGAAGCCCAGCTGAGCCTGGACCGGTTCTGGTCCACGACCGGCGACGCCCGGCTGCGGCCCCCGGGTCGCTACGTCGAACCGGCACAAAAACAGGGCCAAGCATGGCCTAACGTCGCCGAGCTGGCCGGCGCCGAGGTGCTCATGGCGCTGCCGGCGCTGCCCTACCCGGCCACCATCGAGGTCCAACGGCCAGTCGACGAGCGGGCCAGCGTTGCCTTCAGGGGCAACCGCTACTCGGTGGCCCCGGGGATGACCGGGGCCGAGCTCACGCTGCGCCATCGCCTGGGCACCGCTTTGCTGGAGGTCTTCTCGCCCTCTGGCTCCCTGCTCGTCACGCACCTCCTTGCCAGCGCCGGAGCGGGCCAGATGGTGCGCACGCCCGAGCACCGCGCCGCGTTAGAAGAAGCGGTGCTCAGCCAGTTCTCGGCCGCTCGGCCCTGTGACCGCAAGGCGAACAAGCCCCCCGGACGGGCGGCGCTGGACGAAAGGGCACGCCTACTCGGCCCGGTCGGTCACGAACCGAGCGTCGACCTCGACGGCCTGGCCGAGGTCATCGCCCTGGCCTTCCCCGGCTCGACCCCGCTGAGCGCATGAGCGCTCTGAATACCAAAAGCTGCGCTCTCATATGGCTTTCTTGCGTATGACAGCGGCCGCCGAAGCTCTTCCAGGCGAGCTCGACCACGCCGCCAAGGCCAAGGTCACCCACCAAAGCTTCTTGGAGCGACTGCTCGCCGTCGAGGTCAGCGCCGTCGAAGAGCGCGCCGGCGCTCCAGCTTGGCCCGCTTTGCCTCCTTGCCCTCGCCGTTCACGCTCGCCGACTTCGACTTTTCGGCCCAGCCGTCGGTCGACAAAAAGCTCGTCGACGAGCTGGCAACGCTGCGCTTTGTCGAAGACGCCACCAACGTGTTGCTGATCGGCCCGCCCGGTGTGGGAAAGACCATGCTCGCCGTCGGCCTGGGCCATGCCGCCCTGGCGGCTGGGATGCGCACCTACTACACGACCGCCGCTGACCTCGCGGCGCGCTGCCACCGAGCCGCACTGGAGGGCCGATGGGCCAACACGATGCGCTTTTACATGGGCCCGAGCCTTTTGATAATTGATGAAGTGGGCTACCTCCCTCTGCCCGGCGAAGCCGCCAGCGCGCTTTTCCAGGTTGTGAGCCGGAGGTACTTGAAGGGCAGCATCGCTCTCACGACCAACCTCGGGATCGCAAAAGCGCACAGGTTCGGCCAACGTGTGCAAGGTGGTGCCTGAAACGCACAGGTGGCTTATCCACGGAAGTCGTCCAGCGTCAACGTGGTCTGCCAGGTAACCGACGAGCCCTTCGGCGGTCATGCCGAGCGCCTCGCCGACGACTTTGGGGTCAAGGACCGTTATCAGGTCGACGATGCGTGTCGAGCGGAGGCGTTTCGGGGACGTGCCAGCCGGGTCGAGCACGTGGCAAAGGTAGGCGGTCGAGGCCGGCGTGGCCCGCGTCTTGGTCTGGGTGGTGACTATCAGGTGCGAGTTGTGGGTGGCGAGAGCGGAACGGTGGGTGAGGCAGCGCCGCACGACCGACAGGCTCACCGGGTCCAATGGGACCGGGAGCGCTCGACGGCCGACACGTAGGGTGCAGCGCGCCTCGTCGACGTCGTCGGCACGCAAGCCCCGGAGCTCGACGTTGGATAATGCGTGCAACAGCGCCAGCATCCCGACCAGGGCCTCGTTGGGATGAGCGTCGGGGCCGCTCCAGCGCCGGAACAGCCGGCGTTGCTCGGCAATGCTGAGCGTCTGGCCGCTGAACCCCCAGTGCGCACCACCGACCAGGCCCCGGGTGGGGTCCACGAGCACGACCTTGTTCTTGCGGGCCCAGCGGAAGAAGGCCCGGGCTGCCTGGAGCCGTTCCCGACGCAGCGGAAAATGCGCTCCCCACGAACGCTTCTATGTCGCTGGTGTCGACCATGGTCCACTCGCACTTCGAGCGCTCTCCGGCCAGGAAACGGCCGAGGTCGCGCACGGTCGGCCAACTTCTTTTCGATCGTGCTGTCCGACCGGGGCCGGGTGCCCGCCCGGAGGGCTCGCTCTCGCGACCGCACGAGGTGGTCGGCAAATGCACCGACCGCAGGACGGAGGCTGACAGGAAGAGCTTCTACACGGCGCTGCCGACGCCCGTGGGCCAGACGGCCCTCCTGGTCAAGGCCAAAAGCCAAGCGTTCACTCGAGGAAAAACTCCTCCAAGGTCCGCGCCAGGGCGCCGGCAGAACGTCCCGGCCGACGGGAACGCTCCAACAAGGCCTGAGGATGCGACGGCCCGCCGTCGCCCAGGAGACGGCCGACGGCGCTGACCATAACGCTGGCACGGGCTACACAGTGGCGCTCGGCGGCGAACTCGGCAAAGCGGGCCAGCCATTCCGGGCCGCCGAGGGAGGCCATCAAGCGGAGCGCCTGGTTGACGGGACGGTCCGGGTTGCGCGCCCAGCACCGGTGGCACGGGCCTTCGCCCTTCTTGCGGGCCAGCGCCCCGCAACCGAGCATGGCCGTGTGCCAAGGGTGGCGCCGGCCGCCGCGAGCACGACCCGCACCAACCCGTCGCCGCTCGGATATAGCCGGGCCGCCCGCAACGGGGGCAGGGCACTTGGCCATCGCCGCGTCGAAGCGGCGTCGGCAGGCCAAGCAGCGCACGCTGGCCTTGAACCGCAGCACATGGCCACAGTCGACGCACGTGCGCGAGCACCGCACACACCGACCGGTGACCGCCTCGAGGCGCAAGAACTCACCACAGGACGGGCAATTACGCCGTCGTGCGGCCTCCCGGTCCGCCTCCCGGCACCGGCGGCATAGAGCCTCGGCCTTCGGCCGACCCCGCCACCGCAACGGGCGCAGTCGGCGGTCCTCACAGCGGGGGCATCGAGCGCCCACGAGAAGCCTTGGCTGGTGCCCGGACTGCCTTGACGGGCTTCGGTTGGGCCTCGACGGGCGTGGTGTCCACTTCCAAGAGGTCGTTGGGGGTGCAGCCGAGCGCCGTGCACAGCGCCCCCAGCGTCTGCAGCTTCAGTTGCGCCGGCTCCTTTGTCAATAACGCGGACACTGAAGCGGCCGACATCTCCAGCCCTGCCCGCTCCGCCAGGAGCCGGCGAAGCTCGCACCCCGGTCCACACCTCGCGTTGTGCCGCCGCCATCCGCAGTCGCCACTTGATGTTCATGGTCCTGCCTCCAGTTCGCCCAAAGTGCCCGATATCGCCCGGCGATAGGCATCCTCGATGAATGTCGCCGACGGCGTCACGTAGCGCATCGTCGTGCCTACGTGCCAATGGCCGAGCATCTGCTGGATGGCGACCAGGTCGACGCCTCGCTCGTAGTTATGGGTGGCGCAAGCATGGCGCAGACCGTGAGGGCTGAACCGCTCGCCTCGGCGGGGCGCCCTCCAGCTCGAGCAGGTAACGCAGGCGGTTGCGGACCGTGCCCCGGTGTATCGGCCCACCGCCCTCGTCGCAGAACAGTGCCTTCGACTCGGGCATCCGCGGGCGAACGTCGTCGACGAACCAGTGCAGGACCAAGTCGAGCTTGTCGAGCATCGGGCACCCAGCGCGGCCGGGGGCCCGAGCCATGGGTGCCCTTGCCGAAGACGGACATGGATCTTGCCGAACGGGCCACGGCCGAAATGAAGGTCGGCCAGCTCCAGCGAGGCAGCCTCGTCCGCCCGCAGCCCGGCGTGATAAAGCGTCCGGAACAAGCGCGTAGTCCCGGCCCGCAGGCCCGAACTTGCGGGCCGTGGCGATCCGGTCCCGCAAGAAGGCGAAGAACTCCTCCATCCGCTCTGGCGACGGCGGGGCCTTGGCCGACGGGGAGTCGTTGCCGACATGGCGAGCAGGCGTTGAACTCGTCGACCGGGTCGACGAGGCGTCACCCCGAAGGTCGCCTCGATCTCGGCGCGCCTTTCGGGCCACCAAGAACCGGTGGAAGTCCTTGAACGCCTGGACATAGCCCCGCCGCGTCGAGGCCGCCAAGCCGTTGGCCACCAGCTCGGGCAACTACAGCGTCCACGTCCTCGGGGCCTGCCTCCCACGCCGGCACGGCCAGCAGGGCCAAGAACCGCTCCAGCACGCCGGTGGCGTTCTCGATGAACACCGGGCTGAAGCCCCGGGCCGACCACGAGGCGATGAAGGCGTCCATGCACGCGGCCTCGAAGCTCTCGGCATCGAGCGGGCTCGGTGCCGGCAGCGGCTCCCCGGCGACCACCCTCAGATCGGCCCTTCCCATGTGCATACCTTCTTCCTGCCGCAGAAACGAAGGTGACACCTAACAATGACACACTCCACCTTAGAAATGGTGGATCGCCTCTAAGCCGAGAAAGGGCTGCTAGCAGGGCCGATCCCCTCAAGCAAACATGTGCCACTTCCATATTCGTGGGGAAAGATCTTCAACGACGACCCCATGATCGCCGACGGCCATGCTCGACCGGCTCTTGCACCGCAGCGTCGTCATGAAAGCTTTGTCTCAGAGACATCACAACGGGCGGCCAATTGCTTTTTTGACGTCGTAAGTGGGTTGAGCGCTGGTCTTCCTGCCCGCCATTTCACCTCGCCTAGCCCGCGCCTCCAGACGATGAGCGGCATTCCCGTCGTCGGTTAGCACGTATCGATATGCCAACGTCTGGTGGATGAATTCCGTGTTAGCTCATCCAGAAGAATGGACCCGTCGCCCACGGCCCGCTGTTGCTCCCGCGGTCAGCTGAGGAACCACATACCGGTCGCAGATGTAGATGCAAAATTGATCCCCCGAACGGCGGCCCGAAGCATGTGACTTTGAGGCGGGTCGAGAGTCCCCGCGCAGTCCTCGCGCGTCCGTCTTCGATCACAACGACAAGGTCCTCCTTGGTGGCGCCTCGTCCGCTCATTCCTGCGTAAATATAAGAGTCGCCTTGCCACACGGTGTACATGCCGGCCGCGACGTTGGGACACCTGTGTTTGGCCAGTCCTCGAACCGATGAAGAGGTCCGTGTTCAAGAGCCTCAAGCTCGTCGTCTAGTCGGGTCGACATCACCGCGATCGTAGTCTCGAAAGGCGCACATGACTCGTCCCATGTCGAGATGGGTCCCCGGTGAGGAGCTGAGGTTCTCCAGTTTAAATGGACACCTGACCGCCTGACCGAGGGGTCGGCTGAAAGATGTCGACCAATGGGAACGACGAGACGGAAGTTCACCCTGGAGCTCAGGACCGACCGAGCTCACTGCGTGATCGACACTGGTAGGGCGTTGCCGGGCTCATCTAGCCGATAGTCCCCGAACGTCTTCCGCCATGGCTTATGTTCGAGACATGACCCCTTCTCCGGGCAGCTTCAAGCGGCCGGGATCGCGCGGCGATGCGCATAAGGTGAAGGGCTGGTCCCAGAAGTTAGCGAGGAGCCCCCGGCGTCGTGCCGGCGTGGAACCTCTACGGGTCGCCCGGGAGCGGACCTCGCGGCAACTCGTGTCCTGGGCCGCGGCCATCGCTCTTGCTACCGCTTTGGTGTTCGGCGTCACCGTAATGATCGGGATCCAGGCTTTGGTGAGCGTGACCGGGCACCATTTGGGCTCCGGGGTCTTCGGGTTCCTCCTCGGTGGATACGTTGTTTCGGCGGTGTGGGTCGTCTGGGAGGCCAGTATGCGGACCGATGGGTCCTGGACTTGGAGGGTCGGCGCAATGGCGGAGAGCTGGACCAGTCAGGCGGTCGAGCGACACCTGGCGCGACGTTGGCGGTTCCGCTACAACGTGGTTTTCCATGAAGGCCCGGTCGATCGTCCGCTGTGGTGGACCGATATCGACTGCGTCGCCACCGGCCCTTATGGTGTGCTCGCGATCTCTACGAAGTGGACAGCCGATGAATGGGATCTCAGCGACCCTAAAGACGATTGGCTTATAGCTGCGGCTAGGCAGGCGTCAAAAAATGCAAAGAAACTGGAGCCCCAAGTTCGCACTATCGTCCCGAACTCTCCGGTCGTGCCGTTGGTCGTCTGTTGGGGCCCGCAGTTGTCGCCTATCGCCAATGTCGTCTCCCGGGTGATCGTCGACGGCACGGCGGTGCTGGTCGTCTACGGCCCTCAAAGCAAACAATGGGTTGCCACGTTCGACGCCGAGCGACTTGGCGACGATGAGTCACCTCAGTAGACAATCGAGTTGCTCGCTTCATCGACGACTACGAGAAGCGTAAGGCCACGACGCGCGTCCGCCAAGTCTCGGGCCGAGCGGGTCGTCAGGGCGTCGGTATGGGCGACCCAGGCCGCGGTCGCTACCACCATTGTCGCAATGGCTTGGATTGTCGCCGCTTCGCTAAACCGCTCAGTACTCCACGCATTTGCGAGCTTCGCCCGGTTCGCAGACGGCATAGGTGGTGTCCTTTTCCTTCTCGTGCCGACCTTGCTCCTGGTCGGGAGTGCTCTGTTTGCCCTCAAGGCGAACCGGTGGAGCACCCGTGCCAGGGCTACCACCAACAGCCGCTTGGTCCTGGTCGAGTCCATGGTCGGGCTCGGGGTTTGGCTCATTCTGCTAGTGGTGCTGTCGATCGCGGGCTGAAGGCCGACTGCCGGGGTTGAGTCTCTACGAGTGGTGCGGAGGGCGCCCTGCGGCAGGCGTCGGGGGACCTGAGGAACTGCCCCTCTGCGCCAGCCAATGGCCGTGCGCCCGACCCTGAGGCCCTTCAACGTCTGAGTGAGGGCCGGCCCATGTCCGAGCTACTTATGACAGGAATACGTGCGTGGCGAGGTCCCAGTCAAGGGCTCCTCCGTCGTGCTAGAGGCGATAGAGGCGTGTCGCGTGGCGCCAATTCCAGCGTAATACGCCGATGCTCGAAATTCTCAGGAGGATAAAGACCGTGAGGTGACATCTGTGTCGGGCAGGGCCAGGGCGTCGGCATGGGCAAGCTCGGCGGGCATCCTGGCGCTCAGGCTACGCGTGGATCAGGCATCGATTATCGCGTGTAATGTGGCCGTTATTCCTTCTCGCCTAACGGGAAATGTCAGGGCTCGGCCAAAGTGATGCGCGCTCAATCGGGTTGACGCCGACGTGATGCCGGTCGATCGAAGTGATGCCACCATCCGCGTTCTCGCGGGAGGAGCGGCGCCAGACTGGTGGGCAACGCCTCCCGACCACGCCGACCTTAGGGGGCAGGTCCATCGAAGCCTCGCCAGTCGTGACGAACGTCGGGAGCTGGCTATTCGTTATCGCCTGCACGATCCCGGCCGACGAGGGAAATTCGGCGTGCCGCCACCCCAGGATGGGGTGAGCGAGGGTCCCGGGAGGAATCTCCCAAGGGCGTCGCAATAGGCCCCGTCATCCTAGGGCGGTCCCCAGGGGCAAAGTAGCGCGGCTCTAGTCTCTGCAGCTTTCGCATAGGCCGTTATGAACCTGGTTCGCCGGGAAGGTGATGAAACACCGTTGGCACATCGTCCGAGGGACCCGTTCGGCACGGTCGCATTCGCATTCCCCGCACCTCGGGCAAGGGATTTGGTGGCACTTCGCGCACGGGAACCCCGAGGCTTTCCGTCATACCCGCAGTGGCAGTGGATAACCCGCCTCGGGACGCTCCTCTGCTGGGCCCTAGGTGCATGGAAGCGAACAGCCCCCCAGAGGTCGTTCTCGGCGAAGACGGCGTACGCCCACTTGCCTCGCCGTGTGGCATGCATGTAGTAACCATGACGGCTCCCGCCCTGTTCGGGCCACCAGGCGTCGACGGCCAGGGTCTGGGCTTCTCGCAGCGCCAGAAGCGGGTGGTTCTTAGGGATTTCGTCACCCCGCCATGGGACAGGCCTCGCATCAGCCGCTCGGCCGGCAAAGGTCACCACGCTCTCGTCGAGGTCGACAACGGCTGCAAACCCCGGGCAGGGCATGCGTTCGGCCATCGCTACCGCGACGGCTTGTCTCGATGCAGCCGATTTCTCGAAAAGCAGGAGCATGGCGTCGCCACTTGGCCCGAGCGCGCCGAGCACGGCCTTAACGGTCTGCACCGGGAGGAGCAGCCGCGAGGCTATGACGTCACATGTGTGCTCGACGAAGGGCCCCCGCCGCGGGAGGTCGGCCACCCAGTCCAATGTGGCCTGGTCAGCGTCGTTTTCCACCAGAAAGTGGCCAACTTCATGGCAGATGGTGAAGTTCTCCCGCTTGGAGTAGATAGTTGGCGCGAAAAAGACGACACCCTCCTCGGTAATAGAAAGGCCGTCACACCAACCACCAACTCCACGCTCACCCAACGCATCGCTCGGGACTACGGTCAAGCCCAAGCGGTCCGAGACCGCTGTCATTGGGTCCGCTTGCAGAGCAGCTCGCAACGGTTCCCCAAGACCCCCTACGAGTCGCTCGGCCCAGCGCAGCGGCGTCGTGAGCGAGCCCCGGAGCGGCCTGAGGGTCATGCCAGCTCCTCCAGTACAGCTCTAAGCATCGCGACCCATTGCTGGCGAGCGCCTTCCCCCGAGCTTCGTTTGACCGCAGTTAGCAGCCGGCCACGCGCCGCCTCAACTAACGGGCGGGGGTCCCGGGCCTGCTCCTCTGCCCAAACGCCGACTTCCGCCTCGAAATCTGCCGAGTAAAGCCAAACTACGAATTGCCCAACCTCGTCCGTGTCTTGAGTCGCCAAGCTGGTGATGTCTGTCCTCAAGACCCCGGCAAGGGCGTCGACCGTACCTACCGGCAACGACATGGCTATAGCGCCCTCAAGCTTGAACAGCCAGTTGCCCTGGGTGGCGATGCCCTTAGCGTTCAAAGCTGCGGCGACATCACTCAATTTCAACCCCAGGCGTTTTCTCGCCTGGACGACCTTTGAACCTGATACCGGGATCTCCTGCACCTGCTGGCTTGAAGCTTGTCGACGTACGAAACCAAGCGCTTGTGCCACGGGATCGTCCTCAAGCGCAGGGATGTTGGCCTCGGTGCCCCAGGTCGCGTCCACAATTCCGAGAATGCCCGAGGCTTCCTGTCGCAATTCTGGCGGCAGGTCTTCCACCCCCGGCTTCGGTCCGAGGCCTTCCTTGTGTGCGAGGTAGGCAGACACGAACGCGCTTAGGCGATTTTCGTCTTCCCCATTGGCCATGTCGTCGTGGCTCATTTAGGACCTCCTCTCTGGTCACTTACATCTACCGGCTTGCGGGCCGCGGAAGCGCCTCGGGGGCGGGCTCAGGCCGGCCGCCGAGGTCAGCCTTCGTAGAGCCCTGGCTGTGACCCTGGCTGCCCACGAGTCGCTCTTGCCTCCCAGGGCAGCCCCGACTTCTTCAAGCGGGCGGCCTCGCTTGACCCGTTCGACGAAGGCGGTCCGCTCATCTTCGTCCAGGACCTCCATGAGCTCGTCAACCTGCGCGCAGAGCACGGCATCCTCTATGACTTCCTCCATGCCCTCGATCCTCAGCTCGTCCTTGTCGCCGGGTTCTGGCCAAGGCGACTGACGTGCACGGGCCTCTTTGGCGACGGCGTCCAAGGCCGCCCGTCGCGTCACCCTCCAGAGGAAACCTGGGAGGTTCTTGAGGTCAGCTGGCAGGGCCTGGCCAGCAGGCTTCGCCACCAACCTCTCCATGACCGACTGGACGACGTCCTCCACGGAGACCCCCAGGGACGAGCGCTGCCCCGTGTCGAGGACGCTGCGGGCAGCACGCCACATGACCGTCCTGTAGGCGCGGTAGATGCCTTCCCAGTCAGGCTGGCCAGCGGCTACGCCGGCCAGCAGCCGAGCTTCGTCTGGTCCCACTGCTTGTACAGTGTCGCAGCCCAGCGCTTACGCCACGGGGACTCGCAGGTGCAGTGGCCCGTGTTGTCACGAGGGCGTTTCCGGATGACGCCGAGGGGCACCCCGGACATGTCCAGGTCCACCCGGCGGTCGACCAGGGGCGCCCCGAAGGCCGCCTTCACCAGCTCCGCGACGACCAGTACGCCGCACATCCAGGACACAAACGGCGCCGAGACCGACGCCGTCCCTGCTCCGGGGAGAGCGACTGTCGCCTCAGCGTACGCCCGCCGGATAAGGTCGTCGATCCTCCTGCCGGCCAGCTCAGCGATCCTGTCAGGCCTCACCCGGCCAGCCGCTACTGCTTGTTCGAGGTCGGCCTGCACCAGCGGCTCGCCGTCGAGGTAGAGACGGGCCACCCGGTGCACGGGCAGGCCGACCAGGTTGGCGATCACCTGCACCTGCCCCATCGGCGGGTCCAGGGAGACGTAGCCGCAGTAAGGGCAGGCCCAGTTGTCGGCCAACTGCTCTCGTTGGAGGTGAAGAGCCAGGCCGTCCACCCCGACGCTCAATGTTGTGGCCGCCATGACGTCGGCCACCTGGAGCCTGCCGTCGACCCTGTCAACCGAAGAAACCGATACTCCCGGGAAGCCGGGTTCCGGCTGGGAGCGTACCCAATCGCCCACCCTGCCGACGAACGGCCGGGCCGCCCAGCCCGCCTGTTTGAGCAGGTCAGCCACCCAGTCGGCCTTGAGCCCCTCTTCGGTCCCGAGGGCTGCCGGGTATCTGTATGGGTTCCTGGCAGGGTCGAAATTGTCAGGGTCGACAACGTCTGCGCTTCCTCTGAGGTCGGCGACGCAGCCCGCGACACCGGCGGCGCTGGAGCCCACCGAACCCGCGCCGAGCCAAAGGGCCGCCACCGGGCGTAGGGCTGGCGCGAGCGAGGGTGGGGGCCTCCGAAAGCTGGTAGTTGGCCAGGTTCCAGACGAGCTCGCCGCCTGAGGGCACATTGATCATCCCGAACGGCCCGAGCACCAGTTTCATCACCTCGGCTGCAGCCAGGGCTGAGGCCGCCTGCAGCCCGAGGCCGAGACTGCGTCCCCCCACGGTCTGAGGACTGCGTCCCAGGCGGGCCGTCCAGTCGTCGCCGCCCATCCAGAGATTCTGCTGCGCCGATCTCAGTGCCGATTGCTATTGCCAGGTCGTGGTCCGGGTCGCGAGTCGGCACCGGAATGGACCGCGCTAGGCGAGCTGGCAGGTCGGAGAGGCGCCCAGCGCCCCAGGGGTTGGTCCCAAGTAGCGCTTCGCCGTCCACAGCCGTGTGAGGGTACAAGCGGACGAGCATGCTGTAGAGCGCGCCGCAAGCTACTGCCCCGAGGTCACCGACCGCCGGGCCGACCTTGATGACGGGCCTAACGCCGTCTAGCGCGTCGAGCACGGGAGCGCCTTCGTCAGGCAGGAACCTTTGGCCCAGCGAGATGCGAGGGTCTGTCATCTCACCACCACCAGCTCGTCGCGGTCGCGACCAGGTGGTAGCTCGATCCAGTTGCCGCCCTGGCGCACGAGGACGGCGCAGGCCTCGAGACCGCGCCGTAGCCCGAGGCCGAAGAAGGGGACCACTATGGACAGGGCGCCCGGGTAGGTGATCGCAGGGTTGTTGTCGTCGGTCGGGCTGTGGAACGCAAGGCCCGGGTGGCTGTGGATGCGGGCAACGTAGCGGTCGTCGAGACCAAGAGCCAAGGCGAGTTTCGACTTGCCCGCCCGGGTGACCTCCACCCAGCACCGTGGGAAAGGGCCGGCTTGTTGTTCGGGGACTACCAGCTTGGTCCCGGTCCCGTTACTGACGATCATGGCCGTACCTTCGAGGCCTAACGAACCGCGCTCTTCGAAGAAAGCGCGCGCGCTTCGTCCAGTGTCACCCCGGAAACGACGAGGGTCATTTGCCCGCCCTCTTGACGAGGTGGTCGAGTAGATGGGGGAGGCGGAGGGTAGCCCGCAGGGCGTCCCAGCGGTCGGCGGTGTGCGCTGGCCAACAGTGGTACTCATAAGTTCCTTGTACGCAGGCCCAGGGCCGGTCCAAAACGGAGTGAAGGCTGTGGAACAGCTGCCCCGGCCATCCAGCGCGATCGGCCATGGTGCCGTCGGGCTGGACCACCGCGAAAGCCATAGGTTCAGCGTCGTAATCACGAGCGTCGAGGCGAAGCAGGGCCGTCCCGACGTTGGTGCCCTCCAAGGTGCAAATGACATTGTGGCCCTTGAGCTCCAGACCGGCAATGCGGCTGCCCAGGCGCACCCGGGCAGCCGATACTTCGTCTTGGAGCATGTCGCTCAGGAGCGCTGGGTGCAGCGTCATCCGTCGACCTGCGGCCTCTCAGCAATGAGGTGGAGCTGGTCTTTGTCCCGGATGTCGTAGTCAGACAGACGGGCGGTATCGGGAATCGGCGTGCCGTGGCCCTCGCGGACCAGCTCGAGGGCATAATCGCCGGGCTCGATCTCGTGCTTCTTGACGAAGTAGTCGATGGACGTGGCGACCGCATTTGCTGCGAGCTCGTGGCGGTCGAAGGTGAAGGGCTGACTCGCTCCAGCCGGCGTGCGGACCACGACCTCGACCACGTCGTGGCCCTGGTGGTCTTCTGGAACAGTGGTGGACATGGGTTCCTTTCCGGACACCGCAAGCGGGAAGCGGTGCCCTGGAATGATGTCGATCACCGATGCCCCGGCCGAACCAGAAACTTGGGACGGCCATCAGTACCGCAGCGCGCCACCCGCCTTTTCCTTGGCCGCTGATCCCCTGTCTGGATCTCTTTTGCCCCCTGTCCCAAGAAGCAGTCGAGGTCGAGCGCGACGGAACACGCCGGTCGGTATGACGCGTGTCGTGCATCGAGGCCTCTACCCGGCGTCAAGGGCCGCTGCGAGCCTCCGCTGCGCTCCGGTTCTCGCTCAGCCGGCGGCTGCCCCTTGACCCCGGCCGGCCTCGATGCGTCGGGGCTACCAGGTCGTTGGACGACCCGAAGCGGCCGGTGGGACCGGCCCGGGCGCAAACGATCCAGGAAGAGAGGCCTGTCCCATGCCCGTTACCGTTACCGATTTGTCCTGTGGGCCGGTGGCTCCTCGCTGGGCGCCGAAGCGGTGGCCAATTTCGAGGTCGCCGGCCGCCAACCACTGGAAGACCGCCGTCGAGGTCCATCAGGTGCACTTCCCCCGGGCGCGCCACCTCCTGGCCGACATAAGCCAAGCCGACCCGCGCCGCTACCCGCGCACCGACATCTTGGTCGCCAGCCGGCGGTGATGTCGATGCTCGAGGGCCGCTGACTTCCAAGGGATTGGCGATCGCGACTACCTTTTCCTTATGAGGTCGGAGCCGAGCGAGCCGCGAGCTTGGCCGCCTGCGGGACGCGTGTCGTGCCCAAAGCGTGCCCAAACGGAGTGGCATAGGACGTCTTCGGGAGGCACCGACAGTCACAAAAAGGCAGCTCAGGCGGGGCCTCGGTTCATCGAGCAGGCCCTTGTTCAGCTCTGATAATGCCGAGGTCGGTGGCTCGATTTCACCTAGCCCCACCCGGAAAGCCCTGATAAGCGGCCTAGCGAGTCCCCTAAGTGGTTCAGATCGGTACTTGAGCAGGCAGCACGTCAGGTCGTATGCGTCGCTGTTTCGTGACGGTCCTGAAATGTTGGCGGCAACAGGATCTGCCCGGAGACGGCCGGTAGGGACTTACTGGTGGCCACCGACACTGACACTGACACTGAAAGGCAAGGATCCCACCCACCGCTATCGGCCGAACCCTCGAGCTCATGCCGAGGTCCGCGAGGGGAAGCTGTGCATGTGGTTTGCGGACGAGGTGACGAGGCTCTGACACTTGAGGCAATCCAGCTCCAGGAGACGGCCTTTGGTGAGGGACAATGACGGACCCATGGCTGGGACGCTTGGAAGTCCGGCCTGCCAGTCCCGGCGCCTGCGGCGCCGGGACTCAGGGGATGTCTATCGACCTCGGACAGCGTGAGAACTTCCTCTACAACTGTCGAGGATGCCGGCGGGCAAGCTCAGCCGGCAAGGCTCAAGGGGGCCTGGCCGGTGGCTTCAGCTAAGCGATCGGCCGACCCCGGGTCGTGAGCCGGCAGGACGACTAGGTCCGGCATGCGTTCACGCATTTTGTTCACCATGGCTGTGGCCTTTTGGAGCCCGCGCCGCTTACCGACCCCCGGTACATGGCCGTGCTCGCACAGGTGCACGTCATAGGTCAGGTCGCCGACCATCAGGAGCGGTGCTAGGCCGGCTTGGCGGACTAGCAACGACATCGAGCCCGGCGTGTGCCCCGGAGTGGGCAGCAGGACGAGGCTGCCGTCACCGAAGAGGTCATGGCTCTGGTCAAATGGGGCAAGACTGGGGTCGTCTGTGGGCGCAGGCTCGACTCGTTGCCAATGGAGACCGGGCAAGTCGATATGGCGGGTTATTAGCCCTCGTAATTCGGGTAACGGGCTCGACAGCGTGCTCCACTCGGCTTGGCTCACGACGATATTCGCTTGGCTTAGCTCGCCAAGGCCCCCGATGTGGTCTTGGTGCAAATGGGACACGATGGCAGTATGTACGTCACTGGTGGCGTAACCGAGCCGGCCCAAGCCGGCGGTAAGCGTCTCTTCCGGGCCGATCTTGAACGTGGCCAGGCGGTCGTACAGGATTCTTTGTAGGACCGCCTGGGAAATAGCCGGGGTCAGTGACCGAGGCTCTGTTTTGTCCCGTGTCGAACAGCACCAGGCCGTCGCGGTGTTCTATCACATACGCGTTGATGGCCGAGGAACTGTCCAACGCCGAGAGGTGAGCAACCACAGGAACATCGGTCGCCAGGTCGACCCCACATGGTCCGGACGGATCTGTACCTGGCCGGTGCTCAGTACTGACACGCGGCGAATTGGTTCGTTGACTGATTTCTATGTGTTCCTCTCTCTAGGTCCTTGGGACATCAGACAATGACCAGCGTCGGCTCGTGATTGATGCTGGGAAGCGAAGTTGGCTCGACTTCTCGCCAGATCCGGATGGCAAGAAGGACCATCGCTAACGCGAACGGCGCCATTAGTAAGACAACTTCGGCGATACCGACGGAGCCTGTCTGCTCGGCAAGCTCAAAACCCACTCCAAACAAGACCGCTAACCAACGTGGCACCCTGCGGCTTCGCCAGAGAGCGATCCCCATGATGATCGGCGCGAAGAACTCACTGAAGGCGTAGACGTCCGTGAATGCCTGACACGGTCCCGAATTGAAGTTTCTCATCAGCACACGTGCAGCGGCAACGCGAGTCACATCTGCTGTTGCAGCAGCAGCGAGGTTGATACCGACAAAGACGTTGACGATGGCGCCACAGAAAGCACCGATCCCGCCAAGCAGGGCCGCAATGGTGGCAGCCATCGAACCACGCTTTCGGACGAGCATCGCGATTGCGGCATAGGAGACGGCGACCGCCCCGAGCGCCAGCTCGGTCAGCGAGCCCGAGGCATAAAGCTGGGTTGAGTGGTGCGCCGCTATCGGCAGCACTTTGAACGCGATCGCCGCTGTAGTGACTAATTGGTCAGTGCCCCTGGGGTTGACACCCTCGGCGCCGATGTAGAGCACAGCGGTGAGGGGAAGGGCGAGTGCCAACATGCGTTGGCGTGTTCGCACAGCGTTGTTGACTGACTTCTCCATTCGATTGATAGGGGCGAAGCCCGGGAACTGATCATCATCGGCTCGGCCTAGTTCACGGCCGAGCGGTCGGCACGAGTTACGGGGTCGAGGACTAGAGCCGGTACTGGGGTAAGTGGGGGGCCTCGGTTGGTACCTTCGTCATGAATACCTTTCTCGTCCGTTGTTGTGTAAGGGACTACGGATTGCCATTGTTTGGCCCTCCCTGGCTCGTGTTGCGTGAGAAAGCTTGGGAGGGCGCCTTCTGGGTGCGCTTGGCGGTTCATCGAACTTCCACCATCGTCGCTCGGGAACAAGCCCCCGTAATCAGGGGTAGTACTGGCCGACCACGTAACCGGGGGCTCTCAGCGTCAGGTCCTGACAGGCATTCGTCCAAACTGCATGTTGTGAGAACCCGACGAGCAGGACCGATGTCAATCGGCCCCGAGACGCAGTGCTACATGGTCGAAGTGAGATTGCAGGCCGAGACCGGACCGACCTTTCCTGGGTCGCCCAGAGCCTTGATGCCGCTAGTCGGCGACTTCAGTGCGTTGGCCCGAGCCCGCAGATCGTGAGCATCGTCCATGTGCCCGATGACGGTCGGCTCTCGTGCATCGTCAGGTCGGCGAGCCGAGAGGACGTCCTACGCCTGTTCGAGATTTCATTGCTGCCTTCAGCCCGTGTCCTCGATGTAGTCGTCGTGGGTGCGGGGTCCCCTGAGGTTGAGCCGGGTTAGGCCGGCCTCGGCTCTTGTGCCACCCAGCCGGCGATCTCGACGCGCGAGTTCACGCCGAGCCGGTTGAGGATTTTGGACACATGCGTCTCGACGGTGCGCTCGGACAGGAACAGGCGTGAGCCGATCTCTTTATTGCTGAGGCCCTCGGCGACGAGCCTGGCGACCTCGAGTTCGCGCTTACTCAACGGCGTCGTAGCGGCGCTCGTCAGAGGGGCGACGGGCCGGCCCTTCCTTTCGCCCAGCGCGTAGGCGATCGCTTCGGCTCTCGGCATCAGATGGCCGGCCTGGAGTTCGGCCTCCAACCTCTGAGCCCCGAGCGAGGAGGCGATGGCACCTCGCGCCCGGCTCGATACGGGATCCATCTGTGGGATAAGCCGTACGCCTGTCTCAGCCTGGAGGTGTTCAGCTGCACCAAGCAACCTAGCCGCCCGCGGCAGCTGGCCGACCATGGCGTCATGGCAAGCCAGACCGTAAAGCACGTAGAGGATGGCATCTCGGTTGTCGAGCAGCCGGGCGATCCCGAGGGCCTCCTCGAACACCGGCCGTACCTCTTCGGACCCTCCGTCGCCTAGCAACGTGAAGCCGTAGTAACCCAGAGCGTAAATGAGCGAGTTGAGGTCACCGCGGGCGCACGCCCGGGGCACCGACTCGCGGTAGAGCCGACGAGCTGATGTGATGTCCTGTTCGGCTTGGGCAAGGAACCCCTGCGTCCCGGACACGGCCGCATCGGCTGCAGGGTCGTCGAGACCGTGGGCGACCGCCGCTGCCTCACCGGCTTCCGCCCGCGCACCTTCAAAGTCACCGCCCATAGCCCGGGCCCGCGCGGACATGGCCACGGCCCGGGCCAACAGCGGCAGGTCGCCCACCTCCCGTGCCTTTGCCTCGGCGCCTGCCAGTGACTGCGTTGCGGTCCCGGCGTCGGCCTGCACCAAGGCGACAAGGCCGCGTGCGAACAGCGCGTGGGCCACCGCCCCGACGGCCCCTTCGCGGTCGGTCAGGAACAGGTCGAGCCAGTACATGCCCTCACTTGTGGCGCGGGGCGCCCAGTACCAGCCCAGCGAGCCGACCATCGACAGGCCGGTCGGGTAGTCCGGGCCATTGAGGCAATGTGCGAGGACCGCTCGTAGGTTAGGAACCTCCTCGTCCAGCCGCTTGAGCCACTCGACGATCTGAGGCGAGTGCGCCGCGATTCGGGCTGCTCGCAAATGCTCGAGTAAAACCCTATGAAACTCTTCCGCGTGGCGGCTTCTTCACCCGCGGCGCGCAGCTTGAGCATCGCATACTCGCGCATCGTCTCGTGGAGCCGATAGCGGGCGCTTGCCGCCCTGCCCAACCGGGCGACGAAAGATTTTCGACCAGCTCAGCGAGAAGTTCGAGCACCGACGACTTGGGAATGTCCTCACCGGGTGCCACAGCTTCGGCCGCATGAAGGCCGAAGTCGGAAGGGAAAACAGCTAGCCGGCGCAACACGGCGGCTTCGGGGGCATTCAAGAGATCGTGGCTCCAGTCGATGGTGGCCTTGAGAGTCTGCTGCCTGGGCAGCGCCGCGCGGCTGCCACCGGTCAGGACCGCGAAGCGGTCGCTCAGCCTCTCGACCAGCTCGTCCAAGCCGATCGTTCTCAGCCTCATGGCTGCCAGCTCGAGCGCCAATGGCATGCCGTCAAGCCGGCGACAGAGATCGGTCACCAGCTGGCGGTTGGTCTCGTTCACCTCCAGCTGGACGCCGGCATTTCGAGCCCTCTCCACGAGAAGCGCTATCGCCTCTGAGTGAGCGGAACCTTGCGCCGCCTCTCCATCTACGTCGACCAGGGTGAGCGATGGCACTTGGAGCACACGCTCGCCCGAGATACCCAATGGCTGGCGGCTGGTCGCCAGCAGGCGGACGCCAGGGGCCTCCTTGAGGATGACATCAGCCAGTACAGCGACGGGGTCGAGGAGGTGCTCGCAATTGTCCAACACAAGAACTGCCTCGCAGTAGGCTAGGTGCGCCATCAGAACCGCGGTCGGCCACTGCCCAGACTGATCGACGAGGCCCACGGATGTCATCACGGCCTTGGCAACTAGGTGAGGGTCGTCCAGCCCGGCAAGTTCGACGAGCCAGATGCCGTCGCGCGCTGTCCGTTGGAGGTCAACAGCGGCCCGCAGGGCGAGCCGGGTCTTACCCACCCCGCCAGGTCCCACCAATGTGAGCAAACGAGTACCGACGAGCGCCGCCTTTACCTCGGCCAGTAGTCGGCGTCGGCCGACGAAGCTGGTGGGTTCCGCGGGCAGGTTGCCCGCCGCGGCTCGGTTGGCGACCGGCACATCTTCAGTGTAGGCACCCTGACCTCGTCAACCCTTTGCTGAACCAGGCGCTCGTGAGAACTCTGGCCTCAGCTATGACGTAGCGGTAAGTGATTCCCATCCTGCAGCTGACAGGCACGCGACTGGCTGCTCACCCGCAACCAAACTGAATGCACGGACCGAGCCTGCAACAGCCCGGTGGACGGGCAGATTGCGAATACCGGCCACGCTGCGCGGGCGCGACCGGTATAGGCGATGTTTGACGGGCCTTTCAGCTTGCGTGAACGGTTCCTTCTTTGTCCAGGAAGTGGTACACCGACGTGGCGAGGTCAGGACCAACGTCATCGCTGTCGGTCGCGGTCGCGCTGTCGACTGCGAGCGCGGTGCGCGCCGACCGTTCGCGGAGGAGACTAACGGCGATCAGGGCGAGGTTGCCTGCCGCGGCAGCTCCGATCGTGGTCGTGACGAGGGCGGATAGCCCGGATGTCGCGCTGAACCCGAGCCACCCTCCGAGCAGGGCGCCGGCGGTTACGGCCAGGAGCCCGCGTGACTTGGTGGCACGGTCCCAGTCGCGGTGAGCCCAGGCCAGGTAGAGGCCCAGCGCGATCGGCACGCTGGGGGCGAGAACCCCGAGCAGTTCGCTGCTCAGGGACAGCGTGGGCCAAAGCGTCAGGACGACTAGGGCTGCTCCGAGCCAGCCGCCGAGCCCGAGCACGAGGGGGACGATGGTGCGGGTCACGACGCTGGTCTTGCGCCCGGCGGCACCGAGCTTGCGTACCCGGAGCGCTACCCAGAGCAGCGACAGGGCAGCCAGGGCGGCGAGGCCCATCATAAACGCAAGGATGTCCTTGGCAATCGCGGCCTGCGTGGGCGATGTGGCAAAGCTGACCTTGTTCGGGGTGTAGCGGGACGTGTCGACCTGGCCGGTGGCGTAGAACGTGGTCAGCAGCTGCGTGCTGGCGCTCGGCTCGTAGGAGAAGAAGTCGTCCGCGTGCCCGAGCCCCGACAGGATGACCTGGTGCCCGTTGGGCAGGTGCGGCAGCAGCTCCTTGGTGGCGTTCTGGGCCGGCGTTTGGAAATCGAGCGTGCCGCCGACAAGCAGTGTCGGGACGCTCGAGTTCTGCACGCTGGTGTACTGGTCCTCGCCCGGGTTGGCCGGCCAGGAGCGCACAAGGCCTCCTGCTCCCCAAATGAAGTCCGCCAGGGGATTTCCGATGATCGAGCCCCGGTCCGCGCCGGAGCTGTAGTAGCGCTCGACGGGCTGCGCGTCGGCCATCCCGATGCTGGCAAACTCGCCCCAGACGAACGACTGGGGGAGGGCGATACCGGCCATCAGCGATAGCAGCCACAGGCCGCTCGGGTCGCCTTCCGCGGCGGAGATCCACGAGTCGAGGGTCTGCGGCCCGGACAGTGGGGAATCCACAGCGGTCGCCTCATTGAGCCCCATGAACGTCCCGATCAGGACGTTGCCCGGCTGGATCGGCAGGAAGTACCACCGCTTCGGCATGTGCGCCGCCGTGTGCTGCATGCTGGCGGCGAGGTTGGCGGTGCGGGCGCGGCAGGCAGGCTGCTGCGCGCACAGCGCCGAATAGCGCCGGATCCCTTGGTCGATCTCGGCCCCGCTGTACAGGAAGTTCCCGGGCGGGTTGACCCCGATCATGGCCGAGCGGTCGACACTGCTCGGGTACCGCCACTGGTAGATCATCCCGAGACGGGTCCCCTCGCTCTCGCTGAGCAGGTCGATGCGCTTGTAGCCGAGCGCGACGCGAGCGGCTTCGATGTCGTCGGCCTGCTCCGCCAGCGTGTAGCCAGCGAGGTCTACGCCGGATCGCTCAAGCCGCTTCGCGCACGAGGCGAAGGCCTTGGAGTACGCGCTCAGCGACGCTTTGGCGAGGAAGTCTGCGGAGCTCTCCAGCGCTGCCGTCACCTCGGGACAGTTCAGCACCGAAGAGCCGTCGACGCCGCGGTATCCGACCATGACGACATCGTGGTCGGCGGCGTAGCGGCTCGCTTGGGGGAACGTCATGTTGGTAACGCCCGGGCCGCCGTTGAGGACGAAGATCGGTGCCAGCGGATGGGATGAGCGAGCCAGGATCCGGGTCACCGGCAGCGCGATCAGGCGCGACCGGGGGTTTGCCCGGTCCTCGGGCACGACAAGCGTCCCGCAGTCGGCGCGGTAGGCGCCCTTCTCGGTGGGATAGGTGCACGGGTGCATGGCCAGCTGGCCGGCGTGCGCCCCCTGCGGGACCGAAATTGCTGCCGGGCTGGACGAGGCCCCCAGGTAGGTGAGTCCCGTCAATACGACGATGGTCACGAGCAGGCCAACGGTCCGTGCCCATGTGAACGCCCGTGGTCTTTGGGCCAGCGCTACTGGTTGGTCGACCGCCACGGTCTTGCCGTAGCGCTTGGTCAGGTGGTTTTTCTTGATCATTGTTCTTCCTTTCGTCGATGCTTCGATGTTGCGAACAGCGTGCGCCCAGCGCCTGAGGTGGGAAGCGGTAAGCGGAAGAGCGAGGGACAACATGCGCTGGCGTGTTCGCACGGCGTTGTTCATTGACTTCTCCAGTCGATTGAGAGGCGGGAAGACTTGGAACTTGGACATTGTTGGCAAGGCTCTATTTCGCAGCCTGGGTGCCGGCATGGACGACGGGGTCGAGCGCTAGGACCGGCGTCGTGAGGACAATCGGCGAAGGGACATTTCGCCGGAATGCAGGCGACCACCAGCTCGCGGCGCCGAGGAGCTTCATCAACGCGGGTACCAGCACCCCCCTGACGATCGTGGCGTCGAGGACTACGGCGAACGCCACGCCCAGCCCGAGCTCTTTTACGAACACGAGCCGGGACAGGACCAGGGCGCCGACGGCTAAGGCCAGGCAGCAAGCGGCCGCCGTGACGATCCCACCGGTGCGGTCGATACCGACAGCCACAGCTTGGCCTGGGTCGGCCCCGGTCTCGTGCTCCTCTTTGATGCGCCCCAGGAGGAACACGCCATAGTCCGTCGACAGCCCGAACACCACGGCGAGGATGATGATGAGTGAGGTCGACTGCAGAGCGCCCGGTGCCGTGAAACCCAACAGGTGCCTCAGGTTGCCCCATTGGAACGCCCACACGAGCACCCCGAAAGCGGCGCCGATCGTCAACATGTTCATCACGACGGCCATAATCGGGAGCACGCAACGAGCGTGTCATGGCGAACAGCATCACCAAGGCGATGAGGACGATCAAGCCGAGCACGATCGGCAGGTGCGACCCGAGGCTATTTTGCAAGGTCAGGAAAGAGGCGGTCTGGCCTACGACGGTGACCTGTCCCGGGCCTTGGAGCGACTGGAGCGCCTCGACCGATCGTTGCGCGGCCGGCGACAACGGTGCCGAGGACAGCGCCACGTTGGACTCCCACAGGGAGCCCCCAGGTGCTGGAAAGACGAGACCGCCTTGACGCCCGGCACGGCGGCGGCGGCGGCCCATAGCTGGCGAGGCGCCTGTCACCGTGGCCGAATCGACCACGAGGCCCGCCGGCGCCTCAGAAAAGGCGCGAACTTGGTCTGGACCAGTTTGTAGGCGGCGCCGGCCGAACTACTGGTCGGCAGGGCGCTCGCATCGGCCACCCGTGAACGAACATGCGAGAACGGTGCGGCGAGGACCACCAGCACCAGTACCGCTGCGGTAGCCCAGACGACCGGCCTGCGCATTACGAAGCCGCGACCCGGTACCAGCGGCCTCTGGTCCCGTCACCAGCTGGCCGTCTTGGCGAGGGCGCCGGCGCGAGGGCGCACTTATGCGCCCCCCGACGACGGCCAGTAGCGACGGCAGGACGAGCAAAGCGAACGCACCAGCCGCCAGTACGACGATCGCGCCCGGCGATCCCCATCGAGTAGACGAAGCGCTCCGGGAAGATGGCGAGGGTCATCATCGCCGCCGCGATGGTGACCGAGCTGAAAAGTACGGTATGGCCGGCGGTCGCCTTACGGTGGCCAAAGCAGCCTCGACCGAACCTTGGCGGCGGAATTCTTCTCGAAAACGCGACACGACCAGGAGGCTGAAGTCGACGGACAGGCCCAGGCCCAGCGCGATCACCAGGTTGAGGGCGAAGACCGACAAGGGCAGAGCGACCATGACGACGCCCATGGCCCCCAAGGTGACCGCTATGGCGAACACGGCGCCGACGAGAGGAACGGCGGCCGCCCGAAGGCCACGGAACACGAAGAAGAGCAACAGGACCAGGAACGGCAACGCCAAGAGCTCGGCCCGCCCCAGGTCCTGAGACGAGACGGCGGCGATCTGGACGTCGGCGACCGTGGGCCCCCCGAGCCAGGTATTGCCCTTCAGCGAGGGTTGGGCGGCGATGGCGCTCTGGAGGGCGGTGACGGCCTGCTTCTCCTTGACGGCGCCAACGGTGGCCACGACGACGGTGAGGTCGCCGTCGTTGGAGATCATGGTCCGAGTCCCCGGTGTTGGCATAATCGAGCACGCTCTTGACCTCGGGGCGCGCCCGGAGAAGGGCAACTACCGTCGCCACTCGGGCCGGCAGCGCTGAGGCGCTCCGATCGGCGCGGCGGTGCGGACGACAACTTCGTAACCCTCTTCGGGGTTGGCGCCCGTGGCCCGTTGGATCTGGTGCTGGGCCAGCACGACGGCAGACCCGGGAGCGTCATAGTCGCTCAGCGATGAGGTCAGGTGCGAGGATGCTGCTCCTCCGCCCACCAAACCGATAAGGGCGATAACACCCGCGGCCCACAGCACCAAGCGCGGCCGGCGAAGGAGCCTGCCCCCTCGTACTGGTTGGCTCCATCTTGATCTTCATTGGTGACTCCTTTTGGGCTTAGATACTCGGTGCTTGTATGGGCGGTTGTGAGCCGGGCTCGAAAATCGGCTAGGTACGCTCCTCGAGCACTTTGAGCAACTCGAGCACGCCAGAGAACGGGCTCCAGCGTCAGAGCCGTCGGTGCTTATCCGTCCTTCGAGCCGTCCGTCCGATGCCCGGTCGACCTCGAGCACGAGACGGACGGTTCGCCGCGGACGTTGCTGAGCTGTCCATGGCTCTTAGTCAACGCCGATAGCCAGGTCTTGTCCCTAGGGCGCGACCCTAGGTCGGACCCTAGTTTTTGACCGAGTCACAACAGCGCGCCGAGTTGGCCCGCCGTCCGGCCTAATTGCTCAGCGCGCGGCCCTCAGCGAAGAAGAGCCGTCAGGGCACGGCGGGAGGTGATGTCGAGCTTCATGTAGCTGTTGCGAAGGTGGTACTCCACTGTCTTCACCGACACGTAGAGCTGGCCGGCCACCTCCCGGTTGGTCAACCCTGTAGCGACCAGCCGCGCCACCGCCAGCTCGGCCCGGCTGAGCCCGAGGAGGGCGGCCGGGCCCTGGGCGGCCGCCGTGACGTGCAGGGCGGCGAGCTCCGTCGCGCACGCCTGCACGAAAGGGTCCGCGCCTAGGTGGGAGAACGCCTTGTGCGCCTCCTCGAGACGGGCGACGGCCGCCGGGCCATGCCCGAACCGCGCGCAGGCAGCGGCCGTCGTCGAGGTTCAACAGGGCGACCTCGAACGGCATCGGCGCCATCGTCGTGATCGAGCGGGCCTGCGAGAAGGCCTGCTCCGCCCCCGTCTCATCACCCATGGCCGCGGCCAGGTTGCCGCGGCATCGGGCCAGGGCGAGCAACGCTGAGCCCAGTCCGCGGTCGGGGACTGCGGCACCGAACTCGTCGAGGGCGCGCTCGGCGTCGCCGAGGCGCCCCAGGCCCACGAGGGCGTCGGCTTCGAACGCTCTCCAATTGAGCACGCCCGGCAGGCCGCCGACGCCGGGGGGGCCGGCCGCCCGCACCGGCTCGGCGGCGTCGATCACGCCCGCCCAGTCGCCTTGGGCGAAGGCTAACGACGTGCCCGCCATGGCCGCAGCCAGCGGTGGTCAGCGCCCGGGGGAAGCGCTCGGCCGCCGCCCGCGCCGCTCTGACGTGCGCACCGGCGGCGGCCCACTGCCCACGGAAGGCGAGGACCTGGGCGGCACGGGCGTGCGCCCGAGCGAGGTCAACAGGGCGGTCGGTGTCCATGGCCAGCGAAGTCGCCAGCTGTGCATACGTCACCGCGGCGTCCCAGTCGCCGCGGCGGAAGTATGCGTCGCTCAGATCCGACAAGCACATGCCCGGGTAGCTGGCGGGCAGGCCGTTGCGGAGCCGGGCGGCGGCGACGCCGAGGTCGGCGATAGCGCCGGCCAGATCGTCGACGTAGAGCTTCAGCATGCCCCGCATGATCACGGCGTCGGTCGCTGCCGCCTGCACCTCGCTCCCGGACGCCGGGAGCAAGTCCAGCGCCGCCAGCCCATCGGGGCTCCGACCGGCGGCGGACAGGGCAAAGGCCTGGGCGACGCAAGCCCGGGTGTGCAGTGCCGACCCTGGGAGGGTGCCCTCGACTGCTCGATCAGCCCACATGAGCGCCTGGTCCGGGCGACCGGAGATGACCATCCAGTTCGCCAGCGATGTCGCCGCCCGCGCCCCGATCTCCGGCTCCGTTGCCGGATCGTGGCTCTCCCATGCCGCTACCAGGCGGTTCCCGGCGTCGGGCGACCCGGTGTAAACGCCCAGCAGCCCGGACAGCGCGTCACGGCGGGCGCTGCTGGCTCGGCAAGCCGCCAGCGTCCGCGCCGCGCCGGCGTTGTCCGCACGCAATGAGCTGGGCTCCAGCGGCGTCGAGCAGCCGTCGCTCCCGCCGCTCGGCGTCGGGTGACAGGTAAGCCGCACGTTCGAACGCCCAGGCCGCGGCGGCCAAGTCGCCAAGGTCGGCGTCGGCCACGGCAGCCGACTCCAGTTCGCCGGCCAGCTGCTCGTCCGGTCCCACGGCGGCCGCCACCCGGTGGGCCAGGCGCTGGGCTCCGACAACTACGGCCAGCGGCGCGGGCATGCAGCCCCCGGCGGACCGCCGGGCTGAGATCGTCATAGATGGCGGCCCGGTACAACGGATGGGTAAAGCTCAGCTCGGAGCGCACAAGGTCCTCGCGCAACAAGCCGGCGCCGACCGCGGCGTCCATATCGTGGCGCGCGTCTGGCACCTGAGCGACCGAGACGATCAACGACGCCGGCGCATGCTGGCCCAGCACCGAAGCGGCAGCCAAGAGCGACTGCGTTGTGGGCGGGAGCGCTGCGACTCGGGCGAGGATCAGGGCGGACAGCTCCCGCGGCGCCGGCAGCCCGCCCTCCCCAGCGCTCAAACCGACAACGCCGATCTCGTCGAGCAAAGCCCGACAGTAAAGAGCGTTGCCTTCGTGTGTGTTGCCAGTCGAGACGCGCCCCGCGGCGACAAGGCCCCCAAACCCAAGCGCGCTGGCCAGGTCGGTGAGGTCGCCCGAACTAAGGCCGCCCAGGCGGACGTGCGTAACACGTGAGTCACCGGCCACGAACCGTTCCCAACCTGGGTCGGCCAACCCCCCGGGCCGAGTCGCCACGACGGCCAAGACCTTGTCAGCACGGAGCCGCCGCAGGGCGAACAACACCGCACGCGACGACGGCCGGTCGGCCCAGTGCAAGTCGTCGATGGCGAGCACTACGACCTGGCCATCGGCTTGCAACTGGTCGAACAGATCCAGCAGCCGTGCACCAACGGCCATCGGGTCTGCGCCGGACTCCGTCGGCGCCCCGGGAGAAGCTGGTCGACGACGCCGTACGTGAGCAATGTCTCCGCCTCGTCACCACCAACTTCGAGCACGACGGCGCCCGAGAGCGAACCGAGGAAACGTGAAAGCAAAGTCGACTTACCGGCCCCCGCCTCGCCCTCCAGGTACACGACCTGGGGATGGCCCATCCGAGCGTCGGCGAGCCGTTCATCTAGGACACCAAGCTCACCTCGGCGCCCGACGAAGCCGACGGGGCTACGCACGGGCTAACCTGAGGGCGTTCCCGGCCGAGCGACGACGCTCAGCGAGGACTGCCCGGGGCCAATACAGGGATGGCCAGTCCGAGCTGCAGAGCTGGGGAGACCCACCGGCCCAGGCTACTATTGCGCGTAACCGGGTAGGGCCTACGGGAACGCTGCTAGCGCTCAACAGCCGGTCCCGATCCCGGCCACCGGACGGTACTGCCGACAGGGGATGATCAATGACATCCGTCCGTGGTGCCGGCCCAGGCCCCGCCCGCTGGCCCATGCTCGCCGTGGTCAGCCTGGGCATCGTTGCGCTCACGCTGAACTGGTTCGATGTCGCCACGGCATTCCCTCTCATCGGCGCCCAGTTCAAGGTCGGGCTCGGGTCGCTCGGTCTCCTCATCTCGCTCTACATCGTTGGCTACGGGCTCATGCACATCCCAGGCGGCGTGCTCGCCACCAAGATCGGCATGAAGAGGACCCTCGTGCTCGGACTTCTCGTTCAGGGGGCAGCCGGCGTCATGTCCGGGCTCTCGCACAGCTACGTCGAACTCGCCTTCTTCCGAGTCGCAAGTGGCATCGGAGGTTCGGTGTTCGTTGCCGTGACCGCCGCCGCCATGGTCGTCTGGTTCCGCGGCAACGGACGTCACTTTTGCGCTTGGCGTGACCGGCGGAGCCGCCTTCAGCGCGGGGGCCGCGCTCGCTCTGTACGTCTGGCTTTACGTCCAGCGCTCGGAGGGTTGGCACACCTCGATGGTCCTTGGAGGAGTGTTCGAGCTGTTGGTCGCCGGTGGTCACCGTTGCGGCGTTCCGGCTTCCAGAAGGGCGGCCACTCCCTCGGTGGTATGAAGTTTGACCGCGCCGCACTGCGGTCCGCGCTCATGACCAGGGACCTGTGGGTCTACGGCATCGCGCTCCTCGGCGGGTACGGCGCCTACTTCACCACCTCGCAGTTGTTCAGCGAGTACGTGACGACTGATCGCCACTTCGACCCGTCTGCAGGTGGGCTGTTGTCCGCCCTCATCCTCCTCGCCGGCATCCCGGGCAGTGTGCTCGGAGGGCACTTGGCCGACCGCAGCACTAACCTGCGCATGTTCGTCGTCGGACCGCTGGTCGCCATCGCGGTCTTGCTGGCTCT
This sequence comes from uncultured Acidimicrobiaceae bacterium, assembly GCA_963786345.1. Lineage (GTDB taxonomy): Bacteria > Actinomycetota > Acidimicrobiia > Acidimicrobiales > Palsa-688 > Fen-671. The sequence goes on along the minus strand of CAWAYZ010000003.1, from coordinate 655,719 downwards.
CATCCCAGTGGTGCCCAATATCTTGCTTTGGCCGCTCGGGATAGGGATCGGCTTCTTCCTCATCTTCGGCTTCACCGCCTGGTTGGCGGTGCCATCCAGGGTCAGCGACATCCGCGCCGAGCACATTGGCTCGGCGACGGGTCTGATGCTCACGCTTGCGGCTATCGGCGGCTTCTTTGTTCCGATCATCTTCGGGCGCCTCGTGCCCCACACGAGCTACGGAGCGGGCTGGATCTTCCTCGCCGTACTCTCCTTCGTCTTTGCCCTCGTCGGGATGGCGGGGCACAACCCCTCGACGGCACCGGCGCACGCCAAGCGAGGTGCACCAGCTGCATGGCCCGCGCAAACCCAACCTTTAATGAGGCCCGCCGGCTGCGAGCCGCCGGCTGGACCGTAGGCCAGGTCGCCGAGCACCTCGGACGCTGCCGCCGTACTGTCCAGCGCTATACAAGGACAGTCGCCTGATGCATGAGGTCCTACCTGGCCGTCGCCCTCTGGTCCGCTGCCGCTTCAGCCGCTACCGGCCTACCGCTTCGAACCCTCCACCTTGGTCGAATGCGTCGTCGGACCTGCGACCTCAAGGTGCAGGCTAAGCTACTTGCCGATGAAACCCAGCAATGGCTTGGGCGGCAGCCGCGGCGACGTTGAGGACACCCTGAAGCGAAATGTGGAGGGCCGCCACTCGCGAAGTGTTGCCTGCGGCCGGCGAGGGTGCTCTCCGGCATCAGGGTCGATCGGCCGACGAGAAGAATTGGAACCTAGCTCGTGCCAAATCCGTGCCATAACGGCTCGGCAATTGGTGGGCTGACGTGGCAACAGTTGGCAGTAAACAACCAGCTCAATAAGGGTATGCTTCCACCACCGGGGAGCCTAAGCAGCGTTCGGGACGCTGAGGCCGGGGGTTCAAATCCCCCCTTCCCGACCAGAGGAACTGGCTGATCAGTCGCAATTCGGGCGGCTGGACGGGGTTCGCAAAGGCAAATCATCCCGCGTTTAGCCCGCACGGCGCGCCTGGTGCCCCGACCGCTCGTTACCTGTCCCTCGCGGTGATGCTCATTGGATCGGCACCTTCTTCCAGGTGAGCTGGGCAGCACGAGTGGGTAGGGGGCCGCCTCCGGCTCGGCGGCGATTCGCAACAGCGCCAGGCAACTGGCGCCGTCTGAGGATACTGCACGGTTAGGACTGTCATCTCCACAAACGCTGTTGTCTTGCGCCGTGGGCTGGCCCGCGCCGCGTCTCGCCGCTAGGGGCCTTCGGCGCAAGGGCGGCGACATTGCCGCGTAGGCCCGCGGCGGGGATGCGCCGGCATGTGCCTATGGCGCGCCGTCTACCGCAGAGCGCTGTGGGTGACCTCACCATTTGACACCGTTGATGGCGGAAAGCCGACCCAGTCCAATTATTTAGAAGATGAAGGGCACGAGCATCTTGGTCGAGCGCCTGTACACCGGGTAGGTGTCGGGGAACTGCTCGGTCAGGTAGCGCTCCTCGACGGTCGCGCTGTAGACGAAGTAGATCCCGGCAAGGGCCACGGCGACAAGCCATAGCCAGCTCAGCGCAACTGCGGTGCCGACACTTGCGACCAGGATCCCAGAGTAGATGGGGTGACGGACCAGGTCGTAGGGGCCGCTGGTCACCAGCTCTGGTTCGTCCTTCTGCGACATTGGAGTGCCCCAGTTGCGCCCGATGTGCAGGCGGGCCCAGATCGCGAACCCGAGCCCAAGTGCGAAGAGGAAGAGCCCGAGCCCGGCGCGCCATGGATCCGGATTGAGGCCGCCGCCTCGGAAGGCTCCCAAACGGAGCAACAGAACCGCCAAGACGATTACAACCGCCCTGATACGTAGCTCGCGGGACCAAGCGACGTGGCCCCTTTTCATGGCGAATGCCGCGACGATCCAGTAGATCCAGAACGCCGCCCATCCGATGGCGAAGACCAGCTCGACAGCGTGCATGCGACTCATCCTCGCACCAGCCCCCTGGCGGAGGTGGCGCAGGTACACATGCGCGCCCACCTGGCGGGGCGGAAGCACGTACGGTACATCGTCATGCGTGTGCTACTGACCGGGGTCTTGGGGACGGGAAAGTCCTCGCCCACCCATCCTGCCAGCGACGATCATTGTCGTGTCGGGGACGATTCCCCTCAGGTTTGCGAGATTCACACAGTTTCAAGTGGTGACGCCACGGCAAGGGGCGTCTTGTGGTCCCCACGCTCCCTCCGCGTTTACCGTTGCCGACGGGCCACGCGTACGGAGGCCTCCGACAGGGGGATGGGGTGCCCCGGCGAGGCGGGTGCCGGATTCTCATGAGGCCCGCTACAGCGGCATGGCGGACCAGTCTGCATCGTGCCGTTCCTCGGGCAATATGGGACGCGGTGCCCCATCGAGTCTCACAGAGCCAGGCGCAGGAGTTCCTGATCGGCAAGTACGGTGCCGTCGAGGAGCTGCGACCCCTCGCAGGGGGCTTCTGGTCTTCCGCCTACTCCTTCTGCCACGTTGGCCGTGAGCTTGTCCTCCGCTTCGGGGCCAGGAAGGACTGGTTCGAGGCCGACAAGGCGGCTATGGCCTTCGCCTCGCCGGAGCTACCCGTGCCCGAGGTAATCGAAATCGGCGACGCCTTCGACGGCGCGTACGCCATCTCAGTCCGCCATTACGGCATCAACCTCGAAGATGTCCGCCCTGACCAGTCAGACGCCACAGGCCCAATGTTGGCGTCACTGCTAGCAGCGTTGTTCAAGGTGCCGAAAAGCCCGGACCTGCCGGTTGGCTGGCACTGGGAACCCCGGCGTAGCGACCTCACCTGGCGCGGCTGGCTCTCGGAGCGGCTGGTCGAAGACCGCCACCAGGGGGTCCCTGGCTGGGGAGCCCTCGCCGCGCAAAGCGAGGTCGACCCCGTCTACCGGGCCAGCGAAGCACGCGTCCGCGACCTGATCGGAGCCTGCCCCGAGCGGCGCGACCTGGTCCACGGGGACCTCCTCCACGCCAACGTGCTGGTTGCCGAAGACGCCAGCGGTCCGAACGCCGTCTTTTCCTGGAAGTGCTCGCTTCGCGGTGACTTCCTTTTCGACACGGCATGGTGCACCTTCTGCTCTGCCATCTACCCGGGGATCGCAGCCGCCGACCCATGGGACTGCGTCCGCCGGGACCCCTCGGTCCGAGACGAAGCCGACGCCTGGGCCGACGCTTCTGAGCGGCACCACTGCTACGAGCTGCACATCGGGCTCACGGCCTCGGCCAGGAACGCCTGGGTGGGCGATCCCGAAGTAGTACGGCAGATCGCCACCTACCTGGCGGTGGTCCTCGAACGAGGACCGTTGCCAGTTGCTACATAACACCTCGTCCGGGTGGTCAGCAGGTCGCCCACAAGGACTGCGCCACGCCGATCGCGGGATATGGAGCGATCCGACAGGCGTTCCCAGGGTTGGCAGATCGTGGCCGTCGAGCTGGCGGAGGGGGCCACGCCGTTACCTCTACTGGAAGCGGCGCGCTGTCCCACGGTCGTGTTGCTGGGGCACGAGCACGAGGGCATCCCCACAAGATGGGTTGAGAGTGCCGACGCCTGCGTGGAGTCCCGATGATCGGCAGAGGGGCCAGTCTCAATGTCGCCGTGGCGGGCAGCCTCGTTCTCTACGGTCTGGCCGGCATGTCCTGAGTGGCTCGCAATCAGCCCGCGCTTGGCCCGCGTCCCAAGCCATCCGAGGCCGTGTGTCCGAGTAGACGGATACGCTGTGAGCAGGTATTATTGTCCATGCAAGTACGTGGCAAACCGGCTGAGCAGCGTTCGGGACGCTGAGGCCGGGGGTTCAAACCCCCCTTCCCGACCAGAGGAACTTGGCTGCAAACGCAGTTTGCCTGCCCCCAAAGGAACCAGCTCATGCTCACCGTGATCGCTCGCTACCAAGTCCAGACGGGGATGGGAGAGCAGTGTGGCGATAACGCTTGCGAAGGACGTCAACGCCACTCGCACAGAGCCTGGGTGCCAAGCGGGCTGAGCAACATGACCGGTCCAACGAGATGAACGACGACGTAACAGCAGACCAGGACCTCGAGGAGTTCCTCACGCACTGGTACGGGCCGCCGAAGTCACAGCCGCTTGTCCCTGAGGGTGCTGAGCCTCTCCCCCTGCGCTGCTGGTACGGCTACACGGAGGCCTGGCAGCAGGAGCTCGCCAAGCAGAACAGGGCCCTCCCGCCGGATGAGCTAACAGTGCTGGAAGGAAAGACGGTCTTCTACGTCGAGCACCACCGCGCTTGGCTGTGGGGTTACGCCGAAGGCCTCAACCCGGAGGTGTTCGACCGCGATAGCGAGGCGGGTGCGCACTGGGCCCAGACGGGGGAGCGGCTGGACATGTTCCTCTGGCACATGGCTGTCTTCGAAGCAGCGTTGTCCGGACCGTACAACCTGGGCGCGAATGACCTCAGTCTCGAGGAGATCGAGCTCTGCACTGGCCTCTTGGACCTATGCCCGTTCGAGCCCTGGCGCTTTCCGGGACCGATGAGCAGGTTGTGGTCGAACGAAGACCTCGTGGTGCTCACGGTTGCGAACCTTGCCGTCGATGTCGAGGTGACCGACGAGACCCGATGGGCCCTTTTCGCGGGCGGCCGTACCCGGGACGCCCTTGAGCAGCTGGACGGCATCGGCGTGGCATGGGACTTCGATTCACGCTCAGTCCACGACTGAGACTTTGCTGGTTCACACTGTGCTGATTTCAGCCCAGGAAGCCGCGCAGGAGGGCGGCGGTGGCGGAGAGGTGTTCGGCCAGCGACCTCGGCGACAGCGAGATGGAAGCGGGAATCAAGCCGCCGGTAATCGGCGAGGCCGGTCGCTTGCTCGCTAGATAGGCGTCACGTAGGCTCCCGAAATCCCACCGTCCACCAGGAAAGTCGACGCGGTCACGAACGACGCGTCGTCGCTCGCCAGGAACGCTACGGCCGCCGCTATCTCTTCAGGCTCTGCGAAGCGACCGAGCGGGACGTGGACCATGCGCCGGGCGGCCCGCTCGAGGTCCTTGGCAAAAAGTTCCTGTAAAAGTGGCGTGTTAACTGGGCCTGGGCAAAGGGCGTTCACCCTGATCCCCTCGCGTGCGAACTGTACGCCGAGCTCCCGGGACATGGCGAGCACGCCGCCTTTGGACGCCGTGTAGGAGATCTGAGAGGTCGCCGAGCCGAGCACCGCAACAAAGGATGCGGTGTTGATTATCGAACCCTTGCCGGCCCGCTGCATGTACGGGATGACAGCCTGGCAGCACAGGTAAACCGACGTAAGGTTCACTTCCTGCACGCGCCGCCAAGCGTCGACGCCAGTAGTCAGTATCGAGTCGTCCTCAGGTGGCGAAATACCGGCGTTGTTGAAGGCGATGTCGATCCGGCCGTACGTGTCGTAGGCGGTCCTGTACAGCCGCTCAACTTCGGCGCTATTGCTCACGTCGACCCGGACGAACAGCCCGTCGACTTCGTCCGCGCTCGACCTGCCTGCTCCGGGGTCGACGTCAGCTACCACGACCCGAGCGCCTTCGGATGCCAACCGCCGGACGGTGGCCAACCCGATGCCGCCGGCGCCACCGGTGACGATAGCCACCCTTCCCTCGAGGCGTCGGCAAAGAGGTTCTGGCATTGCTCTATTCCTCCGTTGAGATAAAGACGTTCTTGACCTCGCTAAACGAATCGGGTGCGTCTGGGCCGAGCTCCCGCCCGAGGCCCGACTGTTTGAAACCCCCGAAAGGTGTCCAGTAACGCACGGACGAATGTGAGTTCACCGACAGGTTGCCTGACTCAACCGCGCGGGCAACGCGCAGCGCCTTGCCCACGTCGCGGGACCATATCGAACCCGAAAGCCCGTAGTCGGTGTCGTTGGCGATGCGGACAGCGTCTGGCTCATCCTCGAACGGCACCACGGCTACGACAGGACCGAAGATTTCCTCCCGAAAAGCCGGGGCGCTCAAGTCGATCGGGGCCAGCACGGTTGGGGGGTACCAGTACCCGGGCCCATCGGGGCAGCTGCCGCGGAAGGCGACGGCGTTGTCGTCCGGTACATACGATGACACGCGCTCTATTTGCTGGGCGGTTATGAGCGGTCCCATTTCGCTCGACTCGAGGGAAGGGTCCTCTACCCGCACCGCCTTGACGGCCCCCTCCAGCAGCTCCAGGAAACGGTCGAAGACGGTGCGTTCGACCAGGATGCGCGAACGGGCGCAACAATCCTGGCCGGCATTGTCGAAAGCGCTCATCGGCGCTGTGGCAGCTGCTCGCTCGATGTCGGAATCGGCAAACACGATGTTGGCGCTCTTGCCGCCGAGCTCCAAGGTGACCCTCTTGACTTGCTCTGCGCAGCCGGCCATCACCCGCTTGCCGATCCCGGTAGACCCCGTGAAGGTCACCTTGCGGACGTCGGGATGAGTAACGAACCGCTGGCCAACCACAGCTCCCTCGCCCGGTAGGACGGTGAAGACGTGCTCCGGGAGCCCTGCTTCGAGCGCCAGTTCGGCAAGACGGAGCGCCGTTAGCGGCGTCAGTTCGGCGGGCTTTAGTACCACCGTGTTGCCGGCGGCGAGAGCGGGGGCAAAACCCCAGCCCGCGATCGGCATAGGGAAGTTCCACGGGACGACCACGCCCACGACCCCGAGAGGCTCCTTGAAGGTGATGTCTACGCCGCCCGGGACCGGGATTTGGCGCCCGAACAGCCGCTCCGGGGCGGCCGAATAGTAGTTGAGGACGTCTCGGACATTGCCCGCTTCCCACCGGGCATTGCCGATGGTGTGGCCCGAGTTGCGCACCTCCAGTTGGGCGAGTTCCTCTCTGTGGCCGTCGACGGCTTCGGCGAAGCGGCGCAACACCCGGGCCCGGTCCGCGGGGGCTATTCGACGCCAGGAGCCGAAGGCGGCCCGGGCGTTGCGGATCGTTGCGTCCACTTCCTCGAGCGAGGTCCGTGGGACGTCCGCCACCGCCAGCTCGGTGGCCGGGTTGATTATGGACGTCACGAAAGGCCCGGCCCGAGCACCGAAGGGGCCAGCCCAGCGGCGCGGGTGACCCGGTAACGCGACGCGGCCCCTACCAGGGCCACGAACAGGCGGTCGTCATCCTGGTTGTCCTCAGGGTGCCATTGGACGCCGATTGCAAAATCGTTGCCCTCTACCTCGATCGCTTCCACGGTGCCGTCGCCGGCAAAGCCGACAGCTTGTACCCGGCGACCGAGCTGGTCGATCGCCTGGTGGTGATGGCAGCTGCCCTCGGCTTCGGCCCCGACTATGGAGGCGACGGCGCTGCCAGCGTTGAGGGTCACCCGGTTGACGGTCATTTGGCCGGGGGTCGCCCGGTGAGCGTCGCTGCCCAGCACTTCAGGCAGGTGCTGGTGAAGTGTGCCGTCCAAGCTGACATTCAGCACCTGGAGGCCGCGACAAATGGCCAGCAGGGGTAAGTCTCGCTCGAGAGCGCCGCGGCATAGTGCCATCTCCCAGGCGTCCCGTTCCTCGCGCGGGGAGTCCGTTTCTCTGTGGGGGAGCGCGCCATAAAGGCGAGGGTCGACATCTGGCCCGCCGGTGACAATGAGCCCGTCCAGGGCCGCCAGCACAGCTTCCGCTCGCCCGGCTGTCGATCGCACGGCCTCTGGGCCGCCGGGCGCCGGGGGGAGCAGGACAGCGCACCCTCCTGCACGGCTGACGGAGCGCACGTAGGTGTAGGGCAGGATGGCCGCCACTTCGTCCCAAGCGCCGTAACGAGCCCGGTCGACATAGGTGGAGAGACCTACCAGGGGCGGCGGTGTCTCCGCCCCGTCAGAGGCGTTCGAAGCCACGAGCCCGTTCCCAGTCGGTAACCGCACTGTTGTAAGCGTCGAGCTCAACGCGCGCTGCATTGAGGTAATGGTCGATCACGGGCTGGCCAAAAGCATGAAGTGCCACCTTGCTATCACCGAGCAGCCGCGCCGCTTCTCCCAGGGAGCTGGGGACTCGAGCGCTTGCAGATTCGTAGGCGTTGCCGATGAGCTCGGCGGGCATTCGCAACTCCGCGTCGATGCCGTGCAGCCCCGCTGCTATGAGCGCGGCGACCGCCAGGTAGGGGTTGACGTCCCCGCCCGGGATGCGGCTCTCGGCTCGCAACGAAGGGCCGTGGCCCACGACCCGGAGGGCACACGTGCGATTGTCCCTACCCCAGGCCAAAGCTGTCGGGGCGAAACTGCCGGCGACGTAGCGCTTGTAGCTGTTGATATTGGGTGCGAAGAAATAGGTCATTTCAGCTGCACACGCAAGCTGGCCGGCGATGAAGTGCTCCATCAGAGGCGAGAAGCCGTGCTCTTTGTCCCCGGCCATCACAAGGTCCCCTCCGGTCGACCGGAAACTGAGGTGGATGTGGCAGGAGTTGCCCTCCCGGGCGTTCCATTTGGGCATGAACGTCAAGCTCATACCTTCCTGGTGCGCTATTTCCTTGGCGCCGGTCTTGTAGACGCCGTGGTTGTCGCAGGTCGCCAGGGCGTCGGTAAACCTGAAGGCGATCTCGTGCTGGCCGAGGTTGCACTCACCTTTGGCCGACTCGACGTACAAGCCGGCGCCGCTCATCTCGTTGCGGATACGCCGGAGCAGGTGCTCGACCCGGCTGGTGCCGACGATCGAGTAGTCGACGTTGTACTGGTTGGCTGGCGTGAGGTTGTCATACCCACGCCGCCACGCCTCTTCGTACGAGTCCTGGAAGACGATGAACTCGAGCTCGGTGCCGACGTAGGGGACCAGGCCCCGTTCTGTCAGACGCGCGATCTGCCGCCTTAGGATCTGGCGGGGAGACGGTTCGACGGGGGTGCCGTCCTCCCACTCGAGGTCACATAACACCAGGGCAGTGCCGGCGTTCCATGGCATCAGACGGAGCGTCGAAATGTCGGGGCGCATTACGAAATCGCCATAGCCACGTTCCCACGACGACATCGAGTACCCCTCGACGGTGTTCATGTCGACGTCTACGGCAAGCAGGTAATTGCATGCCTCGGCGGCGTTGGGCACGACCTCTTCGAGGAAATATCGAGCTGAACAGCGCTTACCTTGGAGCCGTCCCTGCATGTCGGTGATGGCGACGACTACAGTGTCGATGTCGCCCTCGTCCACGAGGGCCTTGAGTTGATCGAGGCTCAGCGGCACAACTCGCCTACACCGCGCGCGGCTCGGCCTCGATGGCCGCCAGTTTCTTCTGCGGTCCCTTGGACCTTCGGGCCCGTGAAGCAGTTACTTTCGTCAAGGTCTCTTTCAGAGCTCACTTCGCGCACATCGTCGTCGGAGTTCAGTTCGCGGGCATCAGCGCCGGATCCTAGGGCGTGCCGACGTCGGGACCGTCGAGGGTCCCGACCCTCGACGGTCCTATTCTGTGCCAGGTCTAGGGCCGTGTCAATGGCTAACGAGAATGGTTTGGCGCGCCTTGCGCCCGGCGTACGGGGGGCCTAACCGAAGACCTCGGAGCTGGTTAAAGCGGCCTGTGCAGGTGCCGGAGCGCGCGCTTACGCGGCCATTGTTGGTCGTCCGGGCCGAGTCAAGTCGCGGAGGCCAGCTGACGATACCCGACAAAATGGCCACATTTGTAGGAGGGGCATGTCAAGCACCGGGTTCGCCGCGTTTAGCGGGGTCTTCCTGATCGTCGAGCTGTTCTTTTTCGTCGTCGCCATCGTGGCCTGGGTGAAGATAATCTCCAAGGCCGGCTATTCAGGATGGTGGGTCCTCATTGGGATCGTGCCTCTTGTGGGTGCGATTATGTTCTTGGTCTTTGCGTTCTCGAAGTGGCCCATCCAACAGCGCCTCGAAGCGGCGACGATGAACAACGGCCAATCAATGGGGCAGGACGGGCCGTACGGCTGGTCCAGAGGTGGAGGCGGCGGTTGGGGGCCAACCGGTCGCCCGCAGGGCCCCCAGGGACCGATGGGCGGCCCGCAAGGCCCGCCGGCTCCACAAGGTTGGTCACCTCAACCTCAGCAGCCACCTGCTCCCTACATCCCTCCGTGGAACTAACGACGAGGCATTAGGGGGACGGCCAGGACGTGGACCGCACTTCCCTCACGCCCAACAGAACGATGAGGGAAGTGCGGCACCATGTATGGCCTTCCCACACTGCGACGGTGTCGACAACGCCAACTGAGTGCGGGCGCGGGTCAGTTTGAACCCGAAGGTTCAGGGGACGAGATCATCTCCACGCCGCCACTGATGCCGCCGCCGGGCCCCATTGGCGTTGGACGAGAGGGTTCAACTGGACCGGGCACGCTGAAGGACTGGTTGCTTGCCTAATGCCCCGAACCGGCCGCCGGGCCTCCGGCCACTTGAGCCTGCTCATGCCCATGCCTATGGGCTTGGGCGCGAATCCCCATGCTTGCAGCTTGGCCCATCTGCGCTACGTGGCAGGCGGCCAGCTGCTCCGGCGCCACCTCCGCCAGCACGGGCGTCACCTGGCGGCAGCGGTCTATCACGACGGGACAGCGAGGCGCGAATGGGCAGCCAGGCGCGGGGTCGACGACTTGGGGGGGTTCGCCGGCGTCGGTGCCCCCTGTCAGGTCGAGCGGGGCCCGGGGGTCGGGCGCCGCTTGGAGCAGCAACGTCGTGTAGGGGTGGCGGGGCTCGGAAAGCAGCTGCTCGGCCGGCCCCTGTTCGACGATGTGGCCGGCGTACATGACGAGCACCCGGTCGGCGACATAGCGGGCGCTGGCGATGTCATGGGTGATATAGAGCAAAGAGACGCCCTCTTCTTCCCTCAGCTTGGTCATCAGGTTGAGCAGGCCGACGCGGATGGACACGTCCAGCATCGACACAGGCTCGTCGGCGATGATGAGCTTGGGCCGCAGAGCCAGTGCCTGGGCAAAGCCGATGCGCTGGCGCTGGCCGCCGCTCATTTCGTGCGGGTACTTGGCCAGCATGGCTTCTGGCGGAACCAGCCCGACCGCCTCCATGACCCGTAGCGCCTCGGCGCGGCGACCGGCGGCGTCAAGGTCCGTACGGTGTAGTTTCATAGCCCGCATGATCCCGTGGCTTACGCGAAATACCGAGTTCATGGAACTGAACGGGTCCTGAAAAACCATCGGCACGTGGCTGCGGTAAGCCAGCAGGTCCTTCCTCCGTGCCAGCCTGGTCACAGAGCGCCCCTCGAAGCGTATCTCGCCACCTGTCGGCCGGTACACCTTGGCCAGCAGGCGGGCCACGGTGCTCTTGCCGCTCCCGCTTTCACCCACCAGCGCGACGATCTCCCTCCTGCCGACGGCCAGGTCCACGTGTTCGACGGCGTGCAAGGTGCGGCGGGAAAAGAAGCCCCCGAGCCGGAAGTACCGGGTGAGACCGTCAGCCCGGAGAAGAGGCTCGGCGGCTTCGTTTTGTGCGGCGTCCTCTCGGCCGTTCGCGCTGCTCACTACCGTAGCGGCGCCAACGGCAGAGCCGACCGCCCGGGGGGCTGCTGTTCCCACCGCTGTGCCGGCCACTGCCGTGCCCACCGCGCGTTTAGTGAGCTTCGCTTGGTCCCGCAAGCCTTCCTGGTCGGGATTCTTGTAGAGGAGGCACCTGACGCTGGTGGCGTCCCGCTGGAACAGTGGCGGTTCCTCAGCCGAGCACTCGTCCGACGCCCACGGGCAGCGGGGGTTGAAGCGGCACCCAGTGGGCGGGGCGGCGAGGTTGGGCGGGGCGCCGGGGATGCCGGTCAGGAGGACCTTGGGCCCTCGGATGGAAGGAAAGGCGTCGAGCAGACCCCGAGAGTAGGGGTGGAGCGGTTCGGCGAAAATGTGGGCCGTGGGCCCGAGCTCGGCCACCTGGCCGGCGTACATGACCATCAAACGGTCGGCGAAATGGCTGACCAGGGACATGTCGTGGGTGACAAAGATGACCGCGAAGCCGAGCCGCTGCTGTAGCTCCTTGATCTGGACCATCAAAGAGCGTTGGGCTACCACGTCGAGCGCCGAGGTCGGCTCGTCCATGATCACGAGGTCGGGCGTGAATAGCAGCGCCATGGCGATCATCGCTCTCTGGCGCATCCCACCTGAGAGCTGGTGGGGGTAGCTGTTCAGATGGACGGGGTCGATCGATACCAGCCGCAGGACCTCGCGGGAACGCCGTTCGATCTCGCGGCTGGTCATCTCCGTGTGCGCCCGGCACACGTCGCTCATCTGCTGGGCAACCGTCATCACCGGGTTTAGGGCGTTCATGGCGCTCTGCATCACGACCGAAAAGTCCTGCCAGCGGACGTACCGGAGGCGCTTTTCGGTGAGGTCGACCATGTCGTGGCCCTTGAAGTCGATGCTCCCACCGGTTATGAGGGCGGGCGGGTTGAGGAGTCGGGCGAGAGCGAAAAGCAGCGTCGACTTGCCGCAGCCGCTCTCTCCCACCACGGCCAGGAACTCCCCCGCCGACAGGTCAAGGTCCACCCGGTCAACCGCGCCGACCAGGCCGGCGTCGCTGGAATACGCTACCGACAGCTGGCGGACCTGGAGGAGGGCTCCTTCAGGCATCGACGGCCCTCTGCGGCGTGGGCGTCAGCTTCTCCGCCTTGCGGGCCCGAATGCGGACGGGGCGCAGGGCCGGGTTGGAGACCTCGTCGAAGGCATAGTTCAACAGCGCCAGGGCGGCGCCCAGCAGCGCCACGCACACCCCGGGCAATAAGGCCCACAACGGCATGCCGGCGCCCAGAGCCTCGTTGTTCTCTGCCCAGTACAGCATCGTCCCCCAGCTCTGCAGGTTGGGGTCGCCTAGGCCCACGAACTGCAGGCCGGCGGCGGTGAGGACTGCGTATACGGCCGTCCCGAGGAAGCTCGCTACTATGAGCGAAGTCAGCGTGGGAAGGATCTCGACGGCGATGATGTAGCCCCTACGCTCGCCTCGCACCCGGGCCGCCTCCAGGAACTCGCGGTCACGCATGGACAGCACCTGTGAGCGGAGCTGGCGGGCGCCGTAGGACCATCCGAGGGCGCCGAGCACGATGATGATCACCACCGTGCCCGCGTTCTTCAAATAAGCAGCGATGACGATGATCAGGGGGAAAATGGGGATGACGAGCAGCACGTCCGTGAACAACGACAGCACCCCGTCCCACGCCCCCCGCAGGTAGGCGGCCGAGACTCCCACGACCACGGACACGGCGGTGGCCAGGGCCCCCACGGCGAAGGCGATAATGAGCGACTGCCGCGTGCCCCAGATCAACTGCGACAGGATGTCCTGGCCGTAGGCGGTCGTCCCGAACCAATGCGCCGAGGAGGGGCCTAGGGCGGGCTGAAAGATCTCGGCCTGGCCGTTGTAGGGGGCGATTTCCCCTGGGAAGATGGCCAGGACGAGGAAAAAGGCCAGGAGTAGCACCCCGGCCGTAGCCTTGCGGTTGTGGCTGACCGCCCGCAAGAACTTGGCCCGGCGCCGGCGGGGCAAGGGAGCGCTCGGCTCCCCCGGCCGGTCTACGGGCCTCCCGGCCACGTCAACAGGCCCCACCGCGCCCCCCGCGCCCGACAGGGTGGTCATCAGCGTAGCTCCCGAGTGCGAGGGTCGAGCACCGCGGTGAGGATGTCGGAGAACAATATGGCCACCAGCACGGCCACCGTGATCAGCAAGAAAAGCGCTTGCATGAGGCCGTAGTCTTCGTTTTCGACCGCTTGTAGCAGCATCCAGCCGACGCCCGGATAGTTAAAGACGTATTCGACGAGGATGGCGCCGCTCACGACAAAGCCGAGCGACATGGCAAAGCCGGTCAGGTTAGGGAGGATGGCGTTTCGCCCGGCATAACCCCACATAACCGTCCATTGTTTCAACCCTTTGGCCCTGGCCATGCGTACGTAGTCCTCGGCCAGCACCGTGATGACAGTGTTCCTCATCGTGAGGATCCAGGCACCGATGGCCGTGACCAGCAGGGTGGCGGCGGGCAGGACCGAATGTTCCAGCACATCGCCGACGAAGTGCCAGTCCAGCCCGATCTGATCGGTCACGCCATAGCCGCCGTTTTCGGGAAACCAATTAAGTTTGTAGGCGAACACCCACACGGCGACGAGCCCCACCCAGAAGTAGGGGAAGGCGGACGTCACCACGAAAACGGGCGGAAGGATACTGTCGAGCTTGCCTCCGCGCCGCCAACCGGACACCAGCCCGATAAGAGTGCCCAGTAAAAAGGCAAGCACGGTGGTCACGCCGACGAGTCCCAGGGTCCAGGGCAGGGCCTGGAGCACCTCCCGGCTGACGGGGTCGGGGAAGAACGTGAGGGAGATGCCGAAGTGGCCGGTGAAAACATCCCCGAAGTAAGAGAAGTAAGCCGAGAGGGTGCTTTGGTGGGTGTTTACGCCGAAGGCGATCTCCAGCGCCTTGAGGGCCTGGCCATTAACCCGACCTCTGAACTGGGCCATCATGGCCAGGGCGGGGTTGCCCGGCATGAGGCGCGGGAGCAAGAAATTGAGGCTGATCGCCGCCCACAGGGTGACGACGAAGAACCCCAACCGTCGTAGGACGAACCTCACTCCCGCACCTTCTTCCTAAGCACCGGGTTGTCTCAGCTCTTCGGGTACAGGTGCAACAGCATTACACCGACGTCGGGGACGATGTAGATCGCTGGCTGAGCGTACGGGTCTTGCGGCGTGGCCCAACCGCCGATTCTGGCCGCGCTTTACTGGTACCAGTCGACCTCTTCGACCACCGGGATGACCGGGACCTGTGAGAGCATCACCTTTTCGAGCTGGTCGGTGATCTGTTGCTGGGTGGCCGGGTTGGTGGTGGCGGGGTACTGGTTTATCAGCGAGTCTGTGGCCGGGGGGGGACCTGAAGGGGTGAGACTTGGCCTGGTGTGCGCGGCCAACGTTGGCAACACCCTGATGGGACGCGCCGGCGAAGTTGAGATGGTGTCCTAAGGGCTCTGGAGGTAACGGCGCGCCCGGCGCGCAGCCAATCACGAAGCTTGGGCAAGGCTCGTCTGTTCGGCTGGAGCCGGGGTCAAGGGCGGCCCTCGTCACCCCGGCCCTCCGGCGGGCCCTCCGTGGGCTAGTGCCTCAGGCGGCAGCGGCCCGACCTGTTGCAACCCGAACGCAACGGACGAGATGCCAGTCCCGGTTGCGGCCCGATTTCGCGAGCGTTGGACCGCCCCTGGCAATAGGTGCATACCCATATAGACGTCAACCTGGTTAGGTGCCTCGAGCTGCATAAAGCCGACTCGTCGGTAGAAACCCTGCGCCCGAACGTTGCTCGCACCCACGCAGACGTGGATGCCGGTGGCACCCTGCCGGGTCACCGCCTCGCAGAAGGTTTCGATCAGGCGTCGGCCGCTGCCTGCGCCCTGGTAATCAGGCAAGATGTCGATGTGCAGGTGCGCCGGGTAATCGGCCACCCCGGGCCAGAACATTCGCTCCGGCCGCAACAGGAGGCCGATCATGCGGTCGTCTTCTGTCAAAGCCGGGCTATTCGGCGCCGGATAACGTGCAGCGACTCGCGGAAGCCATTTCTCCCTGAACGAGCGAACGAACAACGTTGTGTCGGCTGTACCGAGCACGTACCCGACGGGCTGGTCCCCATTATGGAGCACGAACGCCAGATCGGGCTCAAGCTCCAAGTAGGGGCCGGCAAACACGTCCGGTACGAGGTCATCGCTGAAGTACCGCCCGCTTACGTCGCCACCTGCGTCCGCGGTGCGAACGCAGATCCCGTAAACAGCCCGCCAGTCGGGTTCTCTGTAGGACCGGATGATCAGACGATGTTCAGGATAGTCGCCCACTGAGCAACTCCTCGTAGATCAGCTCGTTGCAGAGCTCACGAGCTCTATGGATTGCCCCGAACACTGTGGCCCTTTCACCGAGCGTCGAAACCTTGAGAAGTGGCGGTGGCACAGGGAGCAAGCGCTTGAGATGCTGGCTGACCGGCGAGCGCAGCGCCTCGCCGGTAGCAGACAGACCACCGCCAAGGACGATCAGCGCTGGATCGAGTGCCAGCGCCAGCGCGGGCTACTCCTTGCGCGAGTGTTGCGGCCGACCGATCGATCACAAGCTGGGCCGAGACATCACCGGCAGCAGCGGACCGGAAGACTTCTGCGGGGCCGTTCTCCCGCGCACCGGGTACCTCCGCCATGAAGGCCGTTGCACCCACGGCTCGCTCGAACCGCCCGCTGCTCCCGATGCCGGCAGCACCCTCAGGGGGACCGAAGTCAAGGTAGCCGATCTCGCCCGCCCTCCCAAACGCCCCTCGGAGCAGCGTGCCGTCAACGATGAAACCAGCACTCACACCAATCCCCAGGCCGATGTAGACGACGTTGTCGCAACCTTTGGCCGCGCCAAGCCAACGCTCGCCGAGCACGGCTAGGTGCATCTCGTTCTCGACCGTGCTCGGGCAGTCGTAATCTCGCAGGAGCTCCCGTTCCAGCACCACACCTTCCCATCCGGGGATTTGCGGTGCCAGCGATACCGAGCCGGTGGAGCGGTCGATAACCCCTGGCGTTCCGACGACCACAGCCCGAACGGCCTTGCCGCCCTCTTGGCAGACGGTGGCGGCTTCCGCTAGCAGCTTTCGGACCTCTGAGAGCAGGACCTCCCTATCCATTCCGCTCACGTGGCTCCGGAACGTCCCGACCGCCCGACCGTCAAGGTCGGTGGCGATAACGATGACCTTTTCGGCCCCTATATCGACGCCGATCAGCCTGCCGCGGTCAGCGTTGAAGGCGAGATAGCGAGGTCGCGGGCCTGGTCTACGGCTCGCCATCTCCTCGTCAGTTGCGGGACGCTCCGCCAGCAGCTGCATGGAGAGCAACTGGGCCAAGACCTCGTCCAACGTCGGTCGGGACAGCCCAGTCTGTCGTCGGAGATCGGAGCGCGACAAAGGGCCGTGCTCGCGAACGGCGCCCAATACCAGGCGCAGGTTCATGCGCCTCAGTACAGCGTTCGAACCACCGGTGAGCTCGGCCACCATGGAGAGCAGCCACTCCCTTCGCGTAGGTCTGCAGACAGATGACTACTATGCAAAGAAGACTCTCTACACTACCCACCCCGCGGCACCAGGTGCCAGTGTTCCCCTTCCATCTCCGCAGCTTCCTGTCACCGCATCGGTGGATGTGACGTGCGCTAAGGTTTTCTGCAGGTGAGACCCCTTGACAACTCCCAGACCCCTGGATAGGGTGCCAAGAAGGTTGCCTACTAAAACCTGTTCGACTGAGGAGGGGCCATGAAACTACGTCGACGAGATCGTTCCTTTGCTGGCGATGGCCGACCGGCCATCAAGACGCGTGGAGCCCCGGGGAGAGCTCCACCGCGTGCAGGCCCAAGCCGGCGACGACCGTTGGAGGGCGCGCCGTCTCCGGACAGTGGTCCTCTCCGTCGTCTCGGCTTGCGCCACCATCGCCGGGCTGACGATCATCGCTGGACCGGCGACCGCGACCACGGCGCCGGCAACCACGCCGGGCCCGGGCATTGGCGGCACGGTGGTCATCTCCAACGAGGACGGGGAGCTATGGACGTGCAACTTCAACCCGTACAACACGAACGACAATTTCCTTTCCGCCGGGACCATCTATGAGCCGCTCGTCTTCGTGAACGCGCTGAAGAGCGGCCGGGCCACGCCATGGCTTGCCTCCTCCTATGCCTGGTCCGACGGCGACAAGGTGCTCACCTTCACCATCCGCAACGGCGTCAAGTGGACGGACGGCGTGCCGTTGACCGCCGCCGACGTGATGTTCACCTTCCAGCTCCTGAAGCGCTTTCCAGCCATGGACCTCAACTCGGTGTGGTCAGTGCTCAGCGGCGTCACCCAGAAGGGCACCGACCAGGTGGTGCTCACCTTCAAGGCACCGGGGGTTGCCTACTTCTTCTATGTAGCCGACCAAGTCTTCATCGTGCCCCAGCACATCTGGTCGAGCGTCCGCAACCCCCTTACTTACGAAGATGGCAAGCCCGTGGGCACAGGTCCGTTCTTGATGAACAGGTGTACTCCCGAAAACGTGTCCTACGTCCGCAACCCTGCGTACTGGCAGAAGGGCCTGCCCAGGATAGCCAAGGTCGACTACCCGGCCTTCACCTCGAATAACCCGGCCAACGAAGAGCTGGCATCCGGTGAAGCGAACTGGGGCAATCAGTTTATCCCGAGCATTCAGTCCTACTACGTGAACAGGAACCCCCATTACTATCACTACTGGTTCCCGCCCACGTCCAATCTCTCACTCATCTTCAATCTCACGGAAAGCCCGCTGAACGACGTCGCGGTGCGCCGGGCCTTCGCCTTTGCCATCGATAGGAACAGGGTCTCGCAAATAGGAGAATATGGGTACCAGCCGGCCGCCAACCAGTCCGGGGTCGTGACGCCCACGTACGCCTCTTGGCTGGACAAGGCTCTCCTAGCCAAGTACGGGTACACTTACGACCCGAAGAAGGCTATCGCCATCCTTGAATCCGACGGGTACAAACGCGGTTCGAACGGCATATTCGAGAAGAACGGCCACCAGTTGTCCTTCAGTGTCATCAACATTGGCGGCTTCTCCGATTGGGTCGCTTCGATGAACATCATCGCTCAGGAGCTCCAAGCGGTGGGGATCCAGCTCACGCCGGAAAACCTCTCCGATTCCACCTTTGAGAACGACCTCTACAACGGTCGATATCAGTTGGCGTACTACAATCAGGCGCCCGGCCCCACGCCGTACTACGAGCTTCGCCAGTGGCTGTTCAGTGCCAATACCGCCCCCATTGGGCAGTCGGCGACGACAAACTGGGAACGCTATGCCAACCCTGCGACCGACGCGCTCATCAATGCCTATGGAGCGACTACCAACGTAGCCAAGCAGCACGAGATCATCGACAGCCTGGAGAATGTCATGCTCTCCCAGGTGCCGATTGTCCCCGTCGACGAACTTGTCGACTGGTACGAGTACGACACCCAGCACATCGGTGGTTGGCCAACGCAGAACAATGCCTTCGCACAGCCAGATCCGTTCGCCACGCCGGACATCGAAGTTGTCCTCCTTCACCTCTACCAGACGTGAGCCGCCTCTCCTGTGCACGAACGCAGTGATTGACGAACTACCCTCTGCTGTTCACAAAATGCGTCGCCCAACACGAACTGGTAGGCCCAATTGAGACCGCTGACGTTAGTCCCATGGCCGAAGCGTGCCCAAAATCACCCGGGCACGTTCGAGATCACCGATGAAGTGGGTATCGAGGCTGGGCCCGGTACGCAGGGCGTTGCTCGGCTCCTTCGAGCTCAGCTCTCGCCAGCCATGGGTTTTCAACTTCGTAGCGGGGACACAAAGCGCCGAATTCGTCTGGGACTGGATGCGTCATCGGAACGGCTCGGAGGCGAGGGATATCGGCTGAACGTGGAGCCCGACGGTCTGCGGGTCACCGCAGCACGTGTTGCCGGGCTGCTCAATGGAGCACAGACGCTCCGCCAGTTACTTCCAGTGGACATATACCGCTCAGCCGCAGTGCGCGGTGCCCGCTGGGAGGTACCCTGCGCCGAAGTGGAGGATGTCCCCCGTTACTCATGGCGGGGTGCCCTCCTAGACGTAGCCCGTCATTTTGCTCCCCAGCCGTTCCTGTTGCGGTTCGTTGACCTGCTGGCTATGCACAAGATGAATGTCCTGCACCTTCACCTGACTGACGACCAGGGGTGGCGATTTCCCTCTGAGCTGTACCCACGGCTTAACGAGGTGGGGTCCTGGAGACGACAGTCGACTCTCGGTCATTCACGCGACCAACGCCGCGCTCAAGGGGAGCGCTACGATGGCACACCCCACGGCGGCTTTTACACCCAAACGCAGTTGAGGGACCTTGTCAACTACGCCAACGAGAGGAACGTGACCGTGGTCCCGGAGATCGACTTCCCAGGCCATACGCAAGCGGCCATCGCCGCCTACCCCGAGCTGGGCAATCTGTCGCAGGCGCTCGAAGTGGGTTGCGATTGGGGAATCAGCAACCACGTATTAAACCTGGAGGCCTCGACTGTCCAGTTCTGCCGTGACATCTTGTCTGAGGTGGCGGCCATCTTCCAGTCGCCTTTCATCCATGTCGGGGGGGACGAGTGCCCGCGAGTGGAGTGGCAGACAAGCCTGTCGGCCGCGGCGCGGATCCGTCGCGGTGACGCCCCCGGAGTCGACGGTCTGCAGAGCTGGTTTACCAATCAGCTCAACGATCATCTGAACGCGGAGGGCAGGCGATTGGTGGGTTGGGACGAGATCCTGGAGGGCGGTGGCGTCCCCGAGGGCGCGGTGGTCATGTCATGGCGCGGCGAAGGCGGCGGCGTTTTCGCGGCGCGTGCCGGCCTAGAGGTGGTGATGTGCCCCGAACACCCGTGCTACTTCTATCATTATCAGTCCTCCGATCCGGGAGAGCCACTGGCTGCGGGCGAAATCGTCACTCTGGAGGACGTCCACGCCTACGAGCCCAAACCCTCACTCCTCGGCGACGGGTCTTCCGGTCATGTGCTCGGTGCCCAGTTCCAGCTTTGGAGCGAGTACATGCCGACTACGGCGGACGTGGAGTACATGGCCTTCCCGCGTGGCTGCGCATTCAGCGAAGTGGTGTGGTCGTCCGACCGGCCTGACTTTGCCCAATTCCGCGCCCGCTTGGCCGATCACCTGCAGCGCCTCGAGGTCTTAGGGGTGAATTTCCGGCCCCTGGACGGCCCGCGCCCCTGGCAGGTGGGCGGTACAGGACCGAGGGGGCGCGTCGAGGTTCCCCCGTGGGAACCGAGCAGAGACCCCGTCTCTCGACGGCAACTCGGTCCATCCGGTCCTCTGGGACACGACGCGAGCGCTTCTCCTGGAGGGTGCGGGGCACGGCCGTGAACATCCTTGCCGTCGGCGCTCACCCCGATGACCTCGAGCAGCTTTGTGGAGGCACCTTGATCCGGTACGTCCGCGAAGGAAATGCCGTCACCACGTGCCACGCCACACTTGGTGATCGCGGCAGTTTCGTCCATACATCAGAGGAGATCGCCGCCATCCGATTGAAAGAGGCAGAGCGTGCGGCACAGGTCATGGGTACCCTGCGCACGACGCTCGGGCTGTCGGACGGTGAGGTGAACGCCGCTGACCCTGCCCAGCGCCGCCTGGCCATTGACCTCATACGAACTGTCAAGCCCGACATCATTCTTACTCATACCCCTAACGACTACATGGCAGACCATGTCGAGACAAGCCGCCTGATGCTCGACGCCAGCCACATTGCGACGCTGCCGCTCCTGCGCACAGACCACCCAGCGCACACCGTTGTCGCTTCCGTCCTCTATTTCGACCCGCTGGCGGGCGTGGGCTTCGATCCGACCGAGTATGTGGACGTCAGCGATGTGTTCGAGCAGAAACTGGAGGCGCTACGGTGCCATGAAAGTCAGCTGGGCTGGCTGCGAGATCACGATGGTGTCGACGTTGTCGACCAAACTCGCGTGATGGGGGCGTTCCGCGGCTATCAGTGCGGCGTCCGCTACGCCGAGGGTTTCCGGTCAGCAATGACGTGGTTACGGGCCGCACCAAGGCGGCTTTTGCCCTGAAGGAGGACTAAATGTCAACGACAGTTTCGAGCTTCAGTTACGAGCTCTCCGCGGTGAGCACGTTCCGCGACCGGGGGGCGTGCGAGAAAGCCCGGGCAATCAAGCGTGAGGATATATGCGGACATCCCAACCCTGAATTCAAAATACGGGTCGTGGATGACTCTCAAGACTTCTATACTCAGTTCGCCAACGACCTCGTGGACAGGATCGTGGCCGCGCGCGACCGTGGCGAGCGCCTCGTTGCCATTCTCCCAGTGGGACCAGTTCCCCAGTTCGAGCTGGCGGCCCGACGCATCAACAGGGAGAGGATCTCCCTTCACCACGTACACACTTTCAACATGGACGAGTATGCCGACCAGGATGGCAATACGGCTCCTCTATCGTGGGAGGGGTCATTCCAGGGGGCAATGTGGGAGCACTTCTTCGGGAGGATCGATAAGGATCTCCGTCCGGCGGAAGCCAACATCCATTTCCCGACAAGCGACGTGATCCGCGACTACTCGGCGCGCATCGAGGACCTGGGACGGGCGGACGTATGTTACGGCGGGATCGGATGGGCTGGCCACATAGCTTTCTGGGAGCCGCACCTGGGTTACGAGTTCAATGGGGACCTCAACGCCTACCGCTCGGCCGGTGCGCGACTCGTGGAGCTTCATCCAATCACCGTGGTGCAGAACGCGCTGCACAGCTTCGGTGGGGACTGGTCGTGGGTGCCGCCCAAAGCGAACACGATCGGTCCTCGAGATATCCTCGGGGCGCGCCATCGTAGCTTCTGGTTGGACGGGGACTTGGGTGGTGGTTACTCATGGCAGCGCTTCATTGCGCGGCTTGTTGCCCACGGGCCGGTCTCAGAATTCGTCCCGGGCAGCATGCTGCAGGAAACGAGGACGGACTACACAATGCTCGGGGGTGTTGCGGATGACCTCAAGATCGCAATGGCATAGAGGGTCACTGAGACTGAGCGCTCGCCACATGCTGGGTTTGCTCCGTGGGCACTCATCCTGAGGAGGGGGCGAGCCCGTCCCCACCGGCCGATGACCCTCCAACGCGATAACTATCAGGACCCCGGCGTGCCACATTGGTGCCAGAACGATATGGCTTTGCCCGATCGGCACTGGACGTCCGCGGCGCGCGCCTGAGGCAGTCACCCGCAGTGCAGGCGAATAATATTGTTGTCCGCAGGCTGCGGCGGCGGTTCGTGAAGACTCGATGAAGGGGATGGGAAGGGATGAAATCGCATATCCGTGAGCTGACCACGCCCGCGCTTGTGGTCGACCAGCCGGCGTTGATGGACAACCTGTCAGTGATGTCCACCGCTCTCCCAGGAGATCGGCTACGACCCCACGTCAAGGCTCACAAGTGCACGGCTCTTGGGCAACTGCAGGTCAATGCCGGACATCGCAGCTTCACGTGCGCCACCGTGAGGGAAGTCGAGGGTATGGCCGCCGCCGGCTTGGGCGAGGATCTTCTGCTTGCAAATGAGGTGCTGGATTGTAGCCGTCTGGGAGCCTTACGAGCGCCCGGTGTGCGCGTAACAGTAGCTATCGACTCACCCGAGACAATCGCTGCTGCTTCGCAGGGAGGCGTTCAAGAAGTGCTGATCGACGTCGACGTTGGCTTACGTCGGTGCGGTTGTGCGCCGGCTGATGCCGGAGATCTTGCCGCGATGGCGAGGCGGGCAGGTCTTCTCGTGCGGGGAGTTATGGGTTATGAGGGGCACGCGATGTTCGTCCTCGACCGGGCTCAACGGTCGGCACTTGTCGACGCGGCCATGCGGGAGCTCATGAAGGCTCAGCGCCACGTTGGAGGGGAGATAATCAGCGCCGGCGGGACCGGGTCATATGACCTGAACGGATTTGCGACGGAGCTCCAAGCTGGCTCTTATGCTCTGATGGACACTGCTTACGCCAAATTAGGCCTTCCCTTCCGTCAAGCCCTTTACGTTCTGGCCACTGTTATCTCGGTGCACAAGGATTATGCAGTCGCCAACTGCGGGCTGAAGGCACTGGGGATGGACAAGGGTCTTCCCGACGTCGATGAGGGCGAGGCACTGAGCTGCTCCGATGAGCATTTGACGTTTCGCCGTAGTGGGTCAGTCCGCATCGGGGACACCGTGCGGGTATGGCCGGCTCACGTCGACCCAACGGTTGCGTACCACGACACTATGTGGGTTGCAGATGGCGACGCCGTAAAGGCGGCATGGCCCATCGACCTGCGAGGCTGGTAGACAAGGCAAGTGCAAGGGCTGGTGTGTTCGTGACGGCACTTCGCAGTTCCGTGCTGGGTCATCGAACGAACAAGGGCGGCCTCGAGGATTGGACGGAGCCGACCGTGGTCCTCCCAGCTAATCGTTCAGCTTCAACGTCACCGTGCTGGACGATCCCGCGTACAAGGTGCTTCCCGAATAGACGGCAGTGACAGTGTAGGTGCCATCTAGAGAGGGAGTGAACGTGCAGGTTGCCACACCTGCCTCCAGCATCGCTGCCGAGCAGAAAGCGGGAAGGGACACCTTCCCACGCGGCCCTTGGACGAAGAATGCGAGCGTTCCCGCGTTCGGCATCGGGGTCAAGGTGGCGCTGATGGTCATCGGAGACCCTTTACGCGGCGAACCCGGAAGGCTAAAAGACAGTGTGGTGGGTTCGAGGGCATTCACCGAGGCCGAGCCGGAGGCCTAGATGTTGTTGGCATCCCCGCTGTAAGAGGCGCTGAAGGTGTAGCTACCTAGGCCCGAGGTGCTCGGCGGCGTAAAGACGCAAGAGGCAGACTCGTGAGATGGCGAGAGGTTCTGGCAACTCGAAACCTGCAAGGAGGTTCGGGCCCAGGCTCATGGACTACGAAGGAGCGGCGCTGTACTTGTGCACGACGCCCCGCCCTATCCGCGAGCCCTGGGCACAGCGGACAACTGGCGCCAGGCGGACAGGAGCACCGCGCGCCGGTAACGGCCCGGCACCGTTTCGGCGGCTGACCTGCCGGGGATCCTCAGCGAGCGACCGTGGTTGCCTCAAACCGTCGCCGTTCTTCTCGGCGGGGACGGTTTGGGGTACCACGTCTCGTCGCGCTGTGATGACCTGGACCGCCTTTAGGGGTCAAGGCCAGCGAGTGGGCCGGGAGGGATTTGAACCCCCGTAGGCGTCAGCCGGCAGATTTACAGTCTGCTCCCATTGTCCGCTCGGGCACCGACCCTCGAGGGCGGTGAGGCCCTCAGGAAATGTAAGGCTAGCGTGTTGGGCATGCCTACGTTTGACGTCGTCTCCCAGGTGGACATGCAAGAGGCTCGCAACGCAGTGGACCAGGCCGCGCGGGAGCTCGAGACCCGTTTCGACTTCAAGGGGACGAGCTCGAGCATCGAGCTGTCCGGCCAGGAGCTCACTTTGCGCTCTTCCACCGAGGACCGCCTGAAGGCGGTGCTCCAAGTACTAGAAGAAAAGCTGGTCCGCAGGAAGATCTCCCTGAAAGCGCTCGACTACGGGAAGGTCGAGGAAGCCGCCAAGAGCACAGTGCGACAAGTGGTGACGCTGAAGTCGGGGATCACCGCAGACCAGGCCCGTGCGATCAACAGGTTCATCAAGGACCACGCCCCCAAAGCGGTGTCGTCGTCGACCCAGGGTGAACAGGTGCGCGTCACCGCCAAGAAGCGCGACGACCTGCAAGCTTCGATCGCGGCATTAAAGAGGAGGACTTCGGGATCCCCCTCCAGTTCGAGAACTTCAGGGACTAAAGCGTCCGGGGGCTGGCCAAGGCGCCGGTCCTTGAAGGTCTAGAGGCGGCGCAGCCCTAGAGGCGGTGCGCCCATTGCTGCGAACGCAGCCGGGCGATGCGCTGGTCGGTCGGCGGGTGGTCGCTGAACCAATTGCCGAACGCCACTCGTCGGCCCGCGAGCGGGTTCACGATGAAGAGGCCGGCCATCTCTCGCGGCACCTGCATTGGTACCCTTTGCGATGAGTAGTCCAGCTTGGACAACGCCGAGGCGAGGGGCTCCCCATCTCCGATCAGGCGGGCACCGTCGCGGTCGGCTTCGTACTCGCGGCTCCTGGACAAGGCCAACTGCAGCAACGTAGCCGCCAGAGGCGCCAGGATGACCATTGCCAAAAGGCCGAGGATGTTGTCGTCAGCGTTGCGCCCTCGTCCGCCGCCAAGACCTCCGAAGAACAATCCGCTCCAGGCCAATACGCGGGCGAGGAAAGTGATGCCCATCGCGATGGAGGCTGCTACAGAAGCCGTCAGTATGTCGCGGTTGCGTACGTGGCTGATCTCGTGCGCCAGCACTCCACGCAGCTCGGACCAGGTGCAAATTTGGAGGATTCCCTGGGTGACTGCAACAGCGGCGTGCTTGGGGTTGCGCCCCGTGGCGAAGGCGTTCGGTTGCGCCGACGGGGAGACGTAAAGCCGCGGCATCGGCATGTGGGCGCGGGTCGTTAGGTCCCGGACGATCTCGTAGTACTGGGGCATCTGGGCTTCCGAGACCGGCACCGCTCGCGCGGCTTTGATGGCAACCGTGTCGGAGAACCAGTAGGACCCTCCCACAAACACGAGCCCGACGACCAGACCGACTAGAAGCCATCCCTCGCCGAAGAATGCACCGATGCCCATGCAAATCGCTCCCAGGAGCGCCAGCATTATGGCGGTTTTGACGTTGTTGATCATGTTCACCTCTTGGTGACAGAGTACCTGTCAGGCCTGAGAAGACGGTAAGGGTGTGCGCCCCGCGGCGCTACGGCTACTCGTAGTAGCCCGAGTGTACGTAGAGGGATGGCACTCCCTCGGCTCGGAACATCTCCACGTTCCTCAGGTCGTCTTCGAAGCAGAGCTTCAGGTCGAGGCCCCTAGACCGGATATCCCGCACCGCCTCCTGTTTAAAGTGCCGAGCCGGGCGGTAGTCACCGTCCCGTCGCATCACGAGCAGGTCCCAACGAAGGTCGTGGCGATTGAGCCAGTCGACTGTCAGCGTGCCGATGCGTGCCGGCCGCGCTGTCAGCAGCACGATGGCCAGCTCGGGCGCCAACAGCTGGAGCAAGGTCGCAACCTCATCGACTAGGGGGTCGTCGCCTGACGCCGAAAAGAAGGCCTCCCAGTCCGGTCGCGGCCTTTTGATGAAATGCTGGCGCGACTCGGCATTGGCGAGCACACCGTCGAGGTCGAAGACGACAGCTTCGCCAACCCTCCGGCCTGCCCGCCACGTCCAGCGGCTGAGGCCGACTATTTCGCCGGTCGTGGTCATCCCTCTACAGCGCCTCTACTGGCCTTTACCGGTTTGGAGCTGCTCCATAACGCCAGAATAGGTTGGTGGCAGACGCCACCCGGTGCCGCATAGCCGCCTTGCGGCGCATTCCTCAGCTGTTGTTGTTGGCGGATGAGGCGCTGAGAAGGACGATCAGCAGACCCACGGCCGCGAGCGCGATGACGACAAAGCCGACGATAATCCCAGCCAGCGCAAGGCCGCTGCCTTGTTGGGCCCCCCCGATCGCTTGATCTGGCCGCGAGCGACGAACCCGAAGATGACCCCCAGTACACCTCCGACCCCGCAACAAAGGCCCAGAATCGAGCACACAAGAGATGCGATAGCAAGGCCGTTGTTTTTTGGGGCTGCCGGGTAGGGCGAGAAGCCGCCGCCGGGATAAGGCTGGGAGTAGCCCGGGGCGCCGTAGCCGGTCTGCCCGTAGCCGGTCTGCCCGTAGCCGGTCTGCCCGTAGCCGGTCTGGCCGGCAGGAGCCTGGCCATAGCCGGTCTGGCCGTACGCGCCCTGCGGGTAGGCGGTTGGCGGGTACGGGGTCTGGCCGGAGCCCTGAGGATAAGCGGTCTGGCCGTAGCCAGGCTGGCCAGTAGGAGCCTGGCCGTAGCCGGGTTGGTCGGCAGCGGGCTGCCCATAACTTGTAGCCCCGTAGGGGCTCGGGTTGGCGCCTGGGTCATCGCCCGCCGAGGGAGCTTGAGGCGGCTGCTGCGCACCGCAGGCTTCGCAGTTCTGCCCGGGAAGTACCGGGGCTCCGCAGTTCGTGCAGTGCACGGCGCCTCCTCTCGGCTCGTGCGAACTCTACCACCGGGTTGTCGTTGCCCCTTGGAAAGCGAGACGTTCGGCGGGGTACTAGGACAGGAGCGGCTCGAGGGGTGCTAGAGCTGCCAGGGAAGGGTAAGCGAATTTGTCATGGAGACCATAAGGCCGGAAACACCGGCGAAGATGGTGAACCCGACACAAATGACGAGGACAACGCTGGTAGCCGCCGGCACACGCAGCCGGGCGGTGGGGGCGGCCCGCAGAGCAAGCGCCGTGTCCCGACCGGACAATCCCGCGGCCGCAATCAATTGCAGGTCGGACGTCCCGTAGGGGGGAGCGCCGTCCGCTCGGTCGCTCGCCGGCTGGGCCTCGGGCGCGCTGTACACGAGGAACGCGATCCGCAGGTAGAAGAACGCAGCTATTGCGGCACCCAACATGCCGATGACAGCCAGCTCGTACTGGCCCTTCCCGATCACGGCCGAGATGACGACCCATTTCCCGAGAAAACCGCTGGTAAGCGGTACGCCAGCCTGCCCAAGCAGCAGGACGAGCAGCGCAGCTGCCAGCCACGGGCTGCGCGCGGCCAGCCCGCGCACGGCGCCGAGGTCGTTGCGGGCCTCCCCCCGGCCTTGCACGACGCTGACGACGGCGAAGGTGCCGATGACCAAAAAGACATAGGTGAACAGGTAGAAGCACACCCCTTTCACCCCGCTCGCGGTACCGGACTGCAGCCCGATCAGGACGAAACCCGCCTGGCTTATCGACGAGTAAGCGAGCATGCGTTTCAAGTCCGCTTGGACGAGGGCGAGTACGGCGCCGACCAGTACCGAGGCCGCGGCCAAAACCCATATGATCGGCCGCCAGTTGGATGTCTCCGTCGGCAGCGCAAGCATGAGGACGCGGACCAGACCGGCAAACCCGCCGGCCTTGGCCACTGCGGCCATGTAGCCGACGAACGGCGTCGGTGCTCCCTGGTACACGTCCGGCGACCAGAAATGGAACGGCACGGCGGCAACCTTGAAGCCAAGGCCGACGATCACAAGACCCATGCCAGCCAGCAAGACCCCGGTGTGCACCACTGTGTTGGTGGCGAGGAAAACGATTATCTCGAAGTACTGCGTCGAACCGGTCGCACCGTAAATGAGGGCCACTCCGTAGATGAATATCGCGGAGGAGAACGAGCCGAGGATGAAGTACTTGAGGCCCGCCTCGCCGGATGCGGGCCTGCGCCTGTGGTAAGCACTCATCGTGTACAGGGCGATGGACATTATTTCCAGGCCGAGGAACAGGCTGATCAAGCTAGCGGCGTCGGCCATGAGCACCGCCCCGGTCGAGCAGGCCATCATGAGCACGTAGGGCTCCGGGCCGTCCAGGTTCTCCCGGGTCAGGTAGCCGTCAGAGACGAGTGCCCCCAGCAGCGTTGCAGAGCCGAACAAGATGGCGAAAAAGGCTGCGAAGTGGTCGTAGTACAGCTGACCACCCATGGTGAACGCGTTGGTGAGGGGAGTGAAGGTGTTGGGCAGTTGGAACCATTGCGCAAGACCGTCGACGATTGTGCCCAGGCTGGCGAGCACCGTAATACCGGCCCAAAGACCGGGGTACCGGCGTTTGGGGAGCATCGCCGCCAGGAACAGGACCACCAGCGCGCCCCCGCCCAGCAAGAACAGTGGGACG
Source organism: uncultured Acidimicrobiaceae bacterium (assembly GCA_963786345.1). GTDB lineage: Bacteria > Actinomycetota > Acidimicrobiia > Acidimicrobiales > Palsa-688 > Fen-671. Next base: position 626,645 of record CAWAYZ010000003.1, on the reverse strand, counting down.
AGGGCTGGGTAGTCGATCGCAATCGAGATCGAACTCTTGGCAGTGCAGAGCCCCGAAACGGTGCCCGTGGCGGAGCCGATCGTGCACCCGGCTGCGAGGAAGGTCATTTCGAGCCTCCTGCTCCAGCTGCCGACGTCTTCTGCCCAGCTACCGGCAGGTCGACCACCTGGTCAGGTGGTACGGCGAATGTGCCGTGCCCCACACCCTGGGACGGGATCCGCAAGCTCGGGTCTGCGTACTCGACATGGGCGACCAAGTGGTCAACCGCTGGTTGTATGCGCTCGAGCAGAGGCTGCGGGTACACCCCGATGAAGATAATCCCTGCCAGCAACGGCGCCACAGCAAAGCGCTCCGGCCAGGTCATGTCGCGGATCCCTGCGTTTACCGCCTGGGCCGGGCCGTGGAAGACGCGTTGGTAGGCCCATAGGAGGTACACGGCCCCCAACACGACCCCCGTCGTGGCCACGACCGCCCACCAACGATGGGTGATGAAAGTACCTACGAGCACAAGGAACTCACCTATGAAGCCGTTCAGGCCGGGCAGGCCGATGTCGCCCATGATGACGGCCATGAAGACCCACCCGAGCACTGGCATGACGGTCTGAAGGCCGCCGAGCTCGGAGAACCGGTAGGTCCGCCGGCGTTCCCAGACCATCCCTACCAGGAGGAACAGTGCCCCCGTCGACAGACCGTGGTTGACCATCTCTACTATCCCGCCGGTGATCCCCTGGGTGGTGAACCCGAAGAGGCCGATCACGATGAACCCGACCCCCGCCACCGTCCCATAGGCGACCAGGCGCTTCAAGTCCCGCTGCATTGCTGCCACGACCGAACCCCAGATGATGCCTATGGCGGCGAGCGTCAGGGCCACCGGTGCCAGCTTGACCGCGCCCTCCGGGAACATGAAAATGCCCCAGCGCAGGATGCCATAAGCACCGAGCTTGAACAGGATCCCGGCCAGGACCATCGAACCGCCGGTCGGGGCCTCGGTGTAGGCGTTCGGCATCCAGGTATGGAACGGGACGAGCGGCATCTTGACGGCGAACGCCACCCCGAAGGCGGCGAGCAGCCATTCCTGATCTGCCACCGGCAGGTGCATGGCGCCTCGCGCAAGGTACACGATGTCAAAGGAAGCACCTGAGCTGCTCTGGGCCTGGACGAGGAAAAACGTGGCCAGGATCCCGACGAAGAGGAAGGCTGAACCCGCGAACGTGTAGAGGAAGAACTTGGTCGCCGCATAGCCGCGCTGCGGGCCGCCGCCGCTCACGATGACGAAATAACCCGGTACCAGTGTGACCTCGAACGCTACGAAGAAAAGGAATGCGTCGAGCGACAGGAAACTCGCCATGCAGGCGGACTCGAGAAGGAGCATCCAACCCAGGTAGGCCCTCTGGGAGCGTTCGACGGGCGGGCTCGCCATGGCGATAGGGAACAGAAGTGCCGTCATGGCGACGAGGAACAGCGAAATGCCGTCCACTCCCAGGTACCACGAAATATCGAGTGCCCCGAACCAGGGCTCCTTGCTCGTGAACTGGAAGCCCGCGTTTGCATTGCCTGTCTTGAACGCGACGACCATCCAGGCGACGAACGCCAGCTCGACCACCGCCGCGGCAACGGCCAGCCGTTTTGCAAATGTCGCGGGAAAAGATGCCGGCATGAGAGCGACTGCGACGGCCGCGCCCGCGGGCAGGAAGACGATCACGTCCAAGACCGGGAAGCCCATGTTCAGCTCCCCGTCCGGAAGGTCAGGTAGACGAGGATAACAACGAGCCCAACGCCGATCCCGAGCGCGTAACTGCGGATGTAGCCGTTTTGCAACTTTCGCAATACCCGGCCGGAAAGGCCCAGCGATGTCGCGACCCCGTTAACGACGCCGTCAACGACCTTGGTGTCCATGACGAATGCGAGCGCGTTGGCCATGGCCGTGAGCGGGCCGGAGACCGTTGCCGCGACAATATCGTCGAAGTACCAGGCTCGCCGAAGGAAGTTCGGTTCGAGCTTGGGGTGGACCGCAGTCCTCCAGGTCGTGAGGCCGAGGCCGAGGCCCGTCAGTGCCACCGCTGTCGTCAAGATCGACAGCGCCCACTTGGTACCAGTGCTAACTGTCGCCGCGGTAGCCGCAGGGAAAATCGGGCTCAGGAAATGCGACAAAAAGTTCAGGTGCCAGGCCGGGAAATTGATGCCGCCGCCCAACACCGCTGCTATCGCCAGCACCACCAGGGGAACGGCCATCGTCCAGGTCGGGTCGCGGGGCTCAGCCTCCTCGTGAGCTACGGCCGGCAAGCCGGGCCCGCTCGCTTCATGAACCTGGGCCGGCCGGGCCTCCTTCCAGCGCGCCTGGCCCGTGAACACCAGAGCGAACTGGCGGCTCATGTAGTAGGCCGTAAGGCCAGCCGTGACGACCCCGATTGCCCAGAGCACCTTGTTCATTCCCCACGCCGACGAGAGGATCGCGTCCTTCGACCAGAAACCCGCCAACGGTGGTATCCCCGAGATCGCCAGCCAGCCGACGGCAAAGGTCAGCGCCGTCAGTGGAAGGTACTTGGCGAGGCCACCCATTTGTTTCATGTCCTGGCGGTTCGCCATTGCATGGATCACTGCCCCGGCCGCCAGGAACAGGAGCGCCTTGAAGAAGGCGTGGGTCAGCATGTGGAAGATCCCGTCCACGTAGTCCCCGGCCCCTATGGCCAGGAACATGTACCCGAGCTGGGAAACTGTCGAATAGGCGAGGGCCTTTTTAATGTCGTCCTGGGCGCAGGCGATCGTGGCGGCAAGGAAGGCTGTGCCTGCTCCTGTGCAAGCGACGACCCAGGAGGTGGCGTGGGCGTAATGCAGCATGGGAGCTACCCGGGCCATCAGGTAGACGCCGGCGGTGACCATCGTCGCCGCATGGATGAGAGCTGAGATAGGCGTCGGGCCTTCCATGGCGTCGGGCAGCCAGATGTACAGCGGGATCTGGGCCGACTTACCGATGGCTCCGAGGAAAAGCAGCAGCGTTATGGCCGTCGCCGTTGTCCCGTCGATCGCTCCCGGTGTGCCTGTGAGAAGGCCTGTTGCGTGACCCTTGACCAGCGTGCCCAGCACTGCTGAATAGTTGAGGGAGCTGAAGTGGGCGAACATCAAGAACATGGCGAGAAGGAAGCCCAGGTCGCCGACCCGGTTGGTCACGAAGGCCTTCTTGGCTGCGACGGCGGCCACCTCGCGCTGGAACCAGAACCCGACTAAGCCGTAGGAACAGAAGCCCACTCCCTCCCACCCGAGGAAGGAGAACAAGAAGTTGTCTGCCAGGACAAGCACCACCATCGAGAACAGGAACAGGTTGAGGTAGACGAAGAACCTGTCGAAGCCCGGGTCGCGGTGCATGTACCCGATCGAGTACAAGTGGATGGCCGTCGAAACGCCGGTCACGAACAGCGCCATGGTGATCGACAGCGGGTCCATCTGTAGGCCCACGTTCGCGTGCAGGCCTGCCACGGGGAACCAAGTGAAGATGTTCAGGTCGGTCACCCGGTCGGCAGCAGGTTTGCCGAGCATCGTGACCCACACCACGAGCGAGGCGATGAACGAGCCACCGGCAGCCGCGGTACCGACCCAGCCGGCGGCCGGTTCTCCCAAGCGACGCCCCAGGACCAAGTTGATGACAAAGCCGAGAAGCGGCAGCGCGACTATGGCGTAGGCGGCGTTCACGATGTCGCCTCAGCCTTTCAGCGAACTGATGTCGTCAGCGGTGGCCCCGCTGCGGCGTCGGTAGATGGCGACGATGATGCCGAGGCCGACGACGACCTCAGCGGCCGCGACGACGAGAACGAAGAACACCGAGTCCTGGCCACCAAGGTCGTTCAGCATGCGGGCAAATGTCACGAACGTCAGGTTGACGGAGTTCAGCATGAGCTCGATGCACATGTACATGACCAAGATGTTGCGCCGCACGAGCAGGCCGGTCGCGCCGACGCTGAACAGCACAGCTGCTAGTACCAGGTACCAGGGCCCGGGAACAGTCATCGCACGGGCGTCCCAGGTCTGCGGCTTTCCTGCGAGGCGGGCGGCCTGGCAGCGGTCTTGCGCGGGGTCTCCGAGCCACTTTCGGCTCCCCGACGCACTAGGACCACGGCCGCCACCACGGCGATCACGAGCAACGCGGATGTCATTTCGAAGGGGAGCAGGTAGGCCGTGAAAATGCTCTGGCCAAGTTTTTGCACGTTCTCGCCCGGCCCGTTCAAGGCTTCTGTGGACGCTTTCGCACCGGTCGCCCAGAAACGCACCTGGGTGAGAACGAGCAGGCTGATCAGCGCCACGAGGCTCACTACGATCGCTACCGGCGTCAGGCCTCGCATCTTGTCCTGGCGGCGGGGCTCCCTTCGGTCCACTCCGAGCAGCATGATCACGAAGAGGAACAGGATCACGATGGCGCCGCCGTACACGATTATCTGTACCGCGGCCAAGAAGTCGGCGCTCTCGTCGATGAAGAGCAAAGCGATCCCAAAGATGGTCATGACGAGAGAGAGCGCGCAGTGCACCGGGTTTCGTAAAAGGACGACACCGAACGCCCCCAGCATGGATATGGTGGCGCCCACTGCGTAGACGGCCCACGCAGACGCATTGGCTAGGTCAGCACCCGAGGTACTGGCAGCGTTGCTGGCAGCTAAGAGCATCGCTAGTTGTCCCCCACTTGGCTCGTACCGGCTTGGGCGCCGCCTGGCCGCCTGACCGGGCTTACCGTGCTGGCCCCGGCGCCTTTGACTTCAGCCGCACCGGCTTCTCGCACCGAGATGTCGAAATCGGCGCGCACGTCAGCGGCTTGGGGGTCGGATTGGCCCGCCTGGGCGGGGCGGACGCCGTAGCCGAGCTCGCCTGACCACAGCGGCGTCCCTTCAAGGTCGGCGCGGCCCGACGGGGAGGTTGCCCTCACCCAGCCGGAGGTATTGCGGTCGTCGCCCGGCTTCCAGTCTTCCCACGGCAGCTCCTTGGGTTTGCCCGAGTCGTCGACCACCAGTTCGGCCTTCGTATAGATAGCGTCCTGCCTGTTGGTGAAAGAGAACTCGAAGAGCTTCGACTCGGTTATCGCCTCTGTGGGGCAGGCCTCGACGCAAAGGTCGCAGTGGATGCAGCGCAGGAAATTGATCTCGTAAACGAAGCCATAGCGCTCGCCGGGCGATACCGGCGCGTCCGGAGGGTTGTCCGCTCCACGCACATAGATGCATTTTGCGGGGCAGACCCCGGCGCACAGTTCGCACCCGATGCACTTCTCCATGCCGTCTTCGTAGCGGTTGAGCACGTGCCGACCGTGTAGACGCTCGGGCTTGGGGCGTTTTTCTTCGGGGTACTGGACAGTGACCTTTGGTTTCAGCGGCTGTTTGCCGGTAACCAAGAAGCCCTTGAAAAACGAGACGAACGCGTTGTCGGTGAGGAAGCTCATGGCGTGTCCACTTCAGCCAGCCTGCCCTCTTGGGGCTGCGACTTGCCGACGTCGATAGCTCGGGACAGGACGAGGAACCCGAGGGCACTGGCGCACAGCGCCAGCCAGCCCCAAAACCCGTCCTTGCCGATGCGCGCTCCCGCTACGACCAGGAGCAGGGCAAGGGAGGCGGGGATCAGGCACTTCCAACCGAGGTCCATGAGCTGGTCGTAGCGAAGACGGGGCAGCGTTGCCCGGATCCACACGTAGACGTAGAGCAGTATTAGCACCTTCAGTGCGAACCAGAACGGGCCGATCGAATGGCCGGCAATAGCGGGCCCGTCCGGCCCGCCGAGGAACAGAGTCGTGAAAATAGCCGAGTTCGTGACGAGCGCCATGTACTCGGCGAGGTAGAACAGGGCGAAGCCGATGGAGGAGTACTCGAGGTTGAAGCCGCCCGCCAACTCCTCCTCGGCCTCGACGAGGTCGAAAGGCGGCCGTGTCATTTCGGCAGTTATCGCCACGAAGAAGATGGCGGCGGGGGCGCCGAAGGCGCGGAAGATGTTCCAGTGGTACAAGAACCCGCCGTGCTGCGCTGCGACGATAGCGCTCGTGTGCAGCGACCCGGTTAGCAACACCACCGTGGCGACGGTCAGCCCGAGGGCAGCCTCGTAGGAGATCATCTGGGCGCTTCGCGCGCACTGCCCCGATCAAGGGGTACTTCGACCCTGACGACCAGCCGGCCAACATCACCCCGTAGACGGTGACGCTCGACGCCATCAGCATGACCAGGATGCCCCACGACGGGTCGGCCAGCTGCAGGCGGGTCGTGTAGCCGTCAACGGTGATCGTCCCGCCGACCGGCACGATCGAAAAGGCCACGAACGCGGGGACCACAGCTATAACTGGCGCGATCCGGTACACGAGCTTGTCAGCGGTGGCGGGGAGCAGCGCTTCCTTGAAGAACAGCTTGATGCCATCGGCAAGGGACTGCAGCCAGCCGAACGGGCCTGCTCGGTTCGGCCCCCAGCGGGTCCCGAGCCGGGCGATGGCCTTGCGCTCGTACATGATCATGAAGAGCACCGAGACCATCAAGAGGGCAAACACCGCGATGACCTTGACCAGCAAGATCACCCAGACGACGAGGTCGAGGCCCTTTGCGAAAAGGGGATCTCCCGTGTAGGTCACCAGGGCGGTCATAGCCCCTCCGCGTGCCCGAGGCGGACGTCGGTGTGAGGAGCAGACGCGTCAATGAGCTCCCCGGCACCCCCCCCGGGGAGGTTGAAGGGCAGGACAGCGATACCCTTCGGGATGCTGGCGTCCGGCGTGGCGGTTACCACGACGCTCCCTCGCTGGGAGCTGACGCGTACCTGGGTGGCCGGTTTCATCCCGAAGCGAGCGAGGTCCTCGGGGTTGGCGCGGAGCTCCAGCGGCGGGTGAAGCGACGCCAGCGAGGGCGAGCGCTGGATAAGGGCTCCGCCGTCCCACATCGGCCGGCTCACCACCAGGCGGAGCGTCCGCTCGTTGCCGGCTGCTCCACCACCTTCTGCTCTGGCAACTTCTGGGCTCGAGGCTGGGCTGGGCGCTGGCGAAGCTGGTTTGCCGGCACGCGCAGGCGGTTTCACCTGCACCCGTGACGGGGGGGTCAGTGGCGATGTGGCGGCTGGTCCGGCCGAAGGGCCGGCCATGCCGTCTGGCGTGGACACGAGGGCGATGCCGGCAGCCGGGGGTACCGGATGGATGTCAGCCGAGGCAATACCCGGGTCGGCCATCGGGTCGAGCGGCTCAGGGGGCTCGGGATGCCCCGGCCCGCCACCATCCAGCCCGAGCGGGACGACGACGCCGTCGCGGCCGCTGAGCGACTCGTGCAGCGCCTTCGAAACGCCCCGGTGCAGTGCCGAGACGTTCTCGATCTCAGCCCAGAGGTCTTCGAGGGAAGTCGCACCGAGGTCTCCACCGAGGTGCGTGGCCAGTTCGACGGCGATCATCCAGTCGGGCCGAGCAGTACCGGGGGCTGTCACTTTTTTCCCGAGCCAACTGATACGCCCCTCGATATTGGTGAAAGTCCCCCGCCGTTCGGTGTAGATGGCAGCCGGGAGGACGACGTCCGCGTGTGCGGTGCTCGCCGTGGGAAGAGCGTCGACCGCTACCACGAAAGTCGTGCGTTCGAGGGCGAGCGCAGCGAGCTCCTTATCGGGGCAGTCCGATAGCGGGTCCGCGCCGACAAGGAACAGGACCTGCATCGCGCCCGCCGCGGCCCGGGTGAGCATGCCTATCGTGTCGAGGCCCTTTTGTTTGGGGAGCGCAGCCCCCCAGAGGCGTTCGTACCAAGCTCGGCCGTCCTCGAGGCCCACTCGGCCCGGCAGCAGCCCCGGGGAGAGCCCGAGGTCGATCGCCCCGTTGACATTCGAGCGCCGGAGCACCGGCAAGAACGAGACCCCCTGCAGGCCGGCGAGTGCCAGCGCCGCGTCAGTTACACCGCTCGAAGGTTCGGCCACCGACGGCCTCCCGAGCACGACAGCTACCCGCGGCCGGTCGCCAGAGCTGGTCGTGGCAGCGGCGATGGCAGTTCGGGCACGCTCGACTTCTTCGGCGGCCACTCCGGCAACGTCGCTCGTGACGGGGCTGTCCGCGCACAAAGCTCGTGCCAGAGCGGCAAGCTCACCGGGCATGTAGCGGAGGCATTGCGAGGCTAGCGAAGAGAGCCCGGTGGGGACCGGGCTCAGCTCGATGATGGGCACCCCGCTTTCGACGGCGGCATGGCGGAGGCGCAGGTACAGGACGGGCAGCTCCTCCTTGATGTCGGGGGCGACCGTTACGATGAGCGAGGCGCCACAGACATTGTCGATCGTCGCCCGGGGAAGGCTGGCTACCAGGTCGCCGGGCAAGCCGTCCCCGAGCTGCGCGTCCACGTTGTCGGTGTGAAGCACCGTGCGAGCGAGCTTGGACCATGCATAGGCGTCCTCGTTGGGGAGGCGGGCGCCACCGATCACGCCGATGGCGTCGCCGGCGACCCCGGCCAGCTGGCTGGCGATCTCTGAGAAGGCTTCGGACCAACTAACCCGTACCAGCTCTTTATTGGTCCCTCCGTTGCCGCCCGAGCCGTTCGCCCCGGCTGCGGCGGCAGCTACGCGGCGGGCCATCGGGTGGGCGGTCCGCTCGGGGCTGTTGAGAGCCTCGAACCCAAAACGCCCCTTATCGCAGAGCCAACCCCAGTTGACCGGGTCGCTGTCGACCCCGAGGAAACGTACTATTTCGTCCGAGCTCGATTGCGCGGCGGTCCGGCAGCCGACGGCGCACAATGTGCAAGTGGTCTCGACCTGTTCCAGGTCCCAGGGCCGCGCCTTAAAACGGTACGGCTTCGCCAGGAGCGCGCCTACAGGGCAAATCTGTACGATGTTGCCGCTGAAATTTGAAACAAAGGGTTCACCTGGGAAAATTGCAACCTCGCTCGTGTCGCTGCGCGAGGCGAAATCGATGCCGGCGTCGCCGGCAACCTCATCGGCAAAACGCGTGCAGCGGGCGCACTGGATGCAACGCTCGCGGTCGATGAGCACGAGCGGGGACAGAGGGGTCGGTTTGTCCCAGTGCCGCTTTTCCTCTACGAAGCGTGTTTCTCCGGGCCCGTAAGCCATGGTCTGGTCCTGCAGCGGGCACTCGCCACCCTTGTCGCATACCGGGCAGTCCAGCGGGTGGTTTACGAGCAGGAACTCCAGGATCCCGTCCTGGGCCTTTTTCACCTTGGGGCTGTCGGTCACCGCCTCCATTCCCGGAGCGACTTCGATGAAACAGGCCGGTTGCAAGCTGGAGCCTCTTGGGCCCTTCAGGTCGACGAGGCACATCCGGCACATCCCTACCGGCTTCATGCGCGGGTGGTAACAAAAACGGGGGATGTACGTCCCAGCCCGCTCAGCGGCGGAGATGAGCATCTCCCCCTTCTTGGCCGACACCTGGCGCCCGTCGAGGGTGATCGTGACGCCTTCGGGCTCGACATGCGGAGATAACGGCGTGCCGGTGTCACCGGGAACAACGGCGGGGGTGACTTGCTGGCTAGGCGGCACCGGGTCAGGCATAAGCAGGGCTCGTTTGTAGCCGGTCGGGCGGGAAGGGGCAAAGGCCTTGGCGGATGTGGTCCAAGAACTCGTCGCGGAACAGGCGGATAGCCGACGCCACCGGGCTCGGGATTGACGGCCCAAGAGGGCATATCGTGGTCTGGGCCGGAGGCCAGACGATCCCGGGCGAAATGTTGTCGCAAATGTCCATCAGAAGGTCGAGGTCGGCCTCCCTGCCCTCGCCGTCCTCTATGCGGCGCATCACTTTTTCGGCCCAGCCGGAGCCTTCCCGGCAGGGTGTGCACTGGCCGCAGGACTCCCTATGGAAGAAGCGAGTGAGTCTCCACGCGGCCCGCACTACACAGGTCGTCTCGTCCATGACCGTGATAGCTCCCGACCCCGACATGGAACCCGCCTCCGCGATCGCTTCGTTGGCGAGCAACACGTCCAGGTGGTCCGCGCCGAACCAAGGTGACGAGGCGCCGCCGGGGATTATGGCTTTGAGCTCGCGGTCCTCCCTGATGCCTCCACCGAGCTTGGCGTCATAGATAAGATCCCGGAAGGTCATCTTGGCGAACTCGACTTCGTAGTTCCCCGGCCTGCGCACGTGCCCCGAGAGCGACAATATCTTGGTGCCCCTGGAGCGGCCCTCGCCCAGGGCGGAAAAGGCATCGCTGCCGTTGCGCATGATCCACGGCAGGTTGGAAAGCGTCTCGACGTTGTTGACCACCGTGGGAGCTCCGTAAAGGCCCATAACCGCTGGGTAGTAAGGGGGTTTGATGCGCGGCCAGCCGCGTTTTCCCTCGAGGCTCTCGAGCATCCCTGTTTCGTCGCCGCATATGTAAGCGCCTGCGCCAGGGTGGATGACGATGTCAACCGAAAAATCCGAGCCCAGGATGTTGCGGCCTACAGCGCAGTAGCCGTAAGCCTCGTTGAGGGCCGCCTGGAGGCGCTCATGGGCGAGGGCCATCTCGCCGCGCACGTACAGGAACACCTGGTCGGCGCCTGTGGCGTAGGCGCAGATAAGAACGCCCTCGATCAGCTGGTGCGGGTCCGCCTCCATGATCGCGTGGTCCTTGAAGGTGGCCGGCTCGCTCTCGTCCCCGTTGACGACCAGGTAGACGGGCTTTGCCTTGCGGAGCATCCCCCATTTGCGGCCAGCGTCGAAGCCCGCCCCGCCCCGCCCCAGGATGCTCGAGGCAAGCGTTGCCTGGTGGACGTCCTCAGGGGTCATCGCCAGGGCCTTGCGCAGCCCCTCGTAGCCCCCGTTAGCCAGGTGCGCTTCGAGGCCCCAGCTTTGTTTCAGCCCGAAGCGCGAGCTGATGACGTTCGGCCCCAACTTGGCCCCCGCAGGCCCGGTCGTTGTCATGGAGCGTCTCCCGTCGCTTCGCCTTCCCTTACCGCTTCACGAGGCGAGCCGCCCGGAGCGAGGGTGCTGCCCACCGCTGCAGTGGAGCGGGAGGTTGACAGTTGTACTGAGTGCCCAGCGTGGTCGAGGTGCCCGGCGCGGTCGAGCGCCGCCGGGGCCTGCCGCTTAGCGCCTTCCTGTGCGGCCCCCTTGCTAGCCGCCGAGCGGCCCGAGCCCGCAGCGTCATTGGTGGCGGGTGCGCTCGCTGGCAGCCCGACGGACCGCCGCACCCGGCAGAGGGTGCCGTGGGGCGGTACCTCGTCTGCAAGGCGACCGGCGAGGAGATCCTCGGCCAATGTCTCCCAGCGGCCAGGTGTCATATCCCCGAAGTAGCGCCAGTTGACCGTGAGACAGGGGGCGTTGCCGCAAAGTGCCAGGCATTCGGCATCTTCAAGGGTGAAGGAGCCGTCTGCTGTGGTGCCCCCCGCACTGACCCCGAGGCGCTTTTCTATGTGGTCGAGGAGCTCATAGGCGCCGGCGAGCATGCAAGCGATGTTCGTGCAGACAGCGACGACGTAGCGGCCCACAGGTTCGAGGAAGAACATGTCGTAGAAACTCGCGGTTCCCCTCACCTCCGCGGCTGTGAGCTCGAACAGCTCGGCGACATGGGCGAGCCCGTCGGGGCTCAAGTAGCCGTCCTGCTCCTGCAGGACGTGCAGGACCGGGATGAGGGCAGAGCGCTTGACCGGGTACAAATCGATCAGTTCTCGCGCTCGCACGAGGTTGTCGTCGTTCAGCCGGGCCACGTCTATCGATCTTTGCCGAGGAGCCCGCTTTGGGCCCAATCGAGTTGCATAACTGTGCTCAACGGTCCACGTCCCCCAGTACCGGGTCGATACTGGATATGCAGGCGATCACATCGGGGATGAACGCCCCGCGCGCCATTGGCGCCAAGGCCTGCAGGTTCGCGAACGAGGGGCCCGCACGTGGAGCCGGTAGGGGCGAGACGTGCCGTCGGAGACTATGTAGCAGCCGAGCTCGCCCCGCGGCGACTCGACCGGCACGTAGGCATCCCCGGGCGCGACCCGGAAGCCCTCCGTGAAGAGCTTGAAGTGATGGATCAGCGCTTCCATGGACTCGTTGATACGGTTGCGAGGGGGCGGGGTGACCTTCTTGTCCTGCGCCCTGTAGTCGCCCTTCGGCATTGCCTTGGCAACTTGGCGGACTATGCGCACGGACTCCCGGATCTCATTGGCCCGTATAGCAAAACGGTCCCAGCAGTCACCGACGGTGCCGACGATCACGTCGAAGCGCACATCGTCGTAGTAGAGATAGGGGAAGTCCCGCCGGACGTCGTAGGCCACGCCAGTCGACCGCAGCAGCGGACCTGTCAGCCCGAGCCCGACAGCCGTGGTGGCATCGAGGGCGCCGACCCCGCTCATACGGTTTTGCAGCAGCGGCTGGCCGGTGAGCAAGTTGTCGTACTCGTCCATCCGCTTCATCACGGTGTCACATATCGCCGTCACGTCGTCGCGCCACCCGTCGGGGAGGTCTGCGGCGACGCCTCCCGGTCGGATGTAGTTGTGGTTCATCCGCAAGCCGGTTACTTTTTCGAAAAAGCTGAGCAGCAGCTCGCGGTCGCGCCAGCCATAAACGAGCATGTTGAGCGCGCCGAGGTCGGCGCCGTTGGTCGCGAGCCACAAAAGGTGCGAGGAAATGCGGTTCAGCTCGCACATCAGCATCCTTATCCAACCCGCGCGCTCGGGTACCTCGATCCCGGCCAGCTTTTCGACAGAAAGGCAGAAGGCGAGCTCGTTGAAGAACGGCGACAGATAGTCCATCCGGGTTACGTTGGTCGCACCTTGCTGGTACATAAGCTCTTCGCCGGTCTTTTCCATGCCCGTGTGCAAATAGCCGATCACAGGCTTTGTGCGAAGCACTTGCTCGCCTCGAATTTCGACCATTACCCTCAGCACCCCGTGAGTGGACGGGTGCGAGGGCCCGAGGTTCAGGATCATCGTCTCGTCGTCGGGAGCTTCGTAGTTGATGTCGTCGGGATCGAGCGACACTCCCTCAGGGAGGCGCAGGACACCACCGACTTCGGATCTGCGCTCCCGGGCGGTGGTGTTTTCGCGGGCGCTCATTTCCTGAGCGCCTTCGGAGGTCTTGGCCTTCAACAGGTCGGTTAGCGCGTCCTCCTGGCCCGATGTTGCGGCCGGCCGGCTCACTTGGGTGCCTCCTTGAACTGCACTGGGACATGCGCGGGTGCGTAGTCCTTGCGCAGCGGGTGGCCCTCCCAATCCTCTGGCATCAGGATGCGTGTGAGGTCGGGATGGTCGCTGAAGCGGATCCCGAACATGTCGAAGCTCTCACGTTCGTGCGCCTCGCTGCCCGGCCACAGGTCGAACAAGCTCGGGATGACCGGTTCGTCGGCCGGGACCTGGCACCGCACGCGCAGGCGCTCCCTCCTGGAAAAAGAGAGCAGCTCGACGACGACTTCGAAGCGCTCAGCTTCAACACCCGCTGGAAGGTCCCGGCCCGGGTGGGTCAAGTAGTCCACACCGGCGACGCCTAAACAGGCCTCGAAGCCGTCCTTGTGTAGGCCCTCCATCAACGCGAGGTAGCGGCGCCGGTCCGCATGCACCGTGCGTTGGCCGAAGCGCTCGGTTACCGGGCAACCGTAGAGCGGGACCGGTCCCCCCGGCGCGGCAGGCTCGCTTGGCTCAGTCGGCTCCGTCGTCCCCGCTTCGCTCATCGCTGCACCGTGTGGGCGCCAGCAGGTGAGGAGAGCTGGAGGGGACGGATCTCTTCGACGTGGATCCCGGCGCCAGCGCCGGTCAGCGTGCGGCGGCGCGTGATCTCGCCGCGGCGGATCTGCTCGTGCAGCGTGAGTATCGAGTGAATGAGAGTCTCCGGCCCAGGGGGGCAGCCAGGGGCGTACACGTCCACCGGTACGACTTGGTCAACTCCCTGTACCAGGGCGTAGTTGTTGAACATCCCGCCCGTCGAGGCGCAGACCCCCATCGAGATGACCCATTTCGGTTCCATCATCTGGTCGTAGACCTGGCGCAGCACCGGGGCCATCTTCTGGCTGAGGCGGCCTGCAACGATCATGAGGTCCGCCTGGCGGGGCGAGGCGCGGAAGACTTCCATCCCGAAGCGGGCCAAGTCGTAGTTGGCTGCCCCGGTGGCCATCATTTCAATGGCGCAGCAGGCGAGCCCGAAGTTGGCCCCCCACGAGCTCGACGCCCGGGCCCACTTGACGACGCCTTCGAGCGTCCCGGTGAAGAAGTTGTGGTTGAGATCCTCGAGGCCCATCTACTGCGCCGCCTCCCCGGCTGGGACCGCAACGGCGGGAGCGCCGGTCGTGCCGGAGCCACTACCAGTCCCGCTGCCAGCGCCAGCGCCCGTGTAAGAGCGGGAGGGAGGTGCACCGGGCCTGCTCACGCGCCGGACTGACGCGCTCAGCGAACGCGTGACGGGTGCACCGCTACGGGTGCCGAAGCGCTTCCCGGGCCCCAGTCCAGGGCACCCTCCGAGACGAAGTAGGCGAAGGCGATGAACACCACAACGATGAACGAGGCCATTTCGACGAAGCCGAAGAGGCCTAGCTGGCGGTACATGACAGCGAAAGGGTAGAGGAACACGACCTCGATGTCGAAGATGACGAAGATCATCGCCACGAGGTAGAAGCGCACCGGAAAGCGAGCGGACGGGTCACGCTTGGGAGCGATGCCGGACTCGTAAGGGCCCCGCTTGGCGGGGTCGAGCCTGACCTTGGGCCCCAGCGTGCTGGAGGCTATGAACGAACCGATCGCGAACAGCAGCGCCAGGACGACAATCAGCAAGATCGGCAGGTACTGGTCCATCACCGCCTTAGGCTAGCGCCAGAGGCATGGCGGGCACATCTCGCCGCCCAGCCTGGTAGGGGCCCCATCCATTTTTCGGGCGCAACTGGGCCAGACGGCTTGGGTAGGCCGCGCCCGGGCAGCGGTCGCGAGGCCTTTGGCGGCTAGCATCAGGCAAGAAAGCCGATGACTACTACCACTGCCTCGTGACCACGACAACTGCCCCGGTTAGTCCCGGTGAGTACGACTGCGACGTCCTGGTCATCGGCGCCGGGCCGTCTGGTTCATCATGTGCCTACTGGCTCGCCAAGGCGGGCCACGACGTGGTGCTGTTGGAGCGGAAGGCTTTCCCGAGAGAAAAGACATGTGGGGACGGCCTCACGCCGCGCTCGGTGCGCCAGCTCCAGGACATGGGCCTGGGGCCGAGCTGGCCTCCTGCCATCGCTATGAGGGCCTGCGCTCCCACGGCTTCGGGCGCAGCCTCGTAATGCCTTGGCCGGAGGTAAAGGGCCTGCCGCCCTACGGCTACGTGGTGACCCGCAAGGACCTCGACGGGCTCGTTGCCGGCAACGCTGCCAAGAGCGGGGCTTCCCTCTGGGAGCACACCGAGGCAGTTGAGCCCGTAATGGAAGGGCCGTCTCTGCGCGGTGCCCGAATTGCGGCCAAGGCGGAGGACGGCCATGCCGGTCAGGTGACCGCCCGTTACGTGGTGGTGGCTGACGGCGCCAATTCCCGCTTCGGTTGGTCGCTCGGGAACCAGCGCAAGCGCGAGTACCCCCAGGGCATGGCGCTGCGTGGCTACTGGAGCTCTCCTCGCCACGACGAGCCCTGGATCGATTCCTGGCTCGACCTGAAGGACGAAGCGGGCAACGCTATGCCGGGTTACGGGTGGATTTTCCCTCTCGGGGACGGGCGCATCAACGTGGGCGTTGGCCTGCTCAGTACAAACAACAGGTGGAAAGGCGTCAATACCACCCAAATGCTCGAGGCATTCTGCAGTTACGCCCCCGCCTCGTGGGGGATCAGGCCTGAGACCTGCCTTGGCCCAGCCACCGGGGGCCGGCTCCCGATGGGCCTTTCGGTTGGCCCGAGGTCGGGCCGAGCCACCTGGTGGTGGGCGACGCCGGCGGCTCGATCAACCCTTTCAACGGCGAGGGCATCACCTACGGTTACGAAACCGGCCGCATGGCGGCCGAAGTCCTCCACGAGGCGCTCACGAGCGGTGAACCCGGGGTGCTCCGCCTTTACGAGGAGCGCCTGCAAGCGGAGTACGGCCTCTACTACCGGGTAGCCCGCGCTTTCGTCCGGGCGATCAGCCGGCCGCAAGTGATGCGAGCTTGCACGGCATCCGGCATGCAGAGCCGCAGCCTCATGGAGTGGCTGTTGCGCATCATGTCCAACCTGCTGCGGCCCGACGAGATGGGCCCGGCGGAGGCCGCCTACAAAGCCGTGGCCGCCATCGCCCGGGCAAAACCCCCTTCGAGCTGAGACAGGACCAGGCGCAGGGCTAAGAGGCGAGGCCCCGGGCAACCTCGGAGAACGCATGGACAGTGCGCTCGAGCTCGGCTTGGCCGTGGGCGAGGCTCGGGAACAACACTTCGTACGGCCCCGGCGCTATCGCGATGCCGCGTCCGAGCAGACCGCGCATGACCGGCGGGTAGAGGCCAATGCCGGCTGACGCCCGAGCGCCTTCGTAGTCCCGCACAACGGAGCGCCCGAAGAACATCCCGACCAGCGGCCCAGCCACCGGTACCTGCACTTCGAACCCTGCTTCGGCTCCCGCCGATGCCAGCCCCGCGCCGAGCCGGCCCGCAAATGTTGCCAGTTCTTTGTAGTCGCTGTCATCGAGCAGGGATAGGCATGCGAGGCCGGCTGCGGTCGCCACAGGGTTACCCGACAGTGTCCCGGCCTGATAAACGGGCCCTCCCGGAGCAAGCTCGTCCATCACCGCTCGCCTACCGCCGAAGGCGGCCAAGGGGAGCCCTCCACCCACTACTTTGCCGAAGCACCACAGGTCGGGGACGACCCCGAACAGCGTCGAGGCCCCGCCCCGTCCCACCCGGAAACCTGTTATCACTTCGTCAAAAATGAGCAGGGCGCCGACCTTGGTGCACGCCTCACGCAGGCCCTCGAGGAACCCCGGTCCGGGCGGTACCAGGCCCATGTTCGCTGCAATCGGTTCGACGATGACAGCCGCCACGTCGGTGCCCAGTTCGGGCACGATGTTGTAGGGGGCGACGAGTGTCTCGGCGACCGAGCCTTTCGGGACGCCAGCCGAGGCGGGTAGGCCCAGCGTCGCCACCCCACTCCCGCCGCCCGCCAGCAGGCCGTCGCTGTGCCCGTGGTAACAGCCGTCGAAAAGCACCACCCGGTCGCGCCCGGTCGCTCCCCGTGCCAGCCGGACGGCTGACATGGCGGCCTCCGTGCCGCTGCTCACCAGCCTCACCTCGTCGCAGCCCGGCACCCTGGCGCAGATTTCTTCGGCGAGCTCGACCTCCCGTGGGGTTGGCGCACCGAACGTCGTTCCCTCGCCAGCAGCACGCCTTATCGCCTCCACGACCTTGGGGTGGGCGTGGCCGAGGATGGAGGCGCCATAGGACTGCACATAGTCGATGTAGCGGTTGCCCTCGACATCGGTGACATACGCGCCTTGTCCGCTAACGACAAAGTACGGCGTGCCACCGACAGCCTTGAACGCCCGGACCGGCGAGTTGACCCCCCCGGGCGTCACCCGGCAAGCGCGTTCGAACAGCGACTCGTTCGTCTCTCGCTCGCTCATCTCTGTGGGGCCCGGCCTCAAGCCCCGAGAAGTTCGGCAACCTCGCCCGCGAAGTACGTGAGCACGAAGTCGGCCCCGGCCCGCTTGATCGCACCGAGTTGTTCGATCGCTACCGCGCTGCCGTCCAGCCAGCCGCGCTCGGCCGCTGCCTTGACCATGGCGTACTCCCCGCTCACGTGGTAAGCCGCCACGGGTACCCGCACGGCTTGGCGGACCGCTGCGATGATGTCCAGATAGGAAAGGGCAGGCTTGACCATGACCATGTCGGCACCTTCGGCGACGTCGAGCTCCACCTCCCGCAGGGCTTCGCGCAGGTTGCGCGGGTCCTGCTGGTACCCCTTCCTGTCGCCGCCGCCCGCTATGGTCACATCGACCGCATCACGGAACGGGCCATAAAGTGCGGAAGCAAATTTGGCGGCGTAAGCCAGGATGCCAACCCGCTCGTAGCCCTCGTGGTCGAGCGCCGACCGGATGGCCGCCACCTGGCCGTCCATCATTCCCGAGGGGGCGACAATGTCCGCTCCCGCTTTAGCTTGGGCCAGGGCAACTCTGCCGTAAATGGCCAGCGTTGGGTCGTTGTCGACCTCGCCCCGAGCGTCGAGGACGCCGCAATGGCCATGGTCGGTGTACTCGTCGAGACAGAGGTCGGCCATGAGGACCATCTGGTTACCGAGCTCATGGCGCAGCGATGAGAGAGCCACCTGGACGATGCCATCGGGGGACCAAGCCTGGGATCCTTCGGCATCCTTTTGCGCAGGGACGCCGAACAGTACAAGGGCCGGGACCCCGGCACCTGATAGCCGGCGAGCCTCCTTCACCAACGACTCGACCGTGTGCTGGACCACCCCAGGCAGGGATGCCACGGGCCGGGGAGTGTCGATGCCCTCGCGCACAAAGAGGGGCGCGACCAAGTCCTTCACCGTGAGCCTGGTCTCGGCAAGCATCTCGCGCAGCACCGCAGAGCGGCGCAAGCGGCGCATGCGAGTCTCGGGGAAGCCCATAGCCCTACACGTTATCCCTCGCCGGAACATCCCCAGTTGGTGGGCAGTTAGCCGGACGAAGCCGATAGAACGTGGCCGTGGAAACCATCCCTGCTTCCCATCGTGACCTGCTCGACGCCGAGGTGGCCACGCTCGCCACCGTTGGCGCCAACGGGCGCCCCCAGCAATCAATCTTGCACCTGGGGCCAGCTACTTCGGGTCAGTCAGTGAAGTCGAGCACTCCGCACACTTCGGTCGCCCAGGCGAGCGCCTGCAGGTAACACTGCTCGACATCGGCTGCGCGGAGCGTAGAGCGCAGCTTGAGGTCTCCCCCGCCGACCTCCCAGGCGAGGACGTCGGCGAGGATGCCGCCGAGCGTCCCGGTATGGCTGAGCAATGCTTCTTGCGGTTCGGTGCCGAGCGAAAGGCCATCGAGGACCGTCTGCAGCGACGCTTGAAGTAGAAGGTCGAGCGCCGATACAAGGCCAACGGTGAAGGCTTGGTCGGTCAGGCGGGGCTCGACTTCCTGGGCCATCAGCTCGGCCATTCGGGCGCGGGTCATGGCGATGTTGAACTGCTCGTCACAGCCCTCGTGTGCCCCTGACAACAGCATGAGAGTGACCCATGCACGAAGGCGACGCTCTCCGAGCATCACCACTGCCTCGCGCACCGAGGTGAGGGAACGGTAGAGCCCCTCGCGGCACCGGCGCCGGCGGCGCGCAAGAAACGGTAACTGAGGGCCGCGTCGGTACGGACGATGCTTTCCACTTCGCCAAAGGACGTGGCCGGGTCACAGAGCTTCTCGAGCACTCGCAGGCACGTCAGCCGGTTCGGGGAAAGGGCCTGGCCCTCCACCACTTCCGGCCTGGACAGCAGGTACCCCTGGAAGAGGTCGAAGCCAAGATCCTGGCAAACAGTTAGCTGCTCGCGCGTCTCGACCTTCTCAGCCAACGGCTCGGCGCCGAAGATCGCACACTGGCGGACTGCGTGTGCAAGTTGGGCCTGCGACAGTGCCAGGACGTCGAGCTTGACTATCGAGACCAGCTCGAGCAGAGGGTCCGCGGTGGCCCAGACGTAGTCGTCCAGGGCCAGCGTGTAGCCCTTCGAGACCAGGCGCCGGCACCCTGCGAGCACCTCGGCGTCTCTGGGGACGTCTTCGAGGATCTCGATCACCGCTTGGCTCGGGGAAAAGGGGACTTCGTGCTCCCCGACCAGAAATGAACGGGTGGCGTTGACAAAGGCGAGCTTGGTCCCGACCAGGCTGGCGAGGCCGACGTCGAGGCCGGCGCGCACAAGGACGTCGGCGGTCATCTTGTCGCCGTTCGGCCTAGGGTCGACGGGGTCCCGGAACAGCAGCTCGTAGCCGCGGACGCCGAGCTTGGCGTCGAAGATCGGTTGCCGCCCGACCATGAACTGGCTCACAGGGTCCTTCCGTGGGCGCGGGCGGCGACTTCGCCGCGCGCGTCTTTTGTCTATCGGACGACGGGCGGTCCTCACTTGACTGGACAGACCTTTACGCGCTTTCTACGAAACTTGGACGAAGGCTCACGGGCCCTACGCCGAATGCATGCGAAAGCATGGCGAGCCGGGCTTCCCCGATCCTGACGGCGCCGGATCGTTCTCGATAGCCGCTCTGGCGAGCCTCGACCGCAACTCGCCTCAGTTCCAATCTGCCCTGAAGGACTGCCAGGCGTTAAGGCCGGTGCCCAGCGTGCAGGAGCTCACCAAGGACAACACCGCGTTGTTGAACTTCTCGACGTGCATGCGTTCACACGGCGAGCTCAATTTCCCCGACTTCGACCTCGGCTCAGGAAGCGCAGCGCGGGCAGCGCGGCAGTACCTGAAGACGGTCGACCCGCTCTCGCCGGTGTTCCGAGCGGCGCTCCAGGCGTGCCGTTCCTTGCTCCCACCCGTCATTGGGCCCGCCCTCGGCTCGGGTGGAGCCTGAAAGCCGGTCCTCGGGGACGGTCAGTGGGGCTCAGGTTCGACTGATAGCTCACGCCGGGGAGGCCGGCCTCTCCACGCAGCGAACAGGCGCGCGTAGTGGCCGTCGGCTTCGATCAGTTCATCGTGGCTACCCAGCTCGGCCAGCGCACCATCGCGCACCACAGCGACCCGGTCGGCCCGTTCCGCAGCCCCTAGCCGGTGGGCGATGACGATCACGGTGCGGCCCTCGGCCAGTGCGGCGAGAGCCGCCTCGGCTTGGCGTTCGGTCCCGGGGTCGATGCTGGACGTGGCCTCGTCCATGATGAGGACGGCCGGGTCCGTGAGGGCAGCCCGGGCCAGGCTCACCAGCTGGCGCTCCCCGGCCGACAGGTGCGAGCCACGTTCGCCCACATCGGTCTCCTCGCCCTGGGGGAGGCTCGCTACCCACTCGCTCAAAGCGAGCTTGCGCACCGCATCCCGGGCCTCGTCAAGGGTCGCACCGGGCCGGCCGAGGGCGACGTTTTCCAGCACGGT
This sequence comes from uncultured Acidimicrobiaceae bacterium, assembly GCA_963786345.1. Lineage (GTDB taxonomy): Bacteria > Actinomycetota > Acidimicrobiia > Acidimicrobiales > Palsa-688 > Fen-671. The sequence continues at coordinate 605,783 of CAWAYZ010000003.1, read as the reverse complement.
CCCCCGGAACAGGAAGCCCTCTTGCGGAAGGACCACGATCCGTTCCCGGATGTGGGACAGCAGAGCCTGGCGAAGGTCGACCCCGCCGAAATGGACCGACCCCGAAAGCGGGTCGTACAGGCGACCGGCCAGTTTGGCGAGGGTCGACTTGCCGCCACCCGTGGGCCCGACCAGGGCCAGCCGCTCGCCAGCCTCGATCCTGAGGTCTACGCCTTCGAGCACGAGCCGTTCGTCGCCGTCGCCGCCGTCTTCGCCCCCGTATGCGAAGTCGACCGAACGCAGTTCGAGGGCACCGCTGTCGGGCAGCAGGGCCGGACGTTCAGGGTCCACCATGGACGGGCCCACGGCGAGCAGTTTGTAAACCGTTGCCAAGGCCGCCCCGGACGACTGCAGCAGGTCGAACAGGGCCGAGAGGCTTGTGATTGCGTTGAACAGGTTGGCCAGGTACAGCACGAACGCCGCTACCGTCCCCACCGTCGTCAAATGGGCCTGGACGAGCAGCGCACCGGCCACCAGCACGACGACCGAAGAAAGGACCCCGGAGAGCTCGATCTTGGGGAAAAAGCGCGAGGACATTGTCACCGTGTCCAGTTCGCCGTCGAGCTGGGCCTGGTTCACGGCAGCGAAGCGGGCGATGGTGGCGTCCTCCTGGCAAAAAGCCTGGACCACCCGCACCCCGGCGAGGCTCTCGTCGAGCGAGGCCAGGGCGTCGCCGATGAGCTCACGCACATGTCCGTACACCTTGCTCGAGGTCTTGCGGTAGCGCGCAGCAGAAACCACAGCTGGGACAAGTGAAATCACCACCACGATGAACAACAGCGGGGACATCACAACCAATACGACCATGATCGCCACGAACAGGCCGATGCTGGTGACAAAGCTGGAAAGCCCGCTCTGTACAAGGGTTTCCAGGACGTCGATATCGGCCGTCATCCGCGAGAGCAGCTGACCGGAGCTCTCCGACTCAAAAAAACCAAGAGGCTGGGCCAGTAAATGGCTGAAGACACGTTTTCTGAGGTCGTTGAGGTATGTCTCCCCGATGCCCGACACCATGAGGGTCTGCACACGGGTCAGGACGAAATATGCAACGCTCACCGCGACATAAGCGGTACCGGCGATAGTAATAACGTGCATCGACCGGTGGTGGACGAGGCCATCGTTGATCATCCAACCGACCAGGGCGGGGCCGGCCAATGTGGTGGACAAACCGGCTAGCAGCACGACGAGGGCGACAAAGATGCGGTGCCGGTAGGGCCGAAGCGATGACACGACAGAGCCCAGGAAGCTTGCGGGAGGGATGTCCTGCGTCGTCTGCGTGACCTGGGCGACAGAGCGACCGTGCTGCCAGCGTCTGGGGAGCCTCAATTTCATGCTCGTACGCTCTGTTCTTTGCCTGGCACGCTCTGTTCGTCGTCCGGCACTTTCTCGATGCCCAGGACGTGGCGGTAGCGGGGCGTGGTGGCGCGCAGCTGTTCGTGGGTGCCCTGGGCCACGACCTGGCCGCCGTCGATGAGCACGACGCGGTCGGCGACAGCGATGGTTGCGGGACGGTGGGAAATTATGAGGGTCGTCTTGCCGCGACGGGCTTCTGCGAGGGCCTTGACCACCTGGAGCTCCCGGGGGGAGTCGACTGCCGAGGTGGCGTCGTCGAGCACCAGGACGCGGGGGTCGGCCAACAGCGCCCGGGCCAGGGCCAAGCGCTGGCGCTGGCCGCCAGACAGAGCCAGGCCCCGTTCGCCCACGGGTGTCCGGTAGCCCTGCGGCAGTTCGTCGATGAACTCGTCAGCCTGTGCAAGGTGGGCCGCCTCGGCCAGCTCCTGGTCGGTTGCATCAGGGCGGCCGACTCGCAGGTTGGCCCCGATCGTGTCGTTGAAAAGGAAACTGTCCTCGAATACCACGGCCACGGCCCGGCGCACAGTGGCTAGGCCGAGGCTGGCGACGTCCACGCCGTCCACGTAGACGACGCCTTCGGTGGGGTCGTACAAGCGGGCCAGCAAGGACAGCACCGTTGTCTTTCCCGAAGCAGTGGCCCCTACCATCGCGACAACTTCGCCGCCGTCAATGGACAGTTCGAACCCGTCGAGAACAGGGCCGCCGTCCACGACGCCCGGGTAGGAGAACTTGACCCCGTCCAAGCGGACGGCCCCCGGGCCGGGAGGCAGCGGTTGGGCGGTAGCGGGCTCGGGTACCGAGGTGCGCCGGTCCATGATCGACGAGAGCCGGTAACAGGACACCACCGCGCGCTGCAACATGACGATGTAGGCACCGATCGACTGGAGCGGCCCGGTCAGTATGGCCAGGTAGGCATTGAAAGCGACGAGCATGCCGACGCTCAGCTCGTGATGGAGGACCAGGTAACCTCCAAGCCAGTTCACGGCGGCCAGTTCGAGCATGGGGACGGTGTTGAGCGTGGGAAGGTAGTGGGCCCGGGTGCGCACAACGCGCATGGCCTCTCCCAGCACGGCATCAGCGGACGCGCCCAAGCGCGCCTCCATCACCGGTTCGGTGCCGAACCCCTTTACGGCCCGGACGCCCGAGATGGTCTCCTCGACGACACCTGCAAGGGCACCCCGTTCTCTCTGCAGGTCGGATATGGCTTCCCGCACCCGCTTGGAGAACCGGTTGGAGGCAAAGGCAACCACAGGCAGGGCGGCCACTGCGACTGCGCCCAAAAGGGGGCTCGTGAGCAGCAGGATCACCGCCACGGCGACAGCGAGCGTTGCGCTCCCCACCCAAAACGGAGCCGACGCAACCACCGCTTGGACCTGGAACAGGTCGCTTGTTACCCGAGACAGAAGCTGGCCCCGGTTGACGTTGGAGTGGTAGGTGACGTCCAGGTAGAGAAGGTGGTCATGGAAATCCCGGCGTAGTTGCGACTCGACCCGCCGCGAAGCAACTCCGTTGTAGTAGCGCCGGCCCCGAGAAGCAGCCGCCTGTGCCAGTCCTAGAGCCGCGATGACGACCACGTAAACGGTGAAACTTCTCCAGCGGTGAGCAAGCAGTCCCTCGTTTACCGCGTTGCCAAGGAGCAGGGGGGTGCTGGCGATGGCGGCCGAAGACACTAACGCCGCTCCGACGGCCAAACCGAGCACCGCCCAGTGGGGGCTCATCGCCTTTCGCATGAACGCCCAACCCTGCCGGGCGCGCCGGCGGCTTTCGGCGGGGCTGACCGTAGCCGTCGCCGATGTGATCGAAGCTCGCTTCATCCTTCGTCTCGCGGGTAGTTGCTCTCTTGGCTACAGGTTTGGCGTCCCGTGGCCACTTTCAGGCAACCGCTTGGTGCCCGCTCCTCGTTTAGGCCCACCCTTCGCCTGGGGCGGTACCACGTGAGACGCAGGCCCGGCTGCCAAACCAGGTTACCGGTCGCGCCGCCGCCACTCCGGGTATTAAAGCTAGCCAGCAGCGCTGCCCAAGGCGCCTAGGAGAGCCGCCACTAACCCGTCCAGGGTGTGCTCGGAAGCTTCGGCGCTCACCTGCAGGCCACGTCGCCGTGCCGTCGCCGCCGTGACCGGGCCTATGCATGCAACCACGGGCGGGATCGGGCTGCCCGCTGCGCCCGCCTGGTCGAGGTAGCTCTCGACCGCCGAAGAAGAGGCGAAACAGATGGCATCGGCCCGGCCCGCGGTCTCCAGCAGCTCCCGTTCGACGTGGCGGGGGACGGTGCGGTATACCTCGACAGGGTCGACCTCCCACCCTGCCTCGGTAAGCCCACGTCTCAGGTCATCGCGGGCACCGGCGGCCTGAGGGAGGAAGATCTCCGCGGGTTGCGCCTGCTGGTGGGGGCGGCGGTGGGAACGATTCGAGCAGTCCTTCGGCCACGTAGCGGGAAGGGACCAGCTCAGCCACGACGCGATAGGCGCGCAGAGCCTCGGCGGTCGCCGGGCCGATCGCCGCCACCTTGACCGGACCGAGCGAGCGGGTGTCGGGCACCAGGTCGAAGACACGTTGCACAGCGTTCGGGGAGGTGAACACGGCCCAGGCATAGGCACCTGCGTGCAGCTTCGCTACCCCGCCGGCCAGGGCATCGCCTCCGTCTGAAGGGGGCGCTAGTGCGATCGTCGGTACCTCGAGGGCCCGTGCTCCGACATCGCGGAGGAGCACCGCGAGTTGGGGGGCCGCCTGCCGCGGAGCGCGTGACGACGATGGTCTTGCCGGACAACGGGCGCCTTTCGTACCACCCGAGGTCAAGACCGGCAACCTCGCCTATGACGATCGTGACGGGCGGACCGATCGCGGCAGTTGCGAGACGGCCGAGGGTTGTCCGGACGGTTGCCTGCTCGGGCTCGGTCCCCCACTGGACGGCCACGACGGGGGTCTCAGCAGGCAGGCCACCGGCCATCAGGCGGTCCGCTATCTGGCGACGATGGGCGGCGCCCATCAGGACGACGATGGTGCCGCCGGCCTGAGCTAACGCCTCCCAATTGGTGCCCCCGCCCCCAGCGGCGGGGTCGACCGAACGGGAATGGCCCGCGACCACGGTGAAAGCGGTGACGAGGCCCCGGTGGGTCACGGGTACCCCTGCGTAGGCCGGCACCGCGACCGCCGAAGTGACGCCCGGCACTACCTCGAACGTCACCCCGTTAGACTGCAAGAAGAGCGCTTCTTCACCGCCGCGACCGAAGACGAAAGGGTCGCCACCTTTCAGCCTCACAACTCGCTTGCCCTCTCGTGCCCGGTCGACGAGCAGCTGGTTGATAGCTTCCTGGTCGCCCCTGTCGTCGGGTTGCTTGCCAACGTCCACCCTCTCGGCTCCCGGCGGGGCGAGCGCCAGGAGGCTTGAGTCGGTGAGACGGTCGTGCACGACGACGTCCGCCCGAGCGAGGATCTCCGCCCCGCGCAGTGTCAGGAGCCCCGGGTCACCGGGCCCGGCGCCAACGAGGTAGACGGTCCCGCTCACCTGCGGCCCGGTGCTCGGCGGCCCACTGCTCGGCGGCGCCTCACGGGTGGCCCGGCCGTGCCGCCAGAAGCTCCTGGCCCCCGCTAGCCAGGACCATCTCGGCTACCTCGCGGCCGAGCTCGACGGCGTCCTCAGGCCGCCCGGTGGCGCCGCGCCGGACTAGGGCGCTCCCGTCGGGCGCAGCGAGCAGGCCTTCGAGGTGGAGCTCCCCGTCGCCAGTCGCGGTGGCATGGCCGGCCACCGGCAGGTCACAGGCGCCCCCCACCGTTGCGAGGAAGGCCCTCTCGGCGTCGACGGCCTGGCGTGCGGCCCTGTCGTTGACGGGGCCCGATAGCTCGAGGTGGGTGACGTCGTCCGCGCGGCACTCGATGGCCAGGGCGCCCTGGGCTACCTGGGGCAGCATCACGTCCGTGCCCAGTACCTCCATCGGCTCAGGGGTGAGGCCTAAACGTGAGAGCGCAGCCCCGGCCACGACGATCGCGCCACCTTCGGGTACCCGGGAAAGGCGAGTCCCGATGTTGCCCCGCAAGCTCTGGAACATCAGGTCCGGTCGCAACCACGCCAGTTGCGCACGACGTCGCTGGCTCCCGGTTGCGACCATCGCGCCGAGGCGGAGCGCGGAAAGCGTGCTCCCGACGAGCGCGTCCCTCGGGTCGCCACGCGCCGGTACTGCCGCAAGGCAAATACCTGGTGCGGTGACGGGCTGGAGATCCTTTGCGGAGTGGACCGCCGCATCAGCCTGGCCGTTGAGCAAGGCAGATTGGACCTCGCGTACGAAGACGCCCCGGCCGCCCATTTCCCACACGGGGACGTCCGAACGACGGTCGCCCGTAGTGGTGACCGGGACGAGCTCGATTTCCAGCCCGGGATGGAGTGTGCGCAGCAGTGAGGCCACGTGCTCCGCCTGCCAGAGCGCCAGCGGGCTACCTCGCGTCGCCAGCCGCAGGGGCACTTTACGGTTCTAAGCCGAAAAGCTCCCGGAAAGCGTCGGCAAGCGCTTCGCCCCTGGCCGTGCCGGCAGCGGACTTCAGGTTGACGGTTGGTTCGTGGAGCAACTTGGCGACGATGCGTCTGGTCATGGTCTCCAGCAGTTCGCGATCTGCCGGGCCGAGATCGCGGATGCGCAGCTCGAGCCGGGCCATCTCGGCGGCCCGTATTTCCTCCGCGCGGTCGTAGAGGGTACTTACAAGGGGGGCGACCGCCCGAGCAGCGAGCGCTGTGTTGTAGCGATCGACCTCCTCGGCGATTATCCGCTCGACGGCCGGCACCTCCGCTCGCCTCCCGTCCACCTTGGACGCCACGAAACCGCTGATGTCGTCCATGTTGAGAAGGGTGACGCCGGGGACGTTGGCGACGTCTGGGTCGATGTCGCGCGGCACCGCAAGGTCAACGAGCAGCATCGGGCGATCGGCCCTCGAGGCGACCGAAGCCCGGACACTGGCTTCGCCGAGGACGGCGCCCTCGCCCGAGGTGCAGCTGGCCACCACGTCTGCGGCGGCCAGGACTGTTGGCAGTTCGGCCCAGGTTGCTACCCGCCCGCCGACGGCTTCGGCGACCTGCTCTGCCCGCGCCCTCGTCCGGTTGGCGACGATGACCGGGAGAGCTCCTGGCACCGAGGCAAAGGCCCTTGCGGCGCTCTCGCCCACTTCGCCCAACCCGATGACCAGAGCCTGCTTACCCTGGAGCCCGCCCAGCCTGGAAGCGGCCAGCTCTTGCGCTGCATGCGAGAGCGAGGTGGTGCCCCGGGAAATCGCGGTTTCCGCGCGGGCACGCTTTCCCACCAGCAAGGCATGGCGGAAGGCTCCACCGAGGACAGGGCCGCAGGTGTTCTCTTCCCGTGCGACTTCCCAGGCCTGGCGGACCTGGCCCAGGACCTCCGGTTCGCCCAGAGATGCGGAGTCCAGGCCTGCGGAGACCCTGAAGAGGTAGTTGACCGCCGCTTCGTCGAAGTAGGAGTAAAGGCTGCCCGAGAAGTCCTCCGGAGGCTGGCCGCTCCAGGTCGAGAAGAACTCGCGGATGTCCGCCATGGCGCCGTGAAAGCGGTTGACAAGGGCGTAGACCTCGGTCCGCATGCAGGTCGAAAGGACCACCACCTCGTCCAGGTGGGAGCGCGACGAAAGATCGGCGAGGGCCTTGTGCAGGTCGCCCGGCGCGACGATCATGGGCTCCAAGGCTGGGAGCCGCACTGTCCGGTGATTTATCCCAACTACGGCAATAGACACGCCTCGAGGCGCTCCTTTGCTTCGGCTCGGCGTCCCGAGCGGATGAGGTCGAGCATGGCCCAATCCAAGCCCGGCCGCCAGTCGACCTCTTCGGTGCTCCTTCCCCGGGCCTTCAACTGCGAGCGCGCTTCAGAGAGCAGCTCGGCCAGTTCTGCGAGCTCGGGGCCCATCTGTTCGACAACGTGTTGCTTCAGCCACGAGGCCAACGCCGGGCTGTAACCGTTTGTGGATATCGCGACAGTGACCGGCCCTTGGCGGGCCACGGCCGGCAGGATGAACGAGCAGTTGGCGGGGTCGTCCGCCGAATTGACCCAGACCCCGGCCGCCTCCCCGTCTTCGTAGACGGCCCTGTTCACGTCCGGGTCGCCGGTGGCAGCTATCACAAGCCGGTAGCCGGCCACCTCGCCCTGCCTGTAAGGGCGCTCCTCCATGCTCGCCAGGCCCGGGGAGCCAGCGAGGGCGCGCATTGGCGGCAGCAGTTCCTTGGCCACTACGTGGACCTGGGCCCCTCCCGCGAGTAGCCCTCTGGCCTTGCGTTCTGCGATGTGGCCACCTCCGACGACAAGGCAGCGGCGGTCCTTCAGGACCAGGGCGACAGGGTATACGGGAGTGTCGACGGGCAAGGCTGGTTTACTTTCTCGAGATGGCGGCAGCTTTGGCAGGGCTATCGACATTGTCGTTTCGGAAGTGCTCGTAGTAGCCCAGGATCTGGAGCTCCACGCCGAGGTCGACCTTGCGGATCGAAACGTGGGGCGCCACGTTCAGCACCACGGGGGCAAAATTGAGCACCGAGGTGATCCCTGCCGCGACGAGCCTGTCGGCTACCTCCTGGGCGACCGATGCCGGTGTCGCGATGAGCGCCATGGTGACCTGCTTTTTCTTCACCACTCGGGCCAGCTCGGACAGTGGGTAGATGAGGGCGCCGCCGAGGAGCATGCCGCATTTGGCGGGGTCGGTGTCGAACGCAGCTACCACGTGAAAGCCACGTTCGGAGAAGCCCCTGTAATTGCCGAGCGCGTGGCCCAGGTTGCCCGCCCCGACAAGCGCGACGTTGTACTCCTGGTTGAGCCCGAGCTGGCGGTTGATCTGCTGGCGGAGGAGGTCGGTGTCATAGCCGACGCCCCGTGTCCCGTAGGACCCGAGATAGGACAAGTCCTTTCGGACCTGTGCAGCGTTGACGCCCGCACTAACCGCGAGTTCCTCAGACGACATGGTCATATGACGTCCCTCGCTCGCTTCTACCAGCGCGCGGAGGTATAGCGGGAGACGCTTCACAGTCGCTTCGGGGAGCAGTCGAGGCACCGTCATTGGGACAATCGTACGCCCCGGCTCGTCCAAGCCCGAAGGGGCACGGTCGTGCCCCGAAGGACATCCGAGAAATCAAACCGTATGTAAGCGCTTATATGCCATAATGAGAAGTGTGAAAACGCAAAAGCCTCCCGCTTCGCCCAAAAATATGCCTGCTCGCCGGCGGGTTGCCTTGGTCGCGCACGACAATCGGAAGGCCGACCTTTTGGAGTGGGCGCGTTACAACCGCGCTTCGTTGAAAGCCCATGACCTCGTTGCGACCGGGACGACCGGCAAGTTGATCAGCAAGGAGCTTGGCCTCCCTGTGACCACAATGGAGAGCGGCCCCCTGGGCGGCGACCTCCAGATCGGAGCGATGATCACCGCTGGCGAGATCGACATGCTCGTGTTCTTTTGGGACCCGTTGGAGCCCCAGCCCCACGACCCCGATGTCCGGGCGCTGCTGCGCGTGGGCGTCGTTTGGAACATCCTGATCGCCTGTAACCGGGCCACGGCCGACTTTCTGATTTCCTCGCCGCTCATGACCCAGCCTTACGAAAGAGCGACCCGCCACTACGGTGCGGCGATGAAACCCGAGCCCCGCGCAGCTATCGTGCGGTCGCTTGAGTTGTCTGCTCTTGTGAGCTAACTGGCGCCAAGCGCCCGCCGCCGAGCGCCGGAACGCTTTCAGCCGGCCGCGGTGTACTGGGCGGCAAGGAAGCTGTCCACGTCCTCTTCGCGTATCCGGTACGACCGGCCGACGCGCACCGCTGGTAGCTGCCCGGACTGCACCAACCGGTAAACGGTCATATTCGAAACCCGGAGCAGGCCCGCCACCTCAGCAACCGTGACGTAACGGGACCGGGACCGAGCGTCGCTCAGTTTGGCCATGCTGCACCCTTCTCCAACTACGAGGGTAGGGGAAAAAGGGGCTTCGTGCCAGGGGGCTTTATGCGCTGGGCGAGCCCGCACCTCGGGAGCCCAGCTGGCGGCTCCGGTGGGTGGCGGCTGTCACTGCCTCGATGAACGACGAACGTACCCCGCCAGCCTCCAGCTCGCGCAGTCCCGAGGCCGTGGTGCCTGCCGGCGAAGTTACCGCCGCCCGGAGGGCGGCGGGGGTCTGCCCGGGTTCTGCCAGCATGCGGGCGGTGCCGAGCAACGTCTGGACGACGAGGTCGCCTGCGACCGAGCGTGGCAAGCCCAGCAGGACGCCCGCCTCGATCATGGCTTCAGCGACCAGCGCCACGTACGCCGGCCCGGAGCCGGACAAACCGGTGACCGCATCGAGGAGGGTCTCCGGTACCTCCACTACCAGGCCCACTGAGCTCATGATGCCGGCCGCCCAATCGACGTCGTCCCGGGTGGAGCGGGAACCGCCGGCGATCGCCGTGGCCGCCGATGACACGAGCGCGGGCATGTTGGGCATAGCCCTGACCACGGCGCAACTGCCCGGGCACCACGACTGGAGGTTGCCCAACGTCACACCGGCCGCGATCGAAAGCACCCTTTTGGCCCCGGTGCCAGCGAGGTTGCGGCACACGCTTTCGATGTCTGCCGGCTTGACCGCCAGGACCACACCCTCTGCGGGAGGCAACTCGCCACCGACGATCTCGAGCCCGTCGAAGCGGCTCGCCAAACCGCCCGGTGCACCGAGCTCAGCTCGGCGAGCCGGCGACATCTCAGCCAAGGCAACCTGCGAAGGTTTGGCCCAGCCCGCTTCGAGAAGGCCGGCCACGAGAGCCTCGCCCATTTTCCCCCCACCGACCACCAACAGATCTAGATCCATGCGCAAACGATAGAGCAGATCGAGATGCCAGGCTCAGGCGAGAGTGCCGCAGCCCGCGAGCCCGGGCACTTCGCACTTCCCCGAACGAAATGACGGTGTCCCGCGGGCTACGGCAAAGCCATCGTAGCCAACTCGGGGCGGCCGCCCGCTGGCGCCGGCCGGGGAAATTTTGGAGCAAATGTTGCGCCGCGCGCCACTGGGTATTCCCGGCAATTGCGCTGCGGGCGGGTACTCGAGGAGCGAGCTCGTTACTTGAGCAGAGAGTCGACGTTGGCTTCGCCGCTGCGGTAGCGACGTACCAGCTCTTCTTGGAGGTGGTCTTGGATGTCGTGAAGCGCCCGCCGTTCCGCTGAAACATCGTGCTCCAGGTTGGACAGGCCCACGAGCAGCTCGTCCAGTTCGACCGTGCTCAGCGACCCGAGGGAGCCCAGTTGGTCCGAGGGCAGCATCTCTTCGACCCGGGCCGTCAACTTCAGCAGTTCCCCGTCGGCGGGTGCGAAGAAGGATATGGGCATGCGGCCCGGTCCTTCTCCCCGGCTGTGCTCGCCCAGGATCTGCGGGAGCTGGTCAACCAATGCCTCGGGGCCCAGCTCGGACAGCCCGAGCAGCCGCCGCTCGGACTCGGCAATTATGAGGTCGACCCGGGCTTGGGCAAGCCGACGGAGGTAGGAAAGGTCAGTCTCCAATTGGGCGCATGCATCCCGCTTGGCACGCAGCTCGGTCAGGCTCAGATCCTTCAGTTCCGACAGGTAATCGGGATCGAGCGCTACGACCAGGTTGAACTTCTCCATCAGCATAAAGGCTACAGCACTTGTGCCGCCACTGACAGCGCGATCTCAACGCTGTTATCCGGCCCCGCCCGATACGGGTGGGAGCACCGCGACCTCGTCACCGGCGCAGAGCACCCAGCTCGGGGGTGCCGGCTGTCCGTTTACCCAGATCGCACACGTGCTGAGCACGCGTTCGAGATCGGGGCCGTATGTCGCCGCGAGCTCGCCGGTCAGCTGTTCCAGGGTCCTGCCAGCAGAGCCGAAAAGCGCGCTCTGAGTACCGGCAGCTTCCCTTGCGCTCGCGAAAAACAGCACCGTTATCAGCTGGCCGTCGCTGTGCCCCTCGACGGGGCCCGTCAGTGAGCCAGTCATTGGATGGAGGCTAGCGGTAGCGGTTGTCTGCGAAGATGGCCTGATGGGCCGCCTGCTTATCGTCCGCCATGCCCAATCGGTCTGGAACGCCGCCGGCCGTTGGCAGGGCTGGTCGGACGCCCCGCTTTCGGAGCTAGGGATGGAGCAGGCCACGCAGGCGGGCGAGTCCCTTGCGGCTGGCGGGTTACAACCTGCCGAGATTGCCTGTTCGGACCTGCTTCGCGCCCGGCTCACCGCCGAACTGATCGCCGAGCAGCTCGGTTACAAGAGGCCGGTTACGCTCGAACCGGCCTTGCGCGAGCACGACGTCGGTGAATGGAACGGTCTCACTATGGCCGAAATAACTGCCCGCTGGCCGAGCGAAGTCGAGCTGTGGCGGCACCGGCGCCTGGGCGCCTTCCCTGGCGGGGAGCAATTGGGCACTTTCGACGAGCGCGTCCAGGCAGCGATGGAACGCCTCGGGGCACTTGCGCTTGGTGCGGACGTCGTGGTGGTGGCCCACGCCGGGGTCGTCCGTTCGGTGGAGGAGTGGCTCCACATCTGGCGCGCGGACCGGCCCCACACCAACCTCACGGGGTGGTGGCTCGAAAGCACGGGTACCCCAACAGCGGTGGAGCTTGCAGCTATCGCGCCCGTCGATCTCGTTTCTCTCGGGAACGAAGCCGTCCCTGGCCCTGTATAGCTTTTGCCGTCTGTGATCTCTCGCCCATGACATCGGAGGCCAAGCCATGACGAATGTCGAAACCATGATGAAGGTCGAGGTCGTGCGGAGCCCGCGCCGCAGAAAGACGGTCAGTGCTCGCCAGGTGGGCGACGTGGTACGCGTCAGCGTCCCCGCGACCATGACCAGGGCCGAAGAGGAGCATTGGGTGACCGAGATGGTGCGGCGGATCAAGAGGCGCCAGCACGCGGCCACCGTCGACCTGGAAGAGCGGGCTCGGGGACTTGCTGCCAGGTTCGGGCTGGCGGCGCCCAAGAGCGCCCGATGGGTCGACAACCAACTCCAGCGATGGGGAAGCTGCACTCCCTCCGACGGGACGGTGCGGATTCTCGTCGAGGCTGGCGACGGAGCCGCCCTGGGTGCTCGACTACGTGATCGTGCACGAGCTGGCCCATCTCCAGGTGTGCGGCCATTCGAAGGCGTTTTGGGACATCGTCGGCCGGTACCCCCTTGCTGAGAGGGCACGGGGTTTCCTCATGGCTCGCGGCGTAGACGACCCCGACTGTGAGCCCGGTCACCTTCGGCAGGCTGGCCCATGAGGGGTCGCCCTCCTGTATCGGCCAAACCGGGTTCAGCCGGGCGCGGCCTCGCGGTCGAGGGCCGATTGGCGCTGGCCGCACTGCGAGGCTCGGGCCCTCCTCTTCCGCTCGAGACGGCGAAAACTAAGGAGGTCCTGGTCCGGGCGGGCCCGTTGTCCCCCGACGGGAGACCCGTTGTGACAGTGCAGGTCCAACATTTCGAGCGCGGCCGGGTACTGAGCGGGGACGGCGCCGAGGCGCTGGCTGTCGCGGCGGGCCTCGCACTGGAGCGGCGGTTGCCGTTGGTGACGGCCCTCACGTCTTCGGGCCAAGACCTTGGCGAAGGAGTGGCCGCCCTCGACGGCTGGGGAAGGGCTGCAAAGGCCTTCTCGCGCTGTTCAGGGGTCGTGCCCGTGGTAGCGGTCCTCGACGGCCCGCTGCTGTCTGGCCCCGCGCTCCTACTCGGCCTGGCTGATGCGGTCGTCATGACGCCGAGGGCGCTTGCGTACATCTCGGGACCAGCCGCGGTAGCCGAGGTCACGGGCGTGCCGGTGCGTCCTTCCGAGCTAGGGGGCGCATCAGTCCACTCCACCCGCTCCGGCCTTGCCACGATGGTGGTGCGCGACGAGGCGGGAGCTTTCGAGGCGGTCGACCAATTGCTCGGTTTTCTTCCTGCGCACTGCGACGAGCTGCCTCCTGTAGCCGTGTCGGACGACCCGGCTTCGCGCGCCACCCCGGAGCTCGCCGACGTTGTCCCTGCCATGGCGGCGGGCAGCTACGACGTCCGCCGGGTCATCGCTGCGATCGCCGACGACGGCGAGCTTGTCGAGCTGAGGGCTGGGTGGGCGGCCCAGCTGGTGACAGCATTGGTGCGCGTGGCCGGCCACCCGGTCGGCGTACTGGCCAATCAGCCTCAGGCCATGGCGGGCACCCTGGACATCGCCGCATCCCAAAAGGGAGCCCGTTTTGTCGCTTTCTGTGACTCGTTCAACCTGCCGCTGCTGACCGTCGTTGACACTCCCGGGTTCATGCCCGGGCGGGACCTCGAATGGCGGGGCATGATCCGCCACGGCGCGGAGCTGGTCTTTGCTTACGCGGAGGCGACGGTCCCGAGGGTGTGCCTGGTGCTGCGCAAGGCTTACGGGGGCGCCTACATCGTCATGGACTCCAAGGCGATGGGCAACGACCTGTGTATCGCCTGGCCAAGCGCAGAGGTCGCCGTCATGGGCGCCGAGGGAGCCGTGCGCATCGTGCACCGCGCGGTCGATGACGCAAAGCGGGCGGAGCTGGCGGAGGAGTACAGGGAGAAGTGGCTCAATCCCTACACCGCGGCCGAGCGCGGGTACGTCGACCTTGTGATCGACCCGGCCGAGACCCGCCAAACGGTCGCACGTTGCTTCTCGGTGCTGGGGTCCAAGCGGGAGCGTCTTGTTACCCGCAAGCACGCCAACAGCCCGCTTTAAGCTCCTATTGGGGGCTACCTGGGGCCCGTGCTGGGCTGTCCAGGGCTACCTGGGACAGTGCTGGTACCTGAGACGTTGCTGGCCAGGCCGGTCGCTGCCGCAACGGTCTGTGGCGGTCCCCCATGCCCTCTCATGGGGTGGAGGTAGAGCCAGCGCATGTGCGGCCCAGGCCGATGGCGGGCAGCGGGCGTGGCGGCAGGTACCGTGCCGTCCGCTGTCAGCCAGCCGCGTCTGCGGAACATGACCACTAGCCCGGTGACCGTGAGGACCTGCGCGCCGATGCCAACGCCGACGAAAACGGCAAGGCTGCCGATCCGATTGACCATCCACGCGAAGTTCTGGCCGAAGAAGCCGGTCAAGAAGCCCAAGGGCAAGAAGATGGTGGCGATGATCGTGAGCTGCTTCATGACCACGTTGAGCCGGTTCGACACCGTTGACAGGTGCGTGTCCATCGCCCCACTCAGCAGGTCCCGGTAGCTGTCCACCAGGTCGCTGACTCTGATCAGATGGTCGTAGAGGTCGCGGAAGTACCTCTCGTACTCCGGCGTCATGCCCGGGAGGGCCGAACTGCCGCTCACCAGGGTTGCGAACATGTCCCGCTCGGGAGTCACGATCTTGCGCAGGGCGATCAGCGACCGCTTCATGTCGAACAGCCGCCCGAGCTGCTCGTCCGTGGGTGCCCGGAGTATCTCGTCCTCCAGGTCGTCGATCTGGTCGTCCAAGACCGCGAGGACCGGGAAATAACCGTCTATCAGCATGTCCAGGACCCGGTAGAGGACCATCAACTGGCTCATAGGCGGTCCTCCGTCTGCCTTCATCCGGTGCAGGACGTCGGCAAACGGAGGGCAGGGGTGCTGGTGCACGGTCACGAGGAAGTTCTCGCTGCAAAAGCAGTGCACTTCCACCAGGTGGTCTGTAGTCCCCGGGCCGTAGAAGACCAGCAGGCCAAAGTCGTCGTACGTGTCGAACTTGGGGCGCTGACCGAAATGCTCGGCGTCTTCGAGCGCCAGCGGGTGGAAATGGAAGGTGTCCCTCAGCACCTGCTGCTCCGGGCTACCCGGTGGTGTGCTCAGCAGATCCAGCCAGAACGGGGTGGAGGAGGCGAGCAGGCGCTCGATCTCAGCGGTGGTCAGCTCCAGCTGCTTGCCGTCCAGCGTGACCAGGTGGCCGTCCATTACCGGAAGACCCTATAGGCACTTTGTGCCTGGCTGGCAGCTGTGTGGGGGCGGGGAGGATCGAACTCCCGGCGCGCAGATTAAAAGTCTGCCGGTCTTCCACTGACCTACGCCCCCGGCACGCTGGCGCGTCTCCGCGTTTGTTACCGGGTCATCCTAGGTTGACGGCCCCGGGCGGCAGGAGAAACAGCAGGCCGAGGACGACGCACGCCCCCGCCACTGCCAGGACGTCGGACACGAGCTCGCCCCGGCCCCGGCCCCGCCGGCCCAGGCCGAAGGCCGCCGCAAGCACAACCCCGGTCACCAAGCCGCCTATGTGGTCCTGCCAGGAAATGTCAGGGATCACGAAGCTGTAGAACAGGTTGATCGCGATCAGGACACCGATCCCGGAGGTGTCGGCGCGAGCGCGGCGCGCAAGGACAAAATATGCGCCAAATAAGCCGAAGATCGCACCCGAAGCCCCAACGGCAGGCTGTAGCGGGTTGCTCAACAGGAAGACGGCCAGAGAACCGCCCAGGCCCGATACTAAGAAAAGAGCTAAGTAACGCCATCTGCCGAGGATCGGTTCTACCAACCGGCCGATGATCAGCAGGGAGACCATGTTCAGGCCGATGTGCAGGATATTGAGGTGGAAAAAGATAGACGTGAACACGCGGTACCACTGGCCGGTTTGCACTGCCAGGCCTTGCATTGCCGTGTCGTTGAGCAGGTTGGGGTCAGCGCTGCTGGCTACATAAAGTGCAACGCATATCGCGATGAGCCCCATTGTCATCGGGACCTGACTGAGCGTAGGCAGGGTGCCCGTGCTAGGTCGGTACCGGATTACGGGCGATTTCTTGGCATTTTTCCGGACACACTGGCGGCAGTGCCAGCCCACCGGCGCCTGGACCATGCAGTCGGCGCAGATCGGCTTATTGCAGGACCTGCATATTGACCCCGCCAACCTGTCAGGGTGCTCGTAGCAGCGGGTGTTCGGCCCGATGCCTATCTCCTCGTTGCCCGGCGGGGCCGCCGGTGGTGGGCCGGGTGACGGGCCTGGTGGCGGGACCGGAGCTGACGGGACCGGAGGTGGCCGGCTGCCCCATCCCGGGCTGGTGTCAGGCGCACCCGGCCACTCGGGGTTGGGCCAGGCAGGCCTCGGCCACTCGGGTTGGCCGGGGCCGGGCCCCGGGCCTTCTGTGCTCGCCACTACTCAGGGCCGGGAGCGGGGCCCGGGCCTAGAGCGGGACCGGAGCCGGGAGCGGGACCGGGCGGGACGTTCCAGTGCTCAACTGCCGCCCCGCCGCGTTCCCAGCCGAGCACGCTGAGCGTGGCGGTGCCGAGCATGAAAAACCTGCCGCTCGTCGGGGGTTGGCCAAGCCACCGTGCAGCGAGCACGCGCAGCAGGTGCCCGTGTGCGAAAAAGAGCGCCTTGGCTCCCGACGGCAGGGCGCGGGCGCGCTCGACCACCCTGTCCGCTCGGGCGGCCACCTGCTCGTCGGTTTCGCCTCCCGGCCAAGGGCCGTTCCAGATGGACCATCCGGGGTATTTCGCCTTGATCTGGTCTGTGGTCAACCCTTCCAGCTCGCCGTAGTCCCACTCCACGAGGTCGCTGTCGAGCGTGGGCTTGAACCCTGCCAGCTCGGCGGTCCTAACGGCGCGCTGGCGCGGGCTCGACTCGACCAGGTCGAACTGCTCTGGTCGCAACATGGTGCCGAGCGCTATCGCTTCTTGTTCTCCTACGGCGGTCAGCGGTACATCGGTGCGGCTCGTGTGCCGGCTGGCGGCGCTCCACTCGGTCTGGCCGTGCCGCGCGACCCACACCACGGGGCCGGTCATAGAGCAGTCATAGAGCCAGTACTGGTCTCGGGGCGCGGGCTGGTCTCGGGGGCGCTTGTGCTCAGGCATCCCGCTTGGCGAGTGCGTAATCTGCGATCAGCAATAAGACGACGATGAACAGGGCCAGGTCAGCCGTGCCCCACCAGGCGGAGAGCGTGTTAGGGCCGTGATCTAGCGTGATGAGGCGGCGGCCCGCTTCGGTGGGCCAGTACTCACCGATCGGGTTGCTCCAGGAATTAGGCAGCGCCGACAGGATGCCCGGCAGTATGAAGAGGAAAGCGACGCAGGCCACTATCGACCCGGCAGTATTGCGCAATAAGGCCGCGGTGCCCAGTCCGAACAGGCCGACCAAGGTCACGTAAATACCCATCCCGATCACGACCCGGAGCACCAGGTGGCTGCTTAGCGAGACGTTCGGGTAGGCCGGGTAGGCCGAGATTATGGCGTGGCCGACGAAGAAGTTGATGAAACTCATGACCTCAGCTATCACGAACATGCTTACGGAGAAAACGATGACCTTGGCGAGGAGCAGCCGGGACCGTTTGGGAGTGGCCAGCAAGCTCACCCCTATAAGGCTGCTCGAGTACTCGTTGCTTACTGCGAGCACACCGAGGACCATGAACGCAAGCAGGCCAACGCTCCAACCACCCTGGATGGTCTGAAGGGGAGTCGGGAGCGAGCCGTGGTGTTGGAGCTCGCTCGATTCGTTGGCCGCGATCAGGAACGAGGCCAGCGCCGACAGCCCGATCACGAGTACAGCCGCGATGGCGAGAGTCACTGGCGTCGAGCGCAGCGTCTTGAGCTTTGTCCACTCCGATCGCATGGTGTCGACCAGGCTCGGCGGGCCTACCTCGGGAAACCCCGACTTTGCAATTGTTTGGGTGGGGACTTGGGTCATGGGACAGCTCCTGCTCCGCCGCCATGGAACTCGACGTCGTCTCGCGTCAGCTCCATGAAGACCTCTTCCAGCGATGCTTCGACGGGGGACAGCTCGTGCACGGGCGCCCCCGCCTGGAATGCGATGTCGCCTATGGCAGCCGCTTCCAAGCCAGTGACGACAATGGCGCCGTCGCCGTCCGTCTCCACCTTCCCGCCGGCAGCTTCGAGACGGGGGACGACGACCTCGGTCTTGGGGGTGCGTAGGCGGACCACGGCGCCTGAGTTCCCTTTGATCAGGTCCTCGACTTCGGAGTCGGCGATCAAGTGGCCCCTGCCGATGACGATCACGTGGGACGCAGTGAGCGCCATCTCGCTCATCAGGTGGCTCGAGACGAAAACGGTCCGGCCCTGGGCCGCTAGGCCGTGCATGAGGGTGCGGATCCAGACGATGCCTTCGGGGTCGAGGCCGTTGACCGGTTCGTCGAAGATAAGGACGGGAGGATCCCCGAGGAGCGCTCCCGCAATCCCTAGGCGCTGGGCCATGCCAAGCGAGAAAGCGCCCGCCCTTCTGTCGGCGACGTCGCTCAGGCCGACGAAACCGAGCACTTCGTCCACACGCTTGAGCGGGATGCGGCTCGCTTGGGCAAGCGCCAGCAGGTGGTCCCGTGCCTTGCGCCCGGGCTGGTACGCCTTCGCGTCGAGGACGGCGCCCACTTCACGCATCGGGGCATGCAGGCGTTGGTAGGAGACGCCGTCGATAGTGGCGGTGCCTTTCTCCGGCCCGACGAGGCCAAGGATCATGCGCAGGGTGGTGGTCTTCCCGGCCCCGTTCGGGCCCAGAAAGCCCGTCACCCTCCCCGGCTCTACCTCGAAGCTCAGGTTGTCGACGGCGATGTTCGGCCCGAAGTGCTTCGTGAGGTTACGTACCTGGATCACGACATCGCCCTTTCGACTACCTAGCGGGTTACGCTACCAGCGATCGAGGTGCTTCCTCGAAAGTACGGGCCCAGGCTGGGTGGGATATCGACAGAGCCGTCGGCCTGGCGGTAGGTCTCGACGAGCGCCGCCCAAATCCTCGGGACCGCGAGAGCCGAACCGTTCAATGTGTCGCAAATCTGTGTGGGGCCGCCCGCTTTCGGCCTGTAGCGGATCGACGCCCGCCGTGCTTGGTAATCGCTGAACCACGACACGGACGAAACCTCGAGCCACATGTCACATCCGGGGGCGTAAACCTCCACGTCGAACTGGCGCGCTTGCGACTGGCCAAGATCTCCTGTGCAGATCGAGATTATCCGGTAAGGGAGGCCGAGCGCCTCGACCGAACCGGTCGCTCGCTCCAGGATCTCCATGTGCAGCGCGGCCGATTGCTCGCGCGTGCAAACAGCGAGTATTTCGACCTTGTCGAACTCATGGACACGCAATAAACCTCGCGTGTCCCGCCCGGCTGCGCCGGCTTCTCGGCGGTAACAGGGCGTATAGGCCATCAGCCGCAGAGGGAGCTCTTCTTCGGGGATGATCTCGTTCGCCCGCATCGAGGTGAGCGGTACCTCCGCTGTCGGCACCGCCCAGAGGTCGTCGCGCTCGAGGTGGTAAGCGTCGTCGGCGAACTTGGGGAGCTGACCGACCGCCTCCAGCACAGGGGTGCGTACCAGGGTCGGCGGCCTTATTTCGGTGTAGGCGTCCGCGTTGCGGTCGAGTGCCAGCTGGCAGAGAGCCCTGACCAGGGTCGCACCCAGGCCCTTGAACAGGGGGAACATCGAACCAGCGATCTTGGCACCCCGTTCGAGGTCGAGGATCTGCAGCTCGGTGCCTATGTCCCAGTGGGGCACCCTCTGGTGCGGGCCATAGCGCGAGGGGTCGTAGCCGACGGTTCGCACGATCACGTTGTCCGCCTCCGACGTGCCGTTCGGGGCGTCCTCCGATGGGAGGTTGGGCAGGCGCAACATTGCGTCGCGGAGGATCGATTCGAGCAATGAACTTTCCTGTTCCGCGGCGGCCAGTTCTTCGCCGAGGCGCTTGCTTTCTTCGCGGAGTGCCTCGCCCTTGCCGGCGTCCTCCGAGCGCATCGCATCGCCGACTTGCTTCGAGAGCACCTTGATGCGGGCACGGAGCTCCTCGGCTTTGCTGGCGAGCTGGCGGTGCTGGGCGTCGAGAGCCGCAGCGCGCTCTACCTCTTCGGCCGGGACGCCCTTGCGAGCCAGGGCAGCCTTCGTAGCTTCGAGCTCAACCCGAAGCCGGCGCAGGTCGATCACCTGCTCGAAGCTAACAGGTGGAGATGGCCCCCTTTAGAACCATTTATTGCCGCCGGAAAGCTACGGTCAGCGTGTGACTTCAGGTCGTGTGACGTCAGGTCTCGCCCCTGCGGTCGAGATCCGTTCGCTCCGGGTGCGCTACGGGGAGGTGCTGGCCGTGGACGACTTCGACCTCGTCGCGGACAGAGGGCAGATAATCGCGCTCCTCGGCCCGAACGGAGCCGGCAAGACGAGCACCCTGGAAGTGGCCGAAGGGTACCGCCGCCCTGCCGGCGGAGAGGTCCGGGTGTTCGGCCTCGACCCGGTCGCCGACCGGCGCCACCTTTCCCCGCGCGTAGGGGTGATGCTCCAGCGGGGCGGGGTTTACCCGGGTATGGGCGCGCGGGAGGCGTTGCAGCTGTTCGCTAGTTACTACCGGTCCCCCGACGAGCCTGAGCGGCTGATCGACCTCCTCGGGCTGGCGAGGGTTGCCCGCACACCATGGCGGCGGCTCTCAGGTGGCGAGCAGCAGCGCCTGTCTCTGGCGCTGGCCCTGGTCGGCCGCCCCCGGGCCCTGTTCCTCGACGAGCCCACATCAGGTGTCGACCCCGAGGGCCGCCAGGTGATGCGCCAGGTGATAAGCGACCTGCGTGACAACGGTGCTTGCGTCCTGCTCACGACCCATGAGCTGGAGGAGGCAGGGCGGTTGGCGGACCGGCTGATCGTCATCGACCATGGCCGTCTCGTGGCTGCCGGGACACAGGACGAGCTGGCCGCGCTCGCTGGGCACTCCGAGGTGCGCTGGTCCACGACCCCCGCTCTCGAAATCGCTGGACTACAGGCCGAGCTCGGCGCCCGGGTCTGGGAGGAGCGGCCCGGTGAGTACGTAGCTGCTGTGACAGGCACGCCAACCGTCGTCGCTGCCATTGCCAACTGGCTCGCGGACAACCGCCTCCCGCTCGCTGCCATGCGAGCCGGACGGCCGGCGCTCGAGGACGTGTACCTGCGCCTTACGAAAGAGGCCGGCGCTCAGCATGACGCAGGAGCGCAGAAATGAAGGCATTGCTGGCACAGGCCGCCGCCGAGACGCGCATGACCCTGCGCAGAGGCGAGACCCTTCTGCTCACGCTCGGCATTCCGGTCGGCTTGCTGGTTTTCCTGTCTGTAACCAAGGTCCTGCCCGCCCCCGGCGACGAGGACAGCTTCCTGGTCCCTGGGATCCTCGCCCTCGCGATCATGTCGACCAGCCTGGTGAGCCTAGGGATAGCTACCGCGTTCCAGCGCGAGTACAAGGTGCTCAAACGGCTGGGTGCCACGCCGCTCGGGAGGCCCCGCTTGGTCGTGGCCAAGATCCTCTCGGTAATCCTGGTCGAGTTGCTCCAGGCGGCGGCGGTCCTCGGCGCAGGCCTGCTGCTCGGGTGGCGGCCTGGGCCGACGGTGGAGCTATCCTGCTGCCTCGCCGCGTTCGGGGCCTCGGTGGCCGGCACGGCAGGTTTCTCGGGCCTAGGGCTGCTCCTGGCCGGGAGGCTACGCGCCGACGCCGTCCTGGCTGTGGCCAATGGGCTGTGGGTCGGCCTGTTCCTGCTCGGTGGGATGGTCTTCCCCCTGTCCAAGCTGCCATCGGGCCTGCGGGCGTTCGCTGACGCCTTGCCGGCATCTGCCCTTGCCGAGGCCCTTCGAGCCTCCATCGGCGCCGGTTCGCGTGTGCCCGCCCACGCTTGGGTGGTCCTGGTCATTTGGGCGGCTGCGTCGCCGGTCGCGGCGGCGTTCAGCTTCCGCTGGGAATAGCTCCGGCCTGGTTCGCTAGCCCAGCTCTAGTGGACCAGCACGTCCAGTGCCATCGCCACGAAAAGAAGGCTCAGGTAGGTGATCGACCAGTGGAATACCTTCATGGCGACCGCCGCGGTCCGCGTGACCAGCAACCGGGCACAAAGCCCGATCAACGCGCCGCCGGCAACCGTTGCCACTCCCCAGTAGAGCCAGTGCATATTGGCGACCAGGCCGAAGACAGCCGAGGCAGCAACGGTTGCAAGCGAGTACACGAAGATCTGAGCCACGGTGCGCTCCAGGCTCATCACGACCGGCATCATCGGCACGCTTGCGTTGGCGTAATCGTCCCGGTAGCGGATGGCGAGAGCCCAAAAGTGCGGCGGCGTCCACAAGAACACCAGAGCGAACAGGACCAGCGGCGTCAAACCGAGCGAACCCCTGACTGCGGCCCAGCCAACCAAGACCGGGACCGCCCCGGCCGCACCACCAATGACGATGTTCTGCGGGGACGTGCGCTTCAGGAACGCGGTGTAAACGAACACGTAGAACAGTGCGGCCGACAGTGCCAGCACTGCAGCAAGCATGTTCACGGCGAGCCATAGCGTCAAAAAGGCGGCGGCCTCCAAACTCGCTGCGAACACGACTGCAGCGGGCGCGCTCACAGCGCCCGTGACCAGGGGACGCCGGGAGGTCCGGTGCATCAGAGCGTCGATGTCGCGGTCGAGGTACATGTTTGCCGCGTTGGCGCCGCCGGCCGACAGGGTGCCACCGATGAGAGTCGCCGCCACGAGGCCCGCCGACGGCCAGCCACGCGCCGCGAGGACCATGGTCGGCACCGTCGTCACGAGGAGCAGCTCGATTATGCGGGGTTTGGTGAGGGCAACGAACGCCCCGGCACGGGCAAGCGTGCTGGGTGCGGAGCGAACAGAACTAGAGCGAGCCGAAATAGTGCTCGCATTGCTGACCACCTGGTCAACGATAGGGGGTGCCGGCCCGGCGGACAAGCAGGCTGGTAGACGCCCTTCCTGGACGCAGCATTAGCATCGGGCTGAGATGTCCTTGCTGAGAGGTCTCGCGTCTTCGCTGAACAGCCCGTTCGCTTCGCTGAGAAGTACGGGTCGACGTGCCTGGGCGCTGTCGGCGACCCCCGTGTTCTACCGCCGCAGCGCCGCCCTGACGGTCGCCGCCCTGGCCGTGGGCATCGTCAGTGGCGGGGCCGTCCGCCTGACGGGCTCGGGCCTCGGCTGCAGTGACTGGCCCACCTGCACTGCGACGAGCATCGTGGCCCCGCTGCAGTACCACGCCTGGATCGAGTTCGGGAACCGCCTTGTCAACGTCTTGATCACCATCGGTGTGGTGCTGGTGGCCATTGCCGCCTTCCGGCGCCGGCCACGGCGACGCGACCTCCTCGCCCTCTCCGGTGGCCTTGTCGCCGGTATCTTCGCCGAGGTGGTCCTCGGGGGGGAGACCGTGCTCCACAAGTTGGCGCCCGCGTTCGTGATGGCTCACTTCCTGCTCGCCATGGTGCTCCTTGTCAACGCGGTCGTGCTCTACCACAGGGCGCGCCAGGCAGAAGACGTCCTCGGCCCGCCAACGGGCAGCGCCACGTTGCTGCCGGTCCGACGGCTCGTAAGACGTGGCCACGTGGTGGCGAGCCGGTGCATGCTCGTTCTCACGGTCGTAGTCGTCGTACTGGGGACCGTGGTCACCTCGACCGGCCCTCACGCAGGTGCTCCGGGGGTCCGCCGCTTCGGTTTCTCACTCCACACGGTGGCGCAGCTCCACGGGACCTCGGTGGAGGTCCTGCTTGCCGTCACGGTCGCGACCCTTTGGTCGATGCACCGCTCGCGGGTTGCGCCGGCCGTCTTGCGCAGGGGCGAAGTGCTGCTCGTGGTGCTCGTTTCCCAGGCGGCCGTCGGTTACACCCAGTACCTGACCGGGGACCCGGTGCTGCTCGTCGGGGTGCACATTGCCGGGGCTACTACCGTCGTGATCGCCATGGTGGCTTTCAACCTCGGGCTTTATACGCGCGAGCCTGTGCGCAACGTGCAAACTGTAAAAGGGGAGCTGGAGAGCGCCCCTCTGCTGGCCAGGATCTAAAAGAGGTGGACATGGCTTCTGCTGCGCCGGTTGAGGTGAAGGAGCCGGAGCGCTCCGAGAAGACCGACCTGGGGAGGCCCTGGAAAGTCATCGTTTGGAACGACCCGGTCAACCTCATGAGCTACGTGACCTTCGTTCTCCAGAAGTTGTTCGGTTTCAGCAAGGAGAAGGCTCACAAGCTCATGATGGACGTGCATACCAAGGGAAAAGCCGTAGTGTCGGGCGGCTCGCGGGAGCGGTCGGAGCTCGATGTCTTCAGGCTGCACGAGCACGGGCTTTGGGCGACGATGGAGCAGGACAGCTGAACACCCCGGAATGGCAGCTGCCGCTACGGCGCTCTGGCCCAGGGTGCTACGAAGTAGCTCTCAGCGTCGAGAACCGCGAACTGCTCCGGACGTTGCCTGCACAGCTGCGCGCTGCGGTAGCCGCGAACCCGAAAGATGCCGTCTTCAGGCGCCTTTTCCCACCTGCTTACGCAAACGACGAAGTGGCGGAGCAGGAGTACCGCCGCCTCGTTGGGCCGGAGCTCGACCAAAGCCGGGCTCTCGCTTCGGACACCCTTTCCAAGACCGCTGACGCGACGGAGCTTTCGGAAGAGCAGCTCGACGCCTGGGTGCGAGCCCTCAACGACATCCGCCTGTGGTTGGGCACATTGCTCGACGTCAGCGAGGACCAAACCGACGACGACCCAGACGACCCGCCGCATTTGCTCTACCACCTACTAACCGAGATACAAGGCCTCGCGGTCGAGGCTCTGCTAGGAGATGAATGATGGACTTGGACGACGCGCTCGAACACTTCCGCCACAACCACCGGGCAGTCCTTGCTACCCGGCGTCGCGATGGCCGCCCGCAAATGTCGCCTGTCGTCCAGGCGGTGGGCAATGACGGCCGCATCCTTGTATCCACCCGATCGCCAGCGGTCAAGGTCCATAACATCAAACTGGATCCATATGTTTCTGTCCTTGCCATCCAAGACGGTTTCTTTGGTCAGTGGGTACAGGTCGACGGTATTGCCACGATCGTCGAGATGCCTGATGCGATGGCTTTATTGCGCCTCACGTATATCCAGATTTCGGGCCAGCACCCGGACTGGGACGAATTCGAGCGGGACATGCTCGCGCAGCACCGTGTGGCGATTGCCATACAACCGCAGAGCGCCGGGCCCGACATCGGCGGTTAAGTGCCTGCACGTCTGCTTGCGATCATGGGCTCGGGTGAGACCACCCCGACCATGGCCAAGGTCCACCGTCAGCTGTTCGAACGGCTCGCGGGGTCACCTGTGCCCGCTGTGCTGCTCGACACGCCGTACGGCTTTCAGTCGAACGCGCACGACATTTCGGCCCGTGCGGTCGCCTATTTCCGAGAAAGTGCCAGCATGCCAGTAGAAGTCGCGTCCATGGCACGCACCAGAGGTGTCCCCCGGGTGGCCCTCGAGGCTGCGCTGGCGCGTGTTGCCGAGGCTCTGTGGGTATTTTCCGGGCCGGGGAGCCCGACCTATGCCCTCGCGCAGTGGCGCCCGACTATCGTCCCCAGTTTGCTGGCTGAGAAAATCTCTGATGGCGGCTGCATCGTTTTTTCTTCTGCTGCAGCCCTCACTCTGGGCCGCTGGACTGTTCCCGTGTACGAGATTTATAAGGCGGGCGAGGACCCGGTGTGGGCCGACGGACTAGACCTGCTCGGGCCCCTCGGCTCGGCAGTCGCGGTGGTGCCTCACTTCGACAATGCAGAAGGGGGTACTCACGACACCAGGTACTGCTACCTCGGCGAGGAGCGGCTCCGGGTAATGGAAGCCCAGCTGCCACCGGAAGGTTGGGTCCTCGGGGTCGACGAGCACACGGTTTGCATATTCGATTTCGACGCGGGGACCGTAAGCGTCTCCGGCCTGGGCGCTGTCACGGTCCGGCGCCACGGCACTTCGGCCATCGTCGCCTCTGGCCGGACGCTGTCGATCGAGGAGCTCGTCGAGCTCGCCGGCTCTCTCGCGGCTGCTTCGGGAGGCAACCGAGTTGTCCCGCGCATGAGGATCCGTGGCGGTGGCTTCCCGGGCACGGTCGACCCCGGCACCGGCGACCCCGGATCGGCTGACACCGGTACCGGCACCGGCGTCCTCGGTGATGACCCGGCCGCGAACGGCAGCGCTCCCGCCGCCCCCGAGCTGGCCCGAAGCCCCCTCCTCGCCGAAACCCGCCGGCTAACTGCTGCCTTTGATGCCGCAGTCGCCGGGCGCGATGCCGAGGTGGCGACCGAGGCCGTGCTCGAAATGGAGGCCACCCTGCACGCCTGGTCGGCCGACACGTTCCAGTCGGACGAGCTCGACCGGGCCCGGGCAGCTCTCCGGCGCATGGTCGTCCGGCTCGGCGAGCTGGCCGCTCCCGGGCTCCGCGACCCCCGTGATGTGCTGGCTCCTTGGGTGGACGCCCTCCTGGTCGAACGGACCGAGGCCCGCCAGGGCGGCCGTTTCGCCGATGGGGACCGCATCCGCCAGCGCCTCGAGGATTTTGGCGTCGAGGTACGGGACACCCCCGCCGGCACCGACTGGGGCCTTAGGGCTAGAGCCGGCGCCTAAACTCCAAAGGGCCCGCCCCCATCGTCTAGCGGCCTAGGACACCGCCCTTTCAAGGCGGCGGCACGGGTTCGAATCCCGTTGGGGGTGCTGCTAAAAGTCCAGGTAGAAGACCTGGATCGGCGGGCGAGTAAGTTTCTCAAAATGGCTCGTGCCACAACGTGCCATATCTCGGGGGTACTGTTAGCCCGGGCCTGCCGCTGACCTCTGGTCGGCCCGGGACTAGCCCCGACGTTGGTTCGTCGTGGACGCCTGCGTCCACCATGCCAGCCAGCTCGATTGGAGCGTTGAGGACACGGTTCAGGTTGCCGTAACGGGGCTTCATCCGGCGACCGTAAGGGTACCTTTCCCCATCGCGCCCTGGTCGCGCCAATCAGAATCCTCTCAGCTAGCTCCACGAGCGCCTGGGCCGCCCGACGTGCTCTCTTGACATCTGTCTTGGAAGAAGGGGTAGCGGTGTACCCGGCTTTCGATTTGAGGCCGAGCAGCACAGCCAGATGCTTCGCTCCCTCTTTCGAACCTGCCCTGTCCAACAGGGCGATGGCCTCGTCGTGATTGTCTCCCCGAGCGTGCTTGCCAAGACGAGAACAGCAGATAACGTCAGCGGCCGCGATGCCGCTGTGCACGCAAAGTGTCACATAGGCGTCGCCGACATCCACGTCCTCCAGGAATACCTCGACCAGATCGGTTGCTCGGAGAAACTGCCTCGCCTTCTCGAGGCGTCCCAGACGCTTGCCGTCGTCGCACTCGCGCTCCGTCATTGCCGCACCCGCACTTGGTGCTGGAACCAGGATCTCTGGCCGAACACTGTCAGGCCTTGTTCTGCTACGTCCTTCACAACTCGCTCCGTAGCCCTTTCCAAAAGTTCTGCAACTGAGAACTCAAGCGGCCGTGCATCATTACCCGACCACTTCGTCACCTTCCGCCGCAAGTCCTCTACCTGGCTAGCCCACAAATCGTCAGAAGCCTCATCTGATCGCACTAGGAAGAGATCGACATCGCTGTGCACACTGCCTGTGCCGCGCGCCATGGAGCCGAAAACCGCTGCGTAGACCGGGGGAGAAAGCCATGATCCGAGCAGCATCTCGATCCGCTGAAGCAGGATCACTCGAGCATTTGCAAGTTGTGTTATGGGATCCGCGGCCACATGATCGCGGTTGAACTTGTACAGATAGGCATTCCCACCTCGTTCGGACAAGACAATCCCCTGCTCCCGAAGCCGCATGAGAACCTTGCGGATCCCGTCCTCGGAGAACTTGGGCAACATCCTGTGCAGCTGCCCGGTCGTCATTGTGTCCTCTACCAAGGCAAGCACCGCGAGGACGTCGCCGTCAAGCGTCGGCGTCACAACTGCCAAGGGCCGTCTTGCATCCATGATCAGGACCTCAAGTGTGCTCTGAGTCGTCTACTTTAGTCGAACTACATCGATGATTATCGGACTAGGTCGACTATAGTCGAAATGACGCGTCGAGAAACTGCTCTTGGTCCTCTGCCCCTGTGACGACGTAGTGATGGTTCGTCGTCGCGGGCACGGGGCTGCTTGCCGCCGCCAGGGGACGACACGCAGAGTCCCTGCTTCTTGCCCGCTCTCCTTCCTCGGTGGGTTGATGACTGTGGGTGGTCAACCGGCCGCGGCCATGACGGCGGGGGCTTGCGGCGCTGTGGTGGCGTCCCAACAACAGACTACCCATCTCGGGGATCCGTAGCGCAAAGCGGCCCTTGCAGGCCAACTACTGCTCTATGGACGTCGCGTTGCCAGGTAACCGCGGACGTACTTGTCGACCCCGTCCTCCAGGGTGGCGAACTGCCTGGCATAGCCCGCGGCTCGGAGCTTGCCGGTATCAGCCTGGGTGAAGTACTGGTATTTGTCCCTCAGGGGCACCGGCATGTCCACAAACTCGATCGCGGGCGCGAGGCCCAGGCTCGAGAACACCGCCGTGCCGAGGTCGAGCCAAGTCCTCGCCGTCCCCGTACCGCAGTTGAAGAGCCCAGAGGCCGTCCCGTCGGCCAGGAAATGCAGCGTGACGTCAACGGCATCATCGACGAAAATGAAATCGCGCCGTTGCTCGCCGTCCCGAATATTTTCCCGGTACGACTTGAACAGCGATAACCTCCCCGTCCGGCGGATCTCGTCGTACGCCTTTGCCACAACGGAACGCATGTCGTTTTTATGGTCCTCATAAGGCCCGAAAACATTGAAGTACTTCAGCCCCACGATCTGGTCGAACAGCCCGTTGCGCAACGCCCAGAGGTCAAAGACGTGTTTGGAGTAGCCGTACATGTTGAGTGGTGCGAGGCGCTCGGTGACCGCGTCCTGGTCGCTGAAGCCGGAAGATCCATCACCGTATGTCGCTGCGCTCGAGGCGTATATGAACCGGGTGGAATTATCCAAGGCCCACTCGCACAGCCGGCGGGTATAGCGGTAGTTGTTCCGCATGAGGTACTCGGCATCGGCTTCCGTCGTCGAGCTGCATGCACCAAGGTGGATGATCCCGCTGACGGAACCTGGTCCACGACCGCGCAGCCAGTCCCAGAGGTTCTCGGGCGCTACCATGTCCTCGAAGCGCAACCCGACCAGGTTCCTCCATTTTTCGTCAGTACCCAAGCTGTCCACGAGGACTATGTCCGACGAACCCCGCCGGTTAACCTCCGCGACCACGTTGCGCCCGATAAAACCGGCGCCGCCCGTAACGATCAAGATCGATGTCATTGCTCACTCGCACCGGGCGGTGGGCCGTAGGCAGCAACGATGCGCTCGATCGTGCCTGTCGTCGACTGTCCCTCGACAATGTCGGCCAGGACGACCTTGCCCCCGTGGGCTTCGACCACGTCGCGACCGCTGACATAGTGCGCCCAATCGCTCCCTTTGACAAGAACGTCGGGCAGGATCGCGGCGATGATCGGACGTGGCTCGTCATCGTCGAAAACCACCACGTAATCCACGGCGCGCAGGCTCAGTAGTACACGCGCCCGGTCCTCTTGGGAATTGATCGGTCGTTTCGGGCCTTTGTTCCGGCGCACGGACGCGTCGCTATTTAGCCCTACCGCCAGCGCGTCGCCCTGGGAACGGGCAAACTCCAGGTAGGTGACATGACCGGTGTGGAGGATGTCGAAGCACCCGTTGGTGAACACGAGACGCTGCCTTGCCTCCGTCAACCTCTCCCGCTCGCGGCGTCATCTCATCTACGGTCAACATCTGGCCAACCGTCAGCGGCACCCTGTCCTCCCTAACTGTCTACATTCCTAGGACCGCCAGGAGAGCCCCGAGGTCGGTGTAATCCGGTAGGAGAAGAGTCGCCCCGGCTCGGATCAACCGGCGGCGTTTGGCCGGGTTTGCCCCGAACCGTCGCCGTTCGTCGCTACAGAGGCCTACCGCTATCCCTCCCCTTTTGCGAGTCTCGCGCATTTCGGCCGGACCGTCGCCGATCGTGACCACAGCCTCCGGTCCGACCGCGTCTTCGGAGAGGATCTGGTCGAGGACCATGCGCTTGGCGTCGATGTTCATATCGCGCACCGACCCGTAGATGCGGCCTTCGAAATAATCGGCGAAACCGAGGGCCTGCGCCTCGGCGCGCACGTCGTCTACGTCCGTCCCGCTCGCCAGATAAAGCTTCATCCCGCGCGACCGCAGCTCGTCCAGCAGGCGCAGGGCACCTTTCATGTGGAAGTCGGTGGGCTGCAGGTGCCCGGTGGCAATTTTATCCAATCGCGTTCTGATGGTACGCATGAGCTTGGTATTGTAAAGCTCCTTGTAACCAGGCGCGTCGCGGATATCGGCCTCCGCCACGTACCCGAACTGGCGCACGAGGCCGACCAGGCCTTGCATCTGGAGCAGTGTCGGGATGCCCGTGGTGCGGTCGATCAGGTCCCTGACGGCCGATCGAATGTCGGCGAGCTTCCCGGCACCAATCGACCCATAGGCATTCCCGACGATCGCCTGGAACATGGTCGTCTGCATAACATCGTCCCATCCCTCACGGAGCACCGACAAGGTCCCGTCGAAGTCGAACACAAAATGCGTTCTTCGGCCGGGGGGTGGGTCGACGATCACCTCGATCTCGGAGCCGGGCCACAAGCGCGCCTTGGCTCCGTCCTCCGCCAGTTCGGGGCTGTAGACGTAATAGGTGCTGTCGGCGGCCGCCACCAGCTCGGACGGCGTGGCCGTGCCGGTAGCCCGCAGCTTGCGGACCGTCACCGAGGCGGCAATGTTCGCCACGTACGCGGCCACGGACGCTTCCCCCCCGCAGGCGAGCACGGCCGCGATAGCCGCCACCACCGTGTCGCCCGCCCCGACCGGGTCAACCTCGCCGCTGACGTCCACCCCTCGGATGACGTTAACCCCGTGGTCGTCGGCGGCGACAATGCCATGTTCTCCCCTGGTTATGAAGACGGCTTTCCCAGTTTGGCGCGCCATGCGGCCGGCCAGGTCGATGACCTGGTCTTCCGGTACGGGCGCAGGCGCGGCCCCAGAGCAGCACTGTCGAAACGGCTCACCGCCTCCGCCACGTTCATTTTCAACACAGCGCCGGCATAGCCGGTCGTTGAGATCCGAGTGTCGACGACAAACGCCGTGCCGGGGTGAGAGGTGATCACATGGTTGACGCGGGCCACCATCGGCCCTGCCGCAAAACAGCTCGCTACCTGCTGGTTTATGACTACCCCGTCCGCCCACCCAGCCGCCTCGTCAATTACGTGCCCAAGACCGTCCAAGGCGCCTTGCGGGAGTGTAGACCGCGTGCCGAAATCGAGCCGGCTCTGCTCTTCAGCGCCGACGTACGGCTTGGCGTAAACCAGCGTCTGCCAATCGGCGCCCAGGTCGAGCATGCCGGAAGTGTCGGCCCCGAGCTCGGCCAGCAGCTGCACCAGGGCCTGGCCGAAAGGATCCCCACCATACAGACCGATTGCCCGCACCTGTCCCACCCCGAGGGAGACGAGGTTGGCGACGACGTTGCCCGCGCCACCGGGGCTATAGCGCTGGCTGGTGACACGCTGGACCGGTAAGCCGGTCTCGATAGAAAACTCAGCGCCGGCGCCGCTGATTTCCCAGTACGCGTCCAGGCAAAAATCTCCGACCACGGCCACCCGGGCGGATCCGAAGGAACTTAACATTTTTTCTAGGTCCACGCCGAACACAACGCCGATGATATATGTCAACGTCGGCTCGGCTCACAAGCGTCGTCGTCGTCGTCGTCGCCGCCCGAGGCCCGCCCCGAGCAACTGTCGGGGCGGGCAGGACGGAGCTAGGAGCCGGTTAGCTCAGTTTGGTCTCGTAGAAGTACTTGCTGATGCTCGGGTCGTTCATGTTTGCCTGGGTGGCCACCACGTTCGCCAGGAGCGTCGACTTGACGATCGCTGACTTTTTGCCAGTCACAGCGTCGTAGGCGTACTGGACGGCTAGCGAGCCTTCCTCGGCCGGGTTCTGGATGACCAGGATGTTGATGACCCCTTTACGGAGAAGGGTGATCTCCGCGGGCTCAGCGTCGTAGCCGGACACGGAGATCTTGCCTTTGTCGCCGGCGGCTATGACGCCTTGGCCGGCGCCTTGCGCCGAGTAAAGGTTGGTGCCGAAGATGCCCACAAGGTTCGGGTGAGCGAGGATCAGGCTGCGGGCATCGGACTCGGCAGTGGTAAGAGAGTCCTGGTCGTAGTCAGTCGCGACAACCTGCATGTTGGGGTACTTCTTCATCTCGGCCAGGAAGCCGTCTTGGCGCAGGTCCGTGGTGGAAACACCCTTGATCACGTTGATCACGGCGACCGCGCCCTTGTCATTGTGGAGCTTGGCGATGGTGTCGGCCGCCGCCTCGCCGCCCTGGTAGTTGTCCGAGCTGATCGCCGCTGTGAGGATCGACGTGTCCTTGAGAGTGGTGTCCACGGCGATGACCGGGATACCGGCCTTGACGTAGCCATCGATCGGCTTGAACAGGGCGACGGAGTCGGTGGGGGCGATCAACAGCGCGTTGGGCTTGCTCGCCAACTCGGAGTTGACCACGGGGATCTGGACGGTGTCCAAGAAAGTTGTCGCTCCCGCCCATTTCAGGGTCACGCCGAGCTTGGCTGCCTCAACGGCGGCGCCGTTGTGCATCGTGATGTAGAAGGGGTCCACGGTGAGCCCGGGGATGAGCAGGAAGGTGTACTTGGTCGACGCGCTGGCCGCCGTCGCTGCCGGCCCGGCAGCACCGGCCATCAGCGTGGCGGACACCAGCCCGGCGGCCGCTCCAGCCGTCGCCAGCCGGAAACGCCACCCCCTGGCCTTGCCTGAGTTCTCTTTGCGCATTTCTTTGTTTCCTTTCTTGTTGTGCTGGCTGATGGTTGGTTCCCCAGCCAGTGGTGCTACAAGACCACCAGCCCGAGTTTCAGAGCCTCTGGTCCGGGATTGACGGCCGGCGCATGCTGGCTGAGCGCCAGCAGGGACGGCAGTAGGAGATTTCATCGCTCGGCCAGGCGCAAGCGCACCTGGTCCACCGCCACCGCGGCGACGATAATTATGCCGGTGGCCACCTGTTGCCAACTGCCGCTGACTCCCACCAGCACCAGGCCGGTGACGAGCAGAGCGATAATGAAGGTGCCTACGACCGTGCCCAGCATGTGGCCCCGGCCGCCGAACAGGCTGGCTCCTCCGATGACCACGGCGGCGATGGCGTTCAGTTCGTCGTTGGTGCCGGCGAGGGGCGAAGCGACGGAGAAATTGGCCGTGACCATCATCCCGGCTAGGCCACCGAGCACCCCGGAGATGGTGTAGACACGGACCAGGTGGGCGTCGACGTTGATACCCACGCGGCGCGCCCCGAGGTTGTTGCTCCCTATTGCGTAGGTTCGTAGGCCGAAACGGGTGCGGTGCAGCACGAAGCCCATGCCAATGCAAACCGCTGCCGCGATCACAACGGTGACATAGACCCAGCCCCCGATCTCGGTACTTCCGATCGTGGTGAGCTGGCTCGGTAGGGTGGCGACCTCGTTGCCTCCATTGATCAGGGCGGGAGCCGCGCCGACGGCGGTGAGGCTTCCCAGCGTGACGATGAACGGAGGCAGCTTGAGGCGGGTTATCAGGTACCCGTTCACGAACCCAACGGCGGCGCCGAGCAGGAGGGCGACGGCGAAACCGACAACCGTCGTGAGAAGGCTGTTGTCGTGGCTATTGAGCATCGACTGCATCACCGCGGCTGCGACCATCCCGGTGAAGCCGAGTGTGGCCCCGACGGACAGGTCGATGCCGCCGGTGATGATAACGAAGGTTTCCCCGACCGCCAGGATCAAGAACTCCACCGCATAGTCGGAGGTGTTGAGCCAGCTGGCCCTGGTGAACAGGTCGTGGTCCGGGGATTTGAGCCCGAACGCCAGGACCATCACGACCAGGACCCCGACAATCCAGAAGTCACCCACACGGTCGACCGCGCGGAGCAGGGCCGAGCGTTGAGGGATCGGAGGCCCGCCCTCTGGCCCTGCGTTCGGGGACACCGCCCCTGAAGGGCTAAGCGCGGCAGGGAGCTTAGTCGGCATCGTTACCGGGGCCGCCGTCGTGGCCCGGACCGCCGTCGTGGCCCGGACCGCCGTCGTGGCCCGGCGCCCCTGACAAGCGCACCAACCGTGGCCGTCGTGGCAGCTAGAGAAGCTCCCGTGATCCAGCTCACGATCTCCTCCACGGAGACCTCAGCCGGGCGGAGGTCAGCAACGACCCTGCCCTGGAAGAGCACCACCACACGGTCGCAAAGCGCATGGATCTGCGGCAGGTTGTGGCTGATGAGCAGGACCGGCACACCCTGGTCGCTGACCGAACGCACGAGCTCGCCGACCTTGGCCTGCTGCTCGACGCCCAGGGCCGCCGTGGGTTCGTCCATGAGCAGCACCTTGGACCCCCACGCCACCGCACGTCCGACCGCTATGGCCTGGCGCTGGCCACCGGACAACCGGCCGGCGAGTGCTTTCACGGAGCCGATCCGGATGCGGGTCCTCTCCAGGTCGGCTTCGGCCTCACGGGCCATCGTCTTGCGGTCGAGCCAGCCGACCAGGCGCAACGGGCCCTTGACGGTCTGTTCGCGCCCGAGGAATATGTTTGCCCACACCGAAAGGTCCGGGGCGAGGGAGAGATCTTGGTAGACGGTTTCGATCCCGGCGCGGCGGGCCTCGAGAGAAGAGCCGAACGTCACCTGCTTGCCGTCGACGAAGAGGGACCCGGAGTTGGGCTGGAACGCCCCCGAAAGGATGTTGACCAGAGTGGACTTCCCTGCGCCGTTGTCGCCCACGAGCCCTAGGACTTCGCCTCCGTAAACCTCCAGGTCGACGCCACGGAGCGCCTGGACACTGCCGAAGTGCTTGGTGATCCCACGCGTGGCGATGACCGGTACCCTGTCCTCGTCGACAGGCAGACTTGCCTCAAGATCGCTCACCCCACCCCCCTCTGGCAACTTGACAACGTTGTCTTTCTCCACTTAACTAACAGGTGAGGTCCAGCTTGTCAAGGCAGTCGCAGTGACTTGGTGTCGAAGCGAAGTGCGCGCGAGCTGGCACACACAGCGACGTAAAGGAGACTGAATGGGGGATGAGCGGGATCCCGGCGGTCCTGCGGGCCCTACTGCGATTGTTGTCTCCGGACCAGCAGCGTGCGGAAAGACCACCTTCGCGACGGCACTCGCTCGACGGCTCGGCTTCGCTTTGTTCGATCTCGACCAGGTAACCGGTTCGCTCAGCGCAGCCGCGCTGAGCCTGCTTGGCAAGGCCGAGCACGCCTTCGACGAGGAGGGCCCCGGGAAGGAGCTGCGCGAAGCTCGTTACGACTCGCTCGTAGACGCGGCCCGGGCCAACTTGTCCATTGGCTGGGGGGTCGTCCTTGCAGCGCCGTTCACCCGCGAGCTGGCAGACCCGGCTGCATGGCGCAACCTCGTTGGCAGGATCGCCGCTCCGGCGCCAAGCTCGGGCGCCCGCTTGCCCGCGGTTTCCCTGGTCTACCTCATCTGCCCGGCGCCCGTTATCTTTGAGCGCCTCCGCTCCCGGGGGGCAGCCCGTGACCGCCTGAAGCTGGAATGTCATGGATCCGCCCAGCGCCTGGGTACTCACGCGCCACCCAAAGTGCCATACCTCGAGGTGGACGGTACGCTCCCGACCCTGGCGCAGGTCGAGACTGTGCTCTCGGGTCTCGGGCTGTCCAGCGAAGTCCCAGCCCCGGCAGGGGCGGGGTGGCCCCGAACGTAACTCTGGTGGCCGAGGACGCAAAGTGACCGAAACACCGACTTTGTCGGACGTGGCGACGCTGGCCGGCGTGAGTATCAAGACCGTCTCACGCGTCGTCAACGACGAGCCCGCGGTGACCGCCAAAACCGCGAAGCGCGTGCGCGATGCGATCGACACGCTGGGTTACCGGCCCAACCCCTTGGCAAGGTCGTTGAGAACAGGACGCGACGAGGCGGTCGCCCTCGTCGTCGAGAGGATTGGCGACCCGTTCTTTGCGTCTATGACCGAAGCCGTTGAGGAAGCGGCGCGGGAGGCGGGGCTGTTCCTCATCATCGCCAGCGCTGGCGAATCTGCCGCTCAGGAGCGTGCGGTCATCAGCGGACTGCTCCATCGCTCCGTGTGCGGGCTCATCGCCAGAGCCTCCCGTCTCGACTTCGCCCGCGAACGCCTTGCGATCGGTGCCGGTGGCGTTCCCGTTGTGTTCGTCGACAGTCCCTCAGGCTTCGCCGAAGCGGACTCCGTACTGGTCGACAACACCGACACTGCCCGCCGCGCGACCGCCCATCTGATCGCGCACGGTCATCGGCGCATTGCCTTTGTTGGGACCGCCCTCGACCGTCTGCCCTTGCGGTGGCGGCTCGAGGGCTACCGGGCCGCTTTGGCCGATGCCGGCATCGACTACGACGGCGACCTCGTCGTATCTCACACTCGCTTCGCCCCCGATCACCCGCCTTTCCTGAGCGGCGTGCTCGGGCTCAGGGACCCCGCAACCGCCGTGCTGTCGGCGAACGCGGTGGCGTCCGTCGATTTCGTGAGCGAATTACACCGTGCCGCCCGGACCGACGTCGCTTTCGTGGGCTTTGACGACTTCCCCATGGCTGGCTTCCTTACTCCAGCCGTGACGGTCGCTCGCCAGGACCCTGCCCTGATGGGAAGGACCGCCATGACCTTGCTGGTGCAACGGATCCGGGGTGACAGTTCGCCGCCCAAGCACGTCGTCTTGCCCACGACGTTCGTGGTACGGGGGTCGGGCGAGATCCCGCCACCTGAGATGAGTTCAAAAGACAAGGAGAAGCAGGGATATGTCGGACGTCACATCAACAACTAAGCGCCCGCGGGCGGGGCTGGGGCCTATTGCCAGGTCTGACGGCACTTTGGCGATCATCGCCATCGACCAGCGCAACACTCTGCGCAAGATGCTTGCTGCCGCCGACCAACCAACCGGCCCGGAGGACGTGCGTTCGTTCAAGGTGGACGTCACTGCTGCCCTGAGCCCGGCAGCCAGCGCCGTCCTGCTCGACCCGGAGTTCGGCGTGCCCGCAGTGGTCCAAGCGGGGGCGATGGCGCCGGGGTGCGGCACGCTCGTCGCCGCCGAGGCGGCCGAACGAGACACCTGGCACGGAGAACCGCGGGCGCGGCGCGATCCCACGCGAACGGCTAAGTGGGTGACCGATATGGGCGGGCAAGCGCTCAAGCTGTTCGTCGAGATGCGCCCCGACCGGGTGCGAGGACCAGGAGAGCCGGACCTCGTGGCCGAGGTCGTCGAAGTAGTCAGGGCCGTCGTCGAGGACTGCGCGGCGGCGGGCGTGCCGTCGGTCATCGAAACGTTGCTCTACGCGCTGCCCGAAGACGGGCCGCTCGACGCCAGACGGCGAGCCGACCTCATCGTCGAATCAGCCCGGATCCTGAGCGAGACCAGCCCCGACCTGCTGAAGTTGGAATACCCTAGCGACGCAAGGGGCTGCCGCGCGGTGGCGGAAGCAGTGACCGTGCCCTGGGCGGTGCTCTCGGCTGGCGTACCTCTCGAGGACTTCCTGGAGGCAGTAAGGACCGCTTGCGACGAGGGCGGGGCGTCGGGGTTTATTGCCGGGCGGGTTTACTGGAAAGAGGCTGTGGCTTTGGCCGGCGAAGACCGTAAGCACTTCCTATCAACGACGGGACGTGACCGCCTCGAGCAGTCGCTCGCAGCGATGAACGGTCGCGCCCGGCCCTGGTCCGAGGCCGTGGAGGGCGGCCGCTCGCGATGACACAAGGGCGGTCCCTGTTCGTGGGGATCGACGTCGGCACAACGCTAACCAAAGCGGGGGTCGTAGACCTCAATGGCACAGAGCTGGCGCACGCTGCGGTACCCACGACTTGGCAACGTGAACCAACCGGCGGACATGCTCACCCGGACGACCTGTTCGCCGGGGCTGTGGTGGCTGTCTCGGAGGTCCTCGAAAAGGTGCCAGCCGGTGATGTCCTCGGTGTCGGTGTGACGAGCCTCGCCGAAACAGCCGTGCTTGTAGATCGGGGTGGCTCGGCGGTCGGCCCCGCAATTGCCTGGTACGACGGGCGCGCCGTGGACGACCATGCCCAACTCAAGTCGGACTTCGGCGCCGAGCGCTTTGGCCAGGCCACCGGGCTCGGTACTTCGCAGATCCCGACAATCGCAACGCTGCGCTGGCTCATGCGCAACGTGGCCGATGCCCGCCGCGCCACGTCTGTCCTTTCTGTAGCCGAATGGGTCGTGTACCGCCTCGGTGGGGATCTCGCCGCTGAGGCATCGCTCGCCTCTCGGACCGGGGCTCTATCGGTCGCCACCCGGCGGTGGTGGACCGAGACCCTCGATTGGGCGGGAGTGCGGCACACGATTTTCCCCGAAGTGCGCTGGGCCGGGGCCTCTTTCGGCCGGGCTCACGACCTGCCCCGCGGGCTCGAGCGCCTAGAGGGAACGGCCCTCACCGTCGCCGGCCACGACCACCCTTGCGCGTCGGTTGGGATCGGCGTACTGCAGCAGAGCCAGGTAATGGACGATTGCGGTACGGCCGAGGCGCTCGTCCGGGCGGTGCCGGTGAGACCAGACTTGAACCTGGCTGCCGGGCTCCCTCTCGGCATCATGGTCGGGTGGCACGTTTTCCCCGGGCACTACACCCTGATGGCCGGCTTCCCGTTCGGGCTCGAGCTCATTCAGGTACTCGACCGGTTCGGTGTGGCAAGCCACCACGGCCTCACCGACCTCGATACACCGGCGCTCGCGCTCGGCCTGCTCCAGGGGTCGGTAACGGTTGGCCCTACCGGCTTCCCACCGATGCGCCCGCTCATCGGTGGGAAGCTGTCTGTCCAACCCGAACGGGCTTGGTGGACGGCCGTAGCCTCGGCGGTCGCCGGGTCGCGATGGCTCCTCGACGGGCTCGAGCGTTTCGGTGGCCCCATAACTGAGGTGCGGATGAGCGGGGGTTGGTCACGTAACCCCCTGTTGATGACGCTCAAGTCCGAAGTGTTCCCGGCCCTGGCATACCCTGTCGTAAAAGAGGCGGGGACCCGAGGCGCGGCGCTGCTCGCCTCTTTGGCGGCGGGGGCCTACGGCGATGTCGCGGAGTTCCCCGAACCGGAGCTCGAGTTCATATCGCCAGGCTCGCTGGGCCCGGACGCGATAACCCAACGCGGGGCGCCCTCCACAGCAGCAACTTCGACATGACTGTCCGGCAGGCTCAACAGCTACCAAATCACGCTTAACAGCTACCAAGGAGGTACCCATGAAGGCCGTCGTCTATGACGCACCTCGCCAATTCTCCGTCAGAGAAGTCCCCACTCCCGATGTCAAGGCAGGTGAGGTACGGGTCCGCGTCGAAAAGACGGGGATTTGCGGTACCGACCTTCATATACACGAAGGCAAGTTTTTCGCCGAGTTCCCGCTCATACCGGGCCACGAGCTCGTCGGGCCGGTCGATTCCCTCGGCGACGGGGTTGACGGTTTCCGGGTGGGCGAGTACGTCTCGGTCAACCCCAACGTCAATTGCCGTCGCTGCGAGTACTGTCGCGCCGGCCGGCCTTTGTTGTGCGTGAACCTCAAGGGCATGGGGACCAACTGGCCCGGTTCGTTCGCCGAGTTCGTCAGCGTGCCAGCCGAACTTGTCTTCTCCGTGGACGGCATCGACCTCGACACGGCCGTGTTCACCGAACCTGCCTCGTGCGCGATGCATGGCTTGGAAACCCTCCAGGCTCGGCCCGGCAGCAGGGCCTTGGTGTTCGGGGCGGGGCCAGTGGTCTGTTGCTGTCGCAGTTCCTCGCACACGGCGGAGCATCGAGCGTGACTGTCGCGGGTTCTTCAGCGTTCAAGCTGGAGCGCGCAAGGGCGCTCGGCATTGACGCGGTGTTCTTGATGGACCGTACCGACCTGCTCGGCGATGCCAAGCGTCTCAGAGAGGCATCAGGAGGCGGCTTCGACATCGTCATCGATGCCACAGGGGCGGCCGCGGTATCTGAACAGTGCGTCCAGTTGGCCCGCAACGGCGGCACAGTCATGTTCTATGGGGTCACCGACCCCGAAGACGTGGTCAAGGTGCACCCCTACGATGTCTTCCGCCGCGAGATCACGATCAAGGGGTCCTTCGCTGAGATCAGGTCGTTCCCCCTTGCGATCGAGGCCCTCCGTACCAGGCGCGCCCGCACGGACGGCTTGATCACCCACCGGTTCGCTCTCGCCGACTACGCCGAAGCCCTTAAGGCTCTGCAGGCTGACCGAACGGTGCACAAGATCGTCTTCGAGCTCTGATCGCACGGCGACGTGAGGCAGTCGGTTCGGTGGTCCGCCAAAGCGTCGCGCAAGCAGGTACGAGCGACATCCAAGGGCCACTTGCATCGAAGGCAATCCCCGTCGCTGAAACCGGAGAACCGGTGCGAGCGAGTTCTTCTGGGACGGCAGGGGCGAGTTCCATCGAGTCATCAAGGCGCTTCGGCGCCGCGAGAAAGGAGGACCGTCGTGACAGCCCTCAACGACGCGACGTTGCGACAGCTCAGCAAGGACGTCACCGTCCCCGGTTATGACCGCAGTGCAATAACCGCCGGGGTCGTCCATTTCGGGGTGGGCGCGTTCCACCGTGCCCACGAAGCCATGTACATGGACAGGTTGATGAACGACGGCCGATCTTCTGACTGGGGCATTTGTGGCGTCGGCCTACTTCCCGTCGACCGGCGTATGAACGAGGTCCTGAGGGCACAGGACGGCCTGTACACCCTGGTCTTGAAACATCCCGACGGCACCTGGGAACCTCGGGTGATCGGCTCTGTTATCGAGCACCTCTTTGCGCCCGACGACCCCGCCGCCGTCTTGGACAGGCTGTGCTCACCTGAGATCAGGGTCGTCTCGCTCACCATCACCGAAGGCGGGTACGGTATTCACGGTGTCACCGGCAAGTTCGACCCGGCCCTTGTCGGCGCGACCGCCGATCTGCGCCCAGGGTCTCCCCCGAGCACGGTGTTCGGTTTCGTAACTCAGGCTCTCGAGCGACGACGCCAGGCCGGTATACCGCCCTTCACGGTCGTGTCTTGCGACAACGTCCAGGGCAATGGGGACGTGGCACGCGAGGCTTTCGCCTCTTTTGCCGAGTTGGTGAGCCCCGAACTGGCCAGCTGGGCCCAGGCTAGCGTCCATTTCCCGAACTCGATGGTCGACCGCATCACCCCCGCCACGACCGACCATGACCGCGCCGAGGTTGCCTCTCGCTTCGGCATCCAAGACGGCTGGCCGGTCTTGTGCGAGCCGTTCGTGCAGTGGATCCTCGAAGACAATTTCAGTTTTGGCCGGCCACCGTTGGAAGACGTCGGTGTGCAGTTGGTCGCCGACGTCGCGCCCTACGAGCTGATGAAGTTACGGCTCCTCAACGCGAGCCACCAAGCTCTGTGCTACGCGGGCCACCTGGCCGGCTACCGGCTCGTGCACGAAGTAGTGAGGGACCCGGTGTTCGCCCAGTTCCTGCTCGCCTACATGACCGAGGAAGCCATGCCGACTTTGCGCCCGGTCCCGGGCATAGACCTTCACTCCTACACCCATGAACTAGTCGACCGCTTCTCCAACCCGGAGGTCCGCGACACAGTCGCCCGCCTGTGCTCCAACAGTTCGGACCTGATCCCGAAGTTCCTCCTGCCCGTGGTCCGGCACCAGCTCCAAGCGGGCGGGAGCATCCGCTATTGCGCCGCCGTCCTCGCTTGCTGGGCGCGCTACGCCGAAGGCACCGACGAGGACGGGGTGCCGATCGATGTCGTCGACCACCTCAAGGACCGCCTCGTGGCCTCCGCCCGGCAACAGAGGAGCAACCCGACGGCCTTCTTGGATAACCGGGATATTTTCGGCGACCTCGTCGATAACGCGCGGTTCACTACCGCCTACATAGAGATCCTTGCATCGCTGCACCAGAGCGGCGCGCGCGCGACGCTTCAGGCACTGATCGCGCACCAGGGGCGGAGTTAGTCCTCCCGAGGAGGAATGCACTAAGGCGTAAAGTTTCTCTAGCAGGCTGGCGGCCTCCTCAGGCGGCCGTTGCCAAACATAGCGCCCAATGACGGTGCCGCTGGCGCCGGCGGCGATGGCCAATCCCGAGCTGCAGCCGCGCACGCCTCGAGGGTGCGACAGGGCGCCATATGGGCCCGAGCGCGCGTGATGGCGGAGAGCGCTTCGTGGCGCGCCTTCTCTGCGGAGACGGGTTCTCGGCAGGCGAATAATATTGTTGTCCGCAGGCTGCGGCGGCGGTTCGTGAAGACTCGATGAAGGGGATGGGAAGGGATGAAATCGCATATCCGTGAGCTGACAACGCCCGCGCTTGTGGTCGACCAGCCGGCGTTGATGGACAACCTGTCAGTGATGTCCACCGCTCTCCCAGGAGATCGGCTACGACCCCACGTCAAGGCTCACAAGTGCACGGCTCTTGGGCAACTGCAGGTCAATGCCGGACATCGCAGCTTCACGTGCGCCACCGTGAGGGAAGTCGAGGGTATGGCCGCCGCCGGCTTGGGCGAGGATCTTCTGCTTGCAAATGAGGTGCTGGATTGTAGCCGTCTGGGAGCCTTACGAGCGCCCGGTGTGCGCGTAACAGTAGCTGTCGACTCACCCGAGACAATCGCTGCTGCTTCGCAGGGAGGCGTTCAAGAAGTGCTGATCGACGTCGACGTTGGCTTACGTCGGTGCGGTTGTGCGCCGGCTGATGCCGGAGATCTCCTGAACGTCGTTTGATCATCCGGTCCTACAGAGAACCCGACTGGCAGGCTGTTTACGGGATCTGCGTCCGCACCGCCGGTCCAACGCTCGCGAAATCGGGCCGCAACCGGGCCGGGGTGACGGGGGGCGGCTTGTCTTTCAGCAAATCCTCGTCGAAGGGCTCGGGTCGGGCCGCTGGAGGGGCCGGTCGAGGCATGCTGGTGAGATGGCCAGCGCGACCCATGAGGGCGAATTGGCCGTCCGCCCTTACGGCGACAGCGACCTGGAGGGCATCTACGACATCTGCGTCCGCACCGGCGACAATGGGATCGACGCCACGGGCAAGTTCGACAATCCCCGCCTCCTGGCCGACATCTAGGCCGCTCCCTACGTCTTCCTGGAACCGAGCTTGGCGTTCGTCCTCCCCGATGGTGCCGACCGCCCCGTCGGCTATGTGCTGGGGACGGCCAACGCAGCGGGGTTCGTACGCGCCTACAAAGAGAAATGGGTGCCCCGGCTGGCGTCCCGCTACCCTGTCCCGACGCCGGGCGAGCCGGTCCGGGACGAGGAGCTGCTGGACGCTTTCCATCACCCAGAGGGCATGCTTCATGCCGGGCTCGACGCTTTCCCGGCCCACCTGCATATCGACATCCTGCCGTCGCACCAGGGCGGGGGGCACGGCCGCCGCCTGATCGAGGCGTTTATGGCTGCCGCCGCTCTCGCCGGTGCCTCCGGCGTCCATGTCACGGTGGCCGTGGCCAACGCCCACGCCCACGGGTTCTACCTGCGTGTGGGTTTTGAGCGCCTGCCCATGGCCAGCGAGGGCCCCGTCGTGTACTACGGTCGCCGAACCGCTGCCCAACCCGCCGCCCTGGGCTAGGCAGGCTGGTCCTGGGCGGGGGCATCGGGCAGGCTCCCGGGTTCGCCAAAGCCGTGGCGGCCGAACTGGAAAAGCTTGTGCCGTTCGTGCCCGAGGTGAGGGTGTCGGCCCTCGGCCACGAGGCTGTCGTAGACGGTTGCCTGGTTTTGGGCCTGGAACGCGCCTGGCAACATTTCCTCGATAGGAGCTGAACTCGGCACCACAGCATCGGCGAGCGATGCCGAGCTATCTTCGGCTTCATCCAAACAGGCTTCCCAGAAGACAGTGGCGGGGTCGCCATCTGGCCACCGCTCGATCGCGAGGTGCTCAGTTTTGCCAGCGAGGCGGTCACCTACCGCGAGCTGCTGTTAACAGGCGCTGCGACCGGTGTCTTGTGGGGACTGGTCGTCGAAGCGGCGGCCGGCGAGAGGCTCACCCGCTCATCTCCCGAGGGACCGCCGAGGGACGCCGTCCGTGCCGAAGCGCAAAGGTTCAGGCGTGCCCGGCACCTCGAAAGCGGTGAGGACCTGCGGGTTTGGCTCGCGTCACGGGGGCTCACGCTGGACGAGTTCGATCAGTACATAAGC
This sequence comes from uncultured Acidimicrobiaceae bacterium, assembly GCA_963786345.1. Lineage (GTDB taxonomy): Bacteria > Actinomycetota > Acidimicrobiia > Acidimicrobiales > Palsa-688 > Fen-671. The sequence goes on along the minus strand of CAWAYZ010000003.1, from coordinate 561,643 downwards.
CGTGTCGTGGCGCGGCGCCAATGCCGGGAGCAATGAGCCCGACACTGAATGCGGTGAGCTGAGCCCGAAGCTCCTCTTCAGCGAGCTGGCGTGTTCAGGCGCATGGCGCGCCTTTGCCGACACTGCCGCGCGCCTTTTTGCTGCGGAGCGGCTGTCCCGCCAGGGCAACCCCATCGGCGCCGGTCCCGAGCCAGGCCAGGCCATGATGGCCCGGAACCAGCTTGGGCGTCCGCCGGCCGAGGTCCTCGAGGTACTGCGGCCTTTCGGTGCCTTCGACCCGGCGTGGTGCGATGAGCGTCTTCGAGTGTTGCGCTCCCGGGCGCTGGCTCTGGAAGACATAGAGCGCCAAATTCGCGGTTCAGAGGCTGTGAAAGCCCGGATCGAGGACTACAGAATGGAGTGGGCTCTCTTCCGTTACGACGAGCTGCCTCTCCGGTCCCAGGCGGCCGCCATGGAGGCGCTGAGCTGCGCCCGTGGGGACCGGTTGCCGGCCGACGAGATCGCTCGCCGGGCCGCGACCGACCTCACCCCTCGCCGGGCACGAAGAGAGGACCTGCCTGCCGGTCACGCCGCTCTACTCGATGGTGCGGCCCAGGACGAAGCGGTGGGCCCGATCGAGCACGCGGGCGGCTTTTCTGTCCTGTGGCTGCGCCAGCGTTCGAGGCCTGACGGCGCCGACCCCGAGGTCGCCGGGCGAGCAGTTGCCGAGCTCCTATCCGAGGCGCTCGAGCGAGCCGCGACGAGTGCGGTCCGGGAGATCGACCGACTGTGAACCTGAACGAGACCGATCGGCAGGTCTTGCGACGGCTCCCCTTGCTCTCAAAGGTCTCACCCCAGCTCTCCGATCTCGTCGTGCGGCTGTTCCAAGTACGTGAGTACGACTTCGGCGAGACCCTCGTCGTAGAAGGAGATGCCCCCGACGGCATGTACGTGCTCAGCGACGGGAGCGCACGCGTCGTGGTGGACCACATGGGAAAAGAAGTGACCCTCGCCCGCCTACAGCCAGGCAACTGGTTCGGCGAGTCGGCGCTTTTGCACGACACCACGCGGAACGCCACGGTGAGGGCATCCGAGAAGACCCGCGCCCTGTTCCTCGACGCTGTTGTGTTCGCCGCCCTGCTGGCCAGCGAGCCGGGTGTCAAAGAAGCAGTGCTCGCCCAGACACGGGCACATCAGCTCGACCGGCTCCTTCGTATGCATGCCGCCTTTGAGGACTTGTCGGCGGAAGACGCCGCCCGGATCGAGCCGCGGCTCAAGGCGGAGGAAGTGCCGGCAGGTACGGAGGTCGTGCACCAGGGCGCCCCGGGAGAGCGGCTCTTCATCGTGGAGAGCGGCCGGCTCGAGGCCGTGAGATCCGACCACGGCACCGAGACTCAGATCGGCTTTCTCAGCACGGGTGACCTCTTCGGAGAACGTTCCCTCGTCACAGGGGAGCAGTGCGTAGCGACGGTGCGGGCCCTGACCGCAAGCCGCCTCTGGTCTCTCGGGCACGCCGATTTCACGTGGCTGTCTGAACAAGTGCCAGTCTTCGGCGGGCGCCTGCGGGAGATTGCCGACGGCCGCGACTACCGTACGGCGGCCCGCCTGCCGCTCGATTTCGCCCACGAGATCCTGCCGGGAGGGCTGAGGGGTGAGGCACGGCCGTCGACTACACCGCAAATGACTGAGGTGGCACGCGACTGGTCACCGGACGCGCCCGACGCAGCCTCTCCCGAAGCGCTCGTATCGCAGGCAGCATCGCGTCGCCGAGGCCGCAAGCGGCGACAGTTCCCAATCGTGCACCAGATCGACGAGACGGACTGCGGGGTGGCCTGTCTCGCGATGGTGGCGAAGTGGCACGGCATTGAGGTCGCAATTCCCTCGCTTCGTGACGTCGTCGGCACGACCGTCTCGGGAACGACCCTGCGTGCTATTGCCACCGCTGGCGGGCATATCGGCCTCCAAGTCCAACCGATGAAGGTTTCGAGAGACCGCTTGAGCGAGCTGGCCCTCCCGGCGATAATCCACTGGCGGGGCGACCACTGGGTGGTCCTCGTCCGTGTCCAGGAGGCCGAGGCCGAGTTGGCTGACCCGGCCGTTGGCCGCCGCGTCGTGAGCCGTGACGAGCTCAGCCAGCACTGGGACGGCTTTGCAGCGATCGTGACCCCGACAGGCGAGCCGCCCGATGTGGGCAGTGGTGGGCCGAACCTGCACTGGCTACGGCCCTTTGTGGCCGCCCACCGGGGGGCGATCGGGCTCGCCCTGGTGCTCGCCCTGGCTGCCGCGGCCTGTGAGGTCGCCCTGCCACTGGTCGTCGAGTCGATCGTCAATGACCTGGTGACCCCCCACGCAGAATCTCTCCTGTACGACAGTGGGCTCATCATGCTGGCGCTCATCGTGGGTGGGGCGTTCGCGGTTCTCCTCCAGCGACTGGCCCTCGTTGGCGCGACGGCGACATTCGACATCGGCACCCTCGACTTCATGACCAAGCGTCTCCTCGCGCTGCCCATGTCGTACTTTGCTACCCGCCGGGTAGGGGACATCGAACGCCGCTTGACCGGTGTGCGCCAGATTCCGGCGAATAGTTGTGCAACAAGGTATCGCCGCACTCACGGCCGCTACTCAGGTGATCGTCGGGGTGGCCATCATGTTCGTTCTCTCGCCTGTGCTCGCGGCCATCTTCTTGGTCGTGATGCCGTTGTACGGCCTCGCCATGCGGTACTCGGCGCGCCGGTTGCGGCCGCTCTACGCCGCCGTCGAAGAGAGCTACGGGCGCTACGCCTCCGACCAGGTCGACCTCTTGAAGGGTATCGAGACAGTGAAGACCTCGGCGACTGAAGGAGCCCTCCGGCGACGTCTTCGGCGAGCGTTCGAGGAGTTCACCATGCGCACGGCGGCCTCCCAACGGACGATCGCCCGCTATGGCTCGGTGGTGCAGGTCATCTCTTTGTTGACCTATTCGTCGTTCGTTTTCCTTGGTTCCATCGAGGTCCACGACCACCGCCTGAGCCTCGGTGCGTTCGTGGCTTTCACCACTCTCGTGATGCTCACGACGGGGCCTCTCGTCGGGCTGATCAGCATTTGGGACGACGTCCAGGTGTCAGCAGTGCTCCTCAACCGGATCGCAGACGTGCTCGAGCACGAGCCGGAGCAAGGCGAAGACCACGGCCGGCTCCTCCCGGTGCCAACGCTTGAGGGCCGTGTGCAGCTCATCGACCTCACCTACCAGCCCGCCAATAGCGACGAGCCGGTGCTCGCCCACCTCAACCTCGACGTCGCCCCCGGGACCACAGTGGCCATCGTCGGTCGTTCTGGCTCGGGCAAGTCCACCTTGCTCAGGCTGCTCGCTGGGCTGATCGAGCCGACCAGCGGGCGGGTGCTCTTCGACCGCGTCGAGTCCACGCTCCTCAGTTACACCGAGCTCCGTCGCAAGGTGGGCTTCGTCCTCCAGCAGCCATACGTGTTTGCCGCCACGATCGCCGAGAACATCGGCCTGGGGGATGATGCCCCGGACCTGCAAGCCGTTCGCGATGCCGCCCGTACCGCAGATCTTGCAGAGCTAGTCGATCACCTCCCCCTCGGTTACAGCACGCTCGTCGGGGACCGTGGCTTGCCGCTCTCAGGCGGCCAGGCGCAGCGGCTAGCCATCGCACGAGCGCTTTACAGGCGTCCCCCCCTGTTGCTGTTCGACGAAGCGACGAGCGCCCTCGACACCGAATCGGAAGCCATTGTCAAGCGGAACATCGACAGGCTCATGGAAAACAGGACGGCCTTTGTTGTGGCCCACCGCTTGAGCACGGTCCGCAATGCCGACCTAATCGTCGTCCTCGAGGCGGGCCATATCGCCGAGAAGGGTACGCACGAGGAGCTGGTGGAGCGTCGGGGCATCTATTACTACCTCTACAGCCAGCAGGCGCTTGGGTTATGAGCCGGACCACGGAGGCGGTCGGCGAAGGCGGTCGGGGCCACTAGTTGGGACGGCCCCGAGGCCTTTTACTCACTCGGGTTACTCACTCGAGCAGGTACGCGGTACCCGGTGAGTACGATTACGCAGCTTGTCAGCAGGCCCGGGGCCAACGGCTGGTGTACGCTCCCAGTAACGGCCAATGGTTCGCACCGGACCAGGCTTTCGCAAAGGAGGCTCGCAATGGGTCAGCACCCAGAGGAAAGGCTAGACGAGGATCTGGAGATCGACTCGGAGACCGCCGAAAACGTCACTGGCGGGTTCCTTCATCTTGCTGCATCCCGCAAAGTAGAGGACCACCGCAAACAACCGGAATTTGAAGTCCCCGAATAGTTTGACAACTAAGCTGAGCCTAAGTTCGAGCCGGCTTAGAAGATCGGAAAGACGGCGAGCCCTCAGTGGGATCCATTGAGGGCCGAAGGGAAGTAGGAGCTGACAGCTACGCCACTGGACGGGGCGCAAGGGTGGTCCACGCCTTCTGCCGACGCGACCGGTCTAGCCGCAGGGAGCTTTCTGGCTTCGATGAGCAGCGCAGAAGCGTCTGACTTGGCGCGTATGGCCGAGCGAAGACATTTTTCCCGTGGTGACATCCTTTTCGCGGAGGGCGACGAGGGAAATGAGGTCGTCATCCTGCATTCAGGCCGCGTCAAGGTGTGCGGCAGGCGTGCGGGTCGAGAGGTTATTTTCTCTGTGCTTGACCCCGGCTCGGTACTAGGTGAGCTGAGCGCCGTCGACGGCTCCCCTCGGTCGGCGACGGTGATTGCTTTGGAGCCAACCGACGTCGCAGTAATAAGCGTCGAGGCTTTCCGTGAGTACCTGCTTGCGCACCCTCGGGTTTCTTCTGAGCTGCTGCGGCTCGTAGCTGAGCGCTTACGCCAGGCTTCGCTCCGGCAACTCGAGTTCGGTACCACTCAGACTCTTACGCGGCTGTGCGGCACGCTCATGGAACTTTCTGACCGCTACGGCCATTCGGTCGGCGCGAATGTCGAGGTCACGATACCCCTCAGCCAGCAGGAGCTGGCCGAGCTCTCAGGGATGTCGCGGCGAGGCTCTGGTGAAGGGCCTGCACCAGCTGCGTAGCCTCGGGTGGCTTTCGGTGGACGACCGCACGATCGTGTTGCACGACGCCACGGCTATTAGAACGCGGGCACGCCTCGGCTAGAAGGTGCTACCCCTAGCCCGGGCTAGGGGTGGGTCAGCAGACCGTGCGGGCATGCGGGGCAAGTCGTGGGCCAGGACGCCAGGCGTCCCCTTCCAGGCAATATCCAAGCATAATCATGCGGTAGCGATCTAAGCCCGCTGAATGAGGAGCGAACTCTCCGGTCAACCCGAAACCTGCCGGCTACCGCTGCATCCTCCCGCTGCCTATTTCCGGCGAAAGCTATTTCCGGCGCAAACCTATATATTCAAAAGGGAGACACCGCGACGGAATAGCTCTGCTCACCGTCCAATCCTTGTCGGGTTACGTCCCAAGCACGCGCCGCCAAATGCCCGTGAACGCGGCCAAGGGTACCGTCCACCTCGTCGCTCGGTGGAGCGGCTGCCTCATCGAAGAGGTGAAGCGGGCCGGCGTGAACCGGGAGGCAGGAGGTGGATGAACTCGGTCTGTGGGTCCATTGAGCCAGCGAACCAGGTGAGGGCAAGGCCGGTATCGGCGGGGGTGTCGCTGCCACCCCAGCTCTGGAAGAAGGACCCATTTGGGAAGACCTTCTGGACGTACCCGAGGAACCACTGTGGAGAGGGCCCACACCCCAAGGCGGTGCCACCGTTGACCCATTTGAGAGCAGTACAGGGCGCTAGCCAGAGGTCGCCCACGCGTGGGCGGTGGCTCACCGGGTAGCCCACTGCCTCGGCGTCGACGAGGAAGCAATAATGTGGTAGGCGTGACGAGCAGTTTTTGTAGCTGTAGCCGTAGCGTTGTACGGCGTACATTTCGATGTCAGGGCGCTCCTCGGCCGGCCAGTAAGCGCTGTTGAGGTAGCGTTCCGGGTTGTTCGGATCCCGCGGCGGTTGCGCCGTAACGGGGACGGTGCACTGCGGTACTTGGACGGTAAGCGCGCATTGGGGCGGTCTGTTATAAGCGGACGGGCTGGGTAGGTGGGCCCAGCTCGGCCCTGGAACTCGTTGACTGCCGGTTTTACCGCGCCGTTGGCGGGCGGTGCCAACGACGACGCTGCCACCATCACGCCCGCTACGCCCAAAATGCTAAGCCAGCTTCTACGGGTGCACGCCACCTTGCTCATAGTCATTTCAAATGCCGTCCGTGAAATAGGCAGCGAACATAGCCACGGCGACCGAGCCTACTGACCGAGGCCATGTCGCAGCAGGACGCGCTCTGGCTGGACGCTGTCCCGGCGAGGGTGATGGAGGGGCATGCAAGCGAGGGCTCCTCGTTGGCCAGCTTGGGCTCTCAGACGAGGCAGGATGGTCACTGCGCGCTGCACTCCGACCGCCACGGATCAATTGGTCCGCGCCCACCTAACTACCGACCGGGTTAGGGAAGGCGCCTCTGCTACTGGAGCCCGGACCTCACCGACGTGATGCGTTGCGTGTTGAAACCGAGCCAGTGCATCCGGCCGGCGTACCGCGGTGCTCGACCTTGATGCAGCGGTCCATTATGACGGTGACGCCGCCGTCTTCGGCGATCCGCGCTGCCTCCTCGTTGATGACGCCGAACTGGCACCAGAGCGCACCGGCGTGGATGGCCACGGCGTCGTGGGCGATCTCGGGCAGGGCGTCCGGCGCCCGGAAGACGTTGACGACATCCACAGGCACGCGTACGTCCTGTAGCCGGGGATAGCACCTCTCGCCGAGTACGCTGGTCTCGCGCGGGTTCACGGGTACCACGTGGTAGCCGTGCCGCTTGAGGTAGTAGCCGACGAAGTGGCTGGGCCGGAGCTCGTTGCTAGACAAACCCACGATGGCGATCGTCTTCGAGGTGTGGAGCAGGCGCTGGATCGTCAACGGGTCCTGATAACGCGCTAGGTCGGTCACGGGGTGGGTGCTCCTGGCGCGCTGGCGGCCACGCGCTTGAGGCCCTGCTCCAGGTCCCACGTCAAATCGTCGACCGACTCGGTACCGACCGACAACCGCACCGTCCCAGGCCGGACGCCGGCCGCCCGCAGTTCGTCGTCGCTGAGCTGGCGATGCGTCGTGCTAGCGGGGTGGATGATCAGGCTCTTCGCGTCGCCGACGTTGGCAAGATGCGACCAGAGGGTCACGCCGCGGATGAGTTCTTGGCCGCCCGCCCTGCCGCCGGCGCAGTCAAAGGAAAACACAGCACCGGCGCCACGGGGCAGGTATTTATCCACGAGCGACCGGTACCTGCTTGTTGGGAGCCCGGGATAGGTGACGTTCGACGCCAACTCGTGCGCGTCGAGGAACTCGGCGACGGCAACCGCGTTCTCGACGTGGCGTTGCATTCTCAGGGACAAGGTCTCGAGGCCTTGCAGGAAAAGGAACGCATTGAACGGCGACAGCGCGCCCCCGAGATCGCGCAACGTTTCGGCTCGCAGCTTCATCAAATATCCATAGGTCCCAAACGTCTCGTGGAACATCAAGCCGTGATAGGCCGGCGACGCCCCCGCTACCACGGGGAAACGCCCGTTGGACCAATTGAAGGTGCCCGAATCCACGACGATGCCGCCGATGCTCGTCCCGTGCCCGCCGATGAACTTGGTAGCCGAATGGATGACAATGTCCGCACCCCACTCGAACGGACGGCAGAGGTACGGCGTAGCGAACGTATTGTCGATTATCAGTGGGAGGTCGTGCTCGTGCGCGACCGACGACACAGCCTGGATGTCCAGTACGTTGCCGCCGGGGTTGCCGATCGTCTCCGCGAAGAACGCCTTGGTGTTCGGGCGGAGGGCGTGCCGCCAGGCGTCGGGGTCGTCAGGGTCGACCCATGTCAGCTCCACGCTCATCTTTCCGAGGAAATGCTTGAGCTGGTTGATCGTCCCGCCGTACAGTGCTGAGGACGAAACAATGTGGTCACCCGTTTGCAGCAGCGTGAAGAGCGCGGCCGCCTGCGTCGCGAGACCTTGTTGCGCGGTGGGTCTACGTGCGGCCGGTCTAAGTGCGGTCCGTCTACGTGCGGCCGGTCTACGTGGAACTGCGAGGGCGTACTGCCGTGATACCCGCTCTCGAGATCTGGAAGCCCTTGCCGCCGACGGTGCAGGTGACACCTGCGGCAGTTGACAGGCAGTGGAACGGCCCGGACGCGGTCGAGTGCCCGTAGGGGAGCACGGGGGTGTTGACGGCCGGGTTCCCGAGGCACCGTCGCCCTTTGCAGATCTTGAAGGTGCCGGCGCGCTCCAGGACGACGGACTCAGGGGGTGAGATCGTCTGGCAGTACACCTGGTGGAGGCCGATGTAGCCGTTGTCGATTTCGCAGCTGATGTTGCCTGACGGGGAGAGGAACTCGCCGCCGTGGAGGGTCTCGGGCGGAGCCGTCACTATCGTGGTCGTGGTCGCACCAGCCGTGACCGGCGCCAGCCATGCCGGGTAGCTGAGCGTGAGCGCCAGGCCGGCGGCGACCGCGGCACCCCAGAGCCTGTTCCTGCCCCTGTCGCTCCTACCTCTTCTACCTCCGTTGGTCGAGATCGCGTTCGTAAGCGAGCACTCTAACCTTCCGCCAGGAAGCGATCAGTAACCGAGGAGGGCGGGTCGGCACCGAGCCGGTGCCGGGCCAGCAAGGCGGGCCGCCAGCCCCTGCCGCGATCCGGTCAACTTGCTAGCCTGGCCGCCGAACCGACCTGGGGGTTGCCGATTATGCCCAAGCCACTGATTGCCCTTGTCGGGACGCTCGACACCAAGGGACGGGAGTACCAGTGGGTCACTGATCGGCTTGCGGACAATGGGGCGCGAGTCCTCGTCATTGACGCCGGGATCGCCGAGCCCGCCGGGTTCGGGCGAACGATTGACTACACCCAGCATGCGGTCGCCGAGCGTGGTGGGTCGACGATTGAGGCGCTCCGCCGGCGAAACGACCGAGGATTTGCTATCGCCACCATGGCCGAAGGTGTCGCTGCGGTACTTTCTGAGCAGCTCGCGAAGGCTGACCTGGACGGCGTCTTGGCGCTCGGTGGGAGCGGGGGTTCGTCGATCGCAGCTCGAGCCGTGCGCGATCTACCGGTGGGCCTGCCAAAGCTGATCGTTTCGACGATGGTTTCGGGCGACGTATCACCGTACGTCGGTGCGAGTGACGTCACACTCATGTACAGCGTGGTGGACATTGCCGGAATTAATCAAATTTCCGAAGCAGTGCTTGGAAATGCCGCAGCCGCAATCGCCGCGATGGCGGCGGCCCGGCGCGTTCGCCAGAGCGAACCGAGCGACGACGATCGGCCGCTCATTGGCGCTTCGATGTTCGGTGTGACCACTCCGGCCGTCAACGTAGCCCGGGCCCGGCTCGAAGAGCTCGGTTATGAGGTCTTGACGTTCCACGCCACGGGGCCCGGTGGCAGAGCATTGGAAGCGCTAGCTAGGTCCGGCTTCCTGGCGGGGGTCCTCGACTTAACCACAACCGAGCTGGCCGACGATCTAGTCGGTGGGGTGCTCAGCGCCGGGCCCGACCGCCTGACCGGAGCGGGGACTTCGGGTGTGCCGCAGGTGGTCAGTTTAGGGGCGCTTGACATGGTCAACTTCGGCCCCCGAGGCACGGTCCCTGCTCAATTCGACGGCCGGCTGCTGTACGAGCACAACCCGTCCGTAACCCTCATGCGCACGACCGCGTCCGAAAGTGAGGAGCTTGGGCGACGGGTGGGGAAGAAGCTGGCGTCGGCCACGTCACCTACCGTTCTCGTCATCCCCCGGGGCGGTGTGTCGGCGCTGGACGCCGAGGGCCAGCCGTTCTGGGACAAGGAGGCTGACACGATGCTCTTCGACGCGGTAACTGAAGCGGTCGCCGGCTCCAGCGTGGAGGTCATGGACGACCCCGCCAACATCAATGACCCTGATCTGGCACGCCGGGCGGCGGACCAACTCCACGTCCTCATCACCCGAGGTGCCTGAGTTGGACCGCGCCACCGCCTTGGCCCGGCTACGTGCCACTATCGACGCTGGTCGTCCGATCATCGGGGCTGGGGCGGGCACCGGGATTTCCGCCAAGGCGGCCGAGGCCGGTGGCGCTGACCTCATTGTCGTGTACAACTCGGGGCGCTACCGCATGGCGGGCAGGGGATCGTTGAGCGGCCTTTTGGCCTACGGTGACGCAAACCAGATAGTGGTCGATATGAGCAGGGAAATCCTGCCGATCGTCCGTAACATCCCGGTGCTGGCCGGTGTGAACGGTACGGACCCGTTCCGAATTATGGAGAAGTTCCTTGGTGAGTTAGCCACTTTGGGCTACAGCGGGGCGCAGAACTTCCCGACGGTCGGCCTGTTCGATGGTGTCTTCCGGCAAAACCTGGAAGAGACCGGGATGGGTTTCGACCTCGAGGTAGAAATGGTGCGCGCTGCCGCGGCACGTGGCATGCTGACCGCTCCTTACGTGTTCGGTATCGAGTCGACCATAGCGATGACAGAGGCGGGTGCGGACATCGTGGTACCCCATATGGGGTTGACTACGGCGGGCACGATTGGGGCGCAGACGGCCATCACCCTCGACGAGTCGGTGGCCCGTATTCAGGAGATGCACGATGCGGCGGTCGAGGTGAACCCGGAAGTAATCGTCCTGTGCCACGGCGGCCCTATCGCCGAGCCTGAAGACGTGGCCTATATCCTCCACAACACTTCTGGAGTCGCAGGCTTTTTCGGTGCCTCGTCGGTGGAGCGCCTCCCGACCGAACGAGCGATCAAGCAGCAGGTCGTGGATTTCAAGTCCATTGACATGCCTAAATAACCCCGAATAAATAATAACCCCGAATAAATAAGGGAGAAATTGATGTACCGCAGACCGGACGACGTTGAGACTCGGGTACTTGACTGGGGCACGATCAAATGGCTGGTGACCCCGGACCTGGACGAAGGGGCGGGACTTACAACCGGCGAAGTGATCGTCTACCCGGGTCGAGGCCATGCCCCGCACCGCCACCCCGGCGAAGAAGAGGTGCTCTACGTCATTTCGGGAAAAGGCGAGCAGACGGTTGGGGAAGGGACGGACAGTTTCGCCATCGGCGAAGGCGACATTGTCTATATCCCGACGAACGTGCTCCACTCTACGTACAACACAACTTGGAGCCCTCTGCGTCTCATCGTGGTTTACACGCCAGGTGGTGCAGAGAGGGTGCTCGATTCTCTCCCCGGGACGAGGGTACTCCGACCTGGAGAGGCTCCCGTTTGGGCGCAGGTAGTCTGACAGGGCGGTCCTTGGGGCATCGGCTGCCGTGGGACAGGATCTTTCGTTTGCTGTTTCGTGCTGGACCTCAGTTCGCCACCATATAGCGCGACCCACCGGCTGTCTTCGCCTGGTACAACGCCACGTCCGCTCTCCGTAGTAGCTCGTCGGGGCGACCTGGGTGGCCCACCGCGAGACCGACACTGACCCGCACCGCCAGGCCAGGCTTCACGTGTAGCCATGAGCGGTCGGCTACGCCTCGGACGATCGCTGCAGCTCTTAGTTCCGCCGCGCCCAGCTCGAGATCGTCTAGCAGCAGGGCGAACTCATCGCCTCCGAGACGGGCGGCGACATCGGCTGATCGCACGCTCGCCGAAAGGATGGACGCCACCTCCACGAGCACCACGTCCCCAACTGGATGGCCCCAATTGTCGTTGACCTCTTTGAAGCGGTCTACGTCGCACAGGAGCAGGGTCACTCTTTCCACTCCCTTGGCAGCCATGACGGCCATGAACCTGTAGAACTCCCTCCGGTTTGCCAACCCGGTAAGGTCGTCAAGGAAGGCGTGACGCCGGAACAATGCGTGCTCTCCCCGCAGGCGTTCTCCCTGCACCAGTGAACGCATCGACGCCAAAGTCGTAAGCCGGCTCTGCCATCGGAGGCGAGCTTGGCGCCGGGCATAGCGCAGCGCAGGGCTCACTTCGCCGACAACCGGCTCGTTCTGCTCGGCCAAGAGGGAAAGGGCGAGGTCGTACTCGGTCGGCCTCGTCGTCGGGTCAAGCTCCGCCAGTACCAGTTCGGCCCACTCCGACGACGAACGGCGCCGGTCATTGCTGGCGTGAGAAAGTGCCGCCGCGAGTTTCAGGTGGGCGGCGAACTCGTAGTACAGGTCGGCGTCCTCGGCGTCCAGCCCTTCCGCGATTTCGGAGACGTCTTCCCCCATGAGCCCAGCGAACATAAGTTCGAGGACGGACAGCCCCATGCTCCAGGTTCGGGGCATTTCGATCTGCTGTGCGGCCTGGACGGCTTGGCGACCCAGCTGGCAGTGCAGCTCGAGGTCCTCCGGCTCGCCGATCTCGCGCAACGCGCAGGCCCATTTCATTTGAAGCTCGGCCCGGTTGAACAGCACTACCGCTCGCAGGAACTTCTCTTCCCCGGGTAAAAGAACGCTCTCTGCACGCTGGTATTGTTCGTCCTCTAGTTCCCACAACCTCCTGAACCCGTAGGACACCGCGGCGGCAATGTGAGCACTGGCTCGCTCGTAAGAGTCGCATTGGTCGAGGCCCTCCGCCAGCTCGAGAATGACCGTGGCGCGCCCTGAATCTGCATCCGCGGCCACGGCGGCTTCGGGGTCGCCCCCGTCAATCTCGTCCCAGGACCCCAGTGCGAGGGCGAGCGCTTCCATCACTGGTTCGCCGTCCAGCTCGGCCTGCTGTCGGAGGGTGTTCACCGCTCGCCTGAAGTTGCCGTTGTTTGCGACGAGGGCCGCTACCGCATCTGCGTAGAGCGCCGCTCTCAGGACCTCGGGCCACCCCGAGTCGCGGGCACGCGCGAGCAAGGCGGTCACCTCCTCGGCGGCGCCAGGCACGCAGTCCTGCACCTCCTTGACCAGCCAATGGGCGCGGTCCCTGGCGGAGGCACGTTCTTCGGTCATGCGTTCGTCCCTGGGACCTTCACCCTTCCGGTCCGCCGTGGTCATTCCACGGGCTCCTTCGATGGCCTCCACGACTATTCGCGTCGGCAACCTAGGGAACGGACCTGAGCACGGAGCACCTGAACGGGGGGCATAATGCTCCCTGGTGCACGCCCCGACCGCCACTATCTACGACGGCATCGCCGCGTCCTGGCAGGCGTCGCGTGGCGAAGCGAGAGATGACCTGGGGCGCCGCTTCCGCGAGCAGGTCGGGGAGGGCTTGGTAGCCGACCTCGGCTGTAGGCCCGGCCGGTGCGTTCGCCGGCGCATTTGTGAGGCACTCCTACCTCCACGTGCCCAAGGCGAGGATTGCCCGTGCGTTTGCGGAGCTGAGGAGGGTGCTGGCCCCCGGAGGTTTGGTGCTGCTGAACTTTGTCGAAGGCGATTACGAGGGAGAGGCCTTGCCAGAGGACGATTTCCCTGGACGCTACTTCGCCTTTTGGGAGCAACGGGAGCTTGGTGCTGCTCTCGTGGCCGCTGGGTTCGGCGACACTAACGTGCAGCGTGTCGCGCGCCCCCGAGGCGAGAGCGACGTTGTTGCGACTGCCCGGCGCTAGTGCGCCGCCTTACGGCAGCGCTTCCGGCCCCAGCCCGGCGCAGCATGGGGTGGCCGGAATATCTAGGCGTCAGTGACCTGCGATCGGGAGGCCGTTGATTACCACCTGGCGCAGAGCCAGATTGTCGTCCAGGAGCACCAGGTTGGCGGCTGCGCCCGGACGAAGGTAGCCAATGTCCTGGCGGCCGAGCACGCGGGCCGGGAGCTCAGTCACGGCGGCCAGGGCGGTCGTCAGCCCGAGAGATAGCGATGCCAGTCGCTGAACGGCTGCGAGGAGCGTCGATGCGCCCCCAGCGATAGTCCCATCTGCTCTACGAGCCACGCCCTCGACCAACGTGATTGGCACGTCGCCGAGCATGCGCCCACGCTCGCCTCCACCGCTCAGGCTGGTGGCGTCGCTGACTAGAGAGCACCGGCCGGGTGCCGCCATAAAAGCGAGCCGGATTAGCTCGTCGGCGACATGGCCCCTGTCGGAGATGAGTTGCACCCGGACCCGGGCGTCGGTGAGGGCGAGACCGGCCAGGCCTGGCGCGCGCGCCGAGATCGGGGCCATAGCGTTGTACAAATGGGTCACCACTGACGCCCCCGCGTCGACCGCCGCCGCAGCCTGGGCCGCGCTGGCTGCGCTGTGGCCAAGGGACACCACGATGCCCCGGCCCGTTAACCAGGTTGTGAGCTCGATCGCTCCCGGCAGCTCCGGTGCCAGGGTCACCATCGTCACGTGGCCGGCGGCGAGGAGCCTTCGAGCGAGCTCCAGATCGGGTTGTTGGAGCCGCTCGACCGGGTGCGTCCCGGCCCGGCTAGACGACAGGAACGGGCCTTCGAGATGGGCGCCGAGGATCAAGGCCCCCAATCCTGGCCCGGAGAGGTCACGGAGACGAGCGACATCGGTGACGCGGGCAACTGCCGCCGCGGTCACCTCGGGATCGCCGCTGATTAATGTGGGTTGGTAAGCGAGCACACCGTCGCGCGCAAGGGCGGCGCTCATCGACTCCAGGTCGGCGACGGAGGCACTGGCTACGTCTACCCCGGCGTAGCCGTTGACCTGGAGGTCGACAAAGCCTGGAGCGGCGATCCCTGACCCGCCGCCCTCCAGTCCGACGGCCACGACCAAGCCCTCGTCAACGGCAACGTCGCCAGCGACGAGAGCGCCGTCGACCAGGGCGGCGGTCACGCCTAGGCGCCTTGCCGAACCGAGGGGCCGCGAGCGGGTGGCCGCCGTCGTACCCCTGCCCGGGCCCACGTTCGCGCCCAAACTGCCCGTGCCCTCGTCCAAAGTGCCCTCGCCAACATTGCGATCGAAGGCGCCGGCAGTGGACAGCAGCGCCTGGCGGAGGCGCCCCCCGGCCTCCTCCAGAGCCGACATGGCCGTGGCGAGGTCCATACCTCTCGCTGCCACCAAACTGGCGAGCTTTGGGTTCCAACCGGCCGTCTCGAGAGCCTCGACCGCTCGCTCGAGGCTCACCCCGGTGATGGTTTGTACGATCCGGACGGCTCGGTCCCGCAACTTGGTGTTCGTGGCCTGCACGTCAACCATGAGGTTCCCGTAGGTCTTGCCGAGCAGCACCATGACAGACGTAGAGATGGTGTTCAGGGTGACTTTTTGGGCTGTGCCGGCGTTCAGCCGGCTCGAGCCAGCGATAACTTCTCCGCCGACGACAACCTCGATTACAAGGTCGGCGGCCGCAGCCAGGGGAGTTGCCCGGTTGCACGCCAGCCCGATCGTCGCGGCGCCACGAGCCCGTGCGCGCTCGAGCGCGCCCAGGACGTAGGGGGTGCGGCCACTCGCCGAAACGCCTATGACGACGTCGTGTTCGCCCAGCTCAAGCGGACCGACGGCGGCCGCGCCGGCAGCCCGGTCGTCTTCAGCACCTTCGACGGCGTGACGCAAGGCCAGGTCACCGCCTGCGATCAGAGCTTCTGCCATCCCGTCGGGCACGTTGAAGGTGGGGCCCAGCTCGGCTGCGTCCAGGACGGCTAGCCGGCCCGCAGTCCCGGCACCAACGTAGACAAGCCGCCCTCCTGCCGTGAGCTGCTGGCACACCAGCGCGACGGCGGACGTGATTGCAGGTGCGGCCGCCGCGACTGCGTCGGTGGCGCGGCGGGAGTCGGCAGCAATGAGGGACACCAGGTCGGCAGCGCTAAGAAGGTCAAGGTCGTCGAGCTCGGACCGAACCTCCTCGGTGGTCAGCAGGCCGAAGGCGGCCAGTCCGGCACCGTCGGCCTGGGTCACCGGACCGCCTCAACCACAAGGCGGCGAGCTCGGGCTCTGATCAAGGCGGCCTGCACGTCTTCACCGTGCCCGGCCTGACGATCGGTCATGAGGTCTACTGACTCAGCGGAGATCACCTTCGCCAGCTCCGGTGCGAGCAGGACCTGGGCAAAACGGGCCAGCTCGGAAAGGGGGGCGAACAAACCCGCGTGGCCAGCCACACCGCCCAGGGCGTAGGCATTGCCGTCATGCACCTCGCCCCAGACCAGGCCAGGCGTAGGCCGCTGGTCCCCATCGAGCTCCGTGGCCGCGCACAGCTTTCGCTCAGTCTCGGGTGGTCGGAACCTCGTTCGCGAAAGCCCGAGCGGGACGCGACCCCTGCCGCGAAGGCGGCATCGAGGCCTTGCCCGAAACAGGCCTCCAGCACCCAACCGAGAAGCATGTAATTGAGGTCCGAATACAGCACGTTGGAACCCGGTGCGGCCTCCCGCGCCTCAGCAACGACCGCGGCTTGGATCTCGGAGCGCCCCTTGCAGGTCTTGAAGAACGGCCGGTGGTCGACGAGCCCCGAAGTATGAGTGAGTAGGTTCCATAGCGTTGTGCGCTCCTGGGGGTAGCCAGAAAGCCATTTGGCAACCGGGTCGTCCGGGTTCAACGTGCCTCGCTGCTGGGCGATCAAAGCCAAGGAGACGGTGCATACCACCTTGGTGAGTGAGGCGAGGTCGTACAAAGTGTCGGCAGTGGTCGGCACCATCTCTCGATAGGTGCAGGCGTAGCCGCCGAAGGCCTCGAGCGCGGTACCTTCGCCATCGACGACAGCTTGGGACACGCTTGGGGGGAAGCCGTCGGAGACCAATCCCGTCAGGTAACCACGCAGGCTGTCAACCACGGGCGAGCGGGCCAGCACGCCGCGGCGGTGGACGTCGAAGGAGAGCTGGCCGGTCAAGGAGCTCCTCACACGGCCCCGGACGAACCGGCGGGAGCGGGGGCGCGGCGAAGGCGGATCTCCTGGGCGCCGTACTCGGGCTCGGTTCGACGAGCGCCATCGGGAACGAAACCAAAAGAGGCATAGAGATTTTGGGCAGCGTGGTTCCGCTCGAACACCCACAACGTGACAGTACTGAGCCCCCGCTCGGACAGGAGCTGGAGGTCGTGGTCGATCAGCGCTTTACCGATCCCATGGCCGCTCATGCCCGGTGCCACGTACAGCGAGCAGATGTGGCCGCGCCGGCTGTCCAGCGGGTCCTCGCCATGGCGGGAGAACGCCAGGATGTCGCCGTCGACGGACTCCACCAGCCACGTTGTCGGGCCGTTGGAAGAGGTTAGGGTCCGGAGCCAGTCAGCGATTTCCTCCTCGTCGAGAGCGTCAAGGACGGGTTGGTCCACGATCCCGGGGTACCCAGCCCGCCATGCGGCGACAAAGACGCGCGCGAGACCGGGAGTGTCGGCCGTTGTCGCCAGGCGCAGGCGGGTTTGCGTGGGGAGCCGTGCC
This sequence comes from uncultured Acidimicrobiaceae bacterium, assembly GCA_963786345.1. Classification (GTDB taxonomy): domain Bacteria; phylum Actinomycetota; class Acidimicrobiia; order Acidimicrobiales; family Palsa-688; genus Fen-671. The sequence continues at coordinate 544,468 of CAWAYZ010000003.1, read as the reverse complement.
GCCGTTGGTGCCGGCGGCTGCAGGCGGGTACGGAACCGGAAACGGTCGGCGCGGTATAGGGAACGGACGAACTCGATCGGTCGCCCGATGGGGTCGAAGCTCTGACGGCAGAGCAGGAGCACCGGCCCACCACTGGCAATCCCGAGCAATGAGGCCTCGCGTTCAGGGGCGACGACGGCCTCGATCGTTTCCTCTGCCCACGCCAGTTCGACCCCGTAGCGAGCGCGCAGCAGCTGGTACAACGACTGCGACTCGCCGAGCAGAGCGGCCACATCGTCAAAACGCCGGGCATCGAGGTATAGCACCTCGACTGCCAGCGGCTCGCCGTCGGCCAGGCGCACCCGCTCGATCTGGAGGATCTCGTCTCCCTCGGCTAGCGCCAACATACCGGCTATGTCGGTCCCCGCGGGCGCTCGCCGTACACCGATCAGGCGGGAGGCGAGTTCCATGCCCCGGGAGCGGATGTGCTCGCTGTGGCTGCTGAGCTCCAGCAAGTGGTCCATCTTGGGCTTGGCAACGAAGGTGCCCCGGCCCTGATGGCGGTGGACCCGTTGCTCGGCCTCGAGGCGGTCGAGCGCTTGGCGCACGGTCCCCCGCGACACGCCGAAGCGCTCGCTCAGCTTGCGCTCCGTCGGCATGCCGGCACCCGCTGGCAACTCGCGGATGAGAGTGACGAGCGCGTCGCGAACGGCCTGGTGTTTGGCCTGGCCCGGTCCGTCCACCAGCTCTAGCACGGCTCGGCGCGCTCTCTATCGGTGCTCACCCCGTACCGGTCCCTTTCCGCCGCCGTCGGCGACACACAACCCGAGCCCCTTCAGTCGGCGGGCGGCCTGAGCACCCAGCGCGCAAATCCCCATTGGATCATACCAATCACTAAAGGTCCTATCAAATCTTTGCGCCCAATTGCAGCGGCCACCAACTGTCCTGGCCATTTTGGCTTGTCCCACCGCAGCTATGAGTTCAAGACTGTTTAGCTGGAGACAAGCATATTTGACCGGACCAATCTGCAGTGGTATTACAGTCGCAGCCGCCTTGGGCGAAGTCCTGGACGTCCACCACCTCGTCGCCGGCCGGGCGGAAAGGCGCGCACGAGTAGACGAGCTGCTCGGCATGGTCGCCCTCGCCCCTCGTTTCGGGACGCGGTACCCCCATGAGCTGTCCGGCGGCCAGGCTCAACGCGTTGCCATCGCCCGTGCCCTCGCGTCCGGCCGCAAGCCCCGGTGTTGGACGAGCCGACTTCGGCGCTCGACGTGTCGGTCCCCTAGAGGATCCGGGAGAGGAAAATTTGAGTCCGTTCCTGCCTAGGGCTCGACAGGACTTCCTTCGGGGGACCGGCTTCGACGACGACCCCTTGGTCCATAAACACCAGGCTGTCGCCTACCTCCCTTGCGAAGCCGATCTCGTGGGTCACCACGATCATTGTCATGCCGTCGTCGGCCAGAGACCTCATGACGTCCAGCACGTCGCTGACCAGCTCGGGGTCGAGCGCTGACGTGGGTTCGTCGAAGAGCATGAGCTTTGGCTGCATGCAAAGGGCGCGGGCAATCGCAACACGCTGTTGCTGGCCCCCGGAAAGTTGACGTGGGTACGAATCGAACTTCTCTGCCATCCCGACTCGGCTTAACAGCTGCTCGGCGCGCCTTATTGCCGTCGGCTTAGCCTCACCTTTCACGCGAATTGGCCCGACGATGATGTTTTCCAACGCCGTCATGTGAGGGAAGAGATTGAAGTGCTGGAAGACCATGCCGACGTCAGCCCGCCGTTCGCAGACCTCGCGGTCGCGAAGCTCGTAAAGCTTCCCCCCTTGTTCTCGGTACCCGACCAGCTGGCCGTCCACGGTCAGCCGGCCGGCGTCGACCTTTTCGAGGTGGTTGATGCAGCGCAAGAAAGTCGACTTTCCCGAGCCGGACGGTCCGATGATGCACATCACCTCGCCGGAGCGGACCTGCAGGGTGATGCCCCGGAGCACCTCCTGGCGGCCGAAACGCTTGCGCACGCCTTCTGCGTCGACCATCACATCAGTCACGGGAGGTCCTTGACAAAGGGTGCCCCGTATACCTCGCCGAAGCGGCCATAGCCTGATTTCCCAGGCCGGATCAACAAGCCCCTGCGCAATCTCTGCAGGGGCGTGGGCGGGAGCTGGCGGACCGACCCTTTCGCATAGTGCCGCTCGACGTAGTACTGGCCCACCATAAGCACCGAGGTTACCCAGAGGTACTGCAGGCTGGCCACCATGAAAAGAGGGACAGTCCTGTAGTCGGCGGCCATTATCTGCTCCACGGTGAAGGTGAGCTCGGAGACCGTCACCACCGACGCTAACGACGTGGTTTTCAGCATCGAAATCGTCTCGTTGCCGGTGGGTGGGATGATCACCCTCATCGCCTGGGGGACGACGATTAGGCGCAGCGTCATGAAGCGGGACATCCCGATAGATTGCGCTGCTTCGGTCTGGCCCTCGTCCACGGATATGAGCCCGGCGCGAACGACCTCGGACATATAAGCCCCCTCATTGAGCGCGAGGCCGACGCTCGCCACCAGAAAAGGGGTCAACCAGGTGTTGAGGTTGAAATGGACCAGGGCCGGCCCGAACGGGATACCAAGCGAGAAACTCGGGAAAATGTACGAGGCGTTGTACCAGAAAAGAAGTTGCACGAGCACCGGGGTCCCCCGGAAGAACCAGATATAAAGCCACGCGCTCCCCGTGACGATCGGGTTGGGGGACAGGCGCATTATCGCCAGGACTATCCCGATCGTTATACCTCCGGCCATCGCGACGACGGTGAGCGCGATCGTGACACCGAGCGCCTTCAGGATCTCGCTGCTCAGGAAATACTGGTTGATGATGTTCCACTCAAAGCGCTCCCGTGTGCGCCCGTTGATCACCACGTGCGAGAAGAACAGCGAATGGACCAGCATTGCGGCCAGGAGGACGACCACGGCCGCCGCCACCCAGCGGCCGGGGTGGCGGACCGGTACCACCGGCATCGCGCTGCGAGCGGTCAGGTCACTGCCAGGACCGCTTGCCACTACCTCGAGCGCCTAAGAGCGGCGACGCCGGCGGAGACGCTTAGTGCAGCACTAGCTGGTGGCACCGTTGATCTTGGGGTTCGAGATGGCGCCCTGCTGCACTCCCCACTTGTCAAGGATCTTCTTGTACTGACCGTTCGCCATGATGGCCTTGACGGCTCCGAGCAATGGCTGCGCAAGGCCGCTGTTCTTGGCGACCACGAAGCCATAGGGGGCGGTTTCGAAGGGTGTGCCGGTCAGCTTGAACTGGCCATTGGACAGGTGGACGATGTAGGCCGCCACCTGAGAGTCGGCGAAGCCGAGGTCAGCGCGGCCATCGGACACAGCTAGGTTCGCCTCGTTCTGGTCTTCGTAACTGAGGACGGTCACGTGGCACAGCTTGGCCTGGCTCTCAGCATCGGACTGCTCGGTAGTCCCTGTCTCGACGGACACAGAATGCCCACAAAGCGACTTCAGGCCGGTGAAGGTCTTGGTGCGGTTGGCCTTTTCGTAAAAGCCCTCACCCGCTTTGAAGTAGTCGACGAAGTCGACCACCTTTTCACGCGCCTTGGTGTCGGTGAACGACGAGTTCCCGACGTCAAACTTGCCGTCCTCGATCCCGGGGATAATGGTGTCGAAAGTCGCGTCTTGAAGGGTCACCTTGACGCCTAGAGCCTTGCCGAGCGCCACGGCCAAATCAGCATCGAAGCCGACGATCTTGCCGTTCACCATAAACTCGTCAGGCGGGTAGGTGGCGTCCATGGCCATGGTGAGACCCGAAGAATATTTGGCGGGGACCTGAAGGGAGCTAGCGTGAGCAGAGCCAACAGCGGTTGTTGCTACCAGAGCGACCGTCCCGAAGGCCGCGATCACCGGACGCCAGGTTTTAAGACCACCTGCAATGCGCATTAGTACCTCCAGAGGTCACACTGAGCCGTATTGACATGGAGTGTAGCGGCCCTCCGCCTGGGCCGCGCCCCGGGGTCACGCCGCCGATGGTACCGGCGCCCGTCCCCCCGCTAACCTACGGCCTCATGAGATGGGGGCACGATGACCCAGTCAGCCACTGAGGTCCGGGCGCTGGAAGGGGCTGGGCGCGGCCGCCCAGCCGTGCGCCTCGTCGCAGTGCGCAAAAGCTACGGCCGGGTCATAGCCGCCGACGGAATTGACCTCGAGATCGCTGAGGGTGAGTTCTTCACGATGCTCGGCCCTTCGGGATCGGGCAAGACGACGCTGCTACGGGTGATCGCGGGGTTCGAACGTCCCGACAGCGGCACCGTTGAGCTCGCCGGGAAGGACGTGACAAGGCAGCCCCCCTACGCCCGCGATGTGAACACCGTTTTTCAGGACTACGCGCTGTTCCCGCACATGACCGTTATCGAGAACGTCGAGTACGGGTTGAAGATCCACAAGGTGCCCAAGACCGAGCGGCGGCGCAAGGCGGAGCAGATGCTCGACTTGGTCCGGCTCTCGGGCCTAGGCGACCGCAAACCAGTTCAGCTGTCAGGAGGGCAGCGCCAGCGTGTTGCGCTGGCACGCGCCATCGTCAACGAACCCGAAGTGCTCCTGCTCGACGAGCCCCTCGGGGCACTTGACCTAAAGTTGCGCCAAGAGATGCAGAGCGAGCTGAAGCGCATCCAGCAAGAGGTCGGGATCACCTTTGTGTATGTGACGCACGACCAAGAGGAGGCGCTAACGATGAGCGACCGGCTCGCGGTAATGAACGCCGGGCAGATCGAACAGGTTGGCACGCCGGTAGAGGTGTACGAACGGCCGGCTACCGAGTTTGTGGCAGGTTTCATCGGCGTTTCGAACCTCATCGACCGCGACGGGGACAGGTTCACCGTCCGTCCCGAGAAGGTATACCTGTTGTTCGACGATGCCGAGCCGGCACCACCCGGCGCGCATGTCGAGCGCGGGACGGTCGACGAGGTGGTTTACCTCGGTGTCATCACGCGCTTTCGGGTCCAACTGGACGGAGGCGGCCAGCTCGTAGCGGTACGCCAGAACCTTGAGACGGCCGCGGCCGAGGTGCTCGAAGCCCGGGGTCAACGAACGCGTGTGGCATGGCGCCCGGACCAGGCGTTCCGGATCACGACCGCAAGCGGCGGTCACCAACTTGGTGGGTGAAGTTCTCCTAAGAGAAAGGATAAGACATGAAGAACCGGACGTTGTTTCGAGGAAAGGCTAAGCGCGCGGTGGTGGCAATTGCACTTGCTTTACCGCTGTTGGCCGCGTTCGACGGCGGTGCAGTCGCCGCGTCGGGCTCGACCGTCAGGACTGCCGACGGCGCCTTGACGCCGCCGGCTCAGGGCATGACGCCGCAGCAGTCGGTTGGCAAGGGCGAGGGCGAGCTCAACCTGATCGCGTGGGAGGGTTATGCCCAGCCGGAGTGGGTCAAGCCCTTTGAGCAAGAGACCGGCTGCACGGTCAACGCAAAGTACGCCGGGTCCTCCAGCGAGATGGTGTCGCTCATGGCTAACGGCGGCGGAGGCCAGTATGACCTTGTGTCAGCCTCTGGCGACGCGGACCTCCGCCTGATCTATGGCGGCGACGTCAAGCCCGTCAACGTGAACCTGGTCCCAGCCTGGAAGCAGTTACGTCCCTTCTTGCAGAGCCCAGACTTCAACACGATCAATGGCGTGCATTACGGGATCTCGCTCCAGTTCGGGCCGAACGACCTGCTGTACTCGACCAAGGTGTTCCCTAAGGCGCCGCCGTCGTGGTCCGTCATCTACTCCAAGCAATACGCCGGCAAGATCACGATCCCGAACAACCCGATCCAGATCGCCGACGCCGCTCTCTACCTATCCGTGCACCAGCCAAAGCTCGGGATCACCGACCCCTACGAGCTCACCCAAAGCCAGTTCAATGCGGCAGTGAACCTGCTCAAGCAGCAGAGGCCGCTTATCAAGGCATACTGGAACCTCGCCTCCGATGAGATCTCGTTGTTCGCGAACGGCGAAGCCGTTGTCGGAGCCGCCTGGCCGTACCAGACGGGACAGCTTCAGGCGGCCAAGGTCGAGGTCGCGGACACCATCCCGAGCGAGGGCGCGACCGGATGGGCCGATTCCTGGTTGCTAGCCGCCAAGGCGCCCCACCCCAATTGCGCGTACAAGTGGCTGGCTTATATTTCCACCGCGAAGGTGCAAGCCGAGCAGGCCGTTAACTACGGGGAGACACCCGACAACTCTCTGGCTTGCCCGTTCATGAACCAGTTGCAGAAGGGCTCGTGCGACTCACTGCACGCGAACGAACCGGACGCCTACTTCAAGTCCATCAAGTTCTGGAAGACGCCGTTGGCGCAGTGCGACAACGGGAAGGACGACTGCGTGCCGTTCCAGCAATGGGCCACCGCCTGGACACAGATCACGGGCTAAAGAAGGCCCTGACCTTGTGGTGATGACGAAAGAGGCCCGACAGGGCCGAGAGCCTACGGGGGTGGCCCGAGTCTCCGCTGCGCTGTGGCGCAGGGCATGGCTCAGGGCCGCCCTCACGCTTTCCCCCCCGCTCGCCTGGTTCCTCGTCATCTATCTTGCGTCGCTGGTCGTGATGCTTGTCACGGCCTTTTGGACCGTTAACCCGTTCACCAATAACCTGCAGCACCAACTTTCGCTCACCAACTTCGGCGCCTTGTTCGACACGCCGATCCCAGCGATCATCGGCAGGACCGTCCTGCTTGCGGCCCTGGTCACCGTGACCGATGCAGTGCTAGCGCTCCCCTTTGCGTACTTTATGGCGAGAGTGGCCACGCGCAGGGTGCGCAACGCGCTCTTCGTAGCAGTGCTCCTCCCCCTATGGGCTAGTTATCTCGCCCGCGTCTACGCGTGGATAGTGATCCTCACCAAGGACGGGACGCTGGACTGGGCCACCCAACGGCTCGGCCTGGGCTCGCCGAACATCGCATATACGAACCTCGCAATGGGGATCGTGTTCTGTTACATCTGGCTGCCCTTCATGATCCTGCCCGTCTACGCTGCGCTAGAGCGCATACCGGACTCGTTCATCGAAGCTTCCGCGGACCTCGGGGCCCGCAACGCGAGGACTTTGCGAAGCGTGGTGCTCCCCCTCGCCCTGCCGGGCGTCGTTGCGGGGTCGATCTTTACGTTCTCCCTAACCCTTGGCGACTACATCACGCCGCTGCTCATAGGTTCGGGATCCGGCACCAACCTGATAGGCAACGTCATCTACGACAACATCGGCCTGGCGAACGACCTCCCATTTGCCGCCGCCCTGGCCATGGTGCCAATCGCGATCATGATCGGGTACCTGCTGGGCGCGCGGGCGCTCGGCGCCTTCGAGGCCATGTAAATGGAAGGGCGTACCACCCGCGTCGTCCTGGTTGGGTGGGTGGTCGGCGTTTTGTTGTTCCTTTTCATGCCGATCGCGACCATCATACTTTTCGCCTTCGACCGCTCGACGGTCCAGAGTTGGCCAATCCAGAACTACACGACGCATTGGTTCTCAGTGGCATGGGACGACCCAGCTGTCAGGTCCGCCCTCTGGCTCTCAGTGAAGGCGGGTGTGGCCGCGACCTTCCTGGCTCTCGTGCTTGGTTCCTTGGCGGCCTTCGGCGTTCACCGCTACCGCTTTTTTGGGAGAGAAGCGATCTCGCTGTTCATCGTCTTGCCCATCGCCCTGCCCGGCATCATCACGGGCCTTGCGCTCCGCTCATTCTTCACCTTTGCAGGTGTAAATCTTTCGCTGATAACCATCGTCATTGGCCATACGACTTTTTGCATCGTGGTCATATACAACAACGTAATCGCCCGCATCCGGCGCACCTCGGGCTCGTTGGGCGAAGCTTCAATGGACCTTGGTGCAAACGGCTTGCAGACGTTCCGTTACGTCACATTGCCGACCATCGCGACCGCGCTCGTCTCTGGTGGGCTCTTAGCCTTTGCTCTCTCCTTCGACGAGGTAATCGTCACTACGTTCACGGCGGGAGCACAGACGACGCTGCCGATCTGGATCTTCGGCGCCATCCGTCTTGGTCAGCAGCTGCCGGAGGTAAATGTGGTGGTGACGGCCGTGCTCGCACTGACCGTCATCCCTGTCGCTTTGGCCGCGACGCTAACTGGGGGCGGGGGCATGACGAGGTCCTCCGTCCGTTAGCCGGGCCCTCTCCCAGCGACAGGCCGGCCAGGACCTGTCGCTTAATTCTGGCTCCAAGCTTGGGGTGCGCTGTTAGTGTCCAACCCGAGATGGAGCGGGAACGCAGGTCCTTGAGGCTCACCTGTGAGTAACACGTGGCTCCAGCCGGGCCCCGATGGGGACCGTGATGCCCTCCTCGCTGAGGCTGGCGAAAGAGCGAGACGGTACCTAGATGGGGTCGCCGACCGCTCGGTTGCCCCGCCGCCCGAGGCCGTTGCCGCCCTCGACCAGTTCGATTTCCCCTTGCCGGAAAAGGGCCTCGACGCGTCGCAGGTGCTCGCGTTGCTCGACGACATAGGTTCTCCGGCTACCGTGACGACGGCAGGCCCACGCTATTTCGGCTTCGTGATCGGTGGAGCGCTGCCGGTCGCCGTCGCGGCCTCGTGGTTGCTGGCCGCGTGGGACCAAAATGTCGGCCTATTTGTTATGTCCCCAGCGGGGGCCTTCCTCGACAGAGCGGCGATGGGCTGGGTGCGCGAGCTGCTCGGTTTGCCTGAGGGGACCGTCGGGAGCTTTGTTTCCGGGGCGACGATGGCCAATGCGACGTGCCTCGCTGCCGCTCGCGACGGGGTGCTCACCCGCGCCGGATGGGATGCCGCCAGCCTCGGCCTCGTGGGGGCTCCGCCGGTCCAGGTTGTCGTCGGCCAAGAGGTGCACACCTCCGTCAGCAAGGCTCTCGGCTTCGTCGGGATGGGGCGGGACCGGGTGTTGCGCCTGCCGGTCGACGACCAGGGCCGCATCCTGGCGGCAAACCTGCCGAAGCTGGAGAGCCCTGCGATCGTCTGCCTGCAAGCAGGCAACGTCAACAGCGGGGCGAGCGACCCATTCGTCCCTCTTATCGAGTGGGCTCACTCCCAAGGTGCTTGGGCCCACGTCGACGGCGCCTTCGGGCTCTGGGCCGCCGCCTGCCCGGAAGTTGCGAGCGAAGTGGCGGGAGTCGCCGGCGCAGACTCGTGGGCGACCGATGCCCATAAGTGGCTCAACACCACCTACGACTGCGGCATCGCCCTGGTGCGCGACGGACAGGTCCTTTACGACCCAATGCGTGCCGGGGCGGCATATCTTCCAGCCGGCAAGGACCGCGACCCGATGTCGCTGTCGCCACAAGCCTCCCAGCGGGCCCGGGGCGCCGAGGTATGGGCGGTGCTGGCTGCTCTCGGCCGCGACGGGGTCGCCGAGATCGTGGCGCGCCACGTGGCGCTGGCGAAGCGCTTTGCAGCCGGCTTGACCGCAGGGGGCGCGAAGGTGTTGAACGACGTGCGGCTCAACCAGGTCGTCGTGTCTTTTGGCGACACCAGCACAACCGACGCCGTGGTGGCCGCGGTACAGGAAGGAGGGACTTGCTGGTGCGGCCCGACAACCTGGCAGGGCCAGCGGGGAATGCGGGTGAGCGTGAGCAATTGGGCCACGACCGACGCCGACGTCGACCGGAGCGTTGCGGCAATTCTAGGAGCGATGCGCCAGGCCGGTACCGGCTAGTGCTGCGGAAGCTCGACTGAGTACCCAGTACGATCACTGTCGCCGTCGACCACCAGGCCCGGCTGTCGTCTGTGAGGAGGATGTGGTGCTCGGGGCAACGAAGCGGTTCCGGCAACGGCGCTGGGGGGTGCTGGCTGCCTGCATCCCGCTGGCTGCGGTGGCTCTTCCCGGGGGTGCGCCACCTGCCGCTGCCAGCCCTCTGACGACGGCGTCAAAGAGCGCGCCGGCAGCCGCGCTGTTGCCGTCCAGCCCCTGGGCAATCGTCTCCACCCCTGACCCGAGCGGCGACTGGGGCAGCGGGGCGCTCGACGCGTTGCGAGGCGTGTCGTGCGTCTCGCCGACCTTTTGCATGGCTGCGGGGTCGTATGTCCCAAGGCCGGTAAAAGCCGGCGTCTACCGCAGTTTCCCACTGTTCGAGCTCTGGGATGGGACCACGTGGTCCGTACTTGCGACCCCGATCGGCGGAGGTATTTCAGGCATCTCGTGCAGTTCGGCTCATTTCTGCATGGCTGTAGGGGTCACCAACGTCAGCAACGGGGGTTCTCATCTAGGTGAGTTTTCTCTCGCTGAAGTATGGCGGGGTACTCGGTGGTCGGTTGTGACGAGCCCCCCACCACCCCCGGGCGTCCCCGCCTACGAAGCACAGCTCGCCTCGGTAACGTGCACATCGCGCAACTCTTGCGTTGTAGTCGGGTCCTACGGCGAAATGCGGAGCCCCCGCGGCGCAAACTCTCATCGAGTCTTGGGACGGCTCGCGGTGGTCCGTCAACCACAGCCCCAGCCCTGGTGGTCCACCGGGGGGGTTGAACGCCCTATCCGCCGTGTCGTGCAGCGCTGCCGGTGGCGCCATCTGCGCAGCTGTCGGATATGAAGCAGCGAGCACGAGCGGTCCCGCTCATGCCATTGTCGAGGTCGATCACCACGGCACGTGGTCACTCGACCTCGCCGTGGGTACGAAGGCTTCTGAGGGCAGCCACTTGTACGGCGTGTCGTGCAACCTCGCGCGCAGATGCGTGGCTGTGGGCAACCTCGTCGCCGGCACCTCTGACCAGCTGCTCGAGGGCAACTGGGACGGGCAAGTCTGGAGCGTGGTCCCAACGCCATCATCTGCCATTGTCGGCGTCGCAGTGACCTGCGGCTCGGCGGGCCTATGCACCGAGGTCGGGCCCTCGGGAGAGGTGGCCACCTTGGGCAGCGGTAGTTGGACGGCTGCTCCGACGCCCCCCCGAAGCCGGGTGTCGGCCAGCTCGATCTCGTGTACTGCGTCGATTTGCATGGCAGTCGGCGACTACGTCGCCGGGGGCATGACGCACACCTGGGCCGAGTACCGCCGTATGCACTAGCTAACGCAGGCAACCACAGCGGCCAGCGGACTTCGCTTAACGAGACGGGAGCTGCCATGCTCTTGGCGTGGCCGCCCTCGGAGAACCTGGAGTGATCTCGGTGCGGGTGGGCTGCCAGTTCGAGTTCGAGGCTCCGATAGCCGTGCCTTCCCTCTGGCAGGTGCGGCCAAGGGTCGACGGCGAGCATAAGGTTGTGTCCGAGTCGTGGGAGACGCCTGTCCCCGCTCGCAGTTACAGCGACGCTTTCGGCAACCAGTGCGACCGGCTCACACTTCCCCCCGGCCGGTCGATCGTCCGCTATGACGCAACGGTCGAAGTTCCCTCCCGATACGACGACGTGGACAAGACCGCCACGGCAGCGACCATCGAGGATTTGCCTGACGAGGCGTTCGTGTACCTCCTGCCGAGCCGGTTCTGCTGGCCAGACGTGCTCTATGGCCCGGCCTGGGAGCTCTTTGGCAACGTGGAGCCCGGATGGCCCAGAGTTCAAGCCGTCTGTGACTGGGTCCACGACAACGTCACCTATCAGGTCGGTGCGAGCTCGGCGGTGACGAGTGCTTTCGACGTCTGGGAGACGCGAACGGGGGTGTGCCGTGACTTCACCCAGCTCGGGATGACCCTATGCCGGGCCCTCAATATGCCGGCACGTTATGTTGCCGGCTATTTGCCAGATATCGCTGTGGCTCCGCCAGATTTGCCCATGGACTTTTGCTCGTGGTTCGAGGTTTGGCTCGAGGGGCGTTGGTGGACCTTCGACCCCCGTAACAACGAGCCTCGCATCGGCCGGGTCGTCATCGCTCAAGGCCGGGACGCGCTCGACACGGCGATGGTCACCACCTGGGGCTCTGTGGCGCTCCAGCTGATGACGGTGTGGGCCGACGAAGCCACGCCCGGGGACGTTGGCCCTGCGTGAACATCGTGCTCCGAATGGTCCCGGGAGGGGCCAACGGAAGCGCCACTCGTCACAATGCTACGCAATGCGTGCAGGCTGCCACCGGCCGGGCTAAGCGTGTTCTGGTCTGACGCCCCCGCTTGAGCCACCGATCTCCATGTGGTTTGGTGGCACCAGCGGCAGTTGGCCGGATGACGAGCAACCAGGATGGGCGAACGATGATGAGCGAACCGAGAATGATCGCCAGGAGCGTGTCGAATGGTCTGTCTGCCAAGGCGGCCGCCGACGATTACTTGGCCGAACATCATCCAGAGTTTGTGGGTTGCGACCTGGCGGAACTGAAGTTTGAATGGGGCTGGCTCGTCGAGACCGTCACAGGCGACAGGCAAGCCGAAAAAGTTGTGCTCCTGGTGAACCGGCACGGATTTGTGGAGGAGGTCGGCAGAGACGTGCGTTTTCGTCAGACCGCCCAACGGTCCTTGATCGACTTGCGGGCAAATAGCGCTCAGCCTGCACCGCAGAAGAGCTGGAGCTAACTGCCGCCTGGCCGTAAGGTGAAGAGCGGGACGGCTGCTCTTCACGAAGGGAATGACGGTCATGGTCGAATCGCTGGCGTTCGTTGCCGACGGGACGGAGGTCGGGGGCGCTGATCTGACGGACGATGAACTGACCGATCTGGCCCTTTCCGCTAGTCCGGAGCAGCCGCTCGACCCCAATGCGGTCCCGCTGGCGCTGTACTCTGCCGAGTCCCCTGGCTTTTTGCCGATGTGGTACATGCCACCTGTAGTGGCACGCGCCGCAGGGGGGTGGCGGCGTCCGCTTGTGTTCGTGCTTATCGCCGCCTTTTTGGCTATTGACGGCTTCGGCCTGTGTATCACGTACGGCCAGCTCGTCGCCGCCTGAGGCCCCAGTTCTTAGGCAGCTTGAAGAGCTATTTCCCGTTCGTCGAGGAACGCCCACCATGCATCGGCGGCCTCGCGTAACGATGCCCCGAGGCCTTGCGATGTCCCACCTATTTCGCTGAGAGCGGAGACGGCCCAGTCCGCATGGCGGACGTCCACTTCGGCGTGGTGCTCCCAGAAGGAAATGGCGTAGTCGTCCAGCCCATAGTGCCGCCGGAGGCCATCAGCCTTGCTCCGGGCAACGCCTGCAGCCTGGCTCTCGTAAGCCAGGAACCCGGCGAGACCATGAAGAGCTCCCTTGTCGAGGAGGTCGTCATAAGTGCCAAGAAGATCGGCCATGGCGGGCGACGGCTCGGCCGCGTGGGCACCGACACCCGCGGCGAAGCGCTCGAACAGTTGTACATGGGGGACCGGGTCTCCCATTTCGTCGGCGAGGTTGGCGGCAACGAGCTCCCGCGAAGCGCCCTCCGGGAGCGCGTCGACTAGTTGCCCGAGGAACCCAGGGATGTAGTTTTCGAAATGGCGGTACTGGGAAGCGTAATTGGCGAGCTCGGCGATCGATACCTCGCCCTGCTCCCAGCGCCGGTAGAAAGAGTGGTCAAGTAGCGACCTGTCGGCCAGGCTGATCATCACGATGCGGTTGAGGTCGGAACGGTTCATCGCGGCATCTTAGATGGACAGTGCCCCGACGCGCCGGTTGCGCTAATCGCCGGCATGTCCCAGGATCTCGTCCAAAGTGAACAGCGACCGCATGGAAATCGCCGCCTCCGCAAGCTTGTCCGCGCCATTGTTGCCCCGTGCCCTCCGGTCGATCACGCAAAGCACCGTGGTGACGAGCGCTCCACGGGCGCGCAGCTCTTCGGTAGACAGCACAACCTGGCCGCCCGTAGTGATCACATCTTCCACTACGAGCACACGGCGCCCGGCGATCTCGGGCCCTTCGGCGAGCTTTGCCGTCCCGTAGGTTTTGGCTTCCTTTCGTACAAGCACTTGCGGCAGCCCTGTCGCAAGGGAGAGCGCTGTGGACAGCGGGACCCCCCCGAGCTCGAGCCCGGCGAGGACCTCGGTACCTTCGGGGACGAGGGGGGCGGACTGTTCTGCGACCGCCCGCAACAGCTCTGGGTCGGCTTCGAGCATGTACTTGTCGAAATAGACGTCAGAAACCTGCCCCGACCGCAGCACGAAGTGGCCCCTGAGGCTGCAGGTCCTCTTTAGGTGCTTAGCTAATTCGTTCCGGTCCATGGCGCCCATCACGCTCCCTTCTGAGGTTCGTCCTGGCCCAGGCGTGCGGCGCGCGGAGGACAGCTCTGTCCGACGCGAAGGACATGACCGAGCAGCGTGACCCCGCCGAGAGAAGGGAGAGGAACGAACCCGCTGAGCCGATCGAAAAAGCCGACAAAAAGGACCCGATGGAGCCGATCGACAATACCGACCCAACCGAGCCGATCGACAGGAACGAACCCTTCGAGCCGATCGACAACGCTGAGCCGTCCGACCATAGCGACAGGAACGAAGGAGAACGCCCGGACTTTGTCATTTCCCCATCATGCGTCATGCCCCTTGGCCGCCGCAGCCCGCCCATCGCCCAGCGCACGTTTTGCCAATGGTACGTAGAGGACCACGGAGACCCAACCCAGCGCGAGCCCGATTACCGCCGCCACCCAGGCAAGCACGAGGGCAGTGTGGTGCCAGCCGATCGTCGAGTGCCCGGCCAGGAACAGAGGGAAGGCGCACATCAGGCCGAAGGTCCCTGCTTTGCCCACCAGCGTTACATCGATCCGGCGAGCTCCCGCCATGGCCAACGCCACGGTCGCGGCAGCCACCAAGCCCTCGCGGGCCATCGCGATGACGGCGATCGGGACCGGCACGGCGCCTACCGCCAGGATCCCGATCACAGCCGTTGCGAGCAGGACGCGGTCAGCGACCGGGTCGAGGACCTTGCCAAGGTTTGTCACCTGGTCGAGACGGCGGGCAAGCTGGCCGTCCAACCAATCCGTCGTGCCGAGGGCAGCGAGCAGGATGGCAGCCGTAAACCAATCCCGGTGGTGCGGCTGTAGCAGGAGCCACACGAACCAAGGCACTAGTACCAGCCGGGGCGTGGTGACCACATTTGGCAACGACAGGATCCGGTCCTCACCGGTGCGGCGCCGGCCCCGTTGCGCTGGGCTCGGAGACGGAGGCGTCATGACGTGATCGAGGCGCAACAGACCGTCATACAGTACTCCGCAAAAACGGGACCCTGGCCAGCGCTAATAGACTGGGTCAACCTAATGCGCTGATAAGGAAGTAACGCATGGCAAGGCAGGCCAACGGCGGGCCCTCAAGGAAGCGCGGCGCTGGGCAATCAAAGGGTCGGGCGTTCTGTTCACGAGCGGTGGCCGGAGCGGCTGTTATGGCCGCGGCGAGCTCGCTCTTCATAGGCCCAACAGCGGCTCGCTCTCTGGCCGCCTCCCCACCCAGCGGCGACGCCGTGCTGATCGCCGGGAGCCACCGGTACTTCCTCCAGCTTGCTGTTACGTCAGCCCAGCAGGCACGTGGGCTTGGGTACAGGGCGAGGCTCCCCGTTTCTTCTGGGATGCTTTTTGTCTTTTCCTTGGCCGGTACACGATGTTTCTGGATGAAGGGGATGAGGTTCGCGCTCGACATTATCTGGCTCTCGCCATCGGACGAGGTAGTCACAGTGCACCGCGACCTTCTTCCCAAGGGCTCCTCGATCTACTGTGCCGTCTCCCAGGACGTGGTCGAGCTCGACGCAGGCCAAGCGCATGCAGCGGGCATCGACGTCGGTCGGTCGGTGGTGCTGGAGATGCCGGCGGCCTGAAGTCTCGCTGCCGGTGCTGGCTGCGCCTTAAGGCACGACTTCGCTCACATCCATGCACCACGTCTAGCACCCCGTGGCTAGCCCGCGCCGGGACGGCCGTTCAGTACGATTGAGGGTCCTCGGGGCTGGTCCGGGGATACCGGCTTTGACTGCAACGGAAAGGCACGACATGAGGCGCTACGGGGTGTTCACCAGGGTCGCTACCGCAGCAGCGGTTGTTGTGGGGCTGGCCACCTTCGGCCCGACCGGGCCCGCTTCTGCTGGCGCTTCGGTCGGTCCGATCCACGACCTTCCCGGCGAGTACAACATATCCGGCGACGGTTCCCTGGCTTGTACGCCGGGCCAGCCGCTCGCCACCGCCACCTGCTACATGGTGGGCGAGACGGGCACTTTCGCGTACAACGCCACGTCCAGCACCAACGTCGTAGTCCCCGTCACTGACGGTGTCGTCGGGACGGCGGTCCAGCTACCGTCGAGCGACTACATCAGCTACATCTCCTGCACCTCTGGTCCCGACTGCGTCGGGCTCGGTAGCAACACCTCTGGCGACACCTCCTTCTACTGGCTTGACAGAGGCAAGCTGGTCAAGACAGTGACGACACCCCATAAGGGTTATTACTGGGACGGGTTGTCGTGCGGCTCGGCTACCTACTGCGTAGCCAGCGGGAGCACAGGCGTGGGGCCAAGGTTGCCGGGGCGGTCGCAGTGATGAGCAACGGCGCCGTCAGCTTGCACAGGGTCGCCACTGTCATCGGTAACGGCGCGTCTTGTTACGGGCCCACCTCGTGCCTTGTGGTCGGCACGTCCCACCAAGGCGGTGGCACCGCTTACGGCACCCTGGTAGAGGTCAAGGCGGGGGTGACGGGGGCCATCCACACCATCATCGCTACCGCGTACCTGGGCGGCGTCACATGCGGTTGGGAGGCCGGGACTTGCCGGTCAACAGCTTTGGTAGCTGCCGGGAGCGGGGGGTACTACCCGGCCCTTGCAATCATCAAAGGGACCACCGCCACGGTGACCAAGTTGGCGGGGGACGCCTCTCCCGGCGCTGCCATCTGCCCGGCAGTGGGGCAGTGCGTGGAGTTCGGTGTGGTGAACCCCAACGAAAAGGGGGAGCACGCCTTCGTGGCCGTCGCCACGGGCGGGGTAGCGGGTGCGCAGTTGACGGTGCCGGGCGTGGCCGATGTCTACGGGCTGTCGTGCCCGCAGGTAGGTGCTTGTGACGGAGTGGGGAGCCTGCTGGACGGGCCACACGGTGACTACTCTCTAGCCACGTTCACAGTGCGTTACTAACGGTTTTTGAGGCCGGTTCCGGGCTGGCTCCTAGATTGGGGTTATGACCACTGAAGCGCGACCGAATATCCGGGTGCCAATGCCGGCCTTCCTGTTCGACTTGGACGGGACGTTGGTGGATTCCGTATACCAACACGTGATTGCTTGGCAAGAGGCGCTGGTCGAATGTGGCGTGCCCCTGTCCGTGTGGAGGATCCACCGCCGGATCGGGATGAGCGGCGGGCTGTTCCTCGACGCTCTACAGCGTGAGACCGGACGGCTCCTCGACGCCGAAACCCTTGAACGGTTGTCGTCTCTGCACGCGGAGTTCTACCTACGACGGGCAGCGGGGGTCGTGGCTCTGCCAGGAGCTACCGAACTCCTCCGAAGCCTGCGCGACCATGGGGTGCAGTTCGCGATCGCCACCAGCGGCAAGCGCGTTACCGCTTCGTCGGCTTTGGACCTGCTAGGCCTGCCTGAGGGCACGATCGTGGTCACACGCGACCTTGTTGAACGGGCCAAGCCGGACCCCGACCTGTTCCTGGCTGCCGCCGACCTGTTGGGCGTCGAGCCGCAGCACAGCTTCGTGGTCGGCGACAGCATTTGGGACCTGTTAGCCGCGCAGCGGGCCGGGTCGCTCGGCGTAGGCCTGCTGTCAGGCGGGTACGGGCGCGGTGAGCTTCAGGCAGCGGGGGCGTACCGCGTCTACGACGACCCGGCCGACATGCTGAACCACTTAGAGGAAGTCGGGGTCCGTCCCGCCAAGTAGCTCCTTCAAATTGTTTGTCCCGTCACGGGTTGGCATGTATTCAACCGTGCGGCTGAGGCACCTTAGTTACCTGACCACGGAGCGCTTTCAGGACGGCGTTGTAGATCCCTGAAAAGGTGGGGAGGGTTTGGATCGTGTCGCGCAGCACGTCGATCGGGACGCGGGCGCGGATGGCCAGGGTGGCTTGCTGGAGCCACTCGCCCGCCTCGGGCCCGAGCGCACAAGCGCCGGTCAGCCGTTTGCCATCGCTGAGGAGAGTTAAAAATCCCATTGGGCTCTGTATATATAAGGAACCCTTGAGCGCGATCGCAGCCGAGGTCTCTCAGGACCTGGGCCTGGGCCGCAAGCTCTACGCCCTCGGCTACGACAGTCAGGTCGATTGCATGCGCAAGGCCGATGATGGCGCCAGCAATTGCACGCACTTTAGGGTCGATAACGATGTCGTCGACGAACGACTTGTCGATCTTGACGAAGTCAAGCGGGAATTGGCGCAAGTAAGCGAGCGAGGAGTACCGGGTACCGAAGTCATCAAGACCTCGTGTGCATTCTCCGGCCGAACTGCTGGCCTCATTGCTTAGGAACGTCGTCGGTCGCAAACAGTGAGGGGACAAACTTGGCGCCGCGCGCCGTAACCGACCTAGCTCTTGAATTTCTGGGCATGATGCCGCCAGTACGAAATGTTCATACGCGCAACACCATTACGGAAGTCTGAGCTGGGCGGGTAGCCTGGACTTAAGCGACTGCCTAGCGAGGTTGCTCTCCCTCACCTCGTTCGATTAGCTACGAACCGGTGGACCGCGGGAAGGCAAGATGATGGCTAGCGACACGGTTCTCGCCATCACGTTGGTGCTAGTGCTCATGTTGCTAGCGGGTGTGCTGACCAAGTCCCGCTCGGACCGCCGCCGCCGTGGGCCCGAACTCGAGGTCCAGAGCCGGGACCGAGATCCAGCCAGAGTGCTCGAATCGACTGACGAGGCGTTCGTGTCCGTCGATGAGGGCGACGCAATCACAGCGTGGAACGGCCGTGCTGAGGAGCTGTACGGCTGGGCTGCGCCCGAGGTCCTCGGCAGGAACTTTGCTGACGCGGTCGTCCCCGTGGACAACCGAGATGCCTACAGGGGAGACCTCGCCGCCTACCGTGCCGGGCGTAGGTCGAGTGCGGTAGGCAAACGGGTGGAGACGACGGCCTTGCACCATGATGGGCACGAGATCCCCGTCGAGATGGGCGTGTGGGCGCACGACGCCGGAAACGGGTTCAGCTCATTCGCACACGACATCACCGAGCGCGTCAACGGGCGGGAGCAATTGTCCCGTCAGGCCCGGACCGATCAGCTTACGGGGCTCGCTAACCGCTTCGCCCTCCTCGAGGTGCTGACTGCGAGGCTCGGCAGCGATGACGTGCTCATATTCGCCGACCTCGACCACTTCAAGATCGTCAATGACGCGCTCGGGCATGAAGCAGGGGATAGCGTGATCGCCGAGACCGCCGGTCGTCTCCGCCAAGTCAGCGGGGCGGACGACGTGGTGGCGCGCCTCGGTGGAGACGAGTTCGCTCTCGTGCTCCGCGGGCCGCTCACCGAGAAGGAGGTGGCGGATTGTTGCGAAGCGATGCTCGAGGCCGTCCGACGGCCCTACGAAATGCACGTCGACGGTGCGATGACACGCTCCCAGCTGGGGGTCAGCCTAGGCCTTACCCGCCTCTCCGGCCATACGGCCGCGGCTGGCGCCATGCGAGAGGCCGATCTCGCTTTGTACCGGGCCAAGGGCGCAGGCCGAGAGCGGTTCGTGGTCTTCGATGAGAGCCTTCGCCGTGACGTACAGGGTCGGCTCGACCGGAAGGCGATCATCCGCTCCGCGCTCGATGGCGGCCTGTTCGTCGCTTATCTGCAGCCCATCGTGACACTCCTAGACAAGGTGACTCTCGGGCACGAAATCATGCTGAGGCTCGAACAGGGGGAAGGGACCGACGAGTTGCCTTTCGACCTGATGGAAGTTGCCGAGGAGTCAAACCTTGTCACCGAGGTCGACAAGCTAACGCTCCGCACCGTCGTCCAACTGCTCACTGGTGAATGCGGTTTGCAAGGAATGGTGAACATGAAGGTTTCGGCTCGCACGATCCAACACCCTGGGTTCGCCGACACCATGGCCAACGTTGGGCTCGAGGTTGGAGCGGGCTGTCACCGGGTTGGTGTGGAACTCAGCGAGCAGGTGCTCGTAGTCGACGAGGAGATCGCAACCGCAGCCATCGACCTGCTCCACGCGGCGGGCTTTCGTGTTGGCCTCGCCCGGTTCGGGCGGGGCGGTTTCCCGCTGGCGAAGCTCCGTCGCCTGAAGCTCGACTTCGTCAAGATCGACCGGTCTTTCGTTGCCGAGCTGGCTATCGATGAAGACGCGGCTCGAAGCGTGCTCAGGGTCTTGTTCGAGATCGGTAGAGCCTTCGACTTCAAGGTCATCGCCGAGGGCATCGACACACCCCTTCAAGCGCAGAAGCTCCTCGAGCTCGGATGTCGCTCGGGACAGGGCGAGCTCCTCGGAGAGGCTCGCAATGTAAGCGATTACGTGACGATGGGCTCACCCGCCACTGATGTCAAGGGGGTCACGTCCCCGCTCGTCACCGGGCCCGCCCGCAGAGTAAGTGGCTCTGGTCGCGGGTTATGAACTGATCCCACAGCGGTCGCGGGTCGGGCCATCGCGCAAGAGGCGCCTCTTTCTGCGTGCCCCTTAGCGCGCTGGGCGTCGGGACAATTCGGGCGCGCATGAATGCGACCGGAATGGCCAGGTCGACGGGCTCAGCTCGACGGGTCGCGCAGGGTCACAGGAGCCCAGTAGCGCCGCAGGAGGACGTACAGGAGCGCCGACCCGGGGCGGGACTGAAGATATCGGGCGGGAAGGGCGTTAGAGCTCTGACCAGGGCGTTTTTGGGGAGGCCCCCGAACGATCGGCGACACCGGATCGGGGGTTTCGGGCTAAGCCTGGTGGTGCGGGCGGCCCAAGTGCTGCTCGCGACGACGATGTCCGTGGGCGCTGGCGCGGGGTCACACGTGCCTCGTGACCCGGAAAAGCGCGCTAGGCGCTAGGGCCGAAGGTCACAAACCGGCCTAACGCGCTCGACTCGAGCTGCCAATCGCCCGAGGGGTCGCGTGAGCGATCATGATCTATTCAGCGGAGAGAACCCGAGGTTTCCGCTTGATCGCGTGGCTGTTCGCGGCCCTCACCGTGGTGTTCCTGGCATGCGTGACCTTCCGTATTGGCGGCGCCCGGACAGCTGACGCGGTCGACGATGTGGGAGAACTAGTCGCGGCGTTGGTGTCGGCGGCCGCTTGCATGGCGGCGGCGCGCATGCAGCGCCGCACTCGGGCCGGGTGGGTTTTTCTGGCCGTGTCCAGTTTCGCCTGGGCATGTGGCGAGGCGATGTGGTGCTACTACGACCTCGTCCGCGGGATCCAGGTTCCCTTCCCTTCGCTCGCTGACGTCGGGTTCCTCGGCGCCGTGCCCTTGACAGTGGTGGGTCTCCTGGCGTTCTCCGGCGGGACGAACCGCAGCAACAGGCACCTGCTGGGGCTCGCCGGGGGGATGTTCGCGGGGTTTGCCGTATTCTTTGCGGGCTGGGCGACGCTTGCCGGCCTTGTCTCCCACCGGCCTGTCGACGCTATCCTTTCGTCCGTCGTAGGGATCACCTACCCAATGAGCGACCTTGTGATAGCGGCCATGGTCGTGGTGGCATTCCGGCGGGCAACACGAGATCGGGTGAGCTTGGGGTTGGTCCTGGCGGGGGTCCTGTCCTTTACCATCGCGGACAGCTCCTTCGCTTATTTCACGGCGACGAACAGCTACGGGATCGGTAACGGGTTGGACACCGGCTGGGTGCTCGGCTATCTCCTGGTCGCGCTAGGAGCCATGTGGGCAATCCAGCAGCGTCGCCTCGCCGACAATACCGGCGCCTCCACCCCCGCTAGGGCCTTCGCTTCCCGTGCCCTCGCTACCGTCGGTGCTCCTGGGCTCAGCGTGGAGAGGCGGATCACAATTCAGCCTGCCTACCTCAAGCCGGCGCGGTTCACACCTGTCGTCGCTGACCGGATCGTCTCCGCAATCGCGTTACTGCTCATCGTCGCCGACGCCGGTCTTTCCTTACACGATCTCGCTCTGATGCTCAAACTGTTCGCCTGAACTCCTCTCTGAGAAGTGGGTCAAAGGTCCCGAACACGAGGGACTAGTAGCTCTGCTGGCAAGACAGGTTGTGAGACGAAGACATTTTCATGGAACGGCGGGGAATATCGGAATGGACCTAGATCTACTACGGACGGAACTCGAGTCCATGGAGTTCCTCATGCTGAGTGGCCCGCTCAGTACCGACCAGCATGCAAGGTACCACTACCTTTGCGCCCGCGAAAGGGCATTGCTTGCTAACCGTACCCGCAGCTACGTCGGCGTTGACGGGCAGTGATCTTCCTGTCGAGGCTAGACGGCCAGCAAATTGTGCTGAACGCCGATCTCATCGAGCGTCTCGAGGCAACGTCCGACACGATTATCACGCTGGTGGACGGCACCAAATACGTAGTGGCGGAAAGCCTTCAGGAAGTCGTAAACACAGTTCGGATATTCAAAGCTTCGGTACTCGTGACCTGCAATATCCTGGAGACCCCGAGCCAGCAACAGGCGGCGCTGAGGCTACTGCCGCGGTGACCCTGATTGCGGGGTGGCATGAGAGTCGATAGGGGTGGCGTGACAGGTTGGTGGAGGACCGCCGTCCGACGGGCCGTTGAGGTTCCGCCGAGGGAGCCAGCTGACGGACGCGAGCGGATGCGTTCCCGGCGGGCCCTGGCCTGCTGGGTCTATGCCGGCGTGGGACTGCTCCTGATAGGTGTTTATTTTGCCAACCCGGACGTTGCTGGGCTGCCGGAGTGGGCACCGCGCTATCCGCTCGACGTCATCGTCAACGCGTCGGCCGTCGTTGCCCTCATCGTTGGCATTCGGCGGTGGAGGCCAGATCCGGTCCTGCCCTGGTGCTTGATGACAGTCAGCCAAGCCGTCTACACCATCGGTGACTTTGTCTACTACCGGGGCCTCTACATCACCCACTCCACCCCCTTTCCCGGTCCGGCCGATGCCTTTTACCTCGGCCGGGTCCCGTTCATGGTCGCCGCCCTCGCCCTCATGATCCGTAAACGCAGCGGCCGCGATCGCGCTGCCGTCATCGACTCGCTAATCGTCGGCATTGCCGCCAGCCTCTTGTCATGGGTGGTCCTGATGAAGCCGTATACCGAAGGCGCGCTCGCGCTGTCGGTCCGCCTCACGTCTATTGCGTACCCGGTGACCGACCTCATGTTGGTCGTCATGGCCGTGCGGCTGCTGGCCGGTAGTGGACACCGGGGGGTGTCATTTCGTTTCCTCACCGGTGGGCTCATCCTGTTGGCGGCCACGGATTCCGTGTACGGCTGGTTCAACTTGCACGGGGTTACCTACAGCTCCGGGTCGGTCGTCGAGATCGGCTGGCTCGCCTACTACGTCTCGGTCGGCGCCTGCGGCCTGCATCCATCGATGCGAGAGCTGACAATGCCGACGTCGGGCGAAAAGACGAACGGCTCACGACTGCGTATCGCCGCACTGGGTGGGGCCACACTGGTAGGGCCGGGGCTGCTGGCTACTGAGGCCTGGCTGGGAGAACGTGTCGATGCCCTCCCCATCGCCTTCGCCTCGATCGCCGTCATAGGACTGGTCATACTGCGCCTGGCAGACGTGATGCGCCACCAGGAACAGGCCGAGGCGAAGGTTCGACATCAGGCGTTCCACGACCCGCTCACTGGGCTCGCCAACCGGGCCCTGTTCTACGATCGCCTCGAGCACGCCGTAGAGGTCAGTCGCCGCCACTCCCGCGGTCTGGCCGTCCTGCTGCTCGACCTCGACCGGTTCAAACCCATCAACGACAGCCTCGGCCACGCCGCGGGCGACGAGTTGCTCGTCACCGTCGGCCGCCGCATCACCGCATGCCTTCGTTCGACCGACACCGTCGCCCGTCTAGGCGGCGACGAGTTCTTGGTCCTGGCGGAGAGTGACGCGACAGTGGGCACAGTCTCTGCCATCGCCCAACGATTGGTAGACGCCGTGGCTGAGCCGTTGTCGCTCGATGGCCACGAGGTCTCGGTGACGGCAAGCGTAGGGGTTGTGTTCGCTCCGGCCGGCGCCGACGACGCCGACGAGCTGATCAACAACGCCGATACCGCCATGTACACGGCCAAGCGGGAGCTGCCAGGCACTTACCGCGTCTTCGAGCCCTCCATGCACGTGAGCCGTCCCGACGTCAGTCTTGACGTGGAACTCCGTCGAGGGTTGGCGAACGGCCAATTCGTCGTCCACTATCAGCCCATCGCCTCCCTTGAGACCGGCAAGATCACCGGAGTAGAAGCGCTGGTGCGCTGGAAGCACCCAGAACGTGGTCTAGTGCCGCCGGCGGAGTTCATCCCGGCCGCAGAGGCGAGCGGAGCTATCGTCGATATCGGCAACTTCGTCCTCCGGCAGGCATGCCCGCAGATAAAGTCCTGGCACGACCAATGGCCCGAGGATCGCCTCCTGCTGAGCGTCAACCTCTCTCCCCGCGAACTCGCGGAGCCGGATCTTGTCCCCGGCATCGAACAGATCCTGCGAGACGCCGATCTCGATCCGGGGTTCCTTGTCGTGGAGCTCACCGAGAGCGCGTTGTTGGTGGACCCGATCCGAGCGGAGGAGCGCCTGCGGCGACTCAAAGAGCTCGGTGTGGGCTTGGCCCTAGACGACTTCGGGACGGCCTTCTCGTCGCTCAGCCATCTCCGTCGTTTTCCCGTTGATTGCCTGAAGATCGAGAAATCATTCGTAGACACAATCGCGACCGACACGGACGGCTACGACTTCATCAGGGGCGTGGTCGGGCTCGCGCACACCCTGGGGCTCACTGCAATAGCCGAAGGGGTCGAGGACGCGGATCAAGTAGCCTGTCTCCAGCGAGCGGGCTGCAATCTGATGCAGGGTGACTTCATCGCCCGAGCGCTGCCCGCGGCGGAGGTGGAAGCCATGATCTGCCTCCGCACTCCGACGAACGACGCGGGATATCTCGGAGCCATGGCCGGGCACCACCCCATCAGCACCGGAATGAGCTACCTCCCGTTCTCCTAAGAAGCGGTCCACCCAATGGGGTCAAGGCTACACAGCGCGCTCATAGGGATTCGAACCCCCAACCTTCTGATCCGTAGTTTCTAAAAGTGCGTATTACCTCGTAATTACCGCTATTTACCGAAGGTGCCAGATAGTGCTTATGAGCTTGGGCAGATGCGGTGGATAAACTAACATCGGTGAACACCATTGGCCGTTGGTGAAGACGCCCTGGAGCTTGGCAGCCTGAGCAGGGCCCACTCGGAGCCGGTAGGTGTAGCGGGCCTTGGCGTTCACGCGGCCCGGCTTTTCCTGTCTGTCACCTTCTGCCCCTCGACGTAGCGGCGCACGACTTCGAGGGGCGCACCACCGACAGTAGAGACGAACCAGGAAGGGCTCCACAAGGCCGGCAGACGCCGCAGGTGCGGGAATTCCGCGCGCAGAACGCGCGACGAACGGCCTTTGAGCAGCTGCACCAACTTCGACAGCGCCACCGAGGGCGGGACCTCGGCGAGCAGGTGCACGTGGTCGGCCATGACCTCGACCTCGACGACTTGGCCACCGACCTCGCCCAGCACTTCGGCGATGACCGTCTTCAGACGGGCCTCGGAACGCCCGCCGAGCACGCGGCGTCGGTGCTTGGGGCACCAGATGATGTGGTACTTGGCCGAGTAGACGGTCTTGTTGGACGAGCGGTAGGCCACCGTCGTCATCGTGCCACGAGGCAGTGACCGTTACGGCGTCCTCACGGCTGCTTCGGGGCTACGCCCCGAGCGGGGCTCTGCCTCCCACGACTGAAGTCGTGGGAGGCTTCCCGCCCCTGCACCCCGTTTCGGTGATGTGCTACTGACTGGCTCCGCCGCGCTCTCCTCTGGGCCAGCTTCGGCCAGCTCTGGGAGGCTGGCTGCAAGCTAGGCGTCGAGGGCGGCGCGGAGGCGGGCCAGGCGTTCCCGGTCCAGCGAGTACCAGACCCATTTCCCGCGGCGGTCACCGTGCACCAGACCGGCTTCACCCAGGATCCTGAGATGGTGCGAGATGGTCGGCTGCGATTTGCCCACCGGCTCGACAAAATCGCATACGCACACCTCACCCTCGGATGCCGCCGCCAGCATCGACAGGATCCGTAACCGGGCCGGGTCGGCCAGAGCGCTGAAACCCTTGGCCATCTCCGCCGCTTCTTCGGCGTCGAGGGGAGCAGTGAGGACGGACGGGCAGCACACCGCCTCGGTTACCTCGATCACCGCACCCTGTCTGACCATCCTAAGCATCTCCTATTGACAGATATAAATGTATTGACCATGATAGATACATCTATCATGGTCAATGTTACCAGGAGGTCCCCATGTCCCGAGTTCAACTGGCCCTGAACGTCTCCGATATAGACGCCGCCGTCGAGTTCTACTCCAAGCTGTTCGGCGCCGAGCCGGCCAAGCGGCGCCCCGGTTACGCCAACTTCGCCATCGCCGAACCTGCCCTCAAGCTCGTACTAATCGAGAACACCGAGGCTCGCGGTACCGGCGTGGCCGGGGCCCTTAATCATCTCGGGGTTGAAGTCGAGACCCCCGAAGAGGTCCAAGCGGCCACCCGTCGCCTAGCTGACGAAGGCCTGGCTCCCGACGTCGAGGAGGCCACCACATGCTGCTACGCCGTCCAGGACAAGGCGTGGGCCCACGACCCCGACGGTGCTCCCTGGGAGGTCTACACCGTACTGGCCGACGCACCCGTCGAGACCGGCCTGGCCGGTGACGGCACTTGCTGCGGCGGCGTTGGGACCGACCTGCTCAGCGTCGGGGCCAAGTCCTCCTCGCCCTGCTGCTAAGCGACTGCACCGGGCCCTAGCCGACTGAGGCCGTAATGGACCAAGCCGCACTGTGGCGCCGACTGCTTGCCGAGCTGCTGGGGTCTGCCTTTCTCGCTGCCGTCGTCATCGGCTCGGGCATTGCCGCCCAACGCCTCTCGCCCGGTGCTGTAGGCCTTGAGCTGCTCGAGAACGCAGCAGCGACGGCCGTCGGGCTCTACGCCATCATCTTGATGTTCGGCCCCGTTTCGGGAGCGCACTTCAACCCCGTCGTTTCGTTCGTCGACGCCGCTTTTGGCGGCCTCAGTTGGCGCCAGGCCTGCGCTTACCTACCTGCCCAGGTGGCCGGTTGCAGCGCCGGAGCGGTCATCGCCAACGTCATGTTCTCCAAGGCGGCGGTGACGGTCTCGGCCCATCACCGAGCTACCCCCGCTCATTTCCTATCCGAGGTGGTGGCCACCCTCGGCCTTATCCTGGTCATCTTTGCCCTGGCCCGCAGTGGCCGAGGCAGCGCTGCCCCGGCGGGCGTCGGCGCTTATATCGGCGCTGCTTATTTCTTCACCAGTTCGACCAGCTTTGCCAACCCCGCCATCGCCGTCGGGCGAATGTTCTCCAACACCTTCGCTGGGATCGCCCCCTCATCGGTGCCTGCTTTCATCGTTGCCGAGATCATTGGCGGCGCCCTCGCCTGGGCAGTCGTCAAGGTGCTCTACCCCGGGGTCACGCCTGCAGAAGCGGCAGACGTCGTCGTGCCTCATCACCTGCTCGCCGGCGACGCCGCGCCACCGCGATCGCACCAACCTTGGTCACCATCCCGGTGAGGTACCGAACAAGACGGGAGCCAGATGCACATCATCGCCGTCGGGGGTAGCGACGCCGTAGGCACCGGTGCCGTACCAATGCGCCCGCCGATCGAAGGCCTCACCGGGCCTAACGCCCTGGGCACCGACGGCGGCGTCCACTTGCTGCACTCCATGGGCGACACCTTTGCCGTAATGCGCACCTTGGAGGCATTGTCGGAACGTTCGTAGTGGCCAGCTAACAAGTAACCGTGACCGAGGCGCCCTCCCGGCATTACGGGAGCATTACCCTTTGGAGGGAAGCACCAAGATGAGCGATGTGCGCGGTTCATCGCGGCGCCTACGCCGCACAGAGACAGAAGAGCCACTCCCGGGTTCGTCGTCATGACGGTGCTCCATGCCCTCGGGCATGCGCTCGCCATCAGCGGGTCAATGACCTGGGAGATCCTCTGGGCCCTCATCTTCGGGTTCGGGCTGTCTGCAGTGGTGCAGGCCGTCGTGCGTCGCAGCACCATCGTCCGTCTCCTCGGCGACAACCGCCCGAAAACACTGGCCGTCGCCGCGGGGCTCGGGGCAGCCTCGTCGTCGTGCTCGTACGCGGCGGTCGCCTTGGCCAGGTCCCTGTTCCGCAAGGGGGCCAGCTTCACCGCCGCCATGACTTTCGAGATCGCGTCGACCAACCTGGTCGTCGAGCTCGGCATCATCCTGGCTCTGCTCATCGGCTGGCAGTTCACTCTTGCCGAGTTCGTCGGGGGCCCGATCATGATCGTCCTGATTGCCGTGCTGTTCCGGCTTTTTCTGCGTCAGCGGCTCCTCGAAGCAGCCAGGTCCCAAGCCGACAAGGGCGTGGCCGGATCGATGGAGGGACACGCGGCGATGGACATGACGATCCGCGACGGCGGCAACCTGTGGCACCGGCTGCGGTCGCCGCAGGCCGTCACCTCCGTCTCCCACATCTTCGTCATGGAGTGGGCCGCGGTCATCCGCGACATCGTTGCCGGCCTGCTGATCGCGGGGGCCGTCGGCGCCTGGGTGCCGGACAGTTTCTGGCGGCACCTCTTCTTCGTCGACCACCCAACGCTGTCGAAGGTCTGGGGACCGCTCATCGGACCGATCGTCAGCCTGTTGAGCTTCGTCTGCTCCATCGGCAACGTGCCACTCGCCGCCGTGCTATGGAACGGCGGGATCAGCTTCGGCGGCGTGGTCGCATTCATCTTCGCCGACCTCATCATCGTGCCGATCCTGGTGATCTACCGGAAGTACTACGGCACAAGGATGATGGTCTTCATACTCGCCACGTTCTACGTGACTATGGCTACCGCCGGCTACCTCACCGAACTGGTCTTCGGTGGACTGGGCCTGGTGCCGAGCGAACGCCACGCCAAAGTGCTCGAAGCGTCAATTCAGTGGAACTACACGACCGTCCTCAACATAGTCTTCCTAGCGCTCGCGGCTGCACTGATCTACCGGTTTGTCACCACCGGTGGCGCGCCGATGCTTCGGATGATGGGAGGACCCCCTGCCGATTACACGGGCTATGGGCATGACCACCACAGCGCTCACGGGTAAGCACGGGCTGACCGTTCCCGCCCAAGGCTTTCAGTGCGGAGGCCTCTGCGGATCAAGCACCCGAAGCCACACCACCTCTGACCTGCCTCGATCTAATGCGCTCGAAGAGATTCGAACTCCCAACCTTCTGATCGGTCGGCATTCTACGAGCTGTTGCAAATAGCGCTGTCGTTGGAGCTAGCGTTGCACTCCTGACCGCGTTCCTCGCGACGCTAGCCGGGTACGGCCTCGGGCGGTTCCGGCTTCCGGGGGCGCGAGATGGTCTTCCTCGGTCTGCTGCTGGGCCTCATGGTCCCGTTCCAATCAATTCTGACGCCGCTATTCCTCGAACTGCAAGCGCTACGCCTGACGAACAGCCTCCCAGGCCTTGTTATCGTTTATACGACCTTCAACCTACCCTTCGGGGTATTTATAATGCGTAACGCGTTCGAGAAGATCCCGTCGGAGATCGAGGACTGTGCCAGAGTTGATGGCGCCTCCTCGGTGCAAATACGGCTAAATGTCTTTCGTCCTCTCGTGATGCCCGGCGTCGCGACAACCGCGCTTTATGCTGTCTTGTTCTCCTGGACCGAGTTCCTCGCCGCACTGACCTTCTTGACATCACCGAGCAGTTTCACCCTGCCCGTCGCTCTATTAAATATCGAGACTGGAACCTATGGTGCGGTTAACTTCGGGCTGCTTGAGGCCGGTGCCGTCGTCGCGATGATCCCTCCCGTCATCCTGTACCTGCTCCTTCAGCGGTACTACGTCGCAGGACTCATGAGTGGTGCCGTCAAGGGCTAGACGTGGCAAGGTTGGCGGTTGTTGTTGCAGGCCGGTCTTCCCGAGGCGCCATGCCCAAGGGCGGGCGCCGCACTACCGGCTCGCCCGGGTCTGTCGTCGACGAGATCACCGGGCCCCTACCCGTCCACGCCAGGCTCGGCGCCGCCGTGGTCACCGTCGAGGACGAGCATTGTTACTCGAACGTCTTTTTGAACGTGTTCGACGGGGCAGCCAGAGCCGCGCTCGCAAGCCTGCACGCGGGCGGTGACCCGGGTGGGAGCACGATCGCCCAGCAACTGGCCAAGCAGCTCTACGCCACGCCGAACGACTTCGGGGCCACATTGGGCCAGATCGGCCTGGGCGTCAAGCTCGCTCTCAGCTACTCCAAGGCCGAGATCCTCAACATGTACCTCAACGCCGTGTACTACGGGAACGGCTTCTGGGGAGATGTGTTTGCGGCCAGAGGCTATTTCGGCGTAAACCCAGGCGAGCTCACTTGGGCCGAAGCTCCCCTTCTCGCGGTCTTCCCCAGGCGCCCTCGGCCTACGACCCTATCGTCCACTTCGCGCTCGCCAAACTGCGCCAGCGCCACGTGCTCGAGCAATTGGTCGCCAACCATTATCTGAGCAGGGCACAGGCCGATGCCGCCTACACGGCTGCCCTGCCGCTGCGAGGCACGTGACGGCCCGGCGAAACGAGGAGGCGAGAGCCCACGGCCGCTAGGGCCGAATTGAGCGCTCTCCCAGCACCAACTTGTCCTCTTGCGCCAACCGAGGCGGGCTGACGCGGGGGACGCTCCTGGCGCAGGCTCTACGCGCCGAAGCGGCGTTGCCGGAGCGTGTAGTCGCGCAACGCTCTGAGCAGGTCAACGCGGCGGAACGCCGGCCAGTAGGGGTCGACGAAAGCGACCTCGGCGTAGGCTGACTGCCAGAGAAGGAAACCCGATAGGCGTGACTCGCCGCTTGTGCGAACAACGAGGTCTGCGTCGGGTAGGTCGGCGGCGTAGAGGTGCCTGGCGATCCCCTGCGAGTCAATCGCGTCGGCTATCTCTGGTGAGGTGACGCCTTGGGCAGCAAGCTCGGCCACCAAGGCCCGGCAGGCATCGACTATCTCCTGGCGGCCCCCGTAGCACAGGGCGATGTTCACCTGCATACGACCAC
This sequence comes from uncultured Acidimicrobiaceae bacterium, assembly GCA_963786345.1. Taxonomy (GTDB): domain Bacteria; phylum Actinomycetota; class Acidimicrobiia; order Acidimicrobiales; family Palsa-688; genus Fen-671. Next base: position 513,619 of record CAWAYZ010000003.1, on the reverse strand, counting down.
CCCCTGCCCGGGCGACCGCCTCCTTCGCCGCCAGGGACAGCTCTCCGGGGACAAGGTCGAGGCTCCCACTTACGGCCAGGGAGAAGCCCACTCGCTCCGACAAGCCCGGCAGGCGCCCGAAGAGCTCGGCGAGTACCTGGAAATAGGGCTCCAGTTCTTCCGACGGGCGGCGCAGGTTCTCGGTCGACAGCACCCACGCGGTGACGACGTTGATCCCTAGATCGGCGCACCATTCCAGCAGCTCCTCCAGCTTGACCATGCCGGCCCGGTAGCTCGCGTCATAGCTTGCGAAACCCTCTTCGCGGGCAAAGCGCCGGTGCCCGTCGAGGATCACCCCGATGTGTCGGGGCAGGCTGTCCCTGGGAAGCGAACGAGCCAGACGGCGCTCGTAATAGCGGTAAACGATGCCAGGAAGTGCTATTTGCGTCTCCAGTTGGAGAGAGCGCTCCAGCACCCATCGTCGCGCTCTCCGCGCTGCTCGTTCACCGCCCGGTTCGGCCCGGCGCCATAAGCTCTGGCGCCTTTGCCCGAATCGGTAGGCAGGTGCTCACAAGTGAAAGGCTAAGAGCCGAGCCTTACGCGGACATTAAATCAAGGCCTCTCGAAACCGAGCGTCTCGGCGTTGGGCTAGCCGCCGGCCGGCCTCTTGGTAACAGCACTTCGAAGGAGTCACGCGCCTCCGATACGGGCGGAGTTAACGGTCGGCGGGCCGCTGCATCTCCCTGTAGAGTTTGGTGCCCGAAACCTCGCCGGGCTGGCCTGCGGGGTGAGCGTAAAAGTTGAACGTGACCCGCTCGGGTTGATGTCGAGTGTCATGGACCTGACAGCCCCTGCGCTGGAGCGACTCAGCCAAGGACTTGGCTGTCGTGCTAGTCGTGCCGCCGACCGTCACAGGGATCTTGTTGAGGCTCCACCGTTTGCCCCCTTTGGCTGGCGCTGTGGCCGAGTAGTAGAGCTCCTCGACACATTGCGCCACCAGCCCAGCGTGATGGGCTCGTAACCACTCGGCTCACTTGGCCTCAAAATCCTGGTTACACGTTTCACAAAACAAGACCAACTACGGCCTGCTGGTAAGGATGAGTACCGCTGGTGCGCTTTTGGCGGCGTTCATCTCACCGCAAGGCTCGGCCCGTAGCCTCATGAAAGTGACCGCAGCCGGCGTGTCCGGTCCGAGGGCGTCGGCTACGGGCATCATCGGCGCAGTTCGCCAAGCCCCGGAGCCGGGAGAGCTCGCCCGCAAGCGCCAACTTCGTGCCCGGAGGCGTCGGCAACGCCAGCGCAGCTGGTCATTGGTAGCGTTGGTCCTTGTAGGGACGGTCGGGTTACTATTCGGCCCAGCCATGTCCCGCTCGCTGCCCGGGCAAACAGTCGGGGCACCTGCGCGCGCCGGCCGCCTCGCTCCGCTCACCCAGGCCCTGCGCCGGGACGTAACCGAGGCCGCAGCGATCTCGGGGCTGCGCGGCAAGATTGTTGCTATTGCCGAGAGCCAGCTCGGTTACCGGACAGACCCGCCCAACACCTACTGCAACAAGTACAGCGCCTACTGGGTCTCGGGGACGAACGACTGCGGCAACAGCAACCTCGACGAACAATGGTGCGCTGATTTCGCCGCGTGGGTCTGGCAGGGGGCGGGGACCGAAGTGACCTACCAGTTCATCAACGGCGACTTGAACTCGTCGTCCGCCAGCTTCTACGAATGGGGCGTTGCCCGAGGGACCTGGCACCCTGTCGGCTCAGGGTATGTCCCATTGCCCGGGGACGTCGCCGTTTACGGGCTCAACGTGCCTGCCCTTGTGGCCCAACACGTCGCCATAGTCATCAGTTTTTCAGCGGGAGACCAGGGGCCTAATACCATAAACGGTGACGGGGACCGGACGGGCTTCAGTGCCGTCGATATCGGCATCGACCAGTACCAAGCTGATGTTCCCGGCCCAGCCCCGGCTGTCCTTTCCGGTTATGTTTCGCCCAGCTAGGACTCTCGGGACCCCAACTGGGTGAGCCCTGACTCGTAAGTACGCGAATGATCGAGTGCGTTACTGCCGGTCGGGACGGCATCGACGACGTAGGCACCTTCCTTCAGGCCACGCGGCAGCACGCTCGTCAGGCAAAAATCAACCTGGCAAGGGGCAAACGCATTCCTTCCTGCCGTTTTCCTCGGGCCGGTCCCTCGGGCTGACGGGGGGCGCCGAGCCAGCCGGAGGTGGGCGCGAACCAAGCTTCCCGGCCGCAATGCCGCCATGTTCGACAGGGAGGCTTGCGCCCACCCGAGCGCCGAGCGATGTTCATGTAGGCGAAAGGCTGTGGCCGTACCGTCAAAGAGATGAAGGCAAGAAACGTGACTGGACAAGCTTTCGCAGCGCCTTTGCTTGTCACTGGCCCTTTGAGACGGCGGCGGCGTTGGTCGGCTGTTGCCGCCTTGGCCGCCCTCTTCTTGCTACCTTCGGTCACCGCGTCAGCCGCACCGGTGGCGGGCAGACGAGCCGGGACCGACGCGCTTCTCGTGCCTCGGCCCCTTCGCCCGTTCGCCGGCACGGCGTTGGCGGGGGAAGGACGCTGGAGCCCCGTCGGCCGGCTCGTGGACGGCAGCCCAGTCATTTACGAGACCACGCTCGAGCCTCCCCAAGATCCCGGCGTCGTGGCCGGCGTAGCTTGGATGGACACCAAACTGCTCCGACCGATCCTTTACTCGGGGAGCCTCAGCCCAGGTGGCTACGCGTGGAAGTACACCGCCCCCGTCCGGGGCTCAGCGGCCCGAGCGCTAGTAGCAGCGTTCAACGGAGGCTTCCAGTTCCCATCCACCGACGGTGGGTACTTTTCCGAGGGAAAGATGGTCTTCCCCCTGCGGGTCGGGGCCGCTTCTCTTGTCATCTATAAAAATGGCGCGGCGATGGTCGGGGAGTGGGGCAGGGACGCCCGGATGACCCCGAACGTCGTGGCCGTCAGGCAAAACCTCAACCTGCTCGTCGACCACGGACATGCCGTTCCCGGCCTTGACCCGAGTGACATCTGGACCTGGGGCCCCACATTGGGGGGTATCCCCGATGTCTGGCGCTCGGGCCTGGGCGAGACGTCCAACGGCGCGTTCGTCTACGTCGCTGGTCCCTCGCTGACCGTCGTCGACCTCGCCTCGCTGCTGGTGCGAGCGGGGGCCCTGCGAGCCATGGAGCTCGATATCAACCCGTACTGGACCGTGTTCGCCACCTATTCACCACCGACGCCCACTGCAGCTGCCTCACCCCAGAACGGCGCTGACCTGCTCCCCGACATGCTGGGTACCCCGTCGCGCTTTTTCGACCCGGCTTGGAACCGTGATTTCATCGCCATGTTGGCCCGTCCGGCCTGAAGGTGGCTTTTATGAGCGCTGGAGGAGGTTTTTCCGCAACCAGGCCGGTCGCCGGCCCAGGGCGCAGACAACCGGTGCCGGCGCTGGTCAGGCTGGAAAACCCGCCGCAGATCTCACGCAACTAGCCCAACCCGTCGCCGCAAGGAGCCCATCTTGCTCGCTTGGCTCAACCCGACCAGCTTCGTGGCCTCGTCGGGGTACACCGCCATCTTCATCCTCTCGATGCTGCAGTCGTGCTGCGCTTGGTTCTGCTCACCGCCGCCGGGAGCTTCATCTGGGACAGCGCCATGGCGCTCATCGGCTACGAGGTGGTTAGCAGCTGGCGCTCGGTCATGCACGGCTTCAGCGACGCCGGTTACCTCCTGGGTGCCCTGGCCGCATTGGCCATCGCCGTGTTCTTGGTGCACAGGTACCGTTCGTACAAGGCCGCCACCTCCGCCGGGGCTACCACCCCTGGCCCCCGATGAAGGCGCCATCGTGGCGCTATTGCCGTGGCTGTTGGTACCAGCGAGCACAACGCCCCGCCTTTGGTGTGGCTGTGGGACCAGCTTGTAGGGCATGCTCTGATGGTGGAGAGGAGCGAGCCGAGGCAGCCCGAGACGGCAGTACCATCGTCCAAGCGGTCACCGGTTGCCGTCCGGTCGCGGTCGAGGCTGAGCCGCCTGCTCCGGCCGGGCGCCACTCGTGGGGGCCGTCACCGCGACGTGCAGGGTAGCGCCGCCCGAGCGGCCGTCCTCGGCTCTGGTGATGGGTTGCTGACGAACATCTCACTTGTTCTAGGGGTGGCGGGCGCCAACACGGGCGGGAGCGCCGTACGCCTTGCCGGCGTGGCTGGGCTCCTTGCCGGAGCGTTCTCCATGGCCGCGGGGGAACTGGTGTCGGTGAAGGCCCACGACGAACTGGTCCAGCACGAGATCGAAGTCGAGCGGGCGGAGCTGGCGAGTGACCCCGCAGGTGAACAGCGCGAGCTCTCGGCCATGTACAGGGCCGCGGAGTACCCGCTAAAGATGCCGACACCGTCGCCCGCATCCTCATGGCCAGTCCTGATGTCGCATTGGACACCCATGTCCGGCTTGAACTGGGGGTCAACCCTGACGACGCCGGATCGTCTCGGCAAGCCGCTGTGGTGTCGTTCCTTTCCTTCTCGGCCGGGGCGATCCTCCCACTTCTGCCGTGGTTCTTCATCCACGGTTTGGCGGCTGTCCTCGCCTCCATCATGATCGGTGCAGCCGCGGCGGGGGCGCTGGGAGCTGCGATCGGCTTTTTTTCAGGACAAGGGGTTTGGCACACTGCGGGCCGTCAACTACTGGCTGCGGTTATTGCCGCGTCAGTAACCTACGGGGTCGGCCACTTAATTGGTGCCGGGGTAAGCGCTAACTGACGACGCCGGGCCCGTTGGCGATGGCTAATCGCTAGCGCTGAGTTCGACATGGCCAACGCGGTGGTCCTTCCAGCGGTCGAAGGGACGTCGTGGTGGCCACGAACTCGAGCACGTCTCTCGGAAGTCCCAGCAATAGAGGGAGGACCCGTGGCCGAGGGTCGCCCCGTCGACTTCGCATCCTTGACACCGGCACCAGACCTGGAGTGCAATCAACGTTGCTTATCTGCACTAAGCCCTTGCACGCCCGTCCCGTCAGAAGGGCGTGCCCAGTACCGGAGCTCGGTGAGCATGCGGCCAGTCTCGACACGCCAGGCTTTGTTACCCGGAATGACGAGCCCCGTTCTAAGTGGCTCACGCGGAGGAAGGGCGGCCTTGGCTAACGTCGCGTTCTGGTCGGCTCAGGAAGCCGACCTTGGTCAGCGCAGGCTCTTGCGACGCGATAGTGGATCGTCCCCCGAGGGCGGCGTCGTTCGGGTTCGTGCTCGGGCTTCGGGTACTTTGTCACGGCCTGGTGGGCAGGAGCGATGGTTCCGGCGGCCCTGGCAGGTGCGGCCATTTCTTTTGGAGTGGGTTCGCACCCACGCCTGGTCCCCCGCGCCCACCGTCGCCCAGCACGATTGGCCTTATCGCTCGACATCTACCCCGCGTTGTCTGACCGCGCCGGTTGGGCCGCCACGGCGGACGCGTGTACCCAGCGACCCGATAGTGGTCGACCCACGATGCACCGTAACCGGCAGTGCTGACCGCAGCGCACAGAGTTCCTTGGCCACCTCCGCCGGCGCCTTGACCCTCGCGGCCCCAACACAGCGACTGAGCGGGCGTCATTCGGGCCGTTCTTCTTGCTGCCGCCGCTGTCCAGCTAGCGGCCGCCAGACGCAGTCCCACCGACCGCCAACTCCAAACCTGCTCAGACGGGTATACGTGCAGAGAACTTGACCCGGGACACCCACGCTCGGCGCCCCACGAGCAATGCTTCAACCTATGCTTCAACCTATGCTTCTGTCACATGGCGCGGGCGCTAACTCTTGGCTACGAATGTAACGTCCAATCTCTAAATATCGATGGCACGCACTCCGGTTTTCCTGTAGTGCCGGAGCCTCAAGACGACAGATTGGAATAGCGAATTCGCATCGGCCTTGATAGACGCATCCCTGTTCGACCTCGGACAGCTCATCCAGTCTCCCTTGGTCCTGGAGAGCCAATCTAATCCGCTCTCGTTGTTCTCGCGGGTCAGGATTCGGCGCTGCACTTAACAGCTTCCGCGTGTAGGGGTGCGCCGGTTGCTTGTAGACCTCCTCCGCTGTACCTTGTTCCACTACTCGGCCACGGTAGACCACAATAATTCGGTGTGCCATCAAGTAGACCACGTCGAGATTGTGAGCAATAAATAGATAGCTGAGCGCTAAGTCACGTTGGATCCACTAATTGGGGATCCACCATTAACGCTCGGGCAATCGCAATTCGCTGAAGTTGTCCACCGGAGAACTGGCTTGGGAACATCTCCGCAACGTTCGGCGTCAGACCGACACGGACAAGCATCGCAGACACCCTCTGAGCAGCATCTTCGCGAGACAAGCTTTGATGAACACGGAGCGGCTCGGCCAGTGTCGTGCCGATCCTCTTTGAGGGGTCCAACGAGCCGAAAGGGTCCTGGAACACCACCTACAGATCCTGACTAAGCTCCCGGCGGCTCGACCACGTCAAGAAGGGGGATGACCGACGAGAGCGTCCGTCACCACCTCATCGCATTTTCCTACGGACCGGGCTGCTTCAAGAACCCGGCAAGCGGGTAGTTGCTATTCAGCCTAAACGGGTAGTTGCTCTTCAGCCTAAAACAGCCCCGAGGAGGGACGCCCACGCTCATACGCAACGTGATGCGCCCATCGGCGGGCGGGAGGGAGCATCGGGCTCCTGTGAACAGCAGGTCCCGTCTCGTCCCGATAGCAGCGGTAGCAAGTTTCGTCGCCCTCAGCATCTTGGTTGCGGCGTGCTCCGGTTCGGGCTCGCCAGGAGCCACTGCGGGGAACACGGCTGCTGCCCAGCAAGGGGCCGTCCAGGCCGATGCGCCGGGGCCGAACATGTCCGTCCAGGCGGCAGTGGGTCAACTGGTCGCGGTCCTCCAGGCCGGGATACGCGACGGCACCGTCACGCGCGTCGCAGGTGAGCAGCTGGTAGGCCTGGCCCACCAGCTGTTGAAGCCCGCCGGAGGTAAGCGCAGCGCTGAGCAGCGCCATGAGTTCGACCTACTCGCCAACACGTTCTGGGTGGACAATGGGTCCGGCCAACTTACGGCGATGTCGACTGTGACCAACACCGCCACCGCCCTGGCCGAGGTCGCCATTGCCCTCGGGACTAACTTCCCCTATCCCTATAGCGGGGCGAGTGCCGTGGCTCCCACCGCGTCCGGTGGGTCGAAGCACGCGAAGCGTCTTTCTCTGCTGCCATTGGCTATCCGGACCGCGCACCTGGCTGTCCGGACCGCGCACGCTGAGGCTCGGGCGCGCAGCTCGGCCCGGAGCAGGCGGGGCCGGTGGCGCGGATCGTCATTCCACCAGTTACCGCTGCGACAGCCGCCCCTCATTCGCCGGTCGTGACCACCACCGGGCCCAGGCCGCTGCACTTGGGGCGCGCGGTTACCGCAGCCCGACGCTCTAGGACCGCTGTCACCCGCCCGAGGACCCTAACCACCCCCGCCAAGCCGCGGCCGCGTAAGGGGGCGCTAGGCCGGGCCAAGAAAGGCCGGACGGCACTAACCAAGTCCCGGAGCGTCAAACCGGCAAGTCAAGGCAGGTCGGTACGCACCACCCTGACAACGGTCGAGACCCGAGCGTCATCGTCGCCCACCACCACGACCATGACCAAGCCCAAGCCCAAGACGGCGAAAACGGCGGTCAAGGCGGCAACCACCACAACGACCACGGCCCGACCGACGACCACCAAGAGGCAACCCACGACTCCGACCGAAACGACCATCACGACCACTACCAACCCCCCGGTGCGCCCGGAGGGGCCGCCGCCCCTTTCGACAACCACCCACCCAACCGCGACCGTAGCAACCTTGCCAACGACGACTACCAACCCGCCGACGCCAACCACCCCGCCGACAACCAACCCGCCGACGCCAACCACGCCGCCGACGCCAACCACGCCGCTGACAACAACTACCCCGCCGACAACCACCCGGCCGACAACAACTACCCCGCCGACAACCACCCGGCCGACGCCAACCACCCGGCCGACGCCAACCACCCGGCCGACGCCAACCACCCGGCCGACGCCAACCACCCGGCCGACGCCAACCACCCGGCCGACGCCAACCACCCGGCCGACGCCAACCACCCGGCCGACGCCAACCACCCGGCCGACGCCAACCACCCCGCCGACGCCAACCACCCCGCCGACGCCAACCACCCCGCCGACAACAACTACCCCGCCGACAACAACTACCCCGCCGACAACAACTACCCCGCCGACAACCACCCCGCCGACAACCACCCCGCCGACCATCCCCCTGCCCTGAGGGCCTCGCCCGACCCGGCCACCAACCAGCGGCGCCCCGGTGAGCTACGAACTCAGCGTCTCCGGCCCCAAGCCCCGAACCATCTCGAGCGAGAACGCCTAGACCTAAGGGCGAACCGTGCGACTGAGGGACAGACCTGTCCCTTTAGGCAGGTCCGCCCCAGACGTGCGGTCTTCGACCCCTAGAACGGTGCCGCGCCGACCAGATCAAACGCGGACGGCAAGCTCGTCAGCACAAGCCCGTTAGGTGGCAGCGGTCCCGTTCCGTGTACGACCCCGACGGCAAACGCGAGCGCTGCGCGGAGCCGCCAGTTGAGGTTGGCTGGCTCCAGCGACGTGACCAAAGGCCGACGGTCTAAACCGAGAGGCCCGCCGAAGTGACGGCCGCGCTTTCCTGTGGGTAGGTGCCATACAAAACGCGCGGTCAACGCGCTCTTTGGTCTCACCGCGGTGCTGCGCCACACGCCGCAAACAGACTGCCGCAAAAAGACGCTTGGCTACCCCGGTGGCTACCCCGACAGCCTCACTGGAGGTTGATGGATGGCTTCTACTGGGCCTGACCTGCCCGGATGCAGTGCGCTCGAAGAGATTCGAACTCCCAACCTTCTGATCCGTAGCTATTTGGCCTTTAGCGTTGTACTAGCAAGGGCTTTCCCAGGTGGCGGCCGAGCGAAAGTGCCTCAATTAGAAGGTGTGGAAAATGGCTGGTAAGGGGGAGACAGCACGACGGGCGCAGCACGGCGCTTGACCACCAAGACCATTCCCTCTGGGAGCTTGTGCCCCGACAGGCATTCCGGCGCACGCCCCATCGTCTCGGCAGCGTCCTGCTCGCGCACTTGGAGCCAGATGACACTGGCAAGGCGCAGCCTCCGCGCCATTGCGGCGCAGTCACGGTTTGTTGTGACGAGTATCGCTTTCTTGTTTTGGGCGTAGACGATGAGTGTCGCGTCATCGGCGTTGCTAAAGCCCGCTTCGTAGGCAGTCCAGCACTCATGACGGGCTCGTCTTGCCAGAACGGCAACGTCACGCGGGACGCATTGGTCGACGAGAAGGCGCAGGTGATCCTTATCTTGCGCGGGCCAGAGCTGCTTCCACGTCGGGCCTGGTCAGTTCCGGGTAATCTTAAGGATCCGGCTCGTTGCCCAACCGGCGGCATGGAGGCGCATAACAGATTCGACCGGGATGCGCGTGCCGGTGAAGACGGGCTTGGAGCCCAATGCGCCCCGACGGTGTTCTATGGTCCCTGCATTGCGGCGCTGCGCCCGGTCCTTGGCTACGGCTGCCGATAGTTCTTCGCCGAAACGTTGCAACGGTAGAACTCCCTGAAGCACGACCTGGTCCGAAAATGGGAGAGCCCACTCGCCATCGTGCCACTGGACGATCACGTCGTCTCGGCCGGCATTTGGACGCTCCACGACCGCGTACTGAAGCGTCGCCAGTGGGCTAGTGACACCTCGCTCGCTTATGTGCTTGACGATTTTCGCGATGAGCTGCAGAGACACGCGATCTCGGAGCCACAGGGCAACCCGCACTTCTAGCAGGTTCCGGAAAGACCATAGGCGTACGCGTCCCCGACCCCGGGCCATGTCGATGTCAGCTGTGACAATGTGCTTGTTGAGCCAGTACTCCAGCTTTCGCTTGGTAACACCTGTAACCCGGATGACCTGCTCCGTTGTCGCTTAAACCTCACCTCGAACCAAAGTTCGAAGGCGCGGGAGGTCGTGGCCGCCTCGCCAGCTGGTCGCCGTGGCGTCGATGGGGTTCTACCGTGCGGCCGTTTGGGGGATCCTGGCCAGGTCGAGCACTTCGTTGATCGTGAGCCTGGCACCGGTCTCCGTGGCGTGTGCTTCATCCTGGGCCGAGAGGGCCGCCCGTGCCCGATCGACAAATTCGCGACCCGGCGTCTCGTCGGAATAGACGTTGACGATGCCCTCCTGTTGGGCGTAGACCTCTGCCGCGGCGGCGATTTGCACGGCCCTTGCGGGCCGGTGCTCGACTGCCTCGATGGCCGCGAGCCCGATCAGTGAGAGCCCGACCCCACGAACGCTCGCCACGTCGGTGTACGCCTTCACCGATGCAAGAAAGGACCGCCGGGCCCGCACAAGGTCTTCGTGCCGGAGCTGCGTCCACGCCATCTCGGACAGGATCCTGGCCTCTTCGGCTCGGTCACCGACAACTTCGAATGCAGCCAGGGACTGCTCGTAGAGACCGAGTGCCTCGGCCAACTCGCCCGCACCGGCGGCCAGTTGGGCCAGGCCGCCCAGTGACAAGCCGGCTCCTTCCTGGTCGCCCAGGTGCCGCTGGATTTCGAGCGCCTGGGAGTACCTCTTCTCCGCCGTGCCGAGGTCACCGCCAACACCGTGAAGAATGCCGTCGAGGGTCAAAGCAAGCGCCTCGGCCCAGGTTAAGCCAAGGGAACGGCTCCTCTCGATACTCTCCCCCGTACACCTGAGCGCGGCCTCCAGCTCGAACCCGAGCAGACCCAGGCCGCGCATGCAGGCAGCGAGGCAGAGCTCACGGTCAGATCCGAGCTCCGCGGCGACGCGGTACGCCTCGCCCCATTCTTCGTTGGCCCGCTCGAACTGGCCCAACACCCACGATGCCAATCCTGCCGTGAGAAATGCGCCCGCCCGCCCGACGGTGGGGGTACCGCCGGCACAGGCGCTGACGAAGGAGGTGGCGTACTCCCGGGCGCTCAGGTTCTTGCCCCGAAGGTGCCAGTACATCATCAGGTCGCCGCACATCTGCATTCCCTGTTCGCCAGCCTCCGTGTTGCCGTCCCGCGCCGAGGCCAGGAGCGTCTCGAGAGCTGCCTGGAGGTTGGCCTCCTCGGCGATGCCACGCTCAAGCGATGCGACCTGACGGGCGCCTTCGATACCGTCGCGGATCTCTCCGGCAACCGCCGCGTACCGGCGGGCGTGTTTCAGCGTCACTTCGCCAGCCTCGGAGGCGGCATCGAGCCGCTCCCGAGCGTATTGCCTGATCGTCTCCAGCATCCGGAAGCGCTCACCCTGGCCGTCGACCTGCACGAGGGCCTTGTCGACGAGCGACTCCAACTCGTCGAGCATGGTCTCGCCGGGGCCAGCGCAGACGGCCTCGAGATCGCCCAGGGTCCACCCTCCGCCAAAGACGGCCGCGCGCCGGAAAAGGCGCTGCTCCGCCGCAGTGAGGAGCGAGTGGCTCCAATCGATCGTGGCGCGGCAGCGTCTGGTGCCGTTCGGGACTGTCGCGAGGGCCAGAAGTGAGCACGTCGAGGGCCCGTCGAGCCGCTCGAGCAGCGCTTTGGGGGACAAGAGCCGTAGGCGAGCGGCAGCGAGCTCGAGGGCCAGCGGCAGGCCGTCCAAGCGTCGGCAGATGGCGGTGACGGCTCCAGCATTCTCAAGCGTCAGCTCGAAGGAGCCCTTGGTCGCCCTGGCGCGCTCGACGAACAGGGCGATAGCCGAATGCGCCAAGAGCGCCTCGGTCGCCGCGGTCGAGCCCAGGCCCGGCGACGGAGGAAGGCCGAGCGGGGCGAGTGGGTACTCCCGTTCGGCGGCGATGCGCAGCGGTGTCCGGCTGGTGGTCACGATCCGCAGCCCTGAACAGCTCTTGGTCAGCCTCGCCACCTCCGAAGCAGCGAGCACGATTTGCTCCAGGTTGTCCAGGAGCAAGAGCGCTTTCTTGTCACCGATGAGTGAGACGACCCCGTCGCCGAGCGTCCGTCCCTCGGCCTCCTTCACGTCAAGCGCGACGGCGAGAGCAGGGAGGAACTCCGCTGCATCGGTGAGGTCAGCCAACGCGATGAACGCGACACCGTCAAGGAACTCGGGTGCGAGGAGCCGGCCGAGCTCGATGACAATGCGGGTCTTCCCGACACCGCCGGGGCCCGTGATCGTGACGACCGGATGGTCCCGGACGAGCTCGATGAGCGACGCCAGGTCGGCTGCCCGACCTAGCAGTGGCGTGGCGGGGTCGGGCAGGTTGCTCGGCAGGCTGGCAAACCGCTCGCCGTTGCCCTCGAGCGCCCCCGGCTCCGGCACGACGACGCCGTCGGCCGACACCGCATAAAGCTCGAATGGGCGCCCGACATTTTTGAGCCGGAACCGCCCGAGGCTGACGACGTCAACTTCGCTCCGGTTCTTGACGTGGTCGTAGGCGGAGTCGGACAACATCACCCCGCCAGGTACGGCGAAGGACTCGATCCGCGAAGCGATGTTCACGGCGTCGCCGAGCATGTCCCCAGGCTCGAGCATCACCTCGCCCACGTGGATGCCGATGCGGACCGGGACTTCCTGTGCGGCGAGCTCCCGCTGGATGGCGACTGCGGCGAGCACCGCAGCCAATGAGCTCGGGAACGTGCTCATGGTGCCGTCGCCCATCCGTTTGACGATGGTGCCACCGAAGGCGTCGTGGTGGCCCTCGAGCGCCCTCATGTACCTGTCGCGCTTGTCGAGCCCGAGGCGCTCGTCAGCCTGCATCAGCGCCGTGTACCCGACGATGTCCGTGAACATCACGGCGACGATCTGTCGGTCTAGCCGCTGGCTCATGGCTGCTCCGTTTGGCACGCTCTTTGAACGCGAGGAGCTCCCGATCTGGTGCCGCTCCCAGGAGGCCGTCTTCTAAGCCAGGACGAGTGCAGAGGAGGGCATTATGGCACGCGTTACATTACCGGCCGACCGACCCGGACATCCCCAGAGAGCGAGCGTGGTTGCTTCGAACCGTCCCCGTTCTTCTGGGCGGGGACGGTTAGAGGTACCACGTCTCGCCGCGGCCCGACGACTCGGACCTCATTTAGTGCGCTCGAAGAGATTCGAACTCCCAACCTTCTGATCCGTAGTTCTAAACGCGTGTATTAGCGTGTAATTACCGGTATTTACCAAGGGCGCCCAATAGTGCCTGTGAACTGGGCTGATGTGGCGGATAAAACTAACATCAAGTGACTACTATTGCCCGCTGCTGACCACGTATGCAAATGCTATGGTTCTCACGGATGTTCTCACGAACCGGTGTTTATCGCGTAATTCCGACCAGGAATTGTTCAGCATTACTGACAGTTTGCTCGTCGCGCTAAGCGACTGAGGGTTCGTGCCCGCTCAAGGAGCTTGGCGACCTCGCTTGGCCTGACGCCCAGTAGTTCGAGGGTAACGACCAGGTCATCGTCGCTCACCTCGAAGTCCCAAGCCGTGACCTTGGCCGGGTACCGTCCGATCGAACTCCCCATTACTACCGCCGAACCGGGGACGACATCCTCGACGCAACGTGCACAGTGAGGCGCGCCCAACTGATGCCGTCATAATCCTCGCGGTGCGGGTCACAAAAGATGGCGACAACCATCTGGGTGGCTCGGGGGTTGGGAACGTAGCGGGCAGGAAGGGGCTCGATCAATGCTTGGAGCTGCGAGACGGTTAAGCCGCGCTCGCCCGTTTCGCCGCTTCGCAGTCGCCGCCCGAACCGGGCGAGCGCGCTCCCCTCAAATACCAACCGGCCAGTGATCGACGTTGATTTCCCGCATCGGGAAATCGTCCACATTCGCGGTGGCGATAGAAGCGTCAACTCCGAACGCGGCAGCCGCGATCAGACAGTCGGCCTGGTGAAGGGTCACCCCTCGGCCCGCGAACTCACGTCGCCATGTGCCGGCACGGATCCCCTCTGCCGCGCCCAGCGGCGCGACCCGCAGACCGTTGAACAAGCGACGGGCTACTGGTTCTTCTATTAGACGCAGCCCGCGCCAGATCTCCTCGATAGAAATGGCACATACCCATGGCTCTGTCCCCATCCGTCGTAGCCCAGCCACTCGCGCCGCCGCGGGGCGGCCCCGGAGCGCGTCAATTAGGACCGTCGAGTCGAGCAGGAGCCGGGCCACTTACCCGGCACGCCTCGCGTCTCCCCGTCGCTGTGCACGGACCCAGCTCGACGGGTCCTTGTCCCACTCGTGGCCCGTGTCTGGGATCGCACTCAGGGCCGACTCGATGTCGTCCCACCGACGCTCGTCTTCTAAGCCGCGACGAATGAGCTCGGCGATGAACGCGCTGCGCCGTCGCCGTCCTATACGGCGGTCGAGATCGGCCACAAGTTCGTCCTCCAGCGCTATGTGTAGACGCATGGGCTCATCTTAGCCCATAAGAGGGATGGCCGTCACACGTCGTCGGTAGATTTGACGGCTATGAAACTGAATGAACTCATATATGGGGAAAGTATTGAGGCCCTCACGCCTGGGCTACTCACAATTGGCGACAACGTGAAGCCGGTAAAAGACGGCTCAGTCCACTTTTCCGTGCGGCTGGAACCGGAGCGAGGCAACCCGCTTCGCCGGGCGCTTCTGCGGGTCGAGGCCGAGTTACTCCGTGAGGACGCAGACGCAGTCGGCACACCGCACGAGTCACAACGTAGCTACGAAGAGCGCGCCGCCGACGCGCTCGTTCGTTTGGTGGAAGCATGGGGCGTTTATAGCAGTGGGCGGCTCGAGCACTGACGGTCGTGGTACAGAGAGCCCAAGGCAAGGCATTTTGGCGCGCTCGAAGCCTCCTCCGTAGGAAAGGGCACCCACCTTCAAGGCGACCCAGACCACGGCACCGAGGCCACCCACTGACGCCATGGCGCCAAGGAGAGGCACCGGGATGAGGCTGTGAAGACCGGGGGGTTGACCGTGGCCCCGCTCACGCCAGGCGACCTCGACGAGGCCTGCAGCCACTAGGACCAGCACGAGGTAAGGGCCGATGGTCGCCGCGGCCGCGGCGCCGCCCAGCGCGTAGGCGGCCCAGCGGGCCTGTCCCGCCCGCAACGCCCTGCTCGTTTCCAGCTGGCCGGCATCAGGCCGAGGGCGGCGTTGAGTGCGACGGCGGCCACGGCACCGCCGGCGCCGGCGGCGGCGCCCAGCACCCAGTGGGGGGGACGGCCGGAAAGGAAAAGCGCGGACAGCGCCAGGATTAGCACGAGCCCCGGGACTATGAAGCAGAAGCCGCCGACTAAAGCACCAACCGGCCCGCGGAGGCGCCAGGCGCAGAAGATTGCCAGTGGGGTGGAGGCCGGCCCGGGCAGGAGGTTAGTTGCCGCGATGCCGTCCTCGAACTCGGCGGCGGAGATCCAGTTGTGATCGGTCACGCAGAGCTTGCGCAACAAAGCGATGTGGGCCGGAGGCCCTCCGAAGCCGATGCAGCCGATGCGCCCCCACTCGCGGATGATGGTGGCGAGGCCCACCACTTCGCCCGGACCTCAAGATGGTCAGTACCGCTGAGCTCAGCCATTAGCCGTCTCGCAGCCCGGGCGGCCCTTCAACGGGTGGCTCGGCCAGGGCGACGCCCATCTCGGCCCCGCGTTCCTGGTTGCCCACGATATCGAGCTCCGATTTCACGGTCCAGGAGCCAGCCCGGGTTAGCCAAGGTCCTGGCGGGGTCCCTTCGGGGTACGCTTCGTTTTTGCGAA
This sequence comes from uncultured Acidimicrobiaceae bacterium, assembly GCA_963786345.1. Taxonomy (GTDB): domain Bacteria; phylum Actinomycetota; class Acidimicrobiia; order Acidimicrobiales; family Palsa-688; genus Fen-671. The sequence goes on along the minus strand of CAWAYZ010000003.1, from coordinate 497,975 downwards.
AGCGTTGGCTGTCTTCCAGAGCACTGTTGTTACACCTTGGGTTGGCGATTGTCGCTCCGGGCTGCGTACTTGCCGGCTGGTGGCAGGCAACGCGGGCACTAGACGGCAACGGGCTCAGTTGGGTCTATTCGGTGGAGTGGCCCGCCTTCGCTCTCATAGGGGTTGCCGCGTGGTGGCAGCTCATCCACGAGGACCCAGAGGCCTTCAGAGCTCGCAAGGACCGCTCGTCCGATGGCGAGGAGACGGTCCCTGACGTAACTGAGCGGCTGGCGCTCACGCCGCCGCCGGACGGCGCGGTCGAGCCGCTCATCGCTCGGTGGGCGATGGTGATCCATGTGCTGCTTGGCTTCGAGTTCGTGCTCGGGGTCATGGCGCTGTTCTCGGTACCGTTCAGCCGCCCGAGCGGCTGGCTGCCCGCCAAGGGCGAAGCCGTTTACCTCGTCCACGCCATCTTCGGCGCTGTGCTCACCTTTGCATCCGTGGCCATGGTCGTTCGCACGAGGGGGGAGGCGCGTACGTCCCGGATCGTGGCTTGGTTGGGCTTTGGTGGAATAACACTCGCGGGCGCGGGTGGTCTCCTCACCGAAGCTCAATCCCTCGTGAGGTTCTTCGGCATGGCGCTCATGTTCGTCGGCGCCGCTCTCGCCGGTTTCAGTTACATGGTCCCGACGCTGCTCGCTCGTCGCGCGACGCCTCTCCCATCTGGCGGCTGAGCCGCCGGGCTTGGTTAGGCCGGCTCACACGTCCACGAGGGGACCACCTGAACGTCCTGCTCCTCAGGAACAAGGGCGTCAGTCCCATTGTGATCCGCCTCCTCGTACAGCGGGAACCACAGTGTCACTGCTGTACCCCCAAGGCGTGCCGGAACAGTCGCTACCCGACCCCCGTGGCTCTCGGCAACCGCCTTCACGATCGAGAGGCCCAACCCGAAGCTATGCCCGTTGTGGACGTCCGAAGCGCCGGCGCCCCGGGTATCGCTGCGTTCGAACCGGCCGAACACTGAATCCAGCTGATCTGCGGGGATCCCCGGTCCGGAATCAGCGACGCTAATTTCCGCCTTCCGGTCGTGGCGCCGTACGGACAGCTCTATTCGGTCACCGTCACCTGTGAACCGCACAGCATTGTCCAAAAGAGCGTCAAGTGCGGCAGCGAGCCGGTCCTTGTCGGCTAACACGGTCGCCTCGTCCATGCAGCCGGTCAGCCAGCGCCGTGGGGTCGCTTCCCAACGGCGCAACATGCCGCCGACAAAAGGGACTAGGCGCGTCGGCTCAAGATGGAGAAGACCTGGCTGCTCCGCTGTGGCAAGCAGTAGGAGCTGGTCGACGAGCCTCTGCAGCCGCCCGAGCTCGTCGACAACGATGGCCACATCGGAAGCAGCGTCAGCCGACGCAAAGCCAGGGAGGAGTTCCGCGTGGGCTAGCGCGACAGTGATGGGTGTTCGCAGCTCGTGCGATGCATTCTGCACGAACGCCCGTTGACGCTCAAGAAGCCTCATGTTCCGCTGGGACACCTCATCGAGCTGACCCATGGCAGCATTACGGCGGGCTGTGTAACGCGTCATGACGTAGAGCATTACCACCATCACCGGCAGCTCGATCACCTCGTCGTACGGTTGCAGCCCGCGTATGGCCGGGTCCACGAACAGCAGCCCAGTCGCCGTCATTACGGGGAGGACCAGGCACCAGGTAAGCGTCCGGCTCCAGCTCCGCATGCCCAGGCCGTAGAGCAGGAGAAGGCTCATCCAGGTGAAGTGGTAAGGCAGCATCGACAAAGACGGCACCAGGACCATCCAGAGGAGGTTGCCGATCGCGAAGACGACCCAGGCAGCTTCGGGCCAGCGCGACGCCCAGAACCGTCCCGGCCAGGCAGCCTCAGCGGGCTGCGACACGGTAACCCTCGCCTCGTACCGTGGTGATCAAAGTAGTCCCGAGCCGGGAGCGCAGACGGCCGACGTACACGTCGATCACATTGGACGAGCAGTCCGGATCCGAACCCCACACTCGCGACAACAGCTCCTCTTTGGGCACGACCGTACCGGGCTGGACCATGAGCGCCCATAGGAGCTGGCACTCCCGGCTGGTAAGCGGGACCGGGCCGGCGCCGGCATCGGCTACGCGGTGCAGCACATCGAGCTTCAGCTGCCCGTACACGAGGACGGCTGGGCCTGGTCGCGACGCGGCTCGCAAGCGGGCCTGTACCCGCGCCAGCAGTTCACCGACGTGGAACGGCTTGGACACGTAGTCGTCGCTACCCAGGCCAAGTGCGGCCATCTTCGATTCGGGGTCACTGAGGCACGACAAAACCAGGACCGCCTGGTCTGGCCGTCTAGACATGATTTTGCCAAGCGCGCTAAATCCATCTTCACCTGGCATGACCAAGTCAAGGATCACTAGATCGTAGGAGCCAGAGTCGGTCATCGCGACCGCTGTCCCGGCATCAGGGGCGGCGTCGGCCTCGATGCTCGCATGCCGAAGGATGCGCACAAGGACGGTGCGGAGCCGTTCTTCGTCATCGACGACCAAGACCCGTCGGTGGGGGGTCGTCGCTGTGCCAACCGGTGAGCCGATCAAAGGTTGCGAACCATTGGTCCGAGCCACAGGCCTCCCCACCTCAGCCACCCGTGGTGCGTCCGGGTGCGACGTGCAGGATTCTGTCGACGAGGGCACCGGCGGAGCCCTCTTCGGCTGTTGCACGCTTGAAGAGGAGAACGAGCGCGGGGAGCGCCCAGAAATCACCGCACACCCACAAGATGGCGGCTCCGATCTGCTGGCTAGCGAACGGTGACAACGTGACACCGGGTATGTGGTTGTAGACGGGGTACAGGGACTGGTCGGTGAAGATGCTGAGCGCCATAGCCAGCAAGATCATGACAACGTTCGTAGCCAAGATCGCCGCGATCTGAGCCCCAGTCCCGAGCTTGGGCTTGAAGGGGCGCGACGGGATGACCTGCAGCCAGAACAGTACCCCGGCCGCGAAGAAGCTGGAGTGCATGAGCCAGATATGCACGTACTGGTTGGTCTCCGCCAGGTCGAACAAGGCCGGGAAGTGCCATACCACCATCACCACGTTAAAGAGGACCACGGCGACCCAGCCGGCACTCAGGAAGTGGCCCAGCGAGCGGAGGGGACGGGCCCAGCGCCCCAGTAGGACAGCCCGCATGGCCCGGCGCCTGATGCCGACCGGGAGCCCGTGGACAAGAGCCAGCCAGGGCGCGCCCGCCACGATGAGGATTGGGGCGAAGAACATGATCAAAATGTGCTCGATCATGTGGACGAAGAAGTAGCGGTCCGCCCAATAATCGATTGGGGATTCGACCGCCAGTAACAAAACCGCCAGGCCGGCGTAGAACAACAGTGACTTGTTACGGCGACTTCGGGCTCGCTCGGGCCGGGACCGACGCCTCAGGTTGTGCAGCCCGAGCTCGTGGAGCCCCACGATGAGGACGACGACGATGAGGAACGGGTCGTACGACCAATGGCCGGTGACGTAGCTCAAAGCTTCCCCATCGTGGTCATCTTCCCCGTCGTGGTCATGGCGAGCGGAGCGCGCTCGTTAGGGCGTCGGCCAATGTCACCGCGAAGGACGACTGTGTTGCGGCGGTGGCGGGTCCAGGATCGGCGTCTAACACATAGCGCGTGTGCCCCCGGGGGTCAATGACGTACGCGACGTCACTGTGCGCGATCATCCCTCCACCGGGTTCGTACGCGACCTGGACACCGAAACTGCCCCAGACACGCTCGAGCTGTGGCAGCGTCCCCGTCAGGTAGAGCCAGTTCGGGATGTTCTCGAGGTTCTCTTGCCGGTCGAAGGCCGCCAAGTACTCCGGAGCCGTAAAGCGGGGGTTGGCGTCGATGGCGACAAGCTCGACGTGACGGTCACTGGGCCCAAGGATCATGTCGGCAGCGTGGAACTCCTGGGCGATGACGGGACAGTCCGAGGTGCACAACGGGTCCAGGAAGGTGACCGCCACCGCCTTGCCCCGCAGGCTGGCCAGTGAGACCACCCGGGTGTGCTGGTCGACAAGGCTAAAAGCCGGTGCAGGCGTGTTGGTCACGTCCGGGCTCCCGTCGATCGCCTGGCTGAGGATCGGGTCAGCCTGGGCGTCGGTTGCGGCCACGGTCATTGGGACCAGGCCTACAAGAGCGGTGCCGACCGCCCCGACCGCGGCGACCCAACGAAAGGCAGGAACACGGACCGCGGCCAACTTTTCCCGGAGGCGCCCGCTGCCGACTGGCACGGGTTCAACCGCTGACATGGGTACAACCGGGACCAGGTTCTCAGTTTCTGCCGGTACCCGGGTTATGGCGAGGTAACCGGCCACGACGACGAGGACCATCGGGACCATGCTGTTGGGGTCAGTCCCGACCCCGCCAAGGAAACCTAGGTCCTGGACGAGCACCCAATCGGCGAGGCACAGCAGGGCGACGGCGAACAATCCCCATCGCGCGATGTGGGGCCGCCCTGATAGGAACGCCGCGCCTATGGCCACCAACGAGACGACCACAAAGAGGTTGACAGCCCATCCGTGTGCCGAGTCGAACGCCTCGAAGTTGGAGACCCAGGATGCGAGAAAGCGCGGTTGAGGTGTCTGAGCCATCTGCTGGACCATCTCCGCTAAGGTCCCCGCCGCGGCACGGGGGCCTAGGCGCCCTTCCCAGAAACCTCGTCCTGGCCAAGCCTGGAGGATTGCCATCCCGACAAAGAACAAGCCCATGATGCGAACGACCCGCCGACCTAGCCTCGGCGTCGCCCAGAAATGCTCGGGGAGCGCCACGAGCAACCCGGCGGCGCAATAGAACAACACCGCTCCGGGCGCCCCGAACAGCCAGCTGAGACCGGGGGCGAAGATCCCCCCGAAGGCTTCGCCAAAGACCCAGACGATCAGACCCCACGCGACGCTTGCGACCCCAGCCAGCCGCGACATGTCCCCTCGGGCCGCGGCGAGCAGCCATACCCCGATCCCTATCTGGACCCACACTGCCGCAGCAGCGGCGGTGAGGGGGTGATAACTCCATATCGTCGTGCCGGCGTTGACGAGGTGTTGGACCCAGTCGGGAGAAGCAGCTGCGGTCGGCTGGATCCCCTGAGGGACCAAACCCAAGGGCATCGACTCTTGCCCCTGCAGGATGCCATCGAAGATCCAGATGAGCCCGAAGGAGATCCTCAGCAGACGCCGGCCCCAAGCCTCGTCGCGAACGACCGGCTGGCCACCGGTCTGAGCGGCCGCCACAGTGCCTGACGCCTTCCTGAGCTGCGCCGGTCGTAGGACCATCCACACCAGGCCAACGACACAGAAGAGAAGCAGTACCACCAAAGCCTGACGGAAGAGGACAGCGTGAAAAGCGGAGACGACGGTGGGGTCGTTCTGGTTGAGCTCCGCACCCATCCCCGGCATGGCGATCTACCTCCGTGCGTGAGCGACAGACATCGGCTAGGCCCCTTTGCGGCACCCCTCTAACGTCGCATGGCTGACCTTACATGACAGCCACACCACGTTGCGTCGGTCCGTGATGGCTGACCATACACGGTCGTCTAGACAGGTTTCTGTCGGCTTGCGGCGGCCAGGACAGCCTGCCAGGCGAGCCCGCAAGGCGACCGGGCGGCGAGTTCCCGCACCGGCTTGGCCTGTGCGGGAAGCCAAGTCGTCCCGAGCAGAGCCGATCGATGGCGGATGTGTTTGTATGGCAAGGCGTATGATGGGCCGACGCAAGCGCATGCAGGACGGAGGTCGACGTCGTCCAAACAAGGGTAGGAAGCTTGGGCTGGCCGTCGCAGTTGCCGCGTTGTTGGCACTCGTTGGTGGGGGCCTGTTCGAGGATTTGTCGAGCCCCAACACCGCCGTCACCGACCCGCTGGTCGACCAGACAAACAAGCCGGCGCCCGGCTTTTCGCTCCCGGAGTTGCTGGTGCCCGACCGGAGCATCTCACTGGCTGACTTGCGCGGCAAACCTGTGGTCATCAACTTCTGGGCATCGTGGTGCCCTGCCTGCCGTACCGAGATGCCTCTGCTTGAGTCGGCCTACCGGTCCGAGCACGGCTCGGTCCAGTTCCTGGGCATCGACACCAACGACCGGCGAAGCGCCGCTGTCGGGTTCGCGGCGCGGGCCCACGTCACCTATCCGCTGGTGCTCCTGACGGACCCCACCGGCCGAGTCGCGACCGCCTACGGGCTTATCGGTCTCCCCATTACCGTCTTCGTTTCCCGGGGCGGCTCTGTGGTGGGGCGCCACATCGGCCAGCTCAACGCCGCCACGTTGAAAGCGGCGCTACGGGACGCGTTCGGCGCCCAGGGCCCGGCATAGCCCGTCATATCCGAACATGACAATGTTTTCAGATTGATTGACTCGCCGGCCACTTCTCTTTAGGCTACCCACCAGGAAGGTCTTAGGGAGGCCGTATGCCGCGCTGGGCAAGGTTGAGCATCGCGCTCGTCTTCCTCGCGGGGATCGCCGGCTTGGCCACGTTTGTGGTGATGGATGTCTTTAGGTCCTCCCCAGGATACGTCGACTACGCCGCGGGTCACGTGGCCGGCCAACCCGTCCAGATGACCATCGAGTCGGACCCGACGACTGGGTTCGGGCCTTTGGCCCCATCGGTCACTTACATGTTCAAAAAGCCAGCCGGTTCGCCTAACTCGGCGTCGTCTTGGGCCCACACAACGCTGTTCGACGTTCCCGCTCATACCGTCGTCCAGGTCACTGCCTACGAGTTCGACACCGGGGACCCGCTCCGGAACCAAGTTTGGGGCCAAATTACCGGCACAGTCGGTAACAAGGTCGAGGTAAACGTCAGTGGTTGTGCCGGCTACTGCGGCTCGGAGAAAGTCGCCACGGAGACGGTGTCGCTCATCGACTCGAACATATACCCGTACATCGGGCACACTTTTTCGTTCCCCTCACTCGGGCTAAACGTCCCGCTTAAGGGCCTGTCTCCGACCACGCCCCCGAGCGGGAAGAACGACATCTGCCCCAACGCCCCATGCCTACCAAGCCAGCATCCTCACACAATGACGACTTTCAGTTTCGTGACGCCTGGGCCTGGCACCTACCGCTGGCAGTGCTTCATCCCCTGTGGTTACTCGTACTTGGACGGACAAGGCGGACCTATGGCCACCATCGGGTACATGACCGGCTTCATGCACGTCGAGTGAAGACCGTCGACGCTGGCACCGTGAACACCGGCGCGACCGGTTCCGGGGACGGACACTGGCGAAGGATCATCGTTATTTGGGCGGTGCTCTCGGCGGCGATAGACCCGCTCTTTTGGTTCTTCGTCGGGAACAAGATCCCCCCCGGCAACTCCGCCATATCGACCACGGCGAACGGCGCGACGTTCGATGCCAAGGTCCTCTCCGTCACCGCCATCCCCGTGGCACTTGCGGTGCTCGTCTACTACGCGTACGCGCTGGTCGTATGGCACGAGCCGAAAGGAGCCCCGCTCAGTGACGGGCCGCCCCTCCGAGGGCACGCAGGGATACAGTTCACCTGGCTCGCCGTCACGACGGCCATCGTCCTGTGGGTGTTCGGCTTCGGTACCTTCGAGCTCGTCCAGCCCGACGGCGCTGGGGGCGCCCAAGGGCCGAACCCGATTTGGACCCCCGCGTCCCACACGGTCCTCCCGGTCCAGGTGATCGGCCAGCAGTGGTACTGGACGTTCCGCTACCCGACCTTCGGTGGCTTCGAAACATCTGACCTGGTCATCCCCGACCACACCTCAGTCGCCTTCCACGTCACCTCGCTCGACGTCATCCACGACTTCTGGGCCTACCAGCTGGGAGTCAAGGCCGACGCCAATCCCGCGGTGGACAACATCGCCTACACGACCACTTCGAAGACGGGAAGCTTCATAGTGCGCTGCGATGAGCTGTGCGGGATCTGGCACGGCGCCATGTACACCACGGGCACGGTAGTGCCGAAGTCCGCCTTCGAGCAGTGGGCCAAGACCACTGAGGTGAAGGAGGCGTCACTGAGCAAGACCCTCCCGAAGTTCTCTTATGTTTATGTGCCCTCCGCCAACCCGGCGGCCGCGTTCGCGGCTGACGGGAGCGCGTACCCCGATATATCCCCGGCTTTGTCGCCGTCGGCCAACTGCCCTGTATCCGGGGGCGTGGACTCGTTCTCGAAGCAGGAGATCGCCCCATACCAGGGGGATGGCCCGAAGTCATGTTGAGTGAAGTGGACCACCAAAAGGAGGTCGAGAGGCGATGACCATCGAGGCCGAGCCGTCCACTCACGCCGGACGGGTCGTACCACCGGCACCGACGTCGCCGGTCCGTCGCCAGCGCCCGGTTTGGATGGGCCAGCACGTCGGCACGGCGCTCCTGCTTATGGTGGGCGGCTATGCACTCGGCCACTGGGCCGGCAACTTCATAACGAGCGGTTACGCGGCGCCCTATTTCCACTTCCAAGAGGATGCAGGGGCATTCTTGGGACTGATGTTCGGGATCCTGGGATGGTTGGCCGGCATCGGGGCGCTCAATTATCCGCTGGCCAAGCTGATCGGGCGCGAGCCTACCCCCGAAGAACCCACAGAGGATTGGACGCGCTACTTCAAGTTCACCATTGACCACAAAGTAGTAGGGCTTCAGTACCTCATTGGCGTATTGCTCTTCCTGTTCACCGGCGGCCTCCTGGCGATGGGGATCCGCACGGAACTGCTCTCGTTCTCGGGCAGTGCCGGTTCTACACCCCTCCTACAGCCCGAGATGTACCTGGAGATCGTGAGCGCGCACGGCACGATCATGATGATGATGGCAAGCTCGCTGGTTGTAGGGCCGCTCGGCAACTATCTCGTCCCGCTCATGATCGGGTCGCGCCGAATGGCATTCCCTCGGGTCGAAGCGGCCTCGTTCTGGGCGTTCATGACCGGGCTCATGTGCATCCTCGCCTCCTTCGGCTTCGGCGGCTTCGACACCGGGTGGACCGGGTACGCTCCTCTGCAGACCCAGGACAAGGCGGGGATCGACTGTTATCTCGTTGGGTTCGCCATCGTTGGGACGGGCATGGTCCTGGCCGGTTTCAACATCGCGGTGACGATCATCCACAACCGGGCGCCCGGTCTCACCTGGGGCAAGCTGCCGATGTTCGTGTGGTCGATGCTCGCTACTTCCAGCCTTTTGGTCCTCGCCACCCCGGTGCTGTTTGCAGCTTGCCTCTTCGGCGGCCTGGACAGGGCTGCGGAAAGCGCCTTCTATGTGAACGAGCATGGGGGCAGTTCGTTCCTCTGGCAAAACCTGTTTTGGTTCTTCGGCCATCCCGAGGTCTACATCATGGCCTTGCCGGGTTTCGGGATCATTATGGAGCTCTTGACGACCTTCTCTCGGAAGCCCTTGTTTGGCTACCGGACCGCGGCCGCCGGAATGATGGGCGTTACGCTCTTATCCTTCTTCGTCTGGCAGCACCACCTCTTTCAAAGCGGCATCGACCCCGACATGCGCCCTTTGTTCATGCTGACAACCGAGCTGATCTCCATCCCTACTGGCGTCATCTTCCTGATCGGCATGGGGACACTGTGGAAGGCGAAGATCCGCTTCGAGGTGCCGATGCTTTTCGCCCTCGCCTTCTACTTCAATTTCCTCATCGGGGGGATGACAGGGGTGTTCCTGTCTGACGTTCCTGTCGACGTGACCGTGCACGGTAGTTTCTTCGTCCTCGCCCATTTTCACTACACCATCATGGGCGGTCTCGTGTTCGCCTTCTTCGGCGGCCTGTACTATTGGCTGCCCAAGATGACTGGTTTCATGCTGAACGATAGGCTGGCCAAGATCCATTTCTGGATGATGTTCGTTTTCTTCAACCTGACGTTCTTCCCGATGTTCATCGATGGCTTCATGGACCAGCCGCGCCGGGTCTTCGAGTACGCCCGTAACCTGGGGACGCTTAACGACATTTCCAGCATCTCCGCCTACCTTTTGGCAAGCTCGTTCCTCGTCTTTGTAGCGAACTTCTTGTGGTCCGTCTTCATTGACCCCAAGCGCGCACCCGAAAACCCTTGGCACTCGCTTGGGCTTGAATGGCAGGTCGCTTCTCCGGCGCCCCCCGACAACTTCGCACGCATCCCTCTCGTCTTGAACGACCCTTACCACTACGGTGAGAAGGTCCCGGTGCTTGTCGCAGACCTGGGCATCGACGCCGTGGGCGCTAGAAACCCGGCGGGCGCATCCGCACTACCAAGTCCTGAAGTGCTGCCAAGCGATAGCGGCCAATTGGCCGGAGGGGCGGGGTTCGATGGCTGATACGGTGCACAGCTCTGGCCGGGCGCCCAATCCTGCGCTCATGGAGAGATCCGAAGAACTTGCTTACGAGCTACGCGCTCAGGAAGGGGCAATCTGGACTGGTGGGCGGCTCCTCATGGGCATTGCCACCTTCGCGTTCGCCTCGCTCGCCTTCGCCTACTTTTACCTTCGCTCGGCCAATAACGAAGGCCTGTGGCGGCCACACTCGGTCACCGCCCCGACAAGTTATGGGACCGGTATCTTTGCGGTCTCCGTGGCCTGTACCTTGCTAAACGTCTACGGTACGCTCCGAATGCGCAAGGGGATCGTGGTCGACTGGGAAGTGAGCGGCTGGGTGGCCGTTACTGGCCTGCTGATTGCCGTCTCGCTCCAGATCTTGCAGCTACGAGTCCTTCCCTTCTACCCGGGCTCAAGCGGCTACGCCTCTTGCTTCTTGGGCTGGGCGGTGATGAACTGCGGCCTCCTATTGGTGTCGGCGTACTGGTTGGAAACAGTGCTCGCGCGCTCGCTCCGGCTGCGTCGGGCCGTTGGTCAGGACGGCGGTGCGGGACGGTCACGGCTCCCCGAGGCGCGGCTGTTCAGAGCCAATCTCGAGGCTTGCACCTCTTTCCTCATCTTTGTCGCACTACTTGAGGTGCTCTTCTGGGTGCTGTTCTATGTCCTTTGAGCGGGTGCCAGGCGCCTCGCAACCATCGATGGAGGTGAGGTGACATGCCAGGTACCTTCAACTGGCTACTCCCGCAGGTGCTCACCTTTGCCATCCCGCTCGGCACGCTCGGCCTTGTGGCCCTAGTGGGGTTCTTCTGGCGCAACCCGTCCCAGCGCTGAGCGTCTCCTATGGCCGACCCGGCTCCCATCCTTGCCCACAATCTTGGGGTGACATCGGCCCGTAGTTCCTTGGTGGAAGCTCCCAGTATTCACGCGGGCCGCGGGCTTACGTCTGTTTGGCGTCGCAAGGTCGCCGGGTTTGTGGCGCTCACCAAGCCAAGGATCATCGAACTACTCCTGATAACCACCGTGCCGACCATGTTCGTCGCCGCCCACCGGCTCCCCTCGGCGCGCCTCATTTTGCTGACCCTGCTGGGTGGCACCCTGGCTGCGGGGGGTGCCAATGCACTTAATATGGTCTGCGACCAAGACATCGACGCTCTCATGGTTCGCACCCGGGACCGGCCACTTGTGACGGGCGAGATAAGCAGCAGGGCCGCTCTCATTTTCGCCTTGGTGCTCGAAGCGGGCTCCTTCGTCCTGCTTTGGAGGACGGTCAACCTCCTCTCGGCGTTACTGGCGGTGTCGGCAACAGCTTTTTACGTGGGTGTGTACACCTTGTGGCTAAAACGACGGTCACCGCAGAACATCGTCATCGGCGGTGCGGCCGGGGCCGTACCCGTGCTCGTCGGGTGGAGCGCTGTCACCGGACGGCTCGGTCTCGCGCCTCTGGTGATGTTCGGCATTATCTTTTTGTGGACGCCTCCCCACTTCTGGGCGTTGGCCGTGCGCTACCGCGAGGACTACGCCGCCGCGGGTGTCCCCATGCTCCCGGCCGTCACGGACCTGCGGTCCGTCGTCCGCCAGATCATCCTGTACACCGGGGCGCTTTGGGTACTATCCGCGTTCCTGGGACCCGTAGCACACCTTGGGAGCGCCTTCTTCGCGTTCACGATCGTGCTCGGAGGGGTGTTCTTCCTACAAGCCTGGGCTCTTCGATCAGACCCGAGCCCGAAGCGTGCCATGAAGCTGTTCGGCTTCTCCATCTCCTACCTCGCGCTGCTGTTTGTGACCATGGGTGTTACTGCAATTGTCCAACACCCCTGATCCTGCTCGAGGCGCCCCGTCCGGACGGCACTTTGCTCTCATGGCCTTGCTGATCGTGGCTCTATGCGCTGGGGGTGCGTTGTTGGGCGCCTTCGTCCCCGACGGCGGGGCCCGAGTGCCGCCAAGGCCTCTACAACCACGCAGCCCGTGGTCGCGAACGCCCTGACGAGGGCAACTGCGTTCATGGGCATCTCGGCTCTGGGGGGCAAGCCTGCGCCTGTCTTCCGCCTGATCGACCAGAAGGGGGTCGACGTCTCACTGGCGGAGTTCCGGGGCAAGGTCGTCGTGCTCGCGTTCCTCGACGACCTCTGCGGGCCTCTTTGCCCTGTTCTGGCCGAAGAACTCCGCGGAGCGTACGCGGACCTCGGGACCTCAGCCCGACGCGTCGCCTTTGTCGGTGTCAATGTCGACTTACGGCACAGGGCCCTACCGAGTTGCTCAGCTATTCCTCCACCTACGGCCTCTTGTCGATCGGGCCCTGGTTCTTCCTCACTGGGAGCCCAACGCAGCTCTCAGCCGTCTGGAGAGCTTACGGTGTCTCGGTCGAGCGGGGGCCGGAAGGCACAATGGCGTATACCTCGGCGCTTTATTTCATCACGCCGACGGGTGACGAGGCTTACGAAGCGACGCCATACGCCAACGAGGTCGCTAACGGCAGCGGGACTCTGCCGGCATCGGACGTCAAGGCTTGGGCCGCGGGGATCGCTGGGTACGCCGATGCCTTGCTCTCCCCGGCCCGAGAAGGTGAAGATAGCTATGACCGCCGGGACCGAGCAGCCCGGCGCGCTACTCAGACCCCGCCAGCCCTGGTGGAAAAAGCGGTGGCTGTTGTTCGGGGTCGGTATCGTTGTCGTGGCCGCTGCCATGGTAATCGTCGACCTGCCGGCTCACTCTTCTCCGGCGAGCGATGTGACGAGCGCCCAGGGCGTCCTGAGCGAGGTGGAAAGCGACGCCGCGCCGTGCAGCTATGCCGTCCACGAGGCACTCAGTTTGTATGGTGAAGTCCGAGCGTCAACCCTGAGTCCCGCCGACCGGTCTGAGGTCCCTTCACTCATTGGCGACGATTATGCGGCATGCTCCTTCACTGATGACAGCATCAATGACCTAGCAAGCATTGAAGAGCCCTCATCGCCCGAGGGGCGCGATCTCGACGAAATCGCAAGCGAGGCGCTTAGCTGGTGCGAACCCGACGGCATGGAGACGATCGGCTACGTCAGTCAGCTCGTCCAGCACCCGGGCAACCCAGCTGACGGAGCCGACCTGGCCAAGAGTGAGCGCCAGCTCGACGCCCAACGCGCCCAGGTCGAAGAGGCCGTCAGCGGGCTCGACGGGCTACTTGGCACCACCTCTTTGACCGAGGTAAATCTGGTGAACGTCCGGTGAGAGCACCGGTGATGCACGAGGCAGCGGGAGGTGCCTAGGTGGGTACGGAGGCAGAGCGGGTAGGACGGGCGAGTGAGAGCCAGAGCCCAACGAGCCGCATTCGTCTCTGGCTCGCCCTTTCGGGCCTGGTGTTCCTGGTAGTGGCCCTGGCTCCTCCTTTTGCGGGTCTGGCGCGGCACCACGATTGGGCTGGAGCCCTCCAGTTCACAACGTTCGCCGTACTTGTACCGATGCTGGTGGTGCTGGGTGCTCCCTGGCGGTTGATGGGCCTTGCCCGCGCCACCACCGCCCTCGCCGAGGCCAGACGAAGGCATCCGGAGCGCCTCCGCAGCATGGCCGTCGCCGTCGTCGTCGCCGCCGCCGCGGTAGCGTGGCGAACGCCGCCGGCGGTGGACCTCCTCGCTAGGCAGCCCTGGGCCTCAACTCTGGAGGCGGTGACACTTGTCGCGGGTGGCACCGCACTGTGGCTCGAATGCGTCGCGTCCCCTCCCCTTTTCCCGCGGTCGTCCCAGCCCATGCGTATCGCCTTGGCGACAGTGACGATGTGGGTCATCTGGGTGCTCGCCTACGCCCTGGGAATGTCGCGCAGCGACTGGTACCCCGCCTATCACCACATCGCCGGTCACGGCCTCAGCCTGATCGCTGACCAAGAGATTGCCGCGGGGCTCATGTGGGCGGTAACCGCATGTTGCCTCATTCCGCTCAACATATGGATATTGATGGACTGGTTGCGGGGCGAAGAGGACCCCGATGAGGAGATGAGCCGGCTCGTCCGCGAAGAGCGGCGTCGGGCTTCGTGATCCCTTCCCAGGTGATCTCGACCTTAATGGAGTGTCGTCCTTGCCAAGATCGGTGAGCGCGATGTCGGACGTCGACACCGCCCAACAGGCACTCGCTCGGGAGTGGGACAAGGTGCATCATCATGATCCGCGTTCCTGGACAAAACCTTCAAGACGTCCAGCACGCACGATGACGGATAGAACCCGCGGGCGGGGTCGCCGCTTCCATTGGGTAACCACATTGACGACCCTTGCGTTTGTGCCCGTGGGGCTCGCCGCCTGCTCGACAACTCACTCTCTCCCTGGCGGCAGCGCACAGGGCGCGCCTTCCCTCCCGACACCCCTGGCGACATCTGTTAGGACGTCCTATGGGACGTGGGCCACCATTGCGACGGGCAACCTCGATCAGCCGGCAAACACGTTTGGCAACTCCTTTTCCGACCCGCCGGCACGGCTTCATGGTCTGACCAAGTAGAGTCCACCGCCACGGCCACCAACGGCGGCCTAGTCCTCGCTTCGGCTGGGGGCCGATCGCTGATCGTTGGGGTTCGGCCTGCCGAGGACTTCACCTTTTCACCGCTCATCTCCACCGACGACGCGGCACGCTCATGGTCTAACGGGCTTCTAACGGACGGGCTCGCCGCCCACCCCGATGCCCTGGCCACCGATGCCGCCGGCCACGCCTCCCCCTCGTCGATGTCCGCGACGGTACGCAAGTACTGAGGAGCGCCGGAGACATTTCGACCTGGCGAGTACTAACCACTGACAGAGCACTCGCGTCAGGACCGGGGCGCTCCTGGGGGCTTGGCTCGCTCACCGCCATCTCCTACTTTGCCAAGCACGCTCTCATCGGAGGGAGCTGTAGCCGTCCGGGTATCGTCGGGATCTTCTCCCAGAGAGGTACGTCGTGGCCCTCGTCGGTCCCGCTCTCCCGGGCTCACTTGAGGACGGCCGCGTCATCGAGGTACTCGCCTTGGGATCTGCTCTAGGAGTGGGGACCGCCCTCATGGCGTTCGCTAGTGGCAGCAAAACAAGCTTGGTCGCAGCGTGGTCAAAATCCGAGCAACGGTGGCGCCGATAACCCTTGATTATACGCCCGTGGCGGTTGAAACAGTTCACCATTAGGCACACAATGGTTGTGTCCGGCAACAACTTTGGGGGTTGACGGTTTCTCTGGCGGCTCGTATCCCGAACGAAGAAAAGGTGCCCCTACGGAAGTTACCTGGAAGCCTGGTCGCATTGCAGCTAGTCTGTTCGCATGTCGAACAGTGACCGCACGGGCCTCGACGTGGCACCTAAGCGCGAACAGGAGAAAGCGTCCTCGAAAGAGTTCGTTCGTTCTGTCGACCGGGCGTTCGTCATCCTTCGCGGATTCGGTCGCGACAGCTCTACTCTCACATTGTCCCAAGTCGCTAATCGCACCGGCCTCACAAGGGCGAGCGCTCGACGGTTCCTCCTCACGCTCCAGTCGCTCGGGTACGTCGGATCGGAAGGCCGGGAGTTCTTCCTATGTCCCCGCTTATTGGACCTTGGTTTTGCTTACCTTTCCTCCGTACCTGTGTTCGCCGTCGTCGAGGCGCACATGGAGGCCATGGTCCAGCAGGTCCAGGAATCGTCTTCGGCGTCGGTGCTGGACGGGACCGATGTCATATATACGCTGCGCGTCCCCACCAAGCGGATCATGAGCGTGCAAATAGAGGTTGGCAGTCGCCTACCTGCTTACGCGACGTCGATGGGTCGCGTCCTGCTGTCTGCGCTGGGCCCTTTGGAGCTCGCCGACTACTTCCGCGACGCCAGGCTGGAGCCACTCACGGCCAATACCGTCACCGACGCTCAAAAACTACGTTCAACGCTCGAACAAGTTCGCCAACAAGGGTGGGCTGTGCTTGACCAAGAGCTCGAGGTCGGAGTGCGGAGCGCCGCGGTACCACTGCACGATTCAGCGGGCCGGGTTTATGCCGCGATGAACATTTCCACAAACGCAACTCGGGTAACGCCAGAGCGGCTGCTCAACGCGTACCTGCCCGTGCTCCGTAAGACGGCAGAGGCAATCGACGAAGAGGTGCGAGAGCGGCGGCTCCGGGTCATAGGCCGTGGTCAATAGTTACGAGGACGCCTAACTACAAAGCCGGGTCGGCCTGCTCGCTCGCGACTCGCTCGGCGATGGCGAAAGCAGCGTTAGCGGCTGGTACTCCTGCGTAGACGGCGCAGTGCAGCAGAAGTTCTTTCAGGTCCGCCTGGCTTATACCATCGGCCAACGCGCGCCGGAGGTGCATCTCCAGCTCTTCAGGGCGATTGAGGGCTACTAGCAACGCGATCGTCAGAAGGCGACGGGTGCTGCGATCAAGGCCGGGCCTAGCCCAAATTTCTCCCCATGGCCAGCGGTTCAGGAAGTCTTGGAAATCTGCTGACATCTCCGACGCACTCGAAAGCGCTCTCTCGACGTGCGTGTCACCGAGCACTGCTTTTCTCAGCTTTAGCCCTCGCTCGCTCGGGCTGCCTATCAGGTGCCTGACGAGGATGTCGTTGAAAGCATTCGGCTGAGCCACGTTCGCCAAATGGGCAGCCCCTGGCAGCACGCAGAGCATCGCCCCGTTGAGGCGGCTGGACAGGATTGCAGCCATGTCGGGTGTCACCACGGGGTCGAGCGCTCCGCCGACCACCAGCGTGGGTGCCGCAATATGGGATAGATCTCCACTGAGGTCGGCTGAGGCGACAGCCTCGCAACAGTAGGCATAGCCCTCCGGGTCGACGTCAGCAAGCATGGCACTGTACCGTGCTGCGACATCGGGTCGTTCGGAGCGGAATTGCTCCGAGAACCATCGCGAAATTGTGCCGTCGATTACGGGGGCCATGCCTCGTTCCCGAATTAGGGCGGCGCGTTCTGTGTAGGTCTCGGGGGAGTTGAAGCGCCCTGTGCTGCAGGCGACGACCAATCGCTCCACACGTTCGGGCTGTTTTAGCGCTGCCCACATGCAGACCAACCCGCCCAAGGACAGCCCGGCAAAACTAGCTCGCTCGATCCCCAACCGGTCGAGCAAGCCGAACAGGCGCTCGCCGAGCGCACCTAGCGAGCCCTCGCCATCTGGGACCGCCGACCCTCCATGGCCGGGGTATTCAACTCGCAGCACTCGGGCCCAGGGGCGGAACGCCGGCATTTGGCTGTCCCAGACCAAGGTTGTCGTCCCGAGTGACCCCAACATCACAACTATTGGGGCATCACCCGGCCCCTGCAGGTCGTAGATGATGCCTTCCGAGGACCCGACCCCGTCACGGCTCGCGCCGTGCTCAGTCACGGCGCTGTCTTTCTCGGTGGTCAGCCAGCGCCCTGTCGACGAACATCTCGGCGGTCCTGTCGCTTTCCGTGGCGGCAGCTCGTGGCAGAAGGTTCCTCCCCATCGCCTCGGTGCCGGCAGCTGGTGCCACAAGGTTCCTCACCATCGCCTCGGTGTTGACCTCCAAGCCTTCGAGCATGTCAGCAACCACTGAAACTGCTCCGCCGGCTGATCGGCACAGCTCCGAGATAGTCTCGGGCTCCGCCTGCCAAGCGCCCGCAGCGCGCTCGTTCTCTTGGACCATTGCGCCAAGGAGCACTCCGTAGGAGCCCGATGCGCGCCGCCAAGAAGCGTTCACAACGGTCGCCATGGACGGGTTGCGCTTGTGCGCCATCGACGACGAGGCGCCGCGACCCGGCAGTGGCGGCTCGCGAACCTCATCGATCTCGTTCTGCATTAGCAACGAAACGTCGAGGGCGATTTTCGCGGCAGTACCTGCGCAAAGAACAAGCGCGCCGGCAGCTTCTAAGACACGGGAACGGTCGGTGTGCCAGGGAAGGACAGGGACGGCCAAACCCAGCAAGGAGGCTACTCCTTGGACGACGGTGGGGCCGGTCGCGCCTAGGGTCGACAGATTGCCCGCCGGGCCACCCAATTGGACTGCCAGGCGGTGCCTGCGGACGTTGCGCACGGCGTCAGCGCCGTCGTTCAAGGCGACAAGCCACCCGGCCGCCTTTCGCCCGAAGGTCGTTGGGAGCGCTCGCTGGAGGAGCGTCCGTGCCGCCATAGGAGACCCACGATGGCGTTCGGCCAGCTGGGCCGCAGCGGCGGTGGCCCGTCCGAGGTCCGCCAGCACGATGTCAAAGCCGTCCCGGAGCATGAGCATCATCGCAGTGTCAACGCTGTCTTGGCTGGTGGCGCCGAAGTGCAGCCAGGGAGCGGCCTCCTTTGAAAGCTGGCTGCGGACGAGAGCGACGAAGGCCAGCGCCGGAGTCCCAACCAGCCGCCCCTGCCTGCCGAGCTCTGCCAGGTCCGTTGAGGCCCAATCAACGGCCAATTTCTTTATTTCTTCTACTGCCCCGGATGGGACGAGCGCAGCCGTTCCTTCGGCGACGGCAAGAGCGATTTCAAAATCGAGCATCCTCCGGCACCACGAAATGTCCGAAGTTGCAGCGGCCATTGCGTCTGTGGTCAAGGTAAGCCCGAAGACCTCGCCACCAGCACTGGAGTCACCATACGGCAAAGAAAACAGTCTCCTGCACGCCCTGAAGGTGTATGTCGAATTCGTAGACCGCCCTGTGCGCATCGCTCTCCCCGGACGCGTTAGCGAGGCGGGCCACCAAGCGAGCGCGATGCTCGTCGCTCAGGGAACTGAGTACTGAGTCTTGGGCATTAGAGGGCTCCTCTGGAAAATAGACACGGGTGACCAACCGCTGCAAGAGTCCTCGGGCGAAGATCGACACGTCGATGTGTGGAGCCTCTGGAGCGGTCCCCTCTCCTGGAGGCCCTTGCGGAGGCTTGTTGGCTACGAGGCGGTAACGCCCTTCGGTGTCGGTCAGCGCGCGGGCAAAGCCGTTCCAACCGTCCTCCGGGACCGCCTGCGCACGGCCATCCGAGCGTGGCTGCCAGAACTCGAGCATGGCATCGGTGACCGGGTCGCCAGCGCCGTCGTACACCACACCCGTGACCACAATGGCTTTGGGGTCTTGCTCGTCGGCCAAATTGCGCCCGGCGGCCCACTCGGTGCCAATGCTCAGGAAGGGCCCAGCTGTTTGGGAGGGAGTTGCCCGAGAGCGCACAGTTAGCACCTCACAGGTCAAAAGGCGTGGCGTCACGCCCCGCTACGACTATGTCGAACTTGTAACCAAGCGCCCAGTTGTGGACAGTGGTCGCGTTGTCGAACTTGGACACAAGCATCTCGGCTGCCTTCCTGTCGCCCACCGACTGGAAGATGGGGTCGTAATCCAGGAGGGGGTCACCGGGGAAGTACATTTGCGTGACGAGCCTTTCGATGAAGCTCGTGCCGAAGACTGAGAAGTGAATATGCGCCGGTCTGAACGCCTTGTCATGGTTCTGCCACGGGTAGGCCCCCGGCTTGATGGTCACGAACCGGTAGCGGCCGTCGGCGTCGGTTAGGCAGCGGCCCGCGCCGACAAAATGAGGGTCGAAAGGGGCGGGGTGGCGGTCCATTTGGTGCCGGTAACGACCGGCGGCGTTGGCCTGCCAGATTTCGACCAACTGCTGGCGGAGCGGGCGCCCCGCTTGGTCCAGGAGCCTGCCCGTCACGATGATCCTTTCTCCCAAGGGTTCTGCGCCCTGTCCTTGGGTGAGGTCGTTGTCCGCCAGCCCGGCGCTCGAACGGCCAAAAACCGGCCCGTACCTGTCTGCCAACCCGAAGGGCAAAGGCCGCAGAGGCATTTTAGGTGCTCGCAAGCGTGTCGAAAGATAGGGCGCGTAAGCGTAGGGCGGGTCGGGTGCGGCGACCTCCGCCCGCTGTGCGCTCGAGCTCATTGCCGCAGCCCTCCGGGGCTCGACTTGAGTCGTCTCAGGATCTCCAGTTCTTGGGGTGTAGGCGGTTCTGTAATGGCAAGCTCATCAGATACTGCCAGTTGCCATCCAGTTGCAGCGCGGGCCTGCTCGAGTGTCACTCCCGGGTGAAGGTTCGTTAGCTCCAATACCAGCATCTCGGGGTTTGGGCGCAACAGGCCGAGGTCGGTGATGACGAGGCTAGGGCCGCCACCAGTCAGGCCGTAGCGTTCTCGGTGGCCCGGGCCGCCCAGGTAGCCAACTGAAGTTACAAAATCGAGCTTTTCGACAAACGTCCGCAGCGACTGGCGGATGACGATTATGACTTCACGGCACGAAGCGGCGATCTCGGGTGCCCCACCCGCGCCAGGGAGCCGGACACGGGGGTGGTCGTAGGGCCCGATGACGGTGCTGTTGAGATTGGCATAGCGGTCCAGCTGCGCCGCCGATAGGAAGCCGACATCGATGCGCCCGGCCTGCAGCCAGTAGTTGAAGATCTCCGGCACCGACACGACGGTATCGGCGGTCTCCGCGAGCTCGGCATCTCCTATCGACAACGGGAGGCGGTTTGGCTTGGCGCCAATTGTCCCGGACTCGTAGATGAGGACCAGGTGCGGTGCGTGAGTAGCGCGAGCGAGGTTCGCCGCCGTGCTAGGCAGCCCGATACCGACAAAACAGGCCACGCCGTCTCGCAGTGCCCGCGATGCTGCGACCGTCATCATCTCATCAGACGTGAAGCCTCGAGTACCCGCGTTGTCGGCGTCGTCGGCAACACCCGCCACTCCTGGCCCAGTAAAGGCGCTCAAAATGTCTCCCTCGCCGGCACTAGAAGGGGAAGTGGCGGTGACCTCTCTCCAGGGTCACCCAGCGGAGCTCGCTGAAAGCCTCCATACCAGCGCGTCCCCCGAAGCGTCCGTAGCCAGAGTCGCCGACACCGCCAAAAGGCGCCTGTGCTTCGTCGTCAACCGACTGGTCGTTGACATGCACGATGCCCGTGTGCAATTTGCGTGCGACGTCCAGGCCACGCCCCACGTCTTCGGTGATAACGCCGGCAGTTAGCCCGTAGCTCGTGTCGTTGGTGGCGGCAATGGCCTCTTTGTCGTCGGCTACGACTTGGACCGTGCACACGGGCCCGAATATCTCCTCTTTTTCGATGCGCATCTGAGGCTTGACATGGGTGAGCACTGAAGGCGGGTAGAGGGCACCTTCGGGGGCGCCTCCACCGGCTAGCACGTTCGCGCCCTCGGCGCCGGCCGCTAAGACCAGGTCGGCAACCCGTTGCGCTGAAGCCGCGGAGATCAAGGGCCCGATCAGGGTCCCCGGGTCACGGGGATCTCCAAAGGGTAATTTGGCTGCTTTATCGGCCAAGCGTGCGGCGAGCTCTTCGGCAATCGAGTGTTGCGCGATCACCCGGTCGGCGCACATGCAGATCTGACCGGAGTTCATATACGCAGAAAAGGCAATCGCGTCGACTGCATAGTCGAGGTCGGCATCGTCAAGCACGATCACCGAGTTTTTGCCACCGAGCTCCAGCACTGCCGGCGTCAGGTTCCGCGCAGCTATCTCGCCGATCGACCTCCCGACCTTGGTGGAACCGGTGAAGCTGACCCGTCGTACCCGAGGGTCCGCGATCAAAGCCTCGGCAACGGCAGGCGCGTCCTTGGGGGCCGTGGTCACAATGTTGCAGACCCCGGGCGGGAAGCCCGCTGCAGAGAGGACATCGGCCAACAAAAGCCCTGCCGTGATGGGAGAGTTTTCGCTCGGCTTGAGCACGATTGTGTTGCCTGCGGCAAGTGGCGCGGCCAAAGCGCGGATACCGAGGATCACCGGAGCGTTCCAGGGCGCGAAGGCCGCTACCACACCGGCGGGCTGGCGAAGCGCGAACGAGAGGTTCCCCGGCGTGGAAGTCGTCAGGACCTCACCTATGGGCTGAGTGACCTGAGCGGCGGCCTCGCGCAAGATCTCCGCGGCGAAGCCCACGTTGAAGAAGCCCCAGCCAGCGATCGAACCTGTCTCAGCTGTCATGAGGTCGGCGACCTCCTGGACGCGGGATTCGAGGACCGCCGCCGCCTGGATAAACAGTTTGCGGCGCTCAGTCGGCGGCATCGCCGCCCACTCCTCGAAGGCCGCAGCCGCAGCATCGACCGCGCGGCGGGCGTCCTCAGGCCCGGCCGCCGCGATTGTAGCGACGGTTTCGCCCGTGAAGGGGTCTATGTCCAGTGTGCGCCCGCCGCTGGCAGCCTCGACTTGCTGACCTCCGATGAGCAAATGGCGTTCCATTGTCATCGATCCTCCTTACTGTCGCCGGCGGTGCCGGTAGTGGTGTGATTTGAACTGATTGCGCCCTCGGTACCGGGCTTGCCAGCGGCATGGCCACCGCGATTGGGTGACTGGACAACCCGTCCCAGCACCAAGCGCGACAGCCCGTGACGCTCCCGGATCCCAGGCTGGTTGTGGACGTAGTAACCGACCGGGAACAAATGCACGGGTACCTTTGAGATCAACAGGCCCCAGAGGCCCTGCCTAGCCCAGATCGCCATCCCCATTGCAACGGATCCGAGGACGATCAAGTACCAAACGTCGTAATTGGCGAGTGTTTGCTGGAGCACAAAAAAGACGACGGCACCGACGATCGGTCCTTCGATGGTGCCAAAACCGCCGATCAACACCGCGAAGATCATATACGCCGTCCATTGGACATTGAACACGTTCCCCGGTTCGACCTCGAGCTGGCTGATGGCCAGGACACACCCAGCGCCGGCGCCGCCCGCAGCCGCTAACAGGTACACGACCCGTTTCGCCGTCGTCACCCGCGAGCCGACGCTCCGCGCGCCGACCTCGTTGTCCCTGACCGCGGTGAGCACCAAACCGAGCCTGCTGCGCAGCAGGAGGTAAACGCCAAGCACCGACAACACCGTGACGCCGAGGCTCAACCAGTAATAATCACGTAAGAGGTTCCTAGCCCCGAAGCCGTCCAACCCAGGTACCGCGGTGCCGGTGCCGCCTCCGAGCGAGCCGAAGCGAGCGACGAACAAGGTCGCGACTTGAGCAAGGACCCATGTCGCAATGGCGAAATATGCGCCCGAGAGCCGGAACACAAGGAACGAGGCGGGTATAGCGAGCACTGCCGCCCCGACGATCGCAACCGGGACGGTGCTGAAAGGTTCCCAGCCGTGCTGAGCCAAGTACAGCACCGTGTAGGCCCCGGCCCCGATGTACAACTGCTGGCCTACCGAGACGAAGCCAACGTAGCCGGCGAGCGCGTTCCACATCGTCGCCAGGCAGATCAGGATCATCAGGTTCACCAAGTCTGAAATAGAGCCCTGGCTCGCAATGTAGGGCAGCAATGCCAGCACTGCTATGCCGGCGGCGCAAACCGCGCCCGCCCAAGTCGCTGGCCGGCGCGCGCGGGTCACGACGATGGTCGGCCGCCGAGCCGGTAGTGCTTCTAGCGTCAAGGAGGCCGCGTTCATACGAGTGCTCTTTTAGGGAAAAGACCGCGCGGTCGCACCGCCAGGACTGCCAGGAAGACGAGGTAGGGCAGCATCGCGCCGAAATCTGGGTCGACGAGGGAACCCAGGGTGGTCGCGAGGCCAAGCACCATTCCCCCGATGAGGGTCCCCCAAAGCGACCCGAGCCCGCCTATGACAACAGCCGCAAAACCGTAGAGCAGATAGGACGGGCCGGAGCTGGGCGAGATCGAGGTGTACATGCCGAGAGCAAGGCCGGCCAGCGCCACGGTACCGGCTGCCATCGCCGCGGCGATGCCAAAGAGGTGGCGGTAATCAGCTCCCACCAGTTGCGCCGCTTCCCGGTCGTCGGCGACTGCCCGCACCATGCGGCCGGTCGCTGTCCGGGAGAGGAACAGGTTAATGGCTCCCAATGCAACCACCGCGGTCCCGAGGAAGATCATCGACAGGTAGGGGAGCTCGATCTGGCTCGAGATTTGTACCGAGCCCGAGACGAGCGAGCCGATGTTGACCGATTGGCTGTTGGCGCTGTACACCTCGAGCAAGACGTTCTGCAACACCACCGAGAGCCCGAAGGTCACCAGCAATGTCGTGATTGGCCCCGAGTCAAGGCTCCGCTGAAGGAACAGCCTCTGGCCGAAGTAGCCTCCGACCACGAAAATAGGGACCACTATGACAAAGACCCAGATCCCCGGTATGTGAGTGACTGCCATCACGCTGAGGGCGAGGTAGACAGCGGCAACGGCAATGTCGCCGTGCGCGAGGTTGATGACCTCCATGACGCCGAACATCAACGAAAGCCCGCATGCGAAAAGCGCAAAGAGCCCACCCAACAGGAGGCCTTGGATGACGGCGTTCAAGACGTTCATGCGCCTGCGTTCCTGGTAGTTTGAGCGATCCCGAAATAGGCTGCCTCGATCTCCTCAACGTCCAGTTCCGAGGGCACGCCCTCGAGAGTTTGGCGACCTTCCAGCAGGCATTGAAGCCTATTCGCAACCTTAAGTGCTTGGCGCACGTCCTGCTCGACGAGAAGGATCCCAAGGCCGGAGCTGACAAGAGCAGGCAGGACAGCATAGATGCGGCGCAGGGCAAGTGGGGACAAACCGAGCGACGGTTCATCTAACAGCAGGACCCGCGGGTTGGCCAGCAGCGCCCGCGAAAGAGCGACTGCTTGCTGTTCGCCACCGGACAACTGCGAAGCAGGCTGACGTCGCCGGTCGCGCATCCAAGGGAAAAGCTCGAACACCCTGGCCATGTCCCAGGCGCCTGGGCGCCCGCGGTAGAGCCCTGTCAAAAGGTTTTCTTCGACATTAAGCGACGCGAACAGCCGCCTGCCCTCGGGCACGAGCACGATCCCCGCTGCTACTCGCTTCTCAGGCCCAAGGTGCGTGATGTCCCGGCCATCCATCAACACCGAACCCACCACTGGGGTGTGCAGGCCCGCGATCGTGCGCAGCAGCGTGGACTTGCCAGCTCCGTTGGCACCGATGATCGCGACGACTTCGCCGGCGCCGACCGAAAGGCTCACATCGCGCAGGGCCTCCAACTGGCCATGGCATACGGTGAGCCCACGGGCCTCGAGCAGCGTCATTCCTCTATCAGCTCCTCCTCGGTCCCCAGATAAACCTGCTTCACGGTTGGGTCCCCGAGTACCTGTTCGGGTTTGCCGTCCGCAATTATCGCCCCTCCATCCAGGCAAAGGAGGCGCTCCGCTGTCTCGACAAGTGCTCTCACGACGTGCTCGACCCAAACCACCGCCATCGTGGTCTCACCCGTCGGTATCGTGCGCGCTCGCCTCACAATCGAGATCAGCTCTGCGACTTCAGGGTCGGTGAGGCCTGCTGCGACTTCGTCGAGCAGGAGCAGGCGGGGCTTCGTGGCGAGTGCCCTCGCCAGCTCGAGGCGCTTGCGCGAGAGCAACCCGAGCTGCCCTGACGGGCGGTTGGCATCGCCAGCGAGCCCCGTCTGGCCCAGGACTTCATAGGTGTGCTCGTTGGCAACCCGCCCGCGCAGGCCGGCGCCGGCTTGCGCCGCTAGGAGCACGTTCTCAAAGACTGTCATTTTTTCGAACGGTCGCGGCACCTGATAGGTGCGCCCGATACCTAGTCGGCAACGTGAAGCCACGTCGAGGCTGTTGATCAGCCGGCCGTCGAAGACTACGCGGCCCTCATCTGGAGCTAGGTCACCCGAAATGATGCTAAAGAGGCTTGTTTTCCCGGCCCCGTTCGGCCCGACGACCCCGAGCAGCTCGGTCTCGCCCACGCTGAGACTTAGCTGCTCGGCGACGACGACGCGCCCAAAGCGCTTGGAAACCCGCTCCAGCTCGAGCACATTACGCACAGGAGCGGGCAACGGCGGTGTGGCGGGGTGGTCGACAGCCAGGGTCGAGGTCGAAACCGCGCGCCTCCTCGCCGTTGGGAGGGTACGGCGCCCAAGCGACATCTCTTCGGGCGGCGTGGAGGCCATGACAGCTTTCGTGCACCAGCTCAGGGGTTCGTTGGTTCGAGGTTCCCGTTTACGGGCCAGCTGGGAGCGTCGGAATTATCCACGACGTACATCGCATAAGGGAAGTCCGTGAACGGCCCTGGCTTCCCAGGCTTCCATTGTACGCCGGCGGCAGGGATGATCGCCACACCGGGCGCGGGCCCGCTCGCAAAGTCAACAGTGCCGTTCATGCCCTCGTACTTCATGGTATGGAGCTTGCCGGCCACATCCTGGTGGTCGTGAGGGTCACTAGCCGTTGTGAGAGCCTTGTACGCTACCTCGAAGGCGGCATAGGTCGACCCTATCGCCTGGGTCCACTGTTGGCCCGTCGTGCGCTGGTACTCCGTGGCCAGGCCTGCTGCGGTCTGCCCCGTGAGAGCGGACTTGTACGGCGCAAAGGGTGACCACCACGCATCTGTCGCGACGTTATTGACGAGCGACCCGAGTGCCTTTACATCGTCAGGGAAAAGGAGCACCTTCGCCACGGTGGCAATCTTTGGCTTGAAGCCTTGCTGCGCTGCCTGCTTCCAAAATGTGTTGAAGTCGGGCGGGAGCGGGCAGTTGACGTAGACTTCGCAATGGTCGGACTTGAACTGGTCGATCATGGTTGTGAAGTTGGCCGTCCCGTCCGGGTACGCACCGCCATCAACGGGTGTGTACCCCGCCGCCTTGATTTGGGGCGGGAAACCGTCCCGGAAAGCATTGCCGTCGGAGTCGTTCGGGTACATCTCCGCGACAATCTTGTTGGTCTTGATGCGCTCCCACATCGGGATGAAAGTCTTACCGAACGCTTCGAGGCCGAAGAAGAACATGACGTTGTACTCGAACTTCTCCGTCGGCTTGAGGGGGTCCCCGCCGAGCCCGGCGTACCAGGCCTGCCACGGGACCACCGTCGAGACGCACGGCACTCCCTCGGACTCGCAAAGCACCGCTACGGGGTTGTCGGTCTCGGGAGTGGAGCTCGTGATCATCAGGTCGATGTTGCTGTTGAGGATAAGGTCGCGTGCAACCTCTGACGCCCTGTTGGGGTCGGACTGGCTGTCCTTGCTCAGGATCGTCACTTCATATGTCTTGCCACCCACTTTTATGCCTTTGGCATACGCAGCGGTCTGGCGGATCGCGCTTATTGCAAAGTTATTGGAGGTGGCGAAGTCCGCCAACGCCCCTGTCTGTGGTCCTACAAAACCGATGGTTATCTTGCGTGACGAGCTCACCGAGGTTGTCAAACGCCTGGTGGCGCTTTCTGCGAGCCTGCTCGACCTGTTGGCCCCAAACAAGGCTGCGGCGCCACCGATACCCATCAACAGCTGGCGGCGCGTCACCAGGTTCGCTTGCTCTTGTCCGCCCCTCGACGCCTGTTCTGGCGTCGAGGGCTCTCCCCTTTTCGGGTCCACTGGCCCCTCCTTTGTGCGCAGGAATGTGGAATGTTCGCTATGCGTACGACGTGTTCACCACGTGTACGGAATGCTATAGCTTGCCGAGCCGGCAGGAAAGTGCAGACCCCCTCCCCCGTGCACGGCGGGCCTCTCAGTCCAAAGTGATCAAGGCGTCGAGGACGACGGTCCCCCGGCCCCGGCCGAGCACGAGGAGTGGGTTGACCTCAAGTTCAACCATGCGGGGCGTTGCCCGGAAGATGGCCGCGACCAATTCCACCGTGTCAATGAGGGCCGCCACGTCACTCTCGGGCCGGCCACGAGCACCAGATAGGACTGGGAACGACCGCAGCGACGTCACGGCGTGTGCGATCTCAGAGCGGTCGGAGTCCTGGGAGACAATCGCGGTGTCGTGAAGGACCTCGGCCCAGACACCTCCCAACCCGATGACTATGTACCCGCCCCACTCAGGGTCCCGGCGAGCGCCTACGATCACTTCGGTGCCACCCTGGACCGCTTCTTCTACCAGAATACCTTCCAAGCGCGCTCTTGGGCAGCGGGCGGAAACCTCTTCCATCATGTCGTCGAAGGCTCTCGCGAGCTCTGCACCCGACCCGATCATCGCTACGCCGCCAACGTCGGTCTTGTGGACGATCTCGGGCGATTGCACCTTGAGGACCACCGGGTAGCCGATCCGCTCGGCCGCCGCCCGAGCACGTTCGCGATCCGTGGCAAGTTCCGAGCGCGGGACGCGAAGCCCAATTTGCGCGAGCACCTTTTTTGCCCACACCTCACCGATGGGAGGCACCCCGTCGACCAGGAGCGGCGGCACGGCCTTGGGGACGGCGCGCGCGCCGGCCGTCTGGCGAGCTCGAGCAACCATCGTCAGGTCCCTCACAGCTTGGAGCGCCCGGTCGACCGAGCGGAAAAGCGGGACGCCAGCGTCCAAAATAGCCCGCTGGTTCGCTTCCGGCAGGGGCCATTCGCCGCCCATGATCGTATAGATCACCGGTTTGTCGGCGATCTCGATCGCGGGCAGCAGCGCTCTCAATTGGTCACGACCTTGCCGCTCAGAACCCGGCATCGCGCAGACTACAACGGTCCCAACCCCTTCGTCCGTAACGAGGACCTCCAAGGTCCGCCGGTACAAGCCCGGGTCATTGAGCCCCATCGCGGTTATGTCCACTGGGTTGCCTGCGACGGCGAAGGGAGGGAGCTCATTCGCCAGGTCCTGTAGGGTCGCGCCCGAAAGCCCGGCCAGAGGAAGGCCAATCGACTCGCAGACGTCAATTGCCAGGGTCTTGACGGCACCCGAGTCGGTCATGAAGCCAACGCCCTTGGTAGTAGGCAACCGTACCCGGCTCAACAACCCGGCCGAGTCGATGAGGGCGTCGAGCGAACCCACGAAAAGGACGCCCTCTCGCTCTAGTACCGCTCTCAACACCCCTTGGTTACCGGCAATTGCCCCGGTATGGGACCTCGTGGCCTCCTTTGCCTTCTCGCCTCGGCCTGCATGCAAGACACACAATGCGACACCTCGGTCGCGCGCCGCCACCGCGAGCGCTCGGAAGTCGTCGGGCCGGCGGATCTGTTCGACGAGCACTGCGACTACCCGCGTGCTGCCGTCCTCGAGGACAGCGCCAAGGTAGTCCTCAACACCCAAGACCGCTTCGTTCCCGGTCGAAATGGCGTAATTGACCGTAATGTCCTGGGCCTGGGCAGCATAAGTCAGCCCGAGGGACATCGCGCCACTTTGCGCGATGATCGCAATGCCCGGCCGGTCCTGGCACCGGTTAGGCCTAACGTCGCCAAAAGTGAGCGGGGCTCCGTCGACAAAGTTGACCAGTCCCAAGCAATTAGGGCCTGCAAGCGCTATTTGGTGCCCACGCGCTGCTGCCGCAAGCGCCTCCTGCTCAGCCAGCCCCGCTGCGTCAACCTCCCCGTAGCCGGCCGAGAAAACGATGACGCCGCCGACACCTCGGCGACCGGCCGCCTCCAGGGCCGGAAGGGCACCAGGCTTGGGGATAGCAAGGATCGCAACATCTACACCTACGGGAAGGTCGTCGATGGACGGGACACAAGGCAGACCGTTGACCTCGCTCCGCGTCCTGCTCACCAAGTGGACCTTGCCGGGGTATTCAAAGCGCTGGATCAGGGCGAGCGGCGCCCCGCCGATCGTCGCCGGGTCGTCGGACGCGCCGACTATCGCTACCGATTTTGGGTGAAGCAGGCGCGAAAGCGAAGGACGAGCGGCGAGGAATAAATGGTCAACCTCAGTCACCCTTATAGGCTCCAAGGCCCGGCCGGAACGACTTCTCGTCGAGGAACTGGGCCATGCCGGTTTCCCGCCCATGTTCAGGGTCATTCGCAATGGCCTGGTCTAATTTCGCGTACAGGTATTCTTCCGAGACCTCCCAAGGCATGCCGCGGGCGCGCTTGAAGCCGATCTTCGCCGCCTCTAGGACGGCACGATTGAGCCGAGCGAGGCGCCGAGCAAGCTCCGAAGTGCGCTCGCGCAGGTCCTCACGTGGGACCGACTCGTTCACAAGGCGCATCGCGGCTGCCTCCTGGCCGGTAAAGGTCATGCCCGTCATGACGTAAAAGAGGGCGTCTCGGGCGGGGACCATCTCGGCAAGTGCCCTAGAAACAACTGACCCCGGCGGGATCCCCCAATTGACCTCGGACAGCCCAAAGATCGCCTCGTCGGCAGCAATGGCAAGGTCACATGCGACGAGGGGAGTGAAGGCACCCCCAAAGCACCAGCCGTTCACCATCGCAATCGTGGGCTTGGGATAGAACATCAGGCGCCGGTACTGCCACTCGTTTGCAGCGCGCCGGGACCGGGCTTTCGCGACTGGGCCACTCTTGTCGATGTCCCGGAAGTACTCCTTCAGGTCCATGCCGGCGGAAAAAGCCTCTCCCGCGCCGGTTAGCACGAGCACCCTGGCAGCCTCGTCGGCTTCGACCGCGTCGAGCACCTCCAGCATCTCGGCGTTAAGCGTCGGGTTCATGGCGTTCCGCTTTTCGGGGCGGTTCAAGGTCACCCAGGCGATGTCATCAGGCCCGACCTCTGCTAGGACCGTGGCCCACTCGCCGAGAGGTCGTAGCCCGTTGCTACCTGGCGACATCGGGGTCATTGCAGTTCTCCTTGGGGACGAGCAGGCCTGTTGGCCCGCCTCGTTCGCTATGCGTACACGTCGTTCACTGTGTGCACAGAATGTTATAGCGTGTGGGCAGTGCTTGAGGAAGCAGCAAGTGTGTGGGCAAGGCACAAGGCACTAGGGGCAAGCAGCGAGGACTAGATGGCTGAGATCGTCGAACTGAGCAGAGCGGTGTCCGAGCTGGTCTTTGACGGCGACTGCGTGGCCCTGGAGGGCTTCACGCACCTGATCCCTTTTGCCGCCGGCCACGAGATCATCCGCCAAGCTCGCAAGGATCTCGTCTTAGTCCGGCTCACGCCCGATCTCATCTTCGACCAGATGATCGGCATGGGCTGCGCGCGCGCCCTCACCTTTTCTTGGGGCGGCAACCCCGGCGTGGGCTCGTTGCACCGCCTCCGGGACGCGATCGAGCACGGCTGGCCGCGCCCTTTGGAGATCGACGAGCATAGCCATGCTGGAATGACCAACCGCTACGTGGCCGGCGCCTCGGCATTGCCTTTCGCAGTGATGCGCGGCTATGTGGGCACCGACCTAATGGAGCGGTCGCCGACTATATCCATCGTAGAGTGCCCGTTCACTGGCGAGAAGTTGGCCGCGGTGCGAGCAATCCGCCCTGACGTCGCGGTCGTGCACGCGCAGCAAGCGGACCGCAAAGGGAACGTGCAGCTCTGGGGGATCACGGGTGTGCAAAAAGAAGCCGTGCTCGCCTCAGCCCGGTCCCTTGTGACAGTAGAGGAGGTCGTCGACGAACTCGAGCCGAGGCCAGGGGGCGTAATATTGCCCTCTTGGGTGGTGACAGCCGTCTCACCTGCCCCGGGTGGAGCCCGTCCCTCCTACTCTCTCGGCTACTACGAGCGTGACAACGACTTCTACGTCGCATGGGACGCGATCAGTCGCGAGCGCGAGACCTTCCTGTCCTGGATGCGGGAGAACGTGCTTGGAGAGGCTGCGTGACGGGGCCGGGCCGCGGGAGCCGGCCGGTCGTTTTGGCGGCAGTACGCACACCAGTCGGGCGCTATGGTGGGGCTCTTGCCAGCCACAGGCCTGACGACCTTGCCGCCCTCGTTATCAGTGAAGCTGTCAGGCGAGCTGGCGCGCGCCCCGAGGAAGTCGAGGATGTCTACTTTGGTGCTGCGAACCAGGCAGGCGAAGACAACCGCAACGTAGCCCGGATGGCGGCCCTACTCGCCGGCCTCCCTGAGTCTGTGCCCGGGGTCACCATCAATAGGCTCTGTGCTTCGGGGCTTTCTGCAGTCGTGGCCGCCTGCCATGCTGTGGTCGCCGGCGAAGGCGACCTTTTTGTGGGCGGGGGAGTGGAGTCCATGTCTAGGGCGCCTTTCGTGATCGAAAAACCGCGCGAAGCCTTTCCTCGGGGGGACAGGGCCCAGCACGACACAACACTTGGCTGGAGGTTTCCCAACCCAAAGCTCGCAGAGCTCTTCCCCTTGGAGAACATGGGCGAAACGGGTGAAAATGTGGCCGCGGCCTATGGTGTCTCGCGCGAGGACCAGGACTGCTTCGCGCTCGAGTCGCAGCGCCGTTGGGCCGAAGCCGCTCGCCAGGGGCGTTTTGCCGATGAACTTGTCCCGGTGAGTGACGTGTCGGAAGACGAGCACCCGAGGCCTACCTCGACTCTGGAAAAGCTTGCCTCCCTCCCGCCCGCGTTCCGTGCCAACGGTACGGTCACGGCTGGCAATTCCTCTGGTATCAACGACGGCGCAGCGGCTCTCGTCATAGCATCAGAAGAGCGCTCTCGGGACCAAGGAGCGCAACCCCTGGGTAGTTTTGTCGGAGCTTCCGTGGCCGGGGTAGACCCGCGGTTTATGGGAATCGGTCCCGTCCCGGCGGTGAGGAAGCTCCTTGCCCGTTCTGGCATCGGCCTCGACGAGATCGACTTGGTTGAAATGAACGAGGCTTTCGCCTCACAAAGCATCGCGGTCATCCGGGAGCTCGGGCTGCGCCACGAGATCGTCAACGTCAACGTCAACGGCGGCGCGATCGCGATCGGCCATCCCCTTGGCATGAGCGGTGCTCGCCTGGTTGTGTCGCTGCATGAGCTTCGGCGCCGCGGCGGGCACTACGGCCTAACCACCCTTTGTGTCGGGGTGGGACAGGGGCAAGCCGTCTTGTGGGAACGCTGAAACACCTCCGCACCCAAGTCGGGATCGTCGGTGCCGGCCCCGCGGGCTTGACCCTGGCAAGGTTGCTCCAACGCGAGGGGGTCGACGCGGTAGTCCTCGAGGACCGCAGCCGCGATTATGTGGAGCACCGCATCCGCGCCGGCGTCCTTGAGCAAGGCAGCGTAGACCTGTTGGTCGAAGCCGGTGTTGCCGATCGCATGAAGCGCGAAGGCGCCGTGCACGAAGGCATCGAGCTCCAGTTCGCAGGAGAGCGTCACCGGATTGCCTTGAGCGAGCTGACTGGTGGGCACAGCATCGTGGTTTATGGCCAGACAGAAGTAGTCAAAGACCTGATCAACGCCCGAATCTCATCGGGCGGCCCGCTCTTGTTCGAGGTCGACGACGTGCACCTTAGCGACATTGCCAGCGACGCCCCGAAGGTGACGTTCCGCCAGGACGGGAATGCATTCGAACTTTCCTGCGACATAGTCGCCGGCTGCGACGGTTATCACGGCCCGTGCCGGGCGGCAGTGCCCGAGGGAGCCCTGCGCAGCTATGAACGCGATTACCCTTTTGCCTGGCTCGGGATCCTGGCCGCGGTGGCACCCTCCAACGACGAACTGGTGTACGCCCACCACGAGTCTGGTTTTGCGCTGCTGAGCATGCGTACCCCGCACTTGAGCCGGCTCTACCTGCAATGCCGGCCTGACGACGACCTGGCCAATTGGCCCGACGAGCGGATATGGGAACAGCTCCAACTTCGCCTCGGCCTCCCGGGCTGGAACCTTGCCGAGGGGCTGGTCCTTGAAAAAGGCATCACCCCTATGCGCAGTCTTGTTTACGAGCCGATGCAGCACGGGTCCCTCTACCTGGCCGGTGATGCCTGCCACATAGTCCCGCCTACGGGCGCCAAGGGCCTCAACCTCGCGCTCCACGACGTCAAGGTCCTTGCCGAAGCGGTGGTCGAGTTTTACCGGAGCGGCTCACGCAAGTGGCTCGAGGGTTATTCCGAGCGCTGCCTGCGCAGGGTCTGGCGGGCAGAGCACTTTTCGTGGTGGATGACCTCGATGTTGCACCGGCCGGCGGACGGCAACGAGTTCGAGATCAAGCTCCAGCTAGCCCAGCTCCGCTATATAGTCAAATCCCCGGCGGCGGCAACGAGCCTCGCCGAGAACTACGTCGGGCTGCCAAGAGTCTGAGCCCAGGAAAGTCCGGCCGCCCGGGCGCGGCTGAGGCGGCTCAACCCCAGATTTCTTCGGCCGTTTCGACGATGAGGCGGAGCTTGGCCACTTCGTCGTCGAAGGTAAGCCTATTGCCGTCTACCGTCGAGGAAAAACCGCATTGCGGGGAGAGGCAAATCTGGTCGAGCGGCACGTAATGGCTCGCCTCGTCCACCCTGCGCTTAAGGTCGTCCTTGCTCTCGAGGTCGCCGCGCTTGGTCGTCACGAGACCGAGGACGACCATTTTCCCTTCGGGCATAAAGCGCAGCGGCTTGAAGTCTCCGGAGCGGGCGTCGTCGTACTCTAGGAAGAAGCCGTCAACGTTGAGCTCGTTGAAAAGCGCCTCGGCGACAAAGTCGTAGCCCCCCTCCGCCGCCCAGTAGGACTGGAAGTTACCGCGGCACGAGTGGGTGGTGATGCTCATAGTTGGCGGTTTGGCGACGAGGGCCGCGTTGATCTGCTTGATGTAGCGAAGGTGCTGGCGCTCCGCGTCCTCACCGCGGTCGGCAATCATCTGGCGCTGGGCGGGGTCGTTCAAGTACGCGAGGGAAGTGTCGTCAAGCTGGAGGTACGTGCAGCCGAGCGCCCCAAGTCTTCTGATTTCCTCCGCGTACACGGCGCTCAGGTCCTGCCAGAACTCTTCGATGTCCCCATACACCGCTGGGTCCATTGCCGCGGGCCCTCCACGGTAATGGACCATGCTTGGCGAGGGGATCGTCAGCTTTGGGACAGCCGTCGTCGTCGCGGACTTCAAGAAAAGGAACGCATCGCTGAATATCGTCTGGTCAAGCCGGATCTTGCCGGAGACTTGCAGCGCAGCAGAAGTAAAAAATGTCGAACCCTCCGCGTTCCGGAAAGCCACCTGCAGCTGCTCGTTACTGCGGGTGACGCCGCCGAGCTGGTAAATGAAGTCCATGTGCCAGGACGTGCGGCGGAACTCGCCATCACTCGCCGACTGGAGACCTATCTCCTCCTGGAGGCCGACGACGTCCCGGATGGCCGCGTCCTCGACCTCCCTCAGGCCGTCTCGGTCGAGCGTGCCGGCGGCAAACGCGGCGCGAGCCTCGAGCAATTTCGCCGGCCGGAGCAGGCTACCGACGTGGTCGGCGCGGAAGGGCGGTGCGGTGCGCCTCATCTGGAGGCTTCTTGAACGGAGCTGGGCATGTGACCATTTTGCCAGAGGACGGCGGGCGTCGGAGCAGTACTTAAGTGCCAGTTGAGCCTCCGGGCCCCGCTCCGGCCGCCGCAGAACAGCAGCTCACGGCACGGGGGCGGGCTCCCTGAACGGCCGGGGACGACCCGGGGGGCCCGTTACCAACCCAGTCCACAATGGCACTCACGGCAGCGTGGCAGCCGCGACCGCAGGGCGAGATGCTCAATGAGGTCATTCCCTGCTCCTGACGATGCCCTGCAGCCTCGATCTCGTTTCTGGCGCGTCCGGATGCGACGTCAGCAGCCCGCAGAGCTTCAAGGACCACGTCGGCGGTCAGGGGCTCACCCAGGCGGCCGGCCCAGCAGCCCGCGGGGCAGCCGACTACCCCTGGGGGTATAGTTGAGGGGTGCAGCTCCCAGACGAGGTTGTGAGCGATCTTCGACGGCGGCTGCGCCGCATTGAAGGCCAGGTCCACGGCTTGGAGGCCATGTTGGCCGAGGGCCGTGAGTGCCGCGATGTCGTCACCCAGCTGAGTGCGGCCACAAAGGCCCTGGAACAGGTCGGTTTCCGCCTGATATCAAGCGGCCTGGTCTATTGCCTCGAGCACCCCGACGACGCTGAGGAGTCCGGCTACCCGCTCGAAGAAGTCCAGCGGCTGTTCACGAAACTGGCCTAGCAGCCGGGCCTGGACCGGCAACCATGTCAGCCCGGTCCCGGGCCCGCATCGACGCCGACCAGGTCCGGTACCCACCGTCCAGGTTGCGGGCCTTCACCCCGAGCTCGTGCAGAAGCGCAGCGGCAGTGTGGCCTCGTTGGCCCACCTCGCAGTACACGACGAACGGGCCGGCCCGAGCGTGCCCAGGTGCTCGCGCAGCGAATCAAGGGGTATGTTCTCCGAGCCCGGGATGGCGGCGGCGGCGTGCTCTTTGTCTGTGCGCACGTCGATCACTTGCCACCCCTGAGCCACCAGGTCCTCGAGCTCGTCGGGGGCGACGATGTCACAGTCACCGCTCAGGACGTTTTCCGCCATGTAGCCGAGCAGGTTGACGGGGTCCTTGGCCGACGAGAACGGCGGGGCATAGGCGAGCTCCAGGTCGGCCAGCTGGCCGGCGGTCATCCCTGCGGCCATGGCGGTGGCGATTACGTCGATGCGCTTGTCGACACCGTTCCGGCCGACGATCTGGCCCCCAGGATCGTCCCGTCACCCGGGTCGAAGATGAGCTTGGTGGCCATGCGGGTGGCGCCCGGGTAATAAGTGGCGTGGTCGAAGGGGTGCGAATGGATACAGCGGTAGGGCCGCTCCGCGGCGCGCAACCGCCGCTCGCTCCAACCGACGGTCGCCGCCACTATGTCGAAGACCTTCACGATGGCTGTACCCAGAGAACCTATCGGGTGCGAGGGCCGCCCGGCGATGTGGTCGGCTACTCTACGTCCATGGCGGTTGGCCACGTTGGCCAGGGCGATGAGCGATGTGGCGTGCGAAACGGCGTCTGATTTTTCGATGGCGTCGCCCACGGCGTAGATGTCGGGGTCGTCGGTTTGGTTGGCATCGTTAACGGCAATGCCGCCGTTCGGCCCAACCTCGAGGCCGGCAAGTTTGGCGAGACCGATATCGGGCCGGGCACCGATGGCGCCGACAACAAGGTCAGCAGGCAACACCCGTCCGTTGGCCAGGGTGACGGTGCGCTCGTCTATGGACGCAACCGTGGCTCCTGTCTCGACATGGGCCCCGTGGGCCACGAGCTCGTCTCTCACCAGGATGGCCAGCTCAGGGTCGAGGGGAGGGAGCACCTGAGGGCTGGCCTCAACGATGGTGACGTCGATCCCCTGGCGCACCAGGTTCTCGGCCATCTCCAGGCCGATGAACCCGGCGCCGATGATGACTGCGGTCTTGGGCGCGACACCGACGTCGGAGGCCAGGCGAGCCGCGTCCTCGACGGTGCGCAGCGTGCGGGCGCGGTCATAGCCGGGGATGGGCGGCCGGACGGGGGCGGCGCCCATGCTCAACACAAGCTTGTCGTAGACCAGGACTTCCTCTTCGCCGCTAAGCGTGGAGCGGGCCGTAACGGTGTGCGCCGCACGGTCGATGGCAACGACCTCGTCGTTGACTCTCACGTCGAGGCGGAACCGGGCAAAGAGCTGCTCGGGCGTCTGCAAGGTGAGGTCGTCCTCTTTTTCGATCAAACCGCCTACGAAATAGGGCAGGCCGCAATTGGCGAACGAGACGTGGCCGGACCGTTCGAGGACGGTGATCTCGGCGTCGGCATCAAGGCGGCGCAGGCGGGTAGCGCTCGACATGCCCCCGGCGACACCGCCGACGATCACGACTCGTTTGGAGCGGTCCCGGTCGGCGGACGCGAATGATCCATCGGGGGCCGACATCACGGCGCTCACCTGTAGGGCCAGGGCTTAGCCGCACTGCTCGACGGCTCCTGAGGCGGACCGCATTGGCACCGTTCGGCGGGAGGGACATGTCCGAGCGCCTGTTCCACGTGAGCACCGCACCCTTGCCAAGTCGGCCGGCCACATCCTGGACAAATAACAGCTGAGCACATACCCCCCAGGGTACCACCCAGGCCGATGGTGTGCCAACTGTTAGCACCTCCGTCAGGGGTTGTTTACGGCTATGCCCATAGTGAAATAGCTCCACGGCTTGGGGCCGCGGGCGTAGCCCTGCTCGTAACGTTCGACAACAAAGCCGGCCTGGCCGACAAGCGCCAAGCTGTCGCGGGTGAGGTGGCAGCCGCCCGCCAGGCGTCGCTGCCAGGGCTCGAGCCGGCGTTGCCATTTGGCCACCGAGGGCTCAGCCGCTATCCCGTGTTCGAGAAAGTGGAAACGTCCCTCGCTGCGGAGCACCCGGCGCAGTTCAGCCAGGACCCTGTCGGGGTCGGCGACGGTGCACAGGGTGAACGTGGACAACGCGGCGTCGCAACTGGCGTCGGCCAGCGCGATGGCCTGGCCGTCCAGGCCGATGTGACGCACCGGCACGGTCCCGGCACCGACTCGTCGGGCCGCTAGGCGCCGCGCCAGCTTGACCGGCTCGACCGCCAGTACCATTTCCACCTCGGGTGGGCAGTGCTCGACATTGAGGCCGGAGCCGAAGCCGATCTCAACGACCCGGCCGACCAGGCCCGATGTGACCTCGGCCCGCCAGCGTTGCAGGCCCTGCGAACTACAAGCCCGGTCAACCAGCCGGGGCAGTACATACTCGCGGTAAAGGCCCACAGTTAGGTGGCGAGGCCGTGGGCACGCAGGAACGCCTTTTGCTCGTCGTGCATCTCGTCGGGGAGCTGCGAGAACCAGCTCGCAACCTCGGGCCGGGCAAAGGGCCGCCCGGCGGACGACGCAGCCAATTCGGTACTAAACGCTATGCCGACGGGCCAGTCCAGCCCGGCCTCCAGGTGGCTCGGGTACTCGATGTACCCGAGCAGCCGCCTGGCGGCCGCCTCGAGGCCCAGTTCTTGTTGAGCAACGCGGGCGACGGCCGCGACTAGCGGCTCGCCAAACCGTACGGTGCCACCCGGGATGTGCCAAAGGCCCCGGCAGGGGCCGGCTTCCCTCCGGGTGAGCAGAACACCGGCCTCGGACGTAATGACGACCTCCACGGTGAGGCGGGGCACCTGGGTGTAGACCGCCTCGTACTCGGCCTGGGGCAGAGGGCCCGTGGCGCAAAAGGCATATCAGACGCCCCGGGCATGAGTGCAGGGCAAACGTCGCTGCCCGGGAGGCACGATCGCGCCCTATGACCGCCGGACGGCGCGCACGACGGTGTCGATAGCGTCGACCTCGCCGTCACCGGTGGCCATCGGTCTGCGAGCGCGCTCGGCACGCTCAATCTCTAGCCCGTCGAGGTCGCGCACGATGTCTTCCGGGCCGAAAAGCACTGCCGGGTCTTGGGCCCGCCCACGCCCTCGGTAAGGTTGGTGGAGTCGTGCCCGACGACGAGCAACGTCGCACCAGGGGCCAAACCCCTCGTCGCCGCTCCCAGCACTCGGCGCCGTGCGCCCGCCGGCAGGTGCAGGTACATAAGGACGACAAGGTCGAACGAGGCGACCGGCGGTTCCCACTCGACCACATCGGCCTCGACCAGGATGAGCTCAAGCTCCCGTTCCGAGGCCAGCCGCCGAGCCTTTTCCAGTCCCACGGCCGAGAAGTCGACGGCCGTTACCTGCCAGCCTTTCCCGGCCAGCCACAGAGCGTTGCGGCCTTCGCCGCAAGCGAGGTCGAGCGCCCGGCCGGGGGCCAGGCTCGCCACCTCCTCGACCAGGAACCGGTTCGGCTCCGCTTTCCAGACCAGCTCATTAGCCCGGTAACGTTCGTCCCACTGCTCGCGCTCGATGACGGCAGGCTATACCCATGGGGGTAGTGGGTATAGCCGGGGCCCAGTGGCCTCGGCGTCTAGGGAGCCAAGGCGGGTTTTGGGACCTTCGCCTCTGGTGGCCATTCTCGCTGCGTACGAGCATGGGTTTTGCCCTGCACCCTGAGGTCTAGGCCAGGAGTCACGGACGTGGCGTCGACATGAGCCGAGTGGTGGTGCCCGGGGCCGGGTTATCGCGCCGTACCGCCGCATCCTTTGCCAAACGCTGGCTCGGGCCAAATGACACGGTCACCGTCATTTCGCCGAACTCGTCCTACAACTGGATCCCCTCGAACATCTGGGTCGGCGTCGGCCTGATGAGGCCGTCGCAAGTCACCTTCCCGCTGGCCCCTGTCTACCAGCGGCACGGGATCGAGTTCGTTCGCGCCGCCGCCCGGGAGATCCATCCCGAAGGCGATGCGGCCGACCCCACGCCCTACGTCACGGTCAAGCCGACCGGCAAGAGCGGGGAGGGCGCCAACGCGAGGTCAAGTACGACTTTTTGATAAACGCCACGGGGCCGAAGCTGCGCTTCGACAAGACTTGCCGTTCGACGCCGGCGCTTCGCCCGAGGCCATGGCGCTCAACGCCGAGCGCCTCGGCGTCGAACTCGCCGGCCTCCAGGGCGTCGTGCTGGGCCATGGGCATTTCGACCATGCCGGCGGCGTCAGCGGTTTGGCTCGGCTGCGGCGCGGGCACGCGGGTTCCACCTAGGTGGCCCGGCGTTCGAACCGATCATCGGGCCGAGTGTCGCTGCGCTGGTCGAGTTGGGGCCGGGGCCTGATAGGCCCCGGCCACTGCACCGGCTGGCGCGCTCAGCACGCCTTGGCCGCTGCCCTCCCCAGGCGTGGGTGCAGAGCAGCTCAGGTACTTCGTACCACTTGCGGGCGGCGTAACTGGGCCAACGTCGCTTTTGCACTCTCACCGGAGGGTTCTTACCGGGTGTGCCGCTACTCGCCGACTGGGACGAGCCTGAGTGTCGTGGCGATGACTTCCGGGCTCACCATGGCCTCGACCTCCGGCTCCCCGTCATATTTGGTGAGGTAGGCGTCGCTGACCCGCTCAAGCATATTGGCGTCGTGCACCGGGTCGGGCCGGACCGAGACGAGCTCGCCGCCCAGCTCGAGCGGGAACGCCTCCAAGACGTGCACCTGCTGGTACCACCGACCCTGTTCCGCTCGGTAGGAGCGCACGTAGGCGTCCGGTCCGACCGTGACGATCCAAATCGGTGTCCGGACCTCCCCGTGCTCGGCCCGCACGACAACGCGGACCTCTCGGTCGGCTGTTGCCGCACCGAGGAACGCTGAACTGTCCATGTGGTCGGCCCCCTGTGTCGTTGCGCCCAAGCGAGTTGCAGTCATCAGTATGGTACGGACGGGCGTCACGGGGTTGCTACCGCTACCGGCACCAGAACCGGCATCGGGAATAGTAGGACCGTGATCAGCCGTCCCCGTTCCCAGCCAAACCCCAGTCGGCAAGGGCATCAGTTCCTTCGGGGGGGTTTCCTGGCCCGCGGTGTCAAAGTGGCCATCGGCACGGCGGTTAGAACGACGAGCCGAGGGCGTTGGGCACGGCGCCAATTGCAGGTCTCGCGGCCCCCCCAAATAGGCATGCCTGGCGAGCGCGGGCCCATCCCGGCGGCCGGGGACAGGAAGGTCTGCGCACGGAAATACCCAGGGGGGTATAATGGTTGAAAGCGGTGAGGGGTTCAGCGGCACCCGAGATGCGGAGGCAGCGCTATGGCAACGGTGAAAATGGGCCAGGGCAACTTCGAGGAGGTGGTCAAATCGAACGAGATAGTGCTCGTCGATTTTTGGGCTCCATGGTGCGGGCCGTGCCGGGCGTTCGCCCCAGTGTTCGAGAAAGCCTCGGAGCAGCACCCCGACGTCATCTTTGCCAAGGTGGACACCGAGGCCGAACCGCAGCTTGCTGCCGGCTTTGGGATCATGTCGATCCCGATGTTGATGGCGTTCCGGGACCAGGTAATCGTCTACGCCGAGCCCGGGGCCTTGCCGCACCGCGCCCTCGACGAACTGATAGGCCAGGTCAAGGACGTCGACATGGACGAGGTCCGCCGCCTGGTCGCTGAGCAGCAGCAGGCCGCCCCGGCCCGGTCCTGAGAGGGCCGGGGCGCAACCGTGCCAGGTCTTCCTCGGGCGCGCTCGATCTTGGCCGTCTGCGCCCACCCCGATGACGATTTTTGGGCTCGGGGCGGCGCTGAGCGCGCTGGCCGAACAGGGCAACGAGGTGGCCGTTTTTGTGTTTCACCCACGGCGAAACCTCCACCCTTGGAGCTAGCTCTGGCCCTTGCACCGAGATCCGCGCCGACGAACTGTCGGCCGCCGCCCACGCCCCGCCTGAGCTGCCCCGATCTAGTGCGCTCGAAGAGATTCTAACTCCCAACCTTCTGATCCGTAGTCATTGAGCGCTGAGCGCTGTGCTAATCAGGGTTTCCGCAGGTGGTTGGCGAGCGAGAGTCGCTCAATTAGACGGTGTGGAAAAGTGCTGGTCAGTCGACATGCGAAGGGTCATTGCTTGGGTGGGAACATCGTTGCGTAGTAGAAGTCCTTGCCCTCGATCACTCCCTCAAGCCCGAACTGCTTCTCGTTGATTGACTGCATTTTGTCGTTGAAGCGGTCCACCAACGAGTAATAGCCCGTCGCTCCGATCTGGAGGAAGTGGTCAACGGCCTCCTGCTTGAGGTGTGTGCACAGTCCCTGTTTCCTGCGGTCCCGCACGACGCCAACAGCCCGGATGCATGCGAGCGCTTTGGGTCGCGCGGTAAGGATCAGGACACCGACGATCCGCTCGCTGCCTTCTTCAACGGCCAGACGGCAGGCAAGTTCGGGATTCTGCGGGCCGAGCTCGTCAGCGGCCTCATGAACAACTTTGGGAACTCCAAAGCTGTTCGGGCCGAGCTTGAACTCTCTCAGTCCAAGTCGGTCAGCCTCGGCCCACCAACGAAGCCAACAAGGCGGCTGGGCGCCGGACCCGCTGGGTTCCCCGAGGCCGGGCGCGACTTCAATATGCTTCGTTTTACTGCCGCGGCGGCCGAAGGCGTCAGCGTCGGCAGTGATCGGAGATCACCCTTCTTGGCGCTCTTACTCATGGTTGGCATCCTTAGTGCTATCGGTAGCCTACGCACCCATGTTAGTTGATCACAGCGAGACTGTACATGCGAACACACGTGCGATTACCCTGCTCAGGCTGGTCAGCGTGCCCACACTTTAGGCCGCCCGCCCCGGCCTCGCCGCCCTTCGCTTGCTAGCTGGTCTCCGGGGTCGCCTTAGGGCGCCCGCCGTGGCCCAAGCAGAACTGCAGGATCTCGTCCGTAGCGGGCTCATAGCACCATTCGAGCCGGCAGATGGGAGGCCTACCGCGCGCCGGGATCCACGTTTCGGCAGACCACAGGGACCGCTTGGCCACGCCCGAGATGTTATCGGCGGTTTTGAAACGTTTCAAGCATCGGGTAAAGAGGGGTACCCGCGTACGGGGACCCCTCCCCTACTTGATCCGCCCTGTCTCCCGTGCCCAGCGCTCGACGTCGTCGCGTTTCCAGATCCGGCCACCGGACAGCTCGGCCTCGGGATTCTGGGAACCCCTTGTTGCGGCTGAGCTGGTCGGCTCGTTGACGGCTAAGGCTGAGCATCTCGGCGATCTCCGTCACTCCCATGAGGTGGTGCGTCATAAAAGTATCTTGACACAGTCAAGCCATGTGTGCAAGGATGAAGTCATGAACTAGCAGCATAAGCGTGCCGGGCGCTGGTGACACAGCCCCGGCACCGGCCAGTCCTACAAGGAGGAACTGACATGGCTAAAGCTACTCCCACGCGCCGCGAGGCGCCCCGTACCGCAACACCCGAAGAGCTCGCCGAGGAGAACAGGCACAACGAAGAGGCCCGAGACGAGATCCCAACGCCCCCCAAACCGGACCCAGGGTTCGCGAAAGAGGTCCAGGCCCTCGTGGACCGTGGCCTGGACCTCGAACTGCTGGGGCACCGTCGAGGATGGCCTGGACTTCGCTGGCTACCTGCTCGTCGCTCTCGCTCGCCTTTCGCCCGTACGCCTTGTACACCGGGCCGAGGGTGACCAACTTGGGGCGGTTACGACGCAGGACGTCTTCGAGTGCGAGCCGGTCGGCACGACGACGGACGTCGATACCCCCGGGGCGATGCCAGAGCGTGCACGGTTCGCGGTTGCCCTTGGCGTTGGCGCTAGCCACCTGGCTCAGGAAGGTGAGACGGTCGCGCACGAGCTGGCGCGGGTTCTCGAGGTCGACGAGCAGTGTCGGCACTGGCGGGATCGCCCGGAACGTGAACGGGTGTATCCCGAAGGGGACCGTCACCACCAACTGGCGAAGTAGCTCGCTCTTGCCGAAGCCTTCGGGAGCGATGATGACGGCGCGGTCGTCTTCGGCCAAGGTCCCCGCGACGACGGTTGCCGAAGCCCGTGGCTTCTCGGCCAGGAAGGCTTGTAGCTCGACGTCACCAGGGGAGCGCGCCAGTACGGGTGAGTCAATCTCGGCGAGGCGCCCGCGGTGGGCGTCGAGGAGGTCGCTCGGGTCCTGGGTGATGTCGCGTGCTGCTAGCGCCAGCTGTGCCCCCTCAGCTGCCAGCCGACGGCGCTGGGCCCAGCGCCACACGA
Source organism: uncultured Acidimicrobiaceae bacterium (assembly GCA_963786345.1). Classification (GTDB taxonomy): domain Bacteria; phylum Actinomycetota; class Acidimicrobiia; order Acidimicrobiales; family Palsa-688; genus Fen-671. Next base: position 453,981 of record CAWAYZ010000003.1, on the reverse strand, counting down.
TTTCGGCCAGCCGGCCTGCAGCACCAGGACTACTTGCTTCAGTCGTGGCCACCACCAGGTCACTGCCCGAGGTGTCCCAGTCGGTGCCTGTGCGGCGAAGCTGGTCACGGACGGTAACCGCGTCGACGGCGGCCCCGTGGCTGTGCAGCTCGGCTATCGCCGAGTAAACCGCCTGGAAGTTGGGGCTCCCGAAGTCGCTCGCGACGTTGATGCTCAGCATCGCCTGCACCGCTGACGGGTAAAGCAGGGCAACCCCGACGAGAGCCCTTTCGGCCTCGATGTCGTAAAGGAGGGCGTCGGTCACGTGTACACCACCGGCCGCTCGTCGTAGCTAACGGCGCCGTTGCCGTTCGACCGCGTCGCCCGGATGATGGCGTAGTGCAGGCCCTCGCTCGTCCATACGACATCGCCGGCAACGATCGCGGCGCGCACCTCGTCGTCTGAGCGTCCACCACGAAGGGCCGCCGAGATGCGCTTCAGGACGGCCGGGAACGTGGATACTGGCTTTAGTGGTTGATCGAAGGCGAACTTGGCCAACTCGTGGGCCCGCTTAGTCAGCGGGTCGTCGGTCGCCTTTGGTGCCCGCACTCTGCGCGCAGAGTCTTTATTGATGGTTGTTAATGGTTCGGGTAGCACGGGTGCTACCCCTGAGGTTGCAGCGTTGCTACCCCTGGGTGTGCAATCTGCCACCGGTAGCAACTTGCTAGGGGTAGCAATTTGATACGTCTTTACGGTGTAACGGGCCGACTGGTGACCCCCACCGCGGACGGGAATCTCTACTTCGCCGATGGCCTCGAGCTCACGGATAGCGCGGCGCACAGTGTCCCGGGACGTTCTCGTCTTCTTGGCCAAGAAGGTGAGGCTGGGCCAACATGTCCGCGTCTGGTCGTCCGCGTGATCGGCTAGGGCGAGCTGGACGAGCAGCGCGGTGCCGGCGGCGCTCGAGTGGGCCCATACCTCGGCGGAGACGTGCACCCCCATCATGCGGTCCCCCGTAGCTCAGCTTTAGCTGACAACGTGTCAGCTAAAGATCCACGACGCTTCCCCCGTTCCAGCACCAGACGGGCACGGCTTATCCAGATCAGTGGGTTGTCCAAGTCCGACTCGTCGGTTGCTGTAAAGTCGAGGGTGAGCTGGTAGTGGTAGCGGGCGCTTCGCCGAGGTGTCGGGCCTCGGCGGCCGCCATTCTTGGGTGGCCCTTTCATGATGCCCGCGCCTTCGCTGAGCGCACTTTCGCTGACGCAGCGGCCATGCGGAGGAAATGGGCCTTTCGGGCTTGCTCTGCGCGACGAGCTCGAACGTCCGCCGGCAATTTTCCTTCAGGATCAACGATCTTTTCGAACTTGTCGTGGAACGCTTGCCGCGCTGGGCCGGTATTTGTCAGCCCCATGCTGTGCATCAAAAGGGCGTTGGCCCACGCGTTCAGCGACCTGATCGAACCGGAGACTTCAGATTGGGTGGCAACCACGAAGCGGACCCTCCAGGGGTCTGCCGGGCGCCTATCTCCTCAGCTCATCCGGGGCAGCGAGGCCCGCGGGCAACTCCATCGATTGACAACACTTTAGCGCTGTGCGGACTTCCGAGCGGTGATCCCCTTACAAGCAACCCCGATTCGCGTGGGCACGCCCGAAGAATGCCGTCGGGCCTTGACTGCGTAGTTCACAAGTTCTTGGAGGTCAAGCCACGCAGTTCCATGACGCCGGCAGTTAACCGCAGGGATAAGACCCGACCACTGCTCGAGCGCCTGGGGCGGCCACCAGTGGCTGGAGGGTAGCGAGATGACCGTCCGCTCGCCGTGGGCCGTCCCTCCATGACCGTCACCGTCCAGCAGCAGGCCAAGCGGAGTGTCAAAGATTCGAGCAAGGACTCGACGATCCCCGTCTCGATATAGCGGCCTGCAACGGTCGCAATAGAAGTTCACCAGAAGAGGACCGCGTTGCTCCCAGGCTTCGTCAACGCGATCAAGGTGGGCCAGCACAACGCTTATGACCTCATCTGTGGAATACGCGGGGCTTGGCTCTTCGAGTTGTTGGCGTCGCCATATTGCCGCAGCACGTGTCAGCGCGTACATGGTGTACTCCCTGACCATTGGCTCGGCCGGGCCGCTAACGACGCTGTGGGCCGGGAACGGCGGAATGCTCATAGCCGGTCCCCCAGTGCTAGCCGGCGGTGTGCGTCGCGCGCCCGCTCGTCTGCCGCCGAGGCACCGTACCTATTGAGCATCGTCCGGGACTTCCACCCGAAGAGGCGCATCGCGTCCGTCTCGTTGCCCCCGGCCGCCATCCACACGTGAGCGGCCGTGTGGCGGAGCTGGTGCGGATGCACCTTGGGTATGCCGGCCTCGGCGCAACGCCTCTCGAGCATTTGGGCCAAGCCGCTGTCGGTCATGGCGCCCTTCGGGCCGAGCCACAACCCCGGGGAGCTCGCCTGGGGGTGCCGGGCCCGCACACGGAGGTAGCGGTCGATGTCCCTACCCGTCTTTGCCCCGTACGGTACGGCTCGGGGCCGGCGGCCCTTCCCCGTCACGATGATCACCTCGGCCTCGGTGTCGACGTCGGTCACCTTCATGCCGGCGGCCTCGGCCAGGCGGACTCCGGTGTCGATGAACACGCGGAGCACGGCCAAGTCGCGGCGGTCCTCGAAGTCTTTGCCGTCGCACACCTTGAGCAACTTCTTCAGGTCGTCGTCGGTCACCACGGGCACGGGCACCTCAGGGACGATCGGCGGCTTCATCCGGGCCATGGGGTTGGACGTCAGCTCGCCCTCGTCGAGGAGCCACTTGAAGAGCTGTTGAAGGGAGCGGTACCGCACGGCGGCCGTGGTGGGCTTCCACCGGGCCAGTTGGTCCTCGATGAAGGTCTCGACGTGGTCCCGGGTGATGGCGGCCACAGCCGTGAGCCCGAAGCTGTCCTTGAGGAAGGCCTCGAGCAGCCGGGCACTGTCGCCGTAGCTGCGTATCGTCTTGACGCTCTTGTTGCCGGCGCGGAGGCTGCGCTCCCAGCTGGGGATGAGCACCTCGAGGGACGCGAACTCGGTCGCCTCGGAAAGCTTGGCGGGTGACATGATGGTCCTCTCTGGGGGGCGGCTGGACCCGTCCTCCAGAGACTAAATTAGACGGTTTCGGAGCGTTGTGCAAGTACCCCGTAGCTACCAGTTAGAACCGCTGGTCCTGGTCAACTGGTGAAAGTGCGCTCGAAGAGATTCGAACTCCCAACCTTCTGATCCGTAGTCAGATGCTCTAATCCGTTGAGCTACGAGCGCAAGGTGTGACTAACCCGGCTCTAGGTTATCGTCCCCGGCCGGCGCCGGGACAGGGCGCAAAATTACATGCCGCAGAGGCCCCACACGGCTAGGACGCTCTTGGGGACCCAGCTATCGGGACAGCTACCCGCGCTGACCTCTCCAAGAAGCGTCCACACCGGCCCGGCCTTCCAGGAGAACACGTAGACGCTGTTTTGGAACTGGGCAAGCTTTGTCTGTCCGGCCGCTGTCGAAGCGCTCGCGAGCAACGCGGCGGAGGGTTTGAAGACCACGGTCGCCCAATAGGTAGCTGAAGCTGGCTGGACGGCGTAATAGAGCTGGCCGACAACCGTGCCCGCCACATCTGCCGACCTGATGTCGACGCCCCCTGGGTTGGTCGCAAGCCAGGATTTGACGAGCGACTGTGCCACGCCTGGCCTGAGGGCCAGGTTCTTAGCTCCCTGGCTGGCGGCTTTCGCCTTGGCCGCCTTCGACGTGGTGGGGGTCGATGTGTGCTGGGTGACCTTTGAGGTGGCAGGCGGAGACGTGCCCTTGGAGGACTTCCCCGTGGCCGGTGCGGAAGAGTGCGTTCGCTGCGCCGTTACGGCCGGCAAGGTTGTGAGGCCAGCCTGGGCCCCGGTCCCTGGGCTCCGGTCGGCGCTTGTGACAGCAAGGATCACCGCTGCGATGATCACCGCAACCGCGGCGATCATTACCAGCTCCGGCCAGGGCCCGTTCCCCCGGCTCGGTTGAGGCCCAGGACCGTGCCGTACCTCTCCGGTCCATCCTGTATCGCGCTCGAGGGTCCCGTAGTCCTGGTAGGCGGCCAATGCCTCGTCCCGTGAACGCAGATAGGGCGTCGTATAGCCCGCCTCGTACCCGGGCGCCGACCAGTCGGGCCCGACCCATCCCTCCTCCGCTCCCTCCTCCGGTTCCCAGGTGCCGGCTTCAGGCCCACCGTCCCAGCCGTTCTGTTCGTCCCAGGCCTCGCCCTGGTCGTCGGAACCCCATTCGGTGGCGGCATCCCACACGCCCGTGCCGTCGCCGTCCCAGCCGGCGGCGCCGGCAGATGGCCACTGTGAAGCGCTCCCGGCGCCACCCGGTTGGCCGTACCCAGTTTGGTCGAGGTCGGTCTCCTGCCCCTGGTGCTGGCTACGTTCTGGCTGGTAAACGGCCTTCTCGTCGAGGTCCAGCACTTCTGGGGCCATCGTCGCCTCTGCAGGGGCATCACTGGTCTCGGCTTTGCCCCTGCCGTTAGCTGTCCCTCCCGAAGCCCCGTCCGGCGGGCCCGCGGGTGGCTTGCGCGGCCGAGCTTTAGCCATTGATCATCCTCTTACTCCACAAAGCGATGAGGGATCCCGTTGCCAGCTGTCACTACCTAAAGTTACAACTCCAGCTCAGGGCGCGTTACAACTCCGGCTCAGGGTGTGCCTCGTCCAGCCATTGGCGGGTGATGCGGTAGGCGGACCCGATGAGCTCCCGGCTCTTGGTGAAACTGAACGGTGAGACGCCCGGTACCAACGGCGCGGGCACCAAGAACAGCTCGCAGCGGCTGGCCCAGGCTGCGACGACGCTCTCGGCCTGTCGGGCGAGGACGATCGAAGTCGACCTCAGCACGACGTCGAGCGCCCCTCTCGGACGGGGCAGAGGCACCGTCGGAGCGCTCGGCAGCAACCAGACCCGGCTTGCCCCGGCCTTGACCGCTGCCCCGATCGGGCTGTCCGAGGCCACGCTCCCGTCGACCAGCCAGCGGTCTCCGATGCGAACCGGGGGGAAAATGCCGGGCATCGCGGAGGATGCCAACAGGGCCGGGACGGCTGGCCCGCTCTCGAGCAGCACCTCCTCCCCGCTCTCGAGGTCCGCAGCCACCACCGCTAGCGGGAGCACCCCGTCTTCCAAGCGGCGCAGCAGCGCAGCCGCGCCGAGCCAGCTGGCCAGGCCATCGGCGCTCACCGTGAAGTCCCGCCAACCGATCAGGCCACAGAGCGCGGACCAGGGCCGGAGCGGGAACACGTCGTGGCGCCGCACCGTCGTCCACAGTCGGGCAAGCTCCTCGAGGCCTTCAAGCGTCGGGTCTGCCGCCAACCAAGAGGCGTTGAGCGCTCCGGCCGAGGTCCCGTAGAGCATGTCCGGGTGGTGCCCAGCCTCGATAAGGGCCCGCGCCATGCCCACTTGGGCTGCCCCGAAGCTTGCGCCCCCGCGGAGCACAAACGCGGTGGTCACCCTGTCGTAGGGGTCGTAGTGGGCGGCAATGTTGTGCTGACCGGGGCGGTCGAAGTCGTGGTCGCCGCGTTGGGCGGCGTGACAGTCGTGGGCGTCGGGGGTGCCTCAGTCGTCGGTGGGACCGCTGCGGTTGTAGTCGTGGCGATCGTTGTCGTTGGACGTCGGGTCGTCGTCGTCGCCGGGCGCGTCGTGCTTGTAGTGGTGGCGAGCACGGTCGCGGTAGTAGCGCGGCTGGTCGTAGTCGGAGCGCGGGTCGTTGTCGTCGGGCGGGTCGTTGTCGTCGGGCGGGTCGTGGGTGTGGGGCGGGTCGTAGTCGGAGCGCGGGTCGTAGTCGGAGCTCGGGTCGTGGGTGGGGCGCGGGTCGTGGGCGGGGCGCGGGTGGTGGGCGTGGCGCGTGAGGTCGTGGTCGCAAAGGTCGTAGCTACTGCGAGGGTCGCCGAGGTCGTCGTGGCCGTCGGTGGGATGGCCACGGCGGTTGCTACGGTGGCAGCCGACGTCGAAGTGGTCGTGGTGGCAGCCCCGCCCAGGGTTGTCGCGGCTGAGGTGGCCCTGAAGCTTGGCCCGGGCACCTCGACGTCGACTGACTTGGAAACATTGCCTGGTTCGCCTGCAGGTTCGATGGCCGTGACGGTCAGGACTGTGCGCATGGAGGCGGCGAGGTTCAGAGCCGGCAGGGTCACTGCGTAGGCCCGTCCAGGAGAAAGGTCTACCGAGGCCGACACGTGCTCGCTCGCTGCACCCTCGGCCGGCGTTATCGTAGCCGTCACCTGGACGCCATGTTCGGAGGACTGACCTATGTCCGCAACGACCACCGTCACCGACAGGGCGCTTGCTGGCGACAGGATCTCGACCTTGCCCTGCAGGCTCAATGCGGGTGGCTCCGTTGCGATCGAGTCAATGGCTAAGTGGTGTTGAGGGGATCTTTCCACGCCGGCGAGCAACCTTGATGCGAACGCTCCGAGGCTGCTCGGCTGGTAGAGACTGGTGCCTGTCGCCCACTGAGAACCCGGCATCCTGACCCCGAGCTTGGGGAAATCCTGAGCGAAGAGCTGGTACGCATTGTCTCCAACCTTGAAGTCCGCCGCGGCGGTGCCCATTTGCAACAAAGCTGAGGTGGGGCCATCGCCCCGAACGAGATCCCGGACGGCAGAGGCCAGCTGGGCGGAGCCGGCCTTGCGGGCTGCTAGGCAGGCGTCGAGCAAGCCCGCCGCCGGGGAAACCTCGGACGGTGCTTCATAACTCGCGACCGCCTCGTAGGTTGCCGTAGCGGCCGCAGCGATCTTCGTAAGCTCATTTGAGACGATATCCGAGTTGCTGGTCAGCCGGGCGGAGCTGAGCTGGGCGATCTCACGGCCCTGAGCGCTCGATTGCGCTATTTCTGGGAGGACCCTGTCGACCCAGGCATCACTGGTCATCGTTGCCCCGGGTTGCGCTGAACGAGCGTGCATGGACGCATCGACCAATAGGACAAGCATCGTGAGGACCAGGGGGATGAGAAGCCAACGTTGGGATCCCCCGCGGCGGCTCAACGTCCGGGGCGGCATCGCCATAACCCCTCAACCATACAAAGACCAGGGGAAAGAGGGGGCCGGGCGCAAGCACGCCGGGCCGGGCCGCTCTAGAGGCCGGCGCTGAGGATGTCGACCACGGCATCAGTCGCTGACAGGTCCGCCACCACGGCGTCGGCTCCCAGACCCGAAAGCTCCTCGCTGCTGTAGGCGCCCGTTGCGACCAGAAGGCAATGCGCGCCGGACGCTGCCGCGCACTCGTAGTCGCGAGGCGTGTCCCCGATCACCCAGGTCTCCGCGGGCGAGAGGTGCACACCGCGGAGGGACGCCAGGCGCCCGATCGCTATTGGGACCAGGTCCTTGCGGTCCTCGCTGTCGCTGCCGTAGGCGCCCGACTCCATGTCCACCCACTTGTCCAGGCCGAATGCGGCCAGCTTGACGACGGCGTTGGGCGCGATGTTGCCAGTGAGCACAGAGGAGTGAAAGCGGTCGTCTTGAGCGACGGCCGCTAACAGCTCCGCTGCCCCAGGACAGGGCGAGCCGTCCCTGGTGATCTCTTCTGCCGCGGCCGCCAGTTCCCGCTCGAGGTGCTCGAGGATGGAAGGCAAATGGGCGGGGTCATCGGACTCCATCAAGGCGAGGTACTCCCGGACGATCTGGGGGTCGGTCTTGCCACTCATGCGGACCCGCTCGGAAGGCACTTCCCCTAGAACCGCTTCGAGCGCCCGGTTGAAAACTGCCCCTCCCACGGGGCCCGCTCGCACCAGTGTCCCGTCTATGTCGAACAACAACAGGCGCCGTGTAGTCACCCGTCGACCTTAACCGCTCCGACGGGTTGGTCGACTCGACGGCCCTTCGTCGGTTTCCTTGCCAACCAGGCCCCTCGTGGTGACAGACTGCGAACATGGAGATCACGCCAGTTCGCATCAAGGCCACAGCAGAGTGGAAGGCGCTCGCCGACCACTTCGCCAAGTTGAGCGACGTGCACTTGCGCGAGCTGTTCGCCGAAGACCCGCACCGCGCCGCTTCGATGACAGTTGAAGCGTCAGACCTGTTGCTCGACTACTCCAAGAACAGGCTTACGGCCGAGACCGTGCGCCTCCTGGTCGCGGTTGCCGAACGGGCGGGCCTGCATGAGCGCACAGAGGCCATGTTCTCGGGCGAGCACATCAATGTGACCGAGGACCGCGCCGTGCTGCACGTGGCGCTTCGGGCCCCAAGGGCGCAGAGATCACCGAGGGGGGTGAGAACGTAGTCCCGGAGGTCCACAAGGTCCTCGACAAGATGGCCGCCTTCGCCGAGGCGGTCCGCAGCGGGAAATGGCGCGGATTTACGGGCAAACAGATAAAGAACGTCATCAACATCGGCATTGGGGGCTCTGACCTCGGCCCAGCGATGGCCTACGCGGCGTTGTTGCCGTACTCGGACCGAGCGCTCAGCTTCCAGTTTGTCTCGAACGTCGATGGCGCCGACATCTGGGAGGCTACGGCCCACATCGACGCCGCCGAGACCCTTTTCGTCGTGAGCTCGAAGACTTTCACGACTTTGGAGACGATTGGTAACGCCAAGACAGCAAGGGAATGGTTGCTCGCTAGCCTTGGTGACCCCTCAGCAGTCAAGAACCATTTCGTAGCTGTCTCGACCAATAGCAAGGAAGTTGCGGCCTTCGGGATCGATACGGCCAACATGTTCGAGTTCTGGGACTGGGTCGGAGGTCGCTATTCCTACGATTCCGCGATCGGCCTTTCGCTGATGATCTCGATCGGCCCCGAACTTTTCACGGAAATGCTTGCAGGCTTCAGGTCGATCGACGAGCATTTCAGGCATACGCCGTTCGAGCGCAACTTGCCGGTGCTCCTCGGTCTAATCGGGGTCTGGTACAACGACCTCTTCGGCGCGGAGACCCATGCCGTACTGCCCTACAACAACTACCTTTCCAAGTTCTCGGCGTACCTTCAGCAGCTCGACATGGAAAGCAACGGCAAGTCTGTGACCCTGGACGGCCAGCCCGTCGACCTTGCCACCGGCCCGGTTGTGTGGGGCACGCCAGGTACCAACGGCCAGCATGCCTACTACCAACTGCTCCACCAGGGGACTCGTATAATCCCGGCGGACTTCATCGGTTTTCTGCGGCCGGCTCACCGGGTCGGTGACCACCACGACCTGTTGATGGCTAATTTCTTCGCCCAGACCGAGGCTCTTGCGTTTGGCAAGACGCCGGACCAGGCGCGTGCAGAGGGCATAGCGGAGCGCCTTGTGCCGCACCGCACCTTCCCTGGCAACCGGCCGACAAACACGATCCTCGCTCCCGAGCTGAGCCCCCGGGTGCTGGGCGAGCTGGTCGCAACCTATGAGCACAAAGTCCTCACTCAGGGCGTGATCTGGGGTGTGAACAGCTTCGACCAGTGGGGGGTCGAGCTCGGCAAGTCGCTCGCGTTGCGGATCGTCCCGGAGATCACCTCCGAGGCCGAGCCGGCTCTTGCCCATGACAGCTCGACCAACGCGCTCATCCGCCGCTACCGAGCGGCCCGCCGGCGATGACGACGGTCCGCAAGGCATCAGGAACAGGCCACTCTCCGACCGTTTACCGCGTGCCTGAGGCCGCGGAGCTCCTCGGCGTCAGCGCGGATACCGTGAGGCGCTGGGCTGATACAGGACGGCTCGCTTCCAGGCGGGACAGCGCTGGCAGGCGGGTCATCGAAGGCTCGGCCCTCGCAGAGTTCGCCGCCCAGCTCGCCAAAGGCCTGTCGCTCGAAGTCGGCCCAACCGGCGGGCATTCGGCTCGCAACAGGTTTGTCGGCATCGTCACCAAGGTGACGAAGGACCTCGTGATGGCGCAGGTCGAGATGCAAGCGGGCCCGTTCCGGGTGGTCTCGCTAATGAGCCGTGAAGCGGCGGACGACCTTGGCCTGGCCCCTGGCGTTGCCGCAGTCGCCTCCGTGAAGGCCACAAATGTGACCGTGGAGCTCCCGGCGTCCACCCAGGCGCCCTGAGGCGACCTAGATCAGAGCTGTCCCATGTAGCGGTAGAGGGCACTGCGGACGAGGATGTCGAGATCCTGGGGCGTTGTCAGCGTCTCCCGGGTGGCCCAGATATTGAGCTCGAGGGGGACGAGGGCCTTGCGCTGGACAGCGGTCAACTCGTCCTCTGAAGGCGCCGAGTTGAGGATATCGACGATCAAGTCGAAGACGACTGTCCCCCAGCCCGAGAGGGGCCGGCGTGACTGGTTGAAGTCCCTCACGCGGCGGAGCGAGGTCCGGTCACTGTGGGCGAGCAAGTTGAGATAGCCCCAAGCCGGCGCGGCCTCCCCGCGTTCTTGGAGAGCGATCAGCACGTCTCCCTGGATCAACGCCTCGGCTAGCTGGACCACCGAGATGTCCGACTTCTGTTGTGGATGGCTCGGGTTCACACCCCTGCTCCTATCGTTTGCGAACGCTGCAGCCTTGCTATACAAACCTGTGGCGCTTCACCTCTGTCCCGCTCCATCCCGCTAGGGTGGCTCGGCCCAATTGGCAAATGGCGCTAGGGCTAACAATGGCACGCGCGGAGGGGCTCTCGCACATGTTGCTCAGAAGACCGGACATTCGTCCGGTGGAGGACGCGTTGGGGTGTCGCGAGCGCGCGCTGAGCGCAAAGACCCGATCAGCTGACCGGTGCGGCTTGCCCTGCGGCAGCCTCGAGCGCATCGAGCAGACGCGCCGAACAAGTGGTCATCTGCAACGCCGGGCAATGTTCGAGGATGGCCTCGACCAGCCCGGCGAAGGCCCTACCCGCTTCCGTGCTCTCGTCCAGCGCGGCTGGTTCACCTCGGTCGCCCCCCAGCGCCACGGCAGGCTCCAGCGGGATGCTGGCAAGCAAGGGGGCACCAATCTCTTCGGCCAGACGGCGCCCGCCCCCGCTGCCGAAGAGCTCGTAACGTTCGCCGTGGGCACATGTGAAGGCAGTCATGTTCTCGACGACGCCCACGACCCGTAGGTAGCTCTTGCGGGCCATGCTGGCCGCGCGGCCGGCAACCTTTTGGGCTGCCTGGGCTGGGGTCGTCACAACCAGGACTTCCGCGCTCGGGAGCATACGTGCAAGACCCATCTGGATGTCGCCTGTCCCAGGAGGCATGTCGACCACGAGGTAGTCGATGTCGCCCCAGGCGACCTCTTCCAGGAAGTGCTGGACCGCCCTGTTGAGCATCAAGGCACGCCACATGACCGCCTCGTCCTCCCCGGCCAGGAAACCCATCGACACGACCCGCAGCTCTCCCTTGCCGAGGCGCCGCACCAGGGGCTGGATCAACTTGCGCCCTGGCTTGTCGGGGTCGAGACCGGCCTCCAACTGGCCGGCCACGCCGAGCATCCGCGGCACGGAGAAGCCTGCGATGTCAGCGTCGAGCACCCCGACGGTGAAGCCCCTCATGGCGAGGCCGGCAGCCAGGTTGACAGATATCGACGACTTGCCTACTCCACCCTTGCCCGACGAAACGGCGATGACCCTTGCCCTGGGAGGCACCGCGGTCTTCGGTGCGCCCTCCCGCGCCTTCCAGCGGGCCCGCGCCATCACAGCGGCCTTCTGCTCCCGGTCCATCTCGCTCGTCTCGACCTTGACGGCGGTCACGCCCGGCAAGGTGCCGACGCGCCCTGTCACCTCTGCTTTGATCTGGCCCCTGAGAGGGCACGAAGGCGTTGTGAGCGCCACTCGGACCATGACCACCCCGTCCGGCTGCAGCTCGATACGGTCGACCATTTTGAGCTCGACGATATTGTCACCGAGCTCGGGGTCCACCACGCCACGGAGCGCATCGCGCACGGCCGCCTCGGTGAGCTGGGCGAACGTTTCCACGACAACATGGTACGGCCCTTTGGGACCCCCGAACGTCCGCAGCTGTCCAATAGCGAGCGAGGCCTGTACGATGGTCCTCAACGCAAAGTTCCGCAGGGAGGGCTCGTGAGCACCACATCGACTGAAAGTTCCGTCGGGACCTTGGCATTGTCCGACGCCGCGGCCGCAAAGGTAACTGAGCTGCTCGAAGAAGAGGGTAACCCCGAGCTGTTCCTTCGGGTGGCTGTCCGACCGGGTGGCTGCTCGGGTTTCTCTTACGAGATGTTCTTCGACACCGAGCTTGCCGAAGACGACGTCCAGTCCGGCTCGGGCGGCGTCAAGGTCGTTGTAGATCCGGCGAGCGCGACACTGATCGCCGGGGCCACCCTGGAGTACAAGGACGGCTTGCAGGGAGCTGGCTTCTCGATCAACAACCCCAACGCCACGCGTACCTGTGGCTGCGGGCAGTCCTTCAGCTAGCCTTCCCGGCTAGCCGTCGGCCTGACTACCCGCCTACCACGATGGGCGCCCCTCCCGTAGGCCCGTACTCGCCTGTTGTCGCGGCTGGGCCCTGGCTGGTCGTGTCCGGCCAGCTGGGCGCCCGGGACGGCGCGATCGTCCCGGGCGGGACCGCTGAGCAGACGGCACAGGCCATTTCCAACCTCGCCGGCCTTCTGGCCGAGCACGGTTCCAGCCTGGTCGACGTAGTGAAAACCACTGTCTTTATGACAGATATTGCTGATTTCGCGGCCGTCAATGAGGCATACGTGGTTGCCTTCGGCGACCACCGCCCAGCCCGTTCCGCCGTAGCAGTAGCCGGGCTGCCTCTGGGAGCTTCGGTCGAAGTAGAGGCGTGGGCCTACCGCTCCAGCTAGAGCCCGCCTCAGTAGTCCTTCGGCGGGCTCTAGAGCGCCCAGCGGCTCTGGCCGAACCGGTAGCCGACTGACCGCACCGTCGATATGAGGTTGGCGTGCTCCTCGCCGAGCTTGGCGCGGAGGCGCCGGACGTGCACGTCGACCGTGCGTGCGCCCCCGTAGTACTCGTAGCCCCAAACCCTCGACAGCAACGTCTCTCTCGTGAAGACCTTGCCAGGGTGGGTGGCCAGGAACTTGAGCAGTTCGTACTCCATGAAGGTAAGCGACAGCGGTTTGGTGGCAACCGACGCCTGGTAGGTCTCGAGGTTGAGAACGAGCGGCCCGTACTCGACCAGTTCGGGACGCAGGCCCCGCCCGGTCCGCCAGAACAGGTGCGATAGCCGGGCTTCCAGTTCCCTCGGGTCACATGGGGTCGCGCAGAAGTCATCGAACAGGTCTTCGCGCAGCTCGAGGGCCCCAAGCTGCTGAGGCGAGAGAAGGAGGAGCAGCGGGGCGAAAGGGATGTCCCGCTTGCGTAGCGACCTGCACAGGCCGAAGGCGGCATCGGGAAGCTCGTCGGCACAGACAACTCCACCGGACCATCCGTCTTCGGGCTCGGCGTCCTGTGCCTCGTCCAGTGAGCCGACAGCCTTCCAGGAATAGCTCGCCAAAGCGAGAGCATGCGCGACCACTGCCGGTACCGGATCAGGGAAAACCAGCAGTGGCTCCAACGACCTACCTCCGCTCAGGTCCAACGCTAGAGCGCCGTGAGGTAACGGCGCAGCTCGAACGGGGTGACTTCGGCCTTGTACGCTGCCCATTCGGCGCGCTTGTTGCGCAGGAACCACTCGAACACGTGCTCGCCGAGCGTCTCCGCGACCAGCTCGGAAGTTTCCATGGCATCGAGAGCGTCGTTGAGGGACGCCGGCAAGGGCTTGATCCCTTCTGCGACGCGCTCCTGGGCGGACATCTTGTAGATGTTGGCTGACGCCTCTGTCGGTAGTGCGTAGTGGCCGCGGATCCCGGCGAGGCCGGCTGCCAGGATGACAGCCCATGCCAGGTAGGGGTTGGCGCCTGGGTCCGGCGATCGGTACTCGACGCGCGTCGAATCGCGCTTGCCCTTCTTCGTGGGCGGTACCCGGACCAATGCAGAGCGGTTGTTCTGGGCCCACGAGATGTAGACCGGGGCTTCTATCAGCGGTTGGTCTTCCTGGGACACGATGAGGCGCTTGTAGGAGTTGACCCATTGGTTCGTTATGGCTGTTATTTCGCTCGCGTGGTGGAGCACGCCGGCCATGAACTGCCTTGCCACCGTGGAGAGGTGGTACTCGTCGGAATCGTCGTAGAAGGCGTTGGTGTCCCCGTCGAACAAAGACAGGTGAGTGTGCATCCCCGAGCCTTGTACGCCGCCGAGCGGTTTGGGCATAAAGGTCGCCAGGATCCCCTTGCGGGTGGCCATCTCCTTTACGACCACGCGGACGAGCATGACCGTGTCCGCCATCGTCATGGCGTCGGTGTAGCGCAAGTCGATCTCGTGCTGGCTGGGCGCGTCCTCGTGCTGGCTGTACTCGACGGGGATGCCCATTTCCTCGAGCATGAGGACGGTCTCGCGCCGCAGTGCCGTGGCCTCGTTGTTGCCCATCAGCTCGAAGTAAGACCCTTTGTCGAGCGGCACCGGCGGCTGGCCCTCGGCGTCGGTCGTTTGCGCGAAGTAGAAGTACTCCAGCTCCGGGGCGACGTAGAACGAAAAGCCCTGGTCGCGAGCCTGGTCGAGCACCCGGCGCAGGACGTTGCGCGAGTCTCCCTCGAACGCCGTCCCGTCCAGGTTGAAGATGTCGCACACTACGCGCGCAACCGGGGCCTCCGACGAGAGGTAGGGGAGCATCTGGAAGGTCTTCGGGTCCGGGACCGCCAGCACGTCGCTCTCTTGGACGCGGGAGAACCCGTCGATCGCCGAACCGTCGAAGGTCATACCTTCGTCCAGGGCGTTCTCCAGCTCGGCAGGGGTGATGTTGAACGCTTTGGGAATGCCGAGCACATCTGTGAACCAGAGCTGGACGAAGCGGATACCGCGCTCTTCGACCGTCCTTAGCACGTAGTCCTTTTGGGAATCCATCGGTCTCTCCTCGCCCCGCGCGGTGGTTGTGCGCCGGGCCCTTCGCCTATGACACGATAGGTCCTGCGTGGGAGGCCTGCTGCCTGCAACGGCCGGCGACCTGCGGCGTTTACACAGAGTTCACACAGGAGCAACGTACCGGCCACATGGACATGAAATGGTGGTATGCCGCGGATGCACCCGACCGGCGTTACCGCCGCTAAGAACAGAAAGGGGATTCAACCTTGTCCTTCACGAGGCGCACGCCTGAGGAGGTGCTGTCGCAGCTCAAAAAGGACGGAGTCGAGATAGTCGATATCCGTTTCTGCGACTTGCCTGGGCTCATGCAGCACTTCTCAATTCCGGCTCACGAGCTGACCGAGGGTGCCTTCGAGGATGGCCTCGGCTTCGACGGCTCGTCGATCCGTGGCTTCCAGGAGATCCAGGAGTCGGACATGCTCCTCGTGCCCGACCCGGACACGGCTGTGCTGGACCCGTTCCGCCAGCATAAGACGCTGAACATCAATGCCTTCGTGCGCGACCCTGTCACCGGGGAGTCGTACTCGCGCGACCCCCGCTATGTCGCCAAGAAGGCGGAGGACTACCTTGTCTCTACCGGAGTGGCCGACACGGCCTATTTCGGCCCCGAAGCCGAGTTCTTCATCTTCAACAACATCCGCTTCGACCAGAACGCCCACGAGGGGTACTACTACATCGATTCCGTCGAAGGCATCTGGAACGCTGGCAGCTCCGATGGGCCCAACCTCGGCTTCAAGCCTCGCCACAAGGAAGGCTATTTCCCGGTCCCGCCGATGGACCATTTCCAGGACCTCCGTTCGGAGATGATCCTCACGATGGAACAAATGGGGATCGAGATCGAGGTGCAGCACCACGAAGTCGGCACAGCCGGGCAGGCCGAGATCGACATGCGTTTCGACACGCTGCTCACGATGGCAGACAAGCTCATGCTGTACAAGTACGTTGTCAAGAGCGTGGCGCGCGCCAACGGTCTCACGGCTACCTTCATGCCGAAGCCTCTGTACGGCGACAACGGTTCCGGCATGCATGTGCACAGCTCACTGTGGAGCGGTGGCGAGCCGCTGTTTGCTTCGGAGCTCGGCTACGCCGGCCTCTCCGACATGGGGCGCCACTACATCGGAGGCCTGTTGAAGCACGCCCCGGCGATCCTTGCCTTCGCAGCCCCCACGACCAACAGCTACAAGCGACTGGTCCCCGGCTACGAAGCTCCGGTAAACCTGGTCTACTCCCAGCGCAACCGTTCCGCCGCCTGCCGGATACCGCTCTACTCCAAGAGCCCCAAGGCAAAGCGTGTCGAGTTCCGCTGCCCCGACCCGTCGGCTAACCCGTACCTCGCGTTCTCCGCCATCTTGATGGCCGGCCTCGACGGGGTCCTCAACAAGATCGAGCCGCCCGACCCGGTGGACAAGGACCTCTACGACCTGCCGCCCGAAGAGCTGGCCCTCGTGCCGCAGGTCCCTGGCTCGTTGCAGGAGTCACTCGCAGCCCTGGAAGCCGACCACGACTTCCTCCAGGCCGGCGGGGTCTTCACCGACGACCTCATCGATACCTGGATCGAGTACAAGCGCATACACGAGATCGACCCGGTGCGCCTCCGGCCGCACCCCTGGGAGTTCTACCTCTACTACGACATCTAGCTTGCGGAGGTCGTCGCGTTCGACAGATGGCCGAGCGTGGCACCTCGGACCCTCCCCGCCGAAAAGAACGGTGAGGGTTCGAGGCAACCACGCTTGTCCTTTTGTCACTCAAACTGGTGCATTATTCGACAGAAGGGCTGTCTGGAGGGCCTCATTGTCGAGCGTCCGCGCCTGTGAGGCTCGGCAGGCGCCTAGGACCAGGGTCACGTGCCGTAGCGGGCGGTCGGCAGCAGAGCGGGCACAGACCGGGCGCGGGCCCGCATCGGTTCGACCCCGAGTTCCTCGAAGGTGATCGCGGCCGCGTTCGCCAGTGCGGTCGCCTCGTCGGCCCGGCCCTCGTGGGCCAGCCATTCGGCCAGGTCGAGCCTGATCCGGGCATGCCAGTAGCGATAACCGAGATCGCCGAAAGCCGCCTCGGCCGCCCGCAGGTGCTCCTCTACCCCGTCGCTGCGACCCCGCGCCGCCGACACCAGGGCCTCTGCCCGACGCACCTGCATCCGAAGGAACGGGGGGACCTCTGGCGAGAGCTTTTCGGCCCGGACCGTCAGGACCTCCTTGTGGACCAATGAAGCCAGGATCCCGGCCAGTGCGGGCCTGGCGGCGTCGGTGACCGCTTCGATTGACTGGCGGGGAAAGGAGTCACCGAGCACGGCACACTCCTTGACCACCTGCCGCTCTTCGTGTGTGAGAGCGTCGAGGCGGGAGGCGATGAGAGCCTTCAGCCCTGGCGGGATCTCCAGGGTGCCCAGTTCACCGACGAGGCGGAGCTCTCCGTCGCCCCCCTCGACAAGCCGCCCACTGTCGAGCAGGCTGCGAACGGTCTCTACGGCATAGAACGGGATGCCCTCGGCCCGCTCGATGATCCGCTCTCGCGCCGCCGTCGGCAAGCCGGTCACGAGGCCGTCGAGGACCTCTCCCATGGCCTGGTCGGGGAGCGGGCCTAGTGAAAGCGTGGCGATGTTGCGGCGGCTGAGGACCAGTCCGCTGCGGTCGGCACCCTCCGGTCTGGTGAGCACCAGGAGGAAGATCGGATGGTCGGCTGACCAGTCGAGCAGGTGGTCCAAGAACTCAACCAGCCCTGCGTCGGCCCGCGGCGATAACACGGGTGGCCTCGAAGAGCCACACCGGCTGGGCCTTGCCCTTGAGAATGTGCTCTCCGGCGTCGGCGTAGGCGATCGAGGGGGCCGTCGCGTTGCGCGTGACCTCATCCACGTAACACGAGCCCGGCGGCGCCGCGGACTGGATACGTGCCGCGGTGTTGACCCGGTCCCCGATAACCATCCCTTCGTCCGGGTCCCGGTTGTAGCCGCCTCCCCGGTCACACTCCCACCCGGACTGAAAGGTCGATGCCTTGGTCGTTCCCGTAGGCGGTGACGGCGGAGACGAGGTCCAGGGCGGCGCGTACGGCCCGCTCGGCGTCGTCCTCCCGGGCTACCGGGGCGCCCCAGACGGCCATCACAGCGTCTCCGATGAACTTCTGGATCGCCCCGCCGTAGCGGGCGACGATCTCGCGCGCCAAGTCGTAGTAGCCGGACAACAGCTCCCGGACGTCCGCCGGGTCGCGCGATTCCGACAAGGTCGTGTAACCGACAAGGTCACAGAACAGGACAGATACATGGCGGAGCTCGGTGGTCGCTGGGCCACCTGGGGTGGCCCGGACCGGCCCCGCAAGGGGTGCTGCGGTCACCGGGGACGGGACCGGCGTGCCGCCGGCGCGGCTTAGGGCGGCGCCGCATTCCCCGCAGGACGAGCACGTGAGCGAGAGGGAGGCGCCGCAGTCGCCGCAGAAGCGCTTGCTCTCGAGGTTCTCCGCTGCGCACACCGGGCAGTGCACTGCACCGACTCCCTTCTCGTCAGTCGGCAAGGCTACCCCACGCCGCGTTGGACCGAGGACTGTGCAGGGACGGTCAGCATTGCCTAACTACGGCTTTCGAGCCGGTTGCCCGCAGCAATCTGCGGAGGTCCTCGGCGTCGCTGGTGACGACGACGTCGCCATCGTTGGCCAGGAGCGCGACATGAGCGTCGACAACGTCGCTCGATCGGGCGGTGCCACAAAGTTGGCCGACACGTCGGGATACCTCGGTATCGAGACCGTGCTCAAGGACACCGCGAAGCAGGCGGGCCAGGAGCGCCTGCCGTGGTCCACCACCTCGCCACACTTGGGCGACACACCCCGATGAGGTCGCGACCCGCTCGCCGCGGCGGCGGGTGGCTTCGACCAGGGCCGCGACCTCGCGATCGCCACGGTCGAAGGCGATCAGACCGCCCGAGTCGAGGACCAAGCTCATGCTTAGGCCGCGCCGCGCCGTCGTTTCTTGGCGGCGCGGTCAAGTAGGTGGTCGGCATTGGCCAGTTCAGGACCGGTTATAGGACCAAATTGTTGTTCCCAAGCGGCGACGGCGTGCCCGACCGATTCGAGCCGCAGCCGATCGCGGGCGGCGTCAGCCAGCCAGGCGGATACGCTCTGGCCGGTGCCGTTTGCCGAGACCTTGATCGCCTCGCCTAGCTCAAGGTCGAACGAGACACTCATCTTTTCGACACCCATGTGCCGATCCTACCATAGTAGTAGCTACTCTGGTAGGACCAAGGGCCTAATCCCGGTCTAGAACCCCGGTTGACAGGTGATGTCTCCAGAGGTCTGCCCACTTCTCGCACAGTCCCTGATGTGCACCTCTGTTGTCTCCGGTCGTCATCGTAGACGGACCGACCTATCTCTACTACGACATTTAAAGCGAGTTTCGTCACGCGACAATGGCCGAGACGTGGTTCACCAATCCATCACGGGGAAAAGAACGTGACGGATACGTCGGTTACTGATTTCCATAGAAACATGGAAAGCGACTACGCTCCGACAACCGAGAGCGGCTCCACCGAGCCCTCGGCGAGGCCGAGCTCGAACGCGCTTACATAGAAGGCAGCGGGCTCAGCGTTGACGGGGCGGCTGACTTGGCGCTCGGTCGAACTCGCTAGCCTGACGGGCTAAAAACAGAGGGCGCGAGGGAGCTGTAGAGGGCCGGCTTCTCGGCGTGGTGGCCGTTCCTCGGCGCCCGGGGGTTGAGTTCTGTTGCCGCGAGCACACCGAAACGCTGAAACCACACCCGGAACTTGTCGCTGCTAGCCTCGGGACTTGAGATGACGGTCGAGGTCGAACCGATGGCAGTCGAAGATCTGGTAAACGCGGGTGCCGTGGTCATCGACGTGCGGGAGCCGGACGAGTGGTCTGCCGGCCACGCCCCCGAAGCGCGCTTCATCCCCATGGGCCAGGTCGAGGCCAGGCTGGACGAGATACCACGAGAGGTAACCGCGGTGATCGTCTGTCGTTCGGGCGGCCGATCGAACACGGTCACCCAGTTCCTCAACTCGCACGGCATCAACGCCCTCAACATGTCCGGAGGAATGCGCGCTTGGGAGAAGGCCGGCCTCCCGGTGGTGACCGACGCCGGCGACCCCGGCCGGGTCATCTGAAGCCAAGCGGCTACGACATCTAGAGCTTTCCCGGTCCTGACCGAGCTTGGCACCGCTGACTGGTTGGAGCCGTATCAACGTCCCGTCGCGCAACAGATGCAGACCCGGTTGCCGTCTGGGTCGGCGAGAACGGTGAAGGATGGTGCTTCGGAGCCATCGACGACCGACCCTCCGGCTTCCACGGCTGCGGCAATCCTTTGGTCGACGGTGTCGGGGGCGAGCCACAGGTCAAAGTGCCAACGCTGGCGGGGAGCTTGGTGGTCATCGGTGCCTTGGAACCATAGGCTTGGGACACGGCCGGTCGGGTCAAAGATCGAGTCGTAGATCTTGTTGTCCGGGCGACCGGTGAGCAGCACGGACCAAAAGACGGCGACGCGGTCCTCGTGCGCGGTGTCGAGTGCCATCTCGAGCTGGGTTACCGAGCCGGGCTCCGGGGCGAGCCCTTTTTCGTGGGCGATCTGACTGATCTTTCTGGCCATCTCGATGTCCTTCTGTGTAACCCACAGGCCGTCCTCATGGGTGCACAGCGAGACGTCGATGGCGCCGTAGGTCAGTTTCAGGTCCGGGTGGTGACCGTCGGCCTCGGCGACCTCTGCCACCGCAGCGACGAAGGCGGCTGCCACGACGTAATCAGGGAGCTGGTAGCGCGCGTGCAGTGCTTGGGCCAGCTTGCGCCAGTCGACGAGATCCGCATCAAGGATCTGCTGGTTGCTCAGTCTTTCCATGGTTCAACTCTGTCACGCGGGACTGTAGCCGGGCTCGTTGCCACCCTGATCGGCCGCTGGTCCGGCGCTCCTGAAGCCCAGACAGAAAGGCACGCGGATCAGCTGTTGTGCGCGATCCTGGGAGAAGAGATGTTCGAACGCTTCACTGATAATGCTCGCAGGGTGCTGGTGCTGGCCCAGGAGGAAGCGCGCCTGTTGAACCACAACTTCATCGGTACCGAGCACCTCCTTCTTGGCCTTATCCGTCAGGGCGACGACGTGGCGGCCCAGGCGTTGGGATCTCTCGGTATCAACCTTGAGGCGGTGCGGGTGGAGGTAGAAGAGGCGATCGGGCCAGCCGGGACTTCGACGACGGGTTCCCCGCCCTTTACCCCGCGCGCCAAGAAGGTAATGGAGCTGTCGCTTCGTGAAGCCCTCCAGCTGGGCCACAATTACATCGGCACCGAGCACCTCCTCTTGGGCCTTGTTCGCGAAGGCGAGGGCGTAGCCGCCCAAGTGCTCGTGAGCCTCGGCGCCGACCTATCGCGCGTCCGCCAGCGAGTGATCGAGCTGGTGAGCGGCCCCCTCTCCGTGCTCCCCAGACTGAGGGCGAAACCAGCCCCGCACCCGTGGCACGTCCGCATTGCAGCCGCTGTCGCGCAAGGTTGTCGGAGTCCACGCGTTACACCAGTATCGAAGCAGCCCCAGGTGAGGACGCCGTCGAGGGACAAGGCCCTTTGAGCATGACGGTGTTCTACTGCGGGCGCTGCGGGACCGTCATCGGGGCGCCGGTCGAGTCGGGTCAGTGATCGGGTTCCTGGGCTCTACTGGCTCGGGCAAGGATCTGCACCAGCGTCTCGAGCTCATCGGCCGGTAGGTGCACCAAGCCGGGGGGCGGCCGGTCGAGGATCTTCTCCGCCCGTCGCGCCAGTGCCGCACCCTTGGGGGTGGCCACCACGAGCTTGATCCGGCGGTCCGTGGGATGGGCGTGGCGCTCCACGAGCGCCGAGCGCTCGAGGTCGTCGATAACCGCGGTCAGGTTGGGTGGGCCCATGCCCAGGAGGCCGGCCAGCTCGCGCATGGGCATCGGCCTGGCGGCGATGCGCCGCAACGCCCTCATTGAACCGAAGCTCACACCGGTTTGCTCACTGACCTCCCGCCGTCGCTGGTTGTCCAGGACCAGACCGGCCATCGCCTGCCATGCTTCCCGGGCCGAACGCTCGTGATGGGCACTCGGCTTCATCGTGCTGCGTTCCCTTCGAGGTACTCAGGGTTTAGGGACTCAGCCGTGCGCCGGGCTGTGCCCCGGGCCCATTGAGACGTGGCTACCAGGCCGAGCGCCAGCAAGGCTGCTCCGCACCCGGCCAGGACCCACCACCCGGCCCGGCTCGCCTGCGCGAAGTCCGAATGGCCTGCGTTCCGCAACGAGACTGAAACAAGTGAGCCGACTACGGCTACGCCGAGGGTCTGGCCGACCTGGCGGGAGGTCGAGGCAATTGCTGCAGCCACGCCCGCCTGGGCACGTGGCATGCCCGAAACTGCGGCATTCGTGATCGGCGCGTTCACAAAGCCGAAGCCGATCCCGAAGACCACATAGGCGGTGAACAACCAGGAGAACGGGGTCGTTGGGCTCAACCTGACCAGCATGAGGCAGGAGGCACTGAGGGCGGTGCCAGCGATGACCAGGGGGATCCGTCCCCCTTGCCTACCGACGATCCGCCCCGACAACGGAGGGAAGAGCATGGTCATTGCTGCCATTGGCAGCGTGTCGAGCCCTGCGTGCAACGGAGAAAGCCCACGGACGTCCTGGAGGTAGAGGGTGTTGAGGAATAGGAACCCACCGAGCGCGGCGAACGCAGCCACCGCAATAACCGCGGCCGCGGAGAAGGGCACTGATCTGAAAAAGGTAAGCTCTATGAGCGGTACGTCGTCCCGGCGCTCCCAGACCAGGAGCGCAGCCAGCGACACGACGGCCACGGCGGCCACACCGATGATGACCGCTGACGACCAGCCCCGGCTGGGGGCCTCGATGATGCCGTATGTCAGCGAGGAGAGGAGAGTGATCACGAGGACCTGTCCGGGGACGTCCACCTTCCTTGCCACGGGTGCCTTGGACTCAGGGATGTACCGGCGGGCTAGGACCACTGCCGTAAGCCCGACTGGGATGTTGATCCAGAAGATCGACCGCCACCCGACAGAGCTCACCAGTCCCCCTCCCACCACCGGGCCAAGCGCCATGGACACCCCGACCACCGCGGCCCAAACCCCGATGGCCTGGGCCCGCTCGCGGGGGACAGTGAAGGTGTTGGTGATGATCGACATGGCCACGGGGTTCAGCATCGACCCGCCCACTGCCTGGACCATGCGGAAGACGATAAGTAGTGCAAGGTTGGGTGCCAGGCTGCACAGCAACGAGCCGGCCGAGAATGTCAGCAACCCAATGAGGAACGTGCGCCGACGCCCGAGGCGGTCGGCGGTGGAGCCGGAGAGCATCAACAGGCTAGCTAGCACCAGGGTGTAGGCGTCCACCGTCCACTGCAGGCCCGACAGCGAGGCGTGGAACCCCCGCCCGATCGAGGGCAGGGCGACGTTTACTATGGTGACGTCGAGCCCCACGATGAGGAGGCTCATCGAGCAGATCAGCAGGATGCCGACGCGCCGCCGACGGCTCAGCTCACCGATCACCGTCGGCCCGGTCCCCAGTTGTTCTGATCTCATCATTATTATATTAGCATAATGATGCGACAACAGGCGAAGCGTGGTTCACCTCGGGCCCGCCCGCCTCAGGGCTGCTAACTTCCACCCATGCGCAGGTGGTTTGTGGTCGCGGCATCAATGGCGATCCTCATGGCCGCCCTGGCAAATGCCGCCGGGGGCACGGCTAGGACCTGGACCATCCAGTTCACGGGTTCCGGGTCGTTCGAGAGCAATGCCAGCCAGAACTCGGGCAGTGCCCAATGCACCGACGTCATCACCTCGGCCACGAGCTCCGAGTTCAGCTGGAGCGTCACTTGGCACGGCGTGGCGTTGGGTTCCCCTGCTACCACCGGGAACGTGACGGGCACGCTCACGGGTACGACCCACGAGTCGTACAAGCTGAAAGCAGGCGTCGGTTGTGGCGACAGCTCCACGTGCTCCAAGGACTTCGCGTTTCAGTCTGACGAAAGTTCGGCGGGGAGCAACCCCGCCGTCCTGATCGGCAAGACCTCGACCGTCCACAAGACCAACTACGTGCTGGTCCTTGACCTCATTTCCGGCGCCGACGAGGACCAAGAGTGCCAATCGGTCGACCCCCAGGACGGCGGGTTTTATTTCGCCGGTATACAAACGGCCCCCGGTGCCACCGACCCGCTCGCCGCCAGCGCCCAGATCCCCCTGTCCGAGCTCCAGCGGTCCGGCAAGATCATCGTGCTGGTCAAGAAGAGCCCGTTCGCTTACCCGCAATCTACGGATTGTTCCGACGACAGCCTGGACCTCACGTGTTCGCATAACCAGACCTGGAGCGGGACGATAACCATGACCCGCGGCTAGAGCTTTCTCGCTAACTGGCCTGAGGCCAAGCCTGGCAACCACGCTTGGCCTTTTTGAGGCTCATGCTGATGCCAGAAATCTCATCTCCGAGACTTGAGCTTGGCTGTCGACAGCCGATGATCTCTAAAACATGGCACGTCAGCACGAGCAGACGGTTGGAGCGGTCCCAGGGGCGAACGACGAAGGTGAACGTTCGGTGACCTTCGGAGTTCCTGGCGTGTTCGATGAGGTCCCGGTACTCGAGCTCGACCGGTGGACGGGTGTCCTGCAGCGCAACACGAGCGCAGCGGCTGCGGCCATCTGCCTCTTCGACGGGCCCGTCGGGTTGTCAAGAGCTTCTGCGCGGCCGCCGGGGCTAGCGACCAGGTCGAGTTGACGCCGACTATCTCCCTGCAGGACCACGTCCTCGGCTTGGCCCGCGGCGTCGATCAGACCGGCGGCGGGAGCTACGCTGAGGTCCCAGTTACCCTCGACGGGCTGGTAGTGGGCCAGGTTTGCATTGCCGACGGAAGGGACCGGTCCTGGGCAGAAGAGGAATTGCAAACCTTGGACCACGTAGCCGTCGCGGTGTCAACGGAGGTGGCGCTCCGCTTGGCCAAGAAAGAGGTGGAACGCGCGCATCAGTTGGTTGCTTCCCACAACAGGGTCCACGAGCTCATCGCCGGAGCGGTACCCCTCCGGGACGTACTCGTGGCCGTGCTCGAAAGCATCCAGAGCTACGACCCGACGTTGAGGCCATCGGTTCTCATGCTCGACACGTCGTCCAGCACACTCCATTCAGGGATCGGGCCTTCCCTACCCCCCGAGTACCTGGCCGGGATCGACGGCGTCGTGATCGGGCCAAACGTCGGCACGTGCGGTGCGGCCGCATGGTCTGGCCGGCTGACAATAACCGAGGACATCTCCCAAGACCCGAAGTGGGCACCGATTGTTGATAAGGCTCAAAGTGCAGGACTGGCTCACTGCTGGTCGATGCCGATCATGGCGCCGACAGGTGAGGTCCTGGGAACGTTGGCCTTCTACGGCAGACGTCATACGCGACTCTGACAGCGCCATGTACGCGGCGAAGAGATCGGGCCGGGACCGCTGCAGCTTCTTCCAAGGGCGTCAGCACGCGCGTACCGGTCGCCGCCTCCAGCTAGCTCGAGAACTGCGGGGCGCCGAGGTGCGGGGCGAAGTCCGGCTCGTATATCTACCAGTGGTGAGCCTCCCAACGTTAGACATCGTCAGCGTCGAAGCCTTGGCTCGCTGGACAAGCCCAACGTTCGGTGAGGTGTCACCGGTCGAGTTCATACCGATCGCCGACGACACCGGGGCGATCATCCCCCTGGGTGCCTGGGTGTTACGCGAGAGCTGTGAGGCCATGGCCTGGCTATCGGCTACAGGGCGCCCGCTAATGCTCAACGTGAATGTCTCCGCCCGTCAGGTTTCCAACCCTGAGTTCACCCTCTGGGCCCGCCAGACGCTCGCACACGCCGAGTTCCCCGCAGAGAGGCTTTGTCTGGAGATCACCGAAACGGCTCTTATGCGACCTGACACGACAACGAAACGGAACCTGCAGGAGCTTGCCGCCCTCGGAGCCAGGATCGTGCTCGACGATTTCGGGACAGGCTATTCCTCCTTGTCGTGGTTGAAAGAACATCCCTTCAGCGAGATCAAGGTCGACCGTAGTTTCATAAGCGGGCTGCCTGCCGACGAAGGCGATCTCGCCATTGTGGGCGGGGTGGTTGCGATGGCGAGGGCCTTCGGCTCGCTTGTCACAGCGGAAGGCGTCGAGACCATTGAACAGCTGGGTGCGGTGCAATCGCTCGGTTGTGACCGAGCCCAGGGCTTCCTGTTCGCTCGGCCTCTCCCGCTAGAGGATCTCACGAAAGTGTTGGAGCAGGCCCATCGTGACAATTGAAGCATGGGTGCCGCCTGCTTTGCGCCAGCCGTCAACTTCCACCGTGAGGTCGTCGACACCGCCCCGAGGAAGTACCACGTACTCGCCGCCGAAGTCTTCGACCGCCCTCTTTAGCGTGCCCACGCGATCACGCAGCCGGTCCCAGGCGTCGACGACATGGTCGATGCCGCGGCCGCCGAAGAAGATGAAGCCGTCCGCAAGCCGGGCCGCCCGGTCGAAGGCCGCCTCGCTCGATCCACCAAGCCATATCGGGATGGGACGGGCCGGCTTCGGCACCAGGGCTGCTCTGTCCACTCGGTCGAAGCGGCCCGAGAAGTCGACGACAGGCTCCGTGAACAACCGGCGGAGCAGCTTGATCTGCTTCCCCTGCCTGGCGCCGCGGGTACCGAAGTCCTGGCCGAGGGCCTCGTACTCGACGTGGTTCCAGCCGACCCCCACCCCTAGGCGAAGTCGGCCGCCCGAGAGGAGGTCGACATCGGCCGCCTGGCGTGCCACGAGCGCAGTCTGGCGCTGCGGGAGGACCAGGATCCCGGTGGCAAAGCCGATCCGCTCGGTGATGCCAGCCAAGTATGCGAACATCACGAACGGGTCGTGGAAGGGGTCGTTCTCGGTGTACGGGCCCGGCAGCGGATGGGCCCGGTCGGCATGAACGGCACCGAGCACGTGGTCGTAGGCCAGGAGGTGGTCAAAACCCAGGTCCTCGGCCGCTCTCCCAATTCGCCGAACCGCGGCAGGATCTCCCCCAAGTTCGTTCTGCGGGTACACGACGCCTATTTGCATAGGGCTTCAGTCTGCTGGTTGACGGCGTCTATCCCACCCGAGCTGGCGAAGCGGACGATCAGCGGTTCGTTATCTGTTCGACTGTCACGGTGTACCTGTCGCCCACGATCAGGATCTCGGAAGCGGCGCGGTCGATCTCCGCTAGATCGTTGCTGCTTAGCTGGAGGGCTGCAGCCGAAAGGTTCTCCTGCAGCCTATGCACCTTCGTGGTCCCCGGGATCGGCACGATCCAAGTTGCTTGGGCGAGGAGCCAAGCAAGCCTCGCCCTAGCGGGCTGTACGGCACGAAGCCGATGCCAAGCTCCTCACACACCGGGAGGACCTCCTCCTCCGGGCGTCGCCACCACAGCGAGTACTCGCTCTGGACGGCGGTAACTTGCTGGACGGCGTGCGCACGGCGGATCGTCTCTGGGCCGGCCTCGGAAAGGCCGAAATGCTTGACCTTGCCTTGCTCGATTAGGTCCTTGACCGCGCCGGCCACCTCTTCTATCGGCACGTCGGGATCGACCCGATGCTGGTAGAGCAGGTCGATCGTCGCGACGCCGAGGCGAGCGAGGGAGGCGTCTACGGTCTGTTTGATGAGGTCGGGCCGGCTTGAAAGGGCAGGCTGGCCGCTCGCGTCGACCAGCCCGAACTTTGTGGCGACGACGACCTGATCACGAACGGGCGCGAGCGCATCTCCCACGAGCTGTTCGTTCGTAAACGGGCCATAGACCTGCGCCGTGTCGAAGAACGTTGCGCCGCGGTCCACCGCCTCGCGGATCAGAGCGATCCACTCGTCCCGCCCCAGCGTGGAGCTGCGGTGGTGGTTCATCCCCATGCACCCGAGCCCGATCGTCGACACCTCGAGGCCGCTCGTCCCTAGCATCCGTCTCGTCGAGGCGTGTTCCATGCATTCGATGTAACCACGACGAGGCCAAGCCTGGTACACCTCGAACCCTCCCCGCGGGAAGGGACGGTGAGCGGGGGTGGTCCGTCAGCCAGTTGTCGTGGTCGTGGACGACGTGGCGGTGCTCGGGACCGTCGTGGTCGTAGACGTCGTGGTAGAGCTGGGCACCGTCGTCGACGTGGTTGTGGTGGTCGTCGTCGTGTTGGTCGTCGTAGTGGTGGTGGTGACCACCCGGGCCCAGCTTGACTCGGCCCGGGCCACGAAATGGGAGGAACAGATGGCGGCGGAGGCATTGCCCGCTATGGAGCACAGGGCGGCGATTAGATAGTTGGCCGCCCCGTCCATGGCCCGTGCTACCCGGCTGGAGGGGTCCGTCAGGGCTTTGATTATCTCCGATGCCGTGAGCCCCTGTAATGGGCCGATCGAAGCGTTCGCGCCTAAGACGAGGTAGCGGTTGTCGATGTCAATGAAGGGTATGGAACCGGCATAAGGCGTAAACGGCGCTTTGTCGTACGTCTTGAAGGCAGAGAGCTCCTGTTTGGTCATGTTGGTCGGGCTGGGGAAGCCGCTACCGACGCCGTCTGCTGCTTCCCACGAGAAATAAGTGCTGGTGTAGTGCGAGCCGTGGAGGCCCAAGCTGACGGTGTTCGGGTCAACATCGGTGGCTGAGGAAGCGATCGCGGGCCCATCGGCCAGTGTCCCAAACTTGGTCAGCGCGATCTCGAGTGCCCACCGTGCTGTGGCACAGTAAGGACAGAAGGCGGCCCCGATGTACATGACTACGGGCTTGCCTCTTTCCCTGAGCGCAGGTCTGTCTTTGAGGACATCGGGGCGGGATACGCCGTCGGCAAGACCAACCTGCTCCAGTACGGTGTCGGGGACCTGGACGCCGTTGGGGCTGTTACCCTGGCCTACGCTCGCGGCTCCGGTAGCCGCCGCTAGTGGTAAGTTTGCGCCGGTTTCGGCAACAGCATTCGTTGAAGCGAGTGCGGCTGCCAGGGAGGCCGACACGCCGACGACGACTGAGGCTAGCCGCCGCCCGTGAATTGCCCGCCCGTTGTACTTCCGCCGTGAAGTCATGGCCCAGCCTACAGACCACAGCGCGGGGAATGCAACGGGTTAACCGCCCGTGCCCATGCACGAGACGCGCCGGCCGGTGGTCTTTCAGACCCGTCTTACGAGGAACATATAACAGCCATAGGCGATATTGCGACTGTGGATCTGAGCGACTGCCTCGTTCTGCAACATCTCATCGATAACCGCATCTGGGTCTGTCCCGTCGTGCACCCTGGCGTCGCAAATCCAGCCTCGTTGGTCGTACGCCCGCAGGACCTGTGGGCGTCCACGCCACTCTGGCGGGTAGCTGTCGGCCTGGACTGGGCCCTCACAGGGCGCTGCATGGGCGAAAACGGCACCCACCTCACGGTATGGACTACGTGGGAGCACCGGTTCGTAGCCGAACAGAAGGAGGCTCTCGCCGGGAGCGGCGTCCCGCAGACAGCACCTCAGCGGTTCACCCCCGGTGGCGGTGACGTCGACAACGGGGTTCCCGGAAGCGTCGGTTCGTTCAGATCGGGCCCGGCGAAGCACGTCATCAGAAATGGGGGCGACCACGAAGGTTAATCTGGCAGAAATCATTGCTGCAGGTTGTCACGGTTCCTGGCTGGTTGCTGGCGGAAAAGCGACATCACGTTCAGCGAGGTGGGCCTGAGATCCGCGGCCAGACAGCCCCACTATTGAAAAGCAGATTGTCCAATCCTCAGAAAGTACCGAGGCTCCTCACCACTTCTTCGGGATCCGCGCACCCGACGACCAACGCGTCGAAGTTGGTGCCTTCAAGAGCCACTCTCACGCCTCGCGGTGTGTCGTGATGGACCGCTGCAAAGATCTTCCCGCTGCCTCCACGGAATGTCCCAATGGCGAAGCGGCCAGGCCAAGCCGCCCCGACTGTCTTGAGGCCAGGAACCTCATGGACCGCGTCGTCGAGCACTTCCACGTCGCGAACCGATGACGCAGGGACCCGGATATCGCCGTGGACCGCCTCGGCTTTCTCTGCGACGCTGAGTGCTACTACCACCTCATCGCCGTCACGTCTCAGCTCGGCCATGTTGTCTTCCTCCGCAGGCTGCTAGTCCAGGCTGGTTCTAAACCTATCAGGGCACGCTTCGGCGCGTAGCACCCATCTGTTGCCCTTGCTCAAAACTTACTGATTAGCCACCAAATTGCGGCGGTTGGCCTTCGAGGTTGGCCGGGATGCTGCGGCGCAGCACGGTCACGACCAGGACCAGTAGGACGACTGCTCCCCCCACTGTGACGGCGCGGATCCCGACGACATTTGCGATGGCACCTTGGGCCAGAGCACCTATCGGGTACAGGATCCCGAGAGCCATCATGTAGATCCCGAGCATTCGACCTCGAAGCGATGCCGGAGCGTAAAGCTGGACGATGGTGTTGCAACCAGCGAGCACACCGATGTAAGCCGCCCCGACAAGGAGCAGGGCCACGGCGGCCAGCCACAGATCGGGGGCTAGTCCGTAGGCGCACAGGAACAGGCAGACAGCGACCATGCTGGCGACCAGCGCCTGCCGCCTCCCGTACCGGTGGACCAGAGGGGTTAGGGCCAGCGCCCCACCTACCGCCCCGATCCCCTGGGCGGTGATGAGCACCGAAGTCCCGGTCGCCTTGGAAGCGAACGCCTTGAGTGCAACGGCGGGCACCAGGGCGATGAACGGCGACGCTGTCAGGGCTACCACCGAGATCAGGACGACAGCCACGCGCGTCGCCGGGTTGGCGAGCGTTGCGCGGCCACCCTCTACCAATCGCTGGCGCAGCGACGCCGGGACCGTGGACCGGGCAACTCTAGGCAGGTGCACCAGGCAAAGGGCGATCATCACAGCGAAAAACGAAGCGGCGTTGATCCCGAAAGCCCACGAGTACCCCCCGACGATAATCGCGAAGCCGGCCAGAGCAGGCCCTATCACCCGGCCCATGTTGTACTGGGCGGAGCCCAGCGAGATCGCCGCCCCCAGCTCACTGGCCGGTACGAGGTCGGGGAGGATGGCTTGATAGGCCGGGAAACCCACGGCGGCCATGGCACCCCCGCCGAAGACCAGTAGGGTCACCGTTACCGGTGTGGCCCGCCCTGTGGCTGCCAGCATGGTAAGGCAAGTGGCGAAGGCGGTCTCGCCCGTCGTGGTGGCGAACAACCAGAATCCGGCGGTCAAGCCGGTCGGCGATCACCCCACCCAACGGCGAGAGCAGCCCGATCGGGAGGAACGCAGCGGCGGCGACCAGGCCGGTCCAGCCGGGGCGGCCGGTGCGAGCCGTCACGAAGACGCCGACCGCCACGGTCTGCATCCACGAACCGACGTTGGACAACATGGCGGCCCACCAGATAAGGGCGAAGTTGCGGTGCTGGAGCGGGCGGAGAGCACTCAACATGGCCGTCGGTCAGCCTACGGGGACCGGCAACAGCGGGAAACCGCGTTCCTACCTTGGGCTGACGGGGCGAATGCCCATAGGGCAGACGAGCCGCTCGGCCCTATGCCGGGCCCGAGCTAGATGTTGCCGTCGGTCAAGGCGTCGAGCACGCCTGAGAGCAGGCCGCCTCGTCTCCTATTTTCCCGGTTGGCGTGCTCTCCCGGGAGCTCCGTTGGGAACAGGACAACCTGCGTCGGAGCGTGGATGGCAGCTCCGCAGTAGGGGCAACTCTCGTCGCAGGTGTGGGCGATTGGGCCCCGCACTGCTCGCAGTGGGGCGTCTCGGTCGCCAGGGTCGCTTGGCCTGTCGGGGCGGCGTCCTTGGCGGGAAGCGAGCTTACGGCCGCTTTGTCGAGCCACACGACTTCGCATGCCTTGCAGATCGCCGCGGAGCCGACCGGCGTAGCCCGGCCCTCCATTCCCGACGAGCAGAACGGGCAGGGCACCGGGGTGGCTGCTGGCACCGGCTCGGATGTCCATATGTGCTGTGCAGCGCTCGACACCTGGCGGAGCACTGCTATGCCGATCACAGCCCCCCCGCAACTGGTGCATAGGTACTGGCGGAACCCGTCGACCTGGCCCGTCATGAGGATGCCCGAGCAGCCGGGGCACTTAACTTGGTCTGTTCCCACCCCTTTGGTTTCGGCGCGGGTAAAGCAGTACCTAACAGCAAAGATCCGCCGCGGCCTCCAACCTCTTGCCACTAGCAGCCCCCGTAGAGGCAGATGTGGGCGCTGATCAGGGCCAAGCGACGTAGGCTCGTTATATGTCGCTTCAGGAGAGCCTGCGCTTCGAGCAGATCAGCCCCAAGTCCTACGAGCACCCCACCGACCGGGCCGCTACAGCCGCGCTTCATTCCATCCCGTTGATGGACAAAGTGATCAAGCGCCTGGTTTCTGCGCGCCACGAGCGCCTTGTCCGGCAGATTTATATAGGAAATGCGGTACAGATATCGGAAAAGCAGGTCCCGCAGCTCTGGTCCAGGTATTGCCGAGCTGCCTACGTGTTGGACATAGCACAGGTACCCGAGCTGTTTATCACCCAGACTCCGAACGCCAATGCATTGACGATCGGGGCCAAGCGCCCAATTGTCATTGTTCATTCGGGTTTGGTGAGCGACTTCGCTTCGAGCGAAGTAGACGTCGTCCTCGCTCATGAGCTCGGCCATGTGCTTTCCGAGCACTATTACTACCAAACTGCTCTCGTACTCCTCTCGGCGCTCATTACGAGCCGAGGTGGTGCCGGCGGTGCTATGGCGGGCCTGCCGATGGTGGCAATTTACACGGTGCTAATGGAGTGGGCGCGCGCCGCAGAGCTTTCTTCGGACCGCGCCAGTGCTCTTGTGGTTGGTGACCCACTGGCCACGTGCCAAATGTTGATGCGGCTCGCGGGCGGGGCTGTCGAGGGGATGAACCTCGACTCTTTCCTTGCGCAGGCGGCGCGCTACGAGGAAGAGGAGGACATCCTGGCTCGTTGGTCCCGTGCTTGGGTTGAAATGAGCCTCCGTCACCCGTTCGCCGTCAAACGGGCTCGTGAGCTCATGGCGTGGGTGGGCGATGGCAGCTACGACCGGGTGCGCGGCGGCACTTACGTCCGCCGTGGCCAAGAGCCCCCGGTGACACGGGAACTTTCGGCGGCGATCACCCATTATCGGGACCGTTTTTTGAAGATCTTGGAAGTTACCGCCGGAGGCGTGGAGCGTGCGTTGCGCCAGATGGAGGATTGGGTGAGACCTCGTCCTAAGGAGGGTGCGGACGGCTCCGCGGACGACCTGTAAGTTGTTGCCATGGAACCTCTCATGCCAATACGACAGATCGGTTCGCTCGATGTCTCGCTGGTGGGGCTCGGCTGCAACAATTTCGGCGGGCGGACAAACGAGAGCCAGAGCACCGAAGTGGTGAGGGCGGCCCTCGACGCGGGCATCAATTTCTTCGACACCGCAGATATCTACGGCGGCACTCGTAGCGAGGAAATCCTCGGGGCCGCGCTCGGCCAGGACAGGGCGGACGTCATCGTCGCGACCAAGTTCGGGATGACCTTGAGCCCCGAGCGCACCGGCGCCGCGCCGAAGTACGTGAAGAGTGCCCTGGAGGACAGCCTGCGTCGCCTCGGGACTGATTACGTTGACCTCTACCAGCTCCATCGGCCGGACCCAGCGACTCCGATCGGCGACACTTTGGCCGCGCTCGCCGAGCTGGTCAAGGCGGGCAAGGTGCGCGAGATCGGGTGCTCGAACTTTTCTGCCGCTCAGCTGCGTGAGGCGGACGCGGCGGCCGCTGAGGGGGCGCCGCGCTTTGTCAGCGTGCAAAACCAGTACAGCTTGTTGGAGCGTGAGCCCGAACTTGAAGTGCTAACGGAGTCCGAACGCCTGGGGACCGCCTTCATCCCCTTTTCCCCGCTCGCCAACGGCCTCCTGTCGGGCAAGTACCGCCGCGGCGAGCCGCCTCCTCCTGGTACACGCCTCGCGGGTATGCCGGCCGACCGCCGGCAGACCCTGTTGGCGGAGCCCACGATGGACGTCGTGGAAGAGTTGGAGCGCTTTGCCCAGCAACATGGCCACAGCATCCTGGACTTAGCCATTTCCTGGTTGGCCGCTAAGGCGGTGGTAGCTTCGGTCATTGCCGGAGCAACCAAGGCCGAACAGGTGTACGCCAACGTTAGCGCTGCTGACTGGGTGCTCACCGAAGAGGAACTGCAAGCAGCCGATCGCATCGGGCCGGCGCCCACCCTCGCTGGCTGAGGGCCCGGTTTACGGGGCCCACTCGGCGCCCGATGATCTCAGCTGCGGATGGGGTCCGCGGGCGCCCTCTTGAGCACTTCGTGGATCGGGTTCAGCAGGGCCAGGTGGCCCTCGTGCTCCCCGACCGTACCCTCCGCCACGATCTGAGCCCCGGTCTCTATCCCGGGCACGTCGCGACGGGTGAACACGAGCGTCACCGAACCGGTGCGGTCGACGAGGGTGCAGCTGAGCACCTGGGCTCCCCGCCACGGTTGCACTTCGACCGAGGTAACGCGGCCTGCGATCCTCGCCTTGTGGCGCCATTCGATCTGACCGATCGGGATAACCCCCGCCACCGGGACCAGATCCTCGCTCCGCTCCACTTCGCGTGCCCGTTTCTTCGGTGATGCCTTAAGGCTCGCTTTGGCGTTCTTGCGGGCGGGCCGCATCTTGGTCAGTTGGAACGGGACAATTGTCGCGTTCCGCGTGAGGGAGCCGGCCCACGACGGCGGCAAGGCGGTCGGCGGTGCGGTCGTGGAGCAGGTGGCCCCAGCCCCACGAGTACAAACGCCGAGGCAGGAGTACCGAGACCTCCGTGTCCCCGTCTGCCAACGTCGCGGCCACCAGGTCCACCGCGGCTCTCACGAGCCGGCGGTCGCGGCATTCCCTGATCTCCAGCGGTAGGCCCCGGATCATGAGACGCCCCCAGTTCTCCCTGAGCGCCTGTGCAACCGCGTTGTCGAGGAGGAAATGCACGGCTCGGACTTCGTCCGGGTTGAGGCTGCGGGCGTACTGGATAGCCCGGGCAGTCGCCAGGTCTAGGCGGTCCACGAACACCAAGACGATGTGACGATGGAGGATGGGCACCTCGCTCGCTTCCATGGCGCCTTTGTCGAGCTGTTGAGCCTCGGCCCGGTACTGGCGGTTGAGACGGATGAGGGCCACGGTGAGGATCGGGAAGAGGATCACGACCGTCCAAGCCCCCTGCTTGAACTTCGCCACCGCGAGGATCAGCACCACGATCGCGGATAGCACCGAGGCGCTGCCGTTGATCACGAGCTTGTGCCTCCAGCCGCGTTCGCGGTGTACCCAGTGGTGCTTGCTCATCCCCGCGCCTGCCATCGTGAACCCCGTGAACACGCCTATGGCATAGACCGCTACCAGGGCCGTCACGTTCGCCCTCGTCACGAGCAGGAGGGTTATGGCGACGATCGCGAGGACGATGATCCCGTTGGAGAAAGTCAACCGGTGCCCGCGTTTGGTGAGCTGGCGTGGCAGGAAGCGGTCCCCTGCTACGAAGCTGGCCAAGAACGGGAAGCCGTTGAAGCTCGTATTACCGCCCGTATAGAGGATCAGCAGGGTGGCGAGCTGGACCATGTAGAACAGGGTGTGCCCGGCCGGCCCGGAGCCGAACACGGCTTGTGCTTCTTGCGAGATGACCGTGGGAGCTCCGGCGATAAACGGGGCGGCATGGGTCCACCTGGCTAGGAACGACGTGCCTAGGACCAAGGAACCCAGGATGGTGCCCATCAGGAGGTATACGCGCCGCGCCCGTACCCCCTCGGGCGGCTTGAAGACGCTAACTCCGTTGGATATTGCTTCGACTCCTGTCAGCGACGCGCCGCCGTTGGCGAACGAACGCATTATCACGAGCACAGACGCGCCCATCAGGAGACCGCTCCCGGGAGTGCCGAAGTGGTAAAGACCCGGACGGTGTATGGAAAACTGATGAAGGTTGCCAATTAGCGAGCGGACCACGCCGGTGACGATCACGCTCCCCAGAGCGAAGACGAAAAAGTACGTCGGGAAGGCGAAAATGCGGCCGGCTTCGCGTATCCCTCGTAGGTTGCCGTAGGCCATCAGGACCACCACGGCAACACTGATCCACACGCTCGACGACAGGCCCAAAAGGCTGTAATGAAGCAACGTCGGGAACGCTGACGTCAGCGCGTCGGTGCCGGCGGCAGTCTGGACCGCGACGGTGACGGTGTAGTCGATGAGCAGCGCGACGGCGGCCACTTGCGCGACCGTCGGGCCGAAGTTGTCCCTGGCAACCACGTACGAGCCGCCCGCGCGGGTGTATACCATCACCACTTCTCGATAGGAGAGGGTGACGAAGACGAGCACCAGCAATAAGGCGAACGTGACGGGTAGCACCAGCGCGAACGACGCGACCCCGACGTACTTGACCAGCTCGACGAGCATCTCCTCGGTCCCGTACGCCGAGGAGGAGATGCCGTCCGGTGCGAGCACCCCCATCGCCATGAGGCTGCCGAGCCGCTCGGTGGCTAGCTGTTCGCTGACCATCGGCGGGCCGAGCAGGACGTTCTTGATCCTGTACCCGAGGGTCTCGGGGATCTCGACGGTGCTCTCTAGATCACGTATGCGCTGGGCCTCGGTGGCCGTGCCTGGGGTGCTCACTGGCGCTGATAGGGCCCTTCAGATATCCGGCACCGCTGGGGCGCCCTCCAACGGCTAGCCCTTGAGCTTCAGCGAGCCGCTGCAAAAGCGTAGCCGGGGTGGAGAGCCATGCCAAGTACGATGCTTAAGTGCGTGTCGTCGTGGTGGGCTGCGGGAGGGTCGGCAGCGAGCTTGCAACGATCCTTTCGCGCGACGGGAACGAGGTCTCGGTGATTGACAAGAACCCGAGGGCTCTTGAGCGTCTCGCAATGGACTGGGGAGGCAAGGGAGTTGTCGGCTTCGGTTTCGACCGCGACGCTCTCGAAGAGGCGGGGATAGCCGAAGCCGACGCGCTTGCCGCCGTCACCAACGGGGACAACTCCAACATCCTCACCGCTCGGATCGCAAGGGAGACTTACGAGGTCCCCCGGGTTGTGGCCCGGATATACGACCCCCGACGGGCCGTAATTTATCGTCGCCTCGGTATACCGACCGTGGCCACCGTGACGTGGACGGTGGACCAGGTCATGCGGCGGCTCTTGCCGGAGCGTGCCGCGCCCGACTGGGTGAGCCCCACAGGCGACGTAGTAATGGTGGAGCGCGCCTTGCCACCGAGCTGGGTCGGGTACGGGTTGGAGGACCTGGAGGTGAACGGGCGCCTAAGGATCGTGGCACTTTCTCGCGTGGGCAAGTCCCACCTCCCCAAGCCCGGAGTGGTGGGCCAGGCAGGGGACGTCCTTTACGTATCGGTCTTCGAAGGATCGCTGGACGCCCTGGACGAACATCTCGAACGAGGCCCGCGCGCATGAAAGTTGTCATAGCGGGGGCTGGCAACGTCGGCAGCTACCTCGCGGCGGACCTTCATAAGGCCGGCCACGAAGTCCTGCTCATAGAACAGGATCCCGAGGTCGCCGAGCGCGGGGCGAACCTCGGCGTCGAATGGATGGTGAGGGACGCGTGCGAGGTTTCGGCCCTGGATGCTGCCGGCCTCGCGAGCACCGACGTGGTGGTAGCCGCGACGGGCGACGACGAAGACAACCTCGTCATTTCCCTGCTTGCCAAACAGGAGTTTGCAGTACCTCGCGTCGTCGGCCGCGTCAACCACCCGAAAAACCACTGGCTTTTCAACCAGACCTGGGGGGTGGACATCGCCGTATCGACTCCCCACCTGCTGGCCTCGCTCGTGGAAGAGGCGGTCTCGGTAGGTTCGTTGGTCCGGATCATGCAGCTCGAGTCTTCAGGTGCTCACCTCGTAGAGGTGACTCTTGCCCCAGGGTCCCCGGCGGCCGGCAAAGAGCTGGCGCGCCTAGGGATGCCTCGGGAAGCGACCGTCGTGGCCGTCGTTCGCCGGGCGCACGTCGTCGTCCCGAGGGGTGACACCGTGCTCGAACCCGGCGACGAAGTCCTCGTGCTGGCTTCCCCTGACTCTGAGGACGCGGTCCGCTCGCTGCTCGTGGCAGAAGCCCAGCCTGGCGGGACATCGCTCATCGCGATGCTGAGCGACGCAGTGACGGGCACCGACCCTGCAGGGGCCGCTGCCTCAAGCACCCGTCCGGCGGGCACTGGTCCGGCGGGCACCGTGCCAGGAGCCTAGGGGGTACCGGGACGGCCCAAGTGGGCGCCGCATGGCGCAGCGCGTGGTCGCAAGGGCGGCGGTCCGTGTTCGGCTCCCTCGTGGCGGTTGCGACAACCGCAGCGTTGACGGCTTGTATGGTGCCGCTCCGCACGCAGCTGAGCGCGGCGACGACTGCTCTCGTGCTGGTCGTCCCCGTCGTGGCCGGGGTCAGCGTCGGCGGCTTCGTGGTCGGGCTAGTCGCCACTGGGACCTGCTTTTTCGTCTATGACTTTGTCTTCCTTCCGCCCTATTACACGCTGTACGTGCAGCGGGCAGAGGATTGGGCAGCACTGGGCGTGTATGCCGTGGTCATGGTGCTGGTAGCCCGGGTTGTTGGCGTTGCCAACTCCGCGCGGGCCGAATCTCAGCAGCGGGCAGCCGAGGTGCGCCGGCTCTTCGACCTGTCGGAGCTGCTGGTCCGTGAGCTTCCGACACCGAAACTCCTCGACACGCTCGTCAACTCCGTGAAAGAGGCCTTCGACTTAGAGGGCGCCGCTTTGCTGCTGCCGTTCAACGGTGGTCTGGAGGTAGCGGCCTCCGCTGGGGCGCCGCTGTCGCACCAAGAGGCCCAAAGCCTGTCCGCCAGTACCGGCTCGCCAGTCAGCCTCGAGCCTGTTCCGCTGGGCGGCGAGATAGGCGCCCTTCAGGTCGTCGCTCTCGTCGCTACAGACGAGGCAGTCGGGCTGATGGCGCTGCGCGGTGCTCCGAGCTCCAGGGATGAACAACAGCTGTTACGAGCTTTCGCAAACCACCTTGCCCTTGCTCTGGAGAGGGCCGGGCTCCGTGATGACGCAGTCCGTGCGCGTTTGTTGGAGGAGGTCGACCGCCTCCGTCGTGCGCTGGTGGGGGCGGTGTCTCATGACCTGCGCACACCGCTCGCGACCATAAAGGTCTCGGCGTCGGCGCTGGTCGAAAACGGTGCCTCGCTCAGCCCGGGCGACCTGAAAGAGCTCGCCGAGCTCATCGACGGGCAAGCTGATCGTCTCGACCGTCTCGTGTCCAACCTGCTGGACATGACGCGGATACAGTCGGGCGCTCTCGAGCTCCGGCGCCAGCCGGCAGCGGTGGCCGACCTGGTAGACGAGGCGCTCCTCGTGCTCGGGCGGGGCGGGCGCGCGGGCGATATCCGTTGGCGCGCCCCAGCGGACCTGCCCCTGGTAGATGTGGACCATGTCCTCGTGCGCCAGGTCCTGGCAAATCTTGTGGACAACGCGCTCCGCCACTCCCTGCCGGGTGCGCCCGTGACCGTGTCGGCCAGGCGCGTGGCCGGCGACAAGGTGGAGGTCCGGGTGACCGACAGCGGTCCGGGGGTACCGCGGGCCGAGCAGGAAAGGATCTTCCAGATGTTCAGCCGGCGGGAGGCCGGCGGGAGGGGAGGTCTCGGCCTGGCCATCTCGCAGGCCTTTGTGGAGGCTCATGGCGAACGTATTTGGGTCGAGGACGCCGGTGGGCGCGGCGGGGCCAAAGGGGCTCGCTTCGTCTTCACCCTCCCGGTCCTGCAAGATGGGCCCGGACCGGCTGATGGCGCGGGTCCTGCTCATAGACGACGACAAGGCTTTGTTGCGTGCGCTCAAGGTGGCCCTATCTGCCAAAGGCCATGAGGTGCTCAGCTCTGCGACGGCGGAGGAAGGGCTGTCGGTCCTGGCTCTGCGCTCCCCTGACGTAGTTGTGCTCGACCTCGGGCTCCCCGACCTCGACGGGCTGGAAGCCGTTCGTCGCATCCGCAGCTGGAGCGAGGTCCCCGTGATAGTGCTGTCGGCGACAGCTCTGGAAGACCGCAAGGTGGCCGCTCTGGACGCTGGTGCCAACGACTACGTGACCAAGCCTTTCGGCATGGCCGAGCTCGAAGCCAGGATCCGCACGGCGCTCCGCCACGCCTCGGCGCCGCCCGCTCCAGAGGATGGGCGGCTCACAGTGGGCCCGATCGAGCTTGACCTGGTCCATTACCAGGTGAGCGTCGCCGGCGAGCCTGTCGACCTGACGGCAAGGGAGTTCGAGCTCCTGGCGTTCCTTGCCCGCCACGCCGGCAAGACCTGCACCCACCAGATGGTGCTGCGCCAGGTCTGGGGGGACAGCTACGGTGCGGAGGCGGACTACCTGCGGGTTTACGTCTACCGGCTTCGCAAGAAGCTGGGGAAAAAAGGCGGCCCGCTGCTGCGGACATCACCCGGCATCGGCTACTGCCTCTCCGCTGGCTGAGCCCGGCCGCCCGGCTCCACATTTTATTCATACCGCCAGGAGCCCCGTTCACATCCTGTTCACGCCGGCGGGCACAACCTGGGCGCATGGCTGATTTCCTCGTGGTGCTCGGCATCCTGGTGTTCGCGCTGGCGATGCTCGGGCTCGTCTGGGCCTTGGACCGCTTATGACCGCCGTCCAAGCAATCCTGCTCGCGGTGTCCATCCTGGTGTTCATCTACCTGGGCGTCGCCATGTTCAAGCCCGAGAAGTTTTAGATGGGCTTCTTCCTAACCATCGTCGTCCTGGTCATCGCCTTGGGGCTCGCCTGGCGGTACCTGGGCTCGTACATGGCCGCTGTGTTCGAGGGCCGGGTCCACTACTTGGCCTGGGCCGAGCGGCCGTTCTACCGGGCGCTCGGTACCGGCCCCGAACACGAGCAGTCATGGAGGCGCTACGCCGGCTCCCTCGTGATCTTCTCCGCCGTGTTCCTCGCCGTCGGCTACCTGCTGCTGAGGGTGCAAGGGTCGCTGCCGCTCAACCCGCAGCACCTGGGCGCCGTGACGCCGGCGCTCAGCTTCAACACCGCCGTCTCGTTCCTGACCAACACCAACTGGCAAAATTACGGCGGCGAGACAGCGATGTCGTACTTCTCCCAGATCGGCGTTCTCACGGTGCAGCAGTTCGTGAGCGCGGCCGTCGGCATCGCCGCCGCCATCGCCGTGGTGCGCGGCTTTTCTCGGCACAATTCCCCCACGATCGGCAACTTCTGGGTCGACATCACCCGTTGCATGCTCTACATCCTCCTCCCCATAACCTTCGTCGCCGGCATCGTCGTTGTCGGCCAGGGCGCCGTGCAGACGCTGGCTGGGACGGTGACGGTCCATGACGCACTGAACGGTGTCACTCAGACCATTGCCCGCGGCCCCGCGGGATTTATGGGCACGATCATGCAGCTCGGGACCAACGGGGGTGGGTTCTTCAACGTCGACCTGGCCCACCCCTTCGAGAACCCCACGGGGCTCACCAACCTTCTCTACATCTGGCTCACCCTCTCCGTCCCGTTCGCGCTCACCTACACCTTCGGCAAGATGGTGGGGAGTATCCGCCAAGGCGTCGCCTTGCTGGCAGCGATGGTGTTGATCTTCGGTGTCTGGGTCGGCTTTACGAGCTACTCCGAGCACACGAACAACCCGGCCGTCGCCGCCGCCGGCCTCACCAGCCAGCCCACGGGGAACATGGAGGGCAAGGAGGTACGCTTCGGCGACACGACCACTGCCCTTTTCAACGTGTCGATGACTCAGACCTCCGACGGTGCCGTTGACGGCGCGACCGACTCGTTCAACCCGATGGGCGGCTTCGGCCCGCTTACCGGCATGATGCTGGGCGAGGTCACCCCCGGGGGGACGGGCAGCGGGATGTACACGATGCTCATCTACGCCGTGATCGCCGTGTTCATCGGCGGGTTGATGATCGGGCGGACGCCTGAGTACCTGGGGAAGAAAATCCAGGCCCGGGAGGTGAAGCTGGCCGGCCTCGGTTCGCTTGTCATGCCGCTCATCGTGCTCGTCCTGACGGGCATCGCGGTGTCGGTACATGCCGGGCAAGTGGGCCCAGAAAATGCCGGGCCACACGGCTTCAGCGAGATCCTCTACGCCCTGACCTCGCAGGCCAACAACAACGGCTCGGCCTTCGCCGGCCTGACGGGCAATACCGCCTTCTACAACATCGTCGGCGCCATCGACATGCTGATCGGGCGGTTCGGCGTCATGATCCCCGCCCTCGCCCTGGGGGGCTCGCTCGCCGCCAAGGGGGTCGTCCCCGCCTCGGTCGGCACCTTCCGCACCGACAACCCCATGTTCATCGGGCTTGTGATCGCCGTCATCCTGATCATCGGCGGCTTGACCTTCTTCCCGGCCGTTTCGCTCGGCCCGATCGTCGAGCAGCTGAGCCACGGAAAGTTCTGGTAAATGGAGACCAATAACATGAACCAAACTGGCGCTCCTGGTGGAGGCCGCAGCGCGCCGTCGCCCACTTCGGGTAGGACGCCCACAACGGTCGCCCATGGCGTGGCGCAGGCCCGGAGCTTGTTCGACAGGGAGATCCTGCTCCTATCCTTCGGCGGGTCCTTCCGTAAGCTTGACCCCCGGGTCCAGGTCAAGAACCCGGTGATGTTCGTTGTCCTGGTGGGGACGGTCGTCACTTTCTGCGAGGCCATCGCCCATCCAACCTTCTTCGCCTGGGCCATCACGTTCTGGCTCTTTCTCACCGTCATCTTCGCCAACTTTGCCGAGGCCATGGCCGAAGGCCGGGGCAAGGCCCAAGCGGAAACGCTGCGGCGTATGCGCTCGGAGACCGAGGCCCGCCGGCTGAACGCCGACGGCAGCGAGAGCCGGGTAGCAGCGGTCGAGCTCGCCAAAGGCGACTCTGTCGTTTGCGAAGCCGGCGACCTCATCCCCTCCGACGGGGAGATCATCGAAGGTATCGCCTCGGTCGACGAGTCAGCCATAACAGGCGAATCTGCACCGGTGATCCGTGAGTCGGGCGGCGACCGCTCCGCCGTCACGGGAGGCACAAAGGTGCTCTCCGACCGCATCGTCGTGCGGATCACAGCTGAGCGCGGCCACACGTTCTTGGACCGCATGATCGGCCTCGTCGAAGGCGCCAACCGTCAGAAGACCCCGAACGAGATCGCCCTCACCATCCTGCTTGCGGTCCTCACTATCGTCTTCCTCCCTGTTGTGGTCACGTTGCAGCCCTTCGGCCATTACGCCGGGGCCACGGTGTCCGTGGTCATCCTGGTGTCGCTCCTCGTTTGCCTGATCCCCACGACGATCGGTGCGCTGCTATCGGCGATCGGCATCGCCGGGATGGACCGGCTGGTGCAACGCAACGTGCTCGCCATGAGCGGCCGTGCCGTCGAAGCTGCTGGCGACGTGCAGACCTTGCTGCTCGATAAGACGGGAACGATCACCCTCGGCAACCGGATGGCGTCGGCGTTCTTGCCCGTCGCGGGACACAGCGAACAAGAACTTGCCGCCACTGCCCAGCTCGCCTCCCTTGCCGACGAGACCCCCGAAGGCCGTTCGATCGTCGTGCTTGCCAAGGAGCGCTTCGATATACGCGAGCGTGCCCTGGGTGAGGGGCACACCTTTGTCCCCTTTACTGCGACCACACGGATGTCGGGCCTCGACTTGGGTGCTCAGCAGATCCGAAAAGGTGCCGCCGAATCCGTGAAACGCTGGGTGACAGAACGAGGCGGCACCGTGCCCCCCGATCTCGACCCGATAGTCAAAGGCGTGTCACGCTCAGGCGCTACACCTTTGGTCGTGGCAGACGGGCAGGACATCCTCGGCGTCATCGAGCTGAAAGACGTCGTAAAGCAAGGCATCCACGAAAAGTTCGACCAGATGCGCCAGATGGGCATCCGCACGGTCATGATCACAGGCGACAACCCGTTGACTGCTGCCGCCATCGCGCAGGAAGCAGGCGTCGACGACTACTTGGCCGAGGCCACCCCCGAAGCGAAGATGGACCTGATCAAAGCCGAACAAGAGGGCGGCAAGCTCGTCGCCATGACCGGAGACGGGACCAACGACGCGCCGGCGCTGGCGCAAGCCGACGTCGGCGTGGCTATGAACACCGGCACTACAGCGGCAAAAGAGGCGGGCAACATGGTCGACCTCGACTCGAACCCGACCAAGCTCATCGACATCGTGGAGATCGGCAAGCAGCTCCTGATCACGCGAGGCTCGCTGACGACATTCTCGATCGCCAACGACGTGGCGAAGTACTTCGCCATCATCCCGGCACTGTTCGTAGCCACTTATCCCCAGCTCAACACGCTCAACATCATGAAGCTGCACAGCCCGCAGTCCGCCGTGCTCTCGGCGGTCATCTTCAACGCGCTCGTCATAGTCGCCCTGATCCCGCTTGCGCTTCGGGGCGTCAAGTTCCGGGCTACCAGCTCACAGGCGATCCTGCGCCGCAACGTCTTTATCTACGGCGTGGGCGGGATCATTGCGCCTTTCATCTTCATCAAGCTCATCGACCTGATCCTTACGGCACTGCACGCTTACTAATGGAGACCCGATAATGCTTTTGAACCTCCGCCGCTCGATCGTTTCGGTCCTGGTTTTCACGTTGTTCTTCGGTTTCGTCTATTCCCTCGCCGGGACCGGCGTCGCACAGATCTTGTTCCCCCACCAGGCCGACGGGTCGATAATAACGGGCGGGTCGACCCTCATCGGCCAGGGCTGGGCGGCGACAAAGTGCCCTGGTCACCCCTTGGGCAGCTGCGTGTTC
Organism: uncultured Acidimicrobiaceae bacterium; assembly: GCA_963786345.1. Classification (GTDB taxonomy): domain Bacteria; phylum Actinomycetota; class Acidimicrobiia; order Acidimicrobiales; family Palsa-688; genus Fen-671. The sequence continues at coordinate 409,610 of CAWAYZ010000003.1, read as the reverse complement.
CACGGCCGTCCCGACGATACCGGGCCCTATGCGGCAAACCCCAAGGAAGACATTTCCGGTGGAGACAACCCGCTCGTGGCCAACGGCGTCAGCGGGGAGTCCGGGGCCACGAACCTGGGGCCAAGGTCTAAAGTACTGCTGGAGGACACCAAGGCGCTTATTGCCTACTGGCACTCCCTCGGCGTCAACCCGACCACAGACTTGGTGACCACCTCGGGCAGTGGTCTCGACCCCGACATCACTCCCACGGACGCGATCGTGCAAATCCCCATGGTCTCGAAGGCAACAGGTCTTTCCGCCTCGGTGCTACGTGCCCTGGTCAACAAAGAGAGCCACGGCGCGCAGCTCGGCTTCCTCGGGAGCAGCTACGTCGACGTGCTTCAGCTGAACGTAGCCCTGTCAAAGCTTCGATAGCCCCACGACCGGCAACCCTTTCGCCTGCTTTTGGCGCTGCCTTCAGCTTTCTTCGACCGCCTCCGAGCCGTGGTCGTCACTCGGCAGCAGCTCCCGCCGGGCGATCACGTGGATGTCGATGCCCATGTCACTGGCCCGGCGGATAACTTTGCGGACGATCTCCCCGCCCCCGAACAGTTCTTGGAAACGGCTCTTCTGGCTGGAACCGAGAACGATCTGAGTGATCTGGTGCTCCTTGGCGAAACTGGTTATGGCCTCGGCAGGGTCCGTGTTGACGAGCTCGTACCAGTGGGCGCCGAGGTCACTTGCCAGCGTGCGCAGGGACTCGAAAAGGGACTTGTCCTTGGCTGGTTTGGCCTCCGGGTCGGTTATGTGGACCACATTGAGCTCGCCCTTGGAACGCGATGTCAACCTGGCAGCACGCCGTAGCAGCACGTCTGAGCCTGGGGCGCCGGCCAACGCCAGGAGGATACGTTCCCGCGTCTCCCAAAGCCGCTTATCGCTGTGCCGGTGCAGGTGCTCCAGGAGCTCCTCTTCGGATTCGTCGGCGAGAAAGCGCAACGCTAGCTCTCGCAGCGCGATCAAGTTGTCGGTCTGGAAGAAGTGCGTGAGCGCATAGGGGACTTTGTCTGGGGGGTAGATATTGCCGTGCAACATCCGGCGGCGCAGCTGCTCGGGCGAGGAGTCGACCAGCTCGAGCTGGTTGGCCCTGCGAAGCACCCAGTCGGGGACACGCTCGCGGACATGAGTGCCGGTCATCTGCTCGACGGCGTCCGCCAAGCTTTCGACGTGCTGGATGTTCAGCGTCGACACCACGTCGATGCCAGCGTCGACCAGCTCGAGCACATCTTCCCATCGTTTGGCGTGGCGCCCTGACCCAGGGACGTTCGTATGGGCCAGCTCGTCGACAAGAGCGACCTTTGGATGGCGCGCCAGGATCGCGTCGAAATCCATCTCCTCGAACTTGCTCCCCCGGTACTCGACGACCTTTCGGGGGAGCACCTCGAAGCCGTCCAGAAGCTTCTCGGTCAGAGGCCGCTTGTGGCACTCGACGAAGCCCACCACTACGTCGGTGCCGCGCTCCAGGCGACGCTTGCCTTCGTTGAGCATGTCGTAGGTCTTGCCGACCCCGGCAGCGGCCCCGAGATAGATACGGAAGTGGCCTGCAGCCTCGACGACGGAGGCAGTGTCGTCTGTAGACGGTAGCGCCTCAACCTCACTCACGCCGCTCATCGTACCGGTGTTGGGCTTGGGTCCCAGGGCGGGCCGGAACCTAGTTCTTTTCGGTGTTTCGTTGGGTCAGGCTGACTATCAAGCGTGATGCGATTATGAGAACCAGGACGAGCACGACCAAAATGACCGCCGCGTCGTAGGAGAGGTCTTGCTGGCCCTTGAAGGGGGAGTTGTAGAACGTCCACACGGTATAGGTCAGATAACCGATGGGCGCATGCGTGAGGTGGAGCGTCGGCAGTGATTCGCTGAAGCCGGCGGTGTACAGCAGGGGTGCGGTCTCACCAACCGCGATAGCGAGGGCGACTAGCCACCCCGTCGTGATGCCAGGTAGGGCTGTCTTCATCGTGATGCGGGAAAGCGAACGCATCGGGGCCATCCCGAGCGCGTCTGCTCCCTCCCGGTAAGTCGTGGGTACCTGGCGGAGAGCAGATTCGGTCGCCTTGGAAATGTACGGCACCGTGAGCGCCGAAAGCGTAATCAGCGCGGCAGCGAGCGAGTACTGCCAGTGAAAGGCGATCACGAGAGCTATGTAGCCCACGTAACCGAGCACTATCGACGGGATGCCAGCCAGGACTTCCGAAGCCCCTCGGAGGACGGCACCGAAGGTGCCGCTCGCGTACTCGGCGAGGTAAACGCCCGACAGTATGCCCACGAACCCGGCCAGGATGCCGACGCCTACTACGATCACGAGGGTGCCGAGGATCTCGTTTTCTAGCCCACCCCCCGTTGCGGTAGTCGACTCGGTGAGGACGCTCCAGCGCCAGACCGGCAGGGCTCGGCCGATCACTCCCCAAAGCACAGATATGAGGGGTGCCGCGACGATAATGACGGCCACGACGCAAAGGCCCCAGCCGATGTAGTTCCCTGCCACCCTGTTCCAGGGGGGCCGGCCGTACAGGTCCAGGCCTTCGGAGAGGTTGTTGGCTTTCTGTGGAGCTTGGGCCGCCATGGTTTATACCCCTCGTCCTACTGGCAGGGCGGTCGAAGCCACTTTGCGGACCAGCAACCGAGCCGCCACGTTGGTCAACAGGGTGATCACCGCCAGGATAAGGGCGAACTCAGCGAGCGTCCGCACCTCGAAGCCGGTACCGTCGTTGAGGGCGCCGTCGAGCTGTTGGACGATCGCTGCGGAAATGGTGCTAAAGCCCTCGTAGAGGTTGGGAGGCACCGTGCCGAGGATCGATCCCGAGACCATCGCGACGGCAATTGTCTCGCCGAGCGCCCTCGCCAGGCCGAGCACAGCCGCGCCGATTATGCCCGCCCGTACCCACGGTAGGCTCACCTTCCTGGCGACCTCCCAATCGTTCATCCCAAGCGCCATGGCGCCCTCCTTGGGGAGACGGGGCACCGAGCGCAGCAGGTCGCGGGTTGTAGCCGCCACGATGGGCACGATCATCACCGCGAGCACCAGGCCCGAGGTGAGCAGACCCTCCCCATAGCCGACGTTGCCACGGAGGAAATCCAGCACTGGGACGTCGGGCATGTGCTTGGCGATCAACGGCGAGAAATCGCGGGCCAGGACCGGGCCGAAAGTGAGGGCGCCCCAAAGGCCGAACACGACGCTCGGGATACCGGCGATCACCTCGAGGAACAGGCCGGCCGCATAGGAAATGCGTCTGGGGAGTTTCTCTACCACGGCCAGCGCTGTTCCGATTGATACGGGGACGGCGACAGCCAGTGCGATTACGGAGCTCTCCAGCGTGCCGGCGACCAGCGGGAGCGCACCGTAGCTGACGTCGAGCGGGTGGAGCACGCCGCCAGTTTTCACCGGGTTGGCGTAGGTGCTGCCGGGGCGCCACGTGGTGCGCACAAAGAAGCCGAAACCGTTGTACTTGATAGCCGGGTAGGCCTTCCAAAAAAGGACGGCGACGATGGCTAGCAGGGCAGTCAGCGGCAAAAGCGCGGTTAGCCCGGTCACCACCTGCGGCAATTTTTCCCTGCCGTGCCTCAGGAACGGTGTTCCCCCCGTCCCTTCGAGAGGGATCAAGATTGGGCCCAATGGCGGAGGCGGGACCTGGTCGGGTGTCGTGATAGTCATAGGTTGGCGCTCGTTCGTGTCCTTCGACCGGTTTGATAGGAAGGGCAGCGGCCCGCTCCGGCCGATTTAGGCACGGGGCGGGCCGTTTGGGCAAAAGAGACCCCTATTAGCTGGTGATCGCCGCGATCTGGTTGTCTGACAGATCGGCGATCGCCGGCGGCAGCGGTTGGAAGTTGACCGGGCCCAAGTAGGTGGACGAACTCCCCTTGGCCGGGTCGATCGCCCAGTACAGGAATGCCCTCACAGCAGCGGCGGTGTTGGCGTCGGGCTCCTTGGGCGGGATAATCGCGTACTCGTAGTTGACGATCGGGTAGCCGCCGGGAGCCTTGTCGTAGATCATCGACAATGTCTCGTTGGCGGGGGTGCTGCTAGCGAGCTCCTGAGACTCTGCGGTTATCGTCGCCGCGGTGGGCAGCTCGGGGTGGCCGGACTCGTTCACCAGCTCGGCTTCGCCGAGCCCCGCTTTCTGCGTCTGGCTCAGGTAGCTGACGCCGATGTAGGCAATGCAGCCTGCAATTTGTGGGCATGCCGACACCAGGCCCCCATTACCGTTCTCGCCGACCGCGTTCGGGATGGCCGGGAAGGCGACGCTCGTCCCGTAGCCGACGCTCGAACCCCAGCCGCTCGGGTCCGCATCGGACAGGAACGAGCTGAAAATGAACGTGTCGCCGCTGGAGTCCGAACGGTGGAGCGCGACTATTGGGAGCGACGGGATGATCGCGTTCGGGTTCAACGCGACGATCGTCGGGTCGTTCCACTGCGTGATCTTGCCCTGGTAAATCTGCGAGATCACTTGCCCCGACAGGATGAGGTGCGTGCCCGCCGGCTTCAGGAAGGGGATGTTGTAGTTGACCATCTGCGCCGAGATCGCCGTGGCGATGTTCTTTATTCCCGGGTACTCACTGACCTGCGAGCTCGACAGGTAGGCGTCCGAGGCACCGATGTCGACGACGCCGTTGGCGGCGTCCGTAAGGCCCTTCCCAGACCCTCCACCACCCGGGGTAACCGAGATGTTCTGGTACTGCTGGTGGTACCCGTCAGACCACAACTCGAACAGAGGAAGCATCAGCGTGCTGCCCTCTTCGGTGATGCTCACCGAACCTTTCGGGGGGGGTGAGATCGGTCGTCGGCGTGGTGCTCTTGACGGTAGTTGTCGTCTTGGGTTTCGGCTTCGGCTTGGGCTTCGGCTTGGGCTTCTTCTTCTTGAAGGCGATTTCGACGGAAGAGGCCGACCTGCTGCTGGCAGAGGCGCCTACAGCTGTGGTGGCCGTCCCGAGCATCCCGGTGATGATGGCCACGGCTGCCAGCAGGGCTCGGTGCCGCCGTACGTATGAAGGGCTTTTAAGTGACATTTGGGCGTGTTCCTCCTAGGAGCGCGCTTACACAAAGGGCGGTTAATTTGCAGGGTTAGTAGGCGCGGCGCCGCCTACTCTGAGTTGCTGCCCGGCGCCGTTACCCGGGCAGTGTTTCAGCCCATCCGGCCGGTGACGTACCGGGCCGTTTCGGGCTCCTTTGGGTCTTCGAAGAGCTTCTCGGTCTCATCGAACTCGACCAGCTTTCCCTGGTAAAAGAAGATGGTCCGGTCCGAGATCCGCCTGGCCTGGCCCAGGTTGTGAGTGACGATGATGATCGTCACTGCGGGCGCCAGGCTGCGGATCATTGCCTCTATGTTCTCGGTGGTGATCGGGTCCAGAGACGAAGTCGGCTCGTCGAGGAGCAGGACCTCAGGCCCAATTGCGAGGGCACGCGCGAGGCAGAGGAGCTGCTGTTGTCCCCCCGAGAGGTTGAAGGGTGACGAGTTGAGGCGGTTGGAAACGGCCGCCCAGAGCCCGACCTCCTTGAGCCGCACTTCGACGATCGATCGGTAGTGGGCTTTGTTGGCGATCCGATGGGCCTTAACGCCGGAAAGGATGTTGCCCGCGATAGACATCGGGAAGGGGTTCGGGCGTTGGAAGAGCATGCCCACCCGCCTGCGCAGCGCCATGAGCTGCACGCCAGGGGAGTAGATGCTCGAGCCTTCGAGGAGTACTTCGCCCTTGTGCCAGTGCTTGGAGACCCTGTCGTTCATGCGGTTGAGGGAACGCAGGAACGTCGTCTTGCCAGATCCGGTAGGCCCGATCAAAGCTGTAATGGCGCCCTTGGGGATCGAGACGTTGATCCCCGAAAGGACCGTGGCCGAGCCGAAGCCGAGGGCCAGGTCCTTTGCCTCCATAGCGGTCGCTGCCGGCGGCTTGTTCACGTCGATCACGCCGGTTTCTGCTGCTGGGCTCATCGAGGATGTCATAAACGAACTCATACGGCTGCTCCGCCGGTCTGCTGACTGGACGCGCTTCTCACAACGTGGCAACTCTAGAAGGTCTGATTGAACGGAAGATGAACGGACAGTAACAACCGGTCTGTTACGGGGTGAACTCTCCGGCCGTTTCAACGTTCGCCCTGGTAGCGGTACCCGATCCCCCGGACGGTGACGATGCGCTTGGGGTCGGCCGGGTCGTCTTCGAGCTTCGAGCGCAGGCGCCGCACGTGCACTTCCAAGCTGGTGCCGTCGAGCGCCGCAGAAGGGCCCCACAAGCGGTTCATCAGCGTGGCACGGGGGAGCACGGTCCCGGCGTTCTCCAGGAGGAGACGGAGCAGTTCGAACTCCCGGAGAGGCAAGTGCACCCGGGCTGACCGGAGCGTCACTTCGTGGCTCTCGGGGTCAAGGCGGACATCTCCTGCGTGGAGGACCCGTTCCGCCGGGCTGGTACTGCTTGCCCAATGGGGGGCTCGCCGGAGCACCGCTCGGACACGCGCGACGAGTTCAGCGGGCCGCAGCGGCAGGAGCAGGTAGTCGTCTGCGCCGGCCGCAAGGGCCCTGGTCACGAGGTTCTCGTCGTTGGGGCCTAGGAACAGCACAGGGAAACCTGGGTGCGCAGCCCATAGCCGTCCGCAGAAGGTCAAGCCGTCACCTTCGAAGCGCCCGTCGACGATGGCTATGTCCGCTCGCCCCCCGCCTGTGCAGGACAGGGCAGCCTCGGCGTCAGTTGCGACGACCACCTCGAAACCCGCACCCTCGAGATCGGCCGGCACCGCTCCCGCGCCGAGTGCGTGAGCGACCATCACCGAGGTCCCGACCTTGGGCCGCAGCGCGCCGTTCCGGCCATCGTCCCGAGCGGGGGGTGTGGTGGGTACCGGCGCGGGGGCGGTTATTAATACAGGCTGCTTAGCGGCGATTTCCTCAGTGTCGGCCGTCAAGCTGACAATTTGGCGACGTCTAGGTGAACAGCAGGTGACAGGCCGATGAAAGGCTTGGCAGGAGCGCCTTTTGGAAGCGCCTCAGGCTCGCGCGAGGACGAACAGCATCGACACCGTCGCTGCGACCTTGCCGTGGACGGTCGCGGTCCCGTGACCTTTACCTGCGTTGGAACCCAGCTGGTCGAGTTCGATCGCCATCTCCAGCGTGTCGCCCGGGCCCACCTGCCGGCGGAAGCGGGCCTTGTCGATGCCACCGAAAAGAGCCAGGTTGCCGGCGTAGCGCTCGTCGGTGAGCAAAGCGATCCCACCCAGTTGGGCCATTGCCTCCACCATGAACACCCCGGGCAGTAGCGGGCGGCCAGGGAAATGGCCCTGGAAGAAGTCTTCTGTGCCCGTCAACCGCCAGAGGCCGCTCGCGCTCTCGCCAGGCCTGAGGGCGGTGATCTCGTCTACGAACAAGAACGGCGGCCGATGAGGGAGGATGTCCTCGGGCCTCGGGAAGCTCAATGGCCCATCCCCAGGCCGCCGTCAATCGGGACCACGCTGCCGGTCACGTAGCCGGCCTCCTCCGAAGCGAGCCACCGCACCACCCCGGCAACCTCGTCGGGCATGCCAAAGCGCTTGAGCGGGACCTGGGCAAGCACGTCGGCCCGGCGCTCGTCGCTCAGCTGGGCTGTCATGTCCGTCTCGATGAAACCGGGGGCCACCACGTTTACGGTGATGCTGCGGCTCCCGATCTCTCTTGCGAGGCTCCGTGCGAACCCGATCAGGCCCGCTTTGGAAGCTGCGTAATTTGCTTGGCCCGCGGCACCCGACAGCGCCACGACCGAGGATATGAGGACTATCCGTCCCTTCCGTTGGCGGAGCATCTTCGGCAGCGCGCGCCGCACCACCCGGAAAGTGCCGACGAGGTTGGTATCGAGCACGCGGCCGAAGGACTCCTCGTCCATTTGCAGCAGGAGCTTGTCGTCGTTGATGCCGGCGTTGGCCACGAGCACTTCGATCGGGCCTAGCTCGCTTTCGACCATGCCCACCGCTTTGTCTACCGCGCCGGTGTTGGTGACGTCGCAAGGCACGCTGAAGAAGCCCTCGACTTCACCCGAACGCGTGGTCACCGCGACCTGGTCCCCTCCAGCAGCGAACGCCGCCGCTACTGCTCGCCCGATGCCCCGGTTGCCGCCGGTCACGAGGACGACCCGGCCTGGGCCGACGCCCACTCAGGCCCCCACTGCGTGGAAGCCGCCGTCGACATGGACGATCTCGCCGGTTGTGGCTGGAAAGAGGTCCGACAGCATTGCAACGCAAGCTTTGGCGACCGCGCTCGAATCGGCGATGTCCCAACCCAGCGGAGCGCGCTCGTCCCAGACCCCCTCGAAAACCGACAGCCCGGGTATCGCTTTGGCGGCCATTGTCCGTACCGGTCCGGCAGCGACGAGGTTGACGCGGACCCGGTCTCGGCCGAGGTCGCGTGCGAGGTAGCGCGCGGTGGACTCCAGGGCCGCCTTGGCCACTCCCATCCAGTCGTAACCCGGCCAGGCGACTCCTGCGTCGAAGTCGAGGCCGACTATTGCACCGCCCCCGGCCGCCCTAAACAGGGGCAGGAACCCCGCTGCCAGGGCTTTCAGCGAGTACGCAGAAACATGTAGGGCAACGCTCACATCGTCCCAGGGAGACTCCATAAAACCGCCCCCGAGGCATGACTGGGGGGCGAAGGCGATCGAGTGCAGCATGCCGTCGAGCGCCCCCCAACGTTGCAGGAGCTCGCCAGCAGCAGCTTCGATCTGTTCGGGTACGGTCACGTCCAGTTCGAGCACCTCCGGTGGTACGGGGAGGTGCTTGGCGACCCGCCGGGTCAGTGAAAGGCCCCGGCCGAAGTTGCTCAGCACCACCTCCGCACCCTCGCGTTGGGCTAGCTCTGCCACCCCGTAGGCGATCGAGTCGTCGGTAAGGACCCCCGTGACCAGGATGCGCTTTCCCTCGAGAAGTGCCGGCATGGAGCGCGAGGTTAGTGCCCGCCGAAGGGAGCGCACGCGCCCCTGAAGCGCCCGTCGTGCCTCTCGAAGGCGAGGCAGACGCGTTAGGCCAGATGTCCCCCCGCCCACGGGTTGCTCGGCTAGCCTCGGTGCACGATGGATGGCAACACGATGGGGCGAGACGAGGCGTTCAAGATCTTCCAAGGCTGCGTGGCCGAGGTCCTGGACATCGACCCGGCACAGGTGACGCTGGAAGCTCGCTGGGCGGAGGACCTAGATGCGGACAGCCTGGCGGTCGTGGAGATCACGATCGCTCTCAACGACGCATTTTCGATACGACTTCCCGATGTTGACCCCACCAAGTTGAGCACGGTAGGGCAGGCGTTCGGTATCGTGTCGGACCTGGTCGGAGTCTGAGCTCCCAGTTCCGCTGGTTCAAGCTGGCTTCTGGTCCCGGTAGCGCTGCCGCGCCTCTTCGACGACCTTCTCGGCAACTTCCCGGGAACGCCAACCTTTGGCAGTAGTCCGCTTGCCAGGCTCGATCGACTTGTAGATAGCGAAGAAGTGCGCGATCTCTTCGAGCTCGTGGGGAGGGATGTCCTCAAGGTCCTGGACCGATGATTGGCGGGGGTCGCTGGCTGTAACGCAAAGCAATTTTGCGTCGTCGCCCGACTCATCGCTCATCAGGAACACTCCGACGGGCCGCGCGCGGACATGGCAACCGGGAAAAGTCGGCTCCTCCAGGAATACGAGGGCATCGAGAGGATCGCCATCCGCGGCAAGGGTTAATGGCACATAGCCATAGTCCTCTGGGTAGCGAGTGGAGGTGAACAGCATGCGGTCGAGCCAGATCTCGCCCGTCTCGTGGTCAGCTTCGTACTTGTTGCGGGTGCCCTTTGGGATCTCGACCACGACTTCTACGTCCATTGCCTCATGGTAGGCCGGGCGTAGTTGCATCCCGCCAGGGCCGGCCCCAGCCGTGCCGGAGGGCCCTCGAACATAAGGGTCACACCCGGGTGGCAGCGTGGGAGGTGCGGGCTCGCCGGCATCCGGAGCGCCCCCAAAGGGTCGGACGACAACTACGGAGGAGGCCGCGGTGAGCGTGCAACGCCGGTGGGTTTGCAGCGCATGTGGCCAGACGGCCGCCGACGTCGGGCCCGGTGGTGGTAGCGCTCCTCCCAGTTGCCGAAACCCCTGGTGCTCAACGGCCGACCGACCGCTTGCGGCGATCTTCGCCGTGGGAACTTACGAGGGAGCCTTCCGCAGAGCGATCGTCTCTTACAAGTACGGCCGCGACCTGCGCTGGGCTCCCGTGTTTGGCAGGCTCCTCCATGGGTTCTTGGAACGGCACGCAACCTGGTTCGAAGAATTCGCGGTGATTTGCCCGGTGCCTTCGTTCATCGGGCAGGGAGCGCGCCGTCCGTGGGGCCACACTGAGCTTGTTTGCGCGGAAGTGGGCCGGCTCGCGGGCGCAGAGTGGCCGGTCGAGAGCCTGGTGACCAAGGTTGCCGAGACTGAGCCGATGAGCGCCAAGGCGCGTCCAGCTCGCCGAGCTATCGCCAGGACCGCACTGGCGACGGCGTTCACCGTGCCGCAACCCGCTGCAGCAGAAGGCAGGCACATCCTCATCGTTGACGATGTATGCGCGTCCGGTTGGACCCTTCTGACGGTGAGCAGGGCGCTCCGCGATGCCGGTGCGGAGGAGGTCGCCGCGCTCGTGCTGGCCAGGGGAGTACTGGGGGCTAATCGGCCCTCCGCTTCGCCGTAATGTCGTAGAGATGTCCGAACGACTCGTCGAACTGGCCATAACCGAGGTGCGAGCCGCCGTCCCGCTCCGGCTCGGGCAAGAGGCAGGTCTCGCCGTGCTGTCCGAAACGGCCGAGCCGTTCCGTTCTCTGCACATTTACATCGGCCAAGCCGAGGCGAGGGCGATCCAGGCCGCGCAGCGCGGCGACCGGCCACCGCGGCCTTCCACCTGGGACCTTTTCCTGTCCGCGGTGGCGCTGCTCGACGCAAGCTTTATCAAAGCCGTTATAAACGAGGTGCAGGAAGCCAGGCATTTCTTTGCAAGTCTCGAGCTCGTGAGAGACGACCGCCCCTATCTGCTCCCGTGCAGGCCTTCGGACGCCCTGGCACTCGTAGCGCGCTCACCCGAGGCCGTCCTGTACGCCACCGAAGAAGTTCTCTCGGCAGCAGGCCAGTACCCGGGCGCCACCGGCCCCGGACGATAGGCCGGCCGCCGGCACTCCTGGCGCGGCTCCGGGCCTGCCTGTAAGCCTTGTAATAGGTTGTTTCAATGGCCGAACCTGAGGGACCTGAAGGCCCTCAAGCTCCAAGGGGCCCAGCGGCCACACCATCGCCGTGGCCTGGGCCGGGAGCCGCTTGGCCCGCGCCACAACCCCCTGCCGGCGCCCGGCCCGCAACCCCCTGCCGGGTGGGGCCCGCCAGCACCCGGTTGGTCGCAAGGTCCCGCAGGCTCGGCGCCGCCGCCCCCGGGCTGGTCGCAAGCTCCTCCCAGTTGGTCGCAGGGCCTTCCCTCGTGGGGACAAGCGGTGGGCGCCGTAGGTGGTTACGGGCCTGGTCGCCCCACTGCCGGCAGCTCGCGCACCGGCCCCCTGCCGATGTACCCGATGGCGGTCGGCGACATCCTTGACGCGACCTTCAGGCTCCTGCGCGCTAACGCCAAGGCTCTTGCGCCGGTCCTGCTGCTAATAGCGTTCCCCTTTGAGGCGATAGCTGCCTACAACACCCGCAATGCGCAGTCGCTAAACCAGGCGTTCGCCAATTTGGGGAACCCGCAGCAACAGCAGAACGCGACGCCAACCTCGGTCCTAATCGTCGGCTACTTGGTCATTTTGGGAATTGGGCTGATGACGCCTGTCGTGGCTGGCTTTGTCTGCCGGACGATCGCCGCGTCCTACCTAGGTGAGCAGTACCGGGCGGGTCAAGTGGTCAAGACAAGTGTGGGCACGATAGCTGCATTGATCATATCGAGCCTGTTGGTCCATGTTGCTGAGCTCGGTGCGGGGATTTTCTGTATCCTCCCTGGCCTCGCAGTTATGGCATTGTTCGTGCTAACCGCGCCGGCGATCGTCATCGAGGGTTTGGGGCCCGTGGCCGGTATGCGCCGCAGCTGGAAACTGGTCCGACCTCGCTTCTGGCCGGTGCTCGGGACTGCCCTGCTCGGTGGCCTGATGGTCCTCATAATGGCCACCATTATTGCGGTTGTACCTGAGCAAATTGTTGGCGCTATTGCAGGCGATCATGCGAAAGCAGTTGTGGACGCGATAATCGGGACCATAACTCAGGCATTCCAATGGTCCGTCGCCGCAACAATGGCGACGCTGATTTACTTCAACCAGCGGATCCGGTCCGAGGGCCTCGACTTGCAGGTGATGGCTGCCAGGCTCGGGTGAGCCCGTCCAGGTCACGGCCATGATCCCCGGGTGGCACTTGCCGGTCCCAGCCCGCAGTGGCGCAGCTCTCAGAGGAATGGCGGCGCGCATACTTGCGGAGCACCAGTTCCAGCAGAACGAAGATCTCTGGCAGCGCTTCGTCGCCTGGCTCGACGCTCACCTGAACATCAACGTGCCTAGCTTCTTTGGGGGAACGTGGGAGGCCGCCATAGTCTTGGCCGTCCTGGTCGCTGCCGCTTCGGCCGTCGTTTTCCTGGCCGTTCGGAATGGTTCGCTGCGACGCATCCGGCGCGGCCGGCGCACGGGCGTGGTGGTCACAGACGAGGACCGGGCGCAATCTGCCGAACAGTGGCGCCAGGAGGCAGATCGTCTCTCCGCCCAGGGGAACTACCGGGAGGCCCTTCGTTGCCGCTACAGGGCCCTGGTTGCCGAGCTCGCAGACCTCCGCCTCGTCGACCAGGTGCCCGGACGAACGAGCGGAGACTATGAGAGGGCCGTCCGCGCTCTGGTGCCGGAGGCAGCCGAGCAGTTTTCGGCTGTTACCCGTCTTTTCGAGCGGTGCTGGTACGACCAGGACGCCTCCGACGCCAAGGCCCAGGTTGTCTTTAACGAGGCGGCTAGGGCGGTAATTGCTGAGGTTGGTTCTGGTCGCTGGAAGGCGCTCGCGAAGCAAGCCGGGCGGGGTAGCGGTGATCTTGTGGGCCTCAAATGACAGCGGGCCGTCCTCGTCGAACTGTTGTCACCGTGTTGCTTGCGGTACTAGCCGTCGGTGCTTTCTGGTTGCTGGTGGGCTCCCCGAAGTCGGCACCGGTGCCGTACAGCCCGACCTCAACCGCGCCGAACGGGGCGAAGGCCCTCGCATTGCTGTTGGGCCAGCTCGGCGACGAGGTCAATACGTCAGGCCTGCTCCCGGCGCCCGGCAAGGGCGTCGCCCTGGTCCTCAACGACCAGCTGAACGACGCCACACGCGCTGAGGTGACCGGGTGGGTAGAACGCGGGGGAACCCTGGTAGTCGCCGACCCTACGTCGCCCCTTGAGGGCACGGTCGTCGCGCAAGGGCTCCCGAACAGGGCATTGGGCGCCGACGGCCCCCTGGCACCGACATGCCAGGCTCCCTGGGTGAGGGACGTCGCGGACGTCGACCCGGAGGGCGATCCTCTGCTGGAGGTCCCGAGTGGGGCCTACTCCTGCTTTCCAGCCCTTAGGCACGGCGACGATTCCTTTGCGGTGGCCCAAAACGAGGGTGCCGGCGTGGTCGTCGCGCTAGGCGGGGCCGACCTCTGGTCCAACCGCTACCTCTCTGACACGGACAATGCACTACTTGCAGCGGACCTTCTCGCTCCCGCAAAGGGCGGTACGGTCGGGTGGCTGCTCACCCCGAGAGTGGGTTCGGGTAGTGCGACCATCTGGAGCCTTGTCCCGGGCCGGCTCAAGGCCTTGCTTGCCGCGCTAGCGCTGGCTGCTCTGGCAGCCTGCTTGTGGCGTGCGAGAAGGCTCGGACGTCCCGTGCTCGAGGTCCCCGTCGTGCCCTTGCCCGGATCCGAGCTGGTCGTCGCAACCGGTCACCTGCTCGAGAAGAACGGTCGGTTCGAGGAATCTGCAGCCCTGGTACGTGCCGAGCTGTGCGGACAACTCGGTTCCCGCCTCGGCCAGGCGCCCGGCACCGAGCCCGCTACCGTTGCGCAGGTGGCGGCCCACTACGGCGGGTTGCCTGCCGACGAGGTGGCGGCGGCTCTTTGCGGGCCACCGCCACGCAACGAAACTGAGCTTTTGGAACTTGCCCGGTCATTGCAGCTAATACGGGAAGAGGTGCTGAGTGGAGCCGTCACAAAATCCTGAGCCGTGGGCACAATCCCCCCTGGTCCCTGCTGCTCCGCCGCCAGCCGGGGTACCTCTGGCATCTCAGACAGCTTCCCCGGCACATCCGATGGCGGGCCCGGGGAGTGCCAGGGATGGGGTCACGGCTGTCCGCAACGAGATCGCAAAGGTGGTCGTCGGCCAGGATGCGGTCGTCAGCGGGCTGATTGCCGCCTTGTTGGTGCCAGGGCATGTGCTGCTCGAGGGAGTGCCAGGCGTCGCCAAGACGCTGCTGGCCCGGGCCCTGGCCGCCTCCCTGGACATGCGCTTCACCCGGGTACAGTTCACCCCCGACCTTATGCCCTCCGATGTGACGGGCCAGAGCATCTACGATCACCAAACGGCGAGCTTTCGTTTCCGGGAGGGCCCGGCATTTACCAACGTGCTGCTCGCCGACGAGATTAACCGGACCCCCCCGAAGACCCAGGCAGCGCTCCTGGAGGCGATGGAAGAGCGCCAAATAACCGTCGACGGGGTCGCTAAGCCCCTTCCTGTGCCCTTCTTGGTGCTTGCCACGCAAAACCCGATCGAGTACGAGGGCACTTACCCGCTCCCGGAGGCGCAACTGGACCGGTTCTTGTTCAAGCTCACGGTCCCGTACCTGTCCGAGGCGGCCGAACGAGAAGTGCTGGCGAGGACGGATGCCGGCCAGGACCCGCACAACCTGGAGGCTGCGGGCCTCCGTCCTGTAGCCAACGCCGCACTGCTTGGTGCGGCCCGCGCTGAAGTGGCGCGCACTCGGGTAGACCCGGTGGTGCAGGCCTACATAGTGGCCTTGGCCCGGGCCACCCGAGCCAACCCGTCAGTTGCTCTCGGCGTTTCGACCAGGGGAGCGGCCATGCTGCTCAAGGCGGCCAAGGCCTGGGCCTGGTTGTCGGGCCGGGACTTCGTGACGCCGGACGACGTCCAAGCGGTGGCCCGCCCGACTTTGCGCCACCGGGTCAAGATCGGCCCGGAGGCCGAGCTCGAGGGTGTCAGCGCCGACGGGGTAATCGAAGGCGTGCTGGCAGGCGTACCGGTGCCGCGCTGAGCCAGGGTTGATGGACGACGCCGCCAGGAAAGCCCCCTGGGGCAAGCCGGTCCTAACAGGGCGGGCAGCCCTAGTCGTCGTCGTTGCTGGTTTTTTTCTTCTGGTCTGGCCTCTCGGGTTGCGCCTGGGAGCGCTGGTGGCGCTTGTCATTGTCGTTGGGCTCCTAGTCGTCGACTTCCTGCTCGCTCGCCGGCCCGGGTCGATGGTCGTGACGCGCTCTTTCCCGCCGGTGATATCGCTCGCCACGTCGGCCAATGTCAGTTGGACGGTCCTCAACCCTCACCGGCGAGCTTGTGTCGTGCTGTTCGCCGACGAGCTCGCACCGTCGCTCGGCGCAAGCGCGGCGGCGGGCGCGCGTGCATGCGCCGGCCGGCCGTCCCGTCAGGGTTAACGCCAGCTTGGCCCCGACCCGGCGGGGCCGTTTCACACCTACCGAGCTGGTCGTGCGTGTCGAGGGCCCGCTCGGGCTCGTGGCCCGCCAATCAACACGCCGCGTGCCCAGCGAACTGCGCGTCTACCCCGACTTCGGCTCCAGACGCGAGGCCGAGCTCCGTATCGAACGGGCGAGGCTCCTCGAGGTCGGCCTACGAAGCTCTCGTTCCAGAGGTGGGGGAACGGATTTCGAGCAGCTTCGCGAGTATGGAGTCGACGACGACAGCCGGCGTATCGATTGGGCTGCCACCGCCCGCGCCGACCGCCCGATCGTGCGGACGTACCGCGCCGAACGCAACCAGAGGGTGCTGTGCCTGCTCGACAACGGGCGCACCATGGCCGGCCAGGTTGCCGGGGTTGCTCGAGCGGAGCACGCGATCGATGCCGTGTTGATGTTGACGTCCGTTGCGAGCCGCATGGGCGACATGCCAGGCCTGGTTGCCTTTGACCGCTCCGTTAGGGCTGTCGTCCCACCACGCGCCGGACGAGGCCAGCTTGCCCGCGTGACAGATGCCCTGTACGACCTCACGCCGGAGCTTTCCCAGAGCGATTACCGGGGGGCGTTCGCTGAGGTCTTGGGGCGCTTTCAGCGCCGCGCAATGCTCTGTTTGCTTACCGAGCTCGACGAGGCCCTCCTCGACACCCTCTTGCCAACGTTGCCCCTGATCGCGAGGACGCACTTAGTGATGGTGGGATCGGTGCGGGACCCGGCGGTTGCGGCGTGGGCTAGCCGGCCACCCGACGACATCGAAGAGGTCTACCGAGGCGTGGCCGCTCTAGGCGCGCTTGCCCGCCGGCGCGAGCTGGCAAAACTGCTACAAGCCCGCGGGGCGCTGGTCGTGGACGCGGAGCCGGGCCGCCTCGCGCCTTTGCTAACCGACGCTTATCTGCGCGTCAAGGCCTCCGGGCAGCTCTGAAGCGCTCTCGACCTCGTAGGTAGCTGCCTCACGCTTGGCCCGCGCACCCCGGCCGCGAATTATGACCCACGTGAGGAAAGCGATCTCGACGGACACGCCGATACCCACGCGTACCGCCGTTGGCAGTGCTGAGCCTGTAACGAACCCCTCGATCGTCCCCGCTACCGCGAGTGTGAGCACCGTGCCGAGCACGAGCACTATCGCCCTAAGCCCCTCGTCCCCGAGGGCGCGGGCGCGAGGCCGGTCACCCGGGTCGATAAGCGTCCAACCGATGCGAAGGCCGGCAGCTCCGGCAAGGACTACAGAACTGCACTCGAGCAGTCCGTGGGGAGTTATCAAGCCCCAGAACTCACCAGGCTGGTGGGCCGCATAGAACAAGCCCGCGGCCACGCCGAGGTTGAGGCCGTTGCTGAACAACGCGTATACGGTGAACAACCCGAAGGTGATCCCACCGGCAAAGGCTTCAAGGGTGACCAGGACATTGTTGTAATACACTTCGGTCGCGAAGTCGACCGAGGGTTGCGACGAGTAATAGGCCGCGAAGTCGTGGTGCACGTACGCTTCTCGCACCGCAGCCGGGGCGACGACGTCGAACCCCGCAGGCGAATGTGCGATCCATGTCGCTACGACCACGGCCGGCAAGAGGAAAATCAAGGCGCTGACCAGTACGAACCACCTCAGCTCCCACACCGCTAACGGGAAAGTCTCCGAGAAAAACCGGAAGAACGTGCGCCAAGTTCGCCGGTGAGCTCCATAAAGGGCTCCTGCGGTCTGGGCTACACGGTTGGTTAGAAATGCCTTCAAGTTGTGGTCGGCAAAGTGCGCTTGTGCGAAGGCGAGGTGGCCGGAGGTGCGCTGGTACAGCTGCGTGAGCTCGCGTACCTCGTCGCCGGAGAGCTTGTTCACCCTTTCGGTAAGCTCACCAAGTCGGTCCCAGGTGGAGCGGTTCTCGGCCACGAAGCGGTCGATGTCCATATGCCCACTGTAGAGGTGGGAGTACGCAGGGGCGGGCCTTCGGCCCTCTAGGCACAACTCCCGGCGACAGCCCTGTACCCTCGGAATTGTGCAAGCTAGAGCGCCAGGCCCCACCGGCATGGTTACCCCCGAGGCGGTCGTCCTCGACCTGCCGATCGCGTCGGCCGGGCTGCGCGTAATTGCTCGGGCGATCGACCTATTTATCTCGGTTATTGCCGCATTCCTTATACTTGTTGGCGTTCTTGCCATCGGCAACGACACCATTGCCATCATCGTGGAAGTCATAACCGGCTTCGTCATCGTGGTGGGTTATCCCGTGTTGATGGAGGCATTTTGGGGTGGGCGTACTCTCGGTAAAGCGATGATGAAGCTACGGGTCGTGCGAGCTGACGGCGCCCCCATAGCACTAACCCAAGCGACAGCGCGTGCGGGCCCTTGGTCTGGTCGATGTGTGGTTCACGTTGGGTTTCCTCGGCCTGGTCAGCATGGTCGTCTCCAAACGTTCCCAACGCCTGGGCGACGTTGTGGCGGGGACGCTGGTCTTGCGGAGGGCCCGATCGTCGGTGCGGGCGGTGCTGCCCGTCCATTTCGCAACTCCACCTGGCTGCGAAGAGCTCGTGCGCATGATGGACGTTGGGGCGATGACCCCGGCCGACTACGAGTTGGTGCGTTCCTTCCTCGTGCGGTGGCACGAATTCAAGGCCGCGCAACGGCCGGTCGTTGCCGCCGCGGTGGCCGCGCCTCTCTGGCAACGCTTCAGGCACCCACTCCCTACTTGGCTCGGCCCCGATTACTACCTGGCATGCCTGGGCGCTGCCTACCAATTTCGCCATCCGTACAACCTGCCTCCCTTGGCGCTGCCCTCCGCGCCGGGGGCCGCGTTTGGAGCCGGGTCGGGAGCCGGCCCGAGCCGGGGCGCAAGCCCGAGTTGGGGCGAAAGCCCGAGTTGGGGCGCCAGCCAGCCCGCTGGTAGCCGACCCGCTGGCCCGGCCGCCCCAAGTGACTGGGTCGCCCCCCGCTGAGGTCGTGCGTCGCTGGCGGCTGCCCGGCGCGATCGTCTGGCCTACGTTTATTCGAAAAGCGACTAAAACTGGGCCAGGCGCGGAGCGAAAGTACAAAAGTGGAACAGACGGCGCCTTGAAACCGCCCGTCTGGCGCGAGTTTTATGCGTTCAGCCGGTTACGAGCTGGCGAGTTCCACTTCGACCGACGCTGCTCCGCCGTCGCCGGCAACTTTCAGGACAAGTTCCGCCACATTTTGGGCTGCACGAAGGTCGTCTTCGACCAGACGGAGGGCGTTGACCTGCTCCGGAGGCCCGGAAACTATCACCCGCTCGACAGGTGAACGGGGGCCCACCTTTGCCTCAGATTTCGCCCGGCGGATAGCCGCCAGTAGGTCCACCGCACTCGTATAAACCTCGCTGGGGCCGTCGCCCGCTGCCGAGATGGCTGCTGCCGGCGCGCGCGCCGTCACTTCGCTCGGCTGAGGCCAGGGCGCGCGGTGGACCGAGCCCTCTTGCCACCACGACCAGATCTCTTCGGTGACGAAGGGCATCACTGGGGCAAAGAGGCGGAGCAAGGTTGAGAGGCTGATGGCCAGCGCCGTCCGGGCCGACATCGCTCGGTCGAGGCCCATTTCGCCGTATGCGCGGGATTTCACGAGCTCCAGGTAATTGTCGCAGAAGTCCCAGAACCAGGCCTCGGTACGCTCGAGCGCCCGGGCGTAGTCGTAGTCCTCGAACGCCCGGGTCGCAACCGAGACGAGCTCACTCAGGCTGGCCAACAGGGCGACGTCAACCGGATCTGTTGCGAGCGCAGTTCGCAGCACTGTAGCGGCCGCCGCGCCGGCCGCCCCGTCAGGCGTCAGCTCGGCCGGCGTCAGCTCGCCAGGCGCGAGCTCGCCACGGGTCGCCTCGCCGGCCGGCAGCTCCGAACCGCCATCGCCTGCCCACAGCTTCGGGCTAAGCACGAACTTGGAGGCGTTCATCATCTTGAGGGCCAGTTTTCGACCGACGGTCATCTGGGTTTCCTCGAAAGCCGTGTCGGTGCCGGGCCGACCGGAGGCCGCCCAGTAGCGGACCGCGTCCGAACCGTGTTGTTCCAGGAGCCCGCGAGGGGTCACCACGTTGCCCACAGATTTGGACATTTTCTTGCGGTCCGGGTCGAGGATCCAGCCCGATAATGCCGCGTTCGACCATGGCAGGCGCCCGAACTCGAGGTAGGACCGGACGATCGTCGAGAAGAGCCAGGTCCTGATTATGTCGTGGGCCTGTGGGCGCAGGTCCATCGGGAAGAGGCGCTCCCAACGGTCCCCCGAAGCCCGGTCTTCCCAGCCCCCGGCAATCTGGGGTGTCAACGACGACGTCGCCCAGGTGTCCATCACGTCAGGGTCAGCAGTAAAGCCTCCGGGCACACCGCGATCTTGGGGCGAGAAGCCCTGCGGGACGTCCGTGGTCGGGTCGATCGGCAGGTCGTCCTCGGATGGGAGCAGCGGCTCGGAGTGGAGTGGTTCGCCGGCGTCGTCCAAGCGGTACCAGACGGGGAACGGCACGCCGTAGAAGCGCTGCCTGCTTACCAGCCAGTCACTGTTTAGCCCGCTCACCCAGTCCTCGTAGCGCGCTCGCATGTAGGCAGGGTGCCATTGCAGCTCGCGGCCGAGCGCCAGGAGCGCCTCTTGGTGCGGGAGCGTTCGGATCCACCATTGCCGGCTGGTCACTATTTCGAGCGGCCGGTCGCCTCGTTCGTAATACTTGACCACGTGGGTTATGGGCCGCGGTTCGCCACGTATTTCAGCCGAATCGCGCAGAAGCTCGACCACACGCCGCTGCGCAGCGGCCACAGTTTTCCCCGCCAGTTCTGAGGAATAAAGGGCCCCGCCGGCTTCGGAGAGCCCTGCCGGTGCGGCCGGCAAGAGCCGCCCGTCCCGCCCGACGATGGCGCGTACAGGCAGGCCAAGTTCGCGCCACCAGACCACATCTGTCAGGTCCCCGAAGGTGCAGACCATCGCTGCCCCGGTGCCCTTGTCCGGTTGGGCCAGGGCGTGTTCGACCACCGGCACCGATGCCCCGAACAGGGCCGTGGTGACCTGAGAGCCGACCAAGCCCTTGTAGCGCTCGTCAGAAGGGTGGACCACCACGGCGACGCACGCCGGCAGCAGTTCTGGCCGGGTCGTGTCAATCAGGAAGTCCTCGCCGTCGGAGCGATGAAAAACGAGCGTGTGGAACGCCCCAGGGCGTTCCCGGTCCGCCAGCTCGGCCTGGGCGACCGCGGTGCGGAAGTCGACGTCCCACAGCGTCGGGGCTTCGGCGGAGTAGGCCTCGCCCTTGTGCAGGAGGTGCAGGAACGCCAGTTGAGACGTGCGCCGGGCCCTTTCGCCAATGGTCGTATACAGGTTGCGCCAATCGATCGAAAGGCCCAGGTAGCGGAAGTTGTCCTCGAAGGCACGCTCGTCCTCGGCGGTGAGCCGCTCGCAAAGCTCCACGAAATTGGGCCGGCTTATCGCGACAGGCTGTTCGCCCTTGGGCAGCCCGCCCTCGACAGGCGGCCCGTAGCCGGCCACGTAGGGCAGGCTGGGGTCGCAACGCACCCCGTAATAGTTCTGGACACGCCTTTCTGTGGGCAGACCGTTGTCGTCCCAGCCCATCGGGTACCAGACCGCGTACCCGCGCATCCGCTTGTAGCGGGCGATCGTGTCCGTATGCGTGTACGAAAAGACGTGCCCCATGTGCAACAACCCGCTCACGGTAGGAGGGGGCGTGTCGATGGAGTAGACGCGTTGCCGGGGCGCCGTCGGGTCGAAGTGGTAGGCGCCCTCGTCGGCCCAACGCTTGGCCCAGGCCGTCTCGAGGCCCTCGAGCGCCGGCCTGTCAGGTGCGCCCCGACGACCGCGCCCGTCCCCAGTGCCAACGGTGGACATCTTCTCAGACATGATCCCGCTACCGTACTTGCTGTGCTCGCTCTCTTGGACACAGTAACGGGGCAGGTGGCACCCCTGGAGCCACGCTCCCCGGGCCGTCTCTCCGTCTACCTGTGCGGGCCGACGGTGTCGGGGGCGCCGCACCTCGGCCACGGCCGTGTCACGATCGTCTGGGACACCCTCCGCCGCTACCTGACCTGGAGCGGGCTCGAGGTCCAGTTCGTGTCGAACGTGACCGACATCGAGGACAAGATCATCTCCCGCGCCGCCGAAGAGCAGCGGCCGACCGATGAGATTGCTGCGCGCTACGAGGCCCTGTGGTGGCAGGTAATGGACGGCCTCGGGGTGAAGCGCCCCGAGGCCACCCCGCATGCCACCGCTTACGTGGAGGACATGGTCCGCCTGATCGGCGACCTGCTTGCCAAGGGTCACGCGTATGAAGGGGGCGACGGGATTTATTTCTCGACTGAGTCTCTCCCCGGTTATGGACTGCTCGCCCGCCAGGACCTGGACATGCTGCACACCGGGGCACGGGTGGAGGTGGGAGCGGAGGCGGCCAAGCGTTCCCCGCTCGATTTCGTTCTCTGGAAGTACGCCAAAGTGGGCGAGCCTGCGTGGCCCTCCCCTTGGGGCGATGGCCGGCCGGGCTGGCACACCGAGTGCGTGGTGATGTCGCTCGACCTGCTCGGCGAAGGGTTCGACCTCCACCTGGGGGGGTTGGATTTGATCTTCCCCCACCACGAGAACGAGCGTGCCCAGGCGGTCGCCGACGGCAAGGTGTTCGCGAGGCGGTGGGCTCACAACGGCATGGTCGTGGATGAAGCGGGCGAGAAGATGAGCAAGTCCGTAGGGAACATCACCTCGCTCGAGGAGCTGCTCGAGCGCTATGAAGGCCGGGTGCTGCGAGCCCTGGTGCTGCAGACGCACTACCGCTCCCCTATGAGTGTCAATGCGCATCTGCTGGACCAGGCACAAGGGGCCGTCAGCCGGCTCGACAACTTCGCCAGGGAGACCAGGGCCCTGCCGGCAGTCCCCCCGGACGAGGCCGCCATTGCACGTTTCAAGTGGCGCATGGACGACGATTTCGACACGCCGGGCGCTTTGGCGGTCATCTTCGGGGCTGTCCGCGACGCACGCGCCGACCCGTCGCGGGCGCCGGCACTGGCGGCTGCGGTCCGGGAATGCTGCGAGGAGGGTCTCGGGCTCGCTTTGAGCTCGGAGGATGAACCAGTCGAAAAAGAGGCGGCCGAGCTGCTCCTCCAGCGCGACGCGGCGCGCTCCAAGGGCGATTTTGCCACTGCCGATTCCATTCGCAGCAAGCTCCAGGCGATGGGCTACATCGTCGAGGACGGGCCAGATGGGACGATCGTGCGCCGTGAACGCGACCGCTAAAGCCGCGCCCCCCAGCGGCGGGCGCGGCTCTGGACCGGTAGTTGTAACGGCTTACTTGTGGCTCGGTGACGCCCCTGGGAGAACGGCCCCATTGCCGTTGTTGGCGTTCACGACCCCGGCGAGCAGACTGGTGAGCTCGACCGGGATCACGAACTTCGTCGACGGTGAGCTACCTATTTGCTTCAGAGTTTCCAAGTACTGCAGCGTCATTGTCGTCGAGTCCAGGTCCCCGGCGACTTCGAGGATCCGGCGGAGCGCTGCGGCGTAACCCTGTGCGCGAAGTTCGGCGCTTTGGCGTTCGCCCTCGGCTTGCAGGATGGACGATTGCTTCTGGCCTTCGGCCACGGTGATCGAGGCTTGCTTTTGCCCGTCTGCCTCGGTGACAACGGCGCGTCGTGTCCGCTCGGCGCCCATCTGGCGGGTCATAGCTTCGAGGACGGCGGGTGGCGGCTTGATCTCTCTCACCTCGACATTGGTCACCTTCACACCCCAGCGTTCGGTGACGTCGTCGAGTTTGAACCTGAGGACCCCGTTCATTTCGTCGCGCTTGGACAGGACGTCGTCCAGGCTCATGTCGCCCACTACCGAACGCAAAGTGGTGGAAGCGATGTTGGTGGCGGCCCCCTTGAAATCCTGGACGGCCAGGACAGAAGTGAGCGGGTCCAGCACCTTGTAGAAAATTATGAAGTCGATCGCTATTGCAGCGTTGTCCTGGGTGATCGCCGTCTGGTGCGGGATCTCGAGGTAGCGCTCGCGAAGGTCGACCCACGAGATGCGGTCTGTTATCGGGTTGATGATGATCAGGCCGGGGCCGCGCGCACTGTTAGCACGGCCCAAACGGAACAGGACCACGCGCTGGTACTCACGCACGATCTTGATGGAGACCGACGCAAGCACCACTAACCCGATGAGCACGACGGCGACTAGGACCAAAATGGCGACGGTCACCGCTCCTCCTTTTCTTGGTTTGCCAAGCCCAGGGCGTCTGGGCCCAGGACGTTCCCGGCCTCCGACCACACCAGCAGCCGGAGACCCTCTACCTTGACCACGTGGATGGGCACGCCCGCAGGTAGTGGACCGCTTACGGACTCCGCGGTCCAGGTCTCGTTGTTAACTTTTGCCAGGCCGACCGGGGAGAGTGGGCCGAGCGTAATGCCATCGGCACCGAGCGGCAACGTGGAGTTGCGCGAGGGCCCTAAGGCATGCCGGTACGCGACCGCTGGGACGATTAAGGCTGCGGCCACAAAGGCGCTTACGAAGGCGATCGCAGCGAGGGCCCAAGCGGCTGGAGACGTCCAATCCCCGGCCGATACCACCAACCCCCAGGCTCCTGCCAGGACGATGACTGGCAACGGCACGAACCAGCCGTGGCCCCCTGCATGCAGGCCCAACACGATCACGCCAGCCACCGCCGCAACCAGCACGGTGCCCACAATCCAAGGCAGGGCGCCACTGGCGAAGAGCGATACGGCAAAGATGCCGCCGACCACGAGCGCGAACCCGGCCAGAGCCGCGACAACCGACAGGCGCCTCGCAACCGCGATGTGGCGGAGGTCCGGGGCCGTCGCCAGCGTCGCCTTGCCCAGAAGCGCCGAAGCGGCGGAGGATGCTCGCTCGCCGAGCTCTCCCACTTGGAGCTGAGACCGCAGGTTCTCGTCGGTCATGCTGACGACCTCTCATTCGTTTCAATGCCCAGCCTACTTGCAAGGCTAAGGCGGCCGTTGTGCAGGTGCACGCGGACCGTCGCTTCAGAGCAGCCGAGGATTTGCGCTATTTCGGCGCTCGAACGGTCTTCCAGGTAGCGCAGCACCAGCACCTGAGCCTGGCGAGGTGGCAAGGAGCGCACTGAGCGCCAGAAGTCAGCGTCCGGCTGCTCAAGGGGCGCCGTCCATGTGGGCGTACGCGAGGCCAGCCGGGCCAGGGCTCGGGCCTGGGCGCCGAGCCGGCGGGTGAACGATACCGACATGTTCGTGACCACGCGCCGGACGTACGCACCCGGGACCTCGTAACCCGAGATGCGGCCCCAATTGCGGTACGCGACCAGGAAAGCGTCCTGTGCGAGCTCTTCGGCCACCACCGCCTTCCCGGTCAGGGCGTACGCAAGGGCGACCACCGCGTGGTACTGACTGCGGTAGAAAGCGCCAAAGGTCTCGGCGGCGAGCCTTTGCCCCTGGGCCACATACCTAATGCCCCCCGGCGCTGTGCCCACCCGCTCAGCCCTCACCTGCCGGCTGCCTACCCGCCCGGTCCCCACCGGCTCCGCGCTCTCGGGCGTGCTGGTCCCCCGGTCCAATGCCTGGTCCAAGCTCACTACTGTCCCTCTCATCGCGCGAAGCCTGTTCACATCCACGCTAGGCGCTTCTGCGACGATCATTGTCCTTAACACGCACAGCCGCGCCTGTTTGTTCAATCGGGCCGGCCAGGGCAGCACCACGGCGATATTCCGGGGTCACCGGAGTGCCCGCTGGCTAGCTTGGAGCTTGTGACGGCAGCGGTTTCGGTACGGGGCTTGGCTAAGGACTATGGCGAGGTCAAAGCGGTGAAGGGCGTCGAGTTCGACGTGTCACCGGGGGAGACGTTTGGGTTCCTCGGTCCGAACGGGGCCGGGAAGACCACGACCATAGGCATGCTCTGTACGCTTGTGAGGCCAACCGCCGGCAGCGCCACTGTGGCCGGCTACGACGTCGTCCGCCAGCGCGAGGACGTGCGGCGCTCTATCGGGCTCGTCTTCCAGGATCCCACTCTCGACAACTACCTGACTGCCGAGCGGAACCTGCGGTTCCACGCCGAGCTCTACGGTGTCCCCCGCGCTGTGGTGCGTACACGGCTCAGCGCCGTGCTCGACCTCGTCGGCCTTGCCGACAAGCGCAAGACCGAAGTGCGCACGTTTTCCGGTGGGATGAAGCGACGCCTCGAGATAGCGCGCGGCCTTTTGCACGCCCCTGTAGTGCTTTTCCTCGACGAGCCAACGATAGGCCTCGACCCCCAGACCCGCAGGTCTATATGGGAGTACATACGGAGCCTGAAAGACTCCGAGGGGACGACGATCTTCATGACGACCCACTACATGGACGAAGCAGAGTACTGCGAGCGGATCGGCATAATCGACAAGGGCCAGATCGTAGCTATGGGCACCCCCGAGGAACTGAAAGCCAGCGTTGGCAAGGACCGCGTCCAGATCCTGACCGACGGCTCTGCCCGTGCCATCGCAGAGCTGAAGCAGCATTTTGGCCTAGAGGCCGCCGTTCATGAAGGCAACGTGACTTTTTCGGTTGCCGGCGGGGCCGAGTTCGTGCCGAAATTGTTCGGCAAATTTTCTGAGCTGGGGATCCCGGTGCGTTCTGTGAACGTTTCGCGGCCCTCTCTGGACGACGTGTTCCTTTCTTACACGGGGACTACGATCCGGGACGCCGAGGCGAGCGGTGGGAACGAATGGATGCGACGCATGGCGGGAAGGGGTTTTCGATGAGTGCCGAAACGACGGTGGAGACCATGGCACGGTTCGAGGAGGCCGGACCGCCCGCTCGGCCGGTGCCCGCCCGGGCCACCAGCCTGACGGGTGGGCCGCTGCACGAGCTCCGCGCTGTCTGGGTCGTAGTGAAGCGCGAGTGCATCCGTTTCGCGAGCGACCCGCTGCGTGTGATCGTCGGGGTGCTCCAGCCGATCTTGTTCTTGTTCGTGCTGGGCTCGGGCCTCGGTTCGCTGGTGAACGGCCACGGCGAGTTCGGGGCCTCGCTCAACCTGAGGACGTTCCTCTATCCGGGTGCCGCGGCGATGTCCGTGCTCTTTACGGCGCTTTTCTCGGCTGGATCGATCGTGTGGGACCGTGAGTTCGGGTTCCTGCGCGAGATGCTCGTGGCGCCTGTTAGCCGCACCTCGCTGGTCGTTGGCAAGTGCTTCGGCGGGGCTCTGATCGCCTCGGTCCAGGGTGTCCTCATGATCTGTATCGCCGGCCTGGCGGGCGTCCCCTACAACCCGGTGCTCATGATCACCGTCTTGGCCGAGCTGTTCCTCTTGGCACTGACACTGGTCTCTTTCGGGATGGTCGTGGCGGCGCGGATCAAGCAGTTCCAGTCCTTCATGGCCGTGACCCAGATGCTTGTAATGCCCCTGTTCTTCCTGTCCGGTGCCCTGTACCCTCTGTCCGGCCTTCCGACCTGGTTGAAGCTACTGACCCGGGTAGACCCGCTGACCTACGCGGTCGACCCGCTCCGTAAGGCGGTCTTCGAGCACCTCCACAAGGTGCCCGCGAACGTTGTCAGGAGGCTCGTGCCGGGGGTGACCTGGGACGGTTGGCACGTCCCGGTCGGCCTCGAGCTCGGGGTGGTCGCGATGATGGCGATGCTGTTCATCACGATCGCCGCCCTTGAGTTCCGCAAGGTGGACTGAAGCTCCCGGCGCGGCACCTGCCAGCCGGTCGGGGGGCGCTTGCTAGCTGGTCGCGACCATCAGCTCGGCCAAGACGAGGCGCCCGTTGGCCCGAGGTTGGACTGCCGTCCCGATGTTGCCGGGCCATGGGCTCAAGATGTTGTCCCGGTGGGACCAGCAGGGAGCCTGGTTGCTAGCCGAGCACCCCGGGTTGGTCCCGCCTGGGCCGTCGTCGTACATCCATTCGTAGTCAGCCTGGAGGACCGTTAGCGTCCCATAGGCCGTGTTGGCGGCCCACGTGCTGCCGGCTGGGCCGTTTGGGTCCGTAGCGGAGCCCAGGGCCTGCGCAGCCAGAAGGTCGAGGTTGCCATCGGGCGAATGCCAGGCTCGCAGCCCGCGCGAAGTGCGTTCGGCGTTGGTGACTGCGACGAGCTGGGCTGGCATGCCCAGGGTCTCGTAGCCCGCGGGCAGCTCGAGCGGGCCGAGGCCCTCGGATGCTCGAGCGGAGTCGATCGCTTTCAGGCTCGCCATGTCGCACGCCCTGGTGTTCCGAGCAGAACTGTTGCAGGCCCCCACCATGGCTTGGCTGGCCGGCATGTCGAGCGCGGGTGTACGCCGGGCACTGGCGAGGTCCGCAGCCCGACTATGGACGACCTCGGGCCGGCGGGGAGAAGCGGACGCGGGGAACTGCCCTGCTGCCAGGCCGCTCGCCGTGAAGGCAAGCGCCACGAGGCTGCGGACCGGCAGCTTGTGAACTTGAACGCGAGCGTGGGACGCGAATGCCATCCAGGGTCTCGTGGCCGAACAGACGCCGTGTGTGCCGGTGTCAGCGGGATAAGTTCCCAAGACAGTACACGCGGGGCGGCACCGTGCAAAAGGGGAGATTTAGCGGATCAGCT
Source organism: uncultured Acidimicrobiaceae bacterium (assembly GCA_963786345.1). Lineage (GTDB taxonomy): Bacteria > Actinomycetota > Acidimicrobiia > Acidimicrobiales > Palsa-688 > Fen-671. The sequence goes on along the minus strand of CAWAYZ010000003.1, from coordinate 381,517 downwards.
CACTAGGCTCAGGACTGGTTAATTGAGCAAGTGAACGGCAAAGGAGCCCACATGACCATAGCGATAGGTGACCGTATCCCGGACGTGCAGCTGCGGATGATCACAGGCCACGGTGTTGAGGTCGTCAGCACGGCCGACGTGCTCGGCAAGGGTCGCGTGGTCCTTTTCGGAATGCCGGCGGCCTTCAGCGGGCCTTGCTCCGACACCCATTTGCCCGGGTACCTCGTCCACGCGGACGAGCTGTCTGCTCGCGGGGTGGACCGCATCTTCGGCGTTGCCGTCAACGACCACCACGCAATGGGGGCTTGGGCGCGCTCACAGGGCCTTGGTGACAAGGTGACCCTGCTTGCGGACGGGAACGGGGAGTTGGCCCGGGCCATGGGGGTCGACCTCGACCTGTCCAAATTTGGCATGGGTACCCGAAACCAGCGCTACGCGGCGGTGCTCCAAGACGGCATCGTCACGCACCTCGCCCTCGAAGGCGGGACGGGCTTGGAGGTCAGCACTGCCGACGCCACGCTTGCGGCGCTGAGCTGAGCTTCTGCCGATACGCCATCCGCGCCACCTAAACGGCACCACGCGACCACTACGCGTCGCAATCGGCTCATCCCTGTGGCTGCACGGCCACGCGCTCTGTATCGTGCCATGTCATGGGCGACACCCCGGCAAATGAGGACCAACCATGGCCCTATGCTGGGCCGTTCTCCTTCGAGGCAGCGTCGTCTGCGACAGGAGCCGAGCAGATGAGCGGGGTCGGAAGCGAGGAAGCCGGGGGGCCGGTGGAGAACTTGCAAGCCTCGCTGGGAGCACTCAACGTGGGCGGGAGCCAGCCTGACCAACGCCCGGACATCGATGGGGCACTCGGCGAGCTGCCCAGCCTTCTCGCACGCTCTGCCAGTGGCGTGGAGTTCATTTACGACACGCTGGACCTGGTCGCTGCCCGCTACGGGTTGCGTGACCTCTTGGTGGTCATCGAGCAGCCCAACCAGCCCCAGCTGTTCCGCCTCCGGAGGGCGCCGCTCGACTTCGGGCAGGGTATCCCCGCTTACCTGCAAGACGCTCTTGCTGGCCGCGCTGGCCTTTATGCAGATCCCCCCGTCGTCGGGCCGCTCGCAGCCGCCTGTGTGACGAGCCTCGTGGAGCTGGCCTTGCGCCTCGACATGCTGGTACACGATGCCAGCCACGACGCCTTGACCGGCCTGCTCAACAGGCGCAGTTACGAGTTGTTGCTCGACCAAGCGGTAAGCCGGGCGAGGCGTTACGGCTGGCCATTCGCACTGGTCTTGCTGGACCTCGACGACTTCAAGGTCGTCAACGACCGCTATGGCCATGCAGCGGGCGACGCAGCTCTCCGGGCGGTCGGCGCCGAGCTTCGCGCAGCGTTGCGCGGCGGTGACGTAGCCGCCCGTCTGGGTGGCGACGAGTTCGCCCTGCTGGTTGTCGGAGTGGAGAACGTCGCCTCGCTTTCTCCGCTTCTCGGGCGATTGAAGAGATCGCTGGAGCGCGCGGTCCCTGAGACAACGGTTGGCTTTTCTGTGGGCGTAGCTTGCTTTCCCTCCGATACCGACGACCCGGACGCCTTGACCGGTTTGGCCGACGACCGCCTCTATGCGGCCAAGGCGACAATCGGATGAGACCGACCGTAACGAGCCACAACCTGATGAGCCAAGGACGGAAGACGAAGTGAGCACGAAAGATGCACTGGAGCTGGAGCTCCGTCAACTTCCCGGGGTTTGGTTCGTCTCGTTTACTGAAGACGAGGGCACCACGTTCATCGAGCTGGCGGTGCGCCCCGGGACAGAACAGGCAAAGGTCCGTGACGAGGCCGCTCGCAGTGCCGTGAACCACCTCGATGGGCCCGCGGAGATCCGGGTCTTCCACCCGCCCCGGGAGCAGCTTTTGTCGCCGCGGGGGGAAAGGGTCAGGTTGGTCCTGGTCCTCCCGAGCGACGGGGGGGCTTCCATCGAGGTGCAGTTGGCCAGAGGTCCTCAGCACTACGCCAGTCGGGCTTTGGCCGGCGACACCACATCGGTCGGTCGAGCGGTCATCGAAGCGCTCCGGGGTGTCGGCGCCCATGCCCCCTTCGATGTTGTCGGGTTCCACGCATTGCCCTCCGACTGGGGAGCGGGCTTGCTGGCCGTCTTGCGTGACACGACCACAGGAGAACTGCGCCGCGGAGTGGCATCGGGCCGCGCCCCCGCAGATGCCGCCGCCCGGGCTGTGCTGGACGCTGTCAACCGGTCCATTTAGCTCCGCACGCGTTCCCTGCGGGCTGTAGCTCCCGTATGCGTTTCCTGAGTGCCGCTCCCGTCTGAGACAATCGCCAAGATGTCTAGCGGCTCCGCACCATTGTCCCATGCGCTCGCTGTCAAGCTAGCAACGACCACAGCTGGGGGCGCAGGCGGGTTGGTCCAGCATTCGGCGCTCGGCTTCGTGATCGCCTTCGGGGCCGGCATTGCGTCGTTCGTCTCCCCCTGCGTACTACCCCTGGTGCCGTCTTACCTGTCGATGATGTCGGGTGTCGGCGTCCGCAACGGACCGGATGGGCCCGGGGCTGGGGCGGATGGGGCAGACCGGGCTCGGCTGCTGTGGTCAACCCTGCTGTTCGTCGCCGGCTTCAGCCTCGTCTTTGCTGTGCTGGAGGCCACTGCGAGTGCGCTCTCGCACCCCTTGCAAGCGCACAAGCTGGTCCTTAGCGACGTAGCGGGCGCCCTGATCGTTGCGATGGGGGTGCTCATTGCCTTTCAGTTGCCCTGGCTGCAGCGCGAGCACCGTTTCGCGGTACGGCCCTCCCGGCTGGGGCCTTGGGCCGCCCCAGTCATGGGAATGACTTTTGCTTTTGGTTGGACCCCTTGCATCACACCCGTCCTAGCCGCGGTCCTGGGTCTGGCTTCGAGCGGCGGCACGCTGGCGCGCGGTGAGGAGATGCTGGTCGCTTACTCGTTCGGGCTAGGGGTGCCGTTCGTGTTGACCGGGCTCGCCTTCGGCCGGCTCTCCGGAGCACTCGGCTTTGCCAGGCGCCACTCCCGGGCCGTGAGCCTCGTCTCAGGGGCTCTCCTGGCGGCCCTGGGGGTGCTCATCATCACGGGCGAGGTTGGCGTCGTCTCCTCCTGGACGAACAGCTTGCTGGACCACATCGGCCTCGGTGCCCTCGCCTCGGGCTAACCGATCTGACAGGTCCCGCTCTGAGGCGTGCGTTGGCAACCTGGCTCGGTGGGTCGCTACAGTTGAACGGCGGCCATGCCTTATGACCTTGCGGTTCGCTTACGTTCCGCCGTTGCGCTCGCCGGACGTTATCCTCTCCTGGCCGGCGCCGACCTGGACGTGCGTACCGGGGAGATCCTCGCCCTCAAAGGTGCCAACGGGGCCGGGAAGACCAGTCTGCTGCGGGTGATCGCCGGCCTGCTACCCCTGGTGGCAGGGGAGGCCAGTGTGCTCGGCCTCGACCCAACTACCGATGCGAGAGCCTTACGCCGCCAAGTCGGGCTTCTCGGCCACCGCAACGGCCTTTACGAGGACCTCTCCGCCGAGGAGAACGTGCGGTTTGCCTCCCGGGCTGCCCGGCCGCCAAAGGGAGCCGCCCGGGAGGCTCTAGAACGCCTCGGCATCCGGGACAGGCTCGCGGAATTGCCGACCGGGAAACTGTCGGCGGGCCAGCGCCGGCGAGTGGCCCTGGCCGCCCTGCTCGCACGCCGACCGCTGCTGTGGCTGCTCGACGAACCACACGCGGGCCTCGACGCCGAACACCGTGAGCTGCTGGACGGGCTGCTCAAAGAGGTGGCCGCGCTCGGGGCGACGGTCGTCCTGGCGTCCCACGAGATCCTTACCAGGGAGGTCCTTGCAGACCGGGTCGCTACGGTGTCGGGGGGCATGGTCCTCGACGGACTGGTCCTCGACAGCCCAACCCTGGACAGCCCAGGCGCCGGCAACACGGCGCAGCCTGACCTGGAACAGCCCAGTGTGGCGTGACGCACTCGTCGTAGCGGGGAAAGACCTGCGGGTAGAGGGCCGGTCCAAGGTAGCCCTCAATCAGGTGGTGCCCTACTCCCTCGTGGTCCTGCTGCTCTTCGGTTTTGCCTTCGACCAGGACCAGCCTCTGCTTGTCCAGGCAGCTCCAGGCCTATTCTGGCTCGCGGTCCTGTTCTCGGGGCTGCTGGCGGTGCAGCGGACCTTCTCGATCGAGTCCGCCGACGGGGCTGCTGATAGCCTCCGCATGTCGGGGCTCGAACCTGCTGGCATTTTTGTAGGCAAAGTCGTAGCCGTAGCGGTACAGCTTCTCTTGCTCGAGGTTTTCCTTGCTGTCGGGATCGTGGTGCTGTTCCACAGCAAGCTGGCCGGTGCGGGCCTCCTGGCAGCCAGCGCAGTTTTGTCGACGACCGGCGTCGCCGCCGCCGGAGTTGCTTACGGGGCGCTGTCGATGGGCACCCGGGTGCGCGAGACGTTGTTGCCGCTCCTGCTTGCACCGGTGCTCGCACCGGTAGTACTGGCAGCTACCGAGGCGTGGCGGGCGGCTTTGGGCTTCTCCTCCGGAGGCGGTTGGCGTTGGCTCGGCCTGCTCGCAGGCTTCACAGCCATTTACCTGGCTGGCGGAGTGCTGAGCTTTGGGGCTTTGATGGAGGAAACGTGAGGTACCCCCAAGCTTCTGGTTCGTCCCGGCTCACCCGTGTGCTCGGTTGGTCTGCCCTTGCCGCCCTCGCGCTGAATACCTGGTGGGGGCTTTGGCTGAGCCCGCCCGACGTGGTCCAAGGGCAGTTCGTCCGGATGCTCTACGTCCACCCGGCCGTGGCCACCATGTGTTACGCCGGCTTCGGTGTGTGTGCTCTAGGGAGCATCGCCTGGCTGTGGCCTCGCCTCCGGAGCCCCCGCTGGGACCGCCTTGCTGTGGCAGGTGCAGAGGTGGGCGCCGTGTTCTGCTTCGCAACCCTGGTGACCGGCTCGATCTGGGGACGGGCTTCCTGGGGCGTCTGGTGGACCTGGGACGCCCGTTTGACCCTGACGGCCATCCTGTTTGCGCTTTCGCTCGGCTACCTGGCGCTGCGCCGCTCGATCGACAACCCGCACTCGCGTGCCCTGGCGTCGTCAATGGTGGCGATCCTGATGGCCTTGACAGTGGTGGTCGACCACTATGCGACGGTGTGGTTCGTCACCCTCCACCAGAACGAGACGTTGTTCCAACCGGATCCGACCGTCCACGGTTGGCAGCTGGCGACGATGCTGGTCTCGTTTTTGGCTTTCGGGCTCGTTTTCGCCTGGATGATGGTCCATCGCTACCGGCTCGAGGTGCTGGAGGAACGCTACGAGCGCGAGGGCTTTTCCTCCGCACTGGAAGCACGGCGTTCGGAAGCGCTCCCCGACAGGCGCGTCGAGGTGCCGGCAAGGTGAACTACGTCATCGCGGCCTGGCTGTCCTGTGGGGCCATATTGGTCGCCTACTCCGCGCGGACGTTGCGACGGGAGCGGGCCCTGCGACGTTCCCTGGTACCAAAGGACGGGGCCACGTGGCGCTGAGCGCCCCGCCGAGGGCGCCAAACCGTGCCGGCCCGCAGGCTCCTGAGAGCGTGCCGACCACCTCCCGTTCCCAGGCAGAGGGTCTCCCGTACCCGCGCCGCCGACAGTCCCTCGGGACGCGACGCCAGCGCATCGTGGCGGCTGTCATCATCGTCGGTGCGCTCGGTTTCCTCATCGAGCGCGGCCTTGCCAACGCCGTCGATTACTACCTGACAGCCAACCAGGCGGTCGCGCAGCGAGCTCAGTTGGGGGACAAGGATTTCCGGATCCAGGGCACCGTGATGCCGGGGGTGCGCCAGGTCGGTACGACGTTGCAATTTGCCATCACTTCCCACGATGTTGACGTCAGGGTGGTGAGCACCGGTGCGCCCGGGCAGCTGTTCCGGGTGGGCATGCCCGTGGTCCTCGATGGGCATTGGCAGGGCAACGTCTTTTCGAGTTTTCAGATAATGGTCCAGCACGGGTCGACATATGTCGAAGCGCACCCCACCAAGGCCAAGAGCGGGGCGCGTGCTCCGTGAACATCGCGCTTGGGCAAAGTGCTTTGCTCCTGGGGTTGCTTGGGGCGCTTGCGGGTGCTGCCACCTTGATAGTTGGCCTTTCCAGCGGGCGCCGCTCGCTGTTGCGCGCCGGGCAGAGCTACATCTGGCTCGTTGCACTCGGTGCAGTGCTCGCCACCGTGGCGATGCAAAGAGCGCTCATCACACACGATTTCACCCTCGCGTACGTGGACAACAACGACAGCACCTTCACCCCTCTGATTTACCGCATAACCGCAATGTGGTCAGACCTGGCGGGCTCGATCCTGTTGTGGGCGCTCGTGCTCTCGGGCTACCTGATGGCAATGTGGATCCGCTTCCGCAAGCGGGCCTACGAACCGGTCGTTGTTTGGGCGAGGGTTACCGGATACGTAATCGCTGCATTTTTCTTCGGGTTGATGCTGACTTTGTCCGACCCGTTCACCCGTGTCCATGGGGCGGTGCCCACCCAAGGGCCCGGACCTAATCCCCTGTTGCAGGACAGGGTCCTCGTAGCATTTCATCCCCCGCTTTTGTACCTCGGGCTTGTCGGCTTCACAGTGCCTTTCTGCTTTGCCGTTGCCAGCCTCGTCACCGGCCAAGTTGGCCAAGGTTGGCTCTTCGAGACCCGCCGTTGGTCCATTTTTGCCTGGACATGCCTTACGGCTGGTGTCGTGCTCGGTGCCTGGTGGAGCTATCAGGTCCTTGGCTGGAGCGGATACTGGGCGTGGGACCCCGTCGAGAACTCCGCTTTGCTTCCTTGGTTGACAGCGACAGCGTTTTTGCACTCCGCAATGGTCCAGCAGCGCCGTGCGATGTTGCGCGTCTGGAACATCTCACTGGTCCTTTCAACATTCAGCCTGACTATCCTCGGGACTTTCTTCACCCGCTCGGGTGTGCTCGAATCGGTGCACTCTTTTACCGATGACGGTGGCGTGGGCCCCGCCCTGCTCGTATTTTTCGGCTTGGTCGTCGCCATCTGCATCGGCTTGCTGGTCTGGCGTGGCGACCAGCTCCGCACGCAGGGTGCAATCGAGTCGCCTGTATCGCGCGAGGGTGCTTTCCTCGCCAATAACCTCCTATTTGGCGCATTCGCGTTCGTGGTCTTGCTCGGCACCGTTTTCCCCCTTTTGGTCCAAGCGCTGAACGGCTCCTCCATAACCGTTGGCGGCCCGTTCTTCGACACGATGACGATGCCTATAGTGCTGTGCCTGCTGTTCCTTATGGCCGTCGCACCGGTTTTGCCCTGGCGACGCGCTTCCGGTGAGCTGCTCCGTCAACGCCTCTTGTGGCCTGCGGTGGGCGCGGCCGGCGTGCTCGTGGCATGCGTGCTGGCAGGTCTTCGCGGTTTCTGGCCGCTCGTGGTGTTCAGCCTCGCTGCGTTCGCCGGGGGATCGGCGTTGCGCCAGCTCGTGCTGCTGGTACGCCGTGCGGGCCCACGGTCGATCGCCGGTCGGTCCGGGGGCGGCATGATCGTCCATTTGGGCGTCGTCCTTGTCGCCGTTGGTTTCGCCGCTAGCCATGCCTACCAGCACCAGACGTTGCTGAACATGACCGAAGGTGTGCCGGCCCATTTCGAGGGCCACACTCTTGTGTTCCGGGGGACGAGGACGGTCAATTCAGGCGGGCGCAGCTCGCTCATAGCGACGGTCGACGTTGACGGGCACGCTTACTATCCGGCCATAGAGCAGTTTGCCCTTTCCGACCAGGCCGTGGTCAGCCCGGCCGTGCACTCCACGCCGGCCCAGGACATCTATCTCGCGCTTACGAGCGTGCCCACGGCAGCCGATCCCGATGCTGGGGTCGCCGTCTACGTCACGCCCCTTGTCATGTGGCTCTGGGTCGGTGGTCTTGTGGTCGTCCTCGGAGCACTTCTGTCGCTTTGGCCCTCGGGCCGTCCCCGCGCTGGGCCCGCCGAAGACCGCTCGCGGGGCCGTGCCGAAGACGCCCATGTCAGCTACGGGAGTGTTGACAGCGCTGAGCAGGGCACGATCGACCTGCCAGAGCCCGGGAAGACAGGAGTCGGAGCTTCTGTATGAGCCCGGTTGAGACTGTATGAGCCCGGTTGACATCGACGAGACGCCGGTGCCCACAGAGGCTCGCCCGCCGGTCCGGCAGGGCCCGCGACGTAGGCCTGTGCTCTGGGCGTCCTTGGCGGCGGGGGCTGTCCTGGCGGTCCTCATAGCGGTGTTCGCAAGTTCCCAACCCGCCTCTCAGGTCGTCGCCAACAGCCCCTTACTGGGCAACACAGCACCCGCCATATCGGGGGACGGGCTGGCAGGGGGCCATTACTCGCTCAGGCAGTTCCGCCACGAGTGGGTGCTGGTCAACTTCATGGCGACGTGGTGCGAGCCCTGCCAGGAAGAGATGCCCCAGCTCCTGAAGTTCACCAAACAGCATGCCAGGGCGGGAGACGCCACCGTGTTTACCGTCGTGTACGACCCGACCGACGTAGGCCAGTTGAAGACCTACCTGGCAGCCCGCAGCGCGCGGTGGCCGGCCGTTAACGACCCGGCCGCCTCGGTGCCTTACGGCGTCACGGCCCTCCCGTCGTCTTTCCTGGTCGCCCCGGACGGCATCGTGTACGCCTATATGCCGGGTGGAGTTACGGCGGCTGAGCTGGACAGCTACATACAGCAGGGAGCCGCCAAGGGCCTCGGCCCGGCTTAGGCGTGCTGATTTTGGCTGCAGCGGAGAGGAAGAAATGGCTCCCGGCGCTGTGGGCAGCCCTGGCAGTCTGCATCGGGCTCAGCCTCGCTATCGGGTCGGGTGCCATCGGGGCCGGTCACGCCAAGCCGCCCTCGCTCTATCAGCGCACCCTGCAGGTGGCGGGCGAGTACCGCTGCCCGGTATGCGCAGGCGAGTCCGTTGCGGCGTCCCAGGCGCCCGAAGCGGTCGAGATCCGCCAATTGGTGCAGCATTGGCTACAGCAGGGTGACAGTCAGGCAACGATCCGTTCTTTCCTGGTGCACGACTATGGGCTTTCGATCCTGGAAAGGCCGCCCGCTTCCGGCGTGACCGTCCTCGTGTGGGCCCTGCCCGTGGTGGCGGGTGCACTGGCGATAACCGGCCTGGGCCTTGGTTTTGCTCGCTGGCGGCGTGCCACCCTGCTTGGCTCAGTGCCCGAGGAGGGAGGGGCAGTCGCCCAGCCGGCGGCAATACGCAGCGAGGGCGGAGCGAGGCCGGCGCACCGTCTCCGCCAGCGCGTGACCCTTGTGGCCGGTGCCGCTCTAGTCCTTCTTGCAGGGGCCCTGTGGCTGGTGGACCGTTCGTCGAGCGCGCGGCTTCCCGGCGCGACGATTACCGGTGGGCTGAGCGGCGTGAACGCCGAGCTCCAAGAGGCGTCCGCCATCACTGCAAGCGACCCCACAGAGGCGTTGGCGCTCTACGACGACGTCCTTTCCGGCGACCCCGAGCAGCCGGTTGCTCTCACGGCAGAGGGCTGGATCTATGCCCAGGCAGGTGTTGTCCCCAAGGCGATGAGCCTGCTGGAAGAGGCCGAGAGCGCTGACCCTGGCTACGACCTTCCGCACCTTTACAGGGCACTCGTGCTGCTGGACGACCAAGGCCAAATCGTGCCGGCCGCCAGGGAACTCAGTTGGTACCTGGCCCATGGACCTGACCCCGCGATGATCAAAGTGGCCAGGGAGGCTCTGGAGCAGGCGCAAGCCACCGGCTCACATGGCGCGACCGGCTCAACGAATAAGAGCGCCAGTTCAGCTAAAAAACTGCCGGCGAAGCGCTAGCCCGACCTGTTCGGCGAGGACGGGCGGCACGGCGTTGCCCACCTGGCGGTACTGGCTGGAGCGGCGCCCCGCGAAGGCGGTGCAGGCCGGGAAGCCTTGCAGCAGCGCCGCCTCTTCGACGGTGATGCGCCGCGCCCCCGGGACCAGACCTTGCCGTGGAGAGCCGCCGGCTAGCAGGTGGGCATGGTACCCCGGGACGATGGCGAGCGTGTCCACCCACGGGGTCTTGTTGCCCCCCATGCTTGCGAGCATCGTCGGCGCTGGTCTCGTTAGCTCGATCGGCCGGCCGCCCCCGTTGTAGAGGTGCCCGTGGTAGGCGCTGGGCCGCAGCGACGGGTGTAGGGCATAGGTGACGATGGCGGCATTAGGCGTTCCCGGGGGAGCCTCGTGGCCGATGACCGAGCCGGACGAACGGTAAGGCCGGCGAACGACCGAGCCGTAGCTGGGTGGCGGGAAGCTGAGGCGTCTACCGGTAGTCGTGCCCACGACGAACAGGCGCCGACGCTTCTGGGGCACCCCGTAGTCCGCCGCTTCGAGCACCCGCCAAGTTGTCGAGTACCCCAGCTGTTCCATCTGGCCCATGACGGCGAGCAGGTACGACTGCCGGGCACCCCCTGCCATACCTGCCACGTTCTCCATGATGAACGCCTTAGGCCGCAGCTCTCCCAGGGCACGTAAGAACTGGGGGATCCCGTTGCGAGGATCGTCGGCTGCCAACCGTTTCCCGCCGATGGAAAATGGCTGGCACGGCGGCCCACCTGCCACCAGGGCAAAGCAGCCGCGCATCGCCTTGAAGTCGACCGTCGAGATGTCCGCCTCGAAGACCTTGGCCTCGGGGTGCGCCGACCTGTAGGTCGCGCAGGCGTCGGGCACCGACTCGACTGCGGCCGCTGAGACGAACCCAGCGGCCTCGAGACCAAGGGACAAACCTCCGGCCCCGGCGAAGAGGTCGATGGCTTCGAGCGACCCGATAGGACAGATTCTGGCGCGGGCTCGCCGGTGCTGCAATGATCCAGGTGCGGAGTAGTTGCCCAAGCTAAGGAGGAACTACATGGACCGGCTCGAGTGCCAGTGGTGCCATGCCCAAAACCCTGCTGATGCGCGGTCCTGCGAGCACTGCGGGGCCCCCCTTGACAAGGCCAACCTGGTTTCGGACTCGGGCTGGAGAGAGGCGCCGCGCCTGCGGGACATGGCGAAGTTCCAATTTTCCAACAGCACGTGCCAGGTCGAAGGTGAGCTCGTCCCCGTGGCCGAGATAAACCTGAGCCCCGGTGACGGGGTCATCTTCGAGCACCACACGATGTTGTGGAAGGACGAGAGCGTACCGGTGGGTGTCTATCCCCTGGGCGGGGGCCTGAAGCGATCCCTCGCCGGGATGCCCTACGTGGTCACCCAGGCGGGTGGGCCGGGACGGATCGCCTTTTCGCGCGACGCCGCCGGCGAGATCGTCACCCTGCTGTTGCACCCGAGCATGGAGATCGACGCGCGCGAGCATGCGTTCCTCGCAGCATCCCACTCCGTGCGCTACAGCTTCGAACGCATAAAAGGCCTCGCCAACATCCTCCATGGCGGAAGCGGGATGTACCTGGACCGCTTCGTTACCTCAGGTGAGCCCGGGATCGTGCTTTTGCACGGCTACGGGAACGTGTTCGAGCGGACGCTTGGTGCAGGCGAGAAGATCCTCGTCGAACCAGGAGGGTTCCTCTACAAGGACTCGAGCGTTACCATGCAGGCCGTCCAGCTCAACGTCCGCACGGGCCTCATCCGCCATGGGATGTACGTGGCAGAGATGACCGGTCCGGGCCGAGTGGGGATCCAGTCGATGTACCACCACCACGCGAGCGAGTGACCTCGAAATGACAACCGTCGCCACCGGGCCAGCGCACACTGGCTATACATGCCGCTACTGTCGCCTGCCCTCCGACGCCACCGGCACCTATTGCCCGAACTGCGGGGCTCCCGTAGATGTCAAGGCGACGGTGTCCGACTCGGGCTGGGTCGAGCAGCCTGCGGTCCGGGACATGGCCAAGATCCAGTTCGGCCAGTCCTACTGCCAGGTCGAAGGGACGCTAGTCCCGAGCTCGGATTTCGCACTCGCGCCCGATGACGGCGTGGTGTTCTCGCACCACACGCTTTTGTGGGTTGGGCCGGGGACGCACCTCGAACCCTGGTCCAAAGGGTCTTTTTTCAACCGCTCCTTCGCCGGGATGCCGCTGGTGCTCATGAGAGCGAGCGGGCCAGGGCACGTCGCGCTTTCCGAGGACCATCCCGGTGAGGTGGTCGCACTACCCATACCGGCCGGGCGCGGTTTCCTCGTGCGCGAGCACTCTTTCCTGGCCGCGACTGACAACATCGATTTCACGTGGCTGAACTCGCCTGTTTGGCTGCGGGTGCAAAAAGGTAACGACACCGAATACGAGTACCCGATCGGCCCCTACATCGACCATTTCAACTGCGGGCAAAGCCATGGCCTGCTCTTGCTCCACTGCCCGGGCAACCTGTTCGTCCGGGACCTCGCGCCAGGTCAGTCCATTCTTATCCAGCCCGGCTCCTGGGTTTACTCAGACACCTCAGTCAATTTCAGCCTCCACGCTGAGTACCCCGCGTCCGGCGGCCTCAGATGGGGCAGTTTTGAGTACCGGACGATCTGGATGAGGCTCACCGGGCCAGGAAGGGTCGCCGTTCGCTCAATCTTTGAAAAACCGGAACGCCACCCTGGCCTCGTAGGTAGCAGCGGCATGACCCATCAGCGCTGGTGAAACTGGCGACTTGCCGCCAGATTTTCAGGCGGCTCAGCTTTTCTTCAGGCGTCCCAGTTTTCGCTCAGCCGTTCCATCGACATTTGAGCTGCTGGGCAACGAAACGGTCGACTGCCTCAACGGCTTTGTGCTGGCCATCCAGGAAGCAGACGTGGGCATCAGTACTCCCGGCTTCCTCGCTGCGGTCGGACGGGTAAGCCATGACGACACGGCCCATGAGAGAGATCTTCCCCGAAAAGGTAATGAGGGTGGCCGAAAGGTCCATCGTCACCTCGATGACGTCTCCCGCCCTTAGTTGTTTGGCGGCTTCGAGCTTCAGCCCACCGTGCGAGAGGTCGGCGACTATGGCTTCATGAGGTTGCCCCAGCACCGCCGAGCGGACCGTGCGGATGTCGGCTTGTACGCCGACACCCACTCTCGGGTCCAGCCGGCGCTGGATGAACATCGGGGCATCGAGCAGCTGGATCTCGGCCTTGCGTTCGCTTGGCTGGGAACAAACGAGGCAGAGCCATTTGTACATGCCCCACGACAGGGACATGGTCAGGTCGATTACGGACCCTTCTTCCAGGCTTCCGTTCGGCAGTTCTTCTAGCAACTCGAGCATCAACGTCTTGCCGTCGCATGAGGCTACCTGCGCAGCGCGGGCACCGGCCCGCGGTAGCTCTATTCCGACGCGCGTCCCTGCTTCCAGCGGCCCTGCGATAGCGGCTACGGCTGTCATTTTCTCCTCGGTGTGCTCAGCTGCTGGCCCGATTTGGCGATCGGTTTACCTTGGCCGCTGCTTGGCCTGTGGGCTGCTGCCCGCAAACCGGCCTCGACATCTCTATCGGCGCGCCTTGGCTCGCGCCTTGAAAAGGCTTCGTCGGTTGCCGGCTTAGCGCCTTATGCGGCGCTTGCGGATCTCAGGCTTGGGATCTCAGGAGGAGTGCTCGCGCAACTGGCGAGCGACGTACGCGTCAACGACCTCGATCACTTCGCGTTGGCCTTCGAGGAAACTCACATGTGCCACCCAGGAGCCAGTGGGGGTCGGGTAGGCCATGACGGCCCTGCCAACGACCTGGACGGGGGCGTCCAGGTCCATCGCGACCTCGAGGGTGTCACCGGTGCTGAGTTGGTGGGGACCGTCGAGTTTCAGGCCGCCGTGGGAGAGGTCGGCGACGATCATTTCGTAGGGCCGTCCGCGCCGCGCTGAATGGATCCGCCTGACTTGGGCATGCACCTCTGCCTCTATCCTGCGCTCGAGACGTCGTTGCACGAACATCGCGGAGTTCAGCAGCTCGACCTCGGCTCTTTGGCCCTCGGGCGCCGCGGAGAGCGAGCACAGCCAGTGGTAGATGCCTTCGGAGCGCGGCATGAACAGGTCGAACGTCGAGCCGGGCTCGAGCTCCCCTTCGAGGATATCGTCGAGGAGATCGAGCACCAGGCTCGTTTCACCCGTGGAAGCGACAACAGCGACGCAGGTCCCGGCCTCAGGTAGTTCCAGGCTCACGCGAACTCCTGCCTCGAGCGGTTTCGTCATCTCAGTTGAGGTCATGTTTTCCCCGTCCGGCATTTGCTGATCTTGTCACAAAATCGCTGCAATATCGGGCGTTCAGACACCGAGAGCCAGGCACGTGGTGCAGCTCTGGTCACCCATTGCCCGGGACGACGACTCCGCCAGACCCGTTGTCCCACCGTACAAAGCGCCCAACATTCCTCTCACCATTCCCCTGTCAACGGCACAAATGACCGGGTGCTGGAGGGCAGCATCAAAAAAGGGACAGGCATCTTTTACGAGGGCGAGGGAGCGGCCCCGCTCTTCGGCATGGGCCGAAAAGCCGTGGGCTGTCAGGGCGTCAGCGACGGCACGTAGCGCTGACCGCAAGGAACGCTGGCCGTCGCCGCCAGCCATTGACCCGGCCAATTTGCACCCGTACGCGAACCCCACTTGTTCTGCCATTTCCTCAGCTGCTTGCTGTGGCAGGAGTGCAAGCGCGCCTCCAAGCAGTGCTATGAGGAGCTCCTCTCCCCGGCTGGAGGTTTCGAGGACCGGGGTCGGCCCACTTGCCCGGTAGAGCTTTGACGGTCGCCCGGCGCCCGCGGCCCCGGCTCCAACGTGCGCAGCCCGGGCACTGAAGACCTCGAGGTACCCGCCTGCGGCTAGTTTGTCCAGGTGGTGGCGCGCGACGTTGGGGTGGAGCGAAAAACGCATCGCCACCTGCGACGCGGTCACTCCCGCGGCTGAGTCGCGCACGTGCAGGTAGACCTGTCGCCGGGTCGGGTCCCCGAACGCGGAGGTCACCGCGGCGACTACCGCCGAGAACTCGCTCCCGCTGAGCGGCTTCTTGGCGCCCCTGGCGTCAGCAGGACTTACCTGGGCCTCTACGGCCACAGCCTCCTCTGCAAGCTGCACCATTGTGAGACATCGTACCTGCGGTTGGCATCCCTCGGGCCCCAGTAGCATGGGCCAGTGGCTTTGGGCCCGTTTTCCTCAGGAGCGGGGTCGACCCGGGTGATCGGCGTGAGCTCGGGCAAGGGTGGTGTTGGCAAGTCGTCTGTCACCGTCAATGTCGCGGTAGCCCTGGCAGGCGCGGGTCACTCCGTCGCGATCCTCGACGCTGACGTCTACGGGTTTTCGGTCCCTGCGATGCTGGGGCTCGCAGGAACGCCGGCAATGAGCGGCGGCCTGACCATGAGCGACGGAAAGGTGCAACCGCCAACCGCGTTCGGTGTGCGGGTCATGTCAATGGGCTTTTTCGCAAATGAAGACCAGCCCGTCATCTGGCGCGGCCCGATGCTCCACAAAGCTCTCGAGCAGTTCCTTGGCGACGTGGACTGGGGCAGCCCCGATTTCCTGCTGGTGGACATGCCCCCCGGTACCGGCGATGTGGCCCTGTCCATGTCCCAGTACCTGCCAGCTTCGGAGGTCTATGTCGTCACGACTCCCCAGGTTGCTGCGAAGCGTGTGGCGCAGCGGAGCGCCTACATGGCACGCAAGCTAAACCTGCCGCTTCGCGGTGTGATCGAGAACATGAGCTGGTTCAGCGGCCCCGACGGCTCGAGGTACGAGATATTCGGAAGCGGTGGCGGCGCCCAGCTCGCCGAGGAGCTTGGTGTGCCGCTTCTTGGCCAAGTCCCCCTGGTCGCGGCAATACGCGAGGGCGGAGACTCCGGCCAGCCGATCGTGGTGGCCGAGCCTTCCTCCGAAGCGGCCGAAGCCTTCAAGTCGGTCGCGCGCCAGATCGTGGAGCTCGGCCCGGGCCGGATCTTCCGTGAGGAGCTGCGGATCAAGTGAGGCCCTCGCGGGTTCGGTCGCCGAGGGCGCGCAACGGTAGTGCCCGGTTGGCGCGAACATGAAGTCAGTGCCGGAACCCGAAGGTGGTACTCCAAAAGGAAAGCCAATCGGCCGGCGTGTCGTTCTCGGCATGGCCGGCATCGGTGCGCTAGGGGTGGTGTTCGGGGCGCCGGTAGACGGGTGGGTTGCGGATGTGCTGCAGCCGCTCAGTTCGGGAGCCGGCTCCGGGATTGCTGACCTGATCCCGGGTTCAGATTATTTTCAGCTTTACACGGTGACCAGCGGTTTCCCCGAGGTCCCATCTGATTACCACCTTGTCCTCGACGGGTTGGTCGACAAGCCTCTAAGCCTCACGGTGTCCGATCTCGAAGCGATGCCCCAAACGAAGCTCGTGAGAGACTTCCAATGCGTAACCGGTTGGCGGGTACCTGGTGTGCACTGGACCGGCGTAAAGCTCGGTTACTTGTTGGACCAGGCAGGGGTGGCCCCGGAGGGCAAGGCGGTCTTTTTCGAATCGTTTGACGGCGTTTATACGGAGAGCCTCACCATGGACCAGGCGAGGTTGCCTGACGTAATAATTGCGTACCAGATGCTGGGCGCGCCCGTCACGCGCCCGCACGGTGGCCCGGTCCGTCTTTACATTCCTGAGATGTACGGGTACAAGTCCATAAAGTGGCTCAGCAAGATCTCCGTCGTCTCCGTGGAAGGCAGTGGCTACTGGGAGCAGTACGGGTACGACCTGAACGCATGGATCGGGCGCAGCAATGGCCGCGACGACTCGCCGGTCTCCTAGCAAGGCGCGTAGCAGCAGAGAGCTGCTCCGCTTCGACTGGGTAGAACGTGTCGCCCACTGGTTGACGGCGATCGCCTTTCTCATCCTGATCTTCACGGGCGCCGCGCTTTACATCCCGGCGCTGGTCGGCTTTGTCGGCCGGAGGGTGTTGGTGGTACGCAT
The DNA here is from genome assembly GCA_963786345.1 of uncultured Acidimicrobiaceae bacterium. Lineage (GTDB taxonomy): Bacteria > Actinomycetota > Acidimicrobiia > Acidimicrobiales > Palsa-688 > Fen-671. The sequence goes on along the minus strand of CAWAYZ010000003.1, from coordinate 364,758 downwards.
CCACGTCGATGCGGGCCTGGCACTGCCTCTGCCTCTCATCATCAGCCTCGCCGGCTCCTGGGGCAAGGGCCTGCGGGCCGACCTGAAGCGGCTAAACCGCTGGAGTTCGGACGACAAGGAATGGATGAGGCGAAGTGTTCACTGGGAGCCCACCGACAAGCTGGCCATAGGGAAGTTCAACGCCGGCCAGAAGCTCAACGCCGCAATTGTCGGCGGCACGATGATCGTCATGCTCTTGACTGGCTCGGTAATGCACTGGCCCTACTACTTCGCACTTTCTTGGCGTACAGGCGCTACTTTCATCCACGACATCGTGGCCTTAGGCTTTTTCGTTGTGGTTGTCGGCCATATCTTCATGGCGCTCACCCATCCTCCTGCCTTGCGCTCCATTTTCACCGGCAGGATCAGCCGAGCTTGGGCCAAGCGCCACGCACCCGTCTGGCTTGAAGAGATCGACGAGCCGTCGGCCAAGGTATCTAAGTAACCCGGCGTTTTCTAGCCGGCACATGTGGCGGGTCGCCCGTCTGGTGGCGAATTCGCTGGCGAACGAATCCGCCCCTCAGCCGCACGACCCGCCCCATATGTTCGACCGCGCTGGCGACCGAGGCGTCCCACAGCGCTAGCGTTCGGGCCATGGAAACCTGGGATGCCATCATGGCTCGTCGCAACGTGCGGGCTTACGCCGACCGCCCCATTCCGCAAGCCGACCTGGAGCGAGTGCTGCAGGCCGGTTGGGCGGCGCCATCGGCCATGAACCACCAGCACCGTGACTTCGTGGTCTGCACCGAACGAGCCCAGCTGGAGGCGTTGTCGCAGGTATGGCGATGGGCCGGCCACGTCGCCACCTCGGCGGCCACGGTGGCGATCGTGGCCCCCGCGCCAGCGGACAACGAGGCCGGTGAAGTTGACCAGTTCGACATTGGCCAGGCTGTCATGTCCATGGCTATTGCCGCTGCCGATCTGGGCATCGGCAGTGGCCACGCATCGATCGAGGACCAAGACAGGGCCCGGTCCATCCTCGGCGTGCCCGGTGACCACTATTGCGCCTATCTCCTCGCCCTTGGTTACCCGGCAGACCGGCCGCTGGCACCGCTGCGCCACTTAGACCGGCGGCCCTTCGACCAAGTTGTGCACCGCGGCCATTGGTGAGTGCAAGGTGAGGGACACACAAAGTCAACTCGCCTCTAACTTCCGCTACCGAAGATCAGTTCCACACTTCTCTGCTCCCGGGACCTTGGCAAGGGTGCCAATATGGGCCACCTCGGTGACCGGAACCGTGGTCTCAACGATCACGTCAGCGGACTTGCCTGCTAATCGAGCCCACGGGCCGCCGGGTAATGGAAGCTATGGTGCACCCCCCGGAAGCAGGGACCGGCAGTCATTTTGAGCCGCTTGGAACTGCGGTGAGCTCGGGTCGAGGCCCAGCCCCCCACCAATGTGGATGGCCTGGCCGTTTTCCTGCGGGTCAGGAAAGCTGGGGACGCGGTGCGAGCGCATGCACTTGCTGAACTTCAGGGCTTGGGCCATCGCTTGCTGCATCTGTGCCTGTGTAGGGCCGCCGCCGTTGTTGGGGAGCAAGTGCTTGCAGGTCTTGTTGGCAGACAGGTACCGCGGAGAGCTCTGGTCGACACCCTGGCCCATGGTGAGGCCATGCTCCTTCGCGTTGTCCACCAGCTCGGGGTCGGGGAAGCTCGGGTCGCCGTGGCTGCGCATACAGCCGGCGTAGGCGAGGGTGCTCTGGTAGATCTGCTGGAGGTCCGGCAACCCACCTGACCCTGCCGCCGGGGGGACGGCCGTGGTCGGGGCGCTCTTGCCGATGTGGGCTACCGACGCCGGGGAGCTTCCGCCGCCGCACGCGGTCAGCAGGAAGGCGACGGCGATCAGCGCGGCGCTTGCGATGCCGCTCCGTAGAGGCCGGGCTCGAGCTCCACCATTATCGGCGCCGCCCTCATTGCTACGTGCGCGCGTAGCAACGTATCCGGACGGCCTGGGCCGGGGTCGCCGGCTGTCACGTCCCATGAGTACATGCCACGCGGGGAATGCCCGTTGCCTCGGCCCTACCCCCTCGAAGGTCCCGTGGCTCATGCCACCGTTCTACGCCTGCCGCGGTAACAGCGCCCTAACACGAACCGCTGCGGGCGGGACGCTGACGGGACCACCACTGGGCAGCGAGCCCAACCCGAACCGCGCACTGGAGCAGGGAGGCACGCCGCGGTCCCCACCTTGAAACGAACTAACGCTCCCCACCAGCCAGGACGACACTGCGCCCATTTTGTGATCACGGTCCCCTCGCCTATGCAAACGAGTTTTCGGCCAGCCGCACATATTGCCGTGAGCTCCGACATCACATCGGCGCGCGTTCGGGCGTGCGTCGCACCTGGTTGCTTGCGCCCTAACCGTCATTACGCGACACTTCCCGCTTGTGCCAAGCGAAATCCCGACAGTGCCATAACAAACAATAAGTGCGCGCGCTCTGGCTCAGCCCGTGCTCGGCACGGTAGCGGACGGCCCGCGAGATCAGGGGCCAGTCGGTCGGACCGGACCACGTCCAGAGCGCCGGGTGAGCATTCAATGTGAAGCCTGCGCATTTGGCCCTGAGTTGGTGTCCTCGATGCCCATCGGGACGGTGAAGTTGATGCCCGAAAGGCAGGTGTTCTGGGCTGACTGGAACTGCGGCGCACTGAGGGGGAAGTTGTGGACCACGAACGTGCCCTGGCTATTAGGGTCAGGGAAAGCCGGGAAGCCATGTTGGCGGATGCACACGGCGACCTTCACTTCCTCGGCCAGTTGCTTGGCAGTGGGCGTTGGCAGGGATCCCCCGTAGGGCAGGAGGGCTTGGCAGGCCTGGTTCGCAGCTTCGTACCTCGCGTTGTTGGGTTCGAGGTCGCTGCCGGGTCCCGCAGTGGTCCTGAACCCGCCGCCGTGCCCGTTTGGCCCGGGTATGGGGTCGGGGAAATCCTCGATGCCGTGGGCGCGCATGCAGTGGGTGTAGGCGAGCAGTTTGGCCATGGAACTGCTCCGGTTGAGGGTCGGCTGCCCGGCTGCCGACGCGGCCGTCGTTGACGGCGTCTTGCCCAAACCGGCCACTCCAGGCGACTTCAGAGCGCTCGAGCACGCCGCTCCCAAGAAGCTGAGGGCCGCAAGCCCCACGACGGCCATACCCGTCCAATCGAGCCGACGAGAGTGCCGGGAGCCGTACACGCCTGGCGTGGTGGTCCCTTTGTCTCGCGCTGGTCCAGCGTTAGGTGCGCTCGGCACGGCCTGCATGCCGGTAACTATTCACACCAGTATCGTACGCGACCCGGGTTTACGTGGAGGCAACGGAGGCTGTTGACTCGTTGTTACCTGCCCTTGTACGGATGGCCCTGGGCAATTGACAACGTCTCGAACTGGGTCAGCGCAGCACTTCAAACGAGGGAACCGCGGCACGCATTGACGTGAAGACCCCAGCCCGGGTCTCGGTCATCCACCATGACTTGAGCCTTCGTCCGGGTTAGTGAGGCTCGTCCCAATGTGCAGCCAGCGAACTCGGGTGCCAACGGGCTCGGCGACGCGGCCTGTTCGCGCTGAGCCAGATCCGGGTTTACTGTGCGATTTCCGCACTCCGAAGCGCCTCTGGGTACTCCGCGCCCTATTCGGCGATACCGAGCATCTCGCTGACGGGGCTCTCGTTTAGACGGCCGAGTGTAGAATCTCCCGACGCTTCTTGGACAACCTGCGCTCGTATGAGGTATGCGCGAGGTCGGAGCCCGCGATAAATAGCCGTCGATATGTGTCGATTCCCTTTAGAAAAAGCCTACTCTTCCGCCGCCACGCATACCAGATCATCGGGAACGTGGGTGCCTGAGCCTAGACGATGATCTAATTCTGTCCGGGCCGGATTGCCCGAGTTGCGCCCTTCAGGTGGGTGATGATCTCACGCCCGGCCCCGGCGTCGACACCCGTTTGGTAACTACCTTGCCAGTCTTGACGCCGTAGCCGGCCAGCCCTTCCCCGAGGACCTTCAGCGCCCGCTGGCCTTGTGAGCGGACCTCCCTGGCCAGGTGGGAATGGTCTGTAGGTCCCTCGATCAGTCGCCGGTGAACGAAGCCGATGAGGGCCTGGTGCATACCGATAAGGGCGTGGGCTACGACCCAGGCCCGAACGTCGTCGGGAGCCGTACCGGTGTCCTCGGCAAGGAGGGCGGCGAGCGACGCGGTGTAGCGAGCGAAAATCTCTCTCTGGCGAGCCTGGAGGGCGGGGCTGGTGGCGATCATGCGCGCTACGCCGGCGAGGTAACCGGCGCTGTCTTGGTCCTGGGCAGCTAGGAGGCCCCGGGGTTGTAGCGCGAAGCGGCCGAAGGCGGCGAGGACCGGCTCGCCTAGGGGCCTGTCCCGCACAGCGTGCAACATTTCCGCTTCGAAGGCCTCCATACCCTGGAAGACGAGGTCCTCCTTGGTCGGGAAGTAGTTGAAGACTGTGGCTTCCGCCACTTCGGCGGCCCTGGCCACCTCGGATATGGGGACGGCGTCGAAGCCGCGCTCGACGAACAGCGCCCGCGCCGTGTCGGCGATTAGCTGCCGGGTCCGGTGCTTCTTGCGCTCCCTCAGGCCAAGCTCGGTCTCAATGTCCTAAAGCTACCACAGAACCTCTTGACAGATCAAGTTTAGGGTGACTATAAAGGTATTGTAGCACCAAGTACATAAGGAGGGCCGACTAAGGATGACTAATAGCGATATGAGAATGTTGGAAGGCCGGGTGGCCATGGTCACCCGGCAGCTCGAGGGGCATCGGTGAGGCCATCGTGAAGGAGTTCGCACGCCAAGGCGCCGCTGTGGTCGTGCATGGCCGGAATGAGAGTGCTCTAGCCAACGTCGTCGCCGCTATAAGAGACGATGGCGGCGAGGCCATGTCCGTGACGGGCGACGTCACGAACTTTGGGCAGATCGAAGCTATGCGCCACCAGGTCGAGGAAACCTTCGGGCCCGTTGAAATCCTCGTGGCCAACGCCGGGGGGAGCTTCACCCCTCCTGCCCCGCTCGAAGAGATCCCAATTGAAGGATGGCGCGCCACGGTCGACGGGAACCTGCTGGCCACGTTCCTGACACTGAAAAGCTTTTTGCCTCGTATGAAAGAGCGCGGTCGCGGCAGCATCATCACCGTCGCCTCGTCGGCGGGCCGCCACGCCGACGCTCGCGCCCCTATTCCTTACGGGGCGGCCAAAGCTGCCATTGCCCTCATGACCCAAGACGTCGCCGCCCAGGTGGGCCCCAGCGGGATCAGGGCGAACTGCATCGCGCCGGAGACGATCCTGACGGCACGCAACCGGGAGCGCATCCCCGATGGCCAACAGGCAGCGATGGCCGAGTCCCACCCGCTCAGGCGCCTGGGCACCCCCGAGGACGTCGCCACGGCGGCCGCTTTCCTGGCGTCCGACAATTCCGCGTGGCTTACTGGCCTGGTCCTTGATGTCAGTGGCGGCGCGGTTATGACCTGACGCGGCCTCGCCTTGGCCGGCCAGTCGGCTGGTTAGTCACCCAACCACCGGACCTATGTTACGAACGTACCCAGCAGGAGGACGATATGGCAGTTCAGCTGAACCACACGATCGTCGCTGTCCGAGACAAGAAGGCCTCGGCCACTTTCCTAGCCGAGATCCTCGGCCTCGCCACCCCGACCCCGGTCGGTCCCTTCATGAGTGTAGAGATCCGGGGCACCAGGAGGAGAACACCATCAACGACAATGGGCGCGGCTTCTACTTCGAAGACCCATCGGGCCACAACATGGAGGTACTGACTCGTACGCATGGCACTTGAGGCCCGGACGGCACGCGTTCGTAAAGCCGACGACTGGTTAGGACCGCAGCTCCGCGGCGACATCATCGGCCGAAGGCATCGCGGCGATCTCGTCCGCGAGCTTTCGCGCCCGCTGTCGATAGGTGCCGGTGCCGAGCACGGTGCGGAGTGCGGCCCGTACGGCAGGGCCGGTCACTTCTCCGGGCATCAGGGTGTGAGCGGCGCCAGCCCCCGCAAGCAGGTTCGCGTTGATGAAGTTGTCGGCGCTCCGAGGGAGTGCCACCGAAGGAAGCCCGTGTGCGAGGACGCCGAGCATCGTTCCGGCTCCAGCGTGGTGAACCACCGCGGCACAGTACGGGAGCACCTCTGCCTGAGGGATGTACTGCTCCACGCGGGCGTTATAAGGCATGGGCGCCAGGGCCGAGGGATCGTTGTCCCGCCCGATCGTGGCCAACACGTTGACAGGCTCGTTCTCCAAGGCTTTGAGCACAAGGCGGAAGAGGTCCAGGTCGTTGTTCGAGAAAGTTCCCAGCGTCAAGTAGACCAGCGGATATTCCGGGTTGGCTAGTGAAACCGGTAACGCAGGAGGCTCGGCCAGCGGCAGGGGGGCCGGACGCAAGGTCTGCGTCCCGCGGAGCCCGACGGCGGTGGGGTCGAGCGAAGGCGGGCAGATCGCAAGCGTGGTCCCCGAGTAAACCCCTGCGGCCGGTGGGACCTCAAGGCCGAACTCCCGCCAGATCGGAGATACTGCGTCGCCCACGAGGTCTAGGACGCTTCGATCGATGAGCGGCCCTATGGAGTGGAGGACTGCGTGGGCCCCTGTGGCCGCGGCGACAAGCGGGGCAGCAAACAGATATGGGTCGAAGACGAGCAGAGCCGGCCCTGACACCATGCAGAGCTCGAGCAGGTCATCGACCATGAGCGCCATCCCGATCTCGCCAAAAAGGCGGGGGACGAAATAGCCCGCCACCCGCGACGGAGCCAGCCCGTCACCGGGTACCCCCCGCGTTCGTGCGCGAAGCGCAGCGAACCAGGAATCGAACGCCGGACCGACGGCACGGAACGAGAGCCCACGGCTGGTGACTGTCTCCGCGGCATCGGGTCCACTGGCGATTATGACCTCGTCGCCACGGCCCGCAAAGGCCTGGGCAAGCGGGAGGAGAGGCAAGATGTGACCGGTCTGTGGCACGCAGCTGACGATGACCCGCACGGAGCCCTCCCGAGGAAAGGTGATCTGACGAGCAGGCTACTGCCGGCTGCGTCGAGCCAGACTTCTCATGACGCGACTGGGATCAGGCGTGCGCCGTTCCTTTTCTTTCAAAGACCATGGCGCGCTGGAGAGCGGCGGCCCGGAGTTCCTCGGGGATCTCGACTGGGCCGCCGAGGCTGGCGGCGTTGAGCCCTGCCTGAGCGGCTTCCTCGATGATCCCGCCGACCTGGATGGCCAACTCAGGGGTGCGGTGAAACACCAGGACCCCATGGTTCGCCAGCAGCACCGCAGGAACGCCCGGGGTAATCGACGCCCGGATGTTGGCCACCGCCTGGTCGGATCCCCGCGGCCCGTAGCCAGCTACGGGCACCCCGGTCGGTAAGCCGAACATGGCCAAGGCTTCGACCCAGCACCCGATCGGACGATGGGCAACGGCGTAGGCGGTCGCGTAGGGCGAATGCGTATGCAGGACGCAGCCGACATCGGAGTGGTCGTCATACATCGCCGTGTGCATGGCGACCACAGCTCCCTGGATGGGCGGCAGGTCACCCTCCAGCAGGGCCCCGTCCAGCCCGACCCGCACGACGGCAGAGGCAGCGTGGTTTCGCAGCGATGGGCCCGCGGTGAAGTACATCTCCTCTGCCCCTGGAACCCGGAGGCTCACATTTCCATGTCCGTTGGCGGAGATGGCTCCGCTGGCCACCACCCGTTGAGCGACATCAACGACCTGATCGACCAAGTCCTTGTCCATCACACCTCCGAGCCTCAGTAGCCCACAAGATCCGTGAAGGACGTTAGTCGCGCCGTGTTCACCGGGGTGGGCGCTTCTTCTGGGCGCCGGCATACGGGTGGTGCCGCCCCAGAGCAGAGGCTGGCATCCCCGTACTAACTGTCTGGTGTCTCGTTTCCGTCACTGGGGTCACTGCCAATGAAGCGTGCCAAATCGGCTCAGGTGGGCATTGACATGGGAGGGACGGGTACCCGGTTCGCCATAATTTCAGACGGCAAGCTCATCGCTACCTCCGAGGTGCCGACGAGCGAACTGGGCGCGGGAGCGCCCGCCGAGCGCGTCTCCAGGACGGCCGCCGTTGTTACCGGTCTGTTGCACGAAGGGTACGGGCTGGAGGGCGTAGGGGATCGGTGCGAGTGGGCCGGTGTTGTTGCCCAGCGGGACCATCTCCAATCCAGACACGCTTCCTTGGTTTTCGGGTTTCGACTTGGCGGGGTTGCTGGCCGCGGAGCTCGGGGTTCCCGTAGTCCCCCAACTCATCTTCCTCAACAAAGGCTCGCTGTTCACTCTCTCCCTAGGGTTGCAGCAGTACCAGAGCCTCCACTTCACGGCCTTCAATTACCTTATGGCTGCCGCCTTTGTCTTTGCCCTCCCGGTCCTGTTGGCTTTCATTTTCGCCCAACGGTTCTTCGTGGAAGGCATTGCGCTGACAGGCTTGCAGGGGTAACTCCCGTGGGGCGGGGGTCGCTCGCCTAGTGCCGAATTCGCTAGCGAACGAATTCGATGCTCTCAGCCGCACGACCCGCCCCATAGCTTCGGCCGAGCTGGCGACTGGCTCACGACCACTTGAACTCGAGGAGCTGCAAGATGTCGTTTGCAGCTTCGTGGCAAGCTCAGGTGCCGGGACCAGGTACTCTTCGCGAGTGAAGCGACACCCACCGGGAGACAAGACGGGCCCTCGGCGGCGCCGTATCGTGCACAGGACGGCGCAGCTTCCCGCTGCGAGCCGGGCCTTGTACCGGATCGAGCACTATAGCTCCTTACCCGCAGTCGCGTTGGCAATCACTGCGGCCGTGGTCTGTCTGGTCGCTGTGGTTGCAGTGCTCGGTTTCCCGAGCCATTGGGTAGCCGTGTTCGAGGTCTCGGCGTCAGGCGTTACCCTCGTAATGGTCTTCGCGATCCAGCACACTCAGGGCAGAGAGCAGGCTGCAACCCAACGGAAACTGGACGAGCTGATCCGGGCTCTCCCCGGTGCTGACGAGTCACTGATGATGTTGGAAGAGGCGCCGCGGGAGGTCATGCTCGGCGTTGAAGAGGACCAGCGGAGCGTCCGCTCGGAGTCCTTCGATGCCGGCACCGAACGTCCGTGACGCTAGAGCCTCCGCTGCCCTCGCTCTACTCTGCATGCCAACCCTTTTTGTCGATACCGCCGGGGATATCTGCTTTAGCGTCGTAAGGCACTCTCGTGAAGACCAAAGATGCAATGTCCAGGTGGGCCAGTGACCCGTCTCTCCGTCGGTGGGGATTAAGACGCTCGCCGTCGAAAAAACCGGATTCGCCGATGTAGCAGCCGTCTTCGTCGGGCCGGAAATTGCAGTCCCGACCCTCGGGGACACCCCGCAGCTCGAGCCGACTATCAGGCCGAAGGTTTAGGCGGTACTCCACTGGTCCCCAGTACCAAGTGCCGAGGAGTTCCACAGCCCGGTCGTGAGCGCCGGCGGGGCTTGGCTGGAACGGTGACTTGGCACGTGGGTACTGGGAGCCCACGAGGGACAGCAGTTCGTCGAAAAAGGCAAGCCGGAAGCCTCTGTATGTCGAGTTCGCAAGGGCGACGACAACGTCCTTGGTTGCCTGGTCCACAAGCAACATGGCCCAGTAGCCGGGCATGCCGCCTGAGTGGCCGTACCTGCGTACCCCGCCTTGGTTCCAGATCTGCAGCCCGAGGCCGTACGCACCCGCCCACGGCTGTCCCGGGACGTCCATCAGTCCGATAGGTTCGGCCATCTCGGCGGCCGAGCTCGCGCCGAGGACCTCAGGACGCTGCCCCGCGAGCACGTCGGACCAGCGACCCATGTCCTCTATCGTCGACCAGAGCTGACCGGCTGCCGCCATGGCCAAGGCGTCGTGCTCGGGCTCGTTCATAACGAGGTCGACGTGGGGGTGGACGGCAAGACCCTCGGCGAACGGGGCCTCAGGGCGCAGGGTCGTGCGCCGCATCTCAAGAGGTCCCAACAGTTCGTCGTGGACCACCTCGCCAAACGGGACCGAGCGGCGGCGGGCGATGAGCTCCCCGAGGATGGCGTAGCCCAGGCTGGAGTAGTGGAAGCGTCGACCTGGGCGCCACAGCAGCTCCTCCGGCCGGAGCGACGGTACGAGCTCGACGAATGGGATTCCGGGCGCACGTTCCCACCAGGGCCCGGGTGTTTCGACGCGCAGGCCGGAAGTATGGGAGAGGAGCTGACCGATCGTGACCGGGAGCTCAGCGAGTTCGGGGAGGTGGGTGCCGATGGTCTCGCTCAAGTCGAGAGCTCCCTCATCTCGTAGCCGCATCACGCTGACAGCTGCGAACGTCTTTGTGATCGAGCCGATCCGGTACTGCGTGCCCGTCGTGGCCAGGCCCCCTCCCGGTATTCCGGTGGACCCGCGGGCACCCCACCAGACGAGGGCGCCGTCCCGGACGACCCCGACCACGAGAGTCGGCAGGCGGCCCTTAGCTTGTTCCTGGTCCAGGCGCACTTCTAGTTCGCGGACCAGGTCCTCACCGAGCGGTACCGGTTCCGAATGGCTCCCATTGTGAGGGAGCACCACCGACAACGACATCCTTACCTCCCTTGAATTTGTTTTTCAGAGGACTCCGCTATCTTGGCTCAGCCCCGCTCCGCTTTGAGAGTGGATTTGTCCCCGCGGCGCTCGGCCCTGGCGCTGCAGTCGCGATACATCTTCAGGGTCGACGTCGTACCAACCGGGCAAGGCCGGGATACTCCCTGACGGAAGAGAACAGCCAAATACTCATCGGCGTCCGGGCGCGGGTCATGGCTCAGTTTGTCGGCGTGTAATGCCGCACCAGAGGTACCGTTCTGCGCGACCTTCGCCGTAAGCGCAGTAACTGAACCCCCAGCCTGAGGCCGAATAAGCTCTCCATCTGCCGCATCAGGACTCCCTCGGGCGCGTCCGTCATTATTCACGCAGGAACTTACCCGACGGTGAGCGCTTCACGCTCGCGACTTCGGCCCCACTCGACCGTGACTCCATCTCGGCGCACCGCAGCCACGAAACGCGTGATTGAGAGGAAGATCGCCGTTGCAGTAAGGCTCCAGGTGACCGCCGTTCGTTCCAGGACGAATGCACGGAGCGAAGAGGACAGAAGGAGCCAAAACACAATTCCGGCATTGACCATGAGGACTGTCGCCCAGAGGAGCGAAATCCGGATGAAGAACCGTTGGATACACGGTCGGGAAAGAAGTTCCGGGTCAATCGGACAGAAGTCGCGCGCGAACCGCTGTGTAAACGGGCGTCGAAGCACCGCCGATCCCACGAGAACAAGAGAGATGACGACCATGCCCGCTGTTGGTTGTGCGAAATACAAGAAGGCGCTGCCTGTGACGAACGACACCACGGTGCGAACTATCAAAAGACCTGTTCCGAGCAACAAAAGCGTGGAGACGCGCTCTCCCCGCTTAACCCTTCGTCCAAGGGCCAGGCAAGACCAGATGAGGGCCGCGATCAGCGCACCTCTGAAACCAACCATCACCAACACCAAATAAAACAGAGCAAGCGGACCGACCATCGCTTCGAGTACCACAGGACAGGCGTGCCGCAGCGCGGCTAATGGAGACGGTAAGGCGAGATGCTCCCCCTGGTTACCCCTATCTCGGCAGGAGAGGGTAAGTGTCGGCAGTTTTCGCGTGGCCGTGCCCACCTGAGCGTCAGAGCTCATGACAAGTCGGCGATCCTCGCTTGAGAACACTGTGAACCCGCTAGGCTCCAACAAAACGCCATGAAGGTAGTCAGACCGCTCGGACGCTCGGCCATGTCTGTTGGCTCATTTCTCCACGCTCGATTCCTGCGGGAGAACCTGCGGGAGAACCTCTAGGTGACCGGCAACAACGCATGGCCAGCGTGATTCAGCCGAGCGCTACGAAAAAGTCTACGTCATTCGGCCCAGCGTGCGTCGGTGTGTCGAGATCATTCGTCATCGTCCTCAGGTACCACACGCTTCGGGGCACGTCACGCCAGAACTGGAGCTTCGTGGCAGCCAAAGGGCTGACGGACAGTTACATGCATCTCGATAGATGCCCGGACAGCGGGCGGCACCCGCGGCCACGCCAGTCGAGTGCCGGCTATACCGGCCAAGATTGGATCGAGGGGAGGGCTCGGGCTCACGGCACTGATCCTTTTCCCAAACCGATACGTGCGAGGTGCTGTCGCCGGTGGAAGGAGAGCGGTCCCAGCCCGCCCAGCGCGCACTGAGCGACATACCGGCCAGCTTCGCCATCAAGTCGAGCTCCGACGGCCACACATACCGGAACGGCGTCCTTGATTCGCGTACCCCGGGTTCATCAGCCACGAAATGGTGTGATTCGGCCTGCTGGGTCACGAAGTCGATGTAGCGGTCGTACCCGACGTAGCCCGGGGCGTGGGCAAACACGCGAGCGTCTTCTCCGGGCGGCAGACGACGGAGATCCGGGACTCCAACCTCGATTACGAAGTAGCCGCCCAGCTGGAGATGCGCGGCAGCGTTGACGAAGCAGGCCACTTGTTCATCCTGGGTCGTCAGATTTCCGATGGTATTGAATACGAGGTACACCAGCCTAAAGTTGTCCCCGGCCCGGGTGGTCGCCATGTCACCGATCGTCACCTTGATCCGATCAGCTCCATCCTTGGCGCGCAGCCGGCTGACCATGGCGGTGGAGAGCTCGATCCCCGATACGGGCACACCGCGATCTGCGAGCGGCAATGCCACGCGGCCCGTGCCGATGGCGAACTCAAGTGCCGCTCCGTCTCCGGCGAGTTCGGCCAGGACATCAACTGTCGCACGGAGCACGTCGGGGGCAAACATGTCCCGGGAGCTCTCGTCGTAGAGTGCGGCGACATCCTCTCCGAAATGGTCTTGAGGCATCTGCAGATAGTCGCGCCGACTGCTGGCCACTGGCCAGCCAATTCTGGTCACCACACCGCCAGCGTCTGCATTCGCCCGGCCATACGTGCCGTTCTGGTCTCGGAGTGTCCTCGCAGGGATGGTTGATCGGCATCGCTGATCCCAGGAGCCCTTCGAAGACCACAGCAGCGAGTACGTTTTCGTAGCCCGTCGCCCCGGCGTGTGATCCGGGACACCAGCTGACTCCACTGCGGCCTTGCCCTCGACGCCTGTCCGGAGCACACGCTCTAGATGTTCCGTTCTGCTACGAGCGCGAATTGTCGACGATCTGTGCGACTTCCACGAAGTTGACGGTGGGCTTCACCCCGTAGAGGGTGGTCACCCGCTCTCGAAGTTCCTCGGTAAAGAACCCTTCAGCCGCCCCGTCCGACTCCCACACGTAGAAGTTGACCGCACGCTGTTCCTTCTCGTCGAAGGTGAAGAACTTGAACCGCAGCCCGGGCATGCCCTCGAACATGCCACGTGCTTCCTGGGCGACCTGCGCCACCCGCGAGCGGTCGAAGTCGCCGTCATACTGGAAGGTGACATATACACCTGTCATGCGGGCCTCCATTTAGCGCCAAGGATTGTCTCGTCCGTTGACGACGCAAGCCTACCTCGGCACAATCCCGTCGTTCCGTACTCGGTTTGATGTCGGCGGGAGCTTGGAGCGGTGTCCCCGAATGGGGTGTTCTGTTACCACAGACTCGTGTGTGGGTTCGGCCTGTCGGGCCGATGGGCTACCTATCGGTGCTCAGCGCCATTTGAACATCCTGGTGGTCATTACCGGCGCCGTGGGTCCTAAGAGGTCTCGTTTGCTGGTATCGCCGATTAGAAGAAATGGAGGTCGTGCGCTAGCTCCAGTGCCCGGGCGAGCTCGGCCCTCGCCATGTCGGGCTTGTCGCTCGCCCAGGCTGCGCCGGCCAACTCCAGCAACGCCTCGAGCTCGTCGGGGGGCCGCTGTTGGAAAGGCTCCAGCATCTGGCGGGCCGCCGTCACGGCCTCGCCAATCCGCGCGTCGCTCAGGTACACGGCGACAAGAGGCCAGAGGTACACCCACTTCCACATGGGCTCATGTCCAGGGCTGCCCTAAGGCCCTCTTCGTGGTACTCGGCGTCGATCTCCAGCAGCGACCCGGGAGGGGCCCATATGTTGGCTCGGTCTGCCTGGAGCAGCGCGGCCCCCGGGTCGCCCAGGCCTGCAAGCACTCCTCGGGCCATGGACAGGGCCTTGGTGAGCGCCCTGGCTGCCTTGTCTGGGCCGAGGTCGCCGAAGAGCGCCTCGCAAGCCTGGTCGCGGGTGACCCGTCGCCCGGGGGAGACCAGGACAAGCTCGCAGAGCGCTTAGCGGGGGGCCTCGGCCACGGCCCGGCCTCGTGCCCACCCATGGAGATCGCGAAACGACCGAGCAGCTGCGCCCTGACCAAGGACGTCTGCAGCGCACCGGTCACAGGGCAATTTTGCGATCCTCCCCAGGAGCTAGGCGGCCTGGGACCGCCCCGCCCTTCCGGGGGCAGCGGGGACTTTTCGGGAACTGCCTGCTTCCCAATGACGGCACCCGGCAATGCCCGCCAGCCGACGCGCAAAGACAAAGGAGATCCCCATGAGGGCAGCAGTAGTTACGGCTTACGACCAACCAATTCAGATCTAGGAAGTCCCCTAGTGTTCGACGTCCAGCCCTGATCCTGGGCCGGCCCTGGGCGTATTCTCCCCCCACACGCCTTAAGCCCTTCCGTCTTGAGGACCATACCGACAATGTCGCTCACGCGTGCCTCTTCTCACCCGAAAATGCAGCGCGTGGCATTTCAGCACCGTATGAGGCAAGCCCGGCCCTTGTGCACTCAGAAGATCCCATTATGGAGCTCGGGATTTGGGCCTGCAGCATCTCGGCGACGTGCCAGTACGACGGATATTTATCGCAGTTTCCAGAACGGACGAACACCGAACGTACGGCGAGATTGTCGAGTCGCCGCCCGAATATTCTATGCTCCTACGCTCGGGCTAGAGCCATCTCGAACGGATGCGCGGGATCGCCGAGTCGGTCGCGGCGTTCCGTCGACCGGCCCTGGCGCACGGGCGTTGTTCTGTACCTCGGCGTGCCTCTTCCACCGGCCGCCCGGCGTGCGCTTGTCGACGAGAGATCGCGACATCGAGCAGGGGGCGGCTGGATGGAACACAATTGAGTCGTGAACACCTACTCCGCTGTGTGCCCGACACACGTCGGCCGCGAGGCCGAGGTCACCATGCTCGCGGAGGCGATGGAGCATCGACGGATGACGCTCATTAGCGGCCAAGCAGGTATCGGTAAGTCACGACTCGCGTCCGAGGCAGTACGCCTAGCCGAAGAGCACGGACTGTCGCGACTCGTCGGCCAGTGCTCCGTGGACAGAGCTGTTCCGTATGCACCGTTCGTCACGGCGGTCCGCCGTCGCACGCGAACCCTGGACCTCGAGTCCTTGACCAATCTGTTCGACGGGCCCGCCCTGCTCGCTGCCGCGCTGTTACCCGAGGTCGGGCGCACGCTCGTCTTGCCAAAAGAAGTCCCCGTTCAAGAGGACCTCTTCGCCGCTATCTGGCAGCTCCTCAAACGCCTGGCCCAGCCTCACGGCTGCCTCTTTTTGGTCGAGGACCTGCACTGGGCCGACACCGACAGCCTGAGGTTGCTGACATACCTCGCCCGCGAACTCGCGGACCTGCCGGTGTGGCTCGTCGGCACCTACCGGTCCGACGAGGTCCATCGGCGACATCCCCTCACCGCCACCCTCTCGGAGCTGAGCCGTGATCGTCGCTACGACGAGATAACGCTGTCGCCGCTAGTCAAAGAGCAGGTCCGCACGATGGTGAGCGCCATCTTTGGGGGCACCAAGGTCGGCGACGAATTTGTCGACGCGCTCATCGACCGCACAGAAGGCAACCCGTTCTTCGTCGAGGAGCTTGTGAAGGTGCTCATCGAGCGCGGCGACGTCTACCGCCAGGCCGATGACTGGGCGAGGCGGGACCTGTCCGACATCGAGATGCCGGTTTCAGTTCGCGACACGTTGCTCGCTCGTGCCCGTACGCTCGACGCCAAATCGGAGGAGACACTGCAACTGGCCGCGCTCGCGGGCGAGCGCCTCGATATCCCGGTAATCGCCCGGGCCACCGGCGTGGACGCGACGTACGTCCTGGACGTCGTCCGAGAAGGTCTGCGTCTTCAACTTCTGACTGAGGTTCGTGATGGTCCTGGCACGGTATACACCTTCAGGCACGCGCTCACGCGGGAGGCCTTCTCCGATGAGCTCGTCGGCCCGGACCGCCAAAGCGCCCACCGAAGGCTCGCAGAGGCGATCGAGGCGGTCCACGCAGACGATCTCGACTCCGTTGTGGCAGAGCTGGCCGACCACTACGGCGAAGCGGGCGAGACGGCGTCTGCCGTCGAGTTCGGGGCCCGGGCCGCGCGCAGGGCGGCAGCGAGCTTCGCTCTTGAGGAGGCAGGCCGCCGCTACGAGCGCGTGGTGCGACTGCTGTCGTCGGGTGGTCCCGAGCGCCTGGCCCTACTGCTCGAAGCAGCAGAGATCCTCATCGATGCACCGGACAGGCGACTGGGGGTCGCCTTCGCACGCGAGGCTCGCGAACTTGCCCGCGAGAGCTCGGACCACCTCGCCGAGAGCCGAGCGATGAACGTCCTCTACCGAGATGCGTGGCTGTCGGGCGATACTCCTCGCGCGCTTTCGCTTATCCAGCAAGCCCAAGTGCTCGCGCATGGAAGGGACGACCACTTCGAGTCATTGGTGCTCGCCAGGGTGACCCGGCTGCTGGTACTGGCGGACCGCCGCGAGGAGGCGGAGGAGCTCCTGCCCAGTGCAATCGAGTTAGCGACCAGGGCGCAGAACCTGGATGCGTTGTCCGCGTTACACGGGACCCGTGTGATCAGCTCGGCCTACGGCCCGGAATTCGAGGGTTCCTACAAGGCTGCGGTATCCGCGGCGCGGGAGACGAACTCGAACGAGGCCGAACGCAACATCACCATCATCGCCGGCTTCATGTGCCTTTGGTGCGGCGACTTCGATCGCTCCCGGGAATCCCTGCTCCGTGCCGGGGAGCTCCACGAGCGCTTCGCACCGCACAATAGGTACTGGGAGGCGGGTTACGCGTGGTTGTTGTCCTTGTTCGGCGAGTACGACGAGGCGGTCGAGCGCTCCGACACCCTGTGCTCTGCCGCTCAGGTCCCTACCAGGATCGTCGCCCTGACCGCTAGGTACGAGGTAGGCGAGAGGCGCGGCGAGCCGGAGAGCTCGGCGATCGCCGAAGAGCTCGCCTCGATAGCGCTGCACACCGGGGAATCACAGCGGTCTATACCTGCGCTTGCGGCTAGGGCTCGGCAAGCCCTTTTAGCCGAGGGCGTCGAGGCAGCCACGCCTTTGTTCTGGGAGGCGCTCGGAGCAACCACCACGAGCCGAGGGACTGGTAGCCACTGGATGTTCTCGCCGGACCTCGCTCGCGCCCTTGCCGATGAGCAAGGTAGCGACCAGCTCGAACGATGGGCGCAAGCGCTCCGCGCTCTCACCGAAGGTGACCCGCACCCGCACAACCAGGTCGCACTCACACTCACCGAGGCTCACCTAGCGACTGTGATGGGCGATCCGCTCCGCGCAGGAGTGTTGTTCGAGGAGGCGGCTTCGGGCTACGGCGCCCTGCCCTGCCCGGCCCGCGAAGCGGAGTCCCTGCTCGGGCTCGCCGACGCCCGTTGGCGTGCGGAGGACGCGGAGGAGAGCGCCTTTGCCGCGAGGCGAGCCCTCGAAATCGCCCAGGAGATCGGGGCGACCGCCCTCGCCGATCGCGCCGCACAGGTTGTGAACCGCGTGGAGGCCCCACGGTTCTTGCAACGGTGTTGTTCACGGACATCGTTAGTTCCACCGAGCGCCTGTCGGCTGTGGGCGACCGGGCTTGGAAAGCTTTGCTCGAGCGCCACGATATTTTGGTGCGCCGGGAACTTGGCCGCTGGCACGGTCGTGAGGTCAACACGACAGGCGACGGTTTCGTCGCCTTTTTCGACAGTCCGGCACAGGGCATCCGATGCGCGTGGGCCATCCGTGACTCGCTGGCTACCCTCGGCTTGGCGATACGCGCCGGCCTTCACACCGGTGAATGCCAACTGCGCGGCACAGATCTCGCCGGCCTGGCAGTTCACATAGCCGCACGGGTGAACGCGGTTGCAGGGCCCGGCGAGGTGCTCGTCTCCGGGACGGTCCGTGATCTCGTGGCGGGCCTAGGGTTGTCGTTCGCGGATCGGGGCGTGCACGGCCTCAAGGGCGTTCCTGGGGAGTGGCGGTTGTTTGCTGCTACACGTTAACTGCCTTGCAAGTGTCACCACTCTCGCCGCTGGGCCGTAAATCGTTTCCCATTGATGCGAGCAGCGGCATAACGCTTCGTCTGAGTGCACGACTATTAACCGTCACCGTCTAGCAGGCGGATACCGATCGACGGTTCTCGCGTAACTCACGCCCGTTATCCGATGCTTGCTAGAATGTTTTCAACGCACGGAGCAGCGCGACATATTTCCGTTCGCGAACACGCCCATAATGCCGAGGTTTTCTGGCCGTCACTTCAGCGGGGCTCGTACAGAACCGGCCATCTGCGCCCAGCGGCGAGCCGAGCCCACGAGTGGGACCCGAGGCGGACCATGCCATAGCGTTTTGGTCTGCCTGGACTTCTGCGAGCTTCGGGACGATGGGGCGCGTCGTGCGTGTGAGTGGCGAATTCGTTCGATAGCGAATTCGCCACCAGACGGGCGACCCCCGCGCCAAGGTCCGGCCACAACCAGCCAAGAGCTAACGCGAGGTTGGCACATCGAACCCTTCGGGCATCTCGGAGCGGGGCCAGCTGAGGAGGCGCTCGGCCTGGGTGCAGGCGAAGCGGTCGGTCATGCCGGCCACGTAGGTTACGGCCGCTCGAGCTAGGTCGTCGTCACTACCCAGTACCGTCGCGCTGGGCAAGTCGGCGGGTTGCGTTGCGTAGTGCTCGACCAGTGCGCCGAGCATCCGGTGGACGGCCCGGGACTGGCCGGCTGAATCGGGGCGAAGGTAAATCCGCTCGTAGTCCCAAGAGCGGAGGGCGGCTAACGCCTCTGCCATGTCGGTGCTCAACCCGATGGCTGAATTGCGCTGGCTTGTGACGACGACGTCTGTAATGAAAGCGTTGAGCTGCCGAGACCTCGTTGACCCGGCTCGCTCCACGACGGTCCTCGGCAGGTCGCCGAGGTTGACGATGCCGGCCCGGCCAGCGTCCTCGGCATCGTGGGTTGCGTACGCCATGCGGTCGGCGAGGGCGCACACCTCTCCTTCGGGAGTGGCCGGCGCGGGCCGGGACCAGCTGTGGTTGCGGATGCCGTCACTGACCTCGTAGGTCAGGTTTAGCCCGGCCAGGGTAATGTCGGCGCCCCACGGGGCATGGTCGAACCCGCCTGGGACGAGCGGGTCGAGTGCGTCCTCGCTCGCATGCCCAAATGGGCCGTGCCCGCAGTCGTGGCCCAATGCGACAGCTTCTGCCAGAGCGACATTCAGGCGCAGCGCGCTCGGCGATAGCCCGCGCCACCTGGGCTACCTCCAGTGCGTGCGTGAGCCGGGTCCGTTGGTGGTCGTCAGGGAAAATGAAGACCTGTGTCTTGCCTGCCAAGCGTCGGAAAGCCGTTGCCTCGTGAAGGATCCGGTCGCGGTCGCGCTCGAAGCAGGTCCGCCACGGGTCCGGGCTCTCTTCCCGCGGGCGGCTCCCCGCCCCTCGTGAGCGAGTCGCGCCGGGCGCCATGAGGTCGCCTTCTTCTGCCTCGCGAGCTTCCCGGTCGAGTATCTGCACGGCGCCGACGTCGAATGCCGTCCCGGCGTGTGCTTGACGCATCCCGGCTACCTCGGACCGGTGCCCGTTCATGGTGCTCGCCCAGCGACGAGCACGATCCGTCAGTTCGTCGTCGCCCGGCACGGTTTACACGCTAGCGAGGGGGACTGACCGTTCTGGTGGGTAACATGATCCGCACTCAGCTGTCGAGATAGGAGAAGAGCAACGTGGACGTCCGGATCGGCGTTACGCAGTCGCCCAGGGAGATCGAAGTCGAGCTGGCGGACAACACCAGCGCAGACGAACTGGTCGCCAAGATCGACGCGGCCGTCACCAAGGCGACCGGGATGCTCTGGCTCACTGACAAACGGGGTCGGCACGTCGGGATCCCCGCTGCCAAACTGGCGTACGTAGAGTTGGACAGTGGCGCCGAGACGCGCCGCGTGGGCTTCGGGGCGGCCGTCTGAGGCGGCCGCTTGACCGGCGTGCTGAGCTGAGTGGCTGAGCTGCTCGACCGCAAGCTCCTGTTCGTCACCGGCAAGGGCGGCGTTGGCAAGACGACGATCACCGCCGGGCTCGGGCTTCTGGCAGCGGGCAAGGGGAAGCGGACGCTGGTATGCGAGCTGGACGCCAAAGGCGACCTGGCGTCCAGTTTCGAGACGGCTCCGACAAGATTCGAAGAACGGGAGGTCGCTCCCAGGCTATGGGCGATGTCCATGGACACCGAGGCATCGCTCCGGCAGTACTTGCTGCTCCAACTGAGGCTGCCGAGGGCCTTCCGCATCGGCCCCTTGGCGAGGATGTTCGATTTCGTTGCGCAGGCGGCACCGGGCGCTCGCGAGATCGTGACCATCGGGAAATTATGCTGGGAGGTCCGCGAATGCCATTACGACTTGGTGATTGTGGATGCTGTTGCCACCGGTCACATGATCGGGCAGCTGGCCGCTCCACAGGCGATCAACCGTTTGGTACAGGTTGGCCCGGTGCGCCAGCAGACCGGCTGGATGCTCGAGATCCTGTCCAACCGCGCGACCACCGGGGTACTTGTCGTTGCCACTCCCGAGGAGATGCCGGTTACAGAAACGATCGAGTTCGTCGGGCGACTGCAGACCGAGACCACGGTGGGCTTGGCGGGGGTGGTAGTGAACCGGGTATTGCCGGAGCTTTTCGGGACGAGAGAGGAGCAGGCTTTCGAAGCGGTCTGCGCCCCCGGTTCCCGTGAGCTGCTGGCCGGGGCCATCGGCGGCCGACCGGAACCACTGCTCGATGCGGCACGCTTGATGGTGCGGATGCGCCGTTCGCGGGCTGCTCATTTGGAACGCTTGCGAGAAGCGATCGGGCTGGGCACGGCGAGGGACCGGGTCGACCTGCTCTATGTGCCCTATCTTTTCCTGAGGTCCTACGGGCTCCGCTCCACTCGCCAGGTCGCGGCAGCACTTGCTGCGGAGCTGGAAAACTGATGGCGGCCAAGGAAGCGCCGAGCACGGTCGAGGCGCTGCTTGCGGCCAAGGAAATAGTTGTTGTGTGCGGGCCGGGTGGCGTAGGCAAGACCACTGTTGCTGCTGCGGCTGCCGCAATGGCGGCATGCCATCAGGGCGGCAAAGTGCTCGTGGTCACCGTGGACCCTGCACGGCGCCTGGCGCAAGCGCTCGGCCTGGGCAGGGCCGCGGGCGACCTCGAGCGTGTGCCGGCGAAAGCCTTTGCCGCTGCCGGTACCGTACCCCGGGGCGAGCTTTGGGCGGAGATGCTCGACACCAAGAAGAGCTGGGACGCTCTGGTGGCACGTCATGCCCCGGACGCAGCGACGGCTCAGCGCATCCTGGACAACCCGATTTACCAAGATATCTCGGGTCATTTCGTGCAGAGCCACGATTACATAGCAGTGGAACGACTCTATGAACTGCATTCAGAGGGCAGCTACGACCTGATCGTTGTCGATACCCCTCCGACCCGAAACGCCATCGATTTCCTGCTTGCACCGGAGAGAATGGCGGAGTTCTTCAGTTCGAGGCTGCTGCGCCTGTTGACGGTGCCCTACCGAATGCGCTTCGCCGACATCGCGTCGAAGCCTTTTTACTACGTCGCCGACAGGATCCTCGGTTCACAGTTCCTCCAGGACATCGCTGAGTTCTTCATACTTTTCCAGACCCTGTCTGAAGGTTTCGTCGCGCGGGCTAAACAGGTGGAGCGCCTCCTGGCAGACCGGCGTACTACTTTTATCGTCGTGAGCACGCTCGAAACAGTCCCAGTCCGCGAGGCGGAGGCTTTCATGGGCCTGCTACCAGGAAAGGGTCTTCACCTTGGAGGCCTGGTGCTGAACAGGGTGCTCCCTGCCTATTTGCTCGAGCCAGGCTTGGCGGAGCGAGCAGGCCGGCTCTCCGCTGAGGCAGGGGATCTGGCCAACGCCCTCTGCGCGGCTACAGGTCCCATGGCGGGGGCCGACCCGGCACTGGTCGAACGGGTGCTGGCGGAGGTCGGTACTAATTTCAACAACATTGGTGTGGTTGCTAAAAGGGAGGCCAGCCAGCGGTCCGAGCTGTCCCGCCTTCCGAGCGTGGTAGCCAGCGTGCCCGAGCTTGAAGAAGATGTCCACGACCTGGGTGGCGTTCTCGAACTGGGCCGC
The DNA here is from genome assembly GCA_963786345.1 of uncultured Acidimicrobiaceae bacterium. Taxonomy (GTDB): domain Bacteria; phylum Actinomycetota; class Acidimicrobiia; order Acidimicrobiales; family Palsa-688; genus Fen-671. The sequence continues at coordinate 342,475 of CAWAYZ010000003.1, read as the reverse complement.
CATATATGGTCATGGGACAAGCCTCAGCAGTAGCAGGCCGAATCACAGTACTAAGAGGTAGAGCGAAGACTGGAGGTGAGCGGTGGCAACACTGGCCGAGCTTGTCCGGGACCGAGCCAACGTGCCGGGCCCTGTCGTCGAGCACTTACAACGGCTGGTCGGCACGTGGGGGATCCTCTCCGACCTGTCGTTTTCCGACCTGTTGCTGTTCGTACCTGCGGTACGCCCGCCGGGGACCAGCGCGGCCCTGGCAGGCAGCACCGTTGCGGGCGAGGGGCGCGGTTTTGTGGTTGTCGGGCAGGTACGGCCGACTACCAGTCAAACCCTGCACCTGGAGGACCTCCTAGGGCGCGAGGTACCTGACAGTGAGCGGCCGCTGCTGGCACGGGCATGGGAGCTCAAGAGCATTGTCGAAGGAGAGGTGCCCGTTGCGGCTCGCAGCGAACTGGCCAGAGTGGTATGCATCCCGGTTCGCTTCGGAGGGGAAGTCGTCGCCGTGCTCACCCGCGAAGCCCCGCTCATCGTCGGGCGGCGCGCTGGCGAGCTCGAGCGTGTTTATATAGCTGTCTTTGACCGCTTGGCGAGGATGGTCGCGGCAGGTACCTTCCCGTTCCCCGTGGACGAGCCGCTGTCGAGCGAGGCACCTCGTGTGGGTGACGGGGTGATGACCCTGGACGCTGCGGCCCGTGTCGAGTTCGCCTCGCCCAACGCCGTCAACGCTCTTCACCGCCTCGGTACCTACCGCGGCATCCTCGGGGCCAGCCTCGCCGAGCTGGGCCTCGAGCACTCCCCGGTGCAGGCCGCGTTCAACGGGCTGGTCCCAGCGGCCGAGGAGCTTGAGCTGGGAGATGTCGCGGTGTTCATACGTTGCATCCCTCTGCTGGACCAGGGAAAGGCAACCGGTGCGCTGGTACTCCTGCGCGACGTCACAGACATCCGACGGCGGGACCGCCTGCTCATGGGAAAGGACGTCGCGATCCGCGAAGTCCACCACAGGGTGAAGAACAACCTCCAAACGATCTCCTCGTTACTGCGCTTGCAGGCCAGGCGCGTGCCAAAAGGGGTTGCCAGACATGCGCTGGAGGAAGCCGAGCGGCGGGTCCGCAGCATCGCCGTGGTCCACGAGATCCTTTCGAGGGACACTGCCGACGAGGTCGACTTCAACGACATCCTCCCGTCTCTTGCGAGGATGGCGGAGGACCTTTCGAGTACCCCAACCCCGGTCAAGGTCACCTGGTCGGGAGAGGCGGGAGAAATGGGGCCCCAGGTGGCCACACCCTTGGCGGTCGCGCTGAACGAGCTTCTGCAAAATGCTGTGGAACACGCTTTCGTTGCCCACCCGGAGGAGTTGCAGCCGGAGGTGCACGTCTCGTTCGACCGTCAGGGTGACGAGCTCTCCGTGCAGGTGAGGGACAACGGCACCGGGCTGCCCGGAGACTTCTCGATCGAAAAGACCACGAGCCTCGGTCTTTCGATAGTTCGCGGGTTGGTCAAAAGCCAGCTGGGTGGCAAGATCCGGATGTACAACTCCGGCGGGACTGTCGTTGAACTAGCCGTGCCTATCAGCCGGGACGAAACCGGCGACCTGGCGCGGATATAGGTTCAGCCGGCCCTGCGCTGCCGGGCTAGCCAGACCTTGCGGAGCTTGCGCCGCTCCTCTTCGGTGGTCCCACCCCAGATGCCCGACTCCTGGTTGGTGGCCAGAGCGAACTCCAGGCAACTGGTCCGTGCGTCGCAGGAGGTGCAAACGGTCTTCGCACTGGCTATCTGCTCGACCGCCGGGCCTGTGCTGCCAACGGGGAAAAACAGGTCCGGGTCGGTGTCCCGGCATGCGGCCCGGTCTCGCCAGTCCTCGACATCCCACTCGATGCTCCGAGTCCAAGTTAGGGCCACTCAGTCTTCCTCCTGGCGTTGAGTTCTACGCAGCAGCCGGGGGCCGCCCGGTCAGGCCCCGCAAGGTGGGCCGCGTGTCGCTTGTGAAATTGTTCACGTACTAGTCCACACACAACAAATGCTCAGAAGTCGTGCGTAGAGGCAGTATAGCCCCGATAGTTCGTCGCGCAAGGGCCTTTTTGGGCATTCCGCTAATGTCACGCGCTCCCCGCAGCCCCCGTAGGCAGGACCAGCGACAATACCGCGGCCTCCCAGCGCAGCTCTATATGATCGGACTCGCCCACATAGTCGCCGTCCACCTGGTAAGGCACAGGGCGATAGCCTTTGACCGTCGCCCAGTCGAGCCCTCGTAGTAACGACACGTGCTTGGAATGGGCAGCTTTGCCGCCTTCGCCAAACGCAGAACCCAGTACCGGCAACAGTGTCCCTAGCGTCAACCTTTGGAAGGTGACCAAGCTGAGGCCCGTCTCCAGGGACGTGCCGGGCGCGAGGTGCATTGGCCGGTTGCCAAAATATGTATAGGGGTCCGTGTTTAGGCAGATAGTGAAGTAGCCATCGTCGGTCCCGGCTTCATGAGCTTGTACCGAGAACGCCGGACGGCGCCGGTCATAACCCGTCGCCCATGTCAACAGCGTCGCCATTACGAACAACGCCGGGCCTGCGTAGCGTTTGAGTGGCGCGAGCTTCTCCACCCGTGCCACCACGGCGGCATCGAAGCCAATGCCGGCGTGGAACAAGAAATAGCGCGAATTGAGCTGGCCCAAACCGACCCTCTCCACCGACCGGGTGTTTAGGGCGGACAGCAGCTGGCTCGTCGCCTCGATTGGGTCGTTAGCCATGCCGAGAGTCCGGGCGAACACGTTGGTGGAACCGCCGGGCAGGACGGCGAGCGCTGTCGGGGACCCCGCGAGCCCGTTAGCCGCCTCGTTGAGCGTCCCGTCGCCGCCGAGGACCACGACAGCGTCCATGCCGTCGGCGGCGGCACCCTGGGCCAGCCGTGCGGCATGGCCGCGCCGGTTGGTCTCTTTCAGGACGACGTCGTGATCGGCCGACAGCGCCTTGTGGATCACCACCCGCGCTCGGGCGGTGACCGACGAGGCCGAGGTATTTACGATGAGGAGTAGCCGCATCAGCGAGCGGGCGTCTCTGCGGCATTGCGCAGTTCCGAGACGCTGCGTGCGAGAAGCCGTGAGACGTGCATCTGGGAAATGTTGAGCCTGGTGGCGATCTCCGATTGTGTGAGGCCCTCGAAAAATCGCAAATGCAGGATAAGGCGCTCGCGCGGTGGCAGTTGCGCGAGCAGGGGAGAAAGGGTGGCCCGGCTTTCGACGTCAGCCAAGGACACGTCCTCCTCGCCGAGGTGGGCCCCAAGGGTCTCACCTTCCTCGTTCCCGACGGGAGCGTCGAGAGACGCAGAACGATAAGCCTGCCCGGCTTCAAGCGCTTCCAGGACCTCTTCCTCGGAGACCTCCACTTCCGCCGCCAGCTCGGCAATGGTCGGGGAGTGGCCGAGCTCCTGGCTCAGAGTCCCAACCACCTTGCCCAGCTGGAGGTAAAGCTCCTGCATCCGCCTTGGTGCTCTGATCGCCCAGCCCTTGTCCCGGAAATGGCGTTTCAGTTCCCCGACGATCGTATGGGTCGCGTAAGTCGAGAACTCGACACCGCGCTCGGGGTCGAAGCGGTCGACAGCCTTTATCAGGCCCAAGGAGGCAACTTGCACAAGATCCTCCAGAGGTTCCCCGCGGTTGGCAAAACGCCGGGCAAGGTATTCTGCCAATCCCAAGTGCGCCGCTACGAGTTCGTCGCGCAGCGGCGCCTCGCGTTGGTGAGCGAAGGCTATGAACTGTTCCCGTAGCTCCTCGCGCCGGCTCGGCTCAAGGCTCACTGACTTCCCCTAATGACAGCTCATCGACGACGATCTTTTTACGCTCTCGCTTTTTCATCAACCGGAAACGGGGGCCGTCGGCTCCGTCGCTTATCGAGTGCTCGTCCACCAAGGCATCGAGGATAACTTTTGACAGCTCAGAAAGATGGACCGGCCCGGGCGGGGAGAAGTTGCCTTCTCCGTTCACGGTCAAGCCCTCAGGGCTGAGCAGGAAGCGCAATTCGAGGATGCCGTCCTTGCCCTTGGTCCCGGTGAGGCCGAAGCACATCTCGTCAATCGCCAAGCGCAAATCTTCGACCTGGTCGAACGTGAAGCCAAGCCGGCTCGCGAGGCCCGCCGCTGTGACCCTGGCCAACCCCACGAACTCCGGCCTCGCTGGGATCGCCAATCGCACCTCGTCGTCGCTGCCCACTCCGATTGGCTCCTCTCGCGCTCGCATGGGGTAATCGCTCCATGCTGCCGCCGCCCGGCGGTACGCCTGTACGGGGTCGCATCACACGTTAGTGCCCGCGCCAGGCAAGTTGTCCGAGCTAGTGCTGCCACCAGGCATTAGGGACGACGCGCACGGTGCGGTCCTGGTCAGACTAGCGGCCAGGGGTAGGGGAAGTCACCCCGGGGCTTGGGGTACCTGCGATGTGCGAGGGCAGCCTTCGCCCGCGCCGAGATGGCTTCTATTTCTGCCTCGCTGAGGAGGCTCTCCAGGTTGCCCGGCATCTCGGCCCCTGCCAGCATCTCAAGGGGAGCAAGCAAGTCTTGGTCCACTTTGTCACCGGCGAAGTCCCATATGACGGTCCGAAGCTTTGGATCGGTATGGAAACAGAGGCCGTGGTCTATGGCCCAGATGTGGCCCGCCTGGTCGAGCAAACAATGGCCGCTTTTGCGGTCCGCATTGTTGGCGACCAGGTCGAAAGCGGCAATGCGGCGCAGGGCACGGTGGTGTTGAGGGTCGTCTACAAGAGTGAAGAAGTGCTCGTCGGGTGCCGTGTCCACGCAGAACTGGAGCGACCCGGGGCCAAGCGGGCCGTCGGGGCGAGCCGTGGTGGGCGGCACAATGTCCCAACCCATGAACGAGCACAGCTCGTAGGCAGCCACTTCACGTTTCCATAGGCCTCGCGGGAAGTCCCAGAGAGGTCGCTCCCCGCTGGTCGGCTTGTAGATCGCCAGGAGGTCCTCCCCGGGCGCGGCGGCTCCCTTAGCCGGGGGGCCGGCGCAGACCGAGACCAAAAAGGTTGCGTTCGAGCTCCAGGGGATGCGTCCTTTCAACTGGATCTCGCCGCTGGAGAGGACCGAAAGTATGTGGCCGGCCTCCTCGGTGCCGGGGGTCTCGACCGGTAGCCCGCCAACAGGGCCGCTCGCTAGCGGCGTGCTGTCTTGCGGGGCCGGCTGCCCGCTCACAGCGCGGGCGAGCGGTGCCCGTTTGTCTTGGGGCACGAATGGTCCTCGCCGAGGGGGTAGCCGCACAGCGGGCAGGGAGGACGGCCCCCACGCAACAGCACCTTCCCATGCGCTATTACCCCTGCCGCCTGCTCGCGCGTGAGCGCTACGCGTGCTGTTGCGCCAGCGAGCTCATCAGGCTCTCCCCCAGCAGGGAGCTCGCCCGGTCCTGGCTCTTCGTCAAGTGAGACGATCTCTCTTGCTGTAATCATGACCCGGTCGGCTACGGGGTCGTAAGCGAGCTGCATCGAACCCACGGCCCACTCCGCCTCAACCGGCTCCTCAAGCTTGAGATCGCTCTCGGCCGGCACCGACGCCGGAGTCGCGGAATCCGCCAACACTTCGCTCAGACCACCTGCGAGGAAAAGCACCTGGTCCTTTTCGAGCTTCAGGGAGACAAGCTGGTTCTCTTGGCGGGCCTGGAAGTAAAAGACACGTTTGCCGGGCGGCCCTATCGCTCCTACGGTCACTCGCGTGGGGCTCGGCAGGTCGAATGACGGGTTCAGCGCCGGCCCTCCGTTTTCGCGTCATGCGTTGCCAGCTTGGGAGCGTGGCTGGCCGGCCCCGTCCAATTGACCAGCACCACGCTGGGGGACGGGTCGCCGAAACTTATCGCGCTGACCGACCCCGGTGAAACGACAATCCGCTGGAACAAGTCCAGATGGACGCCGAGAGCGTCTGCCAGCACCGACTTGATCGGGTCAGCGTGCGAAACGGCGAGGACCGTTTGCCCGGGGTGGGCCTTGACCAGCTCGTGCATGGCACCAACCAAGCGAGCCTGCATGTCCCGGATCGCCTCCCCGCCCGGGAACCGAAAACCGCTCGGGTAGTGCATCACCGCCGGCCATTCAGGTTTTTTGGCCAGGTCCTTGAGCGGGGCCCCGGCCCAGTCGCCTGCGTTGCAGTCCACGAGATCTGCCTTCTCAACCGGGGTCAGGTCGAGCACCTTGCCCAAGATGCCGGCGGTCTCCCTGGTGCGGGACAGCGGCGAACAATAGATCGCGCCGATCGGCGGCAGGGAGCCTCGCCAGCTGGAAATATGCTGGCCCGCTTCCTCGGCCTGCTTCCTACCGTCCTCGGAGAGGCCAGGGCCGGGGCCGGGCTCGGGCATCTCCCGTCCCGTCGTTGGCGTCAGGCCATGGCGGACCATGAGCAGCATGGTGGGGGGGCTGGGTTTACGTCGAGGCACTGCCAGCCAAGCTACCGCCTGCACAGTAAGGTCGTCGCGTGCCCGCGTCCTCGCTGGACGCTCTTTGCCAAGAGGTTGTGTCTTGCCGGAGGTGCCCGCGCCTGGTCGAGTGGCGCGAGACGGTGGCGGCCGAACGTCGCGCGGCCTATTCGTCAGAGGTTTACTGGGGCCGTCCCGTGCCAGGTTTCGGCGACCCAGCCGCGCGCCTTGTCGTGGTCGGGCTTGCTCCGGCGGCACACGGGGGCAACCGCACCGGGAGGATATTCACCGGAGACCGCTCAGGCGATTGGCTCTGGGCAGCGCTGTGGCGAGCGGGGCTTGCGACCCAGCCAGAGAGCGTCTCGGCTTCCGACGGGCTGCAGGCGGTGGGTACCTGGGTGACCGCGGTGGTGAGGTGCGCGCCGCCCGGCAACCGACCGACGCCACAGGAACGTGACAATTGCCTGCCCTACCTCGAACGGGAGCTCGAGTTACTGCCCGTGCGCGCGCTGCTTGCCCTGGGCGGGTTCGCGTACGAGGCATGTTGCCGCGTGCTGGGCGTGACCAAGAGGCCTGCATTTGGCCATGGCGTCGAAGTGCCAACGGCCACGGGTATTCCCATAGTTTGCTCATACCACCCGAGCCAGCAGAACACCTTTACCGGCCGGCTCACCGAGGAGATGCTCGACGCTGCTGTCCAGCGCGCTTGGGCGCTCGCCGGCGGGCTCGACGCCGGGACGGCTGGTGCCGGTGCCGCGGCTCGCCGCTCACGGTCAGCTCCGCTGTACGAGCCTGTTGAGCTCGGGCCCTGATCTCGGGAGACGGAACCAGAACATGGTGTTCTTCCCTTCAGCCCGAAGCCCTATCTCACCGCCATGAGCAACGAGAAGGGCCCGGCAAAGGTAGAGCCCAAGCCCTGTCCCAAAGGAGGTGTCCGAGCGGGCGTAAGGCTCGAGCAAGGCTGCGGCGTCGCCGATGTCGAGCTCGCTGCCGTCCACTGAGGCGGTCATCAAGGCCCAGTCGCCCTCCTGGGTACCGATCTCTATAGAGACGTGGCCGTCCTCGGCCAACCGGCGTGCGTGTTCGAGCACCCCGCCCACGACCTGTTCAAGACGCGACCCGTCAGCCACCACAACGACCTCTTCACCTGGCACGAGGGACAGCCGGCTGTCGCGCATCGAGGACAGGACACCCTCGATGAGGTCGCGCAACTTCACGGGGGCGACAATCAGGCGCAACTGGCCTCTCGCTACCGCCCCGGCATCTAGCGCGTCCCTGGCGACCCGCTCCAAGTGAGACACCTGGCGGCGTATCGAGGCGAGCGCCTCTTCGCGGATCTCGGCCTGGGGGCCCGAAGCGAGCATCGTGTCCAGCCAACCGGAGATGATCGCAAGCGGGGTACGGAACTCGTGCGCTACCAGCGTGAGGAACCTGTCCCGCTCAACTGGGCCCAGCGGGGCCCTCTCGCTCAGGCGGGCCTCGCCGCCCTCACAGAACAGGTCGACCCACTGCAGCACTACCTCCGGCTCCACGCCTCGTTCCTCGGCCACCTGGGCGACCGAAACGCCGCGCAGCACCGACAGAGCCGCCTCGGCACGTCCGTCTTCGCTGGCCATGGCCCTCGCTGCCACCTCCTCGGAATTGCCTTGTCGTCCGGGGTCGCGTGCCACGATACTTCTGAGATGGCCGATCGCAAGCTTGTGTCCTCCGGGTCGCCGTTTGAAAAGACGATCGGCTTCAGCCGCGCAGTCCGGGTGGGGGACCGCATCCTCGTCTCAGGCACGGCCCCGATCTGGCCCGACGGGAGCTGCCCGCAGGACGCGAGGGTGCAGGCGCGCCGTTGTTTCGAGATCATCGGAGCCGCACTTTCGGAGCTGGGCGCGGGCTTTGCCGACGTTGTCCAGACCCGGATGTTCATCACGTCAGCTGCCGACGCCGAGGCTGTTGGGAGCGCTCATGCGGAGCGGTTTGCCGGCACCCAGCCTGCCGCGACCATGGTCGTCGTTGCCGGGCTTCTCGACCCGCGCTGGAAGGTTGAGGTCGAGGTCGAGGCGGTTACCTCAAGCTAGGGCGCTGGCAAGGTCTCAGGCGGCGCGGGTGTGTTCCCAGCCCTGGGGCAGGTGGGCAGGATGTTGCTGTTCCAGGTGAACAGGAGAGGGGTCGGGAACTGCGCCGGCCGTACGAGGAGCAGCACATAGGATTCGGTCCAGTTGCGTTCGGCCGGCGACGCGTACCCTCCGCCGGCGATGCAATCGGTGCACGTCGTTCCCGTGTACTCGCCAAGGAGCTCATCGCGGTGCCCCCAACAGCCGGTCTCTCCGGGACCGTTGCAGGCGATGTTGCGCGTGACGCCCTTGCCGCCCCACCCGTCGTCGTACATCCAGCCAAACATCGCTGCCAACGCGTTGACCTGGTTACCGGACCACGCGCCCCCGAAGGCGTACATCCCGCCGCTCGTTGGGTACCAGACCTGCACCCGTCCGTAGACCCGCTGAAAGGTGGGGTCTTCGGCGTCGCGGGCTGCGGTCTCGGCTGGTGGTCCCAGGTATGGTGACAGGCCCACCAGCGGCGGGACACCTCGCGAGATACGTTCGAGGTTGACGAGGACGAACATCTGCTCGGGCACGGTCAGGTCGGCAAAGTTGGAAGGCAGCGTGAACCCGGGAAGGTGCTCTGTTATCTGGGCCTCGTTGATCGAGCCGAGCAACAGGTCATTGCATGCTGTGGAGCCGTTGAACGCAAAGTCGTCGTAGTGGGGGAGGCATGGGGACTGGCAGTCCCAGCTCGAAGAGGGCGACGAAAAGGGTGCTCCAGGCGGTGGCGAGCATCTACCCCCCTCGATGCTGAACAGCGGTGGTTGCCGGTTGGCTGCCGGGTTGGCGAGGGGCGAAGGCCGAATTGGACGCGTAATAGGCCATCTCGACGGTAAAGGCGTTGATTGCGTCAGCTTCGGCCTCCGCCTGGAGAGCCGAACTGGCCGCCGACTCGGAGCCCGGATTTGTGGCGTGGAGAATGGTGCCGAAGTTGCCCGACGGCAGCTTGAACCCCTGGTCGTTCATGGCTTGCCGCTCATACTTCTCCAAGGCGTTGCCGATGCCCGATGCGTTCTCGATTATCGTCTGAATGTCGCCCGGCTGGAACTCCGAGAGCTCGGCCGAGATCGCACTGAGGTAGGTGCGGGTCGGGCTCACGAACCATTTTCCGTTCTCTTCCATGGTGACGAAACCTGTGTCGGGCCTCATCGTTGTCAGCCGTTTGAATATCGGCTGGAGGGCTTGAGGTAACAGGTCCAGCAATTTGGCTTCATTCTGACCTCCGCCTGAAATGCACTCGTGCTCGGGCGTGCCGCTGCCAGTGACCGTATAACAGCCGTTGGCGTACTCGACGTCCACTCCGTGTGCTTTTACGCTCAAGGTGAGGCCAGCGTCGACCTTCACAAGGGTCCCGCTGTCGACCGCCTCAGTGCTGAAACTTAGGTTCCCGAACTTGATGCTCACCTGGCCCTGGAGCTTGTCGAGAGCCGTCTGGACGCTGGGCAGCCAGTACGGAGCGTAGGCGTCGACGGCGGCCAGCTCTTCGGGGTCCAAGCCCGCCAGCAGTCCGGTCAGGTCCAATTGGGACACAGACCTGAACAGCGCCTGCACCGCCCCCTGCGGGGAAGGTGCCCCAACAGGCTGCAGTTGGCCGGTCGCCGGTGGCGCCCCACTCTGGCCCGATGAACGGAGGGCGTTGATGGCGACGCTGTAGCCGAGGCTCACGTACCATCGGCCGTCCACCTTGACGGTCCCCAGGGTGGCTCTCCCGCTGTTGGGGCCTGTGGTGCTCACCGAGCGGCTGTTCATGGCCTTGTCGACCAAGCCCTGGAAATAGCTCCCGAGGGGAAGCTGGCCTGGGTCGACCGCCTCGGAGTTGGTCCCGCCTGAAACGGTGACCGCAGCCACGTCGGGGGTTAACTGGTCGGTCGAGGCAGCCAGCCCCTGCTCAGAGATATGGAGGCCGGTGATGTCGTTGATGTCAGCGGCAGATGACAGCACGCCCATGCGCTTCAGCTGCCCGAAGATGTCCTCCAGGCCGGGTTCGAGCGCGTTGCGTTCACCGGGGGCGAGGTTGTCGAGCACACCGATCACGTCGCTTTTGTTAAGTGCGTCGATCATTTGTTGCACCGCGGCCGCTGGCGAGCTCGCACCTCCGCTGGCGGTCGCACCGGCCAGCACAAGCGAGGCTCCAGTCCCTGCCCCCACGAGTACCACGGCGGAGGCGATGGCCATCACTGCCCAGCCCCGAGCACCGCGCCTGGGAGGGGTGGCCGCAGGTGCCGGGCTGAGCGGCAGAAGATCGTCCCTTACCCTCTCGGGACCACTGATGGGGCCGCCGCTGATTCCGCCCGCTGCCTGCTCCGGTACCTGCCAGGACTGGCCGAGTAGCCCCCAGCCCGGCTCTTGGGCGGCCGGCCGTTGCTGGGTCTGTCCCCAACCCTCCGTTTGGCCCGCCTGTTGGCTAGGCGGCTGCTCGGCCGGCGATTCTCCCCAATTTTGGCCGTCAGGCATTTTGGACCGTCCTTCCTTCACGCGTGACACGCGCTCTCTGCAGCCACACCGTGGCTGAATAACGAGCTGACATGACGATTGCCGCAGCAGCGCCGACGACCCCGACCCGGGGCCCTACCGCGGCGTGAGCGCCAAAAACGATAAACATCTCGAGCGCGAACGCCCCCATGACCAAACCGGCGATACCCGAAGAAATTGCTGAAACGAGAGGGGTCCCCAAGACGGCCGCGGCGCAGGAAAGAGCGGCCAATGCTGGCAGGGCAAAGACAAATGCCTCGAACACGTGCGCCCCGGTTGTGCCAAGGAGCCCCGCGGCGCTTGCGGCGCGGAGGAACGCGAACCCCGAACGTGTGGCCGTGCCCGTTGTCGCCCAGGGCGCGAAAAGCACGGCGCAGCAGGCCACCGCAGGCGCCGCCGGGGGCGTCGCACGCACCAGTGCGTTCGTCATTCTCATGGTTTCGGCATTACGGTGCTTATCTGGAGGTCCCAGATGTCGCCATGGCCTCCGCAACTTGTCGCTCAGAAGCTCGATAAACAAACCAAGCCCGTGGCGTCACCCGGCTATTCGACCAAGTTGACCAGCGTGGACTTCGCCGTCTATTGCTCGTACCGCTTCTCTGCGGCCTCCATGCTCAACATCGTGTTCTATGACCCTGCCCACCCAGTCGCCGAGCTCTCCGGCAAGAAGGTCCTCGCCCTCGGGCTACAGCATCGGTTGCGCAGTTGTCTGGGCGGTCATCCTGTCGGAGCTCGCCGTGCTTGGTTCGCGAGATACATCATTGTGACCAGCCGCTCGGTCGAACGAAGCCGTCCCCAAAACTAGGGATGGACTAGGACCCGCGATGGGGGCCCGTAACGACCAGGCGTACCAGTGCACGGTCTCGCCGCAGCACAGGGGGTTAGGATCTTGGCTATGGGCGTCTTCGGCTGGGTGATCTTGATAGTCATCGTGGTCGTGGTCGCATCTGTGGCGTTCGTGGTCATTCGGCGGCGGCGACGAGGCGGACGGGTGATTGCGGCCAAGGAGAAGAGATGAGGCTGCTCATGACAGCATCCCAGATCCGCGGGCTCCCGGTAGTCACGGTTCGAGGTGGGGAAGACGTGGCCGAGGTGCGCGACGTGATCTTCAGCCCCGAAGCGGGTCGCCTGGTCGGCGTGACCCTGAACAAACGAGGCTTTCTGGCCGGTCGGAGCCGCGACGTCCTCCCGGCCGAGGCGATCCATGCGCTCGGACAGCACGCCGTTATGGTGCTTGACGACCTCAGCCTGGTCGCCCCTGAAGACGCGCCCGACGATGTCGCCCATCCCGCAGTCGAGCGCAATGTGATCGGAGACGATGTCCTGACCGAAGGCGGATCGAGCCTGGGTAAGGTCACGGACTTGGTGCTGCTGGTCGGGAGCAGCGGTGAGGTCGTTGGCTATCAGATCGAAAAAACCGGGGGCGGGCGCGGCTACATTCCGCTGCCGGCGCAGCTCGCCGTCTCAGGGGCTGCGTTAGTGGTCCCGAACATCACCGAGGAGTTCGTGAAAGACGACCTCGTCGGCCTCGGTGCCTCGGTCGACGAGTTCCGGGCCCGATTGGGGTTGTCGTGACGGAGTCGTTCAAGCGTTCCGCTGGCCGCAAGGTCTTGAGCCGGTCCAGCGCGAAGGAGCTGGGCTCGGTGAGCCATCTGCTCGTGGATGCCCAGAAGCGGCGGATCGCCGCCATTGTGATCGGCCGGGGCAAGAAGGCGCAGCTGGTCGAATGGGAGCAGTTGAGCGGGTTTGGGCCGGACGCGGTCATGGTCGTCGATGAAGGCGCCCTTCGGCCGCCGGCAGACGACCGAGAGCGGGCCGCCACCGAAGGAAAACTCGAACTTGTCGGCAAGCGAGCCCTCAGCGAAGGAGGCACCGAACTCGGCAAACTCGACGACGTGACTTTCGACACCGACACCGGAGCTCTCGAGGAACTCCTCATCGGCGACCGCCGCGTCCAGGCCGGAGCCTTGATGGGCAGTGGGTCCTACGCTGCCGTGCTCGACGAAAGCGCGGAGCCCTCACCGTAGGGCATTGTCTCGGCGCTCAGGGGGCGGGATCAATTGGCTCCCGGCAAAGTTCAGGCGCGTCCTCAAGCACCTGATGCACCTTGCGAACGGTGCTGGTGCGGTTGATCAGAAGGCGTAGGTTCCGCTGCTAATTTCACCCCAACTGGTGAACTCTGGTTCGCGACGCACGGCCGCGCCGCGTATATTTGGAGGGCTGCTCTCGGGCCAGAGAGGGCCGAGATGGTCAATAACCTAAGTGGATCGGAGGCTCGGTGCCCAGGGAAGCGATGCTGGCCAGGACGCTGGTGGAACTGGCGGACACGCTGGTGGCCGACTTCGACGTGGTAGAGCTGCTGACCAGGCTGGCTGACCGCTGCGTGGAGGTCCTTGAGATCGGGGCGGCCGGGCTCATGTTGGCGGGCCCCGACGGCGAGCTGAAAGTGATGGCCTCCTCCAGCGAGGCCATGCGGGTGTTGGAACTGTTCGAGCTGCAGGCCGCAGAAGGGCCCTGCCTGGACTGTTACCGCAGCGGCAAACCGGTCATGCAAGCGGACCTCGCCACGCCCACCAGCCGCTGGCCCCGTTTCGCCGCTGAGACGCTGGCCGCCGGGTTCTGTTCAGTTCACGCTTTGCCGATGCGGTTGCGGGGCACCGTCATCGGCGCCCTCAACCTGTTCCACGTCGAGGTGGGCGAGATGTCAACAGCCGACATCGAGGGCGCCCAGGCCCTGGCTGACGTGGCCACCATCGCCATCCTCCAGAACCGGGCCTCGGTGGAAGCCCAGGTCCTCAACCAACAGCTCCAGCACGCGCTCAACAGCCGCGTCGTGATCGAGCAAGCCAAGGGGATGGTCGCCGAGCGGTCAGGGCTCAATATTGAGCTCGCGTTCACTTCCCTGCGTACGTACGCGCGCAACCACAACCTACGCCTCGTCGACGTTGCCGAATCCGTCATCGATGGCTCGCTGGCCCCGTCGACGCTGGGCTCGGTCCCTTGAGGCTCCCCGTCGCTGTTTGGCAGCGCGCGTCCCTGTCGCCACCCGGCTCCCGGGTGACGATGGCCAGGCCGTCCTTGTCCATTAGGGCTAAATGATCGGGCAATATCACAGGTTCGCGGGGCGAGTCGCGGGGAACTGGCAAGTCATGCGAAGGTAGCCAGACGAGCACGGTGAAAATACCGGCCAACGAGACGACCGCCCCGACAAGGAACGAAACCTCCAAGCCGCTCATGAACGCAGCGCGCGCGGCGCGGGCCAAAAGTGCCCCGGTTGCGCCACCTACGCCGCTGGCGACCGAAAGGGCACCCCCGAACGAGCCGAGGATCGTGTGCGTGATGTCAACAGGCAGGTGCCGCCCGCCAAGCGCCCGGCCCATGCGGTTCTGGTAGCGAGTCGCCAGCACGCTCCCCACAACGGCAACGCCTATCGCACCCCCGACCTGGAGGGCCATGGTGTTGACGGCCGACCCGATCCCCGAGTCGCCCTGAGGGACGGCCCCCACCACCGAGTTGGTCGCCGTCGGCAACAACAGCCCGGCGCCGAGACCGATCAGCAGCAAGCCGGGTACCACGTCCCCGTAGCTAGTGGTACCCGTCGAGGCCATTGAGATCTGCCACAGACCACCGGCCACCGCGGCGAGAGCCGTGGCGACCGTCAATTTGGTCCCGATGGCGCGCACCGCCACCGGGGACAAGACAGCGCACAACACGAGCACACCGGCCATAGGCAGGATCCGCAACCCAGCTTGGAGCGGCGAGAGACCGAGGTCGAACTGGAGGAACTGTGTCATCACGAACAAAGCGCCCAGCAACCCGAACACCCCGAGACATTCGGCGGCGGCGGCCACGGAAAATCGCCGGTGGGCGAACAAGCCCAGCTTCAGCATCGGGTGGCGGCTGTGGGATTCCCAGGCAACGAATGCGCCGATAACGATGAGGCTGGCGAGGCCAGCCCCGACGACGTCCGCTGAAGCCCAACCCTGGGTGGGGCCCTCGATTATCGCCCACAGCAGAAGGCTCAGACCGGCGATCGACAGCACGACGCCGACGGGATCGGGCTTGTCGACGGCGGGGTTCTTGGAGTCTGGCACCAGAGCCAGGGTCCCTATTAGAGCGGCGATCACTATTGGGACATTGACGAGGAAAACAGACCCCCACCAGAACCTGGCCAGGAGCAAGCCGCCGGCAATGGGGCCGATAGCGATCCCGAGCCCGATAATGCCGCCCCAGGCACCGATGGCTCGCGCCCGCTGTCTCGGGTCGCGGAAAACGTCGTTGACGATGGAGAGCGATGATGGGATCGTCAGGGCAGCCCCGACGCCCATGAGGGCCCGAGAGGGGATCAGGAGATCGACTGAGCCCGAGAAGGCCGCCGCGATGGACCCCGCTCCGAAGACAGCCAGTCCGAGGAGAAAAAACTTCCTGCGCCCAAAGCGGTCAGCCAGGCTCCCGCAGACGAGCAAGAGCCCGGCGAAGACCATGGCATAGGAGTCAACGATCCACTGCAGCTGGCTGGAAGTGGCATGCAGCTCCCGCACCAGGGTTGGCAACGCTACGTTCAGGATCGTGTTGTCTACATTGATGATCAGGGCGGCGGCACAGAGCACAACCAACACGGCCCAACGATGGTCGTTCTTCACCTCCATCCGCGCGCTCATGCCGCGTGCCCGATGGGTGCCGGCTGGGGACCGAGCAACCCGCGTCCATCGTGGGTGCCCCGCTTCAACCCCTCCTTGGCGGGGGCGTTCACCTTGGGCAGAAAGGCTGCGGTGAGCACGGCACCCACCACTGCTATTCCAGCGGACACGAGCAGGGCCATGTCCATGCCGTGTACGAAGGCGGCGTGGACAGAGTCGAGCAACGATGCCGAGTGGATCTTTTGGGCCACCCCCACCCCACCGAAAACGCTCTCGCGCGCCGCGGCGGCGGCTGTCGCCGAAAGCCCCGACAGGTCGAGCCGGCCGAGGTAGCCGGCGCTGAGGACGCTGCCGAGGACGGCGATGCCGAACGGCCCCCCGGTCTTGTTGACCGCCTGCAGCACGGCGGCACCGACGCCACTTTTCTCCTCCGACAGTTCGACCAGTGCGGCGGACATGGCGGTGGTCATGGCGATGCCCGTTCCTATCCCGGCGACCACCATCCACGACCCGACGAACAGGCCGCTTGAGCCGACGCTCGTCGAGGCCCCCAGGAACAACCCGGCGGCCAGCAAGACAAAGCCGGCGGCGACGGCAACCTTGGCCCCCACCACTTGGACCACTCGAGCCGCCGGGAGCGCACCGATCATGAGCCCGACAACGAGGGGCAAGAGGCGCACGCCCGAGCCCATGGCGCTGGTGCCGAGCACGCCCTGAAAGTACTGCGGCATAGTGAACAGGATCCCGAGCATGGCCAGGATCGGCACTACGGCGAGGACCACGCCCCAGGTGAACGAGGGAGAGGCGAACAAGCTGAGGTCGATCAACGGCTGGCCACCCGGCTGGCGTGTCAACCTGCGCTCCCAGACGAAGAAGCCGAACAACAGCACCAGACCGGCTGCCATCAGGGCCAGCGCTCCGAAGTCGCCCCATCCGTCCTGGCCAGCCTTGATCAGCCCGTAGGTGACTCCCACCAGCCCGGCGGCCGACGCCGCCACGCCGACCAGGTCCAACCTTGGGCGTTCTGGGGCACGTGACTCGGGCATCAGGACGACGACGGCGGCCAAGCCGAGCGCGATCACCGGCACGTTGATCAAGAACACCCAGCCCCACCAGTAGTTGGTGAGCAGCCAACCGCCCAGGATGGGCCCGATCGGGAAGGCCAGGAACGTGGCCCCCGCCATCATCCCTACCGCCTTGGGCCGATCCTGTTTGGCGAACATTACCGTGACGGCGGAGAAGGCCATGACTATAAGCCCGGCCCCGGCGAGGCCAACGAGCACGCGGGCGGCCATGAACTCGGCCACCGAGGTCGAATAGGCGCAGGCCACCGAGCCGGCGCCGAACAGGGCCAAGGAGATCACAAGGACCGTTTTGCGCCCATAGCGGTCGCCCAGCAGGCCCGCCGGCAGCATTGCGGCCGCCAGTACCAGGAAATACCCCGACGAGAACCACTGGAGGTCGGGCTCCGAAGCGTGCAGTGCCTTGGACAGGGTCGGCAGGGCCACGCTGAGAACGGTGCCATCCACGCCCACCGCCAGCACGGCCAGCACCAGGGCCCGAGGCCCACCATTTTCTTGTCCCGGCCATGACGGTGGCCGCCGCCGGGCCTTCGAGGACTGCTGTCACGGCGTTCCTCCTCAATTGGGAGGCGTCCGAGCACGTACGCGACGACAAGCCGTGAGCGGTCGTCCTGCCCGAGCTGGGCGACTCCTAGAGCGATCGGCCTTCGCTCCCGCGGTTCGTTTTGGGGTGCGCCAACCTGGTCGCCGCGGCCGCGGCTAAGTATTTATTGGCCCCGGCTCAGGACGACCTTTAGAGCGCCGGTTTCAGAAGCTCGGCCAAAGATGTCGTAGCCGGCCATCATCTCGTCTAGGGCGAAGCGGTGGGTGACGAAACGGCGGGCATCGACTTGGCCGGTGATGATTAAGCGGAGCAATGTGGGGATCGAGAAGGTGTCCACGAGCCCCGTGGTGATGGTGATGTCCCGGGACCACAGCTGTTCGAGGTGGAGAATAGCCGGAGCACCGTGGACCCCGATGTTGGCCACCCGCCCAACCGGTCGTACCAGTTGGGCGGTTAACTCGAAGGTGGCTGGCGTCCCTACCGCCTCTATAGCAACGTCGGCTCCGAGGCCGCCGGTTAGGTCTTGCACGATGGCGACCGGGTCCTCATGGGAATTGTTGACCACAACGTCGGCACCAAATTGCTTGGCCGACTCCAAACGCGAAGGTGCCAGGTCGATGGCCACCACATGGCTTGGGCTGTACAGACGCGCGCTGGCAATGGCGGACAAGCCAACGGGTCCGGCCCCCACCACGGCTACTACGTCGCCTGGTCGCACCGCGCCGTTGAGCACGCCCACCTCGTAAGCGGTAGGCAGGATGTCGCTCAGCATCAGCAGCTCTTCGTCGCTGACCCCGGCAGGCACGGGGTAGGTCGAATTATCGGCAAAAGGCACCCGCACGTACTCGGCCTGGGCCCGTCGATCTCGTTGCCCAGGATCCACCCCCCGCCACCCGTGCACTGGCCATAGCGGCTTTCTCGGCAGAAGCGACAAGCACCACAGGCACTGACGCAGGAGACCAGGACGCGGTCGCCGACCTTGAGGGTCTTTACGCCCTTACCCACTTGGGAAATCGTCCCGACCGCCTCGTGGCCGATGATGCGCCCCTCCGCCATGGCGGGCAGATCGCCTTTTAGGATATGGAGGTCGGTACCGCAGATGGTGGTGGCGTCAACCTGGACGATGGCGTCCGTAGTCTCCTGCAGCACCGGGTCGGGCACGTCCTCCCATGCCTTGGCCCCGGGCCCGTGGTAGACGAGCGCCTTCATGGCCTGCTCCCAAGGCGGGTGCTCTGGCGGTCGACCCTTAGGGGGCCCGTGCCAGCTGAGCTGTCCAGCGGCCACCTGGGCGCGGGGCCCACGACCCATCAAAGCGGTGGTGCTGTGGGCGTCGGGCCCGGAAGTTGCTCCGTCCCGCCAGACAAGACAGGAGATACCTGATCCTCTGTAGGAGGTTCTTCGCGCTTTTTTTCATGGTCGACCTCGGCTTTGCTCTTGGGCATTACCGGGGACCGGGGCAACGATTGGCACAATGGGCTGCGCCTTAGGCGACTCTATCCCGTCGCGTGCCAACAACGTCGATAAATACCAAACCTTCGTTGACGCGGGGAGGCCGCTGTCGAGCAGCAACGGGTAAAGCAGTTGTTGGAGGGCCCAGACCTCCGATGGGAACCGCGGACAGGCTGACGCCCGAGGGAAATTTCAGTGGCCGCTGTCAAAAACCGGTGACATATCCACCACGGAGTGCTTCACGGCTGCTCACATTGACTCCTGAAGCCCGTTATCGGCTTGGGAGCGAGCGCGGTAGCCCGAAGGCCGGCAGGACGGTGTTCTCGAAGCGGGTCATGGCGCAGATCCGCTCGCCGCTGAGGGTGAGGACATAAAGGCCCATCCCGTGGCTGATGCCATTAGGCGCGCGCAAGTAGGCGCCGAAGGCCGGCTGGCCGTTGGCCCGGGTCGGCACAAGGTAGAACCTCCGCCCTGCGCTGAAGATGCTGGCGCAAAAGCGGGCAACGAGGTCTCGGCCTTGGTACTCGAACGGCATAGGTGGCATCGAGACGAAGACGTCGTCGGTCAGCAGGCCCACCAGCGCCTCAAGATCGGCGGACTCCCATGCCCGGACGAACTGCGCGACGACTGCACCCTCGGAGAGCGAGCCGGGGGATGGGGGGCCGTCCCAGGTCGGTGCCGGGCGACCATCGGTGCTCCAGGGTGGCGCGCGCCCGTTTGAGGGCGCTGTTGACAGATCCAACAGTCGAGCCCAGCATGTCGGCCACCTCGTCGGCATGGAACCCGAGGACGTCGCGCAAGACGAGAACGGCGACCTGGCGAGGCGGTAGGACCTGAAGGGCGGTCACGAAAGCCAAGGAGATCGATTCGTTCTGCTCGTAGCGGGCCTCGGGGCCGAGCGGCACGCCGATGGCGCCCTCGAGAAGGGCGTCGCGGTACGGCTCGAGCCATCCGACCTCACCGAGGCGGGTCGGCTTGGGCGGTTCGACATTGGGCACGTCCCACTCCGCGGCCGGGCGCCGGCTGGCTGACCGACGCGCGTCGAGACACTTATTGGTGGCGATGCGAATGTGCCTTCTCGGCCTCTAGTAGCTTCAGCCGGGCTGCGAGCCACTCCTCACGTGTTCCGACCTTATGATCAGTCATCGGTTGTCTCCTCTCTCACATCATCGGCATGTGACCGATGGCCGGCACGAGCCCAGGGACCAATGAGGGGGCGGCGAGGACCACGATGCCGAGCCCGACGATCGCGATCGCGATCGCAACATCGATCGTGGACCTGGCGGGCAGGAGCTTCTGGGCGACAACGATGGCGGCGATGAACGCCATCCATGTGACGCTCATGACCCCGAGCACGACCAGCATCGCCATTAGCCCGGCGCTCGAGCCAACGCAGTCGAGCCCGAACACCAATCCAGGGAGCGCTTTCTCATGGCACTGCAGGCGAAAGTGCCGCTTAATGGGAGTCAGCTCATACCCGCCTGCCGCGATGACGACGATGCCAGCGGCGACGGTCCCGTGGGGTCGGTACAACGCATATACCGCGATGCCCACGACCACCCAGATGGCGAGGTATGACCCGGCGAACAGCGGCGCGGCAAGCACGCGCCCGCTGGCGTGCGTGCGCCGCAACACCGCTGGGATCGCGCCCGGGAGCATCATCGCCGCCATCATCGCGGTCCACGATGCGGTAAAGAAGGCGAACGAGCCGAGCCTGGTCGCAACCCCCATGTCCATGCCTCGCATCTGGTCGATGGCGATAACCCAGCATGCGGTCGCGGCCGCGAGGGTCGCCGTCAGCACGGCGGCGGTCGTGGCCGTGCCGCCGCCGGGTACTGCATCCGACGGCTGGAGGCACAAGCGGTTCATTGCGATGATCGTGACCTCCTGTCCGATTGGTTCAACTTTGCACGCAGGTCTCGGCGGCTCAGCCTCGTGCCGCCGGCGACCTCAGGTCGTCAGAACGTCCAGCTTCGAGTCGCGACCACTGTGCGACGGGGCGTCCTCCCGGCCACACTGACACCGGTGGCCAATCGGGCGAGCCAGCGTCAGTTCGCGTGTTGGAGCACCGTTGTGGCCAGCCCGGAGGCGAGTCCTCCCACGGCTCCTGACGTCCGTACACCGTGAGGTCCATGAGAGCGTAGCTGTAGTCCATGGCCTCTACACCGCGCCGCGTCGTCCAGTAGGTCTCGAAGACGCGGTCGCCATCCCGTAGGTAGCAGACGAGGTGGAACAAGCCGATCTCGCGCCCGACGAGGAGAGTGTCGAGCGAGGCCTGTGCGGAGCCGGCGACCTGGGTGGTGTAGAAAGTGCACCCTTCGCACTGAGCGGGGGCGGGTCGGCCGGTGTACCACATGAAGTAGTAGGCGATGAGCTGGCGTCTCCTCTTATTGGGGTTGGGGCTGCGGTTCTTCTTTGCTTCTGCGAGGGCAGCTTCGGCGACCCGTTGAACGGTGAGGTTGGGCAAGAGCACGGACGCTTCCATGATTCACTCGTTCTCGTATTCGTCGTAGCGGCGCAGCCAGCTCATGGGCTGATCGCCTTCGTCGCGGCCCTTCGGAGCCCGGTCCAGGATCGCGTAGTAGCCCATCAAGAACTCGGTACCGCGGGCGTAGCTGGAGTAGCAGTGGTAGACGGCGTCGCCCTCAAGAGCGAAGGTGCTCACGCCGTGCCCCTCGGAGAAGTAGCCGTCGAGGTTCGTCCCGGTCGCGCTCGCGTTCTGGCCTGTGACCAGTGGGAGTTTCTCACGGACGGCCGGCTGCTCGTTCAGCAGCTTCAAAAGCGCGAGCTCGTTGGCCTCGAGCAGCGGCTCGGCGGCCTCGTGTGCCGTCCCCTCCCCGGCCGAAACGCCGTAATCGAAGTTGAAGTCGCTCTCGTGGCTGGACGCCCAGTTGAAGCTCCAGCCCATGCGCTCCCGATAGGCGAGCAGCTTCTCGATCGGCGCGCGCGAGACGCAGATCATCGTCACGTCGCGGGCCTTGAGGTGGGCGAGTACGCCGTTGAAGCTGTCTGCGGTGGACGAGCAGGAGGGACATCCGCCCTCGTAATCAGGGCCGAACATGAAGTGGTAGACCACCAACTGCGAGCGGCCGTCAAACAGCTCCACCAGCGTCCTGGCCCCGTCTGTGGTCTGGAGCATGTACTCCTTCACGACCGGCACCCAAGGAAGCTCCCGACGCTGCCGGGCAAGCTGATCACCCAGCCGCGTGAACTCCTTCTCGCGCTCGAGCAGCTCAGCGTTCGCCGCGAGCCACTCCTCGCGCGTTCCGATGCGATGGCTCGTCATTGTGCTGTCCCCATTCCATTTCCCACACCGCAAGCGACGCGAATTTTCCTGTCCAACATTGGCACGAATTAGGCCTTTCTCTAGTGGGTGATGCGCCCGAGCTCACGCAGGACGTCGGACCAACCCGCGTAATGCGAGTCCCTCGCTTCCTCGTCCGGAAGTCCGGTCTGATGGATCTCGACGATGGTCCCGGTCGACGATGGTTGGAAGGTCACGGTCACGGTCGTGTCCCGGAACCGGGTGTCGGGCGAAGACCAGGTGAACACCAGACGGCTAGGACGGTCGATCTCGCGATAGGTGCCGGAGCACACGGTGGACTCGTCGTGGACCATGACGATGCGGAACGTCCCACCCACCCGAGGATCCGTTTCGGCACGAGTCTCCCGAACCCCGGCCGGGCGGAACCAAGTCCCGAGGCTTTGTCCGTCCAGCCATGCATCGAAGAGCTCTTCGGCAGGGGCGGCAATCTCCCGCCGGACGGTGACCGAGTACCCGTCGGTCACGACGACTTCCCTGCCTTGCCGCGGCGGGTGACAAAGGCGTCGAGCGAGCCAAGTTGCTCGCTCCAAAAGGCTTGGTAACGCGCGATCCATCCGGCCGCGTCGGCAAGTGGCGCCGCATCCAACGTCAAGATGTGCTCGCGACCCCGCACACTCCGTCGTACCAGCCCTGCATCCTCCAATACCCGAATGTGTTTCGACGTCGAGTTGAGCGAGATCGGGAGCCCTCTAGCGACATCAGTGACTCGGGCATCCGAATCGGCAAGACGGGCTAATATTTCGCGGCGGGTGGGGTCGGAGACCGCAGAAAAGACCCGGTCGAGCACGTCAGCACCATGTTCACCCATAAGGGTGAACATCGTAGGCGCCGTCGGTGGCGACCACAATCCCGGGCACGCTTGCGACGCACGTCCAAACAGTGGCCCCTAGGGCCTGCCGCTCCGGGTACCGCTCAAAAAGCCTGTCAGTCTGGATTGACAGGATGCCAACCTAGAGGCCCTGGGGGTGGACCGTGAGGCAGTGCAGAGGCGAGTGGTCGCGTGACCCATCGCGTTTTCCTCCCAGTGTCCTCCCAATCGCGATGGCAAATGAGGGTCAAAAAGGGGGCCCAAGGGGTACTCGTTGGGAGGTCTACTCCACAAAGCTCCTGCTGGTAAACGATGTTCGTGCTGGTGCCCCCGGCCGGATTCGGACCGGCGCAACCGGCTCCGGAGGCCGGTGCTCTATCCCCTGAGCTACGGGGGCGGCGGACTAAGCATACTGGTGGCGCGCCGTCGCCTCCCTCGGTGCTCAACCAGTGGCAATTCTGGCAGCGCGGCCACGGCCGGCCTGCAACGATTGGTCCCGATGATCCCCGACCCCCTTACGACCGAGGCGCCCGACGAGCAGGCACCCACTCCCGGCGCGCCCAGGCGCCAGGGGCCTCTGCCTACGCACCTGCTCCCTCTCACCGCAGAGGTCGGTAGCGATGGCCGGCTCCGGATCGGCGGCGTGGAAGTGCTCGAACTCGTGGAAGAGGTTGGGACGCCGGTGTTCATCTACGACGAAGAACACCTGCGCCGACGTTGCCAGGAGGCGCGCCAAGCTTTCGGCCCGAGGGCCGCCTACGCGTCGAAGGCCTTCCTGTGCAAGGCGATGGCGGCGCTGGCGTACAAAGAGGGGCTCTGTATAGATGTGTCCACTGGAGGAGAGCTCGCTGTTGCGCTGGCAGCGGGCGTGCCGGGTGAACGTCTGGTGCTGCACGGTAACAACAAGTCCGAGGCCGAGCTCGAGGCTGCTATAGCGGCAGGGGTCGGCAGGATCGTTGTCGACTCCTTCGACGAGATCGACCGCCTGGCCCGAGTGCTGAGCCGGCCAGATCCGAGCCAGGGAGGCGCTCTCAGGCCTCCGCCGAGCGTCCTGGTCCGGGTGACCCCGGGCATCGAGGCGCACACCCATGAGTACGTCATGACGGGCCAGGAGGACTCCAAGTTCGGCTTCGGCCTCGCCTCCGGTGCAGCCGCCGAAGCAATTGAGCGGCTCAGGCACCCGACGAGCTGCGTCCGGCTGGTAGGCATTCACGCGCACATCGGCTCGCAGATCTTCGCACTCGAGAGCTTCCAGCAGGCCTTGGCGGTCCTCGGGCCGTTTTTTACGGGCCAAAGCCTCGAAGAGCTCTGCATGGGTGGAGGCCTCGGGGTCCCGTACATTACAGGCGAGGCCGCGCCGTCCATAACCGACTGGGCGAAGACCTTGCGTGTAGCGGCACGGGCTGCGGGCATCGGCGACACCGTCGTGCTTTCCGCAGAACCGGGCCGGTCCATCGTCGCTGCCGCCGCCATCACCTGCTACACGGTCGGCACTATCAAGACGCTCCCCGGCGTACGGACCTACGTCAGCGTGGACGGCGGCATGAGCGACAACCCGAGACCAGTTCTGTACGGCTCGGGGTACGAGGCTTTCCTCCCGAGGGAAGCCCAGGCGCCGCGGCCCCGTACCGTGACCGTTGTCGGTAAGCACTGCGAATCGGGGGACGTGCTCATCCGCGACGCGTGCGTGCCTGAAGACCTCGAGGTCGGCGACGTGCTGGCGACCCCGGTGACAGGTGCCTACGGCCACGCGATGGCGTCCAATTACAACAAGGTGCCCAGGCCGCCGGTGGTGTTCGCCCGGGACGGGAGCTGGCGAGTTGTGGTGCGCCGCGAGACCTACTCGGACCTGTTGGCTCTCGACAGTTAGAAAAGGTCCGGGCGGCCTGGCACGCTAGCCTTCGCACATGGTCCGAACCGAGAGCCAAGAGAGCCAAGAGAGCCGGGACAGCCATCTGCAACCCTCCTCGGCGAGGCCCACCGTGCGCGTCGGATTGCTGGGCTGCGGCAACGTCGGGGCGGCGCTTGCCCGCTTCCTCCTGAGCGATGCCAAACGGATCGCGGACCGCACAGGCCTGCACCTCGAGCTGTCCAAGGTGGCAGTGCGTTCGGCCACCAAGGAACGTGACGTCCCCGGCGTCGAGCTGCTCCTTACTACCGACGCCGGCGGGGTCGTCGATGACCCCTCGATCGATGTCGTGGTCGAGGTCATGGGCGGTATTTCACCCGCCCGTGACCTGGTGCTGAGGGCGCTGCGCAGCGGGAAGCCGGTTGTCTCCGCCAACAAGGAGCTGCTTGCAAACCACGGGGGCGAGCTTTGGGACGCAGCCAGCGACAACGGGGTCGACCTGCTCTTCGAGGCCTCGGTGGCCGGAGGCATCCCGCTCATCCGGGCGCTGCGGGAGTCCCTCGCCGGTGAACGTATCTACCGTGTCATGGGCATCGTCAACGGCACGACCAACTACATCCTGACCCGCATGGCCAACTCCGGAGCGAGCTACCAGGAGGCGTTGGCCGAGGCGCAGGGCTTGGGCTTCGCGGAGCGCGACCCGACGGCCGATGTCGAGGGCTACGACGCAGCCGCGAAGGCTGCCATCCTGGCCAACGTCGCCTTTGGCGCCAAGGTCGTGGCGGGCGATGTCTACCGGGAAGGGATCTCGGGGGTCACCGGTCAGGACATCGAGGCCGCTAAACGGCTCGGGTTCGAGATCAAACTGCTTGCCGTCATCGAGTCCGGCCCCGATGGGTCGCTCGGCGTGCGGGTCCACCCGGCTATGGTCCCGGCGGACCACCCCCTCGCAGCGGTGCGGGACTCGTTCAACGCCGTTTTCGTGGAGGGCGATGCCGTCGGCCAACTGATGTTGCTGGGTAGGGGTGCCGGCGGCCTACCGACTGCCAGCGCCGTGCTCGGAGATCTGGTGGACGCCGCTCACAATCTGACCGTAAGAGGCGCGGCCCGGAAGCTGGAGCTCCACGCGGTGGCCATCCGCCCGATCGACGACCTGCGCTGCGCCTATTACCTGAGCCTGTTCGTGGCCGACCGCCCGGGCGTACTGGCTGCGATCGCCGGAGCGCTCGGTCGCCACAATGTCTCGGTCCGCTCGATGGAGCAGGACGCGCCGGAACCCGAGGCTGGGCCGGCCGACACGGCTCCACACGCGGGTGGTGAGGAGGCCCAGGCGCACCTCATGTTCGTCACCCACCCTGCCTTCGAGCGCGACATGCAGGCGTGCCTCCACGAACTGCGCAGCCTCGACGCGGTCCAGCGGATCGGCGGGCTGCTTCGGGTGGTCGGCCCTTGAGCGCACGTCCTTGGAAGGGGGTGATCGAGGAGTACCGCGAGCACCTTCCTGTGAGCAGCTCCACCCCGGTTGTGAGCCTCCTCGAAGGCGGCACTCCGCTGATCGAGGCGCGGCGGTTGTCCCAACAGGTCGGCGCGAAGGTCTGGCTCAAAGTCGAGGGCGCCAACCCGACGGGTTCGTTCAAAGACCGCGGCATGACCGTAGCCATATCCAAGGCATTGGAAGAAGGCGCCAAGGCTGTCGTTTGCGGTTCGACCGGGAATACTTCGGCTTCAGCAGCTGCCTATGCGGCGCGGGCCGGGCTCGCTTGCGTCGTGCTTATCCCAGACGGGTACATCGCTTTAGGCAAGCTGGCCCAAGCGCTCGTGCACGGTGCAAAAGTCGTGCAAGTACGGGGAAATTTCGACCGCGCGCTGGCGCTCGTGCGTGAGCTGGCGGAAAAAGAACCGGTGACGGTGGTGAACTCCATAAACCCCTATCGAATTGAGGGGCAGAAAACTGGCGCGTTTGAGGTCGTCGACATCTTGGGTGATGCCCCCGACGTACATTGCATGCCGGTGGGCAACGCCGGCAACATCGTTGCGTACTGGAAGGGGTACCGGGAGTACCAAGATGCCGGGAGGCTGCGGCACCTGCCGCGGATGTTCGGTTTCCAGGCCGCGGGCGCGGCTCCTATTGTGCTCGGCCATCCGGTCGAAAAACCCGAAACCATCGCCACAGCGATCCGCATCGGCAACCCGGCCTCCTGGTACGGTGCGACCGCCGCGGCGTCCGAGTCGGGGGGCATGATCGCCTCCGTTACTGACAAGGAGATCCTCGAGGCGTACCGGTTCCTCGCCCGGGAGGAGTCGGTGTTTTGCGAGCCTGCCTCCGCCGCCGCGGTTGCCGGGCTGCTCAAGGCGGGTGTGCCGGCCGGTTCGAGGGTCGTCTGCATCCTCACCGGCCATGGCTTGAAGGACCCAGACGTCGCGATCGGCCAGATCGCGGTACCCAAGGCGGTGGACGCCGACCTGGCCGCAGTTCGTGAGGAGCTGGCGCTCTGAGCTCGGCCGCGATGGAGGTTCCTGGCGCGAGTGCCACTTAAGCGGTATCATGGTCCTTGCCCGGCTCGGTTGTACTCACGAGCGGGACCTCATCCGGAGCGGGACCTCTCGGGCGTTACCAGTGGCCAAAGCGCAATGCCGCAGGCCCAGGCTCAGGGGAACTGTCCAGGTTTCATTTGGATGCTCCGGCCGTGTTGACCCCTATTCACACACACCCACACCCCCACAGAGGTAGTCAATGAGCGACCTGCAGCTCGAGCGCTCCGTGCTTGAGGCAAAGGAGCGGGACGAGCTCTTCGCTATCGCCTTGGCCTTAGGCGCATCGCCCGCGGCACGCACCAAAAAGGCGGACCTGGTCTCACACATACTCCAGGTCACCGGCGTAGAGGAAGAGGCGACGCCAACAGCCGAGCCGTCAGCCGAGAAGCCTCGCCGGGCTCGTTCCCGGCGGGCCGGCCCGACCGGCGCCCAAGACGCTGCCGGCGACAGCCGTAGCGAGCAGCTGGAACTGGCAAGCACCAATGGCCACGCGGCCGAGGGGGCCTCGCCAGGACAGTCCGACGTGCCCGTTAGCAATGGCGCGGCCGTCGAGAGCACCGGCGATGGCGCGCCCGCGGCCGCGTTCGACAGTGCCCCCCAGCTTGACAGCGACGGGGAGACCGACAAGGCGGTTCAAAACGACAGGGCCCGCCAGAACGGCGGGAGCCCGGCGAGCGGTAATGGCCAGGGCGAACCCGGCCAAGGCTTCCAGCGTGCCGACCAGGGCCGCCAGCGCACCTTTGAGCCTCGCACGGGCGACCAGCGCCACGACGCGGACCCGAACCTTGGCAACAGCCGGCGCCGGCGCCGCCGCAACAGGGAAAAGCCGGCGCGTGGCGGAGAGCGCGGGCCTGAGCGCGAGTTCACTTCGCCGGCACCGGCAGCAGAAGCGCCCTACTCGGGTGAGCTTGTGCCGTGCACCGGCCTTTTGGACCTGCGCGAAGAGGGCTACGGCTTCCTGCGCACCAATGGGTACCTAGCCAGCGCGAACGACGTTTACGTGTCGATCACCCAGGTGCGCCGTTATGGCGTACGCAAGGGCGACCTGGTGGAGGGTTCGTTCCGGCCGGCCGCCAATAACGAAAAATACCCTGCGCTGGTCAAGGTCGACTCTGTAGCAGGGATGGCTCCGGACGACGCCCGCAACAGGCCGAAGTTCGAGAACCTTACGCCACTTTTCCCCGACCAGAAGTTGGCCCTCGAAATCCCTGGGGACCCCGCCAATGTGACGGCACGGATCGTGGACCTCATCTCGCCGATCGGCAAGGGCCAGCGTGGCTTGATCGTCTCGCCGCCCAAGGCCGGCAAGACGACCGTGCTCAAGCAGATCGCCCACTCGATCGAGGCCAACAACCCCGATGTCCACCTGATGGTCTTGCTTGTCGACGAGCGGCCCGAGGAAGTCACAGACATGCGCCGTTCCGTGAAGGGCGAGGTCATCGCCTCCACGTTCGACCGGCCGGCCGACGAGCACACCCAGGTTTCGGAGCTTGCGATCGAACGCGCAAAGCGCCTCGTAGAGTCTGGGCGGGACGTGGTCATCGTGCTCGACGGCATCACGCGGCTCGCCAGGGCGTACAACCTCGCTCAGCCCGCGACCGGGCGCATCATGTCCGGCGGTATTGACACCGGGCCCTTTACCCGCCGAAGAAGTTCTTTGGGAGCGCGCGCAACATCGAAGAAGGCGGGTCGCTCACCATCTTGGCGACCGCTCTCGTGGAGACCGGGAGCCGGATGGACGAGGTGATCTTCGAGGAGTTCAAGGGAACAGGCAACATGGAGCTGCGCCTCGACCGCAAGCTCGCCGAGCGACGTATCTACCCGGCTCTCGACGTCAATGCGTCCTCCACCCGCCATGAAGAGCTCCTCTTCGACCGGCAACAGCTCCAGCAGGTCTGGAAGCTGCGCAGGGTGCTGAACGCGTTGGCGACGGACGGAAGCGCGGCGGCCGGCTTGGAATTACTGGTCGACAAGATCCGTTCTACTAAAAGTAACGACCAGTTCTTGGCCGAGATCGCCAAGACCCCCGCCCCTGCGATGTAAGCAAGGGCACTAAGCTGGGGAGAACCATGAAAGCTGATACGCACCCCGAGTATGTCCAGGCCAAGGTCGCCTGCTCCTGTGGCAATGCCTTTACGACCCGCTCGACGAAACCCGAACTGCATACCGAGCTCTGCAACGAGTGCCACCCGTTCTTCACGGGCAAGCAGAAGCTCGTAGACACTGGCGGTCGTGTCGAGCGCTTCGAGCGCCGCTATGGGCGGCGAGGCGTGAGGGCAGGCGCCGAGCAATAAGTGTTCGAGCGATTGGATGAGCTGGTCGCCGAGTACGAAGACGTCCTTGGGCAACTGTCCGACCCGGCGGTACTGGCCGACCAACGCCGGCTAGTCGAGCTTTCACGGCGCCATCACGAGATCGGGCCCGTTGTAACGGCCTACAGGTCGTACCGGGACACCCAAGCGGACCTCGCGCTCGCCCGCGAAATGTCGGCTGACGCCGACGGCCAGGACCGGGAGCTTCTCAACAACGAGATCAGCGAGGCAGAAGAGCGGCTGGCCAGCCTCGAGGACGAACTGAAGCTCCTGCTGCTGCCCAAAGACGCCAACGACGGACGCAATGTGATCGTGGAGATCCGGGGCGCCGAGGGAGGTGAAGAAGCCAACCTGTTCGCCCGCGACCTTTACGAGATGTACTTGCGGTACGCGGAACGTACCGGTCTCAAAGCCGAAGTGCTCTCTAGCGATGCTTCCCCCAAGGGTGGCGTCAACGAGGTCATGTTGCTCGTCAAGGGCCGCGACGCGTGGGCACACCTGAAGCACGAGGGTGGCCCGCACCGCGTGCAGCGGGTCCCGGTGACAGAGTCCCAGGGCCGCGTGCACACCTCGTCGGCGACTGTGACAGTGCTGCCCGAGGCCCAAGAGGTCGAAGTCCAGATCGAGGAAAAGGACCTGCGCGTCGACGTCTACCGTTCGACTGGGCCAGGGGGCCAGTCGGTCAACACCACGGATTCGGCGGTGCGGGTCACCCACTTGCCCACAGGCATCGTGGTCTCGATGCAGGACGAAAAGAGCCAGATCCAGAACAGGGCCAAGGCGATGCAGGTCCTGCGCGCCCGCCTGCTGAAGGCGGAGCAGGACCGCCAGTCGGCCGAGCTCTCGACGGCCCGGCGTAGCCAGGTCGGAGGCGGGGGGCGCTCGGAGAAGATCCGGACCTATAACTACAAGGACAACAGGGTTACAGACCACAGGATCGGCCTAACCCTTCACAATCTCGACAAGGTGCTGATGGGCGAGCTCGACGAGATAGTGGATGCCCTGCTTGCCGACGAGCGCGGTCGCCAGCTTGGAGGAGAGGATCCTGCCTGAGCCGTGGCCAGGAGCGCAATAGCGAGCCCGCGGCGTACCTGGCGACCCCTTTACGAGCAAGCTGTCGAGCGTCTTGGGGACCGAAGGACCGTCCAGTGGTTCATTGAGGATGCATCCGGGAGCTCCTGGCCCGCCGCGCTGGACGAGGCCGTGCCGGCCGCCGCGCAAGATGCCTTCTTTTCCATGTTGGGACGCCGGGAGTCGGGCGAGCCCGCGCAGTACGTCCTCGGCCACTGGGCCTTTCGCAAGCTCGACTTGATGGTGGACCGACGAGTCCTCATCCCCCGGCCCGAAACGGAAGTCATGGTCGAGGTAGCGCTTGCAGAGCTGGCTCTGGTCGCGCCCGCCGGGACGGGGGGCGCCCGACCAGTCGTCGTCGACCTCGGCACAGGTTCTGGCGCCATTGCCTTGTCGATCGCCACCGAGCGCCCAGACGTCGAAGCCTGGGCTACCGACATATCTGGCGAAGCTCTCGCGGTGGCGTCAGCCAATTTGGCTGGTCTCGGGGCCCAGGCGGGCGGGCGTGTCCGGCTCGCCCAGGGGAGCTGGTGGTCTGCGCTGCCCGTGGCGCTGAAGGGTTCCGTAACCCTTGCGGTGGCCAACCCGCCTTACGTTGCCGAAGGCGAAGTGGCTGACCTGCCGGAGGAGGTTTCCCGCTGGGAGCCACGCCTGGCCCTGGTCTCAGGCCCGACCGGGCTCGAGGCGCTCGAGGCGATCGTGAGGGAGGCGTCGGCATGGTTGGCTGGGCGCTCCACCCTTGTCGCTGAGATCGCGCCCCATCAGTCCGGTGCCGCCAAGAGCCTGGCGCTGTCGGCTGGTTTCCGGGACGTCGCCGTCCGCAACGACCTGGCTGGCAGGGAGCGAATACTCGTAGCCAGGTCGCTGACATAAGCTCCGTTGCTGATGGCGACACTGGTGATCACCGCGTGGGGCGACCCCCCGCCCGCCGAAGCCATAGATCTTGCCGTAAATGCCCTCGCTGGTGGCGACATAATCGGGTTGCCGACCGACACGGTTTATGGGCTGGCGGCCGACCCTTTTCATACCGGGGCGGCAGACCGGCTCTTCGCGGTGAAGGGCCGCCCGAGGAACGTCGAGTTGCCCGTCCTCGTCTACGACGAGGGCCAAGCGCTCTCCCTGTGCACAGCGGTGCCCGACTCGGCACGCCGGCTCATGAGCCTGTACTGGCCGGGGCCGCTCACCATCGTCCTTCCCCGGCGCCCCGATCTGGCAGCCGACCTCGGGGAGGAGGACTCCACGATCGGCATCCGCTGCCCCGCCCACCCGGTGCCGCTGGCGATATGCCGCCAGATGGGCCCGATTGCGACGACCAGCGCTAACCGTCACCACGAGCCGGCGCTCACGACCGCTCGGGAGGTGGCAGAGTCGCTCGGGGCCGAACTGACCCTCGTCCTCGACGCCGGCCCCAGCAGCGCCAAGCCCTCGACGGTCGTCGACTGCACCGGGGAGGCTCCCAGGGCGCTGCGGGAGGGCCAGCTGTCATGGGACGAGATCGCAGCGGCGCTTCGCTGAACAACAACTAGGCTCGGGCTCGTGCACGCCGACGAAGAGCTCTTCGCAATAATCGAGGACGAGAAGGAGCGGCAGAACACCACACTCCAGCTGATCGCCTCGGAGAACTTCACCTCACAGGCCGTCATGGCGGCGACCGGGTCCGTCCTCACGAACAAGTACTCCGAGGGCTATCCGGGCAAGCGCTACTACGGCGGCAACTCTGTCATCGACCGGGCCGAGGACCTCGCCCGACGCCGCGCCTGCGAGCTGTTCGGAGCCGAGCACGCCAACGTGCAGCCGCACTCGGGCGCCAATGCCAACCTTGCCTGCTACCTGGCTGTCCTAGAACCGGGGGACACCGTCCTCGGCATGCGCCTCGACCAAGGCGGGCACCTCACTCACGGTTCGCCTGTCAACGTGAGCGGCCGCTGGTACCACTTCGTGAGCTACGGCGTCAGTGAGAGCGACGAGCGCATCGACCTCGAGGCTCTGGCAGATCTTGCCGAGCAGCACCGGCCCAAACTGATCATCGCCGGTGCGACTGCGTACTCGCGGGTGATCGACCCCGAACCGTTCCGGCGGATCGCCGATTCCGTAGGGGCCTTGCTGCTATTTGACGCGGCGCACATTGCCGGGCTCATCGCTGGCGGTGCCCACCCCAACCCGGTCCCTTTCTCAGACATCGTGTCGTTCACCACGCACAAGACCTTGCGAGGGCCACGAGGTGGCTGCATCGTTTCCAAGGAGGCCTTCGCACAACCCATCGACAAGGCTGTCTTCCCCGGCCTGCAGGGCGGCCCCCTCGAACACGTCATCGCAGCCAAAGCGGTGGCCTTCTACGAGGCGTCTCAGCCCGACTTCGCCCTGTACGCGGCGCAGATAGTACGCAACGCCCACGCCCTGGCGAGCGCCCTTGCGGCCGAAGGTTTCCGGATAGTCTCCGGCGGGACTGACAATCACCTTATGTTGGTGGACCTTCGCACCTTCAACGCGGACCTCACCGGCAAGGCCGCTCAGGAGGCCCTCGACCGAGCGGGGATAACTCTCAACAAGAACCAAATCCCGGGCGACCCGAGGTCGCCGTTCGTCACCAGCGGTCTCAGGATCGGCACCGCGGCTGTGACCACGACCGGCATGCGGGAAGGCGAGATGGCTGAGATAGCCCATCTGGTCCGCCGGGTGCTCGCTGCCCCGGACGACGAAAGCGAACGGGATGCCGTGCGCGAGGAGGTGGCGACCCTTTGCTCCAAGTTTGTGCCCTACCCATGAGCTGGTGCCTCGGCGCCTGAGCGCTGGACATCTCGCAGCTGGGGAGACTTAGCGCTTGATCCAATTCCGTTGGTACATCGTGGTCTTTGCCGTGGCGGCTGTTGCCACTTGGGTGGCTACGTTTGCTGTGCGCGCCATGGCAAAGCGCCATTCGCTGCTCGTGACGCCCGACGACCGGCGAGTCCACGAACGGCCCACGCCCACTGCCGGCGGGGCAGCGATGTACTTCGGGATGCTCGTCGCGATAGCCGTTGCCTCCCAGTTGCCGGTTTTCGGTCCGGTATTCAGAGGCAGCTCCGCCCCCCTCGGCGTGGTAATTGCCGCGACTGTCATTTTCGGCGTGGGGCTGGTGGACGACGTGCGCGAGATGTCGCCGCCAGCCAAGCTCGCCGGACAGGTCCTTGCTGGGACGGTTCTTTATTTCTTCGGGGTCAACATGCTGTACTTCCATGTCCCATTGGCCCAAACAACTCTGGAGCTGAGCCCCTCGTGGGCGGCGCTCGGGACCGTCCTGTGGGTCGCCGTCATGGCGAACTCGGTCAATTTCATCGACGGCCTGGATGGCCTCGCCGCGGGCATAGTCGCGATCGGGGCCGGCGCGTTCTTCGTGTACTCGCACCAACTCGGGGTGGTCGGCAATATCCAGGCGAGTAACGCCGGCCCTCTTATTGCTGTAATAGCGATCGGGCTGTGCGTCGGCTTCCTCCCGCACAATTTCCACCCCGCAAAGATATTCATGGGCGATGCCGGTTCGATGCTGCTCGGCGTTCTCGTCGCTGCCTCGACGCTCGCGGTCGTAGGTCAGGACAGCTACCAGTTCAGCGGCCGGACCTACTTTTTCTTCGCGCCGATCATCATCCCGTTCTTCATCCTGGGGATCCCGCTATTGGACACGGTGTTCGCCGTCGTGCGCCGTGCCGGCCAGCGGACGAGCCCTGCGGTCGCCGACCTCAGCCACCTCCATCACCGCCTGATGCGCCTTGGCCATGGCCACCGTGCCGCCGTCCTCATCCTGTGGGCCTGGACCGCCCTGCTGTCGGGCCTCGTGCTCTGGCCAGGGGTGACGAACTCCCACAACGAGATTCCACCCATCGCGGTCGGCGCCCTGGCCATCCTGCTCTACACGCTGTTCGCGCCGCGGGGCCGCTCGGCGCTCAGCAATGGTGACAGCGAAGGCCACGTTGGGAACGGGACCAACGGGCATGGCATCCAACCCCCACGCGGCGGCCCTAGCAGCCCGGTCACGGCTCCCACCCCGAAGGTCGGGGCAAGCCGCCGGACCGTCACCGGCAAGCCGCCCAGCCCTGTGCCTGCGCGCCGGGTCGTGGCAACCGGCGGCCTTGGCCGCGGAGCGGGCAGGCCAGGAGCCCAGGACCCTCGCAGCAGCAACGGTGTGAGGCTGGTATTGCCCGACCGTCCGACCCCTCCAGCGGGGCAGCCCACCGCGGGCACGCCGGCCCTGGGCACGCCGAAAACGGTGGCTCCGGGGCCTCCCGTCCCCGAGGGCCTCTAACAGTTGAGCAGGAGCCGGCCGGTGGTGCTGGGCCAAGCCCCAGTGAGCGGAGTTGCAGTGTTACAGGAGTGTTTCGTAGCCTGGCACTGGTGTTCGGGAACAGTGTCGCGTTCGCAAACGGTATGGTGCTGTTGAGGTGGCAAGAAGCTGTTACACACCGGCGGCCCGCTGATGAGCGGCACCGGAGCAGACAAGCAAAGCGCGCAGCAGGACGATGGGCGCTATCCGGGGCCTATGGCATATGCCGGTCTCGGGATGCTCAACGCGGTCTGTCTTCTTGGCGGGTGCATTCTCGGATGGCTGGCGGACCGGGCTCTCGGGACTCTGCCGCTGTTCTTGTTCGTAGGCCTGGTCGGCGGTGCAGCCGTGGGCGTGTTGGGCACCAGGGCCGAGCTGCGGCGGTACAACCGCTAGGGCTGTTCTCCTGATGCTTGCTGACTTCCCGGTCCTGTACGTCGACGTCATAGTAAGACGCACGATTGTGTCGTGCATCGCCCTTGCGGTGCTTGCCATCGTCGTCGGTTTCGCGGTCGGCCAACCGCTGGCAGGCATCGGCGCCCTGCTCGGTTTGGGAGCCGCCACCGCGAACCACAGGGTCTTTCAGCTCTCCACCGTCCGCTACAGCAAAGCCGATGGCCACATGGACCGTAGGCCTTACGTGGGTACCGTCGCCGCTCGGCTTGGCGGGATCACGCTCGTTGCCTTTGCGCTGCTCTTTTTCGTTCGCCCAATGGGCTTTGGGATGATCGGTGGTCTTGTTGCCTTCCAGGTGCTGTTGATGGCCAATGCCCTAGGTGCCCTTTGGCGGTACCAACGGCTGCAGTTGGCAGGCCTGGCTCCCGCTAACACGGCCCGGCCCGAGGACGAAAACGGCCAAGCTCCGCTCGTTCAGGCTGAGTTGGTGAGCCCGCCGGGCCCGGGCGACGGTGAAGTCAATGGTTAGCACCGGCTTGCTTGCAGTAGCGCCCATACCGGTTGGCGACCATGTCGTTGTCCACGTTTTCGGTGTTGCCTTCGACGCGGACACCATTTGGACCAGCTTGATCGCTGGCGCAGTGGTCATGGGCCTCGGTTTCTATCTGCGAGCGAAGGTCACCGCAGGGGTGCCGAGCAAGGTGCAGATTTTCTGGGAAGTGCTCGTGGGCTGGGTGTCAGACCAGGTCGAAGGGGGCCTCGGCCCGCGGTACCGCCACGTAGTGCCGCTTGCGGTGACCATCTTCGTGCTGGTCCTGGCGGCGAACTGGGTCGAGGTGTTCCCTGGTCTTTGGCACAACACCGACTACCTGCCTTCCCCGACCGCAGACGTAAATCTCACCTATGCACTTGGGGCCACCGTCTTTATCTTGACAAACGGCGCCGCCATCAGGGCGAAGGGTCTCGGTGGCTACATAAAGTCGTTCTTCGCGCCACCGCGATGGTTGGCACCGATCCGTGCGCTCGAGGAGCTCATGAAGCCGGTCACCCTGGCGTTGCGGCTCTTTGGGAACCTGTTCTCGGGGGGGATCATGATCGCGCTCCTGCTGGCGATCCCGATCTATTTTTTCCCGGCGACCATCGTCTTCAGCGTGGCCTGGAAGCTGTTCGACCTTTTCATAGGTATCATCCAGGCGTTCATTTTCGCCTTGCTGACGATCCTTTATTACCAGTTCGCAGTTGCCAAAGAGGGCCATTGAGCCCCAAACCCAGAAAGTCAGAGGAGAACTAGATGGCTGCAAGCATGGAAAAAGCAGTCGAGCTGGCCGGCGCCTTCGTCGGCGGCGGTCTCGCACTGGGTGGCGGTGCCATCGGTGCCGCTGTCGGTGACGGCCTAGCCGGTAGCCAGACGATCGCCGGCATCGCACGCCAGCCGGAGGTCCAGGGCCGGCTCTATTCGACGATGTTCCTCATCGTCGGCCTTGTTGAGGCCATGTACTTCATCAACTTGGCCTTTACGGCATTGTTCGTATTCGTACTGGCCACCGGCTAGTAACCGCGACTAGGTAATCAACCTGTGCTTCTCGCTTCTTCCAATTTCCTGGTCCCCAACGCCACCTTCGTGGTGGAGTTGGTGATCTTTTTGGCAGTCCTTTGGGCGTTGTCCAAGTGGATCCTCCCTCCCGTCAACCGCGCAATGGACGCTCGCCAGCAGTCGATCGCGCGCAACATCAACGACGCGGAGGAGGCAAAAAAGCGTTCCCTCGACCTGGAGGAACAGCACAAGAAGCTCATCGAGGAGGGGCGGGCCGAGGCGCGGGCCCTCAAAGACGAGGCCGTCAAGATCGGCGAGCAGCTGCGCGAGGACCTGCGCAAACAGGGTGAGGAGGAGTACAGGCGCCTGGTGGAGCGCGCGAGCGCCGACATCGAAGCCGCGACCCGGCGTGCAGCTGAGGAGCTGCGCGTAGAGGTTGCCGGGCTCGTCATGGACGTGGTGGAAAGGGTTCTCGGCGAGGGGATCACCCTCCGTGACCAGGAGAAGTTGGTCGAGATCGCGACCGCCGACATCGAGCGTCAGGCTGCAGCGAGCGCGCCCGCCGCGCCCGGCGCAACGGTGAGAACGGGAGCAGGTGCTTAGGTGCGCGAGCGCGTAAGGGGTTACGCCGACGCCATCTTCGAGGCCTCGGGGTCACACGTGGCGCGCATTGCGGACGAGCTCCAGGGCTTCTTCGAGCTCCTGGCCGGTTCCATGGACCTTGCCTGGGCGATGGCGAACCCCGTGACACCTGTTCCCACCAAGCGAGCGATAATCCAGCAGCTACTGGGCCGCAAGCTGTCGGAGCCGGTGCTCGACCTGGTCAATTTCGTGTTACAGACCAGCCCGGGCGAGGAATTTGCCGCCGATATCGCGAGCGTCGCCGCGGCTGGCGTTGCACGCAGGGACGGGATGGTGTTGCTGGACGAAGGGCCGCTCGGGCGGCTCGGCGCGACGGAACGCCTAGATGGCTACGCGTCGGCCGTGCTCAGTTCGGTGCGAGGAGAGCGGCAGCTGGGCGATATCGAGGACGAGTTGTTCCGTTTCATGCGCATCGTCGAGGGCAACGAAGAGCTACGGGTGGCCCTCACCACCGCCGAGCTGCCTGCGACGGTTCGCGCTTCGGTCGTCACCGGTCTCCTGGCGCGCCGGGCGAGCCAGGAGTCCGCCCGGATGACCACGTATGCCGCACGGGTTGGGCGACCACGTGATTTCCCGGCCCTATTGGGGGCGCTTGTCGACCTGGTTGCCAAAGAGGCCAACCGGCGGGTGGCCGATGTCCGCTCGGCAATCGAAATGACAGCCTCGCAGCGGGCACGCCTTACGGCGGCCTTGACGAATTTCACCGGTTACCCAGTTGACGTCAGAACCACAGCCGACCCGCAGCTACTCGGCGGGTTTGTTGCGAACATTGGCGACCTTGTGATCGACGCGAGCCTCCGTCACCGCGTGGAGCTGGCGAGAGAAGCCTTGCTCGAGCCCGGTCGCGTGGCCGGCACAGGGGGCACGCCTGGAGGGCGAGCGTCGAGCACCGGCGAGCCGGAAGAACAACGAGAAGAACATTGAAAGGACCCTGCAAAGCAAATGGCTGAGCTGACCATCAAAGCGGCTGACATCGCCGACGTCCTGCGGCGCAACCTGGAAGGCTTTACGCCCGGTGTCACGGGCGAAGAGGTAGGGCGCATCCAAGATATCGGTGACGGCATCGCGAGGATCACCGGCCTGCCGAACGTCGCTGTTAACGAGCTCCTCGAGTTCGAAGGTGGCACGAACGCGCTGGCGCTCAACCTCGACGAGGACTCGATCGGCGCGGTCGTGCTCGGCGACGTGTCGGGGCTTCAGGAGGGACAGATCGTCCGTGCGACCGGCCGCATACTTTCGGTCCCGATCGGGGACGGCCTGTTGGGCCGTGTAGTGGATTCTCTCGGCAGGCCCATCGACGGGCTTGGGCCTCTCGGCACCTCCGAGACGAGGCGACTAGAGGTGCAGGCCCCCGGGATCATCGACCGCCAGCCAGTGAAAGAGCCACTCCAGACCGGGATCAAGTCCATCGACGCGATGACACCGATCGGCCGTGGCCAGCGGGAGCTGATCATCGGGGACCGCAAAACTGGCAAGACCTCGATAGCCATCGACACGATAATCAACCAGCGTGGGCAAGGCGTGAAATGCATCTATGTCTCGATCGGCCAAAAAGGCTCGACGGTTGCCCAGACAGTCGAAACCCTCCGTGCTCACGGGGCGATGGAGTACACCATCGTCGTCAACTCACCCGCCTCGGATCCTGCTTCCTTTAAGTACCTGGCGCCCTACGCAGGCTGCGCCATGGGCCAGCACTGGATGGAACGCGGCGAGCACGCGCTGATAATTTACGACGACCTCTCCAAGCAGGCAGAGGCATACCGGTCGCTCTCGTTGCTGCTCCGTCGCCCGCCGGGCCGCGAAGCTTACCCTGGCGATGTCTTCTATTTGCACAGCCGGCTGCTCGAGCGCGCCGCCAAACTATCGGACGAGCGGGGCGCGGGCTCGCTTACCGCGCTCCCAATCGTGGAGACCAAGGCGGGCGATATTTCGGCTTACATCCCGACCAACGTGATCTCGATCACCGACGGTCAGATCTACTTGGAGACCGACCTGTTTTACGCCGGCATCCGCCCCGCTGTCAACGTCGGGCTGTCGGTTTCCCGGGTCGGCGGGGACGCGGAAATTAAAGCCATGAAGACCGTTTCGGGCGGCTTGAAGACCGACCTCGCTCAGTTCCGCGAGCTCCAGGCGTTCGCAACCTTCGGCTCAGAACTGGACCGCGTCTCGCGTGCTCAGCTCGACCGGGGTGTCCGGCTCACCGAACTGCTCAAGCAGCCCCAGAGCTCGCCGGTCCCGGTCGAGGAGCAGGTGGTCGCCATCTATGCGGGTACGAAGGGCTTCCTCGACGACCTGGCAGTGGACGACGTCCGCGCCTTCGAGACTGCGCTGATGCAGAACTTCCGTGCCAACCACGCCGACTTGTTGGAGTCGATCCGCACTTCCAAGGCCCTCCCGCCCACGGACCAGCTGGAGCAAGCCATTGCTGAGGTGAAGAAGGGCTTTGCAAGCACCAAGCCAGAGAGCCCCGCTGCCGGGCCTGCCGAGCCAGCCGCGAATAATGGCCCGGCGGAGGCAGCCACCCCCGATGCGCCGGCACCCGAGGCTGTGACGGCTGGAGCCGCTCCCGAAGGCGGGGCGTAGCCGGTGCCTGCCGGCGAGGAGCGCGCCCTTCGGCGCCGCATCCGCAGCGTCGCGTCGACCCAGAAGATCACGCGGGCGATGGAGCTTATTGCGGCATCTCGGATCGTGCGCGCCCAGCAAGCGATGGTCGCTGCCCGGCCCTACGCCGAGCGCATGGAGGACGTGATACGGGACCTTGCGGCGACGCCCGAGGCCCAGCGCCATTGGATTTTCGCAGGGGGCGGGGACCGCTCCCTTGTCGTCGTCCTGGGTGCCGACAGGGGCCTTTGCGGGGCGTTCAACAGCTCGGTGCACCGGCTCGCTGAGGAGCTCCTCGGCGAGCTGGCACGCAAGGGCCCCGCTCCGGAGGTAATAGCCGTCGGGCGAAAGGTAAAAGGTTAT
Organism: uncultured Acidimicrobiaceae bacterium; assembly: GCA_963786345.1. Taxonomy (GTDB): domain Bacteria; phylum Actinomycetota; class Acidimicrobiia; order Acidimicrobiales; family Palsa-688; genus Fen-671. Next base: position 302,082 of record CAWAYZ010000003.1, on the reverse strand, counting down.
TTCCGGTTCCGGGGTCGAGAGGTCGCCGAGAGCCTGGAGGGTTTTACAGACCGTCCCCGTTTCGAAGACGCGCAGCGAGTCGTGGAAGCGATTTCGCGTGAGCTCGAAACCGGCACGGTAGGCCAGATCTACCTCGTGAGCACACACTTTTTGAGCGTAGGTACCCAGCGGGCCGAAAAGCGGCGGCTCGTACCCCTCGACTTGCCTGAGCGAAAAGACAAGCCGACCGACGGCGCCAGCCATGAGCCCGGCGGGACGACGATTTTCGAGTTCGAGCCGGAACCGGGCGCCATATTGGACCGCCTATTGCCGCGCTGGCTCGAGGCTGAGGTGTACGTGGCCCTCCTAGAGTCGGCGGCTTCTTTCCACGTCTCTCAGCAAAGAGCAATGAAAGCTGCGACCGACAACGCGGACGACCTGATAAAGACGCTGCGGCGCCAGATGAACCGTGCCCGGCAGGATTCCATCACCACGGAGATCACCGAGATATCCGGCGGGGCAGAGGCACTGCGACAGGTCGAGTCAGGCGAACAGGACTCTGGCCGGCTCGACATATACGTCTACCCAAACGCAAGTTGACTGGAGCGAACGTGAGTATTACCAGCACACCCAGTGCTACATCGACCGACCGTGAAGCTCCTGCGACGCGAGATGGCCGAGTCGTCGCGATCACCGGGCCTGTTGTCGACGTCGAGTTCCCGCCCGAGCACCTCCCCGACATCAATTACGCCGTCGAGATGGAGATCGAGCTCGAGGGCCAGCGGAGCAAAGTCATGGCCGAAGTTGCGCTCCAGATCGGAGAGGGCAGGGTGCGCTGCATCTGCCTGCGCCAGACCGACGGCTTGAAGCGTGGCGCAACGGTGCGCAACCTCGGCCGGGGGATAACAGTCCCGGTAGGCGACGGCGTGCTCGGCCACGTCTTCAACGTCACCGGCGACGTGCTCGACTCCGACCCGCTCGAGAACGTGGACGACCGTTGGGAAATCCACCGCCCGCCCCCCGATTTCGACACCTTGGAACCCAAGTCTCAGATGTTCGAGACAGGGATCAAGGTCGTCGACTTGCTGGAGCCATACGTACAGGGCGGCAAGATCGGACTTTTCGGCGGGGCCGGCGTGGGCAAGACAGTGCTGATCCTCGAGCTGATCCACCGGGTGGCTGAAAACCATGGTGGCGTTTCTGTTTTCGCCGGCGTGGGCGAGCGCACCCGTGAAGGCAACGACCTTTGGCTCGAGATGAAGGAGTCGGGCGTCATCAAGCGTGCGGCTCTTGTTTACGGCCAGATGGACGAACCCCCCGGCGTCCGTCTGCGGGTGGGCCTTTCTGCCCTGACGATGGCCGAGTACTTCCGCGACGTCAAAAACCAGGACGTCCTCCTGTTCATCGACAATATTTTCCGCTTCGTCCAGGCCGGCTCAGAGGTCTCGACACTGCTCGGGCGGATGCCGTCCGCTGTGGGTTACCAGCCGACCTTGGCCGACGAGATGGGAGAACTGCAGGAGAGGATCACCTCCACGCGGGGCCATTCGATCACCTCGGTGCAGGCTGTTTACGTTCCTGCTGACGACTACACCGACCCGGCCCCCTTCACGACGTTCACCCACCTGGACGCGACGACCCAGCTCGCCCGCGAGATCGCTGCTATCGGCATCTACCCCGCCGTCGACCCGCTCGCTTCCACGTCCAACATCCTGGCGCCCGAGATCGTGGGCGACAGGCACTACGACGTTGCCCGCCGGGTCCAGCAGGTGCTCCAGCGCAACCGTGAGCTGCAAGACATCATTGCGATCCTCGGGATGGACGAGCTGTCGGAGGAAGACCGCACCACCGTCTTACGTGCCCGTAAAATCCAGCGGTTCTTGTCCCAGCCATTGTTCGTGGCGAAGAACTTCACTGGGCTCGACGGTGTTTACACTCCGGTTTCCGAGACCGTTGAGTCCTTCGAGGCTCTCGTCAATGGTGACCTCGACCATCTGCCGGAACAGGCCTTCTTGAACGTTGGCGGAGCGGAGAGCGCAATGGCCAAGGCACGCGAGCTCGAAAAGCAGGCTTGAGCACGCGATGGCGACGACCCAGGTAGAGCTCGTTACCCCCACGGGCACGCTGTTTTCGGGGCAGGCCGAGATGGTCGTCTGCCGTACAGAGGGCGGCGACATTGCCTTCCTCGCGCACCACATGGCCTACGTCGGGGTGCTGGAGCCGCACCCCTTGCGGATCGTGCACCCCGATGCCGGCGCGATCGTGAAGGCCGACCTCTCGGCGGGCGCCGCCGACGAGATCCGGTTCGATGTGCAGGGCGGCTTCGTCGAGGTGAACGACAACCGGGTCATCGTGCTTTGCGACGCCGCAGAGCCGGCTGGCACCGAGCCCTAACACTATGAGCCCCAGGCACCGCCTCGGGGTAGCTCTGCTGCTCGACCCTCCCGGGTCGCTCGAGGTCGACGGCCTGCGGCGGGCGCTCGGCGACACCTCCCTCGGCGCAGTCCCGCCGCACGTGACACTGGTCCCTCCAGTCAACGTGCGCGCCGAGGACCTCGGCGCAGCCCTCCAGGTGCTCGGGAGAGCCGCCAACGACCAGGCGGGCCCGATCGCGGTCGAACTTGGCCCAGTAACCACCTTCATGCCGGCCAGCCCCGTCGTGTACCTGGCGGTCGGCGGGCCCGATCTCGACCGACTGGCCAGGTTGCGCCAGGCTGTCGTGGCTGGGCCAATGCTGCGTCCCGACCATTGGCCCTGGGTACCGCACGTAACCCTCACCGACGACGCGCCAGCCGATCGCATCGAGGCCGCCCTCGCCGCGTTGTTCTCCTATAGGGCTGCGACCGTATTCGACCGGGTGGTGTTGCTCGAGGAGCGTGAGCACCGCTGGCAGCCGCTGGCAGACGCGTGCCTAGGTCGCGCCGCAGTGGTCGGCCGTGGGGGCCTCGAGCTTGAGATCGTCGAAGGGCGTGTGCTGGGGCCGGACGTGATGGCAATGGCTGGAGGGGCTGAGGCGGCCTTCCTGGCCGCACTGGACACCGTCCCCGCCCCCTCCAGCGTCGTCCTTACCGGCCGCCGCCTTGGCGAGGTCGTCGGTGTGGCAACAGCGTGGCAGGACGGAGAGGTCGGCGGGACGGTCGAGGTGTGCGTACTGGTCGAGGAGAGCTCGCGGCGGCAAGGGGTTGGCCGAGCCCTGCTCCGTGCTCTCCATGCAAGCGTGCAGCGGCTCGGGTGGGCCTGCGAAGGCGCCCGCGGGTACGGGCCCGAAGGTTTCTTCACCAGCGCCAGCGCATGGATCCGGGAAATCCGACCGGCTGTAGTGTTGTGACCGTGGCGACCGCAGTTACGCCGCGACCCATCACGCTCGAAGACGAGCGGCATCCCCCGCTTTGGAGGAGCACCCTTGGCGCCTTCCACGCGAGGGGCTGGCACGCGCGGGCGTCGTGGTGGCATGTGCCGTCGTTGTTGCCGGTGTCGTCGGCAGGTTCCTCGCACCCGGAGGGCTCTGGCTGGACGAGGCGCTGTCGGTAAACATCGCCAAACTGCCCCTTGCCCAGCTACCGGCGGCGTTGGTCCAGGACGGGTCGCCACCGCTTTACTACCTTGTCCTCCACTACTGGATGCTCCCGTTCGGCCAGAGCGATTTCGCGGTGCGGGCAGCTTCGGGGGTCATTTCGACGGCCACCCTCCCGTTCCTGTGGGCTGCCGGCCAACGTGCCGGGGGCCGGCGGGCGGCGTGGGCAGCGCTCCTGCTCGGGGCCAGCTCTCCCTGGGCGATCTATTTCGGGACCGACACCCGCATGTACTCGCTCATGGCCCTGGAGTCCATCCTTTGGTACTTGGCGGTCTGCCGGGCGTTGGAGCTGCCTAGCCGGCGGCGCCTGATCGCCCTGGCAGCCGTGACCGCAGCATTGATGTACACCCACTACTGGGACCTCTACCTGGTCGCCGTCGGCGGGGCCTGGCTGCTCGTGCGGGCGTGGTTGGAGCACCGGTCGGGTGAGCGCTCGTCCGAGGAGCAGCGGCCCCCCGACTACCCCGGCGCAGCCGCCAAGTCGCTCGCGGCAATGATCGGGGGTGCGGTGGTCTGGCTGCCCTGGTCGCCGGTCTTCGTTTTTCAGGTGCTGCACACAGGGACCCCTTGGGCGGGCGCGCCCAGCCCAGTGAACCTGCTCTCTGTGTTCGGGTACTTCGCCGGCGTCGGGGCGTGGGGTTACCTGCTTACGTTCACGCTCTTCGGCCTCGTGGGCCTCGCCATCTTCGCGGCGCCCGGCCCGAGAGCGACGAGTGTCATTTTCGAGTTCCGAGCCCAGCCGCGCGCCAGGTTCGTGGCGCTGCTGGTGGTGGGCGCTCTCAGCGCAGCCATACTGGCTGGCATCCTGACCGGTGCGGCTTTCGACGACCGTTATATAGCCGTCGTGTTCCCGCTGTTTATCGTGTTGTGCGCGCTTGGCATTACCACATTTAGTTCACGTAAAGTGACTTCGGTAATGCTGGCAGTGGCCTGTACGGCAGGCCTGCTCTCTGCCAAGGACCAGAACTCTCAGCCTCGCACCCAGGCAGTTCAGGTAGCCGCAGTCCTGAACGCTCAAGCTCAACCAGGCGACATGGTCGTCTACTGCCCGGACCAGCTTGGGCCAGCGGTGGACCGCCTGCTGAAAGTTCCCGACGTCACCCAGGTCACATTCCCGAGAGGAATTGGCCCCGCGAGGGTCGACTGGGTCAATTACGTGTCGTTCATCCAGAATACTGACGTCGGTACCTTTGCCGAGGGGATCGTGAAGAAGCTCAACCCGGGCAGTACTCTCTGGCTCGTTTGGCGCAACGGTTACCTAGGTCTGGGCGGGAGCTGCGGTTACCTGACCAGCTGGTTGCAGATGCTGCACCCGGGTGGCGAGACCGTCATAACGGAGAACCCCAACTACTACGAGTACGAGAACCTGGTGCGCTGGCCGAGCTGAAACCAACCTGCGCTCAGGCAGCTCGGGCGCCTGTCTGGCCCTTTGGGTCGCCGAACGGGCAGAATGAGTGGTCGGACTGGCCGAAAGCCTTGATGGCTCTACGCCCCGAACCGTGCAGGAGCAAAAAAATCCGTGCCCCCCCAAGCCGCTTACCATGCCTCGAACGAGAGTGGCCTCTCGGACGTCCCTGAGCAGCCGTTCTCCCTCGGGGATGCTGACGACGTCGTCATCATTGGCGCCGGCCCGGCCGGCCTTACTGCGGCCTACGAGCTGGCGCGCCAGGGCAAGGTCTGCACAGTCCTGGAAGCCGATGACGTCGTAGGCGGTATCTCGCGCACGGTGGAACGTGATGGTTGGCGGTTCGATATTGGCGGTCACCGGTTTTTTACCAAGGTGAAACCGGTCGAGGCTTTCTGGCACGAGGTGCTGCCGGACGACGAGTTCATGCTCAGGCCACGAATGAGCCGGATCTATTACCAAGGCAAGTACTACGACTACCCTCTCAAGCCTTTCAATGCGTTGCGAAACCTCGGCTTCATCGAGTCCGTGCGCTGTGCGGCGTCGTACGCCTGGGCGCGCGTGCACCCCCCTGCGGACCTGACCACCTTCGAGGGCTGGGTAGCTGCACGCTTTGGTTGGCGCCTCTATAAACACTTTTTCAAGACCTACACCGAGAAGGTCTGGGGTTACCCGGGATCGGAACTGCAAGCGGACTGGGCCGCCCAGCGGATCAAGAACCTCAACCTTTTCAACGCCGTCAAGAACGCACTTTTCCCGAAAAAGGGCCAGCGGGAGATCACAACGCTCATCGACCAGTTCGAATACCCACAGCTCGGGCCCGGGATGATGTGGGAACGCTGCTGCGAAAAAGTGGAAGCAGCCGGCTCGAAAGTGATGATGCGCTCGGTTGTGACACGGGTGCGCTGCGCCGACGGCAGGGCTGTCGCCGTCGAATCCATGACCGACGGAGCGCTGACAGAGCACGTCGCCACCTCCGTCATCTCGTCCATGCCTATCTCGGCGCTCGTTAGGGCTCTCGACCCCCCGGCACCGCCTGAGGTGCTCGCCGCAGCAGACGACCTTCACTACCGCGACCACATCACGGTCGCCCTGGTCGTACCCAAAACTGCCGGTTTCCCCGACAACTGGGTTTACGTTCACGACCCGTCGGTGAAAATGGGCCGCATCCAGAACTTCGGCCAGTGGTCCCCGTACATGGTCAAGGACGGCTCTACCTGTCTCGGCCTCGAGTACTTCGTCTTTGAGGGCGACGAGACCTGGACAATGCCGGACGAGGAGCTTGTCGAGATGGGAAAGCGTGAGATCGGGCTGCTCGGCCTCGTCGACCCCAAGGTGGTCGGGGCAGGCTACGTGGTGAGGATGCCCAAGGCTTACCCTTATTACGATGCCGACTACAAGCACAACGTGGAGACGTTGCGCAAATGGCTGGAGGTAAATGTGCCGAACGTCCATCCCGTCGGTCGCAACGGGATGCACCGCTACAACAACCAGGACCACTCGATGTACACCGCCATGCTGACGGTCGAGAACATCATGGGCGCATCCCATGACGTATGGTCAGTCAACGTGGAAGAGGAATACCACGAGGAGATGAAGTCCGGGCCGAGCCGCGGCGCCCCCGGGCCCTCGTCCGGGCGAGCGGCGCCGATCCTGCCAAAGCGTGAAAAGACGGTCAGTCCGTGAGCACCAAGGTCTGGTACTGCGAGAACTGTGGCTACGAGGTCGACAGCCGGGGCCGGTGCCACAGCTGTGGTGCACGCCTTATCGCGTCGCCGTTGCCGGAACTGGAGTCCGGCCCTGACGACGACGAGGTCGGCTACCGGCTCGATCTGTGGGACGACCGCACGAGGGCGCGCCTTATCGAGTCGCTCATCTTGGCCGGCGTTCTTCATCGCTTCGAGGAAGAGGAGCTGGTGATCCTTGCTGTCGACGAGGCCGAGGTCGACCGGCTTGTAGACGTCGTGACGGGTATGGCGGCCCCTGCGCGCGGCCTGGACGATGATGACGACGAGGACCTCGCTACTCCCGAAGAGGCCAAGGATGCCTCGCGCGAACTGTACGACGCGGCCAAGAGGCTTCGCGACAACCCGACGGACATGCAGGCTGATGCGGCCTTGGGTGAAGCTTCGGCAGCAGTCTTCGCCGTCGACTACCTGCCCGACATGGACGAGTACGACCTTGCGGCCGTAGGCCGGGTAACGCGCCGCTTGTTGGGGGCCCTTGGCGCCGACGAAGCCCTCGAAGACGAGATCCGGCATCAGGCAGAAGTGCTCTGCCGGCTAATCGCGCCCAGCGCCGGAGAGGCCGAGGCGCACGCCGAAACTGAACGCGCACGAGCGCGCCTGGAGCGCGGTGCGAAGGAAACGCGGCGCCTCGTCGTGCTGCCCCATTCCAAGGTGACCCCGGGCGGGGAGATGGGCGCACCCACCCTGGACCTCGCTGCACAAGCCGCAGCCAGCACAGAGCTGGCGAGCGACGGCCTCGGCGGGAGCGGGCCCGACGGCGCGCAGGCCAAGGTGGCCGGAGCAGACGACGACGGGGCCGTCATCACCGGACAGCCGGCACACGAGCCCCCCGACCTGTCCAAGGACGGCGGGCCTGACGCGGACGACCTCGTCGACGGCGACGAGGTCGAAGACGAGGTCGAAGACGAGGTCGACGACGAGGAAGAGGATGAGAACTCTGGTGAGCTCGTCTACGAGCTGGCCGAGTGGTTGCCCGAGCAGCGGGTGGAGCTTTCCATGCTGCTCGAGTCGGCCGGTGTTGCCTACAACTGGGACGGTCCGGACCTCACGGTGGCCGAGGAGTACGAGATCGAGGTTGACGGCTTGTTCGAACAAGTGCATGGGCTGCTCGACGATGACGACGAAGCTCGCTACCGCTCGATCGAGGAGCTTTTCGGTGCGGTTGACCGCCTGGCGAACGACCCCGGCAGCGAAGAACGCCGGGCCGCCTTCCTCGGAGCCGTCGCGGCCGTGGAACTACCCACGCCCGTAGGGGTCGACGATGCCTACTGGTGGCGCGTGCGGAGCCAGGGCCACGTCGTCGTAGGAGCACTGGACAACGGCGCGCGCAACGAGGACGTCTCGCGCGAGTCGGCTCTCCTGGCGGAGATGCTCCACGAAATGGTCTGACCGTTTGGACCGCTACGGCCTGCTGCTCGCCCCAGGGGCGAGCGCAAGTAGCAACCAATCCGCCCTCGTAGCTGTCGACCGAGCTGCCACCAAGGCGGGTCTCGCAGTCAGACGACTGGACTTCCCCTATACCTTGGCCGGCCGGCGAGCTCCTGACCGCCCCACGGTCCTGATCTCTACTGTGGCGAACGAAGCTGCCTCATTGGCTGCCGGGAGTGTCCTGGCACCCGGGCGGATCTTCCTGGGAGGGCGCTCCATGGGAGGGCGTATGTGCAGCATGGCCGTCGCCGAAGTCTCCCGGCCGCCGGCCTCGTGCTCATCAGCTACCCGCTCCACCCGCCCGGCAGGCCCGACAACATGCGAACCGACCACCTCGGGCGCCTCGACCTGCCTTGCCTGTTCGTCTCGGGCAGCCGAGACGCCTTCGGCTCCCCAGCTGAGCTTGAACCGGCCTTGGCGCTCATCCCTGGCCCCGTGACCCTCCACTACATCGAGCGCGGTGACCATGGCCTCCGGGGCCGCGACGCCGAGGTGGCGGCTCTTGTCGCGGGATGGCTCACCGAACAGATCTCGGCGAGCTCGCTTTAGGGTCGGCTCTGCCGCGTTCTCCGCTAAGGGCATGGTCGGACTATCCCGGGCGCTAGGGGCGTGGTCGGGCCGGTTTCTCGGCGTGGTCGGGCCGGTTTCTCGGCGTGGTCGAGCCGGTTTCTCGGCGTGGGTTCGCTATCGCGGCGTGGTTTCCCTATCTCGGCGTTCCACCAGCCCAAACGTCCACTCACCGGGACCGAGAAGAGCCGACCGCACCGAGAAACCTCAGCCACAACACGGTTTTTCGTAGAGGTCATCGACCTGACCGCTCTTCGCGGCTGAGCCCTGCCGCCCTGGCGATTGCCCGGCACATCACGGCGAGGTACGCCAATCTCGTGGGCGGGGCTACGATCTAAGGGACGGGTGACAATGGACAGGAATATTCTCTCGGCCCGCGTGCACGAGGGGATCATCGTGTGCTCCGACAGGAGGCTCAGGCCCACCCTCGACCGGCTCTACAACAACGGGCGACGCGTCATCGTGAGCACTGGAGGGGCCAACGTCGCTTCGGTGGGCGAGACAGTGCGGGGGCTGACTGCCCGCGGGATCAGGCGATGGATGGTGCTGTCGCACACCGACACGACTGATCTAGCCAAAGGGTGCCGTTGGGTAGGCCAGGCAGCAGTGGAGGTGCAGGCGAGGCTGGCTGGCACCAAGCTCCCGCAGCGGTATATCGACCCGGCCCAGGTGGACCGTTTCATCCAGCACGGCTATACCACGAGGGAGCTCATAGAGGAACATAACCTCGAGTTCCAGACCGAGGCTCTCAGGGCGCTCCTCTCTGGTACAGGTGCGCATGTCGAGCGCGGTGCGAGCCTTGATACCTCGACCATGTTCACAGACGATGTCCTTCCCCACGTGCTCGTGATCACGGCGCCCTCGGCGCTCAAGTACTCGTCGATGATGAGGGCCCTGAACGCTAACGGCGTCAGCCCGATCGGTAGCTACAACACTTTCTATTCGCAAGTCAGCCACTTTCCGGAGGCTGTCGTAGACGCGCGCGTCTTTACAGGTGCGCTTCACGTCAAGGATGTCCGGCTCCTCTACTTGAGCAAGAGCGACCGACATCGCATGGCGCGATGGAAATCAGGGCTTGAATCCGAGCGCTCTATGAAAGGAATTAGCATCACCGAGTTCGAGCTCGGGACTGCCGCCGCCGGCACCCGCCCCTGACAGCGAGGTTGCGAGTACTGCGGGGTGGGTGATCGGTACCATGGTCCAGTGCGCGCTGAGCCCATGCTTGGAGCGTCGCTGCTGATGACGATCGGGCTCGCAATGGGAGCGGTCGCCTCACCGCCGGATCACAGCGGCGTGGGTGCCCGGCTGCTGAGCCCCGAAGGGATCGGCGTCGCGCGGTTCGGGCAAGCGCAGGCCCGGGTCGTGGAGGCTCTGACGGCCTTGCTGGGCAAGCCGGCCTGGCAAGGCCCAAATACGGCATGCGGTCCTCGATATAACGAGGTCGAGTGGGGGGAACTTGTGGCGGAGTTCCGGCTTGGGAGCCTCTCCGGGTACCGCTACCTAAACGGAGAGTGGCCGCTTACAACACCGGGGTCGCCCAGCGGTCCATCGTCTTCGCAGCCCCATGCTCCTTACCTCGCGACGGCCAAAGGGATCTCGCTCGGGAGCACCCTCGGCGAGGTTAGAGCCGCCTACGGAAAGCTGAGCTTTATAGGTGTTGACAAGTGGCGACCGGCCAACGGCATTGTGTTCGTCGTGAACGCCGAGCACGAGCCAGAGCCGCCGTCAAGCCGAGTCACCGAGATCAAGTTCGGGACCTGTGGCGACTTCTGACATTTTGGTACGCGCTCTCTCTAGAGCGGCACTGGTCGCGACCGTCTTGTTTGGTGCGGTCGCATCTTCGTCGCTGCTCGACGGAGGATTGGCGAGCGCGTCGAATTCTCGTCTGGATCCCTTGACAGCGTCAATGTCAATGAGGGTGCAGCTCGACGCGAACGGTTTGGGCCTGGCGAACTTCGGCGCACCGGCCGCTATAACCACGGAAGCTATTACCGCTGTGCTCGGGGCTCCGACGGGGCACCCCTCCGCTGGCTGTATGGGGAAATACGCTCAGGTCGCGTGGTATGACTTGATCGCGCAGTTCACCGACGGTCGCTTTACCGGTTACCGGTATGTGGCCGGTGGCTCCAAGGGGGTTAGCCCTTCGTTCGGGACACTCCACGATCCGGTGGTCCCGACGATCGCCACCGCCGCAAGGATCACTCTTGGGAGCACCATGGCCGAGGTAGAGCGCGCTTACCCATCTCTCCATCGCAGCGGCACGGATTTCTGGCGTACACCAGGCGGCATCGTGTTCGCCTTCTACAGTGCCGAACCCGACCCCTCGTCAATGTCGCCGGTTTACGAGATCAAAGACAATGTTTGCCCGGCCGCGCTTTAGTCGAGCCCAGGGGTTGCCCATATCGGTGCGGGTACGACGACTACTGCCCCGCTCCCGGCCGGTCCGAGCGTCCGTCCGCGCCTTCCAGTCAGATGACCTCGCCTTCGCCCGTTGCATGCGCTCTCACGGTGAGCCTGCGTTCCCGGATCCGGGTAGCCAGGGAGCTTTCTCGGCAACCAAGTCAGCGGCAGACCTCAACTTCAGCTCGCCCCTTTTCCAAGCTGCCCAGCGCGCGTGCCAGAAGGTCCTGTCCAGCGGCGGCGTAGAGACTCCGTCGCAGCAGGAGGCCGTCACGGCCAAGGCGGTCGAGTTCGCTCAGTGCATGCGTTCTCACGGGCTGACCACATTCCCCGACCCTGGCACAGGGCTCAGCGGCCACCACGACTACTTCGTCGAGGTTCTCAACGGTCCTCTTAGCCCGAGCAACCTGCAGTTCGTCAGAGCGCAGAAGACCGGCCAAAAGCTGGCCGGGGGCATCTACTAACCCGGTGCCGGCGCCGCCCGGAGATTTCGTCGTTGCCGAATCCCTGCCATTGCAATAGCGTTCCAAACGAGCCGTAGGTTGCGGCCATAGAGGAGAACACCAATGCCGACGTTCATGGACTTTCACGACGACATCAAGTTGCCTGAGGAGGCGGTCCGGCAGATCACCAAAGAGACCGAGGAACATAAGGTCGACAAGTTCGGTGTCCGTCAGGTCGAGTTGTTCTACAACTCGGACGGAAAGGTGTACTGCCTCCTCGACGCGCCTGACGAGGAAGCGGTCCGCCATCACCATGCCGCTTTGGGCCTGTCGTGCGGGGCCGTGCACGAGGTGAAGTCCCTCCTATAGACGGCCAGTGCCGGCGCGGCTTGGATTATGGTTCGCGCCCGGCTAGGCCGGTCTCGCCCAGGCGACGCAGCCCATTTCAAGGGGGAACTGAAGATCCGCGTGCGACGGGACGACCCGGACCGTGAAGCCGTGGCGCCCGGCGACGTCACAGACGAAGCTCCCTTCCCAAAGTGTGGTGCCCGTGGTTGGCCCGGGGCCTTTTAGCTCCATCCGGACCGTTTGCCAGTTGGCGAGCTCGTCGCCGGCGCTCACCGGCCCATGGAGCAGCTCCACCGCGACCTCGGTGGGTTCCAGGTCCCCGAGCGACACGTCGGCCGTGGCCCGTCTGGTGACCCCGAGGTCGGTCACGAGCTCCGACGAATCGACGTCGACGGAGACGACCGACACCTTTCCCCAGGCGTCGCGGACGTGCCGTTTCCACACGGCGAGGGCCTTGGCTTTGGCGTAGTCACGGGCATTTAGGATCTCGGCATGCTTGGCCATCGGCTCGTACATCTGCCGTGTGTAGTCCCGCACCATGCGGGAGGCCTGCACCCTGGGGCCGAGCGAACTGAGGGAGTCCTTGATACGGGCGACCCACTGGCGCGGGAACCGGTCGCCACCGCGGTCGTAGTACAAGGGCACGACCTGGCGCTCGAGGATCTCGAACAGGCTGTTGGCTTCCAGCTCGTCGCGGCGTTGCAGGTCGCCGTAGGACTCCGCGGAAGCGATCTGCCAACCGTTCTTGCCGTCGAACATCTCGTCCCACCAGCCATCGAGCACCGAACAGTTGAGCACCCCGTTGAGCGCGGCCTTCTCGCCGCTGGTGCCGCTCGCTTCCATGGGCCGGCGCGGGTTGTTGAGCCAGACATCGCAACCCTGGAGCAATGTTCGCGCGACCGCGATGTCGTAGTCCTCGATGAAGGCAATCCTGTGCCGGACCGTCGGGTCGCGTGCGAACTGGACCAGCTGGCGGATCATTTCCTTGCCGAGGTCGTCGGCCGGGTGAGCTTTGCCGGCGAAGATGAACTGGGTAGGTCGCTTGGAGTCGAGGAGGAGCGCCTTCAGGCGTTCGGGTTGCGAAAGCAGCAGTGTGGCTCGCTTGTACGAAGCGAACCGCCGCGCGAACCCGAGGGTCAGGACAGTCGGGTCGAGCGCCTCGTCTGCCCAGGCCGCGTCCATGGGGGATACGCCTTTGTCGAGCAGGGAGGCCTTCAGGTGCGAGCGGACGTACCCGACGAGGGCCTCTTTGCTCTGCTCGCGCGCCCGCCAAAGTTCGTCGTCGCGCGCCTCGGCGATCCGGGCCCAGTCGGCGGCGCCGGCATCTTCCCAGGATGGGTTGATGTACTTCGTGAAAAGGTCGTTCATCGCTGAAGAAACCCAGGTGCGTCCGTGAATACCATTGGTGATGGAGCCGATGGGCACCTCTTCCACGGGTACGGAAGGGAAAAGCTGCTGGAACATGAGACGGCTCGTGTAGCCATGGAGCTTGGCCACGCCGTTGGACATGTTCGCCAGCCGCAAGCCCATAACAGCCATGTTGAACGGCGCGTTTGCCGGCTCCCCCGGCGTGTGGCCGAGGTCCATCAGGTCGCCGATGCTGACGCCGCATTCATGCGCCCAGCCGGAGAAGTACTTCTCCATGAGCTCCGCCGGGAACCTGTCGATGCCCGCAGGCACGGGTGTGTGGGTTGTGAACACAGTGCCGGCCCTGGTGACCTCCAACGCCTCCGGGAAAGAGAGGCCTTTGCCGGTGATGAGCTGGCGGATCCTTTCCAGGCCGAGGAACCCCGCGTGGCCTTCGTTCGAATGGAATATCTGGGCCTGTTCCTGAACCGCGTCCAGAGCCCGGACGCCGCCGATACCGAGCAGCATCTCCTGGCGCAGTCGGTGCTCGGTCCCACCGCCGTAGAGGCGGTCGGTCACGCCGCGAGCGTCGTCCGAGTTCTCCTCGACGTTCGCATCGAGCATGTACAGCTTGACGCGCCCCACGTAGGCGACCCAGATCTGGGCGATGAGGGCCTGGCCCGCGAGGTCGACGGTGATCCTCGTGCCGTCTATCAGGGTGAGCGCCATGGCGTGTGGGTCCATGACCGGGTAGCGCTCTTCCTGCCAACCATCGGCGTTTAGGCGCTGGCGGAAATAGCCTTCCCGGTAGAGCAGGCCGACCCCGACCATGGGCACCCCGAGGCTGCTGGCCGCCTTGAGGTGGTCCCCAGCGAGGATCCCTAGACCTCCCGAGTACTGAGGAAGGGCCTCGGCTATCCCGAATTCGGGGGAAAAGTAGGCCACCTTGACCAGGGCCGAACGCCCCCGGTTCTGGAACCAACGATGGACGCTCATGTAGCGCCTGAGGTCAGCATGGATCTCACCGAGGAAGGACATGAAAGCGTTGTCCTTCGAAAGGGCCTCGAGGCGCTCTCTGGCTACGAGGGAGAGGACTTGGACCGGGTCGTGCTGGGTGATCTCCCAGAGGGTGGGGTCGACCCAGCGGAACAGATCCCGGGTCCGCTCGTCCCACGACCACCTCAAGTTGAAGGCCAGTTCTTGCAGGGGGGCCAACGGCTCGGGGAGCCGGGCCCTGACGGTGAAGCTCCTGAAGGCTTTCATCTTGGGCCAACGTAGCAAGATACGGCAGCTATGGCCGAGCAAACAGGTCGTTCGCCCGACCAACGCGCCGGGCCCCCAGGTAGCGTGGAGGTTGTGACGACTGAGGGCACGCGTTCCAGGGCTGACCAGGGGGCCGGCCAGGAGGTACTTAGCCAGGCGCCGGGAGCGGCGCGCCCGGCTCCCCCCACCGGCAACGGGACGAGCCGTCCCGGTCTCGCCCACATCGTTGTCCAGGACGTGCGCCCGTCAACTCCCCACGGTTACCCGGCCAAAGCCCTCGCGGGGGAGGCTGTCCCCGTATCGGCGAGCGTCTTCCGGGATGGCCACGACGTCCTGGCAGCGAGGGCACTACTGCGCAGAGGGAGCGAGGTCGTCAGCACCTGCGCCCTGACGGCCCGCGGTAACGACGTGTGGACCGGCACCGTCGTCCCGGCCGACCTAGGTGCACACGAGCTTGTAGTGGAGGCCTGGACGGATCGGTATGTACTCGCCGGCGATAGGACAAGCGACCTCACGGCGTCGGTCCCGGTGCCGATCTGGGTCGAGCGCGAACGGGCCGGGGTAGGCGCTTGGTACGAACTGTTCCCGCGCAGCTTCGGAGGTCTGCGAGGTGCCGCCGGCCAGGTGGCGCGGGTTGCGGCGATGGGCTTCGACGTCCTCTACCTGCCTCCGGTCCACCCGATAGGGCGCTCGTTCCGCAAAGGGAAAAACAATTCCCTGGCGACCGAACAGGGGGACCCGGGCAGCCCATGGGCGATCGGCTCGGAAGAGGGTGGCCATACGTCGCTCCACCCGGACCTTGGCGACTTCGACGACTTCGACTTCCTGGTTCAGACCGCGACGGGCCACGGGGTCGAAGTGGCCATTGACTACGCGTTGAATTGCTCGCCGGACCACCCCTGGGTCAGAGAGCACCCCGAGTGGTTCCACCACCGGCCCGACGGGACCATCGCCTATGCCGAGAACCCTCCGAAAAAGTACCAGGACATCTACCCGCTCAATTTCTGGCCGGCCGCCGAAGCCGACCGGGTAGCACTCTGGGAGGCGTGCAAAGGGATCATCGATTTCTGGGCCGACCGGGGGATCAGGATCTTCCGGGTGGACAACCCGCATACCAAGCCCTTTGCGTTTTGGGAGTGGCTCATAAAGGCCCTGCGCCGCGAGCAGCCCGATTTGGTCCTGCTGGCAGAGGCGTTCACGAGGCCCAAGCTCATGGCGCGGCTGGCCGAGATCGGGTTCTCCCAGAGCTATACCTACTTCACGTGGCGGGTCGGCCAGTACGGGCCAGAAGGCATCCGCACCTATGTGGAAGAGCTCGCGGACGGGCCCCTTGCCGACTACCTGCGCCCCAATTTCTGGCCGAACACGCCCGACATCCTATCGGGGCCGCTCAGGGCTGGCCCGCCGTCGGCATTCGCCTTGCGTTACGTCCTGGCGTCCACGCTCGCACCCTCCTACGGCGTCTATGGCGGTTACGAGCTGTGCGAGAACGCGCCCGCTTCGCCTGACAACGAGGAGTACCTGGGGTCAGAGAAGTACGAGATAAAAGAGCGCGACTTCGGGAGGCCCGGATTCTCTGGCACCGCTGTTCACCACGATGAACTCCGTGCGTCGCAGGCACCCCGCGTTCGCACGCCTGCGCAACGTCTATTTCCATGGCTCGGACAACCCTAACGTGATCGCCTATTCGAAGGCCTCCGACGACGACGGCGATGTCGTGCTGGTCGTCGTCACCCTGGATCCTCACGCCACGCAGGAGGCGACCCTGGACCTCGATGCCGTCGCCTTGGGACTGCCTCCGGGCGGGGCGTTCGAGGTTTACGACGAGCTTTCGGCGGAAACGTACACGTGGGGGCCTCATCCCTACGTCAAGTTCGAACCTTGGCGGCGAGTGGCTCATGTGCTCGACGTGCGAGGGCGGCTCTGAAGTGGCCATGGAGGGAACGCGCCCGCCGCAGAGACCGGTTTCGGGGACAGCGAGCAAAGACGTTCGCTGGTACCAGCGAGCGGTTTTTTACGAGGTGCTGGTAAGAGGCTTTTTCGACAGCAACAACGACGGCAGTGGGGACATACCGGGGATCGTGAGCAAGCTCGATTACCTCAGCTGGTTGGGGGTGGACTGCATCTGGCTGCTCCCCTTCTACCAGTCGCCACTGCGCGACGGCGGCTATGACATCTCCGACTACTGGACGGTGCTGCCGGAGTACGGCCAGGTCGCCGATGTCGCCCAACTCGTCGACGAGGCTCATGGGCGCGGTATCCGGGTGATCGCCGACCTGGTCATCAACCACACGAGCGACCAGCACATATGGTTCCAGGAGTCCCGCCAGGACCGCACCAACCCCAAGGCCGACTGGTATGTGTGGAGTGACGACGACCATCGCTATAGCGACGCACGGATTATTTTCGTGGACACCGAAAAATCCAACTGGGCATGGGACCCGCAACGGGGCCAGTACTACTGGCACCGCTTTTTCTCGCACCAGCCCGACCTCAATTACGAGAACCCCGAAGTGGCTGACACGATGATCGACGTGCTCCGTTATTGGCTCGACGTCGGTCTCGACGGTTTCCGGTTGGACGCGGTGCCTTATCTTTTCGAGGCGGAAGGCACGGACTGTGAAAACCTCCCGGAGACGCACGAGTACCTGAAAAGACTACGTAAAGAAATGGATTCTCTTTATCCCGGGAAGGTACTGCTGGCGGAGGCCAACCAGTGGCCCGAGGACGTCGTGGAGTACTTTGGCAATAGCGACGAATGCCACATGTGCTTCCATTTCCCTCTGATGCCACGGATGTTCATGGCAGTCCGCAGAGAACAGCGTTATCCCATCACCGAGATCCTTGCCCGGACGCCCGAGGTGCCAGAGGGTGCCAGCTGGGGCATATTCCTTCGCAACCACGACGAGCTGACCCTCGAAATGGTCACCGACGAAGAACGTGACTACATGTACTCCGAGTACGCAAAAGACCCGCGTATGAAGCGCAACATCGGCATCGGTCGCAGGCTGGCCCCCCTGGTCGACAACGACCGCCGGGTTGCCGAATTGCTCCACTCCATGCTTTTCAGCCTGCCGGGGTCGCCCGTTCTGTACTACGGCGATGAGATCGGTATGGGCGACAACATCTACCTCGGTGACCGCGACGGCGTACGAACCCCCATGCAATGGGCGCCCGACCGCAACGCAGGTTTCTCCCGGGCCGATTTTGCCCAGCTGTACCTGCCGCCTCTCATGGACCCTGTCTACGGCTACCAGACCGTCAACGTCGAGGCGCAGATGCGCAACCCGAGCTCGATGTTGCACTGGATGCGCAGGATGCTGGAGGTGCGCCGGCAGCATATGGTTTTCGGCACCGGCAGCATGGAGGTCGTCTCCACAGACAACCCTTCGGTGCTTGCGTACGTCAGGACGCCCATTGAAGGGCAGCTCCCCATCGACCAGGACGATGCCAGCGGCGAGGCCGCGGAGCCACCCGGCACGAGCCGCGACGTGGTGCTTTGCGTGACCAACCTGTCGCGCTTCGCGCAGCCAGCCCAGTTGCCTCTTCAGCGATGGCAGGGTATGACCCCCGTAGAGCTGCTCGGCCGCGTCCCGTTCCCGCCTATCACGGACCTTCCCTATTTCGTCACGCTCCCTCCGTACGGCTTTTACTGGTTCGGGTTGGCCGACCGGCCCCTCAGCTCGACTGGAGGTTGACCATGGAGCAAGAAACGCTTGTGCCAGAAGAGCTTCCTCCGCTTTTGGTCGACCTCCTCGGCCCGTACCTGGCTCGGCAGCGTTGGTACGGCGGCGGGGACGGCCTGCCCGGCGCCGTCCGGACGATCGAGTCAGGCTGTCTGGCTGAGCTCGGGAGCCCTTCGCGGAGGCTCCTTTGGGCGGTCGTTGAGGCACAGGGGGCCGATTACCAGGTCGTTATTGCCGAACGGCCCGTCGGGGAGGTCGCCGGGCGGCTGAAGGGGCACGAGGACGCTCTTATCGGCAATGTCGGAGATAGCGCTTACTACGACGCCACGATCGACACCGAAATGGCTCTTGCCTTGTTGCGGGCAGCCAGTGGCGGCCTCCAGACGGCAGAGAGGTCGCGGCCCCTGTCCGCCGAACAGTCCAACACCTCCCTTGTCTACGACGACCGGCTGATACTCAAGTTCTTCCGCCGTTTGACCGTCGGCCCAAACCCCGACGTCGAGGTCACCTCAGCGTTGGCCAGTACCGGGTTCTCCCACATCGCGCTCCCACTGGTGCGCTGGCAGCGCAACGGGCGCGACCTCGCCTTCGGCCAGCAGTACCTCGCCGGCGGGTCCGACGGGTGGGCACTGGCGCTCACTTCCCTGCGAGATTTCTACGGTTCTGCCGACCCCGGGACAGAACCCAACCCGGCGTTGTCGGGGGGCGATTTCGCCGCCGAAGCGAACCGCCTTGGCCAGATGAGCGCCGACATGCACCTCGCCATGGCAAAGGCTTTTGGCGCCACTCCTGGAGGCCTGGCGCCTGGCTGGCCGGCCTTCGTCTCCTCGCTGGAAAGCCGCGTCAGCCAGCTCGGGCCTGAACTTGCCGGGCCAGCAGGACCGATGCTCGCGCTGGCTACGAGCTGTGCGCGACCCCGGCCCAGCGGTGCGCGTTCACGGCGATTACCACCTGGGCCAGGTCATGCGCACAGATAGCGGCTGGTTCGTCCTGGACTTCGAGGGGGAACCGAGCAGGTCTCTCGACGAGCGCCAGCAGCCGACTTCGGTGCTGAAAGACGTGGCGGGGATGCTGCGCTCCCTGCAGTACGCGACCCGGTTCACGCTGGGTGAAACAACGCTCAGCTACCCGGCCCCACTCGGCCCGCTTGCCAGGGCATGGGAGGACCGCAACCGCGGAGCGTTCGTCCAGGGGTATTACGAACGCGAAGGGATCGAGGACCTCTTGCCCCTGGCGCCCGACGACAGCGACGCCGTCCGGTTGGCCTTCGAGGTCGACAAGGCTTTGTACGAACTGGCATACGAGGCGGCTTACCGGCCTGACTGGGTGCCGATACCGCTCAGCGTGCTGCAACGCTTGCTGTCAGAGCCGGTGGAAGAACTGCTCGCAGGCCAACGTGGCACCTGACAAGGGTGCCGGAGCGGGACCGAAGAAGGGTATAGGCGACGATATGACTACCACTGAGGCAAAAGGCACGGGCCCAAGAGACGGCGGAAGCCGGCAGAGCCGGAGGTGGTCGTGCAAACCGAGCCCGAGGACCGTAGCGGCGGCAGTCTTGACGCTGAGCAGGTCGACGCTTTAGTGCAGGGCCGCCACCACGACCCGCACTCCGTGCTCGGTCGCCACGGGGGCATCGTCAGGGCGCTACGGCCTGGTGCAAGCGAAATGTACGTGGTCGTCACGGTGCCCACCCCGGACCGCACCACCCTGGAGCGTGCTCCTATGCGCCAGGTCCACCCGGCCGGACTATGGGAGGGGCCGCTCCACCGGGCTGCCGCGAGCTACAAGCTCGAGGCACTGTACGGCGCTCCCGGTTCGCCGGCCTTCGTATTCGACGACCCCTACCGGTACTGGCCGACCCTAGGGGACCTGGACCTGCACTTGTTCAACGAGGGCCGGCACCGCCGCCTATGGGAGGTGCTGGGCGCTCACCCGCGCACGCATGAGGGTACGAGCGGCACCGCGTTCGCAGTTTGGGCGCCTAACGCCAAGGCTGTCCGGGTCGTGGGGGACTGGAACTCTTGGGATGGGCGTGTGAACCCGATGAGGTCGCTTGGCAATTCGGGGGTCTGGGAGCTCTTCGTGCCCGGGACCGGCGCGGGGGCCCATTACAAGTACGAGCTGGTGACCGCCGACGAACGCCTCGTACTCAAGGCGGACCCGTTCGCATTTGCGACCGAGGTCCCGCCCGGCACGGCTTCTATCGTCGCCAACCCGCCCGAACATTCCTGGGGGGACGGGTCATGGATGGCGAAGAGGACCGAAGGCGACCCGCTTTCCAAGCCGATGTCCATCTACGAAGTCCACCTTGGTTCCTGGCGCTGGACCGATGAGGGCGGAGGTTGGAGGCCCCTTACCTACCTGGAGCTTGCAGTGCAGCTCCCCGAGTACCTCGCCGAGATGGGCTTTACCCACGTCGAGTTCATGCCCGTGGCAGAGCACCCCTTCGGCGGTTCATGGGGGTACCAGGTGAGCGCTTATTACGCCCCAACCGCCCGTTTTGGCAGCCCCGACGACTTCAGGACGCTCGTGGACGCATTGCACGCTCGCGGCATCGGGGTGATCGTGGACTGGGTGCCGGCCCATTTCCCTCGCGATGATTTCGCACTGGCGCGCTTTGATGGCACGAACCTGTACGAGCACGCAGGCCCGATGGGTGCCCAACCTGACTGGGGCACCTTGGTGTTCAACCTCGGCCGGCATGAGGTACGCAATTTTTTGCTTGCGAACGCCCTTTTTTGGGCCGACCAGTACCATGTCGACGCGCTCAGGGTCGATGCCGTCGCGTCCATGCTCTACCTCGATTATTCGAGGAAGGCGGGCGAATGGGTGCCAAATGCGTTTGGTGGGAACGAAAACCTCGAAGCCGTGGCTGTCTTGAAGGAGCTCAATGAGCTCATGTTCTCGTTGTACCCCGGGACGACCACGATCGCCGAGGAGTCCACCGCGTGGCCCGGCGTCTCCAGGCCGACGTACCTCGGCGGGCTCGGATTTGGTTACAAGTGGAACATGGGCTGGATGCACGACACTCTCCGGTACTTCCAGACCGACCCGCTTTATCGCCGCTACCACCAGAACGATTTGACCTTCGGGCTTCTTTACGCCTGGCACGAGAACTTCATACTCCCCCTCTCCCACGACGAGGTGGTCCACGGCAAGCGCTCGTTGCTCGCCAAGATGCCTGGTGACCGATGGCAGCAGCTCGCGAACTTGCGCGCGCTTTATGCCTGGATGTGGGCCCACCCCGGCAAAAAGATGCTTTTTATGGGCTCCGAACTGGCTGAAGAGCGTGAGTGGGACAACGAGAGACCCCTCGACTGGTGGGTACTCGACCAATGGGAGGACCACGCCAAGCTGCGCCGTATGGTTGCTGAAGCCAACAGGCTCTACCGCGCAGAGCCTGCCCTCTGGGAGCGCGATTTCACGCCGGAAGGTTTCCGCTGGATAGATGCCAGCGACTCAGGCCGCAACATCTTTTCCTTTTACCGCGTCCGCGGCTCGGCTGACCCGTTCGATGGGGTGGCCACATGGCCCACCGTGCCTGTGGGCGATGTGGTCGCCTGCATTGCGAACTTTTCGCCTGTCCCCCAGTCCGGCTACCGCGTCGGGCTGCCGCGGGGCGGTCGCTGGTTGGAGCTGCTCAACACCGACGCCAAGGAGTGGGGCGGCAGCGGGCTGGGCAACATGGGCGAAGTTTGGGCGCAGGACATCGGTTGGCACGGCCAGGCCCATTCGGCCGAGATGGTCCTACCTCCCCTCGCTGTCCTTTGGCTAGTCCCCGCGCCGTGAGCGCGGGGACGGGTAGCCCTTCCTAACGAAATCGTCCGGCGCGAGGCCAAGATGTCACCGGATGCCTCTAGCCTCTAGCTGTGAGCAGTGAGGCCCGGCGGGGACGTCCCACGCGCCAGGGCGGGTTCGGGCGCAGCAGCACGCTGATCTTTGCTGGTGGCGCGCTCGTTGTAACGGCGCTCCTCGCAGTGGCGGTTGTCGGCGGGCTTTCGGCCAAGCACCCGGGCGGGCAGGCCTCCTCCGCCGGCAATGGCAAGAGCGCCAAGGCGGCCAAGGGAGCCAAGGCGGCTAAGACAGCCGCGAGCGTGACGACCACGACGACCCATGCGGAGGCCATCGACCAGCTCCTGTCCAAGGTATCCATGTCGCCCGCGAACGGTTCTACCAAGCAACCCTTGAGCACGGTGGTCAGCCTTCGCGCGAGCGGTGCCCGGCTCGAGAGCGTGCGGGTGTCGGTCTTGCCGGAGGGTGGCAAGCTGAGGGGAGCCTTGGGCCCGGCCGGCGACGAGTGGCACTCGACCGGCAAGCTTTTTCCGGGCTCGACCTACACGGTCCACTACGTAGTGGTTGGCACGGAGGCTGGCCCTGCGACGAGTGCCGCCACGTCCACGGGCGTCGCGACCTTCAGCGCCAAGGGTCTGGGGACTTTCACGACGGCGCCCCCCGCCAGCATCGTTACCGCCAGCGTCTTCCCCTCTCCGGGGATCGCTGTCGGAGTGGGCCAACCTATCGTCTTCATGTTCTCCCAACCGGTCGACACCCTGGCCGCTCAGAAGGCCGTCGAGTCCCACCTCTCAATCGCCATGAGCAAGCCCGTGCCCGGCGGCTGGCACTGGTTCAGCTCCGTCGAGCTTCACTTCCGGCCCACCTCGTACTGGCCCGTAGGCGACCAGGTGGAGGTCAACGGCAACCTCAACAGTTGGGACGCCGGCGGAGGGGCCTGGGGGGCGGGAGTTGTATCGACGGCGTTCGTCATCGGCAATAGCCACATATCCGTCGTCAACCTGACAACGCACGAGATGACTGTGACCGACAACGGGCAGCTGCTCTACGACTGGCCGATCAGCGCCGGCCAGCCGCGCTGGCCGACCCAGGACGGGACGCACATCGTCCTCGACAGGGAGTCGGTGGTGCACATGGTCTCTTCAACGGTCGGCATCCCCGTCAAGTCCCCCGCGGGCTACAACGAGTTCGTCTATTGGGACGTCCACATATCCGACAGCGGCGAGTACGTTCACGCCGCGCCGTGGAGCGTCGCCGAACAGGGCTTCGAGAACGTCTCCCACGGCTGCGTCAACTTGAGCCCGGCGGACGCCGAGGTCTTCTTCCACTTCAGCCGAGTCGGGGACATCGTCGATGTAATCGACGGCGTCAGGCCTCCTCTTCAAGGTGACCACGGCGTGATGGACTGGTCCTTCGGGGGCGGCGTGACCTGGACGCCTGCCAAGCTGACCCAGCTGAGGACGTCGGTTACCACGATCCCGGTTACGAGCCTGCCGCCGCCACCGGGTGCTCCCACCGGCGGCCCGGTCCCGACCTTGCCACCTCCCAGTACCACCACAACTGCGACGCCCACCACCACGACGACCGCCCCGCCCCCGACCACGACGACAACCGCGGCCACGCGGCCTGCCCCGAGCACGACGCTGGTCGCTCCTACCACGGTCCAGCCGGCCCCTGCGACGGCCAAGTCGATCGTGACCACTGCGACGAAGCCCGCGCTCGTTACGACGAGGCCAGTTACTACGACCACCAGGGTCGCTCCGACGACGGCGCGGCCGGCTCCCACGACGACGAGGCCACCGCTGACCACGACGACAAAACCTGCTCCCACCACGACCAGGCCACCGCGGACCACCACGACACGGCCCGCCCCGACGACGACACGGCCCGCCACTACGACCGCGCGACCTGCCACTACGACCACGCGACCTGCCACTACGACGACACGGCCGACCACAACGACGCGGCCGACCACAACGACGCGCCCGACCACTACAACGACGCGGCCTCCTCCGACAACCCCGTCGACGGCGCCGACGACGACCTCGACGGTTCCCCCCACGACCACGAGCACCTCCAGTACGAGCTCGACCACGGCGGCCGGCGGGACCACCACGACCGCGTAAGTAGTTCTGCGGCGGTCACTTAGTAGCCTGTTCGACGTGCTCGCTTACCTCGATCACGCCTCTACGACACCGCTTTGCCCCGAAGCGCGCACAGCAATGGAGCCATGGCTTTCGGGGAGCTTCGGCAACCCGTCCGGCTCCCACGCGGTCGCTAGAGCTGCTCGCCAAGCAATCGACGAGGCGCGGGACAAGGTTGCCGCCGTCCTTGGTACGGCCCCTGGCGACCTGGTCTTCACCAGCGGTGGTACAGAGGCTGCCAACCTGGCCGTACTGGGACGGGCAGGTTTGGCGGCCGGGCCGATCGTAGTAAGCGCGATCGAGCACCACGCCGTATTGCACGCGGCGCAAAGGGCGGAACGCCTCTTCGGTTCGCCCGTTCGAGTGGTCGAGGTGGGAAATGACGGCATTGTCGACTTGAAGGCCCTCGGCGCGGCGCTCGACAGGACCGTCAGCATTGTGTCGGTCCAGCTGGTCAACAACGAGGTGGGCACGGTGCAACCCCTTTCCGAGGTGGCGCGTTTGGTGCGCCGGCGAGCTCCAGGCGCCGTGCTGCACACCGACGCCGTGCAGGCTCCCCCTTGGCTGGACGTGGCCCGGTTGGCCGAGGGCGCAGACATCGTCAGCATTAGCGCCCACAAGTTCGGCGGGCCGCAGGGCGTCGGCGCTCTCGCGTTTCGCCGGCCCGTCGCACTCGAGCCCGTCATCTACGGCGGCCCGCAAGAACGGGAGCGCCGTGCCGGCACCCACAACGTCGCCGGCATAGTCGGCATGGCCGCTGCCCTGGAGGCCGCGGGCCAGCAGAGGGTGGAAGTTTGCGAGCGAGCCCGGCGGCTGCGGGACAAGCTGAGGACAGGTCTGTTGGCCACTATCCCAGCCGCGCATGAGACCGCACCAGGGCAGGAAAAATTGCCGGGCCACTGCCATCTCGTGATCGATGGCGTCGAGAGCGAAGCGCTGCTCGTCCTGCTCGATGGGTACGGGGTAGCTGCCTCCGCCGGCTCGGCATGTGCCAGCGGCGCAATGGAGCCGAGCCATGTCCTGGTCGCCATGGGTTACCGGGCTGACGCGGCGCTCGGAGCCCTACGGCTGACCCTCGGGCATTCCACCTCCGAGGCCGACGTCGAGCTTGCTCTTCGAGCCGTCCCGGCCGCCGTCTCTCGCCTCGGTGGCTCAGTCATGCCAGCCATGGCAGCGGCAGGCTGACGTTGCGTATCCTGGTAGCGATGTCGGGTGGGGTGGACTCCTCGGTTGCGGCCGCCCTGATGCTGCGCGACGGCCACGAAGTCGTTGGGGCGACGATGAAGCTTTGGGGCGGCCCTTCGGACTCGGGGTGCTGCTCTGTGGCCGATGTCGAGGACGCTCGCCGGGTTTGCCAGCAGCTTGGCATCGCGCACCACGTCTTCAATTTCACTTCCGACTTCGAGCGTAACGTCGTCGCGCCCTACGTCGAGGCTCACGCGCAGGCGAGGACGCCGAACCCGTGTATCGCCTGCAACGCCCACCTCAAGTTCGGCCGTTTCTTGCAGCGGGCCCCGTTGCTCGGCTTTGACGCCATCGCCACCGGCCACCACGCCCGCGTGACGAACTCGGGGACGACCTGGCAGTTGCGCCGTGGTCGCGACGTCGCCAAGGACCAGTCTTACGTGCTCTACATGCTCGGCCAGGCAGAGCTTGCTCGGGTGCTACTGCCTATCGGGGAACTCACAAAGGAACAGGTGCGCCGGGTCGCCTCCGACCTCGACCTGCGGACCGCGGGCAAACCTGACAGCCAGGATGTCTGCTTCATCTCGAAGACCGGGGGAAGGGCGAGCTTCGTCGGTGAGCGCATCCCGCTCCGGGACGGCCGGCTCGTGAGTACCAACGGTGACGACCTCGGGGCTGTCGATGCTATTGAACTCGTGACCATTGGCCAGCGGAGGGGCCTGGGCCTGCACGCCGTATCGCTCCCCGAGCGTCGTTATGTCGTTGGCGTCGACCTCCCGAACCGGACTGCGACGGTGGGCACGATCGAGGACCTCCTCGTCGAAAGACTGCTAATCGACGAGATGTCGTGGTCCTATTTACCTCTCGTTCCTGGCGCCGTTGTGGAGGTCCAGTTGAGCGCCCACGGACGACCGCTCAGAGGCCAGTGGGTGGGTGGGCCCGAGCCCGGCACCGGGACGGTCGTCCTGGAGGAGCCGGCGCGCCGGGTTGCCCCCGGACAAGCCGTGGTCCTCTACGCCCCTGGCTCCGGCGACGATGGCGGAGACGACGAAGGCGAGGTCGTGCTGGGCGGCGAGGTCGTGCTGGGCGGCGGGACCGCCGCCCAGTGACCGCCCTGCGGCGGGCACTGAAGCTTGTCATTTGGGCCTGAGCTTGTCACTGGGCCTGGGTACCCTTATTGACGATGGCCGACGACCCAGGCAAGAGGGTAGAAGAGCTGCGCGAGCTCATAGCACACCACAACCGGCGTTATTTCGAGCTCGACGACCCCGAGATAGCCGATGCAGAGTACGACGAACTGGTCCGGGAGCTGGCCACCATCGAGGAGGCGCACCCTGAGCTTGTAACGGCCGCCTCGCCAACCCAGCAGGTGGGCGGGGCGCCGGTCGGGCTCTTTGCCGAGGTCAGCCACCGGACGCCGATGATGTCGCTCGATAAGACGACCAGCTACGAGGAACTGCTCGCCTGGGGCAAGCGGATGGAGCGTTACATTTCTGGCGAGGTCGTTTTCAACTGCGAGCTGAAGATCGATGGCCTGGCTATGTCACTTCTCTACGAGGCAGGCAAGCTCACCAGAGCAGCGACGAGAGGCGACGGCGAGGTCGGCGAGGACGTGACGGCAAACGTGGTGACCATCTCCGCGGTCCCGAAGTCGTTGGCGCGGGCGCGCCAGAAGTCCTTGAGGTGCGTGGCGAGATCTACATGACTGTCCAGGCATTTGAGGCACTGAACCGGCGCCAGGCCGACGCTGGCGGGCGCACTTTCATCAACCCCCGCAATGCTGCTGCAGGTTCTCTGCGGCAGAAGGACCCCGAGGTGACTGCAACACGGGAGCTGTCGTTCTCCGCTTACCAGCTCGGTGAGGTCACAGGAGGGCCGGTGTTCCGTTACCACCACGAGACTCTTGAGTGGCTGAGGGAACAGGGGTTCCCGGTGAGCCCTCGCATCGAGACGCTTGGGAGCCTGGAAGAGGTTGACAACTACTGCAAGAAGTGGCTCGACGGGCGGCACAGCATCGACTACGAGATCGACGGCGTGGTTGTGAAGGTGGACAGCCTCGCACAGCGGCGCGAGCTGGGGGCTACGTCAAAGGCGCCCCGCTGGGCGATCGCCTACAAGTTCCCTCCGGAAGAAAAGACGACCGTTCTGACAGGGATAATGGTCTCGATCGGGCGCACCGGCAAAGCGACGCCCTTCGCAGTGTTGGAGCCGGTCGTGGTCGGCGGTGCGCGGGTCAGCCTTGCAACCCTTCACAACGAGGACCAGGTCCGGGCCAAGGACGTGCGACCCGGCGACACCGTGGTGGTGCGTCGCGCTGGCGACGTGATCCCAGAGGTGCGCGGGCCAGTCCTACCGCTGCGGCCGAAGGACCTGCCGGAGTGGTCGTTCCCTACTGGTTGCCCGATATGCGGTTCTCCGCTGCAACGCCTCGAAGGGGAGGCTGACACCTATTGCATAAATGTCGAATGCCCCGGCCAACAGGTGCAGCGGATATCGCATTTCGCTTCAAGGGGGGCGATGGACATAGAAGGCTTCGGCGAGCGGACCGTGGCCCTGTTTAGCAAGGAGGGATTGCTCGCCGATGTAGCCGACATCTACTCGCTCGACTTCGAGCGCGTCCAGAGCTTCGAGGGCTTCGGCACGCTCTCGGTAGCGAACCTCGGCGCAGCGATAGACGAGTCCAAGTCGCGGCCTCTCGCCAACCTGCTCGTAGGGCTATCGGTCAGGCACCTTGGCGCGAACACGAGCCAGCTTTTGGCCCGGGCGATGGGCCATCTCGACAGGATAATGACGGCGCCAGAGGACGAGATCGCCGGCATCGAGGGCATTGGCCCTGTCATCGCGGCGAGCATCACGCGCTTCTTCTCGCTGCCGCGCAACCGCCAGGTCATAGAGCGACTTAGGGAAGCCGGCCTCAACTTTCAAGGACCGAGCGCGCCAGCACTTGCTCAGACACTCATCGGCAAGTCAATTGTCGTGACGGGTACCTTGCAACGTTGGTCCAGGGAAGAAGCCGAGGTGGTGATAAAGGCACGTGGCGGCAAGGCTCCCGGCAGCGTCTCGCAAAAGACGACGGCGGTGGTCTTGGGTGCAGACCCAGGCGGGGCGAAGCTGACCAAGGCAACAGAGCTCGGTATCCCCCTCCTCGACGAGGACGGCTTCGACCGGCTCCTCGAGACGGGCGAGTTGCCCTGAGCACTACAGGCGGGGACTTTTGGCCCTACCGGGCCGGATGATTGTTCGTCCAACATGGCAACGGAGGTCTATCAACTCATGTTTGTCCAGGATTTCATGATCGTCGAGCGCCCGTCCGGCGAGCTGGTGGCGGGCCTTGGGCAAGACGCGGAAGCTCTCTTCCGGCAGGCCCTCGGAGAAGCCGAGGTCGGTCTTGACCTGCTGCGCGTCAAAGTTGGCCCGGAGAGCTGGCCCGCGCTGCTGGCCAAAACCGTCGAGGTCAAACTTGGCCAGGTGCGCCGGCACGGCGATGTTACGCTGCTTCCCTTTACCTGGCAGGCGACCGGCTCGGGTTCTCTGTTCCCGGCGCTCGATGCCGACTTGGAAGTGAGCCCCCTCGGCGCGGGCCGGTCCGAGCTGGCGCTGCGGGGTCGTTACGAGCCTCCCGGCGGGATTTGGGACGCACCATCGACCAGTTCCTGCTGCACAGGCTTGCCGATGCGACGGTGAGGGCTTTCTTGTCGAGCCTGGCCAACCGGCTGGCGGTTCCGACCACCACCGTCTAGGGCCTTGGGGGTGGGTACCGGGCTGGTACCCGCCCCCGGGTACGTCTCGCGAAAAGGCGTCGTCAAAACGGCGCTCCAGGTACGCGGGTGGCGGTACCGGGTGACGGTCCACCGTTGTCCTGTCCCTGCTAGTTAGCCTGATCAGGTGCCACTGCGGAGTTCTGAGCTCGTAGGCACGGTCGTGGGCGGCCGCTACAGGCTGCTCCGCCCAATTGGGAGCGGCGCCTCGGCCCACGTCTACGTGGCAGAAGACGTCCGGCTTAGGCGCGCAGTCGCAGTCAAGGTGCTTCACCCGGCGCTGACCGAAGACAAGTCCTTCTTGCGGCGCTTTCAGGCAGAAGCCCAGACCGTTGCGGTCCTGCGGCACCCAGGCATCGTCCGGGTATACGACTGGGGCGAGGATGGTGAGCAGGCTTACCTGGCGATGGAACTGCTGGAAGGCGGGAGCCTGAGGTCCCTGCTGGATAGCGGCTACAGGCTGAGCATTTCCCAGGTGGCGGCCGTTGGGCTCGACGTGGCCTCAGCACTTGCATATGCGCATTCCCGTGGCTTGGTCCACCGCGATATCAAGCCCGCCAACTTGCTCTTCGACGAGGAGGGCCACGCTAGCGTCGCCGATTTTGGCATCGCCAGGGCCCTTGCGGAGGCGAGTTGGACCGAGCCGGTGGGGGCGATGGTCGGCACTGCCCGGTATGCGGCACCCGAACAACTCCGGGGCCTCCCCCTCGATGGTCGCGCCGACGTGTACGCCCTCACGCTGGTGCTCGTCGAAGCGGCTACAGGCTCCGTGCCTTTTGCTCTCGACACGACCCTCGGGGGCTTGATAGCAAGGGCCGGCCGGTCCATACCCGTGCCAGCAGAGCTCGGCCTGCTCGCTCCGGTCCTGGAGCAGGCAGGCGTGGCCGATCCGGAAGATCGCTTGAGCGCCGAGGCCCTTGCCCAGCAGAATCTCAGCGGTGGCCCGGCAGCTACGCGCCCCGGCGCGGCTGCCTGTGCCCGGGCTAATCAGCGCGGGCGACCAGGAAAACGCGAGTGAGCATACCCAGTTTGGTGACGGGGGCCGGCGGCCCTTGGCGCGGGATCTGAGTATCGTCCCCGACGACCCGGTGGTCGTGATGCCGGCACGCCGCACCGTCGAAGCTGTCGAACTACCTCACCCCGAACCACCTCGCTCCGAAGTTGGCCCGGACGCACCTGGCCCGCCTGAACTTGCCGTCACCGAAGCCCTCGGCCGCCCTCGCCGCCGGCGCCGCTGGTTGCGGGTCGCGCTGCCCGTGGTGCTCCTCGTCGCAGCGGGAGCCGTGGCGGCCGGCCTGTACACATCGTCGCCGGCCCCGACGTACTCCGTGCCCTGGTTGGTGGGCGACACGGTCGCGGGGGCGAGAACAGTTCTGGTTGCCGAGCACCTCGGCCTCAGCGTCGCCGCCAGTCAATGGGACAAGGCGGCCAAGGGCTCGGTCATCTCCCAGGACCCCGCGGCCAACGCGAAGTTGGTTGCCAACAGCATCGTGGCGGTCACGGTTTCCCTCGGTCCGGAACCCGTCCGCGTACCGGACCTCGCCACCCTGGACGTTGCGCAGGCGACGACCGCGCTGCGCTCGACCGGCCTGCGCCGCGGGACCGTTCACGACCGCACGAGCGTGACAGTGCCGGCTGGGGTTGTGATCTCTTGGACGCCCCGCGGCAGGCGCGTGCCCCCGGGCACCGACGTCAAGTTGGTAGTCAGCACCGGCAAGCCCACGGCGCTTGTGCCGGCCGTGGCGAGCTCCACGACCTTCGACCAGATGGTTGCCGAGCTGAAGAGGCTCGGTTTCAGCTCGACCAAGCTGACCACCTACAGCAACACCGTGCCAGCCGGCGACGTCGTCAGCACTGACCCGCCCCCAGGCGCTCGTGAGGTCGTCGGCACCACGGTGACCATCACGGCGTCCCTTGGCCCGCACCTGGTCACGATCCCGGCCGGCGTCATCGGCTTGTCGCCCGACCTGGCCGCCAAGCTGCTGGAGGGGATCGGCCTGAACGTTTACGAAACCCAGGGCAGCCCGCTCGAGCCCGTGTCCGGGACCCAGCCAGCAGTGGGTACGCCAGTCCTTTACGGCAAGTCGGTCGTACTCGTCACCGGCTGACTCGTTACCGGCTGACCCGGGGCTCGGCAGCGGCAGCACTGCTGACTGCGTTCTACTGTTTGCGGGCCTGGTCCAGCTGCCGGCGGTCCCTCTTGGTGGGCCGACCCGTTCCTCTGTCGCGCACAAAGTTGAGCTGACCGGCCTCCTCTTTGCTAGGAGGCGGCGGGCTGTGGTCTATGTAGCACGACGATGCCAAGGGCGCCCCGACCCGTTTTTCGATCACGGACGTCACCTCGACCACGTGCTCCCGCTCGGCGGAGCGCGCCTCGACGGTATCGCCGGGCCGGACCACCGTGGCGGGTTTCGCCGGTACCTCGTTGACCCGCACGTGGCCGGCGCGGCATGCGTCGGTTGCCGCCGAACGGGTCTTGTAAAGGCGCACCGCCCAGAGCCACTTGTCGACTCGCGTCGATACGAGGAGGCCCTGTTCTGCGGCGGTCACTAGTCCGTGATTTCCTGGAGACGTCGGGCTATCTGCTCAGCGTCGGGCTTCGGGAACCCAAGGTCCTGTTGGCCGTCCTCGGGGGAGCCGCCCATGCCGGCAGGGCCCGGAGATGGAGGGCTCGGCCAGATGCCGCTTTGTGGATCCAACAGCTTGCTCAAGTCGCCGTCCACTTTGATCCTCCCGCCCAAGAACGCTTGCATCACTGCTTGTATGTCGCCCTGGACGAACAGAGAACGGGCGGTGCTGTACGCCATCGACACTGTGACGTCCGGGTTCGCGAGATGGCCGGTGTCTATATTGAGACGGCCCGACGAGGTGTCGACGTGGGCATCGAGCGCGGCGGCGGAAAAAGGAGCCTCAGCCACGATGAGGTTGACCCGAACGGGAGCCATAGCCCTCGCGCCGATAACGCCGCCACCGCTACTTGCTTCGGCCTCGGAATAGATCCGGCGAGCTTCGGTCACCCACTCGTCGCTTAAGAAAGGGTATTTCGGCACGTGGTCATATTACGATGACCGAGTGACCCAGCCCATTTCCAAGAGCGACGTCGCCCACGTGGCGCGCCTGGCACGCCTGGCGCTGTCAGAGGAGGAACTGGGCCGCTACACGACCCAGCTCGCAGCTGTCCTTGAGCACGCGGCCGACATAGCGGCGCTCGACATCGAGGGAGTGCCCCCGACGGCCCATCCTTTCCCGCTGGCCAACGTCTTCCGGGAGGACGTCCCGCGTCCGTGCCTGGACAGGGACGAGGTCCTCTCACAGGCTCCTGACGTGGAAGACGACCGCTTCCGGATCCCGCGGATCCTGGGCGAGGCGCCGTGAGCGCCGTTGGGCCGGCTGGGCCCGCCTCTGCAGCCGAGACGGCTGCTGATGTCCGCCAGGGCAGGCGGTCGGCGAGCGCTGTGCTGGAGGAGCACCTCCGCCGGATCGCAGAACGTGAGGCCGATGTCCACGCCTTCAACCTCGTCATGGAGGACCAGGCCCGCTGGCGCGCAGCCGAAATAGACCGCATGGTGGCCGCAGGCGAGGACCCCGGCCCCCTTGCCGGTGTGCCGGTCGCCTTGAAGGACCTGCTCTGCACACGCGGCGTGCCCACCACTTGTTCGTCGAAAATCCTTGCCGGCTGGGTGCCACCGTACGATGCCACCGTTGTCGGCAAGCTTGCCGCGGCTGGGGCGGTTTTCATCGGCAAGACGAACATGGACGAGTTCGCAATGGGCTCCTCAACAGAACATTCGGCTTTCGGCCCGACCCGCAACCCTCGTTGCCTGGGCCGGGTCCCGGGTGGCTCGTCGGGGGGGAGCGCTGCCGCGGTAGCCGCAGGTTTTGCCCCGCTGGCGCTCGGTAGCGACACCGGCGGCTCCATTCGCCAGCCGGCCGCCCTTTGCGGGGTCGTAGGGGCCAAACCGACCTATGGAGTGGTCTCGCGCTACGGTCTGGTCGCATTCGCTAGCTCGCTCGACCAGATCGGCCCGTTTGCCGCCAACGTGGCCGACGCGGCGCTGCTCCTGGACACGATCTCGGGCCACGACCCGTTGGACTCGACGAGCCTGCCGGCCAGCCCGCCGCTTGCGTCCGCGAACCTCGGCCGCGGGGCCGACGGCCTCCGGGTCGGCGTGATCGCCGAGCTCGCCGGCGCAGACGGCATCGCTCACGACGTGGCTGCCCGCCTTGCCGAGGCCGTCGACGCCCTCGTAACGGCAGGTGCGAAGGTCGAGGAAATAAGTGTCCCGGCGGTGCGTTACGGTCTTTCCGCCTACTACATGATCGCTCCCGCTGAGGCATCGTCCAATCTCGCTCGGTACGACGGGGTCCGCTACGGCCTGAGAGAGCCCGGGGCCGACATCACAGAGATGTACATGGCTACACGTTCTGCTGGCTTCGGGCCGGAGGTGAAGCGCCGGATAATGCTTGGTACATATGCACTTTCGGCAGGTTATTACGACGCCTACTACGGCAAGGCACAAAAGGTCCGGACGCTGATTATCCGCGATTTCGAAGAGGCTTACCGGTCCTTCGACGTGCTGGTTTCGCCGACGGCACCGACAACCGCTTTCGAGCTCGGTGCGAAGACCTCCGACCCGCTGACGATGTACCTGAGCGACGTCTGCACGATCCCGTCCAACCTCGCCGGCCACCCTGCCATCAGCGTCCCGTTCGGGACGGGGGACGACGGCTTACCTGTGGGGGTCCAGGTGCTCGCGCCTGCGCTGGGAGAAACCGTGATGTTCCAGGTGGCCGAGGTGCTTGAGGCCGCGGCGCCAACGGGAGGAGGACGCTAATGGCCCACACAAGCGATATCACTGGATGGGAGATCGTCATCGGGCTTGAAGTGCATTGCGAGCTCAGGACCGAGACCAAGCTTTTTTGTGGGTGCCGCAATGCTTTTGGCGATGAGCCCAACACCAATGTGTGCCCGGTCTGCCTCGGCTTGCCGGGGTCGCTGCCCGTGCTCAATCGTCAGGCTGTCGAGTACGCGATCCGGATCGGCACAGCCGTCCACTGCACGGTGCAGCCGTCCCTGTTCCACCGGAAAAACTATTTCTACCCGGACATGCCGAAGGACTACCAGATCAGCCAGTACGACGTTCCTATCAATATCGACGGCTGGTTGGAGGTGCCCAGCGGGAAAAGGATCGGGGTAATCCGCGCCCACATGGAGGAGGACACGGGCAAGACCACCCACGTCGGCGGCGGCGGCAGGATCCATGAGGCCTCCCATTCCCTCGTCGATTACAACCGGGCTGGGGTCCCGCTTGTGGAAATAGTTTCCGCTCCCGACATGCGCAGCGCTGAGGAGGCCCGCGACTACGTCGAGGAGCTTCGGGCAGTGCTAATCGCGACCGGCGCGTCCGACGGGAAAATGGAGGAAGGTTCGCTCCGTGTCGACTGCAACGTGAGCGTGCGCCCGGAGGGCTCCACTGAGCTCGGGACGCGATGCGAGATAAAGAACATGAACTCGTTGCGCAGCCTCGCTCACGCGGTCGATTACGAGGCTGCGCGCCAAGCAGAGCTGCTTGCTTCGGGCGGAGTTGTGGCCCAGGAAACCCGGCACTGGGACGAAGCGGACGGCAGCACGCACTCCATGCGTTCCAAAGAGGAGGCCTTCGACTACCGCTATTTCCCCGAGCCGGACTTGGTGGCACTTGACCCGGGACCGGAGTGGGTTGAGGGCGTAAAGTCTGCCCTGGGCGTGCTGCCCGCCGAAAGGCGTGCGCGGGTTGCCGAGGCTGCGGGCGTCCCGGTCTCTTCCGAAGCGGTTGCGACCGTCGTCCGCCTCCAGTTGGACGGCTTCATGACGGCGGCTGTGTCGGCAAAGGCAGATGCCGCTCTGGCCCTGCGCAGGCTTGCGAACGAGGTCGCCGGCGAGCTTGCCGACAGCGGGCGAAGGGACATCGACCCCGACGGGTTCGTGCGCCTGCTGCTGATGGAGCAACAAGGAGAACTGACCTCGGCGCAAGCCCGCACGGTCCTGCGCGCGCTTGTGGCCGAAGGTGGCGACCCGAGCGCTATCGCTGCGAAACTGGGCTTCCAGGCCTTGGCTTCCGGTGCCCTGGATGCAGTGATGGACGAAGTGATCGCCGCCAACCCCCGCGAGTGGGAGCGCTACGGCGCGGGCGATGACAAACTTGCGGGCTTTTTCATCGGTAAGATCAAGGCGGCGACGGGTGGGAACGCCGACCTCCGGGCCGCAACCGACCTTCTCCGCCAGCGTCAGGGCACCGCAGCGAGCTAGCCCGAGCCTTTCCCGAGCCCCTGTAGGGTTGTCACATGCCCAGTGAACTCAAACCGCGCAGCCACGAAGTTACCGACGGTCCCGAGCGTGCGCCCGCCCGGGCCATGCTCCGCGCCGTCGGCATGACAGATGCCGACTGGGACAAACCCCAGGTAGGCGTAGCTTCGTCGTGGAACGAGGTCACCCCGTGCAACCTGCCTCTCGACCGGCTCGCCAAACGCGCTAAGCAAGGCATCCGCGACGCCGGGGGCTTCCCCCTCGAGTTCGTCACCATTGCCGTCTCGGACGGGATCTCGATGGGTACCGAGGGCATGCGGGCCTCCTTGGTGAGCCGGGAGATCATCGCGGATTCTGTTGAGGCGATGATGCACGCGGAACGCTTCGATGCTCTTGCCACCTTCGCCGGTTGTGACAAGTCGCTGCCCGGGATGCTGATGGCTGCTGCTCGGGTAAACCTGCCCGCGGTTTTCCTCTACGGAGGGAGCATCCTGCCGGGTCGGGGCGATCATGGGGAGGCACTCGACATCGTCAGCGTCTTCGAGGCAGTGGGTGCTCACGCGGTCGGCAAGCTCACGGATGCAGAGCTGTCGCTGATCGAGCACCGCGCATGCCCGACGGAGGGCAGCTGCGCTGGCATGTTCACCGCCAACACGATGGCCTCGGCTGCCGAGGCTCTCGGAATGGCCCTTCCCGGTAGCTCGGCCGCCCCGGCCGTCGACCGGCGACGTGACGACTACGCCTACGAGTCGGGCAAGGCCGTCGTCAAGCTGCTCGAAATGGGGATCCGTCCGCGCCAGATCATGACAAAGCACGCTTTCGAAAACGCGATTGCAGTCGTCATGGCTCTCGGTGGCTCGACCAACGCCGTGCTCCACCTGCTGGCGATCGCCCACGAAGCACAGGTCGACCTATCGCTCGACGACTTCGACCGGGTCGGCAGGAAAGTGCCCCACATCGCGGACATGAAGCCCCATGGGCTGTACCACATGGTCGACCTCGACCGCATCGGCGGTCTCCCGGTCGTAATGAAAGAGCTGCTGGACGCGGGGCTCCTGCACGGTGACTGCCTGACGGTCACGGGGCGGACGTTGGCGGAGAACCTCGCCTCTCTAAACCCACCGCCGCCGGACGGCAAGGTGGTCCATCCCTTGGCTGACCCGCTGCACGCTGACGGCGGCCTCGCGATCCTTTGGGGTTCGCTGGCGCCCGCCGGCGGGGTGGTGAAGGTTGCCGGTCTCGACTTCGAGCACTTCGAGGGTGTTGCCCGCGTCTTCGACGGGGAGCAGGCGGCTCTCGAAGCGATCCTGGCCGGGGCCATCGAACCAGGCACTGTGGTGGTGATCCGTTACGAAGGCCCCAAGGGGGGGCCCGGGATGCGCGAGATGCTCGCCGTCACGGGGGCCATGAAAGGTGCGGGACGGGGCGGCGACTGCGCTCTGATCACCGATGGGCGTTTCAGCGGGGGCACTCATGGGTTTTGCATTGGCCACATCGCGCCCGAAGCCGTTGACGGTGGCCCGATCGCATTTGTCGCCGATGGGGACAAGATCACCATCGACGTTCCCAGCCGGAAGATCGACCTGGACGTCGCCCCGTCAGATATCGCAGCGCGCAAAGAGAACTGGAAGCTGCCCGAACCGCGCTACACCCACGGGGTGCTCGCCAAGTACGCCCGTTTGGTCACCGGTGCCGAAAAGGGCGCCGTCACCGAGCCCTAGAGCCAGCACGGACGGCACCGCTAGGTTCTATGGCATGGCGGGTAACCCCAATCAACGAAAGCCGAGCGCAGTTCTCCTGGACCTGGGCGGTGTGTTCCTGGACTGGGACCCCCGTTACCTCTACCGCAAGCTGTTTGGCGACGACGTGGCGGGCATGGAGGACTTCCTCGCCAACATCTGCACACCGGTCTGGCATTCCGAACAGGACCGGGGCCAGAGCATCTCCGAAGCCTGTGCTGAGCGGCGGGCCAAGTTCCCCGAGCACGCAGAGCTGATCGACGCGTGGCGTGAGCGCGCCGAAGAGATGATAAGCGGCGTCATCCAGGGCAGCGTAGAGCTGTTCGCCGAGCTGAAGGCGACGGGGGTGCCGTGCTACGCGCTCAGCAACATGGAACGCGAGAACTGGGAGCGGCGCATCGAGATTTACGACTTCCTCGGGTGGTTCGACGGCTATTTCATTTCGGGTCTTGAGGGCGTGATCAAGCCGGACCCCGAGTATTTCCAGCGGGCTCTCGAGCGGTTGGGCCTCCGGCCCGACGAGGTCGTGTTCATCGACGACCGGCCGGACAACACGGCGGCAGCCGGCGCTCTCGGTATCGCCGCCGTGGTCTTCACCTCGCCGGAAGCCTTGCGCGGCGAACTAGTCGCGAGGGGTCTTCTACCCCCCGACGCCACGCTCGCGTAGAGCGCTGGCGGTGCGGCCGAGGATTTCGCTCAGGATCCGCGGGGTGGTGGCGAAATTGAGGCGGGCGAAGCCGGCGCCGCCCGGCCCGAACCTGGGCCCGGCGCTCAGCATGACCCTCGCTTCGGAGAGCAACCACTCAGCCGGGTCGTCGCCGAGCCCTGCTGCGCGGAAGTCCAGCCAGGACAGGTAGGTGGCCTCGGGGAGATGGCCCTGCACCCCGGCGCCGCCGCCCGCGGCCGCAGCGCCGAGCCATTGCCCGAGCAGCTCCCGGTTCGCCCGGAGCCGGGCTAGGCAGCGGGCGAGCCAGGCGTCGCCTTCGGGCGACCACGACGCAAGCGTGGTCGCCACGGCTGCGATGCTGACCCGGCCCAGGGTGTGCTGCATGTTCGTGAACTGGCGCGCCACGTCCGGCGCGCCGATGTGGGCCAGTGCGCAGCACATGCCTCCGAGGTTGTAGGCCTTGCTTGCCGAGTACAGGGTG
The DNA here is from genome assembly GCA_963786345.1 of uncultured Acidimicrobiaceae bacterium. Classification (GTDB taxonomy): domain Bacteria; phylum Actinomycetota; class Acidimicrobiia; order Acidimicrobiales; family Palsa-688; genus Fen-671. The sequence continues at coordinate 263,842 of CAWAYZ010000003.1, read as the reverse complement.
ACGGTCCGGGCTGCCAGGTCCTCCGACAGCGACGCGAACGGCATGTGGGCGCGCTCGCACAGGGCCAAGTCGGCGTGGATCTCGTCCGAGATCACAAGCAGGTCGTTGCGTTCGGCCAGTTCGCCGAGCGCCGAAAGCTCAGCTCGGTCCAGCATCCGGCCCGTCGGGTTGTGGGGGTTCACGAGCAGGAGGACCTTCGCCTCATGGGCCGCCTCGGCGGCAGCGTCCAAGTCGAAGGCCCAATTGGCCTTGCCAGGCACGGCCGGGACGGGCAGGAGCCGGCGGCCCATCTCTTCCAGGGTGCCCACGAAGTTGGGGTACGCAGGTGTGAGCATCAGTACGCCGTCCCCCGGCGAACTGGCAAGGTCGACCAGGACGTGAACCGCTTGGACCGTGTCCGACAAGGCGCGCAACTGCCCGGGGGCGGGATCCCAGAGGTACCTCGTAGCCATCCGGGCTGCCCATTTCTCCTCGAGGAGCGCTACGTCGGTGCCCGTCGGGTACCCGAGGTCACCGCCCGCGGCGAGGCGTACAAGAGCTTCGACAACGGGGCCGGGCGCAGGGAAGTCCATGTCGGCGACCCATCCCGGGAGCACCCCGTCATCGGCAAGCGCCCACTTGAGCCCCGGCCGGGAGCGTAGCCACTGTTCGTCCAGGTCGTCGAAACCTTCCGCGCCAGGCGGGGAGAGCAAAGCCACGGGCGTATGGTAACCGGGCCGCAATTAGTTGCAGCAATAGACGGGCTGTGGCATGATGAGCTACATGGCAGTTGCGCCTGCGGGCACGGCAATACCTCACGCTACTGCCAGCGCGACGATCCTGATCTCTGTAGTACTTACCTGACGCACGCGTTCACCAAACGCGTGCGTCGAACGGCCTCCCAGACGGGAGGTCGTTTTGTTTTGCCAGCGAGTTCGACAACAGCCAACGAGACGACAGTGAGGCGCCGATGCAGTTGACGGGGGCGCAAGCCCTAATAAAGAGCCTCGAGATGGAGCACACCGAGGTCATTTTCGGCCTGCCGGGCGGCGCCATCCTCCCGGCATACGACCCCATCCTCGACTCGCCGATACGCCACGTCCTCGTGCGCCACGAACAAGGTGCTGGCCACATGGCCGAGGGGTACGCGCATGTCACAGGCCGGCCGGGAGTCGCAATGGTCACAAGCGGCCCCGGTGCTACGAACCTTGTGACCCCCCTTTGCGACGCCTATATGGACTCGGTGCCGATGGTCGCAATTACGGGACAGGTCAGCCGGTCCGTCATCGGGACGGACTCGTTCCAGGAAGCCGACACCGTCGGGATCACTCGCTCGGTCACCAAGCACAACGAGCTTGTAATGAAGCCCGAAGACATAGCTCTGGCGGTCCGGCAGGCTTTTTTGCTGGCCACAACCGGTCGCCCCGGGCCCGTGCTACTGGATATCCCCAAGGACATCCTTCAAGCCAATACAGAGTGGAACTGGCCGACCGACGACGAGGTCGCCCGTTCTCTTCCCGGGTACAAACCGAACACGAAGGGACACCCGCGGATGGTGCGCGAGGCCGTGCGCCTCATCACCGCCTCGACCCGCCCAGTCATTTACGCCGGTGGCGGGATCCTAAAGGCGCGAGCGGTAGAAGCACTGGGCAAGTTTGCCGAGCTCACAAACGCGCCAGTGGTGACCACCCTTATGGCCCGTGGGTCGTTCCCCGATAGCCACCGCCAGTGCCTCGGGATGCCAGGGATGCACGGCAATTACACGGCGATAATGGCTATGCAGGAAGCCGATCTCCTCATTACCCTCGGTGCGCGCTTCGACGACAGGGTTACCGGCAAGGTCAGCTCCTTCGCTCCCGGCGCAAAAATCGTCCATGTTGACATCGACCCGGCCGAGCTCGGCAAAATCCGCCGCCCGGACGTGCCCATAGTCGGCGACTGCCGGCTAGTGATCGAAGAGCTCGTGCGCGTCCTGATAGCGAGCGGCGAGCCACAGCCGGACCGTTCCCAGTGGTGGGCGCACCTGGACGACTACCGTGCCCGGTTCCCGTTGTTCTACGAGCCTCAAGCTGAGGGCGAACTGCTGAAGCCGCAGGCCGTTATCGAGGCGATCCGAGATGCCAGCCCTGCCGACACCACGGTCGTGGCCGGCGTCGGCCAGCACCAGATGTGGGCCAGCCAGTACTGGCGCTTCGACTACCCGTACACCTGGGTGAACTCGGGGGGGCTCGGCACCATGGGCTTCGCGGTCCCGGCGGCGATCGGTGCCAAGGTGGGGCGTCCCGACCGTACGGTTTGGGCTATCGACGGCGACGGTTGTTTCCAGATGACCGCACAGGAGCTCGTGACCGCCTCGACGGAACGGATCCCGATAAAGGTCGCCATCTTGAACAACGCGTACCTGGGGATGGTCCGCCAGTGGCAGGAAATGTTCTACCAAGAGCGGTACTCGGAGGTTTACCTCTCACCCGACCTGCCCGACTATGTCAAATGGGCCGAGGCAATGGGCTGTGCGGCTTTCCGGGTCGAGCACAACGACGACGTCGCAGCGGTGGTCGACAAAGCAAATGCGATAGACGACCGGCCGGTGGTCATTGATTTCCGCACCGATTCCCGAGAAAAGGTCTTCCCGATGGTGGCCTCCGGAGCCTCCAATAGTGACGTCATCGTCCACCCGTCGCTGCGGCCAGGTGGGGAAAAGGTGGTGCAGTGACGTCGCTCACCAGTACGGGCACTGCCTGGGTATCCGGCAGCGGGCGCCTGCGCCACCAGACAATTTCCATAATCGTAGAGAACCGCGCCGGCGTGCTGGCCAGAGTATCGGCGCTCTTTGCCCGCAGAGGCTTCAACATAATCTCGCTCGCTGTTGCGCCTGCGGACGACGACGCCTTCAGCCGGATCACCATCGTCGTCGACCTCGAGGAGATCTCGGTCGAGCAGCTGACAAAGCAGCTCTTCAAGCTGGTCAACGTCGTGAAGATCACCGAGATGACGCCCGGTGAAGCCATTGAGCGCGAGCTCGTCTTGGTCAGCGTCCGCTGTGCCCCACCAGGTGGCCCCGGCCTCGCGCGGCGAGGTGGGCGACCTGGTACGCATCTTCGGGGGGACCGTGGTGGACGTGGGCCAAGAGGCTCTCACGGTGATGCTGGCCGGGCAGCCCTCGATGCTGGACGATTTCGAGGAGCTGCTGAGGCCCTACGGGATCATCGATATCCAACGAACAGGCCGGGTAGCGTTGCCGAAGCTGGAACGCCCCCCGGTCCGCCGTCCCAACCGGAGCTAGGAGAGACAGATGGCCAATATTTACTACGAGAACGACGCTGACCCCTCTGTGATCACGTCCCGGAAAGTTGGGATCATTGGCTACGGCTCCCAGGGCCACGCCCATGCGCTCAACCTGCGGGACTCGGGGGTCGACGTCCGGGTGGGCCTGCGCCCCGGTTCGGGGTCCCGCGCCAAGGCCGAAGCTGCCGGGCTTCGCGTCGATGGGGCCCGCTGAGGCGGCTGCGGAGGCAGACGTGATCATGGTGCTCGCACCCGACACGGCCCAGCAAGCGATCTACGTGGAGTCCATCGAGCCCAACCTGCGGGCTGGGGACGCCTTGATGTTCGCCCACGGTTTCAACATCCGTTACGGGCTCATCGACCCGCCCGAGGGGATCGACGTCGTGATGGTCGCACCGAAGGGCCCGGGCCACCTGGTGCGTCGCACCTACGAGGGGGGCGGCGGGGTCCCGAGCCTCGTGGCCGTCGAGCGCGACGCGACCGGTAAGGCCAAGGCGCTTGGTCTTTCCTATGCGTGGGCGATCGGGGCGACGCGTGCCGGCGTGCTCGATACCACATTCAAAGAAGAGACCGAGACGGACCTCTTCGGCGAGCAGGTGGTCCTGTGCGGAGGGCTCACCTCCCTCATCAAGGCAGGTTTCGACACCCTCGTTGAGGCGGGCTACCAGCCGGAGTCGGCCTATTTCGAGTGCCTCCATGAAGTGAAGCTGATCGTCGACCTGATCTACGAGCACGGGATCACCGGCATGCGTTACTCGATCTCGACCACGGCCGAGTACGGCGACATGACCAGGGGCCCCCGGCTCATCAATGACGCGGTGCGGGCCGAGATGAAACAGATCCTCGCTGATATCCAGTCCGGCGCCTTCGCGTCCGAGTGGGTGGAGGAAAACCGTAACGGGTTGCCCAATTACCACAGGCTCCAGAAGGAGGGTGCCGAGCACCCTGTCGAAAAGGTCGGTGCGCAGCTGCGGGCGATGATGCCGTTCCTGTCCTCTGGTGGGCCGAAGCCTCAAGACGTTTCAGGAGGGTAACCGCACGGGCCGGGAGCAGTTCGATTATGACGCGATAATCGTCGGCTCCGGCTTCGGAGGCTCCGTCGCGGCACTTCGCCTTTCCGAAAAGGGTTACCGGGTCGCGGTCCTCGAAGCAGGCAGGCGCTTCGACGCCGCCACCTCGCCGCGAAGCTCCTGGGACGTGCGGCGCTTCCTGTGGGCGCCCCTGCTCGGGTGCCTGGGTATACAGCGCGTCCACTTCCTGCGCGACGTCGTGGTATTGGCGGGGGCAGGCGTGGGCGGGGGCTCGCTCAACTACGCCAACACTCTTTACGAGCCGCTGCCTGCGTTTTACGACGACCCGCAGTGGGCGGGCATTGCCGATTGGCGTTCCGAACTGGCTCCTTATTACGAGCAGGCCAAGCGGATGCTCGGGGTAGTGGACAATCCTTTGCTTACGCCCGCAGATGAGGCCATGCGCCAGGTGGCATGCGAGATGGGCGTAGGCGAGACGTTCCGGCTTGCTCCCGTCGGCGTGTTCTTCGGGCCAGCCGGCGGCCAGCCAGGAAAGTCCTACGCCGACCCGTACTTCGGGGGGGCCGGGCCGGCCAGGCAGGCGTGCCGGCACTGCGGCGAGTGCATGACGGGTTGCCGCTACGGGGCCAAGAACACCCTGCTCACCAATTACCTCCATCTGGCCGAACGAGCGGGTGCTGTCGTCGTACCCCTCACGACGGTTCGTTCGCTGGAGCCCCGGCCGGGCGGCGGGTGGCTCGTGTGGACGGAGAGGACGACCACGTTCGGTACCGGCCGCCTCGCCCACTGGGACCGGAGGACCTTGACTGCCGGCCAGGTCGTGCTCGCCGCCGGCGCCCTTGGCACCCAAAAGCTGCTGCAGACGATGGTCCTCGAGGGCAAGCTCCCGGAGCTGTCTCCTCGCCTCGGCGAGCTGACCCGGACCAATTCCGAGTCCCTGCTGGGGGCGACTGTCCCCCGTGGCCGTCCCCACCCCGATTTCAGCCGCGGCGTCGCAATAACGTCTTCGTTTTACCCGGAGCCCGGTACCCACGCCGAGCCCGTCCGCTACGGACATGGTTCCAACATGATGGGCCTTTTCGGCACGTTGCTGGTGAAGGGTCGAAGTGACGGCGGTGCCAGCGATGGCGAAGCGCGCCCAGGTCTGGGCCCGCTGGCTGGCGACCGCTGCGCGCGACCCGCGTGCGATGCTCGCCTCGTTTGACTTGAGAGCCTGGTCGGAACGCACCGTAATTGCCCTCGTCATGCAGTCTCACGACAACTCCCTTACCGTGTCTGCAAAAAGGGGCCTCTTCGGCCCCCGGCTGACGAGCCGGCAGGGCCATGGTCAGCCAAGCCCCACCTGGCTGCCCATCGGCCACGACCTCGCGTGCCGGCTGGCCAAGCAGACTAGGGGCCGCCCGGCTGCGAACTGGGGGGAGATCTTCGGGATGCCGCTGACGGCCCATTTTCTCGGGGGTTGCACCATCGGCGCCTCGGCTGGCGAAGGCGTCGTCGACCCCTGGCACAGGGTTTATTCGTACCCCGGTCTGCACGTGGTCGATGGCTCCGCCATCCCGGCCAACCCGGGGGCCAATCCGGCGCTCACCATCACGGCTCTTGCAGAACGGGCTTTCTCGTATTGGCCCAACAATGGTGGCTCGGACCCGAGGCCGCCGCTTGATGCGACCCGCGTGGAACCGGTGGTACCCGTGGTGGGGGCTAGGTCCCCTGTGGTACCTGTTGGCGCACCGGGCGAGTTCCGGATCGGCCGAAATGCCTCCGAGTGACGCGTGGAGCTTCACCTGCGGCGGGCCCTAACCGGATAACCTTCGCCATCACGGCGACGACAAGATGACCGTAACAAGACGATGACCGCGGCCAAGAAGAAGACGTTGCTGGTCGATTGCGACACGGGCGTCGACGATGCCCTCGCGTTGCTGTACCTGTTGGCCGACCCGGCGGTGGAGGTCTGTGGCATCACCACCGTGTTCGGCAATATCTCTGCCGCCACCGCGGCCCGCAACTCGCTCTGGGTACTCGACGTTGCCGGCCGGACAGGGCAGATCCCGGTTGCCCGGGGCTCTGAGGTTTCCCTGATCGGGGAGGAACCCGAGCTCGGTACCCACGTGCACGGCAACAGCGGCCTTGGCGGCGTCGAGATCGGCGAGCCGGCTGGCGCCATAGCCAGCGAGGGCGCGGCCGAGCTGATCGTCCGAACTGCCCGCGAGCGCCCAGGCGAGGTGCACCTGCTGGCGACGGCGCCGCTGACCAACCTCGCCGTGGCGCTCAGGCTCGAGCCGGACCTGCCCGAACTTGTCGAAGGCGTCACGATCATGGGCGGGGCTGCCCTGGCGCCGGGCAACGTGACCCCGGCGGCTGAAGCGAACATCTGGCACGACCCAGAAGCCGCCCAGGCCGTCTTGAGCGCCCCGTGGAAGACGACCCTGGTCCCTCTGGACGCGACGATGCGCGAGGTCATGAGCGACGAGCAGCGCCGCTCGATGGCGGAGTCACCCTTGGAGGTCGCGCGCTTTGCCGCCGCGATCCTCGAGCACTACTTCGAGTACTACGAAGGAGTCTTCGGTAGACGAAGTTGTGCCTGCCACGATGTGCTCGCCGCGGCTATTGCGGCTGGAGATGTGGTCCCGGAGCGGGCAATGACCGTGGGGGTAACCGTCGATACGGGCCAGGGCCCGGCCAGGGGAGCCACGATTTGTGACATGCGCGGGCGCTACAGAGGCGAGATGGTACAGCCCGGCGCAAATTGCACCGTGGTCTTGGAGACCTCCGGGGCTCTTGCAGAACTCGTTGTTGCCCGGCTTATCAGACGGTCGCGAGGGTAGCCCGGATAAGGGCCAATCTTTCTTCGGTCGGCACCGATGGCAGGTGCAGTACCGGTACCCCGGAGCCATCGTGGGCGACAGCCAAGAACTCATGTGTGCGTAAGGCTTCTTCGGCCGTTTCCCATCGCACCTCTGTCTGGGTATATCTACCAACTGGCGCGCAGAAGAGCACGCAGGTGTACCGCGCTCGATTCGATATACCTCTCCAGCTCAGGAAGAAGGTCTGTATATTTGAGCAAGCGTCCGTAAGCGACGTTGTCGATGAGGCTCCTGTCCTGGAAGACCAGGTCGGCCCCGGGAGGGATGCTGTTTTCCAATTCGACTGACTGGTCGATTACCAGCCTTGCAAACGCTGGGTAGTTGCTCCATGGGAAAACCCCTGCGTACCCTTGGCTATGTTGCTCCTTCTTCATCTCGCGGTCCATTACGATCCCGGCGGGCTCACTCAGGAAATGAGCGTCGGGGAACTCCTCCCTGAGCGCGTTGAACAGGGTTGTCTTGCCAGTATGAGGTCCGCCTGAAATGGGGATCTTGCGCATTATGGCCGCCACATCGCGGTCGTCTGGGCCTCATTTGCCATAGCGTGACGAGGTCCTCTCGTGGCGCCTATACGAAGCAAGAAGTTGTTCCCGCCGACGTTTTCCGCCATGAAGGTTGCTCAACAGAGAACCGGCCGAGGTGAAAGATCCCATGGTTTGCCGCCGACGGCGACGGAGGTTGGTTTCGGCCAAAAGTTCAATCAACGCCCAGACGGCACTTATACCGGTGGCTATTAGCAGGACCTTGCCCAGCCAGGTACTTGCAACGGCAGCCAACCCCTGCCGCCGCTGGACGTGAGCCACTGCGGTAGCAGCAGCGGTCGACCCCCGCAGGCTCACTGTGCGCTCGAAGCTCGGCCGGTTGGTCGCACTGGCGTGCTCGGGGACGGACCGAACTGGCGTGGTGGCGTGCGGTGCCGCAAATTTAGCTGCGCGTGCGGGCGGCGCGACTGCCTTCTGCGCGCTTGGTAGAGCCGGCGGCGGCAAGCGGTCAGCAGCCGGCTCCCTACTGGCTGGCGTGGCGAAACCCTCGTTGAGCAAATCGATCGCAGTTGCGGTCGGGTTGTACCCGTTCATTACGACGGCGAGCATCGTACGACCACCGCGCGTGGCGGCGGCCATGAGGCAGTCCCCCGCCCTGTCGGTGTAACCCGTCTTTATACCAATGGCTCCGGGGTAGCTCTCCAAAAATGTCTCGTCCATGCTCGGGAGCCAGTGCGCAACGCCCGTCGGGTCGACGAAATGGTACTGCTGCTCGGTGACAATCCTCGCGAGTTCGGGGCCTTTAACAGGTCCCGACCGGCTATGGCCAAATCGCGGGCGCTGACCAGGTTGCCCCCGCGGTAGCCCTCTGTCCCGTCGAGGCCCGCCGGGTCGTGGAACACCGGGGAGTCTTCCATGCCGATCTGGTGAGCCGAACGTTCCATCACGCCCGCGAAAGAGGCGAGCGAGCCGCTCAGGCGCTGGGCTATGGCGTAGGCGGCGTCGTTCGCGGACAGCACGAGCAGAGACTGGAGCACCTCGTTGAGAGGCCAGGCAACACCTATTTCGATGCCGACTGTGTTCGGGTAGGCGTTCCACGACGCCTTCGTCCCAAGAACCCTGGCGTTCGAAGGGAGGTATGACACAGCTATGAGGGCCGTGAGGACCTTGGTAAGGCTTGCTGGGGGGACCCGGAGGCGTTCGTTGTAGCCAGCGAGCACATTACCGGTGTTGACGTCGACCAGGACGTAGGAGGTGGCCTCGGGCACCTCCACCTTCGCAGGTGGGGCCGTTGGCAACGTGGTCGTGGTGCTCTCCGCTGCTTTCGCCGGAGGTCGCTCCCCAGCAGGTCTCGAGGTCGGCTTGAGCCGTGGACTAGCCGCCGCTGGCCCGGCGTAGCTCGCGCTCGCGGCCAGTAGCGCGAGGACAACGAGGCCGGCCTTCCCGCGACCACGCATTAAGCTCGAGGATAGTTGAACTCCAGGTGGACGCCGGTGAGGCCGCCTCTTCACGTACCCGCAGAACGGGCATATTGGAGTGCGGGGACCGCGTTAGGTGCGCGACCATGGCTGAATGGCACCTGCACAACGTGTTTCCAGCCGAGCCGGAGCTGTCTCCGAGTCCGCCACCCTTGCCATTGACGCCAAGGCCAAAGCTTTGCGGGCCGCAGGGGAGGACGTTATCGGTTTCGGCGCCGGCGAGCCCGATTTCCCGACCCCGGCCCACATCGTCGAGGCGGCGGTTGCTGCCTGCCGTGACCCTAAGAACCACCGGTACACTCCCGCCGCCGGCCTGCCGGAGCTGAGGGAGGCCATCGCAGTCAAGACGGCCCGCGACACGGGGTATGTCGTCAAGGCGTCTCAAGTGTTGGTGACCAACGGCGGGAAGCAGGCCGTCGAAGAGGCTTTTGCCACGCTCCTGGACCCCGGGGACGAGGTGCTGATGCCGGCCCCGTACTGGACGACCTATCCCGAGACGATCATCTTGGCCGGCGGAGCCCCGATCGAGGTGCCTACCAGTCCCGAAAGCGGCTACAAGGTCTCACTGTCCCAGCTCGAAGCTGCTCTGACGCCCCGGACAAAGGTGCTGCTGTTCGTGTCGCCCTCGAACCCAACCGGCGCGGTTTACAACGAGGAAGAGACGGCAGCGATTGGCACCTGGGCCGCCGAGCACGGCTTATGGGTCATCACCGACGAGATCTATGAGCACCTGGTCTACGGCTCGGCGCGCATGTACTCGATGCCCGTCCTAGTGCCCGAGCTGGCCGACCGCTGCGTGGTCGTGAACGGTGTCGCCAAGACCTATGCCATGACAGGCTGGCGTGTCGGCTGGCTGATCGGGCCGAGCGATGTCGTAAAGGCTGCGAGCAACCTTCAAAGCCACTCGACCTCCAACGTGTGCAACGTCGCCCAGCGAGCGGCCCTCGCGGCCGTGACGGGCCCGCTTTCGGATGTCGAAGAGATGCGGGCGGTTTACGACCGCCGGCGCCGGGCCATCGTGGCCGCGCTCTCAGAGCTGCCAGGGGTGCTTTGCCCCGAGCCTGAGGGAGCGTTCTACGCCTTTCCGAGCTTTGCCGGCGCGCTCGGCCGGCCGCTCGGGCCTGGCCGCCGGGCTCCGTCGACCACGCTGGAGCTTGCCGAGATGGTGCTCGAAGAGGCAAAGGTGGCGTTCGTCCCCGGTGAGGCCTTCGGCGCCGCGGGCTGCGGAAGGTTTTCCTACGCGCTGGCCGACGAAGACCTCGCAGAGGGCATGACGAGGCTGGCTAAGTTCTTCGGCTAGCTTCGTGCGTTATCTCGCGTCGCTCGCAGCCTCCCTGTGCATTGCTCGCAGGTCGCTAGCGGCCGGCAACGCAACCGCTACAGCCCGACCTGGGAGTTAGCACGGGCGATGGAGGTACCAAAAACCCAGAAAGCGTGAGCAGCTCCCAGCCGGCCTCAGCCCTTGTACCCGATGACTGCTCGTTCCGGGTACCTCGCCAGGGTCGCGAACGACGTGCCATAAAGGACCGCCAGTACTACCAGGAACGCTGCGCGCATGCCTATCGAGGCGCCGTGGCCGCTCAGGAGTAGCCACGAAAGGACCGAGAAAAGGAGGCCGTTTGCCATCCTTGCGCCGGTCCCGATTGCCACCTGTTCGGCTGTTGAGGTCGTTGCTTTGGAGAGCCTCCACAGCATCAACCCCACGGCGGCGAAAAACCCTTGTGCAAGGACCAGCAATGGCCACGCATGACCGCCGAAAGCGAGGGAGAGCAACCCGTCGCCAAGTGCCACGAAGGTTCCACTTAGCCCACAAGTCAGCCGTTTACCATGCAAAAGAAGAAGGCTACGCCGGCCGAAGATGCGGTCTCCCTCGCGGTCCCTGAAGTCCTTCAGGATGATGCGAGCCAGGAATAACGCCACCAGCCCGGCACCGATGGCGATGGCGCGGCCACTAACTTCCGCACCGGAGGACCAAAAGCCCAAGGTGTAGGGCACCACCACATATGCGATCGCAAGGGTGCTTGGCGCCCAGTACGGCCTATAGGAAAGCCGCAACGGCCGGACCGAGTAGGCCCGCCCGATCACTAGGCCTACGACGACCAGCATTGCCGGAACAAGCCCAAGTGGCGCGGCGCAGCCGATCGCTGCTGCCCAGGCGAGCCAGTGCAGCTTTCGCAGGTCGGCTGGAGAGGCCGCACCACTGACGAGTGGGCGTCCAGCGTCGCCAGGATGGTTAACCAGGTCGATCTCGACGTCGGCTAAGTCGTTCACGGTTGTCGCAGCCACGTAGCTCCACGCCAAAGCACAAGCCTCTAGTGCCAGCTCCCCAGCCTTGAGGCGCGCGCTGTTACCGCTAGCCGCCCCCAGCAACATGAACGTCCACACCATGATCGCGACCCTGTACCGCAGCATCGACACGGTCAGCCCGGCGATACGGGCGGGAGCTGGCTGGCGCCGAAGAGCTTCCCCGCGGGGAACTGGCCGCACCCCCGCTGGTATGCGAGTGCCCGTGGGGCTCATTTCGGTACCACCGTGTTCAACGGCCAGATTGAGGTCACGACGAGGATGTAGACGACCCAAAGGATGTGGAATAGCACCAGGAACACAAGACCGACCAAGAAAACGTTGACGAGAAGGTTGGCCGTGCCAAGCGCGCGCACCTGTTGCGCCGTGGAACGGAACACCATCGCGGCCAGCGCCGTGGCGCCGGCGAGCGCAAGCCCCGTGAACACGGCAACCGCCGACGAGAACACAAAGTCGAGGTATTGCGCCGCCGGTTGGGCCGTGGCAATGACCAACACCCACCCGCCTGCGCCAAGGCCGAGCACGGATACGACTACCGCTGCGGTGGGCACCAGGCGGTTGATCCCCGGCCCAGATCTCGCGGCCCGGTCAAGGTGGGTGACCCCGCGCCGGGCCCAGAGGTACAGGAGGCCATAGACGGCGAAGTAGAGCGCGAATATGACGACGGCGGTCGCGGTGGCGCCCGCGGCGTCATCGATCCCGAATAGCGACTCGGTGATCGCGACGTGTTCATTGACGTGGTAAAGCCCGTAGGGGGCGAGGCCGAACTTGACGGCGACGACTAGTGCCTCATAGGCGGCCGCGTAAAGCGCCACTCTCACCGGCAGTTTGAGGTCCCGCCGAACGGCCAGGTAGACCGCCGCGGTCGTGACGGCACCGATTAGGACTGATGCGGCGACCAGCACGTCGACCGGCGGCATCCCGTCGACGAGCTGGCCGTGACCAGAGTGACGAGAAGCGAGGTGGGGCACCACGATGGCGGCCGCCAGGGCGACCATGGAGGAGGCCCCTACCCGGGCCCAGAACCTTACGGGTAGGCTCGGTCGACCGGCGTGGCCCGACGGCCATTGCGGACCGCGATCTGGCGGGTTCATCTGGGCTTGCTTCGACCGGGCCGGAAGAGGACTTTAGGTGGCCCTTCGTCTGAGTTGGGTTGTACGGGGCGCACCCGTCTATCCAAGCCCAAGACGGCTCCCCTGGCCATGTAATGATCTTCGGGTGAGCAACTCGATGAGTACCTCGATCGAAAACGGTGGACGCCCAACAATCCGTGATGCCGTCCCGGGCGATGTAGGCCAGCTACTCAGCTTCGTCCGTGGGCTAGCCGATTACGAACGAGAGCAGCACCAGGTCATGACAACAGAGGCGGACCTTGCTGAGGCCTTGTTCGGCACCGATCCCAAGGTCTTCGCCCTGGTCGCCGAGAACGCTGGCACGGTCGCGGGAATGTTGATCTATTTCGTTTCGTTCTCGACGTGGACCGGTCGGCACGGTCTTTACGTCGAAGATCTTTTCGTCGTCCCCGGGCAACGGCGACAGGGGACGGGAAAAGCGTTGCTTGCCGCCCTGGCGGCACGAGCCGTCCAGACAGGTTGTCCGCGGATCGAGTGGGTCGTGCTCGATTGGAACCAGCCCGCGATCGATTTCTACCTCTCGCTTGGCGCACTCCCGATGGACGAGTGGCGGACGTTCCGCCTCTCAGCCGACGCCCTCTCTGACCTCGCCGCCGCCAATCCTTAGAGATAAACGGGCCGTCGATCCAGTTTTTCTGCCGGATGGCACCCGGGTGAATTGAGAAGGCCAAACGTGGGTGCGCCATCCCCTCATCGTTCTTTTCGGCGTGAGGGGACTGGGGCATCACGTTTGGCCTTCACAGAGGCGGCCGCTTTATGACAGTGCCGGACGCGAACGGCCCTGGAGCAGCGGTGCGCTCGGCACCCGGACCGCGCGGCCGCTTGCGGACTTGCGCCGCCAGGCAATAGCCGACAGGGCTTCCAGCACGACTCGGTTGGCAAGGTAGGCGGTGATCTCGGAGTGGTCGTACGGCGGGGAGACCTCGACCACGTCGACCCCGCCGACGGGGAGCTCGCTCGCAATTCGGCGGACCGCATCGAGCAGTGCCCGAGCACTGAGCCCGCCGGGTTCTGGAGTGCCGGTGCCCGGAGCCGAGCCCGGGTCGACAACGTCAATATCGACCGATAGGAAGACCGCGTCGCAGCCGTCCATGGCCAACTCGAAGACCTCGTCGAGGCAGGTGTTGAGACCTCTTTCGACTACCTCGGTCATTTCGTAGCTGCGCATGTTCTGCCCGGCCATCCACTCGAGCACGTCTTCTGGGGGCCAGTACCCGCGTAGGCCGATCTGGAAGAACCGGTCGCCCCGTACGGCACCAGACTCGATCAGGCGCCTCATCGGGGTCCCGTGACCGTAAAGAGACCCGTGTTGGGTATCTGCTGTGTCGGCGTGGGCGTCGAAGTGGACGAGAGCCACGCGTCCCCAGCCCACGTGACGAGCCACGCCGGTGGCATCGGGAAAAGTGATCGTGTGGTCGCCGCCAAGCACCACCGGTATTGGCCCGGCCTGAGCGATCGTGGTTACGGCTTGTTCCAGTCGCTTTAGGGCTTGCTCGATCTCGCCCGGCAGCATGTGGACGTCACCTGCATCTACGACCGGGAGTTCGGTCAGGGGGTCCACACCGAGAGCCAGATGGGGTCGCATCCCGTCGTGGGCCAGGTAATCGGTGAACCGGATCGCCTGGGGCCCGAAGCGGGTTCCTGGCCGGTGAGTGGTCCCACCGTCGAACGGAGCGCCCAGGATGACTGCGCCCGTATTTCTGAAACTGGCGGGTTCGTCGAGGTCTGCACGAGGTACTCCGGCAAAAGTGGCATCGGGCCCGTACATATTGCCGAGTCTCATGCGGAGGAGGCTACAGGCCTCTCCGGGACGCCGCCAGATCTTTCAAGCCATTGTATCTATCACTTCGCGCACAATTTCCTCCGTCGTGCCGGGGTGAAGGAAAATAAGCCGAGCGACCGTTTCTCCTTCCCATTTGGTGGGGGTGACGAACGCCACCTGGTCATCGAGCAGCTTGGCGGACCAGTTGTAATAATCCGCCAGCCTCCATCCCTTGCGCCGGAACAGCACAACGGAAAGCTCCGGTTTACGCACTAGCTCGAGATATGGGGAGCTCTCTACGATGCGGGCGGTCAGGCGTGTAGTCGATAGCGCCGCGTCGACGGCGTCCCTGTAGGCGTCGGTGCCGTTGGTCACCAGCGAGTACCAAAGGGCGAGCCCTCTCGCGGTCTCGTGAGGTGGTATGCGTAATCGCTTGGGTTCCACTCGTCCTCACCCGCATGGAGAGGGTCGAGGTAAGCCGCTTGTTGGGAATGGACCGCCTTAGCCAGCGCCGGCTCCCGGTACAAAAGAGCCGCGCAGTCAAAGGGAGCAAAGAGCCATTTGTGGGGGTCGACGACGAACGAATCGGCGTGCTCGGACCCCTTGAAAACCGACTGTATTTCGGCGGACCTCGACAGGAGGGCCGCGCCCCGTACGCCGCGTCGATGTGGAACCAGAGGTCGCGTTGACTGGCGACCTCTGCCAAACCGGCCAGGTCGTCGACGAGCCCGGCGTTGGTCGTGCCGGCGCTCGCGACTACCGCCACCACGTCGGACGGGTCGGGGTCAAGCCGGAGTGCCTCTTCCAACCCAGCGCCGGTCAGCCGATGGTCGTCGCACGGCACCAGCAGCTCGCCGACACCGATGATGTGCAGCGCTTTGCTGACAGATGAATGGGCATCCTCGCCGAGAGCGACACGCACCTGCGCCGTCGGTCCGCCCAGGCGGGCGCGGCCGCGGTCGCGGGCCACGACTAGAGCGGACAGGTTGGCCGCCGAACCTCCTGATACAAAGCACCCGCCCGAGCTAGGCGGCATCCCAGCCAGTTCCGCTAAAAAACTGAGCACCTGGTTCTCCGCTATCACAGTCCCGGCCGCCTCCAGCCAGGAGGTGCCCTGCAGGCACGATGCCGACACGACCATGTCGAAAAGGAGCGCTGCTTTGGTGGGGGCCGCTGGCACGAACGCCAAAAATCGTGGGCTGTCACAGGAAATGACCGAAGTGACGACCTGATCGGTGAAAATCGACAGGATCTCGAACGGGTCCTTTCCTCCGGCTGTGACCAAGCCTGACAGGACGGCTTCGAGCGTCGCCCTCGGCACTGTGTGGTCGAGCGGTACCGGGTCGAGCGACAGCCGCCAGCGGCAGTAGTCGAATACCGCCTCCGCCATTTCCTCGTCGTAGACGAACATCGGGTTGTCAGACATCAACGGACGAGCGATCAGATAGGGCGGGCAAGCAGATCCACGTGCTCGGCCCCGCTCGCCATGGAGCAGATGGTCTCGTCATCATGGTCTCCCTCAGAGCCGATGACCGAGAGGCGGTAGCCGAAGGCGCGCAGCATAGCCAAGTAACCTTGCGCATTTCCCCAGGGCGAGCTATCGAGCGCCAGCGGGTAGAACTCGCTGATCAGCACCGGTCGGTGCCGCGTGATGGTGCTCCCGGCACCTTTCAGCACGAGCGGTTCGGCTCCCTCGACGTCGATCTTGATTGCGTCGACCCGGGTCACCCCTGCATCGGACAGGACGTCATCGAGCGGGCGGGCTGCCACGACGAAGCTGGCCGTGATGGGCTTGGCTGGCGGACCGTCGATCGGGGTCACCCGCCCATTGCTGCCGTCTGTCTCGAGGGCGACAAATCCTGGCCGCGCAGCGAGGGCCACTGTCAGCACGTCGATGTTGTCAAAGCCGTTCTCCTTGGCACTGTCGCGAAGCAACCCGACATTGATGGGGTTCGGTTCGACGGCGATCACCCTGCCTGACGGTCCCACCAGCGACGCACCCAGCATGCTGAACCATCCGATGTTGGCACCGGCATCGACGAAGGTGCCGCCCGGGCCGAGCACCTCTCGCAATGCCGCTGAGACCTCCGGCTCGTAGCTACCCGTCCGCGCAATGGTGTGCCCTACCGCGTAATCGCCCGGGTCCACATGCATCCGGAAGCCCTCGCATGTGGTCACGATCTCAGTCGTTGGCTGTTCGCGCCGCTCCGGGTGCGCGTGGACGAACTCGACGCTACCGAGGAACTCCCCGACAAGGTCCCGGACCGAGATGGTGCCGGCCGAGAGACGTTGACGGTAATGGGCGAGCCCGTCGTGATCAGGTTGGCGCCCGAGCAGCAAGCGGTAGCAGTTCACCACGTCGCCTATGGTGGCGGGGCTTTCACCCTCAGCGACCGCGGCTCCGCCGTCCGCCCGGAGATCGCCAAAGGGACGCCATGCCGCCCAGCTCGAGGCCGCTGCGTTCAGGCCCCGCTCGACAGCCAGATAGGATTGCCCTAGCAAGCTGCGTCGGGAGCGGCTGGCTGGCACCGCCGGCTATGCTACCGCCCGGGATGGTCGGGTCTAGTGGTGGTGCCGCATATCTTGGGGGACGATGAAGCGTCGCATCGCCTTTGTTAGCCCTCGCTTCGGCGAGGAGATCGTAGGTGGGGCTGAGGCGGTGGTGCGCGACGTCGCGCTCGGCCTGGTTGAGCGGGGTTGGGACGTCGAGGTGCTCACAACATGCGCCGTAAGCCCGTATACCTGGGCCAACGAGCTGCCTGAGGGCACCGAGGTCGACAGCGGGGTGCTCGTCCGCCGCTTCGCCAACGTGCTTGCCACCTCAGCCAGCAGGGAGCACATGGTGCATGGGCGCATTTACGCGGGCGAGAGCCCAACGCTTGACGACCAGGTGACGTGGCTCCAGGCTCTGTTCCGTACGCCGGGCCTCTTCGAGGTCCTGCTGAAGGAAGGACGGAGCTACGACGCGGTTGTCTTCGCCCCTTACCTGTTCTGGCCCACCACCGTCGGGATGACTGTCGTAGCCGAACGAGCGGTAGTGATGCCCTGCCTCCATGACGAGGTCTACGCGTACCTCGATGTCATGAGGCACGTGCTGTCGTTGCCGGCCGCAGTGTGGTTCCTTTCCGGCCCAGAACACGACCTGGCGCACCGCCTCGGTCCTGTGACGCCTCATCACAGCGTGATCGGGTCCGGGATGGACGTGCCCAAGGAATACCATCCCGACGAGTTCCGCTCCGAGTACGGCCTGGACAGCCCGTTCGTGCTGTACCTGGGCCGCCGTGAAGCGGACAAGGGTTGGCCGTGGTTGATGGACGTGTTCGCGGGGACCAAGACCCCGGTCAAGCTGGTGAGCGCCGGAGCCGGCCACCCTGACGTGCCTCCGCGCCTTCGCGGGAGGGTCATCGACGTTGGGTACCTCACGGTCGAACAGCGCAACAACGCACTTGCCGCGGCCCTGGCCTACATGCAGCCGAGCTTCATGGAGAGCTATTCCCGCACCGTCATGGAATCCTGGCTAGCGGGCCGCCCCGTCCTCGTCCGTGCCGGGAGCGCCGTTGTCGAGTGGCATTGCTCGCGTTGCGACGGAGGGCGCCCGTTCGGCACCTCCGAGGAGCTGGAAGAGCGGTTGGCGGACCTGCTGGCCGATCCCAAGGCTGCCAACAGGATGGGCGCGCGTGGGCACGCCTACGTGATGGAGAACTACCAATGGCCCACGGTCCTGGACCGGATAGAAGCGGACCTCGAATCCTTGGGCAAGCCCTGGGACCGGCCGCCACACTCTGAGTGCTGATCAGTCGGTAGCCTGCCCCGCCCAGCGCTCCCATACCTCCTCGGGCGGCACCGCCCAGCGTCGTGCCAGGCGGGCACGGCTTGCAAGTGCCCAGGGCAGCAGTTGGGCGATCCCGGAGCGCACTCCTCCATCGGGCCCCTCCGCGATGCGGTCCCGGAGGGCCTTGGTAGCGAGGCGCCGCGGCCCGTTGCGGACCATGGTCAGGGTCCTGTTCCGCTCGGACATTACGCGTACCCACGGCTGGTGCTCTCCCCCTGAGCTAGCAGAACGGCGGTGCTCGACGGTCGCGCTGGGGTCGTACAGGACCCGCTTCCCCGCCAGGCGTGCTCGCCAGCACCAGTCCATGTCCTCGTAGTAGGCGAAGAAGCGGGCGGCGAACGGGCCGATCTCGTGCCAAGTGCCCCGCCGTGTCACTAACGCGCTGCCCGAAATTGCAAAGCGTTCAGTCAACTCGTTGAAGCGCCCGTCATCGGGCGTGTCGGCACCGATGTCCCCTCCGTAGCCCCGGGTATCGAGGAATGCTCCCGCGCTATTGATGAGGCGCACTACGGGGCCCGGCGGCGCGGGTTGCCCGTCCACCATGACCTCCGCACCGCCGTCAGCGTCCGGTAGCGGCACGTACCACGGGCGGGCGCCCGCGGTCCAGCGCCAGCGGTCGCCCCGGCTGTCCGCTTCCAGGCGGTAGAGGCCGGGCCCGGCTGCGATATCGAGCAACTCGGAGCCATTGACCTTCACCGAGCGGATCTGCCGTCCGAGGGGGCGGGGGTCCCCCGGCGCGGACCAGTCGTCGTCGGGGTAGCGGATCTCGCGGTAGCGGGTGGCGAGGACGACCTTCGGGCCGACTGCCGCGACCGACTCGTCCGATAGTGCCTTGGCAGCGGCCGCCAGCCACCCGCGCCCCGCAACCGCGTCGTCGTTCAGGAAAGCCAGGATCTCCCCGCTCGACGCGGTGGCACCGGCGTCAGCCGCCGGGGCGAACCCAGTGTTGGACTCGAACCGGAGCACCCTTGCGCCGGCGTGGCGGCCGATCTCGGACGCAACAGCGCCCGATGAGCCGTTGTCCACCAGCACCACCTCGTCGGCCTGGCTGCTCAACGAGGCCAGGCATGGGCTCAACCATTCGCCGGGACGGTAGGAGACGACAACGACGCTGGCGTTCAAGCGCCATGCCTCAGACGGCCGCGTCCCGGGTCGCCTTGGCAACCCGGCGTGCGATGTCGTCCCAGCTCGTGGCCTCGCTCACGGGAACGACCGTTATACCGGCGCCCTCGAGCCGCAGGGCGGTCGGCGGCGCGGGAAAGGGTACCCTCGGCGCCGTCCAGCTTTTCGTCAACAAGGGCCACAGTTCGTCCTGGCCACGCCCTGGCGAGCCTCTCAATTCCCCCCAGAAAGGGCGCAACAGCGCTCGGGGGCACCGCCCCCAGAGCGCTCGGCTGGCCGGGCACCCAGGTGACGACGGCGTCGTAACCGCCTCGCCACCTGTCGAGGCTGCTCAGGGCCGCGTATGAGATCGGCTGGCCCGCGTCCTCGGGCCACTGCGAGGGTTCTAGGACCGGTCCCTCGCCCGGGACCTCGGTAACACCACAGAACTGGTCAAAGGACGCGAGGGGCTCGAGGGCGGTAGCCAGCTTGGCCGGTACCCCGATGAGGGCAAGTTGGGGCCGCGTGCGCCACGCGGGGCGGTACCGGAGAGATCGCCGCAGCAGTTCCTCGAAAACGACCGCCGCCTTGTCCGCAACAGAGGCCCAAGACGGTGGCTCCATGTTGGTGAGCGCCGTCAGCCTCTCCCGGAACGGTTTGTCGGTAAGGGCGCGCACGATGGCGGCGGCGATCGCCCCGGGATCGGTTGGCTCAAAGCGGGCCTCGCGGGGGAGGATCTCGCGCAGCGACGAGTTGTCGCCAGCGATCGTGGGAGCGCCACACGCCAGGGAGTCGATCACGGGGAGCCCGTAGCCCTCGTACAGGGACGGGTAGACGGCCAGCTCTGTGGACTGGAAAAGGGCGACCAGCACCTCTTCTGGTACGAAGCCAGGTATTAGCACCCGCCCCTCCACGCCCAGCTCCTTTGCCATTACGAGGTAGTGGTTGCGCGTCAGGGGAGGAGCCTCG
This sequence comes from uncultured Acidimicrobiaceae bacterium, assembly GCA_963786345.1. Classification (GTDB taxonomy): domain Bacteria; phylum Actinomycetota; class Acidimicrobiia; order Acidimicrobiales; family Palsa-688; genus Fen-671. The sequence goes on along the minus strand of CAWAYZ010000003.1, from coordinate 243,622 downwards.
CAGACGATCACTAGCTGGTGCCGCTTCACGAGCTCCGGCGGCAGGGAGGCGTAGCCCCTCACCAGGCCGTCGACGTTCTTGCGCGGGTTGAACGCGCCGTTGTAGACGATGAAACCCTCTTTCAGCCCTTTGACCCCTTTGCGCGCTACTTTGAACGCCTCATTGCGCGATTGAGGGCGCCGGTACACCGGTGAGGTCCCGCCGCCGACTACGGCGACGCGTTCCTCGGGCACCCCGAGCAAACCGATCGTGTCCTGCTTGGTCGAAGCGGACAAAGTCAGCACGGCGTCAGCTTGGCGGACCACTTCAAGGCAGCAGCGCCAGCGCCGGCGAAGCCCTGGGTCTTGCAGGTACCAGCCAGGGAACAGCTCGGGGATGAGGTCGTACAAGGTGACGGCCGTATACAGCCTGTGCGACGACGCCTCGCGAGGCCAGTACACGCGTACCGGCACCTCGGGCTCGATCACCGAGCCCATGTGGAGCACGGAGCCTTCGGCCCAATCGGGGCTGGTCGTGAGCCATTCGGCCAGGTCATCGGTCCCGTAGATCGGGCCGAGTTCGGGGTGGACGACGATCGAGCTGACGAGCTCAGGATGGTGTTGCACCATTGCCCGTACGAGCTCGGTGCTGTAGCGCGCGATGCCCCTGCCGCGATAGCTGGGGCTTTGGGCCGCCACGAGGTCGAAGATGACCCCCCGCCGAGTCATGACCGCCGACGCCTCATGAGCGCGACGCTGCCTCCTCCGAACGGCCGTGGTCGGCGCGGTCCGTCTCCAGGTGCTCCTCGAGCTCCTCCAGGCCACCCCCGAAGGACTCCAGCTCCGCAGTCAACCGTGTCAGGGTACGGCCCAGGGCTTCCGCGACCTGGTCGGCTGCGTCACCTTGCATGCGGAACATGCGCGTCAGCTCCACGTAGTCGGCTCGCAGGGCGTCCATTTCAGCGGAGAACCTCGTCGACAGTTCGGTCGCCAATTCGCTGACCTCGCGAATGACCGTACGGTTTACTTCCGACCTTATCTCGACGCTTGTTTCCGCCGCCCTGTTGGCGACCTCGCGAATAACCGTGCCGTTTATCTCGGACCTGATCTCGACGCTCATCGTCGCCAACCTGTCCGCAAGCTCCCGAGTGGTCGTTTCGTTTACCTCGGACCTGATCTCGACGCTCATCGTCGCCAACCTGTCCGCAAGCTCCCGAGTGGTCGTTTCGTTTACCTCGGACCTGATCTCGACGCTCATCGTCGCCAACCTGTCCGCAAGCTCCCGAGTGGTCGTTTCGTTTACCTCGGACCTGATCTCGACGCTCATCGTCGCCAACCTGTCCGCAAGCTCCCGAGTGGTCGTTTCGTTTACCTCGGACCTGATCTCGACGCTCATCGTCGCCAACCTGTCGGTAAGCTCGCGAGTGACCGTTTCGTTTACCTCGGACCTGATCTCGATGCTTGTTGCGTCTATCTTGCTCTGGAGCGATCGCACTTCAGCTGTGAGTTCGACTGTCAGTTCGGCCAGTTCGGCGAAGTAGGGCCGCAGCAGCCGGTCGACTGCCGAGCGCAGCAGTGTCTTCGAGGGCGTCACGGTCCATGAGCCTACCCGGGGCCGGCGGGCTGATAAGTTCGCTGGGATGGCGGTTTGTGACGTAGTGGTCATCGGTAGCTATCCTCCCATGCCGGGCCCGGCCACGGCAGCTACAATCGCGGCCGTCAGACGGGCTTGGGACGCGGGCGAGGAAGTACAGGTGGTCTCGTACCGGACGGGGGCGGCACGCCTGGCTGTGCCTGTTGCCGGCCCGCTTGCGGGCTGGCGTTTGGAACAGGTCCGCCGGCACTTCGGCGGTCCTGCACAGGTTGTGGTGAGCCTCCAGCCGGGCGTGCCATTCTCCAGCGCTGGCCCGCTCGAGCAGTTGGCCACCGCGCTCGGCCTAGCGGTTGCGATGCGCCGTTTCCGTCGAGCAACCCTCCTGGTAGGCGAGGACCCGGGGGTTAGCCCGGCGTGCATGAGGGCTCTCGCACACTCCGTCGAGCAAATCAGCGTCGCGAGCCGTGAGGACGCGGACCGCCTGGTGGAGCGCTACGGGCCCCTTCGAGGGATTGTGACCGTCCAGGAGGTCGACCCGTACCCGATGCTGCCCGAGGGCGCCGGCCCCGTTTCCGAAGGCTTGTACGGTCCTGACGGGGCTCGCAACCTGACCGTCGTAGAGCTACCGACTACGACACTGGCGCAGCGGGCTCGGTCCCGTCTTGGCCTGCGTAAGTCGCTGTATGTGCGGCGGCTCAGGGGCCGCTGAAAAGTAGCTGGCCTTTGTACCTGCCCGCAGAGCTCAGGACCGTCGGCCCGTCCGCCAGCGTCCTGAGGTGGCGTGCAGGGCGTCGCTTGTTCGCGTGTGCCGGAGCCTTGGTAGTCGTTGCCGTCTTTGCGGGCCCGGCTCCGGCAGGTGCAACGCCTTACAGCGTGCAAACAGAGCAGCTTGTGCTGCAGCTGAGCGAGGGTGCCGAAGCGGACCCGGCTTCTTTGCTGGTCGGTCTGCCAGGCCCCGTCCCCCAGCTGCTCCCGGGCCGTCGCTGGTCGACCGACCTGCCTTCTACTGAAGCCGCTTATGTCGAGTCAGAACTGTCAGGTGCCCCGGGGGTCGACTACGTCTCGCCGGTCCGAGCGATCCGGGCGGCGGCCGAGCCGGAACTGGTGCCCAACAACCCTTGCTACGTTTCCGCGTGTGGGCCGACCCAAGTCGACGGCGGGCCCGATGCCGGGCACCCGGTAGTCGTCGAGGACCCCGGCGGTGGGCCGGGAGCAACGATCGAGCACCCTGGGGGCCAGACCGACCTCCAGGGTGTAAATGCCCCAGAGGCCTGGGCCGTCAGCACTGGTAGCCCCAACGCGCTCGTGGCGGTCCTAGACACTGGCGTAGATCCAGAACACCCCCAGCTGATCGGGAAGGTTGTGGTGGGCCAGGACGTCTGCAAAGACGACAGGCCACTTTGCGCCTCGGCGGACGACGAGAACGGGCACGGCACATTCGTAACGGGCTTGATCGCTGCGGCCACAAACGACGGCATCGGCATTGCTGGGCTGGGATGGAACACGCAGGTGATCGATTTCAAGGTGCTGGACGACACTGGGAACGGCAACACGGCGGACGAGGCGACTGGCATTTATGAAGCCGTGAGCGCTGGGGCCAAGGTGATCAACATGTCCTTCGCGAGCCTCCCCTGCTCGGTGGACCCCACGGGGTGCGGGCCGAACATCGACGAGGAGGAGGCGGTCGAGTATGCGATCTCCCATGGCGTCGTCGTCGTAGCAGCCGCCGGCAACGCGCAGCCCGGGCAGGGCCCTTCGAGCGAGCCCCTCTACCCTGCGGCCTACCCGGGTGTTCTTTCGGTCGCTGCGAGCACGGACGCGGGAGTCGTCAACCCGGCGAACGGTGGGCACGCGCTCGATTTCTCCGAGTACGGCAACGCAGCGAACATCGCCGCCCCCGGGATAGGCGTCCTTTCCACCTGGTGGGACGGCAACTATGCGGTCGAGAGCGGCACCTCGTTCGCCGCTCCGCTCGTTGCCGCCGCAGCTGCCCTTGTGCTGGCGGCGAACCCCTCGTTGTCCGGGCCGCAGGTGGCCACCTTGCTGCGTCAAACCGCGTCACCCCTGTCACCGGGTGGCGACAAGATCGACGGCGGGTTGCTCAACGTGGGCGCGGCCGTCGAGGCTGCTTCTTCCGGCACGCTCCCAGGGGATCTCGACGGATATCAACTCGTCGGACGCGACGGCAGCGTCTACGGCTCGGGGGTGGCAGCGGGGGAAGGGTCGATCGACCTGCCACTGTCACACCCGATCGTGGGCGCGGCCGAAATGCCCGACGGTCTCGGATATTGGCTTGTGAGCTCTGCGGGTGACGTTTTCACGTTTGGGGATGCTCGTTCTTATCGCTCGAGCGCCAAGTTCTACGCCAGCGAACCGGTAGTCGGCATGGCAGCCACCCCTAGCGGTAAGGGTTACTGGCTCGTGACCCAAAACGGGAGGGTCGTCGGTTACGGCAATGCCCGCTCCTACCGCTCGAGCGCAAAGTTCTATGCCAGCGAACCGGTAGTCGGCATCGCGGCCACTCCTGACGGCAAGGGTTACTGGCTTGTTGACAAGAACGGGAAGGTCTTCGCTTATGGCGATGCCCATTTTTACGGTTCGGCTACCAAGTACCACCTAACCAAGCCAATAGTTGGCATTGCCGCCACGTCAGACGGCCGCGGTTACTGGCTCGCCGCCGCGGACGGAGGCGTCTTCGCGTTCGGGGATGCCACTTTCTACCGGCCAGCCGTAAGCACGCGCCTCGTTAGCCCGATTGTTGGCATAGCAACCAGCCCGTACGGGCGTGGGTACTGGTTGGCCGGGGCCGGGGGCAAAATCTTCGACCTTGGTAAAGCCCCCTTCGAGGTCCCCGCGACTTCAGCGCACCCATCGGCACCTATCGTTGCCATTGTTTCCTGAGGTGGTCCACGATCCGGCAGTCGCAGCGGGTTAGGCTCTGCTCAATTTTCCCCCTGATCTTGTCGATATAGTTAACGGGACTGGGCCGGGGACGAGGTGGCGGGCCGCAGGCCCGCCCGTGCACGTCTACAACCGGGAGATCCATTGCTTCGCAAATTTATGGGGTCATCGGCCAACTTTCGGGGCCCCGCACCAGTCGCAGTGCCTCCGGTTCTTTGGCCACCGTATTGGTGGTTGCTGGCGCCCTGAGCAGCGTGCTGGTCGTCTGTAGCCCTTTTACATCAGCTTTGGCGGCAGCCGGGCCCTCTTCACCTAGGATCGAGATCTCGGGCCTCGGCTACGGCCACGGCCGGGGGATGGGGCAATGGGGGGCGTACGGGTACGCTTCGATGTATGGCTGGAGCTACCAACAGATCCTGGCGCATTATTACGGCGGGACCATCCTCGGGACGTTGCCGTCGCCGGAGCCCGACATTACGGTTCACCTCTTGGAGCTTGACGGCCACAACACCATTGCATCGTCCGACGACGGAGCGCAGCTGGTGGCTACGTGGACCGGGGCGACGCCGGTCGCTGCGTCGGCTTTTGAGGTAACCAGTTCAGGAGGCACCCAGTCGGTTTACTCCGGGCCGAGTTGCGCCGGCCCGTGGCAGCCCGTCGCCACCACCTCGGCGCTCGTGACGATTGCCAGTGCACAACCTGGGACGAGCCCCTCACAAGCGGCCGGGATCGCCAGTTCTGAGCTGCAAGCCTGCCTCCCCGGCCTCGGCCCACGGGTGTACCAGGGAGACCTTGTTGCCCAGACGGACGGCCAGACCCAGAACGTGCTGTCCCTGGAGGACTACTTGGACGGGGTCGTGCCAGCCGAGTCACCGCCGACTTGGGCCGGTTCTGGGGAGGCCGCCCTCGAGGCCCAGGCGGTGGCAGCTCGTAGTTACGTTTTGGCGTTCGTCGCGTCCTCCGGCGTTATCTGCGACACCACGGCCTGCCAGATGTACACCGGGCTCCCCGACCAGTACGGGCTGACCGCGGACAACGCCGTCAGCGCGACCGCGGGCCAGGTGCTCTACTGCAACGCGGGCAGCAACTGCGGCCCAGCGGGAAGCGTGGCGCTGGCAGAGTACTCGGCGTCGACGGGTGGCTACACCGCCGGCGGCGCGTTCCCTGCGGTCCCGGACCTTGGCGACTCGGTACCTGCCAACCCTGTGCATTCCTGGACCGCTGCGGTGCCGGTAAGCGAGATCGAGTCGACCCTCGGCTCGATCGGCACCCTCGAACAGGTCGACGTGACGCAGCGCAACGGGCTCGGGCAGATGGGCGGGCGCGTCGAGGAGGTGCAAGTGGTTGGCGAGGCGGGCTCGGTCTCATTGTCCGGGGACCAGTTCGCGGCCGATTTCGGTCTGCGCAGCGACTGGTTCGAGATAGGTGGGACGTCGTCTACCGTCCCGACGACCTCGACCACCACGACCGTCCCCTCCACCACCACGACCTCGACGCCGCCCGGTGCCGCGACGACTACCACCAGCCCCGGTCCAACCGAGGTGGCTCCGCCAGGCCCGCCCTTGGGCCCCGACAATGGCTACTGGGTTGTCGACTCGGAGGGCGACGTGGCCGCATTCGGAGCGGCCAGATCGTACGGGACAGCTGCGGGCACTTCGCTGGTGGGCATCGTCAGGGGAATGGTGGCCACCCCGGACTACAAAGGGTACTGGATGGTGGGCAGCAACGGGGGCGTCCTGGCCTTCGGTGACGCTGGTTGGTACGGGTCCGCCAGCAAGTTGCACCTGGCAAAGCGCGTCGTCGGGATGGCGGCTACCCCGGACGGCCGTGGCTATTGGCTCGTGGCGAGCGACGGCGGGATCTTCGCTTTCGGCGACGCCGGCTTCTATGGCTCGACCGGCCAGCTGCGCCTCAACAGACCGATTGCCGGCATCGCGGCGACGCCCGACGGCCGTGGCTATTGGCTCGTGGCGAGCGACGGCGGGGTCTTCGCCTTCGGCGATGCTCGGTTCTATGGCTCCGTCGGGGAACGGCGGCTCAATGAGGCCGTTACCGGCATCGTGCCGAGCGTTGACGGGCGGGGGTACTTCATTGTGGCCAAGGACGGTGGGGTTTTCGCCTTCGGCGATGCGCGCTTTTTGGGTTCACTGCCGAGCAAAGGCATCAACGCCCGCGTCGCCGCGGTCGCACCCACCTATGACAACGGGGGTTACTACGTGCTGGCCACGAGCGGGAAGGTTTACTCCTTTGGGGACGCAACGCCCGCCGCCCAGCTGGAGGCGGCTGGCTCTGAGAGCTTGCCCGGGAGGGCGGTGGCGATCGTGTGCCACCGATCGCTGTACCAGGGCGCTCGCGTCCGTGCGGCACGCAGCGGGGCCGCCCGGCGCGGCTAGCGGTTCAGGCGCTCCCTTTGAGAGCAGCCAGGTCGGCGTCGACCATCATGCGGACGAGATCCTCAAAGCTGATCTCGGGTTTCCATCCGAGCACCTCGTGGGCCCGAGCTGCGTCGCCGATCAGCAGGTCCACCTCGGCCGGGCGCAAGTAACGCTCGGCCACCCGGACGTGGCGCTGCCAGTCGAGCCCGACGTGCTCGAAGGCGATCTCGCAGAACTCCCGCACCGAATGCGTTTCACCGGTTGCGATCACGTAATCGCCAGGGGAGGTCTGCTGGAGCATCATCCACATGGCCCGTACGAAGTCGGGTGCGTAGCCCCAGTCACGTTGGGAATCGAGGTTCCCGAGCTCCACGTGGTCAGTCAGGCCGAGCTTGATGCTGGCAACGGCATGGGTCACCTTCCGGGTCACGAACTCGAGGCCCCTGCGCGGGCTCTCGTGGTTGAACAGGATGCCCGAACTGGCGTGCATGTCGTAGCTCTCCCGATAGTTGACCGTCGCCCAGTGCCCGTACACCTTGGCGACTCCATAGGGGCTACGTGGGTAGAACGGCGTCCGTTCGTTCTGCGGGCTTTCGACCACCTTGCCGAACATCTCCGATGAGCTGGCCTGGTAGAACCGGATGGTCGGGTCGGTCATCAGGATCGCGTCGAGGAGGCGGGTTACACCGAGGGCTGTGACTTCCCCGGTAAGCACCGGTTGCGCCCAGGAGGTCATCACGAATGACTGAGCCGCAAGGTTGTACACCTCTGACGGCTTGTGTTCGCGCAGGACCCTTATAAGGGACGACTCGTCCAGTAGGTCCGCAGTGACGAGGGTGATCTTGTCGGCTAGGTGGGCGATCCGCTCAAAGGTCACGGTGCTGCTCCGGCGGTGGGCTCCCACCACGTCGTAACCCTTCGAAAGCAGCAGCTCGGCCAGGTATGAGCCGTCTTGTCCTGTGATGCCGGTGATCAGGGCTGTGGGCATTCACCCAGCATTGCCGGCCCGGGGCTTTTGGGCAAGCCAAACCAGTACTTTGGGCCATCCCTCCAGGAGGCCCGACTACGCAGTGGTTGGCCCAGTCGGCAGGCCGGCCGGGCCCCGGCAGAGGCGACTGCCTCCTCGACGCTGGCAAAGAGGCGGTCAGGGCCGATCGCGTCGAGGAGCCCGGAGTGCTTCAGGTCGTGGTGGACCAGGGGCGATACTCGAGCCAGGCTCACCGAAATGCCCCTGTCCTTCAGTTCGGTGACAAGTTCGCCGAACACCTTCGCCCCGGTGTAGTCGATGTCGCCGACCGCGTTGGCGTCGACGATGAGGTGGTGCACCGGAGAGGCTCCGGCCGCAATGTCACCGCGCACCCGCTCGACTACGTGAGTAGCGTTGCCGTACCAGAGCGGGGCGTAGAGCAGGTAAACGAGGATCCCTGCCACCTGTTCGGTAGGCCGCCCTATGTCGGTTTGCACCCAGTGGTCGGTTCCGACCTCACGGCCGAGGACCGCGTCCCTGGGCCGCGCAGCGAGGCGGGTCCGTTGCGCGATAGCGAGGAGCGCGGCCGCTACGACCCCCTGCTCGATCCCGACCAGCACAACAATTGCCAGGGTGATGAGCGCTAGGGCGAACTCAAAGTTCCCGAAGCGCAGTACCGAACGGAGCTCTCCGAAATGGAAAAGCCTCGAAGCGACAAAAATGAGTATTGCCCCGAGTGCCGCCTGGGGCAGGTCCTTCAACAGGCTGGTCGCAAAGAGGAGCACGATGACCACCGTGCCGATCGCTACCAAGCCGGCGACCTGGGACTTGGCCCCCGCCGACCCGAGGACCGCCGTCCGTGGCGGGCTAGCGTTGACCGCGAAGGAGCCGGCCAGACCGGCCACCAGGCTCCCAGCCCCGACAGCGACCAGGTCCACGTTGAAGTCGTTCGCTTTGGCTTGCTCGCCGGGCCCCTGCAGGCTTGCCGGGCTCGCGCGCACGGTTGCGGAGGTCTGCACTATGCACAGGAACGCGACGGTTACGGCCGTCGTCGCAAGCGCGCCCACTTGGTGGACCGAGGCTTGCGGCAATGCCAGTTGCGGAAGGGACGCATGTACCGCGCCGACTACGTGCACGCCGTGGTCGGCAAGTTTCGCAACCTTGACGAGTGCAGTCGCCCCAATGACGGCGACCAGGGCACCCGGGGCCTTGCGGTCGACCTTCTCGGCTATGACCACAATGGCGAGCACACCTGCGGCGATCCCGAACGACCAACCGTTGAACTTGCCCAGCTGGTTGAGAATGTCCCGTACCCGGCCGATCGTCGTCGTGCCACCCCCGGGCAGGCCGAGGACAGTAGGGACCTGCTTGACGAGTATCTCTACGCCGATCCCGGCGAGCACGCCTGTCACGACCGGGAGAGGGAAGAAATCGGCGATCCAGCCGAGCCTGAGCAGCCCGGCCGCCACCAGGAGCGCTCCAACGATCAACGCGGTTGCGCTCACCAAATGCGTGTAGGTTGCAGAGCCTGTGGCGGTGAGCGCTGCGACTCCCGCGGCAAAGACCGGGGCGATTGTCGAGTCGCCTCCCACGGACATCAGGGGGTGCCTCCCGAAGAGAGCGAACAGTAGAGAACCCGCGATGAAAGCGTAAAACCCGGCAACGGTCGGCATATTGGCGAGGTGCGCCGTGGCCATTTGCTCGGGAATGACTATCGCTACGAGCGTCAGGCCCGCGACGACGTCAGCGGTGAGCCAGGAGACCTTGTAGCCCTGCAGCGTAGGCAATATGGGCAGCTTGGCCATCGTCCGGACAACGCTAGTGCCGCCGCGTCCGCGGCCCAACTAGTCTTATACGGTCCGTCACTAAGGAGTCCCAGTGGACCTGTTGGAGTACCAGGGCAAGCAGTACTTCGCCCGCTACGGCATACCGGTGTCGCCAGGCGGGGTCGCCATGACGCCCGACGAGGCCGTCGAGCTCGCGGAGAGCCTCGGCTATCCGGTGGTAGTGAAGGCCCAGGTCCAGGTGGGCGGCCGCGGCAAGGCTGGCGGGATCAAGCTCGCTGCCAACGCAGCTGAGGCCGGCGCTCACGCTACGGCGATCCTCGGGATGGACATCAAGGGCCACGTGGTGCGCCGTGTATGGGTCGAGCATGCCTCCGACATTGCCAAGGAGTACTACGCCAGCTTCACGCTCGACCGGGGCGCCAAGGCGCACCTCGCGATGGTCTCAGCCAAAGGTGGCGTTGACATCGAAGAGGTGGCCGTCGAGGACCCGGGCGCCATCGCCCGTCTCCACGTCGATCCCTACGAAGGTTTCAGTGAGCCCCAGGCTCGGCATTTGGTCGAAGAGGCAGCCATCGACGAGGAGGCGAGGCCGGGCGCAGTCGACCTGCTGCTCAGCCTTTACCGCTGTTTCGTGGAAGGCGACGCCGACCTGGTCGAGGTGAACCCGCTCATACTCACCCCCGATGGGCGGGTGCATGCCCTGGACGCGAAGGTGACCCTGGACGACAACGCCGCCTTCCGCCATCCCGAATGGGCGGAGTACGAGCTCACCGCAGAGCTCGATGACCGGGAACGGCATGCCCGCCAGGTGGGCCTGCAATATGTCGGCCTCGACGGCTTCATCGGGATAATCGCCAACGGCGCCGGCTTGGCAATGAGCACTTGCGATGTCGTCAACCAGGTCGGCGGACGCCCGGCCAATTTCTTGGACATAGGTGGCGGCGCGAGCGCAGAGGTCATGGCCAACGCTCTGGAAGTCATCAACTCGGACCCGAGCGTCCGTTCCATTTTCATCAACATCTTTGGCGGCATAACGCGCGGGGAAGACGTCGCTAACGGGATCGTCACGGCGTTGTCGCGCGTGGACATAAAGGTCCCGATGGTCATCCGCCTCGATGGGACAAATGCCGACCAAGGCAGGGAAATACTGCGGACCGTGGAGTCTGATATGGTGATCACCTCACCGAGCATGATGGATGCGGCCCGCAAGGCTGTCGTTCTGGCAGGTAACGAGAAATGAGCATATTCGTAGACGAAACTACGAGACTGGTCGTCCACGGCTTGACGGGTGGCCAGGCACGTTTCCACGGTCTCCGCAACCGCGACTATGGCACGAAGGTGGTCGCCGGTGTCAACCCGGCAAAGGGTGGCCAGGAGGTCGAAGGCATCCCTGTGTTTGCTAGCGCGGCTGAAGCGAGGGCGGCGACCGGTGCCAATGCCAGCTTTATCGCAGTGCCCGCCAAGGTCGCACCGGCGTCGGTACTGGAGGCAGCGGCTGCCGGCATGGAGATAATTGTCTGCATAACCGAAGGGATCCCGGCCCAGGACGAAGCTCGTGTGTACAGCGAGCTCAAGCATAATTACCCAACTGTCCGCCTCATCGGTCCGAACTGCCCGGGCGTGATCAGCCCGGGGAAGTGTAATATCGGTATAACTGCGGGCGAGATCGCTCTCGCCGGCGGCCCGGTGGGCATCGTAAGCCGCAGCGGCACCCTCACCTATCAGGCCCTCTACGAACTGAAACAAATGGGGATCGGTGTTACGACGTGTGTTGGTATTGGCGGCGATCCGGTCCCCGGCACTTCCTTTGTCGACTGTCTAGCGGCTTTCCAAACAGATCCTGACACCAAGGCGGTCATGCTGATCGGCGAGATCGGCGGTATTGAAGAGGAAAAAGCGGCCGATTACATCAAAGAACACGTGACCAAGCCCGTCGTCAGCTACATCGCAGGCGTAACGGCGCCTCCGGGCCGCCGGATGGGCCATGCCGGCGCAATTATCTCAGGCAGCAAAGGCACCGCGCAGGCGAAGATGGAAGCTCTCTCGGAGGCCGGGGTCAAGGTTGCGCACAACCCCACCGAAGCGGGCGAGCTGATGGCCGAAGTCGTCCGGTCTCTCTAAAGCTCTGGCCCTCTAAAGCGCCGCATGTAGGCTCGCCGGCATGCCAAAACGGCCGGAGAAATTAAGCGAAGCTCAGCGCGAGGCTCTCGGGCGCGCGCTTGAAAGCGCTCTGCGTGGGGAGGTGCGCTTCGACAGCACCAACCGCGCCGCCTACGCGAGCGATTCTTCCAATTACCGCCAGGTCCCTCTTGGCGTGGTGTTCCCTCGCGACCATGACGACGTCAAGACCGTGGCCCGCATTGCTGCGGAAGCGGGGGCCGCGCTGCTCGCGCGCGGTGCGGGCACAAGCCTGGCCGGGCAGACCTGCAACGAGGCGGTCGTCGTCGACATGAGCCGCCACATGTCCCGTATCGTCGACATCGACCCCGAGCGCCGGACCGCCAAGGTCGAGCCGGGCGTGGTGCTCGACGACCTTCGCCGTGCGGCCGAGCGTCGCGGCCTGACCTTCGGCCCGGACCCGGCGACGCATGCGTGGTGCACCCTGGGCGGGATGATCGGGAACAACTCTTGCGGCACCCACGGGCTTTACGCAGGTAAGACCTCGGACAACGTCGAGAGCCTCCGGGTGGTGCTCGCGGGAGGGGAAGAACTCGCGGTCGGTGCTTATGCGCCCGAAGCTCTCGAAGCAGCGGTCAAGGGAGGAGGGAGGCTGGGCAAACTGCTGGCGGGCCTCTCGGACCTCGCGGGGCGGTACGGGCCCATGGTGGAGGCACGCTTCCCGGTCATCCCTCGCAGGGTTAGCGGGTTCAACCTGGACGAGCTCGCTCCGGCGCGCGGGTTCCACGTGGCACGTGCGCTGGTTGGTACGGAATCGACTTGCGCTTTCACGACAGAGGCGACCCTGCGGTTGGTCACCAGCCCGAAACAACGGTCTCTTGTCGTAATGGGTTACCCGGACGTCTTTGCCGCTGCGGAGGCCGTGCCCGCGCTGCTGGCCCACCCCTTGCTCGCTCTCGAGGGCTTCGACCGCACCCTTGTGGACCAGATGCAAGCCCACGGGTTGAACAGCCTGGGCGTCGCCCTCCTCCCCGAGGGGAACGGGTGGCTTCTTGCCGAACTAGGTGGGGACACCGAAGACGAAGCGGCGTCCCTCGCAGCCGAGCTCATTTCTTCCCTGCCTGGTGGTGTCAGCTCGCGCCTCGCAGTGGACGTGGCTGTACAGAAGCAACTTTGGGCGGTGCGCGAGTCGGGGCTCGGTGCAACGGCTATCCGAATCGACGGGCACCACAATTTTGAGGGCTGGGAGGACGGTGCCGTGCCGCCCGACCGACTTGGCGCGTACCTCCGTGGGATAACCGCTCTCTGGGACAAGTTTGGTTATTCCGGGGCCTGGTATGGGCATTTTGGCCAGGGTTGCGTGCACACCCGTAACAATTTCGACCTCGTCAGCCCCGAGGGGTTGCGCAATTACCGCTCTTACGTGACCGCCGCTGCCGAGCTCGTCGTATCTCTAGGTGGTTCACTTTCGGGCGAGCACGGTGATGGCCAGAGCCGGGGCGAGCTGTTGGCGACGATGTTCGGGCCCGAGCTCGTGCAGGCGTTCGGCGAGTTCAAGGACCTTTGGGACCCCGACGGCCTCATGAACCCTGGGAAAGTGGTCGACCCTTACCCTCTCGATTCGAACATCCGGTTCTCGACTCTCAGCGAACCGGTCAGCCTGCGCCCGACAGGGTATTCCTTCGACAAGGACGATGGTTCGCTGATGCACGCCTCTATGCGCTGCGTAGGGGTGGGACGCTGCAGGCGAGACGACGCCGCGACCATGTGCCCCTCGTACCGGGCGACCCGCGACGAGGTCCACTCGACTCGCGGACGGGCCAAGGTGCTCGCCGAGATGTTCCAGGCTGACCTCACCCCGGCGAGCTGGCGCAACCCCGAGGTTCGGGCCGCCCTCGATCTCTGCCTTTCATGTAAGGCGTGCGCCTCCGATTGCCCCACGAAAGTGGACATGGCGACCTACAAATCGGAGTTCTACTCGCATTACTACAAGGGCCGGCTGAGGCCGGCTGCGATGTACGCCATGGGCCTGCTCCCGTGGGCTGCGCGGGTGGTAACTGCACGGCCAGGCACGGCCCGGCTTGCCAACGCAACGCTGAGTGCCCCCGCCCTTGGCCCGGCCCTGAAGCGAGTTGCCGGCATCACGAGGAGACGCCCGGCGCCGCTGTTCGCTCCGGGAGGGGGGTTCAGGAGGTCATCCAAGCGCGACTTGCCGCAGGTGAGGGACCGCGCCCCAGGGGAGAGTTCGGTCGTCATCTGGCCCGACACTTTCACCGATGCGTTCAGCCCCGACGATGGGGCCGACCTCGTCGAAGCGTTCAGCGCCATGGGTGAACGCGTGGCGGTGCCGTCGGCGTGGGCCTGTTGCGGGCGCACGCTCTACGACTTCGGCATGCTCGATCGCGCCAAGAAGACGCTCGGCAGGCTTGTCACCGTGTTGGAGCCCTGGGCCCGTGCCGGTGTACCGGTGGTTGTCCCCGAACCGAGCTGCCTCGTGGCCTTCCGGGACGAGCTGCCAGCGCTACTGCCGGACGACCCGCGCGCGGCGCGGCTAGCGTCCCTCGCTCGCAGCCCCGCCGAGCACATTGTCGCGGCCGGGCTCCTAAAGCGTTTGTACAATGACAGCCCTGGCCGGCGGGGCCGGGCGTTCGTCCACCCGCACTGCCACCAGCGCTCCGTAGTCGGTAGCTCGGCAGATGTGGCGGTCCTCGGCGCGCTCGGTTACGAGGTCGAAGTACTCGATGCTGGCTGTTGCGGGCTTGCCGGGTCGTTCGGTTTCAACGCACGCCACGAGGCCGTGTCGCGCAAGATCGGAGAAGACCTGTGGCTTCCCAAGCTCCGGGACGCCCTCCGGACCGACGGCACCGGCGGTGACGATGGCACTTGGCTCGTCATCGACGGCTTCAGCTGTCGCACGCAGCTCGAGAACCTCGGGCCCGATCTGCTTCGTCGCACGACCACATTGCCGGCGCTCCTCCGCCGGTACACCGGAGCTGGCTCGGCTTGCTAGTAAGAAGCTGCCGGCCCGACGAGGTCCTCGGCCTCCGCCAGGCCGTGCTGCGGCCCCATCAACGCCATGACGAAGTCCGCTTCCCCGATGACAAGGGCCCCGGGACGGCCCACTTCTGCGCATGTGACGACGACGGCGAGGTGGTTGGAGTGGTCTCGGTGATGAGGCAAGGGCCCCCTGGCGACCTGACCTAGACGCCTGGCGGCTCCGCGGGATGGCCACCGCCCCAGGCTGGCGCGGCACGGGTGTTGGTTCGGCCCTGGTTGGCGCGGTGTTCGACCACGTCGCTGCTGGCGGTGGGGGCTTGCTGTGGTGCAACGCCCGCCTGGCCGCGGTCGGGTTCTACGAGCGGGCAGGCATGGTCACGACGGGCGACGTCTGGGAGGAGCCGGTGATCGGGCCGCACATCGCGATGTTCGTGCAGGTCCGCCCGCCCGGCCCAGGCTAGCTCCTTACGTCGAGGAGCAACTTCCCGGTTACACTGCGACCCACCAGCAGGGCAAAAGCCTCGTTGACCTCTGACAAGGGCAGCGCCCTGTCGACCCTGACCCGGAGGCGCCCGTCGGCGAGGGCCGCAAGAGCCTCGACGAGGCCTGCGCGGCGCTGCTCGGTGCTCAGCCGGCCGCCCCCGTAGCCGACGATGCGTTGCCCGTTGCGGTAGAACCTTGGCAGGTTTATCGATACTTCGGCGCCTGCGCTCGCCCCGTAGCTGACCAACCTCCCGCCCGGTGCCATGACCGATAGCGCCGCGCCTGTGAACTGACCGCCGAGCGCGTCTATTACGACTGTTGGCTCCAGCGATTTGGCGGCCTCGGCCAGCCCGGCGGCATCGCTGACGAGCACCCTGGAGGCTCCCACCTCGCTTACCGCAGCCACCTTGGCCGGGGTGCTCACCTGGCCCCACACCTCTGCCCCGGTCGAGCTGGCGAGGCTGACGATGGGTATGCCCACCCCTCCGCCAGCCCCGAGCACCAGCACACGGTCCTGTTCTGTCACCTGGGCGCTTTGCGTAACTACGTTCCACGCCGTCAACCCTGCTACGCCCATTGCCGCCAGCTGCCCCAAGTCCGTCCCCTCGCCAGCTTCTATCACCGCTTCGCGAGGGCACGTCACCGCGCCCGCAAAGGTGCCGTCCCTCGTCACCCCGAGCCCTTCCCCGCTGACCATCACCGGCTTGCCGTCCAGGTAACCCGAGCCTTCCCCTCCGATGGTGCGGGGCAACCGGTTCCCGGCGCCGACCGACCCGGTCGCCACATATCGGTCTATCGGGTTGACCCCGGCAAAAGCCAGCTCGATGGTTACCTCGCCGGGACCGGGACCGGCGACATCGACCCGCTCTATCTGGAGCGGTTTTCCGAGCTCGTGGAGGCGGGCGGCGAGTACTCTTTTGGCCATGTTGGCAGTCTGTCGCGATCTGGGTACAGATGGGAGGTGATCCCTTCGTCCTCCATGGGCAGGAGCAGTCCCGGTGCCACTGAAGTCGAACTGTTCGACTTCCTCATCGTGTCCAACCGCCTCCCGATCGAGCCGGGCACACCTGGCGGCCTGGCGCAATGGAGGGCGAGCGCGGGTGGCCTCGTATCGGCGCTCCAGCCGGTGATCACGAAAAACGGCGGGGCTTGGGTCGGATGGACCGGGGAGCCGGCAGAGGCCGTGAACGAGGTCGGGGCCGGGCCCCGTGATCCCGGCAGCTGGTGGGAGGACACCGGCCAGATCAGCGTGGTCGCTCCCTCCGCGTCACCGATCCAGGAAGACCCCGCGGTCGCTGTTACCGAAGACGCCGGAGCGATCGGCAACGCCCGGCCGTATGCAGTCCCAGTCTCTCTGTCGGCCGCCGAGATCGCTTGTTACTACGAAGGTTTTTGCAACGCCACAATCTGGCCTCTCTACCACGATGTAACGGCCCTTCCTGTCTATTCGCGTCGGTGGTGGCACTGCTATGTCGAAGTGAACCGTCGGTTCGCAACCACGGTGGCGGCTCACTCCGCCCCAGGCGCAACCGTGTGGGTGCACGACTACCATCTACAGCTCTGCCCGACGATGTTGCGTGAGCTCCGACCGGACCTGCGGATCGGCTTTTTCAACCACATCCCGTTCCCTCCTTATGAGCTGTTCGCGCAGCTGCCCTGGCGCAAGGAAGTCATCGAGGGCCTGCTCGGTGCCGACCTGATCGGGTTCCAAACCGCTGACGGTGCCGACAACTTCTTGCGGGCATGCCGTCGCCTCACGGACCACCATACGCAGGGCTCGATCGTGCAGGTCAAAGCCGGCGGTGAGGTCGGCGTGCGCACGGCCCGCGCAGGGGCGTTCCCGATATCGGTGGACGCCGAGGAGCTCTCCGCGCTCGCGCAACGCCCCGACGTCATGCAGCGCGCACGTGAGATCCGGGAGGAGGTCGGCAATCCTGAGTGCCTTTTTCTTGGTGTCGACCGGCTGGATTACACCAAAGGGATCCTCCACCGGTTGCGTGCCTATGGCGAACTTCTCAAGGAGGGCAAGCTTCATCCACCCGAAGCCGTCCTCGTTCAGATCGCCTCCCCCAGCCGCGGGGAGGTCGAGCAGTACCAGCGGCTCAGAGACGAGCTCGAAAGAGCGGTTGGGAGCATGAACGGCGACTTCAGCCCGGTGGGCCACCCTGCGGTGCATTATCTGCACCAGAGCTTTCCCAAAGAAGAAATGGCGGCTTTTTACCTGGCGGCAGATGTCGCTCTAGTTACCCCCCTCCGTGACGGTATGAACCTGGTCGCAAAGGAGTACGTCGCGTGCCGCTATGACTTCGGTGGGAGGTTGGTGCTCTCCGAGTTCACCGGAGCCGCAAACGAGTTGACTGCAGCGTTCCTGGTCAACCCTCACGACATCGACAGCCTGAAGGCCAGGATGATGGCAGCGGCTGGTGCGCCACAGCAGGAGGCCACCAGGCGAATGCGACGTTTGCGCAGGCGGGTCTTCGACAACGACGTCCACCGGTGGGCCGCAGAGTTCCTAGGAGCTCTGGACGGCGGCCGCCGCCCTGTCGTGCAGCCCGATCCGGAGGGAACGAGCCAAATCGGATAGGTTCGGCATTGTGGCCGAGATAGCGCTCTCTGATTACCGTGACAAGCGCCATTTTGAGGGGACACCTGAACCCTCGGGACAGGCCCCGAGCCCTGAGCCCGAGGGCAACCGCTTCGTGGTCCAGCAGCACGCGGCCACGCGAATGCATTATGACTTCCGGCTCGAAGCCGACGGCGTGCTCATTTCCTGGGCCGTGCCAAAAGGCCCGTCATATGACCCGGCCGTAAAGCGTCTTGCGGTGCATGTGGAGGACCACCCGGTGGACTACCGGCAGTTCGAGGGAATTATCCCGCGAGGGAATTATGGCGCAGGTTCGGTGATCGTCTGGGACGAGGGTACCTACCACAACCTCACAGCTCGCGGTGGTATCCCGGTCCCGGTACGAGAGGCTGTCGATAGCGGCCATGTATCTGTCTGGCTCGAAGGGAGCAAACTGATCGGAGGTTGGTCGCTGACTCGCTTCGGGCCCGAGGATAAATCCTGGACGCTCGTCAAACGCAACGACGACCGGGCCGACCCGGGTAAGGACATCACCACTGAGGCACCGCGCTCAGTGAAAAGCAGGCGCACTATAGATGACGTGATGCGGGAAGCGGCCGTGGCCGCTGAACGGGACGGCCGTGGGGCAGTACGTGGTCGTGGCACGCCGGCGCGGCCTCGTGGTCCAATCTCTGGTCTTAGACCAGCGAAGTTCTTTCCGCCCATGCTGGCTCAAGCCGTGCAGAGCGGTCCCTCGAGAGACGGTACGGCGTTGCCTGGCGGGCGTGCCGAGTGGCTGTTCGAGCCAAAATTGGACGGTTTACGCTGTCTCGCTGTGCGCAATGGCAACGACGTCGAATTGTGGTCGCGAAACGGGCTCTCGTTCAATTCGCGTTTCGCTGCTATCGTGAAAGCTCTCGAAGCGGTCCCTGCCGAGAACTTTGTCCTTGATGGCGAGGTGGTCGGCATCGTCGGTGGGCGCCCTGATTTTGGTGCTTTGCAGCAGGGCACGGCAGCGGCCGTCGAGTACGGGGTGTTCGATTTACCGTGGCTCCTGGGCCAGGATCTCCGCCACCTCCCCATAGAAGACCGGAAGGCTCTCCTCGCTAAGACCATCGAGGACAACCCGTCCCTAAAGGTGGTCCAAGGCTTGGAAGGCGACGCCGAACCGCTTTTCGAGGCGGCTTGCGTCGACGGTTGGGAAGGCCTTATGGCCAAGCGGCGTGGCTCTACCTACGTAGAGGGCCGCTCAGCCGACTGGCGCAAGCTGAAGTGCACCTGCCGCCAGGAGATGGTGATCGGCGGCTATACCGAACCGAGCGGGGCCAGGAGCGGTTTCGGCGCTCTCCTGCTCGGCTACTGGGAGGCGGGTGAGCTCGCCTATGCGGGCAAGGTCGGCACGGGCTTTACGGAGCGCGTGCTTGCGGACCTGCACGAGGCGCTCGTCGTGCTCGAGAGGCCCTCTAGCCCGTTTGGGACCAGAGTCGCAGAAAGAAAGGCCCACTGGGTCGAGCCCGAGCTTGTGGTGGAGGTGGCTTTCACCAGTTGGACACCGGATCTCCGCCTGCGGCACCCTAGCTTCGTCGGCCTGCGCGCGGACAAGGCGAGCCGAGATGTTGTGCGCGAGGACTGCGGTCGGGGCACGGCGGTAATCGAAGGACTGAGCGCTACGGAGTGAGCGCCAAGGCATGCGCGCCCGGCCCTCGCCGGGCGTAGTCGGTACACTGTATGCGACCTGGGTTTCTTGGGTACCAGGCGCAGGAGGTAGAGCACACTGTCGAACGCAAACGCAAAAGAGCAGGCAATCCTGCTCGAGGGGACCGTGACCGAGTCCCTCAAAAACGCAACTTTCCGCGTCAAGACGGACAACGGCCATGAAGTACTGGCTCACAACTCGGGCAAGATGCGCATGCACCGTATCCGCGTGCTGCCAGGGGACCGTGTCCAGGTAGAGATCAGCCCTTACGACCTCAAGAGGGGTCGCATCACTTACAGGTTCAAGTAACAACACCGGCGGGTACTGGCGGTTACTCGTCGTCGCCTTCGGCAAGGCTGAGCACCTAGCGTTGACGGAATGGGTGCAAAGCCAGCATTAGTAGAGCCGTACGCATCGGGGATGCTCGAGGTCGGCGACGGGCAAGGCGTCTACTGGGAGGTCAGCGGGAACCCTTCGGGGAAGCCTGCTGTAGCTCTCCACGGTGGTCCCGGGAGCGGCAGTTCGCCGGGCCGACGTCGCTCGTTCGACCCGGAGAGGTGCCGCCTCGTGCAGTTTGACCAACGGGGCTGCGGGCGCAGCACCCCGTCTGTCGCTGTCCCGAGCACAGCACTTGTCACCAACACGACGGCCCACTTGGTCGGCGACATCGAGCGATTGCGTGAACACCTCGGTATCGAACGGTGGCTGGTGTGGGGCGGTTCATGGGGCGTGACGCTCGCGCTGGCGTACGCCGAGCGCCATCCACAGCGAGTGACCGAGATGGTCCTCGTATCGGTCACAATGACCCGGCCCTCTGACGTGCACTGGCTGTACCACGAGGTGGGCCGGTACTTTCCCGAGGAGTGGGCCCGCTTCAGCGAGGGCGGTGGTCACGCTGAGGACCTCATTGTGGCCTATGACTGGCTCCTCAATGGGCAGGCCGACCCGACAGTTCGAGCCACGGCGGCGAAGGACTGGTGCGACTGGGAAGATGCCGTCGTCTCGCTGGAGCCCGGCTGGGCACCGACCCCCCGTTACACGGATCCCACCTTCCGGATGACCTTCGCACGGCTATGTGCGCACTACTTTTCTCACGCCGCATGGTTGGAGCCTGACGAACTGCTGCGGAACTGCGGGCGGCTCGCGGGCATCCCTGGCGTCTTGGTCCATGGACGGCTCGATCTCGGAGGCCCTGCCGACGTCCCTGGCTCATTGCCAAGGCGTGGCCTGATGTCGAGCTTCATCTCGTTAGCACCGGCCACCAGGGCGGGGCCGAGATGACCGAGCAGATGCATGCGGCTCTGGACCGCTTCGCCACCACCTGACAGTTTGCGCGAACAAAACGCACACCCGCGCCCGAAAATAGCTAAATGAGCCCCCGGGCGCTGGCCAAGGATTATACGGGGTACTTTGGGCCCAAAGTATGACCTTTGGCGGTTAGCTTGCGCAAGTCCCGGAAAGATTTGAGACATTATGGCTGGTCGGGGCGCTGTGGAATGGTGCAAACCGGACAATTCGGTCAAGGAGGAGAAAATGGAATTGCGCGCCTAAACGGTCCTAATAAATAATTTCCTGCAGGCTCAACTTGACGCGAGTTGTGCGATCGCTTAGGGTTTTACCTGAACCAATACGACAGCAGCCGGTGGCGCGATATTCGCACCATTAGGGGCCCTCGGGTGTTCCGAGGGTTTTAGTGCCGGCCCAGGTCAGTCGCCAATCCCATGGGCTCAGGCCCGGGCATTGCTCTGGCTTGTGCCACGACCAGAGGACTGACTGCCATGACCGTTGCCCGGACCCTGCAACGCGCCATTTTTACGGTTACGTGTGCGGCCGGCCTGTCGGCTGTGGCGTTCCCGCCTGCGGCCGCATCGGCTTCTAGTTTTCCGGCGGCCAGGTCACCGTACTCGAGTGCGCCCAGGCCGGAGCACGGGCCCCTGGCGAGATCGGCGCACTCGAGCGCCACCAGCTCTACCCACGACAGTCGGGCGAGGTCCCCCCACTCGCGCCCGTCAAGTTCGCCGCGCCCTCTCTGGGGCGGACCGGGGTGGTCGGGCTCGGGCGTGGCAGCGAACGGGTATTGGGTGGTGAACCGCTCAGGGGGTGTCGGTGCAGCCGGAGGAGCTCCTGATTTCGGAGGTCTCGGCCCCGAAGTGCACTTGGCGGGACCTGTCACCGGGATAGCTGCGATGCCCAACGGGCGGGGTTACTGGCTCGTATCGGCGGACGGGGGCGTCTATTCCTTCGGGAGCGCCAAGTTCCATGGCTCAGTCGAGCCGGCGCACGTGCGGCACCTCGCGGGGCCGATTGTCGGCATCGCTGCGGCACACGACGGCGACGGTTACTGGCTCGTGTCTTCGAGAGGGGACGTGTACAGCTTTGGCGATGCAAGGTTCTTCGGGCCATCGGCGTCACTACGCCCGCGGATCGGGGTAGGCCCAATAGTCGGCATCGTACCGACGCCTGGCGGCCGCGGGTATTGGCTCGTCTCCTCGGGTGGCGGCGTGTTTTGTTTCGGGGACGCGACTTATCACGGGTCCGCAACCGGCTCCGGCCGGCTGATCGTCGGCATGGCTCCCACGCCTGATGGAAAAGGGTACTGGTTGGCGGCTCAACACGGCGCCGTCATATCGTTTGGCGACGCGCCAGCTCGCGGTTCGGCACAAGGCAAAAGTTCGCCCATTCCGTTCGTCGGGATCGCCGGAGACGACCATGGGCTTGGTTATTGGTTCGTCAATTCAAAGGGTTCTACCTACGGTTTCGGGCCGGCGGCTGCGACGCAGGCTCGCGACCTTGCGCGCTCTGCGGTAGCGATTGCTGCTGACCCGGGTGTGGTGCTACCCGCACCCCCTGTGGTTGCATCTCAGGGAGCACCGATAAAAGCTGCCAGCGTTGAGGAAATCGACGCTCAGGGCAACATGGCAGTCGCATTCGCGCTCTCCCAGGTCGGGAAGCCTTATGTTTACGGCGGGACTGGCCCCTATGGCTATGACTGCTCGGGTTTGGCACTGGCCTCTTGGCTCGCTGCAGGTGTACACCTGCCGCGTACCGCTGCCGAACAATATTACATTGGCCGACATGTCCCTTTGAGCGAAGTAGAGCCGGGGGATCTCATTTTCTGGGCTTCGGATACCGCTGACCCGTCGACCATTTACCACGTTGCGATCTCTCTCGGCGGGGACCGCACAGTCCAGGCGACCGAGACTGGTCAATCGGTAGAGGTCGTCTCGACGTGGGGGCCCGGGTTGGTCCCCCTCGCAACGCAGCCCTAAGCGCTGCCACTGCGTCACTGCCCTCACGAACACCGTCGCTTAGGCCCACTGGCCTCTGCGTTCGAGCACTTCTTTGAGGACGGTGGGCCGGTCGGTCATGATGCCGTCCACCCCGAGGTCCAGCAGGCCGTCCATTTCGGCCGACGCGTTGATGGTCCATACGTGCACTTCGAGGCCAGCCCGGTGACAAACACGGACGAAAGCGGCGTCCACGATCGGTATAAACCCATCCCGGGGCGGTACTTGGGCGGCGACAGCATCGGAAGAAACCGGCCAGAAGTTGACGACCTTCGCTACGACAAGGCTCGCCACCGTCCATCGACCGGCACCCGTGGCCAGCTCCGGCCCGAGGGCAGCCCGGGCCCGTGCTGCCCGCGAGCCGGCGAACGATGCCACCAGCACCCTATTCACGGCGCCCGTGCGCCTGATCGCCTCGACGACCGGGCTGATCGCTTCTCTGCGTTTCACATCGATGTTCCAGCGAAGCTGCGGCCACGCGCCGAGCAGTTCCTCCAGCAGGGGGGGTTCGCGTCCGTCAGCCAACTTGCCGGCCCGCACCTGAGCCCAGCTCATCTTGCGCAAGACCCCCGGGCGGTCCGCTACCCGGTCGAGCGATGGGTCATGGAGCGCTACCGCCACCCCGTCCGCCGTTGTCCTGACGTCGGTCTCCATGTACCGGTAGCCCAGCGAAACCGCGTGTTCGAAGGCGGCCCAACTGTTCTCGGGGGCCTCGCCTGCACCTCCGCGGTGGGCGAACGCGAGCGGCCCTGGGTGGTCCAGATAGGGAGATCTCGTGGCCATTGTGCCCCAAAGCTAGAACCGATGGATATCGGCCCGCTGGCGGGGTACGGTTTGGCGGTGAGCGACACGGACTTTTCCTCGGCCCGCCTGGTCCCAGTTGCCGGATCGGACGGTTGGCTTGCCCGCTTGCCGGGCGCTGTTGTCTGGATCCCCGGCGACGGTCAAGATGAAAGAGAGCTGGTAGCGGCCTGCCTGACAGCGGCGAGCCCCACCGAGCTCCTTGCGCGCACCGGTACGCACCTAGTCGACCCGGAGGCGGCCCCGTTGCCGGCCTTCGCAATCTTGGCGGCGCGGGATCCTGGGCTCGTCGCCATTGTGCACGGGCCCGTCCAAGTGACCGTCGACCAGGACGGAGACGAGCGGACACTTTACGGCGGCGAAGAAACGGGGTCCTGGCTCAACCGTCATGTCAAGGGCACGCGGGCGGCCTGGGCCGGGAGACGCGGTGACGAAGACGACCTAGCGGAGCTCCGCGACGGTTTGGTACGGGCAAGCGGCTTTATCCTGTCCTGGCGCAGGAACAAATCTTCGCCGCGCCAAGCTTCCCAAAAGGGGCGCAAGGTGGTCGAAGACCCGGCGCCAGTGGAGCTCGGAGAGGCAGTGGAGCCCGCAGAGGAGCATGTGAGCCCTGAGGAAAGTTCTGCTTTGGCCGCGAGCTCCGCGGCCGTACTGTCCGCTGCGGTGGGTGCGACCGGCTCGGATGGCGCTGATGCCGGCACCTCGTACCTGGCCACTGTCGAAGCGGGCACCTCCTACGTTGGGGTTGTCGAAGGCGGTACCTCCCAGGACGGGCTCCAGGACGCAGACAGCCCCACGGTTGCCGACCAGCCGATCGTCGTCAACGGCTCGCCGTCTCCGCTTGTAAAGCTCACCTGGGATAACGGCGAGGTCAGCGAGCTGGCGGGAGCCGCCCTCGTTGGACGCGACGTGGCCCTCGACGAAGCAGTCTTGTCCGGCGAGCTGGCTGCTCTGGTCCCGGGGGGCCAGAACGACAGCATGTCGCGGGTCCATGCCGAGGTGCGCCCGTCCATGCGCGACATCGTGGTCGTGGACAGAGGTTCCACCAATGGCACCTTTGTCTGGGACGACGCCGCCAAGGCCTGGCAGCGCCTCTCGCCAGGTGACCCGCACGTCGTGCACCCTGGGGCCGTCCTTGCGTTTGGAGAGCGCACCGCGACGGTGGAAGCCATCGTGGTGCCAGCGGTTTGAACGGCGCCGGTGACCGTGGGCAGTGATCGCGCACGCACCGTTGCGCCGGGCCTTACCAGCACTTTTCCCTAACATCGAACGGCGCATATTAAAGCTTCGCTGAATTGACCGGTGGGCCGGCCTGTGGAGCCCTAGGGTGCTGGTTATGGCTGACAAGGAGCACTTTGCCGAACAGGCGATGGGCTATATGAGCTCCCTGTACAGCGCGGCGCTCCGGATGACCCGCAACCCCGCAGATGCCGAGGATCTGGTGCAGGAGACGTACCTGAAGGCGTACCGCGCTTTCGGGACCTTCCAGGAGGGCACGAACCTGAAGTCGTGGCTTTACAAGATCCTGACCAACACCTTCATCAACACCTACAGGTCGCGGCGGCGCCGCCCCATCGAGACCGAGTTGGACGACGTGGAGGACCTCTACCTCTACCATCGGCTGGGTGGCCTCGAAGCTGCTGCGGCTGGCCGCAGTGCCGAAGACCTGGTCCTCGACCGTCTCAGCGAAGCGGAGGTGAAGGACGCAGTCGAGTCCCTGCCCGACGCGTTCCGCTTGGCCGTCGTCCTGGCAGACGTCGAAGGG
The DNA here is from genome assembly GCA_963786345.1 of uncultured Acidimicrobiaceae bacterium. Classification (GTDB taxonomy): domain Bacteria; phylum Actinomycetota; class Acidimicrobiia; order Acidimicrobiales; family Palsa-688; genus Fen-671. The sequence goes on along the minus strand of CAWAYZ010000003.1, from coordinate 218,310 downwards.
TTTTCCTACAAGGAGATCGCCGAGATCCTAGATGTGCCGATCGGTACTGTGATGAGCCGGCTGCACCGGGGAAGAAGGGCGCTCCAAAAGGCGTTACATAGTTTTGCGGAGCAAAGGCGCCTAACCGCTCCGGCAGACGTACCAAGCTAGCTGTCCGAAGCCTAACGATCGAGAAGAGAATGGACCGCGAGGAACCGGCGAGCACAGGGCAACCAGAGAGCCCAGGTCACGACGCCTACGGGTACGAGCTGTCCACGCACGGCCGCTCGGTCTCGGACCCTTGCCAGGATGCGATCGCCACTCTGTACGGCTTCCTCGATGGCGAGCTGACGTCGGAGAGGCGGGAGAGGATCCAGTACCACCTCGAAGAGTGCTCCCCGTGCTTCGCAGCCTTCGGTTTCGAAGCCGAGCTGAAAGCGGTCATCGCGCGCAAGTGCCGGGATGACGTGCCCGATTCCCTACGCCGACGGGTAGCTGAAGCTCTGCGAGCCGAGGACGTGCCGACTTGAATAGTACCGAAGGCTTTCGGGTAGATGGCCTTGCGTCTGGGAAGGAAGAGGGCTTAGCAAGCGTTAGTGGGAGACATGAGCGAACGATCACTCGGAGGGCACATGATGAGCGGTGGCGAACGGCCGTCCAAGTCATTTGGGCAGGACCGTACTTGCCGCCAAGCCGGCTGCAGCACCAAACTGTCGATGTACAACAACGGCAAATATTGCTTCCAGCACGAACCGATGGCCGTACCTCGTACTCGTGGCAAGAAGATCGCTTAGCTGAGCGCCGGGGGCCGCGCCCAAGGGCCTCAGCGGGCCCGGTGATATGAACCTTTCGTCGCAGGAGCCGATCTCTTGGGAGCTGGCTGAGCGTGTTGCCACCCGTATCGCGGCGCGCCAACCGTGGTTGCCGCCGGGACGGCTCAGTGTTCTCGAAGAGGACTTCGGCGAGCTCACGGCTGAGGCGGAACAGCTGGTAGCCGAAGAGACGGGATTGGTTTCCCTCGCCGGGCCGGCGCGCCCGCGTGTGACGGACCGGCCCGGCTGGGTGACCGCGAACGTCGCCTCCTTCCAGCGGTTGTTGCGCCCTCTCACCCAGAAGCTCGAAGCGGCGATGTCGAAGCCGGCGCCGATGTTGGCCCGGTCCCGATGCGAGTCCCGACGCAGGTCAGCCGGAACATTGGTGGCGTGCAGCTCGGCTTGCTGCTGGGCTGGATGTCCACTCGGGTCCTGGGCCAGTACGACCAGCTCTTGATCGAAGACGAGCGACCTTTGGACCAGGACATCGTCTACTACGTGGGCCACAACGTGATCGAGCTCGAAGACCGCTACGGTTTCCAACCTCGCCAGTTCCGGCTCTGGATAGCACTGCACGAAGTCACGCACCGCGCACAGTTCACCGGCGTGCCCTGGTTACGGCCACATTTCTTGGGCCTCGTCGGGTCGTTGCTGGACGGGGTCGACCCGGACCCTAAGCGCTTCATGGAAGCCCTGAAACGGGCCGCTGGGGAGGCGCGAGAGGGCAAGAACCCTCTTGACGAGGGCGGTCTGGTGGCGTTGTTGGCGTCGCCCGAGCAGCGCCAGGCGCTGGACGGCATTGGGGGATTGATGAGCCTGCTGGAAGGTCACGGGGACGTCGTGATGAACCGGGCCGCTAAGGGCCGGGTACCGCAGGCGCAACGCTTTGCTCGTGTGCTCCAGCAACGAAGGCAGCGCAGCGGGGCTGCCAAGGTGGTGAGCTCGCTGGTCGGCTTGGACGCCAAGCTCAAGCAGTACGAGCAGGGTGAGCGTTTCATCGCGGCCGTCGAAGAGGAGGGTGGTCGTGACCTGTTCGGGAGGATCTGGCAAGGGCCTGAGTGGTTGCCGAGCATGGCGGAGATCCGCGATCCTTCCCGCTGGACAGAGCGAGCCGAGGGCCTGGGCCGCACCGCCTGAACCCGTAGAGTTCAGCGAGTGGCGCGCGTACTGGTTGTTGACGACGAGCCGGACCTCCGCGACCTGCTCCGCATGAGCCTGGGCCTCGCCGGTCACGAGGTGAGCGTGGCTTCTGACGGTCACAAAGGTCTCGCCTCGGCACGCGAGCAGCGTCCCGACGTGGTGGTCCTGGACGTGATGATGCCCGGTCTGGACGGCTGGACAGTGCTTTCTTCGCTGAAGTCCGACCCCGACCCTCATATCTCCTCCATACCTGTGCTGATGTTGACGGCCCGTGCTGAGGACCTCGACATGGTACGCGGCGGCATTGAAGGGGCTATCCGTTACCTCACCAAACCTTTTGCCATCAGCGACCTGCGCCAAGCGGTTGCCGACGCTGTTGCGGGCGGCCCGGAACCGGAGCAGCGCCGCGCCGCGCAGAACGCAGCGCTGGCCCATCTGGCTCGGCTGGAGCGCGGTACCGGGCCTCAAGAGCTCCGGGGCGCGACCCAAGATGAGCCGGCTCGAGCCGGTGAGCGGCGTGCTTACGAACGGCCCCCAGAGCCTGCGTGGCAACTGGCCAACGTGGTTGAGCCCGGAAATCCTGACGCGCCGGGACCAGGAAATACTCGAAATGGTGATCTCCTGCGACAGCTTGACCGAGGCACGAGCTCGGCTCCAGGTCAGCCGCAGTTACCTATATGCCCGTCTGCGCCGGATGGCAAGCAAGCTGGATTTTCAGACCGGCCCGGCCTTGGTCCAGGCCCTCAGAGCAGCCGATGCTGCGCGTGAACGAGATCTGCGGAGCGGTGGCCCCCCTGCGACGCCCCACTGAGCCGGTTGCTGCGGTCCTGGAATCAAAGACCAGATGAGCTCCCCTAGCGTGTGTTGGCCCGCCGGAGTCGAGGGCCTGCTCGGGCGTTGTTCGTTCCCGCGGGAAGGAGAGCCGGTCGTATGCGCCGTTTCGGGCGGAGCCGACTCTCTAGCGATGCTCGCCCTGGCAGTGGCTGCGGGTGGCTCCGCCCACGCTGTGCACGTCGACCATGGCCTGCGCCCAGGCGGCCCGGAAGAAGCGGCCATAGTCGAAGCTGCGGCCAATGCGCTTGGTGCGAACTTCGAAGCACTATCTGTTCGGGTCGAGCCGGGGCCAGACCTCGAGGCACGCGCGCGCGCCAGCGCGCTACGAGGTTTTGCCAGAGGGCACCATGGTCGGCCACACCGCCGACGACCAGGCTGAGACTCTCCTTCTCAACCTGATGCGGGGAGCTGGTCTAGACGGCCTGCGGGGCATGCGCGCCACCGCCAGCGGCCTCCGGAAGGTGCGGCGGCCCATATTGGCCTTGCGGCGGTCCGAGACCGTCGCTTTGGTCACAGCTTTGGGCCTCCGCACGGTCATCGACCCTTCCAACGCGGAGGCGCGTTTTCGTCGCAACCGGGCCCGCCACGAGGTCTTGCCGTTGTTGGCCGATGTCGCAGGGCGCGACCCCGTCCCATTGCTCGCCCGGACCGCGGCACTGCTGGCCGAGGATGCGGAGTTGCTTGATTTCCTGGCGCGTGATCTCGACCCGACGGACACCCGTGCCCTCTGCGGCGGCGCCGCGGCCGCTGGCCAACAGAGCGCTGCGCACTTGGCTCCGTGAAGACGAAGGCCCGGAACGCCACCCCCCGTCCTACGAAGACCTCGAGCGAGCCTGGGCGGTGGTGACTGGTCGGGCCGTCGCCTGCGAGCTCTCAGGCGGGAGACGGCTCAGCCGGTCCGCCGGTCGCCTGAGACTTGACGGGTCGCATCGGCGGTAATGGCAGTATAAGGTTGACTGGTCCATGGCACCCGTGAGCTCCCCAAGCCCTGACGTTACGTCGGCTTCGGGTGTCCCCCAAGTTGCAGACATCCCGGGTGAGCGCCTTGCCAGGGAGGACCCCGACCTCGGCGAGGTGATCGTCGCGGAGGAGGAAATCCGAGACAAGATCAGGGAGCTCGGTGCGCGCATAACAGCGGACTACGCGGGCCGGCCCCCGTTGCTGGTGGGGGTGCTGAAGGGAGCGTTCGTCTTCATGAGCGACCTCTCGCGGGCGATCGCCCTACCCGTCGAGTTCGACTTCATGGCCGTCGCCTCTTACGGGAGCAGCACCCGCACGAGCGGCGTCGTGCGGATCGTGAAGGATCTCGACACGGACCTTGCCGGCCGTCACGTTCTGGTCGTGGAGGACATTGTCGACTCGGGGCTGACCCTTGCTTTTCTCCTGCGCAACCTTGCTGCCCGGCAACCTGCGAGCCTTGCGGTTTGCGCGTTGCTCGTCAAAGACACCGAAGTTACTGCGCCCGAGCTTTCCTATATCGGGTTCCACATCCCGAGGGACTTCGTAGTCGGTTACGGGCTCGACGTTGCCGAGCGCTACCGGAACCTGCCGTGTATTCGGCGCTACAACGGCCAGCTTCCATAGCTGTGGATCTTGAGAGGATCGAAGCGGCCGTAAGGGAGATCCTCGCGGCGGTCGGTGAGGACCCCGAACGCGAAGGGCTCCGCGCAACACCGGCCCGTGTGGCGCGCATGTACGCCGAGATTTTCTCCGGTCTCGATGAAGACCCTGGCCAGCACCTCGTCCCCACCTTCGAGGTAGACCACGACGAACTTGTGCTTGTACGGGACATCGCGATCTACAGCGTTTGCGAACACCATCTCTTGCCATGGTCTGGGAAGGCTCACGTCGCTTACATACCGAACGAAGACGGTCGCGTCACAGGGCTTTCCAAGCTCGTCCGCCTCGTGGAGGGTTACGCCAAGCGGCCCCAGGTGCAGGAGAGGTTGACTTCCCAGGTGGCTGACACCCTGGTGCGCGTGCTCGGCGCGAGGGGGTGTTCGTGGTTGTCGAGGCCGAGCACCTGTGCATGTCGATGCGGGGTGTCAAAAAACCCGGCGCAGTTACCCTAACCTCCGCTGTGCGAGGGCACTTCCTGACGAGTGCAGCCGCGCGGGCCGAAGTGCTCGGGCTCATCAGGCGCTAAATCTGGGCGCTCAAGGGCTCGCGGCGGCCAAACGGCTGCCCTCGGCAGCCAATCCATTTTTTCCTCCGTGACCGTATATAAGTTGACCCAGCTGCGCCGGTGAGCCGTTGGTGCCGGCAGCCGGCGCCGCTGGTGCCGGCCGTTGGTGGTGATGGTCCTTGGCGGTCGTGCTCGTCCCGAGGACGCCCTGTGCCAAGAAAACCGCCCCACCGCAGAGGACGAGGACAACGCCCGCCCGATAGAACCAGCGACCGAGCTCCTCATAGAACTCCGGCTCGATCGACATGCCGGGGCCGAAGAGGCGGAAGCGACGCCCGCTCCAGCGTGAGCGGACCGCGGCGTACAGGCACATGGCACCGTAGGCGCAGATCTGCGTCCCGAGTTTTTCGTGCAGATACCCCAGGGCCCACCAGGTCGAATAGGTGAAGCTGGCCATCTTGACCAGCGCCCATAGCCGGAGCCAGGGGATCCATCGCTGGCGCTCCTGCCAAGCTGGGGTTCCCCAGCTCCCCGCCTGAGGTAGCGCTGAGCTCTCAGCCAGGTCTAGTGGTCGTTTTGCAACTGGTGCTGCGGGGGGCGCCAGCGGATCCCAGGGCGCGGCGCTGCCCCGTTCGGTCCCCCCACCATCGGGTTGGCCCGGGTCGGGTTGCCACGGCTGTGCAGGAGGCCCCGGTCCAGGCCCCGGTCCTAGCGGTCACCTCAGCTGTGTCGTCCCCGATTTGGCCCCCCTTGAGGGGCCGGATCCCGGGGAACGTCCAAGGTCTGACCCTGGGCCCGACCTGGAGACCTATAAGCTGACGCACTGCGATGGCGCTAGTGATGGGCGTGCTCAATGTAACCCCGGACTCGTTCTATGACGGTGGCCTCTGGGTGGACGAGGAAGCTGCCGTTGGGCGCGGCTGCGCAATGGCCGAAGAGGGCGCCGAGGTAATTGACGTCGGGGGAGAGTCCACCAGGCCCGGCGCGTCGGAAGTGGCCGAAAGCGAGGAACTGCGACGCGTCGTACCGGTCGTGCGCGAGTTGGGCCGGCGGTTGGCGGGGCGCGCCCGGATCTCTGTCGATACCCGCAAACGTGCCGTAGCCGAAGCGGCGCTCGACGCGGGGGCGAGTATCCTCAACGACGTATCTGCATCTTTGTGGGCGGTGGCGGCGGAGGCCGGGGCAGGCTGGGTCGTGATGCACATGCGCGGTGAGCCGTCCAATATGACCTCGTTTGCCAGCTACGACGACGTTGTCGGGGAGGTCAAGGCGTTCCTTGTCGAGCGGGCGGAGAAAGCCAACGAAGACGGCGTCGGTGAAATTTGGGTGGACCCAGGTATCGGCTTCGCTAAGACGACCGCCCACAACCTGCAGCTCCTGGCCCACTTGGACGAGTTCGTCGCGACGGGGTGGCCTGTTGCGGTCGGGCTTTCGCGCAAGCGTTTCACCGGGGCCGTCGCATCCCGGGACGACGTTCAGCCAGCTCCCGGCGAGGACCGCCTGGAGGGATCCCTTTCAGGAGCGGTCTGGTCACTGCTCAACGGCGTCGCCATGGTCCGCGCCCACGATGTGAAAGCGACGGTCGACGCGGCCAAGCTCGTCGGCGTCAAATGACCGCCTCCGCCAACCTGAGAGGCAAGTGGGCCGCCGGCGTTAAACCTCGGTTCTTCACCTGGGTGATAAAGGACAAGCTTGCTGTTTGCGAGCGGCCCGGTGGCTATGCGCGAAACCACCGGAAAGTGCGCAGGCGGGAAGAGATCCTCTGGATAAAGTGCCAAGGCTTCACCCGCGTGGTGTCGCTTCTGGCGTCGCCCCACAATCTCCATGCGTATGACGAAGAGAACCTTGCCTGGTCTCACATACCGTTTGCAAAGAACGACGACCCTGTTTTGGTCCTGCCGGAGCTCTATGAGCAATTGCGCGCCTGGCTTCGGGATGACCGAGCGCGTGGTCGTGCACCAGGAGGAAGTCGGTGACACCCTGATGGGCGTTGTGGCCGGCTACTTGCACTGGTGCGGCCTCATCGACCAGGGCGCGCAAGCCGTTGCCATTGTCGAGCGGCTTTTTGGCCGGCAGATGGGCCAGAGGGACGCGAGCTCGTGGCGATGGTCCCGGCGTTCCCAAAGCCCGGGCCGGTAGCCCGCACAGCTGGTGCCTGAGCCGAGGGACCTCGCTGAGCCGGCGCCGTTGACATCCCTCGGCACGGGGCCCGCCCCGGGGCCTGGCGGGACAGCATAGAGCTGCGTGGCCTGAGGTTCGTCGGTACCCATGGGGCCCTTCCCGAGGAAGCCGTGCACCCGCAGCCCTTTGAGGTGGACCTCGAGCTCATCGCGGACCTCCGAGAAGCTGGTCGTAGCGATGCGCTCGAGGCCACGGTGGATTACGGCGAGCTTTGCGAAGCGGTCAGGGCTGTCATCGAGGGCGACCATGCGACGCTCCTGGAGCACCTCGCTGAGGTAGTCGCGAGCCGTGCTCTTGCGGTCGCCGGCGAGCGCGCCATCGGCGTCGTCGTCACGGTCCGCAAGCTCAGGCCGCCGGTGCCGGTCGCCCTCGCTTCGGCGGCGGTGCGGATTTGCAGGCCCTGAAGCGCAAGGCCTTTGTCGGGCTTGGCTCCAACCTCGGCGACCGTTTGACTTACTTAAGAACGGGCCTGACATACCTGCCCGATGTCGTCGCGGTATCCCCGGTCTATGAGACCGAGCCGGTGGGCGGCCCTCCCGGGCAGGACCGGTACCTCAACTTGGTTGCCGAGCTTTGGTCCAGCGCGTCGGCGCGCCAGCTGCTCGAGGCCGGCCAAAAGGCCGAGGCTGCCGCCGGGCGGGCCCGGGACGTGCATTGGGGGCCGCGCACACTCGACGTCGACGTGCTCCTCGTGGGCGACCTGACCGTTGACCAGCCCGATCTGAAGGTCCCACACCCGAGGATGTGGGAGCGTGGTTTCGTGTTGGTACCGCTTGCGGACCTGGCGCCCGCACTTGTAGGTGACCGCGTCACGGCCACCATGAGAGCGGGCGTCTCGCTCGCCGGTACGATCTGAGCAGCAAATGATCATCACCCACAATCCTGAGGAACTGCGAAACTTTTTGGACGAGGCGCGCCGCTCGGGCAAGCGCGTCGGTTTCCACCCCACAATGGGAGCGCTGCATGGGGGCCATCGCTCCAACATCCGCCGCGCCGCCGCGGAGTGCGACGTGGTCGCGGTCAGCATCTTCGTGAACCCGCTCCAGTTCGGGCCCAACGAGGACCTTGAGTCGTACCCCAGAGACCTTGACAACGATTATGCCCAAGCTGAGGAGGCAGGTGCCGATATCGTCCTGGCTCCTCAAATCGACGCGATGTTCCCCGAAGAACCTCTGGTTACGGTCTGTGTAAAGCATTTGGGCGACATCCTCGAGGGGCACCATCGCCCGGGTCATTTCGACGGCGTCGCAACGATCGTGACGAAACTTTTCGGGCTTTCGGGCCCTTGCTACGCCTACTTCGGCGAAAAGGACTACCAGCAGCTCGTAATTGTCCGCCGTCTGGTCGCCGACCTGTCGTCGCCTGTGGTGGTGGTGCCCTGTTCGACAGTGCGACAACCAGACGGCCTTGCCTTGTCGAGCCGTAACGAATATCTCACCCCTATCGAGCGTGATGCCGCGCCCGTCCTTTATTGGTCCCTGCTTGCAGGAAGACGCGCCGTGGAGGAGCAAGGCGTGACGAACGTCGCCGATGTTCGCGCCGCGATGGTGGAGGTGGCCCGCCGAGAAAAGCTGTTCCAGGTTGAGTATGCCGAGGTAGCAGACCCGTTGTCGCTGGCAGTTCCCCCCGCCATCTCAGGAGAGATCCGCCTGTTGATCGCCGGCCGCATCGGTAAGGTGCGGTTGATCGACAACGCGGCAGCCAATGTGGGGGAGGGTTGAGCTGTGCTTATGGCCATCGACGTCGGCAATACCCAGATCGTCGTCGGGCTCTTCGACGATAATGGCTCGGTGGGTACGGGCGAGCTGGTCCATCAATGGCGCGTCGCGACTCACCCCGTCTACACCGCCGACGAGTTCGCGTTACAACTGGCTCAGTTACTTGCCCTCGACGGCCTCGATTTCTCGACGGTCACAGGGGCGGTGATCGCCTGTGTCGTGCCCCCGCTCCAGACGGCGCTGCGCGATATGTTGAGCCGGCGGCTGAAGGTGCCTTCTGTGTTCGTCGAGCCCGGCGTGCGCACCGGAATGCCTGTACTCGTCGACAACCCGAAGGAGGTAGGAGCAGACCGGATCGCCGATGCTGTAGCCGCCTTCGAACGCTACGGGGGGCCGACCATCGTTGTCGATTTCGGCACGGCGACCAACTTCGAGGTTGTGTCCGCCAAGGGCGAGTACCTGGGTGGGGTCCTTTTCCCGGGGGTGGAGCTCTCGTTTAATGCCCTGACCGCACGGGCCGCGCTGCTGTCACGTGTGGACATGGCACCGCCGCGGACCATTTTGGGCAAAAGTACTGTGGAACAGCTTCAGTCCGGGATCTTCTATGGTTTTGCCTCCCTGGTCGAAGGGGTCTGCGCGAAGCTGAAGGACGAGGTGGGCCAAGCCACCGTGGTGGCAACGGGGGGGCTAGCGCCGATCATCGTGCCGGCAACGAAAGGCATCGACTACTACGAGCCCTGGCTGACCCTGTACGGCCTGCGCACGATCTATCACCGGAACCGCTCCGATGGCTGAGGACTTCCCATACCGTTTTGAGGTCACGACCTCTCCAGCGGAACTTCAGGACCGCTTTGCGAACCTAGGCCCCAGTGAAGGATCCGGGCACATCGCCACGGTCGCCGGGCGCATCATGCTTCGGCGTGAGATGGGCAAGCTGACCTTCCTCACGCTCACCGATTGGACCGGTTCGTTGCAATTGTTCGCAGGCGCGCAATGGACAGCCCGGTTCGGCGAGCTCAACAAGCTTTCCCTGGGGGACTGGGTTGGGGCTACCGGCGAGGTCGTCCGCACAAAGACGGGGGAGCTCTCGCTGCGATTGAGCGAATGGGTGCTGCTTGCAGAAGCGCGACGCTCTTTTGGTGACAAATTCCGTGGGATAACAGACGTCGATACCCGGTACCGCCAGCGCTACGCCGACATGTGGGCCAACGAACGAAGCCGCGAGATCTTGTTGGCCCGCAGCCGGGCCATCTCGGTGGTACGCCGCTTCCTCGAGTCGAAGGGTTTTGTCGAGGTCGAAACGCCTGTTTTCCACACGCTCCCCGGAGGTGCTACGGCGAAACCGTTTGTCACGCACCACAATGCCCTCGACATGGATCTGTACCTGCGCATCGCGCTCGAGTTGCACCTGAAGCGCTTAGTGGTGGGCGGGATGGAAAAAGTCTTCGAAATAGGGCGGGTGTTCCGCAACGAGGGCCTTTCCCCGCGTCACAACCCGGAGTTCACGATGCTCGAGCTGTACCAGGCTTACGCCGACTACAACGACATGATGGAGCTGACCGAACAGATGGTGGCCGATGTGGCCCGGGAGGTGACCGGGAGCACCCAGGTCGATTATGCGGCCAAAAACTTGGACCTTTCACCGCCATGGAGGCGGGTGACGCTTCTCGAGCTAGTCGCGGAACATTCAGGCCAAGAACTCAGCCTGGAGATGCCCTTGGAGGAGCTCCGGCGCCACGCGGGCGCCCTCGGGGTGCCCCTTCTCCCGTCTTGGGGGCCCGGCAAGATAATCCTTGAAATTTACGAAAAGACGACTGAGCCCAACTTGTGGGGCCCGGTCTTCGTAATGGACTACCCAAAAGAAGTCTCGCCGCTTGCGCGGGACCATCGCAGTTCCCCGGGCCTGGTGGAGCGTTTCGAACCCGTCGTTGCGGGGCGCGAACTGGGCAATGCTTTCTCCGAGCTTACGGACCCGGGTGTACAACGAGAGAATTTCGAGGCGCAGGCTAAAGCTCGCGCCGCTGGTGACGACGAGGCCATGCCGGTCGACGAGGACTATCTGCGCGCGCTCGAGTACGGGCTACCACCGACCGGTGGGCTCGGTATCGGCATCGACCGTCTCGTAATGCTGCTCACCGGGGCAGAGTCGATACGAGACGTGATCGCGTTCCCCACCCTGCGGCCCGAGCCCAGCTAGCTGAAGCGGCGTTAGCTTGCGCGCACCGCCAGGTCGTCGAGAAGGCGGTGGGCGAGGCCTGACAGCGTCTCGCGGACAGCGGCGACATCGTCATGGGCCCCATTGGCGGCAGCTGACGCGGGAGGCCTGGACGGCGGCGCCATTGTCTGCAACGCCGTCGCCGCGAGGTCGGCCCACCGTCGGCCCTCCGAGATCGAACCGCGGACGGCGTCTGTGGCAAGGATCATGTCCCTCGCCTTTTCCACCTCGGGCTCGTCGAGCGGCCCTCCCAGGAGAGCCGATAGCTCTGGGCCGGTTTCGGGGTCGGCAAGGGCTCGGATCACCGGCAGCGTGTAGGTGCCTTCGAGCATGTCATGACCGGCCGGCTTACCCAGTTCGGCTTCGGTGCAGACCAGGTCGCGCACATCGTCCCAGATCTGGAACGCCATGCCGAACGCGTGACCGAAACGAGTGAGGGACTCGACTTCGGACCGGGAAGCCCCTGCGACCAGCCCTCCGATGCGGGTCGAGGCTGACAGCAGGGAGGCGGTCTTGCAGGATATGGCATCGAGGTAAGCGGGCTCGGGGCGGGCGGTGGAGTACGCGTATTGGAGCTGGGTCATCTCGCCCTGGCAGAGGCGGGCGATTGTGCTTGCGAGCACGGTCACGACCTCAGTGCCGAGCCCAGCCGCGATCTCCGACGCCCGTGCCAGTAGGAAGTCTCCGGCCAGGATCGCAACCAGGTTTCCCCAACGAGCATTGGCGCTCTGGACTCCCCTGCGTGAGCCGGCTTCGTCGATCACGTCGTCGTGGTACAGCGAACCCATGTGGACCAGCTCCACCGAGACGGCGCCCTGCACGACGTTGTCCCCGGATCCCGACCCGGTCGAAGCTGCCGCGGCCAATAAAAGTGCAGGCCGGAGACGTTTCCCGCCAGCGTTCACGAGGTACGCCGCGACTTCGCTCAGCAACGGCTCGGGGGACGCCACCGCCTTTTGCAGCTCCGACTCCACCCGGGCGAGGCTTTCATCGAGGCCGGGAAGGTCGAGGAGCTCCCAGACGTTCATCACTAGACGATATGTCAATGTCGGGGTCAAGTACGAACCGACCGGGAGGGACCACGGTCCCGAGGTCAGGCGTGCTCGCCCAGACCGTTGAGGGTGTAGGTACACTGGAGGGCGCAAGGGCCCGAAAGAAAGGGAATGGATGACTTGCACGAGGAGCTGGGTAGCGAGCACCGATGCAGGTGCCGGCTCGCTCCAGGTGCGGAGCTCCGGATCTGCTGAGGAGGCTGGCAGCGTTGTTTGAGCGCTTTACGGACCGAGCCCGAAGAGTATTGGTGTTGGCCCAGGAAGAAGCGCGTCTACTGAACCACAACTTCATCGGGACCGAGCACATTTTGCTCGGCCTCATCCATGAGGGTGAGGGTGTGGCAGCGAAGGCGCTGGAATCTTTGGGGATCAGTTTGGAAGCCGTACGTGAAAAGGTGGAGGAGACGATCGGGCCGGCCGGGACTTCCACAACCGGGTCTCCGCCGTTCACCCCACGTGCCAAGAAGGTCCTGGAGCTTTCCCTGCGGGAAGCTCTGCAGTTGGGCCACAACTACATCGGCACCGAGCACATGTTGCTCGGTTTGGTTCGCGAGGGTGAAGGCGTGGCTGCGCAGGTGCTGGTTAGCCTGGGTGCAGACCTGTCGCGAGTCCGCCAGCAAGTTATCCAGCTGCTCTCTGGTTACCAGGCCGCGGGGCCGGAGAAAGCGACCGCGGGCGCCGCGCCCAGCGCTGCCGATGTCCCGGCGGGTAGCCCCGTCCTTGACCAGTTCGGCCGCAACCTCACGCAGCTTGCAAGGGAACGCAAGCTCGACCCGGTGATCGGCCGCGAACGCGAGATCGAGCGGGTCATGCAGGTCCTGTCGCGGCGTACGAAGAACAACCCTGTGCTGATCGGCGAGCCCGGGGTCGGTAAAACGGCCATCGTCGAGGGCCTATCGCAGCGCATCGTGTCCGGCGACGTGCCCGAGACGCTGCGCGGCAAGCAGCTCTACACCCTTGACCTGGGTGCGCTCGTGGCAGGGTCCCGGTACCGCGGCGACTTCGAGGAGCGCCTAAAGAAGGTGCTGAAGGAGATCCGCACCCGCGGCGACATCATCCTGTTCATCGACGAGCTGCACACTCTGGTAGGTGCGGGAGCAGCCGAAGGCGCGATCGATGCCGCTTCGATCCTCAAGCCCATGCTCGCCCGCGGGGAGCTCCAGACGATCGGTGCGACCACTCTCGACGAGTACCGCAAGCATCTCGAGAAGGACGCGGCCCTGGAGCGCCGCTTCCAGCCGATCAAGGTCGAAGAGCCATCGCTCGCCCACACCATCGAGATCCTGAAGGGCCTTCGGGACCGTTACGAGGCGCACCACGGTGTGACGATCACGGACCAGGCAGTGGTCACGGCCGCCAACCTTGCGGACCGCTACATTGCCGACCGCTACCTGCCGGACAAGGCGATCGACCTCATCGACGAGGCCGGGAGCCGTTTGCGTATCCGGCGCATGTCCACACCTCCCGACTACAAGGTCATCGAAGAAGAGATCGCCAAGGCTCGCAAAGACAAGGAGCTGGCGATCGAGAAGCAGAACTTCGAGCAGGCCAAGAAACTGCGCGAGAAGGAAGAGGAGCTCCTCCAGCGCAAGGCTGCCAAGGAGCAGGAGTGGCGTGCCGAGGGCGTCGACCTGTTCGACGTCGTCGACGAAGAGGTGATCGCCGAAGTTCTGGCCAACTGGACCGGGATCCCCGTCTACAAGTTGACAGAAGAAGAGACTTCCAAGCTCCTTCGGATGGAAGAGGAGCTGCATAGGCGGATCATCGGCCAGAACGACGCCTTGAAGGCAGTGTCCCAGGCGATAAGGCGCACCAGGGCGGGCTTGAAGAATCCCAAGCGGCCCAGCGGTTCGTTCATTTTCCTCGGGCCGTCCGGGGTCGGCAAGACCGAGACTGCCAAGGCTTTGGCCGAGTTCCTGTTCGGCGACGAAAGCTCCTTGGTCCAGCTCGACATGTCCGAGTACATGGAGAAGCACACGGTGAGCCGCCTCGTCGGATCTCCTCCTGGCTACGTAGGCTACGAAGAGGGTGGCCAACTAACCGAGGCGGTCAGGCGCAAGCCATTCTCGGTGGTACTTTTCGACGAGATCGAAAAGGCACACCCCGATGTCTTCAACGCACTCCTCCAAATCCTCGAGGACGGCCGCCTGACCGACGCCCAGGGCCGCACGGTCGACTTCAAGAACACCGTGATCATCATGACCTCCAACCTCGGCACGGCCGAGCTGCGCAAGGCCTCAGTGGGCTTCGCCAAAACAGACGAGGCTGTGACACACGAGAGGATGAAGGTCAAGGTCAACGAGGCGCTCAAGCAGCACTTCCGCCCTGAGTTCCTCAACAGGATCGACGACATCATCGTGTTCCACGAGCTCACCAAGGACGAGGTCACGGAAATTATCGACCTTATGATCCGCCGGGTCCGCGAACAGCTCGAGACGCAGGGTTTGAGCATCGAGCTGACCAGGGCCGCCAAGTACCTCGTTGTCGAAAAGGGCTATGACGCCACGATGGGCGCCCGGCCCCTGCGCAGGGCCTTGCAGCGGATGGTGGAAGATCCTCTGTCGGAGAAGATCCTCTGGAAAGAATTCCGCGCCGGCGACACGATCATCGCCGATGTCGAAAACGGCGAGATCACGTTCAAGGCAATGGAGCAATTCGAACCGCCGCCGGTCGAGCTGGCCGGCGCCGGCAGCAGCGACTAAGCGACCGCCGAGGTGCCCTGCCACTGAACGGCCGCCGAGGCGGCAATTTGAGCCTGCGGCAAAGGACGTCATTGTCCTTTGCCGCATTGGCACTCGCAGTCGCCGTGCTGATGAGCGGTTGCGGGGCCACCGTAAACCTCCGGGTTAGCGTCGGGCGGTCCGGGAGCGGGTCGGTTGCTCTCGTCGTGAGTTTTCCTGCGGCCACCGCGGCCCAGCTCGAGGATCTGAAGGCTGGCCTACCCGTCGCTGACCTCCGGGCAGCCGGTTGGGTTGTCGAGGGGCCGAAGCCCGGCCCCGAGGGCAGCACCGTGGTCAGCGCTAGCCACACCTTCTCCAACCTCTCCCAGGTGCCGGCACTGGTGGCCGATGTCGCAGGCAATGGGCCCGAGAGCAGCCGGCCCTTCCGGCTGACCGTCACCGAGCTCCCCGGCTTGCTCCAGGACCACTACCTAGCTTCGGGGATGGTCGACCTTCGCTGCTGGCTGTCATGCTTCAATGACCCTCGCCTGGCCGCAACCGTCGGCTACCCGCT
Source organism: uncultured Acidimicrobiaceae bacterium (assembly GCA_963786345.1). GTDB lineage: Bacteria > Actinomycetota > Acidimicrobiia > Acidimicrobiales > Palsa-688 > Fen-671. The sequence continues at coordinate 203,020 of CAWAYZ010000003.1, read as the reverse complement.
CGGCCTGTCCCCGGCTGAGGTGCACCGCCTCGTCGGGGCGCACCCCGGCGACGAGCTGACGTTCGGTTTCGAAGTCCTGCTCCCCGGGACCGTGACCTCATCAGACGCCAGCGGGCACGCCGGCGGGAGCGACCTGGTCTGGTCCCCCGTGCTGGGCAAGGCGACCACCGTTTTCGCGTCGAGCAAGACCGAGAACATCCCGCTTATCCGCGCCCTCGCTGCGGCCATTGGCGCAGGAGCGCTCGTGGTGCTGTTCACCGCGTCTTACCTCCTGTGGCGTGGGCGTAGGCGCCGCCGCCGACCCGGTCGCATGAAAAGGAGGGTTCTGGTCACTCGCAGGCGATAGGTTGCCGGGGCTATGAGCAAGGTGCGGACGGTCCACCGGTGCAAGGCCTGCGGCGGCACTGCAGCTCGGTGGTCGGGCAGGTGCCCGGCTTGCAGCGAGTGGAACTCGCTCCAAGAGGAGTTGGTTGTCACCCATAAGCCCGAAGGGGAAGGGCCTGTGCCAATACCGCTGGGTGAGGTGGACCTGAGCTCGTACAAGCCAATGCCGACGGGGATCGGGGAGCTTGACAGGGTGCTCGCCGGAGGCTTGCTCCCAGGGTCGGCCACGCTCCTCGGGGGCGAGCCCGGTACCGGCAAGTCGACCCTGCTGCTGCAGGTGCTGGCATCGATGGCTTCGTCGGGCAGGCGTTGCCTGCTGGTCGCTGCAGAGGAGGCGGCACATCAGGTTCGCCGGCGGGCCGGACGCCTGGGTGCAGAGGTGCCGGGCGTCTTCGTCGTCGAAGCGACCAAGTTGCCGGCGATCGAGCAGGCCGTCGCCAACCTTGCACCAGATGTTGTGGTCGTTGACTCCATCCAGGCGATCAGCGACCCCGAGATCGGGCCCCGGCAGGTTCGCTGGCGCAGGTGGCGGCGTGCGCTAACAGCCTTGTGGCCCTCGCCAAGGGCGTAGGCACGGCGCTGGTGCTGGTCGGCCACGTCACAAAGGACGGGGCGCTCGCCGGTCCCCGAGCGCTGGAGCACCTGGTGGACACGGTACTCAGCTTCGAGGGCGACCGCTACCTGTCGCTGCGTGCCGTGCGGGCTGTGAAACACCGTTTCGGGCCGACAGGAGAGACTGGCCTGTTCGAGATGGGAGAGGCGGGGCTGACCGGGGTCCCCGACCCGAGCAGCCTGTTCCTCGGTGACCGTCTCGTGGGGGCCCCGGGCTCGGCAGTGACCGTACCGATGGAGGGCTACAGACCCCTCCTGGTCGAAGTCCAGGCTCTGGTCGGGAGGTCATCTCCAGTACCGCGCCGCTTTGTAACGGGCCTCGATCCCGGCCGCGTCGGCTTTCTGGTTGCCGTGCTCGATAAGCGTGCGGGGGTCCCGGTCGGCGACTGCGACGTTTACGTCTCGGTGACGGGAGGTGCACGCGGCTGCGAGCCTGCCGCTGATCTTGCGGTGTGCCTGGCGCTCGCGTCGTCGGTTTCCGGTACGCCGGTCGGCCCGGACATGGTGGCGATCGGGGAGGTAGGCCTTGGGGGAGAGGTGCGCAGGGTCAGCGGCATGGCCAAGAGGTTGGCCGAGGCTGGACGTCTAGGTTTTCACCGCGCGCTTGTGCCCGCGCCGCCCAAGAGCCGGCCTGACCAGCACCAAACCAGGGCCGCACCCCGCGGACCGCTGCGCGAGCTGCCAGCCGCCACGTTGGGCGAGGCCCTCTCGGTAGCTTTCGGCGCACGCGGCTCATGATGGGTTAGCATCAGCCGGTGCCGGAGAGGCTGAGCGCAGCGATGATCGAGGCGCTGGGATCAATTGCCCCAGGCCGGCCGCTGCGCGAAGGGCTGGACCGCATCCTGCAGGCCAACATGGGAGCTCTCATCTTGGTTGGGGACGGCCCTGAGATCCTGTCGATCTGCTCGGGGGGGTTCCTGCTCGATGCCGAGTTCAGCCCTCAGAGGCTCTCCGAGCTCGCGAAGATGGACGGGGCGATCATCCTGGCGTATGACTCGAGCCGGATCGCCCGGGCCAATGTCCACCTGGTGCCCAACCCGGCGATAGCCACTTCCGAAACAGGGACGCGCCACCGCACTGCCGAACGGGTGGCACGTTCTCTGGACGTAACCGTCATCACCGTGTCCGAAGACAGGTCGGTCATTTCGGTTTACAGGGGTGAACAGCAGCGCCCGCTGGTGCCCGTGGAGCGCCTTCTTGCGAGGGCCAACCAGGCGCTCGAGACCCTCGAGGGTTACCGGGACCGTCTGGACGTCGTAACGAATGCCCTTTCGGCGCTCGAAGTCGAGGACATGGTGACCCTCAGGGATGTCATTACCGTCTTGCAGCGCACCGAGATGGTCCGCCGCATCGCCGAGGAGGTCGACGGCTACAGCACCGAACTCGGGACCGACAGCAGGCTTGTGCGGCTCCAGCTCGAAGAGATGCTGGCCGGCGTCGAAGAAGAACGCCGCCAGATCCTCCGCGACTATCTGCCGGCCGACCAGGCCTGGGACGTAGGAGATGCCCTGGCCGCGCTCAGCCAACTGACGACCGAGCGCCTGCTCGACCTCTCCCGGGTCGCCAGCGTTATGAGGATCGGAGGTAACCGGGGCGCTGACCTCGAGGGGCCTCTGCGGCCGTACGGGTTCCGGCTCTTGTCTAAAATCCCACGCCTGCCCGAGCAGGTGGTACGTAACATCGTGGACCGTTATGGCGGTCTTCAGCAGATACTGCGGGCGAGCGTCGAAGACCTTGACACCGTGGAGGGTATCGAAGTGGCCGGGGCGCACTTCGTGAAAGAGGGCCTTGCTCGTCTTGCTGAGACGAGCATCTTGGACCGCCTGGGCTGACCTGCCGGGATCAGCTCGCGCGTTGGGCGAGCCGGTCCCGCTTCAGGATCCGGTAATGCCTGTCCGCCTGGTCGATCCAGCCGAGGCGGATGAAAGCAGAGATGGACTTGTTGACGCGCTCCTCGAGGCGCCCACGAGGCCCGCGAGTTCCTCCTGGGTTATCGGCAGTACGAACTCGTCGGCGTCGCCGGACAGCTCGAGGAGCCTCTTGGCGGTGCGGCCAACGACATCGAGCAGCATCGCGTCGGCCAGCGCGTTTCCGGCCGTGCGGAGCCTCGCGGCGAACATCGCCACGACTTCCCAGAGCAGTCCGGGGCGAGCTTCCAGTTCGGCCCGGACTACGTCGAAAGGGACCCGGGCCACTTCGGAGCGCTCGAGCGCTCTCACAGAGGCCGACCGAGGCTCATCGTCGAACAGGGGCATCTCACCGAACAGGTCACCTGGCTCCATGAGCGCCACAAGTGACTCCCGGCCGTCGGGAGAGCGCTTTGCGATCGCCACGCGCCCCGTAAGCACCACGTAAAGGTCCTCGGCCTCGTCGCCTTCGTTGAACAGCGTGTCGTTGCGGTCCAAATGGACGGTCGACGCCCTGACGGCGACCCGGGCGAGCGCCTCTTCGTCAAGCGCTGAGAACAGCTCCGAGCCGGTCAGTGTCGGGAGGCATGTCATGCATTCCAAACGCTAGCCGTTGCCCGTCCAACGCGCTGGGCCCGCCGGTCGCGGTCCAGTTGGACCAAGGTCCTGAAAAGGTCGTACCCTGGATTAGCGCAAAGTCATTTAAGGAACGCTTGGGAGACGTATGCCATTTGATGTTGGCGACAAGGTCGTCTATCCCCACCACGGGGCCGCCGTTGTCGAGCGGAGAGAGGTTCGCGCCGACTTCGGCGAGCAGCGGGAGTACCTCGTGCTGCGCCTCGCATACGGCGACCTGACATTGAAAGTACCCGTCGACTCCACCGCAGATGTGGGGATACGGGAAGTCATTAACGACGAAGAGGTCGAGGAGGTGTTCGCGGTCCTTCGAAAAAAGGACGTGCGGATGCCGACGAACTGGTCGCGTCGCTACAAGAACCATGTCGAAAAGTTGAAGTCCGGCGACATCTACCAGGTCGCCGAGGTCGTCCGTAACCTGTCCAACAGGGATAAGGACAAGGGCCTTTCCGCAGGCGAGAAAAGAATGCTCAACCGCGCCCGCCAGATCCTCGTTTCTGAGCTCACGTTTGCCATCGGCGTCTCCGAGGCCGAGGCTGAAAAGAAGCTCGACGAAGCACTGCCCTAGTGCCGCACGGCCCGGCTGAGGCCGACCATCCGAACGCGACGACCGCCTGGGCCGTCGTGGTCGCGGGCGGCAGTGGTTCGCGTTTCGGGGCTCACAAGCAGTTCATGTTGCTGGCCGGGCGCGAGGTCGTGGAGTGGTCGCTCGAGGCCGCAGCGCGGGCCTGTGCTGGCGTGGTGCTCGTGGTGCCGGCTGATTGGGTGGGAAAGTACTTGGGACGTGCGGACCATGTTGTCGCAGGCGGGCCGACCCGCGCTGGCCTCTGTCCGGGCGGGGCTTCAGGTCATCCCGAACGACGTGAAGGTCGTTGTTGTGCATGATGCCGTTAGGCCCCTGGCGAGCCAGCGCACCTGGGCATCGGTTATCGCTGCCATCGAAGAGGGCGCCGACGGGGCCGTACCCTGCGTGCCGGTGCTCGATACCATCAAACAGCGCCAGGACGATGGGAAGCTCATGACACTCGATAGGGCTCGGTTGTTGGCGGTCCAGACCCCCCAGGCGTTCTCAGCTGCGTCGTTGCGTGCAGCGCATGCCGGCCAAGGGGAAGCAACTGACGACGCCGCCTTGGTTGAGGCGATGGGGGGGCGGGTCGTCAGTGTCGCAGGCGAGCCGAGCAACATCAAGGTCACAGCTCCCCCTGACCTCGCGTTGGCTGAGATGTTGCTGTCGCTCAACCCCGCTCCAGACGAGCCAGATGGGCCCGGTACGCCGTGAGCCTGCGGGTCGGGCAGGGTTTCGACATCCATCCTTTCAGCGACGACCCGGCCCGAGCTCTGGTGCTAGCGGGGGTACGCCTGGACGCCAAAGGGCTAAGAGGCCACAGCGACGGCGATGTCGTCTGCCATGCCGTCGCCGATGCCTTGCTCGGTGCCGCCGGGCTCGGCGATCTCGGGTCCTTGTTCCCCGACAGCGACCCATCTCTCGACGGTGCCGACAGCGTCGGGTTGCTGGCCAACGTTGTCGAAAGGCTCTCTCAGAGCTGGCGCCCCATCAACGTGGATTGCACTGTTATCGCTGAGTCTCCCCGGCTTGGCCCGTTCAAAGAGGCGATGGAGCGGGTGCTTTCGGGGGTGATCGGCGTCCCCGTGTCCGTGAAGGCCAAACGGGGAGAAGGTCTTGGCGCCGTAGGCCGGGAGGAAGGTATTGCCTGCTTGGCGGTCGCCCTGATAGAGGAGAAATGAAGGACGGTGGCCGCCCGGACGGGCTCGGCGGGGAGCAGGTCGAGGGCCACCACGCCGTCCATGAGCTCCTCGCTGCGGGGCGGCGCCTTACCCACCGGGTCTGGGTCGTGGGCGCTCACTCCACGAGCGACTCGATAGCCCCGTTGGTCCAGCTCGCTCATGACCGGGGAGTGCAGGTCCTGGTCAAAACTGCGGACGACCTCATGCAGGTCGCGCGGACAGGTGCACCGCAGGGGGTCATCGCCTGGGCCGACCCGGTAGTCCCGGTCCCTCTGGGCTCCCTCACCGTCCCAAGCGCTCCGGGGCGTCCCCATTTCCTCCTGGTGCTGGATGGTGTCACCGATCCCGGGAACCTCGGGTCCTTGCTGCGTAGCGCTGCCTGCGCAGGGGTCGGGGGGGTTGTCGTTGCTCAACACCGATCGGCGGCCCTGACCCCGGCAGCGGTCAAAGCCGCCGCGGGAGCCGTCGAACACATCCCGATCTCACTCGTGCCCGGGATCCCCGCAGCCCTCCAGCAGCTCACCAGGGCCGGGATCTGGTCCGTCGGTCTCGACCCGACTGGAAAGGAAGCCCTCTGGCGTTCCGCCTTGCTGGACGGCTCGGTGGCCCTCGTTCTCGGTTCAGAGGGCCGAGGTCTCTCCCACCTGGTACGCCAGCGTTGTGACTTGCTTGCCCGGATACCTCAGTCCGGGCCGTTGGCCTCGCTCAACGTTGCTGCCGCCGGGGCTGTGGCTTGTTTCGAGGTCGCGCGGCAAAGGGCTGCTTTATAGCAACCAGGTCGCCGGGCCCATGATCCCTGGCTAGCCACTATGCTCCGGCAATGCGAGGCCCGGAAGTATCTGGTCTTGAGCGCTTGCGGAAATTGTCGTCGGCAGTCGAGGTCGCGCACGGCGACGCGGACACCCACCGGCTGCTCCATCAGCTGGCCGACAGCGTGAGGGAGATCTTCGACGCCGATACCGCTGCGGTCCTTCTCCTGGAAGAAGGGGGGACTGCGCTTGTCGCACGGGCCGCCTCTGGCATCGAGGAGGAGGTCCGTCAGGGGCCCGCATCCCTCTAGGAAAGGGCTTTGCCGGGCGTGTCGCAGAGCTCAAGCATCCTGTCGTCCTGGACAAGGTCGACCTGTCGACGACAGTGAACCCCCTTCTTCAGGAGAAGGGGATACGCACAATGCTTGGTACGCCGCTGCTCAGCAATGACAGGGTCATCGGCGTCCTGCACGTGGGCAGCCTGACCGACAAGCGTTTCGGGCCAGCTGACAGCGATCTCATCGAGGTGGTCGCAGCCAGTGTTGCCGGGGCGGTCCAGTCATACTCCCTCGCTACGGAGAGAGCCGCTGCGGAGCTGCTCGAACGGGGATTGATGCCTACGGCTCTCCCGTTCTGCCCGGGCCTCGAGTTCGCCGCTCGTTACGCCCCGACAGACCGGGCAGTAGGCGGAGATTGGTATGACGCCTTCGTGTTGCCCACCGGCGAGCTGTGGCTAGTGACGGGCGACGTGGCGGGCCACGGTTTGCGGGGCGCGGTCATCATGGGCCGTGTAAGCAGCGCGTTACGCTCGTACGCCCTGCTGGGCCTGTCGCCCGCGGAAGTGCTGGAGTTTTTGGACCGCCGGCTTCAACACTTCGAGCCCGGGTGGATGGTGACGGTCGTGTGCGCCAGGTCCAAGCCACCATTCGACGAGTTTCAGCTGTCTTGCGCGGGTCATCCGGCGCCGGTATTAGCGTACCTGGACAGAGAAACCCAATTTGCCAATGTCGAAGTCGACCCGCCGCTCGGTGTGTTAAGCGATCTCCGCCGTAGCGTGACCGATTTTCCGCTGCCGGATCAGGGAGTTCTGCTTTTGTACACCGACGGTCTCATAGAACGCCGGGGAGAGGATCTGGCCGCCGGGCTGAGCCGGTTGTTGGCGTCAGTCGAGGCGGCCGATCCTGAGGTTCTTTGTGCCCGGGTAATGCAACGCCTTGTTGGGCAAAGCATCCCGGAGGACGATATTGCTCTACTTGCGGTCCGGCGGACGTCGCCCTGACGCCGCCGCGCCCCTGCGAGCAAATTTACCAGTAATACCAACGGCCACCGCCAGTCCCCAACCTGAACGCAAAGCCTGCCAGCCAGAACACTCCAAGTACCACTGCAGCAATCCACAGGAAATGGACAGTGAAAGACAGGCCGAGGAGAACAATCGCCAGAAGTAGGAACAAGATCATCAAAGCCATTTTCTTACTCCTTCTGTAGGGGTGCTCGCTGACCTATACCCCAGTTACCCGTTCCTCTGAACCTCCTCTCCGAAAGTAGGGACGATGAGAGACTTCTTCAAGATCCTGTTTGCCGGGCCAGCGTTCTTCGTTAGCGCTTGGGTGCTCATGTTGTTCGCCGGCGTGGAGGCGCACAACGTGGGGATCCGACCTTTCGGCTATATCACGTCGATGGTGGTGACGATCGGTCTGTGGCTCAGCGTGGCCCCGGCGATGGGCGCGGTTGCGAGGGCGACCCGAAAGCGGCGCTGAGCACGAACTTGTCCAGTCCTACCCGGAAAACTAACTGGGCGTGTCCGGCGGGCTGGGCTAACCGGCTCGGGCCAACCGGCTTGGACTAACCGGCTTGGGCTAACCGGCTTGGGCTAACCGGCTTGGGCTAACCGGCTTGGGCCAACCGGCTTGGGCTAACCGGCTTGGACTAACCGGGCGTGATTAGCGTACTTCGGCGTGGGTCGACCTGTCTCGGTGTGCTACGAGCCCAAATGTCAATCCGCCCACTCCGAGGAACCACGGGCCACGCCGAGAAACCGCGGAATCGGGTGGAAAACCGGGTCGCTGAACAAATGAACGTCGCCACTGCCCCACTGCGACTTACTCGGCGGGCCCCGCCCTCTGCGGGTAGGAACTGAACGCAACTAGAAGGCTGTTTAGCGGGCCCTCGCGTCCGGCGGTAGCAACCGCCGCAAGGCTCCTTCGAGCTGTGGCCCCGTGAAGACGAAGCCTTCAGCTTCGAGGACGGCGGGACGCACCCTGGCACTCGTAAAGAGCAGGGAACTGGCGAGCTCTGTCCCCAGGACCACGCCGGGCGCGAAGCGCGGTACTGGCAGTAAGGCAGGCCGTGACAGGGCACTCGCAAGGACCCGGGTGAACTCCCGGTTCGTCACCGGGCCTGGGGCCGTTAGGTTGACCGGCCCGTCGTGACCATGCTCCAGGAGCCACACAAGAGCCGCCACCTCGTCATCGAGCGTGATCCAGCTCCACCACTGCGTCCCCCGTCCGAACCGTCCGCCCAGGCCTAGGCGGAACAGTCGCAACAGCTTCGGCAACGCACCTCCGTTGGTGGCCAGGACGAGCCCGGTGCGAGCAAACGCCACCCGGATGCCTGCCTCGGAGGCCGGGGCGGCCCCTGCTTCCCAGCGTTGGCACACCGAGGCCAAGAAGTCGCTTCCGGGCCCGTGTTCCTCCGTAACTGTTTCATCGCTGCAGTCTCCGTAGAAGCCGATAGCGGAGCCGCTCACGAGGACGGGCGGCGGGTTCTTGAGGCCGGCCAGAGTCCTGCTCAGGAGCGCAGTGCTTCGCGTGCGGCTTTCGAGCACCACTTGCTTTCTAGCGGCCGTCCACCGGTGATCTGCAACGCCGGCCCCCGCTAGGTGGACGACCCCGTCGAGGCCTTCGAAGCTCTGCGCGTCGATCGTCCCCCGGTCAGGATCCCAGGCCGTCGTTCTATTGCCGTCGCTCGAAGGGTGCCGCACAACCCGGGTCACTTCGTGGCCGAGCCCTTCGAGCCGCGCGCACAGTGCTGAGCCGATCAACCCGCTGGACCCTGTGACAGCTACCCGCATCGGTATGAGCCTAACGAGAGTTGAGGTTCGAGGTCACCGCACTCGTCCCCCTTCTACTGACACTTTTTGTTGCCTATCGAGCGTTTTAATCCCGGGATGGCATTTCGGGTTCACAGCATCAGGTGGGACTATCTCCTGAGGTATGCCGCGAGCGGCGCCTCAGTAACCAAGGTAAATCGCGCCTTTTGATGTGGTGGCCGCGCGACGCGCGATGTCGTCGCGGCTGCCATACCAAGAAGTCCTTGTGCAGAATCAGGATATTGGGCGTTCGGAGGCGTTGCTGGCGGCGAAGTCTGATGTGCCCTGAAATGCACGGCGGGTTCTCACCTCCGCAGTCGGCTCGGCGCGTACAGGCGTCGTTCGCGCGATGCTGCGGATCCCCGCAACACGTTGTCAGCGACGACGTCGGGCTCGGTCGGAGCAGGAAAGGTGACTTCGATCGAGAGCCCACCGCCTCGCGGCCCAGCAGCAGTGATCGCCGCGCCGTGGGCGGTGGCGATGGCCTGAACGATGGACAAGCCGAGGCCGTGGCCATTCCTGTGGCCCGTGCGGCGCCCGTCGAGGCGTTGGAAGGGCTCGAACAGCCGGTTGAGTTCGCTCGGCGGGACAACGGGCCCGGTGTTGGTCACCGAAAGTACGGCCTGGCCCTCCTTCACGCCGGTCCAGACCTCGATATGGCCGCCGGCAACGTTGTGCCCGATGGCGTTGTCGACGAGGTTGGCGACGAGACGTTCGATCAGTGTGGGGTCGCCGTCGAGCGGCGCTGCGCACGTGGCAGTCTCGACACGCAAACTGAGGCGCTCGGTGTCGAGGCCTGGACGCGCCAGCACACTCTGGCAGATCTCCGCCAGGTCGGTCCGCTCCCCGTGGTCGAGCCCGATTTCGCTGCTGGCGAGGGTGAGCAGAGCTTCGAGGAGGTTCTCTTGCTCCCGGTTTGAAGCCAGGAGCTCTTGGGCAGTGGATCTCCACCCCTCCGGGGTGGATGGATCGCCCAGGGCGACTTGTACCAGGGTGCGTTCTCGGGTGAGGGGGGTACGCAGCTCGTGGGAGGCGTTCGCCACGAAACGCCGCTGCGCCTCGAAGGCGGCCTCGAGACGTGCGAAGAGGTTGTCGAGCGTGTCGCCGAGCTGTTTGAGCTCGTCCTCCGGCCCGTCGAGGGCCAGGCGCTCGTGCAGGCTGGTAGAGGAGATCCTTCGGGCCGTTCGGGTGATGGTCCGGATGGGTCGCAGGATCCTGCCGGCAACGAGCCAGCCGGCCAGGAGGGCAAGGATGGCCACGATCGTCAAAGCGATCCCCGAGTTGACTAGGAGCTGGTGCAAGTCGGCCGCGCGCTGTCCGGCTTGGGCGGATCCAGCCTGTGCCACCTGATGCACGGCCTGTGACAGCTGAAGCTGAGCCTGTGCCAGCCGTTGCTGGGCTTCCGTCAGGGCAGGCACGGCCTGTGCTACCTGATGCATCGCCTTTGCTACCTGATGCTGGGCCTGCGCAAGAGGCTGCAGAGACAGCACTAACCCGCTCGGCAAGTGCGCCAGCTGATGATAGGCCTGTACCAGCTGCTGCTGGGCCTGTGCTAGCGGAGCTACAGCCTTGGCCTGCGGTAGACCCTGAGCCACCTGACGCTGGGCCTGCGGCAGGGTAGGCAAAGCCTTTCCCTGCGAAGGCAGAGCTTGAGCCAGCTGACGCTGGGCCTGTGCCAGCTGCTGTTGGGCTTGCGCCAGAGGAGGCTGAAGATCCCGGATGGCGGGCGCGTCAGGGATCTTCGGCAAATGTGGCGCTTTGTATTCTGTCGCCCGCTCAAAAAGGACGTAGGTGGCGGCGAGTAGGGCAGCGCCGGAGAGTAGAAAAAGGCTCCCGCAGGCAGCGGTGAGCCGGAGCCGGGCGCTACGACGGGGCCACCGCCACCACGAGTTCGGTGCGAGCCGGAAGTGAGGCAGGTGCATCATTGCCCTCCGATGCGGTAACCGCTTTCGCGGACGGTTTCGATCACCGGTGGGTCGCCGAGCTTGCGCCGCAGCCGGCCGATGGTGACCGCCACGGTCTTAGTGAACGGGTCGGCTGCCTCGTCCCACACCCGTTCGAGCAGCTCCTCGGCGGAGACCGGCTTTCCCTCTGCGGCGAGCAGGTACTCCAGCACGGCAAGCTCCTTGTGGCTGAGGCCTAGGCGTCGCCCAGCTCGCACCGCGACTCGCAGGAGCGGATCGAGGCTCAAGTCGCGACAAACCAGTTCGGCTGGTGGCGTGGCCGGGCGTCGAGCTACTGCTCGGATGCGGGCGACCAGCTCAGCGAACTCGAAGGGCTTGGCCAGGTAGTCGTCGGCACCCAGCCCGAGTCCCTCCACGCGGTCTTTGACCGTGCTGGCCGCGGTGAGCATCAGCACCCGGCTCGCCGACCGCTCTGCGACCAGGGCCCGGCAGACGTCGTCGCCGTGGGTGCCGGGCAGGTCGCGGTCCAGTACCACGACGTCGTAGTCGTTGACCCCTAGGTGGGTGAGGGCATCGTCACCGTCGAGGGCGATGTCGACGGCCATGCCTTCCCGGCGCAGCCCGACGGCCACCGCCTTGGCCAGCACTTCGTCGTCTTCGGCTACCAGCACTCTCATATCCCGATCATGGCTCCCACAGCCTGTGGCGCGTGGACGGCCCACGGCGGCTGGTGCGGGCCCAACCTTGGCCGTGCGGTCCCTAAGGATGCCAGGTCGCAGGTGACAGCCAGGTAACAACTTTTGTCGGCCTCGTGTTACCTGCTACTTCCTAGAACTGCTCTCAACACGTTTCGACGGGGGGGGAGACCAGATGAAGGACAACGACAAACGCTCTGGCACAGCTGCTATCGCCCCTCGGAGCGCGCATGGGCAGCGCCCGGCTCGACCGCGAGGGACTGTCCTGCTCATCGCGGTGGGGGCCGCGGTGGCGTTGGCCCTGTCGGCGTGCGGGGGTGGATCCACCAACAGCCAAGGAGTGGCGGCTTTGCCCGCAACGACGACCCAGCCGGAAGCTCTTGGGGGAGGGCCCTCCAGCAGCCAAGGAGTGGCGGGCGCCGGCTCGACGACGTCGTCGAGCGCTGTGGCTGGAGACGCGGTGACCACGCTGCCCTCGGCTGCATCCACGCAGGAGGAGGCACTCAAGTTCGCCGAGTGCATGCGCTCCAACGGCATCACCGACTTCCCCGACCCGAGCAGCGGGGGTGGGTTCGTTTTCCACACGAGCGCCGGCATCAACCAGAGCCCCGAGTTCCAAGCCGCTCAGAAGGCCTGCCAAAAGTACATGCCACCCGGTCCCGGCTCTGGCCCGCCCCCCTCCAAACAGGCGCTGGCGAAGATGCTGAAGGTCTCGCAGTGCATGCGTCGCCACGGCATCTCCGACTTCCCCGATCCCATGACCTCGGTCCCACCCCATGCCCTCGCCGGTATCGGCGGCGTAATCAGCAACATTGACGGCGTGATCCTGGTGTTCCCTGGCACGGTCGACGAGCAGTCGCCGCAATTCACGCAGGCGGCGGCCGCGTGCGAGTTCCCGCTGCACAACCACTGACGGGCGGGCTCGACGTGGGCAACCTGGCGAGCGTTCTCAACACCGCTACGAACAGGAGAGACCAGCGTTCGGCGCACCGATGACGGTGCCCTGGTGCACCCTGACCCAGCGGCTCCGTACCTCCACCGACCTAGGCGAACCTCGCTGTCCCGGCTTGAGACGAGCAACCAAAACGCAGGCTGGTCCCGCCGGGCGAGCGCCTGCACCCAGGCCACAAGCTCCGGCATGCCCCCGAAGGGGTTTCAAGAAGGTTCACCCGCCGGCTCCTTGACCTCGCGCGCCCACCGGCGAGTCCGCCTTGAACGGCTGAAACCTTCCCGAAACCACCCGCTCTGTATAACTTGCTCCTGATGGAGCGCTTTAGCCCACCTGGAGGGACCATGGACCACGGCAGCGACGGCATGAACTGGCACCGGGCTCGCAGGCGGCGGGCCGGACCACCGATGGTGGGGCTGGCCGCGGTCGCGCTCCTCGCCGCGGCCTGCGGCGGCGGGCCGAAAAGCCCTGGGGTGGCCAGCTCCGGTGGGACGACCACGCCCACGGCGTCAGCGGCGGGTTCGTCGGAGGCGTCTGGCTCGACGACTACGGCCCGGCCAGGATCCTCGCCGGGCCCGTCCAGCTCGTCTGGCTCGACTACCACGACCGCCGCCCCGTCCGGCTCGTCCGGTCCGGGCTTGTCGGAGGAGGGCAGCCAGTCGCTGCAGCTGTTATTCGCACAGTGCATGCGCTCCCACGGGGTGCCCGACTTCCCCGATCCCAGCCCCAGCCACGGCTTCCTCAATGCGATCTCCGCCTCGGGCATCAACACCCATTCGCCTACCTTCCAGACAGCTCTGCAGGCGTGTAAGAAGTACAACCCGGCCGGGGACATGACCCCGGCCCAGAGCGCCGCCGAAAATACCAAGGGACTCGAGTTCTCCCAGTGCATGCGCTCCCGCGGGGTGCCCAACTTCCCCGATCCGAGCACCGGCCCCATGGGTGAGCCAGTCATTGACCTGCGAGGCAAGGGCATCGATCCCAGCAGCCCGACGTTCCAGGTAGCCAGTGAGGCCTGCCAGAAGATCTTTCCGGGCACCAAGTGAGAGCGGCGACCCCCGGAGGAGGGTGACCCTCGCCAGCCCCTCGGTTGGCGGTTGACAGGCTCACTCAAGAAGAGGGTTTTACCACCTCTGACCTGCCTCAATACCGAGCCCGGGAGGAGAATTGAACTCCTATCGCCTGATTACAAGGGAGGCAGAAGCAGGTTTCGGAGCTGCCGAGGGGCTTCAAATTAGGCCATTGAACAGCATATTCGTTATCCACTGTCTACCGCCAGTGACCACCGTTTTCCGGCGCATCGCGCACGATCGCGCACGAAATTCTTCGGCAGGCGATGAAGCAGGCGAGGCGGCCGATTCGTTCCGGCGTGCGCGATCTCGTCTCCAGGCGACCGCATCGCGATATCATGACACCATGACCAAGCAGACAACCGTTCGTCTCCCCGACGACCTTGCGGAGCAAGCCGAAGCCGTCGCCCGGGTCCGCGGGACGAGCGTCAATGCTCTCATCATCAATTCTCTCGCGGCCGAGATCGAGCGGGTCCGGGAGGACCAGGGCTTCACTGACACCGCCCGACGCCTTCTCGAGCGGGACAAGGAGTTACTAGAGCGCCTTGCTCGGTGACCCGCTACCTCAGCCTGGCGGAGTACCTCTGGCTGGCCGAACAGGTCACCGGCATAGATGCGGCCGTCCTGACGAAGACGGCAAGGGTCGACCTCGCCGACTCCGCCCTGCACGCCCCCCAGGCTAGCTTCGCTGACGACGACTTCTACCCGGACCTGATCGACAAGGCGGCGGTCCTCACCACCCACCTTGCCTGGAACCATCCTCTGCCAGACGGGAACAAACGAGCCGCATGGGCGTGCTTGGTCATGTTCGTCGAGCTCAACGGCGGGCGCTGGGACCGCGACCCACCTGACGTCGACGAAGCCGAAGCCGCCATGCTGGCCGTCGCGGCGCACGAGGTGGACGAGGCTTGGTTCTCCAACTGGCTCCGTGAGCGGCTCCGCTTCGACAACGCTTAGCAGTGTCGCGAAGGCGTTCAGAGTCTCGCCGAGGCGGTCCTGCGATCGTTAGCCGTAGGGGCGACCTGACCTCCCTGATCCCGCAAATCTGCGGTGCAGGCTCTGGTACGGGATCCCTGAGGCTTCCCCTATCCGGCGCCAGCTGCACCCCGGCTTGGCGGGCTTTGACGACGGCACGGCGGAGGCGCGCACGGGCCTGGGCGACCTCCCTAGCAGTCTCCGCTACGCGACGAAGCGCCTTATGTGCTTCAGTGCCATCCGTGCTCTCGTGCAAGAGCAGTTGCGCCGTGATGTCGGCATCGAACAGTCGAAGCTCCTCAGGCACGGCGAGCCGAAGCTGCGCGGTGATTCGGTCCTTGGCGGTCAACTCGCCCCGGGTGGCGCGCACTGTCCAGCCACTCAACGATCTCCGCGGGGTCGAAGCGAACAAAGTGGCCGACTTTGAGGTAAGGCACACGGCGCTCGGCCACGAGGCGGCGGACGTGGCGCACCGAGTCACCGAGGAGGTGGGCAAGCGTCTCTATGTCGATCAGTTCAGGCACCGTTGTAGGCATGTCTTCCTCCATTAGGGACTGCTACTGCCCCCTTTTCCGGTCCATGAAGGACCGAAAACGCAACATGAAATGTCAAAAAAGTTCGAGCGGGGCTTCCCGGCCCGACCGGCCTGCCGAAGTCTGTCACCGGTCTGGCAACTAGCCCATTGGATCCTCCACACCTACTCTTTGGGTCACGAGACGACGAAAGGTAACAGAGAATTTGAAAAACCTCTCGTACCTGCCTTGTCCCTCGCGGCCGGTGATCTTGGCCCCGCTAATGGCGCCGCTCTTGCCTTGGCCGTCGCCGAGCGGCGGTCTCCCTCCCGTCCTAGAGCTGAACCACCTTGCCAAGTCGTCCATTCCGCAACTCAGCGCGCCGGAGCAATTTGGGCCGTGCCTGATTTACCCGACAGAAACCGTCATTGTCCGTTATTACCACCATTCCCCTATGAGAGCCGCACCCGACTAACTGAGCTCCATCAAAGCCTGCCCGGAACCGAGATGTTCGTGCTCTACGCGCGCCCAGCTCGGTGAACTGCTTTGTTCTTCTTGGCTGCTTGTCACAGGAGTTGGGCGCGCCGCCCGAAAAACGTCAGGAGGGACATAACTAATTATCCGGTATTGTCCGTTACTGCCCGGTCACAAGAAATTGCTTTACAGATTTCAGCTCTGCGAGTACAAAGACAAAGGACTTTAGGAACACGATTGCAACCTTCGGTTGTCAAGGTGCAATTAACCTCGTTATATAGGTGGGGAAGGTGCGGCCCGGTGGCGTGGATGCGAATGATGGGCGCCGACTCTGTCGGCTACCACGAGCGGACGGTCCTGGGCCGAGAGGACGACCCGGTGGGCAACGCCCAGGATTACTACGCATCTCGGGGCGAGACGCCGATGGCCTGGGGCGGTGCCGGCGCTACCTGGCTGGGCCTCGAGGGCGGAGTCGACCCGGCCGAGTGGAGGTCCATATTCGGCACCGGCGGTGCGCGCGACCCGCGCTCGGGCGAGCGCCTCGTTCACTGCATGCGGCCCGGCATGGAGCTGGTTGTCAGCCCGCACAAGTCGATAGCAGAACTTGGTGTTATCGGCCGAGCCGAGGACATGCATATTATCCTCGACGCCGAACGTGACGCCACGATGGGATACCTCGACAGTGTCGTACAAGAGCAAGGCGGCAGGCGCGGGCGCGCACAGCTGCGTACGCCTACAGGAGGCCTTAGCTGGGCGGTATCCCGCCATGCGACGACGAGATCCGGTGACCCTCAGGTCCATGACCACGTGCTCGTCGCAAATTTGGTACGTATGGGCGACGAAAGAGGTGGCTGGAAGGCGCTCGACACAGGGCTCCTCCGAGACCACCTGCACGCCGCCACCGCCGTCGGCCGCATGGCTGCTGCCGCCAAGGCCGTAGAGCTTGGCTACGGGATCGAGCCGGACCCTGGGCGCTCGGGTCGCCTCGGTGGTTGGGCCATCTCGGGCATCCCCAAAGAGGCGTGGGAAGTGCACGCCAACCGCTCGGCGCAGATCGACACGGCTGTCGGGCGCGACGCCTCCTACCGCTCCCGCTCGGTGGCGGCGCGCGCTACACGCGACCGCAAAAGCCACGAGCGCGTCGACAAACTTGTGCCGCGCTGGAGGCAGGAGCTGGCCCACGCAGGCTACCCGGCACGGGAGCTGGCTGCGGAGGTCGAGCGCGCTGGGCCTTGGCTATCAGCCGCCGAGCACGGAGGTTATCGATGGCCTCGCGGCCGAGCTGCTGGGACGTGACGGCCGCCTCGCTTCAGAAAAGACCTTCACCCGCGCCGACGCCATCGTCGCTGTCGCGCCTCATCTGCACGGCTTGGCCGTCTCGGTCCTGGACAGCGCAGTCAACAAGGTACTTACACACGAATATGCGATTGCCCTTCCGCCCATTTCCGGTGCCGGGGAGCCTGTTTGGGCTGCAGCCTGTGTCGTCCAAGACGAGCGCCGTATCGCGGATCTCGCTTCGGTCCTGGCTGAGCGGCCGGGGGCGGCAGTCAGCCTTGCGGACGCAGCAGCCGCTGTCCGGCACGTGGAGCTTGCCAGGGGCTTCCGTCTCACCGAGAGACAGGCCGAAGTTGCCAAAGGTTTGCTTACTTCCGCCCATTCCTTGGACCTGGTGGTCGGAGTTGCCGGCTCGGGCAAGACGAGCACGCTGTCAGCGGTGCGAGAGGGCTTCGAGGCGGCCGGTTACAAGGTCATTGGGGCAGCAACTTCGGGGCAAGCAGCCAAGGCTCTCGGGGAAGGCGCTGGCGTCGCCTCCCGTACGGTGGCGTCGCTCACCTGGCGCATCGAGCACGGCCAGGAAGTGCTCAGCCCGCGCCATGTCCTGGTGCTGGACGAAGGCTCGATGACTTCTGATTCAGACATCGGACGGCTGTTGACGGCCGTGGAGTCCTCGCGGGCGAAACTGGTCGCCGTAGGCGATTACCGCCAGCTCGGCTCGGTTGGCCCAGGTGGTGCCCTCGAAGCTCTTGTTCCCCGCCACCCCGGCAACCTTTGGACGCTCACGGACAACCTCCGACAGCTTGACCCAGCCGAACGCCACGCCCTCGACCACCTCCGCGCAGGTCACGTCCGAAGTGCCGTGAACTGGTACGGGGAGCACGATCGTGTGCACGCGGCCCTGAGCAAAGAAACGGCCATGTGTGAAATGGTGACGGCATGGGCTAACGACGTGGCGGAGGGACGCGAGGCCCTCCTCGTCGCCTACCACCGTGACAGCGTCGAAGCGCTCAACCGAGCGGCCCGCCAAGAGTGGCAGAAGCTAGGAAAGCTCTCCGGCCCTGAGCTGAAGGCACCCGGTGGCCGGAGCTACCGGGCCGGCGACCGGGTCATCACCCTGGCGCCCGGGCCGGGCAGGGAGTGGGTCACCTCCCAGCGTGCCGTCGTCGTTTCGGTCGACCCCGCAGCACAGTCTCTCGTCGCTCTCACTCCTGAGGGCACGAAGTTGGGCCTGGGGCCCGAGGAGGTCGGCAGCGACAAACTTGCCCACGCGTACGCAATCACTGCCCACCGGTCGCAAGGTTCCACCGTGGACCTGACCTATGCGCTCGAAGACGGCGGAGGGCGTGAGCTGGCCTACGTGGCCATGAGCCGTGCCCGAGGCGAGAGCCACGTCCATGTCGTCGCGCCGGACCTATCCCAAGCAGCTTCCCGCCTTGCCTGGGCTTGGGGCGACGAGCGCCGCGATTCCTGGGCCATCGGCAACGAAGCGGGGAGCTCTCTTGCCGAGCTCTACGCCGAGCGCACGCAACTGTTGCGCTCGGTCCCGCAAGACCACTCGCGCCAGCTCGACGACGTGCGCCGCCAAAGCGATGCTGTGGAGCGAGATATTGCGGAGCTTTACAACGGCACCGGCCGCTGGACGAACACCAGGCCCGGCCTGGCAGCTCGAGCCGTCCGGGAGGTCTTCGGTGAACAGCAAAGAGCAAAACAGTTATTGGAGAGACCAGACCTCGGTCGGTGGTCCCGCCACAAGGCCCGTCGCGCGCTCGCTGACGTGAACGACCGTTTCAACAAAGCACTTGTCTCTTGGGAGAACTCCGGCAAGCGATACGCCACGCGCCTCGAAGCCGAGCGGGAGGGGCTGGGCGCTGAGGCCGCTCAACTTGAGCAGGCCCGCACCTCCCGAGAGGACCTCTTTGCCCAGCATCCCGAGGTCCCGAGCCGCGTCGCTGAGCTCGACCGGGCCATCGCGCGCGAGCAAGAAAACGACCGCCGGCGCAGCTGGGAACTACTGAAGGAGCGCGAGCACGCCCGCCGCCTCGGCATCGATCACGACCTTGATCGTGTCTACGGCATCGAACTTTGACGCCCACGTGTACACCTGGTCATGAGACCGGTGCTCTGGTCACTCCTGTCCAACATCGGTCCCAAACGGGCTTGGGGCAATCAGCCCCCCTCGGCGGGGGGCTGCCCAACAATGCCCGGTTGGCGCTCGTCCACCTGTCAAGTCGCTGACCCACGGCCTCCACCATCCATGGCTCCGGCCGAGGCCGCGCCATCCTTGGCTCGGGCAATTTGACCGGCTCGCTGTGTGCCTAACAGAAAAGAACGTCATTTGTGCTGAGGGGCAGATTACAATTGCTCGGGCCGATGGCCGGTGTTACGCGTAGATATTATGGACCGCTCGAAGTAGACCCTGACCAGCCCAGATCGCCGATTAGGGCGCTGCTCCTTCCCTTCGGCGGCCGCTCCCCTGTGAACATTATGGCGCGCCCGACTGGTGCCGAAGTAGCGCGGGCAAGCTTGAACACCTACGCCACAACTCGGCATAACCTTCTTCAACCCTGCTCTTCCAGCGACCAGGGCCGTGGGCCTAAGCCAGGGCCGAGACGTAACCTCGGTGGTGCCACTCAAACTGTTACCTCTTGCTGGTGCCACGAAAGGTCCGAGGCCTCGGGGGGCGGCCCGTGGGTGGGAGCGTTGGCTGCTGCCCTGGTAACTGCGTCGCAACGCGCTGCCAATGGGGCCGGCGGCGTCCGGGGTTACGTTCCCCAGCGCTACCAGTAGAAGTACGGGTCCAGGACCCTGACCTCGGTGATCCGGTCGACCGGGAGGTTGTTCGCCGTGGCGCTCTGGCGGACGGCTTCGGGGCTGGGCGCGTCGTAGATGCAGTAGGTCTTGGTCTTTTCGGGCGTCACGTAGGAGTGGACCCAAGTGACACCGTAATCGAGGTTGGTGCCGACAACTTCGGCGCAAGTCTTGGCCCCGGTGGCGTCCATGGGGATGTGCAGCCCCTCGGCGAAGCTGCGCTCAACGAGGTACCTCGGCATTTGACCCTCCTAGCGGCGGTCCGTTTTGACGCCATGCTAAAGGCGGCGTAGTCGACCGGCATGGGCGGGCACTACCCAGATTGGGCTCTCGGGTTGCCCATTTTGGGACCAGTTGTTGGGGCGAACCCGGGCTCTTCGGAGCCATTTTTAGCCATTGAGCAGCTATTTCCCTATGGTGGGGCAATTCCTGGCCGGTAGGGGAGATCTGGCCACCGTTGAAACGGCGGCCAGCAGGGTGCAGCATTGGGCATGTCCCAAGCTGCTGTCGTTGCCGCCCTACCAGGCCGGCCGGACGAGTTGCTCGAGCGAGCGGGCCAGTTGGCTGTGCTCAAAGAGGCGCTGGCCTGGGTGGGACGCGCTGGGCGGGGCACCGTGGTCGTGGTCAGGGGTGAAGCGGGAGTGGGCAAGACCGCCCTCCTGCATTCGTTTTGTGACCAAGTAGCCCGGTCGCAACGGGTGCTGTGGGGCACCTGCGACCCGCTCTTTACACCCCGTCCCTTCGGGCCGCTGTTCGCCATCGCCGAGGGTACCGGGGGCGAGCTGAGTCCTCCTTGGCCCAGGGCGCCAACCCGCAACAAGTGGCCGTGGCCTTGGTGCAAGAGCTTCGTTCGCCACCGCCGACGGCGTTGGTGCTGGAGGACCTCCACTGGGCCGATGAAGCGACCCTCGACGTCTTCACCCTGCTCGTGCGCAGGGCCGAGGCCACACCGGCCCTGGTGGTCGGGACCTACCGCGACGATGCGCTCGAGAACGCCCACCCCCTGCGCCGGGTCCTCGGTGAGCTGGCCACGACAACAGCCGTCCGACGGCTGAAATTGGCACCTCTTTCCCCCGACGCGGTAGGCCAGCTGGCGGCCCCGCATGGCATCGACGGCCGAGAACTGTACGAAAAGACCGGGGGCAACCCGTTCTTCGTGGTAGAAGTCCTGGCCGGGGAGAGCGAAGAGATCCCGGCCACAGTGAAGGACGCCGTGCTGGCCCGGGCCATGCGGCTCAGCCCCAGTGCTCGCGAGCTCCTCGAGGCGGCGGCGGTCGTGCCCCAACGAGCCGAGCTGTGGCTGCTGGAGGCCGTGGCGGGGGCCGCCGTCGGGGCCGTGGACGAGTGCGTCACCGCCGGCATGCTCGTGGCCGAGGGCGACGGGGTGGTCTTCCGGCACGAGCTCGCCCGTCTCAGCCTGGAGAGCTCGATCGGCCCCGCAAACAAAGCTCGCTTGCACCGTCAGGCTCTGGCTGCCATCTCCGCTCGGCCCGGCCACGCTTTGGACTTTGCTCGCCTGGCCCACCACGCCGAGGCGGCCGGGGACACCGACGCTGTGGCCCGCTTCGCCCTCCCCGCCGCCGAGCGAGCCGCTCGATGGGCGCCCACCGAGAGGCCGCGGCCCAGTATGCCCGGGTGCTTCGGTTCGGGACGGTCGCCGCTCGCTGAGCGGGCGGAAATACTCGAGCGGCGTTCCCACGCGTGCTACCTGACGGACCAGAGCGACGAGGCTATAGCGGCTCTCCCGGAGGCTTTGGAGTGCCGACGTGGGCTTGGGGACAGACTGGCTGAGGGACGGAATTTGCAGCGGCTTTCCGAGATCCTGTGGTGCCCGGGACGCCGCCGGAGTCCCGGTGTGCGGCCGTGAGGCCATCGGTGTTCTCGAACCGCTCCCGGCCGGTCTCGAGCTGGCCAAAGCATATCCCGGTTGGCGAACGACATCGTCGAAAAAGAGGGCTCGGGGGAAGCCGTCAAAGTGGCCAGACGTGCCCTGCAACTGGCACAGGACCTGGTTACACAGATATGGCGACAGAGGCCCCTTTCGATCGCGTGCCGAGCTCCCTGACGGTGGCTTGCAAGAGGTACGAGCGAATCCTTGAGAGCTCTCAGCCGGGCTCTACGACGTTCAAGCGTGACAATGAACTTGAGCAAGCGGGCGTAAGCTTTGTGTGGCTCGTAGGTACGGCTCTTTCGGTGGGGCGCTACGACCTTGGCGCAGACCGATATCTGGCGCCGGGCCTCAAGTACTGTGGCGACAACGGCTTAGAGCTGCTTCGGCTCTACCTGCTTTCCTTCCAGGCCCACGTTCGCCTTCGCCCAGGGCCGCTGGGCGAAGGCGGCTGAGAGCCGCTGACGCGGTTCTGCGAATGCCTCGTACTTCGATCAACCCCGCGCATCACCGCCCTGACAGTGTCACCGGGCTCGTCCGTCCCCGGAGGGGGAGCCCGGGTCACCGGGCGCTGCTCGACGAGGCCTAGGGCCCTGGCCGAACCGACAAGCGAGAACTGTCACGGTTCGGCCCGAGTGGCGGCGGCACAAGCCGAGGTCGCCTGGCTCGGGCTTCGCCTGAAAGGCACTGCTTCGGCCATCGGAACTCGCTTTGCCGGCCGCTCGGGAATGCGGCTCGCCTACCATGCGGGGCTTCTCGGGGGCGTCCTACAACTTGGCGGACGAGCTGGCCCTATGGTGGCAGAAGCGCCGGGGTACCGGGCCCCGAAAAGCCGGTAGCACCCCGGTTCGCCATACGGCCTCCAGCTCGCAGGGTGCTGGGAGGGCGGCACGGGCATTTTGGCTCGAGCTCGGTTGCCCTTACGAGTCCCCGCGC
Organism: uncultured Acidimicrobiaceae bacterium; assembly: GCA_963786345.1. Taxonomy (GTDB): domain Bacteria; phylum Actinomycetota; class Acidimicrobiia; order Acidimicrobiales; family Palsa-688; genus Fen-671. The sequence goes on along the minus strand of CAWAYZ010000003.1, from coordinate 180,409 downwards.
TCTCGCTGGCCGACGCCGACAGTGAGGAGCCGCTTCGCCGCGCCTTGGAGGAGCTGCAAGCACTTGACAGGCCAGGCCTGCTGCGGCGATCGTGGCCCGACGGCTACGGGAACGGGGTGTGCTGTCCTTGCCGCGCGGCCCTCGTCCGTCGACAGCGCAAGAACCGGTACGGGCTCACGGCCACGCGAGCTCGAGGTGCTGGCATTGGTAAATAGGGGCTTGCAAAATGGGCAGATCGCCGACCGGCTCGTGGTCTCAGTGCGGACAGTAGACCACCATGTCGAAGCCATCCTCCGCAAGCTGGGGGCCAAGACCACGCCGACAGGGGGGCCATCGCCACCTCGCTCGGGATAGCTTTGACCACCTCCTGAGCTGGGAGCGCACCGGGAAGGGGACCGCCCGTGCTCGCCAGTGCCCGGGTTCACGGTCGACGGCCCCAGGGTGATAGCGAGATAACCGGCCCCGGACAATAGGCTCGTGGGGACCATGCTGTTGGGGTCAGTGCCGACGCCGCCCCCAAACCTGAGGTCCTCGACCAAAACCAAGTCCGCCAGGCAAAGCACCGTCCCGGCTGCCACCAGGGCCAAGCGGAGAGCACCGCTGCATGTCACTTCCGAGCCGACCGGCGCAGTCGTCACGATGTTGGCACAGCCTTGGACCGGGCGTTTCCGACGGTACAAAATACTACGATATTCCTCGCCATCATTTGGCACGAAAGGGCAGTTACGGGTTCAGGGAAGCACTAATTGAATGAGGCGAAGATGGAGCACGTCGTGTCGACAGTCCGAAGTGTTCTTTTCGCATGGGCCTCGTGATGGTCCGGGTTACCTCCCGGCTGGCCCAGCCGATCGGGCCGCGAGGTTGGACGTTAGGGCGAGCGAGTTCGCCGCTCGGTTTGTGCGGACCGTCCGCTAGGACTGACTCGACGACCTCAGAGAAAAAGCCTTTGACCACCATGTCCCAGCGATCCCCGGCAAACCCGGCGTGCACGCCCAACATAGGTAACCGCCCCTAGCAGTATGGGCAGAGATTGCCCATGTGCTCTCCTGTGGACGCTCGTACCGTAGCTCGTGTTCACAGGCTCGAGGTCATCCAGGAGGACCCAAGACGCCTGTGAGCCACAACAAAAGGCGCACATTTTGCGTCTGCAAGGGCCCTTCCCCCAAAGGAAATCCGAAAGGCTGCCGGGCGCAACGTCCTGCCGGTCAACCAGGTTACGCGGGTGCAGGTGCTCGACCCCTACTTCTACATGTGAGGTGTCTACCATGCGCAGATCATCAAAGGCCGTAATCCCAAGGTTCCTGCCACCACCGGGAGGCTCATCTCTACGAACGACGGCGCCGGGCTCAGCCCCGGCGGCGGCCCCGGCTTGGCTGAGGCGGGTGTTCGCAGTTCCTGCTGCTGTCGCAATGCTCACTTTCGCACTGGTGATGGTGGTGCCGCAGCTCAGCTCGCCGGTGAGCGCCCAGGCTCCTTCCTGCTCCGCCAAGGTGACCGAGGCCCCGACCGGCCCTGCCACCGTATCGGCGGCATTAAGACGCCTATGGCACGGTACTAGTCGTCGGCTCGGGTGCGTACTCGGGCTGCTCTTCTCTACATAACTCACGACCGACAAGCTGCACACGCTTCACGTCCGGCCCAGCCCCGTTCGCGTGCGGGGCGGATTACCACTGCCAATGCTTTCAAAGCTCCTTTGTGACACCGTGCTCTGGCCGGCGCTGCTGACCGACGGCGCCCCGATCACCGGGCGCGGGGTCAACCCCCGCCTCCTCGGGACAGTGACACGCACCGACGTCCTTACCGGGACGCCGGTAAAGCAGGTGACCTACGGGGGCCTACCCGCTCTACCGGTTCCTCTTTAACGACACGCCCGGGCAGACGACCGGGGCAAACCTACGACGACCCGGTGACCGTCCCGCCCGGGCGTGTGGTACCTGGTCGGGCCGAGCGGAGGCCGTCCAGCGCCCGGACAGGCCATAATTGGGCAGGTAACCACGCCCGTCTATCAGAACGGGAAACCTACCGGGATCTCTGCCACGGTGCTGGCTGCGTCCGAGAGCAGCGGCCTTTCCGGGGAGGTCGCCGCCGGCGGCAACAGCTCATGGTCCAGTGAGCGTACCCGTGTACACCTTTAGCCTGGACAAAGGCCACCAGAGCGCGTGCCATGGGATGTGTGCCATGGACTGGCCGCCCGTCCTCACCTCTAAGTCCCCTGAGGCCGGACCGGGAGTTGACCAACACCAGCTCGGGATGATCGTAAGGCCTGACGGCACCCACCAGGTGACTTTCGAGGGTCACCCCTTGTACATGTACGACCCGGACGCGTCCTTATGGACTCATCACCCCGGCATACCCCGCCCGCATCAACCCAGCATTCTCCAGGCTTTCGGGGGTGTCTGGCAGGCGGTACAGCCCTCGTAAATGATGCCGAGCGTGCCAAGAGGCCAAGGTCCAGCGCTGCCAGCGGACGCCGTTCCAGGTAGTGCTGCACGACTGTGAGCTCGCCACCTTGATGGCTGCTGCTGGTAGGGCTGTCGAGGGTGAGTTCAGGGCAGACGTTCAGGCCCAGCTTCGGCTCGTCGTGAACGCGCATGAGCCGCATTTGGCCAGCCTGAACCACGGCGATGGCTTGCCGGGCGCTGCTACTCGCAGCGCCCGGCAGTGGGCTAGCCAGGATGCGCCAGAACGAGGTGACGTCGCAGAAGTCCCGTTAGTCGGCGAACACGACAAACTCGTGCTGAGCGCTTCAATCCGGGGAGGCTACCCGGTCGTTGCCCGGTCCTGCTCCTGGTGTCCTTAGGGGAGGAACCTGGAAGTTCGTCCTGACCCCGGGCACGTCGTCGCCACTAAATGAGCTGTACGACGTCGAGAGCACCTCCTCGACTTCCTGCGTGACGGTTGGCGACTCCCTCCGTGTCGGCATCACTTTCCACAAGACACTGGTGGAGACAGTGGCCGGGGCACTTGGCGGCTCACTGCGAGCCCGAACGCCGCGTCGCTACTCAATGAGCTTACGGCTCCTTGTGCATCTGGGCGGGCTCATACTCGGCCCATCTTCAATGGTAGATTGGACCACCCTGGCCCAGGAGGCGTTGATGAGACCACAGTTGGCTTGCGTCGCGCTGGTTCTGGATCCAACGTCGCTAACTTGGGCATCTTTAGGTTCTGACGCCGTGCCGGATCCGGCTGGACGGCCCGGCTACCCGGGCCGGCGGACGCCGGGCGCCTCGCGAAGCGCCGGCAAGACGAGAGGCTGGCTGCTGGCGAGGAGGCGGTGGTGATCCTCCGCAGCCTGACCCCGTGACTCTCGTCGCCGGTGAAGGAACTGACGGCTAACTTAGAGATTGCGACGAAGGCAAGGTCGGCGACGACTTCGTTTACCCGATAACCGGCGAAGTGCGGTGGCCGGCCGGCAACATGACGGCGCTCGATAATCCGTGGGTGAGCATGCTGCGGGTATGTCCGAGACGACGGCTCGGCTCGCCGGCCGAAACTGGAGAAGAGCGACATAACACCCAAGCCCGAGCCAGTTACTCGAGCGCGCATGCAGGTTTTAGTAGGTCCGATTCGCGCGACAGCGCCCCGGGACAAGCCAACTCGCCGCGGCGACGGTTCGCGCTCGTAGTCGACAGTTATTTCGAGCGCGGCCAAACCTGAAGGGCCACGGGGAGGATTTGGGCCGAGCTGATCATGGTCCCCCTGAGGCCGGCGGCGCCTCGCAGGCTGGAAACCTCGAGCCTGCAGACGAGCCCCTGTCAATGTCGCTTGCGACAGCTCGCGCCTGTGAGGTTGAGTCAAAAAAACACGCACCGAGGAGCTGGGCCACGTACACAGTCAAGCGGCCCAGGTCGCAGTGCTCGAAGCGCACTCGAGTGCCCGACGTCATCCGCAGGCTGGCGTCTACCAGCCGGCACTCCCGGAACCTGACATCGACCAGCCGTGACCCGGAGAGGTCCGCTCCGGATAGGCGGCAGTCGTAGAACACGACGCAGGTGAGAAGCACGGTCAAGAACGCTTGCCGCCAGGTCGCAACGCTCGAACACGGTGGGGCGCACACGGGCCCGACAAGCTGAGCCCCGGCAAAGCTCGACCCGGTCACCCGGCACCCGCTTCACGTCAAGGTCCTCAGCCGCCTGGCCGGCAAACTAGTTCGTGATCTTGAGTGCTTCCCGTGCTGTCTATGCCAAGCAGTGTAATCGGCTTCGGTGAGTTCGGCGGGCAGACGCGGGAAATAGGAACGACGGCGGGTATGGCCATGGCTTAGCATCGACTTAATCGCGCGCCAGACGTCACTGACAGGCACCGTCGGCAAAGCCAGGGCCGGCATTCGAATTGGCTCGCGAACCGCGGCACGCAGCACACGTTATGGCGCCAAGCGCGTGCACGACATGGCCGATCGCGCTTAGTACGCAACGACGGATCGGGTTACCGTGCCGACACCACGTATGGCGAAGGAACGCACGGTGCCGACGCCAGTCTCGCCCGAAGCGACCGGCTGGGCCGGCGGCGCTTCCGCCCCGCCGCCGAGTACTCGCAGTCCTACGGTCCAGATCCCACATGAGCCGGTAATACGCGATACGTTCGGGTCCGGTTCGACCCGTACGCATTGAGAAGTACGGGCTCCCGGCCGGGCCCGTAGTTCCATGCCGTGCTCCAGGTGGCTAAGGCTAGGTCGGCCCATCGATAGGCAGTCCCAAGCCCTCCTAAGTCGACGTGAGCCAGCCAACGGCCGTCCAGCCGAGGAGGGTGTTCGGGCAGCAGGCGTCACCATAACAGACGCCGATCGGTCGACCGGCGGGTCCCCTCAGAATGTTCAGCGCCTGCTCCGCGCTTAGGTGCTCGAAGTCCTTTCCATGCGCCAGGATCGATGCGCCCCGCCGCTCACGGGCGCGGGCGCGGCCAGGCGCTCCTCGGCGAACAGGAGAAGGGGCACTCGGCGACCGGGAGTGCATGGTGCAGGGCACGAAGACCTTCTGCGATGGCGATCACACCCACTCGGGATCGTCCTTCCGGCGATCCGACAGCCGTCTCGCCCGGGATCGCCTCGGTAACCAACCAACTGCCCTCGGCGTCCGCACCTTGGGCCACCGGTCGAGGGACGGGCGTAAATGTACACGCCCCGAGTCATCGCGCTGCTTCCGCCGTCAGGTCGAGGGCCGACCGCGAGGCGCCCGCTTGACGAACACGTGCCCTACGGACCTGTAGCTCAAAGGTGACCGCCGAGCTCATTGCGCCAGATCACACGGGCCGGAGGGACGATAGCGGTCCGACGGACGATCTCTGGCGGCGCGAAGTGCTCGTGGGCACCCCCGCTAGCACGACTACAGCGTGGGCCGCCGGCGCGGTCCGGCACGAAGCCCTTGTTGAGCCCGGCGCTAGCCACCTCGTGGCGATGGATAAAAGGGGCGGGTCGTCCGAGCGTGTGGCATTCGACGGGGAACTTGGTCACGGAGTTGCCATTGGCGTTCGCCACGATTGGTCGTCTCCGCTGAAGGCCATCGCGTCGGGGCCATCGAACCGTAGCGGGTCCGGAGATCACTCGGCTGGCCACCAGTAGGGCGTTGACCAAGGTGACCCAGTCGCTGTTGCCTTCGCCGCAACGGGCTGCTCCCGGCCGGATTGGCCGCGCACCCGGCTCCGGAGGCCGGCGCTCTCTAGACGGACTGAAGCTGTCCGGTGATCTGATCGGCAGCGTTCCTGGACGATCCCTGAGAAGGTTTGAGGGTTTGGCCCTGGGGCGATCGGTGGCAAGGGTGCGACAACAGCAAGCGCTAACCACAGTCGTGATGCTCACGGTTGTAAGTGCGAACTGATGACGAGTTACTCGCTGAGGGGTAGCAGTGCGAAGCAGATCACTGACCTCGACCGGTCTCGTCGGCGATTGAGGGAGACCGGCCCGGAGATCGGGGTCCAGGCGCAATGAAACCATTTGGTCCAGTCGTCGCGCCACAGAGGACGGCCGAGCCCTCGACGACCTGACCACGGCTCTCCTCTGCCTGCGCCGGTCGACGCTCTTCGTCAAGCTGCCTGTCGCTTTTTTCATAGTCTGTTTCGTCCCCTTTTCCACTCTTGACGTTCTTCGGCTTGAGCTTTCCGATCCAGTGACCGGCCGGAGCCAATCGCCTCTCTTGTAGGACCGGTCAAACAAGCGGAACCAATGGGTTCCTCCGTGGTCTGCCTGCGATGGCCATTTCGGCGGTCGCCAGCTTCATCTTGATCTCAACCGGCTCACCTTGCGGTGCCTGGATCACGATGGCTCGTGGATGCCCCGGCGGAGGCAATGCGCAGTGTTGCCGTGTTCGTAATCATCGGGATCCAGTCAATCGCCTCGAATCGCAGATTTCCATCTGTCCCCCGGTGTTGGCGGCCCAACGTTATAGCTAGCTGCGCCTGGTGCCTGCTAATCCGCAGCCCGCGCGGGAGGAGCGGGCGGTGGCGCAAGGTTGAACTGCATGGGTACGCCACTTGCATGACCCGTATTGGGTAACGTCCCAGCTCCTTTTCGTCTATGGAGAAAACGAAGCTGTAGTCGCCGGGCCTGTTATGAGCAGATTGTGTCCGGGAAGAGCTAAGGGCATCAAATAGTGAATGCCCATGGTACGTGTCGGGGTCGGCGCCGCCGGAAGTTGCCATCGATCTTGAGGGCCAGTGCAGCACCGTCGGGGTCCGCCATCTTTATTTCGAACCCGTGCTCGGCCTGATACTTTGCGAACGGAACCTCAACTATGGCGACGACGGCCATGTTGGCAGAACCTCGGGAAAAACGGGAACCCTGTCTGCTCAGCCTCCCCCGTTTATGTAGAGCTTTTGCCGTTCACGGCTTCCGCGTGGTCAGCCGTGAACAGTGCGTTCACGCAATTCCATGGGAGCAGCGTTGTCATACAGTACATTTACCAGATGTATTACATCTCTTGCGGCCGCTGCAGCTTCACCACGCCAGCGGGACTTGCCAGCGTCGCCATCGCCTCGGCGATCGCATGATCGCGGTCCTTCGTGGCGTGTTGGTAGAGCATCGCCGCGTGCGGGCTGGCGTGCCCAGCGCGGTGCATCAGCTCCGCGATCGTGGCCCCCTGAGCGGCCGCCCAAGTCAGGCTGGCGTGGCGCAGGTCGTGGAAACGGAACTGGAGGCCGGTGGCTCGTAGCGCCGGCGTCCAGACCTGGTGGTAGAAATGCCCGCGCCGTAGGTAGCCATCTGATCCTAGGAAGAGCAGGGTTCCAGGGTCGGGCTCAATGTTGGCTAGGTGTTGCTCGACTACCGGCAACACGTTGGGCGGGATGGCAACTGAGCGTCGACCGGCGGCTGTCTTTGGAGGGCCAATCGAGCGCTCACCTGTGGCCACCTCGGTGACCGTTTCGGTCACGATCACTTCGCCGTGGAGAAGGTCGATGCGGTCACGGCGAAGCGCCGCCAGCTCTCCAAAGCGAAGGGCGCACCACGCCCCCAGCAGCACCATGGCCCGGAAGTTCTCGGGCACCGCACCTGCGAGGGCGTCGACCTCGGCAACTGTGGGGATCGGCCGCTTTACGACCCGCTCCCGGGCGGCACCCTTTACGGCCACCGGGCTCTTTACGATGTAGCCGTCCGCGACTGCTGCCCGCATTAGCTGGGCCAGGAGCCGGTAAGCCTTGGGAGCCACCTTCGGCCGGCGGCCAACGAGCTCCTGGTGCCAGGACGTCACCTGGCTCATTGTGATGGTGGACATGTGCCGCCCCTCGAAGGTCGGCGATAGGTAGTCGCGCAGGAGATAGCGGTACAGCTCGGCCGTCCTCGGTCTCAGGTGACCTTGGCGGGACAGCCACTCGGTCGCGTAGTCGCCGAAGGCGACCTTGCCGGAGCCGGGGTCGACCCATTGACCACGATTGATGTCTGTCTCCTTGGCAGACAACCAAGCCTGGGCCTCCGTCTTGCCCACGAAGGTATCGGTGGCGATCTGCCTGTGGCCGTCGTGCCAGTAGCTCGCCTGATATCGGCCGGACGGCAGCTTGCGAACGCTGCCGAAGTGACGCCGATGGGGCACGCGTCTGAGACTAGTCGTTCGCGCACGCAGCGCGCACGAAGAAGTTTGCCGAATCACTGACGGAGAAGGTTTACCGCCCTTGACCTGCCCGAATAGCGAGCCCGGGAGGAGAATTGAACTCCTATCGCCTGATTACAAGGCAGGTGCTCTGCCGTTGAGCTACCCGGGCCAGCTGGACAAGTGCTGTGCAACTGACAACAGCATGCCCGAAGCGGGCGACCGCTGCCACGGTATAGGGGAGTGCCGCACTGACCACGCAGATCCTGCTCGGCCACCACATGAGGATCCTTGATCGCGTGGTGCTCAGGTGGCAGGGTGGGCCAGATGGCACTCTGTGAACGTGACCGCGCGATCCTGGATCTTGAGCGTAGCTGGTGGCTTGAAGGGCTCTGCAAGACAGACGTTGTCAAGGGGCGCCTTCGCATGTCGTTGTCCCGTTACAATCAACTCCTTGGCGAACTCGTCATCAACAAAGAGGCTGAGGCATATGACCCTCTCGTTGTGCGCCGGCTCCGGCGTGCCCGGGACCGCCGGCGCTGGGCCATGATGGGGGTTCGCCCTGCCAGCGGCCGGTGGGATAGGTGAGCGTACAGGGACCTCCTGACGGGCCCGGCAGCTCTGGCCCTCCTGGGAACCCGGGCGGTTCGCCTACGCGTCCAGGTGCAACATCGCAGCCGCTGCGTGCTGCCCTGGTAGTCGTGGTTGCTGTCGCTATCGCCGTCGGCGTGCTCGTGCGGATGAGCCCGGCGCACAGCTCGGCATCGCCTTCGGGGACGACACATCCGGCGGCCGTGAGCACCACCACAGTGCCCCATGCCACTACCACGCCGGCGGTTGTCAGCACTACCACTACTACGACGGTTACGGTGCCTCCTTCCACGGTCACTGTCCTCGTGCTCAACGGTTGGACCACCCGGCACGCGGCGCTGTACTTCCAGAAGAAGTTGGCTGGCGACGGCTACGACACGCTGGCGCCGAACAATGCCCTTGACGAAACGAACACAACTACGTCGGTGTTCGTGGTTAGCCCAGCCGACAGCGCAACCGGAACGGCCATCGCGGAGCTTCTTGGCCTGTCCTCGTCGGCGGTTGTAACCCCGAGTGCCACCAACGATTCAGCGATCCCAGCGACCCTGTTGCACCAAGCCGACATCGTTGTCGTCGTGGGCGGAGACATCTCAAAACAGGTGCCCGTTGGGTACAACGGGTGAGTGCCTGACGACGGGACTGGCTGGCAGCGGTACGTCGATTGGTTGCCCTGGCTGCGACAACCCGGCACTGCCGGTATACTGACTGACTACGACGGCACGCTTGCCCCCGTTGTAGGAGACCGCGAGAAGGCGGCGCCGTTGCCAGGTGTGCCCGGCATCATCGCGGCGTTAGCTCAGCGATTTGCCGTAATGGCTGTGGTATCAGGTCGCCCGGTTGGATACCTCGAGGCCCAGCTCGGGCGGAGCCCGAAAGTCACGCTGGTTGGGCTCTACGGCCTCGAGCGAATCGAGAACGGGGAACACCGGGTGATGGACGCCGCTGTCCAGTGGGAAGACGCGGTTGCTTCCGCGGCCGCTGCCGTGGCTCGAGTGGCGCCGCCGGGATTGGAGATCGAAATGAAGCGGTTGACGCTTGTCCTGCACGCCCGCCGCGCTCCCGAGACGTTGCAGTGGGCGAGGCAATGGGCAGCTGAGCGAGCCAGTTCCAGCGGGTTGGTTGCCCAGCCGGGACGTTTGTCGGTTGAATTGCTACCGCCCGTCGGTTCCGACAAGGGCACGGTGGTCGAAGAGCTCACCACAGCGCTCAGCTCTGTGTGTTTTTTTGGCGACGACGTCGGCGACCTACCTGCGTTCGGCGCGCTGCGGCGCCAGCGTTATGGGGGCAAGACCACAATTGCTGTAGGCGTCGAAAGCCCCGAACAACCAGACGAGTTAGCAAGTGCTGTGGACCTGCTTATTGCGGGCCCCGAAGAGGCCGTCGCGCTGCTCCGTTCCCTAGCCGGGCTGGACGGCACGCTTCCCCGGCTTGTGGCCGACGGCACTTCTCGGCAATCTCCCTCCGACGGCTGACCGACTCAGGGGCGGGCTATGGCTGTCGAGGGCCCGCTGTGTGATCGCCAGGACACCTTCGCGCAGTTCAGGCGGGCTAACGACCTCGAAGGGAAGCCCTAGCCCGATGAGGTACCCCGTGAGCCACCGGGCCTCGTCGGCACCGATCCTGAGAAGGGCCCGGCCGCGCTGGCCTCGACGGCACCCACGTGGGGCGGCACCTTGTGGCGCACTTCTTCGACCGTGGCCCGGAACATGACGACGGCCTGGTAGCGGTAACCGGTCGAGGTGATCGCGTCACGAGGCGTCCGGGGTCGGGATGCTCACGCGGCACGAACGCATGCCCGGTACGGCGGACTTGTTTGACCCGGTCGACCCGGAACGTCCGCCAGTCCTGGCGGTCCAAGTCGTACGCGACCAGGTACCACAGCCGGTCCGTTGCGACGAGCCGGTAGGGCTCCGCCCGGCGGGAGGTGTTCTGGCCCTCGCGGGAGCGGTAGTCAAAGGATACGAGCTCATTGCCCTCGCAGGCCTGGGCAAGGCTGGCTAGGTGTGCGACAGGGACGGCCTCGACCGGGCCCATCTATGCCCAGGACCATTGCGAATGGGGGTTTACCGCGTCCCGCGGCGCGGGGCGCTCGGGCTGCTCCGGTCCCACCTCTTCGGTCCTCGAGTGGTCCTTCGGCTCGTGCCCTCTGCGCCCCCATCGAAGCGGACCGCACGGACGGGCAACTGAGCGCTTTCTGCCGGCCGTTGAGGTACCACGTCTGCCGCGGTCGGGTCGCAGGCTTTGAGCTTGCTGTAGCTTCGGCAATGTGGAGCCACGGTTCCGACCGCTAAAGCGCGAAGACTCCCGTTGCTCTCCGATTGGTTCTCGCGCCCTCACGTAGAGCCGTGGTGGCGAGAGCCATACGATGTCGGCTCCATCGAGAGGAAGTACGGCCCCTCCGTCGATGGCCTGGGCCCGACCGAGCTGTTCGTTATCGAGACCGAAGGCGACGAAGCGCGCACTGGTATGGGCCTAGGCCCTCAGATAATTGATGCTTTTGTGGGGTCGACATGGCAACGTTACCCGGGCGCCTCGGAGATCGTGGTGGCTGTCCAGCAAGCCAACCGCCGCTCCGGGCGGGCTTTGGAGAAGGCCGGTTTCGAGCGGACCTGGTCCGGCAATCTCGAGTCGGATGACCCGAGTGACGCCGGCCCGAGTTTTGTCTACGTGCGCCGAAGTACCTGACGGCTTGGCGCCATCATGTAGCTGTGCCCCATGTAGTCGCTGCCCCCGATAAGTACCGGGGCACCCTATCGGCGCTCGACGCTGCCAAAGCGGTCGCTCGAGCCGCTGCTGACGCCGGGTGGAGCTGTGAGGTTGCACCGATGTCCGACGGCAGGGAGGGCTTTCTTGAGGCCTTTGCCGGCTTCGGTCGCTACCAGGGCACCCGCGTAACGGGGCCTCTGGGCGCCCGGTTGGAGGTGCGGTGGCTCCTCGGCCGAGACTCCGATGCCCCGAATTTGAGCGTCGCCGTGGTCGAGTCTGCGCTTGCGATCGGGCTTTCTCTCGCCGGCGGCGCCGAAGCCAACGACCCGGTCCGCGCCAGCAGCGCGGGCCTTGGCCAGCTGGTGGCTGCGGCGGCCAAGGCCGGCGCGAAGCAGGTCCTTGTCGGCTTAGGCGGGACCGCTACAACCGACGGGGGGCTCGGCGCGGTCGATGCGCTCGCCCCCAATGGGCGCTCGCCGAATGTGGAGATTCTTGTCGCCTGTGACGTAGAGACGAAGTTCCTAGAGGCGGCGGCTTTTTTTTCTCCTCAAAAAGGAGCCGCACCGGCACAGGTTGAATTGTTGAGCAGGCGCCTCGAAAGGGTGGCTCAGCTTTACGAAGAGCGTTTCGGGGTAGACGTGCGAGGGCTACCAGGCGGAGGAGCGGCTGGAGGCTTGGCGGGCGGGCTCGCTGCCATCGGGGCCAAGCTTCTCCCCGGTTTCGACCTCGTTGCGGACCGGCTGTCGCTCGCTGAGCGCATCGCATCTGCAGACCTGGTCGTGACCGGCGAAGGCTACGTCGACGGGCGGAGCCTTGCTGGCAAGGTCGTCGGCGGGGTGGCGCGTCTGGCTGGGCTCGCGGCCGTCCCCTTACTCGTCGTAGCAGGTGATGGAGACCCCGCAGTCCCGCTGCCCTTTGTGTCCCTGGTCGACCGCTTCGGTGCCGATCGCTCTTGGTCGAATCCCGGCGACTGCATCACCGAGGTGGTGGAAGAGCGCCTCGCACGGGCCCCAGCGTCGTGATCTTCTCTGCCTGAGGTGCTCTTACTGGGTGGCGGGTGGCACTGAGAGGACCTACCATGGTGTACATCATCCAGAGCGGCTGAGGGACGGGCCCGTTGACGCCGCGGCAACCAGTGGGACGGACTGCACAGGGCAGGCCGGCACATGGTGCCAATGCCCGAGAACGATGAGGAGGCGATAAGTCCTTGAGAGAAGGCCCTTTCGTGGAAGGTCTTCGTTGCCGGGAGTGCGCCCGCTCCTACCCGGCCGAAGCGCTGCATGTGTGCGAATGGTGCTTCGGGCCGCTGGAGGTCGTTTACGACTATGAGGCGATCGCCGCGTCGACCTCACGTGAGCGCATCGCTGCTGGGCCGAAGACGATCTGGCGTTATGCCGACCTGTTGCCTGCCAGCGCCGAAGGTGCGGTCGACCTCGGGGCCGGACTGACCCCGTTGCTCCGGGCCGACCGGCTAGGTGCCGAGCTTGGGCTGTCCGACTTGTGGCTCAAGAACGACACGGTCAACCCGACAGGTTCGTTCAAGGACCGGGTCGTGTCGGTTGCCCTGACCAGGGCGCGTGAGCTGGGGTTCAAGGTCGCAGCCTGCGCCTCTACGGGCAACCTCGCCAACTCCGTGGCCGCCCACGCGGCCCGGGCAGGGATGCGGTCGGTCGTGTGCATCCCGGCTGACCTGGAGATCCCCAAGGTTGTCACAACCGCTGTTTTCGGTGGCACTCTGGTCGCGCTCACGGGCAACTACGACGAGGTTAACCGCCTATGCGCCGAACTGGCCAGCGAGTACCCGACCTGGGCTTTCGTCAATGTCAACGTCCGCAGCTACTACGCGGAGGGCTCGAAGACCCTTGCGTTCGAGGTCGCCGAACAGCTCGGGTGGACGGCCCCCGACCACGTGGTGGTGCCGGTCGCCTCGGGAAGCCAGCTCGTCAAGGTGGCGAAGGGTTTCAGGGAGCTGTTCAAGGTCGGCTTGCTGGACGAGGAACCTCACGTACGTATATCGGGTGCGCAGTCCGCCGGCTGCGCCCCCGTAGCCACGGCCTTTGCCACAGGTGCCGATTTCATCCGGCCCGTGAAGCCGAGCGGCCTTGCAAAATCGCTCGCCATCGGCAACCCGGCGGACGGGGCCTACGCACTCGACGAGGTTCGCCGTTCCGGTGGGGCGTTTGCTGCGGTTACCGATCCCGAGATCGTGGAGGGGATCCACCTGCTGGCACGCACCGAAGGCATTTTTGCTGAGACAGCCGGCGGGGTCACGGTGGCGGTGCTCGCCAAGCTTGCGGCCACCGGCGTCGTGAAGCCCAACGAGCGGGTGGTGGCGTTCATTACTGGCAACGGCCTGAAGACTCTCGACGCGGTCGCTGCCGAGTGCAGGCCGACCGCTACTGTGGCCCCCAACCTCGAGGCCTTTCAGGCCGCCATCAACGTGGCAGACTTGCGGTGACGGCCGTCGTCTCCCCGAGCGCCAGGAGCCCGAAATGAGCATCAAAGTCCGCATCCCCACCCAGCTGAGGGCTCTTGTGGGCGGGGCTGGGGAGGTTGAGGTCGAGGGTGCCACGGTCGGCGATGCCCTCAAGGCGCTCGACGCCTCCTACCCGGGCTTTGGCGAGCGCCTCTTCGACGAGAGCGGCAACCTGCGTCGGTTCGTGAACGTGTTCATGGGCGAAGAGGACATCAGGTTCCTCGAGGGCTTGGGCACTCCCGTCACCACCGGTGCGGTTGTCTCGGTCGTACCCGCCGTCGCGGGCGGCCAGTAACCTACTTTTCCCCCTGTTCGAAGGCAGCTTGCGCGCGAGTGCTCCGTTACGCTGTACTGTTAGCACTCGACGTGTGTGAGTGCTAACGAAGGACCGGACCGGCAGGAACCGGTCAGCCCAACGGAGGAGCAAGACCGATGCCCAAGCTGATTGCTTTTGACGAACAAGCCCGCCGGGCCCTTGAGAAGGGGATGAACCAGCTGGCCGACGCAGTACGCGTCACGCTGGGCCCCAAGGGCCGCAACGTGGTGCTGGAAAAGAAGTGGGGAGCCCCCACAATCACCAACGACGGTGTCTCGATCGCGAAAGAGATCGAGCTCGAAGACCCGTTTGAAAAGGTTGGTGCCGAGCTGGTCAAAGAGGTCGCCAAGAAGACCGATGACGTAGCAGGCGACGGCACGACGACCGCGACGGTCCTGGCGTGGGCGATGGTCCACGAGGGCTTGCGCAACGTGGCGGCTGGCGCCAACCCGATGGGCCTGCGCAAGGGGATCGAGGCAGGGGTGGAGGCCGCTGTCAGCAGTCTCAAGTCCCTGGCCAGGGAGACCGAGACCAAGGGCCAGATCGCCCAGGTCGCGGGTATCTCCGCAGCTGACCCCGAGATCGGCGAGCTCATCTCTGAGGCAATCGACAAGGTCGGCAAGGACGGTGTAGTCACCGTGGAAGAGTCCCAGACCTTCGGGATGGACCTCGAACTTGTGGAGGGCATGCGCTTTGACAAGGGCTACATCTCCGCCCACTTCGTGACTGACCCCGAGCGGATGGAAGCGGTCCTCGAGGATCCCTACATCCTGCTCTACGGCGCCAAGATTTCAGCCGTGCGGGACCTTCTCCCGCTCCTCGAGAAGGTCATCCAGGCTGGTCGACCGCTGGTGATCATCTCCGAGGACGTGGAGGGCGAAGCTCTGGCGACGCTGATCGTCAACAAGATCCGCGGGACATTCAAGAGCGTCGCCGTCAAGGCGCCCGGTTTCGGTGAGCGCCGCAAGGCGATGCTGCAGGACATGGCGATCTTGACCGGGGGCCAGGTGATCTCCGAGGAGGTCGGGCTCAAGCTGGAGAACGCCACTCTCGACCTGCTCGGCAAGGCCCGCAAAATCGTCGTGACCAAGGACGAGACGACGGTCGTCGAAGGGGCCGGCACCGACTCCGACATCAAGGGCCGCATAAGCCAGATCAAGACCGAGATCGAGAACACCGACTCGGACTACGACCGGGAGAAGCTCCAAGAGCGCCTGGCCAAGCTCGCCGGCGGCGTTGCGGTCATCAAGGTTGGCGCGGCCACTGAGGTCGAGCTGAAGGAAAAGAAGCACCGCATCGAGGACGCTGTATCGACGACCAAGGCCGCCGTCGAAGAGGGCGTTGTGCCCGGCGGTGGCGTGGCGCTGCTGCGCGCGCAGGCTGCCATCCTTGACAAGGCAGAGAAGCTGGAAGGCGACGAGTCGATCGGTGCACGCATTGTCGCTCGCGCCGTCGAAGAACCGCTCAAGCAGATCGCAGTGAACGCCGGCCTCGAAGGTGGCGTGGTTGTCGACCGGGTGCGCAACCTGCCCGTCAACGAAGGCCTCAACGCCGCTACCGGCCAGTACGAGGACCTCTTCAAGGCGGGCGTCATCGACGCCGTAAAGGTCACACGTTCTGCTCTGCAGAACGCCGCCTCGATCGTGGCCCTGTTCCTCACGACGGAAGCCGTCATAGTGGACAAGCCCGAAGAGAAGCAGGCTGCCGGCGGTGGTCCCGGCGGCGGGGGCATGGACGACTTCTAAGTCCTACAGCTAAGCAGTACAACCTCAAAAGGGCGCCCCGGGAGGGGCGCCCTTTTTATTTGGATGACGGGGCCGGGGACGTGCCGGGGCGCGGGGACGCCCTGGGGCGCCTGTAGCATGTCGGCGATGATCGTGCCTCTGGTGCCGGACGAAGGCTGGGTAGTGCTGCACCTGTTCTGCAAGGCCACGCCTCATTCCGACGGCGAGGCGGTGAGCAGGGCCGTAAAGGCGGCCGAGGAGAGCGGCCAGCAGGTCGTCAGCTTCGCGTTGCTCGGTCACAAGGCCGACTTGGGTTTCATGCTGATCGGGCCAGACCTTGTTGCAGCTCGCCGCTCTCAGAGCGCTCTCGTCCAGGCCGGGCTTCAGCTGGCATCTTCCTACCTTTCGCTGACGGAGGTCTCGGAGTACGCGAGAGGTATGCCCGCCGAGCGTCTCGAAGCACGCCTTCACCCCAAGCTGCCGCCGGATGGCAAAAGGGCGATTTGCTTTTACCCCATGTCCAAGCGGCGCGACGGCACTGACAACTGGTACCGCCTTGACTACGAAAGCCGTTTGGCTCTTATGCACGAGCACGGGGCAAGTGGCCGTCGGTTCGCCGGAAGAGTGCTCCAGCTGATCACAGGGTCGACCGGGCTGGACGACTTCGAGTGGGGCGTTACCCTGTTCGCCGCTTCCCCGGACGACTTGAAGGAGTGCGTCCACAAGATGCGCTTCGACGCAGCATCCGCGAGGTTCGCCGACTTCGGGCCTTTTTACAGCGGGATCGTTGCCCCGGTCGAAGAAGTCCTCAGTCTCTGCGGTTTCTCGTAATTCTCATGGGTGACCTTTTTGCACTGCGACGCCACCTTGGCCAGCTCGGCCCCGTAGTCGTCGCGTTCAGTGGAGGTGCCGACTCCTCGCTGTTGGCGTGGGTCGCCAACGAAGTCCTCGGGCGGGATGGTGCGTTGGTAGTGACGGCGGTCTCGGCCTCCCTGGCCCCCTCGGAGCTCGAAGACTGCCGTTCCCTGGCGAGTGAGTGGGGCCTCAACTACAGCGAGGTGCGTTCGGAGGAAGGTGCCAGGCCCGGCTACATTGCCAACGGCGCTGACCGCTGCTGGTATTGCAAAGACGAGCTGATGCGTTGCTTGGCGCCGCTCGCATCTTCTTTTGGCGCCGCTCGGGTCGTGCTCGGGGTCAACCTGGACGACCTTGGCGACCACAGGCCTGGCCAGGCAGCCGCCCGTGACGCGGGCGCGGTTTTCCCCCTCCTCGAAGCCGGTTTCACCAAGGATGACGTGAGGGAAGTGTCTCGTTCGTTCGGGCTCCGGACTTGGGATAAGCCTGCGGCAGCCTGCCTTGCTTCGCGGGTGCCTTACGGGACCGCCGTGAGCCTTGCGACCTTGAGCAGCGTGGCGCGGGCCGAAGCAGGGCTGGCTGCGCTCGGCTTCCGGGCCCTGCGTGTGCGGCATTACGGCGACCTGGCGAGGGTGGAGCTGCCCATGGTGGACCTCGAGCGCGCCGTTGCCTTGCGGGAGCAAGTCGTGCAGGCCGTCCGGGCAGCAGGGTACCGTTACGTGACCCTCGACCTCGAGGGCCTCCGTTCCGGCAACCTCAATGCAGCGCTCGGGCTCGAGCTTGTAAGGACTGCCGACCAGGAGGTAACGAGTTGAGCGCGACATCTGTAAGGCCCGGCTCACGTTCCCAGAGGATCTCGTAAGTGAGCCGGTTATTTCCAGGCTCGCCCTGGACTACGGGGTCATCGCCAACATCCGGCGTGCCAACGTCGAGGAGAACACGGGCTGGATCGTCTGCGAGCTCTCCGGCACCCGTGAGTCGCTCGATTCGGCCATCGAGTGGCTCACAGTAACTGGTATCAAGGTTGACTGGCTGGGAGGCCCGGTCGAGAGCTGAACCGGCCGCCGCCTAGCGCGGTTTGCGACCCTTTTTCTTGTTCTTACCGGCTCGGCCTGGGGGAGCTCCTCTGCCGGTGGCAGGCGGCAACCCGGCAAGGCCCCACGCGGTGTTGGACATAGGCTGGCTAGCCTCCTGCGCCCATCCTGCTGTCGACAGAACCCTCGCCTCGAAGAACAGGCAGCCTTCCGGGCATGCGAAAGGGGCCTCTTCGGCGACCCCGAGCCGGCAGCGGCGGAGCACCTCGCCGCCTGTCGTAGTGCGCTGCACATAGTGGCGGCAGTCCTCTCGCACCCCCACTTAGCAGTGCTCGCGTACTGGGGCGGGTGACGCCATCCGGTCAGCCACTAGTTTCAGACGCCTCCGGCGTCCCGACCCAGGCGCCGATGGCGCCAGGCCAGCACGTCCAGCACTAGCCAGGTCAGCAGCGGGATGGCGAGCGAAAGGCCGACGAGGACGGGTGTGGCCAGGCTCGCGGCCTTGCCCGCCGGGCTAGTCACGTCCGTGAGCACCATGACCGGTGCGGCCCACGAACCGGGTTGACCTGACGATGACGTCCCGACAACTTGGAGCTTGTGCTCACCCGGCTTCGCCCGCGGCACGACGAGGTTCATGGCAAAACTACCGTCGGGCTGAGCCACGGTTGAGCCGACGACAACATGCTTTTTGGAGTTGAGAAAAACGATCTTTACCTTGCTCCCCGGGCTGAAACCTTGACCGATCATCCGCACCATCTGCCCGACCCTGGCGTTGCTCGGGGCTGAAACGACAGGTGCCGCAACGATCGCAGACGGTGCCAGCCGGGTAATCGGGGTGCTGGGAGGTTCGGGACCAATGGTGGTCGTGGATGTCCCCGATGTCGACGGTGTCGACGGTGTCGACGGTGTCGACTGGGGGCTGGCTCTGAAGTCGACGTCGAAGTTGTCGCCGGGCGAGCCGTCACGTGGGGCTGGTGGCTTGTCGTTGCATCAATTGCCGGCAATGTCGTCGACATGGTCGGTCCCGTTGACGTGGTCGGCCCTGACGACGTGCTCGGTCCGGTCGGTCCCGTCGACGTGGTCGGCCCTGTCGACGTGCTCGGTCCGGTCGGTCCGGTCGGTCCGGTCGGTCCCGTAGTCCCCGTCGATGATCCTGTTGTAGAGGCGACGGTAGAGGTCGTCGAGTTGCTGCCCGCCGTTGTCGTAGGCACGCTCGAAGAACTCGGAGTGGCGACGGGGACGGTGCCGGGCGCTACCTCGGGCTGGGTGGTGCTCGTAGTACTGGGCTCTGAGGTGGCGGTCGGCACTGTGGTGGAAGGCAGCGTCGTGACCGATGAGGCGCTTGTCAACCCCGTCGTGGTTGTCGATGGAGCTGTCGTGGTCGTCGTCGGCGGGACCGACGTGACCGAACTGACGGATGTCACTGACGGCAGCGACGTAGCGCTTCCAGGCGGCAAGGTGGCCGTTGTCGTGGGCGTCGTACCCGCCGCAGCAGACAGAGCAGGGATGCCGATCATCCCCCCGACGATGACCAAAGCGAACATAGTGCCCCGTGACCCCGCGGCTCGACGGGCAAGGCCCCTGGTCGAGATCGGCGAAGAGAAGGGCATTTCCGGGCACCCACGTTCGTAAGGTCAGGCCGACCGGCCCAGCCCGCCGGCTAACGGGATCATAGAGCTCGGACGAAGCCCAGCTCTTCGGACACGGAACTTGCTCCTAGCCATCCTACGGCAAGGGAGAAACGAAGCCGGCGGGCAGGTCTGGCCCAGCCCTCTAGCTGGGAAAATGCTAGGCTGTCACCGTAACAACCGAGGGTCGGAGCGCCGGGAAGCTTTGGTCGGCACCACGACAACTTGGCCTTGTGAAGGCCTGCTGTGACCGGTGATATCGCCGGCTTAAGGCTGAGCCCGCTCCTGGTTGTTTTCGGGCCGACCAGTTCATCGTCGCCGTCGCGCTGCTCGCCCGACTCTAAAGTCGCGCCCAACCCTCATTGGCGTGTTCCTCGGTGGGTTCGGGACCAGCATCGTCGCTGCGCTTGCCGCGGCGCGGCGCTCTCCCCAGTTCGGCGTCGGCAGCCCTGGTCGGTTCGCTAGCCGCGAACGTCTGACTCGCCCTCACGATAGCGGCGCTCATCACACCAGTTCGGGTCGGCTCGGCCACAGTCCGGCGCGAGGCCCCATTGGGCGTGGCTTCGGTGACCCTCTTCGCTCTCTTGCTCCTTGTCGTGTTTACGTCGCGTTGTTGCCGTTCATCAACAGCTGACGAAAATGCAGCGCCTTATCCGCTCGACCCGGTGGTACGCGCCTTTCGGGTCGTCGTGGTGGTCGACGGAGGGTGGGTGGTAAACGCATGGGCCGTGGTCGTCGTGGTCCCGGTCTCGGCCAGCTTTGTAGCCAGCGCCACGAGGGCTTCGCCCGCGCCTATGTCGTTCTGGTAGGTCGCGAGGTCACCCTGGCGGAGTGCGGCGTTGGCGTACGAAAAGTCCTGCTGTGCTTCGGCGAGGTCCTGAGCGACCGTGTTGTGCTGCGCCGGGAGCACAAGAGTTGTGGCAGAGCCGGGCTGGGTCGTCGTCGTCGTCGCCGCCGGGAGGGTGGTGGACGTAGGCGCGGTTGAGTGTGGTGGCGTGGTTACTGGCGGAGAGCCGCCCTCGGGCGCACCTGGACAGTAGCTGCGGAACGGTTGGCTGCCGTCCGGATTAGTGATCTGGCAGATAGCGGCGTCGAGCGAAGGGTTACCGGAACCGGAATGGTACGCCGTGTTGTTGTAGACGACCAGCACATCGTCTAGGCGAGGAACGCCATTTGATTCGCCTTCGACGTAAAGGGGTTGTATGTAAAGCAACGACTGGTCGATTGCGACCATGATCACATTGCCCAGGACGACTTTGGAGCCACGCTGGCTGAGGAGCGTGATCTCTTCGGAGATTGCGCTGTTGGTCGTGACTGCCGTCGAGACAAGGTAGGGCCCGTCGACGGTCTGGCCTGCTGGGATCGTGAACACCGTGAGCTGTCCGTAGTCATCGGGGTCCGATGCCGCGGTCATGAACGCGGTCAGGTTTTGCTTGTCGCCGTTGGAGTACGGGACGAACGGTTGCAGCAGGACAAAGCTCTGCTGGGTCTGGTCCGGCAGGGCAGTCAGCTCGTAGATCGGCATGACGCTCTGCGCAGGGGCTTGCTGTACGGGTACGAGGGCGCCTGGCAGCGGCGGTACCGTGGTGGTGGCTGCATTGACTTCACCGGACGAGGGGTTCTGGGCGATGCCCCATTGCTGCGAGTTCGTGTAGAAGACCTGGGCATTCGTCTGGTGGTACCGCCCGTACATGTCCGTCTGGACGGTGAAAAGGTCTTCTGGGTAGCGCCAATGGCTCGTGATGTCAGGAATTATCGAGTTGGCGTCGCTCATCTTTGTGAAGAGCTTCGGGAAAGCCCGCTCGTACACTTCGATTATTGGGTCGTTCGGGTCCTGGACAAAGAACCACATGGTGCCGTTGTAGGCGTCCACGACGCACTTCACGGAATTACGGATGTAATTGAAGTTCTCATAGCCGAGCTCGCTTGTCCCAGGCAGCCGGGAGGTGCCTACGGGGTTTGCCTGCTGGGCATAGGGGAAATTCGCTGTTGTTGTGTACGCGTCCTCCACCCAGTAAAGCCTCCCGTTTATCACCACCGGGTAGGGGTCACCGTCGTAAGACAGGAACGGCGCGGCATTTTCCAGGCGCTGGACGACGTTGCGGTAGTAGATGACCCTCGAGCCCGGTTTTACCTGTCCGGAGATCAAGATGTTGAAGTCGCCAAAACTGAGGGCGAAGGCGGTCCGGCGCACAATCCCGCCAACGGGCACGCCACCAGTCCCGTCGTAATGGTTGGTCACCTCGCCACCGCTGGGGTTTTCGTAGTCGAGCTCCGCCTGGTTCGAGTTGGCGATGACGTAGCCCGACGTCGAAAGAGGGTTCGTGTCGAAATAGATGCGTGGCTGGGTATTGAGCGGAGGTTGGCCCTGAGGCGGCAGACTGCTGAGGCTGAAGCTCGGGTACCCGTCGGAAGGGTCAACTCCTGACTGGTTGGCGGGTGCAAGCACGGCCCCGTAACCGTGTGTGTACTGAAGGTGCGTATTGACCCAGCTGGCTGGTACCTGTGTGGGGTCGAGCTCTCGAGCGGAGATCAGCACCTGAGTTTCCTTGGCCTTCCCGGCTGTCCCGCTCGCCAGGTTGTAGCGGTCCGTGCTCGGCCCGCTCATTGTGTAGTACCCACGAAAACCTTGTTGCTTGAGGAAAGTGGAGTTCATGACGGTTGGGTCGAGCAGCGGCACGTTGCCCAAAGTCTGTTTGTTCGTCTCCGCCTGCAGCGAGTTCCCGGTCACATCTGACGCGGTGACGGTCCCGTCGCCCTGGAAGTTCTGCGATGTCACGCATGACGATGAGGGCGCCGCGGACGACGTACAGGTCTGGAGCCCAAAGGCGGCGTTTGTCGCCGTGATGTTGTCTTGGATGTACGGGGCTTCCTTAGTGTTCTGAGACGGGTTGACGACGAGAGATTGCACCAAGGCCGGGTACACGTTGGCCACGAGAGCCCAGACGAGAGCCCACAGCACGACCGCGACAACCGGCAGCAGCCAGCCCTGCTGGCGGACATTGTATAGAAAGAGGCCGGCCGCGATAACCGAAATGGCGATCAGTAGCACGAGCGCAGGGCGCATGGCGTGGACATCCGCGTACGAAGCGCCATCGAAGAAGTGGTTGGTCCCCAACACCAGAGAAAGGCGTTGCAAATAGTAATTGACCCCCTGTACGAGGGCCAGGGCGGCCAACAGCACCGACAGGTGAGCCTTCACGTGCGGGCTCACCCGTTGCACTGCTGAAAGGGGGCGTATCCCACCGTTCAGGTAGTGGGTGACTGCGCACAATAACAAGGTCACGATGAGCGCCGAGAAGGCCCACCCGACGACCCAGCTCAAGAAGGGCAACCTGAACACGTAGAAACTGTCGTTCAGGTGGTTGAGAGGGTCGACGCCGTTCCAGGGCCCCGACGACGAAGAGAACGGAACTGAATTGGAAAAGAGCAGCCAGTTGTTCCACTGGCCGCGAGCGCTGACCCCGCCGATCAGTGCGAAGAGCACCGCGACTCCCGGCCGGATCCACTTCATGTGGGCCGAGGCCAGCTCTTGCCACCGGTTGACCAGCTCGTCGCCGGCCGGTGCTGCACCCAGCGGTCCGAGGCGGTCGGACAGCACAAGGTTGCCCCACAGAAGGGCGAAGAGCACCACGCTGAAGGTTGCTGCGAGGCCCGCCTGGACTGTGATTGTCTTGGCCCACACCGAACTGAAGCCAACCGACTGGAACCACAGGAAATTGGTGTAGAAGGACGCGATGTGCTGAATGGACGCGATCAGCACGATGACCACGATGACCCCGATGACTAGTGCCCAACGGAGACGGCGGCTGCCTACAGGAAAGTGGCGCGGTATGTCGGACGATGCTCGCATGGGCAACCCGGAGCCTACCCTCGGCCCCAGCTAGCAGGGGGGCAGTCTGGAGATTTCCAGGTCAGTCTGTTTGGGTGTTCGCCGAGGTCGGGAAGGATGCCGCACCTATCGTTGCGTCCGGGGCTAGCTGTTCAGGCGCCAAAGCGCACCTGCATCCCGGATGGGCTGGTGGGTAGAGCTGGCCCGTAGGCCAAACCTCGCCCTTAGGCTGAGCGCCGGCAAGTTCGTTGTCCTCACAGTCGGGGCAGCGGCCCTCAGAGGGGTCAACCACCCAATGGAGGAGCGCACCTTCGGGGAAAGCCAGGTAGGCACCTCTCGAAAACGCCGCAGCGACCTGGTCGCGGGCGGCGGCCTCGATGCGCTGCGTCTTCCATTCCCGGTATGCGGCCCCCAACACCTCGGCCAGCTCTGCGACGTCCTCGTCTGAGGAGCTGAATGCCAGTTCGAGACGTTGGTGGAGCGGTTCTGCGATCGATCGGCCCAGTTCCTCGGCGAGGTCGTCGACGCGTCCCAATTCAAGCCCGGGCTGGGACGCCTCGTCTCCATAGAGCGCAGCAGCCAACTGGGCGCCAGCTCTTGCTGCTTCTTGGAGCAGCGGTCGCCCGGCTTCTACAAAGCGGTCAGGTTGCTCTTCCGCGTTGGGCAGGACGTTCGCGGGCGTCGGCGAGCCCTTCAGGTTGCGCAGCCGGTCGAGGATCGAGTTTTGCTCGTCCTGGAGCGCGCGCTTCAGCTTTCTTGCCAGCGAGGACTCCAGATGTCCGGCGACCTCGTCGCGCCGCTCCAAGAACGCCGTCCTGGTGCCTTCGTGATCGTGGTATACCTCGTCCTGGTCACTAGGGGCTCCTTCATGGTCCGTAGTGCCTTCGGCGATGTCCAGCGCCTCAGTCCCCTCAGCGGCTATGAGGTCAAGGCCCACCTCCGCATCAGCGTCCTGATCCGATTGGTTTAGTTGGCCGGTGTCGGAGAGAGCCTTCCTTGCCTCGCTCGTCGCTTGAACGCGGCTAGCCCGGATCCGGGCGAAAAGGCCCTGCACGTCCCGTTCCTGGCTGGTACTGGTGCCGTTGTCAGGCTCTCTCGACGTGTCCGCCTCGGTGGGCGCAGTCTCTGAACGTGATGTCTCAGGCCTCGGGCCGTGGACCTGTAGGCGGTCGACGGTCGTGGCCTTCATCGGGGTCGTCTCCTGTGCCTTGCCCGTCAGCGGCCCGGTGCTGGTCGGTAATGCGGTCGCAGGTTGGCCAGCTGGTGGCGGACCGTCACTGCGCAGGATCCGTACGCTTTCTATTGCGTCAACCCGCGACACCAGCGCAGTGCTTTCCTGCCCTCCGGACGATGCTGGTCGCGCTCCGCTGGAGCGCCTTTCTGCGAGTACCTCGGACTTGAGCGCTGCTGGAAGAGCGGGCGCCGGAGGCTCGGTCCTTCGTTCGCCCCGGGTCGTCATGACTTTGGCGACTTTGGGCGCCGTAACGACTGGCGACTGCTCGGGCGTCGGCTGCTCCTTGGAAGGCGCCGCAGACTTGTTGGCGCTCGAGGGAGGGGCCGATCCCAAGGTCTCATCGGGCCGCAAGTCCAACGGTTCTTCGTGGTGCTCGGTGCCCGCCTGGCGCCCGACGGCATCGGCGGCCGCTTTGGCTTCGGCACCGGCTCGCTGTAGTTCGTCGGTTACTTCGTCGAGCGTTCGGCGTACGACGAGGTACGCATCGAGAAGACGTTCGCGCCCGGCGCGCAGCTGATCGATCTGGACGGTCCCAAGGTTGCGGCGCCGGGCCAGGTCGGTGAGGATGGTTTCGCGTAGGTCCTGGGCAGCCTGGATTATTTCCTTGTACTTCTGGGCCGCTTCCTCAGCGAGGGCCTCGGCTTCCTGTTGCGCCGTTTGGCTCAGATCTTCGGCCTCGCTCTGCGCGCCAGCCAGGATCTCAGCGGCGGTGGCCTCCGCTTCGGCAGTACGGTTCGCCAGCATGGACTCTGCTCGGTCGACCAAGTCCGTGGCTTTGGCTTCGGCCGCAGCGACTAAAGCTTCAGCGTTGCCCTCTGCCTTTGCGGTTATCTCTGCAGCAGCGCTTCGTGCGCTGCGCAGTATGCCCGCAGTCTCTTCGCCAACGGCCGACATCAGAGCCGCCTCGTCCATCTCGGGGTGCGAAGCGCGCTGTTCAGCGTCGCGTCTTGCCGATTCCGCCGCCTCGATGCGTTCGCGCAGCAATCGCACTTGAGTAGCCACTCGTGCAAGGAACTGCTTTACCTCGTCAGGGTCGTAGCCTCGCCAAGTTTGACCAAAACGACGCCCGGCTATCAGGTCGGCCGACATGTCCGGTAGATCGGAATGGTGGTGAGTACGGTCGGTTGGCATGTCCTAATAGCCTAGGCTCCGCGGCCGCGCGGGATTGGAACCGATGCTTGTTTTCCAGTCAAACAAGCGATGTTAACCGCATATCGTGCGCAGGGCAACACTCATGGCTACGCTCGGCTGCCGCCGTCTGGCTCTGGCAGCCCGCCCCCATAGCGCTGCCGAAGGATTTGGAGTACTTGGCCCAGCGTTGTAACGGGGATGACCTGGAGATTGCTGCTCGCCACAGACTTGGCCACTGCGTACTCGACTTGTGGGACGAAGAACACCTGGGCCCCCGCTTTTTCCACCGCTACTGTTTTTTCTCGTACCCCGCCCACGTCGCCCACATTGCCATTCGCGTCCATCGTGCCGGTCGCAGCCACCCGGTGCCCGCCCGTCAACTTCCCATTTGACAAGGCATCGAGGATTGCAAGAGTGAACGCGAGACCAGCAGAAGGCCCACCTATCCCAGCGGCGTTGACCGACACCGGGAAGGGCAATACCGTTTTGACGCGGCTCTCGATCTCCACACCCATGTAGGAACGGCCGGTGAAACCGTCTGCGAGCGCGCTCTCGGGCGGGATGGCTAATTGCACTTTGACCTGTTTGGTGTGCCCGCCGTTGGCTGGGTGGTCGGTGAATGTGACGATTGTCCCCGGCCCCATGCGGGCCAGAAGGGCCGTTACTTGCTGGGCCCTCTCCACTTGTTTGCCGTCGACGGCAGTTATGAGGTCGTCACATTTCAGCCCAGCCCGCCAAGCCGGGGTCCCGGCGTAAACAGCGTCAATCTGCGCGCCGAGATAGTCCTCGCCCACTTTGTAGTGCAGTTGTGCCAAAGCAGCCAGGGCGGAGTCCTCGTTGGCGTCGACCATCTCCTGGGTGTCCTGGCAACCGAGCTCAGAAGTTGGCGTAGGCCCTGCGTACACGGCTACCGGGTACAACTGGCGTGAGCTGCCGAGCAGCCCCACCTCGTACTCGAGCCAGTCGATCGGGCCGCCGGGCCCACTTCCACGTCCACCATCATCAGCTCGCCGTCTATATTGTGCGTCTTGTCCCGGGGGAGCACCAGGTGTACGCAGGGGGTACCGCCCGGCAAAGCGAGCTCGCCGTTGCCAGACAATTGGCACTTGCCGCTCAAAGTGATTACAGGCGCTGTGCCCGGCGAGAATAGGTAATAGCCCCCTGCCTCGTGTGATGCGACCAGCGCCACCACCAGTACTGCGATCAGAGCGGCGACCAGCCCGATGATCGCGGAAGCCCCTCCGCCTCTCCCGAACAAGGCTGTCCAGGGCTGCGATGGGGGAGTGCCCGGAGCCTCTGGAGGCTCTGGAGCAACCCCATCGACGGCGGGGGTTGTCGGCCAACCCGGTACGATCGGCTCAATGTCGCTCATCTCGGGCGCCAGTGCATGTTGTTCCCAGGTTGCCATGCCCAGGCGCTCCTTTGGGGACCACCCGGGCCGCGCCCCCCCATGACTTCACCCGGAAAGGGGTTGCCGGGGAAGGAGGGCTCTGTTGGCCCCGGTTCCTGAACATGTACCGAGCAGGGCCGCCCGAAGGCGCGCGGCTGCTGTTGCGGGTCACACCGGCGATGAGAAAACCGCTCGGGCGGCGCTTGCTGACCGGGCCAGCGAAGTGCGGGCTAGTGCTCTGGGTGCGCTTGCCAGATTAGGGGCGCTGGAGGCCAATGACGTTGTCTTTGCGCTGGCAGATCCGGCCGCCGAGGTCCACGGGCGCGCTTGTGACCTAGCTGGGCGTCTTCACATGGCGGCCCTGGCGGTCCAGCTCTGCGAAGCGCTCGCTGATCGTACGCCTGCCGTCGTCGAAGCCGCCTGTTACGCGCTGGGCGAGCTGGAGGAGTTGAGTGGGCAACCGGGCACCCAAGCCCTGGTCGTGGCCCGCCTCGTCGGGGTCGCAGCCAGCCATCAAGAACCGCTATGCAGGGAAGCCGCTGTTGCGGCGCTAGGGGGTTTGGGCAGCCCGGGGGGGTTGGGAGCTGTTCTTGCTGCCCTCGACGACAAGCCGGCCATCAGGCGTCGCGCCGTCGTCGCGCTGGCTGCCTTCGACGGCGAAGAGGTGGAGGCTGCACTGGAGCGGGCGGCGCTGGACAGCGATTGGCAGGTGCGCCAGACGGCTGAGGACCTCTTAGGCCACCGGCCCCGCCCGTGACCCAGCCTGAACAGGCAGAATATGTCCCCAGCGAGCGCAGTCGTTCAGCTCATTAGTAGGTCTCGCACGGCATCGAAGTTCTCGATGCACTTTCCAGCCCCGACTACCACGCACTCCAACGGGGCGTCAACCAGGTGCACCGGCAAGCCCGTTTCCTCGGAGAGGCGCCGGTCCAGCCCTTTCAGCATGGCGCCGCCGCCTACGAGGTGTAGGCCTTCGCTCAGCAGGTCCTGCGAAAGTTCGGGTGGGGCGCCGCCGAGGCAGCGAAGTACCGCGTCCACTATGGCTCCTACCTGCTCCTCGATCGCTTCTCGCACCTCTTCCGGCGCGAGGATCACGGTCTTGGGCAATCCGCTCATCAGGTCACGGCCGCGGACTTCGGCCTTAACTGCATCGTCCATAGGCCATGCCGAACCGATAGCTATTTTGATCTCTTCAGCCGTGCGTTCGCCTATGGCGATGCCGTATTCACGGCGTACGTAGGACTGGATGGTCGCGTCTATATCGAAGCTGCCAACCCGTATCGCTTCCAGGGCGACGACTCCGCCAAGTGAGATGACTGCCGTCTCTGTCGTGCCGCCCCCAATGTCGCAGACCATGTTCCCCAGGGGTTGATGGATCGGCAAGCCGGCACCAATGGCGGCAGCGGTCGGCTGCTCTATCAAGCTGACACTGTTCGCCCCGGCTGCGCGGGCTGCCTCTTCGACGGCGCGTCTTTCCACTGCGGTGATCGCCGACGGGACGCATATGAGTACCCGGGGGCGTCCGAACCGGGAGATCCCGGCGCGCTTGAGAAGGAGCTCGATCATCCGCTGTGTGATGTCGAAGTCGGTGATTGCGCCTTTGCGCAAGGGCCGCACCGCCACTATGTAGCCCGGTGTGCGCCCGATCATCTGCCAGGCCTCACGGCCCATGTTGAGCACCGTGTTGGTTCGGCTATCCAGAGCGATAACCGTTGGCTCGTTCAGGACAATGCCGCGTCCTTTTGCATAGACGAGCGTGTTGGCGGTACCCAGGTCTATCGCGAGATCCCTAGACACCCTCGGTCTCTCCTCTCGTTGCCCGCACGGAGCGTTCCTCTTGTGCTTTTGCCGAGCCGGTACGTGTCCCGCTGACACCGGCTCGGGGAGCCGAGCGGTGTGCCGGTGCCACAGCCTGAAGCGAGCGGGAGAAGTCGGCCATGCCGTCTTCCATCGATTTAGGCCGGCGCGAAACCACGACGATTATCGCAATGGTCACCGCTGCCGCCACAGCCGCCCCCGCGATCCAAGCCAGTGTCCACCACTGGACAGATGTATGGCCCGCTTTGACTGCGGCCATAAGCAACTGCACACCCATGCGGTCCTCAGCTCCCTAACTGGCTCACGTGATCGTCCTTGCTCAAATGTGGCACGTCGGAGCCGTCAACTGGGTGCGCGTCAAGGCCCCATGCGCTCCCGCCGTCCCATGTTTCGCGCTTCCAGATCGGGACACCCGCTTTTATGGCATCTATGCCAAAGCGCGCAGCATCGAAAGCCTCAGTCCTGTGCGGAGCGGAAACTGAGACTACGACCGAAACCTCGGAAGGCACGAGTAAACCGGTGCGGTGCACCATCGCAACCCTACCTATAAACGGCCACCGCCTGCGTAGCTCCCGGGCGATCGACTCCATCTTGTCCAGCGCTACGCCCGCGTAAGCCTCGTACTCGAGCGAGATGACCCCAGGCCGGCCCTCAGCGTGCTCGCGGACGGTGCCGGCGAAAACGACCACGGCGCCGCAGCTGGGGACTACGGCCCACGTTGCAAACTGGCCGAGGTCGAGGGGCTCGGCCCACAACGCTACCCAGGCGTCTCCTGGGGGAGGCAGCAACACCGGTCAATCCTAGGCCTGTCCAACTCCCGAAGTCGAAGGGGCGCAGATCGCTCGGGGCCGATGTCAGCGCGGCCGAGCAGGTCAGTAACCTCGTGTGCAGGATGGATCCCGAACAACAACCGCCACACGGTCCCGGCGAAGACGACGATGATCACCCCGGGAGCCCATGGCTGCCCCCGGACGACCGGCTTTGGAGGCATCCCTCCGAGGTCCGCTCCAACCCGTCTGTCCCCGGGCGACGACCGAACCGCTCGGTGGGTAGCTGGTTGGTTGGCCCAGAGGGCCGGACCTGGCTCGTCGGGGTTATTTCCGGGGTCGTGGGGGCCCTTGTTTGTGGAGGAGTGCTTATAGCCACAGGCGCACTCAACCAACCGACTCCCGTCTTTGTGACAAAAACTGAGTCGCACCCGGCATCGAGCACTCCGGCCGGAGGGGCCGCCAACGGTATTGGGATTTTGGGTTCTGTGGCGCCATCGGTGGTCGGCCTCAGCGTAAACGGTGCGCAAGGAGTTGCCAGCGGTTCGGGTGTCATCGTGAGCACCTATGGCCAAGATTGCTACATCCTCACTGATAGTGCCCTTTTTTCGACGGCCGGTTCCAACAGTCAAGTTGTGCAAGTTCTCTCTTATTTGGGCCAACAAAAAACCGGGCTCCTGGTCGGGACGGATCCTTCTGGCGGGATCGCTGTGGTGCGCGTTGTAATGGGCTCGGTAGACCCGCCCGATCCGGCCGTAGCGGGCAGTGTTGCCGACGTCCAGACAGGCGGGACTATCTATTCGGTTGGTTCTGGGGGAGTTGCAGGCTCGAGCAATGGTTCCGAGTTTGCGACCGGTTCGATAGACGACTCGATGAGCTACCTCCCACCCGTGGAGGGTGCCTCTGGTGCGATGTACTCGATGCTGGTGGCAAACATGTCGGTTGACCCGACGGCGTTAGGTGGAGCAGTCGTCGATAACTCCGGGGCGCTCATCGGCATCGCCAACCAGGTGTCAAGCCAATTGGCAAGGCCCGGGCTCATTTATGTGACGCCAATTGACACGGCAATGGCCGACATGCAGGCGATTATCAAGGCCGGCGGGCAGCCTGAGGCTCATCCATGGCTCGGCATACTGCAGGCAACCGATATTTCCGGCCCGGGTGCCCAGGAGCTCGGGGTAGCCGGCGCGATCGAGGTCGAAAGTGTCGCAGCAGGCAGCCCGGCCGCTAAAGCTGGCATTGCCGACAACGACCTGATCACAGCGATCTTCGGGCACCCGGCGGCTTCGGTGGGGGCTCTCATTGCATGGCTGGCACTGGCAAAGCCCGGGGAGGTGGTGAGCGTCGACTGGCTGCACAGCGGCCATCGTCGGCAAGCTGATATCACCCTGGGCACCCAGCCGGCCACGGCAAACCCGGGCTAGGGACCTGAGCGTCCTGCTCTAGGCGACGGCCGCTCAGCGTGAGTTAACGCCGGTGGCGCCACCACATGGCGCTGCCGGCGCCGACGGCCAGCATTGTGGCTGCCCCCGCGGCGAGTGCCGCCGAGACTCGCCTGTTGGGGGGAAGCTCGTCCCAGTGGGCGCGCTCATCGCTGACCACCAACGCTTGCTCGGAGCTGTACTCCGGGCGCCATCCCGTCGCACGCAGCTTGTCTCCCGCGATGACCCAGGTGTGCTTGGCGTAGGGCCCCGCTCCGGGCGTCGCGCCGCGCCCCCACAAGTGCCCCCGCAGCTCAGCCAGTGCTGCCCGTACAGGCGCCGACAGCGGGAGGCTGGCCGACCCCCCGGCTAAGGCTCCGGCGACTTCTTCCCGGACGCCGTTGTCAGGCGCCACGTTGTAAATGCCCGACAGCCCTTTTTCGCAAGTGTGCACGACGGCGCTGGCCAGGTCGTTGACGTGAAGGTACTGGACGATGCGCCCTTCTGCACCCAGAGGAGGGCGCTTGCTCGTGGCCAGAGCTTGATAGAGAGGCTGTTCGGTTGACCCGACGGTGCATGCTGGTCGGAGAAGGGCCACCGCAATGTCAGGATGAGCCCTCGACCACTTCTCCACCAATTCTTCTGCGGCCCTTTTTTCCCCCGCATAGGCGAGCTCGGCATTAGGCCGCGGCGTCACTTCCTCAGTGAGCGGCACGGCATTGTCTGGCCATGCCCCATAAACAGTCCCGCTCGAGAGATGGACGAGTTGTGCCGGTTCGATTGCCTCGGCGGCCTCGAGCACGTGCTCCAGCGCCCTTAGGTTCTGTTTTGCTTCGGGGTCCCAGGCCAGGTGTACCAAGACGTCAGCTCGCTTGGCGAGGGCGGCGAGCTCATCTTGTGCGCCGGGCGCCGAGAGGTCAAAGGCGTGCGCCTCGACCTCTGGAGCGGTGGCAGGCATCGGGACCAGGTCCACAGCCAGGACCCGCTCCACCGCTGGACGCGCCGCCAGGGCGGCCGTAACCCGTCGGCCTAAGTTACCGGCAGCCCCCGTGACCACAACTGTGCTCCCTGTAATGGAGGACAAGGATAGCGCTAGCAAGCGCCCGTAATCATCTGTCGTCGGTCAATCAGTTTTTGGGCCGGCTACTTATTGGGGTTCCCGCGACCGGTAACCTTTAGAAATGAGCAACCCGTCGCCGTTCTCGGGCGGTGGTCCCCTGGGAGACCTGTTGCGCGACCTCGCCCGGCTCTTGACAGCTCAAGGCCCGCTCAACTGGGATGTGGCACGCCAGTTGGCGGCGTGGGCCGCAACCGAAGGCCACGTCGAGGCAAACCCTGACCCGCTCGCCCGCATCCGGATGGAAGAGCTGCTCAGGGTCGCAGACATGTACGTCGGAGAAGCTACCGGCATGCCCACGTCTCGCCGCGGGTGGCTTGGGTTGAACTGCGTGACCCGCACCGAGTGGGCTTCGAGGACACTCGAGGCGTGGAAAGACGTTCTTTTGAGGCTCGCTACATCTCTGAGCCCGGGCGCCGAAACCTCTGAGCAGGCAAAACCCTCCCAACCTGGGGAGGCCAACCCCATGGACCAATTGCTCGGGAACCTTCCTCAGGTGATCGGGCCGCTGGTCCTAGGGGCCCAGGCGGGTGCGATGGTCGGGCACCTGGCGAGCAGGGCGATGGGCCAGTACGACATGCCGATGCTGGCGCCGAGCACGGACGAGTTGATGGCGGTGCCGGATGCCATCGACGGCTTTGCGAAGGAATGGGAGCTTGCCCCCGACGACGTGCGGATGTACGTCGGCCTGCGGGACGTTGCCCACCATGCCGTCCTGAGCCGAGCCCACGTCGCGGCCGTCTTCAGGGACCACCTCATGGCGTATACCGGCGCGTTCCATGTCGAGATGGACACCATCGAACAGCGCCTTGGCAGCCTTGACCCGACCGACCTCGCGTCTTTCCAGCAGACACTTGGCGACCCCGAGGCACTCCTTGGCGATATCCAGAGCGACGAGCAACGCAGGCTGTTAGAGCCGCTCAGGGCGTTCCTGGCCGCGGTGGCCGGGTATACCGATTTCATCGTCGACAAAGTCGGCAAAGGCCTGGTTGGTTCGTACCCTCTGGTGAGCGAGGCTTTCCGTCGCCGGCGGCTCGAGGACGGCCCCGGCCAGCGTGTGCTCGGCAAGCTCCTCGGGATCGAGCTCGACCAGACGACCATTGACCGGGGGCACGCGTTTGTGCGCGGGGTGTTGGAGCGCGCCGGGGAGGGAGAACTTTCTCGTTTATGGGAAAGCCAGGCAGGCCTTCCGACACCCGCCGAGATCGATGCGCCGGGCTTGTGGCTCGCTCGCATCGATCTTCTCGGCTGAGCGTGACGTAGGCCGAGCTCCGGGCCCGTCATGGTCCTGGGCCCGTCAAGGTCCTGGGCCCGTCAAGGTCCTGGGCCCGTCAAGGTCCTGGGCCCGTCAAGGTCCTGGGCCCGTCAAGGTCCTGGGCCCGTCAAGGTCCTGGCCCGCCCTCGGCCCCAGTCCCGGTGGCCCGTTCGGCTTGGCCTTGGGCGCTGCGTGCCCAGGACGGGGCGCCGAACCCGGCCACCACGTTGGCAGGGTCCCGCGCCGAGCTCTTACCGAACCTCCGGCGAACGCGACAGCTCCCAATAGGCCCACTATCCCGATGGCGATAAAACCCTCCGACAGGGTCATCGGGACAAGCACGGCCAACAAGCTGCCGATTGCCCAGGAGAGTTGGAACCCGCTTTCGAAACGAGCGAACGAGCGTGCCCGTAGCCGCGACGGTACGTCGCGCTGGACCATGGAATCGAAGGCGAGCTTGCCTGAACCTGCTGCGAGACCGATCCCGCCCGAAAGGACCACGGCTACGGCCCAATGCCGGCCCCAGTCGATCACCCCGGCACTTAGAGCGGCCGCCCCGACTACTACCGATGATCCTGTCACCATCCATTCCTCGGGAGCTCGCTTGCGCAACCTTGGCGCTAGCAGTGCTCCCGCGACGTTCCCGAGCTGGCTGGCGCCGAGAGCGAGGCCGTACCAAATCAGCGCAGCGGAGCCGCGCCTGAAGGTGAACACGAGCAGGAAGGTCACAAACCCGGTGGAGAACCGAAGTGCGGCGGTCGCAACGGCTGCAAGTTGCAGCCCTCCGGGTGGCAATCCCGACGCCGCCCTCACCCTGGGCGGCCCGAAGGTCGGCGCCGACGCCGGTCGGGCCAACGCCGGTGGCACTAGCTCTGGTGGTGCTAACGCGAGTGGGGACGCTGTTGCTGCCCCAGAGGCGAGAGCTGGTTGCGGCGGTGGCACCTTGGCATTGGTAAGTCGGGTCGCACCCCAAGCACAGCCGAGGTACACCGCGATGTCGCAACGCAGCAAGTCGGGCGATCCCAACAAGACGAGCAAGCCGGCACCGGTACCACCGGCAATTATCCCGGCTGCAGATCCCCCAACGGACAGCTTCGAATTTGCGAGGACAAGCTGCCCGGGAGCGCTTACGACTCCAGGTACGAGAGCGGCCCTCGTAACCATATAGAGCTTCGAGAAAACAAGTGTGAACAGAGCTATAGGGAAAAGCGCGAGCGAGTGCGCCCAGTAAGCCATGAAAAAACAACAGATCGCTCGGCCAATTGCGCACCCGAAGACGATCGCCCGCCGCCCGCCGCGGGCACGCTCCACGAGCGGCCCAAGCAAGGGGCCGACTATGAGGAACGGAGCAACCGTGAGGCCCAGCGAGAGGGCCACCCTGGACTCGGCTGCCTTTGCTGAGACGTCGAAGAAGACGGACCCGGCGAGAGCGATCGCTACTAACGCGTCTCCAGCGGAGGACAGGCCCTGCACGGTCGCCAGCCGGCGGAAGGGCGTGTCCTTTCCGCCGGCGTGGTCCGCCTGACCAACGGCTGGGAGCCAGTACGGGTAGTAAGCCCAGCGGCGTGCCATCGGCAGCACACGGAGTAACCACCCACCAGTACGGGTGGTCACTCCGGTGCCCGCTGGATCGACGGCTGTCACCTGGCGAGAGTACAGCCGCGGCCGGACCTGGAGGCTACAAGCGGCAAATGAGAGCTGGCGAAATATGACCGGAACATCGATGCAATGAGAGGTTTCGGCAAGCCCGGCGCAGTTGTCTCAAGTGCCGCATGAGAGCAGCCGACGCACCCTATGTGCCACAGTTTCAGCGTGCTCTTGAACCCGTCGCGGGCCTAGGTGTCCCTGCGCTCGGTAACGGGTATCTCTCGGAGATGAACGAGCCCGTCGCCGGCCCGTGTATCGCGGCTAGCCAAGCAGGCTCGCTCGTCGAGCCCAGAACTCACGTTGAGAACATCTTGGCCTCCCTTTCCCAGCGGCGACCCCCCTCGACATGGGCCGCGGTGCAGCCCCAAGCTCGGCGAGACATGCCGCCGGAAGACCAGCCGGCGGAGGTCCTACCGCTGCCCGCTCCCCCTTCGCAGCCCGAGGCTTGGCCGCAGGTGCAGCTCCAGGACCGGCCCCAGCCCCAAGCTCCGAGTGCTGGCGCCGCTCAGCGTCCGACCGCGGCCGCCGAGGCCGCGGCCTCGGCAGCCGGTTCCCGTCCCGCTCCCCCTGCTGGCCCATCGGTCACCCCTCCGATGCTCGGCGGTGCCCGCTCCCCCTCTACCGGTACGCTCAGCCACTCCGGTCTGCCCCGTTCCGCAGGGGCTGCCGCCGCAGCCCGAGCACTGGCCGCGCTCGCTCCCGGACCGGCTGCTCCTGCCGGGCCCCCCCGTCCTGTTGGAACGGGTGCCCAAGGTGAGCCATTGCTCTCGAGCGCCGCCGCCTCTTCAGCCGCTCGGGCGCTCACCAGTCTCGCCGGCGCATCGGCTCGCGCGACTTCCACGAGGGCAATGCCGGCCACCGCCAGTGGTCCAATGCGGGTAACCCTGGCCACCGGTGACAGCCCCGAGTTGGACGGGCCCTCTTTCGGCCCGCCCCCGGGCACTGACGACGAGGCCAGTGCGGGCACCGACGCCGGTGCCGTCGACAGCGAAGTGCCGCAAGCCGATCCTCAGCTCGACGACATCCTGCCTGCGAAGCCCAAGAGCTTCTTCCGCCTACGGCGTTAGTGCAACGACAGGCAACGTTCGCCCGCTTTGGCGCTGCGAACGCATCACCCCTTCCTGACTCGCCAAAGGGGCGAACGTTCCTGGAGGCAGCGCTAGCAAAGCCTGCGACGCCGCTAGCCGCCGCTGCTGGCCAGCCGCTGTACTAGTCGGCTTCGGAGCCGTCGCCGCCCGCTCGAGTGGACTCGAGCTTGTAGCCCAGGCCGCGGATCGTGGTGATCCTCCGTGGGTGCCCAGGGTCGTCCTCTATGCGTGCCCGCAGGCGTTTCACGTGCACGTCGAGCGTCTTTGTGTCGCCTACGTAGTGAGGGCCCCGCACGCGGTCTATCAGGGTCTCACGGGTCAGCACCCGACCGGCGTTGGTCATCAGCAGTTCGAGGAGCTCAAACTCCTTCAGGGGGAGGCTGACCTCCTGGCCGCGCAGGTAGACCTCATGTCGTTCGGGGTCCAGGCGCAGGTCGCCCGCATCCAGAACGTCGCGCTCGTCGGGGACCTCCTCCGGAGGGGGGGTGCGGCGCAGTACAGCGCGCATGCGAGCGACGAGCTCGCGTAAGCGGTACGGCTTGCTGACGTAGTCGTCCGCTCCAACCTCTAGGCCGACCACCGTGTCGATCTCGCTCGTTTTGGCAGTGACCATGATGATCGGCGTCCGGGAGCCAGCGGCCCGGATGGTGCGGCAAACGTCGATGCCCGAAACCCGCGGCAACATGACGTCTAAGAGGACCAGGTCCGGCCGTACCGAGGCAAACTTTTCGAGCGCCTCGGCACCGTCGTAGGCGACCTCGACCCGGAAGCCTTCTCGTTTCAAGCCGACCACAAGAGCCTCGACGAACGAAGGCTCATCCTCGACGAGCAGTACTGTTACCTGCTCAGTCACGGTCATGTCCCTGGTTAGCGAGAGGAACCCACAACGTGAAAGTCGAGCCTTCCCCTTCAACTGAATCGACGGAAACATCGCCGCCGTGGTAGGCGGCCACGTGCCGGACGATAGCCAATCCCAACCCGGTCCCACCAGTCCAGCGCGACCGTGCCCTGTCGACGCGGTAAAAACGCTCGAAGATCCGCTCCTGGTCCCGCCGGGGGATGCCGACGCCCTCGTCCCGGACGCGCAAGCACGCCCGGTCGCCGCGCCGGTCAGCGTCCACGTACACGGCACCGCCAGGCTCCGAGTACTTGATGGCGTTGTCGACAAGGTTCGCTACTGCAGAAACCAGGTCCCTGCGGTTGGCCATCACGTTCAGGACGGGGCCGGCGGGAGCGACGTTCAGCCGGATCCCCCGGGCAGCCGCTGGCTCCTGGAAACCCTCCACTGCCTCATCGATAACCGCCGATAGCGCTACGGCGCTGAGGCTCCCCGTGGCCCCAGCCTCTATTCGCGAAAGGTCGAGCAGGTCGTCCACGATCCGGGAAAAGCGTGTTGCTTCGGCACCGACCCTTGCAGTCAAACGAGCCACGACATCGGGGTCTTCTTCGCCGTCGAGTGTCTCTGCAAGAAGGCTAAGCGCCCCGAGCGGGGTTTTCAGCTCATGGCTCAGGTTAGCGACGAAGTCCCGGCGCACCGATTCCAGTCGCCTCAGCTCGGACACGTCGTCTACCAGGGCGATAGCGCCAGAGGGAGGGTTCGACCCGCCGAGTGGGTACGCCCTGATCTTAAGGGTGTGCCTGGTGGGGGAGTAAAGGTCGAGAGTCTCCTCGTGGTACGCGCCCGCGAGTGCCCGCCCGAGCGCAGCTTCGAGCGCCTTTTCCGCCAAGAAGTCACCGTCCCGAGCGTTGACCAGCTCCCTGGCCGGTGCATTGCGCAACACAACGCGGCCCTTCTTATTGCAGACGACAAGGCCTTGATTGGCCTTGTCGACGGCCTGCACCAGGAGGGCCAAAAGGTCGCGTGCCTCATTGCCGTTCAATTCGGGTTGCCTTCCCACTTCAAACCGGCTCCGCCACCACCGGGGGGAAGTACCTGGCCGAGGTGAAAAAGGCGTCCTTCCCCTCGAGCGCCCAGACCGAGCCTTTCGCCTGACGCGGGGTCAGCCCGAGGTCGACCCTGTCCTCGTCGGCGAGCGAGACGAGGATCTCGGCGATCACGTCCCCATGGGTGCAGACGACGGCGTTAGTCCCGGCCAACGACCTGATGAGCCTGACAGCCGACGAGCTCTGTCCTTCAGCCAGGTCATCGCTAGCCTCGACCGCCAAGTTGTTGGCCCGGCCTAGAGGTCCCATGGTCTGGAGGCACCTGAGGTAAGGGCTCGAAAGGGTGCGCGTCGGCGGCAAAAAGAGGCCTGCGATCGCGACGAGGCCCTCCGCCTGCCTCTCCCCGTGCAGGGAAAGAGGGCGTAAGCGGTCTTCGCCCGACCACTCCTTACGGGGGCGTGCGTGGCCATGGCGCACCAACAACAACGGCACGCATGAAGTCTTGCAGAAGAACGAGCGCCACTCCGAAACGGTGCGGTAGGGGCCGCGAGGACCACTCGCTGTGCCAGAAGAGAAAGAAACTTGTGATAGAGCAGACGAACGCGCCCAATGCCCAACCCGATCCGGGCACAACGCGCCCGAATGGCTTTACCCTGGTCATGTGGGCGAACATGTGCGACGAAGCTTGCCCAAGGCCGCCAATCACAAGACGAGCGGCCTGCGTGAGGTAGGCCTAGCGCTTGTTACCGCGGGACTTGTGGTGCTTCTCTTCGTCGCCTACGAGCTGGTCGGTACCAACCTGAGCGAAGAGCACAGCCAGGCTCGGCTTGCCCGGGACTTCAGCGCAGCCGTCGCCAGGGTCCCTCTGCCGGCAGCGCCCCGCACGACTACGACGACGACATTGGCACCGGTGCTGTTGGGCCCGGTGCCGAAGGGCATCGCCAAGCGGCTCGGTTGGGAGGCGACGGCGACCCCGCCGAGGCCCACTGTCCATGACCCCAGCCCTCCGACCGAAGAATTGCCGGTCACCCCGCCAGGAGGGGCGCTCGACCATTTGGTGATCCCGGTCATCGGTGTCGACCGCTACGTAGTCCAAGGTGTCGCCGAGGCCGACCTGCAGATGGGCCCGGGGCACTACACGGGGACACCGTTGCCTGGTCAGGCCGGTAACGTTGCCATCGCTGGTCACCGGACAACCTTCGGGGCCCCGTTTTTCCGGCTCAACGAGGTCCACAGCGGTGACCTCGTGTACCTGACAGACACGTTGGGCACGACGTGGGTCTATAGCGTGGTCCGCCAGTTCGTCGTAGCGCCGTCAGACGTGGCCGTCCTTGACGCGACACGGGCGCCCGAGCTCACGCTCACCACCTGCAACCCGCGTTTCGAAGCGACTTCCCGCCTGGTTGTTAGGGCTGTGCTACTAACGCACCTGGCACGCGGCACCCGGGTGCCCAAGCCGTTGCCCATAGAGGCAACAAAGGACGGGAGGTTCCCCACCGTCAATGGCCGCTCAACATCCCTGACAAGCAGGTCGCACACCTCGGACGTCACCTCGCACTCGCATGTCACCTCGCACGGGACGACGACGACCCCGGACAGTGTTCTCCCGCCAGCACCCGCCACCACTCTTCCCACTCCGAGCACGTTGCCGACTTCGGGCACCTCCTCCGCCACGACGACATCAGATGGCGGCGGCTCGCCAACGGTTGGAGGTGGTGGCGACTCGCCAACGGTGGGGCCAAGTCCTGGGGTGGCGTCGTTAAGCGCGAGCCAGAGCGGTACCGGCGGCGGTAGCGGCACTGGCGGGGCGGGGGCGGTGGGCTGGGGTGTCATTGCGTTGGCGGCCTGGGTCATCACCCGCATCGTGGCCGCCCGCAGGCGCCGCTACAACAAGGTCGCCGTGCTGTTCGGAGGGGCGCTAGTGTGCCTCGTCCCGCTGTGGTTCGCCTTCGGCAGCGTCGTTGACCTCCTGCCTGCGAACATTTGAGCGGGAGATGTAATCTTCGAACGCGTCGAGGACCACCACGTCACGTGCGTAGGTGAACCGCTGGCGAGCCTCGTCAAGCGGCGCCCAGCGGAGGTCGTCGATCTCGTCCTTCGCCTCAGGCAAGAGTTCAGGCTGGACGTTGGCAATGGCGCCTGTGCCCGGTAGCACCGTCATTGCCCAGTACCGGACCACCTTGGGGCGCCCTTCGGCGTCCCTGTAGGTAGTGCTCGGCAGCTCTGGGCCGAGGCGGCACGAGAGGCCAGTTTCCTCCCGGACCTCACGGAGCGCCGCGTCTTCGTCGGTTTCCCGCGGCTCAACTTTGCCCTTGGGGAGCGCCCAGTCGTCGTAAGCGGGCCTGTGGACCAGCACGACTTCGATCCCCGCCGGCACGCGGCGCCAGACGACGCCACCCGCCGCCCGTACCTTTGAGCTCACCCGATCGAAGCCAGCCTCTCGCCTTTGCCGTGGCGTTTGCTCCGAGCGACGGCAAGTTCCTGGAAGTGCCGCTGGGCGTTGATGTGCTTTTCATCGGGCACCTTGTACCAGGTGCCGTCTGGCGCCAGTTCCCATGCTAATTCGTCGTCGGCCAGATTTACCTCGAGAATTTCCCTAAGCCGTGCCTGGATCTCTGGAGACGTCACGTCCACGAGGGCCTCAACACGACGGTCAAGGTTGCGCTCCATTATGTCGGCCGACCCCATCAGGTACCTGCCGCCCTCGGGGAGGACGGAGCGGGCCCTTGGCCGTCGTAGCCCGTCGGGGTGGCCCCGTCTTGGCTGACGCCGTCGGTGACCGTACCGGTGACGGTGGCCGGGAACCCAGTGGTTGCGGCGTCGCCGAAATAGTAAATCCGTGAATGTTCCAGGTAGCGCCCGACCAGCGACCGGATGCGGATTGTCTCCGAAAGGCCAGGGACGCCGGGTCGCAGGCCACAAACTGCCCGCACGATGAGGTCTATCTGCGCCCCGGACTGGGAAGCAGCGTAAAGAGCGTCGATTGTCTTGCGGTCGACAAGGTTGTTCAATTTCCACACGATCCGCCCAGCCGGTCCCCGCTCGGCTTCTTTCTCGATGAGCTCGATTATTTTCGAACGCAGAGCGAGAGGTGCGACTATCAATTGCCTGTAGGCCGACTGGCGGCTGTAACCAGTGAGGAAATTGAACAGGTCAGTCAGATCCTCCCCGAGTGCCGGGGAGGCGGTCAAGATCCCGATATCTTCGTAGAGACGGGCTGTGGACGAGTTGTAGTTCCCCGTGCCGATGTGGCAGTACCGTCGGATCCCGTCACCTTCCTCCCTCACGACAAGTGCCGTTTTGGCATGCGTTTTCAGCCCGATAAGGCCGTAGACGACATGCACACCCGCCTGCTCGAGCGCTCTCGCCCAGCCGATGTTGGCAGCCTCGTCACCTCGGGCTTTCAGCTCGACAAGGGCTGCTAC
The DNA here is from genome assembly GCA_963786345.1 of uncultured Acidimicrobiaceae bacterium. Taxonomy (GTDB): domain Bacteria; phylum Actinomycetota; class Acidimicrobiia; order Acidimicrobiales; family Palsa-688; genus Fen-671. The sequence continues at coordinate 139,055 of CAWAYZ010000003.1, read as the reverse complement.
CTGCTTGCCCCTTTCAGCAGCGCGTATCAGCGCAGTCACGACCGGGCTGTCACCCGATGTCCGGTACAAGGTCTGCTTGATTGCTAGGACTTTCGGATCGCGAGCGGCCTGCTTGACAAACGCCTCTGTCGACATCGCGAAGCTTTCATAAGGATGGTGTACGAAGATGTCTTCGTGGGCTATGGCCGCGAATATGTCGACCGGACCGTCGTCGGGAGCGGCCAGGCGGCTCGGGGTTACCGGTGAAAACGGTTCATCTTTCAGCTCCGGCCGGTCGAGGCTGTGGATCTCCCACAGAGCGTTGTAATCGAGCAAGCCGTCCACTTCGTACACGTCCTCGGGGTGGAGGTCCAGCTCACGGATGAGCAGGTCGAGAACCTCGGTGCTGAAGCCGGACTCCACCTGTAGGCACACCGCGCGCCCGAAGCGTCGGCGGCGCAACTCCATCTCGACCGCTTCGAGCAAGTCGTCCGCCTCTTCCTCTGCGAGTGTGAGGTCGGCATTGCGGATCACACGAAAGGCGTAGTAGCTCTCGATCTCCATTCCGGGGAACAGCTCACCGAGGAACGCGGCCACCACCTGTTCAACCGGGACGAACCGCTCACCGTCGGGCATTGCCAGGAACCCGGGCAACAGCGGTGGGATCTTGACACGGGCAAAACGCCGGTCACCTCGCTGAGGGTCGCGCACCATTACCGCGAGGTTGAGCGAGAGGTTGGATATGTACGGAAAAGGGTGGCCCGGGTCCACGCCGAGCGGCGTCAGTACAGGGAACATCTGTGACTCGAAGACCGTCTCGGTGTACGCCTTGTCGGACGGGCCTAGAGAGCTCCAAGGGACCAAACGGGTGCCGTGGGTGGCCAGTTCTGGAACGACCACATCGTTATAGATCCGCGACCGTTGCGAAAGGGCGTCCTGCACCTCTGCTCGAACCGCCTTCAGCTGGTCAGGGACCGAGAGCCCGTCGGGTGCGGTACCTGAGATGCCTGCAGCCAGTTGGTCTTTCAGGCCGGCTACGCGAACCTGGAAGAACTCGTCCAGGTTGGTCGAGAAGATCGCCAGGAACTTGGCCCGCTCCAGCAAGGGCTGAGTGGGGGACCCAGCCAGCGCCAGGACACGCCGGTTGAAGTCGAGCCAGGACAGCTCCCTGTTGACATAGCGCAGTTCGCTGCCACCGAGGATGTTGCCCGGCTGGCCCTCGGCTTCTCCTGTTTCATCCCGGCCCTCAGCTTCGGGAGAAATAGTTCCACGACTAAGCGCCACAGCCCTCACGCTACCGCCTCGCGATAGCGCCAACAGCGGAAATGGCTACGCGCTCAGGCCTCGGCGGTGCCTATGAAGTCGCCTTCTTCATCGTCAGGCACCCCTAGGTCCCACTCGAGGAGCACGTTTTCCCGTGCCGCGTCGCGTACTATACGTTCCCGGTTCCGGCGGAACTGTGGGTCATGCGGAGGCAACAACAGCAAGCGCGCCAGGATCCGCTGGCGAAGCTCCTCGATCAGGTTGCGGTCCCCGAAGTCCGAGTCGACTCTCCAGTGCGGGGCGACGGGGCCTAGGTAGACGACCCTTACGTGCCCACGGGGGGGGCCGGTGGCCTCTGACTGTTGAGTAGACATGCGCTGAGCATACGCGACGTCCGTCACCCCGCTGTTCCCGCCGTCTGTGGCTCGGCCACAAGTTCGCCTTCTGCGGACAGCTCGCGCAACCGGTTGGCAGCGCTCACCACGGCTTGCAAAGACGCGTCAAGGATGCTCGAGTCCATTCCAACGCCCCACACCACCTGGCCCGCGGACTCGACCTCCACGTACGCCACCGAGGAAGCGCCGCTCCCGGCGGTCAGCGCATGCTGGTTGTAGTCAAGCACCGCGAGGCCGATGCCGAACTCTGAAAGCCCGTTGACCAGGGCGTCGATTGGGCCGTTGCCTCTCCCGACAACGCTGCGGTGCTCGCCGTCGACGAGCAGCTGGGCGGTCACCTGAGTGACGTGGGCATCTGTCGCCCGTTCGGTCACGACCTCGGCCCCTATGAGGCGCAGAGAAGCGCTCTCGGCGAGGTACGTCTTTTCGAAAGCCTCCCAGAGCTCGTCCGGCTTTATCTCGGTCCCGCTCGCCTCGGTTACGGCCTGGACGGCTTTGGAGAACTCGATCTGGAGCCGGCGGGGCAGGTCGAGGCCATGCTCGGTCTCCATGACGTAGGCAACCCCGCCCTTGCCAGACTGGCTGTTGACACGGATGATCGCCTCGTACGTTCTGCCTGTGTGCTTGGGGTCGATGGGCAAATAGGGGACCTCCCACTTGTCGTACTGCTCCGGCAGAGCGGCGATCCCCTTCTTGATGGCGTCCTGGTGGGAGCCTGAAAAGGCCGTGTAAACGAGGTCGCCAACATAGGGATGGCGCGGGTGGACGGGCATCCGAGTGGCGTGCTCAGCTACCCGTCGGACAGCCTCGATATCGTGGAAATCGAGCTCGGGATCTATGCCCTGCGAGAACAGGTTGAGCGCCACGGTCACAAGGTCGAGGTTCCCGGTCCTTTCGCCGTTGCCGAACAGCGTTCCCTCGATGCGATCGGCGCCAGCAAGAAGCGCCAGCTCGGCCGCTGCGACAGCGGTGCCTCGGTCGTTATGGGGGTGCACGGACAGGACGATGGAACCACGCTCACGGAACTGGCGGCCGAACCATTCGATGACGTCCGCGAACACGTTCGGCGTGTACATCTCGACGGTGGACGGAAGATTGACGATGAGGGGTGACTCAGGGGTCGGCTCGACGACCTCCGCGACTGCTTCGCAGACTTCAACAGCGAAATCGGGCTCGGTCCCTGTGAAGCTCTCGGGAGAGTACTCATAGCGCAGGTGGGTACCGGAGACCTTGTGCTCCAGCTCCTTGCAAATCCGGGCCGCGTTCGTGGCGATATCTATGATCCCTTGGCGGTCCTGGCGGAACACGACGCGTCGCTGCAGCTCTGACGTCGAGTTGTAGAAGTGAAGGATCGCTCGTGGGGCGCCCGAGATGGCATCGAAGGTCCGTTCGATGAGCTCCTGGCGGCACTGCACGAGCACCTGAACTGTCACGTCTTGGGGTATCAGGTCTTCCTCGATGATGTGGCGGGCGAACTCGTAGTCCGGGCCTGAGGCCGACGGGAAGCCGATCTCGATTTCCTTGATGCCTATCCCGACCAGCGCCTCGAAGAGCGCAAGTTTGCGCGCCGGGTCCATCGGGTCGATCAGGGCCTGGTTGCCATCGCGCAGGTCGACGCTGCACCAGCGGGGAGCTGTTCCCAGTTGCCTGGACGGCCAGGTACGGTCCGGGAGTACGAGCGGCACAGTGGCGGCGTACTTCTCGAACGGCATCTTGGAGATCGTCAACGGGAGGCGAGTCATCTTTGGGCCTTTCTACGACGGGGAATGAAAAAACCTCCTGGCCAGAAGGCACAGGAGGTTTCGGCGAACACCGGGTGGGGTGTTCGCCTAGGTGAGAAGGAGCAGGTTTACGCGAGCGCTCATTGCCTTCCATGTTCCACCAAACACTTGGCAGCTGTCAAGTTATGAGCTACGTTGTCTGGGCGGCGCTCCCCGGGCCCGTTGGGGGCTGCGTGTTTGGTCACCAGGACGCCCGGGTACCGCCTTGACAGGCGCTTGTGAAGTACTGTAAAAGAGCAATGCTGCGTCCTTCCCCGCATTCTGACTGAGGTTCAGCCCGGCAGGGATCCAAAGACCGGTCGGGGAACGTAATACATTCAGCGTGTGGTGCAAAGCGCAACGGAGGTCAACTTGGAAACTTCTTGGATGGTGCAGGGACGGTGCCGAGACCTGCCGCCCGAGATTTTTTTCCCGAGCGACGGAGTTGGGGTCGAGGTGGCGCGCCACTACTGCGCCGAGTGCCCCGTAAAAGGGCCATGCTTGGAGTACGCCCTCGAAAACCACATCGAGCATGGCGTGTGGGGCGGTGCCTCGGAGCGTGAGCGTCGGCGTATCGCCCGGAGCCGCCGCGGGCTGCCCGCCCGCACCCCCGGTACGGGGGCACAGTCGCCTGGGCCAACCGGCCCGGGATCTCGGTCCGTAAGTAGCTCCCTCCCCCTCTTATCCCAGTCGTATCGCGGCCGGCGTGCCGCCGAACTTCTCGGCAGAAGCGGGTTGCCGCGAGCCGTTAGTCGCGGGTTCCACCCGGCTACTGACCAGCGTGTTGGGGCAAAGGGCGGGATGTGGTGAACGCGACGCCTTCATCGTTCCGAAGGCCGTGAAGGCGGAGCGGGCACCGCGTCCCCGCTCCTACCACCACCCTGTAGAGGCCGACTGTGTCAGCTTTGGGGGCTGTCGGCGCTGCGTGCAGCCTTCGCACGAGCTTCCCGGTCTGCCAGCAAAGCGTCCAGCTCTGATCGAGTGAGCGTTACGTGATCATCGGGCGAAACGCTGCCTGATGGGAGCGCAGCTGGGGCCACCTGCGGCGCAGCTGGGGCCGAGGACGTCGTCGAGCCCATGTTCCCCGTGGACGCGAGAGGCGACGAGGTGGCCTCGTCGTGAGCCTTTTTGAACTCCTTCATTGCTTCGCCGGCGTTGCGAGCCAGTTTGGGCAGCTGGCTCCCTCCGAACAGGATGATGACGGCGATAAGGATGTAGGGCCAGTCACCCGTGATATTTGCAAGCACTGCGCACCTCCTGGCGAGCTGGCCGGTCTCCCCAATGCTACTGCTTTGGAGAAGGACTTTGCAGGCGGCCAACCTTCTATACCGACTATACGGAGGTGAGGGCAGACTTGGTTGACGTGGAGACCGACGAGCCGTTGCTCGAGTGCGTTGTCAACGTCAGCGAGGGCTGCGACCCGGCCGCTCTGGCGGCCTTGTCGGCCGCCGCCGGGAGTTGCCTTTTGGACCGGCATAGCGACTGCGGCCATCACCGCTCCGTCTTTACCCTGGCTGGAGGCGAAGACGCGGTGATGAGCGCTTCCCAAGACCTGGCGCGAGCGGCGGTTGACTTGCTTGACCTGCGTAGCCATGTCGGCGCGCACCCCCGTTTCGGGGTGCTTGACGTGGTCCCCTGGGTGGCCCTGGAGGGGTGGCCGCTCAGGGACGCACAAGGCGCCGCCGCTGAACGGGGGCCGATAGCCCGGGACGCCTTTGCGCGGTGGGCGGCTACCGAGCTCGGCTTGCCGGCGTTCCTGTACGGCCCGGGTCGCTCCTTGCCGGAGGTTCGCAGACACGCCTGGCGTACCTCGCTGCCCGATTTCGGCCCCCGTGAGCCGCACCGTACGGCGGGCTCGGTAGCCGTGGGTGCCAGGGGCCTGATGGTGGCTTACAACCTCTGGCTTGCAGAAGCGGACATAGCCAAAGCCCGGGCCGTTGCAGCTGCGGTCCGCTCGGCGGAGGTCCGAGCGTTGGCCTTCGCATTGGGTGAGCGGGTGCAAGTCTCTTGCAACCTCGTGCGGCCCCTCGTTGTCGGCCCAGCCCAGGTATGGGACGCCGTCGCGAGCATGGCACCGGTCGCCAGCGCCGAACTAGTCGGGCTTGTTCCCCAGTCGGTCCTGGATGCGACCCCTAAGTCGCGCTGGGACGAGCTCAACCTGGCTGTCGAGCGGACCATCGAAGAGCGGCTCCAAAAATGACGGCGAGGCACGCCCGAGCCTGTCGGCCAAAGCCTGCCTCGCCGGGGGAAGTTGCTTATCGCAGGCGCTAGGAAGCCTTGCTGACCCGGTATGGTGCGCCGTTGCGGCGACGACGGAGCCGACGGCGCTCTCTCTCGGAGAGGCCACCCCAGATCCCGAACTTCTCGCCGTTGCGGAGCGCGTACTGGAGGCAGTCCTCGCGGACGACACAGCCCCGGCAGACCTCCTTGGCTTCCCGGGTTGACCCGCCCCTCTCCGGGAAGAAGAGGTCCGGGTCGACACCCAAGCAGTTCGCGGACCGCTGCCATGTCGGCACCTCGCTGTCCCAGCGGAACCCGGTCAGATCGGCCGGTAAGTGCAAAAAGCGCACGATGTCAGTCACCGGCGGCTCCCATCGGTCGTGTGTCGTCTTAGGTACGCGTCGTCTCAAGTACACCCAGTCACCTGGGTGGCACTGATGTAGTTACGTCAGACGTAACTACATTCCTGTTATCTTGACGCATCGCGCGCAACAACGCAAGGGGTGTTTTTCGTTCGGTACCGAGGCGACGGCTCTAGCTCACGTGGGCGAGGGCCCGGGCCCTCAAGCAAGCCGGCGACGGCGCCGGCGCGAAGCCCTTTTTGTCTCGAGAAAGTCCAAGAGAACATAGTCCCCGAGGGTGCTCGGCGTGGTGTAGAACGCCTTGCCGCGGTTGAGGCGGGTCATCTGCTCGATGAAGCGCCGTAGATGCCCCGTCGCGTCGAGGGCGAAGGTGTTTATGCGGACCCCATAGCGCGTGCAGCGGGCCACCTCGACCAGTGTGGCGTCGACGGTCTCCTGTGTGGGTGGGTAGCCGAAGACCGGCTCAGCTGCCCCCGGCGGCCAGTGGGCGGTGGGCTCGCCGTCTGTCACCATGATCACCTGTTTGGTGCCCGTCTGGTGTGCAAGCAGCTTCTGGGCCACGACTAGGCCGTGCTGGATGTTGGTCCCCCAGTCGTAGTCCCAGGAGACCTCTGGCAGTTCGCGAAAAGGTATTTCGCGCGCAGAACGAGCGAAGCCGACGATACCGAGGTAGTCCGACGGGAACCTGCCCGATATGAGAGCGTGGAGTGCCATCGCCATTTTCTTGGCTGCAACGAAATTGCCCCTCATCGGCATCGAAAGCGACAGGTCGAGCATGATGACTGTGGCGGAGCGCGATAGGGCCTCGGTGCGCTCGACCTCGAAATCGGCCGGCGTGAGGGCTACTGGTGTGCCTGGCCCGCTCCTCGCGAGCGCGTTGCGCACGGTCCGTTCGATCGAGAGGTTGAACGCGTCGCCCCATTCGTAGGGCTTTGTTTCCCCGGCGCGCTCGTGGCCGGTCCCAGGCTGGCCGATCGGGTGTTGGCCGGACCTATAGCGCGCGAGCTTGGTGAACAAGTCGGAGAGGGCCTGGTCCCCGAGGCGGCGCAAACCGCGGGGCGTGAGGCGGAGCCTCCCCTCCTTTTGTTCCACAAAGCCGGAGTCGCGCAGCCGTCGAGCGAGCTGGCCGAGAGCCTCGAGCGAGCGCGCATCCTCTGCGCCGAGCAGCTCGCGGGCCCGGTTGATGTCGACCTCGGCCAGCGCGCCGGGGCTGGGCGCTCCAGCCAGGAGCTGCTCCAGGTCGCTCAAGTCGGACAGCTGGCTGATCAGGGCTCCGGCCGGTTCGAGCGAGAGGGGCATCCCTAGGAACGGGCTCCCAGCCGACGCGCTTGCAAGATGGGCGGCCAGCGACTCGAGCTCCATCTGCAGCTCGAGGTCACCTTCGAGGAGAGCCTCGGAGAGCTCCATCAGCTTGGCCCGTTGCTCGGGGGTCAAGGACTCGAGCAGTTCCCTTGCGGCGGCAACCTGGCGGGCCATGTTCTCCAACAGTTCGTCCAGGTTGGAAGGGTGGCCCGGCACGAGGTCCCCGAAGCGCTCCATGAAGATTTCGAAGTCAGCCTGGACATCTTCGCCATCGCGCCTTCTCTCCGCCAGGCGGTTCAGCTCGGACAGCATCTCCCTAGCCTGTTGGAGGGCCGCCGGCGAGGCGTTGGACATGGCTGTTTGCAGCTCTGAAAAGGCCTCACGAGCTAGCCGCGCCCGCCTTTGGCGCACCCTGTCCAACAACTCGCGCAAGCCTGCTACGTCCCTGCCGGAACTGTCCATGAAGCCCTGCTGCATCAGCCGACGAAGCGCCTGGTCAGGGTCCCCGTGCTCGGTCAGGTCGTCCATCAGGCGGCGAAGGACGTCGCCGCCGCTCAGGGCGCCTGGTTCCTGGGTGCCGTCCCAGCGTGAGTACATCGCTCCTGGCATAGCAGCAGCTAACGCTCCGTGAACAGGTTCATGACCGCCTGGCCTGATAGCTGGCGCCACGCGCCGTCGGGTGCTTGTTGAGCCGCTTTGCGAGGTGCAGCCCCTCGAGGACGAGCTCCGTAGCGGCGGCGAGAGCCGCTGCACTTTCAGAGCCCGCGAGCTTGCCAGCTGGTGCCCGCAGCCCTGGGTGGAGCGCCAACGCCTCGAGGTAGGAAGACGAAGGCACGTCGTCACCCACTTCAATGGCCGAGCCGTCGTCGAGCTCGGAAACGGCCTTAGTGAGCTCGGCCTGCTCGACGTTCGACCTGAACACGCCGAGGACTGCCTGGCGGGTCAGGCGGCCTACGAGATCCTCTTCGCTGGCCTCGTCCAAGGAGTCCAGCTCCACCTTCCCGGCGGTCGGCGAGACGAGCGCTGCCAGGTCGCTGACACGAGGTACGGCTTCTTTTTCGCCGAGCCGCAGAGCCCGTCGCGTTGCGGCGGCGACCAACGTTTCGTAGTTGGCAACCCCGAGCCGGACAGAGACCCCCGACCGCTGGTTGACTTGCGGGCTTTGTCGCGCCAGTTGCGAAATGCTGGCGACTACCTCTGCCATGTAGGCAGGGACTTCCACCTTGACATCCTCCAGGTCTGCCGGGTCGGCCTCCTGCAGGATGACGGCCACCTCGGTCGGGGTGTCGAGGGGGTAGTGGGTCCGGATCTGTGCCCCGAAGCGGTCTTTGAGCGGAGTGATGATCCGCCCTCGGCTCGTGTAGTCCTCAGGGTTCGCCGAGGCGACGAGCATGACGTCGAGCGGCAACCGGATCTTGTAGCCGCGGACCTGCACGTCGCGCTCCTCGAGGACGTTGAGCAGGCCGACCTGGATGCGCTCGGCTAAGTCCGGGAGCTCGTTGATCGCGAAGATCCCACGGTTGGTACGAGGTACCAAGCCGTAGTGGAGCGTGAGCTCATCGGAGAGGTACCGTCCCTCGGCGACCTTTACGGGGTCGACCTCGCCGATCAGGTCGGCGATCGAGGTATCGGGGGTCGCAAGCTTCTCGCCGAACCGTTGTTCACGGCCAACCCATTCGACCGGGCAGCTGTCACCCTTGGCGGCGACCAGTTCCCGGCCGTAGTGCGAGATGGGGTGGTAGGGGTCGTCCAGGATCTCCGAGCCAGCGACTACCGGCAGCTGTTCATCGAGTAGGTCGACGAGGCTGCGCATCAGCCTCGTCTTGGCCTGGCCCCGTTCGCCGAGGAAAATGATGTCGTGCCCGGCGATGAGGGCGTTCTCGAGGGCCGGCAGTACGGTGCGTTCGTAGCCTAGAAGGCCATCCACGACGGGCCGGCCAGCCGCGATACGCCGAGCGGCGTTCGCTCTCACCTCTTGTTTGACTGGGCGTGAGCGCCATCCGGAGGCGCGAAGTTCCATCAAGGTCGAGGGTCGTGCCGACGAGCGCGCTGTCATTGACAAACCGTACCCGTGCAAGCACGCTACTTTGCCGGGTAGTGCCTGGCCCCAAGAGAACCTCGAGACAAGAGCCCGGCGGTTGACGGACCTGTGCGGTGAATGGTCTGCCATAGAGGCCGACGACGACCTCCGGCGCAGCTTCCCTCGCCCGGAGCTAGATGACGGCAACTGGCAGCCGGTACGGGTCCCCGGGCATTGGCAAGCGGAGCCGCGCTTCGCCTCTTCGGACGGGCCCCTGCTTTACCGCCGCCGCTTCGAAATGGAGACGCTTGCTAAGGGCCAACGGGCCTGGCTCGTCATGGACGGCATTTTCTACCAATCAGACGTCTGGTTGGACGGGTCTTACCTTGGGGACACCGAGGGGTATTTTTTCCCACACGCGTTCGACGTGACGGCGGCGCTCGAGCAGCGCTCTGAGCATCTTCTTGCGCTCGAAGTCGCCTGCGAACGAGCTACGAAGCGTCGGGACAAGCGGGCCCTGACGGGGATCTTCGGGCAATGGGACTGCATCGACCCTGCGTTCAACCCCGGCGGGATCTGGCCCCGGCCCGGATCGTCGTCGGGGGCTCTGTGCACATTTCGTCGCTGCGAGCCACGTGCGTCGAGGCCCGTGTTGGCCGCGCGGTCCTCGACATGGTCGCGGTGTTAGATGCCGCAGAGGCGGTAACCGTAAACGTCCGGACGGAGCTGCGCCGATCTGGCGGCGGCGAGGTCGCGGCGGCCGTGGAGAGGCAACATCCGCTCGCTTTGGGGGCCAACCAGCTCCGGTGGCGCATGGTCGTGGCCGACCCCGAGCTGTGGTGGCCGGTTGGGTTAGGTGAACAGCCCCTTTACGACCTCTCCGTCAGCGTGCAACTACAAGATCAACCAGTCGGCTTGAAAGTGCTTCGTACCGGCCTGCGACAGGTGCGCGCCCATGGCTTCGTGTGGTCGGTCAACGGGGAGAGGATTTTCCTCAAGGGCGCCAACCTCGCGCCCACGCGCCGCGATCTCGCGTACGCGTCTGCGCCCGAGGTTACCCGCGACGTCGAGCTCGCTCTGGAGGCGGGGCTCAACATGCTCCGGGTGCACGCTCACGTCGGCCGTCCAGAGCTCTACGACGCCGCTGACGAGCTGGGCGTCCTTCTATGGCAGGACATGCCCCTTCAGTGGGGCTACAAGGGGGTACGGCGAGAGGCTGTCCGCCAAGCCGTAGCGGCCGTCGACATCTTCGGCCACCACCCGTCGATAGCGGTCTGGTGCGGCCACAACGAGCCCTTCTCGTTCGAGCTGCGGCCCGGGGGGGGGTCGGGCCCGATGAGCGCCCTCCGGATGGCCGGCGCGCACGCTTTGCCGAGCTGGAACAAGTCGGTTCTCGACAGCAGCATCCGCCGGGCCCTGGAGCGTGCCGACCCTTCCCGCCCGGTGGTGGCGCACTCGGGCATACTCCCGCACCCGGCCTGGGGTACCGACAGCCACTTGTACTTCGGCTGGTACCTCGGCCGCTCGCAGGACCTCCCGCGGGCTCTAGCCGCGTGGCCAGCCGCGGCACGGTTCGTCAGTGAGCTGGGCGCGCAGGCAGTTCCCACGACGGCCGGTTTCATGAGCCCGGACCGTTGGCCCAACCTCGACTGGGCGGACCTGGAAGGGCACTACTGCCTGCAGAAAGGCATTTTCGACAACCTCGTCCCGCCTGCGAGCTACGAGACGTTCGAAGCCTGGCGCGACGCTACCCAGGATTATCAGGCGCGCCTTATCAAGGAGCAGGTCGAGACCTTGCGCCGGCTCAAGTTCCGCCCGACCGGCGGGTTCGCCGTGTTTTGCCTGAACGATGCCCAGCCTGCGGTCAGTTGGTCGCTGCTCGACTACGAACGCGTCCCCAAGGCCGCCTTTGCGGTGCTGAAGAAGGCCTGTGCCCCTGTCCTCGTCGTGGCGGACTGGCCCGCGCCCAGCTACAGCCCCGGGGCGGTGTTCTCGGTTGACGTCCATGTTGTCAACGACCTCCGCGAACGTCTGGATGACGCAGTTCTGGAAGCCAGGCTCCTCTGGGCGGGCGGCGGGCGTGCCTGGCGGTTCGTGGGCGAAGTGCCTGCGGGGCCCTCGACTTTCGTCGGACGGCTCATGGCCAGGTTGCCCGACGTTGTGACCCTGAAGGCGGCCACCGTCGGGGAAGGTGCTGTAGCGGGCCCCAGGGAAGCGGCCACAGCCGGGGGGCCATCGCTCGGTGGGCAATCATGGCCTGTTGAACTACAGGTACAACTGAGGTGGGCCGGTTCCGCCGGGCCAGCGACGAACCACTACGAGACCCGGGTAAAGGCCTAGCCAGGCTAAGAGACGCTGAAGTAGATGGTCATGGCCAGGCCGAACACTACGCAGTAGATGGCGAACGGCGTGAGGTTGCGGGTCTTGAACCAACGCACCAGCCAGTGCACTGACACGATCGCAGCCAAGGCCGCGAACACGAGCCCGAGCAGCGCCGGCACCCGCACGCCGGCACCCGTGGCCCCGAGGAAGTCGGGCAGCTTGAACACGCCGGCAGCCAGGATCACCGGGGTTGCCAGCAGGAACGCAAAGCGTGCCGCCGTCTCTTGCGAAAGGCCGCGCGCCAAGCCGGCGGTCATGCAGACGCCGTCCCGGCTGATCCCCGCTATCAGGGCTGTGGACTGCGCGAGCCCGACAACGAGAGCGTCCCCGTAGCTGAGCTTCGCCATCGCGCTCGCAGCCTCGATCTCCTCGGCCTCGGCGGCCTCGGCGGCCTCGGCGGAGGGCTCCTCGCTCTGGACGACGCGCGCCGCCGCCCGGCGCCTGAAGCCTTCACCGGCGAACAGTACGAAGCCGTTGACAGTTAGGAAGATCGCTGCCGCCAGCGGTTTGGCGAGGAGTACCCGTAGCTCGTGCTCCAGGGCGATGCCGATGATGCCAGCCGGGATAGTCGACACGATTATCAGCCAAGCCACCTTCTCGGTGGGCGTCTCGATCTTGCGGCGGACGACCGAGCGGGCCAGGCGCGGACTATGTGGAGCCAGTCCCGCCAGAAGTAGGCAAGCAGTCCCAAGGCGCTCCCGACGTGGAGCATGACCACGAAGCCGAGCCAGTGGGACTCCGGCTGGGACTGAGAAACGACCAGCGCGTGCCAGCCGAAAAGCGAGGGGTAAATGACCGTATGGCCAAGGCTCGAAATCGGGAACAGCTCGGTAACTCCTTGCAAAATGCCGAGGACTATCGCTTGAAAGTCACTGATGTGCAAGGGCGGGATGCTCGAGCTAGCGGAGCTGGCCACGAGTTTGGCATGGGCGGCCAGCATGTTGGCGTGTAGCGACAAAGACGCGTGGAGCATGGGCCAAGGGTACTTAAGTGGTAACCGCAGCTGGTAGATCTATGGAATGGCCCGGTTCCTGTCGGATGCTTGGTTCGATGAGCTGTCGGTCGGAGCTGAACGGCTCGCCGGGCAACACGACAACGCCGGCCACGCCGGCACCGAACACTCGACTACGGCCGAACAGGTGGCCGCAGATGGCCCGGCGCCTGAACTGGTCGTCGAAGTTATCGCCAGCGGAGCCCCTGAGGGCGAGGTACGTTACCAGATAGTGATGGAGCTCGACGGCCCCAGGCTGGTGTCGCGCAGAAAGGATTTCCGGCCCGCGCACGTCGAACTACGGGCCGGTTACGCCACCTTGGCGGGCATAGCCTCAGGTGAGCTGTCGGCCGTCGACGCGCTTTCAGCCGGCCTTGCGCGGGTGTCCGGGAACATCGCGGCCCTTTCCGCCAACCAATCGGGCATCGGTGGGCTGGACCTCCTCCCACCCGCCGTCCGAGCCACCACAACGTTTGAGTAATGGCGGATGGAAGCTCACTTGCCCACAAGTCCCGGCTGGTACCGCAACCCTGATGAGCCACGCTCGTTGCGGTACTGGGACGGGAAATCCTGGACAGGACGTGCCAGGTCTCGTCCGGCGTGGGCCAGAGATGCTGAACCTTTTGACCTGGCGGAGCACGACTTCGACCGTTCCGTCGAAGGGCCGGTGCACCCCAAGCAACTGCGCGAGCCGGTTACGAGCGGTGCCTGGGCCCGGGAGTGGTTCTTGTCATGGCGGCCCAGACAGGCTGAGCAGGGTTGGCAGGAGCGACATGAGAGGAGGTCCCGGCCACTGCCGTCCCCTCGCCCAGCGCCGAGCATCAAGCTCGGCCCGGCACGCCGCCCACTGCTCTTCCTCGGCTTGTTGTTCGTAACGGCCTTCGCCGTAGTGATCTCGAGTTTTGCCGTAATAGCCCCCTACGAGAACAGGGGCGGCCTCCAGCCCGCGGACCGAGTTGTCGAGGACAGCTTCGTCACCAAGGCCGGCAGGGACTGTGCGGCTGTCCTGCCCAAGTACCGGCCGGTGTTCGCCGACAGTGTGGACGGGCCGACCATCGTTGTGGCTGCCCGGGAGGTGGACATCCTCGGCAATCAGCTGAAGGCGGTCCCGACTGCGACTGACATGCAGGGCACCGTGCAAGAGTGGCTCCAAGCTTGGAGGAACTTCACCAACGCAGAACGCCTCTACGCAGCCATTATCGGCCCAGCTGAACACCTGAGAGGGCGCGTCGCCCCGCGCCCGCTATCAGACATGTCGCAGCAGGCCGCCAACTCGGACCGCCGCGAGGCCGACCAGCTTGCCCTGGAGGCGGACACCTTCAGTTCCAACCTTGTCGGCACGGCCTGCCGCCTCCAGCAGGCCCCCGCAGCCTGACTTCCACCCCGGTAGCTGTGGACTTGCGAAGAAAGCCACCCAAACAGTTGATCTGGGTGCGTGGAAGGGGGATAGTAGTAGGCCTAAGGCAAAACAGTCCCGTTTACTGGAGGTGCAGTGCAATGCTCTGCGACGTAGTGGACGACCAGTTCCTCACCAAGTACCGCTCGTTGCTCGACGCCGAAGATGAGGCTTTCGACGAGCTTGAGCATGCTTATGAGGATGGTGACAGGGCCCACTTCGACATCGACCTGGCTGCCTGGCGAGCAGCTGTAGAGCGGAAACTGCTGTACCTTCACCGGCTTGGTTTGGTCAGCCCACCAGCGCTGACACACTGAACCACTAAGGCAACAGCCCAAGGTCGAGCACGCTGTCACGTTCGGCGAGGAGCTCGGCGGTGCTCCGGTCGATCAGCCCGCGTGAAAAGTCGTTGACTTCGAGACCCTCGACGATGCTGTAGCTCCTGTCGCGGGCAGTCACCGGGAAGGAAGAAAACACGCCTTCCGGTGTCCCGTACCACCCGTCCGAGAAAACTGCCATCGAGGTCCAGTCGCCGTCAGGAGTGCCGAGGTACCAGTCGCGTACGGAATCTACGGCTGCGCTGGCGGCCGAAGCGGCGCTCGACGCACCACGGGCCTCGATGATCGCAGCGCCGCGCTGCTGGACGGTTGGGACCAGCTCCTTTTCCACCCAGTCGACGCCACCCACGACCTCTAGGGCCGGCTTGCCGGCCACCTTGGCGTGGAAGATGTCGGGGTACTGAGTGGCGGAGTGGTTACCCCAGATGGAAAGGTTGGTCACAGTCCGGACCGCTGCGCCGGCCCGCGCGGCCACTTGGCCCAGCGCTCGGTTGTGGTCGAGCCGGGTCATGGCGGAGAACTGCTGCGGCGCCAACGGGGTCGCCGAGTGGCCGGCGTTGTGGGCGGCGATGAGACAGTTGGTGTTGGCCGGGTTGCCAACGACCAGGACGCAGACGTCGCGGGCGGCGCTCGTAGCGAGAGCTCTTCCCTGGACGCTGAAAATAGCGCCGTTGGCCTCCAGCAGGTCCCGGCGCTCCATGCCCTTGCTGCGCGGCCGCGCACCGACCAGGAGCGCGATGTCCGCGTCGCCGAAGGCAACTTCGGGGTCTGAGCTCATGGTGACCTTTGTGAGGAGAGGGAAGGCGCAGTCGTCCAGTTCCATTGCGACGCCCCCGAGAGCGCCGAGGGCTTGAGGGATCTCCAGCAGCTGAAGGGCGACATGCTGGTCGGGCCCGAGCATCGCCCCACTCGCGATCCTGAACAAGAGGCTGTAGGCGATCTGGCCTGCGGCGCCGGTGACCGCAACCTTCATGGGCGGCTTGCCAAGGTTCGAGATGTTGGTCATGGCGCGCCTACAGCTTCCCGATGATCGCGCTTGCGAACTCCGAGGTCTTGACCTCGGTGGCGCCTTCCATTTGCCGCGCGAAGTCATATGTCACTACGCGCTCGGCGATCGTCGCCTCCATGGCGCGCACGATGTCGTCCGCCGGTTCTTGCCAGCCGAGGTGCTCCAGCATGAGGACCCCTGAGAGCAGGACGGAGCCCGGATTGACTTTGTCCTGGCCCGCGTACTTGGGCGCTGTACCGTGTGTAGCTTCGAAGATCCCGTGCCCCGTCACGTAGTTGATGTTCGCCCCTGGTGCGATCCCGATACCCCCTACCTGGGCGGCAATGGCGTCAGAAAGGTAGTCGCCGTTCAGGTTGGTGGTGGCGATGACGTCGAAATCTCCCGGGCGGGTGAGGACCTGCTGCAGGGTGATGTCAGCGATGTTGTCCTTCACCAGGATCTTGTCACCCGGCTTGCCACCGCAATCGTCCCAGCTGACCGCCACGTCGGCGAACTCCTCCTGTGCGACCTCGTAGCCCCATTTACGAAATGCGCCTTCTGTGAACTTCTGGATGTTCCCCTTGTGGACCAGGGTCACCGATTCGCGCCCGTGGTCGACCGCGTACCGCAACGCTGCTCGGACGAGCCGCTTGCTGCCGGTGATAGATATTGGCTTTATCCCGATCCCGGAGTCCGGTCGGATCTGCCAGCCGAACTCGTCGTGGAGCAGTTCGATCAGGCGTTTGGTCGCGGGAGTGCCCTCTTCGACCTCGAGGCCGGCGTAGATGTCCTCTGTGTTCTCCCTGAAGATGACCATGTCGACCAGGTCAGGCCGCTTGACCGGCGATGGCACTCCCTGGAACCAGCGGACCGGCCGCAGGCACACGTACAGGTCCAGGATCTGGCGCAGCGCCACGTTCAGTGAGCGAAAACCTCCGCCGATGGGCGTCGTCAGCGGCCCCTTGATGCCGATCAGGTACTCGCGGAAAGCGGCAAGCGTGTCTTCGGGCAACCAGTCCCCGGTCTCTTTGAACGCCTTCTCCCCGGCGAGCACCTCGGTCCAGGCGATCTTGTACCCGTGCTTGGCGACGGCTGCGTCGATCACGCGCTGGGCCGCCGGCCAGATGTCCACGCCCGTACCGTCGCCTTCTATGAAAGGGATGATGGGCTCGTTGGGGACCCGGAGCTTGCCGTCGGGCCCCATAGTTATCTTGTCAGCCATGGTCCGCAAGCCTAGGGGCGGCGGGGGACATAGGACCAGCGCCCTAGATCGCGTGCTCGGTCCTGACCGGTCCCCCTTCTGGCGAATGACAGCCCTTAACCTGTACCCCAATGACGGCCCCGCTGAGCGCCTCGCAGCACCGCGCTGGGCAGTTGGAAGGTGTCTTCCTGGACGATAACTTGCGAGTCCTGCGCTCGCTACCGGACGCTTGCGTCGACCTCGTTTACATCGACCCCCCTTTTGGGACGCAGCAGGTCCGCACGTTGGGCTCCATCCGGACAGGTGCTGGCACAAAAGCTCGCAAGGGTTTCGCCGGCCGCCTGTACCAGTTCGAGGTGGTCTCCACCTACTGCTACAGCGACGACATGGCCCTCCCGGAGTACCTGTCGTTCCTTTACGAGCGCCTCACCGAGATCCACCGGGTGCTCAGCCCGACCGGGTCTGTCTACCTCCACCTCGATTTTCACGCCTCCCATTACGCGAGGCTCCTTCTCGACGAGTTGTTCGGGCCAGAGCGGTTCCTGAACGAGGTCATCTGGGCCTACGACTACGGCGGTCGCGCCCGGGACCGCTGGCCGAAAAAGCACGACAACATCCTGTGGTACTCGAAATCAGCAAAGTGGACCTTCAATATCGACGACATCGACCGGGTCCCGTACATGGCCCCAGGCCTCGTGGGCCCGGAGAAAGCCGCGCGCGGCAAGCTCCCGACCGACACCTGGTGGCTCACCATCGTGCCTACCAACGGGACCGAGCGGACCGGTTACCCGACGCAAAAGCCCCTCAAGTTGCTGGAGCGTGTCGTGAGGGCTTCGAGCAACCCCGGGGATTCTGGTGGCCGATTTTTTTTGCGGGAGCGGGACAACCGGAGTTGCTGCCAAAAAGCTCGGCCGGCGCTATCTGCTCGTGGACGACAACCCGGACGCGATCAGGATCACAAACGAGCGCCTGGCACTTAGCGACTTCTAGAGGCCCAGGTTGGCGTGGATTTGGCGGGTCGCCTCGGAGCGGTTGAGCGTATAGAAGTGGAGCCCCGGAGCCCCCTTGTCGAGCAATTGGGCGCACAGCTCGGTGGCAGCGTCGACGCCGGCCTTGGCAACGTCGTCCGGCCCGCCGCGTTCGGCCGCTGCTTCGAGCCGCCCGACGAGCCAGGGCGGCACCACACACCCCATCTGAGCGATCCGGGGGATAGAGGCGAGGTTCGTGACGGGCAGGATCCCTGGAAGCACAGGCTTGTTCAGCCCCTTGGCCTCGACGTCTTCGACCAGCGAGAAATAATCCGCGATGTCGAAGAAGAACTGTGTGACAGCAAAGTCGGCAACCCGTAATTTCTGAGCGAGGAACCGTCGGTCGCTCACCAGGCTGGGCGAGAGCGGGTGGCCCGAGGGGTGGGCCGCCACGCCGATGCAAAAGCCGCCGATCGCCCGCGCGAGCTCGACCAGCTCGAGAGCATGGCTCAGCTCGCCCGCTGGGACCTCGGGATCGGTCGGGGCGTCGCCCGCGAGCGCCATCAGGTTTTCGACTCCCGCTTTCCTGAAACTGACCAGTATGTCGGCCAGCTCCAAGCGGGTGTGGCCGCTGCAGGTCAAATGCGCCATCGGGTGGAGCGATGTAAGGCGCAACATCGACGCGACGAGGTCCGTGGTGCGTTGCCGAGAGGACGGGCCGCCCCGGTAGGTGACCGACACGAACGACGGCCGAAGTGGCTGGAGGTCGAACAGGGTCTGGACAAGGCGCGCCTGCTCGGCATCGGTCTTGGGTGGGAAGAACTCAAACGAGTACGTCCGCCCAGCTGCGAGAAGGTCCGAGATCCTGGCCATCGCTACAGGATAAGACCTCAGCCCTGCGGGCCGATCGACCCCTCAGCGGCCGTAACGGTGTTGCGCAGCAGCATCGCGACCGTGGTGACCCCGACACCGCCCAGGCGGGGGGTGACCCAACCGGCGACCTCGCCGCACCGCTCGTCCACGTCGGACAGGGCCTTGCGCCCTTCCCATGTCATACCCCCACCGATCACGCAGGAGCCGGCAGCGACCACGTCGGGCGTGATCATGTTCGGCACCCCGGCGGCGCCCACGACGATTTCGGCTTGCCGTGTGTACTCTGCCCAGTCCTTCACCCCTGTGTGCACTACGGTCACCGCGGCGTTGGCTCCGCGTTCCTTGAGAGACAAGAGCAGGGCCAAGGGGCGGCCGAGAGTAGGACCGCGGCCCACGATGACCACCGACCGGCCCTCCACCGGCACGCTGTAGTGCTTGAGCATCGCCATGATGCCCAGAGGGGTGCACGGCCTGGGATGGCCTTGTTCCCCCAGGGCCAGGTAACCGAGGTTGACCGGGTGCAGCCCGTCCACGTCCTTGGAAGGCAAGACCCGGGCAAGTGCCTCGGCATAGTCAAAGCCAGGCGGGACGGGGTTTTGGACAAGGAACCCGTCTACGAGGGGGTCGTCGTTCAGCTGGTCCACGGTTTCGAGCAGATCCTGCTGCGCAGCATCGGCCGGGACACGCAGATCCACGGACGCGATGCCGTAGCGTTCGCACATCTCGTGCTTCCGGGCGACGTAATGAGCGCTCGCCGGGTCGTCCCCGACGAGGATTGTCCCGAGCCCGACGGTCTTGCCGGCTGCAGTGAGCTTGGCAACAGCCTCGCCCACCTCGGCCAAAACGGCATCGGCGACAGGTGCACCGGACATAACAACTGGTGCCATTTCGCTCCTAATGCCTGAACTGTCGCTCGCCGGTGAAGACCATAGCAATCCCATGCTCCTCGGCCGCCGCAATTACCTCGGCGTCGCGAACCGAACCTCCGGGTTGTGCGACACATGTCACCCCAGAGGCGGCAATGGTATCGAGGCCGTCCCTGAAGGGAAAGAAAGCGTCGCTGGCGCCAGACCCGCCCGTCGCTCTCCCCGCAGCTCGCCCTACGGCAAGTTCTCCAGCGGTGACCCGGTTCTGCTGTCCACCGCCGATCCCGACGGCCATCCCGTTCACAGCGAGCACGATCGCGTTGGACTTGACTGCAGCGCAGACCCTCCAGGCCAGTTGCACGTCGCGCCAGTTGTCCTCGCTGGGCTTGATGGACGTAACTATTTCCCACTCCTCGGGACCTCTCGCCAGGCGGTACGGGCTCTGTACCAGCCATCCCCCGCTCACCTGGCGGACATTCCAGGAGGCGGCGTTAGGCGCAGGGGCGCTGAGCACGCGCATGTTCTTGCGCTTGGCAGCAAAAAGGGCCAGCGCGCCTTTGCTGTAGCCAGGGGCAATAACAACGTCAGCCTTGGCATTTGCCACCATCGCATCGGCAAGCTCGTCGTCGACGAAGTTCGAAAGCGCGACGATGCCCCCGAAGGCGGACATAGGGTCACATTCAAAGGCCTTTTCGTATGCATCCGAGACGCTTTCAGCCACCGCGGCCCCGCAAGGGTTTGCGTGCTTTACCACCACGGCTGCTGCAGCCCCGAGGTCGGCAATATCGTGTACCAATCCCCAGGCGGCGTCCGCGTCGTAGAGATTGAGGTAGGAAAGTTCCATCCCACTGAGCTGCGCCACGTCGTCCCACCAGCTCATCTCGCCGGTACTGCGGTAACGCGCGCCCTGCTGATGGGGGTTTTCGCCGTAACGAAGGGGTTGCGCGAGCTCTAGGGACAGGTGGAGCGTCTTTGGCAGGGACGGCTCCTGCTTGCTTTCATTGGTGGTCGTCCCAGCCGTGCCGGCCACGATTTCCTCTGTGATCTGCTCGTCGAACCACGCAACGATCGCGGCATCGTAGGCTGCCGTATGGGCAAACGCCTTTCGTGCCAGCCGGAGCCGCAAGTCCTTGTCGAAGCTGCCGATCCCATGCATACCTTCGAGCACAGCCATGTAGTCCGCCGGGTCGACTACCACGCATACGCGAGCCCAGTTTTTGGCGGCGCCACGCAGGAGAGTTACGCCCCCGATATCGATCATTTCGACCGATGGCTCGGAGCGGAACGGGTACAGGTTGCACACGACGAGCGCGATCGGGTCGATCCCTTGTTTCGCGAGATCGGCAATGTGGTCGGGTTCTTCGAGGTCCGCCAGGATGCCGGCGTGCAGGCGGGGGTGGAGGGTTTTGACCCGGCCGCCGATCATTTCCGGAGAGCCGGTCACCTCCTCGACCGTCGTGTGGGGGAGGCCGGCTTCGCCGAGAGCTTTCGCAGTGCCGCCGCTCGCCACCAGCTCGTAACCGGCGGCGGCCAGGGCTCTCGCGAAGTCCTCCAAGCCCGTCTTGTCATAAACAGAAATCAGAGCCTTCATTCGGAGCCTCCTTGTGCCGTCCCGCTCTTGCGGAGCTGGGTCATGAAAACATGGATGGTCTCGGGATAGAGGCGGCGTTCGACCACCTTGATCCTTTCGTGCAGCGTCTCCTCGGTGTCGCCGGGGAGCACCGGCACCTCTCGTTGGGCCAGGACAGGGCCTTCGTCGACGGCTTCTGTAGCTACGTGGACCGTCGAGCCGGTGACCTCCACGCCGGCAGCGAGAGCGTCGCGAACGGCGTGCCAGCCCTTGAAAGCGGGCAGGAGCGCAGGGTGCGTGTTGAGCACCCTGCCTGGGAAAGCCGCAAACATCTCCGCGCTGAAAATAGTCCCGAAGCCCGCCATCGCAACGACGTCGACCTCGTAGCGCTCCAGTACATCGACGAGGCGCCGCGTATAGGCGCCCCGGTCAAAGCCCGGCCCGTAGCTTTCGCGCAGGACGAGCTCTGCGGGCACGCCTTCCGCCCGGGCAACCTCCAGCGCCCGGCACTCGCGGTCGGTCACCACGACCGTAACTTCCAAGCCGGCCTCGATGACCGCCTCCAGGATGGTGCCGCTGCCCGAAGCGAGGACTCCCAGGCGCACGTCGCTGCGACGGCCCAAACTGCCCACAAGAACGACCCTACTCCCTGGACCAGGTGATCGAGTAGACCAACCGATAGGCTCCGAACCCGGGATGAGCACCACCCACATGATCCACAGCTACGGGTACCTGGCTGTGTTCCTTTTCGTCGCAATCGAGAGCTTGGGCGTGCCCATACCGGGCGAAACAGCAGTCATCGCGGCCGGTGCGTACGCCGGCGAGACACATAAATTGAACCCGTGGCTGCTTTTCCTGGTGGCAGCCGTAGCTGCCATTGCGGGCAATATCGCCGGGTATTCAATTGGCCGCAAGGGGGGTTTCCCGCTGGCTTTGCGTTACGGGAGCAAAATCCGCCTCGACCAGCACAAGCTGAAGGTGGGAAAGTACGTGCTCGATAAGCAGGGCTCAAAGGTGGTGTTCTTCGGCCGGTTTGTCTCAGTGCTCCGGACCTACGTGGCTTTCCTGGCAGGTACGTTGCATATGCAATGGCACAAGTTCGCGGTCGCAACGGTGGCCTCTGCAGTTGCATGGGCGGGCATATACACCGCCCTGGCGTACAATGCCGCGGGCACTATAAAGCGACTTTCCGGCACCTTCGACCTGGTCCTCGGCGGAGCTGCTGTAGTGGTCGTGATGGCCGTCCTGTTCGCTGTGCGCCATCAGGTGAAGAGGCTGGGCGACAGGGCTGAAGCCGCTTATCCTGGCCCGCTCGTTTAGCGCCCGCGACTTGAGGACCGACCCCGACCTCGCCCGCAGTGACCGGCTACGGTGCCGATAGTGGAAGATCGCGGGCAACGGCCGTTCCCTCACCCAGACCGCCTCTTCCCGCCCGAGCCGGCGTTACGCAAAGTCGCTGCAGCGCTTTACGAGCAGGTCGCTGGCCTCCCGCTCATCTCGCCTCACGGCCACGTCGACGCCGCGGTGCTCGCCCGAGACGAACCGTACGCCGACCCCGTTGCCCTGCTGGTGCGGCCCGACCACTACGTGCTCCGCCTGCTTCACGCGCAGGGGGTGCCTCTCGCCGATCTGGGCCTGCCTGTCTTGTCCGAGCCGGAGGGCTGGGTTGCCGCGCCCCGCGAGGTCTGGCGCCAGCTTTGCCGCCATTGGCCCGCATTCCGGGGGACGGTCATGCGGCTGTGGCTCGAGGACGAGCTGTCGGCTCTCTTCGGCATCGACGAGCCCCTTAGCGAGGCCACGGCCGACGAGACCTATGACCGCGTCGCGGAGCGGCTCACCGCTCCCGAAATGCGCCCGCGGGCGCTTTACCGGCGCTTCGGCCTAGAGGTGCTTGCGACCACCGATTCTCCCCTCGACGACCTCTCAGCCCACGCGGCGCTGCAGGACGACCCGTCGTGGGAAGGCAGGGTCGTGCCGACTTTCCGGCCCGACGGGCTCATCGACAGTACACGGTCCAGCGATTGGGCCGGTTCCCTCGACCGTCTCGAGGCTGTTTCGGGCATCGGCACCGGGAACTACCGCGGTTACATAGCGGCGCTCGAGTCGCGCCGGGCGGCTTTCAAGAGGCTCGGCACGACCGCCACCGACCACGGGCCATTGTCTGCTGAGGCTGTCGACCTCAGCGAGCGGGAGGCGACTCTTGTCTACGACCGGCTCCGGACAGGCTCACAGGGCCCCGCCGATGCCCAGCTCTTCGCGTCCCACATGCTCATGGAGATGGCCAGGATGTCAGCCGATGACGGCCTCGTCATGCAGCTTCACCCCGGCATCTGGCGCAGCCACGACGCCCTGGCGCTTGCCCGTTTCGGGCCGGACCTCGGTGCAGATTTCCCGTTCGCAGCGAGGTTCACCGCTGCCTTGCAACCGCTCCTGTCTCGGTTCGGTTCGGTGCCATCGTTCCGAGCCATCGTGTTCACCGTGGACGAAACGACCTACTCGCGCGAGTTGGCACCGATGGCCAGCTATTACCCGTGCCTGTGGCTGGGAGCACCCTGGTGGTTCCTGGACGCCCCCGACGC
Organism: uncultured Acidimicrobiaceae bacterium; assembly: GCA_963786345.1. Classification (GTDB taxonomy): domain Bacteria; phylum Actinomycetota; class Acidimicrobiia; order Acidimicrobiales; family Palsa-688; genus Fen-671. Next base: position 115,602 of record CAWAYZ010000003.1, on the reverse strand, counting down.
GATGGCACGGTTTTGGGCGGCGGTGACTGAGACCGCCGGTTTCGCCAAATCGGCCGGCTTCGCGGACGACACGCGGGCTTACTGCTCGATCCACGCACGCCATGACCTTGCGCGCCGCGCCCACTGCGCGTTCTTAGCCCGGCTGGTCTGCGAGCATCGGTTGCGGCTCGAAGATGCCGCCGAGCTCGCCGCCGATTTCGCGTACCGCCTCCCCAAGACCGCCTTCCGGCTTGGATGACCGGCTAAGTAGCGACGAGAGCGTCCGTAACAGCGTCGATACCGGCCAGGTTGTGCGCGAGATCAGCGTCGAGATGATGGCGGCTGGCGAGCACCGCAGGAGCGTAATAGGAGACTTTGGTCTGGCCCTCGTCCGACCAGATCAGCACCTTCAGCGGCAGGTCCAGTGCCGATAAGGGTGACGCTGTCATCACCGGCGTCCCAGCCACTGGGCTGCCGAAGATCACCAGCGTGGTGTCACGCAGTTCGAGCCCGACCTGGCGCGCCGCCGCGCTCTGGTCGATCACGGCGAACAGCGTCATCCTCTTCTCCTTCAGCATCCCGGTAAGACGTTCGACGGTACCGGCAACAGACCGGGAGCTGAGCTTGGTGACGATCCCTGGTTCATCCGGGCTGGAATTGGGCACCGCTGGTCCGCTCCTGTCGAGTGTGTACAGCAAAACGTAGCCGGCACGGCGGGGCCGGGCCACCCCCGTTGGGGCCGGCTCCGAGATCGTTCGTCCGGTGAAAGAAGAACCGATTTCTCCGCTTATGTCCGATTTGCTCAAGGCTCGCGCTCAAGGCTCCGATGGGAGCAGAAGCGAGCCGTTCAGGTGGTGACCTTAAGGGGGCGGAGATGCAGAATGCTGTGGCCGAACAGCGGGTTCAGGACAACGCGCTTAGCGGTACCACAACAATTTCACTTCGGGATACGGGACCGGCCAGCCCGAAACAGGCACGGCCGGAAATAGAGGTAATTCCAGAAGGCTCCCGCGGGCCCGGGCCGATCAGTGAGGCCGATGCGGTATTCTGCCGCGACCTGCTTGAGTTCCTCGGGGATTTCAAATCTGTCTCACCGAAATCGAGCTCGGTCCGCAGATTGGGACAGGCAGCCGCGCAGAATGAGCCGGTTGCTCGCGACCTGGCACCACACCAGGATCTCCTTTTCGACTTCCTGCGGGCCTATGAGGCCGCACCGAAAATGCGACCCCTATCCCAGCGGCGTCCCGCTAGTGGGACGCCAGAGCCAGCCGACAAGGGCCTTGGCCAAATAGTTGCTACGCAGACCGCCGCTCAGCCAGAGGATACGCCGTTCAGGGTGCCCCCCTACGTTTCGGCGGTGTCGGAGAACACGGCGACCGGGGAGGCGCTTCTCGACGCCGATGCAGCATGGCTCGAGCCGCAGCCCTCTCCCGAGCCAGTCGCGCACCGGCCGGTTGCCGTGCCGGTCGCAATGCGGGTTGCGGAGCCGCCCACCCCGGGGCCCGCCGCAGAGCGACCTGCTCGAGCTCTAGTTGCAAGGCAGCCGAGCCCAGTGCCCGTCGCCAAGCGGCCAGACGTAGTGCCTGTTTCTAAGCGGCCAGACCCGGTGCCGGTCGCAAAGCGGACTGCCCCAGTGGCGGTCGCAAAACGGGAGGGCCAAGTGCCCGTTCCACAGAGGCCAGCTCCAGTGGCAGCCGCACCGAGCCCAGCTCCAGCAGCGGTCGGACGCAAGCCAGATGCGAAGCCCACTCCAGCGCAAGTCAAAAAGCGGACAGAACCCCGCCCCGCTCCAGCGCCAGCCGTGAAGCCGCTCGGCCCGGCGGCAGCTCGCGCAAAGGCTATTGCCGACGGTTTGATCGTCTAAATCTTCGCTGCCGAGGACAGCGCCGGTGAACTGCAGTTGCGTGCACCCGTGTTGACCACGAACGACCAGCTTCAGCTTCGGAAGCTTTGAGAGAGACGCCCGTGGCCTTGGAACGGGAGTCGCCCGTCTGGTGCCGAATTCGCTATCGAACGAATTCGCCACTCAGACGCACGACCCGCCCCAACGCCCCCAAACGCGCAGACGTCCACCAGAACCGGCGCTAGGCACGTAATCCACCGAACGACAAGGGCGGCCCACAGTGCTGGGCTTATGGTCCTCACCGAAGAGCCGTAGTCCAGCACCTATGCGTCATGTCAATTACCGAGTCCGTCACTTGCGAGTCGCTCTGAGACACCGCGAATGCAATCGTGTCTCCAGCCCTGGCCACATCGCTCGGGATGTTCTGGGTGGTGCCATTGACCACGAGCGATGGGTAGTAGCGGGCCACGCCTTGGGGCGTGCAAGCTACGTACAAACGGCGTACGAGTTCACGGATTGGATGCCGGCCCCGACGTAAATCGAGCTCCCCGACGGTAGCGTGGCCCTGCAGTTGAGCTTGGGCACAACAGTGATGGCGCTGACAGCCCCCGGCACCCCGATATAGCCGGCGAAATTGTAGCCGGCGAAAACAGTGCTCTGGGTGTGGGTTATTGGCGTCGTCGCAGCGAGCGCGGGCTGCGCGAGCCCAAGTGTTGCCGTCAGCCCTGCAGCGAAACCTAATGCCTCCGACCAGCTCTTTCGTGGAGCCCGAGAAGGGAATCGAACCCTTGACCTACGCATTACGAGTGCGTTGCTCTGCCGTCTGAGCTACCCGGGCTTGTGCTTCTGACTAGGGATTTCTTCGTTACCTCCGGCACTGTACCATAGTGTTGGTCAACACTTGGTCAACTGTGGAGGTGTAATGGCTGCCCAGGCGAAGCCGGTCAACTTGGTGGAGCTCGGGAAGGACCATTGGCGAATCAGGGTCTTTGTTGGGCGTGGCGCTGACGGCAGGCCCAAGTGGGCCAGCAAGAACGTCCGGGGCACCCTGAAGGAAGCCAAAACGGCGGTCGCGGCGTTCAAGACCGACCTGGATCGTCAGGACGCGACCAGCCACCCAGGCAGCGTAGCCGACCTGCTAGACCGCTGGTTGAACGACATCGGGGTCACCCGGAGCGTCTACACGATGCGAGAGCACAGACGCACGGTCGAGAAGACCCTCAAGCCCGCTATCGGCGCCGTGCGGCTCGACAAGCTCACGCCTCTCCATTTGGACGACCTGTATCGCGACCTCCTCGGGCGCGGGTTGTCGTCGGCATCGGTGCGCCGGGTGCACTCGGTACTGTCTGCTGCGCTGAACCGGGGAGCCAAGTGGGGGCTACTGAGGGCCAATCCAGCCCTACTGGCCAGCCCACCGGGGCCCGCGAGGTCGACCGCGTACGCTCCTGCAGCAGGAGATGTCCAGCGGCTCATGGAGGCCGCCGAGGAAGCGGACCCTGTACTTGCGGCTGCTATAGCCCTGGGAGCTGTGACTGGGGCCAGGAGAGGGGAGCTGTGCGCATTGCGTTGGTCAGACGTCGACTGGGAGCGCCGGAGGATCCGGATCGAGCAGAGCCTCACCGTTGTCCAGCGCTCCTGGAGGTTAGGGCCGACCAAGACCCACCAGCGGCGGGACGTCGCCATCGACGAAGCTGCCGAGGCATTCCTGTCGCAACGCCGGGAACATCAGGAGCAGTACGCCAAGAAGGTCGGCGTGACCATAGTGGCGGACCCATTCGTCCTCAGCCGGTCAGCGGACGGGAGCTCGCCCTGCCTACCCGATGGCATCACGGGTGGGTACTCTCGCCTTGCCGGCCGCCTAGGACTAAAGACCCACTTCCACGAGCTACGACATTTTGCCGCCACAGCGGCTATCGCGGGTGGAATGGACGTGAGGACAGTGGCAGGCCGGCTTGGCCACGCGGATCCGTCCGTCACCCTCCGTGTATACGCGCATGCCATGGAGCAGCGTGACCGGGAGCTCGCAGGCTTGCTGGGTTCGGCGGTCTTTGGCGCCAAGCACGGGCTCCGCTCTCCGGTGGGGGCCGACGACCCCAGTAACGTCCCTGCTGATGCTGGCAAGGTGTCCGACTAGCGCCCCCGGTATGTCGTCGACGTTGGTGTTTTCGGATGAAGCCCACATCCTCACTGATGTGGCGACCAGCTATGGAGGGTCCGCACCCTCTTGATCCAAACGCACGAACACTTCGCTAGATGGCACAGCCGACCGTTTCTGTACCTCAACCACATCGGGAGTAGCGCTTGTCTTGGCTCAGCTCGGCCAGGCACTGGCATCATTGGTCCGACACGCCGTCGTACTTCGTCCGCGCGTCAGCGAGCTGATCGCTGGTTAGTTCCAGATTGGCGAGGAAGCGCGTAAACCTCGATGCTGTGCTCACGTCGCATTCAGAGCCCCGCCATAGTTGGCTGCCGGGGTACCGTTCTGCACCGGGTCAGCTCCTGACCGAGGTGCGCGCCGACGGCCCCGGGGGTTCGCCCGGTTGTTGCATCAGCTCGATCACCCTTCCATCGTCGAGCTGAAGCCGAACGGTCAGAGGGTCCTTCTTCGGGACGGTTGCACCCTCGATGCGGTGGCCGATGACGGTCTCGACCTCGAAGCCAAGATGCGGCGTCCGCAGGGCATCTAGCCGTACTAAGGCATATCGGAGCTGGCTCCGGGCAAGCGCCGTTAGCGAGGTCACCCTGACGACATCCAGCCTGTCAACAGTGCACCGGTATGTCAGGTCGACAACACACTCCGGGATGTGACCGTCCAGCGAAGCGGGAACTGGCAAGTACCCGACAATGTGACCACCGAGGAGGTTTCCTCGGTCGACGGTTGTGAGGTCGTCCGGGTCGATGAGCGGGCTGGCGACAACGGACCGGTCGAGCGAGTCGTCGGCTGTTGCCGCTGCCTCCGCGTCGTCCTCGCTCTGCCCGAGCGCCAACAGCTCAGAGCGGCGCCGGTTCCACTCCTTTTCGAGCTGGCAGTCGTGCGAGGTAACCATGACGAGACCGAAACCGCTGAACAGCCGAAGGGGCTCGTTGCCCGGCTTCGCACCGTCCAAGACCACTTGTTGCGCGTCGAGCTGGTCCCATTGCGGCGGGCTGTAACTATCGCCGGCGGTGGTGCGGCTCACTCCGGAAAGCAAGATGTCGCCCTGTTGCAGGCCACCAGGCTCCGGTGCATAGAAAACGTCGGGCTTTATCACCGGTACCGTCCCCGTCTCGGTCCTGTGACGCCGTCTGGGAAGGCGAGCTCAGCATTCGCTAGGTCTTGCTCGTACTCACCGGGCTCCCTGACCGTGTGTGCACGCGGGGGAAGGCTAAGGCTGCCGACCAGGTACGCAGCCAGTGCCGCGGCGTAGAGCGGTTGCTTGGGCGAGTTGACCTGGCGCTTTGTCACTTGCACCGCGGATTGGCCGGACGCCGGTCCCTGCCAGTCGCGGGCGCGGTCGAACTCCCCACGGGCGATGAGGTCCAGGATGTCCCCGCTTTTGCGTCGTGCCAGGAGCACCTCGGTGGCCTCGCCGGGGCGCAGCGCGTCGATCTCCCGGACAGTGGCCGCAAGGTGCTGCAGCCGTTCGAGCCGCTCAGCGTTCGGGACCGCGGTGCCATTGGCCCATGAGCTAAGGGATCGACGGTCGACACCAAGAGCCCGGGCGATCTGTTGCCGGGTCAAACGTGTCCGCCGTACGACATCGTCCCGAAGGCGCTGGACTTCTTCTCGCACAGGACGTGGTTGGGCCGCGTACGTGATCCCGCTCTCCGTCGCGCTGAGGTAAGTCCCCCAGAATTGGCGGGCAAAGCTGGCTGCAGCGCTAGTGGCCTCGTCGATGCTGACGAGCAGTTCGTCTAGATCGCTCAGCCGAAAGGGCATCCCCATACGCGTCGTAGTGGGCTGGCGGTCGACCAGCCCGTCCGCAAAGGAAACGATCGACCAAGGACCAGCCGAGTTAGGGTCAAGAGACGGTGAGGGCGGTACGTTCAGTTGACGCCTCATCGCTCAGCTCCGAACTCGGCGAGGAAAGCGTCGGTGACGGCCCACCGGAAGAATGTATAGATGCGGTCGCAGAAAAGAGCGACCTTCCCGCTGATCTCGGCCAGGTCAAAGTCTTCGGCTTGCGACGTGGACTGGTCCAGGTCGAGCATCCACGAAGGCTCCCGTGCTGGTTCTATGCCAGGGTCATAGGTAGCTCCGGCAGGCAGCCTTCCCCACCGTCCGCGGAGCTGTGTCGCGTCCTCGAGCTGGAACAGGGTGTCTGACAACGCGTGGACAATCTCGACGTTCCCCAATCCCAAAGCATCGCCCGCAACGCCAAGCACTTCCGAGCGGACAAGGCTCCCAAGGCGAGACAGCGGGTCACCGGTGACCCGGTCGACGTACCGCACACCGATCCGGTCGCAGACGTTCGGGGCCAGCCACCCCTCCAGCGCGTGCAGGACCACGGTCAGCCTGGCCAGGAAGTCGCTGCGGCGCGTGTACCGCTTGGCGGACAGGGATACGAATGCCGGTGCCAAGGTGACCTGCCAGGCGTCGGGGTCCTTGGTCTCGAAGCGCCATAGGGTCCCTGCGTCCTGGGGCTGGACACCTGCTGGGCCGATCATCACTCCAAGCTGACGCTCGGCACGGAGGATGGGGTAATCCTGGCGGATCGCCTCCTGGAACGTCGCCACGAAGCCCTTGTCCGCTTCGATCCTCATCACCGCCGGGAACCGGACCTGGGCGATCACGTTCACGAGCGGAGACGCTGGTAGGGGTACCTCTTCTACTGAGGGACCGAATGGCGTCATCGTAGTAGGCACATTCCCATTATACTTCCCATATCATCGGATGGGAAGGGAGGGAGGTGGACCACCATGGCCGAGACCGGGAAAGGCAACCCCCCGGGGCCGTCAAAGCCGACGCCTGGGCCGGAACCATTGCAGCCTTCAACCACCTTCGGCGGCGCAGCTTTTGCGCTAGGTGCCAACCAGCACACGACAACGCGTGAGAGCGCGCATAATACGCCGAGTGGAACCGAGCACGTAGTCGAGCGCCACGACGTATGCCCTAGTTCAGCGCGCAGGGTAGCAAGGCTGGGTGGGATTGGCTCGGGTAGGCAGCGCTGAGCTTGCCTGGGACCTCGCCCGGCTGGAGAGGTTCAGGCCTTTTCAATTGCGACGGGCGGCATGGTCCACTACCGCAGTGCTAACCAGCAGACGGCCCACTTCGCCAAGAAGTCCTACGAACTGCAGAAACAGCAGGCCAGGCAGGCATCGGCAAAACCACGCGCCGCCGAGCACCACCGGGCGGCTACAACTAAGCGGTTGTGTGTTGTCTCCGACCGGTCCCGCCCGTGGCACGACCGAGCGCGGACGGGGCCAGGGTGCCACCGATGACAGCTTCAGCCACGTCCGCCAGGCGCCGGTTGTGGCTGCGGGCGTAGGTGCGCAAAGCCGTGAAAGCCTGCTCCATGTCGAGGCCCGCCCTCTCGGCCACCATGCCCTTGGCTTGCTCGATGAGGATGCGGCTGTTGAGGGCGTGCTGGAGCTGTTGGTTGACGGCCTGAGCCTCGAGCGAGGCCCGGTGCTGCAAGACGGCGATGGTCGCCACGTCGGCAAGGGCCTGGGCAGCTTCGACGTCGGCGCGTGGCATATGGCCCGCCTCGACGTGGAACAAGTTTAGGGCGCCGATGACCGTGCCCCGCAGGCGCAACGGCAATGCATGGACCGAACCGAAGCCGGCGGCCAGGGCCACAGCGGCGAAACTGGGCCAACGGCGGCCGGCACTGGCCAGGTCGGTGTCCACGACCGCTTCGCCGCTGCGGTAGCAGTCCAAGCAGGGGCCTTCTCTGGCTTGCAGCTCGAAAAGTTCCAGGACGCGCATGGCCTCGCTGGAAGAGGCCATCACCCTGAGCTCGCCGTCGGGCCCGGCCAACATGAGCCCGGCGGCTCCAACGTCTAACACCTCGACGCAGCGGTCAGCCAGCCGGCTCAGCAGCTCCACCACGTCGAAGTCGGCCACCAGCGTGTCCGCCAGCTCCACCAGCGTCCTGGCCAGCAGCACTTCCCTGAGCACAAAATCTCCGATCACACAGGAGCCGGCCTCGTCGGCCCCACCTGAGGCCGTTGACCGATGTCGTTTGGGCCTGTAATACGAGACTAACCATTTCTGGGAGGCGAGTCCTCACCCGTTTGGGTGATCCTATCGGGGCCCGGGGGCCTCGGGTACGAACCTGCACCGAGCGGGTATCGATTACAGGGATGTCTCCAGCGGGCCCCAAGCACGGCACAGGTCGAACGCCCGACGTCCCGCCGTTGCGGGTGGCGATCGTCAATGACTACGAGGTGATCGTGGCGGGTGTCATGGCCATGCTCGCACCTCAACGGTACCGGGTCGACGTCGTCGAGCTGGACGTGCAGCAGGACCCTGACAATAACGTGGACGTGGCGCTCTTCGATAGCTACGGGCATGCCGGGCTTGGCATTCACCGCATCCGGTCGTTAGTGGCGGATGAACGAGTGGGATGGGTGGCCGTCTACACCTGGAGCCTCAGCAAAGCCAGTCGGGAGGCCGCGTTAGACGCCGGGGCCCGAGGCCTGATTGCTAAGACCCTACCTGCGGACCAGCTCGTCGCCTCTCTCCGAGCTGTCGCTAGCGGCCGGGTCGTTGAGACCGGGGGATTTCGAGGCCAGGGCAAAGGCCAGTGGCCCGGCTCGAAGTGGGGTCTCACGGCCAGGGAGAGCGAGACTTTGGCACTGCTAACGACAGGAATGCCGAACCGCGCCATTGCCGAGGCGCTGTTCGTTAGCGAGAACACGGTCCGTACCCATCTGAAGGCGGTCTTTCGCAAACTTGGGGTCACGAACCGGAGCCAGGCCGTCGGGCGAGCGCTGGCCGACGAGAGCTTTGTAACCAGCCCAACCCGGCCAGCCGGTGGCTGATCCGCTGCAGGCGTGCCGGCCAGCCGCTCAACCCGGCGACGCTCGGGCCGCTCATATGTCAGCGCGGAACTCCTACCCAGGCCAGTCGGGCCGCTGCTCTGCGCCGTGTCCGCCAGGCTCCAGCGCCCCGGTCGCTCAAGCCCTTGGGTGACCATCCACCGCCAGGTCGCCGGAGGCGGGCGGGACCGTGAAGAGCTACGTACCCGGTGACCGCGCCCGCTAGAGGCAATGACGAAATGGGGCCCGACGTAACACAGCTGCGAGATGCAGCCATCGAAGCGCTCGATAGAGCAGTCGAGACGCTGTTTGAAAGCGAAGCGGAAACACGACATTTCACTGAAGGTTCTTGGCTGGAGCAGGGAGGGGGCTTGTACTGCCAGGGCCTACTTTGCCGATCAGCGTTCTGCGTTGGACCAAGGGCGCCTGCCCGGTCCATCGGGCAGAATCAGCGGCACCAAACTGCTCGACGATATCGACGTCCGCCCCTCGGTCATGGACGGTCTAGCCGGGTTCGGCCACCGCTTCACCTTCGTCCCCATTAGCGACGAGCGGGCAATCGTAGTGACCGGCGAGGCGTGGGAGATCCGTCGATCTGGGCGAATTCGGGTTGTTGGTCCAGCGTTTTTCACCATTCATAACTGGGCGTTCTGGCGCGCTGACGCCTTATCGTCAGCAGGGCTTCTGTGTGCTCGTTTTCCTGCATCTCACAGGGCACCGCACCGAGCACATAGGTGGTGGACATGTGGGGAACACTAACCGCTCTGCGCAGTGCTACCTGCACGTTGTCTGTCGTGGCCCCGCGGGAACATTCTGGGAGCAGGTCTTCCCTAGACATTTGGCGTCGGCGACGAGGCCGACTGTAAAAAAGGAAGCCGTAAATGAGAAAAGGACCCATCCGTGCACTGCTGGCCACCTCGGCCACGGCAGTGCTCGTGCCACTAGCACTGTTCCAGGTAAGCCCGGCCGGCGCCATCGGCAAGGTGCACCAGCAGGACCAACCGGGGGCCATCACCATTCAGTCGTGGATCCACGCTGACCTAACCGACAATGGGTTGTCGGGTACCGACTCCGACTGCTTCAAGGTCAGCGGGGCCATAGTCGACCAGGGCGGCGAGCCGGTCTGGGCTAACGACAGTGAGTTCTCGGCCCCGACGCAACTGACTGGAAGCGCGGCAGTGACCGCCGCCAGCAAAGAATGTGGCGACGCCGAACCCGTCGGGGGCATCGTCCTGGTGCCGCCGCCCGAAGCGGGCCAGTACCCGTTGGCGCAGTACAAGCTCACGGCGTTCTACGTCAATTTCACCCTTCACGGACAAAAAGGGCAGTTCTTTATCACCTATGCGGGCGACTACAACTTTTCGGGTGCCCCGTTGGTGGTGGGTGGCGTCACCGTCCTTGAAGGGCAAACATCCGATTGCAGCTGGGTTATCACGGGCGGTACCGGCGCTTACGCCGGCCTAGAAGGCGATGGCACGTGCTCCGCCAACCTCGCCACCACCTACCCCTATGTATGGCACACCTCCTCCGGCCAAGTGTGGTGGACCGGGCCCGGCCACGACGCCACCTAGGAGCGCTGGCCTGGCCGCGCCAAGCAAAGAGCAAGAGGGCCCGCCGCTGAGGCGGGCTCTCTCTTTCTGCCCGGGGTGGGTCTCGAGGTGAGATAATGCGGTTGTGGCCACGCTGGCCGGCAGCGACGCACATTTGGGCGAGCCTGCGTTGCGGGCCAAGCTCCTTGGCCCGTTCGCCATAACCCTGGGGGACAAGAGCGCCGGGACGTGGCCCCGGCCCAGCGCCCGGCGCCTGTGCCAGCTGGTACTGGTAAGCCCGGGACACCGTATCGCCCGCGAGGCCGCGTGCGAAGAGCTGTTCCCGACGCTGGGGCCGACGGCGGCGGTCAGAGCACTTTCAAAAACGCTGTCGATGGCTCGTTCTGCTTTATCCGACCTGGGTGACCCCGGACGCCTTCTCATCGAGGCAGACAAGAGCCATATCTTCATACGACCCGGAGCCCCACTCGAGGTCGACCTGGAGATCCAGGAGGAGGCGCTGGGCGCAGCCCTGGCCACCGAGCCCGGTCTGGAGCGCGACTCACGCCTAGTGGCAGCCGTGGCCGAGGAGGGCACCTTGTTCGATGGCGAGCCCCAGGCCGAATGGGCTGTGCGTCCTCGGGAACGGCTCGAGTGGGCCCGGCAGGAGGCCCGGCTGGCCCTAGCCCGGGACCGGGCCAAGGGGCTGGGGTGCTCCAACCCCGACTCAGTGGCCCAGGCCTGGGAAACCTGCCTGTCCCACGACCCCACCTGCGAGGAAGCGGCGTCGGCATTGATGCGCATGCACGCGGCGCACGGACGGCCCGCTCTGGTGGAAACGGCGTACAGGCGCTGCCGTACCGCCCTGGAGCGCCTGGGCCTGCGCATCTCCCCGGCCCTAGAGGAGGTGCACGCAGCCACCACATCGGCTGCCCCTTTTTCCTTGCGCCCCGCCGAGGCGGCCGAGGGCGCGACCTCCCGCCGGTTCCCAGAAGAACGCAGATTGGTGAGCGCCCTTTTTGCTGAGCTTTCGGGTCGGGCCGGCTTCCCGCGGCTGGACCCTGAGGACCTGCGAGAGGTCGTGGGCGATGCCGTCGCCGGGTTGATCTCCGAAGTGGAGCAACTGGGCGGTACCGTGACCTCGGTCTCAGGAGCGGGCCTGGCCGCGCTGTTTGGCGCGCCCGTGTCCCACGAAGACGACCCCGAGCGAGCGTTGCGAGCGGCTTACCGGATGCTGTCGGTACTGGGCCGTTCGCCCGCCCTGTCCCTACGAGTGGGGGTAGAGACGGGGCCGGCGGTAGTGGGGACCATAGGCAAGGGCGCCCGGGCTGACTACGGAGCGGTGGGAGAAGTGGTCGGTATTGCGGCCGCGTTGCAGTCGGTGGCCAAGCACTCCGCCGTACTGGCCGGCCCGGTCACGCGGCGGGCCACCGAGGGCCTGTTCGAGTGGGGCGGCACGGAGGAAGTAACCGTTTCGGCCGGGGCCAAGGCCCTGGTCGTCTCCTACGTCGACAAGCCCAAGGCGCGGCCCGCCGGCCAGGCCAGCCGACGGCGGTTGGCCGGCAATGCGCCCCTGGTCGGCCGGCAAGCTGAACTTTCACTGCTGCGCGAGGCGGTACGGGAGACGACCTCAGGCCAAGGCGGGGTCGTCTTGGTGGTCGGCGAGGCCGGATTGGGCAAGACGCGCCTGGTCTACGAGGGTCGCAAGTTGTTCATGGCCTGGGCGGGAGCCGCGTCGGGCCGGTTGCCGTTATGGCTGGAGGGGCGGGCAGCCTCGTATGCCTCGTCTTTCTGCCTTACGGGCTCTACCAGCAGGTCTTGGCTGCCTGGGTGGGCGTGACCCACCTTCCACATGAACTTTGCCCTCCAGCGGATGCGTGAGCGCCGCTACCGCATCGACGAGGAGTGCATCACCAACATGCTTGCCGCAGTCGCCGCCGCCCAGGAGGGCTGTGGGGAGCGCGATATCGCCTTTACCCTGTTTGGCCTTGGTTTCTGCCTGCTGTGGCACGGAGACCTCGACGATGCGCAAGACAACCTGGAAGTCTCCCTGGTGGGTGCCGAACGAACGGGCGACGTGGTCTTACGGGCACGCTGCCTGTGTTACCTGAACGTGTGCGCGCTGCGCCGCCACGACCTCGCCACCGTGCGCACGGTCGCGCCCAAGGCCGAGGCGGCCGGTGCCACCGCCTCCTACCCGGAGTACGTGGGCATGGCCAAGGCGACGCAGGCGTGGTTGGCTTGGCAGGAGGCGAGGCCTGCGGACGTAGTTGACCTGGCCATGCAGGCGCTGGAGTTGTGGGGGACCACGGCGCCAGCGTACTCGTGGCACTGGTTGTGCCTGTTCCCCCTCCTCTCGGTGCGCTTGGCCGCTGGGGAGCTAGGTGATGCGGTGGAGGCCGCCCGCCAGCTGCTCGCTCCCTCTCAGCAGCGGCTCCCGGACGAGCTGGAGACCACCCTGCGGGCTGCTATCGCAGCGTGGGGCACGGGGGACGGACAGGCCGCTGCGGCCATGCTGAGCGACGGCGTTGAGCTGGCCGGCCAGCTCCGCTTTGCCTAGGGAGGAAACTGGTGGCTCGCCCGGAGGTGACGCCTTCATGAGCAAAGCAGCTAGCGACAACCCATCGGCTGACACCGAAAGGAGACTGAAGATGTCAGCTGGAGATCACGCCCTGCAAGTCCGCAACGGCCGAAACTTGAGCCGCACTCTGACCTTCGACGCGGCCGAAGGCCAGGTCGTCGCCTTCCGATGCACCGGGAAGAGGTTCTTGCCGATCTTTCTCGTGTCGTTCGTCGTGCCAAGCCTGGCGCTCTCGCTCCGTCCGGAGTAGCAGGGGCTCTCAGAATCGAATGATTCCTAAGCCACTCGTACCACGCCATCCTCTCGACGGCATTGAAGCGCGCGACGAGACCAACTCGGTGGCCAGCACCGAGCGCTATGAAGGAATAACTAAACTGGTACCGCCGTGGACGGACAGGGCTCGGAGCTGACCGTTTCAAAGGGGCCCGCTCTCGCCCGTCCACCCCTCGGGTGGAATAGCTGGGATGTCTACGGCGCGAGCGTGCGAGAAGATGAGGTCCTCGAGAACGCCGAGCACATGGCAGCGCGGCTGGCGCCCTTTGGGTGGGAGTACATCGTTGTCGACATCCAGTGGTACGAGCCCGGGGCGTCCTCATCTGCGTACAGGCCCTTCGTCCCCCTCGAGATGGACGAGGTCTCACGCCTGGTCCCAGCGGCGAACCGTTTCCCGTCTGCGGCCGGTGGCGGCGGCTTCGAGTACCTCGCGCGGCGCATCCACGCCCTGGGCCTGAAATTCGGTATCCATGTGATGCGCGGTGTCCCCCGCCAGGCGGTGCACGCGAATACGCCGATCTTGGGCACTACCGCCGGCGCCAGGGATATCGCCCAAACGAACTCCATCTGCCCTTGGAACACCGACATGTACGGGGTGAACCCCAGTGCCGTAGGGGCGCAGGAATATTACGACTCGCTGTTCTCGCTGTACGCGACTTGGGGTGTCGACTTCGTAAAGGTCGACGACATCTTGCTGCCGTACGCAGCGGGTGAGATCGAGTGCATAAGGCGGGCGATCGACCGAGCTGGACGCGACATGATCTTGAGCCTGTCATGTGGCCCAACCGAGTTGGAGCACGCCGATCACCTGCGCAAGCACGCCGACATGTGGAGGATCACCGGCGATTTTTGGGACCGGTGGGAGGACCTCTACTCCATGTTCGAGCCCTGTCGAGCCTGGGCGGCCTTCTCGGGGAACGGCCACTGGCTGGACGCCGATATGCTCCCACTCGGCAGGATTGCGCTCCGCTCGTGCGAGCACGGTTGTGGAGACCGCTGGACGAGGTTCACCAGGCCCGAACAACGGACGATGATGAGCTTGTGGTCGATCGTGGGGTCGCCGCTGATGCTTGGCAGCTTTGTCCCGGACCTCGATGACTGGACACTTGGCCTTCTCACGAACAGAGAGATACTCGTTATGCACCGGTTCGCGCGTAACTCGCGCCAGGTCTCTCGCCGCGGGGACTGTGTGACATGGGCCGCGGACGGGCCTGACGGCTCCTCGTACACGGGAATTTTCAACCTCGGATCTTGCCGAGGTTCTTTCGCTGTCCCCGTCCAAGGCACGCCTGGCGAAGGCAACGTGCATGATCTGTGGTCAGGGGCCCGACTAGGGCCGCCCGAGCGTGTTTGCGAGATCGAGGTGGATGCTCACGGCGCACGGGTCTTGGGGCTCCGCAAATGAGTGGGACGATAAGGCGGTGCCGAACTCCACTAGCCGCTAGCCGCTAGCCCGGGGTCGAGCGGCGTGGTCCTCCAGAACGTCGTGCTCCGTTCTCCGCGTCCCGGCTACCCGAGCAAGCCGCTCCGGTCCGACGCCGGAACGCCGACGCTCGACGCCCGGACAACCAGCTCGGGCTCGAAACGAAGCGACCGGTGCGCGTGGACGGAACGGCCCGAGGTCTCCTCGAGAAGCAGTTCGGCCGCCAAGGCTCCCACCTCGTATTTAGGTTGCCGCACTGAGGTCAACGGAGGAGAAAGCATCGACGCAAATGTCACGTCGTCGTAGCCCAGCAGGGCCATGTCCTGTGGCACTTGCCTGCCAGCTGCGAGGAGCCCTCTCAGAACGCCAAGGGCAAGCAGGTCGTTGGCGCACATGACGGCGGTGGGTCGCGGCTCAAACGCAAGGAGCTCTTCCACGGCCTCCTCCCCGGGCTCGATGCCAAGCGCGTTCACGGCTACCTCGCCGAGCTTCCTCTCGCCTGAACGGCGTGCACGCCGCAAGGCCTGGCGGGCACCGTCGCGCCGGTCCGCGCACTGCCGCATTGTGGGCGGCCCATTGACAAACCCGATCACGTCATGACCCAGCGCGAACAGGTGGGTGGCAGCAAGGTCGCCGCCCTTTACATCGTCAACGGTCACTGAGCACAACCCCGTAGTTCCCGGGTCGCGGTCGAGGAGCACAGTAGGGATGCCACGCTTCGCTACGGCTTCCACGTTGTCCAAGACAGCCTCGACGGGAGCGATCAGCAAGCCGTCGACACGGTGCTCCTCGAGGACGCGCAGGTAGCACCGCTCACGCCCGCACGACTCGTCACTTGAACAGACCATGAGCACGTAGCCCTCCTCCCGAAGTAGCCGCGCCCGACCCCGACGAGCGAATCGCTGCTCTCCCGAACGATGCCTCATATCTCTCAACCCCTTTGGCAAGGCAGTCGTGAATGCTAAAGCGCCGGCCAGTCGATCAGGCAAGTGCTGGTACCACCTTTTCTTGGAACAGCCGGAGTGGCGTGAGATCGAAGGGGTGACCCAACGCAAAGATGAAATGACTGATCCCGACGTCCAGGTATTGTCGAAGCCGGGCAGTCACTCCAGCCGGGTCGCCGATAAGCCAGGTATCGCGCAGCGTGGCCAACTCCACCGCATGACTTGCCGCAATCATGTTGGCATAGCTCTCCGCAGCTTCCCTCGTCGTTGCTAGAGCCAACTTCGTATGGATCGAGAACTCGATATCGTCACAGGTCAGTGCGGCTTCTTCCCGCACCGACTCAAGTACCCTTATGAGCTCGGCGCATCTCTCGGGGGAGGCAATAACATTGAGCCGGTCAGCATGCCTGGCGGCAACGCGCAGCGTCCCTCGCCCCGCGCCGCCAACTGTGATAGGGGGGTGCGGCCATTGGACGGGCTTTGGCTCGCAAGGGGCATCGTCGACGTGATAGTAGTGACCGTGGAAGGTGGACCGGGGTTCGCGCCACAGAAGCTTCACGAGCTGCATCGCTTCCTCTAGGCGTGCATACCGCTCGTCCAGCGAGGGGAACTCGAGGCCATAGGTCTGGAACTCTGTCACTGCCCAACCCGCGCCCAGCGAAAACTCTAACCTGCCTTCGCTCATCCGGTCGACCTGCGCCGCCGCCTTCGCCAGGATCGCGGGGTGGCGATAGACGACACCATTTACGAGAGCTCCAAGCCTGACCCTGCTCGTTGCCACGGCGAGGGCGCCCAGTGTCGTTAAGGTCTCAAAACAGGGCCCGCCTACGTCACCCGAAAAGGGTAGAAGGTGGTCAAAAGTCCATACCGAGCCGTAACCCAGCGCCTCCACCGCCCGGACTGCGCTTAGGTAATCGGTCCAGTCCGTCCGTTGCCCTTGCATGTGGACACCGAAATGAAGCTGCCGTCCGCGAATTTCCATTGCCGTCCTTTGCGTTAACGATCCAGCGCCGGGCCCGCTACAGGGCTCCGTCTCACCGAACCCGCTTTCAACCCCCTACTCCACTCCCGAACCAGTGAGGCCTCTTATAAAGGCACCCTGCACCGCAACGAAAACCAGGATCATAGGCAGTGTCACGATGACGACGGAGGCGAAAATCACGTTCTGCGGAGTGATCTCGCCTTGACCCGTGGTCCCCACGAGTGCCAATGTCTGGGTAAGCACCTGCAACGATCCACCCTCGGCGGCTACGAGTGGCCACAGGTACATATTCCAAGCGGTCAGGACTGATATCGCCAGGTATGCCGCTGTGGCCGGCTTGGCCAGCGGCACGACCAGCCGTCGGAAAATGGTCCACCACGAGGCCCCGTCTATACGGGCCGCGTCAAAAAGCTCCTCGGGCATCTGGCGCATGTACTGGCGGAAAAGAAGCGTCCCGAAACCGGTCTGAGCGGCAATGGGCAGTATGAGGCCAGGATATGTGTTGATGAGGTGGAGTTCATAGGTCACGATGAACGTGGGGATCAATGTCGTGATGATCGGGATGAACAGCGATATGGCGAAGATAGCGGTGACGAGGCCCCGACCTCTGAAGTGCATCTTCGCTATCGCCAGGCCCCCGCTGACGCACAGGAGCCACTGCAAGCCTACGGCTCCAGTAGTAAAGATCACCGAGTTCAGGAAACTCCGCAATTGGATGACCTGGGTCATCCCGGTGAAAGCGTCAGAGTAATTCGCGAAATGCAAAGAGCTCGGGATTACTTGGGGCGGCTGGACAGATAACTGTGTATTGGACATGAGTGAAGCCGCCACCATGTACAACATGGGCGAGGCCAGCACAAGCCCGACTACGACCGCGACCACGATCCGAATGCGCCTCGTGAAACGGGTGGACCGGGTCATCGTCTGACCAGCCCCGAAGCCACGCGCAAGGCGAGAAGAAGCCCTCCCACCACCGCAATCTGCAGGATCGATAAGGCGGCCGCATACCCAAAGAACCCGTAACTGAAGCCGTTGACGAATATGTAATAAATAAGTGTCTGCGTCGCGTACAGTGGGTCGCCCTTGGTAAGGATGTTCACCAGGTCGAATGAGCCATTGGTGAAAGATAGCAACGCTACAATTGCGACCAGGACAGTCATGTAGCGCACACCGGGCCATATGATGTGGCGCACCTGGCGGACCAGACCGGCACCGTCGAGAGCGGCCGCCTCGAGCAGGGAGTCCGGGATCCGCTGCAGCGCCGCCAGGTAAAGAATGGTAGCCGCGGGGAGGCTCAACCATACGGTGACTATGTCCAACGCCGGCAGCGCCCAGGTCTGGCTGGCCAGCCAGTCCGGAGGGGTAACGCCAAATCTAGAGATAACGTAGTCGAGGACCCCGTAGCCCGGCCCGTCGAGGAATATGTACCGCCAGACGACCGCGGAGGCAGCGTATGACATAGCTGCCGGTATCAAGTAAAGCGAGCGCACGACAGCAACAAAACGGAAGCGGACATTTATCAGGATGGCCAGTCCCAGGGCGATAACTATGGTGGGGACCACACCGAACACTATGAACTTTAGCGTCGTGACCACGGCCTGCCATACCAGAGGGTCGGAGAACATCCTGTGGTAGTTCGCCAACCCCACCCACTTGGGCCAACCGTTGGTGATGTCCCACGTAGTAAAGCTCAGCAGGAGCCCACCTAGGATCGGTACCACCACGAAGATGGTGAACATGATGAGGTTGGGCGCGAGGAACACCCAGGGCGCAACACCGCTGCGGCGTAAACGTGGTGACGGCGATGTTGCTCCAACTCCCGCCCTCGCCCCGAAAAGCCGACTAACGCGCACGCGGCGGTGAAAACCGGGTGCAGTGGGCTCTTGAGGCCGCGAACTCAATCCATTCCTCCCTGGGCGCCGGAAGACAAGCGACGGCGCAGCTCATGGCTGGCCGTCGCTTGTCAAGCTAGGTCTTCGACTATGCGGCCGACAACACTTAGGCCGTTAGTCGTTCAAGGCATATGCGGCGACCATCTCGCTCTGGAGCTTGGTGAACGCCTTAGCGATGCTTTGATGACCCGTAGTTGCCGCCGTCACGGCGTTCGGGATATCCGTGTTCGACAGGGTGAACACTGTCCCAGGAGTCTGCGGGGCGATTGTGGCAGTGTCAGCGGCAATGACGTACGCCTCACTGTTCGCCGGACCACCGGTCTGGGTCCTCCACAGCGCGTCCGGACCGTTCAGAGAGGCGACGGCCGGCACCACACCGAAGGTCTGCTCAGCGACAGCTTGGCCAGCCGCCGAGAAGAGGTAATGGAGGAACGCAATGGCGAGCGAGTTGTGCAGGGCATTGGGAGCGAGGCCCCAGCCGAGGCTGCCGCCACCCGTCGGGACTACCTGCTTGCCGTTGGCCGCGGTGATTGACGGCACAGGCACAACGTTGTAGTTGAACTTGTTGCCGATAGCCTGTTGCAAGCCGGGCAGGTTGCCGCGCACCTCAATGGACATTGCCGCTTCGCCCGATTCGAAGAAGGGCTCGCAGCCGGACGACCCGTTCTTGGCCTGTTGTTGGGCCTCAGGGACAGCATCGCCGTCCAGCATGGGGTCGATCATCAACGCCCAGGCTTTGAGGGCAGCTGGCGTATCGAGCGTCGCCTGCGTCTCGGTGAAGGCGGTCACACCGTATGCCTTTAGCACCGGGTTGTACTCCGCTTGCCAGTCCGGTCGTTCACAAATGCCGTACTGCGTCTGGGAGAGGCCCGGATCCTACATTGAGTTTCGCTGCATCGGCGAGCATATCCGCCCACGTCCACCCGTTTTGCGGGAAAGGTACGCCTGCCTTTTGGAACTCGTTCTCGTTGTACATTATTACGGTAGCATCGGCTTCGTTAGCCAGAGCAAACACCTGGCCGACACCGAAGGGGGCGCCCTTGGGCGGGATATAAGAGGCTTCGAACGTCTTGAGCCAATAGTTCTGCGGGTAGGGCTTGCCAGCCTTGAGGTCGGGCGTGAGGTCGGCGAGGAGACCATCGACCTCGAGCGTTGGGGTCAACACGTCGTAGGTCTCGTCGATCATGGGCTCATTTCCCGCGAGGCGTTCAGTCTGCAAGAGCGGGACGTAGGTGCTCGGCGTGTTCACCACGTTGGCCGCCTGGATGTGCACGCCCGGGTTGGTTTTTTCAAAAGCTGCGATGACTGGCTGCATCACCGGCGTGGTGAAGGTGAACACGTTCATGGTGAGCGTCCCGCTCAAGGCTGGGCTCAGAGTGGACGCGCCTGCCGGGGTGGTGGTCAGCCCGATGATCAGGCTGCACGCCCCCGCGGCAGCAAGAAGATGCTTGCCAGGCAGGGCGCCTCGGCGGCCCTGTTGAGACTCGTTGGTTGATATCATTGGCAGTAACCTCTTTCGGTTGTGTCGTAGGACGTAATTAGGCGGAGAACGGTATGGTCGGAGAAAGATTCCGGGCAACTGGCAAGCATTGGTGTGGCCCGTAATGACAGTGCTTCGATATATCCCCCTTTCTACATAAATGGACCGGTAAATAATGCGCCGTGACCGGTTCACCCGTCGTCTGAGCTCGCCGGTGGCGGATAGATCGACGGGAGCCCTGCTGCCCCTTCTCGCAGGAATATGGGGATGCGTTCAAGCGGCGCCGCCACATTGGTCCATTGCCCCCCACTGAAGCGCTCATTGCTAGCGGCGTCGGTCCAAACCGGCCCTTCGGGGAGGTACAGGTCCCGAGATCGTGCGCCGAAGCTTGTGACGGGCGCGACCAATACCGAGGGTCCGAACATGTACTGGTCCTCGATTGTCCACGCGGTGGCGTCGTCGGGGAAGTCAAAAAAAAGCGGCCTCATGGGTGGCGCCCCGCTTTTAGCGGCCGAGGTCATTTGTTCCAGTACATAGGGCTTTATGCGTTCCCGGAGCTCCAAGATCTCGGCCACGATTGCGTAGACCTCGTTCCCGTAAGACCAGACTTCGTTGGGCCCGCCGGACATGGCCTGAGAAAGCGGGCTGCGGGGAAGACGGTCTCCGTGAAGCCGGAAGAGCGGGCACCACACCCCGTACTGGAACCAGCGGACAATGAGCTCCCGGTACTCTGGGCTTGCCGGGTCACCTCCGTGAAAGCCGCCGATGTCAGTCGACCACCATGGAATACCTGAGAGGCCCACATTGAGCCCGGCTCGGACTTGGGCAGCCAAGGACTCGAATGTGGCCGGTATATCGCCAGACCACAAGAAGGCACCCCACTGCTGGCTACCCGCCCAGGCTGAACGTACCAGGGTTACGACGTCCTCCTCCCCGGCGGCGCGCATGCCGTCGTAGATCGTGCGCGCATGGTCGGCCGGGTAACGATTCAGGTTCCCCCTTCCTGGTCCACCAGCAAGGCGGAGGTTATCGACGTGGCCTGGCCTAAGTTCGGGCTCGCAGGCATCTAACCAGAAAAGCTTTATCCCGTAGCTGTAGTAGTTCGCGTAGAGTTGCTCCCACACGTACTCACGAGCGTCGGGGTTGCTGGTGTCATAAAAGGCGACTGGCAGCCTGGTGCTCGCGTGGCGATCGGGCCAGTCCGAGTGGTGGCCGGGAGCGCCTCGCTCATTGGCAATGAAATAGCCGGCGTTCAGCATGGGTTGGTAGTTCGATGACATGACACTCACTGACGGCCATACCGAGACCATCAAGCGAACTCCAAGGGCTGATAGCTCATCGACCATTGCTTGAGGGTCGGGCCATTCGCTCGGCTCGAAGCGCCAGTCGCCGAGTTGGGTCCAGTGGAAGAAGTCCACAACGATGACGGAAAGCGGTAGGCCGCGACGGTGGTATTCCCTCGCGACCTCGAGAAGCTCCCCCTGCGTCCTGTAGCGAAGCTTCGACTGCCAGAAACCAGCCGCCCATGAAGGCAGCATTGGCGCGTGGCCGGTGACCTCAGCGTAGCGGGCCGTGATTTCTGCTGGAGATCCGGCGGTGACCCAGTAATCGATCTGCTGGGCACTGTCGGAGACCCAACGCGTTGCCGTGCGCCCCAGTTCCACCCGCCCGATGGCCGGGTTGTTCCAGAGGAACCCGTACCCGCGGCTCGACAACAGAAAAGGGATGCTAACTTCGGCGTTGCGTTGCACCAGGTCGATCACTATGCCCTTTTGGTTGAGGTGCCCGTGGGTATGCTGGCCCAACCCGAAGAGCCGTTCGTCTTCATAGGCGGTGAACGACTGCTCCAGCTGTTGATAACCGTTGCCTGTTGCGGTGAAGTTGCGTGGTCCAGGCCACCAGAAGTGGATCGGCTTTTCGGCTAACAGTTCTGCACCACTGTCGGTCCGAAGAAACCGGATGTGCCCCAATGCGTCGACCGCGGTGGTGATGGCCCCTACCGTTATCGTGGCCCTGTCACCCTCGTGCTTGACGACCGCACGTGCGGTCGGTTGCGCCGTGAGGGCACCACGACCACCCGACAGAGTGGTGAGCGTGGCCCGGACGCGTATGCTGTCTTCTCCCCAGGGCTCAATCCGCACAAGTTCCGGCCCAGAGCGCCAGGTGAGAGCCTGGTCATCGTCGATAAACCTCGGCAGAGCGACCTCGTCGTCAGCCTGGGGAAAAGTAGACGTCACGGTGTCCTTCAGTTGCTTGATAGTGGTCGGACTGCGAGGGGTTTTCGTGTCTCCGAGCCCGCATTGCGATGTGGTGGACGCTGGTTGAGGCGCGACAGAACAAGGTTGCCGGCCTGGTAAATGGGTAATTGGGAGGTAGTTATTTCGGGGCGCCGCGGCCCCCTTTGACGCGTGCCGATTCTTTAGGTAGCTGACCGATTTCTTGGCTACCGGCGAACCGGGATCGTCAAAAGGCTAGGCGTCTCGTGCCTCTTGGTTACAGTGCGTGTGCCGATGTGGGTCATCCGTTCGCGTTCATCGTCCTCTCTGGTGACGCTGTGTCGTAGGCCTCTGCGAGGGGAGCGATGAAGATGGTCTCCCTGTCCTTGGCCATGCCGTTATCGGTCCCCCCACCCGGGAGGGCCCATCGCTTCATGGTGCCCCGCCCGGCGGGAGCCTTTTGGAGTCGAAGCGCATAATGACGGGTCAAGATAGCGGATGCGAGCACGCAGGTCAAGGCTTATCTAAGCGGTTCGACTTGTTTGCCCGAGGAAGGGATCTCGGGACTTCGTGGGAGGCTCACCTGACCGGTCGCGGAGGGCCACCCGCGGCGGCGCCAAGAGCCCGTTTACCGAGGCGTCGGGCCGCTCATGGCCTGCTCATGTGCTTCGTGCCCTTGCGCGAGCACGGACCGGTCGCGCCTGGCGCCCGAGTGGTCGACAGCCCGGTCGGCGGCAAAAGGCGCGAGCGGCGCGGCGGCCGTGGATTCGCGCAGGATGATCGGTAGCTGCAGCAAACGGCTGATAGGAGGGTGCGCTCGGTCTTCGAGAAGGCGGACGAGGAACCGGACTGCCTCGGCCGCCATCTCTTCGACCGGGTGGTGAGCGGCAGTCAGGCGCGGGACAACGCCTCTGGCCATCGGGTGTCCGCGAGGGCGATAACCGAGACGTCTTGCGGTACCCGGAGCCCGGCGCTGGCAAGGGCCTGGTAGATTCCCCAAAGCGCATGGTCATTGATCACGGCGATACCGGTAAAGCTGCGGCCCTCAGACAGCAAGTCTTGGGTTACTCGGAGCCCTGACTCGGGGTTCACCTCGCTGTAGACGACCCGGCCACTGACACCGAGCTCTTCGCAGGCCTGAACAAAACCTTCCTGGGCACGGCGCGCCGGGCCGAAGCCTCGGGAGTACAACTCTTCGCCGGCGTTGAACAGGACGATGCGCCGATGACGTAAGTCGGCAAGGTGGTGTACGAACGCCCGGGCTAATGCCGCGAAATCGATGTCAACCCAAGTATAGTCATCAGGGCGCGCGGTGCGACCCACTGTCACGAACGGCACACCCGCCGCCTGGAGGCGTTCAACCCGTTGGTCCTCGAGCGAAACCTCCAGCAATATGACCCCGTCGACGCGCTGCTCCTCGATGAGACGGGCGAAGACCTGGCGCTCCTCAATGGAGATCGAGACGAGCACGTCGTAGTCCGCGGCCTGTGCCTCCTGGACCACGCGCGGGATGAAGTCAACCGCGAAGGATGAAAGCGACCTTCCCTGGGGAGGGATGAGCAAGCCGATCGTATTTGTCCGCCCGTGAGCGAGAGCCCTCGCGGATGCATTGGCCCGGTAACCATGCATCTTGATCGCCGCCTCCAACCGCGCCCTCGTGGCGAGGGACACGGGCCGCTTGCCGGAAAGAAATGCGGATACTGTGGCTGTTGACACACCAGCCTGCTGAGCAATGTCGCGCATGCTTACCCGAGGGCTACCCTGCCTGGGGCCATCGGCCTGTGCCATTGCGGCTCCTTTCATGCCACCGATGCCGGTCGGCAGGTGTGAAACTATTGTCGCAGGACTCGGTCACACGGGTTGACCGTAGAGGCTACGATCCTACCCAGCGATGGCGGTGTCAAGGTCGCTCAGCCAGCTCTTGTCGAACGACCTCAACTAGAGTTTGGGCTGAGCGCTCATGAGACGAAAATGGGCAAATAACAGTCCTTGGCTCTGGCGCCAAAATCGGTCGACCCACCACCGCTGGGCTACGACCCTAGTCATTATTGTCGGGACCGCCGGCTTGATGGGTACCCCAATGAGCCCGTCCCGGTCAACGAGCCCCGTTTCCTCAACGAAGGTACCGGCGGCGGCCGGCCCCGTCTCCGCAACCCCGGCTTCGGTCCGGGTGGCGAAAACGAAGAGCGCTAACTGGTCCGGGTACGAGGTTTTGGGTGGCCCGTACTCCGTGATTACAGGCACCTTCACGGTCCCCGGGATGTCGGTCGGGACACCGGTCGGGGAGCAGGCGTCCGAGTGGATGGGCGTGGGCCAAGGCGCCACGTCGCTGATCCAGGCGGGTGTAGACGAGTACCCAAATCCAGTGAACCCTCTAGACACTGTCGCGCAAGCGTGGTGGGAGGTACTCCCAGCGCGGGACACCAATATCACGAGCGTGAACGTCGACGAAGGCGACATCGTCCGGGTCACCATTTGGAGACTGAACGGGACCAGGTGGGACCTCAACCTCACCGACGAGACGAGCGGAGGGAGCTTCACCAGCCCGCCGGAACGATACAACGGCCCGGCTAATACGGCCGAGTGGGTGGTCGAAGCGCCTTCGTTGTGCCGGCAAAAGTGCCAGCCGGCCTTTCTCGCTCCCTACACCCCTGACATCGTCTTCAGCCACCTTCGCATCACCGGCCACGAAACCTCGTTGGAGCGGATCACGCTTGTCCAGCAGAGCGATGCTGTGGCTACTCCATCTCCTCTTGAGGGTGACGAATTTCGTGTTGCCTACACGGGGCCGACGGCTTTCTACTGATCTGTCCAAAGCGGCCAGGCGCCCTGTCTATAGTGGTCAGGTGCCCGGCGGTGCCCCCGGTACGGGGACCATGGCAGCTCCGGTTATGGGCCAGCCGTCGGCTGACCAGTACAGCGGGCGCACCTGGAGCCACGGCTGGCCGGCCGCCCAGGCGTCGTAGTAGTGGTAGTCGATCAGGAAAGTACCGCCGTCCAGGGTTATGGAAGGCCCGCCCGGGCCGATCATTCCGTCGGTGCTGCCCTGTAGCTCCATCCCGCCGCCTGCGGTCATGGCCGTGCCGTTGGGGTCGAGGAATGGCCCCGTTATGGACTGAGAGCGCCCGACCAGGATCTCGTACGTGCTCCCTATGGCCTTGCAGCAGTAACCGTAGGAGATGAACAGGTAATAGAACCCGCCGTGATAGATCATGTAGGAGCCCTCTTCGGGATCGGGGGCAGGCGCCTCAGACAGCGAGTAGAGGGTGGGGTGGGCCGAGGCGGGCAGACCGGTGGCCGCGTCCAGACGAAGGAGATGGATACCGCCCCAGAAGGACCCGAAAAGGAGCCACTTGGCCCCACCCGGAGCGCTGATCAGGGCGGGGTCGATGGCGTTGTAATTGTCAGCCACAACGGAGAAAAACACCAGCCCGTCGTCTTTCCAGTGGTATTCAGCGCTGGAGGAATCCAGGGTGCGGTTGGTCGCCAGCGCGATCAACGAGTCGTTGGCACCAAAACTAGAGGCGGCGTAATAGAGGTGGTAGAGCCCGTCGTAGTAGGAGATGTCGGGGGCCCACAGGTTTTGGACGCCCGGGATCCGGTTGGTGATCCAGCTGGGGATGGCGTGGAACACAGTGCCGACCAGGCGCCAGGTCCGCAGGTCGGTGGACTCCCGGATTTGGATGTCGCCGTCGTTGACCCCCCCGTTGGGGTCACCGGTCGAGTACAGGTACCAGGTGCTTCCTTCACGGATCATGGAGGGGTCGTGGATGAACATGTACGACGGGACGGGCACGGTCGCCGCGGGGGCAGCTGCCGCGGCTAGCGGCACTGGTACCCCCGGGGCTATGACCAGCGCCGCAAGTAGTACGGCCCGGCCGATCAGGCTTCTGGCACCCGCGCTAGCACTACCTTCAGGGGCCTTCGCCCCGCTGCTCTGATGCGCCAGGCCGGGTGTCGCGAGGCGACCGAATGCATCAACCGGGCTGCGGTTGCCCGTGCTCCCTTCCCTCACACCGTGAACGAACGCTCGCTCAAGAGCACTGGCTCCGTCCAAGGGTTACCCCGTCAGGCCGCCCAAGAGCAGCCCACCACGCCAATACCGCTGCAGGATAATGAACATCAGCAGCAGGGGCATGATGCTGATCATGCTGGCGGCAATCGTGATGGCCGTGAAGTTTTCCGCGGTGCCCGCGATGTTGGTGTGCCAGAACCATACCTGCAGGCCCTGGGTCAGCGTGTACAGCTTGGCACTGTTATTCACGATGAACGGCAGGAAAAAGTTGTTCCAAGAGCTGACCACGTTGAGCATAAAAACCGTAGCGAGGGCTGGCACCATAAGAGGGACCGCGATGCGCAAAAAGATCCCCGCCTCCCCGGCGCCGTCTAGCCTGGCTGCGTCGATCAGCTCGCGAGGAACGGAACCCCCCGCGTAGACGCGCATGAGGTAGACGCTGACGGGACTGATCATGAAGGGCATGAATATCGCCGGCATCGTGCTGTCCAGGTGAACCTTGGCGTACACGAGGTAGAGGGGGACGGCGAAGGCGACGATCGGTATCAGCAGGGCAACCATTATTGAGATAAACAAAACATTTTTGCCGCGGAAGTTGAACCGGGCGAAACCGTAACCGGCCATGGCCGACAGGAACGTCGCCCCGATGCCGCCAATGCCGGCATATATTGCGGTATTGGCGAGCCACTGCAGGAACGAGCCGTCCTCCCTGTTGCTGAAAACCTCCTTCAGGTTTGACCACAGTACGAACGGATGGGCGAACCAAAACCCGAACGTGGCGTTCACGTTGGTCGCGGTCTTTGTCGAGGAGACGAAGATCCACCAGATGGGGACCAAGGTGAACACGGCGAAGAGACCGCACGCCAAGGTCACAAGATTAATCGTGCGGCGATTTAGGCCGTAAAGATGCAGCGGGATGTCGTTGGCCACGCCGACGTGATGCCTGCGGCGGCCCGTTGACGAAGGCACAAGGACTGTTGCGGTGCTCACATTAACGCTCCCTTCCGGCGCTGCGAAACCAGGAACGCCGCCGAGATGAGGATGATGACGAAGGCGAGGACAACGGCGATCGCCGCGGCAAAGTCGTAGGCGTAGGCAGAAAAGGCCTCATTGTACATGTACACGGTGGGCGTGTAGTTGGCCGAGACGTTCGGAGCCATGGGCGAAAGCAGGTATGGCTCGGTGAACAGCTGCAAGGCGCCGATGACGTTGATTATCACGACGAGGATGATCGCCGGCCGGATGATTGGCAGTTTTATCCGCGTGATTATCCGGCTGAACTTGGCCCCGTCGACAATGGCAGACTCCACGACCTCGCGGGGGACGGACTTGAGGGCGGTGTACAGCAGGATGATCGTGAACCCAGTCCATTCCCAGATTGCGATCACAACGATCACCCCGAGCAAATGCCCCGGCCCGAAGAAGTTGGGGTCGGGCAGACCTAGGTCGAGGAAGATCCGGACAAAGACGCCGACATGGGTTTGCAGCATCGACCCCCACATCGCAGTTGCGACGACCCCAGGCACGGCGAACGGGAGAAAGAAGACCGCCCGGAAAACCCCGCCAAACCTCGCGACCCCCATGTCGAATATCGTCGCAAAAAATGTAGCGATGATGACCATGACCGGCACTTGTATGGCGGCGAAGAGAAATGTCCTCGCCATCCCGGTCCAAAACGCACCGTCACCTAGGGCCTGGGTGTAGTTGGAAAAGCCTGAGAAGACGGTGCCACCGATCATCCGCGTCGTGAAGAAGCTCGTGTAAACGGAATAGGCAAGCGGGACGACGAGGAACAACAAAAAAATCACGAAGAAGGGCAGGACGAACCAGAGACCGCGGCGGTCACGGCGTCTCTGAAACGCCCGCTGCCGTCGCCGGGCAGCGTCCGTCGCCGCAAGAGGGGGCGGCGCGATGTTGCGGCCTTCGGCCCCGCTAAGAACAACCTGAGCCACTTTTGCTCCCACACTCGGAGGATCACGGGTCACCCTCGTTCGGGCCCGCTTTTCAGGATATTACTCGTCTCGTGCTATAGCTCCTGACACCTGGGGGGCAGGAGGCCCAAGGCCCCCTGCCCCCCAGCGCCTCAAGCGTAGATGGGGCGGGCGATGCCGGGAAGGAACGGCAACCACTGCCCATTTGGCTAAGTGGTGACCTTGAAGCCCTGGCTCTTCGCGTAGCTCACCATGGTGCTCTGCAGGAACTGGAAGTACTGCGGGATCGTCTGCTTGCCCGCGAAGAACTTGGATGCCCATGCCGTCGTGCTGTTCAAGTAATAGACCATGAAGGGCGGCCAAGTGATGGGTGGGATCGCAGGCGCCGACTTAGCAGGGGCCCGAAAAGCGATGCTCCCTTCACCAGCATTGGGATGGTGAGGGAGGTCAACCCTGGGTTGGACAGCTCGGGCTTGTAGGTCGGGAAGAGCGACGAGGGCGCCGTGACCGAGATGTTCCACGACTGCTGCGTAGCCGTGAGCCATTCGGCGAAGGCCGCAGCCTGAGCGGGGTGCTTGCTTTCGCTGAAGACCGGGTAAGTCGAGCCACCCCAGTTACCCGAAGAGGTGGCGCTCCCGGGTAGCGCGGCAACCTTCCAAGCGCCCGAAGACTTGCTCGTCACGTAGCTGGCGAAGTACGAGGGGCCCCAGGCGGAGGTCGGCCAAGTGAGGTAGGTACCTGAGTTGAGGTCCTCGAAGAAGGGGCTGCTGGTCGTGAAGGGATCGTTGGCATGGTCGATGACACCTTCGTTGACCAGGTGCTGCCAGAAGTTTGCGAAGGCCATCTGCTTGGGACCTGTGAAATCGATCGTGACCGTAGAGCCACCGTTCCACACGAAGGGCCACGCGCCGGCCTGCTGCATGAGGGCAAGGACCCACTGACCGTCACCCGCAGCGAAGTCGCCCAGGAAGACACTGGGGTTGGCTTTGTGGACCGTCGCGGCATCTGTCCCGAACTGAGCCCAGGTCGTGGGCAGAGAGGTCACACCGTACTTCGCAAGGAGCGTCGCGTTGTACAGCAAGCCCATAGAACCCCCGTCCATGGGCATGGCCCAGATATGGCTCCCCTGCGATACTTCGTCCCAGGCCCAGTTGACAAAGTCCTTCGCGTAAGCGGCGGCACCATACTTCGACAGGTCGTCTACGTAGTGAAGGACCTCGAACTCGGGCAGGACGTCGAACTCGATCTCCGCAACGTCAGGGGCCCCGAATTGGCCTTCAGAGCATTCAGGAGCGGGACATACTCACCTGAACCACCAACTTTGGTGACAAAGTCTACGCAGATGCTTGGGTGGGTCTGGTTGAACACGTCCACCATCCTGTACATCCCGGGGACCCATCCCCAGAAGGTGATAGGCGTGGCGCCAGCCTTACAGTACGAGGTTGTGTTGGTGCTGTAGGCGGCCGGCACTCGCGCAGCTGATGCAGCCGGCGTCAGAACGGGAGTCAGGCTCGCGAGTGACGCAACGGTCGCTAAGGCCGAGGCCCCGCACAGCACTTTTTTGAACGACGCCCGCGGCCGGGACGCCGAAATATTTGTTTGTCTCATCTCAAATCGCTCCTTTTAACGTGACGACGCGGATCGCGTCCAATAACTGTTCTATTTTCATCCCTATAGGCTCCTTCGGTTGCGATGGTATTGGGCGATTATTTTGTGGCTCCATTTATTTCTTCCGGTAGGTCTCAGTAGTTCTGGCAAAGGCTCCTCCCTTTTAGTGGTGCGGTACTGAGGAACAAGCCGTCTTGGTTAGCGTGCAGTTATCGCTACCTCGATGACGGTGAACGATCTCGGCGGGGCTTTCACGACGAGGACATCGCCTCTTGGTTGTTCGACCCCGTCCTCCAAGTTGACTCCTTCAATTTCGGCGCCGGGGCCATCCGCGGTCACCGGGGAGAAAATATTGGCGGGTCGGCCCGTCCCCGTCATCGTCCGCACCCGGGCCGGGCCGGCGAAGGTGCCGTCGCGCAACCGCAGCTCGACTGCATCGGCCGACTCCGGGTCGCGGTTCACGATCGTTGCGCTCAACTTCGAGCGACTGGTATCCGCGGTGGTAGACGCATCGATGGTGGCAAAGGGCCCTAAATCGGCGATGCGGTGCCTCCATCTGTCACCGGGCTGCGGCGCCGGGCCCTCGACGGTGGGCGACTCGACCTGCGTGTCGACGGCTTCGTCGAGGGCGGATTCTGAGTGCAGCTGGAACGGGTAGTAGATCGGCTGGACGAAGGCGCCTTCTGTTGTCGTCACTATCGGTGCGATGGCATTTACCATCTGCGCCAGGTTGGCCATTTTGACCCACGCACAGTTACGGACGAAAATGTTCAAATAGGTGGCCACGGCCAGGGCGTCAACGAATGAGTAACGCTCTTCAAGGGCCCCGTCGTCAGTCCGGTACCAGACGTTCCACTCGTCGTACGCGATACCAGGGGCGTGGTTGAGCCGTTGCGTATAGGCGGTCCGGGACAAGCACGTACTTGTGTAGCGGATGGCCCGCTCCGACTGGTGCGGGCTGAGGACATTGCTCCAATAGTCGCCCGAACCCGTATAAATGTGCAGGGAATGGAGGTCGACCAGCGCTGACAAGCCCTCGATCACAACCCGGTCCCAGTCATTCCAACCGTTCATCCCGCAACTGACCAGCTTGACGGCGGGGTCGAGGCGCCGGATGGCTTTGGCCCAGCGCGACGCAATCTTCACGTACTCGTCGGCCGAAAGCTGGCCTACTTGCCACTCGCCGTAAATCTCGTTGCCCAGGCCCCAATAGGGGACGCCGTAGGGGCCCGCCCGCCCGTTCGCACGCCGACGGTCGGCCCAGTACGACTTGGCCGCCGAGTTGCAGTACTCGACCCAGGCCAACGCCTCAGACAGGGTCCCGGTGCCCATGTTGAGGCAGATGTACGGGGTCACGCCCAATGCCGCGCAGTACTGCAGGAACTCATCGGTGCCGAAATGGTTAGGCTCCACGCCCCCCCAGGCCAGCTCCACGCGCCGGGGGCGGGAGGCGCGCGGACCGATACCGTCGGTCCACAGGTAGTTGCTCACGAAGTTACCGCCCGGCCAACGCAGGACGCTCAGCTTTAGCGGGCGGAGAAGGTCGAGCACGTCAGTGCGAAAACCCTGGCCGTCGCTGAGAGGCGATCCCTCCTCGAACAGCCCACCGTTGATGCAGCGCCCCAAATGCTCGACAAAGCCGCCGAACACGTTGCGGTCAAGCTGGCCCAGGCTCCGGCCGGGATCCACCGTCACTTTGCTCACAATCCCTCCTTGCTCTTCTGAGCTGAGTTGGCCCCGGTGCCCGAACGAGAGAGCGGTCGTGTAGCCCCACACGAATCCCGGACGACGAGCTCGACAGGGAGCAACGAGGTTTCCGTCGTCACCTCGCCGCCATTGATGCGGTCAACCAGGACCTCGACCGCCCGTGCGCCGGTTTCGGCAAAGGGGATGTGCACCGAGGTGAGCGGCGGGATCATGAACGGGGCGAAGGGGGTGTCGTCACAGCTCACCACGGCTACGTCGTCCGGTATCCATCTACCGGTTGCCCTCACCGCGCTGTAGACGCCGATAGCCATGACGTCGTTTTGCACGAAGATGGCCGTCAACTGGGGATGGCGCTCGAGGAGGAGCCGGGCCGCCGTGGCGGCCCCGGCCGGGGTCCAGTCCCCCTCGACCACCAGGTCCTCGCTCGGCTCGATCGAAGCCTCGCGCAGCGCCTCTTCGTAACCGCGCACGCGTGAGCGCACCACCAAACGGCGGAAGGGGCCTGTCACGGTACCCACGTAGCGGTGCCCGAGGGCGAGCAGGTGCTCCGTGCAGAGCCGCCCGACCTCGCGGTGGTTAGAACCGACCGTGGGGACGCCGCCCCCGGGGACGTGGTGCAGGCTGACGGCGGGCACGTAGCGCCGCAGCAGTTCAGCCACGGCGCTGTCCTCTTCCAGTTGGGGCGCCGCGGCGATCACGCCGTCTACGCGCCGCTCTATAAGGGTTTTGACCACCCCTGGGCCGGCCTCCTCGTCTTGGCCCAGGGCGCCCACCAACACCGAGTACCCGAGGCGCCGAGCTGCGCGCTCAGCGCCCAGGATGAACTCCGACAGGGCGAGGTCGGTGAGGTCCCCGGCCACGATGCCGATAGTCGAGCTGGACCGCTGGACCAGGCTGCGGGCGATGCTATTGGGGGAGTAGCCCAGCTCCCTGGCGGCCGCCGTTATCCGCTCAGCGGTCTCGGGAGAGACGCGGACCTCGCCACCATTTAGGAACTTGCTCGCCGTCTGGAAGCTCACGCCAGCGCGGGCGGCCACTTCCTTCAGCGATGGATAAGGTCGTTTCACCCCCTGCCTCCCCCTCGACCTGTTCCGGACGCCGCCCCACTTAGTGGGCGAACGTTCGGTCAGGACTCTACGTCATTCCGCTTCGCCTGTCAAGGCACCTAGAGCGGAAATCCCTGCTGAGGGGCCGACTACCTTCATCCCGGACATCCTGCTATGGTCAGGGACAGCGAAGGCAAAGGTTTTCGTTAAACCCAGGTGCCCCGTCAAGCGAGCGTTCGCCTAGCAACGGGTCAGAGACGGCCCGGCAAGGCTTTGACCTGCGGATGAGATCTGCCATAGACAAAACCCATCAGCAACCAGGGAGCGAAAAGGTCGGTGGGAATCGGTCAGGACTCCGGCCTGCCCGGGTTAGGAGCCATCGGGGTAGCCGCCTCGGTGCAGGATCATCGGAAAGTGGGGGAGCGTGTCGACCGCCTTGACCCAGGACCGCCAGCATCCCTCAGGTGCCTTGACCAGCTGCGTCAAGGGGGAGCGGTCGAGCCTCGCGTCGACGACTACTTGTTCCAACGCTGACCGCAGGCGACCGGTCACGTCCCCACCGAACTGCGTGGCCCATGATTGCTCGACTGCTCGTGCCAAGGTGTCGTAGTCGGTTTTGGCGCTGCGGCCGGCGTCTGTGAGGGTGAGGGTTCGCGCGCTCTCAACGCTGAGGCGCGGGCGTTGGCGCCAGCCGGTGAGGAACGCCATCGCCTCTTTCGAGATCCCGGAGCGACGGACCAGATCCGCTTTCGGAGTCCCCTCGTCGTCGATCACTCTCACTAGGTTGGCTGCCATCGTGAGGGGTACCTCAGAAGCGCTCTCGTGTTCGAGGGTGTACAACAGCAGTGCCTGGGCCAAGCGGTCAACGAGCTTAAGGTCGCCGATCGCCTCCTGCCGGGGTGCCAACGAGCCCCAGCGGGCCCACATCAGGTTGTCGACCTGTGGCAGGTAGTGGGGCAGTTCGAGGTCGACCCGGGATAACAGGTCGCCGAGCGCCTCTCTCAGGCGGTCGACGGCGCCGGCACCGAGGTGCTCAGCCCACTTGGTCTCGACGATGTCTGGGAGATGAGGAAAGATCGTCTCCGATGCTTCGCGAAAGGAATTGGTCGGCCTCACCACTCCACCGCTCAGTGTCACATATCCCCAGCGGATGACCCCCGGGTTCCTGCCACCGAGATGTCGTTCGGAGACACCTGGGCAACGGCGAAGGTCCTCCAAAGGGATGCCCTGTGGAGGTATAAATCGCAGCAGGTTCGCCCACGAAGACCAAGACACGAGCCACGGGCCCTCAGCCGGCAGACCTCGCCTGCGACCCAGGGCCGTCGTATGCCCCATCCGCTTTTCGAGTTCGTTGTCCAATCCGATCGTCATTGCAACCAGCGCATGCGATAACAATGTCGGAATTGGGAGCCGCCGAGGGTCCACGAGCATTGGCTATCAGACGGACATCCCTAGGGCAAGTGAAACCGGAAGAGACTACTAACAGAAAGAGGTTGGCGAATGACGAGCAAACCGCTGCAGGTGCTCTTTGTCGGTGGGACCGGCACCATCAGTGCTTCGTGTGCCAGGTCCGCGGTCGCCCGGGGCATGGACGTAACAGTGCTCAATCGTGCCCGGTCCGAGCTGCGCCCGCTGTCGCCCGAGGTGGAGCGGTTGATGGGAGATGTTAAAGACCCGTTGTCTGTTGGGGCGGCGATCGGCGCGCGCGACTTCGACGTCGTGGTCAATTTTCTCTGTTATTCCGCGGACGACGCGCGCAGTGCCTTAGGGACCTTCCGAGGGCGCACGGGCCACTATCTACATATCAGTACCGCGATGCTTTACCAAAAGCCACCTCGCGGAATGCCCTACCGGGAGTCAACGGAGCGGCGAAACCCCTTCTCGCGCTACGCCCGCGACAAGATTGCGGCCGAGGACGTGCTGACCGAGGCTTACGCCGGAGAGTCGTTCCCCGTCACGATCGTGAGGCCATCACACACCTACGACGAAGTTCAGCCGCCGGTACCCGGGGACTGGACCGTCATCGACCGGCTGGCCCGTGGCGATGAAGTAGTCGTCCCTGGCGACGGGACCTCTCTTTGGACCCTAACCCACGCCCTGGACTTCGCCCAGGGCCTGCTTGGCCTTTTCGCCAACTCAGCCGCCCTCGGGGAGGCCTTCCACATCACTTCGGACGATGTGTACACCTGGGACGAAATCTACGAGCTCTTGGCATCGGCGTTGGGGGTGGAAGCACGGCTCGTCCATGTGCCATCTGAGTTCTTTCCGCTCGTCGCGCCTGACTGGGGCTGGACCGACGGAGTTCTCGGCGACCTCCGTTACAGCGTGCTCCTGGACAATTCCAAGATCCGGAGCTACGTCCCGAGTTTCGCACCCGGGGTCGCGTTCCGCGACGCCGTCTCCGAGTTTGTTCATTGGCGGCAGAGGCACCCGGTCGAGACGGCTCCCAACCCCGCCACCGATCGGGTCATCGATCGGCTTGTCAGCGGCTACCACCTCGCCGCGACTGCCTTCGCCTCCCTGGGCCCGGCACCGACCGGCTGACCGGGGCGGGCTCGCTCCCTGTCGCCGGTCCATCTCAAGTGCTTGCCGTCCGGCAACCTTGCCCAGTGGCACGGATCCTGTACCATACGAAAATCTGTCGAAAAGGTTTTATACCCGACCCGAAGGAAGGTGCTCGAGGGTGAGCGGAAACCGGGCGGCAGGGCCCGTCATGCCCGTATCGAAAAAGCTGCTCGCGCTGCACCCGATATCCCCGGGCACGGTGCAGCTGACCAGGGGGTTTTGGGGTGACCGGCAG
This sequence comes from uncultured Acidimicrobiaceae bacterium, assembly GCA_963786345.1. GTDB lineage: Bacteria > Actinomycetota > Acidimicrobiia > Acidimicrobiales > Palsa-688 > Fen-671. Next base: position 80,390 of record CAWAYZ010000003.1, on the reverse strand, counting down.
CTCCAAAACCGTCAGGTGACCATTCCTTACGGGATGGAGATGATGGAAGAGTCGGGCACCCTCGAGAACTTTCGCCTAGCAGCCGGCGGCGGCTCGGCTGCTCAGTACCACCTCCCGCTGTTCCGCGACTCAGACCTCTACAAGGTCCTCGAGGCCATTGCCTGGGAACGTGCGCACGGTCCGGACCCCGAGCAGGAGAAGTTCTTTCGTTCGAGTGCGGAGCTCCTCGCGGGAGCCCAAGAGGCCGACGGGTACCTTAACACTTACGTGCGCGTCGTCCAGCCAGGGCGCCGTTTCGCGGACCCGGCCATGGGCCACGAGCTCTACTGCGCAGGTCACCTGTTCCAGGCCGCGGTGGCTGACGCTCGCACTGCTGCGCCCGGGCCAGTTCAGCTCGGGCCGGTCGTCGACCGCTACGCCTCGATGCTGGTGGGGGTCCTCCGCTCCGAGCAGGCCGGCTTTGTCGAGGGCCACCCGGAGATCGAGACGGCGCTCGTCGAGCTCTACCGCACTACCCGTGACCCACAGCTCGTCGAGCTAGCGGCGGACCTGCTGGCCCGCCGGGGCAACCAGGTCCTCAGCTGGCGCAGCTTTGGCCCCTCGTATTTCCAAGACGACATTCCTTTCGAGGAAGCTGGCTCGATCCGGGGGCACGCCGTGCGGGCCTTGTACCTGCTGGCCGGGGCCACTGATATTTACACCGAGACGGGCCGGGCACAGCTGCGAGGCTCGATCCTTTCGCAGTGGGACGATATGGTCTCCGCCAAGACCTACCTCACTGGTGGGGTTGGTTCACGCCACCACGACGAGGCGTTCGGCGATCGCTTCGAGCTCCCGCCGGACCGGGCGTACTGCGAACGCTGCGCAGCCATTGCCTCGATCATGTGGAGCTGGCGCCTGCTGCTGCTCACCGGCGAAGCACGCTTTGCCGACCTCATCGAGCGCACCTTGTACAACGGCTTTCTCGCCGGGATCGGGTTCGATGGCACCAGCTTCTTCTACGTGAACCCGCTCCAGGTCCGTAAGCCCATCGCCCGCTCGGCGTGGTACGACTGCGCCTGCTGCCCGCCTAACGGCATGCGCTTCCTTGCGAGCCTCGAGCACTACTTCGTCACCACGACCGACCAAGGTGCCCAGTTCCACCAGTACGCGTCGGGGCGGGTTCAGACCGGTCTTGGTAGCGAAGGCACGCTCGACCTGGCAGTGGAGACGGACTACCCCTTTGGGGGTACGGTCAGCCTGCGGGTGGACGCCTCGCCCACCGCCAGCCGCGAGATCGCGCTGCGTGTCCCGTCATGGACGACGGCGGCGACCACAACCCTGAACGGCCACATAATCGGCGATGAGCCCGGTGCGGACGGCTATCTGCGCTTCCAGCGCGAGTGGACTGTTGGCGACGAGCTCGTCGTCGAGTTCCCGCTCCGGCCTCGGGTGGTGCGGGCCAGCGATGACATCGATGGCGCTCGTGGTTGCGTGGCGTTCGAAAGGGGGGCGCTCGTGTACTGCGTCGAGGGCTATGATCTTGCCGCCGAGAACAGCCTTCGAGACATCTCGGTGCTGGCCAGCGTGCCGAAGGTGGAGCCCGGGCTAGATATCGACGGCCAACAAGTGGTCGGCCTCAAGCTCAATGGCCACGCAAGGAGCGCTGGTGGCCCGCCTTGGCCGTACTTCGACGTCAGCTCGGCCACCGGTAGAAAAGGTGACGACGGCACGAGCAAACCCAGCGTTGAGCGAGCCGAGGCCGACGTCGAGGTCCGCGCCATCCCTTATTTCGCGTGGGCCAATAGGGGCGCCACCGATATGCGTGTCTGGGTGCCCGAGCGCCGGTAACGCCGTGGGCACGCGCTTGCGCGGCGTCCCTGCGGACTACTGGACAAACGGTGTGGCGGTCGCTAGCATCGCCAGGGCTGCGAAAAGGTTTTCCATCTGGTTTCCAAAATGACCTCTTGCAGTCATTCCCGCTCAAAGGAGGGTGGTTCGCCATGAGGCGTAGTTATGTGAAGCTTGTTGCTTTAGCTGTCGGGCCAGCGATGGTGCTGACCATGACGGGAGCCCCGGCGGCGTCCGCCGGGACCACAACGATGAGGCCGGCGTCGACGTTCGGTGTCAACGCCACGGGCAAGGTGACGTTCTGGATCAGGAACGCGACGCAATCGGCCGCGCTCAAGTTGATCCCCGAGTTCAACGCCACGCACAAAAACCTGAAGATCGTTACCCACGTCACGTCACCCAACGACGACACCAGCCAGTTGGCGACGGCGATCCGTGCCGGCGATCCTCCCGACCTGGTTGGGCTGAACGACATCGACGTCCCCGAGTTCTCGCACGAGGGTGCTCTTTTGAACATCACGGCCGATGTCAACGCACTCCCTTATAAGAAAGTCCTCAGCCCGGGCCACCTTGCGCTGGCCGCCATCGGCAACCAGTACTACGGGGTGCCTTATCTGTCGGACCTATCGGTCCTCTGGTACAACAAGGCGCTGTTCTCAGAGGCGCACATCAGTGGCCCGCCGACGACGTTTGCCGAGATGGCGGCTGACGCCAAAGCCGTGAGCGCGCTCAGTACCGCCTCGAAGCCCGTTTACGGCTTGTCTTTCGCAGGTGACTGCCAGGGCTGCCTGGGCTTCGTGATGCTCCCGGACATCTGGGCCAGTGGCCAGCACCTCATTTCCGGCCCCCTCGGCAACCAGACTGCCAACATCGTCCACAATGCCCCCCTCCAGTCGCTCCTAAGCGTCTACGCGCAGGTTTGGGCCAACAAAGAGGCGCCGCCCGCTGACCAGACCCAGGACGGCTCGACGTGGGGCCAGGACTTCGGCGAGGGCAACATCGGCATGTTGCCGGGCGACTACGGGTTCTTTAACACCTTCGAGAAAGAGGGCCTGTCCACCGCCGACTTCGCAGATGTCCCGCTACCGAGCGAGAACGGCGGCCACGGCAGTACCTTCGATGGTGGCGACGACTTCGTCATCCCTGAGGGCGCCAAGAACCCTTCCGGTGCCTGGGAAGTTGTGCAATGGTTCCTCGCCAAGGCCCAGCAGGCGCAGTACCCGGCCGACGGCGAGTCGCCGGTGCGAAGCGACGTCGTCACCTCGGGTTTCGCTACCAAGTACCCCTATGATGCCGTTGCGCTCAACACGCTCAAGTACGGCTCCGTCGAGTACACGCTCGCCTACAACGCGGTCTTCAACAACCCGGGTTCTCCATGGTTGGCAATGTTCGACGAAGCGGTGTACAAGGACAACGTCAGCCAAGGTCTCCAGATCGGGCAAAGCGGCATACAGCAGACGCTCGACCAGGCCGACTCGTAGGTCCAGTTCACCCCCCCACAACCCCGCCGGCCCGGTCAGGTTGGGCCGGCGGGGTTGTCCTCTGTCCCTGTCCTGGTTTAATCGGTGAGGTCACGGCGCCCGGGGGGCCCAAGCTCGAACGGAGGTGAGAGGTGGGAGCACTTGGCTCGACAACGGGGGCTCTTCCGTCTCGGAGCGGTTCGCTCCGCGTCTTGACCCCACCCCGCCGCCGGTCGACGGCACGCACACGTCGTGAGGCTCGCGCCGGCTACGCGCTCGTGGCGCCGGCCATCGCCTTTGTGGGTGTCTTCATTTTGTACCCGCTCGGTTTCGGTGCGTTCATCTCGTTCACCAACTACCCGCTTGTTGGCCCCTACCACTACGTCGGAGGGGCCAACTACCGCGCTCTCCTGCACAACTCGACATTCCTCCACTCGATTGTGTTCACCCTCGAGTACACCGCCATAGTGACTGTGCCGATCCTTGTAGTGGGCTATTTGCTAGCCGTGTTCACGCGGTCCAACCGCCGCTGGACGACGCTGTTCCGGACCTGCTTTTTCCTGCCGTTCATCGTCGGGATCAGCACACTGAGCTTCCTCATCGAAGTCGAGCTCCAACCGGGCTTCGGGACGATCAATGTCCTACTTTCCAAGCTCGACATCGTGGGGGTCAACACGCCTTGGACCGCCAACACCGGGCTGGCGCTGACCGCCATTTGTGTCATGGTGGTCTGGTTCGCGGCGGGGTTCACGATGATGATCCTCATGGCAGGGATGCAAGGCATCCCCGAGCACCTTTACGAGTCGGCGGCGGTCGACGGCGCCACGTGGTGGGAGCGCGAGCGGATGATCACGATCCCGTTGCTCAGGCGCTCGATCGCCCTGAGCCTCGTGATCTCAGTCATCGGCTCGCTCCTCGCGTTCAACCAGTTCTTCATCATCACCGACGGCGGGCCGGGTTCCAGCACGCAGAGCGTCGTCATGCAGATCTACGAGACATTCAATACCTCGTTCAATGTAGGTTCGTCCAGCGCCATGTCGGTCGTCCTAGTCGCCGTGGTCGGCTTTATCACCTTCATGCAGTTCCGTTTCCTGCGGGGCGAGGATGCCTGACCGCCCCCGCAATGTGGCCTCTTCGAGGCGATCGAAGCGTGGCCAAGGCGGGCCTTTCTACCTACTGGGCGGCGCCATGATCGCCGCTATTTTCGTGGTGCCCCTTATTTGGGAGATACTCCGCTCCTTCGAAGCTCCGGGGGCGATCGTCTCGCCGCCGTCGCTGAAGAGCTTCTCCCATCTCAGCGTCTCCAACTACACAAAGCTCCTCAATGGCGACAACATCCTCCGCAACGTCGTCAACAGCCTCGTCGTCGCGATCGGGACGGCCGCCGTCACCGCCCTTGTGGCGACGCTCGCCGGCTACGGCTTCGGGCGCTTCAAGTTCCGGGGCTCGGGGGCCATTTTCGGGCTCGTCCTGCTCGGGTTCATGGTGCCGTTCCAGGCTGTCGTAGTACCGCTGTTCCTGGAGCTGAAGGTCTTCCACTTGTTGAACAGCCTCCCCGGCCTTGCGTTGTTCTACACGGCGTTCAACCTTCCCTTTGGTACTTACCTGATGCGCAACACCTTCAGGCAGCTGCCCGACGAGCTACTTGACTCAGCGATGGTGGACGGGGCGTCAGTTGTCACCACCCTGACTCGGGTGTTGCGCCCGCTGATCGTTCCCGGTGTGGCAACCACTGTCCTTTATGCCTTCCTGTTCTCGTGGACCGAGTTCCTCGGTGCGCTTACGTTCACGACAAATGACTCGATCTACACACTTCCCGTAGCTTTAGTCAACGTCGAGGCCAGCGACACCTATGGCCAGATCGACTACGGGGTCCTTGTCGCAGGTGCCGTGATCGCGATGGTCCCCTGCATGATCATCTATGTTGCTCTTCAGCGCTATTACGTGCGGGGCCTCGTCTCCGGTGCCGTCAAGGGCTGAGGGATGGCAGCCCACACGCTACAGAAGGAGAGCACATGAAGCAGGGATGGGACCGTGGTGGGGATGGCTTAATGTCCGTTGTCCTGAGAGACCGACCTCGTTAGGCCACCATGTCCGAGTCTTCTGAGGGTGGGCAGGCAGCGGGCGACGGTACCGCCCTGCTGGCCCACCGACGCCGCGGCGTACCGACAATCGGCGACGTCGCCGCGCTTGCGGGCGTATCAATCGGCACGGTATCGAAATCGCTCAACGGACGCCAAGGCGTAAGCAACCAGACGCGTTCCAAGGTTCAGGAGGCGGCCGAGGCGCTCGGTTTCCACTCGAACGCCCTGGCCCAAAGCTTGCTCACGGGAAGGAGCTTCACCGTTGGCTTGATCACCAACGACAGCTTCGGCCGCTTCAGCATTCCCGTGATGCTCGGGGCGGAGGATGCCCTCCAAACGGGCCAAATTGCTGTCCTGTTATGTGACGGCCGTGACGACGTCATCCGGGAGCAGCATTACGTGCGCACTCTCCTCGCCCGTCGGGTGGACGGGATTATCGTTACCGGGCGGCGCACCGACCCGCGACCACCGCTCAGTGCTGGCTTCCCGGTCCCGATCGTCTACGCCATGAGCGAATCGGCCAATCCTGAAGACGCGTCGGTACTGCCAGACGACGAGGGGGGCGGCCGCCTGGCTGTCGAGTACCTCATCGCTACAGGGCGAACGAGGATCGGTCACGTAACCGGCCCGGCAAACTTCCGAGCCGCCCGGCTGCGGGCCGCAGGTGCGAAGGCGGCGCTGGAGGAGGCCGGGCTGGCGATGGCTGGCGACGGTCCTCTCCAGGGCGTCTGGAGCGAAGAATGGGGACGGCAGGCCGCGTCGATCATGTTGCGCCAAGCGCCCGACGTCGACGCGATCTTCTGCGGGAGCGATCAGATCGCCCGCGGAGTGAGCGAGGCGTTGAGGGAATTGGGCCGAAAGGTGCCCGACGACATAGCGCTCGTCGGTTTCGACAACTGGACGGTCATTGCCGAGGCCTCGAGGCCACCGCTCACCACGATCGACATGAACTTGACCGAGGTGGGCCGGACAGCAGCGAGGATGCTCCTTGCGGCAATCGACGGCCACCCGGCTCACGGCACGCACCTCGTTCCCTGCCAACTTGTCGCAAGGGAGTCGACGCGTGCTTGACATGGCTCCAAATGCGCCAGGTGTAGACGACCGGGGCCGCTTAATGTTACCGTTCTCATATGCCTGTGGAGGTCCGTTGTGGGGGATGGAGGAAAGATTTGCCCGTCCCGATATGTGAGCGCTCACAGAGCGTCCCTGCTGAGCCCGCTAGAGCCCGGTGGTAATCCCTGTCCACTGTCTAAAAGAACTGCGAGGCCACATTGACCGTTTCGTCTAAGACCGCTAGTAACCATGAAATCTGGTTCCTGACCGGGAGCCAGGAGCTCTACGGAGATGAGACGCTCCGCCAAGTGGCCGCGCAGTCCAGGGAGGTCGTCGCGCTGCTGAACGCTGGCCCCGAGATCGGTGTCAACATCAACTGGAAGCCGGTCCTCACCAGCGCGGCGCAAATTCGCCGAGCGTGCATAGACGCAAATAGCGATGACGCCTGCATAGGCGTCATGGCTTGGATGCACACCTTTTCACCCGCCAAGGAGTGGATCGCCGGGCTAGACGTGCTGCGCAAACCCCTTTTGCACCTGCACACCCAGGCCAACCTCTCGCTGCCCTGGGCCACGATCGACATGGACTTCATGAACCTCAACCAGGCCGCGCACGGCGACCGCGAGTTCGGCTATGTACAGACCCGCCTCGCAGTGCGGCGAAAGACCGTCGCAGGCCACGCCAGCGACCCGGCAGTCCGCGCCAGGATCGGCTCGTGGGCGCGTGCCGCTACTGGCCACCATGCGACAACCGAAATGCGCCTCGTCCGCTTCGGCGACAACATGCGCGGCGTCGCGGTGACCGAGGGCGACAAGGTGGAGGCCCAGCTTCGCTTCGGGGCCTCGGTCAATACCTATGGTGTCAACGACCTCGTGGCGTCCGTTGACGGCGTGCCGGCCAATGCGGTCGACGAACTCGTCGCCGAGTACCAGGAAAAGTATGAGGTCGCCCCTGAGCTGGCCGCGGGCGGGGCGCGCCACGGGTCTATGCGATATGCCGCGCAGCTCGAGGCGGGACTGCGGTCGTTCCTTACCGACGGGGGTTTCACGGCCTTCACGACCAACTTCGAGGACCTGGGGGGACTGCGGCAGCTGCCGGGGATCGCCGTCCAGCGGCTTATGGCCGACGGCTACGGCTTCGGTGGCGAGGGCGACTGGAAGACCTCCGTGCTCTTGCGGGCCCTCAAGGTCATGGCCGCCGACCGAGCCGGCGGAACGTCGTTCATGGAGGACTACACCTATCACTTCGGCCCTGGAGAACCCAAGAATCCTCGGTGCCCACATGCTCGAGGTCTGCCCGAGCATTGCCCTAGGCAAACCAAGGTGCGAGATCCATCCCTTGAGCATCGGAGGCCGTGAGGACCCTGTCCGGCTCGTTTTCGACGCAGCGCCGGCCAGAGGCTTCGTTGTAGGCTTGGTCGACCTCGGGGACCGGTTCCGGCTCGTCGCCAACGACATAGAGGTTGTCCCACCCGACGCACCGCTCCCGAAGCTCCCGGTGGCGCGCGCCGTCTGGAAGCCAGCACCGAGCCTGTCTACGTCAGCGGAGTCCTGGCTGAGCGCCGGTGGCCCCCATCATACGGTGCTCAGCACCGCCGTTGACATCGAGACGCTCGAGGACTACGCCGTGATCACCGGGGTCGAGCTGGTCCGTATCGACGCGTCGACGACCACCGAGAGCTTCAGGCGGGAGCTGCGCTGGAACCAGGCGTACTACCGCCTCGCGCATGGCCTCGCCCGCGGGTAGCCGGTTCAACTAGCCATCGGTCCACGGGGCCTGACAGAGCCGACAGCGACAGCGTGTCGCTTCCCGTCGGTGCGCTTCTCCGGTCGCAGGTCACCTAAGTGAGCGAGGCGCTAGCCTCGCGCCACTATGCAAAAGTTGATCAACGACCCCAAAGACTTCGTCGACGAGGTGCTCCAAGGCATTTTGAAAGCGCACCGGGACGACCTCAAACTTTCGGGAGACCCAAGGGGCATTGTGCGGGCTGACGCGCCGGTCAAAGGAAAAGTGGCGATCGCAACCGGCGGCGGTTCGGGCCACCTCCCGGTGTTCATGGGTTATGTGGGACTCGGTCTCGCAGACGGCGCTGCTATCGGCAATGTCTTCTCGTCTCCGAGCGCAGAGCAGATGTTGTCTGTTGTGAAAGCCGTCGACGGTGGCCGGGGAGTCCTTTTCCTCTATGGCAACTACGGAGGCGATGTGCTCAACTTCGGCCTGGCTGCCGAACTGGCGGAAGCGGAGGGTATCCGCACCGAGACAGTGACCGCGGCTGACGATATCGCCTCGGCCCCCAAGGGAGATGAGAGCCGCCGCCGCGGGATCGCCGGGATCTTCTTCCTTTACAAGGTCGCTGGGGCAAGCGCGCAGGAGGGGAGCGATCTCGACACCGTGAAGGCAGTGACCGAGCACGCTGCCTCGAACCTCCGCAGCTTTGGCGTCGCTCTGGCTCCATGCGTTATCCCGGCTGTCGGCCGGCCGAACTTTGAATTGCCACTTGGCCAAATGGAGATCGGGATGGGGATCCATGGCGAGCCCGGCGTCCGGCGGGGGCCTCTGGAGACCGCCGACGCCATTACCGACCACCTAATGACGGCTCTCCTCGATGACCTGCCACATGACGAAGGAGACCGCTTTGACATTTTGGTAAACGGTCTCGGCGCTACGCCGCCTGAGGAGCTCTACATCGTTTGCAACCGAGTGTTCAGCAGGCTCGAGGAGCGGGGACTTCGGGCCCGCCGCGCGTGGGTTGGTGAGTACGCCACTTCGTTGGAGATGGCAGGGATGTCCCTGTCTCTTTTGCGATTAGACGATGAGCTGGTCCGGCTGCTCGATGCGCCCGCGTACTCACCCTTCCTGGTGCGTCGATGAGCAGCCTGGTCGAGGTTTTGGGAATTGTCGCAGCTTCATTGAAAGACAGGGCGGACGAGTTGAACCGCCTCGACGGCGAAGCCGGCGACGGCGACCTCGGCGTTACAGTGACCACCGCTGGCGAGGCAGTGAACCGTCTACTGCCGACGTTAGAAGGCAAGGGGCTCTCCGATGTGCTCAACGCCTGCGGAGTTACCATTGCAAAAGAAGCCCCATCAACTTCTGGGACCTTGCTCGCGACCGGGCTCATGGGAGCAGCGAGAGCCGCCAGTCAGGGCTCCTCGTCCGGGGCCGCGGAGCTGGCGGAGCTGCTCGATGCATCACAGGCATCGATCGCCAAACGTGGTAAGGCCGAGCCGGGTTGGAAGACAATGTTGGACGCGTTGGTGCCTGCGGCACAGGCAGCGACTACGAGCGCGCAGGAGGGCGCCTCGCTTTTTGAGGCCCTCGATGCCGCTGCAGCGGCTGCGGACCGCGGCGCGCAAGCGACACGGAGCATGGTCCCTCGGCTCGGTCGTGCGGGCTGGCTCCCCGAGAGGTCAGCTGGGCATGAGGACGCTGGGGCCCGCATGGTGGCAATTATCCTGCTTGCGGCGGCAGACGCGAACCGGGCGCTTGGGAGCCACGGGTAGATATCGCTCAAGCTTCGGCACGCTTTGCTAGCGGTCCCGTTAGTGTCGAGCCGGCACCACGCCCCAGGGCGGTCGACTCGCCGGCTGCCGCTAACGGCAATAGACCGATGAGCAAGAACGCGATGACAAAGGGCCCACGCCCAGAACTAGCCACCCCGACAGCCTTATCGATCGGCGTGGCCGCGTAAAGAGCAATTGCCCCCACAGCAACGCCGAGCCCCATCGTAAGTTGCTGTACGGTGCTGGCAAGCGTATTGGCGTTGTTCAACTCCTCGGGCGCGATGTCAGCGAGATAAAGTGTGTTGTACGCGGTGAATCCGATCGAGCGGAACATCCCGACCGGTAGCAGCACAAGCACGACGAGCACGAGCGGCGCGTGCGCGCTGAAGGTCGCGCACAGCGCCAATGCCAGGCCAGACGCCAGATTGCTCGCGATCAGCGTTGTCTTGAAACCGAACCTTCGCATCAGCCGCGTGGTGAAGGGCTTGATACCGATGTTCGCGACAAATATCGGGATTATGACCAAACCGGCCCGGAGGGGGCTCCATCCGAATGCCTCCTGGAACAGTAGGGGCAACAGGAACGGAGCGGCGGCGTTGGCCATTCGGAACAGCGATCCTCCAAGCACCATGACACGGAAGGTCAGGATCCGCAGCACCTTCAACTGCAGGAGCGGCTGAGCGGTATGGAGTAGGTAACGGACGGCGACTACCAGGAGTGCACCGCCAACGACGAGTGCCGCGAGTGTTCGCCCGAGCGCTGCCCTGCCGCCGGTGATGCTCTCGAGACCACCGACGAACACGAGAATGCCGAGCGCGGTTAGGCAAAACCCGACCCAGTCCAAGCGCCTTTGCTGCGCCCCCCGTCCATCCGGGACGACCCGCAGCGTCGCAACCATCGCCACGGCGCCAAGCGGGAGGTTGATCACAAAGATCCAACGCCACGAGAGAAAAGTTGTGATCGCGCCGCCGATTGCGGGCGCTATCACCGGGGCCGCCGAGCGCGGGCCATGTGAGGTAGGCGACCGCATTGATGACATTGGCCCGGTCGACGGCACTCAGTACGACGAGCCTCCCGACCGGCACCATCATCGCGCCGCCGGCCCCCTGTAGCACTCTCATGGCCGTAAGGAAATCGAGGGACATGCTCATTGCGCACAGGCCCGAGCTGACGGTGAACACAAGGACCGCCCATGCAAAGGTCCGCCGTGCGCCGAACCGGTCAGCGAGCCAGCCGCTTACCGGGATGAGGGCTCCCAATACAAGTAGGTAAGCAGCGATTGGCACATTGAGGTCTACCGGAGGCACGTGGAACGACTGCGCCATCCGCCGGGTCGCGGTCACCACGATGGTGCCGTCGAGGTTCTCCATGAAAAAGGCACCCGCGACCAGCAGCGCCAGAGGTTTCCATGACGCACTGGGAGCACTGGTGGTCATCGTGAGCGAAGTAGCGGTCAACCCCTACTGGATCGCGCCACCATAGTGGATATCCACGGTTTCCACCTCTGCAACAAGTAGCGTCCGGACAAGTGGTTCGCGGCGCGGTGTGGGACCTGGGGAGCAGTTCGTTCCAGGTGTTGGCCTGCAAGCTGGGGCCTGCCCAGACCTTGGTGCCGGTGCTGAAGAGGCGGTCGCTGCTCAACCTGGGCCTCGAAGTGGGCGCTACGGGTGTGATCTCGCCCGAACGGGTACGGGCGTCGGTTGCCGCAGCCAAGCGCCTGCGGCGGGCGATTGACACCGTGGGCCCGGACATCGTCGTGGCGTTGGCCACTGCCGCGCTCCGCGACGCTGCCAATGGCCCGGAGGTGGTCGGCCGTCTCGAAAAGGTGATAGGTACGCCGATCCGCGTCCTGGAGGGCAAACAAGAGGCTCGGCTGTGCTTCTTGGGCCAAAGAGCGGGTACCTACGTGGGTGACGAGCCGACCTTGAGCGTCGACCTGGGCGGAGGGAGCTTCGAGCTGGTCGTTGGCGACCGCTTCGATATTTACGAGGCGGGCAGTGCACCTCTCGGCCCCACCCGGCTCAAAGGTGAGCTCGGGACCGGCCCGGTCCTCGGTCGGGAGGACCGCAAGGAGGTACGCGAGCGCGTTCGCGAAGCGTTGGAAACGGTCAGCCTGGACCTCGCCGAGTACCCCAACGTCGCAGTGAGAACTGTGGTTAGCGGTGGCACGGCGCGCGCCTTGGCTCGTCTGGCCATCGCGAAAACGTGTCGCCACGTCGGCCGGTCGGACTGGGTTGTAAACCAGGTGGACCTACCGGTGGCCCAGGTGTCTGAGCTGGCCGACATGCTCGCTCGCATGGATCTCGACGAACGAAAGGCCCTCCCGGGGATGCCCGCCCGGCGGGCAGCAGTGTTGCCGTTGGGCGCCTGCATCCTTGAGGCGATCGCCGAGGAGCTGGGTGTCGAGCACTATGTCGTAAGTGAATGGGGCTTACGCGAGGGAGCGTTGCTCGAGGCCTTCGGGGGGCAACGGCACGCTGCCTAGGCGGGGAGGAAATGGAGGCGCCCTGCGCCGAAAACCGCAAACGTGGCTTCGCGATGGCCCGATCGGTCACGAAAACGTCGATTTTTTTGCACCAGCCTCACTGATGTGTACTCTCCGGATCCAGATCGGTCACCGCCATGAAAAAAGCTGGTGACTGACGGGGCCCAGCGGAGTTCACTGCGCCGGCCCCCCGACGGCTGCTGTATCTCCCGCACCAGCCGCACCAGCCGTGCCGCCCCCCGACGCGCGTCCCGGCACCCCGGCGCTGCCGGCTGCGGTCCCCGCACCCCCGCGGAGCACGATCGGGTCGATGAGCAGGCCCTCGCCTCCTGGGGTCGCCGGCGCCTGGTCCCCGTCGTAGAAGTGCAGGATGCGCAACCGGTACCAGATGGCCATGGTGTCCAGTAGGGAACGGTAGACCGAACGCCACGAGACCGTGCTCGTGAACTGGTGGCGCAGCCTGATGGGGGCTTCCAAGAACCTCTTGTAGCCGAGGCGCCGGGCGATCACGAACAGTTCCAAGTCGAACGCGAAGCGTTTTTCCACCATGCGGGGGAGCACGGCGGACAGGACGTCGCGTCTGATGAGCTTGATCCCGGTCTGGGTGTCGCGGATGTTCAGCCGGAAACCGATACGCACCACCTGTTGGTAACCCCACGAGTAAACGCGCCGCAGGAACGGGTACTCGACTTCGGAAAGCGGGTGGCGCTTGGACCCCAGGATTATGTCGGGGCTATAGAGGCCCACCATGGTCTGGAACGAATCGAGCAGGATCGGGTCGAGGTCCCCGATCCGCGTCGATGAAGCCGAGGTAGCGGCCATGGCCCTTGGCGAGCCCTACCCGCAGCGCAGCTCCCTTGCCCTGGTTCTGGGCCAGGACCACGTTTGTGAGCTGGGGCCTGCCCGGAAGGGACTCGTCGAGCTCCCGGTCGCTCCCGTCGGTGGAGCCGTCCGAGACGGCGATCACTTCGTAGGTGGCCCCCGAGGCATCGAGCACGGACAGGAGCCGTTCGATGGTGGGGACCAGGAGCTTACCCGGGTTGTAATAGGGGACGACCACGGTGAGGTCGAGGTCGGCATCGAGCAGGGCCAGGTTGGCTCGTTCGACGAGGTCAGCCCGGGAGCCCTCGGCGTGGCCCCAGGCCACTACCAGCATCCCCGCGCAGACAGACGAGGTCCCAACGACCATGACGGTGGCGATCTCGGTCATGGAGTGGTGCCAGATGCTTGTTCCGAGGATCACGATTAGCATCGCCGGCCAGCAGAGGTTGACCGTGACCCGGCCGCCACGGTTCAGGTGGTAGTGGAGCAGGACCGTGACCAGGCCTAACAGCGCGCTGCTGAAGCTCAGCAGTCCGACGACACTTGCCGCCGGCGAATAGCGCAGCCCGAACAGAGCCTGCACGGTCCCCTGTGCGAAAACGCACACCACTACTGCGGCAACGAAACCCGTTAGGGCAACGGCCGCAGAACCGAGCGCGAACATCAGCCTTTGGTTGGGACGGCTGTCAGGCCCTACCAGGCGTGGTATGTCCGAGCCGACCAGCCGTGGGAAAGTGAGCGCTGCAATTGCCCCGGGCGCGAGCAGAGCTATCTGGGCAATCGTTGCTGCCGCCGAGTACCAACCCGAAACTTGTCGGCCGAGCCAGTGCCGTGCGAGGACGACATCGATGGTCGTAAGGATCCAATAGCCGGTGAACGCCGCGCCGGCCAATCTCGCGTGACCCCACACAAGGCGAGTCGATCCCGGGACGCCAGCCACCGCGGGGCTTTTGTCGAGGGCCTCCGGAGCGGGGCTGGCGTCGGTGGCACCCAGACCACTGACCAGCACTTCGGGATGCCTGAGCATCTCGCGGAGGCCGATAAGGACGATGACGGCCGTCACGACCTCACCCCAGACCATCGCTACGAAAGCGCCTTCAAGGCCTCCGCCGTGGCGGACCAGAAGGACGCCCACAACGATCCGCACCACCATCCCTGCGATCAGGCCCGTTGCCAGCAACCGCAGCCGCCCCTGGCCGACCAGCACGCCCTTGGGCACGACGCTTATACCCACTGGCAGGGCGTACGCCCCGAGCAGGAGAGCGCCCGTGATCGAGGGCAGGTGGAGGAACCGTTCGACAAGAGGCGACAGGGCGAGCAGGACCGCGCAGACCCCGGCGCCCAGGAGGCATGCGTCGATGAGAAGCGCCCCGGCAGCGACCGGCGCAACGCGCCCGTCGGGCCCGTGGGCTACGGCCCGGCCCAGGGCAACCTGCAGAGCATTGGCCGGCACTTCGAACAGCAGCGCTATCCCAGCGAGTGCCGCAAGGGCGCCAAAAATAGCCGGGCTGGCCGAACGCGCTATGAGCACCAGGTACAGGAAGCTCCCGAGGTTGACTGTCAGGGTCACTGCAGCAACCGTCCAGCGACGGCGCTGTTGGCGGTCCGTGGCCTGCTCAGCGTTACCTGTCATGCTTCGTCCCCCGGCCACAGACCGCTCGAGAACTCCTTGACGTACTCATCGGCACGGAGGGCGCGAGGTGGCCCCTTTTTTGGCTAATTGCCTAGCGTCCTTCTAACCGGAGAGTACCCTCTCCGACGAGCGCTCTATGACACCCCCCTCGCCGCCGCCCCCAGTCCAGTTGCAGGCCCGCTTGGCGGTCCCGGTCGATATCCACCGGATGTCAGCATCGGTGCGCTTCGACGTCGCCTCTCAGATGGCTGAGGTTTCTGCGACCGTCGAGCTGACGGTCGACGGCCCAACCGGCTGTCCCGTGTTCGACTTGCGCCAGGACATCGATGCCGCCGAGCTTGACGGCGTGCCGCTCCCGCCCGAAGCCCTTGGCTATGCGGACATGGGAGCGGGTTACGACGCCCGTATGAGGGTCATCGACGTCGCCTGCGAAGGCGGCAGCACGCACGTCCTGAGCTTGCACTACTGGCTAGGCACGCCCGAGGCGACTGGTGCGGTCCCGGTGGTCTGGTCGGCCCCTGGCGACGGCGTGTCCTGGGACTTTTTCATGTCGGACCTGGAGCCCGGCCGGTACCTCGAGATGTGGCTACCCGCCAACCTTTGCCACGACCAGCTTTCCGTCCAGCTCGAAGTCGAGATCGCCGGGACTGCGCGGCCGCATGTGCTGCTCGCAAATGGGACTGCTGTCGAGCACACGCCCGGGTATGGCTGGAACGTTCGTTACCCTGCAACCTTCACATCTCTTTCCCCGTTGCTCGTCCTGGGCCCCTCGGACCATGTCCGGGCGCAGCAGACCATCGTGCACGCTGGAGGCAAGGAGACCCGGGTGAGGGTCGCACGTCTCGATGGCGCTGGGACTGATCTTCACGATGTCACTGTCGACATTGCAGCGTGGCTCTCATATTTCACGGAGCGCTACGGACCATGGGCGCACGGCGACGATTTCCTGGCTGTCGTCTGGGACATGCCGAGAGGGATGGAGTACGACGGAGCGACGACAGCGTGCGAGCCGGCGATCGAGCACGAGGTGTTCCACAGCTGGTTCGGCAGGGGCGTGAAGCCAGCCTGTGCGGCCGACGGTTGGGTCGACGAGGCAATGGCGACCTGGGCGACTGCGTCGCGGCGGGCGACCGCCGGGCGATTTGCGGTCGAAGAACTTGGCCTGGACGAACCCCCGAGCCTGCTCTACCCGGCGCATCCATGGAGCCGCCACACGCCCCGCGAAGCTTACGCGGCCGGTGGGCGCCTGATGTCGGGCTTGGCGCACATGGCGGGCGGGGCGGCGCAGCTGCGTTCTGCCCTCGCCGCCTGGCACAAGGCTCATTCAGGAGGTCCTGCCAGCACGCGCGAGCTGGCCGCCCACATGGAGAGCTGGTGCGGCAGGGACTTGACCCCATGGTGGGACCGCTACGTCCACGGTGCCGCTAATTAAGCGGTGCCACCAGTTAAGCGGTGCCACTAGTTAAGTGGTCATAGGGAAGAGCAGCCGCGGTTTGCACAGTGCGTGAGGCTGGCTATACTGGCCGAGCCGTCTAACAGACGTCCGTGGTCGCCCGCCTGTCGTTGACAGCGGGGACGCCATGGCACAACGTGAAACGAGCTCCGCCCGGGGTTGACCCGAGCGGAGCGTGCCGCGTAAGAGGACGAGGAATGCCCGCGAAGGCCCGCAAAAAGAGCGATTGTCGGCGAAAAAGTCGGTATGACCCAGATCTGGGACGAGAGCCAACGCTCCGTCGCGGTCACGGTTGTCCGGGTAACGCCGGTCCGCGTTGTCCAAGTTAAGACCGATGACTCCGACGGTTATTCCGCGCTCCAAGTCACCTACGGCTCCAGGCGGCCCAGTTCTATCAACAAGCCTCTGACCGGCCATTATGCCAAGGCGAGGGTCGACCCAGGGCGAGCTTTGGTGGAGCTCAGGGTCGACGACATCTCCTCGTACACCGTCGGCCAGGAGCTGGGTGTGGATATCTACGCCGCCGGGGACAAGGTCGATGTCACCGCGACCAGCAAGGGCAGGGGCTTCGCCGGCGCCATGGAACGGCATAATTTCAAGGGGCAGGGGGCCAGCCACGGCAACCATAAGCACCACAGAGCTCCAGGCTCCGTAGGTGCCTGCGCAACACCAGCACGCGTCTTCAAGGGCACCCGCATGGCGGGGCGCCTAGGTAACGAACGGGTTACCACGCTCAATCTCGAGGTGGTTTCGGCAGACGCCGAGCGCAACCTGCTCCTGCTCAAGGGCGCGGTCCCTGGCCCGAGAGGGGGCCTCGTGATGATCCGGGACGCTGTTAAGGGGACCAAATGACCGCCGCTGTCGAGGTCCGCTCGCAAGACGGCACTGTTACCGGGACCGTGGAGCTAGACCCAGAGTTCTTCGCTGTGCAGCCGAACGTGCCGCTCATGCACCAGGTGGTGCTGGCACAGTTAGCGGCGGCTAGAAGGGGTACGCAGAGCACCAAGACCAGGGCCGAGGTTTCCGGGGGTGGCGCCAAGCCGTTCAAGCAAAAGGGGACCGGCCGAGCCCGCCAGGGCAGCACGCGCTCGCCTCATTATTCGGGCGGCGGCGTCGCCCTTGGCCCCAAGCCGCGCAGCTACCGCCAGCGCACTCCCCGAAAGATGGTCCAGCTGGCCCTCAAGGGGGCGCTTTCCGATCGTGCGGGCTCCGGGCAGGTCGCCGTCGTTGAGGTCTGGAACTGGGAGGTCCCGAGCACCAAGGACGCTCAGGCGGCGCTTTCGACGCTGGGTTTTACCGGCAAGGCCCTCCTAGTGCTGTCGCGCGACGACGAAGGGGCGTATAAGTCGTTCCGGAACCTTCCCGAGGTCGACCTGATCCTCGTCGGCGAGCTCGCTGCGTACGACGTCCTGTGCTCGGACTGGGTTGTGTTCACCCGCCAGACTCTTCCGGGTAACAATGCCTGGGGGACGCGCCACCCGCTGCGCCAAAGGCTAAAGCAGAGCCGAAGGCCAAAGCGGAGCCCAAGGCCGAGCCGGAGATCACCGCCGAGCCGGAGATCACCGCCGAGCCGGAGACCACCGCCGCGGCTACATCGCAGCCGGCGCAGCGCGAGGCCGCACCTGTCGAGGCGGACGAAGCACCAGATGCCGGCGAGGAGGCCTGATGGAAGATCCCCGTGACGTCATCGTCCGCCCTGTCGTGTCCGAAAAGTCTTACGCGCTCAGCGAAAAGGGCGTCTACATCTTCATAGTCCCGACTTCTACCAACAAGATCGAGATCCGTAATCTGTAGAGCATGTTTTCACCGGAGCATATGACGAGTTCGAACGGCAGCTCCCGGCGGGTACGGCCGGTACCCGCATCTCGCGAAGGTCCTGGACGCGGGCATCGACCCGGACGCGCCGGAGACGCGGGACGAGCGGTTCGAGTTCGGCCTGTCGTGCCTGCTTGACGGGATCGCCGCCCGGATCAAGGAGTTACCGCGGTCGGTAACCGGGACCTTTCCAGCGAAAGTGGACGATGGTCCGGCGCTGCCCGATGTGCATTGTCAGGGGTGCTGGTTGGGTAGCGGAGTGAATGATCTTGCGAACGTGCCGGAGCCAGCCGTCCGTATGCGTTTGACCAAGGAAAAGAACGTCTGGTTGTGCACTGTGCGTCCGGATGGCTCGGCCCACGTCACACCCGTCTGGTTCGTCTACGAGAGCTCCAGGTGGTGGATTGGTGCGGATCACAGCTCGGTCAAGGTGAGGAATATTCAGAAGGAGTCGCGCGTCTCCCTGGCCTTGGAGGACGGCCGGTTCCCGGTCGTCGCCGAGGGTGACGCATCGCTGGTCCGTGACGGGTTCCCCCGCGAGGTCGTGACTGCGTTCGAGCGGAAGTACGGGTGGGACGTATCCGCTCCCACTCGCCCGGGCGGTAGGCGCGTGCTCCTGGAAGTGCGGGTACGCCGTTGGCTGCTGGCCGGCACGGCCCAGTGACGCCAGCAAGGGCAGCGCTAGCGCTTGCCTGGCTCATTCCAGTTGAAGTGGACCTTGATGGTGCCGAAGTTCTTGGAGGGCTTCTCTACCCGCATGTTCTTCGCAGATGAACGCTTCTGTTCGAGGAACCGCAGCACGTGCTTCTTCAGCTGGCCCGACCCCTTGCCCGGGATGATCTCAAGCAGCGGCGCCTTCTTCGCGATGGCCTCGTCGAACTTCTGCTGCAGCGCCTTCTCGATCTCCGTGCCCCGGTTGTAGATGTCATGCAGGTCGAGCGTCAGCTTCATTCACCCAGGTTAAGGCCACTCATCCAGGACGCGGGAACGGGTTCGCGGGCCGAGCTCGGCTCGCCGTCGGGTCGCCGTCGGCCAGAGCGTCGGCGATGATCTTCGCAGCGATCTGCGCGGGGTCGCCCTCGGCGAGCACGGTCTGCACCCGCTCGTCCGGCCCGGGCGGCTCAAGTGCGGCCAGCTGGCTGTCGAGCAGCTTCTCGGGGAAGAAGTGATCCGTGCCGGGCCTGAAGCCGCTGCTCAAGCACCTCCCTGCTCACCTGGAGGAAGACCATAGTCGCCGTCGGCCCGCCTGCCAGCAGCTGGTCCCGGTAGGCGCGCTTGAGCGCGGAGCACGTGACCACCGCTGACTGGCCCGCCGCGATCCGCTCGTCCATCCAGTCGGTGATCGCGTGCAGCCACGGCTCGCGGTCGGCGTCAGTCAGCGGGATACCGGCGCGCATCTTGGCGATGTTCGCTTCCGGGTGGAAGGTGTCGGCATCGGCGAACCGCCAGCGGAGCCGTCCGGCGAGCAGCGCGCCAATGGTCGTCTTGCCACAGCCAGCCACCCCGGCCACGATCAGGATCACCGACGTAACGATACGCGTGCGTCCCGCTTATATCACTAGGGTAAGGCCAGCGGACAGTGTGAAGGCCGCGGAGCGTCAGTTGAACGTTGGGAGCGTCAGCTGGTCGCCCGCGGGCCTTCCCTATAGTGATATACGCACCACGAGTCTCGCCGGTTCAATCGAGTTTCGAAGTTTTTCCTGGTGCGGAGCCGTCCCGGGAATAACCGCTCAGTGGATGAAGGCGCCCACGGCGACGGCGGCGAACACCAGCGTCAGGTACACGATCGACAGGTGGAACAGGCGCATCGTGACGAGCCCGTCGCCGCCGGTCGTCCCGTCCCGTGTCCGCGCGGCGCGACAGGCGCAGCAGCCGGTGCACCTCGTACAGGAACGCCGCCCCGGCCACGATCGCGACCACGCCGTAGAGCGGGCCCGCCCACGGCCAGACCGCGAGCGAGACCGCCACCATCAGCCAGCTGTAGCACGACCGACTCCGCGAGGACCCGGCGCACCGAGGCGACCACGGGAAGCATCGGGATGCCTGCCCGGCGGTAGTCCTCGCGGTACTTGATGGCCAGCGCCCAGAAGTGCGGCGGCTGCCAGAAGAACACCACGCCGAAGAGCAGCCAGGCGGGCCACGACAGCGAACCGGTGGCGGCCGCCCAGGCGATGACCACCGGGGCCGCGCCGCATACCCCGCCCCACAGCGTCGACTGCGACGTGTGCCGCTTGAGCAGCATGGTGTAGATCACGACGTAGTAGACGATCGCGGCGAGCGTGAGGCCGGCCGCGAGCAGGTTGGTGGTGACGGCGAACAGGGTCACCGAGACCACCGCGAGGACGAGCCCGAAGATCAGCGCCGACCGGGGCGAGACGGTGTTCTTCACCAGCGGCCTGCTGCTCGTCCGCCGCATGATCTCGTCGATGTCGCGGTCGATGTAGCAGTTCAGCGCGTTAGCGCTGCCCGCGGCGAGCGCGCCGCCGAGGACCACCACCACCGTGACGAGCAGCGAGGGGAGCGCCCGGTAGGCAAGGAAGAGCGTGGGGACTGCGGTGATCAGCAGCAGTTCGACGATCCGTGGCTTGCACAGCGCCACGTACGCGCGCCACGCGCGCCCGAACGCTGGACAGCTGCCACTCGGCCGTCGGCGGCGGTGCTGACTGGCTGCTGACGGACGTTAACCGCGCTCACCTGGGATAAGACCACCTTCCAGCCCGCGCGGGAAGGCCGGGCACCTCACCGAGACTACACGGCGTCGTAATGTGCCGGGAGCGGCTAGGACCGCGGCAGGTGCCAGTGAAGGAGCGCGTCCGTTTGGGCAGCCGCACCTGCGTTCGGAAGTCTTCCGGCGGGGAACCTCTGGAAGAGAGAGCGCACCCAACGGGGGGAATGTGGCGGCGGGCAGAGCACCCGGGGCGCCGGGTTCGACGTACCGGCTGCAGCTGACACCGGAGTTCGGGTTCGAGCAGGCGGCCGAGACGGCCGACTACCTCGCGGACCTGGGCGTTACCCACGCGTACCTGTCGCCCGTGCTCGAGGCGGTGCCCGGCTCCATGCACGGGTACGACGTCACCGATCACGCGCGGATCCGCGCCGAGCTCGGCGGCGAGGAAGGGTTCCGCGCGCTTGCCAAGCGGCTGCACTCCCGTGGCCTCGGCATCATCCTCGACATCGTGCCGAACCACATGGCGGTGCCCGCCGACATGTCGCTGAACAGGCAGCTCTGGTCGGTGCTGCGGGACGGCCGCGACTCGCCCTACGCCACCTGGTTCGACATCGACTGGGCCGCGCAGGACGACCGGATGCTGCTGCCGGTCCTCGGCGGCCCGCTTGAGTCCTGCCTCGCCGACCTGCGGGTCGAGCCAAGCGGCGGGCCGGACGGCGAGCCGGTGCTCAGGTACTTCGACCATGTCCTGCCGCTGTGGCCGGGAACGGCGCGGCGGCCGATGCGCGGCCTGCTCGAGTCGCAGCACTACCGGCTCACCTGGTGGCGGGACGCCGCGACCGAGCTCAACTGGCGGCGGTTCTTCGACATCGCCACCCTGATCGGGATCCGGGTCGAGGACCCGGCCGTGTTCGACGCCACGCACGACGTCATCGTCGGCCTGGTGGCCGAGGGCCTGGTCGACGGGCTGCGCGTGGACCATCCCGACGGGCTGGCCGACCCGCGCGGCTACCTGGACCGGCTCGCCGCGGCGACCGGGGGCGCCTGGGTCGTGGTGGAGAAGATCCTCGCGGCCGACGAGACGCTGCCGTCCGACTGGGCCTGCGCGGGAACGACCGGGTACGACGCGCTGCGGGTGGTCGACGGGCTGTTCCTCGACCCAGCCGGCGGCGACGCGCTCAGCGCCGAGTACGCGCGGTTCTGCCACGAGCTCGGGTGACGACTGCCCGGCCAGCGCGGTTCGCCGACGTCGCCGCGCAGGCCAAGCGGGAGATCGCCAGCGGGTCGCTGGCCGCGGAGGTGACCCGGCTGGCCCGCCTGCTCTACGCTCACTCTCCCCGGACGCGACCGAGGACGACGCGCGCACGGTGCTCACCGAGGTGCTCGCCGCGTTCCCCGTCTACCGCGCCTACGTGCACCCGGGAGAGTTCCCCGGCCGAGGCCGCCGAGGCCGCGGTCAGGGAGGCGGTGGACGGCGCGCGGCGGCGGCTGCCGAGGCGGCTGCGCGGCCTTGCCGCCGACCTCGGCCGCTGGCGGCGCTCGGCTCAGCGCCGGCCGGTGAGCGGCGCGGCCGGCCGGGTCGGCGAGTTCGCCGTGCGGTTCCAGCAGACCACCGGGCCGGTGCAGGCCAAGGGCGTCGAGGACACCGCGTGCTACCGGCTGGTCCCGGCTGATCTCGCTGAACGAGGTCGGGTGCGACCCTGACCGGTTCGGCGTGGCCCCCGGCGAGTTCCACGCGGTGGCGGGGCGCCTGGCGGCCGACTGGCCCGCCACGATGACCACGCTGTCCACGCACGACACCAAGCGGCAGGAGGACGTCAGGGCCAGGCTCGCCGTGCTCGCCGAGCTGCCGCAGGAGTGGGGCAGGCAGGTCAGGCAGTGGCATGCGCACGCCCGGAGGATGCGCAGGCCGCCGTCGACCCGGACACGGAGTACCTGCTGTGGCAGACCGTGGTCGGGGCATGGCCGATCAGCGGTGAGCGGCTGGCCGGGTACCTGACGAAGGCGATCCGCGAGGCCAAGCGGCGGACCTCGTGGGTCGTCGCCCGACCAGGAGTACGAGGCGGCGGTGCTCGGCCTGGCCGCCCGGGCGCTCGACGATCCCGAGCTGTCCGGGTCAATCGCGAGCTTCGTCGCGAGGATCGCGGGCGATGCGGCGGTCAACTCGCTCGGCGCGAAGCTCGTCCAGCTCACCATGCCGGGGATGCCCGATGTCTACCAGGGGTGCGAGGTGGCCGCGCTGTCCCTGGTTGACCCAGATAACCGGCGGGAGGTGGGCTTCGCACGCACCCGTTCGGACCTCACCGATCTTGACACCGACGCAGGCGCGAGCCTCCGCGGTGACCTGGCCGGCGGAGACCTCGGCGTTTCTCGGCCAGGGCCAAGCTGCTCGTCACCTCCAGGGCGCTGCGGCTGCGGCGCGCCCGCCCGGAGTGGTTCGCCGGGGACTACGAGCCGCTGACGGCATCCGGGCCCGCGGCCGCGCACGCGGTCGCCTTCCGGCGCGGCGGGCAGGCGGTCACGGTCGTCACCCGGCTGCCTGTCGGCCTGCGCCGCCGCGGCGGCTGGCAGGACACGGCGCTGCCGCTGCCCGGCGGCGCCTGGACCAACCTGCTGACCGGCGGCCGTGCACCGGGGCCCGGCTATCCCGATGACCGAACTGACGGGCCGGCTGCCCGTCGCGCTGCTCGTCCGGAGAGGTGAGTGACTGTGAGCTCGCAGAGCGTAGGGCAACGGATGAAAATTCCGCAGTTCAGCCATTTACCGTGTGGGCGCCGGAGGCCGGCCGGGTCGACGTCGAGGTGGCAGGCCACGCATTCCCGATGTCTCCGCTGGCCGGACGGCCGGGATGGTGGACAGCGGACGCGGCCGCGCCCGCCGGGACCGACTACGCGTTCCGCCTTGACGGCGGCGAGCCGCTCGCCGACCCGCGCTCGCCGCGCCAGCCGTACGGGCCGGACGGCGCCAGCCGGACCTACGACCACGGCGCGTTCGCCTGGACCGACGACCGCGTGGCGGGGGGCGCCGATCGGCGGCGCGGTGATCTACGAGTTGCACGTCGGCACGTTCACGCCGGAGGGGACGCTTGACGCCGCCATCGGGCGCCTTGACTACCTGCTGTCCCTCGGCGTCACCGTCGTGGAGCTGATGCCGGTCGCCGCGTTCCCCGGCGAGCACGGCTGGGGCTACGACGGGATCGGCCTGTGGGCCGTGCACGAGCCCTACGGCGGGCCCGACGCGCTGAAGCGGTTCGTGGACGCCTGCCACGGCCGCGGGCTCGCCGTCTTCCTCGACGTGGTCTACAACCACGTCGGCCCGGGCAACAAGCTTGCCTCGTTCGGTCCGTACTTCACCGACGTCTACACGACCCCGTGGGGGCCCGCGGTCAACCTGGACCAGGCGTGGTCGGATGAGGTGCGGTCGTTCATCGTCGACAACGCGCTGATGTGGCTGCGCGACTACCATCTCGACGGGCTGCGCCTCGACGCGGTGCACGCGTTCCAGGACCATCGCGCGGTGCATCTCCTTGAGGAGCTCGCGGTCGCGGTGGACGGGCTCGCCGCCGCCGCCGGGCGGTCCCTTGTGCTTGTCGCCGAGTCGGACATGAACAACCCCCGGCTGATCACGCCGCGCGAGGCCGGCGGGTACGGGCTTTCGGCGCAGTGGAACGACGACTTCCATCACGCGGTGCACGCGCTCGTGACCGGCGAGCGGCAGGGGTACTACGGTGACTTCGGCGCGATCGCCGGGGTCGCCAAGGTGCTCACGGGCGCGTACTTCCACGATGGCACCTGGTCGTCCTTCCGGAACCGGACGCACGGCCGCCCCGTGGACACCTTGCGCACCCCGGCCTACCGGTTCGTCGTCTTCGACCAGGACCACGACCAGGTCGGCAACCGCGCCATGGGGGACCGGCTGCCCGCCACGCTCGCCGGGCACCCGCACCGGGACGGGCTGCTGCGGATCGCCGCCGGGCTGCGTGCTCACCGCCCCGTTCACGCCGATGCTGTTCATGGGCGAGGAATGGGGAGCGGACACGCCCTGGCAGTTCTTCACCGACCACACCGACCCCTTCTTCGCGGAGGCGGTCAGCAACGGCCGCAGGTCCGAGTTCGCCGGCACGGCTGGGCATTCGCCGACGTGCCCGACCCGCAGGACAAGGAGACGTTCCTGCGCTCCAAGCTCGACTGGAGCACAGCCTGATCGAGAGCCGCACCGCTCGCTGCTCGACTGGTACCGTTCCCTGCTCGCGCTGCGCCGGTCCCGCCCGGAGCTCACCGACCCGCGTCTGGACCAGGTCCGCGTCGACTACGACGAGGCCGCCCGGTGGCTCCTCGTGCACCGCGGCCCGCTGCGGATCGCCGCCAACCTGGCCGACACCCCGGTGGAGTTTCCGGCCGAGGCTCCCAGTGCCGCTGGATATGCGGGGTCGGCCTCGGTCCTGCTGGCCAGCGATCCTGATATTTCCCTTATGTCGGGCAGGATCACCCTGCCGCCGACCTCCTTCGCGGTCACAGAAATGCGGTAATCAAGGACAGTGGATCGTTACGAGCAGCGTGATGCGCGGGCGATCCACTATCCGCTTGATCTTTCGTGCGACCACGGGGTGTCGCCTATGCGGCGGGCCAAACGGCGGCCGCGAAAAAGTTGTGCCCCGCCACTTCCCGGCGAGGCCGTGGCGCGGTAGTTCGGTACTAGTAACCCCAGACGAGGATGTCGAGGAGGCCGCGCGATGCCGCAGTTGCACCACTCGGATGTCATTGGCTCACTGCTCCGGCCGCAGTACCTGACGCGGGCCCGGGACGCCTACGCCGCCGGCCAGCTCACCACGCCGGAGTTCAAGCGGATCGAGGACCGTGCCGTCGACGCGGCCATAGCGATGCAGGAAAGCATGGGGCTCGACGTCGTGACCGACGGGGAGTTCCGCCGGTTCTCCTTCCTTGACCAGATGGTGAGCGAGATCAACGGCGTCGCGCCGATCGAGGGCGCGCCGGTGCACTTCAAGAGCGCCACCGAGGACTGGATCTGGCACAACCCCTTCACGGTGACCGGCAAGATCAGCGCCAAGCGGCAGATGACCCTGGAGGAGTTCGCCTACAACCGGGCCCGCGCGACCAAGCAGATCAAGGTCACCTTCCCGTCCCCGCTGCTATCCTGTACTCGGCCTGGTCGCCCGAGCTGTCCACCGCCGCCTACAAGGACGCCGTTCGAGCTGTTCGAGGACGCCGCCGCGATCATCAAGGCCGAGTGCGAGGCCCTCGCGGCGCTCGGCTGCACCTACATCCAGATCGACTCGCCGGACATCGGCACGATCGTCGACCCGGAGAACCGGGAGTTGCGCGAGAGCCTGGGCATGCCCACCGAGCGGACGCTCAGCCGAGGGCCTTGACATCTTCAACAGCGTCGGCGACGTCCCCGGCGTGACGTTCGCGGTGCACGTCTGCAAGGGCAACAACATGAGCCAGTGGATCGGCGCGGGCGGGTACGAGCTGACCGCCGAGGCCATGTTCACCCGGCTGACCAACTTCGACGTGTTCCTGCTTGAGTACGACGACGAGCGGTCCGGGTCGTTCGAGCCGCTCGCGAAGGCGCCCGACGACAAGCAGATCATCCTCGGCCTGATATCGAGCAAGACCACGACCCTGGAGTCGGTGAGCGACGTGACCGCGCGGATCCACGAGGCGGCCAAGTACACGGGGCTCCAGCGGCTCGGTGTCTCCACGCAGTGCGGATTCTCCTCGACCCTGCCTGGCGCTAACCTGACGACAGAGGACGTCCAAGAGCAGAAGCTCGAACTAGTCGCGGAGGTGGCGAGCACAGTCTGGTAGCCAGGCGCGCGATTCGCATGCAATTGCCCATGGTCTTACCAGTACTAAACCGGTAAAGTAACGGCCATGCGCTACGGCTATTTCGATGACGACCGCCGCGAGTACGTGATCACCCGCCCGGACACTCCGGTGCCCTGGATCAACTACCTCGGCACGGACGCGCTACTTCGGCACCGTCTCGAACACGGCCGGAGGCTTCTCCTGGCACCTGGACGCCCGGCTGCGCCGGCTCACCAGGTACCGCTACAACAACGTGCCAGGTGACGCCGGCGGGCGCTACCTCTACCTGCGGGACGACGCCACCGGCGAGTACTGGTCGCCGTCGTGGCAGCCCACCAGGACGCAGCTTGATGCAGTACGAGTGCCGCCACGGGCTCTCGTACACGACCATCAGGTCGGCCAGGGCCGGAATCGCCGCGAAGACGGTGTACTTCGTGCCCCGCGGCGAGAACCTCGAGGTCTGGCGGGTCACCGTCACCAACGACCGGGAGACCGCGGCCGAGCTGTCCCTCTTCTCCTCCGTCGAGTTCGCCCTCTGGGACGCCCAGGACGACGCGACGAACTACCAGCGCAACTTACTCCACCGGCGAAGTCGAGGTCGTCGACGGGGTCATCTACCACAAGACCGAGTACCGCGAGCGCCGCGACCACTTCGCCTACTTCGCCTGCTCGAGCCCCTCGCCGGCTTCGACACCCAGCGCGAGGCGTTCCTCGGACCCTACCGGGGATTCCACGAGCCGCTCGGCGTCGAGCGCGGCGAGCTCACCAACTCGGTCGCCCACGGCTGGTCGCCGCACGGCGCGCACCATGTCAGGCTCACCCTGGAGCCGGGCGAGACGCAGGGAGGTCATCTTCCTCCTCGGCTACTGGGAGAACCCGCGCGACGCCAAGTTCGAGGCGCCGGGCGTTATCAACAAGGCCGGCGTCAAGCCGGTCATCGAGCGCTGGCTGCGGCCGGCAGACCGTGCGCGCCGCCTTCGCGGACCTCAGGGCCTACTGGGACGGCCTGCTCGGCGTCCTGCGCGTGGACACCCCGGACACCGACAGCAACCGGATGGTCAGCATCTGGAACGCCTACCAGTGCATGGTGACCTTCAACATGAGCCGCTCGGTCTCCTCCTACGAGACCGGGATCTCCCGCGGCATGGGCTTCCGCGACTCCTGCCAGGACCTCCTCGGCGCGGTCCAGCTCGACGGCCCGCGCGCCCGCCAGCGCATCCTCGACCTCGCCGCGACCCAGTTCGCCAGCGGCGGCGCCTACCACCAGTACCAGCCGCTCACCAAGACGGGCAACGACGCGATCGGCTCCGGCTTCAACGACGACCCGCTCTGGCTCGTCCTCGGCGTCGCCGCCTACCTCAAGGAGACCGGCGACACCACCGATCCTCGACGAGCCGCGTCACGTTCAGCGACGCGGGCGAAGCCACCCTCTACGGCCACCTGGAGCGGTCCGTCCAGTACACCCTCGACCGGATCGGCCCGCACGGCCTGCCGCTCATCGGCCGCGCCGACTGGAACGACTGCCTGAACCTCAACTGCTTCTCAGAAACCCCAGGCGAGTCCTTCCAGACCACGGAGAACCAGCCCGGCGGCGTCGCGGAGTCGGTGTTCATCGCCGGCCTGTTCACGCTCGCCGCTAGGGAACTGGCCGCCATCGCCGGCGCTCACCGGCCGGAGCGCCGAGGCGGAAGCCTACCGGGCCGACGCGGAGAAGATGGCCGCCGCGACCGCCGAGCACGGCTGGGACGGCGAGTGGTTCCTGCGCGCCTACGACCACTTCGGTAACCCGGTCGGCTCGTCTCGCGAGAACGCCGAGGGCCAGATCTTCCTTGAGCCGCAGGGCATGTGCGTCATGGCGGGAATCGGCACGACGGCGGTCGAGCAGGGCCGGCGGCGTGGCCGGGGACTACGGCGGCCTGCTGGTCCCCGGAGAAAGGCACAAGGTCATTCGTCCGCAGCGGACGCGGCTGGCTCCGGTTCCGCCACGCTCGCCGACCGGGCGCTGGCGAGCGTCAAGGGAGCGGCTCGCCACCCCGCACGGGATCATGCTGCTCCAGCCCGCGTTCACCACCTATCACGTCGAGCTCGGCGAGATCTCCACCTACCCGCCGGGGTACAAGGAGAACGCGAGCGTCTTCTGCCACACGAACCCCTGGGTCATGATCGCCGCGGCGATGACCGGCGACGGCGACGCCGCCTTCGACTACTACCGGCGGATCAACCCCTCGGCCCGCGAGTCGATCGGCGAGGTGCACCGCTGCGAGCCGTACGTCTACGCGCAGATGATCGCCGGCCGGGACGCGCCCACCCACGGGGAGGCGAAGAACTCCTGGCTGACCGGCACCGCCGCCTGGAACTTCGTCGCGATCACCCAGTGGATCCTCGGCATCAGGCCCGAGCTCGACGGCCTCCGGGTCGACCCGGTCATCCCGTCCGCCTGGCCGGGCTTCACCGCGACCCGCCGCTTCCGCGGCGCGACCTACGAGATCACCGTCCGCCGGGCCGCCACCCTCGACTCGGGCATAGCCGAAGGCGCGGGCATCCTCGTCAACGGCCGACCGGATCGCCGGCACCCTGCTCCCCCTCGCCGCCCCCGGCGAAACGGTCAGCGTCGAGGTCGTCCTCCCCGCCGCCTAGCAGCCTGCCGCGACGCGCACACGGAGCCGTAGGAAATTATGTGGGATACAAAGTGCCCCCACGGGGGCACTTTGTATCCCACATCTGGTGCCAGGAGGGTGGGCAGGCCGGGCGGAGCACGCACCCGTTCGGATGAGTCGGTTTTGTCGTTATGGCACAAGATGGGGGGGGTGAATCGGGCCTGCGCGGCCCTTCTCGCGGCGGAGCGGCGGAGTTACGCTCAGCGCGACCTGATAAAGGGCGGTGCGAGATGACGGTGCGGTTCCCTGACGAGCCCGGCTTCCAGGGGCGGTTCGCGCCCGTGCGGCTTGAGGGCGAGATCCGCGGGGTTGAGGTGACGCAAGGGGAGATCCCGGCGTCGCTGCGCGGCACGTACTACCGGGTCGGCGCGGACCCGGCGTGGCCCCCGTTCGTCGAGCGCGACTTCTACTTCAACGCCGACGGCATGGTCGCGATGTTCCGGTTCGAGAACGGCTACTGCGACTTCAAGTCCCGGTACGTGCGGACGCCGCGCTTCGTGGCGGAACGGGAGGCGCGGCGGTCGCTGTTCGGCGCCTACCGGAACCCGTTCACCGACGACCCGTCCGTGGCCGGGCTGAGTCGCGGGCTCGCCAACACCAACGTCTACTGGCACGGCGGACGGCTGCTCGCCTCCAAGGAGGACAGCGCGCCGATCCAGATCGACCCGGACACGCTCGACACGGTCGGGGAGTTCACCTGGGAGGGCGACCTGTCGTCCCAGACGGCGACCGCGCATCCGAAGATCGACCCGCGCACCGGCGAGCTCGTGTTCTTCGGGTACATGGCCAAGGGCGAGGCGACGCGGGACATCGCCTACTACGAGGCGGACGCGACCGGGCAGATCGTGCACGAGGCGTGGTTCGAGGCGCCGTACTCGTCGATGGTGCACGACTGGGCGGTAACCGAAAATTTCGTGATTTTCCCGATCATCCCGCTCACCGCCTCGCCCGAGCGCCTCAAGGCGGGCGGCCCGCTCTACGTCTGGGACGGCTCCGAGGACGTCTACCTGGGCGTGGTCCCCCGCAAGGGCAGCACCGTCCGCTGGTACCGGGGCACGAACCGGTTCGCCTCGCACATCATGAACGCGTACGACGACGGCCGGTACATCCACATCGACACCCCCGTCGGCGAGAAGTCCGCGTTCCCGTGGTTCCCCGACATCACCGGCGCGCCGTTCGACCCGGAGAAGGCCAGCGCGCAGCTCACCCGGTGGACGATCGACACGTCGGCGCGCGCCGGACCAGGGCGACGGCACGACGGCGTTCGCGCAGCGGCGGCTCACCGGCTGCTCCGGCGAGTTCCCGCGCACCGATGACCGCTGGGCGACCCGCGGGTACCGGTTCGGGGTCATCAACCTGACCGACGTGCCCGGCGAGAAGCCCGACGACGGGCTGCCAGGATTCCGCTGGCTCGGCCAGATCGACCCGGTCTCCGGGGCGATGAAGACCCGGTTCGCCGGGCGGAACTCCACGGTCCAGGAGGCGATCTTCGTGCCGCCGGCCGGGACCGAGCACCGGATGCGGCGAGGGCTACGTGATGCAGCTGGTCGACCGGCACGAGACCGGGACGACCGACCTGCTCATCCTCGACGCCCAGCGCATCGACGAGCCCCCGGTCGCCACGCTGAAGATACCGATCAGGATGCCGGGCGGCCTGCACGGCAACTGGGTGACAGACGAGCAGCTAGCGCAGCGAGTCGGATAGCCCGGGCAGGTAGACGACAAGGAGGTCGCGATGACGGCAGAGGAACGAGTCGCCGAGCTTGAGCACCGGCTCGGCATGGTCGAGGACGAGCTCGCCATCAGGAGGCTGCAGCACGCCTACGGGTACTACCTGGACAAGTGCTACTACGACGAGGTCGTCGACCTGTTCGACGAGGACTGCGAGGTCATCTTCATCGGCGGCGTCTACAAGGGCCGCGCCGGCGCCGGGCGGCTGTACACGGGGCGGTTCCGGTCCCGGTTCGCCGACGGGCACAACGGGCCGCAGTTCGGCCGGCTGCTCGACCACCCGATGCTGCAGGACCTCATTCACGTGGCCCCCGACCGGCAGACCGCCCACGGCGCGCTACCGGACGCTGATGCAGGCCGGCACCCACGAGCTGGTCGCCACGGCCGCAGACGCCCGGTCAGGCAGTGGATGGAGGGCGGCGTCTACGAGAACACCTACGTGAACGTCGACGGCGTCTGGAAGATCAAGAAGCTGTTCTACCGGGCCTTCTGGCACGGGACGATGGAGGAGGGCTGGGCGCACACCCCGGTGGACTACGTGCCCAACGCGTCCGTCACTTACCCGGAGGACCCGTACGGCCCCGACGAACTGCTCCAGAACGCGCCGCGCCTGTGGCCGGAGACGACCACGCTGCCGTTCCACTACAAGCACCCGGTCACCGGCAAGGAGTTCGTCCCCGACACGTGGGGCTCGTTCCCCGACGCGTAGACGCCGACCCGCCGGGCCGGCGCGAGAGAATGCGGAAAGCAGCCGGGCGAAGCGCGCATCCGTTCGGGATAATGTTCGACGTGAACCCTTGGCGCTCGTCGCACGTGCGGATCGCAACGTCGTGAGCGTGGACCGCAAGTACGCGGACCTCCACATTCACTCCAAGTTCTCCCGCGCCTGCAGCCGGGACTGCGACCTGGAGCACCTCGCCTGGTGGGCGGGGCGGAAGGGCATCAGCGTCGTCGGAACTGGCGACTTCACCCACCCGGTGTGGCGGGAAGAGCTCGGCGCGAAGCTGGTGCCCGACGCGCCCGGCCTCTTCCGGCTGCGGCCGGACCTGGAGCGTGCCGTCCACGACACGCTGCCGCCCGCGTGCCGCACGCCCGTGCGGTTCATGCTGTCGTCGGAGATCTCCACGATCTACAAGCGCGACGACCAGACGCGGAAGGTGCACCACCTGCTCTACGCGCCGTCGCTCGACGCCGTTGACACGATCACGCGCGCGCTGGCCCGCGTCGGCAACCTCGCCTCGGACGGGCGGCCGATCCTCGGGCTCGACTCGCGGAACCTGCTTGAGATCACGCTCTCCGGCGGCGACGGGTGCTACCTGGTGCCCGCGCACGCCTGGACGCCCTGGTTCGCGGTGCTCGGGTCGCAGTCCGGGTTCGACCGGGTCGCGGACTGCTACGCGGACCTCGCGGACCACATCTTCGCCATCGAGACGGGCCTGTCGTCCGACCCCGAGATGAACTGGCGCGTCTCCAGCCTCGACGGGTACCGGCTCGTGTCCAACTCCGACGCGCACTCGCCGCCCATGCTGGGCCGGGAGGCGACGGCGTTCGAGCTGCCGGAACTCGACTATTTCCGGATTTATCAGGCTTTGCGGACCGGGGACGGCTTCGGCGGCACCGTCGAGTTCTTCCCGGAAGAGGGCAAGTACCACCTCGACGGCCACCGCGCCTGCGACGTCCGGATGACCCCGGAGGAGACCCGCGACGCCGGCGGCAAGTGCCCGGCCTGCGGGAAGAAGCCGACGATCGGCGTGCAGCACCGGGTCGACGTGCTCGCCGACCGGCCGGAAGGGTACCGGCTCGAAGGCGCGGCGGGGTTCGCCTCGTTCGTGCCGCTGCCGGAGATCCTCGGCGAGATCGCCGGCGTCGGCCCGAAGTCCAAGTCGGTCACCGCCCAGGTCAGCGCCATGGTGGACCGGTTCGGCCCGGAGCTGGGCATCCTCGGCGACGTGCCGCTCGATGACCTGGCGGCCGGCGCGCCGTCGATCGTCGCGGAGGCCATCGCCCGGCTGCGCCGCGGCGAAGTGCGCCGCGAGGCCGGCTACGACGGCGTGTACGGGACGATCCGGCTGTTCGACCCGGATGAGCTGGCCGGCGCGGCGCTGTTCGACCTGCCCAGGGCGCCTCGCAGGCGCGGCCCCGGGCAGGCCAAGGACCCCGGCGGCCAGCGTCACCGGGGAGACGCCGCCCGAGGCCGCCGTAGTCGGCCGCGGCGGGTGCAGTCGCCCGGCCTCGACCCGGAGCAGCACGCGATCGTCACCCACGACGGCGGCCCGCTGCTCGTCGTGGCCGGACCAGGCGCGGGCAAGACCCGGGTGCTCACGCACGCGATCGCGCACCGGATCGGCACCGGCCTCCCGCCCGAGCGCTGCCTGGCCGTCACGTTCACCCGCCGCGCCCGCGACGAGCTCCGCGACCGCCTGCCGCGCTGCTCGGCGGCGGACGGCGCCGCCCGGGTCACGGTCGCCACCTTCCACGGCCTCGGCCTGCTGATCCTGCGCGAGCAGTGCAAGCTCCTCGGCCTCGACGCCGACCTGAAGGTCGCGGACGAGAAAACCCGCCAGGAGGTCCTGCGGTCGCTGTCTTCGGGGGGAGCGACCCCCGCCGCGCTTGGTGATCCCGTATCGCAGGCAGCCAAACGGGAATCGTGCTTCGACGTACCATCGCCGCCGCGCTCGATGCGTACCGGCGAAGCGTGGAGCCGGCGCGGACCCGCGACTCGACTGCGGCAGCTGCTCGCAGGCGAGCACCCCGGAGACGCGGAGCTCGCCGGCCTCGTCTCGCGCGTACGACGCGGCGCTGCGCGAGCGCGGCATGGTCGACCTCGACGACCTGGTCACGCTGCCGACGGCGCTGCTCGCCGGCGACCCCGCGCTTGGCGGCTGAGTACCGGGCCCGGTGGACGGACGTGTTCGTCGATGAGTACCAGGACGTGGACGAGCAGCAGTACCTGATGCTCCGCCAGCTTGCCGCACCTGGCGCGCGGATCTGCGCGATCGGCGACCCGGACCAGGCGATCTACGGCTTCCGCGGCGGCGACGTCGGCTACTTCCTGCGCTTCCAGGAGGACTTCGGCGCCGCGGCAGACGGGGCCCTTGCCGTCTCTGCTGCCCTTGCCGTCTCTGCTGCCCCTGCCGTCGCTGCCGGCATGTCAGCCACGACGGTGCGGCTGTCGCGCAGCTACCGGTCCGCGCCGACGATCGTGCGGGCCGCGATGCAGCTGATCCGCCCGGGGACGCTGGTGCCCGGCCGTGAGCTGATCCCCGCCAGGACCGACATCCCCGACGGCCCGGTCGTCGTGCACGCGGTGGCCGACGAGCGCGAGGAGGCCGAGGCCGTCGCGGCGGAGATCGAGAAGCTGCTCGGCGGCGCTTCGTTCCACGCCCTCGACAGCCGCGCGGTTGACGGGCGGGACCGGACCGAGCACCAGCTGTCGTTCGCCGACTTCGCCGTGCTCTACCGGACCTCGTCCCAGGCCGCCGCGGTCGGCGAGGCCCTGGCCAGGCGCGGCTTCCCGTTCCAGCGCCGTGCCCACTCCCGGCTGGCCGAGATGCCCGGCGTCGCCGCGATCCTGGCGGCCCTAACCCCGTCCGACGCCCTGACCCCCTCTCGACCGGCGCGTACCCGCATCGGCTGGTTGTGACCGCGAGTCGGTGATGGGCGGCTGCGGTGCCACGACCACCGGCGCGGCGCGTTGCGGCGAGTTGCTGACGAAGCGGTGGCATGCGCTTGCGGCCGCTGGCGAGTGCCTGTGGCGGCTGAGCGCGCGGGCTGACGCCAGCGGGCCGAAGCCATCGTGGCGATCCGGGCCGCCGCCGACGTGCTCGGCCCGCTGGCGGCGCGGTGCGGTACCGACCTGGACCGGTTCCTCGACGAGCTCGCGCTCGGGGCAGAGGTCGACACCTGGGATCCGCGCGCCGACCGGATCTCGCTGCTGACGCTGCACGCGGCGAAGGGCCTTGAGTTCCCGGTGGTGTTCATCGTCGGCTGCGACGACGGCCTGCTCCCGCTGCGGTCCTGGCGCGGCGCCGAGGTCGACTACGCGGAAGAGCGCCGCCTGCTCTTCGTCGGCATGACCCGGGCCACCACCCGCCTGACGCTGTTCACGGCGGCGAAGCGGACGCTGCGCGGCGAGCTGACCGAATGCTCCCCGTCGCCGTTCCTCTCCTCGATCGACCCGGCCCTGCTCGACCGCCGCGGCGGCGAAGCCCGGGGCCGCGCCCGCCGTCGCGCTCGAGTCCAGCAGACCACGCTGTTCTGACAGCGGTTCGCCGCCGCCTGGCGTGGTGAATCCTGATCGGCTTTCTGCTTGAAACCGCACTGGGCGCCGGAGCCGGCACTGAGGCGAATCACCGTCCCAGACCTTGCGGTGACAGCGGTCGTGGCGGTAGGCCTGGAACCGTGCACGAACTGTCGATCTGCGGCTCGATCGCCGACATCGCGACCCGCCATGCCGCCGGGCGGCCCGTTAAGGTCATCAATGTGCGCGTGGGCCAGCTGCGCCAGATCGTCCCTGACACGCTCGTGTACTGCTGGGAACTCGTCAGTGCGGAGACGCCGCTGGCAGGCTCGCGGATCAGCGTCGAGTCCGTGCCCGCCGTATCCGCTGCCGGTCGTGCGAGCAGCGTCACAGACGTCGGCGCGGTGCCAGTGCTCGTCTGCGGCGGCTGCGGGGGGTTTGACGCGGAGATCGTGTCGGGCGAGGAATTCCTGATTACCTCGCTTGAGCTTGACCCCCTGCCCGCCGACAATGCCGGGCTCGGGAAAGCTCCGGATCGAGGGACAGCGGCAAAGGCTTCAGACGAAGAGGAGGCGAGCACCTGATGGGGCGTTTCCACCGGCATGACGACGGGACCGCGCACGACCACGAGCACGCGGGCGACCACGCGCATGACGCCGGCGACCACTCCGGGTACGCGACCGGCGGGGAGCGGGTGGAGGTCCTGACGAGGATCTTCGCCGAGAACGACAGGACTGCGGCGGCCAACCGGGCGGATTTCGCCGCGGCCGGGGTACGGGTGGTCAACCTGATGTCATCGCCCGGCGCGGGCAAGACCACGCTGCTGCGCGAGACCCTGAGCAGGCTCGTCGGCCAGGTCCGGGTCGGGATCATCGAGGGCGATATCGAGACGAGCCTGGACGCCGACAGGCTGGCGGGCTTCGGTGCGGAGATCGCGCTGATCAACACGGGAAACGGATTCGGCGGCGAATGCCACCTGGACGCGCCGATGGTGCGCTCGGCACTGCCCCGGCTGCCGCTGGGAGACCTGGACCTGGTGCTCATCGAGAACGTCGGCAACCTGGTCTGCCCGGCGGAATTCGACGTCGGCGAGGACGCCAGGGCGATGGTCTACGCGATCACCGAGGGCGAGGATAAGCCGCTCAAGTACCCGGTGATGTTCCGCTCCTGCGGCCTCATCGTGGTCAACAAGGTGGACCTGCTGCCCTACCTGGCCTTCGACCTGGACGGGTTCCTCGACAACCTGCGGAAGGTCAACCCCGCCGCCGAGGTCATGCTGGTGAGCGCCCGCACCGGCGAGGGCATCGGCGCCTGGTGCGACTGGCTCCGCGCCCGGTGAGAAGGACACGTCCAGCTAGCGAGGCAGCCCGCTAGTCCGCGTCCGGCCGGCCTTCCCAGCCGCGGTGCCGGGCGGGCGTCAGAGCCTGCGTCGCGGCCCGCGCCTCGGTCAGCGCGGCGGTCATCATGTCCGCGGCCTGGCCCGCCGCCGCGAGTGCCTCGATCGCCTCGGTCACCGAATCGCCGGAGTCGCGGCCGGTCTCGTGGGTGAGCTGCCCGTCCTCGTGCTGAACGACCAGGAACCGCGCGAGCTGCTCGCACAGCTGGGGCAGGCCATGGCCGATGAGCTCAAGGCTGCCGACGATGGCACGGACGTCGCCCGGATTGGACAGCTCGCCGCCGCCGTGCGTGAGCTCGTTGAGCACCGCGATCGCCTGCGCCGCCTGGCTAGCGATCTCGCACGGCGTCAGGGTGCTCGCCAGCTCGGTCACTGGCCGGCCTCGACGTCACGAGCGCACAGCGGCGTCACCTGCTCAGGCATCCGTCTCCTTGGGGGCTAGGGGTTGGGACACGGGTCCACCGCATGATGTGCCCGCATGACCGCTCATCTATACGATACGTCGCCGGTTACGCCTGGTCAGCCGGAGCGAGTAGTGCGGGCAGCCTGAGACGGTGCGAATGGGATGTCCCGGACGAACGCGGGAACGGCTAGTCTGGGTGCTCATGTCGGTCAGCGCCGAAAGCGGCCAGGTTCCTGCCGCGATGCTCCGGGCGACGCAGCCCCCTGGTACGGTTTTCGCGCTCGGCTGGGTGATGGCCGAGCTATTCGACCCGAGACGGCGAGTGAGCGTCACGGTACGCACGCCGCCCTTCAACCCGGTCGTGCAGCTTCCCCTCGTTGCCGACCTGGCGGCCGACCCGAAGCTTGTCTTCCTCGCCGCCGAGCTGACCGAGCTGCTGCAGTGGTTCCCGGCCCTGCACCGGCCGCTGCGGCTTGTCACCGCCCAGTCGAACAAGAAGAAGGCCGCGGTCGCGGCGGAAAACCTTGCCGCCGCGGAGGCGGCCGACGCGGACGCAGGCGGCCGATGCTGTGCGTGCCGCAGGCCGCCACTGCCGCGCGCGCGACGCCGTTCTCCGAGACCGAGCTTCTCGCGGCGGTGACGGGCCTGAACCAGGCCATCCTCGACGAGTTCGCCGATGACCCGGAGCGGCTCAGCGCCTACCAGCTCGGCCTCATCCTCAGCGACCTGGTGTGGCTTCCTTACATCGCCGCAGCCGGGCCAGGAGTCCCCTGCCAGCCGCCCGAGCGCCCTGTTCGGCGTGTTCACGCGCCCGCAGCTGGCCACGGTGCAGACGCTGCTCAGTGGCGCGGGCACGCAGCTGCCGTCCGGAGCCGCCACGATCGTGTCCAGGTCGCTTGATAACTGGGCGGACTGGATCGACGTCAACAGCGGGCGGATCAAGTCGCCGGGCGTGGACGCCTGGTCGGAACACGCGGACGTGGTGCTCCACGCGCTGCGCGTCCAGGGCTGGGTCTGGCGGTCGGTGCTCATCGCCGACCCGGAAGTGATCGTGCAGCCGAGCATGGGCGCCTGGGTGCAGGCGGGGATCCTCCATCGCCCGCGCGGCCCGGATGATCGGCGCGGTCATCCTGCGCCGGTTCTGGCCGCTCGTGGTGATCGCCCTGCTGGCGCTCGGCGGCCTGCTCTACCTGGTGATCTCGAACCTCAGCGGCGCCAGCCAGGTGTGGGCGTCGCTGGTGACGGTGGCGGCGGTTGTCGGCTCCGGCACGTGGGGCCTCGGGAGCGGAGTCTCCCAGGCGTTCGACGGAGTCGGCTACGAGATCTGGAGCGCCGCCAAGCTCGACGCCGCCGCCTGGGGCGTCACCTGGCTGCCCGCGCTGACGGCCACGACGGTCGAGCGGGCCAAGCTCGAGCAGCGCGGCGTGGCCATGCCGCAGATCAGGAAGAGCCTGGACATCGGGCCGCGTTAACATCGGTTGCATGTCGGAAACCGGGGACGCTGCCGTCAGCGAGGACACCAACGCCGCCGTCTGGAAGTCGGACATCGGCGTCAGCTTCTGGAAGTCGCGGGAGAGCGACCGCGCCAGGCGGGACGCCGAGCGCCGCGGCTTGATGGCGGAACTGCTGCCGTTCGCCGTCGACGAGCCGTTCACGTTCGTAGACCTGGGCGCTGGCACCGGTGCCGCCGCCAGGACCGTCCTCGACCATTACCCCGCCGCGCACGCCGTCCTCGCTGACTTCTCGCCTCAGATGATGGCACAGGGCAAGGTTGAGCTTGAGCCGTATACGGGCCGCTACACCTACGTGGAGTTCGACCTGACCAGCGGCCGGCGGCTGGCCGTCGGCCGTCCCCGATCCGGTGGACGCCGTGATCAGCTCGCTGTCCGTGCACCACCTCAAGGACGAGCGCAAGCAGTCGCTGTTCGCCGAGATCCGCGCGCACCTGGCACCAGGCGGCTGGTACCTCAACTACGACCCGGTGCTGCCGCCGGACCCGGTCGTTGAGGAGGCATGGCTGCGGGCAGGCGACCGCCGCGACCCGTCGGCGGCGCACAAGCGGCACCACCGCACGCAGGAGGAGCAGTTCCGCTATGAGAACCACGTCAGGTACATGATCCCGCTCGACCCGCAGGTCGGTTTCCTGCGCGCGGCGGGCTTCGAGGGCGTCGACGTCTTCTGGAAGGAACTGGACTTCGTCATCTACGGCGGCCGCCGCCCGGCCAGCATCACGACTTAGGTGTGGCCAGCCCCCTGCCGCGGTAGCTGCATATGGCGGTGTAATGCCATGACGGGGGAAAGGACGGGACACCAGTGAAGCAAGCCGATGGGTTTGACGCTGTTGTTGCCGGGTCGGGGCCGAACGGGCTTGTTGGCGCCGTCATGCTCGCGGAGGCCGGGCTCAGGGTGCTGCTGCTTGAGGCGGCGGACGAGTTCGGCGGCGGGCTGCGCAGCGGACCGCTGACCGGACTCGACGGGTTCACTCACGACATGTGCGCGACGGTGCTGCCGCTCGCGAGGGCGTCGGCGGCCTTCAGGGAACTCGACCTGGACGTCGAGTGGGCATATCCCGGCAGTACAGGCGGCGCACCCGCTCGACGGGCAGGACGCCGGTCCTCATCCACCGGGACGTCCGCGCGACCGCGGACGGCCTCGGCTCGCCGCAGGGACGCGCTCGCCTGGCGGCAGACGTCGGTCGGCGCGACAGCCGGGAGTAACGGGGCGAGCGCTGATTCGGCCTGGTGGACAGCCTGCTCTCCCCGCTGTCGATGCCACGCGCGCCGCTCCGGCTGGCCAGGTACGGCGTGCTCGGCGTGCTGCCCGCGACGCGTCCTCGGCCGGACGCTGTTCCACGGCGAGCGGGCCCGCGCCGCGCTCGCGGGCATGGCCGCGCACTCGATGGTCGACCTCCGCAGGCCTATCACCGGCGGCTACGGTCTGCTGCTCGCCGCGCTCGCCCACCAGGTCGGCTGGCCGGTCGTCCGGGGCGGCTCCGCGCCGGCTGGCGAACGCCCTCGTCTCGCGCGTCTCATCCGAGCATGGCGGCGTCGCCGAGGCCGGGCACCTGGTCAAGGATCTCGCTGACCTGCCGCGAGCTCCGGTCATCCTGCTCGACCTGACGCCCCGCCAGCTGCTCGCGCGTCTGCGGCGATCGGCTGCCGCGCCGGGTACGCGCGACGGCTGCGCCGAGTACCGCTACGGCCCCGGCGTCTTCAAGCTCGACTGGGCGCTGTCCGGCCCAGTGCCATGGCGCGACCCGGCGGTCGGCGGCGCGGCCACCGTGCACCTGGGCGGGACGCTCGACGAGATCGCCCACGGGGAGGCGGAAGTCGCCGCTGGCCGGCACCCCGAGCGGCCGTACGTGCTGGCCGTCCAGCCGTGCGCGGCCGACCCGTCCCGCGCGCCCGGCGGCAAGCACGTGCTGTGGGCGTACTGCCACGTGCCGAACGGGTCGAAGCTACGGACATGACAACCGCGATCGAGAACCAGATCGAGCGGTTCGCGCCCGGCTTCCGCGACCTGATCCTCGCGCGGGCCGCCCACGACACGGCGGCCATGGAACGGCACAACGCAGAACCTCGTCGGCGGCGACATCGCCGGCGGCTACAGCGGCCTGTCGCAGTTCGTCCGCCGCCCGGTGCTGTCACCGCACCCGTGGCGGACCCCGCTGCCCGGCGTCTACCTGTGCTCGGCGAGCACGCCGCCCGGTGCCGGGCGTCCACGGCATGGGCGGCTACCACGCCGCCCGGCTGGCGCTGGCCGACCTAGGACGGAAGGACTAGAGCGACGAAACCGTGCCGGGAGAGCGAAGCCACCCCCACCGGTGCCCCGCGCCGCACTTGAAGAGGTTTTGATCTTGAAGGTTATGACTTAACAGTCACCAGTGACCGTGCCGGACCACCTCGTCGAAGGGGAGGCGGTTCGGCTTGAGGATGGGCTTGAGCGGGCGGTCGGCCGGGTAGCCCACGCCGATCAGGTAGGCGACGTCGTGGTCATCAGGGACGCCGAGGATCTCGCGGGCCTTCTCCTGGTCGCCGACCGAGGAGTGGGCGGTGCCGATGCCGAGGTCGGTGGCGGCGAGCATGATCGCGTAGGTCGCCTGGCCGAGGTCGTACTGGTCGACTACCTTGCTGCGCTCGTCGGCGGGCTGCGGCAGGATCAGCGCGATCGCCGCGGCGGCGCCGGCGATGTGCCTAGCGCCCTGCCAGACCGTCGACAGCGCCTGGAGCTGGTCCCGGTCGGTGACGATGATGAAGTTCCAGTGCTGCCGGTTGCTCGCCGACGGAGCCCGCCAGCCCGGCCTCGGCGATCCGGTCGAGGTCGGCCGTGGGGACGGGGTCCGGCAGGTAGGTACGCACGTTGCGCCGGGCGCGGATGGCGTCCCAGGTCTCCATATGAGAACTCCTTCGCTTCATCAATGTCTATCGACCCGATAGACATACCGCACAACGGGCCCGTCCGGCCAGCCTGCCGCCTTTGTGGTGCGACAACGATCGAGGCCCCGAGGATGGGCCGCCGCGGCGGCTGGATCGCGCCTGCTCACCCGCCCTACCTGCGGGGTCTGTCGCCGGCCGAGGGTGACGAGCGGCTGTTGCGAGGAACGAAGGGGCCGTCGCAAATTCGGGTGGATTCAACAGCGACAAGGTGCGCGATGTAGGTACATCATGGTCATCGGGCCGCCGGCTGGACGCTGTACCCGGCTGGCTTGGTAACGCATAGTAACAAGGAAGGTAGGAAACCCATATGGCGCAGCGAAGCCTTGAGGATCTGCTGCAGACAGTCAACCCGGTTGAACTGCTGCGGAACTCCCAGGAGGGCGCTTACGTCTACCCGGTCGTCCCAACCGAGTTCTCCAACTGGAAGGCCGAGCAGGTCGCATGGGCAGACCACCGCCGTGCTGTTCGACCAGAGCCACCACATGGCGAACCTGTACATCAAGGGCCCCGACGCGCTCAAGCTGATCTCCTACCTCGGGATCAATACCTTCAAGAACTTCCCGCTGAACATGGCGAAGCAGTTCGTGCCCGTCACCTACGACGGCTACGTGATCGGCGACGGCATCCTGTTCCACCTAGAGGAGAACGAGTACGAGTTCGTCGGCCGCGTGCCGACCGTGAACTGGATCCAGTTCCACGTCGAGACCGGCGACTGGGACGTCGAGCTGGTCCGCGACGACCGCTCGCCGTCGCGCCCGATGGGCCAGGCCGTCACCCGGACGCAGTACCGCTTCCAGATCCAGGGCCCGAACGCGTCCAAGGTGATCGAGAAGCTGAACGGCGGGCCGATCGCGGACATCAAGTTCTTCCGCACCGACTTCATCAACATCAAGGGCCGCAAGGTTCACGCGCTCCGGCACGGCATGTCCGGCCAGCCCGGCCTTGAGGTCTGGGGCCCGTACGAGGAGTACCTGGAGATCCGCGAGGCGATCCTCGAGGCCGGCGCCGAGTTCGGCATCACCCCCGTCGGGTCCCGCGCCTACGCCTCCAACACCCTGGAGTCCGGCTGGATCCCCTCGCCGCTGCCCGCCATCTACACCGGCGAGAAGCTCAAGGCGTACCGCGAGTGGCTCCCGGCCCAGGGCTACGAGGGCTTCGCGGGCACGCTCGGCGGCTCCTTCGTCTCCTCGAACATCGAGGACTACTACCTCACGCCGTACGAGCTCGGCTACGGCCACATGGTGAAGTTCGACCACGACTTCATCGGCCGCGAGGCGCTTGAGGCGCTTGACAAGCCCGCGCAGCGCCGCAAGGTGACGCTGGCCTGGAACGCGCGAGGACGCCGGGCAAGATCGCCGCCTCGCTGTTCACCGACGAGATCCCGGCCAAGGGCCTGGACGTGCCGATCTCGAACTACTCCTCGTCGAACTACGACGCGGTGCTGCTCGACGGCAAGGTCGTCGGCCTCTCGCTGTTCACCGGCTACAGCCACAACGAGCGCAAGGAGCTGTCGCTCGGCGTCATCGACCCGTCCATCGAGGTCGGCACCGAGGTCACGCTG
Source organism: uncultured Acidimicrobiaceae bacterium (assembly GCA_963786345.1). Classification (GTDB taxonomy): domain Bacteria; phylum Actinomycetota; class Acidimicrobiia; order Acidimicrobiales; family Palsa-688; genus Fen-671. The sequence goes on along the minus strand of CAWAYZ010000003.1, from coordinate 37,332 downwards.
GTCTGGGGCGAGCCGGACGGCGGCTCGCTGAAGGCGTCCGTCGAGCGGCCGCACAAGCAGGTCGAGGTGCGCGCCACCGTGTCGCCGGTGCCGTACTCGAGCGAGGCCCGCGAGCACTACGCGGAAGGCTGGCGGCTGGCGGCCGGGCCTGACGCCTGACAGCAGTCGCAGTTCGACGTGCCCGCCCCGGCACCATTCGCTGGTGCCGGCGGCGGCGTGACGTCTTCCTGCCGACTGTCATGACTTGGGCAGCCAGCGGGCTTTGCGGCGGGCATGCCGCCAGCCCCGGTACGCCTGGTCCTCGCAGGCCAGCGCCTGACGATGGATTCGCTCGTGCAGCAGGCCGAAGCTGAAGGCGTTCTCGCCTGGCAGGTGGGCTTGCACGCCGATGTCGCGGGCCGCCGCCCGGGCGATCACCGCGTCCTGGTGGGCGCCGAGGACCGACTGGACCTGCTTCATGCGCCGGGCGAACCGGCGGGCGTTCCTGCCGTCCTTCTTGCCGAGCGCCGGCCGCGACGGCCTCCGCCGCGTACCTGGCGCGCTTCGCGGCCTTCCGCGTCTCATGCAGCGCCACGTCGCGTTCCTGCCCGGCTGCCGCCCTGCGGGCCCGGTGCATCCGGCGGCTTGCCCGATGGTAGGCGCGCCCGACGGCATGCGGGAGCACCTTGCCCGCGGGCTCGGCCGCCGCGGGAGTCAGCGGCGGGCTGTCGAGCAACCGAGCGAGCTCGGCCCGCAGGCTGCCGGTACCGCTCGGAGTCGAGCGCATCGAGCGCCGCCCTGCGGGTGCTCCGCTTCCAGCGGGGCGAAGTGCACGCTGACCCGCGCCTGCGCGGGCCCGAGCACGAGCTCGGTCGGTACGGCCGCCAGCCCGGCGTGCAGGTGGCTCGGCGAGCACTTCGGTGTCGCGGGCGTCGCCGAGTACGCCGCCGAGCCACTTCAGCTCCGCGCGCAGGAGCTGGGTGTCCGCCTCGGACACGATGCCGGTGAACGACTGCAGCGCGCTGCGCAGCCGCCGCACCGTGACGCGCATCTGGTGCACGGCATCCGCCTTGTCGCGGCGGACCGCCAGGTCAAGGAGGCTGAGCCGGGCCGCCTGAGTGTCGAGGTAGGCGAGCACCACCTCGCCGGCCGGCGAGTGCCTGGTGAACCGCCTCGGTGGCGCCGCGGCCAGCACACGGCCAGGGGCCGTGTCCGCTGCATCACCTGGCCGCGGGGTGCGTCGCTTGGGTGGTATGGTCGTTTCTTGTGTCTGTGTGGTCATCGTGGGCGCCTACCCGTCGTTTGCCCGGTAACACACGCGGGTAGCGTCGGGTAACCAGGAGGTGGTCGATGTGGAGGCCGGCGAGGTCCCGGATTCGCGGCCGGAGACCACGGCCCAGCGTGATGACCGCAACCTCGGCGAGCTGATCCAGGAACTGCGCGTGGCCGGCCTCGGCGTGCAGGTGCTGTTCGGGTTTCTGCTGTCGCTGCCGTTCACCGCCAGGTTCGGCCAGCTCAGCGGCGGGCAGCGGGATCTCTACCTGGCCAGCGTGTCCTCGCCGCGGTGGCCACCGTACTGCTGATCGGGCCGGTCGCCTACCACCGGCTGGTCTTCCGCCGCGGCATGAAGGAGCGCCTGGTGCGGTTCGCCAACGCTGCTGGCGATCCTCGGCCTGGCCGCCGTCGGCGCAGCCGTGCTCGCTGCGGTCCTGCTGGTGACGTGGTACGTGGCGGGAGGGCTGGCCGGCGGCATGGTCACCGCGGTCGTGGGCGTCATGATCGGCGGCCTGTGGTTCACCGTGCCGCTGGCCAGCCGCTACGCAAGCAGTAAGCGCGTGCGCTGATGCTTCTGATCTGGCTGGCGGCCTCCTGGTCCGGAGGATCAGGCAGGTCAGGCGCACTCGGGCTCAGCCGGTAGCTCCAGCTGAACTGGTCGTCACTGACGGGCCAGCGCTCGCCGGCCGGGGCCCTCGACCACCCAGTCGCCTGGCCGGGCGGTCGCCTTGCCCTCCTTGGTCCTGATCACCACCGCCTCGCTGACCTGCCAGGCCAGGTACGTGCCGACCCGGCGCCAGCGGCCGTCGCCGGCCGGCTCGTGGCTTGACTGGAAATCGGGATCGGTGACCGTCCGCAGGTTCCCGGCGTCGTCGATGACCCGCCAGTCCCCGGCGTAGCCGTGCATCTGCTCGCCCGCGTAGTTGGTCCAGGCCAGCGGCTCGGTCAGCTGGCTGGCACGGACCAGCCCGACGCGCTCGAAGCGGGCCGCCGTCGGCGGGCCGCCGGCCGGGACCACCGGCACGAAGCCCACGTCCTCCAGCTGGGCGAGCTGCGAGCGCAGGTACCTGGTACGCGTTGCCGCGCACTAGCGGGCGGCAGCTCTGTCCCACGGGACCACGTTCTCGCCGGTCTCGCCGGCCGCGAGCCGCCGCTGCAGCCAGCGCGTGTGCTCGGCGATCGTGATCTCCGTCAGGTCCTCGCTCGCTCAGCTCGATGACGCTGCCCGGCGGCACCAGGTGAACCGGCGCCCACTGCCGGCCGCAGTTTCGCGACCTCCGACAGGATCGAGCGGAGCTGGAGGATGTTGTCCTGCCGGAGGAAGGCATCAAGCTCGGACCACGGCACCCGGGCGGAGGCCTTCGGGTGTCCGGGCGGCAGCGGATGGCTCAGCCGGTAGCACTCGTGCCAGTGCCTGGCGACCCGTGTCCAGGTGTCCTCGGGCACCTCGCCCTCGACGAGCAGGCCAGGCTCGAACGGGTGCAGGTGGTCGAAGATCGCGCCGCCCATGGCGTCGCCCGAGGTGGCGAGCACGAAGACCGGGGTGTCCTGGTGCAGCCTGGCGACGCGTCCCGCCTCGTGCACGCCGCTTCCCGGCGGTTCCTCGCGTGATGATGACGGCGGTCTCGCGGGCCTGGGCGTGGTCCATCGAGTCGAGCGTCCGCAGCAGGTGGTCACGCCACTGGACCGGGTGCGCGGTGACGTTCGGGAGCGACTTGAGAACCGCGCTAGGCGCGGACGCGAGGTACTCGCGCCTGATGTCGGGTGACCGCGGGTCAAGCAGCGCCACCCCCTCAAGCGGCAGCGGAGACGGCGCGTCCGGCGGCGGCGGCAGGTCCGGTTCCGCCGCGCGGCCGGCCGCCGCGGCCTTCACGAGCTCGGCCTGCTCCCAGGCCCGGCGGGCCAGTTCGAGCAGGATGGCCAGCGTCAGGGTGCTGTCGCCGCACACGAGCAGGTGCCGCGGCTGCGTGCGCAGCACCTGGGAGACGAGGCCGCGCGCGGTGCGACTCGGCCGAGCTGAGCGCGTCCTCGAACCACACGCCTGACCTGCCGCTGCGGGCGCCGCGCCAGTGGTCGGCGTGCCTTGGATCGTCGATGAGCGCGACGAGGTGCGGCTGGCGGTCGGGGTCGGGCTGGTAGCGGCTGAGAATCCGCGCCGCCTCGTCGATCACCGCCTCGTTCTCCGCGACCTTGCCGCTGAGCGCGTAGAGCTGACTGAGCGCGCAGCCGCGCCAGGAGGAGATGATCGGGCGCAGGAGGTCCGGCGATGCCGGGTCGCCGATGACCACGCGCGCGCCGGTGAGCCTGGCCTCCTCGAGCAGCGGATTGTCCTCGTCCGGCTCGATGACGATGATCGCGCGTGGGCTGCGCGCCGTCTTCGTCAGCTGCTTGAGCAGGGGAATGGTCAGCGACGTCAAGCCCGGTGAAGATCGTCACGTCGAACGCGAACCGGGACTGCAGCCGGTCAAGCGGCTGCCGCCACAGCACCGACGCCACGGCGAGCGCGCCGATCAGCGTCGCGCCGAGCCCGTCGATCTGCCCGAGCTGCAGCGCGAGCGGTGGCGTGCCGATGCAGGCGGCACCCGGGTGCACGCTCTGGTAGATCATGTTCGGCGGCTGCCCTACGTACAGCTGCAGTATCCAGAACGTGATGCCCGTCGTGCTCATCTCGCCGCGGCACGGGACATAGGCAGCCGTGCCGAGGATCGCGGCCACGAGGACAAGCACGACGACGGTGATCAGCGCCGATCGGGAGCTGATGGCGGCGTCGGCGCGGCCACCAGTAGGCGCCCAGGCCGGCCAGCAGCAGCGCCATCGTGGCCACGAGCGTCCAGTCCTGGTCCGTCTGCAGGATGGGACGCCACCAGGCATGGAGACCGGGCAAGCCAGTGCGGGTCATAGCCGTAGACCCACGCACCCCAGCACAGCAGGCCGACCGCCGCCGCGGCGAGTGCGGCGGGGAGCAGCCAGACGTGCCGCTGCCAGTCGGCCTGACCTGATGCGCTGCGACAGACATCGTCCGCCTCCTCGCCTCCCGTGCCGCCAGCGGCAGCGCAGCGCCAGGCGTGACCGCGCCGCCGCATGTCCGCATCGATGTTCCTCAAATTCAGATTGCCATGCGGTACGGATGATGCGTCGAGAGGTGAAACCCCTGTCTCGCGGGCCCTTGATCTTGGCAACGAGCATGCACAGACATTTCGCGTGATATATGCGGGACGCGGCCCGCTATCCTGCTCGTATGGTGGCTCTTTTTGTCAGGCGGGATGGAGGCCAACGATGGCCGCAGTCGATCCGCTTGTGACGGGAAATAGCGCGAGACTTCGACATCAGCAAGCCGAATGTCGCTCGCGTATACGATGCGATGCTTGGGGGAAGGATAACTTCGCTGCCGATCGCGAATTCGTGGCCGAGGTCTTGCGGTTCGCGCCCATGGCGCCGCTCGGGGCCATCGCCAACCGCCAGTTCCTGAGGCGGGTAGTGCAGTACCTGGTCGTTGAGGCGGGCGTTACGCAGTTCCTCGACCTCGGATCCGGGCTGCCCACCCAGGGCAACGTGAGCGAGGTCGCGCATCAGCTCAGCGCCCGAGCGCGCATCGTCCACGTCGACAATGACCCGATCGTCTACACCCACAGCAAGGCGCTGCTCGCCGACGCGCAGACGACGGATTTCGTCCTCGGCGACGTGCGCAGGCCCGCCGAGATCCTCGCCGATCCGGTTGTCGCGGTCAATGATCGATTTCGACCAGCCCGTCGGGCTGCTGCTCTTCGCGCTCCTGCATCACGTGGAAGACAGTGATCATCCGGAGCGGATCATGGCCGAATTCCGTGCCGCCATGCCAAGCGGCAGCTACCTGGCCATCTCCAGCCTCCGGCTGCCGGGACCCGAGCTGCCCGAGCTGCGCGAGATCACCATCGAGGGGGAGAAGCTGACTGCCGGATCCCTCGGCGCCATGCGGTGGCGCGAGGACAGCGAGATCCTCTCCTGGTTCGGCGACTGGGAGCTGATCTCCGCCCGGCACTGGTCCCGCTGTCGGACTGGCGGCCACCGGTGGCAGGGCCATGTCCCCTATCCCGAGATTCAGCACAGCTTTTCCGGCGGGTCGCCAGGAAGAGGTAACGGGGCGGGTGAGCGTGTAACAAGAACCCGTTCGGAATAAAAATATTGAAATCAAGGAAAGAGTCGTCCGAACGGATTCGGCTTACTCCGTGCACGCGACGTCCGATCTCCGGGGCGGGGCGTCACTGCTGCCTGCCGCTCCGAATCTGCCCGGGCTTGTGCCGAGGAGCCGCTGGAAGCTGCGGTTCAGGTGGGACTGGTCGCAGAAGCCGACGGCGGCCGCCGCCAGGCTCGGCGGCATGCCGTCGAGCAGGAGCCTGCGCGCCAGGTCGACCCGGCGCCCGTCAGGTACTGGTGCGGGCTGATCCCGAACTCCCGGCTGAACATCCGCACCAGGTGAGCCGGGTGGGCGTGGATCGCCTCCGACGCCTGCCTGAGGGTCACCTTCTCCCGGAACCCGGTGTCGATCAGGCTCACGCAGCTGGTGCGCGACGTCGGCCTTGCGGGCCCCGGCCTCCGGGTTCCCGGCATAACCGCCCAGGTGCTGCTGAAGTCGCTCGGCGACGAAGGCCAGGCGGCTCTCCGCTTCGAGTTCCCCGCCAGGCTCGTCGAGCGCGTGGTGCAAGTTGGCTGATGCGCTGCCGCAGCAGCGGGTCAAACAGCACGGGCTGGTCAACTGCCCGGCCGATGAGGCTCGCGGGAAGGTGCGACAGATCGAGGTAGACGACCCGCTTACGGAAGCCGGCCGAGGTCGCGGCACGCCCGTTGTGCGGGACCTGCGGAGGAAGCAGTGTCACTGCCTGATGCAGGACGCCGTGCTCGTGCCGGTGCAGGTCATAGCGGATCATTCCGTCATCGACGATCAGCAGCGCCCACGACTCGTGCGTGTGCATGGGGTACACATGGCTCGTCATGTGCGCGTGGAGGACCTCGGCGACACCGGGAACCTGCGGTCGCCATGCCCGGACCTGCTGGTCGTCGGCCACGCAAAAATCGTACAAGACCGCTTGACGGCCGGCGGTGTTCGATTGTATCCCATGGAAACGTCTACGGATGCGGCTGGTATGGAAGCGGCGGGCGAGCCGGTGCGGTTCGACACCAAGATCGTGGTCGTGCTGCGCGACGACCTGGAAGTGTGGCAGCGGCTGAACGTGACCGCGTTTCTCGTGAGCGGGATCGGACGGCGGGCGCCTGAGGTGATCGGCGAGCCCTACGCGGACGCGGACGGGACGGAGTACCTGCCGATGTTCCGGCAGCCGGTCCTGGTCTTGACGGGGAGCAAGGAGATACGACTGGTCCGCATTCGCGGGCCGCTCTCGCCGAGGGCTCGCAATGTCGGTCTTCACGGCGGACCTGTTCGCGACGGGCAACGACCGGGATAACCGGGCCGCCGTGCGGGCCGTGCGGGCGGTGGACCTTGACCTGGTCGGGCTTGCCGTCTACGGGCCGCGCAACGCCGTCGACAAGGTCACCAAGGGCGCGCGCATGCACCCCTAGCCGTGTGCCGTTGACACTCGTGTCCCGTTGGCGCGGATTGGCCTGCGGCGTTTAGGCTTGCTTGCCGAGAGAACTACTCGCCTACGCGGCCGCGGATCGGTGTGCGCCGCGGACTGACCGGGGGCCGCAGATGGAACCTGCCGCGACGATGTCCGCTTCACCGGTATCCAAGCTCGAGCGCGAGTCACTGGAATTGCGGACGCAGCGCCTGGCCGCCGCCCGCCGGCGGGCGACGGCCCTCCTAGCCGCGGTCACCGCCGCTGTTCGTGGCGGTGACCGCGGTCGGCGTCCACGGGACGCTGCTCAGCTACGTGCAGGCCGGCGCCGAGGCCGCCATGGTCGGCGGCATCGCGGACTGGTTCGCCGTCACGGCCCTCTTCCGCCATCCGCTGGGCCTGCCGATACCGCACACGGCGGTAATCGTCGAGCGCAAGGACCAGTTCGCGGCGACTCTCGGGCAGTTCGTCCAGGAGAACTTCCTGAATGCCGATGTCCTCACCGAGCGCATCCGCTCGGCTGGGCTGGCGCCGCCGGCTGGCCGCCTGGCTGGCCGAGGAGGACAATGCCGCGCGCTTCGCGGGGCACGCCGCGGACATGGTGGTCACGCTGGCCGGAACCCTCCGCGACGAGGACGTGCAGAGCGTCCTCACCGCCGAGGTGATCCGGGCGGCGGCGGCCATCGAAGTGGCACCGCTCGCCGGACGGGCCGTAGGCATCATGATCGCCGGAGGCCATCACGACGTGCTGTTCAACAGCATGGTGACCGCCGCCGACCGCTATCTCGCCGACCACCAAGAGGAGCTCCGCGAGCGGTTTGAGGCCGAGGCACCCCGCTGGCTGCCCGACGTGGTCTACGGGCGGGCCTTTGACCGGCTGCATGCCCGGCTGCGCGAGCGGCTGGCGGCGATGGCGGCCGATCCGGACGACGAGGCCAGGCAGCAGTTCGACGTGTGGATCGCGGGGCTCCCCGAACGCCTGCAGACCTCACCGGAGCTGCGCGAGCGCGGGGAGAGCTTCAAGCGCGACCTCCTGGCAAGCGCCGGGCTGCGCGACTGGACCTCATGGTTGTGGAAGAACACCAAGGAAACGCTGCGCACGCAGGCGGCCGACCCGGACTCGGAGCTGCGCCGCCGGCTGGCGGACGCACTGTCGGCCGCCGGGCGGCGCCTCGGCTCGGACCCTCGCCTTCAAGAAAGCCTTGAGCGCGTGCTCGAGTCAGCCGCGAGGAAGGCTCGCCGACCAGTTCCACGACGAGCTCGCCGGCCTGGTCACCGGGACCATCCAGCGGTGGGACGCCACGGAGACATCGACCCAGCTGGAGCTGCTGCTAGGACGCGACCTGCAGTTCATCCGCATCAACGGGACGGTCGTAGGAGCCGGAGTGGGCCTTGCCCTGCACGCCATCGCCCTCGCGCTCGCCTAAGCGGGCCGGTCGCAGCCTGGCCCTGCGCGGTCACCGGACACCGCCCGATGTAGGTACCCGGGTGAGTCGCGCTGTCCTGCAGAAGCACCTCCTGGCTCCAGGTCAGCTGGGCCTGGGTGAAGGTGTTCGGCGGCGTCAGGACGATCTTTTCCACGGTGATCTCGGTGCCGTCGCCTGAAGCGTAAGGCAGGTACGTGAGGTCGAAGTGCGCGGTTCCGCCGGGCTGTAGCGTCACTTGCGCGTAGGTCGCGGATGAGCGCACCAGTGGCCAGGAGTAGTTCTGCTGGCCATTCGCCGAACCGACCAGGTTGACGCCGGGAAAGCCCTGCATCGTGCAGGCGGACGAGCCCTTGTTGGTCAGGTCCACGACCTGTGTCGACTGCGCGGCCGAGCCCGTCTTAGCGCCAAGGGCGAAGCTCAGCACGCTGACCGTGCAGCTAGCGGTGCTCGCCGCGGGCTGTGCCGAGGCCGAGGCCGCGGTCGACGCGCTAGCGGTAGCCGCACTCGTGGCAGTCGCGCCCGTAGTGGCCGAACTGCTGGTGGAACTGCTCGAACTGCTCGATGAGCAGCCGGCGGCCAGGAGACTGGCCCCGACAACGCAGATCGATGCCGTCAAAGACATGCGGAACCGCACGAAGTGCCTCCGTAGATCGTAAGTCGTGGGGGGGAACTGCCTCGCGAAGGCGCGATCGTCCGGTTCGCGCCTCAAAGACCTTAGAAATCGCCCTCGATATCGATGGTATCGACGTAAGCGAACATCATCGATTTGATTTGATCAATATCAAGAACGACTTTATTATCATCCTGTGCAAAATTTCTAAGATCTTCTGCTGGCCTGCGCAGATGCCGGGCAGGCACGGTGACTGCGCGACCCTGTCCGCGGCACTGAATAACCCTCCTCGACTCGCCAAGAGCCTATTCCGGATAAGGATTAGGAGATCTGGCCTGCCGGAGAACGTCGCGGACTGCAGCGGCCACGGCGTCGGGGGTCTCGTAGACCGGAGTGTGCCCGGCGTCGACGAGCCGGAACTCCGCGTTCGGCAAGGCTTCGGCTAGTTCGCGGCCTTGCTGTGGCGGGCGTGCGCGGTCATGGCGGCCGTGCACCACGATGGCAGGCTGCCCGATGCCGGCAAGCTGGCTTGTCAGGTCAAGGCTCCGCTGGCTGGCCAGGACTTCGTAGACCGCCTGCTGGCTGAGGTCGCAGCCCACGTAAGGAACTCGGCCGTACCCCCTCGCTGAGCGGGACGTGGAATGAGCGGTCAATCACGGCCGCGCGGAGTTCTTCCCCCCAGTCGGCCTGGATACGCTGCAGGATGGCGCCGACGTCGCCATGGCCGTGCATGTGCGCCCCGGTATCGACGAGTATCAGGCCCAGGACCAGCGCTGGCCTGCGGGCCGCCAGTTGCAGGGCGATGGCCCCGCCGGTGGAGTGCCCGCACACCAGCACGGGTCCGTCCCAGGTCTCCTCGATATGCCGGGCCACGCGCTCGGCGACGGCAGGGATATCCCAGGGCCCAGGCTGGGTTAGCCACGAAACCGGATCGACGATTACCTCGCCCGCCAGCGACCGGGACAGCGGTCCGAACACTGCCGGCGAGCACATGGTCCCCGGCAGCGATACCAGTACGGTTTCCGCGGTCACTAGGAGACCTTAGTCCAACGGGCCTGAGTGCCTACGCGGGCAGCTGGTCCATGACCTCGGTCTTGATCCTGGCGAGCTTGTCGGCGCGCTCGGACTTGTCTGTGCCGAGGTTCCAGTCGGGCAGGATGAACTCGTCAAAGCCAAGCTCGGCGTACCGTCCGAACTGGTCGATCAGTTGCCGAGCCGAGCCGAAGAGGGCGGCACGGCCGGGACGGCGGCATGCTCCCGTCAAGGTCGATGAGGGCGTTGACCGACGTCCACATCGTCGCGGGGTCGCGGCCGGCCTTGTCGCAGGTCTCGATCAGCGCCGCACGGTGAACGGCGGCCTGCTCCGGGGCGCCCCAGGTGTTCCACTCGTCGGCGTAGCGGGCGGTGATGCGGAGCATGCGCGGGCTGCGGGTGCCCACGAGGATCGGCAGCGGCGACTGGACCGGCTTGGGATCGCAGGGGGCGTCGGTGATGTCGTAGCAGGCACCGTGGAACGTGGTGGACTCCTGCGACAGCATCGAGCGGACGATCTGGATCGCCTCCTCGAACCGGCTCACTCGCTTGCCCGGGCGGTTCGAGTTCGATGCCGTAGGCGTGATGCTCGTTGATCTGCCAGCCCGCGCCGAGCCCGAGGACCATCCGGCCACCGGAGAGCCGGTCGATCGTGGCGGCGCGCTTGGCGAGCAGCGCCGGGTGGTGGACCGATGTGGGCGAGACCAGAGTGCCAATCCGGACCCTCTCGGTGACCGCGGCCAGGGCGGGCAGCAGAGCCCAGCACTCGTACGCGTCACCGCGCGCGGGCGTCGTGTCGCCGGTGTTGGGCATGTAGTGGTCGGCCAGCCAGACGCCGTGCCAGCCTGCGTCCTCGGCCGCGCGCACCTCTTCCAGGAGGTCGGCGGGAGCACGGTTGTTATTGGGCCAGAGCGAGAATTTCACGGGACAACCCTAGAACCAGCTGTTCCCTAGATCCGCCGCCCAGCCCCATCGATCCTGCCGGTGTGGCAGATCCCCTGGGTGGCCGCTGGTGGATCAGGATCGGCCGTCCCCCATGCCACCCATCCCCCCGATCCTCCCTGGCCCTTGCCCTGGCCCGGGGCCCTTGCCCCGGCCCGGGGTTGCCGTAGCCGCCGTCCCGGGGCCCGTAGCCGCCTGCCCGGGTCCATGGCCATAGGCGCCTGCACGTCCGTAGTCTCGCGACGGGACCTGCGGGCCTCCCGGCCCCGAACTGCCTGCCTGCCCCTGGGGCTGTGATCCGGCAACCGGTTGCGGGCTTGTTGTGCCGGCTGTCACTGGCTGCTGAGCTTTCGGCTTGGGACTTGCCTGCGAGTGCGTGGGCGTGCGCGGCAACACGGAAGCGGGAGCCGTCAGGGTCTTCACGGGCGCGCTACGCGACGCTTGACACGCGCGCGGTGTCAATCGGGCTGCCATGTCCCAGTGCGGCCACGTACACCCCGGCCGCCACGATGGCCGAGAGAGCGACAAGCGCGATCGTCGCGGTAATCAGACCCGTCCGGAAGCTAATCTCCTCAAGCCGGGCATTGACGGCCGCGCGGAAGCCGGACCGGGCGCGCAGCCCCTGGTATCCGCCGACATTCACAACACCGGACGATACAGATAAAGATGGTCAACTGGGTAGTTACTGTACGCATTCGTGACCTTCGGTGCGGCCCGCTCTGAATCGGCCCGCTGAAACTAAAGCCGAGAAGGCAATCTGCGCACACGTAAATGTGCCGCTTTGCAGCCCGTTGGTGAACTTTGCGCATAGTGCCCACAGCCGGGCGGGCAGCCTAGGCTCCCTCGCCAGCGCGCTTACCTGGGCGAGTCTGGACTTGACGAAGTAGCCACCGCTTATGTGGGCCGCCTCCGGCGAGTTGGGCCTATCTACTGTGGGCCGTCGCCGGCGTTGGCCAGCATCCGGCGCAGGTCAGTCACCATCTGAACATCGATGTCCTTGCCGACCGGGGGTTCGAGAAATTCCAACTCGTCCCCTAGCTTGACCGCGAGCTTGCCGTCATGGCGCACGGTAACCGTGCCGACGGCTTCCAGCAGCGAGGTCACCGCGTGCCACTCGATGTTGTGACTTGCCGGGTGCTGGAAGATCTGCCGCAGCGTATCCCGATGGCGTCCGTCAAGATGTTCTGGTGTAGGCGAGGTCATAACCAGACCCTAACCCGCCCGACGTGCGAAGCTACCCTCTGTGTGGTGCTCAAACTCCGGGTGCAGGGATGTTCCCGCGGCCGCTAGTGCCGGTGGAGCATGAGTACGGCGATGTCGTCTCGGGCGGAGGCGCTTCCCACCAGCGCGCGCATGACCGCGGCGCATGCGTCCTCTGCCAGCGGCGCGGGCCTGCTCTGCGGCGGCCGGGGTCGGTCGGCGGTCAGCTCGTCCAGGATCGCGGCGAGGCTGCCGATGCCCAGGTCGATGGCCTGGTCGCGGCGTTCGACGAGGCCGTCGGTGAAGCAGCACAGGAGCGCGCCCGGCGGGATGAAGGCCGTGGCGGTCCGCCGTGCGGGATCATCGGCGGTGCCGATCGGCGGGTCAGGGCGGACAGGAAGCATGCCCGCCGTCGCGCCTGGTGCCGCCAGTACCGGCGGGAGGTGGCCCGCCGAGGAAACCACGAACTCGCCTGTTCCCGGGGTGTACAGGCCGTACAGCACGGTGGCCATCGCGTCCGGCTCGAAGTACTGGATCTTGCGGTCCAGCATGCGCAGCGCGGTCGCCGGGTCCGCGGCCTCCAGCACGTAGGCGCGCAGCGCGCTGCGCATCCGGCCCATGATGACCGCGGCCGCCAGCCCCGACCCCGCCACGTCCCCGACCACGACGCCGAGTCTCCCGTCCGGCAGGACGAACACGTCGTACCAGTCCCCGCCTACGTGTGCCGGAGCCGGTGACGTACCGCGCCGCCAGGTCGGTGCCGGGCATGGCAGGCAGCGCCGCAGGCAGCAGGCTGCGGTGCAGCGCCACCGCGGCCAGCGCGTCATCCTGCGCCATCATGGAATGCAGGGCGAGCGCCGCCCGGTCGGCGGCCAGCTGCAGCAGCTCGGCGTCCTGCTGCCCGAACGGCCGCCCGCTCAGCGAGCCGACATGCAGTACCCCGATGACCTTGCCGCCGGCGAGCAAGGGCACGCCGAGCAGGGACCTGATGCCCCGGTCCACCAGCAGCGGGTTCCGCACCGTCGTGTGGTCCACCGTGGTCAGGATGACCGGCTCGCGGGACGCGGCGACCCGGCCGGCGAAGCCCGTCCCCAGCGGGATGCGCACGCCCTGCCGGACCTCTTCCTCGATGCCGCTCGCAGCTGTCGCGACCAGCTGGCCGGCCGACTCGGTCAAGCAGCAGCACGGCGGCGGTGTCGGCCTGGAGCACTTTCTTCACGCGCTCAAGCAGGGCTTGAGCAGCGCCTGCTCGTCGAGCCTGGACAGCGCCGCGTCTGCCACCGCCTCGATGTCGCGCAGCCGGCCAGCCGTCGCCCCCTGGGCGTCCGGCTTGGGCGCAGGAGGAGGCACCACCCCGGCAGCGTACCGCAGAATCCGCCCTGGGGCCCCGGGCCGGGACCTGCATGGGCCGGGCGGGATTCGCCGCCTGAAGTCGCCTCAATCGGTACTTAACCGATGAATGGTGTAGTTGGCTGACATAACGGGCAGTCGGTGCGTCGGCTTGGCAGGACGCTCCGCGGGGTCATTCGGAGACTGGGGCAGATATGGCGGATTTTCGTGATGCATATCCGGAATATGAAGAAACGTCAAGGATTGACGAGCTGCGCGCTACGGAATACTCCTACCTGGACGAATGCGGCCATGTTTACCTTGACTACGCAGGTGCCGGGCTCGCCGCCAGGTCGCAGCTGCAGGCACACGCGGCACGGATCGGCGCGGGCTGCTTCGGCAACCCGCATTCGGAGAATCCGACGTCGAGCGCGTCCACGCGACTCGTCGAGCAGGCCAGGGCAGCCGTTCTCCGGCACTTCAACACCACGCCGGACGACTACGCCGTCATCTTCACGCCGAACGCCACGGGCGCCTGCCGCCTTGTCGGCGAGGCGTACCCGTTCGGCCGCCGCCGTCGCCTCGTGCTGACCGCCGACAACCATAACTCGGTCAACGGGCTCAGGGAGTTCGCCCGGGCGCGCGACGCCCGGGTCGCCTATGTGCCGCTGACCGTTCCTGAACTCCGGATGAGTGAAACCGACGTGCTGGCCGCGCTCTCCCACGGCCACGGCAGCCGCCCCGGGCTGTTCGCCTATCCGGCGCAGAGCAATTTCAGCGGCGTACAGCACCCGCTCGACCTGGGTGAGCCGCGCGCAGGAGGCAGGGTATGACGTCCTGCTTGACGCGGCCGCCTATGTCCCGGCCAACCGGCTCGACCTGTCCGCGGTGCGGCCGGAATTCGTCGCGGTGAGCTGGTACAAGGTGTTCGGATACCCGACAGGCGTCGGCGCCCTGCTTGTCCGGCGCGACGCGCTGCCCCGGTTGCGCCGCCCGTGGTTCTCCGGGGGGAACCATCTGGGGCGCGAGCGTGCAGGGGGGCTGGCACCGGATGCTCGAAGACGAGGGCGCGTTCGAGGACGGCACACTGAACTTCCTGTCCATCCCCGACGTGACCAAGGGCTCGGCTTGATCGACGCCATCGGCACCGGACCTCATCCACCGGCGGATATCCATGCTCACCGGGTGGCTGCTCGAGAGCCTCGGCAGGCTCAAGCACAGCAACGGCTCGCCGCTTATCCGGCTATACGGCCCGGCCGACACGACTCGCCGGGGCGGCACCGTCTCGTTCAACTTCCTCGACCAGGCAGGGCGCGTGATCGACGAGCGCGCGGTCGCGCGCGACGCGGCCGCGGCGGGCATCTCACTGCGCACTGGATGCTTCTGCAACCCGGGCGCGGCGGAATGGGCGTTCGGGCTGAGCAGGAAGGACGTACGCGGCCCGCTGGTGGCTCGCGCTCATGGGCGGCGGATTCCTCCGGCCACGGGCATGACCACGTTCGACGACTACCTGGACCGCGTTCGGGCTGGAGTCCGGCGGTGCCGTCCGGGTATCGCTTGGCCTCGCGTCCAACGTTGCCGACGTGGAGGCGTTCCTTGACTTCGCCGAGCGCACCTACCGTGACCGCGAGCCTGACCTGGCCGGCCTAGCGCCCCGTCTCCACTGCTGAGGACTCCGTTAGCCGAGGAAGGTCTATCCCGACCTTTGGGCTAAAAGCGCTGGGTTTTAGGGAAATACTTGTTCGCTATGCCAGGCATCGCGTGGCCAATACCTCGCTGACCTGCGCAGATATCCAATTCAACGAAGGGCCTGCCGACCTGGGCAACAGTTCGTGCCCCACCTCGTCTCCGCTTGCCACCGCACCGCCGACGCTGTCATGGACCGGAGTTCAGGTGCCTGTGGAAATCGTTACCCGCCGCCCTCTTGCAAACCATTGCAAAACTTCTAGCATACAGCTCAGCTCTCGGTATTTTCTTAGCCGAAGAGATTCGTTATTAGGGACAGCGAGTTGTAACTCCAGTGGCAGGTGATGCTGTGAACGCATCGAACAACGCTGATTCAGCCCTACTGCCGCTCGCGGGTGCCTATTCGCAATGACGCGATTGGATGGATGATGCCATGACCGCACCTACCGAACACACCCTGGGCGAAGGCACGGTGGCCGAGCCTCCCTCGCTCGTCTGGGCCCCCGGGCCCGGTCACGCTTACCCCGCCACCGCTGGTGGGGTCCCGCTATCGGCGTTCGCGTTCGCATTCGCCGTCGGCGTCCTCGGGCTGGTCGAGACCGGGATCCTGAGCAGCGCCGCGAGCGACTTCTTTCTCGCGACCTGCTTCGGTATCGGCGCCGGCGGCCTGCTCATCGGCGGGCTGTGGGAGTACCGGGGCGGCGAACTATTTGGCGGCACGTTCGGCGTGGGGTACGCCGGATTCCTGTTCTCCACCGCCCTGATTTACAAGGTATTCGCGGGCCCTATGATCGCTGCCGTGGGGGTCGCCAATTTCGATCACGCGTTCGCGGCGTGGCTGATCATGTGGGCTCTCTTCACGGCGTCGTTCGCGTTCGCCGCTACGTCCATCAGCTGGACCGCGGTAGCCCCCTTCAGCCTAGCCTTCATCGTCCTCGTGATCCTTGCCATCGCCAACCTCGGCGGCACGGCGAGCTGGACCACCGACGTCGCCAAGGTGGGCGGGTGGTTCGCTCTCCTCGACAGTTTCGCCGCGGGTTATCTCGGGGCGGCCCTCTTGATCAACATCAGCACCGGCAAGAGCCTGCTGCCGCTCTTGCCGACCAATCTCTGGAAGTCCTGACCAGGACGGCATTGCCTGCGGTCACGGGTCGGAGCGCGCGACTCGCGACCGCAGGATTCCCCTTCCTGGATTCCTCTCCGCGGGGTCTTGGGTGGACGACTACGGGAGCCGTGGTTCGTGCCACGATGGTCGCTGCGGTGGCAGGCCTACGGATTTCTGGCTCAGTATTCACCTTTGATCACGAAGAAGGAGCCGCGGATCACGCCGGCCAGCTTTGACTTCTGGCGCGCGAACTTGAAGCCTGCCGCCGCCAGTTCCTCGGGCACTTCCATGCCTTCTGAGAGCTTGAACCCGACCGCGCGCTTGCCTTGATCCTCGATGGTGTACATCACGTTGATGGACAAGCCGGATTCGTAGAACACGTAAGCCATCCGGATGCCGTTCACCTCGAAGGAAGTCACCTCGAGCGGCCGAGCGGAGATGGCGAGATTGCGCTCCTCGGCGAGGATGCGATTCACCCGGTCGAGCGTCTCCGGCGCCTCGCTGGCGGGGCTCACCGCGAAGACGTGATCGTACTTGTTCTTGAAGTAGCGCGCCTCGTTGGCGCGGAGTCCAGCGAGGGCCTGCGCGACCGGGGACGATTCCAAACCGACCGTGGACACGTTCTCGAAGTCGACGATGTACGGCATGTGCCCTCCCGGTGACGATCTATGAAGGCAACGGTAGCGGACGGGCGACACGGTAATGCGGAGGAGCTCTGCGGCCACGACTGCTCCTTCAGGGTGCCGCATGCGCAACGGGTACGTGTCCGAGGGGACTCAAGCGAATACGCCCGTGTCCTGCCAGTTTCCGAGCCAAGTTGGCAGCTGCACGTCGAGCCGCCGCGCGGGCGGCTGGGCGACCGACGGCTCGCCAGCATCCGGTGGCGTGGCGCCGCCGCAAGATGTAAGACCTATAACAACTGCAATCATGAACCGGGAACATCGCCTGACCGTCTCCCTGCATAGCGGGACTTTCATGACACGCCGGGGGCTCGGTGATGAATGAAGGTGAATGACGATGTCATTGACAGCAGGTTTAACGGACGTGCGCGCGGAGCTAGACAGCCTCCGCGCACGGTTGGACACAATGGTCGCGACGACCGACGGCACGCTCCTGGTCATTCCGGCGCCGCGAGCACCTGCGGATAACCCGGCGCCATGGGCACCAGCGGACAACGAGGGAGAGCAGGCGGCACTGATCGGCCGTAACCATGGGAAACTCACCGGGCATGGCGCGTCTGGCGCACGCGCGCGAACCACGCCAGGCACAGCAAAGACGATCGCGTGGGGGCTTGAACTACCGGTTCTCGCACGCCGAAGGTTCCGCGCTGACTCTGGATGCGTGCTGGCAGATGCCGGCAAGAACTTTCGAGCTGGCGACGGCCTGGCCGCCCGGAATCCAGCCGCGAAGGTATCGGCGCTCTGGCGGGCCGACATGGCCGACGACCTCGCCTGGCGATATGCCTACGAAAGCCACGCGTCGGGCTACGCCGCGCTGCGCTGGCTGCTCCTCGATCCAGGTGGCACGGTCGGCACCCCGGGACAGCTGCCGGCCTCCGGGGCCGACGTCGGTATGGGCGACGTAGCACGCCTGCGTGCGGACACCGGCCAGGCGGCCGAGGTGGCCAGCCAGTCTGGCGCCAGGCGGGCGCGCCAGGCGCTGGTCAGGCACCTGAGCACGGACGCTGACCCCCTCCTGCACGGGCGGTGCAGCGCGCAAGTCAACCGGGAACTGCTGGCTGTTACCGCCGAGGCCACGCTCCTCGCCGGGTGCCTGACGTACGCATGCTGGCCGCTGGCCGCGCTCGCCCAGGCATACTTCATCCAGGCGCTGGCGCTTGCTCAGGCCTGCCGTGACAGCCGGCTAGGCGCGGCCATCCTTTGCGCGATGAGCCAGCAGGCCGTCTGCAACGGCCACTTGGACGAGGCCAGGAAGCTGTTGAGCACGGCGCTCAGTGGCACCTGCGGTGTCGCCACTCCCGAACTCTCCGTGCACCTTCGGCTGCTGCAAGCTCGCGACCTCGTGCAGCGGAATGAACTGACCTCCTGCGTCCGCGCTCTGAAGGATGCAATGACTGAATTCGAGTGTGCCGGGCCAGGCCGCGAGCCAGGCTGGACTCGCTGGTTTACCGAGGCTGATCCGCTGCTCTTCGCCCTTGTCCTGGCAGCCGCGTACCAGGCAGCCGGGCTTCCTGATCCTGCCCACGACACCCAAATGCTCGCGCAGCAGCTGGCCGACGGCATTCAGTCACCGTGCTCCGCACACTACGTCAGTGAGCTCGAATGCCGTGTCCCGGACCGTGGCCCCGGCGTCAGCAGTCGGGCTTAGAACCCGACTAGGATGTCCTGATATGGGCGTTTACATACACGGTCACTCGGATGTGGTCCTCCAGGCTCACCGGAGCCGGACGGCGGCCAACTCGGCCAGCCATCTGCTCCCTCTGCTCAAGCCCGGCATGTCGCTGCTCGACGTCGGCTGTGGCGAAGGCTGGATCACCCGGGACCTGGCTCGTCTCGTCGCCCCTGGCCGGGTGATCGGAATCGACGCGTCCGCGGATGTGATCGAACGAGCTCGAGCCGGGGGAGACGTCCCTGACAATCTCAGCTTCGAGGCGGCAGACCTCTTCAACCTTGGCTACGCCGATGGCTCGTTCAACGTCGTCCACATCCACCAGGTGCTGCACCACCTTTCCGATCCGGCCGGATCACTGAAGGCGCTGGCACGGGTCACCAGGCCCGGCGGGCTGATCTCCGACCGGGAAGGCGACTACGGGGCAGCATGGTGGTACCCGTCAAGCGCCGGATGGGAGACCTGGCAGCGTGCCTTCATCGGAGTGGGGCGAGCGGAAGGAGAGGACCTGACGATCGGCCGTCAGCTGATGAGGGTGGCCCGCGAGGCAGGCCTGCATGACTTCACCGTGTCCGCTACCGTCTGGACGTATCCGGGCTTCGAGCCGGCCGGAGAAGTTGCCGGCAGCTGGGCCGAGCGGCTGACCGCCCCCCGCTTCGTCCAACTCGCCGAGGCTGCCGGAGTGGGCGACGAGGCCACCTTGGAGCGGGCCGCGCGCGACATCCGTGCGTGGGCTGAAAACCCCGACGCCATCTTCGCCCACCCCCACGGCGAGATCATCATCCGAGTCCCGGGCCATTAGGCGCGATTCAAGCCGCACGGCCCGAACAGTAATCACGCCTCTGCCTGTCAGGCCGTTGAGTCGAGGAACTCCCGGATCGCGCCGTTGACGGCGCAGGGGTTTTCCAAGAACGCCAGGTGGCTGCCCCGGTCGGCGGCCGAGATGATCCGGACGACTGCGCCCGGGATGGCCGCGGCCAGGTTCTCGATCGACGCGAAGGTCCTGCCCGGTACCTGCCTCCACGTAGTGGAGCCGCACACCGTCGCTCGTCGTCACTTCACCGCTACTCATGATTCTCCTCGCATCGGCAGGACTTCGACGCTTTCCCGCAGCCCCAGGTAACTGCCCATTATCCGGAACGGAGCGTGGCGTCTCTTCCGGGGCCGGATCTGACTGAATGCCGACGTCCGACGGCGTGAGCGGCGCACTGCGGTGAAGTCCGACCGCGACGAGGGGAAAGATCAGCACGGACAGCACGCCGGCGCCGACAAGCGCGGCGGCCGTAGCAGGGAGCATCACCCCGTCTTGCTGCCCGATCTCGGCCAGGGCGATGAGAAGGGGCAGCGAGGTCGCCGTGATGAACGTCATCTCCGCGCGCTGCCGGACCGGGAGGACGCGCCGGTACACGATCAGCGACGGGAGGCCGCGGACGATCAGCAACATCGCGAGGAACAGCAGCAGCCGCAGCGGATCCTGGCCGATCGCCTTGAGATCGATGCTCATCCCGGACGACACGAAGAATATCGGGATGAATATCCCGTAGCCGACGGCATCGAACTTGCGCTCGAGGCTGGCAGTGTCCATGCTGCGCCGGCGCGTCCAGATACGCACCACTATCCCGGCCAGCACCGCGCCGAGCACGATGTCCAGGCCGAACTTGCTCGCCACAGCGATCAGCAGGAACAGCAGCACCACGGCCCAGCGCAGCGTGATCTGCCCGGTCGCGTCTTGGCCCTCCTGGATGATCCGCTGCACTGCGCGGCTGCGGGCCAGCCACGGCACGACGGACAGCACGATGGCGAGCAGGCCCACGGCGGCGACCGAGGCGAGTGCGACGAAGTGCCCGCGGTTGGTGAGGAACACGGCGATGATCAGGATGGGGAACAGTTCCCCGACGGCACCAGCCGCGTACACGTCCCGGCCGAACCGCCCGGCGAGCATGCCGCTGTCCCGCAGGATGGGCAGTAGCGTGCCCAGCGCCGTGGTGGTCAGCGCCAGCCCGACCGGCACGTAGTCCCTGATATAGCCGGCGGCGGTCAACGCCCCTGCTACTCCCACGGCGAGGATGGCAGATATCATCCAGCCTGTCATCGCGAGACGGCCAGGTTCCTCCCGCAGCAGATGCGGATCGAGTTCGTAGCCGGCCAGCAGGAACAGGAACCCGAGCCCGATGTTGGCTAGGAGCTGGATGTCGGCCGCGTTGGCCAGGCCGAGCACGTGCGGCCCGATCAGGATGCCGCCGACCAGGAAGATGACGACCTGCGGGACGCGTGGCCCCGGCAGCACGGCGACCACCAGCGGCGCGAGCGCTGCCACCAGCACCACCGCTACCAGGTCGAACAGTTGCTGCGTGACGTTCACGACGGCCGCCTGCCCCGCGTGTTCTTCAGCATCCCGCGCCCCCCGAGATCCCAGCCCCCTGGGAGTTGATACCTGAGAGGTACCCACGGAGCCGCTTGCCTAGCCCCGGCCCGCCGCCTGCCCGCGGTCACGCCGCGATCGGTCAGCGCGGGAACGGGTATGCCGCTCGGCCGCTTTGGGTAAGCCCTCCGGCACAGTTATGCGGAGGGGGATATCGATGTCCAACGTCTATTCGGTCACCGAAATCGTCGGCACGTCTACCGAGAGCATCGATGATGCAGTTAAAGGAGCCGTCGGCCGCGCCTCGAAAACCCTGCACAATCTCGACTGGTTTGAGGTCACCGAAATCCGGGGCCGGATCGAGGACGGTGAGCGATGCCACTACCAGGTTCGGCTGAAGGTAGGCTTCCGCCTTGATGAGCGTCCCGCCTGAGGCGCTACCCGAGGATCAGCGAGGCCTGGTTGCGTCCTGGCTGGATGACCGTCACGGCCGGGCGGCTGGCGCCGGGGTGCCAGGACGCGAGCTGCATCTTGGTCGTGAAGCTGAACTCGGCGACCAGGCTGTCGCCGCCGGTCGGCCAGCCGAAACCCATGAAGGCGTCGCTGCTGACCCAAGTTCCTGGCATGGCCGTCAGCCGGCCGCTGGCCACGGACGCGACCTCGAGTTGCATGGCCAGTTCACCGTCGTCCCCGGTGTCGACGAAGCTCACCTGGAGCGCGAGGAGACTCCCCGTCGGGGCTGAACGCGCCGCTAGCCGCCGAGCTCCCCGCGGGCAGCGTGACCACGGTGTGCCTGCCTGTCGCCAGGTCGAGCAGTCTGGACGCTGCACTCGGAGGCGCACCGCGACGTCCAGGCGATCTCGCTTGGACTTGCCGCAAGCACTCGGTCAAACGCCTGGCTGGCCTGGGGAGCGGACGGGTCCCACAGCTTGCTGGCCGCCGCTCCCGGTTGCTGGCCGACGGGTGCCAGCAGCAGGCCGCGGTCCGTTCCCTGGTCAATCGCATACCCGGGCGGAAGCCTGACCGGCCGCGCCAGCGCCCCTGCGGCGTCGGCCTCCCTGGCCGTCCCGGCCACGGTGGTCATGTTGACGCCCGGCGCATAGCTGGTCAGCCATACAGCGCCGGCGGTGGCGGCCGGCGCGACCAGGTTGGCGGTGCCGACCCGGGTCACCGACCGCGCGCCGTCGGCAAGGACCCAGACAGGCGTCGGCGGCCCGGCGCAACTGCCGCATCCGGCCGGCAAGGCAGGACTGGCCTGCACCGCCCAGCCACCGACGACGCGGATGAACTGGTAACCGGACCGGTCAGCCGGCAGGCCGCCGATCGGCTCAGAGCGGCCCGAGGCCGGCGAGAACCAGACGGGCTGCGCGCCCGCGACCGGCAGCCGGAGATTGCGGTCCCACGCCAGGGTCTGCCCGGCGATCCCGTCAGGACCGGGAGGCAGGCTGAGCGCGGCCGAGCCTGTCGGCACCGGTGCTGGGCTCGCGGTGACGTGTGTCCGCTGAGAAGCCGCGGGAGCATGCTGGTGGCGTGGGAGGCTGAGGTAGACGGCACCGCCGGCGACCACCACGATGAGCGCGGCGATCATCGCCAGGCGGCGCGGCCACGGACCGGGCGCGCGGTCCCCGCCCTGGCTGAGGATGTCATCCATCGCCCGCACCCCCAAGAGCACGCTGTCCTCAGCCACTACGATACGTCGACCGCCCCGGCCCCCAG
Source organism: uncultured Acidimicrobiaceae bacterium (assembly GCA_963786345.1). Classification (GTDB taxonomy): domain Bacteria; phylum Actinomycetota; class Acidimicrobiia; order Acidimicrobiales; family Palsa-688; genus Fen-671. Next base: position 14,771 of record CAWAYZ010000003.1, on the reverse strand, counting down.
CCTCGCCAGGCGCGTGCGGAGTCCGCGAGACATTTGGGTCATGTTCATCGCGGTGGTCATCATCGGTGCCATGCACGACGATTGCTGCGGTCTCAGCCGCCGCCAGCATCTCCGCATCCTCAAGGACCGTTATCGCTGGCATTGGGGTGGCCTTAATACCGTCGACGGTCATTCAGATCGGGCTGTTACGCTCCGACGTTTAACCCGAAGGTTCTTCAGCTGACCCGTGCGGCCGATGCGGGTGCGAGATCATCGGGTGCGGGGGCGGGCATGCCGGCCCCGCCCTGGTCCAGGCGGAACGGCGGGTAGGCGTCGGTCATCAAGGCGGCGTACGCGATGACCCGCAGCACCCAGCGGTTCATGCCAACGACGAAGTCGTACAGCCCTCGCGGGTAGCGGCCCGCGAACAGCAGCGTGATCGCCGCGAAGCACACGAGCAGCCCGATCAGGCCGCCGGAAAGGGCATCGGCCTGCCACGTATCCCCCTTGGTCCCGGTAACGGTGTAGGCGGCGCCGCCTGCGAACACTGCGACGATGGCGTACTGCGGGATCGCTAGCAGCCACCACTTGACCAGGACCAGGCCGCGGGAGAGCCGCTCGGGGTAGGCGACGTCCAGCGTCGCGGGGTAGTCCGGCTCCTCAGCCAGGCTGAATGGCGGGTAGCGGTCGGTCCCCAGGGCACTGTAGGTGTAGTAGCCGACCCGCCAGGACCAGCGCAGCACCCCCAGGTTGAAGCTGAACAGTCGAGCGGGGGTAGCGCGCGGTGAACAAGATCGCGAAGAACGCGATGACGGTGACGACGGCGAACGCGATCCACAAGAAGAACAGCACGATGTAGTGCGGGATCGCCAGCAGCCACTTGACCAGCCACAGCCAGCGGCTCAGCGGCTCGTCCAGGCGAGCTCGCACCTGCACAGGGTAGCTCTGGTCCATGGTTCCTCCTTGTCGGTGCCTGCGGATGCCACATCCATGCCACGGGCACGCGATCCTGCTAGGGGCGGATAACCGGGGCCGAAAGTCCCGATCCCCGGCCTGTCTAGGTGGTTCCGGAGCGGGAAGCCGCGTCGTGGCGCAGAATCTCTGTGCTACCAGCAGACCTCTCTGCGCCGCCCGGGGGAAAGGGCCAGTCTGAACACGTCTTATCAGCGCAGCTGATGACACCAGCGTCGCCGCCTTCACCAGGCCGCCTGACCGGAAGGTTCCAGCCAGCTCAGCTCCCGTGGACTCCCTGGTGAGCGCGATGGCCGACAGTTGAAAGCGCTGGGCACCGTGAGCTTAGCGAGGGAACGTTCAGGGAAGGCCGCATGCGTAGCGTCTGGTGATGACAGCGAGACCGCCATTGAAAGAAGTGCAGAGAGCTATGCGAATTCTCGTGCTTGGTGCCGGGTTCGGCGGCTTGGAGCTGACCACCCGACTCTCGGACGAACTCGGCGATGACGTCGACATCGTGCTGATCGACCAGGCCGACGGCTTCATCTTCGGCTTCTCTAAGCTCGACGTGATGTTCGGCCGGACACCGCGGAGTCGGTGCGGCACCCCTACGGCGACCTCGTGAAGCCGGGGGTCCGGTTCGTGCAGGCCACGATCAGGTCCATCGACCCGGTCAGCGCCGGGTCGAGACGGACGCCGGCGCTTCGACGCCGACGTGATGGTGGTGGCCCTGGGCGCCGACCTCGACCCGGCGGCGACGCCGGGCCTGTTGGAGGCGGGCCATGAGTTCTACACCGTCGACGGCGCCTTCGCCGCTGCGCGACGTGCTGAACGCTTCAGCGGCGGGCGGGTTATCGTCGGTGTCACGTCGACGCCGTTCAAGTGCCCGCCCGCCCCGAGCGAGACGGCGCTGCTGCTGCACGACTTCCTGTAGGCCGGGGCATACGCGATCGCCACGAGATCTCGCTGGTGATGCCACTCGGCGCACCGATCCCCCCTTCGCCGGCCGCATCGGCGGCACTGCTCGCGGCATTCGCCGAGCGAGGAATCAACTGGCACCCGGAACCGGTGGTGCGCGGCCTGGACTCCGCGGCACCGGGTAGCGATGCTCGCCGACGGCGAAGAGATGCCGTTCGACCTGTTCCTTGGCGTGCCAGTCCACCGGGTGCCAGCGGTCGTGGCGGAGTCCGGGATGTGCGTCGACGGCTGGATCCCAGTCGACCCGCTCACCCTCGAAACCGCCTACCCGGGCGTCTACGCGGTCGGCGACGTGACCAGCGTCGGCACGCCCAAGGCCGGCGTCTTCTCCGAGGGCCAGGCATCTGTTGTCGCCGGCCAACTGATCGCGCGGCACGGACAGGGCGGCGCGGCGTCGGCCTACGACGGCAAGGGAATTTGCTACATCGAGTTCGGCCACGACCGGGTTGCCCGCGTCGAGGTCACCTTCCGCAGCGGAGAGCGCCCGAACGGGCAGTTCGACGAGCCGTCCGACCTGCTGCTGGCCGACAAGGCCGAGTTTGGGACCAGCCGCATCCGGCGATGGTTCGGGCGAGACTGGATCAAATGACGCAAGCGACCAACGTACGCGGTTAGTAGGTCAGAGGTGGTGCCGGTGCGATTGATCGGCCTGCCCATCGCGTGGGTGCTGGCCGCCGCGACGAGGACGTGATCGCGGATGTGGTCAGCTTCGGCCAGGTCCGCGGCGAGCGTCGCCCACAGGACCAGTGCGGCCGCGTAGGAGCCGGCGAGGGCCATGGCGGTCGTGGTCAACCCGGCGAGCGACGGCCGGCCTTGACGGTCACCCGGCCGGATACTCTCGTTCCCCTATCTTTCCTACGATTCCGTAGCTTATGGTTACGTAAGGGTAAGTTACGGGACCGTAGGAGAGGACAGCGATGACAGACAGCCCTTCATCGTCTTCCGGGCACGTAGGCGTGAGAGCGCGCACCAGCCAGGTGCCGCCGGACGATTTCGATCCTGAACCTAAAGGGACCGGTGCGCGGATCCTGATCGCGATCTTCGTCGGTGTCCCGTTCCTCGCGCTGCTCGCGGCCGTCCCGCTAGCCTGGGGCTGGGGTCTGGGCTGGCACGACATCGTGATCGGCGGCATCCTCTACGTGGTCTCCGGGCTAGGCGTCACCGTCGGCTTCCACCGCTACTTCACGCATCGCTCGTTCAAAGCCGTCCGGCCTGTGCACATCGCGCTGGCGGTCGCCGGCAGCCTCGCGATGGAAGGACCCGTACTGAACTGGGTGGCCAATCACCGCAGGCACCACAAGTACTCCGACCGCGACGGTGACCCGCACTCGCCATGGAGGTTCGGCACCGACTGGAAAGCGCTGGCAAAGGGCCTGGCCTACGCCCACATGGGCTGGTTCTTCGACCGAAACCAAACTTCACAGCAGCGGTTCTGCCCCGACTTGCTAGCCGACCGGGGGATCCGCAGGGTCTCGCAAGCGTTCCCCTTGCTGACCGCAGCCTCGCTGCTGCTGCCGCCGCTGGCCGGCGGGCTCTGGTCGATGTCATGGCAGGGAGCGCTGACAGCGTTCTTCTGGGCCAGCCTCGTCCGGATCGCGCTGCTGCAGCATGTCACGTGGTCCATCAACTCGATCTGCCACACCTTCGGCGACGAGGCGTTCGAGGTGCGCGACAAGTCGCGCAACGTCGCATGGCTGGCGATCTTCTCGTTCGGCGAATCCTGGCACAACCTGCATCACTCCGACCCCACCTGCGCCAGGCACGGAGTACTGAAAGGGCAGCTCGACATCAGCGCACGGCTCATCTGGGTGCTAGAGAGACTACGACTCGCTTCCGATGTGCGATGGCCGGACGCCGAAAGGCTCGCAGCCAGGCAGACCGGATCGGCCGGCAGAAAGCTTGTTTCGACGGCAAGGTAGCGGGTCAGCCGCAAGCGGCCTGCACGCTACTGGCAGGATTTTCCTGAAGCTAGACAGGAGACGGGCATGGATATCGGACTGCACATCGCGAAGTTCAACTGGCCGGGCAGCCCCGACAGCATCGGGCCCGCCCTGGCGCGCGTCGCCGCCACGGCGGACGAGGCCGGGTTCAGCATGCTGTCGGTGATGGACCACCTCTGGCAGCTCGACTGGAACGGCGAGCCCGAGGAGGAAATGCTGGAGGCGTACACCACGCTCGGGTTCCTCGCCGGGCACACCTCGCGGATCACGCTGCTGGCCTGGGTCACCGCGGTGACGTACCGGGAGCCCGGGCTGCTCGCCAAGGCGGTGACCACCCTGGACGTGCTGTCCGGCGGCCGGGCCTGGCTCGGGATCGGCGCGGGCTTCTACGAGGCCGAGGCAAGCGGGCTGGGGCTTCCGCTGCCGCCTGCGGGCGAGCGGTTCGAGCGGCTGGAGGAGGCGCTGCAGATCTGCCTGCAGATGTGGTCGGACAGCGACGCGCCCTACGCGGGCCGCCACTACCGCCTGGCGCGCACTCTCAACTCACCGCAGCCGCTGACCCGCCCCCATCCCCCGATCCTGGTGGCCGGCGGGGGCGAGAAGAAGACGCTCCGCCTGGTCGCCAAGTACGCGCACGCCTGCAACGTCGGCGCGACCCCCGAACTGGAGCACAAGCTGGCCGTGCTGCGCCAGCACTGCGAGGACGTCGGCCGCGACTACGACGACATCACGAAGACCGTCATCACGCGCCTCGATCCCGGGCCGCGCGGCGAGCGGGTCGGCGAGGTCCTGGAACAGCTCGCCGGCTTCGCCGCCCTTGGCGTCAGCCACGTCCAGACCCAGGTCCCCGGCGTCGCGGAGATAACACCGCTCGAGGTGTTCGCCGAGCGCATCATCCCGGCCGCCGCGAAACTCTGAACCGGGCACGGTCCGCCGGGGCGCCCTTGCCTGGCCGCCGTGACGGTGAGTGAACGTCGATCATGTACGGCATCCAGGCGCTCGGACATAACGACGCTGTCGGTTGAGGCTGGTGTCAGGCCTGGGTGAAGCGGACGTGGAGGCCGGAACGGCGCAGTGTCTGGATGAACCAGAGGGCGGACAGGAAGGTGCCCGCGACCACGCCGCCGATGGTGATGGGGGTGGTGAGCAGGAGGAACACCTTGGCTGACTCGGTGGTCATCAGCACCGCCAGGCCCACGGCTGACGCGGCGAATACCCCGGCCCACAGCCAGGTTGCCCCCTGGAAGAACCTGTCAAGACCGGGGTGATGGGAAGACGGCTGGCGCAATGCCGCGACCTCGGCGGCCAGCTGCGCCACCAGCGGCTTGCGGGTGGGCGCGGTCCGTGCGAACAGGACGCACAGGGCCAGGTTGGCCAGCGGGAACTGGAGCAGGAAAACGAGCGCGCTCCCGGTGGCAATCACCACGGCCGCCTGTAGCGTGAGCACCAGGGCTGAGATCGTCAGCAGGCCGGGGACGCTGCGCGTCGCGACCTTGCGCACGGCCACGGTCAGCCACAGCACGGCTGTCGCCGCCACCATGCCGGCCCCTTCCCCGCCCAGCTTCGCGCCGACGAGGTATCCGGCGACGGGCAGGCCGAGGGACTCGGCGAGGTTCCATCCCGCGGTCAGCATCAGCCGCCACGGGCGGGGCAGCTCGAGGTAATCCCGCCGCGGTGCGCGGCCAGCTTCCTGGGGATCTGCGGACGGATCCGGCAGGGAACGCGTTTGCAGGTTCATGTCCGTGCTCCTTCCAGTCCTGTTACAGCCTGACTCACTCTGATCGGTCAGCCGGGCGGGGGGAGTGTGCCCGGCAGGACGGCCCAGTTCGGCACACCGAGGCCGCTGGCGAGGTCGTAGCCGACGGTGGCCTGGCAGCACCCGACGCCGGCGAGGTCGTTGTTGCCTGTGGTGATGTCGAAGAACGTCCCGGGATGCGATGCGGCCTGGTAAAACCATCCGTTCGCCAGCCCGATCCGGGGACGGCCCGCCGCGCGCTGCGAACCGTCGACCAGGGCGGTGGCGGCGGCGATGAAGGGCGTCGAGCCGCTGGTTCCGCCGACCGCCTGCACCGTGCCATCGAGGACATCCGGCCAGCCGGGCACGATGTCGGCCAGCGCGCTGACGTCGGGCACCGCGCGGTGATTCTGCGGGACGAAGCCATCCTGGTACGCGGGCCGGGGTTCCCGGCGGCTCAGGGCTCCGCCGCCGGCGGCAGTCTCGCCGTATGCCGAGTCGTTCCATGCCGTCTCGGAGACGCGGACGTTTCCCTTGCCGAGGGTGAGGCGGGTGCCGCCCACCGCGGTGACGAAGGGCGACACCGCCGGGTAGGACAGCGTGGTACCGCCCGCGCTGGGCCCGCAGGTGGTCGACCCGGAGTCGCCCGCCGCCACGAACGAGGACACGCCCGTGAGCGCCGCCATGGCCAGGACGGCATCGATGACGGACGTGAACGCGGGAGAGGCGGTGTTCTCTGCGACCGCGCAGCCGCCATAGGACAGCGAGATGACGTCCGGGAGGCCGTCCGGGCCGCCCAGTGCCCGGCTGAATCCGTCCAGGATGCCGCCCCCGCCGGCGGTGGCTCTGCACGAGCCGGAACTGTGCCATGGGGGCCACCGCGGCCGCGGTCTGCAGGTCTAGAGATGTCTCAGGGTCGGCGTTCTTGATCGCGGTGGCGACGCCGTTGCCCTGCATCTGGTCCACTTGCGGCGGGGAATATCCGAAGCATTGCCCCGCTTGCTTGAGATCGCTCGGCAGCCAGCCGCCCCCCAGGTCCAGGATCGTGATCACCGGCGTGCCGGACGCGCGGGCCCGCAGCGTGCCGACACCGTACGCGGTCTGAACCTGCTGCTCGGTGTAGACCTCGCCAAGCAGCAGCGCCGGAGCCGAGCAGTCGGCCGTGAACGGGGTGCCGGTATTGAGCGGCCACGGCTTGGATGCCGTCGCGTGACTGACGGTGGCAGCGCTTCCGCTTCCAGGCCGTTCCCGGGGGACGGTTGGCGCCCCTCGGCAGCAGGGTCATACACCTGCGCACTGCGCAGCAGCAGAACGGTGCCCGAGGGCTGCAGCGCGGCAGGCGTCTTGGCCGGGAGGCTGTAGGTGGTGAAAGGATTCGACGCCGTGGCCGCCTGTTCGGTCAGCGGAGTTCCCAGCGCTGCCTGCCACTGCTTGGCCGACCCGGTCACGCGCGCGAACAACCGGGTTGGGTCGGCGGCGAATTGCAGGCCGAGACTCTGGACCGACTCGGCGATGGCGTTGATCTGCGCGTCCGTGGCGCCGAACCGGCTTGCCGCCGTGGCCAGCGAAGTGAAGTGGCGGTAAGTCGGCGATCCCGGCATTGCCACCTTGGCCGCGGCTTGGTCGAGCCCGGCCGTCGAGGCGGGCAACGACAGGTAGAAGGTGATCTCACCGGTCTTGGGCGCCGGAAGGGACACAGGCGGCGGCGCGGGCTGCCCGACGTGCACCCGGAGGCCAGCACCGACACGGCGGCAAGAACCGTAATAGTCGCGAGAGCGGCGTACGCGCGCATGCGATCACCCAGGCCCGGCGGCAGCGAGGCGCCGAGGGCAACGCGGTTCACCGCAGGGCCAGTGGCTCCGAGCCGAGCGGCCCTTAGCAGTGTCCATCGCATGGCTTATGTCTTTCACTCGATCGAGGCTAGGCCGACCGCGGTCAGGCCCTGGAGGGCCGACGCCACAAGCCCCACGCTTGTGCCGCGCACCTTCCACGATCACGCATGGGGCGCGCGGCGGTCTCCACGGCAGGCCGCCAAATCGACTACTGGCTAGCAAGAAATCGGGGACTGCAGCTAACCGGGCTGCAACTCGCCGCCGGAAAGAAATGATCCGGCTCCTCAGTGGCTGTAGACTGCCGGTGCAGCTTCTGTGTACGTGCTTCATGACGCGCTCGCGGATTTACTGCCGGGCTTCCGCGCGGTGCGGGGCCTTGACTGCAGGCAAGGAGAAATGCGCGTGGCGCAGGGAACAGTCAAGTGGTTCAACTCGGACAAGGGCTTCGGGTTCATTAGTCTCGACGACGGTCAAACTTTATCCCGACCGCCTGCTGGCTTATCACAACGAAAAACTCATCGCCACCCATCCGCGCTGTTACGACCGCCTCCAAGACATCCGCAACCCCGATCATATCCAGGACCTGCTGGTCTATCGCCAGCGCGCCCGCCAGCAGACCCTCCTCCAGGCCTTCCTGAGCCTGGGGCCTTGTGCCGATCTCTACGCCAGCCGACTCCAGGAAAAACGCCTCAACGCCCCGCACCACATCCAGAAAATCGTCGCCTTGAGTCAAATCTACGGCCCTGACAAAACCGTCCGCGCCCTGGGCGACGCCCTCACCTATGAGGCCTACGGCTGCGAATACATTGCCAACATCCTTGAACAGCGTGAACGCCAGACCCCCGTCCCCTCTCCCTTGCACTTGACCCGGCGGCAGGACCTGCTGGACCTGGACCTGCCCCCGGCGGACCTCAACCTCTACGAAAAGAAATCACCCTCATGAGCGCCCAAACCACACTCTTGCACCAACAACTGGACTTTCTGAAATTGCCCGCCATCCAAGCCCACTACAACGAACTGGCTCAATCGGCCGCCCAGCAATCCTGGAGCCACGTCGAATACTTGAGCCGCCTCATCGACGCCCAATATCAGCAACACCTCCAACACACCGTCCAACGCCGCCTCCAAGCCGCTCGCTTTCCCGTCTTAAAAACACTCGAACAGTTCCACTGGGACTGGCCCAAGAAAATCAACCGCCTCCAAGTCCAAAACCTCTTTCGCCTGGAGTTCCTGGCCCAGAAAGCCAACGCGATTTTTTTAGGAACCGTCGGGTTGGGCAAATCGCACTTGGCCATCGCGCTGGGCTACGCCGCCTGCCAGGAATGCCACACCGTCCTCTTCGCCAACGCCATCGACGCCATCAATCACCTCAGCGCCGCCCAGAAAAAAAGCACCCTCAAAACCGAACTCAACAAATATCTCCGGCCTAAACTGCTAATTTTGGATGAGATCGGCTACCTGCCCATCGACCAGCACGGCGCCGACCTGCTCTTCCAGATCATCAGCCAACGCTACGAACGCGGCTCCATCGTGCTGACCACCAACAAGCCCTTCAAACAATGGGCCAGCATCTTCAACAACGACAGCGTCGTCGCCTCCGCCGTCCTGGATCGGCTCCTCCATCACGCCGAAACGGTGATCATTGAAGGCTCCAGCTTTCGCATGAAGGACCAAATCCAAAGCTAATCAGTCCGATCGGTTAAACCTTCGAGCCAACAAACCGTCAGTCCAAGCCTGCCGGCATTCCTTTCCCACTCATGTTCCCAAATGCAATTTCAAACCGGCGGTTTTCATACATGTTCGCGCCGCCGTCCACAAGCGGTCGCAACATCGATCTTGGAATCATTGCGATGAATCATGTGGTGGATTGGGCCATCATCGAGAAGTGGTTGCCCGAAGATTTTCGAAAACCGACTTGGAAGCCAATGGCCGATGCACCAGCAGAAGATCGCCTGATGGAACCGGAGGGAATCGACAAGCTTTGTAAGGCAGCCCTTTTGGATAAAGCGAGCCTGAAGATGCTGGATCCTCGCGTTCGACACCTTCGCGCCGCTCAGGCCATCTCCGGCCAGAATTTTCAGGATTACTTGCGGCTGTTGCAGTGGGCCGGTGCCCGCGAACAGAAACATTGCGCCAGCGATGGCCCAACGTTCATTGGAAAACGAATGGCAAACTTGGCTATATCCATTTCCCTGGCGAGACAGCGAAGGCGGGCGGCGGCGAACCGGCGAAACCCCGCGATGTCGAGTTGAATGCACTGAGTTAGCCCATCTTAAAATGTATAAACGGCGGGATCCCCTCTCGAAGTGGATGTTTCCGAGCGATCTACATGACGGCCCGATTCTCTCGTTCCGGGAAGCAGTTGGAACGAGTCAAGGAGCACACCGGCATCGAGGATGTGACTTTCCAGTATTTCCGCCACTGGTTTATCAGCCATTGCGTGATGGCCGGCATCGATTACAAAACGATCGCCCACTGGGTGAGCCATTGTGACGGCGGCGTCTTGATTGGCCGCCTCTACGGCCATTTGGATAAATCGCACCCCTCCAAAATGGCCAAAAACTGAGCCTTCATTTTTCGTAGGCGCTTTTGGGCGAAATGGGGGGTGGCTTAATCACGCCCCCCTCCCCCAATGGGGACATTAGCAATTGCGGAGATTTCCGCTTCAGGACACCTCGGTAAGTGGTGCAGAATCGGGAAATGAAACAAATACTGTTAGAAAATAAGACTGTGAGCCCAATGTTTAACCTCATCCAAGGAGGTTTGTTCGTTTCGCAGGCAATCCACTCATGATAAATCGGCACGTCGGCTTTGGTGACGCCAACATCTTTCGACGGTCGGAGGCTGCGGCATCGCGTGCGGCTCTACTCGGCACCCGACAAAGCAGAACGATACCATCCCTATCAAGAGTATTCCCGCATTGGTGAAAAGCCCTTCGAGGCGGCCCAATTTCTCCTCAATCCCACGATAAATGGCCTCGATCTCTGAAACTCGTGTGACATCAGCAGTGATAGCGTGGGCGCGTTGACACAAGTCATGGGCGGCGCGATTCAGGGTGTCGCCCACCACCTCATGACCAGGAACACGCGGGAAAGGTCATGCCGGGAAAGCCGCCTTCGACGGTTGCGGCGTCGGTGTGGCAGACACCGGAGGACTTCAACCCGGATTCTGACCTTTCCCGGAGGTGGCGCTGTCACAAGGCGTTGAACTAATTCGAGCCTTCCGGGTTCACTGACTTGAATCGCGCGATAAGTTTGTGTTGTCATAATCGGTTCTGGATAAACTTCATGCCTGGGCCCGCGAGATGCCGAGCTTTTGCATCTTGGCGATTAAGGTCGTGCGGGCAGACCCGAGCCGGGCGCCGGCGCCCCGGGCCTCCGACAACCCAGTTGGTTGCGGCAAGGGCCCGAATGATATGCTCGCGTTCCACATCTTTGAGCGTTGTCCGATCACGCTCTTGTCCGCGCCAACCGCGCTCGTCAGTCTGAGACGATGGTTGCAATTCGTCCAGAGACGGACGCAGGACTTTGCCCGGCGAAAGAATCACCGCCCGCTCGATGACGTTCTGCAATTCACGGACATTGCCCGGCCACGGGTAGCGCTAACAAAACTTCCATCGTTTCAACCGGAACATCAGTGACTCGCTTGCCCGCCTTGCCGGAGTAAAGCTCAACAAAATGGCGAACCAACAGCGGGATGTCCTCCGACCGTTCCCGCAAGGCCGGCACGCGCAGGGGAAAAACATTGAGGCGATAGTAAAGGTCGGCCCGGAATTCCCTGGCGGCGACCATGCGCGGCAGGTCTCGGCTCGTCGCCGCCACGATTCGCACATTCACCCGCGTGGTCTGAGTGCTGCCAACGCGTTCAAATTCCTGCTCCTGGAGCACGCGCAACAGCTTCGGCTGCAACTTCAGGGGAATGTCCCCGATTTCGTCGAGAAACAGCGTGCCGCCATCGGCCATTTCGAAGCGGCCGTCCGTCGGCCAACGGCCCCGGTGAATGCGCCGCGTTCGTGACCGAACAGTTCGCTTTCGATCAAGTCCGGCGGGAATCGCGGCGCAATTCACTTTGATAAAGGGACGGTTGCGGCGCGGACTCAGATTGTGGATCGCTCGCGCAATGAGTTCCTTCCCGGTGCCCGTCTCGCCCAAGATGAGAGCGTGGAACCGGTGGGAGCGACGATTTTGATCTGTTTGCCTAACGCGCGCATCGCAGCGCTTCGCCCAATGATCCCCTCAAAGCTGTCCTTGGAAGATGCGTCCTCTTCAAGGCATATTGCCTCGCCTCGGGAAGCTAACGTTTCTCCCGGGTGGCTGCCATTATACCTTGGTGTGAACCGGTTAACCCGAAAACGAAGCCGGAAATTATCTTTGCGGCGGACGATGCGAGCACGTTTTTCAAAGTATCTTCTGGGCGACAGATCCTAAAGCCTTAGTTTCTCCGAAATGCGAACGAGCTCAGGAACCGATTCAGCCTGCATTTTCTGCATCACCTGTCCGCGTTGGATCTTCACCGGTGACCTCACTGGTGCCGAGTTCGCCGGCGATTTGCTTGTTCAACAGGCCTTGCACGACGAACTCATCACCTCCCGCTCCCGCGCCGTGAGCATCTCATAGCGGGCGCGCAGTTGCTGCCGTCTGGAGCGCTGCTTGAGCGCTTCCGCATCCCGCTCAATCGCCTGCTGAATCGCATCAAGCAAATCCTGATCCCGAAATGGTTTTGTGAGAAATTCAACCGCGCCGGCCTTCATTGCGCGCACGCTCATTGGAATGTCGCCATGTCCGGTGATGAAAATGATCGGAATTTGATTGCCGGCCGGGCCAGTTCGCGCTGAACTCCATTCCACTCAACCCGGGCAGACGCACATCCAGCACCAGGCAGGCGGGCGCTTCGGACCTTTTGTGCCGGAGGAATTCTTTGGCCGACGAGAACGTTTCCACGCTCAGGCCCACGGATCTGACCAGACTGCTGAGGGCCTCGCGAATGGAGGCGTCATCATCCACAACGAACACCGTCGGACTAACCGGCTTTTCTGCCGTTTGATCGGCGGTTTCATGCTGGGCCTTCGCTTTCGATGGGCAACGTAAACTGAAACGTGGCCCCGGAACCTTCTTTGGATTCAGCCCATAAGCGCCCGCCATGTCCCTCGATGATGGAGCGGCAAATGGAAAGGCCCATGCCCAATCCCTCGGGTTTTGTCGTGTAGAACGTTTCAAAAAGTTTCTCCATCACCCCCGGATTCAAGCCGACGCCGGAATCCTGGACGGCCACCAGCACGGTGCGCTCCTCATGATATTTTGTCTGGATGCGCAGCACGTGCGGTCGGTCGGTGACAGGTCTCATTGCGTCCATGGCGTTCATCATGAGATTAAGCAAGACCTGTTGCAACTGGACACGATCTGCTTGCACGAGAGGCAGTCCGCCCGTCCAGTTCAGTGCGCAAGACCGTTCCTTGCAAATCCAGTCCGGCCAACGCAATGGTTTCCCGAACGACTTCATTGAGGTCCAAGCGAGCTCTGGGAGCGTGTTCCTTTTTCACCAGCCCGCCAATTCGCGTAATGACGTCGCTGCCACGATTTCCGTCACGCATGATGCGCCGGATTGCGATGCGACTTCCTCAATGTTGGGAGGTTTGTGGTCCAGCCAGCGCAAGCAGGCGTTGGCGTTCGTCACCACCGCTGCAGCGGCTGATTGACTTCATGCGCGATCGACGCGGTCAGTTCGCCCACCGTCGTCAGGCGTGCAATATGAGCAAGATTAGCCTGCGCCTTGCGTAACTCTTCCTGGGCTTGCTTCCAATCGTGCATGTCCACCACTGTGCCATGCCACTTTAGAATTTGCCCGTGTCGGTCCAGCAGCGGGAGCGCGTCGTTACGCACCATCGGTACATGCGATCGGCAGCGTGGAAGGTGCGAACCTCGACTCGGTACGGATCTCCGGTTGCGACACTGGACATCCACACTCGAGCCGCTCGATCAACGTTGTCTGGATGAAGAAGTTTCGTCCAACCGGCACCCATGATTTCTTCGGCCGAGAAGCCAGTGTAATCGAGCACGCGAGTATTGCAGTAATCGATCGCCCCTTCCGCTGTGGCGCTCCAAAGCATCTCCGGAATGGTTTCAGTCAGCTGCGCGCAGGTTCAGTTTGCTTTCCCGCAGTTTTTTTTCCGCTTGTTTCAGATCCTCGATGTCGGTGGATGTGCCGACAAACCTAAGGATTTTTCCTTCCGCGTCCCGTAATGCCACGGCTCGATTGAGATGCCAGCGTAGTCCCGGTCTGCGCCCGGAGAAACCGCGCCTCCATCGTAAAACCCTGCCCCGAGTGGACCCCCACCCCAGTAGCTCTGTGATGCTCTTTCCCGATCCTCAGGGTGAAGGGTGGACATCCAGGCCTCGGGGCAGAGCTGACGAACTCGGGTGTCGATCCGTGTAATCGAACCAGCTTTGGTTTACGATATTGGGCGTCCCATCAGGTGTGACCGTCCAGGCCGCTACAGGAATGTGTTGCAGCATGCTTAACCCGGAGTGCAGCTGTGATCGCTTTGGCGAGTTCTTTTTGTTCGTTGCGCAGCCCGTTGATCGAGTTCGTTGGCGAGCCGTTTCTGTTCGCTCGAGGTGCCGTGCTTCTTGTAGCGCGATTGCCGCCTGATTGGCCGCCACTTCCAAAAGAAGTCTTTCGGTCTGCCCCGGGAAATCCAAACGCTGAGACCCTGCTATGATGACGCCGATTTCACCCTGTAGTCCCAGCCGGCCCAGGGCGCCGATCGTAATGTCTCCGTCTCCGAAACGGTTCCTTGCCAATGAAGGCCATTTCCGTGGGTCTTCTCCCAAACATTGGTTGAGCAATGCTCCGATCTCTTGCGCCCCGACCGTAGGGCTTCGCGGTTGCGCGATTCGGGCCATTTCGATTGGCGCCTTGCCGGCGAGATCTTCCAACCGCACATAGACCAGGTCCAGTCCAACCATATTGAGCAGCACTTCGAGCAAGGTGCGAACAATCTGAGGCGGCTCAACGCCACTCCACATGGCGGGGAGGGCGAGGATGCTGACCAGATCGTTGATGCAGCGTTGAAGGCGCTTGATCTTCTCGGCGGGCTGTTCCGGTTGCGCTTCCATGTTAGGCCGCCGTCGAGAGAGACGAGCCCGCCTGGCCCGGCGTTCGTGAAGTTCGAGCAGGAATTCCTGCGGCGACACGGTGGCCCGACCAGGAGACCGTCGCTGACCAATCCCAAGGCGTGCAGTTGGCGATGCGAGCAGCGTTCAAATCACTGCGCGGCGCTCCAGTTATGGCGGCAAATCAATGAACTGCCAAGAAATTAATCATCAAACCGAGGAAACTCACCAATGAATACTACAT
>CAWAYZ010000002.1:0-368139 GCA_963786345.1 uncultured Acidimicrobiaceae bacterium | reverse complement strand
CGCAACTTCGGCACGTTCAGCCCGCTCAGCCCGCTCACGCTCTAAGCGCTCGAAGTCGTTGTCGAACGAGAACGGGCGGTCGGTCGCCTCCTCAGCGGCAATGCCTGCTCATCATCGTTGTCGACGAGGTCTTCCATGCCGGGCCCATCTGACCCGTCGTTCACGTCATCTCGCCAGTGGAGACCCCGCGCACCGAGCAGCCTCCATGCCTGGAGCTCGTCCTCTTGGGCCTTCGAGCCGCTTACCGCCCGAGGGACCTCGCCTGTGGGCGGGTCCGCCCAATGAGGAAGCTCTGTACCCTCTCCTGAGCTCATTGTAATGACCAACTCCGCTGGTGGTACGACCTCCTGAGGGTACTCCATCTGTTGGCCGGTCTCCGCAATTGTGCCTCCCTGGACATCCGGCTCCGCGCTGCGTGCTGCTTGCCTTTCCCCGCATGTTCCCCGTCATGGCCCTCGTCCACCTGGTCCGCTCTCTCGGTGGCCTCGATCGGCTCGACCAGCCCCCACTTTCGCCGTGGGGCGCCTCGGCCTGCTCGTGCACCTCCGCCAGCTCCGCAAGTTCCAGCGGGCCGGCGGGCCCCTGGGTCGTAGCCTTCGGGCTGGCCAGGCTCTCCCCATAGGCTGGGCGTGGCGTTCGGGCCAGGGCTCTTCCGCTCGGCCCGGCCACTACGCCGAGCTGCGCGGGGGCTCAACGCCCCTGGCTCCTTGAGCTGGGTGGCGCGGGCAAGGTGGCGCAGGTTCGCGGCTCGCCTAGCGTTCCAGTCAACCTTGCTTGGAGACTCAGCCGAGGACCTCCTTTGGTCGCCAGCGGAAGGGCCACATGCAGGCGCCCATCAGCTGTTGAGCAGTTCGTTTTCCTTATGTGCAAGGACGCGGTCAATCTCGGCTGAGTAGTCGTGGGTGAGCTTGTCCAGTTCCTTTTCCGATCGGTCGAGCTCGTCAGAGGAAATGTCGCCGTCCTTTTCCAGCGCCTCGAGGTCCTTCCTCGTGGCACGGCGCACGTTGCGGACGGCCACCCTCCCGTCCTCTGCCTTTTGGTGCACCACCTTCACGAGGTCTTTACGTCTCTCTGCGGTGAGCATCGGGAAAACCAACCGGATCACCGACCCATCGTTGCTGGGCGTGATGCCAAGATCCGATGACTGGACAGCCTTTTCGATCGCCTTGATGCTAGCGGGCCCCTTTTCGTAGGGAGTGATGACCAGCACCCGCGCCTCCGGCACGTGCAACCCTGCCAGCTGCTGCAAAGGAACTTCGGCACCGTAATACTCGACCTTCAACTTCTCGATCAGCGCCGGGGTCGCCCGGCCGGTCCGGATACTCGCGAACTCGCTCTTGGTGTGCTCGACCGCGCGAGCCATACGGTCTTTACAATCCTCAATGGCCGCGTCAACAAGGGTGTCAGGCATCAGTGGATAAGCGTACCTATCTGGTCACCCGCCAGCGCGCTACGCAAGTTCCCCTCCTCCATGATGCTGAAGTACAGGATCGGCAGAGTGTTCTCCCTGCACAGCGTGATAGCCGTCAAGTCCATGGCGCGCAGATCCTTACCGATCACCTCGTCGTAGCTGATTTCGCTGATCTGCTCCGCCTTCGGGTCGAGGCGCGGGTCAGCGGTGTACACGGCGTCGACTCCGCCATGAGTGCCTTTCAACAACACCTCCGCGCCGATCTCGACGGCGCGGAGCGCGCCTGCGGTGTCGGTGGTGAAAAACGGGTTGCCAGTCCCTGCGGCGAAGATCACTACCCGGCCCTTTTCGAGGTGCCTTATCGCACGCAGGCGGATGTAGGGCTCCGCCAGCTCCGACATGCCTATCGCTGTCTGGACGCGGGTCGGTTGTCCCTCCCGCTCGAGGGCGTCTCGGAGGGCCAGGGCGTTGATCACAGTCGCCAACATGCCCATGTAGTCGGCCGTTGCCCTGTCCATCCCCGTCGCTGAGCCGGTGGCACCCCTCCAGATGTTCCCGCCTCCGATCACAACAGCGATCTCGCTACCGAATTCGGTGCGGGCCGGCCGCTATCTCCTTGGCGAGACGTTCGACAATGCGGCCGTCGATGACCTCGTCGGCCGCCTCGCTTGCCAAGGCCTCGCCTGAGACCTTCAACACGACGCGCTTCCAAGGCGCTCCCGGCCGGCCCATCAACCGCCGATCACAACCTGGGCGTAGCGCACGATCCGTGCGTCACCCAGCGTTTGCGCGACGGTCTTGCTGTCGTCCTTGGCGAACGGCTGCTCCAGCAGCACGCCCCCGGGCACCCGCTTGAACCAACCACCCAGCTTGCCTTCGACGATCTTCGGTACGGTCGCCTCGGGCTTGCCGTCGCGGCGCGTTTCGGCCTCTAACGTCGTCCGCTCCGCCTCGACTTCTTCGGCCGGGACGTCCTCTCGGCGCAGGTACTTCGGCTTCCCGAAGGCGATATGGACGGCGATGTCGTGGGCGAGCTGCCGGTTGCCGCCGGCCAGTTCGACGATCACACCGTTGACCCCGCGGTCGTTCTGCACGTGCAGGTAGGAGTCGAGGAGGTTGCCCTGCGCGGCCTCGAAACGGATAACTTCTCCGAGCTGCACGTTTTCCTTGATGACGATGTTGAGGTCCTCGATAGCAGCCTTGCGCTGCTGGACCGCGTCCTCGCCGTCGCTGGCGACAAGGGCGGCCAGCTCGTTCACGAGGTTGACAAAATCCGGGCTCTTGGCGCCGAAGTCTGTCTCTGAACGGAGCTGGACCAGCGCTATCGCGTTCGCCTCTTTGTCATAGGAAACGGCGACAGCACCTTCCTGGGTCTCCCGTCCAGCTCGCTCGGCGGCTTTGCCGAGCCCACGTTCCCGAAGCCATTTCATAGCTCCCTGGGTGTCCCCGTCTGCTTCAGTCAATGCACGCTTCGCGTCCATCATCCCGGCCCCGGTGACGTTGCGAAGGGCCTGTACGTCCTTGGCGGTGAACTCTGCCATGGTTCGCGCTCCTAACTCTATTGACTCTATTGCTCTGGTGCTGCAGCGGCCGTGGCTGCAGCCGTCAACGTTCCAAGCCCTCCGGCGTCGTCAGGCGCGGGGCTTTCCACCTCGTCGGTCCCTACCTCAGCTGCAGGTAAGTCGACCGTACCTACACCGGCTGTCTCCCCGGCGGCTGTCTCCCCGGCGGCTGCCCCCGCCCTCTGCATCGGCTGTGCCTGCGATGCCTGTCTCTGCACCCACTGTCTCTGCGTCGGTGTGCGCATGCTCTGGCCGTGGTGGTCGGGGCCTTGCCGGCGCCGCCGCGGGCGCAGCTTGCATTGAGGGCACGGCGTAAAGCATGGCGCTCCGCTTGGACGCCACGAAACGGCCCTCTGCGACGGCCTCAGAGATCACCCGGCACATGAGCGTGCCGCTGCGAATGGCGTCGTCGTTGCCCGGGATCGGGAACTGGACCTGGTCCGGGTCGCAGTTGGTGTCGACGACGGCGACGATCGGGATACCCATCTTGTTGGCTTCCGATACGGCGATGTGCTCTTTTTTGATATCGATGATGAACACTGCGTCAGGTAGGCGCGTCATATCCCGGATACCGCCGAGGTTGCGCTCGAGCTTTTCCAGCTCCCTTGTCAAGATGAGCGCCTCTTTCTTCGGCATGGCTTCGAAGTCGCCGGCCGAACGCATGCGCTCGTACTCCTGCATTTTCTTTACGCGGCCTGCGATAGTTGTGAAGTTCGTCAGCATCCCGCCAAGCCAACGTTCATTGACATACGGCATACCGCACAGCTCTGCCGCACGCGCTATGGGATCCTGGGATTGCTTCTTCGTGCCCACGAAGAGGACGCTGCCTCCGTTGGCCACCATGTCCCGCACAAACGAATAAGCCAAATCGACCCTGTGCAGCGTCTGAGTCAGGTCGATGATGTAAATACCGTTGCGCTCTCCGAAAATAAAGCGCTTCATCTTCGGGTTCCAGCGCCTCGTCTGGTGCCCGAAGTGGACTCCCGCCTCTAGAAGCTGCCTCATCGTGACGACGGCCATTACTACTCCTCTCCATCGGTTGTTGTCCCCCGGGCGCTAGCGCCGCGCAGCCCCTAGGTCAGGGGCCAGCGGCGACCGTGGAGGCGCCCTGGGCGTAGGTTTGTCGGGCCGCTACTTGCGGAGGCCCGGGGCCCAGCCTACACGCGGTGCGTCAGGCTGTCTCTTTGTCGGCGACGAGCATGCGAGCACGCAGCTGCAGCACGGCCTTGGTGTGGATCTGGCACACGCGGCTCTCGGTGACGCCGAGCACCTGGCCGATCTCCGCAAGAGTAAGACCCTCGTAGTAGTACAGCGACAGGACGATCTTTTCCCGGTCGCCCAGGCGGTTGATCGCCCCGGCCAGGATCTGCTTCATCTCCTCGATCTCGAACGCGGCCATTGGACCGTCGTGGCGGTCGGCCAGCGTGTCGCCGAGCGTGGTCGATTCGCCCCTGTCGCCGCCGGATAGCACCTCGTCGAGAGCGACGATGCCTACGAAAGAGATCTGCGAGAACTGCGCCTGGAGCTCGTCCTCGGTCAGGCCAAGCTCCGCGGCCACCTCGAGGTCGCTCGGCGTCCGCAGCAGCTGCGCCTCGAGCTTGGCATAAGCCTTCTCGATCGCCCTCGCCTTTGCACGCACCGACCGCGGCACCCAGTCGATGCTGCGCAGCTCGTCGATGATGGCACCTTTGATCCGGGTTATGGCGTAGGTTTCAAACTTGATCGCCCGTTCATTGTCGAACTTCTCGATCGCGTCGATGAGCCCGAAGATCCCGTAGCTCACCAGGTCGCACTGCTCGATCGTGTGAGGCAGGCCGACCGATACCCGGCCCGCGACGTACTTGACGAGCGGTGAGTAGCGCACGATCAACTTGTCTCGCAACTCTCGCGCGCCACTGCTCTTGTAGTCGGCCCAGAGCTCGTCAGTTGAAAATAAGACTTCTTCGGTTTCCATCAGGCCCTCGGGTGCGTCGTGTCGTATACGGCGAGCAGGCGCTCTTTGCTCACGTGCGTGTAGACCTGGGTGGTCCGCACGCTTGAATGACCTAAGAGCTCCTGTACAACTCGAAGGTCTGCGCCGCCGTCCAGCAGATGAGTCGCGAAACTATGTCGCAAAGCATGGGGGTGCGTGGGCGACGGTGACCGTCGGTCAAGTATACGGCGCACGTCACGGGGCCCCAGGCGATGCCCCCTCGCGTTGAGGAAAAGAGCCTCCGCAGGCGACTCCGCCCTGGCCAGTGCCGGCCGGCCCTCGTCGACCCACTTTCGTGCGGCATGGGCCGCGCTTTCGGAAATGGGCACCCTTCGCTGTTTGGAGCCCTTTCCCCAGACCGTGGCCCAACGCCCTCGCAGGTCGAGGTCCCCGACTGACAGGCCGCACAGCTCGCTAACGCGCAGGCCGCTCCCGTACAGCAGCTCGAGCGCTGCGTCGTCACGGAGCCGTACCTCGTCGCTGACGTCGCTACCACGGGCCGGCGGGTTGTCCAGGATGACCTCCAGCTCCGAGCGCGACAGCGGTCGCGGCAGCCGCGATCCGCCCGTGCGCGCCGAGAGGCTGATCGTCGGGTCGCTGGCAAGCACGCCTTTTCGGCCCAGCCAGCCGAAGTAACGCCTCAGGGCCGACGCCCTCTGCGCCACCGTCTGGCGGGCATAATGCCTGGTCGTCATGTACGCGAGGTACCTGCGCAAGACCAGCCGCGTTACTTTTTCAGGGCCGTCCGCCCCGGCTCGCTGTGCCCAGGTGATAAACGAGCGGACGCCGTTGTCATACGCCCGAGTGCTGGCAGGAGACAGATCCGTCAGGGACATCAGCCATTCCGCGAGAACCCACGCCGGGGCTACCTTGTCCGCGACGACTTCGACTACTGCGTCGCCCTCTGCACTCCCTGCTCCGGGGCTCACGCCGCGATGGCCATCCATGACCACCACCTTATGCCCACTTTGCGTGCTGCCGGGAGAACCCACAGTGGTAAATGGTAGCCGCCAGCCCGACCTTGTGCCGCGACAGAGTGTAGTTGCCCAAAAGGGGTAATCCTCAAACTGCCCAAAAGCGGACAATCCCGGCCACCGACGAGCATTTTCCCTGCCCTGACGGCCGTTACGAGGCCCCGCCTCGTTTCGGTTTTGGCGCGTTTTTCGTCTTTTTCCGCAATGCCGTATCAAACTCCGGTTGGCGTCCAGCCGGCAACGACCTCGTCGAGGGCTTGCCAGGTCCGGTCGGGAAGCTCCGCGGTTACACGCTGAGCGGCCGCCGTGACGTGGTCCGCCGAGCCCGTGCCGACAACCACCGACGTCACAGCCGGGTGGCGGAGCCCGAAACAGGCGGCGGCCTCCGGCAGCGTGGTGCCGAGGTCCTCGCATACGCGCGCTAGGGCACGAGCCCGCACCAGGACCTCTTCTGGGGCGGGGCCGTAGTTGAACCGCGCACCGTCGGGTGGCCACGGCCGGGCCAGCAACCCCGAGTTGAACACTGCGGCTGCGACCACCGATACACCCCGCTCCAGGCACTCGACCAGCAGCGGTCCGCCCGAACGGTCGAGCAAGGTCCATCGACCAGCGAGCATGACCAGGTCGACGTCGCTCTCCTTGACAATCCGCAACAGAGGCTCCCAGAAGTTCATACCGGCACCGATTGCCCCCACGACGCCGCTATTTCGCAGTTCGGCCAACGCTGGGAGGGCGCCAGCTATGGCCTCGTCCAGGTGCTCTTCAGGGTCGTGAACGTACACAATGTCGACGCGGTCCAGCCCTAGGCGGTCCAAGCTGGCCTCCAGACTGCGCAGCACGCCATTGCGTGAATAGTCGCGGGCCCGGGTCAGCTCGTCCGGCACCGCGAAGCCATTGTCGAGGTCCGAACCGGTGGGAGACGGGTTGGGAACGAGCAGCCGGCCCACCTTGGTAGACACGACGAACTCCTCTCTCGGCAAACCGGCCAACGCGGCTCCCAAGCGTCGCTCGGACAGGCCCAGCCCGTAGTGGGGGGCGGTGTCGAAGTACCGCACACCCGCTTCCCACGCTGCGCGCACCGCGCCGGCGGCAACCTCGTCGTCGACCTCTGTATAAAGGTTCCCGATCGACGCAGCCCCCAAGCCGAGCTCGCTCAGCTCGAGGTGCGTGTGGCCCACCCGTCGGTGCTTCACTCGCTCCCCCTCAGGCTTCCTGCTGCTTTTCGAGCGCGTGGTCCTTTTCGAGCCCGTACCAGGAGACGGCGCTGCCGCCGAAAACCGCGGCGAGCTCTGGAGCCGACAGCGACGCCGTTAGCTGCTCGGCCGACCTCATCACATCGTCGTAGCTCGCCGCTAGCAGGCACACGGGCCAATCCGAACCCCACATTGTGCGACTGGCACCAAACGTCTCGAGGACCACGTCCCCGTAAGGCCGCAACTGCTCAACGGTCCAGCCGTTGTGCTCCGCCTCGGTGACCATGCCCGACAACTTGACCGCCACGTTGGGGAGGCGCGCCAGTGAGGTAACGTCTTCGCGCCACGCGCTGATCGCTCCGCTCGCGATAGGCGGTTTGCCCGCGTGGTCGAGGATGAATGGAACGTCTTCAAGGGCGCTGGCAGTCTCAATGACGGCAGGAAGCTGGTGATGCCGCACCACTAGGTCGTACACCAGCCCGGCGGCCGCAACGGCCTGTAGCCCCCGCCGCACGTCCGGCCGGCAGAGCCAGCGCGGGTCAGGCTCTTCCTGGACCTGGTGGCGGATACCGACAAGGCGATCGCCGCCGGGGAGCTCCCGCAGGTAAGCAATTCGGTCCTCAACTCCGGGCGTGCAGAGGTCGACCCAACCGACGACCCCGCCGATGGAAGGCTCTTTGGCCGCCAAGGCCAGCAGTTCCGGCGTCTCCTCGGCGACGCAGATGGTCTGGACAACGACAGTCAGGTCGATCCGGTGGGCAACCAGGTGGGGGCGCAGGCCTGCAACGTCGAAGGAGCGGCGCAGCAGCGGGAGCCCATTGGTCCAGGGCTGGTCCCGGACGTTGAGGTCCCAGAAATGCTGGTGCGCGTCCACGCGCTCGGCGAGGGTCAACGCTGGAGTGCTATCAGAAACGGGCATCTCTAAAGGCACATCAATCGAGGTGGAAGACCTCTTTGGCTGGAGCCCACCACTCCCCGGGGGCGGCCGAGGCGACCGGCTCCTGGCAGGGCCCCGTGAGCAGCCACCAGCTCTGGGTGGTCTGGTCCGCTGCGATGCCTGCCATGTCGGCCTCGTAATCGTCGCCGGTGTACTCGAGATAGCTGAACAACTGCCCGTCGCGGAGAAAGATCGAGTAGTTGGTGATATTCGCCTTCCGCAGCGCCTCGAGCACTCCTGGCCATACCGAAGCGTGAATGCGGCTGTACTCCTCTTCCTTTTCCGGTCGGAGCCGGATGACTGACGCGACCCGTCGCATGCTCAACGCTGGGGCCGAAGGCGAAGGTTCGCCATCCCGCCGTCGACGTGGAGCCACATACCCGTCGTGGAACTCGCCATCGGGGATGCCAGGTAGGCGATCGCGTCCGCCACTTCGGGCACCGAGACCAACCTCCCGTGCGGTTGCCTGGCGGCCGAGCGCGGCACGTTCTGCTTCGGGGTCCTGCGCACGGTCCAAAAGCCCGCCGATCCACGGGGTGTCGGTGGTGCCCGGGCTCACAGCGTTGACGCGGATGCCGTCGCGCAGCAGGTCGGCAGCCATTGCCAGGGTGAGCGACAGCACGGCGCCCTTGGTGGCCCCGTAAAGGGCGCGCTCGGGGAGACCGGTCAACGCCGCGATAGAAGCGACATTGACTATGGCCCCAGGTGCGGACGCGCGGAGCGCCGGCAGGCATGCCCGGGTCACGCGCACCATGCCGACGACGTTGACGTCGAAGACGTGGTGCCACTCGGCGTCATCGTTGTCCTCAACTCGGCCCTGCGCGCCGATGCCCGCGCAGTTGACCAGGACCTCGAGGCCACCCAGCACTGCGAGAGCTCGCGATACCGCTTCGCGCACAGCCGCGTCGTCAGTGACGTCGGCAGCGAAGTACTCCAAACCGCCGGGCGCCGCGGAGGGGACCTCCCGGTCGAGCACGGCGACCCTCGCGCCCTCGGCGGCAAGCAGCTCGGCGGTACCGAGCCCGATGCCTGACGCGCCCCCGGTAACCAGGGCTCGTTTTCCGTCGTAGCGACCCACGTCAGTTCCTCCCTCTCTGGCCGGCAGCATCGGACAGGCTCTGCCAGACCGGGCCGCCGGGGTACTCGAAGTCTTTCACCGACTCCGGCCTCATCTCGGCGCCGGCTCCTGGCCTCGCCGGCGCAAGGTAGCGAGCGTTCACGACCCGCACCGGGTCGACGAAATGCTCATGCAAGTGGTCCACAAACTCGATCCAGCGCCCATCGGTACTCCCGCTTACGGCCACAAAGTCGAACATAGACAAGTGCTGCACTATCTCGCACAGCCCCACCCCCCCGGCGTGAGGGCAGACCGGCACTCCGAACTTCGCCGCCAGGAGAATGATGGCCAGGTTCTCGTTGACTCCTGCGACCCTGCAGGCGTCGATCTGGCAAACGTCGATCGCGCTGCTTGCCAGCAGCTGCTTGAACATCACCCGGTTGGCGACGTGCTCACCGGTCGCCACCTGGACGGGCGCCACCGCACGCGAGATGGCAACGTGGCCAAGTATGTCGTCGGGGCTCGTAGGTTCCTCGACCCAGTTCAGGCCGAACGGCGACAAGCGGCCCACGTTGGCGATCGCCTCGCCGACGTCCCACCGCTGGTTTGCGTCCACCGACAGCTTGATGTCCGGGCCGACTGCCTCACGCACCAGCCTGACCCGCCGCACGTCGTCGTCGATGTCTGTGCCCACCTTTAGCTTGATATGGGTGAAACCGTCTGCAAGTGCGCCCCTCACCAGCTCGAGGACCTTGTCGTCTGAGTACCCCAGCCAGCCAGCGGAGGTGTTGTAGGCCGGGTAACCCTCGCTCAACAACCGTTGCTCCCGTTCATGTTTTCTTGGCAATGCTCGCGTCAGCAGGTCCAGGGCTTCTTCTGACGGGAGGACATCGGTGAGGTAGCGAAAGTCGATCAGCTCGACGATCTCGTTGGGTGTGAGGTCCGCGAGGACCTTCCAAAGCGGCCGGCCCTGCCTTTTGGCGTACAGGTCCCACACCGCGTTGACAACCGCACCGATGCCCATGTGCATGACGCCTTTTTCGGGGCCCAGCCAACGCAACTGGCTGTCGTGGGTCAGCCGACGCCAGAAGCCGCCCATGTCGGAAAGGACTTCGTCAACGTCCAGGTCGTAGACAAGGTGTTCCACGGCGCGGATCGCCGCGACAGCCACCTCGTTGCCGCGGCCGATCGTGAATACGAAGCCGTTGCCGGATTCCCCCGTTGAGGTACGCAGTACCAAGTAGGCAGCTGAATAATCAGGATCGGGGTTCATGGCGTCTGAGCCGTCTAGCGACCGCGAGGTCGGGAACCGGACGTCGCTCACGTCGAAATGGTCGAACCTTTCAGTCATCGCTCAACCTTGGGAGGTCTTGCCGCCGATGACCCGGGCGACAGCCAAGGCGACGAGGATCACCAAACCGTCGACCGCCTCTACCCAATAGTTGTTGACGTTTGCCAGGTCTAGGATGTTCTGGACCACCGAAAGGAGCGCCACACCGGTGGCGACACCCACCATGTTGCCCCTGCCACCTTGGAGGCTTACACCGCCGATGACGGCAGAGGCGAAGACAACGAAGATGATCCCTTCTCCGTACCCTTGGTCGGCTGTGATTGCTTGGACACGTCCCATCTCCATGAGACCGCCCAGGCCGGCGAGCACGCCGGCGCCCATGTAGACGCCGATCTTGACTCGGTCGACGTTGATACCAGCAGCACGAGCCGCCTCAGGGTTACCACCTACGGCAAAGATGGCCCTCCCGGCGCGATGGTAACGCAGGAACAAGCCGACGATTACAAGTACGATCACCGAGGCCACCAGCGACACGGGGACCGGCACCAGAACTGGAACCCGAGGTACCACAGGGCAGTGGGCAAGGCGGAGATCGTTTGCCCTTTGACGACGCCGTCTTGGCAACCTGCCAAGAGGATCAACATCCCGAGGGTGATGATGAAGGCGTTGAGACGCGCCTTTACGATCAGGAGACCGTTGACCAATCCGACACCGGCGCCTAGCAGCAGGACCACGATGAAGCCGAGGTACGCATTAAGCTTGAGGCCGGCCCCAAAGTCTGCCGCCGGCACAACCAACCAGGCTGCCACCATCGGGGCAAAGCCATAAGTACCGCCGAGAGACAGGTCCATGCTGGCGATCATCAGGACGAGCGCCTCGCCCACGGTGATAACAGCGAGGGAGGAGGCTTGCTGGCCGATCCCCCATAAATTGGCGGAGGTGAAAAAGACAGGGCTGACTATGGCGCCTATGACGATCAGCAAGACCAGCGCGGGGAGAAGGCTCACCTCCCGCAGCAGGGATAAAGCTCGAGCCTGGCGACTGATCTGCTGAAGTTGCGCCTCGGCTACTGCTCGGCTCCCGGCTTCCTGACCCGTTGCCTGCGTCAGGGCAGTCCTTTCGTCGTCACTGCTGACTTGCGTCATGCTGGCACGCTCCCACTCGGCACGAGGCCTTCAATTGCTGTAATGAGCTGTTCTCTGTCAAAGGGTGGCTCGGTGAACTCGGCGACGACTTCCCCACGTCTCAGCACCACAACACGGTCGCAGATGACCAGGTCGTCGAGGTCATCGGTGGCTATCATGACGGCCGCTGCGTCGTCTGTGGCCAAGGAGGAAAGCGTCGCCAGTAAAACGGCCTTCGAAGCGACGTCAACCCCCCGGGTGGGGGTCATTGCGACCACGAGCTTGGGTGCGATAGCCACTGCTCGGGCCACTGTCACTTTCTGTTGGTTGCCGCCGGAAAGCTCCCCTACCGGCTGCGACATACCGGCCGAGACGATCGAGAGCCGTCCGGCTAGCGGGCGGGCAGCGGCATCCCTTCGCCTGGGTATGATCGCGCCAATGCGGTTGGCCAGGCGGTCCACAATTGACATCGTGGCGTTTTCCCCAACCCCCAAAAGACGGATGAAACCTTCGGCGCGGCGGTCTTCTGGTACGTACCCGACCCCCGCCTTGAGCGCTTTGTCGCGCCGCATGGGCACAATTGGGGCGCCCTCGACTTCGATCCTGCCTGAGCTCCAGGTCTCGCAGCCCGCTACTGCCCGGGCAAGAGTGGCCACTCCAGCGCCGAGGGAACCAAGGAGGGCGACCCGCTCCCCGTGGCGTACTTCGAACGACACGTCGCGCACAGCGCCCCGTGGGGAACTTGCCGAGAGGTGCTCGACCACCAGGCACGGCTTGCCATGATCTGCTATTTGACCATTGTCTTTCGCGCCTGGGCGCTCAATGCCGGCGATCGTCGCTGCGTGAGGGCCGACCATGGCGGCGACAAGGTCGTCCTTAGAAAGCCCCGCCGTCGGCCGCGACATCACGAGCTCGCCATCACGCAGGACGGCGACGTCGTCGCAAACTTCGAAGACTTCCTCCAAGTGGTGAGATATATAGAGGACGGCCACCCCGTTGGCCACCATCGACCTGACCCGCTCGAAGAGCCGCTGGATATCTGCCCGCTCCAGAGCAGAGGTCGGTTCGTCCAGAAGCAGGCAGCGCCGCCCGGCCGCCAGTGCCCTTGCGATCTCTACTAGCTGGCGTTGCTCGACCGTAAGGGTCGAACAGAGAGCATTGGCATCGACGTCCCCGAAACCCCATTCCGCCAACACCCGTCTGGCTTCAGCTCGCATCGTTTTCCAGTCGAGGAAACCCGAACGCGCCGGTTGGGTGTTGAGGAAGACGTTCTCGGCCACCGTCAGCTTCGGCACAACCATCGAATGCTGGTAAACGGCCGAGATCTTGTGGCCCCAGGCCTCCACGTCGCCCAGGGCCGGCGCTGGTCGCCCTTCGAAGCGCACCTGCCCTCTGTCAGCCCCATAGATGCCCGACATGATCGAGACGAGTGTCGACTTGCCTGCCCCGTTGCGGCCGACCAACCCAAGGCAGCGCCCCGACTGCAAGGATACGCTTACCTTCCGCAAGGCTACAGTGCTGCCGAACTGCTTCGAGATGCCGATGGCTTCAGCGGCGGGCACACGCCCGTCTGTCATTGGTACTGCTTCAGAACCGGCGACCACGACTATCGTCCTCCGCTAATTGGCGGCCTTGCTTGGCGTTGCTCACTCGGCTCCCCGGGCCGGATCTACCCCGGCCCGGGGAGCCGATAAACCAACCTTTGCTGTACCTATTTCGTAGCTGTCTGGATTTCCATAAAAGGGTAGTTCGTGCCGCCCCTGCCCCTCGCTCAGAGGGAAGGGCAGGAGGCGACGGGGCAATTCCTTTAAGGGGTCAGAGGGTCGCCGTTGCGCAAACCCCACCATGGGCCTTGCCGTAGACGTTGCCCCAGAGATTTGGGTTGGAGACCGGTGTGCTCGTGAACCTGGTCGGCTGCCCGTCGGTGCCGGGCCCTGTCAACGTGAGCGCGGTCCGGGTGACAAAGGGGGCGACGAGCGGGTCGGCCAGTTGGACGTCGCCTTTGTAGCTGGTCTTGCCCAATTTGGCGCTGCTCAAACCGGGCATCCCGACCTTGAGGACGACGCCGTCGGCGGCGTCCTTGGCGTACTTGACGGCGCCCTCGGCGTACAGGTTGGCCGGCTGCGAGTTCTCGGCATCCATCCAACCATCGGCGACGTAGCACTGCTCGTAGGCGACGCCGTCATTGGAGATGAGGATCACGTGGTCCTTGCTGCTGCCGATGGGGCCGTAGCCCTTCGCAGCGAGGTACTTGATTATCCCCGGGTCGCCGCCGCTGGCGGGTTCAGAGATCGCCTTGAGATTGTGGCCGTAGGCATTGATGGCGTCCTGCGCATCGGTAACCTCCGTGGTCGGGCTCCAGAGAGTCGGGTCATGCAGGATGTGCACGGTCGGGTCGAGCTTGGCCATGCAGTCGTCGAAGCCGGTTTTGCGGTCCGCACCGTTGGAGGATGTGAGGTCACCCTCGTTCTCGAGGACGTACCCCGACTTCACCTTGGACGCGATGTAAGCGCAAGCGTCGTAGCCGTAGAAGAGGTTGGACGCACGCACGACGATGTAGTCACTGCCCGCACCAAGGATCGTGTCGACCGAGACCACTTTGACGTGGTGCGCGGCGGCATATGCGAGCCCGGGGCCCATGGCTGAGGCGTCCTCAGGGTTCAGGATGATGGCTTGGGCACCCTCGTTGACGAGGTCCTTGACCTGTTGGTTCTGCAGGGGAGCGTCAGAGCCGTACGTATCGCAGCAAATCAATGGGCCGATGAGCTTGACGCCGTACTGCTTGGCGAACTGCTGCTCATAGCTTATATAAGCGGACCAGAAGGGGGTGTTGTTATAGGTCAGGGCGATGCCGATCTTGATCGGCGCGGCGCTGGCCGTCATGACGCCGGTGCTCACGGACAGCAAGGGTGCGGCGAGCCCAACCGCTACCAGCAGGCTCATGGCTTTCTTAAGGCCAGGTTTCATTAGTCCCTCCCAATTCTTTCGTATCAGCGGTTTATGGGGCTTTCCCCCACCTCGGGCTCACGCCCAAGTTTCCAAAGCTTTATGCGTTGCCTACCTGATTTTGAATTAGCAGGCCAAACTTTGCGCCTATTGATCACCTCCTCGGGTCAGGCGTCCAGCCGCTCTAGGTCGATGTCCAAGAACCGGCATACTGCAGCCGGCTCGCCGGTGATGTCACCGGGCACGGCGTGGATGTGGTTGGCCCCAAAGCGCGACAGAAGACGTCGGACCAGCCGTCGTAGTTACCCCACATATCGCCCCGGCTCCCGCCTGCGCCCACCCTTGGGACCAGGCCTTGAGGCAAGGCGGCTTCAATACCCGGACACGCTGTAAGACTTCGACCTGGTGGTCCGATGTATCTCTGCAGGCTGGCCTGGCCTCCCATGACGTTGGCTTGCCTTCTGTAGATCGTTAGCTCCCCCATTTATCCGATGTCTACGCAGTATTACGCCCAGGGCAGCTCGTGTCAAGTAGCCCCAGGTCGCGCCGAGGTTCTCGGGACCCCCAGGTCCAGGAGTTGTGACATACTCGCCTATAGGGACTAATCATCCGATGATTGCACCCCCATATGGAGGGACTCCAGTGGTGGCAGTAACGGACAAAGCCATCGAGAAGCTCAAGGTCATGATCAGCTCTGGCGAGCTGCGGCCTGGCCAGCGGCTACCGCGCGAACCCGACCTGGCCGCCAGCCTCGGGTTGTCCCGAAGCTCGTTGCGAGAAGCTGTACGCGCTCTGTCGCTCGTGCGGATCCTCGACGTCCGCCAGGGCGATGGTACCTACGTCTCCGACCTGTCTGCCGAGTCCCTCGTCGACACACTCAGCTTTATCGTCGAGTTCCAGCACGACTCGTCGGTGCTCGAACTGCTCGAAGTCCGTAGGATCCTCGAGCCGGCGGCGTGCGCACGCGCGGCCACCGAGATAAGTAACGATGCATTGGCCGAACTCGAGAAAATCCTCGACCTAGTGACGGTCCACTCCCCGGTGGCAGAGCTGGTGGCCGGCGATGTGCAATTTCACGCGGCCATCGCGTCGGCCTCCGGCAACTCAGTGCTCGCCTCGATCATCGACAGCCTCTCCGGCTCTACCCAGCGTGCGCGGGTGTGGCGCGGCATCACCCAGGAGGGCGCACTAGAGAGGACCCTTTACGAGCACCGGGCGATATTCGAGGCGATCCGCGCCCACGACGCCCAACTAGCCAGCATTTGGTCAACGATCCATATCGCGGGAGTCGAGGACTGGCTCCGCCGCACGCTCGACACCAGGTAGCCTTCCACGGGTAATGGGCAGGCTGGACCAGGTCGACCTCTCGCTCAAGCTGTCACGCGCAGACAGCGAACAGCGCCTCGTCGCGCTGCAACACCGGCTC
Organism: uncultured Acidimicrobiaceae bacterium; assembly: GCA_963786345.1. GTDB lineage: Bacteria > Actinomycetota > Acidimicrobiia > Acidimicrobiales > Palsa-688 > Fen-671. The sequence goes on along the minus strand of CAWAYZ010000002.1, from coordinate 352,246 downwards.
CTCCATCTCCGCCTCATCGCCGGCGGCCTGATCGGCGACGGCCGGCTAGGCCCGGCACTGGCGGTCGTGTTCGAGGGCTGGGACGCGTCCGGCAAAGGGGGCGCCATCAAGCGTCTGGTGTCCGGGCTCGACCCCCGCCACGTCCGCGTCGAGTCGTACGCAGCGCCGACCCCCCGGGAAAAGCGCCACCATTTCCTTTGGCGCTTCTCCCCCAACCTCCCCGGCAACGGAGGCATGGCTGTTTTCGACCGCTCCTGGTATGGCCGGGTGCTCGTGGAGCGCGTCGAGTGCTTCGCAACCAAGGCCGAATGGAAGCGAGCATACGGAGAGATCACGGGCTTCGAAAAAAGCTTTGCGGCTGAGGGCATGACCCTGGTCAAGTTCTGGCTTCACATTTCCGCCAAGGAGCAACTAGCGCGCTTCGAAAGGCGGCGGGACGACCCGCTGCGGAGCTGGAAGCTCACCGATGAGGATTGGCGCAACCGGGACAAGCGCCCCGCCTATGTCCAGGCGGTAGAAGAGATGCTCGAGCGCACCGACCACCCGGCCGCTCCCTGGGAAGTGGTGGGGGCCGAGAATAAGAACTATGCCCGGGTGAGAGTCCTGGAAGTCGTCATAAAGCGCCTCGAAAAGGGCCTCACCGCCTTCGGCATCGACGTGCCCCCGTCGACGGGCGCCGACTTCGGCGCGGACTGAGGTTTCGCGGGGCCGCTATTTTTTACGCTCAGCCGAGCGCCACAGGTACCAGCTCGCTACTGACCTATAGGGCGCCCATCGCTTGCCGTGGTCCAACAGCTCCTGCGGAGTAGGCAGATCGGCCATGTCGAACGCGAGCTGGAACCCCCGCCGGAGGCCCTGGTCACCGCCCGAAAGCACGTCTGGCCGGCCCAGGCTGAAAATCAGGAACATCTCGGCCGTCCAGCGCCCGACGCCTCGGACCTGGCCCAACTCGGCGATGACGGCTTCGTCGTCCATTGCAGCGAAGTCGGCCATGGCCGGGAGCTTTCCATTCATCGAACGTTGCGCCATGTCCCGCAGCGAGCGCTCTTTGGCAGCCGACATGCCGACCGCACGCAGCGATCCCGCGGGGCTGGCCAGGATCACCTCCGGCGTCGGGCACTCCTCGCCCTTCGCGTCAGGGGCGGAGCCAAGCGAACACAAACGGGCGAATATTGCCGATGCTGCCTTGCCGCTCAGCTGCTGGTACACGACCGAGCGCGCCAACGCGGCGAAGGTGTCCGGGACAACGCGGAATTCCAGGTCGCAGGGCCCGACACTGTCGATCAGCTTGCCGAGCACCGGGTCGGCGGACCTCAGGTGCCGCATCGCCGCCCGGGCACCGGGCCAGGCACTTTCCTCGCGGGCCGTGCCCGCCGCCGTCACTGCCAGCCCTCGATGGCCAGCAGTCGCTCCTTGGTCGAGGTCCCCCCGTGCGCCGAGAAACCTCCGAGCCTGCCGCCGGCCGCCACCACCCTGTGGCAGGGCACGACAACTGGGAACGGGTTACGCCCGAGGGCTTGGCCAACGGCGCGAGCCGCCCGCGGCGCCCCCATACGCCTGGCGACCTCTCCGTAGGTAAGTGTCGCCCCTCCCGGGATCGTCCGGGCAACCTCGTAGACCCTCTTATGGAAAGGCGGCAAGCCTTCCATGTCCAGGCGCACCCAGCCGAGGTCACAGTCCTTGCCGGCCAGCTGGTCGATAACAGCGTCGATCACGACCTGGACCTCTGGCGGCGGCGCCGTCTCGCTCGCTCCCGGGGCACGCAAGCACACCCGCTCACGCGTCTCGGCCTCTGTTTCCTCCGGTAGCTCCAATGCCCCGATCCCGCCGGGCCCCCAAGCTATGGCGCAACACCCGATCGGGGTGCCGAACAGCGCGAAGCCCTCTTCATCTTCAGTAATCACTAAAGCTCCCGTCACCCAAAGCTCCCTTCACGAACCTGGCGCCGGGCCCGGCGCAGTTTTCGCTATGAGAAGGCCCACCGATCGACGCCTCTGCTGCCGGGCCATCGCTTCGTCGCTGTCTTCGCCGTCGGAGCCGTCGGTTGCGTCAGTCTCGGCGGGCTCCTTCCAGCCAGTGCTAGCGAGGAGCTCAACGGCCGCCGCGAGTTCCATGGTCGACCGCGCGGGCTCCCCCATGGCAGCCACAGCCTCCCGGAACCTGGACCTCGCCTCCGGGTCGTGAGCCTCGCTTTCGATTGACATGCTGATCGCCAGGAGGCTGTCCGGGCCGGCCGCCTTACGGAACTGGCGCAGGGCTCGCTCCACAATGCCCGGTTCGAGGTAAACAGCAACTCCCTCCAGCAAGAACAGGCATGAGGTGGAAGGGCTCAGTCCCGCGGTCAGCAACCGCTCCGCCACTGGGTCGGACGCAAAATCTGCTTCGACGAAGCGCACGTGCCCTGTTGCGATCTCGAGCCGGCGAAGGCGTGCGAGCTTGTCCTGCTGCGTTGAGGCAAGGTCCACTTCGAACCATGTGACGCCCGGTTTTGCGTACCTGAGAGCTCGGCCGTCATAACCGGCGGCACCGATCACCACCTGCGTGAAACCTCCTTCGAGCGCGCCCACGACGACGCGGTCGAAAAAGGCGGTACGCGCTCGAAGGTAATCATGCATCCTTCCTGCGGACATCCCATGCTGCGGCCAACCCGCGACATCGGTTGCCAGGGCCATGTCCGCAGCGGGGTTGCCGTACTTTGTCGCCACGCGCTCAAAGGCAAGGCGGTGGGCGGCAACCCTCTGCGCCGTCTCCGACGGCCTGCCCTCGATCATGCGGCGCTCAAGCTTGCGCCCCGCTCGGGAACGCCAAGACGACCGCGAGACCGAGGCCGACCGCCAGCAAGCGAAGCGCCCGCGACACACCCGTTCCCCTGTCCTCCGGGCGGCGGCGTCCTATCAGGGCTTTCATGCTCAACAATAATGCCGCGCAGCAGGCGGGCACGCAGCTTCACGGCGCATGGAGGTCCGGTGTCAGCGCTTAGGGGGCCGTGCGCGCGAGGAAGTCCGCAGTAGTGGCACTGATCGGGATCAGGTCGTGGGCCGGGGTGCCCGCGCCCACCAACCGGCTTCTCCCCGGAGTGCACCCTGCTCTTCGAGGCGCTCCAGCGCAACAACGACAGCGGTTACCGGCAAGCCACTGCGCTCCACGATCTCCTCGAGGCAGAGCGGGCGCCCGCTCACCGCGGCGAGGACTCTGTCGTCGAGGGGCCCCCGCGGCTCGGCGCCGCGCGCCACAGCCACTCTGGCATCAGGCCCTCCTCCGGCGCCCAGAGCCGTCCCCATCTCGGTCGCCTTGGCCTGCCCCGTGCCCTGGCTCACTTTGCCCTGCCCAGGACGTGGGCTCGCTGCAGCTGCGCTGCGCCCCGGCTCGGGGCGCTGCCCGCGTCGCCGACCTGGCTGTCCCGTGCCGTCGAAAATACCCAGGGCGTCAAGGACATCCTGGGCACCGCGAACCGGCGTGGCGCCCTCGTGCAACAGTGTGTTGGTACCGACCGAGGCAGGGCTTTGGACCCAACCGGGGACCGCGCCGACCTCTATCCCACGCCGGACGGCCGACTCCACTGTGTGCCAGGAGCCCCCACTCGCGTGGCATTCCACGACCACCACCATTTGCGCTAACCCGGCAATGATGCGGTTGCGTGACGGGAACCGCCATGCCTGCGCGGGTGACCCCGGCGGTGTCTCCGACACGATTGCCCCGAGCCGGGCGACTTCGCCCCAGAGCGCGGCGTGTTGGCGCGGGTAGACGACATCGACCCCGCTTGCGGCAACTCCCACGGTCGAACCGGCAGCGCCCGGGCCGGGGCCCCCGCCCGTCTCGGCGTCGCGAACTGCTGCCATCGCTCCGGCATGCGCGGCGCCGTCGATGCCGAGCGCCAGCCCCGACACGACAACGACGCCTGCGGCGCAAAGGTCATAACCGAGCTGGTAAGCGACCTCCCTGCCTTCGGGTGTGCACCTCCGCGTGCCGATCAGTGCGACACAGGGGCGCCCCTCAAGCAGCCCGACGCTGCCGCGCGAGAACAGCACCCCGGCCGGTGCCGGGCCTGAGCGCAGCGTACCGGGGTATCCCGAGGCCCCGGGCCATGTGACCGCGATACCTCGCTGCTGGCAGTAGGCCCATAGCGACGCGACATCCAGACGGCGTGCAGCCTCAGACCAGTCCGGCCCTCGGGGCGAGAGACGGCTCCTCGCCGGCCGGCGAAGCGCACCCGAGCGGACCAGCTCCCAAGCTGCCTTTGGCGAGTGCTGGGCAAGGACGTCGACGAGCCAGCCCGGCCCTACTGCCGGCAAGCAGGCCAATGCGGCCGCGTAACCAGCCGGCGGCGTCTCCTGGTCGGCGCCTGGTAGCGGGGTCACTCGCGCCCCCATCGGAGTGCTCATCAGCGAGCTACCTCGAGCGCAGACGTCTGGTCACCCGCGCGGCCGGCTGTCTCGACGCCGAGCGCGCCGGGAGCCCGCAGGGCCAGCGCAAGCAGGACGTCCTCCCCGCTGAGAGGCCCCTTTCTTCCTGCGAGGTCCGAAACCGTCAGAGCAACGCGCCTCACCCTGTCGAGGCCTCGCGCAGACAGCTGGCCATCCCGCAGGCGCCGTTCGAGTAGCCGCCTCCCCGTCGGGCTCAGCGCTGCCAGCTTGTCGAGGCTCCAAGATGGAAGTTCGGCATTGGAACGCACACCCCTCTCCTGCGCCGCACGCCGAGCGGTGGCAACTCGAGCGGCGACCACGGACGATGGCTCGCTAGCCGTTCGGACCGCCCCGCTGCCGTTGGGGCTGAGCAGGTCCTCCACGTCGGGACGGCGCACCCTAACCCTGAGGTCGAACCGGTCGAGGAGCGGCCCGGAGATGCGACCGACATAGCGAGCCCGCGAGCTTTCGGCACACCGGCACGAGCCCGGAGAACCGTCGGCGCCGCAACGGCAAGCGTTCATCGCTGCGACGAGCATGAAGCGAGCCGGGAAGGCCACCGCCGCGCTTCGCGCGGCACACGACGACGCGCCCTTCTTCGAGCGGTTGGCGGAGATTGTCGAGCACCGGCGCCGGGAACTCCGCCAGTTCGTCAAGGAACAGCACACCACGGTTCGCGCAGCTGATCTCGCCGGGCCGGATCCTTGCGCCGCCCCCACCTATGAGGGACACGGCCGAGGCGCTGTGGTGGGGCGACCTGAAAGGCGGCCGGAGCGACAGGCCGACGCTTGCGAGCTCGATGCCCGCGGCCGAGTGGACCTTCGCAACCTCCAGAGCTTCATCGGGCGAGAGCGCAGGCAGGAGCCCGGGCAAGCGGGTCGCCAACATCGTCTTGCCCGAGCCTGCTGGGCCCACCATCAACAGGTGGTGCCCGCCTGCCGCTGCAACTTCGAGCGCCTGCCGGGCGAAGGCCTGACCGCGGACCTCCGACAGGTCGGGTGAGCGTGCTTCTTCGAACGCAGCGTTAGGCGGTGGCAGCTCCGGCCACCCCCTCCCACCTCGCAGGACCTCCACGAGGACCTTCAGGCTGACAGCCGTCCGCACGGTGGCCTGCCGGACCAAACAGGCTTCGCGGGCGCACGCGGGTGGCACCACGACATATGCCTCGCCAACGGCAGCCGCCAGCGGGAGGATGCCCGGGACCCGGCGGAGGGACCCATCGAGGCCAAGCTCGCCGACGAAAGCCAAGCCGTCAAACGCGCTTGCAGACAACTGCCCGTCCGCGGCCAGCACGCCCAGAGCCATAGCCGAATCCAGGCCTGAGCCGGCCTTTCGCACTCCCGACGGGGCCAAGTTGACGGTCACCCGCTGTTGCGGCCACCGGAGCCCGCTCGAAAGGATGGCGGCGCGCACCCGGTCCCGCGACTCTCGGCAGGAAGCGTCGGGAAGGCCTACGACACGGAAACCTGGTAACCCGTTGCTCGCATGAACCTCAACCGACACGGGATGACCGTCCACACCTACGAGCGTGGCTGAAGAGACCGTGGCCAACATTGGGCACCCCCTGGATGGTCTGGGACCGCACCTGCGGAGAGGCCGGCTGCCGGCCACGAGCAAATGGCACGTTAACAGGCGCCGGTGACCGTTCCGGTGGGCCGGAGCGGGAGTGGCTAACTTGTCTGGCGTGACCCGCCCTGCCCCAAGACGTCGTGGGCGGCGCCAGAAGCCCGAGCGTTCGCCGCTCAAGTTGGAACAGCTGCAGGAGATCGCCGACCTGGCCGCCACCGGCGAAGCGCTCGGCCTCGATGTCCGGCGGAATCCATCCCACCCAGGCGCGCAAAGCCTACATCTGCCCAGGCTGCCAGCAGGTAGTCACCATAGGCACGGGCCACGTGGTCGTGGTGCCCCGCGATGCGCCTGACCTGCGCCGTCACTGGCATACCTCCTGCTGGCTACTAAGAGAGCGGCGGCGCCCGGGCAACTAAGGCCCTGCGCCGACGGCAGCGGCCGCGGCATCCGCTGAATGGCAGCAGCGCGTCGCACCGCCCGCACCCGTGCTTTCGGGCGGCTGCCGCAGCACTGTTGTGGCCACTTTTATGCGGAAAACGAATATAGGTGGACCAAGCGCGATGCCACCGCACAAAAGTCCGCCAGGCGCGCCCCCGGCGAAGAGGGCTGGGACCATTTACGCTCGATTGCGTCGGCTAGAAGGCGCCCTCGATGACTGTCACCTCACCGTCCAGCACGCTTGCCACGTCGAAACGCACAGGCCCGCCGGGGCGGGCGCCCGGACCCGCCCGACCCGCCCGACCCGCCCGCGGCCCGGCCACCTCCGCCCCGCTGGTCGGCAACAGAGCGGACCGAGAGAGCTCGGCGAACCACAACGCTGCGAGGCGGCGGACCCGGGCCTGCTTGAGCGGCCCGACGGCTTCAGCCGGCAGCCCGAACGCACCCGAAGAACGTGCCTTCACCTCGCAAAAGACGTGTAGCCGGCCGTGCCTCAGGACGATGTCCAGCTCGCCGTCCCGGCAGGACCAGTTGCGGGCCAGTACTTCGTAACCGCGGGCCTCGTACCACGCCACCGCCGAGTCCTCGCCCGCCTTGCCGAGCGCCCCTCTGGCGGAGCCGCCGGCTTTGCCCACAACAGACCCCGTCACCCTGCCAATGGTTTCAGGCTCTGGTGACCGTAAGGACTAGATCTCTTTGTCGGGAAGCTCCTCGACGTTCACGTCCTTGAACGTGACGACCCTCACGCTCGAAACGAAGCGCGCCGGGCGGTACATGTCCCACACCCAGGCGTCGGCGAGCTTTACCTCGAAGTAAGTGCGGGGAGCCTCGCCGTGGGCTTCCATATGGACGTCGTTCGCCAAGTAGAAGCGCCGCTCGGTCTCTACCACGTAGCGGAACATCGGCAGGACGGCCCGGTACTCCTGAAAGAGCGCCAGCTCGATCTCGGTCTCGTAACGCTCGAGGTCCTCAGCGCTCATAGAACTCCTCCTCGACGCTCGCCCAAAACACCCTCATATCAGCATGGTAGGGCCTGTTTGGCCCTCAGGTTAAGCCACCTCGGGCTCACGCCAATCGGACCGGCCCGGACAGCTCAGTGAGCGACGCGCTTCTCTTTGATCTTCGCCGCTTTGCCGATCCGGTCGCGCAGGTAGTAGAGCTTCGCCCGCCGCACGTCGCCCAGGGTGACAACTTCGACTCGGGCGATCGAAGGCGAGTGGACCGGCCAGGTCCGCTCGACGCCCACGCCTGAGCTCACCTTGCGTACGGTGAAGGTCTCCCGGACCCCTGAGCCCTTACGGGCGATCACAGCACCCTGGAACGCCTGTACGCGCTCCCGGTTGCCCTCCACCACTCTTACATGCACCCTTACCGTGTCCCCGGGGGAAAAGTCCGGGACATCGTCGCGTAAATTTTCACGGTCGATCAGATCGGTCGGGACCATAACTAAGAGAGATTAGAGCATCGAACCCCCACTGCGCGAGCAGTGCCTCCTCTTCTGCAGAAATTCCCCCTCGTGCGGCTATCAAATCTGGACGGCGCTGCACCGTTCGGGCGAGTGCCGAGGCCTTTCTCCACTCGGCTACACGCGCGTGGTGACCAGACAACAGCACCTCAGGAACCGGCCAGCCGCGGAACTCCGCGGGCCTCGTGTACTGCGGGTACTCGAGCAGCCCTTCGGTGAAGCTCTCCTCGTCCGTCGAGGCCACATTGCCCATGACGCCGGGCACCAAACGCGCTACCGCCTCGACCACCACAGCCGCCGCTGCCTCCCCGCCGGCGAGCACAAAATCGCCAATTGACAGCTCGCCGTCCACAAGATGTTCAGCGACTCGTTCGTCGACACCTTCGTAGCGCCCGCAAAGAAGCGAGAAACCCGGGCCGGTCGCGAGCTCACGGGCCATCGCCTGGTCGAAGCGCAGACCCCCGGGGCCGAGCAGGTATAGCGGTCTCACGGGTTGCGATGCCTCCACCGCGGCGAACAGCGGCTCGGGGGCCAGGACCATACCGGCTCCCCCGCCGAAAGGGCTGTCGTCGACGCTGCGGCGTGGGTCGTTAGAACCCGCACGCAGGTCATGGACCACGATGTCGATCGCCCCGCTCCGCCATGCCTTCCCGATAAGGCTCGCCCCTGCCCAGGTCGACACGAGCTCGGGGAAGATCGTGAAGATCTCGGCCCTCATATGTCGGTCCTCATATGTCGGTCCTCATATGTCGCAGTCATAATTCGAACAAGCCGTCCGGCACATCTACGGTTAGCTTGCCAGGCTCCGCCGCAACGACAAACCGCAAGGGCACCAGTGCCCCGCTGTCCAACACGAGGAGGTCGCTCGCGGGGTTCGCCTCGACTGCGGTGACCGTGCCGTGACCTTCGCCGCCAGTACCGACAACCTCAGCACCGATTAGTTCGTGGACCCAAAGGCCCTCGGCGCCCGCCCCCGATAACGGCTCCGCCCGCAACGCCGCGCCGGCAAGGGCCTCTGCAGCTTCGCGCGTGCCGACGCCTTCGAATCGCACCAACCATTGGCCCCCCCGAGGCCCCGCCTTTCCGGGCAAAGCCTGTGAGCGTGAGACCACGAGGTCGCGTCCCTCGCACTCGAACGCGCTACCCGGTGCCAGCCGGCCCTCTACCGAGGTGACCAGGCCGACTACGACCTCACCGCTGAGCCCGTGGGGTCGCGTGACGTGACCTATTTCGAGCAGCACTGAAGCGGGCTCAGTCCACTATGTCTACGAAGACCTCTTCACCGTCCCTGGCCGCCGCGGCTCGCGTGACAGCGCGCATCGCCTGCGCCGTCCGGCCACGCCGCCCGATCACCCTGCCGACGTCACCCGGGCCGACCTTCAAGCTGAGCCGCACCGCTTGGGCATCGGAGCCGCTGCTGGTTTCGACCTCAACAGCGTCCGGCTCGTCGACGAGATGGCGCGCCAGGTACTCGAGCACGGCCCGCGCCGTGCCTCCGGGCACACGGTTGTAGGGGTCGCTCACTTGGCCTTTTTGGCCAGACCTGCGTCGGCGCCCACCGGGGCTTCCCGCACCGGAGCGCCTTCGAGTATCCCAGCTCCCACCAGCAGTCGCCGGACCCTGTCCGTAGGCTGTGCACCCTCGCCGAGCCAGTGAGCCACCCGCTCGGCCTTTAGAACGACTTTGTTCTCCTCTTGACGGGGCGCGTAGCTACCGACGATCTCGATGAAACGCCCGTCGCGCGGCGAGCGGCTGTCTGCCGCGACCACTCGATAGGTCGGTTGCTTCGTCTTGCCCATCCGCATCAGGCGGAGCTTGACCATATCCTCTGCTTTCGTTCCTTGTTGGACCTGCTAAGTGTAGGCGCGATGGACCGGTCTTAGTGACCGCCGCCCAGCCCTTGCCGCCCGGAGGTCAACGGCGCTTCTTTTTCTTGGCGGCTGCCTTTTTTCCCGAGCTTCGCCGCTGCATCGCCCCCAGTCCGGGTACCTGACGCATGTAGGCCTGGACCTGCTTGAAACGCTCGAGAAGCTCGTTCACCTCCTGCACGGTCGTGCCCGAGCCGTTGGCGATGCGGGTACGCCTGGAGCCGTTGATCAGAGAAGGGTCCGCCCTTTCGTCCGGGGTCATCGAGCGGATAACAGCCTCCACGGGCTTCAGCATCGCGTCGTCGAGCTCCATATTGCGGACTTCTTTGGGGACAGGGAGCATCCCCATCAGGCCCGACAAAGGCCCCATCTTCTTGACTGCCTGCAGCTGCTCCAGGAAATCGTCGAGGGTGAAACGTCCAGCGGCAATTTTTGCGACGGCCTTCTCGGCGTCCTCACGGTTCAGCGCCTGCTCGGCGCGGTCTATCAACGTGAGCACATCGCCCATTCCGAGGATCCGCCCGGCCATACGGTCAGGGTGGAAAAGCTCGAAATCCTCTAGCTTTTCGCCGGTGGACGCAAACGCGATGGGCTTGCCAACCACTTCTTTTACCGATAATGCCGCACCACCTCGCGCGTCGCCGTCGACCTTGGTCAAAATGACCCCGTCGAGCTCGAGCGTTTTATGGAAAGCCTCCGCCGTAGTTACTGCGTCCTGGCCCGTCATCGCATCGATAACGAGGAACGTGTAACGCGGTTGGACTGTCGCCGAAATCTGGCGGACCTGCTCCATCAGCTCTGTGTCAATGGACAACCGGCCGGCGGTGTCGACGATCAGCACATCACGCCCGACGCGGATGGCTTCAGCCAGGCCCTTTTTGGCGACGGTCACGGGGTCCGACGGCTCTGAGAACACCGGGACGTTGACCTGCCGGCCGAGGACCCGCAGCTGCTCAACAGCCGCAGGGCGCTGGAGGTCGGTCCCCACCAGGAGCGGGTTGCGACCTTGCTGCTTGAACCAGCGCGCGAGCTTGGCGGCGGTGGTCGTCTTCCCGGCACCCTGCAGGCCCGCCAGGAGCACGACTGTCGGGGGCCTCGAGGCGTAGGTGATCTTCAGCGCGGTCCCGCCAAGGATCCTTACGAGCTCATTGTTGACCGCCTTGATCACCTGCTGGCCGGGGGACAGGCTGCGGGAGAGCTCTGCTCCTACCAGTTCCTCGCGCAGGCGCCCGATAACGTCGCGAACTACCAGCAGGTTTACGTCCGCCTGCAACAGCGCCATGCGGATCTCCCGGAGCGCCTCGTCAACGTCCTCCTGGTTGAGCCGGCCGCGACCGCGCAGGCGCGTGAAAATGCCTTCGAACCGGTCAGAAAGCGCCTCGAACATTTAGCGGGCCATGCTACCGTGCCCGCCAACCCAGACCTTGTGAGCAGGGCTGATGAAGTAGTGCCGCTTGTGATGTAGTTTCATGTTATTCTGTTGCCACGGATCTTTGACCAGCAATTTGGCGTCGCCGGCTACGACCAGCTTCGCGAACAAGGGATAAGCCGTCATCGCATCTCGCTGGCCGTCGAGAGCGGTTGGCTCGTGCGCCAGGGTCGTTGGCTCGTGCTCAGTACGCAGTGGACCGCCGGGGGGACCGGCCCCGAACAGCGGGAGTCCCACTGGCGACATGACCTGTACGCGGCCATTTTCTCCTGTTCGCCCCTGGTGCGGGCGACAGTAGTGTGCTTCTGTCGCACGGCCGCGGCCCTGTGGGGCCTCGACGGTGTCGAGCCTGGGATTGTCGAGCTCGCTGCCACTTCCGGACGTGCGAGCTCTGGGAGCTTGTACCGACCACGGAGCTTCGAGCCGGCCGAGATCGGTCAAGTCGATGGCCTTCGCGTCACCTCGGTCACCCGTACTCTGCTCGACCTTGGCCAGGTTTTCGGCCCGTGCACAATCGAGCGCGCGCTCGAGTCGGCCCTCCGCAAGAGGCACGTCTCGGTCGACGTCCTGGTTGAGGCAGTTGCTGCCGTCCCGCGGCTGCGAGGGTCGGGCGCGCTCCGCTCGGTTCTCGCCAGTCGTCCGCCCGGAGCACCCCCTACCGACAGCGACGCTGAGACCTTGTTCCTACAGCTCGCTCGCCGGGCGGGCCTGCCCGAACCGCTCCGACAGTTCTCGGTTCCGACCAGCGAAGGGGCGTTCCGTATCGACTTTGCCTGGCCGGTTCGTCGCGTCGCCGTGGAGATCGACGGAGCGGCCACCCACGCGATCTCGCGAGGCACTCAGAGCGGACCTGCGCCGGCAGAACCGCCTTCTGCTGTCGATGGTGCCAGCGGGTTGGGCCCTCCTGCGCTTTACCTGGGACGACCTCGTCGACCCGCGCTTCGCCGCTCAGGTGGTCGATAAGTTGCGCGAGGCGTGGGTCATCGGCCTCAACGAGGCGCCCTCCGCGCCCCCTTCAGTCCCCAACTTTTCATGGCGGTGACCGATCTGGTCCCGAAGAGTGCACATCACTGACGCTGGTGCAAAAAAATCGACGTTTCGGTGACCGATCGGGCCGTAGCGAAGCCACGTTTGCGGTTTTCGGCGCAGGGCGCCTCCATTTCATCCCTGCAGTGCGCCCGCGCTGCGCCTGCAGTGCGCCCGCGGCCGCCTCGGCTTGGCCGCAAAGTGCCCAGCTGACCTAACCTGCCCGCATGAGCCCAGCCCTGATGGGACCCGAGGAACTGGAAGCCAAGGTCGGCTCCCACCGCGGCCACCGCGGGTGGCACACGGCGTCCCAGGAGCCGGTTGACGTTGATGTCGTCTTCAGGTACTACGACTGAGCCGGGGCCCGTGGGAGCCTCGCCGGCCGCAGCGAAGCAACTACCCACCGGCGCCGAAAAGGTCAAGGCCGTCCGCCAGATGTTCGACGCCATCGCCGGCCGCTACGAGCTGGTCAACGGCATCGTGTCGCTCGGGATGGACCGGGGTTGGCGGCACCGCTGCATCGATGCTCTCGAGCTGCCGGTTGGTTCGGTTGTCCTCGACGTCGCTTGCGGCACGGGGGACCTCTGCCGTGAGCTCGACCGCCGTCTCCTGCGCCCGGTCGGGGTCGACCTCTCCTCTGGCATGCTCGCGCACGCCCGCACGCCAGGTCCCCTGGTCCACGCCGATGCCCTTTTCAGCCCGTTCCGGGCGGCGGCCTTCGATGGCGCCGTGAGCGGCTTCGCCCTGCGCAACGTCACCGACCTCAGCGTCCTGTTCGTCGAACTGGCCCGCGTCACCCGTCCAGGCGGGCGCATCTCGCTCCTCGACCTCGCGGAACCCGAGGCTCGGCTCTTGCGGCTGGGCCACCGCCTCTGGACGAATTACGCGGTGCCGCTTGTCGGAGCTGCGCTCTCCGACTCAGCTGCCTACCGTTACCTGCCCCGCAGCTTTGCCTACCTGCCACCAGCCTCGCGGGTCGTCGAGCTGCTGGAGCAGGCGGGCTTCGGCGCTGTCGAACACGAGCTTCTGTCCGGTGGCATCAGCCAGCTCTACATTGCGACCCGAAAGCACGAGGGCGGCAGACGATGACCCCCACAGCCGGCGACCAAGGCGGCGGCCCGGTCCGGCCCACGCGTGCTCTCCAGGCAGCCGGGCGGCTTGTGTCGGCGACGCTCGAGATAGACGCGAAGTTGCTGCCTGAGCCGGTCCGGGCAGCGGGCTACGACGGGCGGCGCTTGTGGAGCCGCGCCGATGCCAGCCTGCTCGCATTGGGCGAAGCCCTCCGACTACCTCTGCCGGCGAGCTGGGCTGCACCGGAGCGCACATCGCTCGTTGCCGAGGTCTTGTCGGCTATCACGGCTCACGACGACCTTGGGCTTGCGGGCTGCGGGCCTGTCGCCATTGGGGCGCTCCCCTACGACCCGGCCGCTGGAGGGCACCTGGTGGTCCCCCGCCTCGTCCTTGGCCGCCACGGCGCGAGGAGCTGGGCCACGCTCATCGAGCCGCCCGGGCGAACAGCATCTGAGCTGCGTCGCGCCATTGAGGACGAACTCAGCGAGCTTCGGCACGAGCCTCCCCTCGAGACCCTCCCCGACGGCTTCGAGCTCGCCGCCTGCATCCCCCACGACGAGTGGAAGCAGCTCGTCGCCAAGGCCGTCGGAGAAATGGAAGGCGGCTCGCTAGCCAAGGTCGTCCTGGCCCGCCAAGTCGAGGTGCTTGCGAACCGTCCGTTCGTCCTGCCCGAGGCGCTTTCCAGATTGGCCTCGCTGTACCCGTCCTGCACGGTGTTCCACGTCGAAGGCTTCATCGGCGCCAGCCCAGAGGTGCTGGTGCGACGCATGGGCGCCGAGATCCTGAGCCACCCGCTTGCAGGCACGGTGGCCAGGAGCGGCGACCCGGCAACAGACGAGGCTCTGCTTGCCGCCCTCATGGGTTCGCGCAAGGACCGACACGAACACCAGCTGGTCGTAGACGCCATAGCCGTCAAGCTGCGTCCCTTCTGCACCTCCCTCGAGGTCCCTAAGGCCCCCACCGCGATGCCGCTGCGCAACGTCTCACACCTCGGGACCGAGATCCGGGGGCCCTGTCCAGCGCCAACACACCCTTGCCAACCAGCCTCGAGCTCGCCGCCCTCCTCCAGCCGACGCCGGCCGTCGGCGGGTTGCCGGTGGATGCTGCACTGCGCTGGCAACGGGACAACGAGGGCTTCGACAGAGGTTGTTATGCCGGCCCCGTTGGCTGGGCCGACAGCCGGGGGGACGGCGAGTGGCCCTTGGGTTGCGCTGCGCGACCGTCTCGGGCCGCCGGGCCGTTCTTTACGCGGGCAACGGCATCGTCGCCGGCTCCGACCCCGACGCAGAGCTGGCAGAGACCCAGCTCAAGCTACAAGCGCTCCTGGCAGCCCTCGTCCGGCCCTGACCGTCCGGCCCTGACCATCCGGTCTTGAGCACCCGGTCTTGAGCACCCGGCGCGAGCGCCGCTACAGGCAGCGCTCCCGAGCCACGACGGGCAACGTTAGATCGGACCGGCGAGACCCATGACGGCCGCCTCGACCGCCGCGTGCAGCCGCCGGTGAACGCCCACGTTGCCGGCTCGGTCCGTCTTTGCAACAAACACGCGAAAGCCTTTACCCTGACCACCCTCCGCAACGGCGCTCGCCAGGGTCGCCAGGTCCGGGACCGCCTCGACAACGACGCCGTACCCTCTCGCTATGGCAACCAGGTCAGCCCCGTGCGGCGTGCCCCACAGACGCTCGAAGCGCGCCGGCGGCTGAGCGCCGGCCTGCGGTAGGAAATTGAAAATTCCCCCTCCGTCGTTGTCGACGACGACCACGTCGAGGTCGACGCCCGCGCCGCCAGCCCACAAAAGTGCCCCGGCGTCGTAAAGGAAAGCAAGGTCGCCGAGCAACGCCGTGACAGGCCCGGCGTTCCCGGACGTTGCAAAACCGAGAGCCGTTGACAGCACTCCGTCAATGCCGTTCACACCCCGGTTGGCCACGACCGCGAGCCCGCCGCGCGGGCGGCCCCACCACTCCACATCCCGGATAGGCATTGACGACGCAACGACCACCGTCCCTCCGGCGGGCACTGCAGCGACCAGGGCCCGGGCGATACCCGGCTCCGTGAGGTCGGCCTCGCGAGCCGAGCGCAGCGCCTATCGCGTCCTGCGCAGCCGATTCCGCCAGTGACCACCGGCGAGCCCAGTCGCTGCTCGGGCCGCCACGCCCCCTGGCCTGCTCCTTGACCGCCTTGGCGACTGCTTGGCACAAGGCCGCGGGGCTGGTGACTGCGACTTCGCCGGGGACGTGGTCGGGAGCGGCCCAGACGCCCCAGGGGTCGACGAGGACCTGGGTGCACGAGAGCCCTGCCAACCACTCATTGACCACGCGGGAGGCCCAGGGACCGCCGAGGCGCACCACGACGTCGGGGTGCCACCCCTGGACCACCGGCGACCGCAGCAAAGCATCGGCGGCCCCGATCGCACCAGGCAGGCGGCAGCCGCTCAGCGGAGAGGCGATGACCGGCCACCCCGTCGCCGCCGACAGCTCCGCCACCGCGGTGGCGCCTATCGCTCCCGCTCCCGAGCCCGAGCCGCCTCCTCCGGCGGCGACGACCAGGCCGCGCTCCCCCGCCTCGGCCAGCATCTGGACGATGTCGGACGGCGCGACCTCCTCCTGCCGGGCCCGCACCTGGTGCCAGGGCGCACCGCCGGGCCGACCGTTGCGGACCAGCGAGAGCGCGACCCCATCTACCTCCTGTGCGGCCCCATCTACCTCCTGTGCGGCCCCATCTGCCTCCTGTGCGGCCCCATCTGCCTCCGGCCCGGAGCCGAGCACCAGGTCCGCCGACCCAAGCAAAGGCTCCCTGAAGGCCAGGTTCAGGTGCACCGGACCGGCCCGGCGTGCTCCCCCGCGGGCCTCGAGCACCGAACGCGAGGCGAGCGACCTCCACGACTGAGCGGCGGCCAGTTCGGGGACACCGGGACTGGCTTCCCAGCGGACAGCGTCCCCGTACAGGCCGACCTGGTGAACTGTCTGGGGAGCGCCCGAGTCCTGCAGTTCCGGTGGGCGGTCCGCGGTCACGGCGAGCATGGGCACCCCTGAGTGATGTGCTTCGAGTACCGAGGGGTGCAGTTCGGCCGCAGCGGTACCGCTCGTGGTGACGACCGCCGCCGGCAAGCCCGAAGGCGACGCCAAAGCGAGGCCGAGCGCGAAGAACCCGGCCGAGCGCTCGTCGAGCAACACGTGGAGGCGGAGCGCACCCCGCTCGGCCGCTTCTGCCAGGGCAACGAGCAGGGGCGTCGACCGCGAGCCCGGGCACGCCACCGCATCGGTGACGCCGGCACGCACCCACTCGTCCACCACCACACGGGCAAAGGCGGCCTGGACGTCGTTGGCCGCGAAGGACGTCATTGGGGCAAGATCGCAGGGTGGCCGAAGATCGCAGCGTGGCCCAAGATCACCGAGTGAGACAGTACACCGCCCTCTCGGCACGCTTTACCGGCCCGGCCGGCCCGGCCCGGCCGTCCTCGGGCCCGGCAACCCGGCCGATCGTATTGCTGCACGGCTTCACTCAGACGGGCGCATCGTGGGACCCTATCGTCGCCGAGCTGGGGAGCCGTGCCCCGATCATCGTCCCCGACGCGCCCGGCCATGGGGGGTCGTCTCATTTGAGAGCGGACCTATGGCGTACCGCGGACCTGCTGGTCGAGACCGTAGGCAGGCCAGCGTTGTGGGTGGGCTATTCGATGGGTGGGCGCATGGCTCTTCACGTTGCCCTTGCCTACCCCAACCAGGTTGAGGGCCTCGTGCTTATCAGCACCACACCGGGTATCGAGGCCCCCGAAGAACGCAAGGCCCGCCGCGCGGCCGACGATACCCTCGCCACACGCATCCATACCGAAGGCACCGAGACCTTCCTCGACTTTTGGCTGGCCCAACCTCTTTTCAGGACCCTCCCACCGGAGAGCGCTGGCCGCGAGGCCCGCCTGGCGAACAAGCCAGACGGCCTGGCATCGAGCTTACGGCTCGCCGGCACTGGTTCCCAGGAACCCCTTTGGGACCGGCTCGCTCAGCTCAGTGAGCGCTCCCTGCCGGTCCTGCTCATAGCCGGCGCGCTTGACAGGAAGTACAGTGACCAGGCTGCTCGGATGGCCGCAGCGATTGGCCCGACCGCCCGTGTCGTGATCGTGAACGGAGCCGGCCACGCGTGCCACCTCGAACACCCCGAGGTCGTCGCGGCAGCGATCAGCGCCATGGTGGACGAGATCGGCCCGCCCTCGTCCGGGCGCGCCGGCGGCTCAGAGGGCAAGCCCAACAGCGAGTAGCAGCCCGAGGGCCAGCTGGGCACGTCCCGTCGCGCCCAGTACGGGGATGAGCGCCGGCCCTTCCGCCCCGGCTGCGACCGCTCTGACCGGCAAGGCGGCCAACGGAAGTGCCGCCAGCCCGAGCAGAGCCCAGGGCCTGCTCACGGCGATAGGAACTATCGCCACGACGGCCCCCAGGATGCAACCCTCGTAGAACCAGCGGGTCGCGGCGGGCCCCAACCGGACGGCCAGCGTCCGCTTGCCTGCGGCCGTATCGCCCGGGATGTCCCGCAGGTTGTTCACGACCAGCAACGAGACAGCCAGCAAGCCGACCGGCAGAGCCGTGAGCAACTCCAGGCCCGTCAATTTCCCCGTCTGGACGTAGGCCGTCCCCACCGTCGCCACAACGCCAAAAAAGGCGAAGACCGAAACCTCGCCCAGCCCCACGTACCCGTACGGGCGCGGGCCCCCGGTGTAGAACCAGGCAGCTGCCACGCAGCCAGCGCCAACAGCCACGAGCCACCAACCCGCGACGGCCGCCAACGCCACGCCGGCGACGGCCGCGACAACGAACGCGAGGAGCGCCGCCCTCTTCACCGCCCCGGGCGTTGCCGTCCCCGAGGCGACGAGCCTGAGCGGGCCCACGCGGACGGCGTCAGTGCCGCGGACCCCGTCGCTGTAATCGTTGGCGTAGTTGACGCCCACCTGGAGCGACACGGCGACGACACCGGCCAGGAGAGCCCGCCACCAGATGGCATGCCCGTATGCCGCAGCCGCTCCGGTGCCCACAAGGACCGGGACTGCCGAGGCGGGCAAGGTCCGCGGGCGCGCGCCGAGGAACCAGGGATGCCTCACAGAGCTCTTGTCGATCATCCTCGCGGACCTTCCTTGCCAGCGTCTCCATACCCGATCGCTCTCACCGGAGCGCTGGCGGCAAACTAGCCAATGTGGCCGACCTCGTCGCAATAGACCTGCCAGGCGGCCAGCCGTTCGTCCAGCAGCTGCGCGCCGCCTGGGACGAGGGTAGTGCCGTCGCACCGGTCGACCAGCGCCTCGCCCCGCCAGCCAGGCAGCGCCTCCTCGACGCGCTGCGCCCCGCATGGGTCGTAACGCGCGACGGCCGGCTGCCACGGCCCGCTGCGCTCCCAGTGGACGACGGCGACGCGCTGGTTGTCCCGACTGGCGGTAGCACAGGCGAGGCGAAGGCTGCGGTCCTGACCCACGGCGCCGTCACCGCATCCGCTATGGCCACGTCCGAACGGCTCGAAGTCGACCCTGCGAAGCACCGCTGGCTCGCCTGCCTGCCTCTCAGCCACATCGGCGGCCTGTCAGTCGTCACACGGTCAATTCTGACCGGGCCCAGCTCAGCGTGCTCGACGGTTTCGACGCCGCCGCGGTTGGCGCGGCTGGCGGCCCAGAGGTCCTCGTGTCGCTCGTACCGACGGCGCTCGCTCGCATAAACCCCGCCCTTTTTTTTAGGATCCTCCTCGGGGGCTCCGAGCCGCCGCCCTTGCTACCGCCCAACGTTGTGACGACTTATGGGATGACCGAAACTGGCAGCGGCGTCGTATATGACGGGATGCCGCTGCGCGGGAGTCGAAATATCCATATCACCTTCCCGTGAAATACGGCTCCGTTGCCCGATGCTCCTGCGTGCCTACAGGGACGGGACAGTGCCTGTCGACGCGGAAGGATGGTTCCCCACCGGCGACGTCGGCGAACTCGATGGGCAAGGGCGGCTGCAGGTCCACGGGCGGCTTTCTGACATGATAATTACCGGTGGGGAAAATATATGGCCCATTGCGGTAGAACGCATCCTCCGCCAGCACGCAGGTGTCGGCGACGTGGCCGTGTCCAGCCGGCCCGACCCGGAGTGGGGTGAGCGGGTCGTCGCCTTCGTCGTGCCAGCCGACGCTGCAGCCCCGCCCGCCCTCGAAGAACTCCGGGCGCTCGTCCGCGCAGAGCTTGCCGCTTACGCCGCGCCGAAGGAACTTGTCCTGGTGCCTTCCCTACCAAAGACTTCGATTGGGAAACTGCGGCGGGGCGCTCTTCGGGACCAGCTGCGCTGAACGCCCAGGTTTTATTGGTTCGCGAGCGTTATTAGCCCGCGGGAGGCCCCGCGCCCGGCTCTTGCGCGACGCCGGCGGTGAGGCTGGCAGCGAACACGTCGGCCGCTTTCCCATTGCCCTTCCGCACTATCTCCAGGATCGAGGTCGCCTGCGCGGCGAGGCCAGCCACGAGATCGCCCAAGCCCGCAGAGCCGTTCAGGATCGTCACGTTCGCCTGGCGGAGCTCGCCGGCGGCCGCGCCGAGGATCTCCGGCATTTTCTCGACGAGCATGCGCTCGAGCACGACACCACCTGAAGAGGCGGTCGCTTCAGCCTGTAGGCGGATCGCGTCCGCGTTGGCCTTTGCCAGGGTCCGTACCTTTTCTGCCTCGGCCTCAGCGGGCCGGACGACCTCGGCGACGAGCTGTTGGCGGCGGAGCTCAGCCTGCGCCTGGGCCACCTTGGCCTGCTCAGAGAGGACATCCTGCTGGGCTTTCGCCTGAGCGAGCGGGCCGGCTTGGGCCGCAGTCTGCTGGGCCCGGTCGATCTGGGCCTGGTACTCCGCTTTGGCGACCGCCGTCTGCTGCTGGTAATCAGCCTGGTTCCGGTCCGACTCCTGGCGGACTTTCGATGCCGCTTGGTCTGCCTGCGCCTGAGCTACTTGGGCGTTCTGGTTGACCGCTGCTATATGGGGCTGCGACAGCGCCTTTATGTAACCGGCTTGACCATCGTCCATCGACTCGATCTGGAAAGCGTCGACGACAAAGCCCAATTTTGCCATTTCCGGCTTCGACGCGTCAAGGACCTCGGCCGCGAGCTTTTGGCGCTCGCGAATGATGTCCTCGACGGTCATCGAGCCCACGACAGAGCGCAGGTGGCCGGCGAAAATACGGCCGACCAGCTCGGGCATGGAGTCCTGGTCGTCAAGAAAGCGGCGGCCGGCATTTGCTATCGACTCGTTGTCGTCGCCGACCTTGAAGGCGATAACCGCCCGTACTTGCAGGGTTATGCCCTGCTGGGTCACGCACGGCTCGGCGACTTCTGCCTCCTGCATCGCCAGGGTTAGGAAATAGGTCTTGTTACGTACGGGCACGGCAAAAGCTCCGTGGCCTACGATTATGCGGAAGGGGGCGTCGCCATGGCGCCGGCCGCCGGAAATAAGCATCGCTTCGTTGGGAGAGGGGACATGCCAGCCAAACATAAAATTGCTCTTTCTACTGGGGTGCTAGTGGTTGTTTCATAACGGCGCGACGAACAACGTACGCGCTCCCCGGTCGGCCACCACGACGACTTGCGCGCCTATTTCGACCGGTTGGTCGGCAAAAGCGATATACGACTCGGTCCCTCCGCTTACACGGATGATCACTTCACCCGCCTTGGTCCCCCCGGGGATGGCTACGGTGACGTAAGCCGACCTACCGATCACGGTCTCTGGCTCCGGGTAGTAGCTCATCATCACGACCTTACGGCATTGCTGGCTCGCGGCATTGCTGGCGGTGGTTGATTTCCGGGGCGCCGCGCCAGGATCATACGGCCCTTCTCCGCGCCGGGAGCGGCGCAGCCGCGGCAGCGCCATCCGCCCGGTTGCCCCTCTGTCACCTTCCCGATGGGGCACCTGTAAATTGGCCCGGTGGCGCCCAACCGCTTGGCTGAAGAGCCGAGCCCCTACCTGCGCCAGCACGCCGATAACCCCGTCGACTGGTGGCCCTGGTCCGACGAAGCGTTCGCTGCAGCGCGCCTGCGCGACGTGCCTTTGCTCATCTCCGTGGGCTATTCGGCCTGCCACTGGTGCCACGTGATGGCCCATGAGAGCTTCGAAGACGCCGAGGTGGCCGAGGTGCTGAACGCCGGCTTCGTCGCCGTCAAGGTGGACCGCGAGGAACGTCCCGACGTCGACGCGGTCTACATGGAGGCGGTGCAGCTTGCGGGCGCCGGCGGCGGGTGGCCCATGACAATCATCGCCCTGGCGGACGGGCGACCGTTTTGGACCGGCACCTACCTTCCAAAGGGCCGCTTCCTCGGCCTGCTGCGCCGGGTAGGCGAACTGTGGGCGTCCCAGCGGGCGGACGTCGAACTCGAAGCGGGCCGCTTGGCCGACGCTGTCCGCCAGGGTGCAGAGCTCCCGGGCTGGTCAGCGGGGCCGAGCCAGGCCGACGACCTCGGCTTGGGACAACTGGTGAGCGAACTGGAGTTGGGCAGCCCCGCGCCGAGCGAGCGCGGTGGCCATGCGCGACCCGGCGCCGGTGCCGTCGCCCGCGTGGCCGAAGCACTCCTCGCCCGCTACGACCCGCTGTGGGGCGGCTTCGGGGGCGCCCCCAAGTTCCCCCAGCCCACAACTCTCGAAGCATTGGCGCAGAACTCGTGGCGCACCGGCGACGTCGCCTCGCTCGACGCCCTGCGCCGCACGCTCGACGCAATGAGCTCCGGGGGTATTTACGACCACCTGGCCGGGGGCTTCGCTCGCTACAGCACCGATCGGCGCTGGCTCGTGCCCCATTTCGAAAAGATGCTCTACGACAACGCGTTGCTCGTCCTGGCGTACACCCACGCCTGGCAGTTGACAGTCTCGCCGCGTTACCGCCAGGTGGTCGAAGAAACGGTCAGCTACCTCCTCAGCCCGCCTCTGCGCATGACGGAGGGCGCATGGGCCGCTGCCGAGGACGCCGACAGCGAGGGTGAGGAGGGACGCTTTTACACCTGGGATATCGCCGAACTAAAGGAGGTCGCGGGCCGAGCCGCCATCGAATGGTACGGCGCGTCGCCCGAGGGCAATTGGGAAGGCAAGAACATCCTGTGGCGCCCCGATATTGGCGCGATCGCCCGGCCACCCGACATAGAGCTTGCGCGGCTCTCGCTGCTGGAGCGTCGCTCGAAGCGACCGCGTCCAGGCCTTGACGTCAAAGTCCTGACCGAATGGAACGCAATGGCAATTGCGGCCCTCGCCTACGCAGGCTCCGCGTTCGGGAAGCCAACGTGGGTCGCTGCTGCGGCGGCGACTGCCGAGGTACTGCTCGCGAAGCTGCGACGCCCAGATGGTCGCTGGCTGCGGTCGTGGCGCCCCGGGGCTCAGGCGGGTGCCGGAGCCGGAGGGCGGCACCTCGCGTGCGCGGGAGACTACGCCTGGCTCGTCGAGGCCTTTACCCGTCTTGGCGAGGCAACGGGCCAAGCCAAATGGTCCAACGCCGCCCGAGAAACAGCCAACTTCATGCTCGAACTTTTCTGGGACGGACAAGGCGGCGGATTTTTCACTTCTGGCAGCGACGCCGAGCCGCTCATCGCGCGCATGAAGGACGTTTACGACGGGGCGGCCCCGTCGGCCAACGCGACGGCTGTGATGGCCCTGGCTCGTCTCGGGGAACTCACTGGGGAACCTCATTTCACCGACGTCGCTCAGCAAACCGTCGGCTCCATGGCACCGGCCATGTCACGTAGCCCCATCGCCTTTCCCGGGATGGCCCTCGCGGCCGACTACTTAATGTCGCCAAAGCGTCAGGTGGTCATCACAACCTCAGACTCGCGATTGGTACGCCCCGTGTGGGAGCGCTACCTGCCCGACGCCGTGCTCGCCTGGGCGGAGCCCTACCCGTCCCCCCTCTGGGAGGGCAGGGACGGCCCCAGCACCAGTGGCCGGGCATACCTCTGCGAGAGCTACACCTGCAAGCTGCCGGTGAGCGAACCGGCAGAGCTGGCGATGCTCCTCGACAGGGGCCCGCGTGACCGCTGAAAAACCTGCCCGGCCCCGACCATCCACCTATAGCAGCTCCCCACCGGCCATTATTAGCCTTGGTGCTTCTTAGTCCCACCCTCAAGATGCCTGTCAAGCCGATGCGGCGGCTCCACGACTCGCCAGGCACCACCCTCGAGCTCATGGTCGTCGCGACCGGCGAGCGGCATTGCGCCGGCATTGACCTCGCCTCGGGTGCCCTGGTCAGAGGCTGGTCACCGATCGAAGTCGACCAACGGCTGCGGCCTTACGACGTGGTCCAGGTCACGGTTGCGGACAATCCCGATCTACTCCCGGACCCGGCAGAGCCCGACGCGATAGTGATAGCCGGTCCTCCCCGCCTCTCCGGCCATATGGCGGGCGGCGCGGCCCGGCGCCTGATCCGTCCACTGCTCCACCCCGAGAATGTCCCGCTGCTCGGCTTCCAAGGCCCCACCGTGCCGTTCTGGGAGCGCAGGCCCGACCATCCATCGGTCGCCCTGGCAGAACCAACAACCCCACTGGTCGTCACCGCCGAGGCAGGCCCCCTGTGGTGCCACTTCGCGTGGGGAGGCCGGCCCCAGGTCCTGCCCTGCCAGGACCCTCGCCTCGCCGCCTCGCTCGAGAGGAGCGGTCGACGGTACGCCGAAATGCGTCCCGGCACCAGGATCGTCGTCGCTCTCGAACCGCCGGTGAGCGGCTATTGCCACAAGGTCGTAGAGGCGGTCGTGCCCCGCCGCTAGCGTTGCTAGCGACGCCGTCGCTGAGCGGCGGTTACGACTTGAAGCCGGAGGCCAGCTCCTCCGACATCGCCCAGCCGAACGCGATGAGCACATCGCGGCGTTCCCTGTCTATGGAAGCCATGAGCCCGGCAACCTCCTCGGCGATCTCGGTCGGGTCCTCGGGTTCGTAGTCGAAAACCGGGCACGGCGACCCATCGCCACGCACCACGAAGCTGCGGTCATCGACGCGGCCCTCGGCACCGAAACGCTTCGCAAGGCGCCGTGACCAGGCGCGCTCCTCGCCCGAGACCTTGTAGCCGGGGCGGGGGCAGATGTCCTCGAGCTGTGCCAGGGCCGTAAACCCACCCGGCTCACGGAGCCTCGTCGCAACCAGGACATCTTCGTCCGGGAAGGCCAGTACAGCCTTGCGGAACTGATCGGCCCGCAGGGCGTCCAGGATCGCTTCCCGCTCTGTGCAGCGCTTCACCGACACGAGGCCCCAAAGAATGCACGGCGTGCCCCCGATGCGCTCCAGAGTGCAGAAAGAGAAGCCCATCAGGTGGCCTGCGACACGCACCTGGGTAATGAGTACCCACTCGTCTCTCTGCTTGGAAAGCACCCCGATATCCAAACCTGCAGGCCCGTCCGCAACGATGTCGGCCATGTCGGCCAGCTCGCCATCCGAAAGCGCCGTGCAGTCCTTGGTCTCGACATCGAACGTCATGTCGGCGATCACTCCTCACTAGCTGGGGACCGCGTTTAAGTTTAGCCGCTCGCTGCGGAACCGTTCCACAAACAGGCAGGTCCAAGCAGTACACGTAACTCAGCCAAAAGGCCGGGGCTCCGGGCCACGTTGAGCTCGACCGGCAGGCGGACCACTTTGGACCCAACATGCAGGTAAACGGGCGAGGGACCAGGGTGCTCTTGGAGCAGTTCGCGCAACCGTTGGACCCGAGTGTCGTCGAGGGCGTTGACCGGGAGGACCACCTTCAATGGCTCCGCCCCCTCCAGGCTGAGCTGGGGCTTCTTTAGTTCGGAGCAGACAAGCTTCGGGATCTCGTCACGCAGGTCGAGCCTGCCCTTGACGCATATCACGGCGTCGTCAGCGAGCAGGTAGCCCACCTCGGTCATGGTGCGGGGGAACACAAAAACCTCTATCGAGGACTGCAGGTCCTCCAGAAAGAACGTCGCCATCAGCTCGCCCTTCCTGGTGTACTTTCGGGCGAGCCCGGTGACCACACCGCCTACCCAACGGTCAGCGACCCGAGACGGACCGCCGTACCCCCCATTGCCGCTGTACCCCCCATTGCCGCCATTGCCGCCGCCGGCGCTTGCTGTGACATTGCCGTTCGCGTTTGCAGGGCCGGTCCCGTTGCCATCAGCAGGGGACGCGCCCGCACCGGGGTCCCGCCCGGCAATGTCCTCGCGCAGGTCCAGGATCGTGCAGTCGACGTGCCGGCGGAGGGCAGCTTCAGCCCCTACGAGTGGGTGATCGCTCACGTACAGCCCCAGCATCTCTTTCTCGAAAGCGAGCTTGCTATGCTTATCGAACTCTTGGTCCGGGACCGGCACCCTCGTGTCGTCAAAGACCTGGCCTCCTAGGCCGGGCTCGCCGAAGAGGCTCAGGACCCCCTGGTCGGCTTCTTTGCGCCTGGCCAGCGTTGCGTCCACGACCTGTTCGAAGACAAGGCACAGGCCCTGGCGCGGGTGGCCCAACGAGTCGAAGGCGCCGGCCTTGATGAGTGACTCGACCGTGCGCTTGTTGAGCACGACCGGGTCGACCCTGTTGCAAAAATCGTAGAAGTCCTCGAACGGGCCGGCCGCCTCACGCTCGCTCACGATCCGCTCGACCAGGCCCTCACCCACGTTGCGGATGGCCGACAGCCCGAACGGGATCACGCCGTTGCCCTTGATCTCCATTTGGCCCGCAGCCGCCTGACCCGGCCGGACGGCGGTGAAGTCCGAAGCCGCAAGGTTGATGTCCGGCACCAGGACCTCGATACCCATCGACCTGCACTCGGCTAGGTAGACGGCCATCTTGTCCTTGTCGTCCTTCACGCTCGTGAGCAAGCAGGCCAGGTACTCGACGGGATGGTTGGCCTTCAGCCAGGCAGTCCAATAGGCGACCATCCCGTAGCCGTATGCGTGGCTCTTGCCGAACGCATAGTCGGCAAAAGGCTCGATTATGTCGAACAGGGCCGTACCTATTGCCGTCCCGTACCCCGTCCGCTCGCAGCCCGCCACGAACTTTTCCCGTTCCTTGGCCATTATCTCGCGGACCTTCTTGCCCGCTGCTTTACGCAAGGTCTCGGCTTCGGTCAGGCTGTAGCCGGCAAAACGCTGCGCAACCCGGAGCATTGACTCCTGGTAGATCATCAGCCCGTACGTATCGCTCAGCACTTCCGCCAGGTCGGGGTGCAGGTAGGTGATCGGCTTACGGCCGTTCTTGCGGTCGGCGTAATCGTTGTGCATGTTCGCTGCCATCGGGCCCGGCCGGTAGAGCGCGACAAGCGCTGCCACGTCCCCAAGGGTTGTTGGCAACAAGGAACGGACCAAGGTCCGAAGGTTGGAGCCTTCAAGCTGGAAAACACCGACTGTGTCCCCCCGCTGCAACAGACCGAACGTCGCCTGGTCGTCGAGGTCGACGTTGTCGATGTCCGGCCGGTAGCCGGTGTTCAGCTCGACCATGTCCAGCGTCCGCTCGATCACGCTCAGGTTGCGCAGGCCAAGGAAGTCCATCTTGAGCAGGCCCAGCTCGTCGACAGCGTGCATTTCGTACTGGGTGACAATCGGGGCGTCTTCGGGCCGGCCGCCTGGCTCCGGCTTGCGTTGCACAGGCAAGTGCTCGGTCAGCGGGTCACTCGAGATCACGACAGCGGCAGCGTGGATCCCGTCCTGGCGGCGGAGCCCTTCCAGGCCTTTGGCAACGTCGACAACGCGCTTGACGTCGGGGTCGGCCGCGTACATCTCGCGCAGTTCGGTCGCCACCTTGTAGCCGTCCGCATGCTTTGGGTCCTCTTGGAAGCAAGCCCAAAGAGGTGTGTCCCGGCCCATCACCAGCGGGGGCATTGCCTTGGCTATGCGGTCGCCAACGCCGTAGGGGTACCCGAGGACGCGGGCGGCATCGCGGACAGCGGCGCGCGCCTTGATGGTTGAGAACGTGACGATCTGGGCGACATGGTCGGTGCCCCAACGCTCGGAGGCGTAGCGGATCATCTCACCCCGGTAACGCTCGTCGAAGTCCATGTCGATATCGGGCATCTGCTTGCGCCCTGGGTTCAAGAACCTTTCGAACAGCAAGTCGTAGCGGATCGGGTCGACGTCGACTATGCGCAAGCAGTAGGCGACACAGCAGCCCGCCGCACTCCCCCGTCCCGGCCCGACCCGTATCCTTTGTTCACGCGCGTGGCGGATCAGGTCCCAACAGACGAGAAAATAATCTGAAAAGCCCATAGAAGCGATCACGCCGAGCTCGAAATCAAGCCGCTCGACCACATTGGCCGGCACCGGCGCCCCATAGCGAGCTTCGGCTTCGCGGAAGCTGAGGAACCGAAGGTACTCGTCAGAGCTGGCAAAACCTTGCGGGAGCGGGAAAGCGGGCAACTTCGGTTTGCCTAGCTCGATGGTGACGTCCGCCCGCTCTGCTACCCATAACGTGTTGTCACACGCTTCAGGCAGCTCGAAAAAAAGTGCCCGCATTTCAGCGGACGTCTTCATGTAATGCTCCGAGCCCTCGAAACGGAACCGCTTAGGGTCGTCCATCGCCGAGCCTGTTTGCACGCACAGCAGGGCGTCATGGGCAAGGTGGTCGTCGCGCGTCGTGTAGTGGCTGTCGTTGGTCGCCAGCAAGGGCGCGCCGATCGCCTTTGCGATCTCTACAAGTTGCGGGTTGGTCTTCCGCTGTTTTTCGAGGCCATGGTCCTGGAGTTCGACAAACAAGTTGTCCCGGCCGAATATCTCCTGCAGCTTGGCGGCATGAGCGGTGGCCTGTTCGACGTCGCCTCGCAGCAGGGCCTGGTTGACGAGCCCGCCCAGGCAACCAGTAGTCGCGATTACGCCCTCGTGGTACCGGTCAAGCAGCTCCCAGTCGCAGCGCGGTTTGTACCAGTAACCCGAAAGGTAGGCCTCTGATGACAATTTGAGGAGGTTCTTGTACCCCTTGTCGCTCTCTGCCAGGAGCGTTAGGTGGTAATAGAGCTTGTCACCCTCATCGGCATCGCCGCCGGTGTCGTCAAGGCGACCACGCCTGAGCGGGCGCTCGAGCCGGCTACCGCCCGCCATGTAGGCCTCGATCCCGATGATCGGCTTGACACCGGCAGAATGTGCCGCTTTGTAGAAGTCCAGGACCCCGTACATGTTGCCATGGTCGGTGATCGCGATCCCAGGCTGCCCGTCTTCGGCTGCCCGCTTCACGACCTGGTCAACCCGTGCTGCCCCGTCGAGCATCGAGAACTCCGTGTGGAGGTGCAGATGTGCAAACGACCTGCTCACTTGCCCATTTACCTCCTTCTCCTGGTACCAATGCCGCGCCGTCAACAGGGTTCTGTGAGTATCCTGTGGACGAGATTACAGCTGTGTTGTTCCGACAAAGTTAGCGCGCCTCGGTGACCGCCACCCATTTTTGGCCTCCCGCTCGGCATTGCACTGGGACGATGGCTCTGGGCCCTGTTTGCTAGGGGACTCTCGGCGGTCCGCGACCCGACTGCCCCCTGTGACGTGAATGGTCGTCGTCGGGCTCGGCGCGTTGGTGTTCGCCAACCTTGTCGCCGCAATTCCCGGGCGCATCGCCGCTCGTACGCCAACGGCACTGCTCTTGCGGGTCGACTAATCGCCCCCTACGCAAGCCCTCCCAGCCATCCGATGAGGCCTTGGAAGTACGTCTCCTGGTCGTCGTACATGGCCATGTGGCTCCCGTTCGGGCAGTGCAGGTAGCTCCCCTGCGGTAACCGGCGGGCTACTTCTGCCATGTGAGCCGGGTCCATCGTGTCGTGGGCGGCACCGATGATCCCTCCCCAAGAGTGCCCAAGCAGCACGAAACTGTCCCGGTCGAGCCCCAAGGCGGTCCGCACTTGCTCGACTTCGTCCACGAACCGGTCGAGGTCCCACAGGGACTCGTCAACGGGAACGTCGCTCCAACCCGAACCCAACTGGTCGTATTAGTAGTACTCAACCCCGGCGGCCGGTAACCAGCTGTCGGCTGCCTCGAAGTACTCGTGCGTGCAGCCGGGCCCGCCGTGCAGCAACAACAGGCGGAGCGAGGGATTATTGCCGACCCGCTTGGTCCACACTTCGAAACGGCCGGACGGGGTGTCGATGGGGATGCGGCGCGACCCACCGCTGAGCCGGTCGTCTCGCGACGAGGAGTCCAGGTAGGAGAGGCTCACGCCCCGGTCCCTACAGGTAATTCCCCGGCATGGGCACTTCCCCACGATCGAGTTGGCCCGGGGGGAGCCCTCGCCGGCGAGCCTCCTCGAGCTGCGCCCGCTGTGCCATTTGCTGGGCGAACAGCGTCGCCTGGAGGCCGTGGAACACGCCTTCGAGCCAACCGACTAGCTGCGCCTGGGCAACCCTGAGCTCCGCATCGGTCGGCACTTTCTCAGGGTGGAACGGCGGCGCCATCCGCGCCAGCTCGGCTCTCAGGTCTGGCGAGAGGCCTCCTTGCAGCTCTTCCAACGAAGCGTCGTAGAATCTCGCGAAGACGCACCCGGCTGGCCTCGTCAAGGGGAGCCTGGCGCACCTCCTCCAGCAGCTGGCGGATCATCGAACCGATCCGCATGACCTTGCCCGGCTTCTCCAGGGTCTCGCCATCAGCTTCGCCGACCTGCAGGTTCTCGCCTGCCGCCTCGGAGGGTGGACGCTCCGACTGGACCACGATCACCTGCGGCTCGTCATCGCCCGGGCTGTTCATCATGTTCGTCACAATGCCATCTTGGCCCATCGGTTGTGGTGTCGCGAACGCTCTGCCTGCACGCGAGTGGGCGTAGCTGCATAGAAGCCTGCGAGCGGCTCTGCCGATAATGTCTGGGTGACCCAGGTTGGCTACCGGTAGGGCGGGCTCCGCCGCGCCGACAGAGTTGAGAGCACAGCCATGCCGGGAGGCACTGTGGGACAGGGCCAGACGATGGACGGCCTGACAATCGAGGACGGCTCCCCTGACAGGGGGGTCTTGTACGAATGCCGGCCCCGTGCCGCCATCGCAGCTGTCATCGCCCTCGGGACGGGTGCGTTTTGCTTCGTGACCACGGAAAATCTACCTGTCGGCCTTCTGTCGGTCATCTCGGCCCACCTCCACGTGTCGGTCTCGGCCGTCGGGCTCCTCGTGACCGCATACGCCTCCGTGGTCGTGATTGCCTCCGCTCCGCTCACCCACCTGACCAAACGGGTGCCCCGTCGCCTCCTGGTCTGCGCCTTGTTGGGCACCTTCGTCCTCACGAACCTGGGGTCCGCGGCTGCCGCAAACTACTGGTGGCTGCTGGGCGCCCGGGTCGCCACGGCTGTGGCCCAGGCCGTTTTCTGGTCGATCATTGCGGTGACAGCCGTCGGGCTCTTCCCACCCCGGGTACGGGCGAGGGTAATCGCTGGGGTGATGGGTAGCGGTTCGCTCGCCGTGGTGATAGGCGTGCCCTTTGGGACGTGGCTCGGGCAGCAGGGCGGCTGGAGGTTGCCCTTCGTTGTGTTGAGCTGCGTCGGCTTTGCCAGCCTTGTCGCGGTCGCGCTCCTGCTGCCGACCGCCGACCCGGCCGAGAGCCACGCAGCGGTGGGGTCCGGCCCGGACCGGCGGCGCTACCGGCTGCTGGTAATCGCAACTGTCCTATTTGTGACTGGCGCGTTCACGTCCTACACCTACATCAGCGCTTTGCTCACGCGGGTGAGCGGGCTGCACTCGAGCGCAGTCGCCCCCGTCCTGTTACTTGCGGGCGGGTGCGGGGCTGCAGGGCTCGCCACCACCGGTGCACTGTTCGACAAGTACCCACGGTTTGCAACTGTCGGCCCGGTGGCTCTCTTAGCGGCCTCCCTGGCTGCTCTTTATTTGTTCGCCACTAACGGGCCTGCGGCCATCGCCTGCGAGGCGTTCGTCAGCCTTGCGATCGGCGCCTTCGTGATCTCCAACCAGAACCGCGTGCTCATAGTTGCGCCCGGCAGCACCGACGTCGCGTCTGCGTGGGCCTCAGCCTCCTTCAACGCCGGCATCGCGGGAGGATCCCTGTCGGGTGGGGTGGTGCTCGCTTCCCTCGGGGTACGCGGCACGGCGCTCGCCGGTGCGCTGTTCGCCGCCGCGGCACTAGCGGTCGTGTTGAGCGACCACCTGGGGCCGGGCCGTAGGCGCTCGGCAGCAGCCCCCGCGCCTCCCAAGCGCCCAAATGACCAGGCGCTACAGAGAAGCTGACTACCGTGCCAGCGGCAATATCGCGTGAGCCGTCGGCGATCTCGGTGCAGTGGAACGGGTAAAGCCGTCCGTCTTCCCCACGCACCTCCCCCAGCCCCACGTCTTTATCGAAACTGTCGACACTGCCGCTACGCGCCGGATCAACCGTGCCCACCGGATCAACCGTGCCCATCGCTCGGCTCAGGGCACGATCTTGCTGATCGGCAGCTCGATGATGTCGGTAGCGCCCGCATCTTTCAGCTCGGGTATCAATTTGTTTATCGTCTCTTTGGGTACGACGGTTTCGACCGCATAACTCCCGCCGCCGAAGAGCTCTGAAACCGTAGGGCTGCGCATCGCAGGAAGCAGCTTGATCACGCGGTCGAGATCATATGCCTCAACGTTGAGCTTGACCAGGACACGCCCGCGGGCTTTCAGGGCGCCTTGCAACAAAGTATTGATGTCCTCCATGGCTTTGCGGCGTTCGGGATCCTGGGCCGAGGTAGGGTTCGCGATGAGCTCGGTATAAGAAATCAGGACCGTCTCTATGATCCGCAGCCCCGCCGCCTTCAAGGCTCTTCCGGTCTCGGTGATCTCCACTACCGCATCTGCTATTTCTGGCACCTTGGCCTCGGTCGCGCCATAAGAAAGGACCACGTCTGCTTTCACCCCGTTCTCGGCAAAAAAACGCTCCGTCAGCAACGGGTACTCGGTCGAGACCTTCACCCCGTCGGGCATGTCCCTGGCCGACGACCACGGCGACTCGGCGGCCACAGCGAGAACGACCTTGATCGGGTTAGAGGTCGCCTTGGAGTACGCCAGCTCGCCCAGAGATACGACGTTAGAGCCGGTCTCCTCCACCCAGTCGCGCCCTGTGATCCCAATATCGAACAGCCCGTCCGCGACGTAACGCGGAATTTCCTGGGGGCGCAGTACACGCACTTCTGAAATCCGGTGGTCGTTGATGGTCGCCCTATAGTCCACGTCCGAACTGCGTGTCACGGACAGGTCCGCGGCCTCGAACAGATCTATCGTCGCGCGCTCCAAGGATCCCTTGGGCAGTACGAGGCGTAGCACGGGCCGACCTTAGTTCCCGCCGCAGAACAACGTCAACGCAGAGAAGGCGGCGGCGAATGCCCGGGTGGTAGATATTTGCTGGTAATGCGGGCAGTTGCCGAAAGCTCGGCATCCGTCGCCGCCTTCTCTAGCGTAAGTAGTTCTGCGGCGGTCACTCCTGCGCCGGGCGCACTACCACGTTGCGGACCGCTAGTGCGCCTGCTCACCCGCCAGGACGCTGATGGCGTGCGGTAGCAGGTCGATTATCACCGCTAGGCACTCGAGCGCGCCTTTGGGGGACCCCGGCAAGTTGATCACCAGGGCGTGCCCGCGCACTCCGGCAATGCCCCGCGACAAAGGCGCGATCTCGCTCGACCGGCGCATCGCCTCTCCGAGCCCTGGCGCGAGGCGGTCCAGGACTTCGGCGGTCCCTTCCGGTGTCAGGTCCCTCGGCCCGAAGCCCGTGCCTCCTGTCGTAACCAGAAGGCCCGTAAACCCCGAAGCCATCCGGGTCAGGTCACCAGCCACCGATGCCGCACCGTCGGGGACGCTCGACTGCTCGACCACCTCGAAACCGGCCTCTTGAAGAGCACGGGCAACGGCGGGGCCGCTCTCGTCCTGGCGCTCGCCCCTCATCACCGAGTCCGAAACGGTTAGGACCTTAGCTTCATAGCTCATTAGCGCGCTCCCTCGCCCGACACGGTCGGAAGCGCAGCCTGCGCAGCCTCCCGGATGCGATGAGCAGCCGCCACAGGGTCGGGCTGGGCGAATATGGCACTGCCCGCCACAAGCAACCTGGCTCCGGCCTCCGCGACGATGGGAGCCGTCCCCACGTCTATCCCCCCGTCCACCTCCAGGTCGACGGCAAGCCCAGCCGAGTCGATGGCCTGGCGTGCCCGGGCAATCTTGGCGACCATCTCGCTCATGAACCTCTGCCCGCCGAAGCCAGGGTGCACGGTCATTATGAGCAGCAGGTCAAGCTGGTCCAACCACGGCTCGCAGTCCTCGAAAGGCGTCTCGGGGTTGACGGCAAGGCCCACGTCGAGGCCAAGGTCGCGCATCTGGGCGATGAGCCTGGCCGTGCCGCCTATTTCGACATGGACACTACAGCCGTTGGCACCCGCGTCCCGGAATGCCCCCAAGAACTTCCTGGGGTTGTCCATCATCAGGTGACAATCGAGGTAGAGATCGCAGTGGCGGCGGATCCAGGTCACAACGGGCGGGCCGATGGTCAGGTTGGGCACGAAATGGCCGTCCATCACGTCCACGTGCAACACGTCGGCCTCCGGGCTGACCCGGCTTATCTCGTCACCCAGCTGGGCGAAGTCGGCCGACAGGATCGACGGGGCGAGGCGGACGGAGCGCTCCGCCCGTCGAGCCGGGCCCGGAGATCCTGCCTGTGCCATCGGCGCCGAACCTAGTACGCGCCAGGGGACTGCACGGTAACCCGGAGCCCGGGGGCCTAAGCGGCCTGGCGGCGGAACCCTGACAGGTACATGCCGTCGGTCCCCGCGGCTTGCGGGAGCAGGAGCGCTCCTCGACCGTGAGGCTCCCACGGCGGCCCTGGCGGCTCCAACACTTCCCAGCCCGAGCTCAGCTCCCCGGCCAACCAGGTGCCCACATCTACGGTCTCGGCCCGCGTAAGCGTGCAGACGCTGTAGACCAGCACGCCGCCCGGAGCGACGAGCTCCGCCACAGAGCCCAACAGCCTGCGCTGAAGGGCCGCCAACCGGCCGACGTCTTCGGGCCTGACGCGCCAGCGGGCGTCAGGACGCCGGCGCAGCGCACCCAACCCGCTGCAGGGCGCGTCGACGAGAACACCCGCAAACCGGGCCGGCCGAAAGGGTGGCTCTGTGCCATCTGCTACCACAACCGCCAGGTTGCGAAGCCCGAGCCGCTCGGCGTTACCAGCGAC
Organism: uncultured Acidimicrobiaceae bacterium; assembly: GCA_963786345.1. Taxonomy (GTDB): domain Bacteria; phylum Actinomycetota; class Acidimicrobiia; order Acidimicrobiales; family Palsa-688; genus Fen-671. Next base: position 317,934 of record CAWAYZ010000002.1, on the reverse strand, counting down.
CTGCTTCGCCCTCGCGGGCGCCAGGTCGGCGCCCACAACGAGCGGGGAGCTCCCGGCCAGCAACGTTGCCTTGCCTCCCGGGGCGGCGCATACGTCAAGAACTGCCCCGGCGTGGGTGCTCATAAGTTCGGCCATATGTTCGGCAACGGCCTGGCTGCCCGGGTCCTGGGTATAGCCGTCAGCGCGGATAGTTTGCGAAGCGGCGATATTCATCTGGTCGAGCGCCCCTATCGCCCGCTCCGGGCCCAGGTCCTCGCCGAGCCGCCGTATAACCCAGTCCGGGTAGCTCAGCCTCGTACCGAGGTCGGGCCACACGAGCGGTCCTGCCTCGACAAGCGCAGCGACCCGCCGGAGCACCGCGTTGAGCAGCGACCTCGCGCGCGGAGGTGCTTCGGACACGGTCGCCGAAACGGCCGCGTAGGCGGGAACCCGCATGAAGGCCAGCTGGTAGGCGCCGGCCCTGGCGGCCGCCCGGACGACAGGCTCGAGCTCCCCGCGTGCGAACTGGCCGACCAGCCAGTCACATGCCCGGCACATCCGAAGGGTGCCATAGGCGAGCTCGGTCACAAAGGCCCGGTCCCGCTCCTCGAGCCCAGACCCCGATAGCAGGCGCGGCACGACCAGGTTCGCGCGCTCGCCGTCCTCCGCTGCTACCAGGGCTGTGATCGCTAAGCCCCGCGCGGTGACCTTGGGAGGTTTCACTCGCCCAAGCGCTCGCCGGGCCGGGGACGGGCTCCCCTCGCCCAGGCGGCTCCGTCCATCGGTGGCTTGCCTTCGGGCTGGACGGCGAGCAGTTCGAGAGCTCCCTCCGCCGTCCCCACTGTGTTCCCATGGATCTGCCCAGCAACGAGGTCCTGCTGCCCGCCGAGCACCCGTGCTCTGCGGACCAGCAGCCGCTTTCCTCTCCATGTAGTCCACGCCCTGCCCACGCGCACGACCCGGTTGCAGATGCCGGCCGCCAGGTCGAAGTCGAGGCGCAGCTCATCGGGACTGATCTTGGAAGCGTACGTTGCCTCGCCCATCTGCGGCTCCGGGGCCCCGAGGCCAACAGACAGGTTCTTCAGCAGCAGGTCGGTCCCCATCTCACCTAGGCGACCGCGCAGATCGTCGGCGGTCTCGTCCGGCCCGATCGGGGTTACGGCGCGCGCGTAGACGGGACCGGTGTCGAGGCCCTCTTCCAGTTCCATCAGGCAAACGCCGGTTTCGGAGTCTCCTGCCAGGACCGCCCGTTCCACAGGCGCAGCGCCTCTCCAGCGCGGCAGGAGCGAAAAGTGGACGTTGACCATAGGGACGGCTGCTAGTACATCTGGCTTGACCAGCCGCCCATAGGCGACAACGACCCCGAGCTCGGCGCCGGACGAAACCACATCGGCTGGGGTGTGCGTGACAAGCAAGCCCAGTTGCTCTGCAACCTGCTTCACCGGGCTCGGGCTCGCCTCAGGACCGCGACCCCTCCGGGTATCCGGGCGCGTTACCACGAGGCGGATGTCGTGGCCTGCGGCGGCCAGTGCCCGGAGCGTCTCGGCCGCCACTTCGGGGGTGCCTAGGAAGGCGAGCCTCACCACTCTGACGGGGCCCGTTGACCTCCGTTTGTCTCGGCGCGCTGGCGAAGCTCGCGCATCGCGGCCTTGCGCTGGTCGTCGTCCAGCAGCTCCAGCAAGAGGCGCCCGTCCAGGTGGTCGAGCTCGTGCTGGTAGAGCTTCGCCTCCAGGTCAACCGCCTCGATCGAGACCTCCTTGCCGTCGAGGTCGTAGCCGGTGATGTGCACGCGCTTAGGACGGGTGATCCGGAAATAGAGGCCCGGTACTGACAGGCATCCTTCTTCGTACTCCCACTCACCGTCGGAATCGCTGATGACCGGGTTCACCATCGTCCGGGGGCCGCTATCGCCTATTTCGTAGACGAACAGACGGCGCCCGACGCCTACCTGCGGGGCCGCCAACCCGATCCCGTTTGCGACTTTCAGCGTGGCGTGCATGTCTTCGGCGAGCCGGGCGATCCGCCCGTCGATCTCGGTGACCTCCTCGGCGCGCCGCTTCAGCACGGGGTCTCCAAAGGTCCGGATCCTGTAGGGAGCGGTGTCGGCCATGTCGCTACATTCTATGAATAACGGGCCAGCTGCCGCAGGTAACCTCGGGGCGCAGTGGCTGACCATTACTTCACCGCCAAGCCTTCTGCGCCCTCGCGTCCTGCGCCTGTCGAGCTTTGCCTGCCTGACATGCAGTTGACGCTGATGGCGGACCGGGGTGTCTTTTCCGGCAGCCGGGTGGACCCAGGGACCGTTTCTCTCTTGAAGGAGTCCCCGCACCCCCCAGCAGCGGGTGACCTGCTTGACCTGGGTTGCGGCTATGGCCCCATCGCCTGCGCGCTGGCCCGGCGCTCGCCGGGGGCGACGGTTTGGGCCGTCGATGTGAACTCGCGAGCCCTCGAGCTCACTGCGGCGAACGCGGCGGCCCTCGGCATGCCCAACGTGAGAGCAGCCGGCCCTGACGAGGTCCCAACCGGTGTCGTGTTCAAGGGCATCTGGTCCAACCCCCCCATAAAGGTGGGCAAGGACGCCCTTCACGAACTGCTTTCGACCTGGTTGGACAGGTTGGACACAGGAGCGGGTGCCTGGCTCGTGGTCAACCGCCACCTCGGCTCGGACTCTCTGGCGGAGTGGCTAGGCCGGAACGGCTGGGCCGTGCGGCGGGCGGCGTCCAAGTCCGGGTACCGGGTGCTCGAGGTGACGCGATGAAGCAGCTCGGGCCGACTGACCTGAAGAGGCTTCACCGTGACTGGGGCAAGCGAACGACGGGGCGCCTCGCGTTGCTGCTGGACGGGGTCAGCTCCCCTTTCAACGTGGGCACGATCGTGCGTACGGCGGCCGCCTTCCGGGTCGAGCACCTCTATCTCGCAGGCGGGGCGACGTCGCCGTCGTCTGCCAAGGCCGGCAAGACAGCCATGGGCACAGAGCGGTTCCTCTCGTGGTCTATCTTCGACCGTGGGCCCGACGCCGCCGACGCGGCCCGGGAGGACGGCTTCGTTGTTGTCGGCCTGGAGCTCGCCGACCACGCTGTCCCTCTCTTCCAACTCTCGGTGGGCCCCGACGTGTGCATTGCGATCGGCCACGAGGAACATGGGCTTACGGTGGGGACGCTCGCAGCTTGTGACGCTGTCGCTTTCATCCCCCAGCTCGGGCGCGTGGGGAGCCTCAACGTTGCGACCGCCGCGGCCATCGCCATTTTCGAACTTCGCAGGCGCGACTGGTCAGGTGCCCCGTTGCTATAAAGCTGCATGGGGAGGGCCCCAAGCGGCCCGATCTGGTAGAAACAGTTTCGATCGACCTCATAAGGAGTGAACGACCGTATAAGGGGTGAACGACCGTGAAATGGAGATCGCTCTTCGCCGAAGCGCTCGGCACGGCATTGCTTGTGTTTTTTGCTGTTGGTACTGCGACGCTGACTTTTGGCTTCAAAGTGACGGGGGCAAGCGAGTCCGCAGGGGTTGTAATGACGGCGCTCGCTTTCGGCCTGGTATTGCTCGTGCTCGTTTATTCGATAGGCCCCATCTCGGGTTGCCACGTAAACCCGGCCGTCACCATTGGGTTTTTGGTAGCGCGGCGCATAACGCTGACGGACGCTGCCGGCTACTGGGTGGCACAGGTTCTGGGAGGCGTTGCTGGCGCCGCGGCGCTATTCGGCATTTTCCACACGACGCCGGGTTACCACACCGGCACGATCGGGCTTGGCACCGACGGGTACGGGGCCCATTCGATCATCCACGCGAACGCAGGCGGTGCGTTCGTGGCCGAAGTCGTCCTCACCTTCCTGTTCGTGTTCGTGATCCTTGCCGTTACGAGACGTGCGAGCAACGCACTAGTGGCGGGCCTCGTAATCGGCCTAGCTCTCACGCTGGTCCATCTCATCGGTATCCCGATCGACGGGACCTCGGTCAACCCGGCAAGGAGCATCGGTCCGGCGCTGTTCGTCGGAGGCGACGCTCTCCGCCAGCTGTGGGTCTTCATCGTCGCCCCGCTCGTGGGGGGGATGGTCGCTGCGCTCATTTATGGCGTCCTGTACCCAGAGGGTGAGAAGGAGGCGTCGGTGGCGCCTGCACCCGAGGAACGGGCTGCCTAAAGTCGGCGCAATGAAACACCCGCGCCGCCGCCTCCGCCGAAGGCTGTCCCGACGCCTGACTGGAGGCCTGCGCTGCGCCGCCCAATGTGCAGTGCTGGCAGCTGCGCTCATCTCCGGCCTGCTTTGCTGGCTACCTGCCCGGGCCCTTGCGGCAACACCCGTCGCGGGGGCTGTCAACGTGCTCGGATGGAGCTTCGAGGACCCTTCCGCGATGGTCGTGGCCGGCCCCGACCTATTCGTCGCGGACCTCAATGACAGCACCGTCATCGAGCTCGACGTCGCGACGGGGGCCGTCGTCAGGGAGCTCTTCGGGCCACAGTACGGTTTCAACGGGCCGGAGGCGATGGTGGTCGCCGGTCCCGATCTCTTCGTGGCGAACGCCGACGCCCCAACCCTTGTCGAGGTCGACATCGCCACTGGCTCGTTGGTCCGGGTTATCTCCGGCCCCCAGTATCGGGTCAACCCGCCGGGGCCGATGGCGGTAGCCGGTCCTGATCTGTTCGTGGTGAACAACGGCGGCAACTCTGTCACCGAGATCGACATCGCGAACGGGGTCGCTTGTCAGGGTGATCTCAGGCTCGCGCTACGGCTTCAACAACCCGGGCACCCTGTCGGCGGACGGCCAGGACCTGTTCGTGGCGAACGAGGGCGTCCCTCTCTCACCCCCAGACAGCGCCACCCATCTCGGGTCTGTCACCGAGCTCGACACTGCGACCGGGGCACTGGTCAGGGTGATCCGCGCCTCGCTGACGGGGATCGACCAACCGGACGCCATTTCCGCTGCAGGTCCTGACGTGTTCGTGGCGAACTATGGCGGCTCTGGCGGGCTCGGCTCGGTAACTCAGCTCAACGCTTCGACGGGGATCGTGCTCAGCCAGTTGTCCGAGCCGGTGTCGACAATAATCCGGCCTGATGCGATGACCGTCGCGGGGACCGACCTGTTTGTCGCGAACAAAACGGACCGGTCGGTCAGCGAGCTCGACGCCTCTGATGGGACGATGCGGACAGTTCTTTCCGGCTCGCATTACAAGTTCGTGCAACCGGCCGGCCTGGCGGTAGCCGGGCCTGACCTGTTCGTGGCGAGCGTGGGCACCGGCGGCGGTCGGGGGTCTGTCACCGAGGTCGACATCGCAACGGGGGATCTCGTGACGGTGCTGTCCGGTTCGGGGTACAAATTCGACGGGCCGGGGCAGATGGCACTGTCCGGGGCAGACCTGTTCGTGGTCAACAACTTCGGCCAGTCGGTTACAGAGCTCGACGTGTCAACAGGGGCGCTGGTGGGGGTCCTAGGGAGCTCGCAGTACCAACTCGCCCAACCGGCAGCCCTCGCGGTGGTCGGGCCAGACCTATTCGTGGCTAGCGGTGACAGCGGACCGCTGGTCGAGATTGACACCAGCACGGGCAAGCTCGTAAAGGCGTTCTCGGGCCCCGCGTACGACTTCGACGGGCCGTCGGCCATGGCAGCGGACGGCCCCGACCTTTTCGTAACGGACCCCGGTGCTGGCGGCGTGGGCGGGTCGGTCGTCGAGCTGGACGGCTCGACGGGGGCCGTCGTACGAGTGCTCTCGGCAGCGAGCTACGAGTTCGACGAGCCGGTCGCAATTGCGGTCGCCGGGCCCGACCTGTTCGTGGCGAACTACGACGGCAGTTCGGTAACCGAGCTCGACGCCTCCAATGGAGCGTTAGTGAGCGTCCTATCGGGACCTAAGTACGATTTCGCCGGGCCCGAGTCGATGGCGCTCGACGGGAGCGACCTTTTCGTGGCCAATAGTGGGGACAATTCTGTCACCGAAGTGGACGTCGCGACCGCTGCGCCGGTCAGGACGATCCCTGCGTCCGCCGATAGCTCTGACGAACCGGTCGCCATCGCCGCGGCCGGGCCTGACCTGTTCGTGGCGAACGCCGACGTGGCGCTCGAAGGTTCGGGTACCGCCTACGAGGGCAGCTCGGTTACCGAGTTCAACGGTTCGACCGGAGCAACAATCAGCGTGCTCTCGTCCCCCGAGTACATGTTCGAGGAACCCGACGCCCTGACGGTCGCCGGGCCCGATCTGTTCGTCGCGAACCTCTCGAACGGCTCAGTGACCGAGCTCGCTACATAGGTTTACGTCGGACCGGGACGCACGTCTGGTGACGGGCCCGCCTGGAGGAACGGCCGCCCCTCAGCCGCACGCCCATCCGACGTCCGGCATAGTCGCCCCGCCCCTGTGCTCGGTGAGCGATGGGTATCTCGGCGGGGTCGCGCCATCTCGGCGGGGTCGCGCCATCTCGGCGTGCCACAAGCCCGAACGTGACTCCACTGGGGCCGAGAAGCCCTGGACCACGCCCAAAAACCGCGGACCACGCCTCGTAACCCGGGCCGGGGGGGGCGCCATTACGTCACAGTGACGTAATCCCGTTGGCGGTTGTGGCTGGTGACCGTGTCCTGGACGTTAACTGACCCTGCAACTGAGCAGGTCAGAGGCCTAAACTTCGGTGGGCGCGGAGGGACTTGAACCCTCACGGCCCTAATCCTGATCATCCTGGTAGTGATTTGTTTCCCCAGGTAGACGCCCACTTCTACCTTACCGATAGGTACCGTTGGTGCCCTCTGGAAGCCATGTTTTCGCGCCCCCGCGCCCCCCAAGCGCCCCACGTCGCGTTTATCCCGGTGTTTATCGGCCCGGCAGCACGACATTTAGTGGGACGTTTATCGACCGGTTTTACGGCTTTACCCGCCGTCAAGGCCAATGACCACTGAACGCGTTCAAGCCTCGGAGCGCGGCTCAGGCGACGGCGTGGGTCGCAGTGGAGAGCTCCAACTGGACCCACACCCGGTTGCCGTCGCGGCGAACGACCCTGCCCCGGAGAGGCCGTTCCTCGTCGTCGCCGACGGTCACAATGTCAGCGGGCTGGGGATCGAAGTCCACGTCATTTGCGCGAGGACTGTGGGAAATCCAGCACTCGACAACGAGATCTCCTCCGACCTCGTTGGGGTCGTAGGTCAGGTCGTAACGCTCGTCAGCCACTCTTCGATCTTACCGGTGGGCCGGCCCGGCCCACACCGGGTTCGGCTTTGGCTCGGAGAAGTGATGACGGGCCCGCGCGAACTGCGGAGGTGTCGGCTCGGATAGGACCACGGTCCAGTGGGGGTGCTCTCGGGTTGGCAGCACCGGGAAGCCGTCTGCCAGGAGGCCCGCCCCCGCCGCTTCGCAGACCCACTGGCGTTCGATAAGGAGCGGTACCAGCCGGGCGAGGCGCCTGTAGTCCCCATCAGGTAGCTCGAACACCGAAAAGCCGTGCAGCCCCCAGCGGGCGTAGGTGACTTCGCAGTTCTGGCGGAGCTTGTCGTCAGCCAGGGTGGTGCGGCCGAACCGCACCAGTACCAACGTGGTCGGCGGCGTGGCATCGCGGAGCTGGAGCGGCTCACGCATCGTTCACTTCCTCCCAACCGGTCAACGCCCGGCTCCCCGTTGGCGAAGGTCACGCCGGCCGAGCCCCACAACACGAGCCGTCGGCGCTGCGCCTGCCTGCGGCACGGCCTGCCGGCGGCGGTCCAGCCGGTCGGTGAGCTCCTGCTGTACTCCTTCGAAGAGGTGGCCGTAGACCCGCAGTGTGACGCTGGGGTCGGTATGGCCCATACGTTGGGCGACGGCTAGGACATTGGCGCCGTCATCTATGAGCAAGCTGGCATGGGTGTGCCTGATGTCGTAGGTCCGGAAGTCCTCTGGTAGGCCGGCAGCGCGCAGGGCTGGGCGCACCACCTTGGACCTAAAGGTGTCCCGGTTGACCGGCCTTCCTTGCTTGTTGACGATGAGAGGGTCATGCCGGTCAAAGGGTGGACGGTGGGCGAGGCAGCCGGCCAAGTCTTGGCAGAGCCACTCGGGGATCGGGATGCTCCGCTGCCCAGCATCGGACTTCACCGGCCCGGACACGTACTCCCACGTCCCGCCGTCGTACCCGGGCACCGGCGACCAGGTGCGACGTATGTTGATGACCCTGCGGACGAGGTCGACATCCTCGACACGCAGCCCGCACAGTTCGGCCGGGCGCATTCCGGTGAAGATCAGAAGCCACATCGCAGCCTTGTAATGGTCGCTCGTGTGGTCGACCAGAGAAGCAGCCTCGTCCATAGTCAGCATCGGGACTTGCGACGCCCGACGCTGCGGGACGCGGAGCGCGTCGCCCGCGGCTGGGTTGTCCTTGCGCGCGTTGGCCTTCACGGCGCACTTCATTATGAGCGACAGGATGCTCACCATCTGCCGGACCTGCTTCGGGCCGTGACCGGACTTCAGTTTCTCGGCGATAAAACCCTCGACGTCGAGGTAGTCGATGGTGCCCAGGCGAGCTCCGCGGAAGTACGGGAGGATATGGTTCCTCAGCAGCAGCCAGTAGCCGCGTCTCGTGTTGGGACGGAGCTTTGCGGTAGTCGCCCACCAGGCGTCGGCCCAGTCGACAAAAGACGACCGTCGCAGAGTCGGGTCGATCCATTCTCCACGTTGTAGGTCGGCACCGTTGAGCTCCAAGAACCGCTCGGCATCGAACTTCCGCCCAAACGTGCGAGACCTTGGCCGGCCGTTGGCGTCTCGGTAACGAGCCCGCCAGGTGACCTCCCCGAGCGTACCGTCAGATTGGCGACGGCGCCGCTTCTCGACCCATGCCATTTCCCGCTCCTCCTGTCCTTAAACTTCGCCGCCCTCTGCGGCCGGTGCGTTTGGGCTCGGCCTGCTCGGCAAGCCTTCTGTGCAAGCTCTGATAGGGGACACCCGCGGCAGCCCCGATGCGGCGCCAGCTACACCCCGCCTTGTGGGCCGCGATCACGGCACTGGCGAAGCGTGCCTGCGCCTGGGCGACAAGTCTGCCAGCTTGGTGGAGCCGTTGCAGCGATCCCTCCCCCAACCGGCGATGGGCCGCCGCCGCCAGAGCAACCGCTTCGGCCTCTTCCGTGACGCCGAAGAGCCGCAGGGGCTCAGGCGCTGCGGCCATGCCGGGACCCTGGCAGCTCGCCGACCTCTGGCTGGCGGGCGTTGTCCAACCAGGCGGCTATCTCGGCTGGGTCGAACCTCACGAACCTCCGCCATTTCAGGTAGGGGACTCTCTTCTCGGCGACCAGGCGCCGCACGTGGCGTTCGGTCACGCCAAGGTACTCGGCCAGCTGTTCGATGCTGAGCAGGCGGGGAAGTTTTTCGGTGTCGGGCATCAGTGCCTCCTGTGGCTGACTTTATGGCTTCCCGTAATAGTGGCACGGAGATGCAAGTACCGCGAGCCTTCCGTTACCGTCCGTAATTGCCCGCTATTGTCCGTTGGTGCCAAGGAGTGCCACCGACGTACGTCAGGGGACGTTTACGGACTTCAAGATTTTTATGATACGAGGTCAGCTCCTCTGAGCCCAACGCCTCGCCAGGCCGGGCACTTCTGCCCACTCAAGCTACGGGCCTCGGCCAAGCCCGCATGGCATAAGAACTTTCACCAGGTTCTTCTTTACCGTTATTAACCTTTATTGACCGATCCGCTGACACTAGTTTACAGACCCTTTGGCTATGGAGTAAAAAGAAAAGACTTCGGGAACACGATTGCAACGTTCCGTTGTCAAGGTTCAATTAACCCCGTGATTAAGTGGAGAAGGTGCTTGCCGGTGGCGTGGATGCGGACGATGGGCACCGACTCGGTCGGCTACCACGAGCGGACGGTCCTCGGCCGTGAGGACGACCCGGTGGGCAACGCGCTTGAGTACTACGCGTCCCGAAGTGAGACGCCGATGGCCTGGGGCGGCGCCGGCGCTGCCTGGCTCGGCCTCGACGGCGAAGTCGATCTGGCCGATTGGAGGGCCGTGTTCGGTACAGGTGGTGCACGCCACCCGCTTTCGGGCGAGCGCCTCGTTCACTGCATGCGGCCGGGCATGGAGCTCGTTGTAAGCCCGCATAAATCGATAGCAGAGCTGGGTGTGATCGGCCTGGCTGAGGACATGCACAAGATCCTCGACGCCGAATGTGACGCCACAATGGGCTACCTCGACAAGGTGGCACAGGACCAGGGCGGTAGGCGCGGGCGTGCACAGCTGCGTACGCCTACAGACGGCCTCACATGGGCGGTGTCGCGCCATGCGACTACAAGAGCCGGCGATCCCCAAGTTCACGACCACCTTTTGACCGCAAATTTGGTGCGTATGGGCGACGAAAGAGGCGGGTGGAAAGCGCTGGACACCGGATTGCTCCGTGATCACCTCCAGGCCGCCACCGCCGTCGGCCGCATGGCAGCAGCGGCCAAAGCAGTCGAGCTCGGCTACGGGATCGAGCCAGACCCTGGGCGATCGGGGCGCCTCGGCGGTTGGGCCATCTCGGGCATCCCGAAAGAGGCCTGGGAAGTCCACGCCACCCGCTCGGCCCAGATCGAAGCGGCCGTCGGCCCCGACGCCTCATACCGTTCCCGCTCGGTCGCGGCACGCGCTACACGGGACCGCAAAAGCCACGAACGCGTTGAGGAACTCGTCCCGCGCTGGAGGGAAGAGCTGGCTCGGGGAGGCTGCCCAGCCCCAGAGCTAGCCGCGGAAGTCGAGCGTGCCGGCCTCGCCTATGAGCCGCCAAGCAGGGAGGTACTCGATAGCCTCGCTGCCGAGCTACTGGGCCCTGGCGGGCGGCTCGCTTCAGAGAAGACTTTCACTCGCGCTGATGTCATCGTCGCGGTTGCGCCTCACCTCCACGGCTTGGCCCTCTCGGTCCTGGACGGCGCAGTCGACAAGGTACTTACGCACCAGTCCGCGATCGCCCTGCCACGCGTTTTCGGTGCCAGGGAGCCGGTGTGGGCGGCGGCCTGTGTCGTCGAGGACGAGCACCGTATCGCGGATTTGGCTTCCATCCTGGCGGAGCGACGGGGTCCGGCCCTCGGCGCCGAGGACGCGGCGGCGGCCGTCCGTAGCGCAGAGCTCGCCCGAGGTTTCCGTCTCACCGAGAGACAAGCCGAGGTCGCCAAAGGGCTTCTTACTTCGGGGCACTCGTTGGACCTGGTGGTCGGAGTTGCTGGCTCGGGCAAGACGAGCACTCTTTCGGCAGTGCGGGAAGGTTTCGAGGCCGCCGGTTACAAGGTCCTCGGGGCTGCCACTTCTGGCCAAGCTGCCAAGGCTCTTGGCGAAGGAGCAGGTGTGTGCGCCCGCACTGTGGCGTCGCTCACCTGGCGCATCGAACACGGCCATGAAGCCCTCGGTCCGCGCCATGTCTTGGTCCTCGACGAAGGATCCATGACTTCGGATTCCGACGTCGGCAAACTGCTGGCGGCTGTGCAGTCCTCGGGGTCGAAACTGGTTGCCGTAGGCGATTATCGCCAGCTCGGCTCGGTTGGCCCAGGCGGTGCCCTCGAAGCTCTTGTTTCTCGCCACCCTGGCAATCTCTGGACGCTCACGGACAACTTGAGACAGCGTGACCCTTCCGAGCGCCATGCCCTTGACCACCTGCGCGCCGGTCGCGTCCCGAGTGCTGTGAACTGGTACCGCGAGAATGGACGAGTACACGCAGCGCCGAGCAGGGAAATGGCCATGTCCGAAATGGTGAGGGCATGGGCGGACGACGTGGCCGGTGGACGCGAGGCCCTCCTCGTCGCCTACCACCGTGACAGCGTGGAAGCTCTGAACCGAACTGCCCGAGAAGCGTGGCAGAAGCTAGGAAAACTCTCTGGCCCTGAGCTAGAGGCTCCCGGTGGCCGGAGCTACCGGTCCGGTGACCGGGTCATCATGTTGGCACCTGGGCAGGGCGGAGCGTGGGTCACCTCACAGCGCGCGTTGGTCACTTCCGTGGACCGAGGAGCGCAATCTCTCGTCGCTGTCACCCTGAGGGTGCTGCGCTGCACATGGGCCCAGACGAGATCGGGAGCGACAAACTTGCCCACGCCTACGCCAGCACCGCCCACCGTTCGCAGGGTTCCACGGTGGACGTAACCTACGCGCTAGAAGACGGGGGAGGACGTGAGCTGGCCTACGTGGCCATGAGCCGTGCCCGAGGCGAAACCCACGTCCACGTCGTCGCGCCGGACCTATCCCAGGCAGCTTCTCGCCTTGCCTGGGCTTGGGGCGAAGAGCGCCGCCAGACCTGGGCCACTGGCAACGAAGCGGACAAGTCTCTTGGCGAGCTCTACTCCGAGCGCATGGGGCTGTCGCGTTTGGTGCCGCCAGACCTCTCTCACCAGCTCGACCACGTGCGCCGCCAAAGCCACGCTGTGGAGCGAGATATTACCGAGCTTTACAACGGCACCGGCGCCTGGGCGCGCACCGGCGCCGGCCTGCAGCTCGAGCCCTCTGGGAGGCCGCAGTCGAGCGCCAAAGAGCAAAACAGTTGTTGGAGAGCCCAGAGCTCGGATGGTGCTCCCGCCACAAAGCCCGTCGAGCGCTCGCCGACGCGGACGACCATTTCGACAAAGCTGTCGGCGCTTGGGAAAACACCGGCCAGCCTTACGCCACGCGCCTCGAAACCCAGCGGGACCGGCTGGGTGCTCAGGCCGCTCTGCTCGAGCAGGGTCGCGCCTCTCGGGAGGAGTTCGTCGCCAAGCACCCAGAGGTGCCGAGCCGCCTCGCCGAGCTCGACCGGGACACCGCTCGTGAGCAAGAAAACGAGCGCCAGCGGAGCTGGGAATTACTGAAGGAGCGTGAGCAAGCACGGGACCTCGGCATTTCTCACGACCTCGACCGTGGCTACGGCATGGAGCTGTGACTCTCGTACAGTTGGCCGTGACAGCCCAGGTGCTCGGGCCACTCCCGGCCCACTATCGCTCCCGAGACCGGGCTTGGGGCCGGTTGGCGCTCCCCCGCCGGCCAAATCGCAGAACCTCGGCCTTCGCCATCCCTGGCTGCGGCCGAGGACGAGCCGTCCTGGCTCGTGCAATTTGGCAGGCTCGGTGTGCGGCTAGCAGAAAAGCATCGCATTCGCGCCTACTGCGCAGATGGCAATTCCTTGGGCACGGCACGGGTATTATGCGTGCGTATTTTTACCGCTCGACGTAGCCCCTGACCAGCGCAGATCGATGCCGATTCGGTCGCTCGTGCCAAGGACCGACCCAAAGTGAGCTGGTGTGCCGGATGGGCCGAGCTGGAAGGGCGACCGGTGGGTTACTGAGTGCACGTTATGGGCGCTTAAGGCGCGCTGCTACGCCGGTTATCGGGCGGTGGCGCCTACCCCCGTGCTCGCCCAGAACGATGCCGATTATGCAGTCTGGAGCTAGGGAAATTCTCAGATGGAACTACACCCATAATAACCGTTCTCGTGCTGAGGTCGGGGCGTCGCTATCGGACCCGGCACCGGGCCAGGACTTCAACCGGCGGCGCGACATCTGATTTCTGCACTGGCCGGTTGCGAGGGCCCTCGAACAGCGGTCACCTGCTTTCTGGCCCCGCGGGTTCGGGCAGGGGCACCAAGGTCCGGGCAACGGCAACGAGTTGATGGACCTGCATCGCCGTGCTTTCCAGCTTGATATGGGTCCCTTCGCGCACGAGGCGGACCTTGCACCTGAGGTAGCCCATGCTGTTGTCCGTCGACACCAACAAGTCGCCGACCTGGCGCCAAACCTCCCTGCCCGCGCTCTCCGGGGAAGGCCGTTCCGGCTCGGCCGATTCGTGGACCCATAGGTTCCCGTGGCCACCACCCGGCTCCACTAAGAGGTACGTGATCGTCGCCGAGAGCGGTGCGCCCCTCGGGCGGTCGGCGTAATGAAGGACCACGTGCCCGGGCTTCCCAGGAGCAGGGTCGGGCAGGAACACCTTGAAAGGCATTTTGGGCAGCTCGGCGAGCAGCACCGTCCGGGGCGGGAGCTCGACAAAGCCTTCCCCATCGGGTGCCGCAGGCATGAAGGTGGCGGCCGGGATGTCCACGTCGACCGCCAGGTCTGTCATCTCCAGGACCCGGAAGGGCTCCCCGTTTAGGCGTGCCTCGGCCCGGAGCAAGAACCCTCGTTCGGCATCGACGAGCAGCTCGTGCTCGTCAGCGCCGGTATCGGAACGGTCGAGCAGGAAGTCATGGGCCGTCACCGGCACGGCGCGTACCCGGTGGGCCTGGCGCGATAAGACCTCAGTGCGGCCCAGGACGTCGAGCTCGACCGAAGACAGGACAGCGGCGGGACGGAGCAGCCTCTCTGCTGGCCCGACCCCATGGCGGCTGTTGGCGCGCCCGCCGTTGGTTTGACCTCCTCGAGAGGCCGACCAGCTCCACCACGTGCTACCGACGAACACTACGCTCACCATCTCGTTGCCTACCGCGAACTCTTCCCTCCTGTGGTCCGGCAGCTCGACCCATGTTCGCCAGATGTTCTCGCTCTCTTCAGGCTCGCCTTCGCCGGGCGTACGCACCAACGAAATAGCGGCCAGTCCGGTCGGGCGCCCGCGCCCATAGGCTTGATCGACCCGGGAACGGTGCTGCCAGTCACGGCCGGTAGCCTGCAAAGTGCGGAACCGCGCCCCGGGCCGGCGCATCAGTTCCAGGACATCGGCCAGCTCAGTCATGGGTGTGCTGAGGCGACCCGGCGTGTTAGCCGATGAGGTGAGCGCATATAGGCACATGGTGCCTTGTCTTCGCTCTGCCAACAACTCCCAGAGCTGAGGGCTGGAGCGCTCGACCGCCTCAGACGGCGCGCGGGTCCAACGTGAGCACTTTCCGTCCGACGACCGCCTCCGCGCCAAGCCACCCCGGTGGCATCCTGGAGGGCGTGGAGCCTCGTGGTTGGCGTGACGGCCCTGGCCAACTCGTGGTGCGGCGTGCGTTGTCGATCGCCTCGGAGAGCAATGAGCGGTGCCAGCCCGTGCACCTGCTCGCCGCTCTGGAGGAGGTCCAAGGTCCACTGGCGAACCTCCTCCGGCCGACCGGTCAGCGATGGCTGTACCAGCGTGCGGAGCCGCCCAGCAATCTCGGTGGTGGAACGGGTTATCTCGCCTCGCAGGCCGTCCAGGCCGCCACGCGCTTCGCCACTGACCGTCAGGAGCCGTTCGCCGCGGGGCACCTGGCCGTGGCCGTCATCGACCAGGCCGATATCGAGGTGGTCGGGCTCTTGCGAAATGCGCACATTGAGCCGGCCCGCGTCCGCGCCGTGGCACTGGAGATGGCGGGGGCGCCGCCTGGTCTCGCCGCTCTCGTCATGCCACCCCTGTGCCCGGCCGGGACCTTCGATCGCCCGCCACTGCCGGTTGAGGAACTGGACCCGCAGGCATGGTCTGTCCTGTCGTGGCGCCAGGAGCACCTGCCCCTAGGTCGCCTGAAGCGCCAGAGCGACTGGTCCGCTCTGTCCAACCTGGAGTACCGAGCAGCTTGGCGTGTTGCCGGCCGCCGACGCCTCAGCGACGACCAGCGGTACTCGCTGCTTTCCCGTCACCGTGACCGGGTCGAGGCGTTGGCCCACGATGCCCGGCCGGATCTGGTTGAGACGCGACAGCAGCGCCGGCGGCGCTACACAAGTTCTGCGCCGCTAGTTGCCGTCCCTATCGTCGTCCGTAAGCGTCGGTCGACTTGGAGGAGGCTCGTCCCCAGCTTCATGGTCGGTTGGCCGACCTGGTTCGGGAACCGGCGAACTGACCTGCGCGACAGCTACTTCCGCCTGGTGACAGCTCCGGCGTACCGGGGCCAACCGGCAATCAGACCTTGATGAACATTCTCGCGCTTTGCAAACGTCCTAGCGCCTGCGAACTTGACCCGCGATAACGCCGATTCGGAGTGACTCGCGGGTGCCTTGACCGGCGTCGTTCTGTGCGCCCGCAATCCGGCGATCAGGGACGGGTAGGCCGGAACATTTTGGGCGGACGGTACGGGATTGCATGGCAGCTGCCAGCTGCTGGGAGATCGCGCAGGAGCGATGTCGCTGATCCAAATCGAGGACTCTTGACCGTCTGGGACACGAGCAGCGAAGTCGGGCACACTGGGGACATGTCGAACGAGACCCATGAGGTCAGAGCCGCCTTGCCGTCCGGGGTGGCCGGCCCGGAGCGGACATGAAGCCGGCGGACATGGGCCTGCTGCGCTGGCCCTCCTCACCGACCGTGTCGCCCGACGGGCAGCGGGTGGCGTTCGCCCTTAACCGGATCGACTTGGACGCAGACGGCTACCGCAGCGACCTGTGGGTGGTGCCGGCTGACGGCTCTGAGCCGGCCCGCCAGCTCACCCGGGGCGGGTTCGACTCTATGCCCCGGTGGTCCCCGGACGGGGGCTGGTTGGCCTTCGGCCGGGGTGGGGAGGACGCGCCGGGCCAGCTCCACCTCCTTCCGGTCGGCGGCGGAGAGGCGGTGAAGGTGGTGGACCACCCCTTGGGCGTCGAGGACATCGACTGGTCCCCGGACGGGAAGCTCCTCGCCTATACCGCCCGGGTGCCCGAGCCCGGCCGCTACGAGAAGGGCGACAAGGCCCGCCCGCCGGGCAAGGAGGCGCCCCGGCGAATCGACCGGTTGCGCTACCGGACCGACGGGGTGGGGTTCTTGCTGGACCGGCCGGTGCACCTGTTCGTGGTCGACCCGCACGCCGGCTCCCCCCAGGCCCGGCAGCTCACGCACGAGGACTGGGGGTTCGCCCAGCCAACCTGGACTCCCGACGGCCGGTACCTGGTGGTGGCCACCGGGCACACCGACGACGAGTTGTCGATGGCTGGGGACGTCTACGCGGTGGCGGCAGGGGGCGGCGACCTGCGCCGCATAACCCGCTCGACCACCACCGCGGGGCCGCTGGCCATCTCAGAGGACGGGACTACCGTCTTCTACCTGGGCGTCAGCGACCTCGATCTGTTCGGGCGCTGCACCAGCCTGTTCACGGTGCCCTTCGACGGCTCGGCTGCGCCGGTGCGGCTCACAGAACCCGAGGACTGGGACCTGGCCGATCCCCACGTTGTAGGCAAGCTGCTTCGCCACGGCGGGGAGCTGCTGGCTCCGTCCGCCGGGCGGGGTTCGGTCGATGTCGTGCGCATCCCCGACGGCTCGGCCAGGCCCGAGGTGGTGGGGGGCGGAAGGCACATGGTCCTCGACTTTTCCGCCTCGGGCTCGACTTTGGCGTCGGTAGTGGCGACCGCGTCGTCCGCCGGCGAGATCGCCGTTCTCCGCGACGGCCGGTGGTCGCTTGTGACCGACGTGGGTTCGGAGCTGGCTCGCTCGACACCGATCCTTCCGCTGGAGGAGCTCACGTCCGAGGCCCCGGACGGCTACCCGGTGCATGGCTGGCTGGTGTGCCCCCCGGACACCGGTCCCCACCCCGTGCTGCTCGTCATCCACGGCGGGCCGGCCACCCAGTACGGCTATCGGCTCTTCGACGAGGCGCAGGTGTACGCGGCCGCCGGCTACGCCGTCGTGCTCGGCAACCCCCGGGGCTCTAGCGGTTACGGCCAGGCCCACTCCCGGGCCATCGTCGGGGACCTAGGCAACCTCGACCGCCTGGACCTGCTGGCCCTGCTCGACACGGCCCTGCAGGACGCGCGGCTCGATGCCGGGCGCATCGGCGTGATGGGCGGCTCCTATGGCGGTTACATGACCACCTGGCTGGCTGGCCACGACAGTGCCCGGTTCCGGTCCGTCATCAGCGAGCGGGCTGTCAACGCCTGGGACAGCTTAACCGGCTCGAGCGACATCGGCTGGTACTTCACCGACATGACCTGCGGGACCGACCCGGAGGGCCAGGCCCGGCAGAGCCCGCTGACCTACGCCGACGGCATCGATATCCCGATTCTGATCATCCACAGCGAGAGCGACTGGCGCTGCCCGATCGAACAAGCCCAGCGCCTCTTCGTCCATCTGAAGCGCCGCGGCGTGCCGGTGGAGATGCTGGTCTTCCCGGGTGAGGGTCACGAGCTGTCGCGCTCGGGCCTGCCCAGCCACCGCCTGGCCCGCTTCGAAGCCATTCTGGAGTGGTGGGGCCGGCACTTGTGATGAACCCCCGGGCCGGGCTCGGCCCTCGGAGTTCCGCCGATACGGTCGTGATGCACCCACCAACCGGGGAGCGGCGTGTCCCGATAGGGGCTGAGCGGATTCAGCTGACCTTTGGCGCCATGGGGATTCGACCGATGTCCGCTACTGGCTACCTACCCTGCGGTATGGGCGATCTTCCTGCCTGTTTGCCGGCTGACCTTTTGGGACAGGCGACTTCGTTGTCCGGCGCTCTGGACCCGTCTGACTTTGAGTGTGGCCCGGGCGGCGGAAAAGTGCGCCGAGTGCATCCGCGAAGAATTGCCACGTGCGGGGTTCTCTGCAGTGGTGTCGGGTGGAAGGTGTTGCCGCGGCGTTCGACCCCTCGGACGGACGCCTGGCTTTACTTGTCGCGGTCAGGCTGTGTGGAACTGGTAGTCGATCTCTTCGCCGACAATGGGATAGCCACGGCCGTGGAACGCCGCGGCCATCGGAGCGTTGCCGAGATCGGTAGATGCTTTGATGATGTCGGCTCCCGCTCTCGCGAGGTTCGCGTTCCGTGGTCGAGCAGTTCGTCAACGTACCGGTGGCCACGGCGTCGAGGCAGAACACCGATGTAGGCGATGATCCAGCTGTAGTCGTTGCGGGTGGGGATGACGAAACCGATCGGCTCGCCATCTTGCAGGCAACGGACCGCCCACCACTCTTGGGGGCTGGAGTAGCGGGGAAATTCGCCGTCGAGTTGGGCGGTGGCCACGTCTCGGGCTGGCATGGTCCGCAGGTCGGCTCGGCCGTGCGCGTCGAGGGTATTTTCGAGTGCGCCGGTCAGCAGGTCGAGCAGTTCACCGCGGTCCTTGGGCGGACGGAAGGTGAGACGGTGTCGGTCCGGCGTTACGACGCCACCGGGACCCCACTGCAGCCGGAGCCGTTCGACGAGAAGTCGGCCGCCGAGTCGCTCGATCACCGCGGCGCGGTCGGTGACTTTGGCGGCCTGGTCGGGGTCGCCCCGCCATCCGGCGGGCAGGTAGCGGCCATACTCCGGTGGCGACCCGGTCAGGCTCATCGCGGCGAGTGCGGTACGAACTAAGTCGAAGGCGATGTCGTGGCGATCGGTGACCGACGGGTCGATGTCAAAGACGTCCATGAGCAGCGGCGTCTCGGATCCGGGCGGCCCGCCCATGCGGCGCGGGCCACGAGTCGATGCTGGCGCAACGCCAGCCACATCCACGCTGGTCGCCGGCGGCCCTGCTTGAGGTCGTCGAGGTATTCGCCGTCTAGGACATAGGTGAGCTGATTGAAGGTAGATAGATCATCCGGACCGCGTAGCGGCCGGATCGTAAGGTCGGACATAGCACTCCCTCGAGTAGAGCTGACGGCCGCTACGTCACCGAGTGACGCACACGGGTTGCGGCAGCGAAGAAATCATGGTCATGCGCTGCCTCCTTTCCTCGTGCGCGCTCACAAACTAGCGATACGCGGCGACGCTGCAACGAATACTCGCGGACTGCCCAGGCTGCTCGGCCGGCGTGGATGACGACTGCCTCGCCAGGCTCGCACCCGCACCGCCGCGACAACCTTCACCGACCATTGTCGGCGTCGGCTCCTCCGACCTCGACCTTGGGACTTCGACAGTGCCCCCTACCGCGCGTCATGCCGGAAGGGGACATGACCCCGAGGTGCCGGTAGGAGGCGCAGAATGGGCACACCGAATATCCGAACTAAGGGCCTGCAGGCTGCGCCCGATCGACGGTTATTGGAACCTCGGCCCATGCCAATTTGGCTTGCGCTACAACGCAGAACCATCACACATATTATTCCGAGGGGGCCGAGGGGACCCTCACCAAGGCGAGTACGCGACGCACGTCCCTAAGGTGGTGCTCGCCCTCGTGGACCGTGTGCCTTCCGAGCCATACGAGGTCATTTTCGGCTGCCGCGGGCCAGTTGTAGACGAAACGCCGGCCCCACGTGGGCCCTTCGATCCGTTGGAAGGCGAGAGCACGGAGCTCCGCAGCCATTTCGACCTGAGCGAGCGCCGAGGCCGCCGACTGGACGTTATAGCCACAGAGTTCGACCCGCTCGTCCCGGTACATCCGAGCGAAGCTTGGGACTTCCTCGACTTGGGCGAGTACCACGCGCTCTCGCTGGACAAGTAAGACGTCGCGCACATGGCAGACGTACTCGAGCGCTGACCATGTGTTCGGCGTGGGGCGCGCCGAGACATCTGCCGGGTCACTCCCACCGAGCGCCTCGCGGTACCGGTGCGGGAGATGCCTCAATGTTCCGGAGATGGCGGCGACGGCAAGCTCCTCGTAGACGTAGTAGCACTCCTCGCAAGCAGTCACGGGCAGAACGCTAACGGCCAAGGGGTCAGGTGAGCCGGAACGTGAAGTACTGCACCCGCCAGCCGTCCCTGGTCAGCTCGTCTTGGGCGATGACCTCGGAGACGAAACCTGAGCTGTCCACGAGCCGTTGCAGGTAGCCGAGGTCGCCGGAGGTGCCGAAGAAGATCAGCACCCTGCCGCTGGGGGCAAGGTGGCTGCGCACCCCTCCAAAGAAGGCCCTCAGAGCACCATAGCCCTCGTCGGTCATGGCGGCCTCGAGCAGGTCTCGAGGGCGGAACCACCTAAAGGGCGGGTCGAACACGACCAAGTCGAAGGTGCCCTCTACCTTGGAGAACACGTCGCTGTACTTGACTTCCACCAGGTCGGCGACGCCGTTGCGCTCGGCGTTCGCCCCTGCTGCGCCCAGCAGGTGCGACATCGGCGTGACCGGCATGACATCGGGTGGCACCACGATCTCGGTGCCGAGGTAGTAGAAGCTCTGCTCGCCCCGGCCTTCGGCACGTCCCTCGCTGTAAGCGCGCTCGTGCCAACGTCGCACCTGCTCGACATGCTCCTTGGAGAGGGTGGGCACGTACGGCAGAGCGCCCTTGTCCGGGGAGCGGGTCACGTGACCGATCATGCCCTAAGCGCACCGGATAGGACTCCAAGTCCGGTAACCCGGTCGGCGCATTGCTGTCGCTTCGGATCCCCGTTACTGGGCAGGCGTCCTGACTTGGCTCGTGGCAGCGAGGCGTCGCCGATCGAAGGGTCCGGCGCTTGGACCCACGAGTGAGGCTGCGCCGGAACGGGCCCAGCGATTACCCGTGGTGCGCGATCCTGGAAGCTGCGATGTTCGAGCGCTTCACTGACCGTGCCCGACGGGTCCTAGTCCTTGCCCAGGACGAAGCGCGCCGGTTGAACCACAACTTCATCGGTACCGAGCACATCCTCTTGGGGCTCGTCCGTGAAGGCGACGGCGTAGCGGCAAAGACGTTGGGGTCCCTGGGTATCCGCCTCGAGGCGGTGCGCGAGAAGGTAGAAGAGACGATCGGCCCGCCGCGACCTCGACCACTGGTTCCCCGCCTTTTACACCGCGTGCCAAGAAGGTGCTGGAGCTTTCCCTTCGTGAAGCCCTCCAGTTGGGCCACAACTACATCGGCACCGAGCACATCCTCCTGGGGCTCGTGCGTGAAGCTGAAGGCGTCGCTGCCCAAGTGCTGGTGAGCCTCGGTGCCGACCTGGCGAACGTCCGTCAGCACGTGCTCGATCTGCTTGACGGCAGCCCTGTACACGGCACAGCTCACGAGGCAAGGGCAGCGCCGGCGGGAGCGGTGCGACCGCGTTGTGGCCGTTGCGGCGCGAGCGTGTCCGAGTCCGCACGTTACGGAAGGATCGAGGCGCGCCCGGGCGGCGAAGACACCGGGGAGGGGCAGGGCCCGCTGAGCGTGACCGTGATCTACTGCGGTCACTGCGGGACCGTCCTCGGTCCGCCCCTGGAAGCAGGTCAGCTTTCGGGGAGCCCGCCGCAAGGACGGGCCAGCTTGGTGGGTCAGGACATGGGCGCGTCGGGACATGGGCGCGTCGGGGGGCGCCCCCACAGGTTACCCAGCGAGCCGCTGGGCCCCGTCAGCTTGGAGGATGTCCCAGAGGGCGCACGGGTCGAGCTCGTCTACCGCGACAACGAGCTCATCGAGGGCGCGGTAGCGGGGACCGAGGTGCGCCTGAGAGGGCCGCTACGGTCGCGTTCGCGGCCCGGTCAAAGGCACCTGGGGCGAGGTCGAGTTCGGGGGCACCTGGCGCATCGGCGACAAGCGCTACGTCCCCACGAACCCCTCGCCAGCGATCATGTCGGGCCGCTTTGGTGAAGAAGGCGTCAAGTTGAAGGGCGATTTTCAGCTCGGCCCCCACCAGTCGTTCGAGCGAGCGGACCTAAGCGGGGACTTGGGCGGGCAGAGCCTGCGGGCCGAGGTCAGCGCTGCTGACGGTGGCCTTGGCACGACGAGCGCGGTGGTGGCCGAAGGCACCGTGGGCGAGACCCCTTTCGAGTTCTTCGTGGCATTCTCTGACGACTTGAAAAGGGCCTTAGTGCGTGGATCAGTGGGAGGACGGCCCGTCTCTCTTGACGCCACCCGCGACGACCCGGCGGGACAGGTACGCATCATCGGGGCGTACTTCGGGGAGCCGCCCTTGCTCGTTCTGGTCGTCGGAGCAGTCATCCACTTCTTGTAGGTCGTGACTGACGCAACAGTGCCGGGTCTCCAATGCTGTGCCAAGAGAAGCAGACCACCACTGCTCGCTGCAATCGCGGAATAACCATTATGCGTGCTTGAAAAACGAACGGCTTGAGGTGTTGAGCCGCCCATAGCGGATCAGGCACGCTGGCCAAGCCAGCGGCCCCGACGGTCAGGTCCCGACGCGCGCCCCGACGCGCGCCCCGAACTGCTGTCTGCTGGAGAGGCTCCACCGCCCGATAACGGCACTTACAGGGCGCGCCGTAATGACGGCCTTCCTCGGGGCGGCGGCGCCTGAAGGATGCGCGTCCGATGCCAGAAGGTTCACCGCCTGACGGTCGAGAGCCAATCTCCGCCGTCCAAGCGTCTCCGCCGTCTTCGGCTGGCCGACGCCCACTCTGAGTGGCCTTCACTGCTAGAAGCCAACGCGCTAAATCGCAGCCGGCAACGCACTTAGCAATTTGCCACTGTGGCCGTTCGGCGACCGCTGGCGACCGTTGTTCGCCGATAAACACCGGATCTCCCGCGCCCCCCACGCGCCCCACGCCGGTCCTAGGACGTCCTAGCAAGCCTTTGACCAGGGAGTTTACGGCTCAAAACGGGTGGGCGCGGAGGGACTTGAACCCTCACGGCCTCGCGGCCAATGGATTTTGAGTCCACCGTGTCTGCCATTCCACCACGCGCCCATGTACGTCTGCCCTGCTTGTCTGCATCACTGCCATCTTAATGCTCGCCCGTTGAACTACGCCCGAACCCCCATCCGGTCCACCGAGCGGCATCGAAGCACCGCCATCATCAGGAGTTAGCTGCTTGATGGGAACGATGACAGAGCGTAGCCGAGGTCTCCGCTGGCACGGCAGTGGCGCCTCGATATCAACCTTCCTCACGCCCATGCCCAATCGGCGAGCGGCCCGACCTACGGAGGCGGTCGCGGTATTGACGAACGACAGATTGCCCAGTCGTACGATTCGCCACCATCTTCTATAGGAATGGCTTATTGGCGCCTGCCTCCGGCGCTGGAGCGAAACTGGTCACCGGCACTGTCGATCGCTACCCAGAAATCTTCGAGGCCATTCAACGCCAAAGCAGCACGGATACGCGGTGCGGAACCCGCCGGCGCGGGCCGGGCGCGGGCCCACGTTTGACCGGCATTAGCGGTGATGTAGATACGGTGCTCGGCGTCCATCACTGTGAGCAGTCCTCCCTCAGATACCCACGGGCCAAAAGTTCCCCAGTGTTTTGTTGCCGAATTGGCATCGAACACATGTACGATAGAGAGGTGGGAGCGGCTGGCAACATCAAAGAACTGGCGGCTGCACTCGCTTGTTTGCCGGTCGCACCCGTGGCGGGAGACATAGAAGAACTGCTGGCACTGCGGGACCGCCTCGACACAAAGATCTCAGGAGCACTGCGGGCCTTCG
Organism: uncultured Acidimicrobiaceae bacterium; assembly: GCA_963786345.1. Taxonomy (GTDB): domain Bacteria; phylum Actinomycetota; class Acidimicrobiia; order Acidimicrobiales; family Palsa-688; genus Fen-671. Next base: position 294,021 of record CAWAYZ010000002.1, on the reverse strand, counting down.
ACTCTGAGCTTGGCTGGGCCGAGGACGGCTCGCTGTCGCTCAGCGCGTGGCTGGCTGCACATGGGCGCCGGTCGGGCAAAGAGGCGCACCGCGAGGCGCTAACAGCCAAGCGGCTTTCGCAGCTCCCCGCTACGGCTGCTGCTTGGGCGGAGGGAGTGCTTTCTTCGTCCCAGGTCGGCGCTGTGGTGGCAAATGTCAGCTTTATGACCGCTGTCATCCCAGTCGTCGTTCCATATGTGCCATGCACCGAAGGTCCGGTACCCGCAAGAGAACGCTGCCACCACCGAGTGACCTGGCGAACGCGACTGGGCAGCACCTGTGAAGTCCGTTACTAGTACGCCGACGACTAGCAACGACGTTTGGGGACGATGGGGGCGGGTCGTGCGGCTGAGTGCCGAATTCGTTCGATAGCGAATTCGGTATCAGACGGGCGAGCCCCGCTCCAACGCCACCGGCATAGACGGGCGCGGTGCGGACACCACAAACCCGAGGCCGCCGCTCAAGAAACGGCTCCGCCATATGTAGTCCCCGCCGGCGCGCGGCACGGTCACGATAAGGCCGGCATAGGTGACGACAAGAAAAGAGACCCACAGCCCCGAAACAAGCACCGACGTCAGGAGCTGGCCACGCGGGATGGACGTGCTGTTGGCGAACTCCACCATGCCGAGGGTCACGAAATTGGTTGACAAAACGGCGTAGACCGCCTCGTCGCGAACCGCCCAGCTCCGGACCAGGCCGGTCGCGGTCACCCGAGCACGAACGGGGCCGGGAGCCGCAGCGCGATGTTCCGGTCGCCGGGCTTGCCCGCCGCCAGGTGCCGCCCGTCGGCGAACGGGTCGTTCGCAGCGAGCTCCCGGTGGAGCGCCGCCAGCCGCTCCGGGCCCTTCCGCTCGATCGGTGTCGGCAGGCACGCCGGCGTCGAGCATGGTGCACAGGACACTGATCTCCCTATCGGAGGTCCTGACCAGCTCCACCAGGCGCGACTGACATGGCCAGTCCGCGATGGCCGCCGTCGAGACCTCCCAGAAACCACCGGTACGTCCTGTCGGGTCCGGTCGCGGCTGTACGTCGTTGCGGTGACGGTGCCCGTTGAGCCAGAGGACGACGTTGCCGAAGCGGTGCAGCAGGGCTTCCACTGCGCCGGCCGTGACCCGGGGATGGTCTTGTTCGAGCCCCTTGGGGCTCTGCCGGTCGTTGACCATGGTGGCGAGGCCGTGGTGAGACGCCAGGACCACGAGCCGGTCCGTGGCCCCGGTCGTGACCACACCCCCCTCGGCACCGATGTGACTTGAGTGGACTTCGCTTAGTCGCGCCTCCAGCCATCGGAGCTGCCCGGCCCCGATGCTGCCTTGGAAGTAGCCGTCCATGTTGGTGGTATCGAGCAAGACCACGCGGACCGGGACCGGGCCGTCCAGGTCGTAAACCCCATAAGCGGTCTCACTTTCCACGTTCCAGCGCCCAAAACCGTGACCCGACGGGCTCCCAGGGGCCTGAAGGTGAGCCTCGACGAAGTCCCGTCGGCCGACGCTGCGCCGGCCGGGGTCGGAGGCGACGTCCCGGGCCGGTCCCAGCAAGAGTTGCGCCGGCTCCTCGGTGAACGCGTCGACCCCGGACAGTGGGTCGGCTCCCAGGGGCAGGTCGGCAGGCTTATGCGCCCCCAGGAGCACCTGTTCGTAGGACGCGGTATGCAGCGCCGTGCCCAAGACGAGCCCGTCGTGGTTGCCGAAGCATGACAGCCAGGGCATGGCTAAGCCTGGAGAACCGAACGCCTGGAGCGCCTCAGCGAGCAGGCCGGGGTGAACCGGGAACCCGAAGCGTTCTTTGAAGGGATCGGGGACGGGCTCGGGTCGCCAGTAGAGCGCGGGTTCCCAGTCCGCGGCCTGCACGCCTTGGTAGGTAGGACCGCCGGAGTTTGGCACTATGGTCCCCCCGCCCAGTAGCGACAGGAACCACTGCAGCTCGTTGAGCTGGGCGTTGTCCAGGCTGTCCCCCGTGGACACGCACAGCCCAAGCCTCGCCCCTGTTTCGGGGCTGGTGGCGAGGCGGTTGATCGTTTGGACCATCGCCGCGACGGCGTGGGCGACCAGGGCCTCCTGAGGCCGGCAGGCGGGGACGAACGACTCCGCCCCCTGGCGACCCCTGAGCTGCTCGAAGAACTCGAAGCGGGCCGGGGACTGGACATCCGCTATCTGCATATCGGTCAGGTGGCCGATGTGGACGAGCGAGACCAGCTCGCGGCTCCAAGCACGGCTTTCGCCGGCCAGGTCGTCGCGCACCAACCTCGGCTCGCCGGGGCCGTAGACGAGCCGGCGGTACTCACCTTCAAGGCCCCTGCTCCGGGCCGGACCTGGTTGCAGCGTCCGCTGAAGCGTGGTCGCTGCCTCGTCCCCCGGCGGTCCGGCTGGGTTCGTCATGACCCTTAGCTGCTTAGTAGGAGCCGCGCCCCGCCGTCAATCGCCGCCAATCGCCGCCTGTAACAGCCAGTTCACCGGATTGTTACCTTCGCGGGCCCAACTAGGTCAGAATGTTGGAAGACCGAAGGAGGGCCGCGGCTTGCCGGCGTTCATTTTCCCTGGACAAGGGTCGCAAAGACCAGGCATGGGGGGGCCTGGCGCGACCATCCCTCCTGGGAGCTTGTGCAAGACGCCAGCAGCATCGCCGGCCGCGACGTGGAGCACCTGCTGCTCGACGCCGGCGTCGAAGAGCTCACCGAGACGCGCAACGCCCAGCTGGCTACGTTCGTCATTGGCCTCGTCGTTCTGGACGCCGTCGAACGGCTCGGCATCGAGCCCACGGCCTGCGCCGGGCACAGCTTGGGCGAGTACACGGCGTTGGTCGCAGCCGGAGGTGTCGGCTTCGAAGACGCCGTGAGGCTGGTCGCCGAAAGGGGCGAAGCGATGCAGGAGGCGTCCGAGGACAATCTCGGGATCATGTTGTCGATATCGGGGATCGACGACGAGCGGGTACGCATCGCCTGCCTGCGGGCCGACGGTGACGTGTGGCTCGCCAACTCCAACGCCCCCGGCGACTGCGTGATCGCGGGCCGCCCTCCGGAATCCTACCGGGCCGCCGAGGTGGCGAAAGAACTGGGCGCCACGCGGGTCAGGGAGGTCGCCGTTGGCGGAGCCTTCCACACCGCGCTCATGGCTGCGGCCCAACCGCGGCTGCGAAAGGCGCTCGAAAGCACGACTTTTTACGACCTGGCGGTGCCCGTCGTCGCCAACGTGGACGCCCTCCCCCACGAGGGAGCCAGCGAGTGGGCGGCACTACTTTCTGCTCAGCTGCGCAGCCCGGTGCGCTGGCGCCAAAGCGTCCTCGCCTTGGCTGCGGTCATGCGCACGGACGAATGGGACGGCGACAACCTGTTCTGCGAGCTCGGGCCGCGCGGTCCGCTATCGGCATTCGTGAGGGCGACGCTGCCGGAGGCGGCGACTGTCCCGATAACCGCGCCCGACGACCTGGACACCCTGGTCGCAAGCCTGACCGGTGACATGGCTCTGCAGGGCATCGCCGAAGGACACCAGGGCGAACGGCTCTACGTGTCTGAGAGGCTCGTGATCAGCCCGTGCGCAGGCATCTTCGAACTGCCGCCATCAGTGCCTTCCTCAGCGCTCGCCACCGCGCCCGCCGCGACCGTAGTCATCCCCTCGGGCCCTGCTCTCAGCCCGGCGACCGAGGGCTCGCCAGTCGAGATAGGTGACTTGCTGGGCACCGTCTCGGGCACAGAGGTGCGGAGCCCTTTTGCCGGCCAACTGATGGGCGTACTAGCCCATCCTGGCGAACGGGTCCAGGCCGGCCAACCCGTTGCATGGCTGCGGGCTCGATAGCGTGGGCACGATGTCCGGCACAGGCTGCGCAATAACCGGCTGGGCGAGCGCCCTCCCGCCCACGGTGGTAACCAACCAAGACATCATGACTCTGTTCGACACAAGCGACCAGTGGATAGTCGAGCGGACCGGGATCAGAGAACGCCGGGCAGCGGACGGCCCGTTTGTCAACCCCAAGCCACGGGCGAGCCCACCGGACGGGATGGGCACCACGGCCCAGCTGGCAGCCGAAGCAGGCCGCGGCGCGCTCGAAATGGCAGGCCTCGGCGGAGCCGACATCGACCTGCTCGTACTCTGCACGACCAGCCCCGACCAGATGGTCCCGGCAACCTCCTCGCCCCTGGCAAATGCACTTTCCATAAAAGGCGGCGGCATGGACATAAATGCCGCCTGCGCGGGCTTTACATACGGGCTCGTTACCGCCGCGGGCTTCATCACGACCGGCGCAGAGCGCGTCCTTCTCATAGGCGCCGAGACCCTGACCCGGATAACCGACTGGTCGGACCGCTCGAACGCTTTCCTTTTCGGCGATGGAGCCGGCGCTGTCGTCGTTGAAGCCGTGGCCGGCGAACCCGCTCTCCTGGGTTGGGATATCGGCGTCGACGGGTCGTTACAGCCTCTTTTCTACGCGGATCTCGGGGCCGGGATGAAGATGCGGGGCCAGGAGGTCTTCCGCAAAGCCGTGCGCGTAACAGTGGACTCAGCGACCAAGAGCCTGGAGCATGCAAAACTCGGCGCGGACGACATCGCCCTTTTTGTGCCTCATCAGGCGAATATCCGGATTATGGACGCCGTTGCCGAACGCCTTGGCATCGCGTCGGACCGCATCGCTTCAGTCATCGAGCATGCTGGCAACACCTCTTCAGCGTCGATCCCGATCGCACTCACCGAGGCAGCTAATGCCGGGCGGCTCAAAGACGGGGACATAGTGTTGTTCGCCGGCTTTGGCGCTGGGATGACATGGGCATCGGCCGTTTGGCGCTGGGGGGCCAACCCCGCACGCTGAGCACCCGCCAGAGGCCGATCAGGCTGAGCTCAGGCACTAGATTGTGAAAATCCCGCTCGCGAGCACATGGAGGAAGCATGGGAGGACAAATGGGCCCCGAAGAGTCTTACGACCTTTTCAAACAATGCGCTGTCGAGGTCCTGCAGGTCGAGCCGTCCAAGATCGTCCCCGAGGCTCGCTTTGCGGATGACCTCGACGCTGACAGCCTCGACCTGGTAGAGCTCGTGATGGCGCTCGAGGAGCGCTTCGGGATCGACGTCCCCGAGGCGGAGCTGGAGGGCGTGCAGACCGTGGGCCAGGCCTACGAGTTGGTGGCGTCCAAACTCTGATGCTTGCTGTCCTGGGCGCGCCGGACGGCACGGGGGCCGTCGCCGGACGACGGGTGGTCGTCACCGGCCTCGGGGTCGCGACCTCATGCGGCATCGGGGTCGAGCGGTTCTGGCAAGGCTTGCTCAGCCCTGCACCGGTCGGCAGGGTGCGGCCTGTCGGAGGCCTCGACGTAAGCGGCCTGTTCGGGCCGAAAGAAGTGCGCCGGGCGGACCGCTTTGTCCAGCTGGCGGCGGCTGCTGCTGACGAGGCGGTCAATGACGCCGGTGGGATAGAGGCGATACGCGGCGACCCTGACCGTGCCGGGACCTTGGTCGGCACAGGCGTCGGCGGCCTCGACACGCTCTGCGAACAGGACAGGGTGCTAACGACAAAAGGCGCTGACAGGGTTAGTCCATTCCTGGTGCCGATGATGATGTGCAACCGCTCGGCGGCAGACATTTCCATGCGGTACGGGCTCCGCGGTCCTTGCGAGACCACCGTCACGGCCTGTGCGGCGGGCACCCAGAGCATCGCGAACGCCGGGCGGCTGATCGCGATGGGCCGTTGCGACGTGATGGTCGCCGGCGGCACCGAAGCGCCTCTGGCGGACCTCGGCGTGGCGGGCTTCGCCAACATGACGGCGCTTTCTCGCTCCGGCGTTTCCATGCCCTTCGACACCCGTCGTGACGGCTTCGTCATAGGTGAAGGAGCGGGAGTGGTCGTGCTCGAAGAGCGTTCCCGCGCCATCGCCAGAGGGGCGCACATCTATGCGGAGCTCGCCGGTGCGGCCAGCACCGCGGATGCGCACCACATAACGGCCCCTTCTCCTGACGGGAACGGAGCCGCCCGCTGCATGGAGCTCGCCATGGCCGATGCGCGGCTCTCTCCCTCGGACGTGACCCACGTCAACAGCCATGGCACCTCCACCCCGCCCGGTGATGCCGCCGAGGCGGAGGCGATCTACAAGGTATTCGGTGCGCCGGGGCCCGCGGTGACTTCGATCAAGGGAGTGATCGGCCATACCCTGGCGGCGGCCGGGGCGATCGAGGCAGTCGCCGTAGCGCTCACCTTTGCGCACCGCCAGATACCCCCGACCACCGGGACGACCGAGGTCGACCCGGCTTTCCAGCTCGACGTTGTCATCGGCAGCCCGAGGGACTGGGAACCCGGGCCGGTCGTCTCCAACTCTTTCGGCTTCGGGGGCCACAATGGCTCCCTCGTGCTAATTCCGGCCGCGTAGGGCGGGCCCTAGAGCACCACTAGATGGCGAGAGCTTTGAGCAGGTTCTCGGCGGTCGCGGCTGGCCCCACCTTGTACCAGACCTTTTCCAGCGTCCCGTCTTCGCTTACGAGGAAGGCCGATCGCTCGATCCCCATGTAGGTGCGCCCGTAATTGGTCCGCTCCACCCATACGCCGTAGGACTCTGCGACCGTGTGCGACACGTCGGAGAGCAGCGGGAAACCGAGAGAGAACTTGGTGTCGAAAGCCGCCTGTCGCTTGGGAGGGTCCGGGCTGATGCCGATCACGGCGGTGCTACCCACCTCGCCCAGCACGTCGCGCAGGGCGCACGCCTGGGTGGTACACCCCGGGGTATCAGCCTTCGGGTAGAAGTAGACCAGCACCTTGCGGCCGCGAAAGCTCGACAAGGAGACGTCGTGACCGGACTGGTCGGGCAGGTTGAACGCCGGCGCGGGGTCGCCGGGCTTTTGGCGGTCGCTCATCGCCTGAGCATAAGCCGGTCACGGTGCCCTGGTCCAGGGCCCAACAAGGCTGGCCCTGCCTACTAGGGTCAGCAGGGACCCCCGATGACTGCAGCTGGCGAACCCGCTCGTCCCTCCGGCCTCGGCGCGCCCTCCGGCCTCGGCGCGCCCGCCGGCGCCGGCGCCCCAGCGAACCGCGAGCTTGCTGGCCCGCCGGACCTGGCCATGGGCGCGTTCAGCCAAAACCCGCCGTGGGACCTCACGGGGAAGGACTTACTATGGCGCGCCGACGTCACGGAGCTGCGTGCTGCCACCGCAGCCCAGGTCCCCGAGCTACTGCGCCACCGCCGTGTCCCGCCGGGATGGAGGGTGCTCGTCACGGGCGTCAGGCTCGGTTGGGCGATCCTTATGTGGCGCCTGGTCGAAAAGCGCAGGGCCAACAGATTGGGCCGCCGGGAGATCTCCCGGGCCGGGCTGTCCCACCGGCTCCGCAAAGCGTTCGAACGCCTTGGGCCGACCTACATCAAGCTCGGCCAAATCCTGTCTTCGGGCGAGGGGGTCTTCCCGCCCGAGCTCGTCGGCGAGTTCCGGCTCCTTCGCGACCATGTGCCACCCGAGACATTCCGCGACGTCCGAAGCGTCGTGGAAGCAGACTTGGGCCGGCCATTGCGCGAGGTCTTCGAGCATTTCGACACGGCTCCTATCGCCGCGGCATCCATCGCACAGGTCCATGCGGCACGGTTGCGGAGCGGCGAGGACGTCGTCGTGAAGGTGCAACGCCCGAAGGTCGCCGGCCTGGTGCGGCGCGACATCGCCGCCATGAGCTGGCTGGCGCCTCACCTGATCGGCCGCATCCCGGTTGCCACGCTTGCCAACCCCCCAGCACTGGTCGAGCTGTTCGCCGAAACGATCGTCGAGGAGCTCGACTTCCGCCTCGAGGCGGACAACATGATGGACATCGCAAGCGTGATCGCGCAAACGAACCAGCGCGCCGTCGTCGTACCGCGGCCCCATCCCGAGCTTGTGACCCGTCGGGTGCTCGTCATGGAACGCCTCGACGGCTTTGCCTGGGACGACGTCGAGGGCATGAGACGCGCCGGGATTGACACTTCCGCGGTCGTGAGAGCGCTGCTGATCGCGTTCCTGGAAGGGGCAACCCTGTTCGGCGTCTTCCACGGGGACCTGCATGGCGGCAACCTGTTCGTACAGGCCGACGGAAGGGTCGCCTTGCTCGACTACGGCATCACGGGCCGCCTCGACGAGGTGCGCAGGCTCGCGTTCCTGCGCCTGCTCATGGGCGGGTCTCTCAACGACCCCCGTCTCCAGCTGTCAGCGTTGCGCGACATGGGCGCTGTCCCGCCGGACACAGACCTCGATGCCCTCGTGAGCGACCTGGGGCTGGACAAACCCCTCGTAGATCCCACGACTCTGGCACCGGAGGCGCTCCTCAGCGAAGTCCGCGACCTGACAAGACGTCTGCTCGAGTACGGGGCCAAGTTCCCGAAGATCCTCATGTTGTTCGTGAAGGACCTTCTTTTTGTGGACGGTTCGCTAGCGACGCTGGCGCCCGACATCGACCTGTTCACCGAGGTGACCGAGATAGCGACGTACTTCGCGAACCGCTACGGCGACCGGATAGCCCACGACATCGGCATCGACCCGCGGGAACGCCCGCTGGACATCGCAGGGGTAAGAGCGGCTGTCGGCGTAAGCGAGGACGTGGACAGCCTCACCTATCGCGACTTGCAAGCCCGCCGTGAGCTGATCCGCCGGCGCATGGAGGAGCACCACCGGCGCACCGAACAGCCCAGAAGGCTCATGCGGTGGCGCCGCCGCAACCAATAAATCGGCCACCAAGTACGGCTCGGCCACCAGCTACGGGTCGGCCACCGGCCACAGGGAGGCCACCAGGCATAATCCTGCCATGAGCCCGACAGCTCAGTGCCAGCCGGTACCCTGACTATCGAGCCATGGTGAGCGCCCGCCCGCCGGCTCCCCCTGAATGACATCCGAACAGACGCGACGCGCTGACATACGCAACGTGGCCATAATCGCCCACGTTGACCACGGGAAGACGACACTGGTTGACGGGATGCTCCGTCAGTCCGGGGTATTCCGCGCGAATGAAGAGGTCGCCGAGCCGCGTGATGGACTCGACCGACCTGGAGCGCGAAAAAGGGATCACGATCCTCGCAAAGAACACCGCGGTGCATTACGGCGACCTCACGATCAATATCGTCGACACCCCTGGGCACGCCGACTTCGGCGGCGAGGTGGAGCGTGCCCTCACCATGGTTGACGGGGTGCTCCTGCTCGTGGACGCCAGCGAGGCCCTCTCCCCCAGACCCGCTTCGTGCTTCGCAAATCGCTTGAGGCGCACCTGCCCGTCGTGCTTGTAGTCAACAAAGTCGACCGGCCAGATGCCCGCCCGGCGGAGGTCCTAGACGACGTCTACGACCTGTTCATCGACCTCGGAGCAGACGACGAGCACATCGCGTTCCCGGTCGTCTACTGCAATGCCCGGAGTGGCCAGGCGGCGCTGACCCCCGAGGAGGTCGCCGATGCGCCTGACCTCAAGATCCTCTTTGAGCTGCTCATAGAGTACATCCCGGCGCCCGCGTACACAGAGGGCCACCCGTTCCAGGCGTTGGTATGCAACCTCGACGCCTCCCCCTATGTGGGCCGCCTCGCAATTTGCCGTGTTCACCAGGGGTGGGTACGAAAAGGTGAAACGGTGGCCTGGTGCCGCCAGGGCGACGACGGCGCCCCCCAGCGAGTGCGCATCGCCGAGCTTTATATGACCGAGGGGCTGCAACGCGTCGACGCCGGGCCCAGGGGCGCCGGCCCAGGCGACATCATCGCTGTTGCGGGGATCCCGGAGATCATGATCGGCGACACCCTCGCCGATGCCACTGATCCGCGTCCTCTGCCTGGCATGACCGTCGACGAGCCGGCCATCTCCATGACAATCGGCATCAATACAGGACCTCTTGCCGGCAAGGAGGGCACCAAGCTCACTGCCCGGCTATTGAAGGGCCGCCTCGACAGCGAGCTCGTGGGCAACGTTTCGATCCGGGTAATGCCCACAGCGCGTCCGGACACCTGGGAGGTCCAAGGGCGCGGCGAGCTCGCGCTGGCCGTACTTGTCGAGCTCATGCGCCGCGAGGGCTTCGAGCTCACCGCTGGTAAACCCCAGGTGCTCACAAAGATCATCGACGGCAAGGTCCACGAGCCGGTGGAGCGAGTTTCGCTCGACATCCCCGAGGAGCTGCTGGGGACCGTGATGCAGCTGTTGGCGGGCCGCAAGGGACGTATGCAGCATGTGACCTCCCACGGCAGCGGATGGGCGCGCACCGACTGGCTCGTCCCCTCTCGGGCCCTGATCGGGCTCCGTTCGCAGCTGCTGACTGAGACCAAGGGGACCGCCCAGCTCCACCACGTGCTGGACGGCTGGGAACCGTGGTTCGGAGAAATTCGTACCCGCCAAAACGGCTCGCTCGTTGCCGACCGGCGCGGGAAGACCGCCACGTATGCCCTGATGAACATCCAAGAGCGCGGGACGATGTTCGTAGGGCCAGGTGTCGAGGTCTACGAGGGAATGATCGTCGGCGAAAACGCCCGCCGCGAGGACATGGACGTGAACCCGACCAAAGAGCGCAAGCTCACCAACATGCGCTCGTCCACGTCCGAGGAGCTGGTCCGCTTGACGCCCGCGCTTGACCTTTCGCTGGAACAAGCGCTCGAGTTCCTGCGCGAAGACGAGTGCGCGGAGGTCACCCCGGTCGGCGTGCGCCTCCGCAAGGTCGTACTCCCGGCAGCCGACCGTGGCCGGCAACGGGGACGGTCCCGCGACCAGGAAGCCCCTCCCCCGCCGCCAAGCGACTGACGGGCCCGGCGGGCGCTAGTTGAGCGAGGGGTCCAGGGGAGAGGCGGCGGCAATTGCCAGGACCCCGCCCTGGCGCCGTAACACCCGTTTCCAGAGTTGCTCTGGGTCGGCGCTGAACACGTCTGCTGGCTTGGTCTCGATCGCCCACCAGCCGCCGAGCTCCATCTCCTCCTCGAGCTGGCCAGGCCCCCAACCGGCATAGCCGGCGAAGATGCGTAACTGCTCGATCCACGGCGCCACGAAAACCGGGTCGGTCTCGAGGTCGACGGTGCCCAGGTCGCCCTGGAGCGCCAAGTAGCCCGAACCGGGGACCGAGACCTCCGACTTCACCCTGGCCAGGCATATTGTCCCCTCGCTCACCGGACCGCCCACAAAGATGACTGCAGGCGTTGAGGCAAGGTCGCTCCATTCGGGCAAAGGCGACGCAAGCGACGTGGCGGTTGGCCGGTTGAGCACCAAACCGAGGGCACCGTGCTCACCATGAGCGAGCAGCAGCACCACCGTTCGGGCGAAGTTGGGGTCGAGCAGGCTTGGCCCAGCAACGAGCAACTTGCCCTGGAGGGCCCCGGGGATGTCAGCCACGGCTTACATCATTCCTCGTGTACGGTTCTAGCATGCGCGCCGTCACCGTCATCCCACTAAAGGCGAACACCGTCGAGCTGACCGACTTCCCCGAACCGCCGGCAGAGGACGGCCCGGTCCTGGTAAAGACGCGAGCAGTCGGGGTCTGCGGCACCGATATCGAGATCATTGCAGGCGAGTACGGCTGGGCGCCTCCTGGCGAGGAGCGCTTGGCCCTCGGCCACGAATCTCTCGGCGAAGTCCTCGAAGCCCCGGCTGGCTCAGGTTTCGCACCTGGCGACCTCGTCGTCGGGATAGTACGCCGGCCAGATCCCTTGCCGTGCATCAACTGCGCGATCGGCGAATGGGACATGTGCCGCAATGGGAATTACACCGAGTGGGGCATCAAGTCCCATCATGGCTACGCTCGCGAGCGCTACCGGATAACGCCTGATTTTCTGGTGAACATCTCACCTTCTCTCGGCGACCTTGGCGTCCTGTTAGAACCAACCACGGTCGTGGCAAAAGCCTGGGACCATATTGGCCGGATCGGCGCGCGAGCCAAATGGGAGCCGCACACCGTGCTGGTTACCGGCGCCGGCCCGATCGGCCTGCTCGCCGCCTTGCTCGGCGTGCAGCGCGGCCTGGACGTCCACGTTCTGGACCAGGTGACCTCGGGGCTCAAGCCGGACCTGGTTGCAGCGATAGGCGCTACCTACCACCACGGCGATATAGCTTCCACCGGTTTAACGCCCGACATCGTGATCGAGTGCACGGGAGTGGCCCAGCTCGTCTTCGACGCCATGGACGACATCGGGCCCAACGGGATCCTCTGCCTGACAGGGGTTTCGTCGAAGGGCCGCTCGCTCGGCATCGACGCCGGCGAGCTCAACCGGCACATGGTGCTGGCAAACGACGTCGTTTTCGGCTCCGTAAATGCGAACCGGAGCCATTACCAAGCGGGCGCCGACGCACTCGCAAAGGCCGACCCCGCATGGCTCGGCCGCGTCGTGTCGAGGCGCGTTACCCTCGACCACTGGCAGGACGCCTACCAGCGCCAGCCCGAAGACGTTAAGGTCGTACTTGAGTTCAGCTGATCTAATTCCAGGACCAGTACGGCGATAATTAGTTTGTGCCCTTGAAGTTGAACATCACGGGCTTCGCAATATCGAGCGCCTGCCGGAAATCCTGGGTCGACGCCACAAGGTACACAAAGTATAAGCCAGAGCCGTCTTTCGCGTACAGGTAGTAATCACTACTCCCCACGCCGAAGCCGTCGACTTTTGTCCACTGCACTGCGGGAGAACCGTTGGTCAATGCGGTCAGGTCCGCGTCATCACCATCCGACTCCAACTGCTGGGCCACGTTGGGCAGATATTGTGTTGCCTTCTCACCTACCGGCAGTTGCCGGCTAAGCCTTATTACCGCCATATAGGCCCCGGCCCGCTGAAGTTTGCCCCCTGGACCTCCCAAGTTTCGACAACGGTGCCGCTACTGGTGGAGTTCATTCCTGGCACGGTGACGGTGGGCCAGCCAGGCACGCCGCCGTTGAACCAAGCGGTCCCTGCGGAGGCCGCTTTGACGCTCAGGAATGTCGGGATCGCAACTGCCGCCAAGATCGCCGCCATGAACAGTACGCCGACGACGACGGAGGCGATAACGAGAACTCTCTTAGCAATGCTCGAGGGAGACGTCGAAGCTGGGTTATAGATCGGCCCGAGGTACGGGTACGTCCCATAGCCTTGGGTGCCCGCAGCAGCCTCGGGTGGCCACTGCGGGCCGGCGGGAGTGGCACCGAGGTCGCTCGCAGCCCCATTGCTGCTCGGGCCTTGCGGGCCCGCGCCTTGCTGGGAGGCCGGGGTTTGCTGGTGGCCCTCGGGCGAAGCCATTGTCGCAGTTGCGGTCGCGGTGGGCGCAGCCACGCTTTGACCAAGAGCCGGTGCGGGGACGGCTCCGGTGGATTGTCGTGGGCGTGGCGAGGTTTTGTCTGTCCAGGACTCGCCATCCCAGAGCCGCAGGCTGGTCTCTGGGTCGGCTGGGTCCGGGTACCACCCGGCCTCGGGGATCGAGGGGTCGTGCATCGTGTTAATAACGGGCACCAGCCGGCCCGGCTGTAGCCAAAGGCCCGCTTCCGTGGGCGCTACTGGGTGAACGTGTAACGGTCGGCCGGGGAAACGGGGCTCTTTCTGATCTGGCCGCCCACGACGATGTCTACGGTCCCCGGTGCGTGCACCGGCGAAAGCGCCCTGATCTCGTGGGCAGACACAACGTCGACCCGTTCGGCAGCCACGCTGCCGAAGTGCACCTGCGTGACCCCGCCGAGACCTGCGCCGGTGACCACGACCCAGGTGGCTCCTGTCGGAGGGCCGCTTCGCGGGTTTACGCCGTCCACAGCGGGTGGCACCATGACGAAAAGAGGCACAGGCGACCTTTGCCCGGTAGCGCGCAGGCCCTCCAGACCCGAAGGGCCCGAGCCCGCATGTTGTTTGGTTGTCGCTGCCTTCCCGCCGCGGGCAGCGCCCGGGGCGAAAACGGATGCCGCTCCAGGGAGGTCCGGGCCGTGCTGCGCCGGGAGAGCCACGTTGTTGACTGAGGTGCTAGCCGGGGACTTGTGGAGCAGCCCGGGGACCACGAGGGCAGCCACAATGACGATGGCAGCAGCTGCCGCCAGGCCTGGGGCCATTACGGTCCATTTTCTAGCGGTCCTGCGAGGGCGGAGGCTGCTCTCCAACCTGCCGCGGACCTCGGGCGACAATGGCCTGGCGCGTTGGTCGGTGAGGGCGTCCTCCAGCCGCGCACGCACCGCAAGCGGCAGCTGACGCGGCCTGTCGGCTCCCACAAGGAGGTCTTCTGGGTACCGGTAATCGTTGTCGTGGTTAGCCACTTTGCGCTCCCAACTGCCGGCGTAAGCCCTCTCGGCCCCGCTGCAGCAGCGATTGGACCTGCACCCGGCTACGGCTCACCTGGCCGGCGATGTCCTCGACCGACAACTCCTCCAGGTACTTGAGTACGAGGACCTGGCGCTGCAACGCAGGCAGGCGGCCCAGAGCCCTCACAACTTCGTCCTGGCGCTCCACCAGGTCGGCACCCAGGCCGGCTGACACGTGGGTGTCGACGAGGCGTAGCGACCCTCGTGCCACTTCGGCGCGCCTTTTCTGTCTCGTAGTAGCGGGCCAGCCGGCGCCTAGCTATGGCGCACAGCCAGGTGGAAACCGCCGACTCGCCTCGGAAGGCCGCCGCGCCGCGCACCGCTTCCAGCAGCGTCTCCTGCAGCAGGTCCTCTGCGGTGGCCTCGTCCCCACCGACGCGTGCGAACAGGAACCCGTACACAACCGGTGCGACATCGTCCAGCAGCCATCGCAACGCCTGATGCTCCCCCGCCGCAGCCGCCGCCAGAAGCTCGGCCTCCCTCGCTCGCTCGCGCGCCTCGCTTGCCTCGTTGGGGTCCTCGAGGTCTTCGGCCGCGCCGGCCTGACCGGCCTGGTTCTCGGCCCTTCGCCACTTAGCGGGCCATTTGCGGGCACCGGCCGGCCGAGGGATCACGACGAGGCGTTCTGATAAGGCAACCAGGCGACCTGGGACAGCGAGCTCATGTCGTTCATCATCACACCCTGCTCGGAAAGGGTATAGATGTCGTGGCCGACGATCACCGCCCGTTCGATCTCGGGGTACCCGCTAGCGCTGCTACCTGGCTGAGCGAGCGTTCCCACCTGGTCCAGAGTGCCAGACGAGCCCACCGTCCATACGTCGGCTGCGCTCGACGGCTCCGAGCCTGAGTAGTTGTCGACCGGCAACACGAGAAGGTTGGACTGCGGCCACCACAACAGCGCGTGCGGGTCGTACTCGGCTGCCGAACTGGCCCCGTTGCCAAGCTGCTGTTGCGAGACCAAAGACGGGGTCGCCGGGTCGGACACGTTGAAGACTTCGACCTGGAGGCCTTGCGGGGCCAAGGTCTGGTCCACCGCTTGGCCGACACCGAGTAGGAGCCCGGCGCTGAGCGGCTGGAGGAACGACGAGTAACCCGACAGGGAGACCTGCCCGGCGAGGGCAGGCTGGAGCGGGTTGCTCAGGTCGATCACGTAGAGCGGGTCGACCTGGTTGAACGTGACCACATAGCCAAGGTCGCCCTCGAAACGGACGGAATAGATCTTCTCGCCCGAACCGAGCCCGTCGAGCTTGCCAACCGTAACCAGGGCACCGTCATTTGGCTGGAGCACGCTGACGAGGTTGTCCGACAGCTGGGCCGGAGCGGTGCCACCATCGACGGGGGCCGGCGTCGGCTCGCCGGCCGTCGTCGCCACCCGGAGGTACCCGTCATACTCGGACATCGCGTACTGCCCGGTCAACGTGCCGGGGACGGTGCCTGACCCGATGTACTGCGGGTCGGACGGGTTGGAGATGTCGAAGCCGTAGATGTCCGTCGATATGGCATCGTTCACGGGGCCGGGGGGCACGTCCGCGGGCTCCATTGGGCAGGCTGCGAACGGGCTCGGGGGGCACGTCCAGCCGCTTTGGAACTGCCAGGCGGTCGTCGCGACGTAGAGCTGGGTGGTGCTGACGTACACGTTCTCGGCGTTGCCGAGGACGGTCACTTCGCTCCCCGGCGCGTCAGACGTCGGGTCGAGCGAAACGACCGAGACCGTGCCCAAGCCGGAGCCGATCGCCGTGTGGTACGTGCCAGCGCATGAAGCAGCCCTGGTGAGGGTCTTTGCAGACTTGCCGCGCCCGCTTGTCACGGTGGTAGATGGGAGCCAGTCCGAAGCCTTCGAGGACTCGATGATCGCCCGGTTTGCGACTGTGGCAGCCTTCTGGGCGGCCGGTGCCCCTCCGCTGGCATAAACCCAGGGCAGGCGCGGCTGGTTCGTAAGCGACAGGACAACCTGGCCGTTGATGAGGCGGGCGGCCTGTTCTTGGCCTTGGAAGGAGAACGTGCTCACGATGCTCGGGGCCTGCGGGTCGGCGAGGTTCACTACCACTACGTCCGTGGACGAGGCGCCGGCGCCGATAGGCAGCAGGGTCGGCCGCACGATAGTTGGTGCGGGGACCATCGGCCCACCCGGGTTGACCCGCCCCGGCGGTGAGTAAGGCAGCCGGACCGGGCTCCCACCGGAGGGGTAGTTCACAGGCTGCGACGGGCTGACTACGCTGCCGATAACCACGGCGTCCTGTCCGACCAGGAACATGCCGTCCAGCTCGGCGAACTGGGGCAAGGCCAAGAAGCCGTCGAGCACCGGGGTGCTCACGCTTACGTCGACTACCTGCAGACCTTGTGGCTGCTGGCGCAATATCACCATCAGCTGGCCGTTCGTCTTGACCATGTCAGGCTCGTCGACACCCGCCTCCTGGTCGTTGGTCGTCGAGTAGTCCTGACCCTGGCCCGCGGCATCGCTCGGGGATCTGGCCGCACCGGCCGCAGCCGCGGCCGGTGCGGCCATCCCCGCCACCAGGGGTAGGTCCTCTCTGGCTACCACCGGTCCCGGCCCGAAATCGAGACCGTGAAAGACCTCGCCGTAAGGTGCCCCAGCGGTGCTCGCAGCAAGCCCGTACGGGCCCACCTCTTTCAGGGCCTGGGCCTTCACCTGCTGGAGCATCTGCGAACAACTCGTGTAAGAGACCAACGATGCTCCGGTCAGCTTGACCGCCGGCTTGGCCGTAGTGGCCGAAGGTTTACCAGCGCCGGTCGCCTCCACGCCGATACCCACCAGGCACAGCGCTGCAAGTAGGCCAATTACGGCGGACTGTAACTTCGGCTGCTTGATCATCGGCTCCTCCTCACCTCTCGAAGCGTTAGTGGCGCCCGCTGGAGAAGATCAACCGCCTACGCGCAGGTTTTCCTCAGCTGTACTGATGGAGGAAGTCGACCACGTCGAGAGTTATCCAGCCCGTGCGGAGGTCCCCGTCCGCCGACTTGCACGCCACTGCACTGTTCATCATCGTCGCCCGCTCCCCGGCACTAGTCGCCTTGTCCGGCGCAGGTAGCACCCCCGTCACCCTGTGCTTATAATTCATACAATTTCATATCCTTCGATGCGGATATGGCAGGTTACTCGGCGTGGTCAGGTGCTTCTGGGTGTGCGGGAGTGGACGTTTGGGCTCGTGGCACGCCGAAATAGGTCGAGCCACGCCGACGTAGTTAAACGACGCCCAGTTAGCCGAGAACCGTCGACAGGGCACGCACGCCGCTCGCCGATGACGGGCCGTCGCCGGGGCGCTATGCCTTCACCACGTGGAACTGCCGGGTCGGAGCGTAAGGGGTACCACCCGCTGTATAGGCGAACCCGACTCCAAGCCAAGCGCTTGAGGACCCATCGGTGATATTGAACCCGCAGTCCCCGTGCCAGTTCTCGATAGAAATGTTCTCACCGTAGAAGGTCGCGTTGGGCGCGTCGATGTGGATGGCGTGCTGCCCGGACTGCGACACGCGTACATTGCTTGCCTGGATCTTGGCGTACGCCGCCGTCCCCCGTACCCAGATGCCGTGACCTGCCGGAGCTCCGGGTGCGCCGGATGCCTGGATCGTCACATTTGTCATTTGGATGCTCGCGAGGTTGCCAGCCTGGCCCGGGGAGTCGATGTAGATCCCGGTAACGCACCCATCGAAATCGGCATTGACGAGGCGGACTTTATGAGGGATATTGCCCGGTCCCGGGCTGCTCGAGCTGGACGACAAGGCGAGGCCGATGTTGTACCCGAGCGCTAAGACATTGCTTATGTGAGGGTTGTCGCACCGAAGGAGCACTATGGCACTCCCATTAGCGAGCTGGTAAGCCCCGACCGTGCTTCCCATAGGCTGCCAATAGGGCCAGAAATGGACGCTGTCGATATAATTGCTGTCCTGCGATTGGTCGATCATGATCCCGTAGCGGATCGGTTGACCAAAGACGCGCCGTAGCACGGCTTGCGCTGCAGTGTTATTTATGTAAATCCCGGCATAGGGGTTGTAGAGGCAGACATCCTCGATCAGGGCATTGTTGGCCCCCCTACCGCCTATGAGGATCATCGGTTCGGCGCTTGCTGGTTGCTCTGTTGAACTCTGGTTGTAAACATTGAAGCCCAGGTTCCTCACGGCTCCACCATTTCCTGCGATTGCAACAGGGCTGAAGGAAGCGCCCGCCTCCACGAAGATCCAGCTACCAAGGAACGGGTGGCCCGCTCCCGGCGTGTTCCACCCGCAACCCTGGATCGTCACGGCTGCGGGGACGGTCAGGGTAGAGCCGACAAGATAGTTCCCCGCCGGCAGGAACACCGTGTTGCCTGAGGGGTTCGACGCCGATGGTGCGGCGGCTGCTATCGCTGCCCGAATGGCGTTGGCATCGTCGGTTGACCCGTCCCCTTTGGCGCCGAACGGAGGGTCTGTAACGTTGATGAACGGACTTGTACCTGGCACTGAGAGCTCCTTTTCGTCGGTGTTGCAGCCGGTGCCGCGGTGATGTCGCTACCCGCGCCTGGCTTCGTGGCCGTCGTCGGCATGATGACCCTTGGCTTGGCTGCTGCGCCGATCTTCCCGTTGCTCACCCTCGCCACCGCGCAACGAGTGGGTGCCGCAAACCTGATCGTGACCACCCGCACGGTGAGGCTCCAGGTCGCCGCCTCGGCTATTGGCGCCGCGGCCATCCCTGCCGGCATCGGAATAGCGATCGGTGCGCTGAATGCGAAGGCTCTCGCCCCGCTCCTGCTTTTTCTCGCCCTGGCAATGGGCGGCTTCTACGCTCGCATCTCAGCTTTGGTGAGGCGCACCCCGATTTGGCCGCATTAGGGGCACCCGACCCCTGTCCCGCCAACCGCTACCTCCCGGGCGCCTGGGCGCCCGGGAGGTAGCGGACTACTCATCCCGACGGGCCGTTCACCAACTCGTCCTACGCGCTCCACGAGTAGCTCTGCTTGATGGTGAAACTGTCAGACGTGTAATTGAAGCTGAGCGAATCCCATTGTGTGTTGGCCGTGAGGTCGAACCACACGTTGCCCGTGTCGCACAGGCCGGCGGCGAGGGTACTGAAGTTCCCGAACGCCGTTGAGACAGTTGCGCTACTGCTAACGGGGTCGAGCGACGCGGTTGCACCACTTGCAGCCTCCAGGGTGAAGTCAGTCAGGGCTTTCGATACCCCCTGCACCCCGCTCCCCCCGGCGCACATGGTTATGCTCACCTGGTCGATCTGCTGGGCCGAAGTGGCGGCGCAGCCACCGGTTTGCGCGTTAGGGCACTGTACTCCCTGCGTAATGCTGTTGAACTCGACCGAGGTGAAGTCGTTGTAGTCCGGTGCCGGGAATGTGAAGGTGCATGGGCCGACACACGAGGCGGATGTGTTGGCGACGGTGGTGGTAGTCGGAGCAACGCTCGTCGGGGTGAGGACCGGCTTTCCAGCTTCGGTGACCTTGACGGTTTTCTCAGGCGCGGTACCCCCTTTCCCTTTCACCACGAGTGACAGGTGAAGGGTCTTCGATTTCGTTGATTCGTTGGCCGCAATCTTGTCCTTGACCTTGGCCGAGCCGCTGGTGCAGCTCACTGTCACAGTGCCGTGCCCGCCAAAGATGCAGGTCGTAGCGCCATGGACCTTCGCGGTGAGTACGACGGTGCCGCCCGCCGCCGACAGGTGAGAAGGTGTGGCTTTAAACGAGACGACGGTCGGCTTCGACAAGGCCGGTGCCAGTGACGCACTCGCGACCGCCGCCCCGCTAACCGTCAGTAAACCAACGCACGCGGCGGCAACGCTCAGCTTCCTAAGCGTCCGCCATCCCGCCGTTGGAGAGTTCACGATCTTCACTTCGTTTCCTCCTGGTCTGGGGTATCGTGTGAGACTTTAGCTTCACAGAGCCACCGCGTCGATCGCGCCCTGGCCAGTGGCTTAGAGGCCGGCCGTTCGCGAGGGACAAACCGGCCGAATTCATACCTTTCTACCCGTTTCAGCCCTCCGCCGGCAGGCGAGCGGAATATATCGAATAACCGTCGATATACCGGCTGACCGCCGTTGCGATAGCAGTGGCCGCGATCATCGGGAGCATCAGCTGAAAACCGCTCCGCGTCAGCTCGAGCACAAGTGCCAGGCCAGCCAAAGGTGCCTGCATGGCGGCCCCGATCATGGCTGCAGCCCCCACCATGGCGTAGGCGCCCACGGGAGAGCCCGGCCACAGATGCGACCATGCGAGGCCCACGAACGCCCCGAAGGCAGCACCCATACTGAGAGTGGGAGTAAAAAGCCCCCCTGCTGCGCCGCTTTCAAGGCATAGCGCAGTTACCAAGGGTTTCAGGATGAACAGAGCCAGTAGCCCAAGTAGCGTCCCTTGCCCGACGAGGGCGTCGTGCGCCATATCTTTGCCGTTGCCAAACAGCTGCGGGTATGCGAAGCCTATAAGCCCGAGCAACCCGAACGCCGCCAACATTGCCGGGATCATTTTGAGGCCGGAGACGCGGTGGTGAGAGACCCAACCGATGAGCCGGATATACCCCGAAGAAAGCACTCCTACGACCGGTCCCATCACGATCGCGCACACCATGATCGTCCCGGTGAAGTGATAGGCGGGGATATCCACATAGGTCGCATGCGTCGGCAGGTACGCCCAGGCCGTCAAAGTCGCGATGAACGAGCACGCGAGCGCGGGCAGGACCGCCGGCAGGACCGTGGACCCGAGCATCACCTCGATCGTGAACAGAGCGCCGCCGAGCGGCACGTTGTACACGGCGGCCAGGCCCGCCCCCGCCCCGCACGCCACGAGCACTTTGCGCTGACCGGACGTGAGGCCCAGCCACCCCGATACGACGCTGCCTGACGCCGCGCCCATCAACTTCGGGGCCTGCTCGCGGCCAAGGGACGCCCCCAGGCCGGTGACGATGTCCGCGATAACGCCGGTGCCCAGGCACCTGCGGAACGAAAGGCGACCGTCCCCTCTCCAGATGGAGTCGTCCACCTCGGATTTCTCGCCCTTGGTGTAACGGCGGAGCAGGTACCAGGCGGGGCCACCGAAAGCTCCCGCGACCAGCAGCACCGTCAGGCGGCGAGCATCGCTCGACCTCTTGACGGCTTGTTCGAACGGCCCTGAGCTGTAGTTGAACGCCAGGTGTTGCACCGTGAACAGTAGGAGCAGTGTCAACGCACCGAACACCCCGGCCGCCACCCCTGTGATCACGAGCGCCACCCAGAACCGAGAGTTCAGGGCGGCGTCCCCGTCGCCTGTTGCGTTCGGCTGTTCCGTAGCTCCCCGCCCGGACGGCACGCGCCGCTTCAGCAGCGGCATTGGTACCCGGACGCGGTTTTTGTCCGGCAGGGCCGGGCCCTCGGGCATCGTGGGCATCTAATTCGCTAACTTACTCCGGGCTCGTTCCCGGCCAGGTTTCTCGTTACCCGGCAGGGCAGCGCTCCCGGACGGCTAAGTCCAGGTGACCTGGAAGTGGTCCCTCCAGCTAGAAAGCAGGTCCTTGCGGCCCACCAGTTCCAGGCCTTCGTGCCCGTGGCCGTCCCACTGGAGCCGGTTCCAAAGGAGGAGGTACAGGTCGCTGGCGGTGCCCCGGACCGACAGGTCACTTTCGTCCACGCCTCTTCTCGCCTCGACACCGTCCGGCGTGATCCGCACGGTCCAGGCCGCAGAACCAGCATCGGTCGCTTTGAGGCCTATCGTCCCCGGACTGACATCTGGGGCGTCGCCGCGCCGCGGGCGAGAAAAGAAGCCGAGCAACAACTCATCGGTCCCATCGATTGCGAACGCCGAGTCAAACGAGGTCGGCGGCAGGCCGGCCGCCAGTTCGGCGTCCACTCGGTGCACCGCCGTCTCGTGAGCTTGGCGGCGTGCCCAAAACGCCAGCGGCGACGGAGCGGGGAGGAACGTCCAGCACTGCACATCGGGCGGCGCCGACGAGAGCACCTCGACCAGCGCAGCGTGCCCATCTGCGACCGAGGAGACGATCAGGTCGTCCGGCGGGGCCGCGGACAGCATCTCCGCTTCGTCGGGCTCTTCGACCATCTCGGTCAGCCCTTCTGCGACGTAACGAGCCGCCCAGCTATGGACGAAGCCGATGTGAGCGAGCAGGTCCCGGACCTCCCACCCAGGGCAACTCGGGACGGGAGCATGTATGCCGGCTGACCTTGCGGCGGCCACCAGCAGCTGGCCTTCGCGGTCGAGCGCCTTCACGTCATCGGCTGTGCCCATCCTGCGAGCAGTGTAATAAGAGGTCGCTCCCGTGGGCCTGGGATTTCGCGGCCGAGCCGGACCGAGCGGGGCGCACCCGCCAGGCCTAGGCTCGACGCTCGATGGCCACCGAGACAGCTGGCACCACCTCCCATCCGAACCGCGTTGCCCGCCAGCTCTTCGACGGCCTTCCTGCCCGCTACGACCGTCTCGCCGAGGTCCTGTCGTTCGGCCAGAACCGCCGATGGCGCAAAGCAATGGTCGACGCGGTGGTCAACTGCTCCCCCGCTTCGGTCCTTGACGTGGCGACCGGACCGGCCGGGGTTGCCCTCGAGATCGCGGGGCGCACGAGCGCGCGAGTGACCGGGGTAGACCTGACGCCGCAGATGCTGAAAGCCGGTGCTGCGAACGTAGCCCGGAGCCCTCAGGCCGGCCGGGTGCACCTTGCGGTCTCCCGGGCGGAGGAGCTTCCCTTCGCAGATGCAACATTCGACGCTCTCACCTTCACCTACCTGCTCCGTTATGTCGCCGACCCGGCAGCGACGGTCAAAGAGCTGGCGCGGGTCGTCAAGCCCGGAGGCATCATCGCCAATCTTGAGTTCCACACTCCGACCGGGCGCGCCTGGCACCCGCTGTGGGTTCTCTACACCAGGGTCGGGTTGCCGGTTGCCGGGTTCGTGCTGGGTGGGCGTGAATGGTTCAGGGTCGGCAGGTTCCTCGGCCCGTCGATCTCGGGGCACTATAGCCACTACCCGATGTCATGGCACCTGGATGCCTGGGCCAGTGCCGGCATCGACGACGTGAAGGTGAGCTTCATGAGTTTGGGCGGTGGGCTCGTGATGTGGGGCCGCAAGCTGCCAGGCTCGCCAGCCGCCCGGAGCCGGCGCCCGGAAGACCGAGCGGAGGCGTTGGCCGCCAGTGGCTGAAGCCCGCGACCCGCACGGCCAACCCGTTGGCGCCGCCTCGGCCCCGTCAGCCCAGCCCCCAGCTTGGTACGCGCTGTCCTCGGGGAGGTGGCGCGACTGGCTCACCCTGCTTCACCCGCCTTATACCGCATGGCACCTCAGCTATGTCCTCATCGGCGCGGCCATTGCACCGCAGTTCCACCTAGAGCGCCTGTTGGCGACGCTGATCGCCTTTGCCCTCGCGGTGGGCGTCGGGGCTCATGGGCTTGACGAACTTCGTGGGCGTCCCCTCAGGACCAGAATTTCCTCACCGGTCCTGGCAAGCGTTTCAGTCGCCGCAATCTGCGGCGCGGTCACGCTTGGGGCCCTCGGCATAGCCCAGGTCGGATGGGGCTTGTCGATTTTCATCCTGGTAGGTGTCTTCATGGTCATCGCCTACAACCTGGAGCTGTGGCACGGGCACTTCCATAACGACACGACGTTTGCCCTGGCGTGGGGGTCGTTCCCGGTACTCACCGCCTACTACGCGCAGGCTGGGACGGTGCGGCCCGCAGTAATTGCGGTCGCCGCGTTCGCCTACGGCCTTTCACGCGCCCAGCGGGCGCTCAGTTCCGAGGCCCGGGACATCCGGCGGCGGGTCGTGTCCGTCGAGGGCGAGCGGATCTACGCGGACGGGTCTCGCCGGGCCATCACGCTTGGGGCGATGCTGGCCCCGCTCGAACGCGGCCTGGTCGCGCTTTCCTGGTCAACTTGTGCACTCGGCGTGGGCCTGGTGGTCGCACGCACGGGTCACTGACAGCCCATGACTTCGTGGGTGAGGGTGCTGGCACCGGTCCGAGTGCTCGACGCCGGCGGTTGGTCCGACACCTGGTTCGCGGGCCACGGGCAGGTGTGCCAGCTGGGAGTGGGCCCTGGCACCGAAGTCGAGGTCCACCTGACGCCGCTCGGCCATATTGGTGCCTCCTCAGTGCAGCTTCACTTGCCGGACTTCGAGGACCACTACGGCTTTTCCATCTATCGCCCGCCAGGCCGACATCCCATGCTGGAGGCCGCACTTCGCCGTTGGGCGCCCGCCGCCGCCCGGTTGGAGATCACCGTTTCCTCGCCCGTTCCAACCGGCTCCGGGCTCGGCACGTCGGCTTCCGTGCTCGTCGCACTGATCGCAGCACTGCAGGAGCTCGATGGCTCCTTGCAAAGCCCCGACGACCTCGCCAGCGCCGCCCATAACGTGGAAACTATCGACCTCGCGCGCCAAAGCGGCGTCCAGGACCAGGTGGCAGCTGCTCGCGGCGGGGCAAATTTGATCAAGATCGCTCCGTATCCCCTCTACGAAGTGCAACCGCTCCAACTGGCACCCGCCACGTGGCAAGCCCTCGCCCAGCGGGTCTCGACCGTCTACCTAGGGGTGCGTCACGACTCCAGCGCGGTACATGACGCGGTCATCAGCCAGCTCGCTGGGAACAGTACCGAAAGGTTCATGGCGCCTTTGCGCGCCGCAGCTGACGAAGCGGCTGACGCGCTGGTAACAGGCGACCTCGGCCGCTACGGCGACGCAATGATCGCCAGCAATGAGGCTCAAGCGGCCCTCCACCGAAGCGTCGTGAGCCCATTGGCGTGGGAGGCGATCGATATAGCCCGGCGCAAGGGAGCGATCGGCTGGAAAGTCAACGGCGCCGGGGGGGATGGGGGAACGGTGAGTTTCCTAGGCCCCGAGGACCCGGGCGAGATGTTGGCTGCATTAGAGGGGCTCGGCCTGCTCACGATCTTGGACCTAAAACCGACCCTGGACGGGGCCCACGTCGTTGACAGAAATTGACGCGTTAGCTCGCCTATCCCTGCCGGGGGCGTGACGGCCGTAGCTCGAACAAGACACGGAACAAGGTGCAGTCCCTACGCTCGAACATCGCTCTCGATATCCGCAGGTACCGGAGATAGCGGCGGTATGTTTCGTGGCCCACCAGCTCATGTGCTTGTACTTTGTTGGCTTCAAGGCGCTGTTGCCAGATTCGCAGAGTTTGCGCGTAATGATCGGCGTCGCTGCGAAAGGCGATCACCCGGAACCTCTCCTCAGATGCCTCGACTATGTCGCTCAGTTGCGGCAAAGCCGAATCGGGGAATATCTCGTCTTTGAAGAACGAAGTCCCCTCCTCCTTGCCGGGGTCAAAGTCCTCCCACCCGATGGTCTGAAGCGACAAACGCCCACCCTCGTTGAGCCACCCGGCACAACGGTCGAAGAAACTCCGGTAAATGGAGCGCCTTTCGGACCTCGCAAGGTCGGCACGGCTGAAGTGCTCGAAGGCCCCGATCGAGACAATTGCGTCGTAGGGGCTCGGAGGTTCGTGGTCCCGCCAATCCTCGAGCCTCACTTCTACCCTGTCCGAGGAAGGCGTAGCGCTCGCCTGGTCCGAGCTCAACGTGAGCCCGGTGACATGGCCCACATGGCGTTGCCCTGTCAGGTAAGCGATCATGGCCCCCCAACCGCACCCGATATCGAGCGCCCGTGCCGCGCCGTCGGCCTTGGCACCCGTCGCGTGCCACTCGAGCTTTGCCGTCTGCGCTGCTTCCAAATCGTCATCGAGCTCGCCGGCCCAAAGCGCGCAGGAGTACACGAGCCGCTCCCCAAGCCAGAGGCGGTAGAAATCGCGGCCGACGTCATAGTGGTACTCGATCGCCGGCTGGGCGGCTCCTCCCGTGGATGTCGACACGTCGCCTTCGGGGGTCAGGACTTCGCTGTCAGCTCGACAACCGGGATCACCCGTTTGGTCTTTTCCTGGTACTCACCGAACTGCGGGGCCCGACGGGCCTGTTCTGCGTAGATGCGGTCTCGTTCCGGTCCCGCTACGGGTTTCGCCGTAGCTTCGTACTTCTCTGTCCCGACCTCCACGGTTGCGGCCGGGTTGGCTACCAAATTGTGGTACCAGTCCGGCGCGGTGTCGGCCCCACCTTTCGATGCGAACACATAGCGATGGCCGTCCAGGTCCAGGTACATGAGCGGGTTCACACGCTCTTGGCCGGTCCGCGCGCCCGTTGTATGTAGCAGTAGCAGCTGCGCACCGTCGAACGCGCCACCAACCTTGCCTTCGTTGCCTCGGAACTCTTCGATTGTCCGGTTGTTCCAGTCGCTCACGGTTGATCCTCCTACGTCTTGGAGCACTCTATGGCGGTCCAGCCACCAGACGTGCCCGAGGTCCCCAGATCGGCTAGGTTCCCGTGCTCGGAGGGAAGCACGTGGCTCGTCACGACCCGGTCAACGCGGTCACCCGCAGTGGTTTTCGGCAATGGGCTGTCGGGACCATCGCCGGCGGCATTGCGCTGGTTGCACTCGTGGCCGGGTCCGAGTTCGGCAGCGTCACTCACGGGGCGCCGCTTCACCTGAGGATCATCGCCTGGGCCAGCGCGGTCGTGCTGCTCGTCTCGGGCATCATCGCCACACACAGGATCGCTTCGGTCCTGAGCGGCCTCGTCGAGCGAAGAGCCGCTCCGGGAGCCGGAGGAGCGGTACGGGTCCTTTCGACTGTCGTTGGTTACGTGTTCGTTGTGCTCGCCGTGCTCGCGGTGCTCGAGGTGCAATCGAACACCCTTGTGGGCGCTGGCGTAGCCGGGGTGGTGCTCGGCATCGCCGCACAACAGAGCCTCGGCAACGTGTTCGCGGGGCTCGTCCTGCTGGTGGCGAGGCCGTTCGTGATAGGAGACCATATCCGCATCCGCTCGGGGGCCCTCGGGGGCATCTTCGAGGCCTCGGTGAGCGAGATGAGCCTGACCTACGTCACCCTGCGCACCGACGACGGCGTGCTGAAGATCCCCAACTCCGCCATGCTCGCGGCCGGCGTCGGCCACCTGTCACCCGCTGCCTCGGCGCCGGGCTCTCCAACTGCCGATGGCCCGGGCACAGCGGCGCCCGGTGCGGCCCCACAGCCAGTCGCGCAGGGTGGCGCACCCTCAGGGCAACAACCCGGCCTCTGAGCTAGGCAACCCTCACGGCATCGAAAGACGTCTGGAGCAGATAGTCGAAAATGCTCCAGCCACGTTTCGTGCTGATCCCCGGGTAGTCAAACACGCTGGCGAACTGAGCGACCGCTTCTTCTGGCAACCAGCAGGCCGGGAAACTCGCCTCCGCTACGTACTCCGATTGCACCGCAAGCGGCTGGACGAGCGGGCCGCCGTCCAGGAGCGCCCGGGCGAGGTCGATGCGGAAGCCGTCAGCTTCCAGCCAGGAATGCGGCTCGGTCCCGAAGTAGCCGCTCACCGCCGAGGCGGCTACCCCGAACTCGGACAGAACAGAGGCGACGATTGTGGAAGTGGCCAAGTAGGCGTCCGCCCGGCCAGGGGCGATCTGGTCTACAAGCGACGCGGCTATCCTGGCGATCGCCGACAGTTCATGGTAGGTGTGCGCGCTCTCGGGCGATCCGGTCATCGTGATGATAATCGGCACCTGGTCCGGCGTTATTAGGCCCGGCGCGACAGGGTGACCATCTGCGCGGCAGCCTTGACCATCTGCGCGGCAGCCTTGACCATCTGCGCGGCAGCCTTGACCATCTGCGCGGCAGCCGTGACAATATGCGCGGATCGTGTACTTTTGGGGTGGGCCAACCATGCACTACGAGGACAGCCAGGCCGAAATCCACCGTCTTGTGGTCGGCCCTCTCGACAACAACGTGTTCGTGCTGCGATGCAAACAGACAGGCGAAGCCGTGCTGATCGACGCCGCAAACGAGCACGGGAAGCTACTGGATCTGTGCAAACGCCTAAATGTCCGCCAGGTGCTGGAAACCCACGGGCACTGGGACCACATCCAGGCCGTACCGGCTGTACGCGACGCCGGCTACGAGGTCGGCGTCACCTCTGCCGACGCCCACATGCTCCCTTCTTACGACTTTGTGATCGATGACGATGCCGTGATCAGCGTCGGTCGGCTGCGCCTCTTGGCCATCGCCACGCCCGGGCACACCGCCGGGTCCATGTGCTTCCAGGTCGGCGGCTCCCCCATCCTGTTCAGCGGCGACACGTTGTTCCCCGGTGGGCCGGGCGCGACCAACTCCCCCGGAGCCGACTTCCCTACCATCATCAGTTCCATTGAGAAGCGGCTTTTCTCACCACTTCCGGCCGGGACGCTCGTACTTCCCGGCCACGGCGCCGACACAACGATCGGAGCCGAGCGCCCGCACCTTCAAGAGTGGGCCGACCGGGGCTGGTAGCCAAGAGCACAACGGCCCACCTCGCGAACACCGTTGACAAACCGCCTCCCTACCGCTCAGAAGTCACTGTGGAAATAGTTCTTTTCGAGATCGTCGATGAGCGCGGGATGGCTCGGCTCCCACCCCAGCAACTCGCGGGTCAGGGTGCTCGACGCCGGGCTGTCGAGCCCGAGGAACCCGGCCAGCCATGTGAAGTGTTCGCCCGCATCTTCAGGGGAGATCGAGACCACCTGGACCTCGAGATGACGCCCGATCACCTCGGCGATGTCGCGCACCGACACGCCCTCGTCCGCAACACCGTGCAGAGTGGACCCCGCTGGTGCATTCTCCACCGCCAGGCGGAAAAGCTGGGCGGCATCGAGGCGGTGTACCGCGGGCCAGCGGTTGGACCCATCGCCGATGTAGCCCGAGATGCCCTTGTCGCGGGCGATGCCGATCAGGCTTGCGATGAAACCGTGCTCTCCTTCGCCGTGGACCGTAGGAGGGAGCCGCAGGACCGACGAGCGGACACCGCTGGAGGCGAGGGCGAGAGTCATCTCGGCAGTTTCCCACCGAGCCTGAGGGCCACCACCGACATGGGCCACCGGCGAAACGGCGCCGTGGCCGTCGCGTTCGGTCGATACACGACCGAGCACCACCCCGAGCGTCCCAGAGGCGATGACGAGGGGCCGGTTGGAACCCGCGAGCACCTCGCCAAATGTCTCGACGACGCGGCGATCGGCGTCGGCTGCGGCCTGGAATCCCCCTGAGAATGCCAGGTCGTGTTTGAAGGCTAGGTGTACGACGCCGTCCGAGCCGGCGGCTGCGGTACTCATCATTCCTAGGTCATCAATAGTGCCCCGTTCGACCTGCGCGCCGGCAGCGGCGAGCGCGGCGGCCGAGCTGTCCGAGCGAGCCAACCCGACGACCTGATGGCCTGCGCCAATGAGCTCAACAACGGTGGCGGAGCCGATCCAGCCGGACGCTCCGGTGACAAAAACCCGCATAGGACAACCTCCAGTTAGAAGGACCGTCCTCGGGACCTGGTTGTGCGGCGAGGACGCCCTGATGTCAGTTACTGCCATCACTCTAACATAGATGTCAGCCGCTGTCATCAAACTACTACGATGGCATGATGCGTTGGGAACCGGACAGCAGAGGGAGGCTCGAGAGGGCAGCCCTAGAGCTTTACGGTGAGCGCGGGTTCGAGAACACCACCGTTGCGGAGATCGCCGCACGCGCCGGGTTGACGGAGCGAACATTCTTCCGGCACTACAGCGACAAGCGTGAGGTCCTTTTCTGGGGTGCCGCGGCACTCCAGGAGCTCCTCGTCAACGCGGTCGCGGGTGCGCCTGCTGCTTCCACCCCGATCGACGCGGTTGCCGCCGCGCTGGAGACCGCGGGCGCCATGCTTCAGGAGAGGCGCGAGCACGCCCGGCAGCGCCAGGCCGTTATCTCTGACAACGCGGAGCTGCGTGAACGCGAGCTGATCAAGCTCGCAACGCTCGCCGCTGCGATCGCAGGTGCCCTGCGCGAGCGTGGCGTCAAAGGCCCGGCGGCGAGCTTGACCGCAGAGGCTGGGATCGCTGTTTTCAAAGTCGCGTTTGAACGCTGGGTAAACGGTACGGACGGGCATGACTTGCCGCAGCTCATCCGAGAATCGCTCGAAGAACTGAAGGAAGTCACCGCCGGCTAGGCGAAACCTCGCTGCCGCGCAAACGCGTTGTAGATATATAGGTAAAAACCTAAACAGGTTCAGGCACAACGACTGGTCGTTCCGCGATGGCAACGTGTAGGCTCCTCGCGAGGGGCGGTTCGGGACGACAACAGGAAGGACTACCCACGATGACAGCTGATCCGAAGAAAGTGGCCGAGATCATCGAGCAGGACAAGCACGCTATCCGCACGGTCAC
The DNA here is from genome assembly GCA_963786345.1 of uncultured Acidimicrobiaceae bacterium. GTDB lineage: Bacteria > Actinomycetota > Acidimicrobiia > Acidimicrobiales > Palsa-688 > Fen-671. Next base: position 263,622 of record CAWAYZ010000002.1, on the reverse strand, counting down.
GCTCCGGCAGGAGTACGAAGACCTTGTTAGGACGAGCTTTGACAGCGCCTGGGCCATTGCGAACGATGACCCCTGGGTGGCGGTGTCCATGTACTTCGATAAGGGCGAGCACAGCCCTGAGATGCACCGGGCGCTAGCTTTGGCGCTCCAATGGCGAGCAGCCTTGGAGGCGGCCCTGGGGGACGCTCGCCGGACCGCCGACGAGTTGCAGGCAGCGGTCGACGAGGCCAGGAGACATGGCCACGAAGTCGGCGAATTCGCCTCCTGAGCCCGAGAAGGGTTCAGCTGCGAGCGAAGACCTCGATCTCCGACGCTCCTGTGTTCCCACCGGTCGAGGTCACGACATCGAAGCGAAGGCGCCGGCCCGTGAACGACACCCTCGCAATGCGCGGGCCGACAAGGTTGCCAGCGGGGAAAGGCCCGTAGCGCCTACGGCCGTCAACTACAACGGCAAAGGTACGGGTGATCGCAGAGCCGTCCGACATCTCGCGCGTGATGAAGGAAATGCCAGCGATCTGGCGTTCTCGCCCGAGGTCGATGGTGATGAAGGCCCGATTACCGTCGCCGGCGGAGGCCCACTCGGTCGACAGGTTGCCGTCGACCGCATTTGCGCCCTTGAAAGCGCTGCTCCACTGCGAACTGACGGCGACCACCTTGGAGCCGATGGCAATGTCGGGCCCAATGTGCCCGCGCTGCGCGGTGTCGTGAACGTGCCCAGTTGCCGGGTCTGGAAGACAAGTCCCTGGGCGTCTGTGGCCGTGAGCCGGAAGCGATAGGTTGCGCCAGGGGTCAACCCGGCGAGGACGACGGTGTGACGGGTGATCGCTGTGCCATCCATGTCGGGGTCGTCTGCGATCGACCCGAGCGACGCCGTCCGCCCGTAGGCGATGGCGCACACGGTCGGCGGGTTGGTCTCGAGTTGCACGATCGCCGACCTGCCGTCGGCGGCCACTTGCAAGTGCGTTTTGCCGACTTCGACCAGCCCGAAAGGGCGGACGCTTGCTGAGGTATTGGTCCCGCCAGCGCCACCGCAGGCGGTCACCCCGAGGCACAGTGCAGCCAAGGCCACCAGGGGGCGGGCGCTCAGCCGCCCTACGCCCCAAGACCTTTTCGGAAGTCGTCCCACGTCCATTGCACGCTACATCTGCTCAGATCAGACGAAGACCCGGGCGTGTGACGTTGGCGTGACGCTTGCGTGATATGACTTGGCGGAGCCGGGAACGGGTGCCGACCACCCCCGGCGGTAGCGAAAGGAGAACACGTACATGCTGCCCACATTCAGTCCCGCCCGCCATGCTCACAGTGGGCGTACCCGGCAAATGCTCGCCGCCGTTACGATCTGCCTAGGTCTCGTCCCATTAGCCGGCGCGGCAGCCATCCTGTCGTCGGCTGGCACCGCGGGCGCTGTGGCTGCTCCCTGCCAACCCCGGATCACCCACGTGAGCAAGTTCCCCCCGGGTAAGGCGCCCAATGTGACGGTCACGGGTACTTGCTTTGGGACGAGCGGAGCCTTCAACGGTGACAGCGACCACTTCCGCATCACCGACCTAGGGCCAAAAGGGACTATTGCGGAGCTCGAGAACGCGGGCAAGATCCCCCAGACTTGGTGGAACGTGTGCGCCGGGTCTACCGACGCCATCAACGGCTACTCGCCCAACGTGGTCACCTGCGACGTCCCGTCATGGGCTAACACCTCCATCACCTTTCGTTCCTTCGGGTCTTACTACGGTGAAGATGGCTGGGTTGTCCGCGCTGGGGACAAGATCGTCGTGCAGGTCTGGCACGCCAGCTCACCCACCAGCGCCTCGTGGTGCCTGGTCAGCGTCGCCGCAACGAGCGCGCCGGGAGCGGGCACGACTTGCAGCTCCGTGGTCGTCGCCGGGGACCCCGTGATAGGCGGCGGGTCGAAGGAACTCAATTCCGGGACCGATCATTTCGGTACTAACCACAAGCTTCTCCCAGCCCCTATTGACAGTGGGCAGTGCCAGTACCAGGAGTTCATCGACAGTTCTTATCAAGCTCAAATTGCGGTTTTTGAAGCAAATTGCACCGAGGCCGATGCGGTAGGAATAGGGGCCTTCCAGGCGAGAGGGGCCGCATACCACAGCGACGGGTTTGCCTGCACCGCCAGCGCGGCCGGCGCTGGGTCCGAATGGGCTTCGACTTGGGTAGGTACTTACTACGTTTATGACTGCCAAGCCGGCGCCGTACAAGTCGCGTTCAACTGGGGCCCGCACTACGGCAGCAGTGGCCCGAGTAGTAGCAGCGGCGGTGGCGGGGTGATCGCGGGCGGCGGCGGAGGCAGTGCGAATGGAGGCACGGACTATTTCGGTCCCAACCACACTCTTCTCCCCGCCCCTCTTGGCGATGGCCAGTGCACGTACCAGGAGTTCAGCGACAAGTCCTACCAGGCTCAAATTGCCGTCGACGGAGCCAACTGCACCCAGGCCGACGCCGTCGGGATAGCGGCGGACAAAGCCAAGGGAGCGGCGTACTCGGCCGACGGCTTCTCTTGCAAAGGGGCACGGGAAGGAGCGGGTTCCGAATGGGCAAAAGCATGGACCGGCACCTACTACGCATACGACTGCAAAGCAGGCGCAGAACAGGTCGCGTTCAACTGGGGCGCAGACTACTCATACTGATATACCCGTACGTACCGGGTCGCTGTGACCCACGAGCCCAGGAGTGAACATGACCTCTTCCACGCAGGGGATCAAGACCGTTCTTCATCCCGTGTCCGACCTGGCGGCGGCCAAGGCCGTCTACACCGCCCTGCTCGGCATCCCGCCGCAGGCCGACGCGTCTTACTACGTCGGCTACGACGCCGAGGGCCAGCACATCGGCCTGGTACCGCGGGGCGGGCCGCAGAGCATGGCCTCGCCCGTGCCCTACTGGCACGTGACGGACATCGAGGCCAAACTCGCCGAGGTCACCGCTGCCGGTGCCACCGTGAAGGAGCCCGCGCGCGACGTAGGTGGCGGTCGCCTGGTGGCCACGTTCACCGACCCCGATGGCAACGTCCTGGGGCTGCTTCAGGACCCGTGAGAAGGGCCGGGGACCGACCTCAGCTGTCCACCCTCTTGATCCCGAGCCTCTCGAGGGTGGCAGCGTCGGCCATTATCTCGACCTCCACGATGCGGTCAGCGACGATGCTGAAACCGAACACGGCCAAGGGCCTTCCCCCAGCGCTGACCACAGCTCCGTAGCCTCCGTCGACGAGCGCCAGCTTGGCCACGCGCGCCCGGCCGGAAAACGTAGCCGCTACCGTGCTCGCGCCGCGGGCCTCACTCGTCAGCAGCGGTGCCCCGCGGGCCCGGTTGGCAGCGGCCCCTTCCACCGCGGCAGCGTCGGCCCGCAGCACCACGTCGGGGTCGAGGAGATCGATCAGTCCCTGGAGGTCGCCCTCGCGCGACGCTGCCAAGAAAGCGGTCACGATCTCGCGCTCGCGCGCCGTGCCACCCTCGGTGGCACTACCTCCCCGCACCTGGCGGCGCGCCCGGCTGGCGAGCTGGCGGGCCGCCACCGGCGAACGGCCGATCATGGGACCGATCTCGTCGAAAGGAACGGCGAACATGTCGTGCAGCACGAACGCCAACCTCTCGGCGGGCGTCAGGCTGTCGAGGACGACCAGCAACGCGGGGCCCAGCGAATCGGCTAGGAGCAGCTCGGGTTCCGGCTCTGTCCCGCGGGGCGCCTCGGTGCGGACCTCGAGCCACTCGTCGCCCAGCGGCTCGTCGGGCCGGGCACGGCGCCCGCGCAGCACGTCCAGGCACAAGCGAGCCACCACCGTGGTAAGCCAGCCAGTCAAATTGGCGACGCCCTCGGCGCCGGCCCTGCTCAGCCGCAGCCACGCCTCCTGGACCACGTCGTCGGCTTCCGGCCCGGGCCTAGCATCCGCGACGCTACCGCCCGGAGCTGGGCACGGTCGTTCTCGAACCTTTGCGCCAGCCAGTCGTTGTCAACCATTTGTCACACTCCTCGCCACCCGTTCGTCATAACACTGACGAGCGGGGAACGTCCGATGTGACCGCTCCAAGCGAAAAGGAGACTCACCACCATGAACCAAGGAGCCAAGCTAATCATTTGCCCGGTGTCCGACGTGGCCCAAGCCAAGCGGCTGTACGGCACCCTGCTGGGCGTCGACCCGTACGCGGACACGCCCTACTACATCGGGTTCCGCGTAGGAGACCAAGAGATCGGGCTGGACCCCCACGGCCACCGCGGTGCCGGCGCGGTCCCCTACTACGAGGTCGATGACATCAAGCAGTCCCTACGAGAGCTGCTCGAGGCCGGGGCCGAGGCGCTGGCGGAAGTCAACGACGTCGGCGGTGGCAAGCTGGTCGCCTCGGTCAAAGACACCGACGGCAACGCCATCGGGCTGGTCCAAAACCCCTAACCGCCGCCCACCGGCGGCCACGCTACGGAGGCCGCATAGGGTGGCCCGCGTTACAGATGGAGAAAGCGATGAGCAAGGCCACGAAGACCGGCACGCAGGAGCCCGTGCTGCACCTTGGCGACAGGCACGATTTGATCCGCGTCCACGGCGCTCGCGAGAACAACCTCAAGGACATCAGCGTCGAGATCCCCAAGCGCCGGCTCACCGTGTTCACCGGCGTCTCGGGCTCGGGCAAGAGCTCCCTCGTGTTCGACACGATCGCGGCGGAATCGCAACGGCTCATCAACGAGACCTACAGCGCCTTCGTGCAAGGCTTCATGCCGACGCTGGCGCGTCCCGACGTCGACGTCCTCGAAGGGCTGACGACCGCGATCGTGGTCGACCAGGAGCGCATGGGCGCCAACTCCCGCTCCACCGTCGGCACCGCCACCGACGCCAACGCGATGCTTCGGATCCTGTTCAGCCGGCTCGGGAAGCCGCACGTCGGCTCGCCCAACGCTTTTTCCTTCAACGTCCCCTCGGTGCGGGCGACCGGTGCGATCACAATCGAACGCGGCGCCGGCAAAACAGTGAGACAGACCTTCACCCGCTCCGGTGGCATGTGCCCGCGGTGCGAGGGCTTGGGCAGGGTCTCCGATATCGACCTCGCTCAGCTTTACGACGACTCCAAGTCGCTCGCCGAGGGCGCGATCACCATCCCCGGCTACACCGTGGACGGTTTTTGGACAGTGCGCCCCTTCATCGAGTCGGGCTTCCTGGACCCGGACAAGCCGATCCGCAAGTACACAAAGAAGGAGATCCACGACTTCCTTTACCGAGAGCCGACGAAGGTGAAGGTCAACGGTGTCAACGTCACCTACGAAGGCCTGATCCCCAAGATCGAAAAGTCGTTCCTCTCCAAGGACCGCGAGGCGCTCCAACCACATATCCGCGCGTTCGTGGACCGGGCGGTCACCTTCACCAGCTGTCCCGAATGCGGCGGCACCCGGCTCAGCGAAGCGGCCCGGTCGTCGCGGATCGGCAAGGTGAACATCGCCGACGCATGCGCTATGCAGATCAGCGAACTCGCCGAATGGGCCCGCGGCCTAAACGAGCCGTCGGTGGCGCCGTTGCTCACCACCTTGCTGCGGGCTCTCGACTCGTTCGTCGAGATCGGGCTCGGCTACCTCTCGCTCGACCGGCCGTCGGGCACCTTGTCGGGCGGCGAGGCGCAGCGCGTCAAGATCCTCCATCTCGGCTCCTCGCTCACCGATGTCACCTACGTCTTTGACGAGCCCACGGCCGGACTGCACCCCCACGACATCCAGCGGATGAACGACCTGCTCCTGCGGCTTCGAGACAGGGGTAACACTGTGCTCGTTGTGGAGCACGAGCCCGAGACGATCGCCATCGCCGACCACGTCGTCGACCTCGGGCCGGGGGCCGGCATTGCGGGCGGCAACGTCTGCTTCGAGGGCACCGTCGAGGGCTTGCGGGCCAGCGGCACCCTCACCGGTCGCCATCTGGACGACCGGGCCACCCTCAAGGAGGCCGTGCGGAAGCCCATCGGGAAGCTGGAGATCCGCGGGGCGACCGCGCACAACCTACGCAACGTCGACGTCGACATCCCTCTCGGGGTGCTTGTCGTCGTCACCGGCGTCGCCGGCTCCGGCAAAAGCTCGCTTGTTCACGGGTCGGTCCCCGCGGGCGCGGGCGTGGTCTCGATCGACCAGGGCGCCATCCGCGGCTCGCGACGCAGCAACCCGGCGACCTACACCGGGCTGCTCGACCCGGTCCGCAAGGCGTTCGCGAAGGCCAACGGCGTGGACGCGGCGCTGTTCAGCGCCAACTCCGAGGGGGCCTGCCCCAACTGCAACGGCAGCGGCGTCATCTACACCGACCTGGCGATGATGGCGGGCGTCGCCAGCGTCTGCGAGGAATGCGAGGGCAAGCGGTACCAGCCATCGGTCCTGGAGCACCACCTCGGCGGCCGGGACATCAGCGAGGTGCTCGCGATGTCGGTGGCCGAAGCCAACGAGTTCTTCGGCGCCGGCGATGCGCGCACGCCGGCCGCCCAAGCGATCCTCGAGCGGCTTGCCGACGTCGGGCTCGGCTACCTCAGCCTCGGCCAGCCCTTCACGACGCTGTCCGGCGGTGAGCGGCAGCGTCTCAAGCTGGCTGCCCACATGGCGGAAAGGGGCGGCATCTACGTCCTGGACGAGCCGACCACCGGTCTCCACCTCGCCGACGTCGAGCACCTGCTCGGCCTGCTGGACCGGCTCGTCGAGTCCGGCAAGTCGGTCATTGTCATCGAGCACCACCTGGCGGTCATGGCTCACGCAGACTGGGTCATCGACCTCGGCCCCGGTGCGGGCAACGAGGGCGGCCGGGTCGTGTTTGAGGGGACACCCGCCGACCTCGCGACGGCTCGCTCCACCCTCACCGGCGAGCACCTCGCCTCCTACGTCCGGGCCCCGCGGAGCCCCTCGCGGGAACGGTAAAACAAGCCACCTCCGCTGTACTGGGCCTGACCTGGACTAAAATTAAGGGGAACGTGGCAGGAGCCACCCAAGAAGGGACCCCATGACAACAACCACCCGTCCTAGCCGTCGCGCTCACGCTGCCTACCGGTGCGCCGGGGCCTCCGCCGCACTCCTCGGTATCGCCACCTCGGCGAGCCTCGTCGCCTCTCCTGTCGCAGGCGCGGTCTCCGCTCCAAAGCCCGCGGGACCGGGGATCTGCGGCAAAATAAGTACCGCAGCCGTGTCGGCCGTCGTCGGCTACAAATTGCCTGCGCCTAGTGGCGACACCTTCACGCTGCCCGCCACGAAGAAAAACGATGAGATTCGCTCAGTGGTTACATCGTGCTCCTATGGGTCAGAAACGTCGCTCGCCGCCCTTCCCAAGGACGTCATCCTTGAGTACGTCGTCACCTCAAGGCCTCTGACCGCAGCCGAAATAAAAAAGGGCCTCGCACAGGAACAGCAGCTCAAGATGACGTTCCTTCCCTACAAGGGCCTTGGCGTCACGGCCTACTATTACTCGTTCACCGAGTCGGGGATCACGATCCAAGGGTTGAGTGCGTTTGAAGGCACTAAGGACTACGGGGCCTCTACCTATTCCAAGCTCACCTCCAAGTCGCAGCTGGCTTCCCTGGTGCGACTAGCGGAGACGCTTTAAGCTTTCCGCTCAGGCGAAAACGGCCTCGTAGACGGTCGCCTGGGCATTGGTACTGATCGGGCCGAGGAACATCTCCAGGTCACCCAGGTCGGTGTGCTCGAGGCGGTGGACAACCTGGGCCAACACCGGGCTAGTTGGGCCTTCGAAGCGCAGGATGAACGGCCGGCGTTGCCCGGGACGCTCGCTGAGGTCGATCACTTCGGTGAGCCGAAAGCGCAGTGAGCCCGGTTGCCCGGCACTCACCCGGAAGTCACTGCCGACCACAGCCTGAAAGTCGGCGGCACCGAGCGATGCCAGGTCCCGGGGCGGTCCCATCAGCGGCGGAGCTTACCGCGCGCCCCCGTCGAGGAACCACCAACCACGCCCCGGCGACTGGCCAGCGCGCAATCTGGGCAACTCAGTGCCGAGCGAGGTTAGGCCGAGCATCGCTCGGGGTAAGCTCCGGGCGTCAAGGGCGAGAAAAGGAACGTCGGTATGGGCGAACCGGGGTCGGACGGAGGCAGCCTGCGTCTCGAAGACCGTACGGGCACCCGGGGACAGCTCAGCCTGCGCGATGAAGATGACGATGACAGCGCCCTCGTGCGTCATCTTTTCGAGACGGGCCTGGGCGCCCCCCTTTTAGCTTGCGGGTTGCCCCCCGTTACGGTTGACCAGCTGATCGCCCAGCAGCTCGAAGCCCGCCATCGCGGCCACGGCGCCAGCCACCCCCTGGCCCAATGCCAGATCCTGATGGACGGCCTGCGCCCGGTAGGGCGTCTGTCCATTGACCGGGCTGCTCATCCCTGGTACCTGGTCGACCTCGCAGTGCTACCCAGTGCCCGCGGTCGGGGGCTGGCCTCCGAACTGTTAGCCCGCCTTCAAGTGGAAGCCAGCGCTGCGGGGGCAACCATCGAGCTCCATGTGGCGGCAGACAACCCGGCCCTGCGGCTCTATCTGCGGAACGACTTTGTCATTGCGGCCATCGAAGGACCTGACCTACGCATGAGGTGGGCGCCGGCATGAGCAACCCTTACGTGGGCGAGATCCGGATGTTCGGTGGCAACTTCGCCCCGTCCGGTTGGTCGCTCTGCCAAGGCCAACTGTTGCCTATTTCCCAGTACGACGTTCTGTTCAATCTGATCGGCACTACCTATGGCGGCAACGGGACGAGCACCTTCGCCCTACCCGACCTTCAGGGGCGCTTTCCTGCCCACCAGGGGACGCCAGCGATCACCAACGGCGAGCCCGTGACCTTGGGCGAGAAGCTCGGTGTCGACACCGTGACACTCGTCACCGCCCAGTTGCCCGTCCACACCCATGCAGCCCAGGGCTCGAGCGCCTCGACCACGAGGTCGCCCACCGGGGCGTTTTGGGGAGCCGGCACTGGCGACGCCTACAGCGAAGCGACGCCCGCGGCCCGGCTCTCAGCCGCGGCGATCGCAATGACCGGGACCAGCCAGCCCCACAACAACATCTCGCCGTACCTCGTCGTCAACTTCATAATCTCGCTTTTCGGTATCTACCCGAGCCAGAGTTAACCCAAAATCCACCCACCGCAAAAGGAAACGAAGTCATGGCCACGCCGTACCTAGGGGAGCTGAGGATCTTCTCGTTCGGCTTCGCCCCTAGGGGCTGGGCAGCGTGCAACGGCCAGCTTATGCTGATCAACCAGAACCAGGCCCTCTTCTCCATCCTCGGCACCACTTTTGGCGGGAACGGCACCACCACCTTTGCTTTGCCCAACCTCCAGGGCAGGATCCCGGTGCACACGTCGACGACGTACCCCCTCGGCGATACCGGCGGCGAGGACTCACACCAGCTCACGACGGCCGAGATCCCGGGGCACACCCACCAGGTCAACGCTTCGACGGCGCCAGCCAGCACCCACAAGATAATCGGCAGTGTGTGGGCGGCTCCGTCGGCAAACCAGTACACCACTGGGGCACCCACGACGACGCTGAACCCAGCCGCTGTCGCCAATACCGGATCGGGTGAGCCCCACGAGAACCGGCCCCCGATGCTCGGCGTGAACATCTGCATAGCTCTAGCCGGCATTTTCCCGTCGAGATCGTAGGGATACGGCATTGGCATCGCCCTTCGTGGCCGAAATTCGTATGTTCTGCGGCAACTTCGCCCCGAGCGGCTGGGCTATGTGCAACGGCCAGCTCCTGCCGATCAGCCAGAACACTGCCCTGTTCTCCCTCCTCGGCACGACCTACGGGGGTGACGGCAGGACCAACTTCGCGCTACCCAACCTCCAGGGGATGAGCCCCATGGGACAAGGCGAAGGCGCCGGCCTTGCGCCAACCGCTCTCGGTCAAACAGGCGGGGCTGCCACCGTTACGCTTGCCGTTTCGCAAATCCCGGCACATACGCACAAGGCCCTCGGTGTCGCTCATGCTGGCTCCTCCAGGTCACCGTCCGGTGGCACCTGGGCCAAAGAGGGGCGCGAGTTGTACACCTCACCGAGCAGCGCCCCGACGGCGATGAACGCCGCCGCCTTGGCGTCACAAGGCGGGGGCCAGCCACACAACAACCTGCCCCCCTACCTGGTCGTCAACTTCATCATCGCCCTTCAAGGCGTGTACCCCTCGCGCTCGTGAAACCGGAGAAGGACTAATGTCCCGCCAAAATCCTGGGGTTTCGCCACATGTGCCGGACCGAGCGGTGACCGGGCCGGGCGGAGACGGGCCCGCGCTGAGCCGGAGAAAGTTCCTCGGCAGGAGCGGAGCCGCGGTTCTGGCGGCGTCCACGGGCGGATGGCTGCTCGCTCCGGCAGCAGCAGAGGCAAGCCCCCGCAACGATCCCTACGACATCGCCACCTGGGAAGCCTTAGCCGGGGAACGCTTGACCTTGAGGGCCCCATCTGGACAGCAGACCGTCGTGGCCCACCGCCCCATTAAGGGCGTCGGGCGCGCGTACACGGTGGTACTTGGGCAGGAAGGCGTCATGGGCCACGCCGTAACGTTGCACGACGGTACCTACGAGCTCGAGCATGGCCGCGCCGGCCGTTTCCCGCTGTTCGTCGTCAGCACCGGCACCGGACGCTACGTCGCCACCTTCAACAACTGATCCACACCCGTCCGCAGCCGGCAAAGCCGATGTACGGTGGCAGTGGTGAGGGATGGGCGCGGACGGTCGCTGAGTTCCGTCGTCGCGCTGGCCCTGGTGTTCGCCCTCGCTGTCCTAGTTGCCCTCTACGCCACCAACCTGCGAATTTCGCACCGACCGTCCGTTACTACGAACGACATCAACGCCATCGTCAACCAGAAGGTCAGCACGGCGGTCTCGCAATTGGAATCTCAGCCGCCGGCTTCGGTCACGGCGTATGACGCCGTCCGGGCCGGGCTCGTGGTCATCGTGGCCCAACGGGGACGGGCCGGGGGCACCGAGGACCTCGGCACGGGGGTGATCGTCGACACCCAGGGAGACATTTTGACCGCACTTCACGTGGTCCAAGGCGCCTCCGTGATAAAGGTCACGTTTGCTGACGGGACCACTTCGACCGCATCCATCGCGACCTCGGACCCCACGCACGACATTGCCGTTCTGGCGGCGGGGCGACTGCCGGCAGTAATCGTGCCGGCCGTGCTCGGACCTAGCCCGCAGGTCGGCGACGAGACATTTGCAGTCGGCAACCCGCTCGGCCTCGTTGGTTCACTGTCCGCGGGAGTGATCTCGGGGCTCGACCGGACTTTCAAGGTGGCCAACGGGCGAACACTTTCGGGCATGATCCAGTTCGACGCCGCGGTCAACCCGGGCAGCTCCGGCGGCCCATTACTCAACACAAAAGGTCAGGTGATCGGGATCGTGACAGGCCTCGCCAACCCAGCAGGGACCGACAACTTTGCCGGGATCGGGTTCGCCGTGCCCATTGCCACGGCAGGCCAAGCAGCGGGTGCCCCCGCCAAATGAACATCTCACCAGGTGGGGCCGCCGACAGGCCAGAGGTATCTATCGAGGACGTGCTGTACCACGTGAAGCGGGTGATCGTCGGCCAGGACGCGCTCTTGGAGAAGATGGTTGTGGCACTCGTGGCCAGGGGACACCTACTGGTCGAGGGCGTGCCGGGACTGGCCAAAACGCTGGCAGTAAAGACCTTTGCTGACGCGCTAGGCGTCGAGTTCCAGCGGATCCAGTTCACGCCCGACCTCGTGCCAGCCGACATCGTCGGTACACGGATCTACAACCAGAAGCACGGCGAGTTCGAGGTGGCACTCGGCCCGATCTTCGCCAACCTTGTCCTGGCCGACGAGATCAACCGAGCTCCGGCCAAGGTGCAGAGCGCCTTGCTCGAAGCGATGCAGGAGCGTCAGGTCACTATCGGCCGGGAGACTTACCCGCTGCCAGACCCCTTCTTGGTCATGGCGACGCAAAACCCGATCGAGTCGGACGGGACATATCCCCTTCCCGAGGCGCAAGTCGACAGGTTCATGCTGAAGGTGCTCGTCGACTACCCGAGCGCTACGGAGGAGTTCGTCATCGTCGAGCGGATGATCGCAGGACTGGAGCACGTGCGCGAGGTTATGGACGTCCAGCACCTGAGGGCCTTACAGAAGGCGGTCCAGACCGTCTTTGTCGACCCGGCGCTTATCGAGTACGCCGTGCGCGTCGCGTCGGCCACGAGGGGCCCAGCGTCGGCGGGCCTCCAGGACCTGGCCCGCTACATCACCTACGGTGTGAGCCCGCGGGCGTCTATCTACATGGTTATGGCCGCCCAGGCGCTGGCGCTGGTGCGCGGCCGCCAGTACGTGCTGCCAGAGGATATCCGCACGATCGCGCCCGATGTGCTCCGCCACCGACTTGTCCTTTCTTACGAGGCACTGGGCGACGATGTGGACGTACAGCACATCGTCGACGCCGTATTGAGGAAGATCCCGGTCCCCGACGTCGTGCTGCGAGACGTGAGCCGCTAGTGCCGCGGCTGCGGTGGCGCTAGGACGCAAGGAGCGGACTGTGGACGCGGGCCCTTTACTGACCCCCGAGGGGGTCCTGCGGCGTCTCCAGTGGCATGTTGTCCGCCGTCTCGACGGGCGTCTACAGGGCGATTACCGAACGCTGCTGCGGGGCAACGGCACCGACTTCCTCAACCTGCGCAGCTACGAGTGGGGCGACGACGTCCGCCACATCGACTGGAACGTCACCGCTCGCATGGACGAGCTTTTCGTCAGGGACTTCATGGAAGATCGCGAGCTCACCGCGTGGCTCCTGCTTGACCGCTCCCGGTCAATGGCGTTCGGTGCCGTCGAACGGACCAAGGAACAGGTGCTGTGCGAGCTCGCTGCGACGTTCGCCCAGCTGGTTGTCCGCAGCGGCAACCGAGTGGGTGCGATCATGTACGACGGCAGGGACATATGGACCATCCCGCCCCGACAGGGCCGTCATCAGGTGCTCACCTTGGTGCGGGAGCTCCTGCGCCCGGTGCCCGGGGGCTCGGTGACCGACCTCAACAAACTGCTCGGCGCCGCGGCGCGAGTTGTGCATCGCCGGTCCCTTGTTGTACTGATCTCCGACTTCATCAGCGAGCCTGGATGGGAGCGTCCGCTGTTGCGCCTTACAGAACGGCACGAGGTCGTCGCCGTCCGCCTTGTAGATCCAAGCGAGTACGAGCTCCCTGACGCCGGGCTGTTGTACGTCGAGGACGCGGAGACGGGCGAGCAACTGCTTGTCGATTCGAGCGACCCTCAGCTCCGCGGCCGCCTGCTTGCGGTCACCGAGGAGCAGGACGCTGCGATCCGGCACGGGGTCGCCCAGGCTCGGGGCGTCCTCCATGTCGTGTCGACCGAAGACGATCTTGTGAGCGCTTTCGTGCGGATGGCCGAGAGCGGCAGAAGGCGCCGAGGATGACCTTCGTCTCGCCGGGATGGCTCTTCGGGTTGCTGTTCCTCCCAGTCGTTGTTGTCGCCTATGTGCTGGCCCGGCGCAAACGACGCCAACGAACGGCCGCCCTCGCCGCCCAGGGCCTCTTCACGACGGGCCTTGCACGGGGGCGGACTTGGCGCCTGCACGTGCCGTTCGCGCTGTTCCTGGTCGCACTCGCCCTCCTCGTCGTCGCTGCCGCCCGACCAATGACTACGGTCAAGACGCCACGGCGGGAAGCAACGGTGGTCCTCGCTATCGACGTCTCCAACAGCATGGCCGCCGCCGACATCAAGCCTTCCCGCATCGGCGCCGCGAAGGTTGCAGCCGAGGACTTCGTCCGCGAGCAACCAGCCGGGGTCCGGATCGGGGTCGTGGCCTTCGGCCCGGGCGCGGTGATCGTGCAGCCTCCCAGCTTCGATCACGCGGTCGTGCTGGACGCGATCGATCACCTTTCCCTGGGAGGTGGCACGTCTTTGGCCGCGGGCATCCTGACCTCGCTCGATGCCATCGCCGGCAAAACGCTGATCGTCAATAAGGCGGCACTCACCCAGGACAACTCGGCCCAGGTCAACATCGGCTATTACGGGGGGGCGACGATCGTGCTTTTCTCCGACGGCGAAGACACGACCCAAGCGGGCCCGGTCACGATGGCGCGACTCGCGTCGACCGCAGGTGTCCGCATCCAGACCATCGGCGTCGGTACCGTAGCCGGGACGACGGTGCAGATCGACGGGTTCAGCGTGGCGACCGCGATGGACCCCCAAACCCTGCAGGCCGTGGCCGCCGTTACGAACGGCTCGTACCATCAAGCCGATGACCCGGCCGGCCTGAAAGCCATTTCCAAGACGATTAACCTGCACTTCATTGTGGTGACCAAGTACACCGAGGTCACAGCCCTGTTTGCCGCGGCTGCCGCGCTTTTCCTCGTCGTTGGGGCCCTCATCTCGGTGATGTGGTTCGGGCGGGTCGTCTGAGGTGAGCTTTACCTGGCCAGCCGCCCTTCTTCTCGGCCTCGCTGTACCCGTGGTGCTCGGCACGTACCTTTTGGCAGCGAGGCGTCGTCGCCGGCACGCGGTTAGCTATTCGAGCCTCGCTCTTCTGCGTAAAGCCCTCCCTCGACGGTCCCGCTGGCGGCGCCACATCCCCGTCGCCCTGCTTCTCACCAGCCTGGCCGTACTTGCGGTGGCCGCGGCGCGGCCCCAATTGACTTCGGACGTGCCGGTCTCGAAGACGACGATCATCCTCGCCCTGGACGAGTCGGGTTCCATGTGCCTTACCGACGTGCTCCCAAACCGGTTGACCGTGGCCCAGCACGCCGCCCGCGAGTTCGTCGACGCACAGCCGAAAGGGCCCAGATGGGCCTCGTGGTCTTCGCTGGCTACGCCGAGCTGGCGGTCCCGCCGACGACGGACCGCAGCGCGCTGGACCAAGCTCTCAACAACCTCAGCACTAGCCCTGGGACCGCCATCGGCGCGGCGATCCTGAAGTCGCTCGACGCGATCGCCGAGGTGGACCCTGCGGTCCAGCCGGTCGGCAATGCCGTGTCGAGCGCCGCGCTCGCCCCGTCGGGCGCCACTGGGGCGCCCGCCAGCGCGGGCAACGCCACCACTGGTGGAGCAGGCGCTGCGGCGAAGCCCCCCAAGGGCGGCTACGTGCCCGACATCATCGTCCTGCTGACCGACGGCGCCAACAACCGCGGTATCACTCCGCTGCAAGCCGTCCCCTACGCCGTAGCACGCGGGGTGCGGATATATACGATCGGCTTTGGTACCACACATATCGCTCCGTTCAAATGCTCGCCACAACAGCAGGGCGGCTTTGCGTCCAACGGCGGCTTCGGCCCTGGTGGCGGCTTCGGAGGTGGCGGCTATGGCGGCGGCCCGTATGGCGGCGGAGGGTTCGGCATCCCCGGAGGGGGCTCACCGTTAGTGGCCGACCTGGCCCCGCTCCGCCAAGTCTCCCAGCTGACCGGCGGCGCCAGCTTCTCGGCCAAGGACGCCCCAGAACTGAGCAAGGTGTTCGCCAATTTGCCCAAGCACGTCGCCGTGCAGAAGGAGCGCCACGAGGTCACAGCGACCTTCGCCCTCATCGGTGCGCTTCTCGCCCTAGTCGCGCTCGGGGCGTCGATCCGGTGGGGCCCCTACCCGTGACGCACCGTGTTCTCGCTAACCAACAGCGCTCCTGCGATGTTTGACGGTGGGTATGGCGACACCATCGTCTCTATTCCATGACGCGAGAAGGTGCCGCAGGTCGTAGTGAGCCGGCGACGGCGAACGCGACGATAAAGAGCGCGATTATGAGCCAAAAGGCGTTGAGGAGACCTACTGCTTCGGCGAGTACCCCGATGGCTGGTGGCCCGGCGAGGTTGGCGAAATAGCCGATGGAGGCAACAACGCTGACGCGTGCGGCCCGGTCCGTGCCGCTCTCCGCGGCCGCGGACATGCCGAGGGGAAAGCCCATCGAAACCCCCACCGCCCACAACAGGACGCCGACGAGGATGGTCCACACGTTGCCACCAAGGATAAAGAGCACGACGCCAAGTACGCCGAGGGCGGTGGTGTACCGGATGGCGTGGACGCGCCCGAGCCGGTCGACGACCGGGCCACCGAAGATCCGGGCAAGAGCTTCGCCGCTGGCGAACGCGGCGAAGAAGAGCGCGGCGATGGCGGCGGTTTGGCGATGGTCGTTGCGTACCGCGAGAGTAAGCCAGTTGTTGGCGGACCCCTCACCCAGCTCGACACCGAGCATGACAACCCCGATCAGCAGCAAACGCCAGTCCGTCCAGCCGTGAAGCCATTGCCGCACCTTGGCGATGCGCGCCTTTGTGACCGTTGCTTCCCGCGGGCGTTCCCCCGTAGGGATTGCCGACGCCATGGCAATGGCGACCACCCCGATGATGACCGCTTCGCCGATCAACTGCACCGAGGGAGTGACGCCGAGCGCCGCGCACCCCGCACCAATGCCCGACCCCACTGCGGCACCGACCGACCAGGCCCCGTGCATCAGGGGCATAAGGGTGCGGCCGGCGGCCCGTTCTATCGCCGACCCGTCCACATTTATTAGCACGTCGAGGGTACCGATCCCAAGACCTATGAACAGCAAGGAAACGCTTAGCAGTGGGACCGATCGCAGCGTTATGGCCACACCCATGACGACCATCGCTGCGGCAACGACTAGGAGCGATGCAGTCACGCCACCCCTGCTCCCGAGCCAGTGGAGTACCGGTGTCGAAGCGACAAGCCCGGCGAGGGCCCCGATCGTAACGCCAGCGAGGAGCAGGCCGATCGTAGCTGTGCTTATGTCGAGTTCGGCCTTGATCGCCGGGAGCCGGGGGCCCAGGCGGCAACGGTGATCCCCCCGAGACCGAAGCCCGCCATGATGGCTCTTCGCCACCGCAGCAAGGCGGCTCGCTCAACAACGACTGTTGCGTCGGTCATATCTCCGCCTACGTCGGGGCCCCACCGGTCATTCATCGCCCGATCTCGACGAGGGCGACAGCGTCAACGGGAACGACCACCTTTGGAGCGACCAGACCGACGTCGGGCCGGGAAGCGGCCAGCACCACCGTGCCGGGCGGCACGGTGAAGGTCGCCGGCTCGGCCCCGAGGTTCACCAGGATGTCGATGCCGGCACGGTGTACGACGAGGGTGCCGGCCGCCTCGTCGACGTCCACTTGGACGCTGGACAGTCTCGGGTCGCCGAGCGCTTGTAGGCGCCGGCGCAACCCGATCAGCTGCCGGTACCAGGCGAGCAGCCCGTCGTGGGGAGCGGTGGCGGCCTCGTCCCAACGGAGCTTGGACGCCTCGAAGGTGGTCTCGGCCTGCGGGTCGGGCACCTGGTCGGCTTCCCAGCCGAAAGAGACGAACTCGCCGCGGCGCCCCTCGCTCACCGCCCGGCCAAGGGCAGCGTCTTGGTGGTCGGTGAAGTACTGGAACGCAGACGTTGCCCCCCACTCCTCGCCCTGGAACAGCATGGGCGTGAACGGCCCCGTCAGCAGCAAGGCGGCGGCTATACGCAGGCGCCCCTCGCTCATAAGGGCGCTGCTGCGGTCGCCGTCGGCCCGGTTGCCGACCTGGTCGTGGTCCTGGGTAAACACGACGAACTGGTTGCCCCGCAGCCCGACCGGTGGGCGGCCCTGGATGCGTTGACGGTACGTTTGCCACTCGCCGTCGTACACCCACGCCTGGCGGAGAGCCTTGGCCAATAACTCAAGAGAGCCGAAGTCCTCGTAGTAGCCGGAGCGGTCGCCGCTGAGTGCGGCGTGCAATGCATGGTGCCAGTCGTCGGCCCACGCGGCGTCCATCCCGAGGCCGCCGACCTCGGGCGAGCGCACGAACCGCGGGTCGTTGAGGTCGCTCTCCGCCACCAGGAACAACGGCCGCCCGACTGCGGCAGCCAGGACATCAACGTCGTCGGCCATCTGTTCGAGGATGTGGCGCGCGGACTCATCGAAGATGGCGTGCACGGCGTCGAGACGGAGCCCGTCGCAGTGGTAATCCCGCAGCCACATCAGGGCGTTGTCGAGTACAAAGCGGCGCACCTCGAGGCTGCCGGGCCCGTCGAAGTTCACCGCCGCACCCCAGTGGGTCTGATAGCGCTCAGAGAAATATGGCCCGTACTCGGCGAGATAGTTACCGGCCGGTCCCAGGTGGTTGTAGACCACGTCCAACACGACTCCGAGGCCGGCAGCGTGGCAGGCGTCGACGAAGGCTTTGAAACCCTCAGGGCCGCCATAGGCGTGATGCGGTGCGAACAGGTCGGCGCCGTCATAACCCCAGCCCCGGTCTCCGGAGAACTCGGCGACCGGCATCACCTCCACTGCGTCGATACCGAGGCTCACCAAATGCTCGAGCCGCTCGATGGCTGCTTCGAACGTGCCCGCTGGGGTGAAGGTCCCGATATGCAGCTCGTAAAGCACCGCCCCTGGCAACGGCACCCCGCGCCACCCCCGGTCCACCCACCGGTGGGCGCCGTGGTCGACGACCTCGGAGAGGCCGTCGATGCCGTCGGGCTGGGACAACGAGCGGGGGTCCGGCCTGGTCGGGGCGCCGTCAAGCGAGAACCCGTAGCGGCTTCCCGGGCCGGCGTCGTCGACGACACTTTGCCACCACCCGCCCCCCGCGGGGCTCATGGGAAGGCGACGTTCTCCGACGACCACTTCCACACGGTCGGGCCTGGGCGCCCACACCAAGAACCGATGGCTCATCAAACAGCCCGAGAGACAACGGCGACGGGAAGCTCGGCGAACAGTTCAGCCAAGCGTCGCGTCCCGCCGGCGACTGGGCGGCCGGTCACGGCGTCGCGTCCCCCATCCGTCGGTAGCTCGACGCTGGTATCGCCCCAGTCGTCATCGCCTCGGCAGGGCACAACGACCGTCAATCCGCCTCGGCGAAAGCCGACGATATCGTCCGCTCGGCTCCCCTTCGCGACGAGCGGCTCGTAGCCGCCAGGTTCGTAACACCGGGGGTCGGCCTGGCGGTGCGCCAGCAGACGGTGGATGACGAGCAGCTTGGAGGTCCCCAGCTCGTCCAAGCCGGTCCCGCCGGTGCCCCAAGCACCCAGCCCGGCCAGCAGCCGGCGCCGCTCGTCGTAATCGACCGGCCGGCGATTGTCGGGGTCCACCAGGCTGAGATCCCACAACTCGCTGCCCTGGTAGAGGTCGGGCGACCCAGGGCACGTCATCAGCAGCGCCGTCTGGGCCAGAGAGTTCCGACGCCCCCTCTCCACCACCCGATGGTCAGCCAACCACGAGACGAGGCCGCCAGTGAACACATCGTCGGCAAGCACCGCCCGCACAAACGCCTCCATTGCCTCGTCATAAGCGGCCACCGGGTCGGTCCACGACGTGTGGACCTTCGCCTCCTTGGTCGCCTTGGCCATGAAAGCGACCGCGCGCTCCGCGTCGATCGGCCACGCACCCAATAGCGTCTGGAACAGCAGGTAGACGTCGTTGCGGTCAGGCAGCCCGTCACGCCGGTGAGGCTCGGTCACCTCCATCCACCGGTCCGCAGCGGCCCGCCACGCGTCGGGTATCTCCGAGATCGCGTTGATCCTGGCCCGCACGTCTGCGCTGCGCTTGGTGTCATGCGTGGACAGGGTCAACATCGCCTCCGGCCACTGCTCGGCGGCCGCAGCCATCGCCTGATGGAACTCAGCGACCGGACGGCCGAACACGCCCGGGTCGCCACCCACCTCGTTGAGCGAAACCAACCGGTGATAGCGGTAAAACGCGGTGTCCTCGACGCCCTTGGCCATCACCGGCGCCGTCAGCTGGGCAAGACGCTCGGCGAACTCGGCTTCACCGGCACCAGGGTGCTCACCCAGTGCCAGCTCACTGAGAAAGCACAACAGCTCAGAATCCAACTCGGGGCGGGCCGCACGAGCGGCGTCTGCCGCAGTCCGGATCTGCCCACGGTCCTCGTCGCTCGCCGGCTCGCCAGGGTGCACATAGGTGCGGTACACCTCGAAGCGGGCGATGAACTCGCGTAGCGCGTGGCGTAGCTCCCGGCGCGTGTGGTCGCGATGACGGCGATAGCCGTCCGAGAGGTCCGCCAGGATCCCCACAAGGCGCTCGACCTCGGCCGCCAGCTCGGTGGCCATCACCTGCTGCTTTGAGGCCTGCACGATCTCCTCGTAGCTCGCTGTTTCCCCGGTGACAGCCTGGTACGTCGCCGTCATGGCCGGCTCGTTACTGCCCTCGACGAAAAGGTTGTTCACCCATACCAAAAAGTCGTAGCCCGACGTGCCGGCCACCGGCCATGACCCCCGCAGCGACTCGCCCGGCTCGAGGATTTTCTCCACCACCGTGTACACGCCGCCGGTCGCGGCCGCCAAGTCGTCCAAGTATTTCTCCGGGTCGCGCAGGCCGTCCACATGATCGACCCGGAGCCCATCGACGGTACCGTCTTTCACCAACTCCACGATCAGCCGGTGCGTCCGGGCGAACACCTCGTGATCCTCGACCCGCACGCCGATCAACGACTCGATGTTGAAGAACCGGCGGTAGTCGAGCTCCTCGCTCGCCGTGCGCCAATGGGCCAGCCGGTAGTTCTGGCGGCGCAACAACGCGTCTAGGCGGTCCGGGTCGGCATTGAGAGCTTCGATCTCATCGTCCAACACAGCAGCGATCGACCCGTCGGCCCGCAACAGCTCCTCGAGCTGGCCTCGCAACGCCAAGTGTTGCTCGTGACGCTCGCTGACGGCCGCTTCGTCGGTCAGTCTCGATGTCGGCAGCGCCCCGTACCCCTCGGCTATCCGCCCGAGCGCCTCCGAGCCCGCCCGGCGCGCCGCCGCGGCGAGCAGCTCGTCCAGGCTGCGAGGCGACACGGGTAGCTCCATGTCCTGATAGCGCACCGTCACCTCAGCGCCGGCGCGCACCAAGACCAGCTCGCCGGCCTCGAGCACCCGCCCATAGTGGTCACCCAGCACAGGGACCAGCACCGTGTGCGCCGCGGAGCGGTCTCCTCCTTCCCAGTCGATGTCGAACACAGCCGCATAACGGCTCGCCGGCCCGTTCTCAAGGACGTCCCACCACCAACGGTTCGTGGCGTCGGTGGCCATATGGTTCGGGACGATGTCGAGCACCTGTCCCAGCCCCGCCGCCCGCAACGCCCCCACCATGCCCGCATAGGCGGGACCACCACCGAGCTCGTCGTTCAACCGCTCAGGGTCTACGACGTCGTAGCCGTGGGTGGTACCCGGGGTGGCCTGAAGGTAGGGCGAGGAGTACAGATGGCTCACACCCAGCTCGGCCAAGTAGCCGGCGATGCCCGCCGCGTCAGAAAAACCGAACTCTTTCCACAGCTGAACCCGGTACGTCGATCGCAAGACCACGAACCTAGCCCTACCCCGGTTACCGTAGGCACAAGGGCCCAGGCGCAAAGGAGCGGCATGACCGAGGATGGCAATCGCAAAGCTGTGCGCTCCGACAAGGCTCGCGACCAAATCCCCACCTTTTTCCATTGAGCGCCTCGCCGGTCGATGTAGGCCCGTCCCCGGACGGGCGACCAACGTTCGACCTCCTGGTCCAAGGCGGAGAGCTAGTGGACCCGGGGACAGGCCGCTCCGGTCGTTACGACGTGGCTGTGAAGGAGGGGCGAGTCGCGTCCGTTGCGCCCGATATACCTCGCAATCTTGCCGCTGAAGTCTTCGACGCCCGAGGTTGCATCGTCGTCCCCGGGCTAGTCGACTTGCACACTCATCTTTTTTTCGGGGGCACTTACTGGGGGGTAGACCCGACGCCCGTCGCCTGGCGCACAGGTGTGACGAGCTGGGTGGACGCGGGTTCGGCGGGCGCATACAACATCGGTGCGCTGTGCCGGCTTGGCGCCGGGCTCGCCCCTTTGCACATGCGCGCTTTTGTGAACATCAGCTCGATTGGCCTTGTGGCGGAGACGGGTGAGGCCCGCCGACAGGACTTGTGCGACCCCGGGCTGTGCGCGGCCGCGGCGGAGCAGCACCATGATTTCGTTATCGGCGTGAAGTGCCGCCTCGACCGTTTCGCCACCGGCGAGATGGGCCTGGCACCCCTGCGCATGGCCGTCCAAGCCGCGGCTGTTGCCGGTTTACCAGTAATGGCCCATATCGGAAGGGGGCCGCCCGATATCGACGATGTGCTCGACCTTTTGCGCCCGGGCGACCTGGTCACACACTGCGCCACGGGCCAGGACATGTCACTGGTAATAGGAAAAGACAGCCTCCGCCCTAGCGCGATGCATGCCCGGGAACGGGGGGTGCTCTTCGACGTTGGCCATGGGTCCGGAGGTTTTTCGTTTGCCGTGGCCGAGTCCATGCTCGCTGCGGGGGCGCCACCCGACTTCATCTCATCGGACCTGCACCAAAGGAGCCTCCTAGGGCCGGGTTTCGACCTCCCTACGTGTATGTCAAAGTTCCTCGCTATCGGAATGTCCCTGGAAGATGTCGTACGAGCCGCAACTACAAACCCGGCTGGTGTTGCGGGAGGCAGGTCTGGTGAGCACGCTGGCTCACTCGCGGTGGGCGAGCCGGCCGACATCGCCATCTTTGAGCTCGAGGTGGGTGATTTTGCCCTTTTTGACACCTATCTCGAGTGTCGCCACGCCGACCGTTTTTTCGTGAACCGCGCTACGGTCGTCGCCGGCGTGCCGCTGCCCCGGGTGACCGCGGCCCCACCCGCCCACTGGATCGAGCTCACGCCTGCCCAGAGGGCACTGTTCGAAAGCGGTGCCGCCGGGGCCCGGCGCCCGTGGGCGACCATGCTCGCCGAGCCCGGCCATTACCTGCGCCTCCCCATAGGAGAGCCGCCCAAAATGCAAAGAGATTAAACAAGCGGGACGCTCCCGCCGAATCTCACGCGAGCGCGCGCCCAATGCGGTCGAGCGCGTCGGCGCGGTAGAGGCCGTAGTTGTAGAAGTTCACCTCGGCACTGCCGGCGCTAGCGGCCACGGCCAACTTTGAACGCAGCTCTTCCACGTTGTCGCAGTCCGGCGGGCCCGGACGAAGGACCACAGCGAGGTCTCCCCCGCGGGTGCCTGCGCTTTGGGGGCGACGATGAGGGGATAGGACCTGTTCAAGCTCGAGAGGACTGCGAAGGTAGCCGGTCACCTCCACATCGGCGCCCGCCTCGCGCACCGCGGTTAGGTCGGTACCGAATTGCCACGCCGCCACCTTTGGGGCGCCGGTAAGCGACCCACTGGCATAGGCCAGGCTGGCAATCGTTGGGTCAATAAAAGACAACCGTGCCCCATTGCCGACGACCACCTCCACCAGGCGCCCCACCAGTTCCGTCACCGTGTGCTGGCGAGCGGTTAGGTAACCGAGAGCGTCGTCGCCGCAGAGATCAACCAGCGAGCCCTCGTCCAGCGGTCGACCGCCTGCGCCGTCAAAGACCTGCTCCAACGAGCGACGAGTATGAGCGGCCAGCCGGCGAGCGTCGACCCCCTCCCCCTCCGCCCGCTGTAGGCACCACCGGCAAAAACACAGCCCGAGTGCCAACAGCCGCCGCACCATACGGCTCCAGGAGACGCTCATGGTGATGCCCATGATTTATGGGGTGGAAATGGAGAGATTCGAGGCGTACCGTCTCGACGGGGTAACTCGAGATCTCATCGACGAGCAGTTCGGCGAAGCGCTGTGCGTCCGGATGAGAGGGACAAAGTGTCCCTGCGATTTCATCGCCGAAACAATTGACCTGGAGGGCAGGCATGCCCGGGCGGGCCTCGTCATGATGGAACATGACGGCCCACGCCGCGACCCCCATTTGGCGCGGGCCAGCAGCGGCAAGGAGCTCCTGGAGCACATCGCGACCTTCGGCCACCGGGCTGGCGCTCGGTTTTATGGCTTCGCCTGAATAGCGCGCCATCGCCGGGTGGTAGAAAACGCCGGGCGGCAGGGTGGCGACCCTGCGTACGGGGTTATGCGGGTAGATGTCGCTGACGGCATGGTATTTCGCCGCCACCGTGACCGACCCCACTCCAGCTCGCTCAGCGACGTTGTCCAGCACCCTTTCTGGGCCCTCGTCAAGGACGTCGGTAGCGAGGCACTAAACCGAGTGCCGCACCTATTTGACGCCGCCCGCAGTGAGGCCTCGTCCGACGAAGCGTTCGATGACGGCGAAGAGCACGTTCTTAGGATGTCCCGCCGTCGCCGGGCCCGAGCGGCAAACCGGGGCGCTGGGGGGCCGACGGGGGCTCCTCGTGTAGCGGCCGGGAGCCGGCGCTCACCACCCGCCAGCGGCCGGTGCGGACTGTCTGAACGCGCCGGGCGAGCCGGTGGCCGGCCGCGCGGATGACGAGGTGGCGCACCGGGCCGATCATGAGGAGCAAGCCGAGGGCGTCCCCGATGAACCCCGGCACGCAGATCAGGGCCCGCCTATGAGGATGACCAGCCCGTCGAGAAGCTCCCGGGTGGGCATCTCCCCGCGCCCCAGCCTCTCCTGGGTGTGCGCAAGCACACCCAGGCCGACCTGCCGGACGACGAAGGGGCCAAGGGCGCTGACGACGATGAGAAGCGCTAGCGCCCAGAGGAAACCGATCTGGTGGGCGACGACCACGAACACGACGATCTCGGCGGCAATAAACAGAAGGGCGCCGAGAAAGATCACACCGCAGGTTAACGGTTTGCACGGCTAATCCGTGAGCGAGTGCCTCTGGCTGGCGTACCAGCCTTCCCAGGTCTCGATCGCAGAAAGCGCTAGTTCGGGTGGATGATCCGGGCCAGGACCGAAAGAAAGCGCTAACGTGCGCGGAAGCTACTGAGATTATGGGAGGCTCAATGAGCGAAAATGAAGGTCCCGGTAACCCGCCCCCACCGCCAACCCCGGGCGGCCCACCCCTGGGCGCCCCATTCGGCGGCCCGCCACCCTTAGGCGCGGCGCCCGCGTCTGGGCCAGGCTCTGCGCCACCCGCCTTCAGCGTCGAGCTGCCGCCAATAGACGTCCAAGCGCTGGCCAAGACGCCCTGGGTGCTCGGGGCGGCCGCCATCCTGATCGGGCTGGTCCTGTACTGGGCCGGGTCGGTCCTCTCGGCGTTCCAGCATGACGTCGGCTATGACGCCCGCCAGCGGATCATCCACTTACTGGGGGCGGGCGGCGCCCCCTGGGCTGTCGCGGTGCTCCTGGCGGTGGCGCTGCTGGTCCTTGGGAGCTCGGCGGAAGCGAAGCGGGCGCCTATGGCCAACTTCCTCTACCAACTGCTCCTACTCTTTGCGGCACTCGTCACGGTGGCTTCGGTCTTGGACGCCGTTATCGACCTCACATACATCGGCGACAGTTTCGATGCGTCGATCTACGGGTTCCTCGAGTACCTGGCCGGGGCCCCCATCGCTGGGGCCGCCGCACTTTGGGCCTGGCGTGCCAACCCGATGGCGCTGCCGGGGCAGAAGCCGAAGGCGACATAGGCCGCCGCAGGCAGCCCACCAAAGCTCGCGCCATCCCCATCGTCCCGGGCCCGTTCGCGCCCATCCGAGCACGCCATCACAGTGCGGACGCGATCCTGGACTATCCCCAATCAGGTGAACGGTTCCGGGGCCGCGCAACGATTTCGGCACAACGCGGCGGGCACCCTGCCGGTCGGCACTTCACCGTCCTCGGCATCGTCGGCAGCGGCCTCCGGCAGCTCAGGCACGGTGTCGAGCTTCTGGTGAGGTCCCGTGCTGGTGCCCCGGATTGCCCGGGTCAGGCTGTCTCACGAGAGAACGACCAGCGAGTGTGGCGTGGGCTAATGATGTCGTTGGTGCCCCAGCCGTACACCGCCGCCAGGGTTATCTGGTAAGGCTCGTAAGGGGGAGGCCCGGCAGCGGGGGCGGCGTACGGGGCGTCAAACCCACCCTCCACCACCGTCACGGGCCAGTTGTACTTCGAACGGTAAGCGTTGGCGATCCGCCCAAGCATGGCGTCACCCTGCACCGGCAAGGCCGTCCCCTCGAGGACGATGTGCATGTCATCGGCAATGATGGCGACCGAGCACCTCGGGTCGGCCCTCAGGTTGCGGCCCTTTTGCGCAGTGCCTGTCGAGGTAGTGCATAGCACCTCCCCAGTCCAGACGGCCAGTACGGGGCGCGTGTGGGGACGACCGCTGGTGTGCAATGTGGTCAAAAAGTAGAAACGGGCGGCGTCGATGCGGGCCTGGGCCTCCTCCCACGCCAGTGGCGTGAGGTCGTGGCCCTGGGGGTCGAGCAGCCTGGCGACTGGGCGCCGTTCGTTAACGGTCATTGGTCTCTCCTATAAGAAGTGGTGGTCTTTTGCGGATAATTCAGTTCAGTGCGCAGCGAGCGAAGCCGCAGCCACGCCGTCGCGCCGACGGCGGCCGAACAAGTTGGCCCATGTGGCGCCGCGGCCAAGAGGTCGGGGGGACCGTTGGGGAGCGAGGCACTCGGACCTGACGGTGCGGCGCGGGCAGGCCAGCCGCTCGAGCTGGCGTTGGCGGTCTTCTTCCAGGACCATGAGGACACTAAGCGGCAACGGGAACATCTCGGTTTCCTTCCTGACCGGACTGTGGCCGGTCAATGTCGTCTGTCGTCTATGTGATCCGGAGAGGGCACAGAACTAATCGCGGGGCGCCAAAAAAACCCCTACTCGAGCTCTGCGGGCAACCCGAACCTGGGGAACACCTCGGCGCCAACGAAGCTGCCGTCGGCTCCCCACCGCCGCAGTAGCTCGGAAGTGAGGAAGTAGTCGGACTCCGCCACTTGGTCGCCTTCTAGCCGCAGGAGGTCCAGAGCCGACGCCACCCAGCGTCCCGTGAGAGGGTCGAGGGTGTCGCAACCGAGGGCCAGCTGGCCGTTGGCGCGGGCCGGTAGGTGCCGCCAACGCTCGTTGAAGCCGACCTCGACCAGGAAGCCGGACACCGCCTCCCGGCCGCGGTACCAGGTGGGCAGCGGCGGCATGGCCCAGACGACCTGTTCGGTCAACATCCCCACCAAGGCGGGAGCATCGGCCCGCTCAATAGCGTCGACGTAAGCCTGGACGAGCTGGCGGGTCTGCTCGTCCCCGAGCGAGCGCAATGTGGCCTGTTGGCTTTGTTGGGGCAGGCGCCGCTCTGTCGCCGCCCGGGCACGCTGGAGGGCGCTCGTGACGGCGGGGACGGACGTGCCGACCTGGTCGGCCACCTCTTGGGCCGAAAAGCCCAAAACTTCCCGCAATATGAGCGCCGCCCGCTGAAGCGGGGGAAGGTACTGTAGGGCGGCGACGAAAGCGAGCTCAAGGCTCTCGCGCTGTTCATATCGTGCCTCGGGCAAGCCACCTGGTGTGGGGCCTAGCCTCTGGTCAGGGTACGGTCCGAGCCACGCGGTCTCGGCCAGCGGAGCCCCAGGGCGTTCCCCCCACCGGGCGCAGGGGCCGTGCGAGGCAGGCAGTTCGCGGCGCGAGCGGCCTTGGGCGAGGTTCAGCGAGGCGTTAGTGGCGATCTTGTACAGCCAGGCCCGCACGGAGCTGCGGCCTTCGAAGCCTGCTAGCCCGCGCCACGCCCGCAGAAGCGCCTCTTGGAGCGCGTCTTCGGCATCATGGAACGACGCCAGCATGCGGTAGCAATGAGCATGCAGCTCAGCTCGATAGGGGGTGACCAAGGCGTCGTATGCGCGTTCATCTCCTCCTCGTGCCCGTTCTAGAAGCGCTTTCTCGTCGGGGGCGGAACGGGTGACGGCCACGTCCATCACGGTAGTGAAGGCTAGCCAACCGAGCGAGTGCTCGACCGCCTCCTCAGTTGGCAAGGGCCTGGGTCAACGGAATGGTTGGCCGCTTTTCCCGCCTCAATGCTCCTCCGGATGCTCCGGATCCTGCCCTCCAGAGCACGAGCGGACGTTGACACTTTGGTACAGCAAGTGGCTCGGGAATTGCCGGTGTTGATGGCAGCAATCTCGCTTTCCGAGGCCATCCCCTCGAAGCTTAGGCGCTTTTTCGCAGTCAATGGATTGGAGCTACTCGAGAATGCGTCCGAGGAGGAGAGGGTAGCGCTGAGCTCGGCGATCATTGACTGGTCGACAAGTCACGCCGAAGAGGCGTCTCGTCTTGCTGCGGCGTCTACCAAAGCAGCTTGAGAATGGCTGTCCCTTCGGACAAACCTTTCGTCAGTCCCGGTGAGTTGCTTGAACTCGTGGAGGCAGTAACTAATGCGTTGCCGCAGGACGAGGCTCACTGGCTGGAGTGGAAGTCTCAACTCAACCTATCTCAGCGAGATGGTCAAGCCACAGTTGCAAAGTTTGTGCTCGGAGCTGCAAATAGGCCCAGTCGCGTTTGCAATACCGCAGCTGGCGGCTACGCCTACATGGTCGTTGGCGCTGAACCGTCGAACCTCTCCGGCCAAGTGATGCCGGATCCGGCAGATCTGGACAACGGGCTACGCCGCTATCTAGGTCAGGGAGGCCCTCTTTTTTCGGTCCATCCTGTCGTGTTTAACGGTACCGAGGTGGTAGTTGTCGTTGTCCATCCCAGTCCCGTGGGGAGTCGCCCCTTCCTCTGTCAGAAAGAGTTCGCAGGGATTGTCACAGACGGTGGAATCTATATCCGCCGCTCGGGTAGTACGGCCTCGGCCAACAGCCAAGAGATCCGTGAGATGCTAGAGGAGGCGAAGCATCAGGCAACGTCGGTGGGACCACCCTGGACTCTGGAACTGGAATCAAAAGTCGTCAAGCCTTTAGTTACCGTCGAGTTTGCCGAAGCTGTTCTGGATGATTGGCTTTCCTCTGAGCGAGATCGGCTCACGGGCAGTCTGCTCGCGCCAGGGTCACTTATCGCGTCCTTAGTCCCGAGTCTCACCGGCGAACCTCGAACTCGCACCGAGTTTCAACAAGAGGTGAATTCGTACCTACGTGCAGCAAGCGAAGGCATCGAGAATGGTCTTCTGCAGTATCTCTACTGGGGAGGGCTCTCACGACTGCGACTACGAGCTCACAATGCAGGAGATGACACGATCGCGAACCTAATCGTGGAGATCTCTTTACCGAACGACGTCTACGCAATCGGTGTGGCGTCGGACCTGCACGAATCCGAGAGGATGCCTTCGCCCCCTCAACCATTTGGTACCGGTCCAATGTTCGACATTCCAATCATCCCACTTTACGTTCCCGGCAGCGGCATTGACCGATCCACCGGCGAGTCGGGTGAGACCATCTTGACGTATCCACGAGTGGAGGTTCGGCCGAAAAGCCGTGCGTGGCTCCCATCAATCACCGTGCTACTCCCACGGGCACTTGCAGGCACAACAACCGTGATTGGCTGGCGAGCTCACGCATCCAACCGGCGCGGCGTCACCGGGGGGGAGGTGCTCGTAGGGATTCCTGATGAGACATTAACCATCGCGGACGTGCTTGCCCTCGAACCACGAGACTGAGTATGCCGGTCGGTCGGGCGATACTGACGCTCTCCCATCTGTAGCACCAGCTGCGCCCAATTCGGAAGGAAGCCCTCAAACCGGTCTCCCAGCGTGTCGCCTCGGGCAAACCACAGTGAGCTTGTCGTGATAAGCGAAATGAACTTCGTAAAACTGGAGCGCCAAAGGAAGGCCTCGGATGATGGTGTCTCAACCCGAGCGTGCGATGAGAAAGGCACGAGGGCAGCTTAGGCACCCGCTCCGCATGGGCGGCCTGGGGTCCCCAGGCTTTCCCGTCCCACCTCCTCTCTAGCCTCTAATTCGTGGAGGATTACGCGGGGGCCTGGACCGCCGAGCGGGACCGATGCCACCGTTTCGTGTACGACCCCCATGGCAAGCCCGACAACTGCCCCGAGCCCATCGTGACCTCGGGCTGGCGCCGGGACGGTCAGGGCCGCTGGTACGCGGTCGACGCCTGCGCCGGCCACAGCTCCCAGCTCTTGAGCCGACCGAGGCCGTCGAGCGCCGGCACTGCGGCACTGTCGAGCTAACGGCTAGTGGCCCTGCCGGGGATCGGATTGCGGCCTGTTCGTGTGTCCCTTCCCTGTCGGGATTTGTCCTGGTCCCGGTCCTGTGCCCGTCTCAGGTCTCCGGTCCCTGGCGTCGTCCGCGCCCTCTTGCAAGAGCCTCTCTTTGCCAACCTATGCGGTCAGCCCGCCGAGCCGCCGATGGCTGGTCGAGGAGGTGCTCGCCGCCAAGAGCTGGGCAGGCCAGTAGCCTGCACCAATGAGGGCGTCGATGCTCAGTCGTGCCGGCCGTCTGTTCTTTTCCTCTGCAGTCGTGCTGCCCACCCTCGTCCTGCTGTCAGCCACGGCTGAGGCAACCGGTGCTGGGGCCCCGACAACGAGCTCAGTGCTCACGGCGGCCAAGAGCGACATTGGAAAGCAGACCAGCGTCCACCTTGTGGTGACGTCCAGCTCCAGTTCGACCTCGGTCGAAGAGCACATAGAGGCCGACCTGGGGACGGCGAGCGGCATCGAGACCATCTCGGAAGGCAGCGAGACAGTCATACTTAAGGTGACCCCGAGCTACGGGTACTTATCGGGCGACTCGTCCGGGCTGACCAAGATCTTCGGGATGACCTCGGCGGAGGCGAAGCAGGTCGGCAGGGACTGGGTGTCTGTCAAAGCCGGCACGAGCCAGTACAAGGATCTGGCGGCTTCGATAACCGTTTCTTCAGTAGCGAGCGTCCTCCCGGCGCCCAAGGGTACGAAGCTGTCCACAGCCATGCCGCCGGCCAAAAAGTTGTACACCCTGAAATGGGACACGGCCGCCACCAGCTCGGAGCCGGCGTCGACGACTACGCTCACCATCTCGGCTGTCGGCGCCACCCTACCGGTCCTGGAGACCACGACGGCTTTGGGAGCAGGCAAGGAGACAGTGGCCTTCTCCAACTGGGGCAAGCAAGTCGTGGTGAGCGCGCCGCCCGCTGGGTCGACTATCCCCTTGTCCAAGGTCTCGGGCTAAGCGCGCTGCAGGCGCACCGAGCAATCAGGGGCAAAACTGCCCAGGAGTGCCTACGGCGCTCTCGCCAGAGGCCGAACCGTCCAGCCCCGCCGGCAGGCCCGTGCCACAGTTACCAAGTGCTCACAAACACAGCCTGAATTGCCAATTTCCCCCGCCCAGCAACGAGAGTGTGTTACCCCAGGCCGCAGGTCCTCCTAGCCACCGGGCGGCCCGGCCCTCTTGTCACGCTTTCCGGCGGGCGGCGGGCTCGCCAGGGAGGTTCACAGAACCTCGCGCCTCTGGGCCGTTCCTCTCGGCCGCCCCTTCGCCTAGCGCCCTTCCCGCCCGTCTCGGCTCCGGCCGCGTCCGCCCCGTCTGCCGGCGCTCCCGCCCCGCCTCCCGCTTCGTGGTCCTCGCCGGGTCCTCCGTTCCGGTCCCGGCTCCCGCCGGCCCGCTTCCTTGTCCGCGTTCCTGCTGTCCCGCGCCCCTGCCCTGGCCTGCCCTTTGTCCGCGCTCCTGCCGTTCTCCCTCTCTCCCGACCGAACTGGGTGGCGCTAGGAGGACGGAGGGGTCGGAGCGGCGCCTAACCCGAACAGCCCGCCCGCCCGACCTCCGCTGACCTATGGTCTGGCACCGTACGAAAACCAACAAAACCCTTGCTTACCTGCGGTTTTTCCCGAAATAACCCGAACATAACCCGAACAAACGGCCCGGCCCGGGGTCGCTGCCGGGAGGGCTCGGGTTGCGCTGTCAGGCCCGTCCTGAGTTCAGGCCCGGTCGAGAGGGCCGTCCCCGGGCACCACCAGCCCAGCCCGGCCCGTCGAGGGCTCTACGAGGGCCACCAGGTGCCGAGGGGCACGTCACCAGGGACCTCCCAGGTAACCGCCCGCTCGAGGGCTTCGTCGCCGCGGTCCCTCCGCTGCTCGAGGGCTTCGCCCACCTCGGTCCCTCCGCGGCTCCTGAGCCCGAAGCTGCTCCCTGGCTCGGACCTTGGTCCGCCATGAGTACCTGACCATCGCTGATCTGTTAGAGCGGGCCTTGAGCGCCGCCGTGGTCGACCTGGAGCAGCGCTACAACGACGGCCAGCCCTTCCCGCCCGCCGGTCAATCCCTCCGTGTGGGCCGTCCGGTCGGCCGCTGACGCTGGAAGCCCTAGCCGGCCCGGTAGGCCGCCAGTAGGGCCTTGACCAGGCCCCCCTGTGGCCTGGTCGGGCTGCTCCAGCCGCTAGCCCCGCTCTCCCAAGCCTTTTTCGCTGCCGGCGTTGTGGTCCCTGGCGCCGGCCCGGGCAGTGCGTAGCTGATCACCGGCGCCGGCTTGACCTCGACCGGCGTCCACCCCACCCACCTCAACTCGCCCCCGCACCCTCCGCAGGTGAGCGTCTCGCCCCGGTGGATCAACTGCCGCTCGACCCCGCAACGGCCACAGCGCATCGAAGGCCGCTGGTCCGCCGGCCACCTCATCTTTTTGACATCCTGGCCCGCTCGGACCGTGACCTTCCCCGAGGCTCTCCTAGGTCCCTGTGTGCCCGTTACGGCGTCGCCGAACCCGTAGGTCGCCAGCAACCCCGGCGATAGCCTCCTGGCCGGCGCAGGGGCACGGACGGGGCGGTCCGGTACCCGGACGGGCTGCGGGCCACGGGCGAGGACTGTTCCCCTTGGTGCCTTCGGTGCCTTCGGTGCCTTTGGCGCCCGCACCACAGGGCGCCGCTCAGTTTGGGTAGTTGGCCGGCGCTGGTTTTCGGCTCGCTTGGCGGTCACGCAACGGTCGCAGCGGGAGCCCGCCTTGTAGGCCGTCAAGCATCGCTTCCCTGTCCACGGCATCCCCGGTTCTCGGCACCGGCCCGGATCGCCGAAGTCGGCGAACGCCTCGGCCACCCGGCGGGGGAAGGACGACATCCTTTCAGATTAGCCGCTCGGCGTTCTCTGAGGGACATGTCCGCCTTTATAGTTAGCGCGTTCGACCAGGGCTTTTCTCGCGAACAAGTACGTTTGAGAGATGCGTGAGGGACGCTGGAGGGATGCGTCCTCGACCGCGTAACTGTCCGCCTTGACCGCGTTGGCGTCGGTCACGTGGAGGGGGACTATAGGCCCCGGGGACGTCTGGCGTGGCGGCGGCCAACCTCCCGCCGGCCCAGGTCGGTCACGTAGGCATCTCTGCTCGCCGGTCCCGCCTGGTACTCGGCCAAGTGGGTGTTGCACAATCGACAGTTCCCCCGCACTGGCCACCGGTTCCGCACACCACGGGCGCCGACAGACCATCGGCCGTCCCGGTACTGGGAGTGCGCGGCGGTCGAAGTCGGCGTTGGCACCCGCGACCTGCCGGCGGTCAAAACTCGCCTGCTTCCACCAGCTCTTCCTCGAGGGGAGCCCAGTGCCTGCTGGCGGGGTAATGGCTTGCAGGCAGAGTGCACTGCATAACCCCACCGGGACGGATGAACTGGCACTGCGGTTCGTCCTCCTGGCGCTGGCCGTAATAACGCTCGCTATGCCACAGGTGGTAGCGGAACCCATAATAGAAGTACCGGACTGCCCAGCGGACGGCTTTGAAGGTCCACTTGCAGGCGAACCAAGCAAGTATGACCGGGGAGAAGATCACGATCAGCAGCAGCCACCTTCTGATGGGCATGTACACAAAGAAAATCTTCTTCATGATCGCGGCGGGCTATGGGGTGGGCAGCCGGGGCACATTGGCTCTGGCGGTCCGAAACTGGAAATCTGCATTTCGGTGAACCTGGATGCTTCGACGTTGAATAGCCATACTAACGTCGGGGTCGTCCACCACTTACCTTGTGCGCAATCGGGCCGGCACGTATCTTGATGGTACGTCCCTTCTGCTAGAGCGGTCGCGGGTCCCCATGTTTTCCACTCAAGCCCAGATAGATAAGGGCCGTCGGATAAACAATCCCCCCCGGCGCCCCCGTAACCTCCGTCGCCTATTTCGATATCTCTCGGGCGAACTTGCTGAACAGTTGGTGACCAACAGACGCCGACCGTTAGTCGAACACTTGAGGCGCTAGCCGATGAGGCTGGGACTGCGACGGCTGCTAGAAGTACTGCGGCTGCTGCTGCGAATAATCTTCTCATTGCTCCTCCTCCTTGTCGTCAGGCTGAGGGGGATGAGGAAGGCGAAAGTCATGGTGTGCACAGCTGAGCTTGCCAAATCCACTGGGTGGGGTTCCCGGGACCACGGAATGCGGTGCACTCAGACTCAGTAGCGGCCCCTGCGATAACTATGAGGCCGCCATTGCCAATGGAGCCGTTTGAGTTGAAGATGACCGTGTAGTCATTCGCTCCATCGTTGCTAGAGTCGATGTATTCGAAATTGCAGATATAGCCATCACCGCCGGGCAGGGTTCCCTCGTTGGGAGCGATAGCTGTCGTGTAATCGAGATCAAGAGAAAGGCACTCTTCTCTTGCTGCGTGGGTAGGTGGCACCGACTTACTGCCAGCACCGCTAGTGGTACCACCACCGCTAGTACCACCAGCGGTGCACAGCTGTGCTTGCCAGACCCATTGGGTAGGCTCGCCGTACGGTTGGGCGGGAGAAGTTTTGCGGAAAGCGATGCACTCAGACTCAGTAGCAGCTCCTGTGATGGAGAGCGTGCCACCTCCACCGGTCGAGGTGAAGTTGAATGTATCCCGATACTGGCCACCGTCACTGCCGATGTAGATGAAGGCATGGCAGTTGTCTTCCCACATGTAGCCCTCAAGCATCGTGAGCACTTGGCCATAGTTGACACTCCCATGAAGAGAGAGACACTCCTCGCGGGCGTAGTGGTTAGGAGGGGTTGGCACCCGACAGCCTGACCTACCGGCTGGGACTAAGCCTCCTGTGCAGGTGTTTGTTGTCGTCGAGGCGCTAGCCGGCGACGCTGGAACTGCGACGGCTGCTAGAAGTACTACTGCTGCTGCGAGTAGCTTTCTCATGATGCGTTGTCCATCCGGTAGGTGACTTCGGCCCACGCCTTGCGGCCGGTCTGGGCCGCCTCGGCGCCAGTCTCGTAGGGTCTCATGGCTGGCCGATCAAGGGGGGAAGGGGTGTTCATGGCCTGTCCTCCGAGGTATCGACCTGCGGTGACGGCGACTGGAGCGAACGCAGCCCGGGCACGTCCACCCCTACCAGACGGGCTAGCCCGTCCCAATGCCGTAGCGCCGGCACGTGGCGACCGGAGCGCCACCCCGAGGCTGTGGTCTTGCATCACCTGGCACCCGGCCATGATGGTGGCCAGCGTCAACTTGGACAGGGCCTGGCGGGAGGGGGGCGAAGTCGGCGGGGTCGGCGTTGGCGTGCGGGTGGTCCGCCTTCCAGCGCTCCAGTTCTGACCTCGCCATGGCGATCGAGCGACCACGACGTCGCCGGGCCTCTCGGGACTGGGCCGGCTGGCTCTCCCAACAAGCGGGGCAGCGGACATGACGGGAGCGAGCGAGCGGGCCTCCGCAGTCCACGCACGTGGCGAACAGCGTGGCCGCTTGCTCCGGGTCCTGAGGTGCCGGCCTCCGGACCGCCTTCGAGCTGCGGTAGGTGGCGTGGGCCAGTTCGGCCCGCTCCCTCGCCTCGACTGCCTTCCGGCGCCGCACCGCCTCCTGGGAAGCATTGCCCTTGGCCCCGGTAAGCGGGGTGGTCACTATGAGTCGGGCTCGTCGTCGGGCTCAACAAGGTACTGCTCGGACGGGAAGAGGAAGGCCGTTTCCGCCTGGTGCGCTCCAGCGACACAAGTCTCGGCGACCACTTCATCGACCCGTCGGGGACCAACCAGCGCCTACCCGATGGACGCCTTGCCTGGTCTGCTGAACTAGAGGGACCGTTACTCGCTGATGCCGTGAAAAGGGGCGTGGGCGCTCCTCTTCGGGTGCCCGATGACCTACCTGCTTGGGCCGACCAACTAGCTCTGCGGCCTGAGAGGGCCACCACCATGGCCGACGTGAGGCGGGTACGGGCTGCTGTTGCAGACGAGGGCATCCCGCCTTTTGCCCGCTACTTCACTGCCGGAGACTTCGACGGTGACAGTCCTGTTTGCCTCGCCCATGGCCAAGACCAAGCCACTTGGCAGGAGCGGGACTGGTGGGCAGACGGCCAGCCCTGCCGGGTGGCGGTGCCATTGCCCGACGGTACGGAGCTTCGGTCGAGGACGCCTCAGCTCCCCAAGGACGTGAGGCTCCGGGAGTTCTACTGCGCCACCATTCGGGACAAGCTGGCTGACTGGCTCGGTGAGTACGACCCGACCGTGGGTGGGCCACCTCGTGGCTTCCGTCACGTCCTGCCCGTGCGCTCGCACCCGGCCCTCATCGAGTTGGTGGGCCGTTCGGGCGAGGCGGCCGGGGAACTGGCCAGCGATGACCCAGTGGTGTACGGACAGGCTGCCAATACTGAGGAGCTGCTGAGGGAGGCCATCGCCCTGGGTAGTGGCGAGCTGGGCCGTCGTGGTGTACCTGCTCGCACCGCCGAGTACGTGGCCGCCGGTCGCACGCCACGCCGCTCGACGGTCGCCAAGCTCACTGTCGCCGTCGCCGAGGGCCAACCTGAGCGCCACTGCGCCGGTTGCGGTACAGCGCTGGTTGGTCGAGCGGGCCAGCGCTGGTGCTCGGACGCGTGCCGGATGGCTGCGGGGAGAGCCGCTAAGTCCAAGCCTGCGCCGGTTACCGCCCCCGCTGTCCCCGTTACCGCCGACCTCGACCGAGCGCTCGCCCTCCTCGCCGCCTTGCCCGGCTGCCTGCGGAGGCCCTGGGTGTTCTCAGGCGCTCCAAAAAGCTGGCGTCTTCGCTGGAGACTTGCCTCGCCGTACCGGGCATGACCCCAGAAGTCTTGGCCGAGAAGCTTGCCGCTGACGGCCCAGTCGAAGGACGCAGCCCCGTGGGCATCCTGGTGTCCCGCCTCGAAGCCCTGGGGCCAGCGATGGCCAAGGAGGCCGAAGGGAAGGCTGCGTCGGCCGCCGAGGGCGCCCGCCAGTGGGGGCACCGGCTCGGCGCCATGGTGGGGGCCGGGGGGCTCCACGCAGACGCTGCGCTAGAGGAACTGGCCCACGAGCCAGATGGGGCGCTCCGCCAGCGTGCAGCGAACGAGTACCTCTCCGTGGTCGAGCGGGTGCCGGTATGACCCCGAAGCCCCCCTGCCGCACCATCTGGACGCTGAGAAGGCCGTCCTGGGCGTGATGCTGTGGTGGGGGCCGGCCGTTCCCGAAGCCAGGGAGCTGGTGCAGGCACGGGACTTTTACAACCCGCCCCATGGGCACATTTTCGAGGCCGTCAGCCGCCTTGACGACGCCGGCTTGGTGGTCGAGCCCATCGCCGTCCAAGCCGAGCTGGGCCGGATGGGCCTGGGAGACGAGATCACCGCCGGGCACCTGGTGGAGCTCCAGGCGGCCGCCCCCAGTCCTGGTGGCCTGCGGGGCTGGTGCGAGCAGATTGCCGAGGATGCCCGCAAAGTGCGCCAAGCCGGGCTCGGCCAGGAGATGTACACGGCGGCGATGGACCCCACCCGCAGTGCTGACAGCGTGGTCGAAGAGTTTGAGACCCGGCTCGCCGGGGAGGGGGAAGGGCCGGCCGTCCGGGGTACCGTACCTGCCGGGGACGCTATCGGCCTGGTGATCGAGCGGGCCGAACTGGCCGCCCAGCGGGGTTCTAGTGGCGTGGTGGGGCTGGCCACCGGGCATAGGGACCTCGACCGGCTGCTGATGGGCCTGGATCCCGGTTCCCTCGGCGTGGTCGGCGCCAGGCCGTCGATGGGCAAGACGTCCTTCGCCGCTGGCGTGGCCTCTTGGAACGTGCTGCGCGATGTCCCCAGCCTGTTCGTCTCCTGCGAGATGGGGGCGGTGGAGATCGGCGTCCGCCTCGTGGGCCAGGTCTCCGACCTTGGGAGCGAGGCACTGAAAACGGGCCGCCTTAGTCCCAGTCAGTGGGAACGGCTGCGGCGCATGAAGGACGCTTTCGCTTCGGCGCCGTTGGAAATTATGGACGCAGGTGCTCCCACCCCCGCCGCCATCCGGCTCCGGGCACGGGCGATGCAGGCCAAGCGCGGGCTCGGGTTGGTCGTCGTCGACTACTTGGGCCTGCTGACCCCACCGGCTAAGCGGGACCGCAACGACCTCGAGGTGGGCGACACCGCCAAGGCGCTCAAGGCGCTGGCCCGTGACCTTGGTTGCGTCGTGGTCCTCCTAAGCCAGCTCAACCGGAGCTGTGAGTCCCGGGCCGACAAACGGCCAGTCCTGTCGGATCTGCGCGACAGCGGCAATATCGAGGAGCACGCCGACGTCGTGATGTTCCTTTACCGCGACGAGGTGTACAACCCGGCATCGCCCGACCGCGGGACGGCGGAGGTCATCGTTGCCAAGAACCGCAACGGCCCCACAGGGATGGCCCGGCTGGCGTGGTTGCCCACCGTGGCCCGCTTCGGCGACCTCGCTCGGGAGCCCGTATTTTGACCCGCCCCGACCTTCGCCCCTACCAGCTCGACGCTCTCGACGCCATCGACAAGGCAGCGGTCGACGGTCAGCGCCGTGCGCTCGTGGTGCTGCCTACCGGGACCGGGAAAACAGTTGTATTTGCCGAAGTAATCCGCCGCCGAGGCGGCCGTGCCCTTGTCATCGCCCACCGGCACGAGCTGCTTAGCCAGGCGGCGGACAAGCTCGTCAGCGCCGACCTGGCCAGGGCTGACATCGGCCTGGTGAAGGCGGACCGGGACGAGGCGACGGCCCCGGTGGTGCTGGCGTCGGTGCAGACCCTCGCCCGCAAGGCACGCAGAGAACGACTGCTCGACGCTCAAGCCGAGGCCGGCCCGTTCTCCACCGTCGTGATAGACGAGGCGCACCACAGCCCGGCCCCGTCCTACAAGGCCCTCCTGGCCGACCTGGACGACTTCGCCACCCAGGAGGCCGAGCCTTTCGTGCTCGGCGTGACGGCGACCCCGGGGCGCAAGGGGGTGCGGGAGATGTTCGGCCAGCCGATCTATTCCCGGGACCTGGTGGACATGATCGCCGAGGGCTGGCTGTGCGACCTGGTCGGCCGGCGGGTGGGTATCAACCTCGACCTGGGGGGGGTGCCCATCACGGCCGGCGACTATGACGAGACCGCCCTGGCCGCTGCACTCGCCGACGCCGACGCCCCCGAAGCGGTAGCGGCTGCCTGGGCCGAGCACGGGGAAAGTCGCCCGACCCTGGTCTTTACGGCCAGCGTCGCACTGGCTCACGCCACCGCCGCCGCCCTGTGCGCCAAGGGTGCCCGGGCCGAAGCCCTGGACGGCACCACGCCAGCCGAGGAACGGCGGGCCATGCTCACCCGCTACCGCAAGGGCCGCACCCAAGTAATGGTGAACTGTGCCGTCCTGACCGAGGGCGTGGACCTACCGGGCACTGCCTGCGTCGTGGTGGCCCGGCCGACGAGGTCCCCGCTCTTTTACGCCCAGCAGATCGGCCGGGGTACCCGGCTGGCTCCTGGCAAGGACAACTGCCTCGTTCTCGACCTGGTCGGCGTGTCCGAGCGCTACAGCCTGGCCCACCTCGGGCCAGTACCGGCCAGCTCTGAAGCCGTGTCGCTCGGCTCCCTGGTCGGGCTCGAGCTGGGTGACGATGCCAGCCTGTTGCGCACCGCCCTGGACGACGAGCGGCGGCGGGCGCAGCTCAAGGCTCTCCTGGCCCAACACGGCCGTTTAGTCGCTCAGGACATAGACCTTTTCGATCGCCAAGCCCTGCGCTGGTTGAGGCTGGACGGGGCTTACCTCCTCGGTCTCGGCCATGCCGGCCACGTCGCCCTAGTGCCCGACAGTCAAACCGACGAGGACAGCAGCACTTGCGCCCTCTACCACCTCCCGCTCGAAGGTCCGACGGTGATACTGGGGACCGAGCTGCGCACCGAGCAGGCCACCGCCCTGGCCGAGCAGCTGGTGTGGGACCATGGCGCCGCCTACCTGGCCAGTTCGTCGGCGCCGTGGCGACGCCGGCCGGCCTCAGATAAACAGGTCGAGGCCCTGCGCCGGTGGCGGGTGCCCGGTGCCGATGTGGCCGGCGCTCTCACCAAAGGGGAAGCGTCGGACCTCCTCACCGCCGCCGTCGCCGCCCGGCAGCTGCGCCGGCTAAGGGTGGTGGCCTGATGACCGGCACCTGCGGGCGCGGCGGCGCCGTGCTGCGCTCGGCCGACGAGCAGGTAGAGCTGCGGGTCGAGTACCGCAGCGTAAAGACCCTGCGCCGTCTGCGGACGTGGCGGGTGCGCCTGCTGTGCCGGGAGTGCGCCATGTCCGACTGGCTGGACCATGACGGCCCCGGCGCCACTCAGGAGGCTCTTTTTGCGACAACCACCATCAATAACAGGAGAAA
This sequence comes from uncultured Acidimicrobiaceae bacterium, assembly GCA_963786345.1. Classification (GTDB taxonomy): domain Bacteria; phylum Actinomycetota; class Acidimicrobiia; order Acidimicrobiales; family Palsa-688; genus Fen-671. The sequence continues at coordinate 223,634 of CAWAYZ010000002.1, read as the reverse complement.
TACCCAATGAGCACCGCAACTACTGACCTCGCAGCGGCCACTTTGGCCATAAGCGGCAACATCGCCCGGGAGCCCGAGCTTTCTTATTCGGCCGCCGGCCGGCCCTGGTGCCGGTTCAGCGTTGCCGTCAACCAGCGCACCCGGACCGAGGACGGCACCTGGCAAGAAGGCGAGCCCGAGTTCTTTTCGGTGGTCTGCTTCGGCCAGCTCGCCGAGAACGCCGCCGAGTCGCTCCACAAGGGCGACCGGGTGGTGGCCAAGGGCCGCTTCGAGGAGGAGCACTGGACGGCCAAGGACGGCACCAAACGCTCCGGCTGGAAGCTCGTCGCCGAGGACGTGGGCGCCAGCATGGCCTTCGCCACCCTTACCACGCACCGGGCCGAGCGCCGCGTCCCGGCGACCACGGCCTATCAGCCCCGAGAGGGCTGGGGCCAGGACGAGGAGGTTTTCTGACATGGCCGAGCCGAGCACCACCAACGGCACGGCCCGCTCGCTCCCGGCTGGCGAGGTGGCGGCGAACGTCACCGAAGCCCTGAGCCGGGTCATGGCCGAACTTCCCGGCATCGGCAAGGACGAGCGGGCCAAGCCCGAGCAGGGAGGTTACGCCTACCGGGGCATCGAGGCGATAACCCGGGCGGTGCAACCGCTTTTTGCCCGCTACGGGGTGCTGCTCGTCCCCCACGTGCAAGCCCACGAGGTCGAGCACGTCGAGGTGGGCGGCAAGCCGTGGACCGACACCCGACTATTAGTGAGCTACACCGCCTATGGCCCCGGCGGCCCCGAGGACCATATCGAGGTCGGCCCCATCTTCGCCATCGGCCGGGACGGTGCGGACAAGGGCGCCAACAAGGCGATGACCCAGGCCTATAAGTACGCTCTGCTGCAACTGCTGGCCGTCTCGGACACCAAGGACGACGGCGACGCCGGGAGCGTCGAGGCCGACCAGAGCGCCACCAGCGGCCACCAGCGGCCATGGTGGGAGGTCGCTGGCTATCCCGACGAAGAGGAGGGCCACTCCATCGTGGACGGCCTGAACGCGGCCCTGTGCCAGCTCCCGGCCGACCGGCGAGGCCCGGTGCGGGAATGGCTAAAGAAGCGGGGCTACCCGAGGACAGTCCCGGTGGTGGTCCGCCAGGCCGACGTTGCCGCCCTTGAGGACCAGATAGCAGCGGTTCTCAGCCCGCCCGAGGACGGCGCCGAGGGCGACGGGGCTACTGAGGGCGACGGCGGGGAGCCCTTCGAGTGAAAGTCGCAAGGGACCGAAACCCAATGCCTGCGGGCCGAACAGAAAGGGCACGCCCGATGACGACGACGACAACCACCACCAACCTCGCAAGCGATGACCAGGTAGCCGCCGACGAGCTAGCCGAGCCGGTGATCCTGGCCCGCAACTTCGGAGCCCGACCATGCCGTTGGGGCCTGGCGGTAGCCCTGGGCCTCGACCGCGACGAAACCCGGGCCATGCTGGCCGACTTGATCGACACTGGCCGCATCAAACGCCGCAACCTGAGCCGTGACCCCGACATGCCCCGGCTCCCGTTTGACTTCGCCCAGGTTGCCCGCCGTCGGCTCATCCATCACGGCCAGGTCCCCACCCCCCAAGCCATCGCTGGCCGAGTTACTGAGCTTGAGGCGAAATGGCCAAAGATCAGCTCTCGCATGATCGAGAACGACGCCTGGCGAGTAGACGCGTTGGCGATGGCCCCCAGGGTCGTCGCCCTCGTGGCCAAAGCCCGAGCGGCTACGGGCACCGCCCCCACCTGGGGTGAGGTGGGATGCACCTACAACTGGTCAACCCGGCGGGAGATAACAGTCCGCCTCGGGTACCTGTCCAGGTCAGGCTGGTTATTGGCCACACGCGAGCCCCGGTCCCTGGACGTCGGCCCGCTTGGACGAGCAGTTCTCGAAAGGGCGGGGGAAGGGGCGAACCGGTGCGAGTGATCGTCTGTGGTGGCCGGGACTACCACAACCCCGGCACCATCAGGGCCGAGCTGGCGGCACTACCCGCGGGGAGTACCGTCGTCCACGGCGGGGCTCGGGGTGCCGACACCGAGGCGGCCATCATTGCCGCCGCCCTGGGGCTGGTGGTCGAGCCATGGCTCGCTGATTGGCAGCGTTATGGCCGCTCGGCAGGTCCTCGCTGCAACGGAGCGATGCTCGCCGGTGGCACAGACTTGGTGCTCGCCTTCCCTGGTGGCGCAGGTACCGCCGACATGGTGGCCCGAGCCCGGAGAACCGGTGTCCCGGTGCGCCTGGTCGGCTCGCCCGTCGTGGCCCCTGTAGCGGCCCGGCTGGCAGAGGAAATGATCATCCGGGCACGTAGGCCTCGGACCGAAAGGGGGCGATGATGCCCGCCACTCGCACCCGTCACGAAAAGGTCAGCGATTACCTGTGGGGCGCTGTCGATCCGAGCCAAGAGGACAGGAAACACCTTGAGCTTGTGCGGGCCAGTGCCCGGGCGGGCGGCGCCCAGGTCGAGAACCTCGCGCTCGGGGAGCTGGACGCCCGCCGGGCCGGCCCGGGCACCATGGCCCCCCCTCCTCGGGCCGAGAAGGAAGCCATGCGATGGGGCGGCGAGTACCGGCGCAAAAGTTCGTCGTACGACTGGTTTGATTCACTCGGGAAGGCGGAGCAGACGCGTCTGCGGGAACGTTGGTTCAGCCCTCAAGGCCGGGGGGAGTCGCCCGACGAGATATCGGAGAGGATCCCCATCGACCAATGGGTTTCCCTTACCCGCCAGGCCGACCTTGGAAAAGCCATGGCCACCGGTCGGGGTGCCAACCCGGCCCGGTTCGGGGGTCTGAGGCCGTCCTCGCTCGTGGCCGGCGAGCCGTATGAGTGGAGCGAGCTTCACCATTCCAATGCCGGCCGAGCTGCCCGCCACGTCCGCCGAGCGCGAGAAGAAGGCCGCTTCGGCGTTGACGAAGGTAACCGCTGCCAGTTCCGCACCCGGCCCGACGGCACGGTCTACCCCCTGGCTAACACATGTCGATCCGCTTATGCGACCTCTGCTCCTGAGCACGATTATGCGCCGATGCGCCCCGAAGATGTCGAGGCCTTCTAGGCCGGAAAGGAAACCATGACCACGACCGATGATGACCGCGTGCCCTTCGTGGGCAGTAGCCACGGCGGGCCAGGCCCCTCCGGGGGAGTTCTAATGGCCGTAAGAGCAACGACGTGGTGAGAGCTGTAATGTCGAGACCGTGGGAACGTGCGCTCAGCCATGAGCAGGACCTCCCCGAGCCGGCCTCCCTCCCTGCGCAGCCCGTCGGGCGGTCCTGACACGGGCCGGGGCGTGACCGAGGTCGGCAAGCTCCTGGCGGACGTTTGGCGGCTCCTGCGCCGGGAGCTGACCAAGACCGACAGCTATATCGCCGGGGCTGCGCGGCACCTGCGACTTCGCGTCTACTCGGCGAAGGTGGCCACTGACTCCGACAATGCAAAGTGGGTGGCCGGGGTCCGGGAGCAGGTGCGTCGTGGCCTTCCCGAGGAGCAGCTGATCGGCAAGAACGAGCTGGCGGAGCTGAACCGGGCAGCAAAGGCCCCCCGATAAGGCATTGCCCAACGCGTGGCGGTTCTCGGGACCCCATCTCGCGACGGCGGTCGAGGAGTGGCGCAGGGCTCACAAACCCTCCGCAAACGAGGTGGCCGCGTTCTACGACTGGGCTATGGCTGTCATTGACAGCGGCCCACCCACCAACTCGCTGCCGGTACCTCACAGGGAGGAGGAGTACGTCGACCTCGTCGGCTCGGTGGGCGTGTTCGTGACCTTCCTCGCCGTGGCGCAGGACCAGGTCGTCATTGTCCGGCTAATCGAGCCGGCTTGAAGCAAACGTGCTGGCGCGAGAACCCGGGAGCGTGGCCGGTGCCGAAGACTTCCTGAAGGGCTTGCCGCTGGCTGGGACTGACCCTCAGCCCTTCTATTGCGGCTATGCAGAGCGGCCTGCTGGGCCTGCCAGCGACCACCTCCACCACCACCAGCCTGGGACAGATCGTAGGATGAAGGCTAAGACTGACTCGTGCATTGCTGCTTTTTCTGCTATCCGGTATATGTGTCGGTGAACGACCCGGCTGCGTATGGTCCTGGGGTCGAGACGGCCACTCCGTCTTGGACCATTGTCCACGGTTCCATTTGTCCAGAGCCTGTGACACCGAGAGTTGAGAATTGCACTGGCGGGTTATAGGGAGGTAGTGGGCAAATCACGTAGCCTGGGAAACCAGGCGCAGGTGCGATGCCACTCCCACAGGCATTACCAGCAGCTGACTCCGTGATCCATTCAGCAGATGACAGAGGGCCGTTGTAAGGCTGTTCGACTATGAAACTTTGGCCATCAGTGTTGTCGGTCACTTGCATTGCCCACATTCCCGGACTGTACTGCCAGATGGCTACTGTTACTGAATCGCCGGCATGAACTGTTACCTGCAGCTCGGGTGTGGATAGCGCCGGGACGATTTCCCACCAAGCCCATATATAGAAAGAGCCTGGCGTGCATGCTCCCGTAGAAGGGTTTGTGTCAGATTCGTCTACGCCGGCCTGGATGAGGTTCTCGTCAGGAGAGACACCGTCGATGCCTACCCAGTTGGCGAGCGTGCTCCCACAAGTAGCCGCGGTGGTCAGGTAAGGAACGGTGAACGTCCCGTTCGCTTCTGTGAACGGCCCACCGCTGTAGACATACCCGGACCAGTTTATATTGTGTACCCCCTGTTGGGTCTGTGGCGCTGTAGTAGTGGTTACAGCCGGGGTAGTCGTAGTTGTCGCCGTGGGAGGCGGAAGGGCTACGCCTGGGGTGGTCGTGGTTGTCACAACAGGGACCGTGGTCCCAACTGGCACGGTGGTCGTCACAACTGGGGCTGTTGTCGTTGTAATAGGTACGGTGGTGGTCGTGATCGGAACGGTAGACGCGGCGGCCACGTCTATTGTGAAAGTCCGGCCCGTCTCTTTTTGGCCGTTGCGGCCGATCAGTCTGAACGTAATTGTTTGTGCAACCTGAGGGTTGGCGGCGTAGTTGTATGTGGCTATGGGTGCTATCACCACCTTGGCTGTGAAGTGGAACGGTTTGCCGGTACTACGGCATGGCCGGGCATTGGTGGCGTAGGATACACGGACCGTCTGAGCTGATTTGAGCAGCAATTTGCAGGTCTCGGCTCCGCCTGCGTACCCGTTGACCTTGACGGTGCCACCATTAGCACTAATGGTGTGCGGCGTGGCATCTACCGATATGATACGGACGGATGCCACAGCGGCACCATTGACTATGGCTGCCCCGCTTGCACTGCTGGCTGGTGAGGCACTGGCCGAGTTGCTGGTCGCCAGCCACCCCAGCACGACGAAGCTGGCGATGACGAACAGGACCACCCCTACCGCCAGTACCCCCCTCACGACGTAGGCCCCCAGGTAGCCGGCGATGCCCCTCCGGACCATGCGTGCTGCGTCTCGTGCCCCTGCTGTTTCGCACTGTCTCATGGCTGCTGTGGGACCACGCTTTCGAATGTCCCGCTCTCACACTGGACCTTGGTCATATACGCAGCGTCGGTTCTTCAGGCTGAAAACTCAAGGAACCTTCTCCTCCGTCGTCGACCACGAGCACCAGCAGAGGCTCTCTCGACCGTAGCGAGTCCAGCCCTAGTCCCCGGACTCGACCGAACTCCACCGGGAGATATCGCTCTCGGACATCGCTCAGCGGCGGCGTAACGTCCGTGTCCTCGATGATTGGGCCGTGGCGCCCCCCATGCCAGCCGTGAGAGCGCTACGGCATTGGGACGGGCTAGCCCGTCTGGTAGGGGTGGACGTGCCCGGGCTGCGCTCACAGAGTGCCAGTCAGAGGCCGATAGGAACAACATGTCCCTAAGCAGAGAACGCTTCGTCTGTCGAGCTGGGAAAGGTGCCGGAATGGCCCCCGGCCGTCTTGCGCTTGGCGCCGGGACGGCCCAGACCGGCCGCAAGGCATGGGCCGAAGTCACCTACCGGATGGACAACGCATCAAGCCGGCAGAGCTCGACGACAAGGAGGAGAATGAGCAATGAGAAAGCTACTCGCAGCAGTCGCAGTACTTCTAGCAGCCGTCGCAGTCCCAGCCTTACCGGCTAGCGCCGCTCCCATACCCCACAGTGTTCTGGCCCGTGACTACTGCGTCAACGCTGGGTACATTACTTCCTACAGCACCCCCGGGGTGTCGAGCGGGTACGACGCGGTGAGCTGTTCCACTAACAATCCAGGCATTCCGGTTACGCTCGAAAGCATAAGTGCGGCCCTTCCCGCTCGCGGTTACATCCCCAACTGTGGCCCAACCGGGACTTGTTGGAAGCTCTTACACTGCCACCCGACTGGCTGCTCTCGGATTCTCTATCCCTTCGTCCTGGTCGACGACTTTTGCAGCATCGGCAATGTCCACGGGCGCGAGTTTATCCAACCCACAGTGAACAAGTCTGGCGAAGTGGACATGTCTGACGGCATGTGCGCCAGCCTAGTGGTGCCGCGGTCATGAAGAAGATACTCGCAGCAGCCGCAGTACTTCTAGCAGCCGTCGCAGTCCCAGCCTCATCGGCTAGCGCCAGCACCAACCAAGCAGAGGTAAGTTGTCTTGTCTCAACGGTAAAGGGGTGCATACCCCCGCCCCGCCCCAACCACTATGCCGTAGAAGAGTGTCTCTCCCTTCACGGAAGCGTCAACTATGGCGAGGTGTTTACAATACTTCAGGGTTACGTGTTCGAAGACAACTGCTTTGCCTTCATCTGGTCAAGTCCCAACGCGTGGTGTACGAGGTTGCGGTCCTCGCATCAACCTGAGCGATTAGCGTTCCGCTGATCAACTCGTGTCTGACTATATCAAAGAATGGTAATTGTGTAAAGGGTTTTTGTTCTTGTCGCCCGGTAGATGGGCGTGCGCGTGTAACTGGTGGCCGGCGTGTTATTTAGTTCGGGGTGTTCCGGCGAGTTAGCCAGCGGCAAGCTCGATAGCCGGTCTAGGGTCGGCGGCCGACGGGGCGGTGGTCCTGGGGGCGGCGAGAGTTTCAGCGCCCATGTAGCGTTTCCCGACGATCCACTCATCGTTCTGCTCCACCAGCAGGGCCCCGAGGAGGCGGATGACGGCATGGCGGTTCGGGAAGATGCCCACGACATCGGTCCGGCGCCTGATTTCTTTATTGAGCCTCTCCTGGGGATTGTTGGAGCGGATCTTCGGCCAGTGTTCGACGGGGAAGGCGCTGAAGGCCAAGATGTCATCGGCGGCGTCAAGGACGTATAACGCGGCGTCGCAAAAGCCTGCAGTGGTCAGTTTGTCGACGACGTCGCCGAGCTGGGCCCAGGTGGCGTCGCGGTCGGCCTGTTCGAAGATGGAGCGGACCAAGGTGGCGATCATGGGCCAGCTCACCTTGGGGATACGCGAAGCTAAGTTGGCCATAAAATGCGTCCGACAACGCTGCCAGGTGGCGTCTGAGAGCACGGTGGCGATAGCCGCTTTGATCCCGCCATGGGCGTCGGAAATGACGAGCTCAACGCCGGCGAGGCCCCGGGCCACCAGGCCCCGGAGGAACTCGGTCCAGCTGGCGGTATCTTCGGCGGTGACGATGTCGAAGCCGACGATCTCGCGTTGGCCCTGGTGGTTGACGGAGGTAGCAATGACGGCGGACACGTTGACCACCCGGCCGGCCTCGCGGACCTTTTGGGTAAGGGCGTCTATCCACACGTAACGGTAAGGGCCACAGTCCAAAGGGCGGTCTCTGAACGCCGCCACCTTGGCGTCGAGCTCAGCCGCCATGCGCGATACCTCCGAGCGGCTGATCCCGTCGATGCCCATGGCTTTGACAAGGTCGTCGACCCGGCGGGTGGATACTCCCTCCACATAGGCCTGGCCGATAACGGCCACCAGGGCTTGCTCGGCGCGGCGGCGGGGCGTGAGCAGCCAGTCGGGGAAGTAGCTGCCTTCGCGTAGCTTCGGCACGGCCAGGTCGATAGAACCGGCCCTGGTGTCCCAGGGCCGACGGCGGTAGCCGTTGCGGGAGTTGGTCCGCTCCTCGGTGCGCTCGTTGTAAGCAGCGCCGCAGGTGGCCGAGGCTTCGGCCGACATCAAGGTCTCGGCGAAGGCCTGGAGCATGGCCCGGGCCAAGTCGTTGTCACCGTCGTCGCCCTCGAGGTACTTGCTAAGCCAGGCGGCAGCGTCGATAGTGGAAGGGACAGTCACCGTGATCCTCCTCAAGTAGTTGTGTAGGAACTGCTTTCTTGAGGTTGACGCGGTGACCGTCGCGAGTGGGGGACCTCTCCCTCAGCTCACCCCCTCGTACACCATCTGTTGGGACTCAACTCTTTTCTCGCGGACAAGTACGTTTTGAGAGACTCTGAGGGACGCTGGAGGGCCTGTCCGTGTCCGGGTTGTCGTCCGCGTTCGGGTTGTTAGTAGATGGCTCCACCCGGGGGTGGCACTGTTCTCGAAACGGCTAGGCGGGTAGCTGGTAGGAAAAACCGGCGCCATTGGCGCTCTCGACTATCTCCCCGCTGAGTACGGCTTGGGCCAGGAACGGCTGACCTGGGGTCTGGCACCGTGCGAAAACCAACATGCTCAGAAGTGATAACTACCTGGCCGAGGTCCTTCGTACTGGGCACGCCCCAGTCTCGGGCTGGGTCGGCCAGCCCAAGAGGGATGAGGAAGGCGAAGGTCACGGCGTGGCCACCTCTGGCTCGGCACGCTGGGCGTAGTAGCGTTCGCTGTGCCACAGGTGGTAGCGGAGGCCGTCGTAGAGGTACCGGACCGCCCAGTGGACCAGTTTGAAACCCCACTTGCAGGCGAACCAGACAACTATGAGCGGCCAGAAGATCGCGATCAGCAGTAGCCACCTTCTGAACGGCATGTAGACGAAAAATATCTTCTTCATATTGGGTCACTTACCGGCCACAAAGCCCAGGCTGATAGTTTGGAGTCGTTAGTACCAGGATTGACTCCCCACCACGATGTTGTTACATCGTTCTGTGGGCACCACCCGGAGGAGTCTTGCGTCTTACAGCCGGTTATGGCGAGCAGTGTAAATAGCCGCCCGAATGGTGTTAGGGTGACCTGGGATAACTGGATCGTGACCAGCTCGTAGTATGAGGTGCAGGTTTCGGGCCGGACACTGCAGCCGTGGGTGAACTGGTACCCAAAGCCGTTAGCAGTGATGGGTCCCCAAGTGGTCCAGGTTGTGGAAAAAATCCAACCGTTGCCATCGTTGCAATAGCCGACACTGTGGGGGTGGACATATTTAGCCGGCCTGCATCCCGTGACGACGGCAGGCGGCGGCGCGCTGGCGCTAGCCGGTAAGGCTGGGACTGCGACGGCTGCTAGAAGTACTGCGGCTGCTGCGAGTATCTTCTTCATGACCGCGGCACCACTAGGCTGGCGCACATGCCGTCAGACATGTCCACTTCGCCAGACTTGTTCACTGTGGGTTGGATAAACTCGCGCCCGTGGACATTGCCGATGCTGCAAAAGTCGTCGACCAGGACGAAGGGATAGAGAATCCGAGAGCAGCCAGTCGGGTGGCAGTGTAAGAGCTTCCAACAAGTCCCGGTTGGGCCACAGTTGGGGATGTAACCGCGAGCGGGAAGGGCCGCACTTATGCTTTCGAGCGTAACCGGAATGCCTGGATTGTTAGTGGAACAGCTCACCGCGTCGTACCCGCTCGACACCCCGGGGGTGCTGTAGGAAGTAATGTACCCAGCGTTGACGCAGTAGTCACGGGCCAGAACACTGTGGGGTATGGGAGCGGCGCTAGCCGGTAAGGCTGGGACTGCGACGGCTGCTAGAAGTACTGCGGCTGCTGCGAGTAGCTTTCTCACTGTCCCCCCTCCTTCATCGCAATGTGACGCAGGAGACTCAGCACGTAACCGAAGAAAGCGCACCAGCTGGCGATTATGATACCAGTGACGACAATCCCAACGATGATCGCTGTTTGGTCGGTTGGCGACAGGTTGACGGTACTGGCGGCTTGCTGTCGCACGGAGGCTGCTTCGATCATGCTGCCGAAGAGAATGACGACGGCAAGGATCTTGAATACAACGCTGACGATGAGGGCGCCAGTTTGGGGAGACGGTCCACTCCCAAACCCAGGAGTGAGGGTAGATTCATAGTTTTTCGGTATTGTCATCATTGCTTTCTCTCCTCCTTGTCGTCGATGGTCCCGGCTTTCGTCGATGCGCCGGATGGCAGCCGTCAGGCTATGGACCGGTTCTGCCGGGTGGTCCTTCCGGTAGGGGAGGTCGACGACGTAAACCCCCCCGTCGAACTGGGCCGGGCATATTTCCCACCACAGCCGGGTCGAACCCGTCAGGCCGCCGGGCGTGGCGGCTAATGATCCGCCAGCCCCGGTAGGCGTACCCGCCCCGCCCGGGTGCGAACTGTTCAGGCACCAGGCGGTGGCCACGCGTAGACCATGCCGGCTCGGTGTTGCACTGGCCGGGGAGCTTGTCAACCCCGGACCTTGGCAGCATTCCCACCTCCCACGTCGGCGTCATTGGCCCGGGGGCTGAGGTCCGTCATGGCGAGGTACACAGTTGCGCTTGCGACACCCACCGTGCAGGCTCTCCCTGGCTCCCGTTCGCCGACGAAGGGTCAGCGGTGCGGAACGCCAAGCATTGGGCCTGGGTGGCGGCGCCGTAGGCCAGGGACCGCCAGTTCCCTTCAACACCAACAGGGGCACTGCTGTAGTAGATGGCTCCGTCATAACCGAAGTAGGCAAAGTTGGAGCATCCGGCACCGAGCTGGCCGTGAAGAGAGAGGCATTCTGTGCTGGCCGCCGGCGTGGAGACGGGGCTGGTGGTGATCGTGGCCTGCGCTGTGACGGCGGCTGCCGGCACGTTCGTCGTTGCGGCTTGCGCTGTGGTGGTCGCTGCCGGCACGTTTGTCGTGGCGGATGGCACTGTGGTGGTCGCCGCGGTGACAGCAGGCACGACAGCCGGGCTCGACGATCCCGACGATCCCGAGCTAGCGGCCCAGCCCAGCATGAGGAAGCCAATGATGACGAAGACGACGACGGCGACGGGCAGCACCAGTAAAAAGAACAGCCGAAAGGCCAGGTAGCCGAAGATGCCCCGGCGGATCATGCGGGCGGCGTCCCGAGCTCCAGCCGTCTCGTAGCCTCTCATGGCTGTCCGATCAAGGGGGAAGGGGTGTTCATGGTGACCTCTGAGGTATCGACATGCGGTGACGGAGGCTGGAGCGAACGCAGCCCAGCCACGTCCACCCCTACCAGACGGGCTAGCCCGTCCCAATGCCGTAGCGCCGGCACGTGGCGACCGGAGCGCCACCCCGAGGCGGTGGTCTTGCTCACCTGGCAGCTGGCCATGATGGTGGTGAGGGTCAACCGGGACAGGGCCTCGCGCAATGGGGCGAAATCGGCCGGGGCGGCGTTGGCGTGCGGGTTGTCCGCCTTCCAGCGCTCCAGCTCGGACCTCGCCATGGCGATGGAACGGCCCCGGCGACGACGTACTTCTCGGGACTGGGCCGGCTGCTTGTCCCAGCAAGAGGGGCAGCGGACGTGGCGGGAGCGAGCAAGCGGTCCCCCGCAGTCCACGCAGGTGGCGAACAGGGTGGCCGCACGCTCGGGGTCGGCCGGCGCCGGCCTGCGGACCGCCTTCGAGCTGCGATAGGTGGCGTGGGCCAACTCGGCCCGTTCCTTCGCCTCGATTCCCTTCCGGCGGCGCACTGCGTCCTGGGACGCCTTACCCTTGGCCCGGGTAAGCGGGGTGGTCAATGTGAGCCTGCCCGCAACCTGGTCGGCGAAGATGTGGGCCACCTTTTCGGCGTGCGGCGCAACGGCCCTCCGCCACGTCGGCATCATGGCCGCTAGCTCGTGGGCGAGCGGTGGCATCACCCGCACTGCCCCGTCCGGTCGCTCGGCGAAGTCCCGTTTTAGGAAGCTACGCTCCGCCACCAGGTCCAGCACGAAGCGGTCAACGGCTGGCCTCACCGGCTCCAGCACGTCCAGGGCGAGGGAGTCCCGGCCAGCGGCGTCGAGGTGGAGCACACCTAGGCCCGGGTCGAGCCCCAGGCGCACGAGGGCGAAGCGGGCTTCCACCTCCGCCAGCTTGTAGCAGAGGTTCAGCAACGCATTGAGGGGCCGCTCGGCCAGGCGGTTCGTGTTGGTCGCCCCGGTTATGGCGCTCCGCCGGCTGTCGAACACGCACCAGTGCGGGGGGACCCTGCGGCGGTCGGCAGCCACGAAGCGCACGGCGGTAGCGGGGTGGTCCGCCCAGGTCGAGAAGTACGCGGCGGCGCCGGCCGCCTCCAGCTGCCTCGCCTCGTCCACGTCCTTTGCCACTTCCACGCCTGCGGCCAGGTCGCTCACGGTGTCGGCGGCGCTCAGGTCACCGAAGATGTCCCGGAGCACCTTGGCCTGGCCGGCCAGCTTGGCCCCGAGCAGGCGGCGCACCACCGCCAGCCCGGCTGGTGCGCCGAGAGCAAGTGCTTGTGCCCGTCGCACCCGAGGGTCGTTGCGCCCCGGCCGGGAAGCGGCCAGCAATACATCGCCCCGGGAGATCACCACCACGGCCGTGCCCTGGCTGTGGCACCAGGCCAATCCCTGGGTCGTGAAGGCACCATCGCCGGTCACCACTACCCGCTCGGGCGGGGCCACCACCTCGAAGCGACGGGTGCGCCGGTCCTGGCCTATGCCGTCGGTCACCTCCAGCGCTCCTCGCTCGACGCCGACCCGCACCCCGAAGCCATCGGCGACCACGACACGGGCACTACCGGGGGCGGCATAGGTGACCCTGACCCCCTCCAAGATGTCGGCCACGTCCTCGGCCGATAAGGCGGTCATCGGGGGCACTCCGTTAGTTCGCCGACGGCGTGAGTAGCCTCTGATTTGTCCATGGAGCTTCTACCTCCTGGGCCAGTGCCCGGGCTGTTTACGCAGCGCCGGGCACACCTTTATGTGGTGGTGCTAACTTACGCTCGGGGAAGGCGCCTCGCTGACGGGGGTTTTTGCCGTGGAGCCGGCGCCGTCCTTGGGCCAGTTCTTTTGTCCTACTAGAAGTGCGATTGGGGCAAGCATTGCCGCATCGTCGTCTACCGATTCAGGATCATCGCTCTTCCCGCCGAGCCTGCGCCATGTCCTAGCTGTTGAACGTGACGCGGCTGCCGCCTCAGCCAGGTCGGTAAGTGGGGCCGTAGCGAGCACTTGGAGTACGTCGTCGTTGGCCACTACCCGGGCTATAGTTTCCAGCCGGCCCCGTTGCTGGTCCTCCTCTTCGGGGGAGGTCGGGGCAGGCCAGTAGTGGCCCCGTTCGTCATGCCGCACCTTCCCCTTAGCGTCATACAGGACCTCAAGGTCCGACAGTGGCGTGGTGTCTTCCAGTTCGTCCCCTACGACGGCCGAGACGAACATGTTCGCGATGGCATGACGGCGCTGGTCGGGTGTTTCCTCTTGTGGGCCAACTGTGTGCCCGTACGAATCGAGTCGGCCACCTATCACTGTCATGGACGCGAGTCGGTCGACCACGCCGGCCACCCACTCCACTTGTTGCCACGCCTTGGTGACGTCGGGGACGACTGCCTCGGTTCCTCCCATCGCCATTACTAGCTGAGTGAGCGTTTGATGGGTCAGCGGAGCGCTGGCCTCGGGGTCACCCCCGGTCATCCCCCGTCGGATCGCCAGCCTTGCCGGCTCTCGGGGGAAGCCGCGGGTGAGCATGACGCGGGCGATGTGGTTGGGATCGCAGCCGGGGCCGTAGCCCAAGGCGTCGAGTTGGGCGAAGTGCGCGATGACATGCTCCGGTGGAGCATCCCGGGGCGGGGCGAGCCCCTTTAGGTCTTCGATAGCCCGGGGTGTGACGGTACGCCCGGACAATGTGACACCCGCTTTTTTGAGCAGGTCAGCCCAGGTTATGGCGACTGGAGAGGTTCGGCTCACGCCACCTGGCAGGTTCTTGGCCATACCTGAGCATACCACCTTTACACCGGGGCAAGGCGGTAGCTACCGCCTTTCGGGAAAAGGGGGGTTGTTCCATGAGTACATGCTCAAGGAGCTGCCCCCGGCTGATCGTCCCGAGGTCGTCAAGGTCTCCTTTCGGCTGCCGAAGGGTTTCGCCAGCGTCCTGGACTTCGCCGCCTATGTGCTGGGCGCCGGCACCGGTCCCAGCAAGGTCGCGGAAATGGCCCTGGAAAAAGTCCTGGAGCCCCACCGGTGAACGAGATGGCCACCACCCGTACCGTGCTGCGGCTCCGCCGCGAGATGGTCGATGCTGTTAGCCGTCGTGCGGAAGCATCGGGCCAGACTCTCGACGCCGTCATGGCGGAGCTGTTGGCCGAGGGATTGCCCACGGTGTTGGCAGAAGCGAGTGCCATCGGTCTCCGTGCTTCACTTAGCAGGGCGGAGCCGGTCGAGGCGCAGGTTGTTGAACATCCCTCGGAAACAAAGAACGCTGCGAAGGTCGCCCCTCGCAGCGCTCCCGGCGTCAAAACACGCGGACCAGTCACCCGCATGCTACCCGACGCCGGCCATCGCATAACGCCGCCGTCCGGGAAGCACTGCGATGCCGTCGGCTGAGCAGCCTCTCCGTCGCTCCGCCGCCCCTCGCGACTGGTCCCGGCTCGCTCCCGGCACCAGGCGCCGGTGGGTCGGCGCCTTCGGCGGTCCACGCTCCCTGTCTCCAGCTGAGCGGGCTCGTCGTGCCGAGCGCTTCTACGAGGCCGGAGCCCATCTCCCCAAGGAGCACACGGGCCACGTCCCGGCGCCGACAACAACCTGGTCGGGGATCAGCACGACCCAGGGCATACAGTCCGTCGAGGCCACGACCCGGAGGGAAGCCTCCCGTCTCGGGACCTACTCCCGTGACACCCGGGAGCTGCTGGCCGGCGGGATGACCGACCAGGAGTTCGCCGCCAAGTGGCGGCGCCGGGTGCGCACGGTCGGCGACGCAGAGCTTGAGGCTGACCCCAGGGCGGTCCGGGCCTTGTGGACCGTCAGCGGTCCGCCGGCCGAACCGTTCTACGTCCGTCGCCAAAGGCGGGCAGCTTGACCGCCTCCCGCGAGCTGCGCTGTGCCGTGCCCAGCCACCGCTGTACCAACCCCGGCCCGGTCCAGCTCCACCATCTGTTGGGCCGTGGTGCCGATGGCCGGTACGTCCAGCCCGAGCTGCTCATACCTCTGTGCTCGCCCGACGACCACCAGCTCGGCGTGCACGCTGTGCTCAAAGCCGCCGGCTTGGACGGCCCCATGGAGGCGACCCCGGGCGTGATCGTCGGTCGCGTCGCCTGCGCTTTCGGGTGGCTGGCCTGGGACCGTCAGGGCGACATCACGTTGCCCGGCGAGTTCCTGGCGTCAGTCGCCGACGTGCTCGGCGAAGTCGGTCGTGGGCTGCGTCAGCAGGAGGCCGTGAAGTGAGCGGCGCCGCACATCTGGTCGAGGCTGTCGGCCCGCTGCGTCTCCGTCAGCGCGTCGCCACGGCGCCCCGGGACCCTGACCCGGCACCGAAGCCGCAACCCGACCGCCGTCGGCTCCAGTTCGTCTACACCAGCTCGGCATGGGCGGTCCGCATCGCCGTGGACGACGGCCGGCCAGTGGAGATCATGCTCGCTCCTCTCGCCGCCGAGGACCAGGACGGTTTGTGGGCACCGGACCTGGTGGCCGTCGGCCCTGGGCTGAGCATCCTTCCGGCCGACGTGGCCCTGGGACAGTTCGGCCGCTCAGTCAGCAAACGGTGTTGGAACGGCCGGGACCCGCTCTTGCTGTACGGGGCCACCACGACCGCTCGGCGCCTTTCGACCGCAGTGAGGCCGGCTCGGGCCGGGGGCCTGTCGGTGGGCCTGGCGGGCTGCGGGGCACCGAGCAAGAAAACCGGCCAGCACAGGGATTCCTGGTTTTACGCCCGGTTGCGGGTGCTGCCTCGTGGAGGCGACGACGGCGGAGCGTTCGTCGCCTGGCAGCCTCCAGCCCAGGGGCGCAAGACCAGGCGCACTCGCCGGGGTGGCCACATCATCGACATGCAAGTGCTGGGGACTGCCTTGGGCGCTGATGCCAGTTCGGCCGCCGCCTTGGCCAAGTCCTTCGGCGTCGCCTGGCCTGATGTGTCCGACCCCCTCGACCAAGCGGTGGCCGAGGCGCTGACCATGGTCGAGACCTATCAGTTGATGCTGGCCGACCTCGCCGAGGTTGCTCCTGGCGTGGCTCCCCAGAGCTGCTGGAGCGCCGGTTCGATCATCACCGCTGCGCTCAGGCGTGCCGGGGTGCGGGCACCTGCCGAGAGCACCGCCACGCTGCCCCGATGGGTATTGGGTGCCTGCGCCTCAGCCTTCCACGGGGGCCGGGTCGAGGCCCTCCTCGTGGGTACTCCCATGCCCATGGCGATGGCCGACCTGAACGGGACCTATCCCGCCATGTTCAGCCTTTTGGGCCTGACCCCGCACCTGGCCGCCGACCACTTCGACGTGGAGGTCGTTGCCGTTGAGGAGGTCGAGGCCCTGTTCGCTCCAGAGGGTTTCCGTGACCGCCTGGACGACCGGGAGTGGTGGGCCAAGACCGGCGGTCTCTTCGTCCAGGTCGAGCCTCACGGCGAGCTGCTGCCCTGCGTACGGGAAGCCGGGGAGCGGTGGCGCTCCGTCACTGCTCCGCTCGACCTAGCCGGGGGCTCCCTCTGGTACCACGCTGCTGACCTGGTGCGGCCGGCCCTCGCCGGGAAGCTCCCCAAGAGGATCCTCTCTGCCTTCCGGGTTCTGGCGGTAGGCACCGCCCCTGGGCTCCGTCCTCCACGGCTGCCAAGTGGACAAGAGTGCGGCCTCGCCGCTGGCGATTACGGCCAAGCCCTCTGTCGGGAACGCCAGCTCGCCCACGAGATCGAGGACGACCTCCCTCGCTGGCGCCGGGAGTCGCAGGCGAAAGTTCTGAGTGTCTCCGGGGCGTGGGGCATCTTCGCCCGGGTCGACCAACGCCAGGTCGCCTCGCCGCAGGAGTCGGTGGCCTTCGGCCCCGAAGGCGAAAGGTTGGCGAAGAGAGGCCGCAGGGTGGACCGGGCTGGGCCGTTGACGCTGTGGCACATCGCCTCCGCCATCCCTGCCGCCTGCCGGGCGATCATCGGCATGGCGCAGCACGATGTGGAGGCTGCCGGCGGCACGGTCGCCGCCGTCCTGACCGACTGCCTCGTGCTCGCCGCCGCTCCCGAGGCCCGCCTGGAGCACTGCCCCGGTGGTCCCCGTCAACTTCCCCGTGGCCAGGAGGCGGTCCGCCTGCTCAGCCATGAACAGCTGCGGGCGATCCTTCGGCGCTTCGACACGCTTCTCCACCCAGACGGCGGGGAGGCATGGAAGGGCGAGGAGGGGAGTCTTGACCTTCCCACGGTCGGGCTCGTCGTCGGGCTCAACAAGGTACTGCTCGGACGGGAAGAGGAAGGCCGTTTCCGCCTGGTGCGCTCCAGCGACACAAGTCTCGGCGACCACTTCATCGACCCGTCGGGGACCAACCAGCGCCTACCCGATGGACGCCTTGCCTGGTCTGCTGAACTAGAGGGACCGTTACTCGCTGATGCCGTGAAAAGGGGCGTGGGCGCTCCTCTTCGGGTGCCCGATGACCTACCTGCTTGGGCCGACCAACTAGCTCTGCGGCCTGAGAGGGCCACCACCATGGCCGACGTGAGGCGGGTACGGGCTGCTGTTGCAGACGAGGGCATCCCGCCTTTTGCCCGCTACTTCACTGCCGGAGACTTCGACGGTGACAGTCCTGTTTGCCTCGCCCATGGCCAAGACCAAGCCACTTGGCAGGAGCGGGACTGGTGGGCAGACGGCCAGCCCTGCCGGGTGGCGGTGCCATTGCCCGACGGTACGGAGCTTCGGTCGAGGACGCCTCAGCTCCCCAAGGACGTGAGGCTCCGGGAGTTCTACTGCGCCACCATTCGGGACAAGCTGGCTGACTGGCTCGGTGAGTACGACCCGACCGTGGGTGGGCCACCTCGTGGCTTCCGTCACGTCCTGCCCGTGCGCTCGCACCCGGCCCTCATCGAGTTGGTGGGCCGTTCGGGCGAGGCGGCCGGGGAACTGGCTGCCGATGACCCCGTGGTCTACGGACAGGCTGAGGACGCGGAAAAACTGCTGGGGGAGGCTGTCGCCATGGGTAGCGCCGAGCTGGCTCGGCATGGCGTCCCAGCCCGTACCGCCGAGTACATAGCGGCCGGTCGCACGCCACGGCGCTCGACGGTCGCCAGGCTCGCTGTAGCCGTCGCCGAGGGCCAACCGGTGCACTACTGCGCCGGCTGTGGTGCGAAGCTGGCCGGCCGAGCGGGCAGGCGGTGGTGCTCCGACCGCTGCCGCATGGCTGCGGCGAGGGCCGCCAAGCCGGTGGCCTCGGCCCCTACCCCGGCGCCGGCAGTTCCGGCCGATCGCGGCGACCTCGACCGAGCGCTCAACCTTCTGGCCGCTTTGCCCGGCACTCCTGGGGAGGCCCTGGGTGTTCTCAGGCGCTCTAAAAAACTGGCGTCCGTCCTAGCGAATTGCCTTGCCGTACCGGGCATAACCCCGGAAGTCTTGGCCGAGAAGCTCGCCGCTGACGGCCCGGTCAAAGGGCGCAGCCCTGTCGGCATCCTGGTTTCCCGTCTCGGAGCGCTGGCGCCGGCAATGGCCACCGAGGCGGCCGAGACTGCGGCGTCGGCCCGGGAAGGGGCACGGAGATGGGGTGCCCGCCTGGGCGGGATGGTCCGCATCGGCCAGCTCGGGATAGGCGGCGCCGAAAGCGAGCTAAGGACGGAGCACGACGCTGCGCTCAGCCAGGTGGCCCTTATTGCCTTCGGCGCCGCCCTGAAGGCTGCCCCCGAACCGGCCAGGGAAGAAAGTCTTCCCGAGAAAGAGGTTGGGGTGAGCGCATGACCTCGCTACCACGCAAGGCCGAACAGGTACCCCCCCACGACCTCGCCGCTGAGGCGATGGTGCTTGCCCAGATGTTCCTCTCCGCCATCGGCCGGGGCGAAGTGCGGGAACTGGTACGGGCTGAGGATTTCTACCGACCGAGCCACGCCCATGTCTTCGTGGCGCTGTGCGATCTCGATGACCGGGGTGAGGTGATCGACCCCATTACCGTGCTCGACCAATTGCGCCGGTTGGGACTGGCCGAGGGCATCGAGCTTGAGGACCTGGCCACTTTGTGTGCCGCTGGACTGGCTAGCGAGACCTCGGCCCGGACGCACGCCGGAATAGTGGCCGAAGCCGCTCGCAAACGGCGCCTGGCCGGTTACGGCCAGGACGTGGCTATCAAAGCGCTGGACCCGACCCAGACCAGCGAGAGCACTTTCGCCCAAGCCGAAGCGGCCCTGGTGGCCGCCCAGGGCGATTTCGATGCCCAGGACCAGGTGGTCACAGCCGGCGCCGGCATGGCCCTGGTCACCGAAGCGGCGAAGACAGCGGCCGCCCACGGCGGCTCCGGCATTGTCGGTCTGTCCACCGGGCACCGTGATCTCGACCACCACCTGCGTGGCCTGCCCCCCGGTTCCTTCGTGGTGGTCGGTGCCCGGCCTTCAATGGGCAAGACGGCCTGGGGCCTCGGGGCCGCCATTGATAACGCTCTCCATGATGTGCCGACGATGTTCGTCT
This sequence comes from uncultured Acidimicrobiaceae bacterium, assembly GCA_963786345.1. Taxonomy (GTDB): domain Bacteria; phylum Actinomycetota; class Acidimicrobiia; order Acidimicrobiales; family Palsa-688; genus Fen-671. The sequence goes on along the minus strand of CAWAYZ010000002.1, from coordinate 204,094 downwards.
CGGCCGAGATGGGCACCGTCGAGATTTTCGGCCGGGTGGCGTCGATGGTGACCGACATACCGGGCGAGGACGTCCGCCTCGGTCGGCTCAGCGAACAGCAGTGGGGCCGGCTGGAGCGGGCACGCCAGGCCCTCACCTCGACCCCCTTCCAGATCATGGACAAGGCGGCGCCCACGCCAGGCGAAGTCCGCCTCAAAGCCAAGGCAATGAAAGCCCAGCACGGCCTCGGGTTGGTCGTCGTGGACTATTTGGGCTTGCTCACCCCGCAGGCAAAGAAGGAACGCAGAGAGTTGGAGGTGTCCGAAACGGCGTGGGCGCTCAAAACACTGGCCCGGGACCTGGGCTGCGTCGTCATCGCCCTGTCCCAGCTCAACCGGGGCTGCGAGGGCCGGGCCGACAAACGGCCGATGCTGTCGGACCTCAGGGAGTCGGGCGCCATCGAACAGCACGCCGACGTGGTGCTGTTCCTGTACCGGGACGAGGTTTACAACCCGGGCTCCTCCGACCAGGGGACGGCGGAAGTCATCATCGCCAAGAACCGCAACGGGCCGACCGGCATGGTCCGCCTGGCGTGGCTGCCCACCCTGGCCCGCTTCGCAGACCTCGCACCGGAGGCCGTCTTCTGATGGCACGCCCCGACCTCCGTTGCTACCAGCTCGACGCTCTCGACGCCATCGACAAGGCGGCGCCGTCCGCCCTGCGCCGTGCGCTCGTGGTGCTGCCTACCGGGACCGGGAAAACCGTTGTATTTGCTGAGGCAATCCGACGCCGTGGAGGCCGGGCGCTCGTGGTGGCCCACCGGGACGAGCTGCTCGGCCAGGCCGGCGACAAGCTCGTCGGCGCCGGCCTGGCGGCCGCAGACATCGGCCTGGTAAAGGCGGACCGGGACGAGGTAATGGCCGGAGTGGTGCTGGCGTCGGTGCAGACCCTCGCCCGCAAGTCCCGCAGAGAGCGCCTGCTCGCCGCTCAGGCCGAGGCTGGGCCGTTCTCCACCGTCGTGATAGACGAGGCGCACCATACCCCGGCGGCGTCCTACAAGGCGCTCCTGGCCGACCTGGACTATGCAACCTTCGTGCTCGGCCTGACGGCGACCCCGGGACGCAAGGGCATGCGGGAGCTTTTCGGCGACCCGGTCTATTCCCGGGACCTGGTGGACATGATCGCCGAAGGCTGGTTGTGCGACCTGGCCGGCCGGCGGGTCGGCATCGACCTCGACCTCGACCGGGTGCGCACCAAGGCCGGCGATTACGTGGAGGCCGACCTGGCCCGGGCACTCGGCGACGCCGACGCACCCGAGGCCGTGGCCGCCGCCTGGGCCGAGCACGCACAGGGCCGGCCAAGCCTCGTCTTTACGGCCGGCGTCGAGCTGGCCCACGCCACCGCAAAGGCCCTGCGCCAAAAGGGTGCCAGGGCCGAGGCACTGGACGGCACAACCGCCCCCGAGGAGCGCCGGGCCATGCTCGCCCGCTACCGCAAGGGTAAAACGCACGTGCTCGTCAATTGCGCCGTGCTGACCGAAGGCGTGGACCTGCCGCATACATCGTGCATCGTCATCGCCCGGCCCACCCTGTCCAGCCTCCTCTATGCGCAAATGGTCGGGCGTGGCTCCCGCCTGGCACCGGGCAAAGACGACTGTCTCGTCCTCGACCTGGCGGGCACCTCTGAGCGGCACAACCTCGCTCACCTCGAGCCCGTGTCGCTTGGGTCCCTGGTCGGCCTTGACCACCTGAAAGACGGCGCCAGCCTGCTGCGGTCGGCCCTGGCCGACAAGCGCCGCCGGGAGCGCCTACAAGCCCTCCTGGCCGAACACGGTCGTTTGGTCGCCGAGGACATAGACCTTTTCGGCCGCCAGGCGCTCCGCTGGCTCACACTGCCGGGGGCGGTGCCCACCTATGTGCTCGGCATCGGTTCGGGCGGCCACGTGGTGCTCTTAGCCGACGGGGCCGACACTTTCGCCGCCTACCACCTGCCGGTCGAAGGGGAGGCGGTAACGCTCGGGACGTGCCTGCGCACCGACCAGGCCACGGCCATGGCCGAGCAGCTCGTCTGGGGCCATCAGGCCACCCGCCTGGTCGACGTCAAGGCGAAGTGGCGCAGGCTGCCCGCTTCGGACAAGCAGGTAGCCACGCTGCGCCGGTTGCGGGTGCCGGGGGCCGAAGTGGCCCACGCCCTCACCAGGGGTGAGGTGTCCGACCTCCTCGATGCCGCCTTCGCCGCCCGGCGCCTGAAGCAGGCGGGGGTGATCGCCTCATGACCGGTGCCTGCGGGCGCTGCGGCGCCGTGCTGCGCTCCGCCGATGAGCAGGTTGAGCTGCGGGTCGAGTACCGCTCCGTGAAAGGCCTGCGCCGGCTGCGCACCTGGCGGGTGCGCCTGCTGTGCCGGGACTGTGCCATGGCCGACTGGGTTGACCACGACCGGCCAGCCGGCGCCACTCAGGAGGCCCTTTTCCGATGACCGAACCCGATGAAAGGACAGGCAAATGACCACCGTAACCACTGACCTAGCCGCCGCCACCCTGGCCATAAGCGGCAACATCGCCCAGGAGCCCGAGCTTTCTTACTCGGCCGCCGGCCGGCCCTGGTGCCGGTTCAGCGTTGCCGTCAACCAGCGCACCCGGGCCGAGGACGGCACCTGGCAAGAAGGCGAGCCCGAGTTCTTCTCGGTGGTCTGCTTCGGCCAGCTCGCCGAGAACGCCGCCGAGTCGCTCCACAAGGGCGACCGGGTGGTGGCCAAGGGCCGCTTCGAGGAGGAGCACTGGACGTCCAAGGACGGCACCAAACGCTCCGGCTGGAAGCTCGTCGCCGAGGACGTGGGCGCCAGCATGGCCTTCGCCACCCTCACCACGCACCGGACGGAGCGGCGCGTCCCGGCGACCACGGCCTATCAGCCCCGAGAGGGCTGGGGCGACGAGGAGGAGTTCTGAGATGGCCACGACCAACGGCCCGGCGTCGCGCCGGCCTACGCCCGAAGGAGAGCAGCACTTGACCAACACCACTACGAGCGAGGGCTCCCCCCGAGCCGGGGGAGCGGCAAACGTCATCGAAGCCCTGAACAGGGTCATGGCCGAGCTTCCCGGCATCGGCAAGGACGAGCGGGCCAAGCCTGAGCAAGGGGGCTACGCCTATCGCGGCATCGAGGCGATTACCCGAGAGGTACAGCCGCTCTTTGCCCGCTACGGGGTGCTGCTCGTCCCCAGCGTGCAAGCCCACGAGGTCGAGCACGTCGAGGTGGGCAGCAAGCCGTGGACTGACACCCGGCTATTAGTGAGCTACACCGCCTATGGCCCCGGCGGCCCCGATGACCGCATCGAGGTCGGTCCCATCCTCGCCATCGGGCGGGGCGGGGCGGACAAGGGCGCCAACAAGGCCATGACCCAGGCTTACAAGTACGCCCTGTTGCAACTGCTGGCCGTTTCTGACGCCAAAGACGACGGCGACGCCGGGAGCGTGGAGGCAGACCATCGGCCGGAGCACGAGCACCAGCGCCCGTGGTAGGAGGCCGCTGGCTATCCCAACGAGGAGAAGGGCCGCTCCGTCGTGGAGGGCCTGAACGCTGCCCTGCGCCAGCTCCCGGACGACCGGCGCGGGCCGGTGCGGGAATGGCTGAGGCAGCGAGGTTATCCGTCCACTGTCCCGGTCGTAGTGCGCGAGACCGACGTGGCCGCCCTGGAAGATCAGATCGCCGCCGCTCTCTTGCCAGCGGCCGGCGGTGCGCCCACATGACGGTTCTTGACGAAACCATGCAGGTAACCACGTGCTCCTGCCGTCGTGGGCTCAGGTATGCCGGCGTCGTTTCGCTCTGAGGCCGTCACAGTTCTGGTTTGGGCGGGCGTGGGCATGGCCCGAAAAACGTCGCCGGACCGCCCACGATGGCCGCCAGTGGCCTCTTGTACGTCATGGCCTGAGCGACGGTGAGCCGGGAGGAGAGATACCAGGACACCGCCAAGGACACCTCGCCGGCCACAAAGCGGTACCTAAACCCGCCGCACGTCGTCCTAGCCGAGGACGCGGCCAACGTGTGACTTGTCCAGACGTAAATGTCGCCGCCGCAAGATATATCTGTGGCCTCCGATGGTGCTTGGGCCGAGCAGAGGGGCTGAGGTCCCGGATCCTGGGCACCCCTCACGACTCGGAGGTCCCGGAAATACGCCTGAGACCACGTGTACGTCGCGCCAGTCTTGTACGTCGGTCCCTCGATGAGGTCGGTGAGCGGCAGGCCTCCGGCCTGAAGGTCCGTTGCAATGGCGATGGCGGTGAGCTTGGGAGCGACAGGCGGAGGGACGGCGTTGGCCGTGACGGCGGGGGGAAGAGTAGCTAGACCTACGGCGGCCGCCGAAAGGGACAGCATCGCTCTGCGAGCGGTGGTCGACTTGCTCACGGTTCCTCCTCTTCGGCTAATGGTAGAAATTGACAGCACCGCCGCCCGTACCTACGCTCCGGGCCTGAGAGAGGCTCGTTCTCGCAGGTCGGGGGGGGGTGGCATGTCGTTTTATCTGCGGAAGAACCTAGTCAAAGCCGGTCCACTCCGCATCAACCTGAACAAGACGGGCCTGAGCGTATCGGGTGGCGTCCCTGGGATGCGGGTGGGCAAGGGTCCGCAGGGTGCCTACGTCCGTATGGGTCGTGACGGCGTCTACTACCGCAAGACCCTCTCAACAAAACCGAGGCGCCCGTCAGCGCAGCCGCGGTCGGCCGCTCCACAAGCTCAACTCGTCCAAGCAGCTCCCGAGGCTGACACCAAGCTCGCTGTGATGGAACTCGCGCCGGCGCACCCGAGTGACCTCGTCGCCCACATGAACACGGCTGCTCGGCGGCGCCAGCACCGGTTCGTGACCACGCTCCTTTACCTGCCCGTAGTGACCATCCCGCTCGCCCTGTGGTTGCGGGCGAGGTTCCGAGCCCGCACAACAGTGGCCGTGTTCTACGACGTTGAAGACCACCATGCCCAAAAGTTCGAGCACCTGGTCGGGGCGTTTGCTCAGCTCCAGCAATGCGCCGGCTGCTGGTACATCACCGAAAGCGCTCGCTTGGCCACGACCCAACGACGCAAAGCTAACTCTGGCGCATCAGAAACAGTTCACCGGGCGCCGGCCCGGCTAGGTACTGTCGGCCCGAAACAGCTCGCCACCAACATCATTGTCCCAAGCATCGCTGCCGGGTCTATGACTGTGCATTTCCTACCAGACCGAGTTCTTGTAGCGTCCGGGCGGCAGTTTGTCGAGCTGCCCTACGCGACCATCGCGGTGCGCTTTGATCCTGAGCGTTTCATTGAAGCAGAGCGGGTGCCGAAGGACGCTCACAAAGTGGGGACCACCTGGAGATACGTCAATGTGAGTGGCGGACCTGACAAGCGGTACAGGGACAACAGGCAGCTACCGATAATGGAGTACGGCGAATTGAGATTGTCGGCCGGCACGTCTTGGCGCCTGAGGCTACAGACTTCACAGCCCGACGCAGCTCGCGTTCTGGCCCAAGGCATTAGCCAAATGGCCAAGTAACTAAGGGGGCCGTCGGTGTGACCCCTGTGAGCACCACAGCTCCGCGACCCATCCTTTGTCAATCAAGGCCGGGTATGTCGTAGGTCCTGGTGGCCTTGGCGATGGCTGCTCCACTCATATAAATGGCCTCTAATGTCCTGGGTCCGGGGGGGGCGACAAAGTTGTACCCTGCGCCGCCAGGGGGGGCGGTTGTCCAGAAACCGAAGGTAACCTTGCCATTGGTCACGGAGCCGCCCACGACGACGCCCTGGTCCCCCTCCACGCAGACGCCTCCGGGGGCACGGCATGGGCCAGTTACCTGAAAGACGATGTGGCCGGGGGCGGCAACACTGTGCCTGTTCTCCATGGCATAAGCGGTGAAGCTGAAAGTGACGTCCAGCACGCGACCGCCATTAGCGGGGGACGTGGCTCTTGTCGTAAACGAAGGTCCTAGCGTTATGAATAGCTCGGGCGGCAAAGGGGCGGCGCTCAGGGGCTTGCCCAGTGAGTAAGCAATGAGTGAACGGGAGGCTGTCTTCACGCCACTACCGTGAACCACGAGTTCGACATGGATGGCGGCCCGGCCGCCGAATTCGTAGTTCTGGAAGACATGCACCACGTTGCCGTATGCCGTCCCACACGGCTGCGAGGTCAAGCCCCCTAGCTCATACCCGAGTGTTCGCGGCGCTGTCACGATCAGCCGGCAAGTCTGCCCTCCCTTCAGCGACGCGCTTACTGTGATGTTGCCACCGCCGTATGGCACGGTCCTGGGCGTGGCGTTGAACGTCAAGATCTCCGGGTTGGGGCTGCCAATTGGAGTGGAGAGCTCATCAACCGTGAGGATCCTCGGTTGGAGTGGTGCTGATGCACCTTGGGCAGCATAGGCAGGCGCCCAACGCACGTAGAACTCTAAACGGATGTTAGTTTCGTAGAGGACCGGAGAAGCGTGGAGCGTGGCGCTAAAGGCGGTCTTGCAGGGCTTGACCGTTTGCGGAGGTTTGACCGGCGCGTAGGTGGCGAAGAGGGAGCAGGTCTCGCCTCCCCTAAGGCTGGCTGTGATTGTGATATTGCCGCCCGTATCTGGCAGGACCTTGGGCGTGACGCTGAGCGAGATAATCGCGGGCTCGTAGATTGCCGCAGCGCTGGCCTGCTGGGCGGGGACCAAGGTAGCGATTCCGAAGGCCGCGGCTACGAGGATGCTTCCAGACCTCTTCATTGAGCGGTCCCTCCTTGGGACCGGAGTGTAGTCACAGGCCGACCATTAGCCACCAGGCGCCGGCCCAAGCGGGAGTGCTGAGCCGGCCGAGGCCGTTAGGACCCGTCGGGCTACCCCGTCTGACCAGGTACGACGGCTCCTAGGGGCCTTGCAGCGCCTACAGCAGGGAGGGGTCCTGAGCGAAAGCCCTGGTAACGACCTGTGCGTGGCCACCGCAACCTCGACCACCTGGTGGAGCAGGTCGAGCCTCCGGGCGCAGGGTGCCCAGGTGCCGGCCGGGCCGCCGCGTCGGCTCCGTCAGCGGGCCTAGGGCCGACCATCTGACCAGGCACGACGCCTCCACGGCCCTCCTGGCGCCTGCAACACACCTCCTGAGCGAAGGCCCTGGTCAGAGCCGGCGCCCGGCTATCGTCACCCGTCGGGCCCCTGAACGCCGGAGGAAGACGGCCCAGCGCCCGAGCTAGGGGTGCCCCCTCACCAGCCAGGCTGTGCCCGAGCCGACAGGGCCACCCTCCCGGCAGCGACGCCGGGCCAGGGCCGTTTGTTCGGGTTATGTTCGGGTTATTTAGGCGAAAAGTATTGTGAGATAAGGGGAATTGGGCCAGGGGACCAAAGCCAGACCGCAGGTCCACCCAGTCGGGCGGGCGGGCCGTTCGGGTTAGGCGCCGCTCCGACCCCTCCGTCCTCCTAGCGCCGACCGAACTGGGTGGGCGCTAGAGGACTCGAACCTCCGACCTCAGCCGTGTGAAGGCTATGCCGCCCGCTCCCCTACCAACCGATATGCCATCTGACCTGCTGAAATACACTTCAGTAGTTCTCATCAGATAGCGTTGCTTTGCGGTGTCTTGCGGACAACCGCGGACAGAGGAGGCCCCAATGGCCCACCTGAAGGACCAAGCGCCGGACACCTACGGCGCCGCTAACGATCAAAGGGGAGGTTGAGCCGAAGTGCCGACACTCCAGGGCGCCCTATTGTGCGACGCTGCTCGCGAGTACCAAGGCCTCGCATCGATCCTCGGCGGCTTCATCAGCATCCTGAAGGTTAAGTCTCTGCCCGCGGTGGCTCATGTCTGGTTCGCTGGGCGAGTCGGTTTCAGCGAAGCGGAACTTCTCCAGGACCATCTCATCGTCGTCACGGTGTCCCATGACAGCGGCCCGGAGCTAGCCCGCGCTCAGCTGCAGTTGATACGGCCGCCCCAAGGGATAACGGCCAGTCCTCATCCCGAACTGGCCGTGGGCGTTAACACGATTTTTCCGCTGCCGTTCCCAATCCAACAAGAGGGACTCCATTGGGTTGAGATGACCGTCGACGACATTAACCTCGTCAGATTGCCGCTCAAGATTCTGCTGGACGCTTGACCAGGTGCGGTTCACCGATCACGCTCGTGAGCAAATGGAGCGTCGCGATGTCACCGAAGAGGACGTTGAGACTGCGATGAGACACCGCGTGGGCGCACCCGTCCCCGGTTCCGGCCCAGGTAACGTGGTCATTGAGGGCATAGCCACTGGTGGCAGAAGGATACAGATCGTATGCTCTGCTGCCGACTTAGATCTGGTCATTAGCGTTTGGAAGAGATAGGAGCCGCGAAGCAATGCGCTGGACGTTTGATGCCAATGCAAACGCCTTCTACGTGTACATCACCGAGGCTAAGCCTGCATCGCAGTACGAGGTGTCGGACGGAGTAATTGCTGACCTCGATGCGACAGGCGCTCTCTGTGGTGTGGAAGTGTTAGGCGCCAATCGGATGCTCGATCTCAAAGGTCTGGACCGGTTTGAAGTCTCCGACCAGGTGCTTATGACCCTGGTCGCACTTGCGACGCTACCCTTTCCCGTTTTCGTTCCTAACCCAGACGATGCTTTTGCGCTCCGCATCTCGGACGTTCGTACGGATAACGAGCGCACGGTCGGCGTCCCAGTAGAGTTCGCCGCCGCTTAAGCCGTCCACGGCCCCCGAGGCCCTACGGGCCGGGTGTGACCGCTACGCCGCGGAACGCCGCCCCGCTGTCCGCAGCCTGCACCTGTCCCGACCGTTCTGACCACCCCAGATGCCTTCGCCCTCCCTCAGGCCGAAGGCTAGGCACTCCGCCCGCACGAGGCAGCCGGCGCAGAGGCTCTTCGCCACTGTCTGGTCGGCTGTGGGCTCAGGGAAGAACAGGTCCGCATCCATGCCCCTGCACGCGGCCTGCGCTTGCCAGGCGGGCCGCTCTAGGAGCTCTCCGAGATCCGGGGGGAGTCCGTCCGCCCACGGTCTGTCGGCGAGCACGCTGAAGTCGGGCACGGCTAGAGGATAGCGAAAGCGTCACAGTGACGTAATGACGTCGGTGTATCTATTGCCCCCTACTTGAGCCCGAACCACCTCAGTAGGCGCCCAGTCGCTCTCATCGACTGGCCGTCGGCCTTGCGCCGGGCGACGCGCTTGGCATAGGCCCCAGGGCCACGACTGGCGGCCCTCAGGTTGTTGCTCGCTCTTGCGGCCCTATAGAGGCTGCTCGTGAATGATCGCCTACGTGGCATCGGTGGTTCCCTGTTCATCTTCGAGCAGGTGCTGCTCTAAGCTCTCCAACTCACTGAGTTCGGCCGCAAGCTGGTCGAGGTCGGCTTGGAGCGGGGTCCTCATCAAACCCCACTGCTCCAGGGTGATTTGGCCCATGGGCACCTTGCCGGCCAAGGGGACCGTGACAGGAGTGGCAAGCAAAGCCTCTAACACTCGCTGCTCGTCTTCATTGCGGTCGGTTCGTTCGAGCAGTTCCCACATCTTCGCAATCGCCGCATCTTCGTTCACTTGATCCTCCCCGTCTCTCGTGCCCAGCGCTCGACGTCTTCCCGCTCCCACACGCGGGTGCGCCCGGTCAGGACGGCGACGGGGGCGGGGAAGGTGCTCTCACGCTTGATGAGCTTGTGAGCGCCGGCCCGGGTCATGTCGAGCAGCTCGGCAATGTCAGTCACGGTGATGAGGTCCATCACTCGCCGAGGATAGTTGACAACTGCTTCCGGGGCGAGGATACTGAGCGGAAGAAAACAAGGTGTCCCCGGCGCAGTGTGGACTGCCCGGGGACCGGCCACGACCGAAAGGGGTCATGACGTGTCCGAAGTTATCAACCTGCGTCCTTTTACGCTCGAGCAGTCCGAGGAGGGGAAACTCCTCCTGGCAAAGCTCGAGGAGGTCACCGACCGTATCCGCAAGGTTCAGAACACCCTGGGGGGCCATTGGGCCGACCCAGTCACCACGTACACCGAAGAGAAGGCCGCTGAGGCTTGCGCCGACTATCGGAGCCTTCTCAGAGGCCACCACGGCTGGGAGACCCAGCTGGCACGTGCGACCAGCGGCGAGATTCCCGTAGCTAAAGCGTTGATGTCGCTAAAGAGGTTCCGTAGTGACCTCAACTTTCGGCGGCAGTTTGCCGCTGAGAGAATCCTTCAAGTCGGTATGCAAAGAGGCGGGGACTGGTACTGCATCAAGGGTTGGCCGTTTGTCGCAAATGTCGAGCGCCTACTTGAAACCGAACGAAGCTGGGCACCGCTGGCCGCTGCTCTCGACGACAGGTTGGACGAAGCCGAGCGCGTTCTTCTTGCAATGCAAGAAAGCGTTTCAACGTGCTGATGGGTAAAACCTCCGGCAGATCTGCCGGAGGTTTCGCTGCACCGGAGGACACCACGCGCGAGAAGGCCCGGGCGTTGGCAGCCCAGTTACGAAGGGGGGCCGACGAGCTCGATATCTTGGCGAAAGGTATTCGCGAGCTCCTCGAAGCGCTCCACTGAATATAACTTGGGCCCCGGTGGCTTCGGCTGCCGGGGCCTTTTCGCGTCACGGCAAAACCGCAGGTCAAACGCACCGCTAGAATGCCCCACGTTCCTCGTTAGGTCCGAAGTGGTACGGAGATAGCGGGCGATTTGGCCGTTTAGCCTTCGGCAGCCCCTCGACCCCGCTGGTCCAAGCGAGAGCCACCGACTGCCAACATTCCCGCGGGTCCATGTCGGCTGCCTGAGCCATCACGATGAGGGCGCTGACAATTGTCGAAGCTTGAGTCATCACCACGCCCCGGACCAGCCGCATCGGGCGCTCGCCGAGATCGACCAGGAGTTGAACATATAAGTCATTGTCCCCATCCACGCGGGCGGCGAGAGCCGCGGTGATCGTGCTCATGACAATCTCACGGGCTTCTGTGGGATTCTTCTGCATATCTTTCTGACGGTCATCCATGGAGCGCAACGATAGGACTGCCCTTGCTAGGTCCTCACGGCGTTCTTGCGGCGCGCGACCATTTCAAGCTGGCGGCCGAGCTGGCGCGGGTCGTTCGCCTCAATGCGGGCGTTCGGGAAATTGAACACGTTTGACAACGAGCTGCCCGGGCCCACGGGGTGACCGCCGGAAGTGGTGCCGAAGTTCATGGCGCCGGCAAAGGCCTGGCGTAGCATCGATGACTTCGTGAGGTCCTTCAGCATGGAAGTGAGGGCGCTCCCTGCGAGGTGAGCCTCGTCAGTGATGCTCCCGGCGAAATCGACCATGAACTCGCGGCCCGCGTTGCGACCGTCCAGCTTGAACTCAGCCATGACCGCCTGTCCGACGCGATTGGCATCAGCCAGCAACCCAGGGAGTTCCTGCTCGAAGCCGACCGAATAGCCCTTCACGAGGTTCGCGCTGTCGCGCGCTGCAGCCTTCGATGGCGAGAAGATTTCCCATGGGTGCGAGATCGCGTGCAAGACGTGTTTGCCGATGTCCTCGGCCCCCTTCAGCACATCCTTCTCGCCGTGCTCGAGGCCGCTAAGAAGGCCCTTGAGCACCTGCTCGCCGGAGTCGACAAGCCAGGTGTCGGCGTCCGCAAATAGGCGCTCGACGTCGCGTGGCAGCCCCTCGACGAATGAGACGGCCTTGCCGACTCCTTTCTCCGTGTCGGTTTCGACCGTGTGCCACAAGCCAAGAACATCGCCCTCGAGCCGGTCCCAGCCACGCTTCACGTCGGTGACGACCGTATCGAATGTCTTCGATACGGTCTTCCAGTGCGTGGCGAGCTCGATAGCGGCCCCAGCAATCACCCCGATCGGGCCGAGCATTACGAGCAGGAGCGGCCCGAACTCCTTGGCGTAGTGCTCGATTTCGCTGAGGTGGACCCCGGTCTCCTTCTCGAGCCAGTGGTACCGCTGCGGCCTCACGACCTCAGGCACACGGCCGTGGCTCTCTGGATTGCCTCCGGGGCCGGCCCACTCGAGGTCTCCAGGCGCGCCGGGCACACGTCCACGAGCTTCACCCAAGACCGATATGGCCACCTGTACCCCGAAGCCGACAGCGCCCTTGCTGAGCGCCTCGAGGGCCTCGTGGCGAAGGCCTCGCCCGACCGGTCGGAAGGCCGAGTAAGCCAGCTCCGTCCGTAGCTCCTGCGGACACACTGCGAACAGCCCGTCGGTCAGTTGCCCGCAAGCCGGGTGAGAAATGGCCTCTGACCTGCGATTATAGGAGTGGGCGCTAGAGGACTCGAACCTCCGACCTCAGCCGTGTGAAGGCTGCGCTCTAACCACCTGAGCCAAGCGCCCTACTTTTCTGCTGCTGACCTGGTCACTTGCCGCTGATGCCTGCGAGACGATCCTCGCACCGCGCTTCAACAGCGTATAACCCTTCGAGCTTGTCCTCAGCCAGCTTTGGTGTTGACGATCAGCACGCTACAGGGGCAGTGGTGGGACACTTTGTTGGGAACGCTTCCGAGCACGAAGCGTGTAACGCCGCTCATTCCACGATTCCCTACCACGACGAGGTCGGCATCGACCTCCTCGGCGATCTTGATGAGCGCCTCTGCCGCGTCCGTACTGCCCGGATTGTGGAATTCAACGGGCACACCCAGCCGCTCGCCCTCAGCGAGAGTCCGATCCCTGATGGCTCCAACTTCCTGCCGCAACCTGTCGATTTCGATCTGAGTCGAGACCGCGTCATGAAACCCGGCAGCGACGGCGGGGGGAACGGCATGAACTGCGTGCACGGTGGCACCGGCCATCCTCGCCAAGTCAAACGCCTCGTTGACAGCCACCGTTGCGCGGCTCGAACCATCTGTGCCAACGACAATCGTCCTGTAGGCCATAGCCACCCACTCCCCCCTAAACCGAAAGTACTCGTCCCTGAGCAATGTACCTACCGCCCCGACCTGCCGCAAAGCGGGAACTCCACCAGATGGGCGGCACTGCGGCTACGGTCCGGACGGCTCTCGCGGGGAAGGGCGACCTTCAGGGTGATCAGAACCGGGTGGTCGGTCAGCGGAAGGAGCGACTTGAGCGACCGCCTGGCCTAATGGGCGTAAGTAGTTACCCTTAACATCTCTGCTGAAGCGTTGGTTTTCCCCGCGAGCACTGCTGTTGCACCTGGCTGTGGTGATCGTGGTCCCCGCATGCGCGCTGGCCGGCTGGTGGCAAGCGACCAGGGCCCTGGCTGGCAACGGCCTCAGCTGGGTCTATTCCGTCGAGTGGCCCATCTTTGCTCTCATCGCCATCGCAGGCTGGTGGCAGTTGATCCACGAGGACCCCGAGGCCTACATGGAGCGCAAGAGCCGCCCTGCCGGTGGCGCCGACCGGGGGGTCGGAAACCCCTCCGACGCGGCCGGCTTGACACAGCCCCGGCCAGACATCACGGTTGGGCGGGCCACCGCACGCCTGGCGACAATTTTTGCCATCCTCGTGGGGTCCGAGTTCTTGCTGGGGATCATGACGTTGTTCTCGGTACCCGTTAGCCGTCCGAGCGGCGGGTTGCCCGTCAAGGGCGAGATCGTCTTCCTGGTCCACGCCATCTTCGGCTTCCTGCTTGCATTGGCATCCATAGCTCTGGCCATCCGCCTGAGGGCGGGGTCGCGGGCGGCACGAATAGCCGCCTGGATGGGGTTCAGCGGCGTGGCGCTCGCCGGCGTCGGCGGGCTGCTCACCGACGCCCGGTCGCTGGTCAGGTTCACGGGTATGGCACTGATGTTCGTGGGCGCCGTGCTTGCCGGCTTCGGTTACCTGGTCCCGCTACTGCTCGGCTCTCTTCGTTCGGCGCCCTCACCTCCGGGGGGCGACCTGTCGAGCTCGGTCCCCGTCAGCGGTACCGGATGAGCACGTCCGCCGTGATAGCGACGAACAAGAGTGTCAGGTAGAGAATCGAATACCGGAAAAGCGCCATAGCGGCGCCCGCTGACTGCTCACGCCAAAAGCGCACGGCGTGGCTTATGAAAACCCCGCCTAGCAGTGTTGCGGTCACGATGTAAAAGACGCCCATATGCCCGACATAGGCGAAGGCGAGCGAGGCCCCGAGCAACGCCACGCTGTACCCGAAGATCTGATGGGCCGTCTTGGCCAATGTGGTCACCGCCGGGAGCATCGGCACATTCACCATGCGGTAATCCTCCCGGTACCGCACCGCCAGCGCCCAGAAGTGAGGGGGCGTCCACAGAAAGATAATGGCGAACAGCATGAGCGCCGGCCAGCCCACCTTGCCCGTCACAGCGGCCCAACCGACGAGCACGGGGACGGCGCCGGCGGCGCCCCCAATCACAATGTTTTGCTTAGAGTTACGTTTCAACCACAAGGTGTAAACGAGGACATAAAAAACGGTAGCCGACAACGCCAGCAAAGCTGACAGCGGGTTTACCGTGCCCCACAGCTCACCGAAGCCGGCCACTTCGAGCGCGACGGCAAAAACAGTCGCCGCACCAGGAGAAACCTCTCCGGTGACAAGTGGACGGTGGCGAGTACGATGCATCAGCCGGTCGATATCGCGATCGGCGACCATGTTCAAGGCGTTGGCCCCGCCGGCAACGAGTGCGCCGCCCGCCACGGTGGCGATCATGAGCGCCACCGAAGGGACGCCTCTGCGGGCTGCGAACATGGTCGGCACGGTCGTGATAAGCAGCTGCTCGACGATCCGGGGTTTGGTCAGGGCCAGGTAAGCGCGGGCCCTGGTCGCGCCTTTGTGGACAACGCGGGCCCCCAAACGGCCGACGAGAGGCGACGGCAGGGCCATGGTGCGGCGAGCGTACTAGTGCGCGCTTGGCCGTACAAGGTTGTTTGGAGCGCCCAAGCATGTGTTTGTATAGGACCGGATGGCAGCGGAGCACGAGTTCCCCGCAGGTGAGGACCAGGCCGGTGAGGACCAGGCCGGCGAGGGGCGCAACGAAGGCTTGGGCCAGGTGGACAAGCGCCCGCCGCTCGGCAGATGGAGGAGATGGCGCTTGGCTGGCACGGCCATAGCTGTCTCGGCGCTGGTCGTGGGGGCCCTTGTCGCCTACCTGTCCCACTCGGGGACAGGGGTCGCGTATGCCCTTATCGACCGGACCGACCGCCCTGCACCGACGTTCTCCCTGCCGGAGGTGCTGGTGCCCAGCCGCCAACTGACCCTGACCGACTTCAGGGGCAGACCGCTAGTCCTCAACTTCTGGGCCTCGTGGTGCTACGCGTGCCAGACCGAGATGCCGCTGCTCGAGTCGGCTTACCGCTCGGCGCGGGGCGCTGTGCAGTTCATAGGGGTGGATACCGATGACACCCGTAGGGCCGCGGCCGCCTTTCTGGCCCGGACGCACGTGAGCTACGTGTCGCTGTTCATGCCCCGGCCCGGGCCCGTGTCGAATGCATACCAGCTCGTCGGCTTGCCCATCACGGTGTTCATCTCAGCAGGGGGCCGCGTCCTCGGCCGCCACGTCGGCCAGCTCAACGCGCCCACCCTGAGGGTGGCGTTGGACCTGGCCTTCGGGAGGCAGGCCGCCCCTTAGCGCCCAGCGACTGCCCTCTCGGTCCCCCACGGCTCGGTACAGCCACGGCTCGGAGGATTAGCATCGGCGCGGTGAAGGTGACCGCTCCCGCCGGGGCACTGGGCCATCCGAGACGAGCGCACGTAAGGCAGCGTCGACAGGGGTTTGGGCGCCGTCGCTCCCGTCGGCGACCGTGACGCCAGCCTGGCGCGTCCTGTCTGTCGACCACCGGGACCCGGTGGCTCCTTTCGAGGAGGTGGTCCGGCTGATCGACCTCGCCGGGTCGGCGACGGCGGCCGCCTATGGGCGATCGGACGTGGTCGAAGCCCTTCACGAGCACCAGCCCTCGTCAGTGGCCTTGTCGTCCGGCGGCGTCCTCGTTGGGGTAGCCGTGGCTCGGGTTTGCGGCCCCGACGCCCACTTGCTGGTCCTCGCCCTCCACCCCGAGTGGCGCAAGCAGGGGATCGGGTCAGCTCTTCTGAAGGCCCTGGACCAGGAGATCGTCCATCACGGAGGTCGCCGTCTGCTGGCGGTTATGCACCCCGGTCAGGTGGGAGAGGCGGCGCTGGCCAACCAGGGCTTTGCCCGCGAAGCGGCTCTTGACCTGTACATCAGGGCCGTTTCCATGGTCCCCGAGGAACTCGCCATTCTCGAGCGCTACGGCGGGTTCATGCCCGGCCCGGCCCTATGGGAGGCCATGAAGGGGTTCTCGTCGACTAGAGACCTGATCGAGCGTCGGGTCCTGGCCCCGCTTGGCCGGCAAGAACTGGCCCAGACCGTCGGGCTGGTTCCTCCGTCGACCGTGCTACTGTTCGGGCCGCCCGGGACGGGCAAGACGTCGTTTGCCCGGGCGATTGCGTCCCGCCTGTCGTGGGCCTTCGTCGAGCTGCACCCTTCCCTTCTAGGGAGCGGAATGGACGGGGCGGTCGCGATCCGCCAGGCCTTGGCCGAACTTGCCGCCGTGGACCGGTTGGTCTGCTTTATAGACGAGGCCGACGAAATTGTCGCCGACCGCATTGAGCGGCCTGAGAACCAGGCCATAGTGAACGAGCTGCTCAAGTCGATGCCTGTGTTCAAGTCCAGACCGGAACGGCTGATGATTATGGCCACTAATTCTGTGGCCGCCATAGATGCTGCCATGCTCCGGCCGGGGCGGTTCGATCTCATTATCCCCATCGGCGCGCCCGACGAGGCTGGGCGAGCGGAACTAGCGGCAGACATCCTGCCCGCCAGCGACCCGGGCGAAGTGGCCGCCCGGACCGCCGGCTTCACGCCGGCCGATTTCGCTCTGGTGGCCCAGCGCAGCGCCCAATTGGCTTTCGACCGCGCAGTTGCTGGTGGTGACCCGAAGGTAGCAGGGACTGATGTCCTGGCCGCGGTGGCTGCGACCAAACCCTCGGTGAGCCATGAGGCCACGGAACGCTTCGAAATGGAGGCCCGGCAGTTCGCCCGTTTGTGAACAGTCTCTCAAGCAGAAAAATCGTTTGCTCATCGCAGGGTGCTTGACGTCGGCGCGGCTAGTTCCTAATGTCTGTCGGTACCGGATAGCACTAACTGGCCGGTCCCTGCCATCGAAGGTCGGCAGAGGGAACGGGGGTGGGCATGGGCAAGAGGATCGCCGTAGTAGCGACGCTCTTCTGCATCGCGGTGGGCCTGGTGATCTTCACCGCCATGGACTATCTGCGCTCCAATCCCCCGACCATCAACTTCGCGGCCGGTCACAAGCCGGGCGAGACCGTGGACCTCACGCTACAGACGGTGGGATCTATCGGCTTCGGGACTCACCCGACCTGGGTGTCCTATCTCACATTGGCCCCTGACGGTAAATGGGTGCACACGACGCTGTGGGACGTGCCCGCCCACACGATGGTCCACGTCACGATCTTCCAGTACGACAGCGGGAGCCCGCTGCGCAACCAGTTCCTCGGCCATGTGTTGGGGACGGTGGGCGGGACCATGACCCTCAACGGCAAGACCATCTCGCTGGTCAACTCCAACAGTGGCAACGGCGTTGCACATACGTTCACGATCCCGACATTGGGGATCGACGTCCCGCTGTGGGGGGTTCCCTCCACCTCGACGAACATCTGTGGCGTAGCCCCGTGCACGACCAAGTATGCCCATAACATTGTCACCTTCTCCTTCATGAGCCCGGGGGTGGGCCAGTACCCCTGGCAATGCTTCCTACCCTGCGGGCTCGGCTACCTCTATGGCAACGGGGGCCGATGCAGAGCATCGGGTATATGGACGGGTTTGTGAAGGTTGTATAACCGATGACCAACGCCCTCACATCGCCACCACCCACCCCCGGAGCGGTCCGGGCGCCAGGCGTGCCCGACGGGCACCATCATTTCCGATGGATGACCGGCATTTGGCTCGTCCTAATGGCCGCCGGCGAACCCATCATCTATTTCGTCCTCGGTCCACACGTCCCCCCTGGCACCATGACATCTGAGGCCCGCGGCGCTCAGTTCGACTTCTATGTGCTGCTGATGATCGCCCTGCCCGTGATTCTGGGCGTGTGGATCTACCTCGGCTACGCCATCTGGACGTGGCGGGCATCGCGCGGCGGCCCCGAGCCCGTAGTGGGCCCCTACTCGTGGGGGCACCTAGGCGTCCAAGTGGGTTGGATCCTCAGCACCACAGCGATCGTGCTCAGCTTGTTCGCCTTCGGGACCTACGAGCTCGCCGACGCGACCGGGGCGGGTGGGGGTCAGGGCCCTAACCCGTTGTTCACGCCGGCTACGCACAAGATCCTGCCGGTCCAGGTGATAGCCCAGCAGTGGCTGTTCACCTACCGGTACCCGACCTTCGGCGGCTTCGAGACGAACCAGCTGGTCATCCCAGCCAATACCGAGATCGCCTTCCACGTGACATCGCTAGACGTCGTCCACGATTTCTGGGCATACCAACTGGGGATAAAAGCGGACGCCAACCCCGACTATGACAACATCGCCTATGCCCACACCACTGACCAGCTCGGCGATTTCACCGTCCGTTGCGACGAGCTGTGCGGGCTCTGGCATGGGGCGATGTACGACACGGGCCAGGTCATGAGCGCGCCCGACTTCACGAATTGGGCTGCTTCCAATGAGAAGGTGTTGGCCGCAGCGACAAAGCTGCTCCCCCCGTTCGCCTGGACGTACACCCCCGACGCCAACGGGGCCGACGGCGGTTATTACCCCGACACCAACGACCCTTATAGCAACGTGGAAACGTACGGCGCCCAAAAGGTCAAGCTGTGAGCACGTCGGGGAATGGCCCTCGCGGTACAGGCCCCGACCGTTAGTGACCGAAAGTTGACGATGCCAACATGACTATCGAAAGCGAGCCCCGGGTTGGCCAGCTAAGGGCGGAGGCCCCCAGGACCACCGAGACCGGGGGTGGCTCGCCCTCCAAGCCGTTAGCGCGGGGCCTACGGCCGGCGCCGCCCGCCTGGATGCAGCAGAGCGTGCTGACGGCGGTAGCCGGAGGGATTATCGGCTACCTCGTCGGCCACTGGCTGGGCAACCTCATTGCGAGCAATTACACCAACATCCAGGGCAGCGGGCAAAACGACGTCGCCACCAGCCTGGCCCTCGCGTTCATGGTCCTGGGCTGGCTCGGTGGGATCGGCGCGCTCAATTACCCGCTGGCCAAGATAGTCGGCCGGGAACTGCTCCCTGACGTCCCCAAGCAGAACTGGACGCGCTACTTCCGCTTCACGCTGGACCACAAGGTTGTGGGCATCCAGTACCTGGTGGCCGTTTTCACCTTCTTGTTCACCGGCGGTCTGCTGGCCATGGGTATCCGGACCGAACTTCTCACTCCCGCCAGCCACTTTTTCGGACCCGGGACCTATATCGACATCGTTGGTGAGCACGGCACGATCATGATGATGATGGCCTCGTCAGTGGTCGTCGGCCCGCTCGGCAACTACCTGGTCCCACTCATGATCGGGAGCCGCCGCACCGCTTTCCCCCGGGTCGAATCCGCCTCGCTGTGGGTGTTCTGCGCGGGTTATTTCGTGATCCTGACCGCCCTGCCCCTCGGCGGCTTCCCAACTGGCTGGACCGGTTACGCGTCGCTCCAGACCGAAAGCGCCGGGGGCATGGACTCGTACCTGATCGGCTTCGGGGTGATCGGGCTCGGCATGATCCTGGCCGGGTTCAACCTCCTGGTCACCATCATCCATTTCCGGGCGCCCGGCATGACCTGGGGCCGACTGCCCATTTTCGTTTGGTCCATCCTGGCCACGTCCGCACTGCTAACCCTCGCCACCCCGACCTTGGTGACGGCCGGGCTGTTCGGCATCTTGGACCGCACCGCCCAGACCGCCTTCTTCGTGAACGAGCACGGCGGAAGCAGCTTCTTGTGGGAAAACCTGTTCTGGTTCTTCGGTCATCCCGAGGTCTACATCATGGCCCTGCCCGGCTTCGGCATAGTCGGCGAGCTGCTGCCGGTGTTCTGCCGCAAGCCGCTATTCGGGTACCGGGTGGCGGCGGCTGGAATGCTCGGTGTGGCCCTACTGTCGTTCTTCGTCTGGCAACACCACTTGTTCCAAAGCGGCATCGACCCCGACATGCGCCCCCTTTTCATGCTGACTACCGAGCTCATCTCTATCCCGACCGGGTTCATCTATCTCGTTGGCCTCGGAACCCTGTGGAAAGCGAAGATCCGCATGGATGTCCCCATGCTGTTTGTGTTCGGTGTGTTCTTCAACTTCCTAATCGGGGGCGTCACCGGGGTGTTCCTGTCCGACGTACCCGTGGACGTCACCGTCCATGGCAGCTTCTTCGTCATGGCCCACTTCCACTACACCATCATGGGTGGCTTGATCTTTGCCTTCTTCGGGGGCGTCTATTATTGGACTCCCAAGTTGACCGGACGGATCATGGACCATCGTTGGGGCAAGATCCATTTCTGGGCCATGTTCATCTTCTTCAACTTGACCTTCTTCCCCCTGTTCATCGTGGGCCTGCTCGGCCAACCCCGGCGCGTCTTCGAGTACGCCAGCAACCTGCAGGTCTGGAACGACTTCTCCTCAGTCAACGCCTTCCTGCTGGGAGCCTCGTTCCTGATCTTCGTCGGCAACTTCGTTTGGACGATAATCATCAACCCGCGGCCCTCCCCGGCCAACCCGTGGGAATCCAATGGGCTCGAATGGCAGACCCCGACCCCAGTACCGTTTTACAATTTTGAGCGCATCCCCGTCATCCTCGACAACCCGTACCACTACGGCGAGCCCGAGCCAGTGGCGATGGCCGACCTCGACGGTGGCTTGGTCGGGGCCGGTGTCGCCCACGGCACCTCCCAGCCGCCCCTCACTCTCGAGCCCAGGCCTCCGCTGTGAGCGACCGCGCCCAGGCCCAAGCCACGCCTCGCCTGATCGAGACTCCCGAGGAGGTCGAGTACGAGCTGCGCGCCACCGAAGGTGCCCTGTGGACAGGCACCCGCCTGCTCATCGGGGCCGTGGGCTTCGCCTTCGCCTCGCTGGCTTTTGCGTACTTCTACTTGAGGTCTTCCAACAGTGAGGGCCTATGGCGCCTGCACGGGGAAAGCGCTCCCACGGCCCTCGGGACCGCCATATTTGCCCTGACGGTAGCTGCCGCCGCGCTGTTGTACCTCGGCAACCTCCGCCGCCGTCAGGGTACCAACCTCGACTGGAAGGTCGCGGGATGGACGGTGGTCGTCCTCGGGCTGCTGACCGTGGCCCTCCAGATATTGGAACTCACACGGCTCAGCTTCTACCCCGGCTCGAGCGGCTATGCCTCCTGCTTCATTGCCTGGGCGGTCATGAACATAGTGTTGTTGTTGGGATCCGTCTACTGGATCGAGACCATCTTGGCGCGGTCGGCGCGTCTGCGGCGGGCCATGGCCGAAGAGGGGGTTGCCCCGGGCCGCCTCCCCGCAGACCGGATCCACCATGCCAGCGCCGAGGGTTGCGTGCTGTTCTGGGGTTTCACCGCCTTCATCGCAACGCTATTCTGGGTCTTCTTCTACGTCATGTGAGGAGTAGCTGTGCCCGTTGCGGACGCCTATATCGATGCCCAGGTCATGACGCTGGCGATACCCTTGGGCACCTTCTGCGTAGCACTGATCCTGGGGTTCTTCGTACGGTACCGTCACCAGGGCTGACAGCGCGCCCACCGCCGGCCCGGGCCAGGCAGGCGTTGTCGGTCCTAGGGCTCGTTGCTGGCGTCGTGGTCGTGGTGCCCCCCCTGTCAGTCAGCGCGCACCGCTACGACTGGGCCGAAGCGCTCCAGTTCATGGTCCTGGCGCTGGTGGCCCCGGGATTGGTCGTTGCCGGGGCGCCGTGGGAGCTCCTGGGCCTCGGCCCGATGGTGGAAAAATTGGGCGCCGCCCGCCAGCGCCACCATGAACGCGTCCGCACGGTGGCGGTGGCCGTACCGGCCCTCGCTTGCATGGTTGCCTGGCGTACGCCGGACGCCGTCAACGCCCTCAAGGCCGGGGGTTGGCTCGTAGCTCTTGAGGCTGTCAGCCTCGGCATCTCCGGGGCCGCCTTGTGGCTCGAGTGCATCAGCTCGGGCGCGTTGGTGCCGCGCGGCCCCAGGCCGCAGCGGATCGCCGTCGCTGCCATAAGTATGTGGACGATCTGGGTGCTCGCCTATTTGTTGGCGATGTCCGGTGCCGGCTGGTACCGCAGTTACCTGCATGTCCCGGGCCACGGGATCAGCCTTGCCATCGACCAGCAAGCGGCGTCCGGTCTCATGTGGGCCATGGCCACTGCGTGTTTCGTCCCCCTCATCTTCTGGCACCTAGCGCAATGGCTGCATGCTGAAGAGGACGCCGACCACGAATTGCACCGCGTGGTGCGCGAAGAACGCCGTCGCGCTTCGCCACCCGCGCGCCCCGCTGACCGGCCATAGGGGCAGCGGCACGTGACGCGGCGCACCGTGCGAAGGGGGTGGCCGCCCTACCGGGGCGAGGCGATCGCGGGCGGCTGGGCCAGGTGCAGGGAGGCTAAATCGGTACCCAGCAGCTTGTCGACGGCTTGAAGTTCGGCCAGCGCCTGGGCGCGGTCATGGCCCAGTACCCGGACGTCTTCGGTCAGGTCTTGGCGAGCTTTTAGGTCCGACGGCGCGGTGTCAAGGACCTGGATCTCCTCGATCGCGGCCAGCGCGTCCGAAGTCGCCCACAGGGTCACCGCACTCACCATTTGGCCCAGGTCGTTGCCGTAGGTGCCGCCAGGGACGTCCATAGTGGAGAGGTTGTAAATGCTGTTGTCGGTAAACGAGCAAGCGCTCTGGTCGTCGTTGAGCAGACTAGGGACCTGGCCCTGCTCGGATGGTGACAGGGACCCAGTTACGACGTCGTTGTAGATAGTGAAGGATTCCGACAGGGCAAAACTGCACGGGCCGACGTTGCCGTTCACTTGCGACACCACGCTGGCGCTGTTGGAGATCTCGGCGGCGCGGGAATTGGACTGGGGCAGGTCGCTCACCACTATGGCCGCCACGATCACCGCCGAGACGGCGGGCACCAAGAACGATTTGCGCCGGTACCACGGCCCCGCCTGGCCGGGCAAGGCTGAGCCGTGGCCCGAACCGAGCTGGTCCAGGGCAACGGTGGGCTGGTGGGTAGTCGTCACCGTACGCCGCCCAGGAGGTAACGCGCCTCATCGGCTATCCCCGCCGCCCACTTTGTTTCGGTCGGTACCGCCAGGGTGTAAACGCCGGAGCGGGTCTCGTTGGCAAACGGGGTAGCCCGGTCGCGTACCCGGCCCAACGTGTCGATGAAATACATCACTTCGTTGTGGGAAACCGTCCGGGTGGATGTCTGGATCTCGACGGCCACACCGTAAGACCTCCATACCGAGCCCAGTTGACCGAGCGATCCAGTGAGGAACTGCCATGTCGGAACGGCCCTAAGGCTTCCAGTTTCGGCGGGGCCAGCCGCCCCCGCACTCAGGCCGAGCGGGTCAGTGTTGACGGTTAGGAAGCTCACGCGTGCCGCGTCGGCACCCAAGTCCGCGTACGCCCGCGACAACTCGGCCTCCATCACGGGGCAGATGTCGTCGCACGCCGAATCAAAAAACGTTATCACCACGACCCGCCCCCGAAAACCTGCCAGGGATGTCGGCCGGCGCTGCTTGTCCACCAGTGAAAAACCGGGTGCCGTCATCACGGTGAGCTTTTGCAGGCCCATAAGGGCGGATTGGGAGGCCGGCAATTGCGGGGCGACAGTCCCGGTGGGGTGGTCGGCGCGCCCAGCTGTGGTCACTGCGAACGGTGGAGGGTAGTCGCCGATCGTGGTGACAACGCCGGCCGCAGCCGAACCGCCGGCCGTACCTGGGAATGCTCGATCGAGCGCCGCGCCTCCCAGGGCCAGCAGGGCGATAGAGGCCACCGCGACCACGATGAAGGACCGGGGCACCTTGGTCGGACCAGCCGCGAGGGCGGCGGCCCGGTCAGGTCGCTCTGGTACTAGCGCGTCCTCCGCTCGGCCCGGTCCCCCGGCGACGCCCTCCTCCCCCACTCCGTCGGACGGGCCTGGAGGGGAGGGTGCCGCTTCAGTCACCGGCCGGCCTACCTACCGCCCCGCCCACGTGCAATACCCGGTCCACCAGCCGTCCGGCACTTCCCTCTTCGGCCATGGCTCGGCGAATGAGGACTACGAGGGCTGGGTAGGCCCAGAAGTCGCCGCACACCCACAAGATTGCGGCGCCAAGCTGTTGGCTTGCAAAAGGTGACATACGGATGCCGGCTAGGTGGTCGTAGACGGGGTACAGCGAATGGTTGGTGAACAGGCTCAGGGACATGGCCAGCATGATCATGACGACGTTGGTACCCAGGATGGCTGCGACCTGCGAACCCGTTGTGAGCTTGGGTTTCACGGGGTACGACGGGATGATCTGCAGCCAGAAGAGCAGGCCCGCCGTAGAAAAACAGCGAACGGCGCCGGCGGGCCAGGGCCCGTTCGGGCCGGGAGCGCCGGGCCAGGTTGTGCAGCCCGATCTCGTGGACCAGGACGACCACGCCTACCAACAGCAGGAAGGGATCGTACGACCAGTTGCTGGTGACATATGACAAGGCGTTCCCCCCTTGGTCCCGTGTCGTGCTCCAACCGGTAAGCCAGCTCCGCTGAGTGGAGACTACGCCAACACTCTTCAACTTGCGAAGGGCAGGCTGGGCTCGATGGTACGAGCTGGCAAAGCCCGGACGGCTCGCCGAAGCGCTACCGTGGAGGGGTGCCCGAGCACGATCCTGAAGAGATGACTCCTGACGCCGTGGCAAGCGACGAGGATGGTGCCGCGGCGAAGCACGAGCAGGTGCTCGCCGAGGGCGAGTTCTTCGACGACGACAGCTTCGAGGAGGACGAGGCCGACGAGTACGTCGACGAGCTGGGCCGCCGTCACGTCCGCCGAGCCGCTCCGGAGGGTACCGAAGAGCTTCTCGAGAACGAGGCGCCGAGGCGTACTGGTCTCCCGGACAGCGTGGAACGCTGGAGGCAGCGGAGCGCGACCGGGGCGGTCCTGACGGCGTTCGCCTTCGGCCTTCAGCAGGCCTTGGAGACCGAGAAGAAGGAACCGGCGATCATCATGGTGACTTCCGGCGAACCTCCGGCGGAATCTCCCGGTCGAGGCCCAGCTCGAGCAGCTGGGGCCGCGCCAGAGCACGGTGAAGGTCCGGCCATGGCTCCTGGGCGAAGGCAGCAGTGACCAGGGCGAACAGGTTGGCAATGCGCTTAGCGAGGACGGCCCGGATGGCGAGGCGGGCGAGGAGTGAGCCTCCTGCGGCGAGGGTCTCCCCCGCCGGACAGTGACGAAGACACGAGCGATGAGGACCACGACAGCGAGGTCACGGCCGTCGATGTGAGGTCCCGTACTGCGCCGGAGGCCAGCTCAGCCACCTCCGCCAAAGAGATTGAGCGCAAGCAAAAAGAACTCATCCGCAAACAAAAGTCTGCCGACCGCGCTTCGTACCAGGAGCTGCGCAGGCAAGCCGCCAAGGCGACTTCAGCGCTGCAGGATCCTGAGCCGCGCAGGGCCCTGTACGTAGCGACCGTCATGGTCGGGCTGGCGGCGTTCTCGTACTTCGGGAACGACGTTTACCCGAAACTGTCTACAGTGCACGGCAAATCCGTGACCCACTGGCTGCCGATCACCCACCCTGAGACGGCGATCATCGTGTTCCTGGTCACCGTTGGGGCTGCGGTCAGCATCTACTGGAAGCGCCGGTATGTCACCGCCGTTGCCTTTTTCGTCGCCGGGGTACTGGGCATCGACACACCATTCCCCACGGGCTTGACCGACCTGGAGTACCTCATTTTTGCCACCGGGGCCGGTTATTTCATCTGGGTGATCATGTTCCGGATGAACAAGCAAAAAAAGGCGTGGATGTCCGCCCACTCCCCAAAGGCCAGCCGCGGCGCCTCGACGAGCGCGGGCACCGGGACCAGCAGGCCGTCTCAGCGCAAACGGTCAGGGGGTGGCCAGGCTGCCGCCCCAGCGCGCACGCGCAAGGCCAAGCCCGACGCACCGGTCGTGACCGCAACGGGACGGGCGTTGCCCGCGAGCAACTCTCGCTACACCAGGCCGCAAAGTAAATCGCGCGCCTCTCAGCGCCGTTCCTAGCACCACGACGAGCAACGCACTCACTGTTCGCGCCGACCACCCGAGCAGCCCGGGTACCTGAACAGCCAGGGCCTACGTGGTAAACACGGGGGATGCTCCGAGAGGCACTTGCGGGCCGGCGGATCGCGATAACAGGCGCAACGGGCTTCCTCGGCACCGCACTAACGGAGCGGGTACTGCGGTGCCTGCCCGGCACAGAGGTCGTCTTGCTGGTGCGGCCAGGCCGGCGTGGGGCCAAAGACCGGGTTGAAAGAGACGTCCTGCGCAACGACTGCTTCCAGCGGCTCCGGCGCGAACTCGGCGAAGGTTTTGACGAGGAAACCTCCCGGCGCATCCTCCCGGTCGCCGGCGACGTCACCGTTGACGGTCTCGGCCTCGACGACGCTGGCCGAGAACTGCTCTCGACCTGTTCGACGGTGGTGCATTCGGCCGCCACGGTCAGCTTCGATGCGCCACTCGACGCCGCGGTAGAAGTCAACCTGCTCGGCCCGTCCCGGGTCGCATCGGTACTGCAGCAGGGATCGCCCCTCCCCCACCTCATCGCCGTTTCCACGGCGTACGTCGCGGGGGGTAGGCGCGGGCCGGCCCCGGAGGCTCTGCTATCCGAGACGCCCTTTTCGTCCAGGGTCCCGTGGCGGGAAGAAGTCGAGGCAGCCAGGCGTGCCCGCGCGGACGCGGAGGCCGCCAGCCGTGACCCCAAACAGCTCGCTCGGCTTCGCTCCGCGGCCCGTGCCGAACTGGGTGCGGCCGGCGTGCCCCTGCTCGCCGAGCGGACCGAGAAGCTGCGCGTCGACTGGGCCGAGGACCGAATGGTCGAGCTCGGCAAGGCCCGGGCGCAAGCGCTCGGTTGGCCAGACGCCTATGCGTACTCGAAGGCCCTCGGTGAATGGGCTCTTCTCGAGGGCCGCGGCGCTCTGCCGGTGACCGTGGTGCGGCCCTCCATCATCGAGGCCGCTCTTTCTGAACCCCATCCCGGCTGGATAAGGGGCTTCCGGATGGCTGACCCGGTCATCATCAGCTATGCCCGCGGCCTGCTCAAGGAGTTCCCCGGCATTCCCGAAGGGATCATCGACGTCATCCCTGTTGACCTCGTTGTCGCGGCCATCCTGGCCGTAGCCGCCCGGGGGCCGCTCGAACGCCCTGACGTCGTCCACGCAGCCTCGGGCGCCCGCAACCCGCTCCGCTACGGCCAGCTCGTCAACCTGGTGCGTGAATGGTTCTCGGCGCACCCGCTCGCGGACGACAAAGGCCAGCCGATCGAGGTCCCGGAGTGGTCGTTCCCCGGCCGGCGCCGGGTACAGAACCAGCTCCGCCAAGCCACCCGGGCGTTGCGCGGCGCCGAGCGCGCCCTTCAGACGCTGCCGCTCCGGGGCGGCCAGGCCGACCTGGCAGCACGGATCGAGGAGCGCCGCGAGGAGGCCGAGCGGGCCCTCGGCTACGTCGAGCTGTACGGCTCCTACACCGAAACCGAAGCCGTCTTCCAGGTTGACCGCCTCCTCGAGGTCAACAACCTGCTCCCCCCGAGCGAGCAACAGGAGTTCTGCCTCGACCCCGCGGTGTTGGAGTGGCCCCGGTACTGCCACGACGTCTACTTACCTGCAGTCGTGGCCCACGCGAGAGTGCGCCTGGCCGGGCCCCGGCGCCAACGCCAGGGGTCGAGCGGGCTGTCGCGTGAAGAACGTGGCAAGCGGGCGGTGCTCTCGCCCGACCGCCAGCTCGCTGTCTTCGACCTGGAGAACACCCTGGTGGCCACCAATGTCGTGGACTCCTACGCTTGGCTCGCCACGAGGCACATGGACCTACCTGAGCGCGCCCGCTTCACGGTGCGAACCCTTCTCGAAGCACCCCGGATGCTATCTCTCGACATGGTCGACCGGGGCGACTTCCTGCGCTGGTTCTACAGGCGTTACCAAAACGCCGACCTCGGCGAACTTCGTGGGCAAGCATCGGAGCTCACGAGCGACCTCCTCCTGGAGAAGTCCTTCCCGGCAGGAGTACGGCGGGTGCGCGAGCACCGGGAGCTCGGCCACCGGACGCTGCTGATCACAGGAGCGCTGGACTTCGTGCTCGAACCGTTCCACCCCTTGTTCGACGACGTGGTCTGCGCCCACATGGCCACCATCAATGGCGAGTTGACCGGGGAGCTGGAAGAGGCACCCCCGACCGGCGAGGCGAGGGCGCTCATTATGGCCGACTACGCCAAGCAACATGGCCTGGACCTGGCCGAATGCGTCGCCTATGCGGACTCGACGAGCGACCTGCCCATGCTGGAGGCCGC
The DNA here is from genome assembly GCA_963786345.1 of uncultured Acidimicrobiaceae bacterium. Classification (GTDB taxonomy): domain Bacteria; phylum Actinomycetota; class Acidimicrobiia; order Acidimicrobiales; family Palsa-688; genus Fen-671. Next base: position 175,848 of record CAWAYZ010000002.1, on the reverse strand, counting down.
GGGCTTCCCGGTAGCGGTCAACCCCGAGACAAAGCTCGCAGCGATTGCCCGCAAGCGCGGTTGGCACGTCGAACATTGGCCCCGTGCGCCCGGTTACAAGCGTGCGCTTTTGCCCTTCGGGCCCATTATGAGCCAAAACAAGGCTCACAGCGGTCTAAGGGAGTCATGAAGGCCCTTCAGGTCGAGCGCTCGGTGCCGCGCTTCGCCATGGCGCGCATCGCCTCGGAGTGGAAGGCGGGAGCCGGTGGGCGCTACGGCCCGCTCCGCCTGGTGGACGTAGCTCCGCCGGAGCTGCCTGGTCCAAGCTGGCACAAGCTGTTGCCGCGGATGTCGGGCATCTGTGGGAGCGACCTGGCGACGGTGGACGGGCGCTCGTCGCGGTGGTTCGAGCCCATAGTGAGCTTCCCGTTCGTGCCTGGCCACGAGGTGGTGGCGGACACAGAGGACGGCCGACGAGTTGTGATAGAGCCGGTCCTTGGCTGCGAGGCGCGAGGCATCAAGCCGCTGTGCCCGGCTTGTGCCGACGGCCGGCGGCGCCACTGCATCAACCTGACGGGTGGCCACATTTCGCCTGGGCTGCAAACCGGCTACTGCAAACAGACCGGCGGCGGCTGGTCGCTCGCCTTCGTGGCCCACGAGAGCCAGCTGCACCCCGTGCCGGAGAACCTCCCCGACGAAGCAGCCGTCCTCGTCGAACCTGCAGCCTGTGCCGTCCACGCCGCTCTCAGCCGTCTCCACGCCGGTGGCACCCAGGCTGGCGAGGACCTGACCGCCGTCGTTATCGGCGCCGGCACCCTCGGTCTTTGTGTGATCGCTGCCCTCTCGCGTTTCCGGGAAGACGTAACGCGGCTAATCGCGGTCGCCAAGCACCCCCACCAGCGCGAGCTGGCCACTCGCCTCGGTGCGACGTCGGTTGCCGAGCCCGGGGAGCTGCGCCGGGCCGTGAGGCGCTCCACCGGGTCCTGGGCGCTCGGCTCGGGCCAGCTCTCGGGCGGCGCCCCGCTCGTGATCGACTGCGTCGGCACCGCCTCCTCGATCGCCGATGCCCTCGCTGTGACGGCGCCCGGTGGGGATCTTGTACTTGCAGGGATGCCTGCACCAGCCCACATCGACCTCACACCGCTCTGGCAGCGGGAAGTGTCGCTCGTAGGCTCGTATACCTACGGCCCCGAACCTGCCATGGGTGGGCGGCACAGTTTCGACCTAGCATTTGAACTGGCTGAGGCGGCTCGGCTCGAGCGACTGCTTTCAGCGACTTACTCGCTCGATCGCGCGGCCGAGGCCATCGAGCACGCCGCTGCCGCCGGCCGCCGCGGATCCGTAAAAGTCGCCTTCGACATGCGCCGAGAAAAGAAGAGATCGTTCGAATAATGCCTCGTCCAGGGTTCGTCCTCGAAGTCGACCGTTCCACACCCCCCGTGCTCATCTGGCACGGAGAGGGCTTCAGCCTGGAGCGCCTGCCAGCCGATCGGAGCCGCGTCGTCTACGCACCCGAACCCCTGGCCCCGCTCCCCGACCCTGACGCAGCCATCCGCCAGGCTCTCCTCGAGCCGATGGGCGACAGCGCCCCTCTGCCGGACCTGTTGTACGCGGGGATGCGCCTGAGCATCGCTTTCGATGACCTTTCCCTGCCGCTGCCACCCATGCGCAGGCCGGACAACCGCCAACGCGTGATCGAGGCGGTGCTCGAAATGGCGGCAGACGCTGGGGTGGACGACGTTGTATTGATAGCGGCGTTGGGGCTGCACCGGCGCATGACTGATGCAGAACTGCGCCATGCGCTGGGCGACCGCATCTTCGACGCCTTCGCACCCCACGGCACTCTCCTCCAGCACGACGCCGAGGACCCAAGCGAACTTGTCATGGTCGGCAAGACCGAAAAGGGCGAGGACGTGGAGGTGAGCCGCCGGGTTGCCGAATCGGACCTGCTCGTTTACGTGAACATAAACCTCGTCGCGATGGACGGGGGCCACAAGTCGACCTCGACAGGCCTGATGAGCTACCGCAGCGTCCGCCACCACCACAACGTGAAGACTCTCCAGCACAGCCGCTCTCTGATGGACCGTCCCAATTCCGAGCTGCATTCGTCGGCGTGGCGGATCGGACGGCTCCTCGGCAAGCACGTGAAGGTCTTCCAGATCGAGACCACCCTCAACAACGACGCCTTCCCTTCCCAGATGGCTTTCCTGCAGAAGCGGGAATGGGAGTGGGACGTGCGGGACAGGGCGACCTTCCTGGCGACCAGCCGCGGCCTCGATGTGCTCTCGCCGGCCACAAAAAGGTCCCTCTTCCATTCGATCCTGGCGCCACAGGCGATGACGAGCGTCCAGGCCGGCGAAGTGGAGGCAGTCCACGCATCCACGATCGAGGCCCTCCACCGCCAGCAGCTCGTCGACGTCGAAGGCCAAAGCGACGTTGTCATATTCGGGCTTCCCCACGTCGGGCCCTACAACGTCAACTCGATAATGAACCCGCTGCTCGTGATGTGCATGAGCCTGGGGTACTTTTTCAATTTCTACATCGGTAAACCGCTTGTCCGCCCCGGCGGGGTCGTGATCGTCTCGCACCCGACTCCATGGGCCTTCCACCCCGTGCACCACCCGTCGTACATCGACTTCTTCGAAGAGGTCCTGTCGGCTACAACCGACCCCCTCCAAATAGAAAAGGTCTACGAGGAACGCTTTGCCAACGACGATTGGTACCGGCACCTGTACAGGACCAGCTACGCCTACCACGGGGTCCACCCGTTTTACATGTGGTACTGGGGGGCGCACGCCCTTGAGCACGCGGGCGCCACGATAATCGTCGGTGGCAACCGTAAAGCCGTACGGCGCATGGGCTTCAAACCCGCGACCACCCTCGCGGACGCCCTCGAGATGGCTGAGGACCAGGTCGGGCGGGACCCCACGATCACATATTTCCGCTGCCCCCCCGTAATGCTTGCAAATGTCCATTAGCGAAGCTCGTGACCGGCTCGGGGCGCTGGGCCGGCTCGGGAGGTTCGGCCGGCCCTCGTCGTTGCGCGAGCTCCCGTTCCCGCTGAGCGCGCCAACCTGGCCGGCGTTGGTCCCGCGGCCCCCGAAGCGCTCAGAACTCGGCGTCAACTACGGTACCGAGTGGGCCCGGCGCTACCCGGTACGCCTTGCACGGGCGGCATGGACCGACTTCGTGACCAGGCCGCTCGTGAGCGCTGTTGCGCAACCTACGGTTGAGGGGCTCGACCGTTTCGAAGCGGTGGTAGGGCCGGTCATATTCGCAGCCAACCACTCGAGCCACCTCGATACCCCCCTTGTGCTTTCGGTTATGCCCGAGCCGTGGCGGCACAAGATCGTGACCCTGGCTGCAGCCGATTACTTCTTCGACTCGCGTTTGAAGGCGGCTTATTTTGCCTTTGCGCTCAATGCGGTCCCGATCGAACGCATAAAAGTCAGCCGTGATTCTGCCAACCGGGCGGGGACGCTGATCGACGACGGCTGGAACCTGTTGATCTTCCCTGAGGGTGGCCGGAGCCCAGACGGATGGGGCCAGGCCCACCGCGGTGGCGCAGCCTGGCTCGCTGCGCGCAGCGGCCGGCCGATTGTGCCGGTCCACATCAAGGGGACAGGCCGGCTCCTCCCCCGCGGGGCTAAGCGCATTTACACCGGCGAGACGAAGGTGACTTTTGGCGCCCCGATAATCCCTGACCTCCCGGCCCGGGAACTCGTCGGCCAACTGGAACAAGCCATTGCGGCTCTCGGCGATGAGGCGACCACGGACTGGTGGTCCGCCCGGCGTCGCGCCGCCCAGGGCACGACGCCCCCTCTTACCGGCCCAGATGCTTCAGCGTGGCGCAGGGCCTGGGCGCTCGGGCCGTCGCCGAAGGACAGCGCCCGGCGGCGTTCGCCGGCGGACGAAAAACGCTGGCCGCCCAAGCCATGACGCCTGGCTGTGCCTCACCTCCAGGTTTGCCGGCTACCCAGGGTTGACGGCGATACTGGCATTCGTGGACCTACGCCAGCTCGCCGCCCTCATAGCGATCGCTGACCATCGGAGCTTCTCGGGTGCGGCCACTGCGCTCCACACGGTTCAGTCCAACGTCTCTGGCCATATAAAGCGCCTCGAGCGCGAGCTCGGGGTGGAGCTGGTCGACCGCCAGACAGGCCTACTTACTGAGGAAGGCCAGGCGGTAGAGGCGCGGGCACGGGCGGTACAGGCCGAACTGGACGCCGTGACCGCGGACCTAGCCTCTCTGCGACAGGAGGTCGTCGGCAGCGTGCGCCTCGGAATGATCGCCACGACTGGTCGCTGGCTCGTGCTCCCGTTGCTCGACCATCTGGCGCTCACCCACCCCAGGGTGAGGTTGGTCACCACGGAGGCCACCTCGTCGGCACTTGGCGTGCTGCTGGCAAGCGGAGGCCTCGACTGCGCTGTGGTGAACCTGCCCCTCGCCAACCCCGACCTCAGGGTCGAGCCCCTCTTCGACGAGGACATCGTCCTGCTCATCGCCGAGTCCCACCCGCTCAGCGGTGAGGCAAAGGTTCATATTGGCGATCTCGAAGGGGTAGAGCTGATCCTGCCTGCTCCGCACACCGGCTTCCGTGAAGAGCTGGACGAGGCGGCCCGCCACGCAGGGACGACGCTGTCCTCCAAAGCCGACATCGACGGGCTCCGGCTCTTGGCCGCCCTGACGCTGCGCGGTTACGGGCCGGCGCTGGTGCCGGCCACAACGGTCCCTGAGCTGCCGGAGGGCTTCCGTACGATCAGCGTGGCCGGCCTCCCGCTACGCCATGTCGGCATGGCGCTGCGCAAGCGGGGCCGCCCGAGCGCCCCCACGCAAGCCCTCATAGCTATGGTCCAAGACGTGGTCTCGGCCAACTTGTCTTCGGAGCGCCACTTGTACAAGGCCGGCCCCTGAGCCTGGGGCAGGTCGCCTTATTGGCCGCCTGACCTGCCCTGGCGGTGGAGCAGGTGGCGCAGCACATAAGGCAGGATGCCGCCGTGGCGGTAGTAGTCCGCCTCAACGGGGGTATCGACGCGGAGAACCACATCGAAAGCCTTGTCACCTGCCAAGACCCGCAACCGCTCCGGCAGCGCAGCGGGGGCGGCGGCGGCGGCCTCGAGGCCCGTGATGTCGAAGACCTCTTCGCCCGACAGGCCAAGGGACTCAGCCGAGTCGCCAGGCAGGAACTGCAAGGGCAGCACCCCCATCCCAATCAGGTTGGAGCGGTGGATGCGTTCGAAGCTTTCGGCCAGGACAGCTCGCACGCCCAGCAACGTGGTGCCTTTCGCCGCCCAGTCACGCGACGACCCCGAACCGTACTCCTTGCCGGCGAGCACGACGAGAGGCGTGCCGTCTTGGGCATAACGCATGGCTGCGTCGTAGATCGTAGTCACTTCCCCGGTGGGGAAGAAAGTGGTGAACCCCCCCTCCGTCGCCGGCGCCAGCTGGTTGCGGAGCCGAACGTTGGCGAAGGTGCCTCGCATCATCACCTCGTGGTTGGCGCGACGGGACCCATAGGAGTTGAAATCGACAGGAGCCACACCGTGTTCTATAAGCCAAGAACCGGCCGGGCCATCTTTTCTGATGTTCCCGGCCGGTGAGATGTGGTCGGTCGTGACGGACCCTCCGAGCTTGGCGAGAGCCCTGGCACCGTGTATATCGCGAAGGGGCGCTGGCCGTTCGGGCATCCCCTCGAAGAACGGCGGTTGGCGAACATAGGTCGAAGTGGTCCCCCACTCGTAGCGCTCGCCCAACGGCACATCGAGCGCCGCCCAGCGCTCGTCGCCAGCGAAGACCTCTGCGTAGCTCTTTTCGAACATGTCGGCCGCGATGGCCTCGGCTATCACCGCGGCTACCTCCTCGGTGCTCGGCCAGATATCGCGCAGGTAGACCGGACTGCCGTTGCTGCCAGTGCCGAGCGGCTCGCCTGTGATGTCGAAGTCCATCGAACCGGCGATCGCGTACGCAACGACCAGAGGAGGAGATGCCAGGTAGTTCATACGGACGTCGGGGTTTATCCGGCCCTCGAAATTGCGGTTTCCCGACAGCACAGCGGCCACCGCGAGGCCGCCCTGGGCAACGGCGTCGGAAACGCCCGGGAGCAATGGCCCGCTGTTGCCGATACAGGTCGTGCAGCCGTAGCCAACAAGTTCGAAACCGAGTTTGTCGAGATAAGGCGTCAACCCGGCACGTTCGTAGTAGTCCATGACCACCTTGGACCCTGGCGCCAGCGACGTCTTCACCCATGGCTTGACTGAAAGCCCATGTTCCACCGCATGTTTTGCGACAAGGCCGGCCGCGATCATCACGTCGGGGTTGGACGTGTTCGTGCAGCTGGTTATGGCAGCGATGACCACGTCGCCGTGGCCGAGGTCAAACCCTGAGCTCCCCTCGCTCGCCACCGGGACCCGCGCCGCCGGGTCGCCGGCAGTCTCTTTCCCGAGGATTTTCGGGAGGGACTCACGGAACGCCGCCTTTGAACGGCGCAGAGGTACCCGGTCCTGCGGCCTGGCCGGCCCCGCGAGGCTTGGTTCCACGGTGGAAAGGTCGAGCTCGACACGCTGTGAGTACACCGGCTCGTTGCTCGGGTCGTGCCAGAGCCCCTGTTGTTTGGCGTAAGCCTCCACGAGCTCTACGTGCTCCTCGGAGCGGCCGGTAAAACGTAGGTAGCGCAACGTTTCTTGGTCGATCGGGAAGATGGCGCAAGTCGAGCCGTACTCAGGCGACATATTGCCGATCGTCGCCCGGTTGTAGAGGGCGACCTTGGGTACTCCGTCGCCGTAGAACTCAACGAACTTGCCGACGACGCCGTGCTTGCGCAGCAGCTCGGTGACCGTCAGTACGAGGTCGGTTGCCGTCGAACCCTCCGGTAGTTCGCCAGTCAATTTGAAGCCGACGACATCGGGGATCAGCATCGTGACGGGCTCACCGAGCATCGCAGCCTCCGCCTCGATCCCGCCAACCCCCCAGCCGAGGACACCGAGCCCGTTCACCATCGTCGTGTGCGAGTCCGTGCCGAGGAGCGTGTCGGGGTAAACCTCGCCGTTTTCGGTGCGGAAAACCACCTTTGCGAGGTGCTCCAGGTTGACCTGATGGCATATCCCGGTGTTCGGTGGGACGACCTTGAGCGTGCCGAAGGCCTGCTGGCCCCAGCGCAGGAACCTGTAGCGCTCCTCGTTGCGCTGGAACTCCAGCTCCGAGTTGCGTGAAAACGCGTCAGCGCGGCCCGAGACGTCTGCGATCACCGAGTGGTCGATCACGAGCTCCGCGGGCACCAAAGGCTGTATGGCACCCGGGTCCCCGCCCAAGGCCACCATCGCATCGCGCATCGCGGCCAGAATCTGCCACGACCGGCACTCCCGTGAAGTCCTGCATGAGGATCCTGGCCGGCGAGAACGCTATCTGGGCGCGGTGTGCCCCGGCGGCGCTTGTGCCCGAAGTCCCCCACGATGCGAGCGCCTCGATGCTCTCGGCCGTGACGTTGAGGCCGTCTTCATGGCGGAGCAGGTTTTCCAGCAGTACCTTCAGGGAGAACGGGAGACGCCCGATGTCGAAGCGCTCGTCGCGTGCGACCACGTCGAGCCGGTAGACCGTGAAGGCGTGGCCGCCAAGGTCCAGGCTCCCCCGGGCACCGAAGCTGTTGTTTGATGTTGCCATAGCTGCGTCTCCTGTGGTCTCTGGCTCGGCTTACAAGCCTACGCCGTCACTGGGCTCGGCCAGGCCGGGTAACCTCATTGCCGACATGGCCGATATACCCGCCCCCCAGCCCTTTGCCGCTAACCGCTACCGGACCACCCGGTGCGGGCAGCTCCGCCCCGGCGACATCGGCAAGCAGGTACGGCTCGCCGGCTGGATAGCCGCCAAACGCGACCACGGTGGCCTGCTATTCGTGGACTTGCGTGACCCGGTGGGGCCCGAGGCCGACCTTCCAAGCGATGGGCAGGCTCTCAACGATCTGCAGTCTCCCGGGGACTCGCATGGGTACCTCCGCGGGGACCACCGCGCCCGGGTCGTCCAGGTCGTCTCGCACCCCGCCGACGCCGGCTTCGAGACCCTCTCCCACCTCCGGCTGGAGAGCTCTGTGAGCGTGACCGGCAAGGTGGTGGCCCGGCCGCCGTCGACCGTCAATCCCAAGCTGGCCACGGGTTCGGTAGAGGTTGAGCTAGAGAGCGTCGAGGTGCTGTCTTCGTCCGACGTGCTCCCCTTCCCCATCGAGCGGGACACCGAGGTGGGTGAGGAAGCCCGCCTCACGTACCGCTACCTGGACATGCGGCGAGGGCCGCTCGTCGAACGCCTGGCCAAAAGAGCCCGCTTCTGTCAGGTCGTGCGTGCCCATCTGACCGAGCGCGGCTTCCTGGAAGTGCAGACGCCCGTGCTAACCGTCTCGTCGCCGGAGGGCGCCCGTGACTACCTCGTGCCTAGCCGGCTCTACCCCGGCGAGTTCTACGCCCTCCCCCAGGCGCCGCAGCAATTCAAACAGCTGCTCATGGTCGGTGGAGTCGAACGCTATTTCCAGATAGCCCCTTGCTTTAGGGACGAGGCCTCCCGCGCGGACCGCAGCCCGGGCGAGTTCTACCAGATCGACCTCGAAATGGCCTTCGCCACGCAGGAGGACGTCTTCACGGAAGTCGAGCACCTGTTTGGCAAGCTCGTGTCCTCGCTTTCGTCCAAGAGGGCGCCCGCGCCTTTCCCGCGCCTTTCGTACACCGACGCGGTGGCCCGCTACGGCACCGACAAACCCGACCTCCGCTTCGGGCTAGAGATCGTCGACGTCACCGGTGAGCTCGGGGGCCAGACGGAGTTGCCAATGTTCGCCGAGGCGCCGTCGCGGGGCAATGTCATCCGCGCCCTGCTAGCGCCGGGGGCCGCGGAGAAGCCACGGAGCTGGTTCGACGCCTTCGGGGACGCCGCCAAGGGCCTCGCGACCATAGGGAGCTGGTTACAGCTACCGGCTGACGGGAGCGAGGTCAAGGGCCCGCTCTCGAGGAAGCTCACTCCCGAAGAAATGGGTACCTTGGCCGCCGCAGCAGGTGCTTCCGCCGGGGATGCCGTGCTCACCTCTGTCGGGCCGCCTCCATCGGCCAGCGTCGCTCTCGGGCAGGTGCGTGCCGGGCTCGGGCGCGACCTCGGGCTGGCCGACCCCGACCTTCTCGCCTTTTGCTGGATAGTCGACTTCCCCATGTTCGAGCGCAGCGCCGAGACAGGCGAGTGGGAGTTCTCGCACAACCCGTTCTCGATGCCCCAAGGAGGGCTGGAAGCCCTGGAAAGCAAGAGCCCAGGCGACATTTTGGCCTTCCAGTACGACGTCGTATGCAACGGGGTCGAACTTTCCTCTGGCGCTGTCCGCAACCATCTGCCCGATGTGATGGAAAAGGCCTTCGCCATCGCTGGCTACTCCCGAGACCGCCTCGAGCGCTCATTCCCAGCCTTGTGGAACGCTTTTCGCTATGGGCCACCCCCCCACGCCGGTATTGCCCCCGGCGTTGACAGGCTCCTCATGATGCTCGAAGACCAACCGAACATCAGAGAAGTCATCGCCTTCCCGCTCAACCAGATGGCGCGGGATCTGTTGATGGGGGCGCCTGCCGCAGCCACGCCCGCGCAACTGGCCGAACTCCACCTGCAAGTCCTGCTGCCCAAGAAACCCTAGCGCAGGGCGTTATTTGCCGCCCACCGGAGCCGCCAACCAGTGGGTTACCGTCGTCGGGCGGGTCGGGTCTGTCATCGAGCGCACGTGGTCGAGCCGGGCCTGGTCACGCGCGGTGACACGTTCGTGTTGGCGAAGGTGCTCGTCCCAGGAAACCACGACGAACTGCTCGAGGACGCGAGACGGGTCCGCACTGTCACGCCACAGGAGCCAAGAGCTCGCGCCGGTGCGCCTCCGGCTGAACCTGGTGCCCTCGAGAGCCGCCATGAGCTCGTCCTCGTGACCAGCGTGTGCGAAGTACTCGACGGTCACCTGGACCGGGCCACCACGTACGCCAGGGCCGGCCAGGACCGGCTGCGGCCAATCTCCACTCGGCAGGAGCTCTTCGGGGGCGATCGGGCGGAGGCCGTAGCGGATGCCCGCGATGGGGCCGAGCAGCAGACCTCCGGCGACTACGGCCATAGTCACCGCTAGACCGACGTGCTGAGCCAGTAAACCCGCGAGCGCGCTGCCGACCGCGGTACCACCTTGGAACACGACCAGATAGAACGACATCCCACGCGTTTTGACCCATTGCGGGAGCGACAACTGGTACAGCGAGTTCAGCGTGGACAGAGCCAAGACCCACGCTGAACCACCGCACGCGAGCCCCAACGCAGCTATCGCGGTGAGGTGCACATACCCAAGCAGGAGCGCGACGACCGCGAGGGTAACGGAGCCTGCCAAAAGGAGAGCGGCGGGCGCGAAACGCTTGCGGAGGCGCGGCAACAGGCTTGCTCCGGCCACGGCACCGATGCCAACGCAGCCCAACAAAAGCCCATAACCGCCCGAACCGAGGTGGAAGGTTTTCTGCGCGACAAGGGGCAGGACGGCCCAAATCGAGCTCGCGAAGAAAGAGAAGAGCCCGGTCCGGAGCAGTACCACGCGCAATGCGGGGCTGGCTCTTACGTAGCGACCACCTGCGCGAACTGCTTGCCTCACGTGCTCGCGCGGGAGAGCGGAGGGGGGCCGCTTGCCTCGCCAACAAGCGATCACCCCGATGAGCGGTCCAAATGTCGCGGCATTTATCAGGAACAAGACCCCGGCGCTCGTTACCGCAAGAACGGCCCCACCGATCGCAGGCCCAACTGCCCGAGCAAGGTTCTGGTTAACGGACCCGAGCGAGATCGCTTGGCCCTTTCATCCGGTTCAACGAGTTCGGGTTGCAGGGTCTGCCAGGTAGGGGCCGTCAACGCCTGGCCGATCCCCACACCGAATATCAACGCGAGCAGGGACCACGCCGAGACCAGCTTGAGGATGGCCAGCACGCCCAGTGCCGTCGCGACCAGGAACATGTACGTCTGTGCAACGATCAGAAAACGCCGCCTGTCAACAAGATCTCCGATTGTGCCGGCGAGGACGGCGAAAAGGAAGATCGGCACGCTCGCAGCGCTCTGCACCAAAGCCACGTACGCAGCGGAACCGGTTAGGGTAAGCATAAGCCATTGCGCCCCGACTGTTTGCATCCAACTGCCGACGTTGCTCACAAATGCGGCGCCGGCCATTGCAGCGAACATCCGGTGACGCAACGGCGCCCACGCTGAGTTCATACCTGGTCGCGCCCTCTCAGCTGCGGGGCCGCTCGTTGGTTTCGCCTACCGTCTGCGGACACTCGCGCCTATGGGTGCGAGCGCGCTGGCGGAGCTCCGTCGACTTCGAACGTCAGCTGGTCCGCGTAGCACCACCACCAGTCCTCGCGGGGTTCGTAGGACCGGACTACCGGATGGTCACCGTGCGCCCCCCAGTGCGCGGTCGCGTGGCGGTTTGGCGAGGAGTCACAGCACCCGACGTGGCCGCAGTGCATGCACAAACGCAGGTGCACCCAGCGCGCCCCATGCGTAGGCAGTCCTCGCAACCGTCGCTCGACGGCACGGCGTTTACGTCGAGCGTCCCGAGGTGTGTGCAAGTTCCCATGGCAGTTCCTTTCACTGGCGGGCAACGCTTGGGGGAGGTGAACCAACCAATAGCCAACCATCACCCAGCCATCAAGACAATGACATATCTTCCTCACATGACGGGCGCAACATAAATCTCATGAACCTACACGACATCAAAGCGATCGAGGACGTCGCCCTGGGCCTGCACAAGCTCCCCATTGTCCGAGTGTTCTAAGGGTTTGTTGAACACGTCCGGAGCTTCTCACCGGACAGCGATGCCCCTCACCGGTCCCGGCGGGGGGCATCATCGCGTCAGGTCTACCCGGAGTGCCCCGACCGCGCCTGAGCGTCGCCCACCTTCGAGGGCGGTCGGCGCTCGTCGAGGCGGGATCCGGTGAGCAGCAGGGCCAAGCCGGCCAGTGCCACGGCGCCGACGACAGCGAACGCGGCGACGGTGAGCGGCCTGTGCCCGTCCGGGCTCGGAGCGAGCAGCAGCAGCGCGAGGACAGCCAGCAGCTGGGTGGGGACCTGGATCACGAGGAACCGCCGCAACGGCGCCACGAACACCCCCGGCCGCACCCAGCTACGCCAAGGCAGCTCTAGCGCCAGCATGGCGAGGACATGCAGCAGGTGAAGGCCGAGCAACATGACCAGGAACTGCCAGCTCAGGCCAGGGTGGTGGGCTAACCGGCCGGCCGCCAGGAACAGGATCAGCACCCACCCGAGCAGGTACTGCGGCGACGACGCCGCCGCGACACTGAGCACGATCCCGACCGCCAGCCAACCCGTGAGCCCGTAGTCGACCAGGGACAGCAGCACGCCCGCGATCGTGAAGACCGCCCGTACCACGACGGCGGGGATCCGCGCGCCGGCGAGGGGCAGGTCCGCCGGGGGCACGACGCCGGGCAGCTTCATCGACGTCCTCCCATCGACCAAGAGCCGCGGACCGGCCGGCTCAGCAGATGCAACCGGGCCTGGCGCGGCAGGGACGCTGCGTCCTCTGGCCAACGCAGAAGCTCGACGCCGCGCGCCTGTAGGGTACGGATCCGGTCGTCGCGCTCCATCATCACGATGCGGTACGCGATGCGCTCGTAGCGGTTCGTGCGCGCGAACCGGCCGGCCGGCAGCACGTCGACCGCGATCACCCGGTGACCGTTGCCGCGCCAGACCAGGGCCAGCCGGACCGCCTCGTCGTCGAGCAGGCTGGACAGCAGGAACACCAGCGCCCCAGGTGGCACGATCGGGGGCCGCTGGTGGCGGAACCGTACGGAGGACGGCTGGGTGATCTCGATCGCCCGCAGCAGGCGCCACAAGTGCCGGCTGCCCCCGGCGTGGGCAATCATCCGGCTGCGGCTGGAGAGATCCTGAAAGCCAACCCGGTCGCCGGCCTGGATGTAGCCCGCAGCGATCGAGCTGGCCGCCTCGCGGGCTACGTCCAGCGCGCTGATCCCCTTTTCGGCAGCGGTGTTGCGGCTCCACTCCGCAACCTGCTCGCCGACATCGTCGCGGCTGTCGAGCACGATCAGCACGGTCGCGTCAGCCAGCGCTGCCGTCCGGCGGACGTAGAGCTCGCCGGCATTCTGCCCTCGACGCGCGGTGGCCTTCCAGTCGATGCGGCGCAGCCGGTCGCCGGCGCTGAAGGGGTGGACGTCGCGGAAGTCGCCCCCGTCGCCAGCCCGGGCGGACTCGTGTGAGCCGGTGAGCCCCTGCAGTCGCCGGGGCAGCGGGAGCGATCGGATTGCCGCGCGCGGGGGCGCAACGACCCGGCTCGCGACCAGCGGATCCTGCGGCAGGCTGAGCGCCCCCGCGTCCGCGCCGAGGAAGCGGTACTCGACGCGGACCAGCTCCTGCGGGCCGGAGTGCAGCAGCCGCACCCGCCCGACGAGGTCGCCAGGCTGCGGCCCCGCGACCACGATCTCACGCGCTTCACCAGCCAGCGCGGTGTACCGCAGAGCTATGGCCTCGACTCCAGACGGCGCTCGGATGGCGAGGGTGAAGTCGACCTCGGTGCCACCGGGCTCTGCCAAGGTCAGCGTCGCGGTGCCAGCCTCGGTCCGGTCCGGGCTACGTTCCCACGTCCAGGCGAGCGCCACGACTAGTGGCAGTGCGAGCAATGCCAGGTCTATACGGGATAGCAGGAGCCCGGCGGCGGCGAGCACGACGGCGGCGGTCCCGCCAGCGGTGAGCCCGGCCGAGCGTGCCCAACTCGGCACCGTCGTCGCGGTGGCCGGTGCCGAGCGTTGTGTCGGCTGCGGAGCCGCCTCGGTCACTGCGTCCCGACCGCCGACCGCCGCCCGACGGCGGGCGGCCCCGCGACTGCCGCGACGATGCCGGACACCACGTCGGCGGCGCGCGTGCCGTCAGCCCAGGCCTGCGTGGTCAGCGAGAGCCGGTGGGCCAGCACCGGGACGGCTGCCTGTTTGACGTCCTCCGGGGTCACGAAGTCGCGGCCGTCGATCACGGCCCGGGCGCGGCCAAGCAGCATCAAACCCTGCGACCGCGCGGCGAGGCGCCGACCTCGATCGCCCGGTGCCGGCGCGTCGCGGCCGCGAGATCGACGCAATAGTTGGCGATGTCGGGCTCGACGTAGACAAGTTCGATGCCGGCCTGCATCGCGCTCAGCGTGGCAGCATCGACCACCGGCTCGACCGAGGCCACCTCGTGGCGGCGCTCGACGCGGTTGAGCAGGATCTGCGTCTCGCCGGCCCGTTCCGGGTAGCCGATCGCCAAGCGGACCATGAACCGGTCGAGCTGGGCCTCGGGCAGCGCGTAGGTCCCCTCATACTCGATGGGATTAGACGTAGCGATGACGTGGAACGGCGACGGCAGCCCGAAGCTGTGCCCCTCGACGGTGACCTGCCCCTCGGCCATAGCCTCCAGCAGCGCCGATTGGGTCTTGGGTGAGGTCCGGTTGATCTCGTCGGCCAGGAACAGCCCGGTGAACACCGGCCCGGGCCGGAACACAAACTCGGTGGTAGCCGGGGCGTAGACGAAGGAGCCGGTGATATCCGCCGGCAGGAGATCGGGCGTGCACTGCAGCCGCCGAAAGTCAAGACCCAGCGACGACGCGAGACAGCGCGCGGCCAGCGTCTTGCCCAGCCCGGGCACGTCTTCGAAGAGCACGTGGCCGCCGGCCAGGATGCTCGCGAGCGCGAGCTCGACGGCTTCGGTCATCCCGACCACCACGGTGGCGACGCGGTCGAGGATCGCCGCGCTCAGCCGCGCAATCTCCTCAACCGGCAGTGGGTCGGGCGGTACCACCGCCGGACCGGGCAGCGCGTCCGAAATCGGCGGGGGGTCAGCGTTCACGGGCTCTCCTCAGGCGGTGTGGCACGAAGACGGGGGCTCCGGCGTTGTCGCCTCGATCGTGTCGACGTAGGCCGCGTACGGTCCAGCGCGTCCAAGGCGTCGAGGCAATGCAGGAACGAGCGCAGCGACGGCCGACGCTCGCTCCGGACCAGGACGGCGTAGGCGCTACGGCCGATCAGCAGCTCGACCCCGCGACGGTCCGCCGGGTCGTTCAGGTCGAGCTGGTGCAGCGCCAGCCGGTGCCGGGCGAGCTGCCGCACCCGCGAGACCGCTTTGTGGTTGACCCGGCCGTAGTTGGTCCGCAACGACCAGGACAGCTCGGCGACTTCGCCGCGCGCCCCGTCCCGGTTGGGACGGGGCGCGCCTCGCCAGTCGGTATTGCCGAGATCCCCGTCGGCGGTGCCGACCATGCTGATCAAGCCCACCGTGGTAACTACGCTGCCGATCAGGACCGAGTGCCAGACGTCCGCACCGAAGTACCAGCAGATCGCGGCCACCAGGACCGCCACGATCAGGGCCCATATCGTCACTCGCCGCTGGGGCAAACGGACGAGCCCGAGCAGGCTTTGCCGGACGTCGCTATGCGTGCGCTCCGCACCGTCGGAAAGAGGCTGTCCGCCCCGCTCCGGGGACCGTGCGGTGGCAGGTTCCGAGGGCACGGTCATGTCTGGGGCGGCATCGTCACTTCAGCGTGGTCCGGCGCCGGCCGGGAGCTCTGGCGCGGGCCAGGTCCGGACCAGCTCCTGTAGCGCTGCCCGAACGGCCGCCACGTCGTCGGTAGTCACGGGATGATCACCGAACCTCGTTCGCAGATAGAGGCGTAACAGCGTTCTAACGGCGCGGTCGTCGGTAAAGGCGCGGCTCAGGATCCGGGACGTGAACTCCGTCGGGGTCTCGGCGGGCCGGCGCACGATGCCGGACTCCGCTGCCGTCTCTTGCAAACCCAGCCAAGCGCGCACGATCGCGTCGGCGGGCTCGCGCTGCTCGTCGAGCACCTGCAGTGCCAGCTCGATGCCGGTGCGCAATGCCGGTGTTTCTGGTTCAGGGTCGGGCTCGATCGGGATCTCCGACGTCGCCAGCGCCACAGCTGTGTCTTGGCTGGTCGCCGCGCGGGACGGCCGGCCTGCCCACCATCTCCACAGCAGCATGGCGACACCGACGGCTGCGATCGCGACGATGACCCAGAGCACGATCCACAGCGGGAAGGTACCCGCCTTACCCAGTGCCGACATACGCGGCAGGCGCGCTAGAGATGGGGCGGGCAACTTAGGTTGCGCCTGGGTGTGCCGGGGAAGCTTCCAATTCGGCACCCAGCGTGGGCCGCCAAAGTTGGTGGTGCCGGCGATCCCGGCGGCCGCGACCACAAGGAGGGCGAGCAATACGCTCGACAGCAGGGCGCGGTGCGACCTCATCCGAGCCTGGGTGTGTAGGGCATCCCGCAGGTCACGCGCACGCCTCCACCGTAGTGAAGGCCGGCAACCTGCCCACTCATTAGGCTGGCAACCCACGCGCAATCGAAGGGGGCCGCATGCAAGTGCTTGACGTCGACGAGTACTGGCGGGACACGTTCGCGATCCCTGGCCTTGACCACAAGGCAATCGTCTTTTACGGGCCGCCCCTCCCCAAGAGCGGCGAACCGATGTTCGTCGTTACGGCTTGGACGTCGATCGGCCTCGACGAGTACTGCGAGGTCGTGCCAGCGAAAAGCCTCAACGACCGGGTCGAGAACTTGGTCGAACGTGCGAAATCGGGCCTTATCGATCAAGTTGCAACTCGGCTGAACCCCACGGCATAGCGCAGTGCGCACCGGCTATCTCAGCGTCGCTCAGCGATTGCGGCGCGGGCGCGAGCGACCCGGACCGCCGCCCCCAGCGCTTCGCTATCGAAACCCCCGTAGTGGCGGCGACCGTTCACGAAGAAGGTGGGTGTCCCCGTGACCCCGCTAAGGTCCGCACCATCCACGTCTTCGGCGATGTGCCCTGCTCCCGCGTGGCGCTCGAGGGCGTCGGCAAAGCGCCCCATGTCGATCCCAAGTACCGCCGCGTAACCGATCAGGTCGTCGTGGCCGAGGGCGTCTTGATGCTCGAGAAGCCGGTCGTGCATGCCCCAAAAAGCCCCCTGGGCGGCGGCCGCCTCCGCTGCTTCAGCTGCCATTTGTGCGTGCGGGTGCACGTCGTTGAGAGGCAGGTGCCGCCAGACGTAGCGGACATCGCCGAAGTCCTGGAGCGCCCGGCGCGTGAACGGCTCGGCCTGACCACAGTACGGGCACTCGAAGTCGCCGTACTCGACGATGGTCACCAGGCTCTCAACTGGTCCCCGGATGTGGTCCCGCTTGGGGTCGACCGGTACCTGGAGGTCGATGATCGACTGCTCGGTGCCGAGCAGCGCCAGCGCCCGGCGGTGGCGCGGCAACATCGATGTGGCCCGAAAGACCAGCCAGGTCAATGCCGATGCGGCAACCGCGGCAATGAGGATGCCGAGCTTGGCGTCCTCCAATTGCTCTCCTTTGAAAGCGAGCGTGGCGATTAGCAGCGAGACCGTGAAGCCGATCCCGGCAATCGTCCCGCCACCAACGAGCGCCCACCAACCCACCGGCGCTCTGACGGCCCCGCCGCTCAACCTCGCGGCCAGCCACGTCGTTCCCACCACGCCAATGGGTTTGCCCGCCACCGAGCCGACCAGGATCCCGACGGTGACCGGTGAGGTAAGCGCATGCCCGAGAAAGCCGGCCCTCACCACGATCCCGGCGTTGGCCAGCGCGAACACGGGCACGACCAGGTAGCTCGTCCAGGGGTGGTATTGGCGCTGGAGGCGATCGTTCGGCGAGATCGCCGACTCGAGGCCGATGCTTGCCGTACGAGCCAACTCGGGGGTCGGCTGCTCCCGGAACCGACGGAACAGGTCGCTTGCCCGCTCGAGGTCGCCTCGGGCCACCGGAGCGGCGGGGGTGAGCAAACCCATGGCCAGTCCGATGATGATGGGGTCGAGCCCGGACGCCGACAGCGCCAGCCATGCGGCCACACCCAGCGCGGCGTACAACAGGCCCCGGTGGACACCCTTGCTCACGGCCAGCACGATCACGGCGAACAGTGCGGCGGCCGCGGTTAGCGGCCACGCCTTCAAGCCGCTCGAGTAAGCCGTCGCGATCACGATCAGAGCCACGACGTCGTCGACGATCGACACGGTAAGCATGAATATCCGGAGGCGCTCCGGCGCCCCGTGCCCGACCAGGGCAAGCATTCCCAGCGCGAACGCGGTATCGGTGGACATCGTGATCGCCCAGCCGTGCACCGAGGCACGCCCGGCGTTCAAGGCGAGAAAACCGGCGATGGGCACGACGATCCCGCCGAGGCCGGCTACCAATGGCAGAGTCAACCGACGCCGGTCACGCAGTTCGCCCATGTCGAACTCCCGCCGCACCTCGAGACCGGCGACGAAGAAGAACAGGGTCATGAGCCCGCTGTTCACCCAGTAGCGCAGATCGTGGGCCGGACCGGTACCGCCGATCCGGACCGACAACATAGTTTGCCAAACACGCGTGTACGAAGCGGGGTCGGCGTTCACCCATACCAGCGCCACAACCGCAGCGCCCAGGACGACGGCGGCACCGCCGGTTTCGGTACGGAGAAATCGTCGAAGGGGCGTCTCCAGGTTGCGCGCCCAAGTGGTACCACCCAAGTGGCGCGCTTCGTCCCCCTCGGCGCTCATGACGGCCCTCCTCCTCGGGGAAGGATAACCAGTCCCGTCTTTTCTCACGCTTCACCAGCGCGTCGCTTCTGTCGCGACGCCACGCCGCGACGTCAGGTCAGTGCTGTGGTGCCGGGCCGAGCTCGGGGTTGTGCCAGCGCCCGTTGGGCCGGATGAGGACGTTGGCTTCCTCGGGCCCCCAGCTACCGGGCGGGTAGGGATGGACGGGGTCGTGGTCCTCGAGGACGGGGTCAACGACCGCCCAGGCAGCCTCGACGGAGTCCTCACGGGTGAACAGAGCCCCATCGCCCGCCAGGGCGTCACTGAGGAGCCGTTCATAAGGTTGATCCTCGTCCGGTTGCGCGTTGAGCAAGGTGAGCTCACGCTGGTCTCCGACGAACTCCTCGCCGGCGCGCTTGACCCGTGCCGCTAGCGCGATCACCGGGCTGGGCGCGAGCCCGAAACGCAGGTAATTGGCTCGCCCGTCCGCAGGTGCGGAGTCGGCGAACAGCGGCTGGGGCGGCGGCTTCAGTTCGACCAGCACCTCCGCCGCGCTCTCGGCCAAGCACTTACCCGAGCGCAGGTACCATGGCACGCCCGCCCAGCGCCACGAGTCGATGAACAGCCGAAGGGCACAGAAGGTCTCCACGTCCGAGCCCTTCGCCACGCCCGCCTCGTCGGCGTAGCCGGTGAACTGGCCCCGAACGACGTCCTCGGCGCTCAGTGGTCGCATGGCCTTGAACACGTTGAACTTCGCGTTCTGCACCGCGCCCAGTCCCTGGTATGCCGGCGGCTCCATCGCCAGCAGCGCCACGATCTGGAACAGGTGGTTCTCGACCACGTCCCGCAGGCAGCCAACGGTCTCGTAGAAGGCACCCCGACCCTGCACCCCGGCCTGCTCGGCCAGGGTGACCTGGACGCTGGCAACGTGGTCCCGGTTCCAGATCGGTTCGAGGAAGGAGTTGGCGAAGCGGAAGTAGAGAAGGTTCATGATCTCCTCTTTGCCGAGGAAGTGGTCGATGCGGAAAATCGCGGGCTCGGCGAACGCTGAGCGCACGACGCGGTTGAGCTCCCGTGCCGATGCGAGGTCGCGCCCGAACGGTTTCTCGACGATGACACGGGCGTCTTTGGTCAGCCCCGCCCCACTGAGCCCCTCGATCACCGTCGTGAACAGCGAGGGCGGGATGGCGAGGTAGAACGCCGGGCGGCGCAAACCGCCGAGCACCCGCTTGAGCTCTGCGAACGTGCTGGGATCGCCGTAGTCACCGTCGACGTAGTCCATCAGCGACAGCAGCCGGTCCAGGACGTCGCCGTCGACGATACCGGCGTCAGCGCTTGAAATGCTGTCCCGGGCGCGCTCGCGAAGTTGCGGCAGGCCCCACCCCGAAAACGCGACCCCGATCACAGGGACGCCCAGCGTGCCGCGCTTCACCATCTGGTAGAGAGCTGGGAAGATCATCTTGTGAGCGAGGTCACCCGTCGCGCCGAAAAACACAAACCCGTCGGCCGCGGCCACGCCCTCATCGCTGTCGCCCATTCTCAGCCCTTTCCTCGTCCTTTCCGCAGTTGACCGCTCGTGACCGCAGCGCGCGTCACTCGGCCAACAGTTCCTTCTTGGCCCGGGCAAGGGCCTCGAGGTCGTCGGGGGCGACCTGCGGCGGCGGAAGGTCCATCTCGTCGATGGCGTGGACCACGATGCCGCCCACCAGTGCCCGTAGGGTGTACTTGTGGTCGGCCGGCACCACGTACCACGGCGCCCAGGCGGTGGAGGTAGCCGTGAGCGCTTCATCGTAGGCGGTCATGTAGTCGTCCCAGTGACCGCGTTCGGCAAGGTCGGCGGCAGAGAACTTCCAGTATTTGGCCGGGTCGTCCAGGCGGTCGAGGAACCGCCTTTTCTGCTCGTCGCGCGAAACGTGCAGGAAGATCTTTACAATCCGGGTGCCGCTTCGGTGGAGGTGGTGCTCGAAGGCGTTGATGTCCGCATAGCGCTTTTGCCACAAGTCCTTAGCGGGCTTTTTGCCCGAGACGGGCCCGCCTCGGGCCAGAAGCTCGGGGTGCACACGGACGACGAGTACCTCCTCGTAGTAGGAGCGGTTGAAAATGCCGATCCGTCCGCGTTCAGGGAGCGCTTTGGCGGCCCGCCACAAGAAATCGTGGCCGAGCTCCTCGGTGGAGGGCTGTTTGAAGGCGGTGACGTCGCAGCCCTGAGGGTTCACCCCCGACATGACGTGCTTTATGGTGCCGTCCTTGCCGGCGGCGTCCATGGCCTGCAGGACGACCAGCAGGGCGTGAGTACCGTTCGCCCACAGCAGCTCCTGGGATGCTTCCAGCTCGTCCACGAAGGACTGGAGGTCCTCCTCGGCCAGCTCCTTGCGCTTTTTTGCCTTAGTGGCCCCCAGCCAGTTGAGCGTCATCGAGCCGGTGCTGCGGGCGTCGAGGGCGGCCGGCATACCGGGGCGGACGGCCAGCTCTTCTATGGTGGGCTTGTCAAGTTTCATGTCTGGCTCTCTTCGTCGTCGTCGGTGGCATGTTCCTCGTTGGTGGAATGTTCCTCATTGGTCGCTTGGCTTGGACGGCTAGGCAGCATGCTGGGCACACCACTCGCACCGGCGCCGGCCGCGCTTGCCGGGCTTGCTGTGACCGTTGGCCTTGAGCTCTTGGCCGTAGGCACAGCCCCTGTTGTCGTGGTACACCCTGTCAGGGCCGGAACCGGCGTGGAACGGGGCCACCGTCGCTTTGGGGGCAGCCTCCCGCCGGAGGTCAACGGCGGCGCCTGCTCCGCCTGAGCCAGCGCCGGCTGGGACCGGGACGTCGTTGCTCACCGAGTTGTCCTTCACAGGGTCGAGGAACCGGTAGGCGAGCAACTTCACCCGGTCGGTAACCAAGAACCACGCCAGCGAATAGCCCCACACGACCAGGACCCATTTCAGCCCGAGAGGTGTCATCAAGACGCCGAACCCGGCCAGCATTGTCGCTACCGCCTCGGCTCCGAGCACGGCCAACAGCAAGATGCGCTTGGGGCGGATGGACCAGAACGGGCCCCGGGTGCGGGTGAGGAAGATCGTGAGCGACCCGGCCACCGACAGCATCAGGTACATGAGCGTCTGGAGGTGGGCATGGTCCATGTGGAACCCGCGGTCGGCCATGAAGAACAGGCCGAACGCAGCGATGGGGCCGATGAGCCCGAGCACACTGGCCATCCCGATGACCAGGCGCATGTTCCAGGCCTCGGGCTGGTCCTTGTAGTGCACGTTGTCGTAGGCGATGGACAGGATCGAGCCATCGTTCAGCAACGCCAGCACCACGATCATGATGGCGGTGACGGGGAAGAAGTTGAAGATCAAGATGGCGGCTGTAACGAACACCAGGACCCGCAACGTCTCGGAGATGCGGTAGATGGCGTAACTGTTCATCCGCTGGACGATCTTGCGGCTCTCTTTGATCGCCTCGATGATCACCGACAGGCCGGGGCTCATGAGCACGATCGACGCCGCGGCCCTCGCGGCGTCGGTCGCCCCCGATACTGCGATGCCGCAGTCGGCCTTCTTGAGCGCGGGCGCGTCGTTGACGCCGTCGCCCGTCATGCCCACGATGTGGCCCTGCTTTTGCAGCACGTCGATGATGTGGAACTTGTGCTCGGGGAAGACCTGGGCGAACCCGTCGGCGGCTTCGATGGAGGCGGCTTCGGTCGCCGTCGCTTTCTTTTTCACGTCACCGATGCTGGCGGCATCGAGGATGTTGGTGCCCATCCCGAGCGCCTTGGCCGTCTCCTGGGCGATGGCGATGGCGTCGCCGGTGACCATCTTCACCTTCACCCCCATCTGGACGGCGGTGGCGATGGTGGCCTTGGCGTCCTTGCGCGGCGGGTCGAACAGCGGCAGCACTCCGATGAACTGCCAGGCGCCGTCGCCCTCGGCGCGGGCCACGCCGAGCGAGCGGAAACCGCGCGCTGCGAACCCGTTGACCGCCTCGTCAACCGCGCTCTTCACGTGGGCGGCATTGCCCGCCAGGGCCAGGACCACCTGGGGCGCCCCCTTGGTTACCTTGAAGGTGCTCCCGTCAGGGCCTTTGACCGTCGCCTCGGTGCGCTTGCCCACCGGGTCGAAGGGGGCGAAGTGGACAACCTTGTAGCCGTTCAGTGCCTTTTTGCCGTCTAGGCCGGCGAGCACGGCCAGGTCGATTGTGTCGTCGTCGTCGGCGCGCGATGCCAACGCCGCGCTCAAGATGACTTGGTCGACAGGGACCTTGCCCAGGGCAAATGGGTCGCCCATGGTCAACTTGTTCTGGGTCAAGGTACCCGTCTTGTCCGAGCACAGCACGTCCACGCCAGCCAGCTCCTCGATGGCCACCAGGCGGCTGACGATGGCCTTTTTCTTGGCCAGCAGGCGGGCGCCGACCGCCATCGTCACCGACAGCACGGTCGGCATGGCGACAGGGATCGCCGCCACGGTGAGCACCAGGACAAACTGCAAGGTGGTGAGGATGGGCTCGCCGCGCAATATCGACACGACGGTGATGATCACCACCATGCCCAGGGCGAGCAGGATCAGGAACTTGCCGATCCGGAGCACCGCTTTTTGGAAGTGGCTGGCGGTCGGCACGTCCTGGACCAGCTCCGCCGTCTGGCCGAAGTACGTGTTGGCGCCCGTGCCATATACCAGGGCGCCGATCTCGCCCTGGCGGATGACAGAACCCGAGAACACGGCGTCGCCCGGCCCGCGCTCGGCGGGCAGCGACTCGCCGGTCAGGGCCGACTCGTCCACCTCGACGGGGTCGCCGTCCAGCAGGCGAGCATCTGCGGGCACTATGTCGCCCAGGCGCATGCGGATGACGTCGCCCGGCACGAGCTCACGAGAAGGCGGCGTGGCCCACTTGCCGTCGCGCACCACCCGGGCCTTCACCGCGAGCTGGGCCTTCAGGGCGTCTATGGCCTTGCCTGCCGAATGTTCCTCTGTGAAGCCGACCAGAGCGTTGGCAAACAACAACAGGAGGATGATGAAGAAGTCCGGCCAGTGAGCGAGCACGCCCGAGAGGAGCACCGCCACTTCGATCATCCACGGGATCGGGCCCCAGAAGTAGC
Source organism: uncultured Acidimicrobiaceae bacterium (assembly GCA_963786345.1). Classification (GTDB taxonomy): domain Bacteria; phylum Actinomycetota; class Acidimicrobiia; order Acidimicrobiales; family Palsa-688; genus Fen-671. The sequence goes on along the minus strand of CAWAYZ010000002.1, from coordinate 152,230 downwards.
TGAGGAGCTTCAGGAACTGGTTGGTCTTTTTTTCCGCGATCTCGTTCGGCCCGTACTGGGAGAGGCGTTTGGTCGCCTCGGCGTGGCTGAGGCCGTCGGGCGATGACCCGAGCCGCTTCTCCACCTCCGCCATGGGGAGGGACTTCAGGTCATCGGTCGCGTCGGGCTTTGCGCCCGGTCCCGATCCCGGTTTGACTGCTGTAGGTGTCATGATCACGCTCCTCCTACTCTTGTTAGCTCGGCTGAGCCGGTGGCTCCGGCCGGTGGCAAGACGTCTGGCACCTCGAGGTTGGTGACGCCCTCGGCCTCCAACAGGTTCCCTGGTTCGGGCTCCATCATTTGGCCCAGCCGCTGCAACTGAAAGCCCGTCATCGCGTCCCCGCCGCCACCGCTGGGGCCCTGTCCTGGCCGCCGCCCAAACAGGCGGCAATGGCCCTGATCACCAGTTTCGTTTCGCCCGGGCCCCGCACCGGGATACAAACAACTCCTGCTTCTTCGGCCGGGTAGTCGTTGCCTCCGGGGAACAAGGCATCGCCTATGAAGATCATCTCGGTTATTGGGATCCCGAGGACCTCTCGTAGTTTCCTGATCCCGTACGCTTTGTCAATACCAGGCTTGGTGACATCGATCGAGGTTGTCCCACCTATCCGGACAGAGAACTCAGGGATGAGAGTGGCAAGGGTGGCCTTGAGTTTCTTCCTCTTAGCGAAGTCCGGGTCCCAGCGCTCCTTTTCTTCCAGAGGGGCTTGCTGGCCCAGCGCGGAGAGCGTCACCTGGCTCCCCCGGTCTTCGATGACCTCTCCCCAGGTTTTGTCGCTCTTGAAGCCGTTTGACCCGAGCGCCTTGTCGAGGGAACTTATGATCTTCGTCTTTTCATCTGTGGTCAGGTCCTCCGAATACAGCTTGCTCCAGCCTCCGGAATACTGGAAGAACTGCGTCCCACAAGTGGGGAGGAGGGACAGGTTCGCCAAGCGTTCGTCGCCGGGGAGCTTTGCGAGCAGCTGCGCCTCGAACTGAGCCCAATCGCCTCCGGAGATCACAGCCACTCTGATGATGCCGAGAAGGTCATGTAATAAGCCCGACATTTCGCCGTCCGGGGCCGCTTTGCTCGGCGCCAGCGTGCCGTCCAGGTCGAAGACGACCAGCCGCTTCACTGTGGCCCCGAGCGCATTTTGGGTACGAGCTCTGGTATTGCCACTTCTAACATGCTCACCGGGCCTCTGGGGTGGAACGGGCACGAGCCGACTGCAGCCGGGATGAGCATGACGTCGCCCCTGCCGAGGTGATAAGTGCCCTCGCCGTGCTCGACGAGTCCTTCGCCTTCGATGCAAACGAGCACACGGGGGGCGGCGGCGGCGCCAACCGTAAAGGGCAATTGCCCACGTATGCGCCACAGGCGGAAATAGTCACAATCAAAGAGCCGCTCACGCAGCACCGGCGTTGTCGCCTCTACCATCGGCACCACGGGGCCCAGCGCGACTTGGGCAAAATCGGTGCAGGCAACAGCTCGCTCGACTTGGAGCGCTCGACGCTGGCCTGTCTTGGCATCGAGGTGGTCCCAGTCGTAAAGCCTGAATGTCACGTCGCTGTTCTCGCTGATCTCGAAGACCACCGAACCGCCCACAGCGTGGACCGTTCCCGCTGTTAGCAAGACGGCATCCCCAGGCTTGGGAGTGAAGGACGCTAGGTGGCCAGCCACCTCCCCGTCGTCGACGGCCCGCTGCAGGCTTTCCCTGGTGGTGCCTGGCCGCAGGCCGGCGTAGACGACGCTCTGTGGCCCCGCCTCCAGCACGACCCACGCTTCGGTTTTCCCGGTTTCGCCCATGGGCAAGTATTTCGTCTGGCGGTCCGTTGGGTGCACCTGGACTGATAGCCTGTCGCGCGTATCGAGGAACTTGAGCAGCAGGGGGAACCGACCCGCCCGAAGCGGCACTTCCCCAAGCATTTGCTCGGGGAACCGTTCCAACAGCTCACCGAGGGCCCACCCGCTGAACGGCCCGTCGCTGACGTGGCTTTGATGGTCTTGGCGGTCGCTCAACACCCAGGCCTCGCCTATGGGGTCATCGTCGGGCAAGGGCTCGCCGAGCACATCGCTCAACTGCCGACCGCCCCAGGGCCGGTATTCAAAGATCGGCCCGAACCGCAAGGGGTACAGAGCTACCCGGTCCACGGTGGCGGCCCGTGGCACTGTCATCGCTACGCGTTCAGCGCCTGCTGGCATCGTCGTCGCTCCTTTCCTCCTGGGGCCCGTCCCGAACACAACACTCTCAGTGCTTGTGTCACCAGGGTCCAGAGCAACGACGTCACGGCCAGGGCCTACCCGCCCCAACCACATCCGTCGAGAGCGATCGTGAGCGGCCGGCATAGGCCGAGCAGGGCTCGTGACGACTGCACGAGGGCCGTGAAGGGCAGGAACTGAGCACGGCGCTAGTCGTGACCAACCCCGTCCACAGGTTTTGGATCCTTGGTGACGTGTGTCTCGGAGGTGCTCGCGCTGGTCTTCGCTGCGGGTGGGGCCCATACCTCCCGGCCTCCGTGACCAGCGTCCCCATCGAGCCATTTGGGCAGCGGGCGTTTTGTGCGGAAACTATCGCGTCCCGCCAGAACCGAGAGGAAGTTCCTTATTCTCCACGGGAATCGTCTTGCACTACTAGCCACAGATCACCTTGTCTCTTCTGATGGCGACGAAACGTCGGTTACAAGTCGAGTCGCTCTCGTCAATCGCCACTAACACTTTTTCTCCCGCAAACAGGGCCGCGGCCGCAACGTCGATGGCGGTCATGCCGGGCTACCCCACTTCCAGTCGAGGACTTCGGGCATGTCCTGGCCGTGCTGGTCGATGTAGTTGTTGTGCTTTACCAGCTTGTCCTGCGCCATCTGCTTGAGGTAGCTACCTTTTGACCCCAGGCCCGGGACCCTGTCAATAACGTCTTGGACCAGGTGGAAGCGGTCAAGGCCGTTCTGCACCCTCATGTCGAAAGGTGTCGTGATCGTGCCCTCTTCTTTGTAACCACGGACGTGCAGGTTGTGGTTCGTGCGCCGATAGGTCAACCGGTGGACCAACCAGGGGTAGCCGTGGAAAGCGAAGATTATGTGCTTGTCCTTGGTGAACAACGAGTCGTAGTCAGTGTCGCTCAGCCCGTGGGGGTGCTCGGTGCTGGGCTGCAGTTTCATGAGGTCGACCACATTGACCACCCGTACCTTTAGCTCAGGGAGGTACTGGCGAAGGATTGAAGTAGCGGCCAGGACTTCCAGCGTGGGCGTGTCGCCGCAACAGGCCATGACGACGTCCGGCTCGCTACCTTGGTCATTGCTGGCCCAGTCCCAGATGCCGATCCCCTCAGTGCAGTGCACGACGGCCGCGTCCATGCTCAGCCACTGGGGCAGGGCGTGTTTGCCTGCTACCACAACGTTGACGTAGTTGCGGCTACGCAGACAGTGGTCGACGACCGACAGCAAGCAGTTGGCATCTGGGGGAAGATAAACACGAACGACGTCGGCCTTTTTATTGACCACGTGGTCCAAGAAGCCGGGGTCCTGATGGGTGAACCCGTTGTGGTCCTGCTGCCAAACGTGTGAGGAGAGCAGGTAGTTGAGCGAGGCGATCGGGCGCCGCCACGGCAGTTCCGATGTGACCTTCAACCACTTGGCATGCTGGTTGAACATCGAGTCGACGATGTGTATGAAGGCTTCGTAGCAGTTGAACAGCCCGTGGCGCCCGGTGAGCAGGTAGCCCTCCAGCCAACCTTCGCACTGGTGCTCGCTGAGCATCGAGTCCAGCACCCGGCCGTCGGGTGCCAGGAACTCGTCGTTGGCGACGATCGGGGCCTCCCATTGACGAGCGGTAACGTCGAACACGGCGCCCAACAGGTTGGAGAGCGTCTCGTCGGGGCCGACCACCCTGAAATTGCGATGCTCCTGGTTGAGCTTGGTCACGTCGGCCAGGAACCTACCCAGCACCAAGGTGTCCTGGCCGTCCACCGCCCCCGGTGAAGGGACGTTCACGGCATGGACGTGGAAGTCCGGCATGCGCAGGTCGCGCAGTAACAAGCCGCCATTGGCGTGAGGGTTGGCCCCCATGCGCCGCTCCCCCACGGGCGCCAGCTCGGCCAGCTCCGCCACGAGCCGGCCGTCCTCGTCGAACAGCTCCTCCGGCTTATAGCTCTTCATCCAGGCTTCGAGCTGCTCCACATGTTCGGGGTGCTCAGGGTCGACCAGCAGCGGCACCTGGTGAGAGCGGAACGTGCCCTCGACGGCCAGACCGTCGACGACTTTGGCCCCGTCCAGCCCTTGGGGGAGCGCAAGACGATCATCGGCCAACGCGGCCGGGTACTGGTGCGGCCGCTACGCGCCTCGTCCTGGATGTGCCGGATGCTCTCGACGGCCTCGTCCAGGGCCTCCGCCATCAGCTGGTGCATTTCTTCCGGCTCGTTGCCCTCGACGAAATAGGGCCCAGCCGCAGCCCCGGATGAACTGGTCCAGCTCGTCGTGCTCGATGCGGGCGAGCACGGTCGGGTTGGAGATCTTGTAGCCATTGAGGTGCAGAACCGGCAGGACGGCCCCATCGGTCGCCGGGTTCAAGAACTTGTTGGACTGCCACGCCGTGGCCAAAGGGCCTGTTTCGGCTTCGCCGTCGCCGATGACGCAGGCCACCACCAGGTCAGGGTTGTCAAAGGCTGCCCCGAAGGCGTGGCTGAGCGAGTAACCGAGCTCGCCGCCCTCGTGAATAGACCCCGGGGTCGTCGGCGCCACATGGCTGGAGATACCGCCGGGGAACGAGAACTGCTTGAACAGCTTCTGGAGCCCGTCCTCGTCCTGGCTGACCTCTGGGTAGACCTCGCTGTAGGCGCCTTCCAGGTAGGTATTGCCGACCAACGCCGGCCCTCCGTGGCCCGGGCCGGCGATGTAGAACATGTCGAGGTCGTATTTCTTGATGACCCGGTTCAAATGGACGTATATGAAGTTCTGGCCCGGCGTGGTGCCCCAGTGCCCGACCACGATGGGTTTCACATGGGCCAGTTCCAGCGGTTTTCTCAGAAGCGGGTTTTCCCAAAGATAGATCTGGCCGACCGACAAATAATTAGCGGCCCGCCAATAGGCGTTCATCTTTTGGAGCAGCTCGGAGGAAAGTGGTCTCGTTTTCATGGCTGCAGTCTCCGATTTCTGGTGACAACGTCGAATGGGCAAGTGCGTCGGGAAAAGGGGGGGTGGTAACTGCCCCTCCTCGGCGTGGTCGATCCCGGAGGCCCAAGGCTCGGCTCCTGGTCGCCGGTGCCAACACGCCGCCCACATGGCTCCGGTACCGCCATCGGTGCGCAGGCGGTCCCCGGTCGCAGGCTCGGGCCGGAGCGCGCATTGACTACGCCGGCCGACGCGCGGCCTGCGCTAGGGCCCACGCTGGACAACTCGACGAAACGAGCAACTGCTGGCATCTTCGTCGCTCCTCTCCTCCTAGGCGTGCCCCGGGCCCAACGCTCGGGTTTAGTGTCGCCAGGGTCTGGAGCAACGGTGTCGGGCTGAGTACCTTCTCGGTGCCAACCCTACTTGCGGAGCATGCTACCTCCACCCCGCCGCAACTTGGCAACCAGCGACGTCGGGACAAAATCATGGCAACGGGCTCGGACTGGCACAGTACCTGGGTACAGCGCCGAACAATCGGTGCGCACGGTTTGCCCTTTTCGCGTCGAGGGTATTGTCGAAATTACCTTCGACAGCGAGGGGTCGACGACGGCATCTCGCAATACCCGAGGTAATCTGAACATGGCCAATTCCGGGCACCCCGGTGCTCGCCCCACGATCGGCGACTACGCCTTTCTTTCCGACTGCCACAGTGTCGCGCTTTTGTCCCGGGCCGGCTCGATCGATTGGTGTTGCATGCCTCGGGTCGACTCTGCATCTGTCTTCGCCCGCATCCTCGATCACGACCGCGGCGGGTTCTGCTCGCTCGCCCCGACCGAACCGGGAGCGAGCACGGCACGGCGCTACCTGGACGACACCTTGGTGGTGGAGACCACGGTCCGCACGGCCGGAGGCGAGGCTCGGGTCATCGACTGCTTCGCCATGCGCGAAGGAGGAAAGACCGATCCCCATCGCCAGCTGCTGCGCATCGTCGAAGGAGCCAGAGGGCGCGTGGAGCTGTCACTGCGCGTGGCGCCCCGCCTCGACTACGGCGAGGTCAGGCCGTGGCTGCGCCACCGGGGCAAGGGCGTCTGGAGCGCCATGGGCGGCAACGTCGCCCTGGTCATCTGGGCGGACTTCGAGCTCACCGCCGACGGCGACCACGACCTCGTGGCCACCTTCGAGGTCCGAGCGGGGCAGCGGGCGTACCTGTCGTTGACCTACGCCGAGCCGGCTTCACTCGACGACCAGCCCCCCGAAGCGCCGAGCCCTACCGAGCTCGACACTCGGCTCGAGTCCACAATTTCGTGGTGGCAACGTTGGGCCGCCGACATAAAGCTGGCCTCGGCCGACGGTCCTGCGGCGAGACGCTCAGCAGTCGTGTTGAAGGGCCTGACCAATGCCCCAACGGGAGCGATCGCCGCCGCCGCCACGACGTCGTTGCCCGAGGCCCCGGGGGGCAGCCGCAACTGGGACTACCGCCTGAGCTGGGTCCGGGACTCGGTCTTCGCGGTGCAAGCCCTGACAGCCCTCGGGGCCGAGGCCGAGGCTGACGGTTTTCGCCGCTTCATCGAGCGGAGCGCGGCGGGCAGCGTCGAGAGCCTCCAGATCGTCTACGGGGTCGGGGGCGGACGACGTCTCACCGAGCGGACGCTCGACCACCTCGAGGGATTTTTCGGCGCAAAACCGGTGCGCACCGGCAACGCGGCCGCCCGCCAGGTGCAGAACGACGTCTACGGCGAGATCGTCGACCTGTCGTGGCGCTGGCACCTAAGGGGCCACTCACCCGACGACGACTACTGGCGCTTCCTGCTCCAGCTGGTCGACAGGGCCGCTGAGGTCTGGGACGAGCCCGACCGAGGCTTATGGGAGATGCGTGGCGAGCCGCGCCACTACGTGCACTCCAAGGTGATGTGCTGGTCGGCCCTCGACCGGGGGCTGCGTCTTGCCAAGGAGTGCCTGCGACCGGCCCCGTCCCGGCGATGGGCCACGGTCGCCGGTGACATCCGGGAGTCGGTGGAGGCCGACGGCTTTGACGCCGACCGGGGGGTGTTCGTCCAGGCCTACGGGACAGCCGATCTCGACGCGGCGCTACTGTTGCTGCCTGGCGTCGGTTTCTTGGCCTACGACGATCCCCGCATGGTCTCGACCACTGACGCGATCCGCGCCGAGCTCGACGATGGCGGAGGTTTGCTCCGTCGTTACAAGTCCGCCGATTCCTTGGAGGGACACGAGGGTGCCTTCGTGGCCTGTTCGTTCTGGCTGGCCGAGTGCCTGGCCCACCAAGGCCGAAGTGGCGAGGCCCGAGAGGTCTTCGACCGGGCGAGCCTAGCCAGCAGCGACCTCGGGCTTTACTCGGAGGAGTACGACACCAAGAATGCTGAGCTACTCGGCAACTTTCCCCAGGCGCTGTCCCACCTGTCCCACATCTCCGCCGCCGTGGCGCTGGCCGAGACGACCGGACGAGCCGCGGAACTAAAGACGCCCCATGGCCATCCTCACGAGCGAACGCGATGACCGCTGGCCGGAGGCTCGCCGACGTCGCGGTCAGCCCCCATCTCTGTGGCTCCTGCCCGCAGCTCGGGAGCGTGCAGCAGGCTGAGAGCTCTGCTCCCGACTGCGCCCAGGGCAGCTAGAGCGTAGAAGACAGCTAATAACTATCCAGTGCTCGTCGGGCCACCGTTCGGCGGGTTCTTCTCGTACCACTGGCGCCAGATCAAGCGATGGACGGGGACCAGGCGGGGTATGTCCCGCAGCCCGGGGATGAACGGAACGGCCAGCAGCAAGATCGTCGCCGCCCCGGTTAGGTAGACGGCGATCAGGTCGACGTTGGCGGAATTGTCGAACCCCGGCACCTGGTACCACAGGGTGTAGAGCCACAGCCAGGGCTGGCCCGGGTAGCTGCCGGTCTCGTTCATGACGCCCCACTGAGCGCCGCTCAGGTGGTCAGCGGTGGCCACATCGGAAAAGTACTGGCCGTCTTCGAGGAACAGCAGCGGCTTGGTGAAATTGGTCCCGTAAAAAGCCTGGTTGGCAATGAGGTCGGCGTCCAGAGCCCCGCTGCGGGCCAATGTCAGCTCGGTCGAGATCAGGGCCGGCACCGGCCCGTCGGCGGCGGCTGGCACGACCATGGTGCTGCCGTGGAAGACGAGCTTGGTGATGGCTTTGGCGTAGGCGTTGTCCCACGAGCTCTGCGTGGCGGGGGGCGCAGCGTTGTAGAGCCGTAGCGCCGCGGCCAGGGCGGGGTTGGTGGGAGCGACCTTTTCCAGGGGGGACAGTACGAAGGTTTGCGCCGCGTTGATGTGCTGGCGCACCCCGACGATTGTCTCTGGCGCGAACAAGATGCGCTGGGTGCTGCCGCTCCCGCTGTTGTAGGGAGGCCCGTAGGTAGCGGTCTCGCTCGTGCCGGCGAGCTCGCTGGCGGCGGTGCCCACGAAATCGGCGGGGGCGACGTTGGCCCATGTGGCGATGGAAAGAGGCGGGACGTCGGGCGACGACAGCAGGGCGGCGAGGGCCACCACGAGGACCACGGCCACCAGGGTGGCCACCGACGCTTCCTTTACGATGTCGTAGCGCCTTGTCGGCCCTCGCCAGTCGGCCCGGTCGGCGACCGCAGAAGCCCCGAGGGCGGAGCGGCCCCGGTCCCGGCGGGCGGGCAGCGGGTGGACCACCCCGCGGACGCGCACAGCCAGCACGTGGGCCCCGACGATGGCGACAAGCACCAGCGGCAGCAGCACGATGTGCCACATCAGCATTTGGCCGAAGTTCATGACGTTGAAAAACGCACCCACGCCGACGGCATCGAAAGCGTCCTTGCCACTGGTCGAAATCCATTGCGAATCGAAGTTCTGCTGGGACACGTAGCCGGTGAAGCACTCCACGATCGACGCCATGAACGCCAACACGCCCGTGGCCCAGGTCAAGGCCCGCCGCCCCCGCCACGCCGCCATCCAGAACTTGCCCCACAGGTGGATGACCATGAAGGCCATGAAAGCTTCGACGCTCCACAGGTGGAGGCTGTTGAAGAAATGCCCGACCGGGTTGGTGTGCCACCAGTCGGGACCTCCTAGGGCCAGGGCGAGGCCCGACACTATGGCGACTCCGAGCGCCGCCAGGGTTGCCACGCCGAACACGTAGATCCACGACGCCACGTAAGCCGGCTGGCGGTCGGGTAACAACTTCCCGGGGGGGAGCAGCCGGAGCGCCTGGCGTCGCAGGCGCGATGTCCACATGGCGGCATCCGCCTCCTCCCCGAAATCAGAGGCGAGCGGCGCTGGCTTGTGGGCCGGAGCGGTGCCCAGCCCGTCACTGATGTTGTCAGGGTCGTCGTGGGCGTCGCTCTGGTGACTAGGGAACCTGATCATCAGGGCGGCCCCGAAGATGACAACCATGACGACAATGAGGACCAGGTTGGCTTCCGAGACGACGAAGATCGACCAGTGCAGGTAGCGGCCTGGACCGTTCAGGTTGACCACAGACGCGAGCAACGAACTGAGAACCACGGGCTGCTCCTCTCCTCCCGGTTGTCCCTCCGAGCACATGGCTCGGCGGCCTCGTCACCGGGGTCTGGAGCGACGACTTCGGCGGGCAGGGCCATCTCGGTCTCAGCCGCTTGGCGAAGACCGTACAACCTAGGGAGCCAATATGCAATCCTGAGGCCACCCCCGGTCCGATTGGTCACAGCGCTGCCGTGGACGCGTTCACAGCCCGGAGATTGGCCGTGAGCGCCGAGCCCCAGCGCAGGACAGGTCGGCGACGAACAGCTCCGGGACGCTCTCAACAGCCGCATCGTCCAGGGGTCACGTCTCGCACCGTACCGGTAGCTCGCTCGTGGATCGGCCGAAACCGACACACCGAAATTGTCAAGCTTCCACCATCATCTGGGTCACGTCCGCGTCACGAGAGGCCGTCCTTGCCGTTTTACCCGCAATGTCCCTCGATCCCGTGCATGGGGCCATGCTCGAAGTCCTGCAAAGTTCCTTCCGGCCGGCATATTGACTATCGACGAGGTAAGATCGGCTCAACGCTACTTTGTTGGGCCAGCGTTGCCCCGGTCCCCGGCGATGCCATAGAGCAAAGCCGAGGTCGACTGTGAAAAGGAGCGCAACCCCACAACTCCCCACCTCGAGCCGGCTCGAGGTCGACGGGTTCGTGGGCGGCTACCGCCAGCGCAACCGCACCGCCGGCTCGCGCGACAGGCCGGCCCACACTATAAGCGTGGTCCAGCGCACGCTCAGGGAGGGTAGCCACGGCGCGGGGGCCGATGTCCGACTCACGTAGAAAGCGAAAGGGTAATTAATCATGAGCGAACCCACAGAATTTATCATCGGGAGCGAAGTCTCCTGCAGCGACGGTGCCTGCGGGGAGCTGAGACGTGTGGTGATCGACCCCGTCGCTCGCGCCCTCACCCATCTCGTGGTCGAACCAAAGCACGGCTCAGCAAGAGGTCATCTCGTGCCGGTCGACCTCGTGGTCTCGGCGAGCGAGGGGATCACACTGACCTGCACCACCTCGGAGTTCGAAAAGCTTGATGAAGCAGAAGAGACGGAGTTCATTCCAGGTGGGGACACACAGTTCGGCTACGGCCAGGACCAGATGCTCTCGTGGCCCTATTACGGGCTGAGTGGAGGTGCCGTGGCCGTGGGCGGCCTGGGCGGGGTCGCTTTCGGGGGGACGAGGGGTAACGGTGCGCCTCGTGGCCATGTGGTCACCAACGACCTCGTGCCCGGGGGGGAAGTGCTGGTGCGCCGGGGCGAGCACGTGCACGCCACCGACGGCGCCATCGGCAAGGTGAAAGGACTGGTCATCCACCCGGGCGACCACTGCGTCACGCACGTCCTGCTCGACGAGGGCCACCTGTGGGGCCAAAAGAGGGTCGCCATCCCGATAAGCGCCGTGAAAGACGTCGAAGATGGCGTCCGGCTGAACCTCACCAAGGATGAGGTGCGCGATCTGCCCCCGGTGCAGGTCGATGAACACGAGTGACCGGCGGCACAGGTAGCCACAGAGCGAACTGGTCGCCACAAGAAAGGTGATGGTCGCTCCGTGCACAGTGCTTGGTCGTCATAGCAGCGGGCGTGGGGATCACGGTGGCAGCACCGGTCACCCTCGTGAAGTAGCGCCGGAGAAATAGGCGTCCTAGACGAGCAGTTGCGTCGCCGCTGGAGCTAACGGCGATCGGGTTCTCTCGGAAGCCCAGACCTCGCCAGTTAAGAGCGACGTAGACGCTCACGTCGCGGTGCTGACTGCAGGGGTTTTCCACCTCCGGTTAGCAGCACCCGCGATGGCAACATATGCGGCAACAATTCCGACCAATTGTTGCCCAAACGGGTCCTTCTCGGTTGGGTTCCCTACCCAGAAACACCTGGTCACGCCATGTAGCCAACTGCATCGATGCGTCTATACCGATCAGGAACCCGCCATCAAACGCGGAACGGTCAGCACTGGAGATGGCCCGCCGGTCGAGAGAGCCATGCGTGAGTTTCACCACCTCGCCCTAGATATCGATCTCAACCTTGAAGCCCAGTTCTCGAAGTTGCCCGGCGAGGTGGTCGATTGCAACGGTGTCGGCGGGTCGGTCCGGACTATCGGGGATCCCCAAAGAAGCGTGGGAAGTACACGCCAACCGCTCGGCCCAGATCGAAGCGGCGGTAGGCCCTGACGCCTCCTACCGCTCCCGCTCGGTGGCGGCGCGCTACACGGGACCGCAAAAGCCATGAACGCGTGGAGGACCTGGTTCCGTCGTTGTTCTGTGCGTACCTCCAGCCCGGCAGCGATCGAGGGTCGTGGACTCTGCAGTTCGCGGGTGCTCTGGTACGCACCCGCTCGCCGCTTCTGATACGTCCCTCAAAATGCGACGACCGTTTACCAGAGCCCCTGGACAACTGTCCCGTTGTGGAGCGTCACTACCGTCGCCTTGCCCATCCAGTCGAGCGCAGCGGCGAAGTCCGCCCAGGTGCTGGTCGCCTGCCAATGGGCGGTGATCCCGGCCGGTGACTCGTAGTACTCATCGAGGACGAAGACCGTCTTGCCGGTCGGCTCCGAGCTCGGGTCGAGCGGGTTCGAAAGTTCCGGGCCCTTGGAGATGCTGTAGTCCCGCAGCGCCACATCGCCCCCGCGGGGGTGGCCCTTCATCCATCCACCGTGGCTGGCGAAGATCCGGTCTCCTTCGGCCACGGCGTCAGGGCCCACTGTGAACATCATTACGAGGTGCGACTTCCCCAGGTGAGACATGGTCGCGTCCTTTCACTGGGCACAGAGGCCCAGGCGATTGGCGGGGCTCGCTATGAGCCGGGCGCACGAGTGTATCCCGGCGGCCAAGGGGCGCGCCTCGGAAACTACGACGGGGGCGTCCCCCCTCCGACGTGAACCCTGGGCAGCCCCGTTGCCGTCAGACGAAGCTCTGCACAACATCAAGGAAGGCTTTGGGGCTGACCCTCGGCGCTCCTTCAGTGATGTGAAACAGGGAGCGCACCCGCTGAATAACGCCGACACGGGGCAGGCCGCCTGCTCGATCGGCTGAACGTTCTGGCGCGCCTCTGCCCCGGCGTTTCGGGTCACCCTGGGCCGTCGTCTGCCGGCTCGCATTATGGGGCAGGTTGACGGAGTCGCTGTCCGCGTGAAGGTTCGTGGTTGTCCGAACCAACCTCCGCATTCCGAGGGCTCGCGCCGAGGTTGGGTTAGCCGGCGCTGCTGGCGTCGGCCTCTGTTAGCCCGACGTAAGGGGCACTCGCGTCGACCCTTCAGCGGCACTCGGACGACCTTCACCGATGAACCCATGAGCCTCGGTAAGTACGGCAATGCCTCGGCTGGCTAGAAGCCGACCTTCACCTACAGCGGCACCGAGTTCGGCATCGGTTACCTGACTGCGCTCAAGGGCCGAGCGGTTACCCAGGCGCCAGGTGCTGGCAGGTCTTCTCGGCGGACTGAAGCCGGGGGTTGTTCGGGTCCAAGTCGCTCGGCATGCCCTTTCTGATCGGGATCTGGATCCCGTTCGAAGTGGGGTCGGGGTAGTCGCTGATGCCGTGCGCGCGCATGCACACTGACAACTTGAGCAACTGGGCGATGCCCTGTGCCTGCTGCGCGGCGGTGGGTATGCCGCCGTTGGGGAGCAGGTTCCGGCACGTATTGTCTGCCGCCTGGAACTGTGGGGACTGGGAGACGGTGCCGCCAACCGAGATCGTGCCATTCGAGCTTGGGTCGGGGAAGTCGACCACACCGTGGGAGCGCATGCATTGGGCGTACTTGAGCATTTCGGCACCGTTGCCGCCGCTCATGACCATGACCGTGTGTGGACCGCCGCCGGGAGCGCCGTTGCCTGCGTTCGCCGCACCCCCCCCACCAGCACCGCCACCCGCGCCGGCAGAGGTCGACTGAGTCGTCGTCGTGGTCGAGCTGACGCTCGCGACTCCCGGCGACGCCGAACCGCTTCCGCAGGCGGCAAAGAGCAGGGCCACGGCGGCAAGCGCCAGTCCGACCCCGGCGCCATGCGGCTTGTTGGTTCGAGCGGTTCGCATCACTCTCGTCCTGCAACCTTCTCTTCAGAATGCTACTTCGGCTCGAAGTGCCGGTAGGGGCGCCCCCGAACTGTGCTTATACGGGTGATCCGCCAGGCGCCGTACCGGGGCGATCGCGAACAGAATTGCGCGCCAGAAACGGCGTGACGGCTCATCGCGGCGGCCACCCAGATCAGACAGGCTCGGTGTGCGTCCTCAGGCGTCACGACCAGCGCCAGAATATTCAGCGGTGAGTGGAGGCCCACGAGGGACCTGGCCCGTAGCGACTTTCGGGGCCCTCCCAGCAACCGGGCACGTGAGCGTGCACACTCAAGCACATCGCTGCATGGGTATTCAATCCGCATAATCCGGCTGATAATGACGCCACCAATGCGATTCCGATGGCACAACGATGGCACAGCTCCAGGAATGCGCACCCGTCCACGGTCGTCCAAACAGCGCTCCTACCAGCGAAAACACGTCGATGTAAGTCCGCAGAAGACCGTCAAAAGAGACTGCAAAGCCCTCTACAGCAGTTCGGTTCCGCTCGCTACGTGCAGCGTTTCGGGGAGTGGGACGGACGGCCAGGCCGGGGACGGGAGACTAGGCCGGGGCAGCCCCACGAGACTACGAAGCACCAAGGGCCCCATGGCAACTAGCGAGTACCGGCCCCGGAACACCTTCGGAAGCACAACTGCAAGGACCACGGCCTCCTACAATTTGCCCACGGAGACGCTCACCTTCCTATTCACCGACATTGAGGGTTCCACCAGGCTGCTGGAGCGGCTTGGCCCAGAGGCGTACACCGGGTTGCTTGCAGAGCACCACGAGCTTGTGCGGTCCGCGCTCGACGCCCACGGCGGCAACGAGGTGAATACACAAGGGGACAGCTTCTTCGCAGCCTTCTCTTCGCCCTCAGCGGCTCTAGCGGCAGCGGTCGATATGCAAGGGGCCTTTGCCGCCCGCCCCTGGCCCCAGGGTGAGCAGCTCCGCGTGCGGATGGGCGTGCACGCCGGGGAAGCCTCCGAGACCCCCGCGGGCCTGGTGGGCCTGGAGGTCCACCGCGCCGCCCGGGTTGCTGCGGTGGCGCACGGCGGTCAGGTTGTCCTTTCCGAGGCGGCAGCAGTATTGGTGCGGGAGTCCCTGCCGACAGGCGCTTCGCTGCGGAGCCTGGGCCTGCACCGTCTGAAGGACCTCGGTCGGCCGGAACATATCTTCCAGCTCGAGGCGCCCGGGCTTGAACGCGACTTCCCCCCGCTCCGTTCGCTCGACAACCCGGTGCTGAAGAACAACCTCCCAGCCCAGTTGACCAGCTTCATCGGGCGAGGGCCCGAAGTCGCCGACCTCCGGGCTCTCGTGGAGTCGTCGCGACTGGTCACCCTGACCGGGCCAGGGGGCTCTGGCAAAACACGTCTTGCCCTTCAGGTGGCGGCTGAGCTGCTCGACGGTTCAGGAGACGGGGCATGGTTCGTCGACCTCGCCCCGGTGGAGGACCCTGGCCACGTCCCAAGCGCCGTCGCCTCCGTGCTGAAGGTCCGCGAGCAACCCGCCAGGTCGTTCACGGAGACCTTGTGCCTCGAGCTCGCGGACCAGTCGCTCCTCATCTTGCTCGACAACTGCGAGCACCTCATCGACGCCTGCGCCAAGCTGGCGGACGCACTGGGACGCGCCTGCCCTCGTCTGCACGTCCTGGCAACCTCCAGGGAACCGCTCGGCATTTACGGCGAACGCGTCCACCGGGTCCTCCCCTTGTCTGTACCGCCAGCCGACGCGGAACGTCCTGAGGACGTCGTCGCATCTGAAGGAGCCATGCTGTTCTGCGAACGGGCACGCGCACACCAGGAAGGTTTCGTCCTGGACGCGCCCAACTCCGCCGCCGTGGCGTCGATCTGTAGGCGCCTCGATGGCATCCCGTTGGCCATCGAGCTGGCGGCGGCACGAATGCGGTTCATGTCCGTGGCCGATATAGCGGACCGCCTCCACGACCGGTTCCGGCTGCTCACCGGCGGGGGACGGACGGCTGTGCCGAGGCAGCAGACCCTACAGACTTCGATCGACTGGTCTTACGCGTTGCTCAACGAACCAGAGCGCATGGCGCTCGCACGCTTGTCGGTCTTCGCCGGGGGCTTTGACCTTGGTGCTGCCGAGGCGGTCGCAGGCGCTGACCAAGCTGACACTTTTGGGACCGTCGACCTCGTCAGCTCACTCGTAGACAAGAGCCTCGTCCAGTCAGAGGTGCTCCCGTCGGGGAGGACCAGGTACCGGCTCCTGGAGAGCGTCCGGGAGTACGCCAGTGCCAGGCTGGCGGCGCCCGGACCTCGAGACCAGCCAATCCCCGGGGAGGTCCAGCCCGAACCAGCTGAAAAGGACGGCCGAGGGACGGCTCCGGGTGACATGCGACGCGAGCCCCTCGCCACACGATGGCGCCATGCCACGTACTTCCTGTCAGTCGCCGAGGACCTGGCGCCGAAACTTCGTAAGGCCGACCAACTCGAAGCAATCGAAGGTCTCAACCTCGAGATGGACAATTTGCGGGCAGCCCTGGGGACGTTCCAAGCGCACGGGCCAGCTGAGATGCTCCGAATGCTCGTCGCCCTCGGCTACTACTGGGTGTTGCGCGGGCAACTGAGCGAAAGCTTGGGCTGGTACGACGTTTCGCCAGTTGGGGACGAGTCCCAGGACCCTGATGCCCGAGCGGCGCTCGTCACGATGTCAACGCTCATCCAGCTTTTTGGTGGTGACCTCGAAGGCGGTGCACGGAAGTTGTCGGAGCTCGAAAAGGTCACGCATCGCTGCCGGGACCGCTGCCGGTGGGAAGCCTGGGGCAGCATTCTTACAGCGTTCACGAAGATCTTCGAGCCCGACCTGGCCCGGGCACTGGCGAGGGAGGCAGTCGAAAAGGTGCTGTTGTGCGGCGGACCTTGGGACTTCGGCGCCGCCCTGACTCTGCAGGGAGAGATTGAAAGGGTCGCAGGGAACATAACGGCGGCGGAACCCTTGTACCGTCGAGCGCTCGAGCTCTTCGAGCAAGAGGGGGACCGGTTCTGGCTTTGTGTGAACATCCTCAATGTCGGAGAATGTGCCGTTCAGTCGGGCGAGTACGAAGCTGCGGTACCGGTGTTGGCGTCCATGTTGCCTCCTCTCCGGGAAATGGGCAACGAGTTCCTGATGGCCTACTGCTGCATCGCAATGGGTTGTGCGGCGGCGGGCTTGCGGCAGTGGCAGGAAGCTTGTCTCGTGCTTGGTACCGGTCTCGGGTGGGTCGAGCGCCGTGGCATGTCGCTCGAGCCGGTCGAAGACATGATGGTCACCAGAGCACGCGCCACTCTGACTACTGCCATCGGTGAGAACGCCCTCGAGGAGCTTCTCAGCGCGGGGCGTCACGCTCGCCCCGAGCAAGCAATTGAACAATGCCTACGAGGGCTTGGCGTGGGGAGAGCAGCGGAAGTGGGACGTGGAGGGCTCCAGGCGACCACAAGCCACGAACCACACCCGGGCAACTAAGCGAGTACCGGCCCACGAGCAGCCCCAGCAGTCGGGCGGCCGGACGGGGCAACGGCTGCCTAAGGAGGACCAATCCTGGAGCCGTACTTTTCTTGGCACCCATGGGATCGGAGGACCAGAGGCTCAAGCTCCGATGCCGAATAACTGTTATGCCTACTTGGAAAACGAAAGCCCCTGACGGGCCAGCCGCTCAGACGGATATTGATGTTGCATTCGGCAGAACAACCGGGCACATAATGTACGCTCAGATTCTTGAGGCATCGCCGGACTATTCTGTACCCGCCTCCCCAAAGTGGACCTGACTCAGCGGCATTTCCGTGGTCGCCGGCTCTTGCGCGCCGTCGACAGGTTCGCTCACTGTCTTTCTGTGCGCCTGCCACCCGGCGATGACGCTCACCCGGGTCAGGCCTCGCTTTGGCGATCGGCGTCCTTTAGTCGAGACCGGTGGCCCGGTGAAGGCCGGCTGGGCGCGGCGCATGGCCGCAACGATAACGCGGGCAGTTATGGTGGTCAACCAAAGGAAACGTAAAGACGCAGTCAACGAGGTCTTCGTGGGACAAGTCGTTGAGGTACCTGGCAGCCTGGGGGAAGTCGACGTCGCCTGGGTGAACAGCGCGCTGGACCAGGGCGGTCAGGCCCATTTCGGATTGGTCACCGAGGTGTCGGTGCAACCGATTACGGACTTTGGCGTGCTCGCTGAGCTCGGACGCTTGCACTTGAGGTACGCCGAAGACGATGCTGTTGGCCCGGCTTCGCTGGTGCTGAAGCTACAGTCAGAGGACCCAGAGGCGAGGAACGTCGCCGCTTTGGTCCACATGTACGAGCGCGAGGTGGGCTTATACCGCGACCTGGCCCCACTCGGTGGGGTCCCTGCACCCACGTGCTACTGGTGCAGCGCCGAAGCGCCCTCGGGCGCCTTTGGCATCCTGCTGGCCGACGTCGGCCACTTGGGGCGCGACGACCAGCGCCTGGGCATCAGCGGGCCACGCCTCGGGACAGCTGTTGCTGGGCTGGCCGAACTGCACGCCCGTTGGTGGGAGTCGGCGGCGCTACGACAATTTGGATGGCTCCCTCCGTTTGACACGCCGTGGCTGCATGTGGTGTACGAGAAGTACCGAGAGGTCTGGCCAGTGTTCTTCGAGCGCTTCGGGGCCAAGCTCCCGGATGGGTCGGAGCGTTTCGGGGGCGCGGCCGCCGATGCCATGCACCGAACTGCTGGCGAGCTCGCCAACGGGCCCGTCACTCTGGCCCACGGTGACTACAGGACTGACAACCTGTTCTTCGAAGGTGCCCCGGAGCGCGTCGTGGCCATCGACTGGCAGCTGAGCGCGCAGATGGTAGGGACGGCCGATATCGCCCTGCTACTCACCGAAGGTGCCTCGGTCGAACTGCGACGCCGTCGTGAATGGGATGTCCTGCGGTCTTGGCACGACCGCATAAGTGCACACGCAGCGACCCCGTACTCGTACGAAGACGCGATGGACGACTACCGTCGCTTCGCCCTTCACTATCTGGTGCACCCGGTACTCGGAGGTGCGCTCATCGACCCAGGCGACCGCCGCCACGGACAGGTTGGCGTGATCGCCGAGCGGGCTTTTTGTGCCGCAATTGACCTTGGGCTGGAGGACTTGCTTTAGCGGTTACCGAGACGCCGCGAACACCCTAAAAGAGCTGGTCAGAGGCAGTGGGCGTAGAGGGAGTCGAACCCCCGACCTCATGCGACGTCATGCAAGCCGAGCCTGTCTGCGGGTGTCGGCCTGGTCGGAGAATGCCCATAATATAAGGGCTTTGGGTTAGGCACGTCGGGTCCTGTCGGTCTCAGTCGGTCCGCTTGGCTGCCAGTTTGGCTGCCAACCCTTTACATCCCCTTCGGGGCGGTGTATCGTCCCCCCAACAAAATAAGTGTGCCCGGCACCGCGTGAACGGCCCGGGCACTTGGCCAAAGACCCCATGGAGGCGACGGCGGGCCTACCGCGCGAGCGGTGGCTTGACGCGTCGGGTGCTGCGAGCTTTTGGGCTGAGCAAGTAGCAACGAGCGGCCCCGGTGGCTGCTTCGGCGGCTGCCGGGGCCTTTTCGCGTCACTGCAAAAGTGCAGGTCGCAGATGCCCGGAGAGCCTCTGAAACTTCGCGGACGGTACAGGAATGCGGGCGATTTAGGCGCCTAGGCCTTCGCCGTCCTCCTTCATTCGGAAAGCCGTCAACTTGAGGGCAACTTCCGCCCAGTACTCCCGGGGATCGGTCTCGGCTACCGCGGCCATCGCCATAATGGCGTTGACGAGCGTCCACGTTTGAGTCATCAGCACGGCTCGTATCGTCACCCTTTGCACCTTGGCGAGCTCAGCAAGGACTTCGCCGAATAAGTCCTCGTCCCCATCCACCTGGGCCGCCAGACCCGCTGTGATCATGCTCACGACAAGCCCTCGGGCTTCTGGGAACGTCTTCCGCAGAATCTCTTTCTGGTCGTCGTCCATGGGGGGCAACGATAGAACTGGCCAGTTAGGTGCGGACCAAGTTTCGCCGGGCGGCCCTGGGAACTGGCATTGCAGGACCGCCCGAGCCCACCCGTTTCTCGTTTGGGACTCGCAACGTGGCGCGCGGGTCACGTTGCGAGAGGCGAGAGCTTCGCGACTCCTCAGCGGTTGTACCGTCACTCTTGCCCAGAGACATGCGCGGGCCTCGTCGTTGCTATGGGTGACGGCGGCGGGGCCTGCGCGAGGGCCCACCACGGACGGCAGATTCTGATTTACGCGCCTAGTGTGCCGTTGCCTAGGCCCGAAGTCGTCGGTTGCAAACCCGCAGCTCAAACGTACCGCTAGATTGCCCCAGGTTCCTCGCTGACACATCACTTCCATAAAGGTCCACCCGCTGGCGCGGATTACCCTCGCACCTTCGCGTCTCCTTGAGTTGCTCAGGGTGCTTCAACAGGCTCTTGGGCTTCATGAAGCGGTCACTGGTCAGATGGCTGCTGCTGTCCGGGCTCCAGTTCCCGCTCCCGGCGTTCCCCAACGGGGCTAACCCCGGTGCCAGATCAGATATACATTCAACAGCGTGCGAATGACAATCAAGGGATGCCGTTGTGGGCGGCTGCCGCAACTACCCTCAGTATATTTGCGGGTTCGATCTCGCCGGTATCGTCATTTGCTGCCCCAAGTGTTGCGGCTGCTTACATCCAGCCAATAACGGCGACAGTGGCTGCCTTCGCCCAGCGCTTCACCCGTCTTTCGGAGCAATGGCAACGAGAAACCGAATTCGGCTCAGTTAATGACATAATGCTCAATCCGGCCTACCAGCAGATCATAGGAATGGGAACTCCGGCGATACCCTATATCCTTCGCGCCCTCAAACATGCCCCTGATCACTGGTTCTGGGCACTCTATGCGATAACCGGACAAGATCCCGCATCCGAGAGTCAGACCTTTGAATCAGCCACCGCAGCGTGGCTTGATTGGGGTATGGCCCGCGGCCTAGTTTAGGCCGAACACCAGCGAAGCCAGACCGCGTGCGGACCCTGGACAAGGCCCGTGATGCCATGAGGGATGCTGCTCCTACGAGGCTAAAGCGAGGTGCGACTGAAGCTCAGCTGGTCGCCTGGCACGATGGTTCTCGTCAACCGAGGGGCCCGATGACGCGCATGAATCGGGCAAAGGTGCGCGCAGGGAAATGGACGGGCCAGCGAGCTGGCCGGTCCTCAGTCTCGCTGTGCCCCTGGTGTGGTCGCCTGGTCATGGATGTCGGCGGCCGAGCCCGACGCCTGCCGGCGACCCATCATCGGAGCTGTTGGTGGGACCGGCGACGGACCGACGAATCTCGCAAATGGGCCTCCGAACAAAGAGGGCTCCGTCGAGCTGGGTACTCGGCAGACCACGTAGACAGGCTCATCGGACCGTTTCCACCTTTACCGGCAGGTCGTAGGCGACCGGGACGCGAACCCGACCGGAACATTCTGACGCGCAACCTTGGATGGGCGATTGAATACCTCTTCGGCCGGACCGAAAAGTTAGGGGTGATTGCCCGGCGCGACGGAGTCTCCGAGCGGATGGTCGGTCGAGCCATCGCCGAAACGCTCGAGTTGCTTCCTGACCCAGAAGAGGTGACAGTCACGAAGCAGTTCGCCTCTCTTATCGCCGACCTACGGCTCGCGGCAGACTTGCGCAGCGCGGCGTCGTGACCAAGGGCAAGCGCCGGGGTGCCGGCGAGGGTACCGTTTACAAGGGTCCTGACGGTCGTTGGCGCGGCGCTGTCGACCTCGGCTGGCAGGACGGCAAGCGGATCCGCAAGTACCTGTCGGGCCGCACGCAGAACGAGGTACTGGCCAAGGTGCGGGCCGCGCGCCAGGACCTCGAGCACGGGATCGAGGCCGACCCCAACATGACCGTCGAGAAGTGGCTGGCTCACTGGCTCGTCACTGTGGTGGACGGACGGGTCGGCTCGGACAACACGAGGAAGAACTACGAGCAGGTCGTGCGAGTGCACCTCGTGCCCCAGCTTGGGAAGGTGCGCCTCGACAAGCTCACGCCCGAGCGTGTTGACCGGCTCCTGGCCGCCAAGGCGGCCGAAGGCAAGGCGAAGAGCACCGTGAACCGGATCCGTAGCGTGCTTGCCGATGCTCTCAACTTCGCCCAGGGCCGCGGGCTGGTCGCGCGCAACGTCGCGGCGCTGTCGGTGATGCCCAAGCTCGACCCGCCGGAAGCCCGTCGCTCGATGACGCCAGAAGAGGCCCGGGCCCTCATGGCTGCAGCCAGGGGCGAGCGACTCGAGGGCCTCGTCGTGATCGGCCTCGTGGTCGGTTTGCGCCCGGGCGAGCTCGCCGGGCTCCTATGGTCCGACCTCGAGCTCGACGCCACTCCCCCGACGCTTACCGTGTCCGGAGCCCTCAAGCGTGAGCCGAGCCCGAATGGAAAGGGCTACGAACTCAACCGAGGCGCGGTCAAGCGCTCCACTGCCGGCCAGCGGACTATGGCGCTCCCACCCATAGCCGTCGATGCTCTGCGAGCGCATCGGGCCCGCCACGCCGCCGAGCGGCTGGCTGCCGGCGAGCTCTGGGAGGACCAGGGCCTCGTGTTCTCGTCGGAGATAGGTACGCCGCTCGACCCGTCCAACGTGCGACGGACGTTCCGGAGAGTCGCCACGAAGGCAGGCCTTGACGCGCGCTTCCCCTACTTGCTGCGACACACCGCCGTGAGCCTGCTCGTCGACGCGGGCGCCGGTATTGAAGAGGTAGCCGACCTTCTTGGCGACGATCCCCGTACGCTGTACCGGCACTATCGCCACAAGGGCCGACCCGTCGCCGAGGCAGCGATAAGGATGCAAGACGTGCTCGCACCCACCGCCAGATAGGAACTACTGCCTTCGACGTCTGGGCTCAGTCTCTTTGGGATGGCCGGCGCCGGCCTGGGTAATCCAGAGTGTCCGAGAATCGTCATCGATCGCATACCAGACGCGCCCACCCGCCGTTGGCTCTATCTGCCATTGGTCCAACTTCGCTCCCCCGACATTGGCCTCACCAAGTGTCCCCTTCAATTGGTGCTGACGGTCGGTCGTCCGCCGAGGGCCTGATGTCATCCCGACCCAAGCCCTGTCTGCCGCTTCACGCGACTGGCCAACAAGTTGATCCCAGCCCAGAGCCGCCTGACGATCCACAGCTCGAACCGTCCAAGGATGTGGACGAGGTATCTCCTCGCCGCGCTTGGCCGCCACTAAGGGGCTTTCGGCCTCAGGTCATAGTGAATAACAAGAGCGCCATCCTCAAGGATCGTTAACGACGGGTCATCACTCGTTAACGATCCCGGCCGGATCGATCTCCGGGCCATCACCCGCAAAATCGGATGTCAGGCGTTTCGCCAGCTCGGGATCAGCCCAGACCTCTGCCGTGTGCGACCACTCTGTAACAGCCCGGGTGAATGGTTCAAACGAGCCCGTTTCTGCGCCGGCTGCCAGCTGGCTAAGAATCTCGGCGAGACAGTCCGCGAGCTCCGCTTGTGGCAGCCATGTGACCCATGGAAGTTGCTCGGCTAGAACTCCCTCAACTCGCTCGGGATCTTCCTTGGCCAGCGAGCGCATCATGCGCGACAGGAGTGTCACGCCCTGCATCGCAGCCTGGTAGCGCCGACGGCGCGTCAAGACCAAGTCTTCTCCATCGCGCCGTTCAAGCTGCACATCTCCGTGCTCGAGTGCAGGAAGAACCTCGCTCGGGCCCCGCAAGAAGGATGAGTATGGAAACTCCGTGACGCTCATGACGCACATGGTATCTGAACTAATGCAGATGTCAATGCGCCAGGGACGTACCAGAAAAGAGAGCAATTCCTGGTGGCTGCCAGTTTGGCTGCCAGAGGGGCCTTCAGGGCTTCCCGGCGACCCGCTCCCTGGCGCTCCGGTCCTGGTCACACGTGGTGGGCGTACAGGGAGTCGAACCCAGGACCTCATGCGCGTCATGCATGCGCTCTAACCAGCTGAGCTATACGCCCGAAGCAGCCGCCTAGGCTACCAGGCCGCCGCCGCCAGCCGCAGCTCAACCAAGAGGGGACCCCACGGGGCGCCGCCGTCAGGATGCATCGACGTCGAACGGCGGCAAATCGAGGACCTCCCGCTGGGACAAGCTGAGGGGGATGTCGGTTTCAAAGCCGACGACAGCACTTATCGGGATTGCCACAACCTTGTGGCCCCACAGGTGCCCAACTTGGAAGAGCAAGGCTGTCACGTCATGGTTCTCAGCATCCGCAAGGAGTCCGTGCAGGTGGCCGATCTCGCCATCGCTAGCCCGGGCGGGTTCGTCCTCCTGCACCTCCTTCTCACCTGGGGGGACTACTTCCCTGACAATTGCCCGCGGATAGATCGTGCCTCCCCCGTATCCGAAGAAGCTAAGGCCCATATCGGGTGCCAACCCCACAGCGTCAGCCGTCTCAAGTTTTTCGAATGCAGCGACATCACAGCTGAGCCAAAGTTCACCACCGGTTGACCGACCGCGGTCGACAAGGCTGAGAGGGACCAACCGGCCCAGCCCAACACGGCCCGCCGGCTCGACCATGAGGTTGGTGATCCTCCGCGCCCGAGGGTCGATCAGCATGCGCACCAACAAGCCGCAGACCCCATCGGTACAACTCGCCTCGGACCCGAGTATGAACTGCGATGTCGCCATGATTACCTCCGCTTCGCCTCTGACCATAGCTTGCCGTTCGGAGCGCGCCCTGGCGGTACCTCCGGCGCAGCTAGCGTGGCCGCAGCGTGATCGGCTACATCCCAAGCCCATCTTCCAGCAGCCTCAGCATCGGGCCGCTCCAGCTGCACTTTTACGGCCTTATCATCGCCGTCGCAGTGCTGGTTGCGGCCTGGTTGACCCAGCGCGGATGGGCCAGGTTGGGCGGGTTCGCCGGCACGATCGTGCCTATAGGGTTCTGGGCGGTGGTCGCCGGCCTCGTCGGCGCTCGCTTGTACTCGGTCGCCACGAGCTGGCAACAGGACACCGGCGGCAACTTCGTCCAGATCTTTGAGATCTGGAACGGCGGCCTCGGCATCTGGGGAGGTGTTTCCGGAGGGGTCCTCGGCGGGTGGCTACGGGCGCGCCGGATGCACGTCCCCCTCCCCCTGCTTCTCGACGTGGTGGCGCCGGCGTTGCCAGTGGCCCAGGCGATCGGACGGTGGGGCAATTACTTCAACCAGGAACTCTTCGGGCTCCCCTCAAAGCTGCCCTGGGCGGTGCGGATAACGAACCAGGCGCAACTCGCGAGTATCCCTCACAAGTACCAGACACACCTGAACGCGGCCGGGAGGTACCTGCCTGGCACATTCCAGCCCACGTTCCTCTACGAGAGCATCTGGGACCTGGCCGTCTTCGGGCTTCTCCTCCTGATCGAGCGGAAAGTCAAGCTGCGCCGTGGTTATCTGTTCGGCGCATACGCAGCCCTCTACACCTTCGGCAGGTTCTGGACCGAGTACCTGCGCATTGACCCGGCACACCGCTACCTGGGCCTCCGCCTCAACGACTGGACCAGCGTCGCGGTGTTCGCAGTCTCCTCCGCCGTGTTGTTGTTGATAGGCCGGCCAAAACCGGGTGACGAACTGGTAGGCGACGAACTGCCGCCTGCCCTGTTGGCCCAGGAGCGCGCCCGTGCCTTGCGTGCCTCCAAGCGAGGAGAGCCGGCCGCTCCCGGCGAGCCACCCGAGCAGACAACCGCTGGAGGACCGGCCGAGGTCGCCGAGGCAAGCGAAACACCGCCGGCCGAGGAGGCTCCGGCCGAGGAGGCTCCGGCGGAGGAGGCTCCGGCGGAGGTGGCGGAGGTAATTGAACCAGCACCCGCCGAAGAGGCTCCGGCGGAGGTCGATATCCTCACCACTCCGACCGTGCAGGAACCGGAGGTTGTGACGCTCACGCCGATGTCGCCGACGGAGGGTGACGAGCCCTAGCCCGGTGCCGGCTGTCGCCAACCACCGAGCTCTGTGATGTGTTGGGTTCATGCCAGCAGGGACGGCCGGGGAGGTACTGGCGTACCCTTCTAGTGAGGCAGGCACCCTGGCGGCGGCTGCGGCTTTGGGTCAAAGTCGTGCTATGGGCCCGCAGATATCTCCGGAGGCGCGGTGACCGAGCCGGGGTACCGGCAGGATGCGACGGGGACAGCCGGCGACGCGTTCCGAATCGCCCGGTACCGGTTTGGGACGACTTTCCGGCGCCGCTGGGGGGATTACGCCGTCCTGGTACTGCTGATCGGGCTCATCGGCGGGGTCGCCATGGGATCAGTGCAGGCTGGGCGTCGTACTCAGTCCTCGTACCCTGCCTTCCTGGCCAAGACCAACGCTTCGGATTTGACGCTGTCGACCTACGGGGCGGGGGGGCCAACCAGCGAGTCTGCCACCATTTATTCGCCCAAAACCGCGGCCGCTGTCGCCCACCTCCCCGACGTGAAAACGGTGGAGAGCTGGGTCGGCGTTTTCGCAGTCCCGCTGGAGCGCGACGGCGCTCCCGACCTCGGCCTCAGCAATGAGATCAATTTTGCAGGGAGCAAGGACCTTTACTTCGACGAGGACCGCGTCACAGCATTGCAGGGCCATATAGCCAACCCGAGCCACGTAAACGAGTTCATGACCACCGCGCTCGGAGCGAGCCTTTTGGGAGCCCACGTCGGCCAGGTCGTCCCGATAGGCCTCTACACCTTGCAGCAAGGCTCGCTGCCAGGTTTTGGGACGCCCCGCGTTCGACCCGCGCGGCGGATCGACATGACACTTGTTGGGATCGTCGAGTTCAACAACCAGGTAATCGAGGACGACACTGACCGTCTCCCGACCAATATGGTCTACACCCCCGCGTTTACCCGGCTCGTGCCGGACGCGGACACCCAGGGTACTTGGTACGGCATCCAGCTCGTCCACGGTCACCAGGACATTGCCTCCGTGGAACAAGGCCTTTTACGCGTCCTGCCGCGTGGAGCGACAGGTAATTTCAATGTCACCGCCACCACCGAAGCCAAGGTCGAGCGGGCCGTCAAACCGGAGTCAATAGCGCTCGCAATGTTCGGTCTGATCGCGGCGTGCGCGGCGCTTGGGATCGCCCTGTCAGTTGTCGCGCGGCAACTTCGCTCGACCGACGAAGAACGCCAGGTGCTCCGCGCAATGGGGGCTAGCCCAGGTGGTGCTTGGCGCCGCCACGCTTGCGCTCCTCGACACCCACATCGGTGCCTCGGTGACCATCAGCTACGGCTCGCCGAACACAGCGCCGCTTTATCTTCCCCCGACTCCCGCCAAAGTCGTTGGCACGGCCACCTTCCCCGCTATCGCCGGCTCCAGCACCTTTGCTGAGCACACCTCCATGGGCACCGGAGCGCTCTTAGCTGACAAGGACCTCCCGGCCGCTTTCCTGCGAGCCACCGAAGCACCCGACCCCACCCTCGATGGCCCGCCGCTTGTCTTCGTGCGCATGCATGCCAATGTGAGCCATTCCGCCGGGCTGAGGGACATGGACCGCGTTCTCGCCGTCGCAGCCAAAGTTTTCGCGTGTGACCCGCAGGCCGCCGGCGACAGCGTAATAATCCTGCCCGTCCAGCGACCAGCCGAGATCGTCAATTACCAGTCCACGGGAGGAACTCCGGTGGTACTTGCTACCGGTCTCGCCACCGGCGCGGTCATCGCTCTCGCCGTGGCCCTCGTCGCAACGGTCCGAAAGCGACGCCAGGACCTCGCACTTTTGAAGACATTAGGCTTCACCCGGAACCAATTGGCCGTAACCTTGGCCTGGCAGGCGACTGTGACGGCCATCGTCGGTATAGTCATCGGCGTGCCGGTCGGGATCGCCGCCGGCCGCCAGTTATGGATCATTTTCGCCCGAAGCATCGATGCGGTCCCCGAACCATCGGTGCCGCTGTCGATCGTCCTTGTCGCAGCCGGCGCGCTCGTGCTGGCCAACCTCGTGGCGGCTATACCCGGACGGGTGGCGGCTTCCACACCAGCTGCCGTCATTCTCCGAGAGGACTGAAGTGGCAGAACACCGCGTCTGACCACGTAGATTCTCGCAATGCTTCAGGACGAGATCTCGATCGACGACCCACGTGCCGCAGACGTCCGCGCATTGCTGGAGCGTCATCTCGCATTTGCCAATTTGCATAGCCCGCCAGAGGACGTTCATGCCCTCGACGTAGCCGGCCTCTTCGATCCCGTCATTACGCTTTACAGCTTTCGGCTCAACGTCGAACTCCTGGGAGTCGGTGCGCTGAGGCGCCTGGGCCCGGAGCACGCGGAGCTCAAGTCGATGCACACCGCCGAGGCGGCGCGAGGTCGCGGGATCGGCCGAGCAATGCTCGATCATCTCATCGGAGTGGTGCGCGAACGCGGCTTTGACCGGGTGAGCCTCGAGACAGGGTCGATGGCCGCTTTCGCTCCTGCGCGCTCGATGTACGCAAAAGCAGGGTTCAGTGAGTGCGCACCGTTCGGCGATTACATCCCGAGCCGCAACAGCATTTGCATGACGCTCTCCCTCAAAGGCGAAACCTAAGCGGGCCCCTCGGCATCGCCATTGATCCGGTAGCCGACGCGGGGGATCGTTTCTATAACCGGCGGGTCACCAAGTCTCCGGCGCAGCCGGCTGATGGTTACGCCGACGGTCCTTGTGAACGGGTCGGCGTGCTCGTCCCAGACTTGTTCCAGAAGGTCTTCAGCGCTCAGAACGCCCGGTTGAGCCCGCATAAGTGCCTCTAGCACTGCAAACTCCTTGGCCGACAGGTCGAGGGTGCGCCCGTCTCGTGACGCGGAATGGCGGAGCGGGTCGAGCTCTATCCCGCAGGCCCGGAAGACCCGGGCGCTGGCGCGTGGCCGGCGACGTGCCAGCGCACGCACCCTAAGGACGAGCTCTGGGAAATGGAACGGTTTGGCCAGGTAGTCGTCTGCACCGAGACTGAGACCGCTGACGCGCTCGCCGGGTGAGCCGGAGGCGGTCAACATCAGTACCATCGGCGACGTACTGCCGTCGGCGATCATCCGGCAGATCGTGTCGCCGTGCAGCCCCGGGAGGTCGCGGTCCAACACGACCACGTCATAGGCGCCGACAGCGAGCTTGCTTGCAGCCTGTAACCCGTCGTAGGCCACGTCGACGGCCATGCCCTGGTCGCGGAGCCCTTCGGCAACGACTTCAGCGAGCCCCATTGAGTCTTCGACAACCAGCACTTTCATTGAAGAGTTCCGACCTCTGTCCCGCTGGCACGCCGCAAGATGACGACGACCCTGAGCCCTCCCTCGCTCCGGGCCTGGAGGTCGAGCACCCCGTCGTGGGCTTCAGCTATGGCCTGGACTATCGAGAGCCCCAGGCCGTTGCCCCGTTCAGAGCCTGTCCGCTCCGCTCCGAGCCGCTTGAAAGGCCGCGCTAACTCATTGACGTCCGCAGGGCGAAGGACTGCTCCTCCGTTCTCAACAGTCAAACGGATAACTGGGCCGTCGAGGGCGGTCTTTACCTGTACCCAACCCCCGCGCTCGTTGTGCTTGACGGCATTGTCCACCATGTTGTCCACCATGCGTGAAAGTAAAGTTTCGCTGCCAAGCGCCCACGCATCGGGGCAGCGTGTTTGGTCAACGCGGAGTCCCATGTCCGAGATCATGCCCGACCGCTGCTCGACAGCTCCGGTGGCGAGAGCGTCGAGCGAGACGGTGCCCTCGTCGTCGGCCGGCGCTCGTTGGGCTTGGGAAAGAGTAAGGAGGCTGGCGAGCAACCGGTCGACCTGGTCGAGCTCTCGCCGCAGCCGATCAGCGAGGACCGCGGTCTGCGGAGGTACGGGGCCAGGCTTGGCCATGGCGACATCGAGCGACGCCCGCATGGTGGCGAGCGGGGTTCGCAGTTCGTGCGAAGCGTTCGCAACGAACCGTCGCTCCGACTCGAATGACCGTTCCAGACGCTCGAGCAGTGCGTCGAAGGTGTCGCCGAGCTCTTTGATCTCGTCTTGGGGGCCGTTCAACCTCAGACGCTCGTTCAGGTTGGTGGCCGAGATTTCCCTGGTAGTGGTCCTGATAAGGCGCAGCGGCTGAAGGAACCGACCCGCAGCCAACCAACCAAATGCAATTGAAAGGACCGACAGCAGGACGAGGGCAGTCCCGGCGGCCACGAGCAGATGGTGCAGGTCCGCACTGTGTTGAGCGACTTCGGGCGGGGCGCCGCCTGGCACAGCTGAACGGCCAGCGCCCGGTCCCGGTGCGCGTGCAACCGACGTGGTGCTCCCGCCCTCCCACAGAGCCACCGTCGCTACCAAAAGGATCAGCCCAGAGACAAGAAAGGCCCCGAAATAGAACAGGGCAAGCCGCACCCGGATTGTGCGCCGGGGCCAATCCAGCCGTAAACCGCGACGATTGAGCATAGGAGCAGGTGCCGCTTCGGGGTTTCGGGCCATCATTTCGACAGGCCTCCTATTCGTGGATCAGGACGCGTCGTGCTCCCTTTCCACCGATGACCAACCAAGAATGCCGGATTTCATGCAACAGGGCCGCAACAGCCGCCGTTGCCTCGTTGTAGCAAGGCGCGGCGTACAACGGCTTCAGGAGGCCCACTACCAAAAGGAGCCACGTGAGATATCCGTACACCTTCGACTACCCGGCGACGGAAAAGCCCGAACGCTTCGGGCGCCGCGGTTGGCGACGCGGGAAGGGGCGTCGCGGGTCAGCCGTACCGCTGGTCACACTCGTCGCGCTAGTCGTGATCGCTGCTGCATGCTCGAGCACGCCGAAATCCCCCGGGGTTGCCGTCGAGGGATCCCCCAACAGCACCTATTCGGCATCGCCGAATGGGTCACAGTCAGCGGGAGCTTTGGATGAGATGACGGCGTATTCAAGGTGCATGCGTAGCCACGGCATCTTGGACTTCCCTGATCCCACGCCGAACCCGGGTGGGCCGGGTGGCAGTTTCAGCTGGAGCGGCCATGGTGAGAACGACGACCTAGACCCCAGCAACCCGAGGTACCAGGCCGCGAACAAGGCCTGCCAGCGGTTGTTGCCCGACGGGGGACAAATACCTGCGCCGTCGGCCAAACTACTGGCCGAAGAAATACGGATGGCTACCTGCATGCGCAGCCACGGTGTGCCCAACTTCCCCGACCCCGACAACGCTGACGGTACGTTTGACCTTGGCAATGTCAACCGGAACTCGCCTCCGTACCAGGCTGCTTTCACGAGTTGTGTGTCCTTAACCGGGTTCAAAGGGCCAATGCGGGTCTACATCTCGCACCGGGGCTCATGAACGCGCGAAAAGTGCGCCAGGCTCGGTCTTTTTCGCCGTCGTCTCGTCCGTTTTTATACGCGAATCGATCGCCTGGTCCACCTTTATACGATTTCCGGATAGAACTGGCCACGACGGTTCGGCGGCGGCGCGGTAACCCATACCGCCGGTGCAAATGGGGCGGAGCGTGCGCCGGAGAGGCGAGCCCGTTCGTTAGCGGGCCTCGCCTCCGGGCGTACGCCCTCCGCCCGTACGCCCCCCGCGCCTAGAAAGGCCAGACGGCGAGGATGGTGCGGTCGTCCTGGCAGCCCCGCCGGCCGAAATCGGCCGCATCGGCGAGCGCCAACGGGGTCAGGGCCCCGGCCTTTCCCATCAGGACCTCGGCGAGTGCCGGCGCGACAGTGCCGGCCCGTCGCGCAAAGGGTCGGCGACGCCGTCTGTGAGCAGTACCAGTGCAGCGCCGGCGGGCAGCACCACCGACGCAGTCTCGATGGCGTCGCCGTCGCCGCGGCTGCCGAGCGGCAGTACCCCTATTACGCTCCCCCGCAGCTCCTCCTCGGCGCGGCCAGGGAAAAGCTCGTCCCACTCGGCTCCTGCGAGGACAAAGGCGCTGCTGTCACCCACTCGCGCGAGACACACCTCGGCGCCTCCCCCGGATGCCGAGACGAGGGCGACCACGAGCGTCGTGGAAAGCTCCGCCGCCGATCGCCCGCCCGCACCGGACACGGCCTCGCTGGCTGCCCGCAGGGCCGCCAAGCATTCCATTTCACCCCAGCCCTCGGTGGTGAGCAGGTGCTCGCAGGCTGCGCTAACTGCGATATCCGCCCCCTCGCCCCCTCGCCCGGCGGTGCTCACGCCGTCGGCCACGATCATGGCCAACCGGCCCGGGCGCGGGAGCGCCCAGGCGTAGGCGTCCTCGCAGCGACGGCCCGATAAGCGATGGGCTACGCCTGCGACTGAAGCCGCGAGCACCATGAACTCAGCCGATTGGCCGCCGTCTGCCCGGTAACAGGCCTGGCTGGCAGAAGCCCGCCTACGCAGTGGTACCGCGGCGTAAGTAGCAGCGGAAGGCTCGCCCCAAACGGGGCCAGCCCATCCGGGGCTCATTCCAGCTCGTCCACCGGGATCGGTTGCATGTTCGGAAGTTGGGGCGGAACTAGCTGGGGAGAGCCGGTGTAGGCGCTGGCAGACGAGCTGACGATCGACTGCACAAGGCCGGCCATCAGTTCGGGGACCACAGCGGAAGGGGCGGCGCCCTCGGCGGCGACGTAGGCCCGGTTCGGCTTGTTCTCGGCGACCGTCGCCAGGATCTCCGGCACGGCTTCGCCGAAGCCGAACGCGAGGATGTTCGGGTGCCGGCGCCAGGCGGGGTCGGTGAGGCGCCGGTGCGCCTCAAGCCATCGTTCCTCGGGGTCGGTCGGCCGCCCATCCGACACGAACAGCACAGCCGGCCGGTACCAGCGCTCCCCCGCCAGCCTTCCCGCATGGTAATCAGCCTCGATGACCCGGCGAAGGTGGTCGAACGCTGCCGAGTACGACGTCCTGCCCTCGACCTCGACGGTTGGCATCGACTCGACAAGGGCGAGGTCGACGAGCGGCAGAACTGTCCGGGCCCCCTCTGAAAAGGTCACGACCCCGAAACGGATGACTTCGGCGACCGCCGGGTCCTGGCCCACGCTCGTCCTGATCTGGGGGAGCTCAGCGTTCACCTGTGCGATCGGTTCGCCGCTCATCGACTGGGAGACGTCCAGGCAGAGGTAGAAGGGGAAGACGGCGTACCGTTCTTCGGTGCCGAGGTATTGGCTCGCCATGGCCAGTCCGACGCTACCGGAGGCCCCGACTGAAGACAATACGGCCTGCTCGGCCGGCTAGGGCTCTAGAGCCCGATCCAGGGGCTGACGAGCATCGCGAAAATGAAAAATACGACGCACGTCGCTGCGAGGTCGAGCACCAGGATCCCGGCAAGCCGGCGCAAGCCGTCTGCCCGACGGCCAGGAGAACGGGCCCAGCCGACAGCTAGCCGGTGCGCCCCTCCCCAGGTAACCAACAATCGTCGAGCCATCTGGCGCGAGGTGAGGGGCGCGCCCGTAGCGGCGCCCCGCCCCGCCCACCAGCTCGCAGCGCTCCCAACCCCACCTCCGCCCAGGGCGCCGCCACCAGCTCCGAGGGGCGCCCCGGAGGCATTGATCAACTGCCAGGTGGAGGGCGGCCGGCGACGCAGCACGGGTCGGACGGTGACGTCAGGGACCGGAGCGGTCGCCGCCGCCAGCCGCTTGGCTTCTCTACTATTGACATTAACGGCGGCGCCCTTTCCCGGACGTGGGTCGCCTTGCGCCTCGCGCACGGCTGCGCCCAGTGACGGAGCAGACAGCACGTCGAGGACGTGCTCCAGCTCGACCACCCACTCTCGCGGGCTCGGGCGACCCTCAACATCGGCGAGCGAGAGCGACCGCTCGCACAGCTCCCACAACACCGGTAAATCGGGCACCTTCCGCCAAGAACGCGGGAGCTCGAGATCTACGTTCACGTGTTCTGCGGAGCGTTGTGGGCCCTGGAGCGGGAAGTGAGCCGCGCCCACGAGCCGCAGGAAGGTGACGCCGAGCATGTAACGGTCCGAGGCCCGGCCGGGGGGGGCACCGGGCGGTAGAGCCGGGTCGTCCCAGTTGGGCGTTGTGGCACGTGGGCGCCTGTCCGCGCCGTCAGGCACCTCTTCGCCAGTCTCATCTGGGCCGCAGCGGACTGAGGCGCCATCGCAGTCGAGGACGTACACAGCCGGTGCCGGTCCCAGCGACCACAGCACGTTCTTGCCCGACAGGTCGCCGTGCACCACTCGAGGCAGAGGAGGTTCGTTCTGCCAGGCCTCGAGGAGGCGGGCCAACGTGTAAACGAGGGCGACGCGCTCTGCAGCACCCGGAGGCGGCATCAGCACTCCGTAAGCAACCGCTATCCGCTCGGGGTCGGTTGCCAGGTAGCTCAGGGTCGCCAGCCGCTTCGTCCCGTCTCTGTGCCGCAGCCAGAACTCCGACGGGGCGCGGCGGCATCACGGTACCGAGCGCCACCAAAGGGTCGTCGCCCACAACGCTCGAGACCGGCCAGGCCGAAGAGGAAAGAGCCCTGGCGGCTAACGGCGAGCTCCGGGAAGCGAGCAGGGAGGGGAACGCCACGAGCGAGGTGACCTCGGCAAGGGGCCGGGGGCAGCGCAGTTGCTTGTAAACGGACCTCGCCGCCAGCGCGAGCGGGCTTGCTAGGACCTCGAAGACCCGGCCCTCACCACCCTCGGCTACCAGCTGGCCGAGGCGAAGCGCCGAGACCCGGACCTCGGTCAATATCCGGCCGCAGTGTCGACGGTGCCGACCAGGGGGATACCGGCGGCAAAACGTTCGACGTTTTCCTTGATGCGAGCGGCGAGGAACGGCGGCGCCGTCTTCTCGGTGTTGGCAACGTGGGGCGTGATCAGGCAGTTGGACAACGACCAGAGAGGGTGGCCGTCGGGCAATGGCTCAGGGTCGGTGACATCGAGCGCCGCACCCCCGATCCGGCGGTCCGTCAAGTACCTGACGAGCGCATCGGTGTCGACGTGGCGGCCCCTCGCAATATTGACCAGCCACGCGTCCGGCCTCATCAGGGCCAGCTCGGTCTCCGAGATGATTCGCTCTGTCTCAGGCGTGAGCGCAAGCGCGAGGAAGACGACGAGGGCGCTGGGGAGCACCGAATGCAGTTCCCCCGGCCCAACCGTGCGTTCGGCGCCCTCCACCGGGCGTGAGGTCTTGCGGACCACGGTCGCATGCACTCTGAACGGGGCGAGGAGCCGCAACAGCTCTTCGGTTATCCCTCCCCCACCGAGGACGGTCACGGGCTGGTCGTAGAGGGAGATCCCTGCCTGCCCACCCCAGGACGTGGCCCGCGGACGCTCGGGGAGCTCGCGGAGGCCCGCTATGGCAAAGCCGAGGGCGAGCTCGGCAACCTGCTGTGCATAAGTGCCCTTTGCGCAGGTCCACACGACGGTGCCCGAGCTTGGGACCGAAAAGATGCCGGTTTCGACGAAGTGTTCGATCCCCGCCACGGGCAACTGCACCCACCGTATGCCGGGATGGTCGGCAATGGTCTCACGCAGGCCTTTGATGTTGAAAGTTACCCAGACCAGGCCATCGACCGCCTCGCCGTACTTTGCCACTTCTCCGCCGCCCTGGCGAACGGCATCTACCGCGAAGGCCGGGCCTTCCGGCGCGACGAGGACCCGAGGGGATGATTTAGGCACGACCGGTCCAATTGTGGCTCCGTGCGGGCCACCCCGCACGTTCAGCGAGGTCAGGGTCGGGCGGGGCCGAACCCGAAGGGGCGGCGCGGCCCGGCGGTTGGCGGCTCACCCGAGCGAGGGCCTGGGCCGCGCGCATGGCCCCAGATCTCGTCCACCAGCCCATAGTGCAGTGCCTCCTCCGCATCGAGCCAGCGGCCGAGCGACAGGTCTGCCTCCAGGTGCTCCGCCGGGCGCCCGGTTGCCTGCGCGAGCCGCTGTGCGAAGCGTTCGAGCTCGACCCGGTGGTGCTCAGCCCAGGCGGCCAGTTGGCTGGCGTTCCCGCTCACAGACACCTCTGGCTCGGACAGGTGGAACTGGGCATGGGGCGCGGCCACCCTGCGCGCCCCTGCAGCGACCACGCCCACCGCAGCACCTTCTGCACGGCCCAGGCAAGTCACGTGCACCGGGACACCGAGCAGGTCCATCGTGTCGATCAGGGACATCGCGGAGTGCACCGGCCCGCCAGCCGAGCCGATGTAGAGCTGCACCGCTTCGTCGCCGGTGGCATCGAGCGCCATCATTTCGGCGCACGCCTTGGCGACGGTCGCATCGTCGAGCGGCCCCCAGAGCCTGACCACACGCCTGTCGAGAAGCTGTGCGTCCAGCGGTTGAGATCCCAGGAAGGGTCGCTCGTCTTGCTCACCGTGCTCCCATTGCTCTCTATGTCCCTCCCCTGGCGCAGGCATCACTCAGTCCTCCAGAGGCCTCAACGACAGTTTCCAGTCGAGGCGTTGGCCGAGAGCAGCTGCGTAGCGTTCCAGCGTGGAAAGCCGGAGGTCTGCGTCTCCTGATTCCAACCTTGCGACCGCAGATTGGGACGTGCCCATTCGCGCCGCCACTTCTGTCTGTGAAAGGCCTAACTCGAGCCGCCTTGCCGACAAAGCAGCGGCCAGCGATCTCCGCTCCTGAGCCATCTCCCTGAAGCCAGGGAATACGGGTTCGTGCCGACGTTCGCTCATCTCACCTGAACTATATTAGAAACAGTATCGTATATTCGAGATACCAGATTGTGTATAGCCCACCCGAGACGGAGGACTTTTCAATGTCTGTAATACCCACGGTGCTCGACCAGTCAGCCAGGGGCGAGAGGGCCTTCGACATCTACTCGCTGCTGTTACGCGAGCGGATCGTGTTCCTCGGCCAGGAGGTCGACGACCAGATCGCCAACCTGCTGGTAGCGGAGATCCTGTACCTGGACAGCACTGACCCCGGTAAGGACATCTTCTTGTACATCAACTCGCCGGGCGGCTTGTCTTACGCCGGGATGGCGATCTACGACGTCATGCAGCACGTCAGCTCCGAGGTATCCACGGTCTGCGTCGGCATGGGCATGTCGGCCGCTGCGATGATCCTTTGCGGTGGGGCTCCCGGCAAACGTCTTGCGACCCCGAACGCGAAGATCATGATCCACCAAGGGACCGCCGGGGCCCGTGGGGCGCCTCGGGACATGGAAATCCATCTGCGCGAGGTGCTCGCCACTACCAAGCGAATGGCGCAGATCATCTCCTACCACTCCGGACGGCCCCTGGAACAGGTCGAGCGAGACATCGACCGGGACTTTTTCATGACGGCCGAACAGGCGATGGAGTACGGCCTCATCGACGAGGTGATCACCCCGCGGCGAGGGATCTCGGCCGAACTGCTCGCTGAGGCTGACCGCTCCGCCGAGCAAGTCGCCGCCGGCGTCTAGCTCCGAGGCCCCGCGACCGAAGGCATCCTCGCGGCCCGGTCGAGCAAGAGCTGCCGCTCGCGCTCGTTGCGCGTAAGCGAGGCTGCCCGCTCCAAGTCGGCACGTGCTTCCTCGAAACGGCCCAGCTTGGCGAGCAGGTCGCTACGAACGCTCGGCAACAGGTAGTAACCCGCTAGCAACGGGTCGGGCACGAGGGAGTCGACGACCTCGAGGCCAGCCTCCGGCCCGTACGCCATAGACAGCGCGACGGCCCTGTTCAGCTCGACCACTGGAGAGGGTGCGACCTGCGCGAGCGCCTCGTAGAGAGCGCAGATGCGCACCCAGTCGGTGGCGGCGAGCGTCGCGGCCCGCGCGTGGCATGCCGCTATTGCCGCCTGAAGGCCGTACGGCCCGAGCCCTCTCCCATTGCCTGGGAGGCTGGCGAGGTCGCTAGCTCGGTCCAACGCTGCCAGCCCACGCCTCACGAGCAGCGGGTCCCAGCGGGAACGGTCCTGGTCCGCCAGCAGCACCGGTTCCCCGCCAGGGCCGACCCTGGCTCGAAGCCGCGAGGCCTGCAGCTCCATTAAGGCGACGAGGCCGTGCACTTCGGGTTCGGCCGGCAACAGCTCGGCAATGATGCGGCCCAACCGGAGGGCCTCGTGGCAGAGCTCGGGCCTCGCCCATTGCTCCCCGGCTGTCGCGGCGTAGCCCTCGTTGAACACCAGGTAAACGACTTCCAGGACCGCGTCCAGGCGCTCCTCGAGCTGGTTGGCCGGCGGCAGCTCGAAAGGCACGCGCGCTTCGCTCAGAGTCCGCTTGGCCCTCACCACCCGTTGCGCCACAGTCGGCTCCCGGACGAGGTAGGCACGGGCGATCTCCTCGGTCGTCAGGCCCGCGACGAGCCGAAGCGTCAGCGCTAGCCGAGCTTCTCGTGGCAGCACCGGATGGCAGGCGGTGAAAATGAGCCGCAGCCTGTCGTCGCCAACCTCTTCCTCGACGTCATCGAAATCGGCACCCGTCAATTGTTGTCGCACTTCGGCCTGCCGGGTGAGGTCGGCCTGTTTGCCCTCGAGGGCCCCCTTTCGCCGCAGCGTGTCGAACCAACGCCGCTTGCCCACCGTCACCAGCCACGCGCCCGGGCGCTGCGGCACTCCGGACACCGGCCATTGCTCCAGTGCAGACACGAAGGCATCGTGGGCGAGGTCCTCCGCCAGCCCGACGTCCCCGGTGCGCCGTGCCAGTGCCGCTATGACACGGGCCGACTCGATCCGCCAGACAGCTTCATACGAGCGGTTGGCACCGGTACCGGGCTGGCTCATCTTCGAGGGCTCATCTTCGGGAAAGGCTGCTATTTCTGCATTGCTGCGAGTAGCCAGCGGCTTATTTCTGCGCGTAGCCAGCGGCCGCTTGGAGGTCGGGCGGGAACTCCGACATCTCGAACACCTGGCGCAGCTCTATCTCCGCCGCGCCCTCGCCGAGGGGGCAACGCTTGGCCCACTCGATGGCCTCGTCCTGGGACTTGACGTCTATCAGCCAGTACCCGCCGATCATCTCCTTGGCTTCTGTGAACGGCCCGTCCTTTACGACCGGAGGCTTGCCGCTCGGGAACTCGACGCGGACAGCCTCGTTAGGTGAGTGCAGGCCATCGAGGGAAAGTAGGACGCCTGCCTTGGTGAGCTCGTCGTTGTACCTGGCCATTGCGGCAACAGCTTCGGCGGGCGGCAACCAGGCCTCGTCGACCGCTCCGCCGGCCTGGCCTTGGAGCTTCGGGTAGATGAACATCATGAACCGCATTGGTACTCCCATTCTGTCGTGGCGGGAAGGGGTGGAGCCGCCCCAATGAGCCCGCTGTGCGTCACGCTCCACCTATACGTCGAACGAACACGCTCCAGATCGACATGCCGAGCGAATTTTCCCACGCTCCCGGATCCTGGTTGACATGTGACCATTCGGTCACGTATGGTGAAGAGGTGACCGATGACGACGACCGGGTGTTCAAGGCGCTCGCCGACCCGACGCGACGCTCCTTGCTCGACCGGCTTTTCGCCAACGACGGCTTGACGCTGACACAGCTCGAGTCCGTTCTCGAAATGACTCGCTTCGGTGTGATGAAGCACCTGCGCGTCCTGGAGGACGCCGGCCTCGTGGTCACCCGCCGTTCAGGCCGAGAAAAATTGCATTTCCTCAACCCCGTGCCCATCAGGCTCGTCCATGACCGGTGGATAGACAAGTACACCGAGAGGCGTGTGTCCGCCCTCGTAGAATCTCAAGTTGCACCTCGAAAAGGAGACAGGAGCATGAGCACCATGACATCGGCAGGTACCAAGACAACCCAGGTGTTCAGGGTTTACATCAAAGCGAGCCCGCAGGCGGTATGGGA
The DNA here is from genome assembly GCA_963786345.1 of uncultured Acidimicrobiaceae bacterium. GTDB lineage: Bacteria > Actinomycetota > Acidimicrobiia > Acidimicrobiales > Palsa-688 > Fen-671. The sequence goes on along the minus strand of CAWAYZ010000002.1, from coordinate 113,091 downwards.
GGCAATAACGAAGCGGGAATGGACCGAACGTTATGGCTACGGGGGCGGCCCAGAACACGACCTCAGCCAAACCGGGCCTTATCGGTGGCTCTCCTCGGAGAAAATGAGGGCGGACAGCATCGCAATGGGCTTCACGCCACCCGAGGTCGCCGTCGACGGAGAAGTCCTCGAAGCCGACGAGCCCCACAAGCTCGTCGTTACATGGCGGATGCTCATGGACGACAACTTGGCCGCTGAAGGCTTTACGCGGCTCACCTACGAGATAGACGAGGTACCCAACGGTGTGACGAAATTGACGGTCGTGCACGAACTAGAGGGCGCCCCGCAGCTTGCCCTACTGGTCGCTGGGGAATGGGAGGGCAGGGGTGCTGGCGGTGGCTGGAGCTGGGTGCTCAGCGGCCTCAAGACCTTGCTCGAGACGGGCACCGAAATGACCCACGGCTTTTAATTGCCAATTATCCAATGGTCGGCTAATTGTTGGCGAGGCCGGCCAGGTACGCGGCCCGGCGCTGGTCGGGAGGGGTGAGGCTGCAGTCGCCGCAACGAATGCCTTTCGGCAACCGGTCGTTAAGGCAGCAGTTGCGGCGTTCCCAGTACCAACCCGACCGGCCGGCGTGCTCGAGGGACAGGAAATTGCCCTGTCCTCGCAGTTCGCTGGGGACAATTTCAAAGAAGCGTTCGCCGATGGGCCTGACCCACTCCCCGAGCGCCCCCTCCATTGTCCTGAAGGCGACCGACGACGACGACGCCACGTTGCCCCACAGGAGACGCCGGCCCACCCGGATGCGGGCGCAGACCGCGTCAACCAGGAGGCGAAGATGCCCGTCGACGGCGTCGCGAATGATGAAGGCGAGCGCCTCGCCGACGAGCTCCCGGTGCGCAAAGGTCGCAGGACCGGGCGTACGCCCCCCTGCCAGTACGAGCGCCCGCGGCTCGCGGTAGGTGACCAACGACGGGCGCCCTCCCGACATCGCTATAGCGAATGCCCGGGGACCTGAGCTCGGGATAACCCCGCCCATGAGCATGCAGGAAACAGCGAGCGTCACGACTCGGTACGAGTAACCGAGGACGAACAGAGATCCCGCCACGGCGGCAGAACCCGTGCCCAGCCGGCCACCGGATCTGCGTACCGTTGCCTCCAACCAGTCAGGGTGGGCCAGCAGCTCGTCGCATTTCATCCACCGGCCATCTTCGGCCAGCGTTCCCGGCCTCGCCGCCCCTGCGACGGGCCCGACGGCCGCACGCAAGTAGGAAAGGGTGCCGCCAACTCGGTCCAGGGCGTCAACAACGCGCCTCTGGGCCTCCAGGCCGTCGAGGGCCACCCAGCGTGTCACCCGGTCCTCCCCACCGTTCCCCAAACCAAGCTTCTTGCCTCGTTGGCCCTCCCGGGCCTAGAGTTCGCTTAGCAACCTACTGGTCAGCGAAGTCCGGTGAGACACCGGCGCTGTCCCGCAACTGTCGTCCCTGCGCCGTTGGCGAAAGGGCTAGCCAGGTCGCCTGCCAGTGGGAAGTGACCAAGCACGTCGCGGTAACGAGCTGGTCGCAGGGTAGCCCCGGATCCCAGGCACAACCCTCGACCTCAAAGGAGGAGTGCCATGAAGGGGCCCTGGGCGGCAATCGCTTTTGTCATTGCCTGTTCCGTGTTAGTGACCTGTGGCGTGAGCTCGGCCTCGCCGCCACTCGCGTCTAGCTCGGTCTCATCGGCCGCCATCAACAGCCCGGCAGAGACGAGCCCGGCGTTCCCTGTCTCGGTGAAAACTGGGACCGGGACAGTGCGGATCTCTTCTCGGCCGGACCGGATCCTTTCCCTGTCGGCGAGCGCCACGCAGATGCTTTACGAAATAGGCGCAGGGAGCCAGGTCGTCGGAGTTGACAAGTACTCCACCTGGCCGGCCAACGCTCCGCGCACGAAGTTCACCGGGTACGAAACGAGCGCAGAGGATTACCTCTACCTAAAGCCCGACCTCGTCATTTTCGCGTTCCCGAGCGGCACGCTCATACAGCAATTGCAGAAGCTTCAGATACCTGTGCTCCTCATCCCGCCTGCGACGACGATAGCCAATGTCGACAGCCAGCTTGCGGAGCTCGGTACTGCTACAGGGCATCACACCGGGGCAAAAAGCGTTGAAGGTTCCTTTGCGGCCGACATCGCTTCCGCCGTCCGGAGCGCCGGCGGCGACGGGCGCGGCGCAACGTACTACATCGAGGTCGACCCGACCAATTATTACACCGCGACCTCAGGCACCTTTATCGGGGCTGAATTTTCCCTCTTTGGGATGCGTGACATCGCCGACGCTGCGGGCCACGGCTCCCAGTACCCGCAAATTTCCCCTGAGTACATCTTGAAGGAAAACCCCGACTACGTGTTCCTCGCCGACACCGTCTGCTGCGGGGCAAACGCGGCGAACTTCGCGCGCCGGCCGGGCTTCAGCGTGCTGAAGGCAGTTCGGCTTCATCATGTGGTCGGAGTGAACGACTCGGTTGCCTCGCAGTGGGGCCCTCACACCATGGAAGCTTTCGTGGGCCTGTTGGCCCGGGTGCTCCGCCAAGGCGCACCGACCTCATGACGCTTGCCGCTGCGGAAGGCGCTCGGCCAGCCCTCTTCGACACCGCTGCCGCAGCGACGCCAACGATTTATCCGACCCGGCTCCGGCCGTCCCATGTGCTCGTCGGGGTCGGCTTCCTGCTCGTCGCGGCCACAGCAAGCATCCTCATCGGCCCCGCCGACCTCCCCGCCGGGGCCGTCCTCAAAGACCTCCTGAGCAAGCTGCCGTTCGTACACATCCACTCAGGGCTTTCACAGACCGGCTCGATCGTCGTGTGGCAATTGCGAATGCCTCGCATGGTCCTTGGCGGCATCGTCGGGGCGATGCTGGCCGTAGCCGGAGCCTCCTACCAGGGCGTGTTCTCCAACCCGTTGGCAGATCCCTACCTGCTCGGCATCGCCTCGGGAGCTGGGACAGGGGCAACGATCGTGATCGTGGAGGGCCCAGCCCTCGGCCATCTCCCGTCGAGCGCCCTACCGCCAGCGGCTTTCCTGGGTGGCGTAGTGGCTGTTGTCGCAACCTTCGCGCTGGGGCGCCCCCGTGCCACAGAACGCTCGGCCGCCTCGATGTTGCTCGCCGGAGTGGCGGTTTCAGCCTTTTTCGTAGCCGTCCAGACGTTCCTCATGCAACGGAGCAGCCCTGGTGACCTCACCTTGGTCTACGGCTGGATCCTCGGTGGGCTGTCGACGGCGGGATGGGGACAGGTGGAACTTGTCCTTCCCTACGTGGCGGTCGCGGCGGTTGTCCTCTTTGCCTGCCGGCGGCTGCTCGACGTGCTCACGATCGGCGACGAGGAAGCGACCAGCGTCGGGGTGAGAGCCTCGCGCGTCCGCCTCATCGTGATCATTGCAGCGACTCTCGGTACAGCGGCTGCTGTATCAGTGAGCGGCCTTATCGGCTTCGTCGGGATCATCGTGCCGCATACGATCCGCCTTATCGCCGGCCCGAGCTACCGCAGGATCATCCCGCTTTCCCTGCTGTTCGGTGCCGGCTTCCTCATCCTTGCGGACATCCTCGCCCGGACCGTCCTATCACCCGGGGAGGTGCCGCTCGGGGTCGTGACAGCCTTCCTGGGCGCCCCGTTCTTCCTCGTAGTGCTCCGCCAAGCGAGGAGGCTCGGCTGAGTGCTCGACATCGAACGGGTCACCGTCGTGCTCGGTGGGGTAACGGTGCTCTCGGGTGTGTCAGCCCGAGTCGAGCGCGGCGGCTGGCTCGGCGTCATCGGCCCGAACGGTGCCGGCAAGTCCACGCTCGTGCGTGCCGTTACGGGGCTGCTCCCCTACGAAGGCGAGATCCGCATCGCCGGCGAGGCGTACGCCAAGTCGGACCAGCGGCGCCGTGCACGCTCGGTCGCCTACGTGCCGCAGCGGCCGGTGCTGCCCCGCTCCATGAGCGTGACCGACTACGTGCTACTTGGCCGCTCGGCGCACCATCCTTACCTGGGAGCCGAGACAGCTCGAGACCGGCGTGTCGCCGCAACAGTGCTCGAACGGCTCCAGCTCAGCGCGTTTGCCGAGCGCCTGCTCGGAGAGCTTTCAGGAGGCGAGTCCCAGCGGGTCGTGCTCGCCCGTGCGCTCGTGCAGGAAGCACCAGTGCTCGTCATGGACGAGCCCACGACCTCCCTGGACCTGGGTCACAGCCAGCTCGTGCTCGAGCTCGCTGACGAGCTTCGCCGGGAGAAGGGCCTCTGCGTCCTCTGCGCCATCCACGACCTCACCCTGGCAGCCCAGTACTCGGAGCGCTTGCTCGTGCTCTCCCGCGGCCGGGCGGTGCTATGGGGATCTCCCGCCGAGGTGCTCACACAAGCGAACGTCAGGCGCGTTTTCGAAGCCGAGGTCGAGGTCCTGGACGGGGCTTCCGGGCCGACCGTCTCCCCCGTACGGCGCCAGGCCGTTATGTCACGCTACGAAAGCAAAGTGAGGGCCTAATAGTGGCTACGCCAACCCCGAAGACCGAACCGCCTGGTACGGCGCCGCCCCGAGCCAGCACTCGCGCCGCTTCGATCGTGCTAGTTGCGACCGGCGACGGCAAAGGCAAGACGACCGCCGCCATGGGCACGGCACTGCGCGCTCTAGCGCGCGGTTGGGGTGTGTGTGTCGTCCAGTTCGTGAAGTCAGGCAAATGGAACTCGGGTGAGGTCCGGCTGCTGAACGACCTCGGCGCAGAGTGCCATACGATGGGCGACGGCTTTACCTGGGACAGCGACGACCTCGAGCGCTCGGCAGAAATGGCCCGTTCCGCTTGGGAACTTGCGAAGGAGGCGATCTCCTCGGGCCGCTACGGGCTCGTGGTCCTCGACGAGGTCACTTACCCCATCAATTGGGGTTGGGTCGACGGGAACGACGTTGTCTCAGCTATATCGGGACGGCCCGAAAAGGTGAACGTTTTCCTGACTGGCAGGGACGCGCCGCCGGCCCTCGTCGAGGTCGCCGATACGGTCACCGACATGCACAACGTGAAACACGCTTACGAGGCTGGGATATTGGCCGCGAAAGGGATCGATTTCTGATGCTGACGCTGCTCCTTGGAGGGGCACGGAGCGGGAAGTCCGCTTTGGCATTGGAGTTGGCATCTAGCGGCGCGGCGCCCGTCATTTTTCTCGCAACAGGGGAGGCCTCAGACGATGAGATGGCGGAGAGGATCGCGCTCCACCGTTCGCAGCGGCCAGCCGCGTGGGGCACCGTAGAAGAACCAGTCGAGCTCGCAAAGGCCTTCCGCGATATCGCCGATGGCACGACCATGGTGGTTGACTGCCTCACGCTGTGGGTGGCCAACCTGCTCGCGGCAGGCTACGACGACGATGCAGCCCTCGCGGCCGCTGGCGCGGTGGCGGCTCTGTGCGCCGACCGGCCGGGCAGGGTCATCGTGGTGTCGAACGAGGTCGGCTCGGGTATCGTCCCGACCGACAATTTCCTTTCGAGGCGCTACCGCGACCTTCTCGGGCAAGTCAACATGGTCTTCGCCGCCCTTGCCGAGGACGCCTTCCTCGTCGTGGCCGGGCGCGTCCTGCCCCTGCTACCCACGAAAACCACTATTCAATGAACCCACCTGCGCAATCCCCGTCAGTACCGGTCGACTTGCGTGCGGCCGTGGCCTTCCTCACACCGTTCGGCAACCGCCGAGGCGCTCGGCCAACACCTGCGACCATGGCCTACTTTCCTGTTGTAGGCGCTTCACTCGGGGCCCTGATCGGCCTGTCCTGGCATACCTCGCGCCGGCGGCTCCCGCCGCTACCGGCAGCGGCCCTCGTCGTTGCCCTAGACGCGCTGATGACGGGCGGCTTGCACCTCGACGGGCTCGCCGACACCGCTGACGGCATCTGCGCCCACGTCCCAGCAAAGAGCCGGCTGGAGATCATGGCCGAGCCCCAGGTGGGGACCTTCGCGGTCGTGGCCCTCGGCGCGGCGCTCATCTCCCGAACGGCTGCGCTCGCGGCCCTCGAGCCGTCACCAGCTCTGCTCGCGGCCCTCTACTGCTCCTCGCGCTCCGTCATGGTCGTAGGAAGCCGGGCTCTGCCGTACGCGCGAGAGGAGGGGCTGGCAACCGCTTTCCTGCCCGCGCCCGCCGGCTCTGACGGTGCCCTTGTGGCAGGTCTCGCCGGAGCCGGCGCAGCGTTGTTGCTGGCAACGCTTGTGGCTGGCCGGCGCGGCGCAAGAGCCGTCGTGGCCGGTTGGGTCTCGGGGGCGCTCGTCCTGGTCCTCGCTCGGCGACGGATCGGGGGGTTCACCGGCGACGTCCTCGGCGCAGCCGGCGTACTCTGCGAGACAGCTGGTCTCGTCATGGCTGCAGCCAAATGACCAGCTGGGCGCGGCCGGTGCCTCTTGTCGGCGACACGACCTCTGCCGCGGAGCGCGCTGAGGACCCGCGCGCGTGGCGCTTCGACGAGGAGCAGAGGCGTGCGCTCTACGACGTCATCGCCGCCCGGCGCGACATCCGGCGATTTCGCCCGGACCAGCTCGAGCCGGCTCTTGTGCGCCGGCTCCTTGCCGCTGCACACGCCGCGCCCTCCGTCGGCCACTGCCAGCCATGGAGGTTCGTCCTTGTCAGCGACGCGGGGGCCCGTGAGCACGCCGCCCTGATCGCAGAACGCGAACGCCAGCGCCAGGCAAGCCTCCTCAGCGAGGATGCACGCCGGCGGATGCTCGACCTTCAACTGGACGGTATCGCCGAAGCACCGCTCGGGATCGTCGTCTGCTGCGACCGCCGCGCCGCGCCCGCAGGGGTGCTTGGACGGGCCACCTTCCCGGACACCGACATGTGGTCCTGTGCGTGCGCCATCGAGAACCTGTGGCTGGCAGCGCGGGCCGAAGGCCTCGGCGTCGGCTGGGTCACCCTCTTCCCGCCAGACGAGCTCGCCGGCCTGGTAGGGCTCCCGTCGGGAGTCGAGACGCTCGGTTGGCTCTGCGTCGGCTGGCCCGACGAGCGCCCGCCCAGCCCCGGGCTCGAACGGGCCGGCTGGTCACGGCGCACGCCGCTCGAAGCCGTCTTGGTACACCAGCGATGGGACGGCCTAGGCCCGGCCGCCCCTGCCTCGGCCCTGCGAGCCCCCGACCAGTCGGCTGTCGTCGAGGCCCACGACCAGGCCGACCGGCTCCTCACGCCGCCCGGCTCGCTGGGCGTCCTGGACAAGGCGCTCGACCGCCTAGTCGCTCTCGGGACGCGATCCGTAGAACAAGCCAGCCTCGTGCTGGTTGCCGCGGACCACCCGGTGACCAGGTACGCCGTGTCGACCTACCCCCCCACAGTCACCCTGGAGGTGCTGGAGGCAACCGTCGCCGGCGAGTCCCTCGGAGCCGCTGCGGCGCGCTCCGCCGGCCTGGGGGTGATCGCCGTCGACGCCGGAGTCGACACCGGGGCCGGCCGCGCAGCTGTGCCGGGCGCGGTCGACCTCCGACCGCTCGGGCGGCGCGGTGACCTCGTAGAAGCCGACGCCCTCTCGTCGGGCGACGTCGAACGGCTCCTGGACGGGGGCCGGCGGCTCGGCGCAGCCATGGAAGACCAACTCGTGGCGCTCGGCGAGGTTGGCGTGGGCAACACGACCGTGGCCGCCGCACTCAGCGCCGTGCTGCTGGGGCTCGGCGCGTCCGAGGCGGTCGGCCTTGGTGCTGGGGGCGACAGCGAGACTCTCGAGCGAAAACGTTGGGTTGTCGAGTCAGCCCTAGCCCGGGCACTTGCCCGCCCGGGAGGACTTGATGGCCCGTTCGACGCCCTGGCTGTGCTCGGCGGGCCGAATTCGTCGTCCTGGCCGGCCTGGTCCTGGGTGTAGCCGAGCGCGGCGGCGCCATCGTGCTCGACGGGCTTGCAACGTCGGTGGCGGCGCTATGCGCTGTGCGGGCGGAGCCCGGCGTGGCGGCCCACCTGGTGGCCGGGCAACGCAGCCGTGAAAAGGCCCACTCGGCGGTATTGGAAGCACTCGGCCTCGAACCGCTTCTGGACCTCAGGATGCGCTCTGGTGAAGGCGTCGGCGCCGTACTTTCTTCCCAACTCCTGACCAGTGGGCTCCGGCTCAGGGCGCTCGCCGGGAAGGTCGGCCCCTAGAACTCCTATTGCGCCCTATTGCGCAGCGAACTATGACGGTACGACCTGGAGCTTGTAGCCATCTCCGTGCCGGGCGCGCTTGAGCACCTCGGCGTAGTCCTCGAGCGGGTACTGACCGCTCACGAGCGCGTGGAGGCGAAGGTCGACCTCGGTGGTGAGGTCGCACGCCCGGTCGTAGCTCTTCAACACGGCCATGGAGCCGATCACGGTGATCTCTTCATTGTAAATTTTGAAGGGCGACACTTTGGCAGTCGCACGGTTGGAAGCTACACCGAACTGCAAGAAGGTACCGCCCGGGCGGACTCGCTGCAGACCATCCTCGATCGCCGCGATCACACCCGTGGCGTCCATCACCACATCAAAGCGCCGGCCTTCATCGAGGTGCTCAGCACTCGCCAACGCCTCGGTCGCCCCAAGTTCGGCCGCCTTTTTGCGCCTGGCCTCGTTCGGCTCAACAACCGTTACCGAAGCGGCCCCGACCCGCTCAGCCAACAAAAGCAGCATCAGGCCCATCGTCCCGGCCCCGTAAATGATGAAACGGTCACCCAACTTGGTCTTTATCAGGTCATAGCCGTGCACGGCGCACGACAGAGGCTCGATGAGCGCCGCAAGTGACATGTCGAACCCGGGCGGTAAACGGTGGGCGTTCCAGCTGGGCACGGCTACCAGCTCGGCGCACCCACCTCCCACTGTGACCCCGATTGCGCCCCAGCGCTCGCACAGGTTCTCGTGGCCCAAGCGGCAGGGCCGGCAGCGACCGCAGAACAATGTGGGGTCGACGGCTACGAGGTCACCTGGACGGTACTGCCGCCCGTCGGGTTCGGGCGCCAGGCCTCTTATCGTCGGCACCGGGCCCCCACGGCGACCACCTCGCCCGCGAACTCGTGGCCGGGGACGAGCGGGTACTTGGCGCTGGTCAGGTCACCATCAGCGATATGTATGTCGGTACCGCATATTCCACAAGCCCGTACCGCCACCACTATCTCCCCGGGCCCAGGTGTTGGGTCGGGTAGCTCGCCAACGCTGATATCCCCGGGCCTGTCGATCACCACTGCCTGCATCTGCTCTCCTTTCAAACTGGCCGTAAGGGACGCTCACTACTCGCACCATCCGTTGCGCAGAGGCAACCAGCTGGCGCTGGGCCGCGGGCCGCCAACTCACTTCAAAGCGCCGAAAGACAACCCGCGCACCAATTGCTTCTGCGCGATCCACCCGGCCAGTATTACCGGCAAGCTCGCCACCGTTGACGCTGCAGCCAGGTGGGCCCAGTAGAGGCCCTCGCTCTGGATGGACGACACGAGGAACACCGACATAGTGGGATTGGTGGTCGTAAGGCTCTGAGCAAAGAAAAACTCGTTCCATGCAAAAATGGAGCAGATGAGGGCCGTCGCGGCAATGCCCGGGAGGGTAATGGGCATGATGACGCGTGTGATCTCCACCCAAAGGCCGGCGCCATCGATCCTGGCCGCTTCTAGGAGCCCCTTGGGCACCTCGACCAGGAACGACCTGATCATCCAAATCGCTAAGGGTAGGTTCATAGACGTGTAGAGGATCACCAGGGACCATTCGTTGTTTAGCAGGTGGAGGTCCTTGGCCACGATGAATATGGGGATGACGGCGGCAACGTACGGCAGCATCTTGGTCGTGAGGAAGAAAAAGAGCACGTTGCGCCACTTTTTTATGGGGTTGATCGAAAGGCTGTAGGCCGCCGGAATGGCAAGGATCAGTACCAAGGCCGTGGAAAACAAGGTCACAAAAATTGAATGCTCGAACGGCTTGGTGAAGCTTTGAACGCCGGAGAACACAGCGTCGTACTCCGACAGGGTCGGGTGGAAAAAGAACCTGGGAGGGTACGTATAGGCGGCACCCTCGGTCTTGAACGACGTAAGGACCATCCAGAACACCGGGAAGAACAGAAAGATGGCAACTATCCAGGCTATGAAAGACCAAAAATAACCCCAAGCGTTCTGGTGCCCCCAGCGGCGGGAGGCCCTGGCTGGCGGGAGCGCAATGGTTGTGGCAGCCATGTCAGCCCGCCCCCGCTGAGGCCACCAGCAGCCCAGAAAGCAACCGCAGAGCGAAGGACGCCACGATCTCGGTGAGGATGAGCACGATGATCCCGGCCGCGGCGCCAACTCCAACCGTGAAGTTGTTGAACACCTGCTCGTATAGGTAATAAGGCAGGTTGGTCGTGGCCGTGCCAGGCCCCCGCCGTCATCGTAAACACCTCGCCGAAGGTCTGTACGATGAATATCGACCCCAGCAGGACTCCTAGCTCCATATAGCGCCTGACGTTGGGAAAGGTTATGTAGACAAACGTCTTGATGGTGCTGGCCCCGTCTACACGGGCCGCTTCCAGGGCTTCCAGGTCCTCGCCCTGCAGGCCGGCCAGGACGATGAGCATCATGAACGGCGCCCACTCCCAGACCAGGACGACCACAATCGAACCTACGGCATGCGTACCGAGCCAGTTGACCTGGCCCACCCCGAAGGGCTTTAAGACATAGTCCAAGAAGCCGAAGACCGGGTCGTAAATGGTGGTCTTGAACATCAGGTCGGTAGCCACCGGCATGATTAGGAAGGGGGTTATCAAAAGGGTACGGACCACGCCACGCCCGAAGAACTTGCGGTTGACGAGCAAAGCCATCCCAGTGCCCACAAGCATGGCCAAGATCACGGCCGAGGCCGTCATCTCTACCGTGCGGACAGCGGCTTGGCGGAACGCCGGGTCGTCGAAGGCGGCGCGGTACTCCTGTAACCCAGCGAACTTGTTCGACCCCGGGATGAGGAGGTTCCACCGGCGGAAGCTGTACCAAAGGGTGACCACGAACGGGGCCTGAGTCACGATGATGACATAAATGAGCGCCGGCATCAGAGGCAGTCGCCGCTTCCACACCTCAGCGCGGGCGCTCGGGGCCCGTGGTGGTGCTTGCCCGTTGACCGAGCCGAGAGCTCGGTCAACGGGCAGCTGCTGCAGGGACGGAGGCGCTGTAGTCATCGGGCCCTGGACAGCAATGGATGTTCCTCGGTTATCTGAACTACTCGCCGTTGCCGGAGGCTATGTCTTCGGCATCCTGCTGGCTATTTGCCAACGCCGTCTTCACGGATTCTGTCCCGGCGATGGCTGCTGATATTTGGTCGGACACGATGGTGCCGAGGTCGATGAACCAGGGGACGTCGACGAACTGGACACCCACGTAGGGAACAGGGTTCTTAGTTGGGTGGTCAGGGTTGGCTGCATCGATCGAGTCCAACGTGATCCCGGAGAAGGCGCCGGCCGCTTTGAGGTAATTCGGGTTCTTGTACAAAGAGGCACGCGTACCGGGGTTAACGCCGGCCCAGCCGTACTTGACTGCCTGCTCAGGGATGATCTGGGGACCGGTCGCCCAGGACAGGTACTTCCAGGCCGCCGACTCATTAGGCGTGCCGGAGGGTATGGAAAGCGACCACGTGTAGAGCCAGCCCGAGGCGATGCCGGCAGGACCGGTCGGGGCGTAGGCGTAGCCTGTGTTGGCGAACGTCTTCGGCGCATTGGTGGAAATGAGCCCAGCGGCCACTGTGGCGTCATACCACATGGCCGCCTTACCGGCGTCGAAGTCGTTCAGGCATTCCGTGAAGCCGTCGTTGGAAGCCCCAGGTTCGCCGTACTTGCGCACCAGGTTAACGTAGAAGTTCGTGGCTGCCACGTCCGGGGCTGAGGTGAGCTGCGGTACCCATTGTTCGTTGAACCACGAACCGCCGTAGGTGTTGATCACGGTGTCAAGGGCAGCCAGGTTCTCGCCCCAGCCCGGTTCGCCCCTCAGGCATATACCGGCGAGGCCCTTGGCCGGGTTGTTCAGCTTCTGGGCGAAAGAGGCTACCTGGGCCCAGGTCGGGTGCTCAGGCATCGTGAGGCCGGCCGCCTTGAACAAATCGGTCCTGTAATAGACCATCGACGACTCGGCGTAGAACGGCACCGAGTACAGCTTGCCGCCGACCGAGAGGGCCGACCGCAGCGGGGGCAGCAGGTCGCTGACGTCATAGCCAGGGTCCGTTGCCGTGTAGGCGGACAGGTTGGCGAGCCACCCGTTCTTTGACCAGATCGGCGTCTCGTAGTTGGAGATCATCACGACGTTGAACTCGTTGGCATGTGTGGTGACATCTGTCTCGACCAGCTGGCGCTCGCTGTTCTCGGGGAGCGTGTCGTACTCGATGTTGATCCCCGGGTTTGCCTTTTCGAATATGGGTGTGAGGGCCTCAAGTTCTTCCATGTTACCGTTGGACACTACGGCGACTTTAATCGTGACGCTTGCGCCATTTGGGTGCAAGCTAGCCGCCGACGCGTTCGCGGTGATACCGACGGTGGCGATCATCCCAAGCGTCGTCGCCGCCGCACCCAGTTTGGTTGCGGAACGGCGTCTGCGCCGTGTTGTAGGTACTGTCGTTGTCATTTGTGTGTCTCCCCTCCTCATTTCCTTTTAAGCGAGTTAGATAGGATGCGCGTGCCAGCCCGCCCGCGACACGTCGTTGTTTCGAAGCACGTCAGTTCTTCGCCCGTACCAGGCGCACATCACCTCGCAGGGCACATTGTCAGAAAGTGTGTACCGATATGTGCTGAGGAATACAGCTCCTTTCGTTGTTCTCCCTGAGACGCAGTTTAAGTGCGCCCTCAGGTAGAAGGCAACGAAGCACAAGGTTGAGTTTGTGCCCGGTTTTGTGGGATTACACCACTGCCGCAACCCCCCTGAACAGGGTATTTGTTCGCGGGGTTGCCCGAATAGGGTATTACGGGTGCCCGGTCGGAGACCGACCTAGCAGCGCACCACCTCGGGCCCTAGTGCCGAGTACTGCCGCGCCATTCCGGCCGAAAATCGGGTGTCGGTGATAATCATCTCGAGGTCGCTTACGTGTGCGAACCGGCAGAAACTCGAGGTCCCGAACTTGTCACAAGTCCCGATGAATATCTTGCGACGGGCGGTACGCACGACGGCGGCCTTGACCTCGGCGACGCGCGGGTCGGGCGTGGTCAAACCTTCCGCCAAGGAGATCCCGTTTGCGCCTATGTAAGCCAGGTCGATCACGAACTCAGCCAGCATCCGTGTGGCCCAGTGCTCGACCGTGGCCAGCGTCCGCCCCCGGACAAGGCCTCCCAGCAGTAGCACCGTGTAATTGGGCCGGGCAGCCAAGTGGGCGGCGACGGGGAGCGAAGCGGTCACTACGGTAAGACTGCGTTCGGGCGGTAAGGACTGCGCCAACAACTGCGGGAGGTAGCCCTCGTCCACGAACACAGCTTCCGCCTCGTCGAGGTGCCTTGCCGCTTCCTCCGCAATGCGTAGCTTTTCGACGTGGTGGTTGGTCTCCCGGCTGGCTAGGTCAGTCTCGAAAACTGACCGTACGACCGGGTAGGCGCTGCCGTAGCTGCGCCGGATAAGGCCGTTGCGCTCCAATGTCTTCATGTCCCGGCGGATCGTCTCCGCCGCAACTCCGAAGTGGTCCGCGGCAGAAGTTACGTCGACACGGCCACTTTCCCGAGCGACAGCCAGGATTCTCCCTCTGGCGCTCGCGGGCTCCAAGTACTTCGTTCATGGCTGCCCGCCCCTCTGGAAGCCCGCCACTTAACCGGTTCAGAGCCTCGGCCAGTGTGTTATCACGCTGGTCGTCTCGCTCACCCAGTAGGCCGACGCTCGTATCAAGCACTCTCCCCTCGTGGCTCCCATGGCATTATGGCAGCGCGCCGTTGCTGCTTGTGCGCGCCGGCTCTCAAGGACAGCGTGGCCAAGGCCAATGAGAGCCCGAGAACCGGCCAAGGGCGGCGCCGTACCCTCGTCGTGACGGCTAACTACCCGGCAGCTAACCGCTTTAGGGAGAGACAGCCACCTCGTACCAGAGGCCGCCGTTCAGGTTGACCCGGTTTCCGGAAGCCTGGCCCGGGGCGGAGTCGCCAATGTAGGTATACAGCGGATGGCCGTCGTACGTCGCCTGTAGAGAGCCGTCAGAGCGTTTGATCGTGCCGAGCTTGCCGGTGACGCCGGGACCAGCCTTCGGTGCCCCGGTGAGTGGGGGCCAGTAGACGGCACAGGTCCCGTAGCAGCGTGACTTCGACACGCTGTCCGGGGCGAACCAGTAGAGCGTGAAGCCCCCGGCATCGGTGAGGACCGCCTTGCCCGCTATTTGCCTCACCTGTAGCTCGAGCCGTCCGCCCTTGGTGCGGGCGGGAGGCCCACTCCCAGTTGTGACGGCGACCACGAGCAGGGCAGCCGCAACCAGCGCCGCGGCACCCACGAGCACCTGAAGACGCCCGGCGCGAAACCGCTCCCGATTGACAACGGGACGAGTTGGAACGAGGGACCTGGCTCCGGGCCGGCCGGACGGGGCGACGGCGCCGGAGACGGCCAAGAAGCCCAGCACTGCGAACGCAGCAACCTCTATCGACCCGGCCACGGCTCCCGCGGTCGTAGGCACCTCCCTGAAGCCGAAGAGGCCGACCCAGACCGAAAGGACATACCCTCCGAGGGTCGAGAGGGCGAAGCCTGCACCTGCGGCAGGAACCGACCGACTGCTGGTCACGACGACCAGCGCAGCGAGCCCGAAGGCGGCGATGACTTGGAGGAGGAACAGCCAACCGATCGTCGGGATCGTCCGGTAGCCGGTGAGATAAAGGTCGAGGTGGACCGCTCCGGTCGTGACAAGCAGCCCCGCTCCTACGAGCCGCCCGAGAAGCTTCCAACGATGGGCCTCCAGCCGCAAGTACTTCATGTGCCTCCTGATCGCTCGGCTGCTTATTGTACGTGCGAAGCCTGCGGAACGCTCTCGCGAGAGAGCCTTTCGTTGGGCTCGTCCGTACATCCAACGACCGCTAGCGCCAGCAGACGAAATAGATGGGGCAGTCCACGCAACACCGCAACACGCCGCCGCCGAGCCGCCTACCGCAAGGGCACCTTGGTCGCAAGCCGCCAAACGGTTCAGGAAAGTGAACGGTTTCTTACACCTACCTACCCTGCGCAAGGCTCGAAACCGAAGTCGCCAGGATAACCGTCACACCGCCGGAGCACGATCAAGAAGTGGCTTGAAAACCACGGGACCCGTCACCGAAGTTCCACGGGAGCCGGGACATCCTGCGAGCACCTCCCTGCCGGGACTTACCAGATCAAGGCCCTCTACACCCCTTCCGGAGCGCTGCCTGTCCCGCCAAGCGCGCCGGCTACTTACCGGCAACGGGTCGTGGCGACCTAAGCGCTCCCAATTGCCGCCAAGGGCAAGGTGTTGACACCGCCCCGCCGCCGACCGGCAGTCCCTGTCCTAGTCAACGGGCGGGGACTTCCGGTGTCTTTGAAGCACCCGGAGGTCCAGATCGGCCAGGATCAACAATGATGCGCAGCCGCGTACCGACGTTCGCTGGTTGCCTCGTAAGGGTGCTAGGGGGGGTGAGCGAAAGGGTGCTAGGGCGGGTTGACTGCTAGGGTGCTGGCACGCTGTTCAAACCGGGCCCCGACCTCTATTATGAGTCGTCTGAGGTTTTACGCGCCCCGGATTAGGCCCCCTTGACAGTCCCTGCACCGACCTGAGGAGCTACACAGATGTCAATTGCCCGCATGTCCGTCCGACGCCGAGCAGCAGCTGGCGCCTTATCTGTTATTGGCAGCACAGCTTTTGTCTGCCTGCCTATCGCATCCGCCTCGGCCGCATCAGCAACGATCTACGTCTCGCCTTCGGCCGCCGTCGGCGCACCCGGGACTTCGTGCGCGACCGCCGCCTACTCCAACATCGACACTGCTCTCGCCAGCGCGGCGCCCGGTGACACGGTGGTCGCCTGTGCGGGTACCTACCGGGAAGATGTCGTAATCCAGGTCCCCTTCTTGTCGCTGATCGGTGAGTCGGCGACCATCGACGCGGGCAGGTCTAAGCGGCACCAGCACCGGCGCCATACTTGGAGGGGACCTTTATAACGGCATCACGATCGAGGCGTCGCGCGTCACCGTCGAAGGCTTCACGGTAGAGGGCGCCCAAGGTGAGGGGATCCTTGCCGTCAACCCCAACCCTGTGAAGGGGCCGCTCATCGGCAAAATGCAGCTCTTCACCGGCGAGCCGCTAACCCACGTGACAATTGAGGACAACATTGTCACCGGCAACGACCTGGGCTTCAACAATGCCAAATCGCCCTATAGCGAATGCACACCGAAAGGCGGCTCTGACTGCGGGGAGGGGATCCACCTAATGAGCGTGTCCCACTCCTCGGTCCTCGACAACCAGTCAGTTGACAACTCCGGCGGGATCCTGGTCACCGACGAGTTCGGCCCCACGCACAACAACCTGATCGAGGGGAACTACGTCGAGGGCAACACCAAAGACTGTGGGATCACACTGCCGGGCCATAACTTGGCGGTCAACCCGAAGACCGGAAAGCTCGACCCTTCGTTTGGGGGCGTCTACGACAACCGCGTCCTGGACAACGACGTGATCGCCAACGGCGTAAAGGGTTATGGCGCAGGTATTGGGATATTCGCCCCGGAGAGCTTCACGGGCTCGTACGGCAACCTTATTGAGGGCAACCTCATCGAAGGCAACGGCCTCGCCGGTATCTCCGTGCACAGTCACCAGGCCAACGCCTATGTCAACGGGAACGCCTTCATCGGCAACACGATCGAGGTGAACAACGTCGACCGTGCGGACGGGACAGATACCAAGCCGATGGACCATAACACCACCGGCATCCTGATCTGGTCGGACGCCACCGTGTACCACTTCGCGGTCAAGGACAACAGGATCGTTGGTGACACCTACGGCATTTGGTTGACGCCGTCAACCGTGAGTGCCACCGGTCTGGAGACGAATTACTTCTCGACCGTGGCGACGCACGTATACGACGCAAAATAACGGGAGCTGAAATGCTCTTAGACGCAGGAGCCCCAGGAGTGGGGAACCGGCCTTTAGAGTAGTGCACAGCGGAACACGGCCCAGCGACCATCGGTCGCTGGGCCGTGTTGCCAGGGCGCTATGGCCGGCCGGGAATTATGGTGGTGGCCATGAGCGACGAGCCGCAGAACGAGCCTGCCGGCCTCCCCCTCCGTGACCCAGTAGCCGTCATTGCCGATTACCTGGGCCAGTTCGGGGCCGATGAACCGGAAGCATACGACCGGCCGGATCCTCAAACTCTGGTCCGCTGGCTCCACGACGAGGGCTGGCAGATCACCCAGTCCGGTCCTAACTGGCCGCTCCGAACGAGCCAGCCCCTGGACAGCTCCAACGCCTCAGGGAACCTTGCTTGTAGCGAGCAGTAATTGCGTTTCGGGGAGCAGTAGTTGGTTGAAACGGAGGGAACCTCCCTCTCCCGATCTCTCAGGACCGGACGCTCCCCTCCCGCAATCAGGGCGCGAGCGGAGCGAACACCGTCGGGAAAGTAGCCGCTGAACAGCCTAAATGCTGGAGGCGGCGAGCGGAATCGAACCGCTGTAGAGGGCTTTGCAGGCCCTTGCCTGGACCACTCGGCCACGCCGCCCGGCTATGCCGGAAACTCACTGTACAACGTGGCGCCGGACGTCGCTGTAACGTCGGCGCAGGTCGACGACATGCAGAGCACTACCGACTCCCTTGGGACTTCGCAGCGCCTGGCAATCGCCGGCGCCGGCATCCTCACGGCCGCGTCTGGGCTGACGGCCGCTGCGAGCGCCCCTGATGTCGCCCGTTTCATAGTCTCAGCTTGCGCTTTGGCCTTCCTCGCAGCGCTTGTGGGCCAGGCCATCGAGCAGATCGGCGAGCGCCTGGGCCGGCCGACGGGTCTGCTGCAGTCGAGCGTCGGCAACCTGCCCGAGCTGTTGGTAGCGATTTTCGCGCTCCGCTCCGGTCTCACGACCGTGGTCCAAGCCGCCCTGGTCGGCTCCGTACTCGGGACCCTTCTTCTCGTGCTTGGAGCAGCCTTCGTGAGCGGAGGGGCGCGCCACGGCGATCAGCTCTTCCGGCCGGAGGCCCCCCGCATGCTCGTCACCTTGCTCACGCTCGCGGTCGGCGCCGCGCTCGTGCCGACCCTCGCGGCCCGGTTGGACACCCCTGCGGTCCACCACGTAACCGCGCTGTCGGATGTCACAGCCGTTGTCCTGCTACTCGTCTACGCCGCTAGCATCCCATTTTGGCTGCGCGGCGGCCGACCAGTTCAAAACCGATGCAAAGACGAGCGCGCCCCGGAGCGACGTTGGTCCCGTGCTGGCCGCTGAGGCGCGGCCGCTCACCAATTCACCTACTGGGCCGACCGCGGGGTGCTGGTCGCTCCGCAAGGCCATCACCATGCTGGCAGTTGCCGGCGTCGCGTCGGGTTTTGTCTCGGATTGGTTCGTTTCGTCTCTGGTCCCTGCTACCCGCTCTCTCGGCATCTCGCCCGTCTTCACGGGCCTGGTGATCGTGGCGATCGCCTCGAACGCCGTCGAGAACGCGGCCGGTATCCGCTTCGCGTGGAAAGCCAGACCGGATCTCGCAATAAACACGATCCTTACCAGCCCGCTCCAAATAACGCTCTTCCTGATACCGGTACTGGTACTGGTGAGCCCTGTCATCGGGCCGGCACACCTCACGCTCGTTTTCCCGCCGTTGCTAGTCGCCGCGTTGGCGCTCGGAGTTGTCGTCGTCGGTGTGGTCGTTTACGACGGGGAGTACACGTGGTTGGAGGGCGTCGCTCTCATCGCGCTCTACGTGATCGTGGCGACGGCGTTCTGGTGGGGCTGACCGACGGAGGGTTTTTGAAGCCACATTTGGACTTTCCGTGCAACCGTAGGCCGCACGTACTGGGCGCGGACGGCGATAGGACCGCACTAAGGGTGGCTCGTACGGTCGTGGAGGGGGTTTCTCGGCGTGCTGAGGCGTGCGTGGTGTGGGTGGATGGAGTTTTGGGCTCGAGGCACGCCGAGATGGGGCGACCACGCCCGGAAGGGCCTACGCCGGGGCCTGCCGAGCGCTCGCCGGGCTGACTACGCCGAAACGCGGGCCGGGCTCCCGGCCAACCCGCAGAACTCCGCAATAGTCCCGGCCGGCAGCTGGAGGACCAGGTCATCGCTTCCGGCCGAGTCGTTCACCCAGACCTTCAGGCCGGGGCTCAATCGGAGAGCCTCACCCTCCAGCGCTACGGGCCCTGGCAAGCCCTCGGTCCCCCACGGGGCGGCGAGCGAAGCGAGCACCTTGCCGCTGGCCCTACCGAAAGACAACCAGAGCGAACCTGATGGCGACCCGGGCGCGAGCCCGAACCGCACCGAGGACGGGAACTCGCGGTGAAGGATGCTCGCGGTTGTAACCGCCCACTCACAGACACCGGGGCCTCTCGGCCAGCCGAGTGCGGCCGTGGCTGCGAAACTGTTGTCCTCGACGCCGACACCCGATAGGGCAAGGGGCGGCACGGCGTACCACTTCACACCGAAGGTGCTCAGCAAGTGGAAGGCGTCGCGGAACAGGTGGTGCTTGTCAGTGATGTCCAGCCAGGTCTCGTCGCTGAGGATCTCGCCAGGCGTCATCAGGGCGCGGCTCGGCCTCGGCAAGAGCCGGTCGCGGTAAAGGCTCGCGAGCATCTCGGGAGTGAGGTACCCGGATGCGTCACCGCTTGCCCATATCGGGTAATTATCGACAGCCTTGGCCATCTGAGCTGAGCTCTGCAGCAGCGCGGCGCTGGTGATGATCTGGTTCTCCAGGCCGCGCACGTATACGGTGCGGCTCCGGGCAAACCTGACACCGGCGACCGTGTTGCTGAGCGTCGCCAGGAGTACCACGGCTACGATGACCAACCGGAGGTACGGCCAAAGCCGGGCGCCAACGCCAGCGCTGCCTCCAACGTGGGAACCGCCTCCAACGGCTAGGGCACCGGCACCGGCACCGGCACCCGCATCAGCCCCGGCGGAAGCGGCGGCAGCGGCGGAAGCGGCAGCGGCGGAAGCGGCAGCACCGGCGACAGCGGCGGAAGCGGCAGCACCGGCGACAGCGGCGGAAGCGGCAGCACCGGCGACAGCGGCGACGGCGACAGCGGCAGCACCGGCGACAGCGGCGGCAGCCGCCGCAGCGGTACCCTCACTAGCGTGGCCGGGAACGAGGGCCTCCCGCCGCCGGTCGACGAGGTTGCGCAGAGCGGTCAGGATCAAGGCGAATGTCGGCAGCATAAAGGCGATCCCGACGTAGGCGTAACGCGATGGCGCGTCGGTGGCGCTGATACGGTCGCGACCGACAGCTGCAAGCGTGTAGAACACGACGGCAGCGATAGCGCCGCCCAGCACCGCAGGGTGCCTCCTGAAGAGCCCATGTGTGCCCCATGAGTGCCAGAGCACCCAGGCAAGCACCGCTATGGCCAGCACAAGCCCGCCCCTGCCCCACCCGGCGGTCTTGCCAACGTCGGCGGCCAAGTTGGTCGCCACGAAGGTAGGGATCTTCGAGAACACGGACATGCCCAGATAGTCCCCCGTCTCTTTGAGCCCAGAACGGCCGGCGAGCGCGAACCAGATCAGGAACGCGCCTGCCGGCATGGCCAGGGCCCGCAAGGCACGCTGCCAGCCAAAACGACCGAGGAGGAGGACCCCGAGGGCGACCCCGGCCGCAACGCCGACGGTGGAACACATGAGCGCGGCGAGCGCCAGGAGACTGGCAGCTACATCTCGCCAAGCAACCGGGCCGTGAACGGAAGGCAACGGAAAAGGAAGGTCCCCGGCAGATGGCGGTCCTTCGGCCACCTCCATAGACAGCAGCCCGAACAGCACAGAGGAAACGAAACCGACCTGGAAGGCCCAAGCCAGGTCCTCTGCGCCGGCGCCGAGCAAGGCGAACAACAGGGCGAGAGCGGTAGCCACCCATGGGTCGGCCCCCTCACGCAGGCAGCGTCGCCAGAGAAGGTGCACCACCAAAACATGCGCCAATAAAAGAGGGACCAAATAAGGCCAGTAGCTCGAAAGGTGCTCTAGCGAATATATGGCCCTCCACAACAAGATCGGAAGAACCGACCAGTGCTCGTTGTGCGGTGCCCAGATACTGAAGTAAGCGCCGTGCAAGCCCCGCCTCGTCAGGAAGTCCCACTCGTCGCCAAAAAACCATAAATTGCGGTCCAGGTAAGCCCATGCCCCGAACGCGGCTGCGAGGGTGAGCGTGTGAACTATGACGATGGGACGGGCCAACCGGCGAGCCGCAGTCGAGGGATGCGGTTGCGGCTCAAAGTCTTCCAGGGGCTTCTCGTTGGCGGGACCTAGCCGGGAGAGGGTGCCTGCCACGGCGTCGAGCTTAACAACCGACGGTACCTGTAGCCTGACCCCCCATGCCGAGCGCTATGACTCCTGGCGAACCGTACCCGCTGGGTGCCTCCTGGGACGGCGCCGGGACGAACTTCGCCGTGTTTTCCCAGAGCGCCGACTCGGTAGACCTGTGCCTGTTCGACGAGGCTGGCAACGAGACCGTCTACGAACTGCCCGAAGTGGACGCTTACGTGTGGCACGGGTACCTGGAGGAAGCCGAGCCTGGACAGCTCTACGGCTACAGGGTGCGCGGGACATATGACCCTGGGCGCGGGCTTCGGGCCAACCATGCCAAGCTCCTGCTCGACCCGTATGCCAAGGCCGTTTCGGGCGAGGTCGTCTGGGGCCCGGAGGTCTACGGCTACAAGTTCCCCAACGCGGACGACGCTACGATGGACGATACCGATTCGGCGACCTGTATGCCGAAGTCGGTCGTCGTCGACACGGCGTTCGAATGGTCGGACGACCACAAACCCCGCACGCATTGGCACGACACCATCATTTACGAGACCCATGTGCGCGGCCTCACATTGCGCCATCCCGATGTCCCGCCGGCGCATCGGGGCACTTACTCCGGGCTGGCCCACCCGTCGATCATCGAACATTTCCAGCGCCTTGGCGTCACTGCCGTCGAGCTAATGCCAGTCCACCAGTTCGTTCACGACCATCGTCTCGCAAAACGGGGCTTGCGCAATTATTGGGGGTACAACTCAATTGGCTTTTTCGCCCCACATAACGGTTATGCGTTCCGGGCAGGCCAGCGCGTTGTCAACGAGTTCAAGACCATGGTGCGCGCGCTGCATGCGGCTGGCATAGAGGTCATCCTCGACGTCGTCTATAACCACACGGCCGAGGGGGACCACACAGGCCCGACGCTTTCGTTCCGCGGCCTCGACAACCCGACCTACTACCGCCTCGACCCCGACAACCCGCGCCTGTACTCGGACACCACGGGCACGGGTAACAGCCTCAACGTCAGCAGCCCCAATACTTTGCAGATGTTGATGGACTCACTTCGATATTGGGTCCTGGAAATGCACGTCGACGGGTTCCGTTTCGACCTCGCGGCCAGCCTGGCCAGGCAGTTCCATGAAGTCGACAGGCTTTCCGCTTTCTTCGACCTGATCCACCAGGACCCTGTGATCAGCCAGATCAAGCTGATCGCCGAACCGTGGGACCTCGGCTCGGGCGGTTACCAGGTGGGGAACTTCCCGGTGCTTTGGTCGGAGTGGAACGGGCGGTACCGCGACTCCGTCCGGGACTACTGGCGCCAGCAGGGCAAGTCCATCGAGGAGCTCGCGCACCGCCTGACTGGCAGCCCCGACCTCTACGAGGCGACCGGCCGGCGCCCCTGGGCCAGCGTCAACTTCGTGACAGCCCACGACGGCTTCACCATGGCCGACTTGGTCAGCTACAACGACAAGCACAACGAGGCGAACGGCGAGGGCAACCGGGACGGCACCGACGACAACCGCAGCTGGAACTGCGGTGTCGAAGGCCATACCGAAGACCCGGCCATAGTGGCCCTGCGCAAGCGGCAAGTCCGCAATCTCCTGACGACGCTGGTCCTGTCGCTCGGCGTGCCGATGCTCCTCGGCGGCGACGAGATCGGTCGCACCCAGCTCGGCAACAACAACGCCTACTGCCAGGACAACGAGATCTCCTGGTACGACTGGGACAACGTCAGCACCGACGTCCTGGCATGGCCGGCCTGGTCCACTTGCGGCGCGCTCACCCTGTGTTCCGACGCCGGCGATTTTTCCAGGACAAGCCGCTGCGCCAGCCCGGTGCCGCGCCGGCTCAGGCCGAGATCGGTTGGTTCCGCCCTGACGGCCTACCGATGACAAGCTCCGACTGGGCGGCGGGGTACGCGGCAATCGCTGGCGTTGCTCCTGAACGGCTCCTCACCCTCCGAACCTGACCTCTATGGCCGCTTCATCCCGGACGCGTCGTTCTACCTGGCCCTCAATGCCTGGGAACAGCCCCTCGGGTTCCGGCTCCCAGACCAGAAATGGGGCGGGCCTTGGCAAGTGGTCCTGGACACATGCGATGACAGGCCGGCTTACAGGCCCGAGATCATCGAGGCCAGCAGCACCGTGCCGCTGGTGGGGCACCATTTCGTCGTCCTCCAGCAGACCACGGAGATCTGATCCCGCTGGTCGGGGGTGCCGGCCGACGCTTCATAGGTGGGCCGCAGGGAAAACCCGGAACCTCGACGGGGCTGGCCACGCCGACAATCACTACTTTGCGTAGCGACTTTTGGCTACTCTTCGTGTTGACACCTAAACGTTCCCACTGGAGGGCCGCAACCAAAAGATGGAAGACCAACGATGAGCATCACGGAGGAGATGACCCCCGCCTACGCCCGCCACGTCGGCGAACGGCTCCGGAACATACGCCGCCAGCAAGGGCTGTCACTCCAAGCTGTCGAGGAGCAGTCGGAACGGGAGTTCAAGGCATCGGTGCTTGGGGCATACGAGCGGGGTGAAAGGATCATCTCGGTCCTGCGCCTGCAACGCCTTGCCCGCCTTTACGCCGTGCCTGTTGACCAGCTGCTGCCCAAGCTGTCAAGCGACCCGGACTTCGGCCTGGAAAGCCATGCACCAGCCGCTCCCGGAGGGGGCCCGATAACGATCGACCTTTCCCGCCTCGAACGCTTGGATGCTCCCGAGCGCGAGGTCCTACGCCGCTACATCGGGATGATCCAGATCCAACGAGGCGACTTCAACGGACGCCTCATAACCATACGTTCAGAGGACGTGCGGGCGCTCGCACGGGTTTTCGAGCGCGACGAACATGCGATGCGCAGCCGCATCGACGAGCTCGGTATCAGGACCTGATCGCAACTCGACAGGTACGCACAGGCACAGGGACCAAGGGGGGCGACCCTCGGTCCGGCTCGTACAAGGTTCCTACTGTTCCGCGAAACACCACTTTCCGTGGTTGTCCCTTGACTCAGCGAACATATCTGATTGCCTGGCGGGCAAATCTTTATGAGCCTGTCTGAAGACCTTCGTGGGACCGTCTCGACAGGTCTCACGCGCCCACTTGACTGGCGCCGTGAACAGCTCGGCGGCTTGGCGCGCCTCCTCCGCCAGG
Source organism: uncultured Acidimicrobiaceae bacterium (assembly GCA_963786345.1). Classification (GTDB taxonomy): domain Bacteria; phylum Actinomycetota; class Acidimicrobiia; order Acidimicrobiales; family Palsa-688; genus Fen-671. The sequence continues at coordinate 88,685 of CAWAYZ010000002.1, read as the reverse complement.
ACGCCAACACCCTCACCGACGCGATGGCAGCTGACCTGGGCAAGCCGGAGCTCGAGGGCTGGCTGACAGACGTCGCCGCAGTCCGCCGGGACATCGAAGGGATCCACCGCCACGTCGATGCGTGGGCGGCTCCACGCCCAGTGCGGGTGCCCTGGAGGCTCCGGCCCGGTCGGGCCGAGATCGTGCCTGAGCCGCTCGGTGCAGTCCTGGTCATCGGGCCGTGGAACTACCCGGTCCGCTGCCTCGTGCTCCCACTGGCCTTCGCGCTCGCGGCCGGCAACGCCGTAGCCGTGAAGCCGTCCGAACTGGCGCCCGCTACTTCGGCAGCCCTCGCCAAGCTCCTCCCCGCCTACCTCGACGAGCGAGCTGTGTCAGTCGTCGAGGGTGGCCCTAAGGTCGCCGAGGGCCTTTTGCGGCAGCGATGGGACCATATTTTCTTTACCGGTGGCCCCAAAGTCGGCCGGCTCGTCATGGCAGCCGCAGCCCGTTACGTCACGCCGGTAACTCTCGAGCTCGGGGGGAAGAACCCGGCGATTGTGGACCACTCAGTGGACATAGACGTTGTGGCCCGCCGGATCGTGTGGGCGAAGTTCTTGAACGCAGGCCAGACGTGCGTAGCGCCGGACTACGTGCTTGTCGACAGCCGTATAGAGGAGCCCCTGCTGGCAGCGATGACGAAAACGCTGGCCAAGTTCTATGGAGGCGACCCACACCAGAGCGGGGCCTTCGGGCGTGTGGTCAACGAGGCCCACATGGAACGACTGCTCAAGATGCTGCACGCCACCAAAGCTCGCGTCGTCACAGGAGGGACCTCCGCCGCAAGCGACCGCTACCTGGCACCGACAGTGTTAGCGGACCTCAACTGGGACGACCCCGTGATGGAGGAAGAGATATTCGGGCCGCTACTGCCCGTGCTCAGCTACAACCACGTCGACGACGCCCTGTCTGAGCTGAATGCCCGGGACAAGCCGCTGGCACTGTACGTCTACTCCGTCGACGCAGAACTGATTGAGCGAGTCATATCGGGGACATCTTCGGGGTCGGTCTGCGTGAACCACAGCGCCGTCCAGCTCGCAGTGCCCGGGATCCCTTTCGGAGGAGTCGGTGCAAGCGGTATAGGCGCGTACCACGGCCAGGCAGGCTTCGACACATTCAGCCACGCCAAGGGGGTGCTCCGCCGGCCCCAGAGCGGAGAGCTACCGCTGATGTACCCGCCCTACACCCGCGTCAAGCGATGGCTGCTGCGCAAGCTCGTGTAGTTGAATAACACTCAGGGACTTCATCACCGGGGGCTGCTCCGAATGCCTCGAGCACCACAACCAAGCGGCGGGCGCGGAACGCAGCTCACCCTCGGGACGCTCGTGTCGCTTTCGGGTGTCCCAGCGAGCACGGTCCACCATTACCGGCGCCTCGGCCTGCTGCCGGCACCCTCTGCCCCTCGCCCCGGTCGCTTCGCCTACTCAGACCAGCATGTGCGGGCGTTGCAGCTCATCCGTGAGCTCCGCGAGGAGCGCGGAATGCCGCTCTGCCAGATAAAGGAGGTCCTTCCCGGTCTCCTCGAGGGCAAGCTGCCCCTCCCTCCCGGCCCCCTCGACAACGCCGGTGAACCCCAACAACGCCTGATCGACGCGGCCTTCAGGCTTTTCTCTGAACCGAAGGGCTACGCCTCTGTGACCGTTAGCGAGATCGCCGCGGCTGCCGGTGTCGCCAAAGGGACCGTTTACCGCCACTTTCCCTCGAAAGAAGCCCTCTTCACAGCGGTGGTGGAAAGCCTGTGCCAGGACACCGCTGCGCGCTTCGCACAAGCGGTTGCCGAGCTCGGGGGTCCCGAGGGCCTTGTCAGCAACCCCGCCAAGACCGCCTCAGTGTTTGCGCGCCTGATCGCCAGGGCGATGCCGATCCTTTTGGAGCTCGGGGCGCGAGCAGCACGAGGCGACTTCGCGAGCCAGATCCTCGCTGCACGAGTGCTCAGGACCCTTGCCGAGGCAGCCGGGAGGCCGCTCTCAGACAACCCGGTCCCGGCGGGCCTCCAGGTCATCGAAACGGCCTTTGCAACGGTCTTGCAGTGGGCGGTCGCGCCTGACTGGGGCCTTCAGCAAAAGCCCGCGGAAACCGGCTGAACCGGCCGCCGAGCCAGCTGGCGGGCCCGCTCCGAAACGGAGCCCGCCGAGAGCAGAGCTGGCGAACAACGACTTGCGCCGGCCGTCCTTTTGGTGTCTAAGATGACCGGTGGGTCAGGTAGTTTGCACCACGATCCCAGCTCGTACTTGGGGGCCCGAGCAGCAGAGGGGACTTTGCGATGACGGCAGCGGCGATGCGGGCATTGTCCCCGGTGGGCGGGGCGAAAATCGACCTGCCTCCTGACTACCTCGTCCTCGGCCGGGCCGGCAGCGAGAACTTCCCCGTCGCCTCCCGGCTGCTGCCAGCCGACGTTCGTTCCGACCTGATGGCGCTCTACGGCTGGGCGCGCCTGGTGGACCAGTTGGGTGACGACTACGCGGGCGACCGTCTGGCTGCGCTCGATGAGGTCGAGCGCCAGCTACGCCTGGAGCTCAGCCGTCACGGCCCGCAGGCTGACGACGAGATCCACCCGCTCGTGAGCGCGATCGCCGAGGCCGTGCGTAGGCTCACCTTGCCTTCTGAGCCGCTGTTCGACCTGGTCCAAGCCAACCGCCAGGACCAAAGCGTCTCCCGGTACGAAACCTTCGTTGACCTCGTCGGCTACTGCAAGCTGTCGGCCAACCCGGTCGGGCGGATGGTGCTCGCGATCTTCGGGTTCGCGACCCCCGAGCGAATTGCCTGGTCGGACAGCATCTGCACTGCGCTGCAGCTCGTGGAGCACTGGCAAGACGTGGCCGAGGACGCCATCGTTGGCCGGGTTTACCTGCCCATGGAAGACATGAGGCGGTTCGGGGTAACAGCCGAGGAACTCGTCCCCCCGGCTGCCGATTACGTTGACCGGCGCCGGCGAGGCGCTCCCGGCGGAGCTTGCGTGGCATCCCGGGCGCTGCTCGCTTTCGAGGCGGCTCGCGCCCGAAGGATGCTCGACGAGGGCTCGCCGCTGGTTGGCAGCCTGGAAGGGCGCTTACGGTTCGCCGTGGCAAGCTTTGTGGCGGGAGGCCATGCCGCCCTAGATGCTCTGGCCGCGCTCGATTTCGACGTCTACGCCGACCCGTCCCGCCCGGCGCCTCTCCGGTTCACGTCCCATCTCGGCCGTCTGCTCCGCCACGCGTACCTAGGGAACACGGCCTCCAGCGAGGTGGGGACCAGTTGAACGAAGCGGCCGTTGCCCTGGCCTACAAGCACTGCGAGAGGATCACGCGTTCGCGGGCGCGCAACTTCTACTACGGGATCAGGCTCCTGCCCCCGCGAAAACGCTCGGCGATGTGCGCCTTGTACGCCATGGCACGCCGGATCGACGATGTAGGCGACGGCATCGCGGTGCAAGACGACGACAAGCTCGCATCTCTTGAAGCGGTCCGGGCTTCTCTCTCCCTGCTGTCGGGTGCCTCGAGCGGCCTGCCGGTGGCAGCGGTGCCGCCCGGCGACCCGGTGCTGATGGCGCTCGCCGATGCCTCACGCGAGTTCGCGCTCCCGGTCGACGCCCTGCAGGAGCTGGTCGAAGGCTGCGAATGGGACATCGCCGGCCGGCGCTACAAAACCTTCGACGAGCTCGTCGAATATTGCCGCCGGGTCGCGGGGAGCGTCGGGCGTTTGTCACTCGCCATCTATGGGAGCAGCGACCCGGCAGCTGCCACACCGTTGGCAGATGCGCTCGGGATCGCGCTCCAGCTAACCAATATCCTGCGTGACTTGCTCGAAGACCGTGATGTGATGGGCCGGGTCTACATACCCGCCGAAGACCTGGACCGCTTCGGCGTAAGCCCTCAGCTGGAAGGCAAGCCGGACGACCTCATGGCGCTCATCTGCTTCGAAACTGGCCGCGCGAGCGCCTGGTACGAGCAGGGCTTGCTGTTGCTGCCACTGCTCGACAGCCGCAGCCGTGCCTGCACCGCTGCAATGGCAGGCATCTACCAACGCTTGCTCGACAAGGTCCGGCTCGACCCTGAAAGCGTGCTGCGGGGCCGGGTCGGTCTTTCCGCTGGTCAGAAGGTGACGGTGGCGGCGATGGCCCTGGCTAGGAACGTGGCATGACCAGCAGCTCCGGCCGCGTCCCTCAGGTTGCCGTCGTCGGCGGGGGACTTGCAGGCATCTCGGCAGCATTGGCCTGTGCCGACGCAGGCGCCGCAGTGACGCTTTTCGAAAAGCGCAAGCACCTCGGCGGTCTCACGTGGTCTTTTTCCCATGATGGGCTGTCGATGGACAACGGCCAGCACGTCTTCCTCCGGTGCTGCACGGCATATCTCGACTTCCTGGGCCGGATCGGGTCGGCAGGCGACGTCGAGCTCCAGGACCGCCTGGACGTAACGGTCCTGCGGCCCGGCGTGGCACAGGCGTCGCTACGGCGGGACCGGGTGCGCGCGCCGCTCCACCTTGCACGGTCCCTCCTTGGCTATGGCGTCATCCCGTTCAGTGCCCGGGCGCGATTTGCCAGCGCAGCTCTCGCACTCTCACGCCTCGACCTGGACGACCCTGCCCTCGACGAGGAGACCTTCGAGGCCTGGCTGGTCAGGCACGGCCAGGCACGGGAGGCTATTTCGGGGCTCTGGGATCTGATCTGTTTGCCTACGGTGAACCTGCCCGCCAGCGAAGCCTCTTTGGCGATGGCGGCGAAGGTCTTCCAAACCGGCCTTCTCACCCAGAGCAGTGCCGGCGACATCGGCTGGAGCCGGGTGCCTCTCGGCCTGCTGCACGGCGAGCGAGCAGCCACCGCGCTGAGCAAGGCCGGCGTTGCTGTTCGCCTCGGGGACGGTGTCGACCAGGTGCGGCGCGCCGAGAGCTCTTTCACCGTGCAGACCTCAGGTGGCGAGGCCTCCGCAGACGGCGTCGTCGTGGCCCTCCCCCACTACTGCGTCGAGAGCGTGCTCCCTTCGGGGACCTTGCCTGGTCATATCCGACCATCCGAACTGGCCAGCTCCCCGATTGTCAACGTCCACGTCCACTTCGACCGCCCTGTGACCGACCTGCCGTTCGTGGCTGGGATCGGGACGGTCGCGCAATGGGTATTCGACCGCACGGCGTCGTCGGGCGCCGGCACAGGCCAGTACCTTGCCGTGTCGATTTCAGCCGCAGACAACTACGTCGGGGCTCGCCCAGCCGACCTGGGGGCGCAGATGACAGAGGCACTCAGGGATCTTTTCCCCCGTGCCAAAGACGCGAAGGTGCTCAGCACCTTCGTTACCAAAGAGCTCCATGCAACGTTCCGCGCTTCGCCGGGCTCCTCGGCGCACCGCGCGTCCACCAGGACGCTGCTGCCTGGGCTTGTCCTGGCGGGGGCGTGGACGGCCACGGGTTGGCCACCCACGATGGAAAGCGCCGTGCGAAGTGGGGTCAGCGCCGCTCGCGCCGTGCTCGTGGCAGCCGGGCAACGGTCCGGCCTGCCGCCGCTCAGTTCGGACCGGCTGCAGCCAGGGAAACTTCAGGAGGTCATGTGACACCCACCAACTCGGTCGCCGAAGTGCTCGAACGGGCACGCGGGTTGACCATGCCACCCATGCGGGACGCTGTCGACCGGCTCGCTCCCGGTATCCGTGACGTCGTCAGTTACCACCTCGGCTGGACAGGCCCGGACGGCAGCCCAACGGCCGTAAAGGGCGGGAAGGGGATCCGCGCCGCTCTGCCCGTCCTGTCGGCGGAGGCTGCCTGGGCCGACGCCGAAGTGGGTGCCGCGGGTGGCGTTGCGGTCGAACTCGTCCACAATTTCTCCCTCATCCATGACGACCTCATGGACGGGGACCTCGAGCGCCGGCACCGGCCCACCGTGTGGGCACTTTGGGGCCCGGCGGTCGCTCTCATAGCCGGCGATGCTCTTTCGACCCTGGCCACAGAGGTCTTGCTCGGTTGCGGCAATCAGGCGGGACCGGCGGCGGCCCGGGCGCTGGGCGAGGCCACGGCAGAGATGATCGCAGGCCAGGCCATGGACCTGGCCTTCGAGAAACGCGAGTCGGTGAGCGTCGAAGAATGCATGACCATGTCGACGGCGAAGACCGGTGCGCTCCTCGGGTGCGCGGCCTCGATCGGAGCGGTCCTCGCCGGTGCACCACCGACAACGGTCCAGGCGCTCCGTGACTTCGGTCGGCACCTCGGGGTGGCCTTCCAGGCGGTCGACGACCTGCTCGGGATATGGGGGGACCCGGCTACCACGGGCAAGCCGGCCGGCAACGATATTCGCCAGCGCAAGAAATCAATGCCGATAGTCGCAGCGCTCGCAGCCGGGGACGACGAGGCCAACGAGCTCAGAGCGCTACTTTTTGAGCAAAGCTCGACGCAGGCCAACGGGAAGGCGCACAGGCCCGCCGCGGGGCTGCCCAACTGGGCCCCGGTTCCGGCCAAGGTCCTCACCCCCGAGGAGGTAGCGCGGGCGACCTGGCTCGTGGAGGCCTGCGGTGGCCGGGAGTGGACAGCCGCCCGGGCAAAGGCCCACCTCGACGCTGGTCTCGGCTCGCTTGAGCGTGCCCGCCTGTCCGCCGTACCGCGCCGGGAGCTCGCCGACCTCGCGGTTTACGCAGTGGAGCGTGAGTCATGACCCTGCTCGCGGACGACCCCGAGATCGCAGGGCGATCGGGCACGGCAGTCGCAGCCACGCGGCGACGTGCAAGTGACCGACGTGGCAGTCACCGACGCTCGCCCCGAGATCGTCGAACGGGGCGCCGCCGAGGCCTTGGCGCTGGCGTGCGAGCACCTCAAGGCCCGCCAGGAGCCCGAGGGCTGGTGGAAGGGCGAGCTCGAGACCAATGTGACCATGGATGCAGAGGACATCCTGCTCCGCCACTTCCTCGGCATACTGGACCAAAGGACGCTGACCGGCGCCGCGGACCGCATCCGCTCGCAGCAACGCCGCGACGGGCCCTGGGCCACGTTCCATGGCGGGCCGGGCGAGCTTTCAGCGACCGTGGAGGCCTACGTTGCCCTCCGCCTGGCCGGCGACGACCCTGGCGACCCGCACATGTCCGCCGCCGCGGGGTGGGTACGTGAGCACGGCGGGGTTGAGTCGACCCGGGTCTTCACCCATGTGTGGCTGGCGATGGTGGGCCGATGGGACTGGGACAAGCTCCCGGCCGTGCCCCCAGAGCTCATTTTCCTGCCACCCGAATGGCCCCTTTCTATATGGTCGTTCGCCTGCTGGGCCCGCCAGACGATCGTGGCGCTCTCGGTCATAACCGCGCACAGGCCGTCGCGCCCGCTCCCATTCGAGATCGAAGAGCTTCGCTCTGGGAAGCAGCCGCGCCGCCGGCACCTGAGCCCGCTCGGCTGGGCCCTCGTCGGTCTCGACAGGGCCCTCCATCGCTACGAACAAGTGCCAGCCGAATCCTGGCCGAAGCGGGTCATAAGGGGAGCGGCGCTGCGGGAGGCCGAGCGCTGGATCGTCGCCCGGCAGGAAGCCGACGGAAGTTGGGGTGGGATCCAGCCGCCCATGGTCTACTCGACGATCGCCCTCGTGCTGCAGGGCTACCCGCTCGACCACCCCGTCCTCGCCGCCGCGATCGCAGGCCTGGACGCCTTCGCTCTCGAGGACGACCGCGGGCGGCGGATCGAGGCATGCCAGTCACCCGTCTGGGACACCGCTCTGGCAGCTATCGCATTGGTCGATGCCGGCACGGCACCCGACGACCCCGCCATAAAGGCCGCACGGGACTGGCTGCTCGACGAAGAGGTCACAGTCGTTGGCGACTGGGCGGTCCGCCGGCCCAACCTTGCGCCGGGCGGCTGGGCTTTCGAGTTCCAGAACGTCCACTACCCCGACATCGACGACACCGCAGAAGTGGTGCTGGCCCTGCGCCACGCCGCCGCCGACCCCGGCAGCGACGCAGCCTGCAACCGCGCCCTGGACTGGCTCGTCGGCATGCAGTCCTCCGACGGCGGTTGGGGCGCGTTCGACGCTGACAACACTTCGACGTTGCCCACTCAACTGCCCTTTTTCGATTTCGGGGCCGTCACCGACCCGCCGACCGCCGACGTCACGGCACACGTCGTCGAAATGCTCGCGTGCGAGCCCCACCCGCTCGCCCCGGCTCGCCAGGATGCTCTCCAGCGGGGCCTCGACTGGCTTGCCGCGCACCAGGAGCGCAACGGGTCATATTGGGGGCGCTGGGGTGTCAACTACGTTTACGGGACGGGTGCCGTGCTGCCGGCTCTTATCGCCGCCGGAGTACCCGCCAAGGACCCGACTGTGGCCGACGGCGTCCGGTGGCTCCTGGAGCACCAGAACCTCGACGGCGGCTGGGGTGAGGACCTGCGTTCTTATGTCGAACCCGGCTGGGCCGGGAGGGGAGCGTCCACCGCCTCCCAAACAGCCTGGGCGCTGATCGGCCTTATCGCTGCTGGCGAGAGGGACAACCCCGCAACCGCTAGGGGCATCGGGTGGCTTGTCAAGGCCCAGACCGAAGATGGCACCTGGGACGAGCCGTGGTTCACGGGCACCGGCTTCCCCTGGGACTTCTCGTTGAACTACCACCTGTACAGGCACGTCTTCCCCCTCACGGCCCTCGGTCGGTACCTGCTTGGCACCGGGCCGCGGCGAAAAACTTCCCGGGCGAAAAAGCCGGAGAAGGACGCGTAAACGGTGCAGGCCCCCCGGCTGCTCGTTCTTGCACCTCTTCGCGTCGAGGCGATGGCCCTCGGGCCGGGGTCGACCTCGCGCGTCGGGCCCGCCACGCTCGAGGTCGAGCGCATCGGTATGGGCCTCAGGAAGGCAAGTGACGCCGCACAACGTCTTCGGAAAGCCGGTCTAAGCACAGCCGGTCCGAGCACAGCTGGTCTGAGGACATCCGGCCCGGAGGCTCCTGACGCAGCCCGGCTTCCGTACGCAGCTATCGCAGTCGCGGGCTTGGGCGGTGCGCTGGGCAACGAGCTGGTGCCCGGGGACCTTGTTGTGGCCGACCGCCTAATCGACGCTGAAGGGACCGAGGTCGCCCGGCTCCCGGCCGCGCCACTGCTCTCGGGCGAGCTCCAGCGGCTCGGCCTGCGAGCCAGGACAGGCACGGTCGTGAGCACCGACCACATCGTCACCGGGGAGGAGAGGGCGGCACTCGCGGCACTCGGCGCACTGGCCGTCGACATGGAGTCGACTGCAGTGGCCGCCCAGCGTTGGGGGGTGCCCCTGGCGGTACTGAGGGCGATATCTGACACTCCCGGCGAGGAGCTCTTCTCGCCAGCCGGCGCCAGGGGAGCCTGGGCCGGGCTCCGGGCTCTGAGGGCGTCGCGCCACGCGCTTGCAAATTGGGCTGCGGCGGCTGGCCAAAGGGAGATTTTTCTAGCCGAACCTCGTTCGTTCTGCGCCGGGGTGCGGCGCGCCATCGAGACCGTCGAGCGAGCACTGGACCGCTACGGGGCCCCTGTGTACGTGCGCCGCCAGATCGTGCACAATGCCTACGTAGTCTCCCGGCTCGAGGAGGCAGGAGCCGTCTTCGTCGAAGAGCTGGCAGAAGTGCCCGACGGTTCAAACGTCGTTTTTTCGGCCCACGGTGTCGGGACCGCCGTCCAAGAAGAAGCGGCCGCCAGGCAAATGTTCACAATCGACGCGACCTGCCCCCTGGTGAGCAAGGTCCACAACGAAGCGCGCCGTTTCGCCGGGAGCGGGCGCCAGCTGGTCCTTATCGGGCACGCTGGTCACGATGAGGTCGAGGGTACCCTTGGCACCGTGCCCGGCACTGCTCTGGTCAGCACAGCCGAAGACGTTTCCCTCATCGACCTCGACGAGAGCCGACCGACAGCGTTCATAACCCAGACGACCCTCGCCACCGACGAGGTCGTCGGGGTGGTAACCGCCTTGGAACGGCGCTTTCCTGACCTCGCCAGGCCGGCGGCATCTGACATCTGTTATGCCAGCCAGAACCGCCAGGAGGCGGTGCGGCAGATGGCCCCGGACTGCGACGTTGTACTGGTCGTGGGTTCGCCAAATTCTTCCAATTCCAACCGGCTGGTCGAGGTAGCCAAACGCTGCGGCACGCGCGCTCACCTTGTCAACAGCCAGCTCGATCTGCGCCTCTCCTGGTTAGTGGGCGCCCGGCGCGTAGGCGTGACCGCCGGCGCCAGCGCTCCCGAAGAACTGGTCAGGGAGGTCGTGGACTGCGTGGCAGCGCTCGGCTGTGCCTCGATCGAGGAGCGCTCGACCGGCAGCGAACACGTTTCTTTCTCCCTTCCAATGGAGGTCCGTTAAGTGCTGGAGAACAGTTAGATGGGTGTGCCCTTGCGCCAGAGCGTCAAAGTCGGTGCTTACGTCGCGCGCCAAAAACTCGCCAAGCGAGACAAGTACCCCCTCATAGTCGAGTTGGAGCCGCTGTTCAACTGCAACCTCGAGTGCCACGGTTGCGGCAAAATCCAGTACCCGACCGAAATCCTCCGCAAGAAGCTCTCCGTGGAGCAGGCCGTAGCCGCTATCGAAGAGTGCGGCGCACCGATGGTCTCCATAGCCGGCGGTGAACCTCTCCTCCACCCCGACATCGATAAGATGACACAAGCATTGTTGGACAGCAAACGTTTCGTTTACCTGTGCACCAACGCATTGTTGCTAGAACGCAAGCTCGACAGGTTCAAGCCCCACCGGGCGTTTTCGTGGGTTATCCACATCGACGGCCTGCAGGAACGCCACGACAAGTCGGTCGACCGGGACGGTACTTTCGACAAGGCTGTCGCGGCGATTAAGGCTGCGAAGGCAAAGGGTTTTCGCGTCGCCACGAATACTACCTTCTTCAGCACCGACTCCCCGCGCACGGTGCAGGAGGTCCTTGACTTCCTCAACGACGAACTCGAAGTCGACACCATGATGATCTCACCCGGGTATGCCTACGAAAAGGCGCCAGACCAGGTCCACTTCCTCGGCGTCAACCAGTCGACCAAGCTTTTCAGGGAGGCTTTTGCCGGGAAACGCAAGCATTGGCGGCTCAACCACAGCCCGTTGTTCCTGGACTTCCTCGAGGGCAAGGTGGAGTTCGAATGCACGCCATGGGGGATCCCGTCGTATTCGGTGTTCGGTTGGCAGCGCCCCTGCTACCTGCTCGCCGACGGCTACACCGAGACCTACAAGGAGCTCATAGAGACGACCGACTGGTCCAAGTACGGGCGCGGCCGCGACCCCCGTTGCCATAACTGCATGGCCCACTGCGGGTTCGAGCCAAGCGCCGTGCTGGCGACTGCGGGCAGTATGCGTCAGTCGCTGCGAGCGCTCGTCAACGCTCGCTAGCGAGTTTGTCAAGCCCCCGGTCCCTGTCGGGGCTTCGCGTGCTCGTAACCGGGGCGTCCAGCGGCATTGGCGCGGCGGTGAGCACGCTCCTGGCCGCCCGCGGTGCTCGCGTCGTTGGCACCGGCCGCTCCTCCGCCGCGCTGGAGCTGGCCCCCGCCGGGGCGCTGCAAGCGTCGGTCGTGAGAGACCTGACCCAACCGGGAGCGCCCGCGGAGGTTGTGTCGGCCGCGGTCTCAGCCCTCGGCGGGCTCGACGTCGTAGTGTCCAACGCTGGCGCCGGCTGGTCCGGGCCTTTCGAGACGATGTCGCCAGCGGACATCGATAACGTGCTCGACATAAACCTCCGTGCTCCCGTGCACCTCGCCAATGCCGCGGCGCCTTACCTCCTCAACAGCGAGGCTGGCGGCCAGCTTGTCCTGGTCGGCTCGATCGTCGGCCTCGTAGGGGTAGCTGAAGAAGTTGCCTACGGTGCTGCGAAATACGGCTTACGGGGCCTCGCTGACGGGTTGCGATCGGAGTGGGCGCGCGACGCCGCGGGCCGGCGAACGACCGTCACTCTCGTGAGCCCCGGTGTTGTCGACACCCCGTTTTTCACCCGCCGGAACCGGCTATACCAGCGCTCGTGGCCAAAGCCCATGCCCGTCAGCAGGGTGGCCCGGCTAATCGTAAGTTCAATCGAGCACCGGCGCGAGGATGTTGTCGTGCCAGCATGGTTGCTGTTGGCAGGACGGCTCAACGGCGGTTTGCCGTCGTTATACCGCTTGTTGGCTCAGATACCGGACCATAGCAGGCGATAGGCTACGGCTGGTGGAGCCTGAAGAGACTGGCAAACCGACTGGTACTGGCGGACCAATTGGTAGTGCCGAACCAATTGGTAGTGCCGAACCAACTGGTCCTGCCCTACCAACTGGTTCTGTGCTGGTGGTGATGCCGGCGTACAATGCCGCGCGCACGCTGCGAGACACCTGGCGCGCGATCCCCGCCGACGTCGTGACCGAGGTCCTCCTCGTCGACGACCACAGCATTGATGCGACCCTCGAAGTGGCCTCGCAACTGGCAATCCGCACCCTTGCCCTCCCCCACAACGTCGGCTACGGCGGCAACCAGAAGGCTTGTTACCTCGAGGCTCTCCGCATCCGGGCCAATATCGTGGTCATGCTGCACCCCGACGGCCAGTACGACCCCAAGATGATCCCCCGTATGATCAAACCGCTCTTGGACGCTGAAGCCGACATGGTCCTCGGAAGCCGGATGCTGAACCCTGGTGGCGGCGCGCCGCGGCAAAATGCCCCTTTACCGCTTTTATGCGAACCATGCGTTGACGTGGATCGAGAACAAGGTGATGGGCACGTCGTTCAGCGAACTACACACGGGTTACCGGGCGTACAGCCGGCACTTCCTACAGACGGTACCGTTCCTGCGTAACTCGAACGACTTTGTGTTCGATACACAGGTCATCGCACAGGCGGTCGCTTTCCGCCAGCGTGTCGTGGAAGTGCCGATCGACACCCGCTATCACTCCGATGCCTCTTCGACCTCCATGCGGGCGAACATCAACTACGGGCTGGGCACTCTCGCTGTCATGGCCAGCTACGCCCTCCACAAAAGCCACATCTGGCGGTCCCGGCTCTTCAGCCGCTAGTGCGTCCTGCCTATGGCCAATTGTGGTCGTTGGGTATGCCAGGCTTTACCCGGTGCAATACCAGGATCCCGTCGTGGAAGAACACAGGTTTGAACTCGGTTTTCTCGAGCGCTTCGTAAAGGGGTGTTTGCGTGCCGGTGAGGGCCGTGTTGAGGACCAACCAGTCCACCTTGGCCGGGTTGGGCGGGTTGTCAGTGGCACCGCAGTGGGTCGAAGTTGGTGTCGCACATTGCAGCCCCCAGTTGGAGATCACCCACGGTGTGGGGAACTCGTAGACCAGCACCCTGTGCGTCATGTGGCTGTCTATGTCGTAGGTGGCTGAAACCGATGCGTTCTTTGGCACTATGGCAATTGCCTCGTTGGCGTACTGGTCCTTCGGTTCGGGACCAGCCCACACCCCCGAGTGGAACTTGACGCTGATGGGCGAAGGCGACCAGGCCACGTTGCTGGCCAGCCGCGGCGGCGAAGACGAATGCGACCATGAGGCGCCTCCCGCTCAGCGTGCGCCCTTGGCGCCCGCAAGCCTCGACGGTGGCTAGGAATATCGCCGCGACGACGATCGACGTGTAGTAGTACTGGATGTTGTTCGTGTAACCCTCAGTGGACAGCGTGTTGACGAGCAGCTGCGGTACGCCTATCAGTAGGACCGCCGGTTCGAGGAGCGCAACCATCCCGACCGGCCATAACAGTTTGGCGTAATAAGTGAGGTTCGTCGCCGAAACCAGCGTTGGCACCCATCTGGTGGGGTGGAAGAGCAACGTGTCTATTATCTGGAACACCGTTGTGCCATAGCTCGACGGGAATAGGGCAACGTAGAAGGGTTGGCCACCACCGTTGGCGAGCGGGATGATCAGCCTCGTACAAATGAGGAACCATGCCGCACCCGCTACCGTCGTGATCAAGCCCATCGCCCGCTGGCGCATCTTGAGCCAGAGCACAATGCCTAGCGCCAGCACCGCCAAGCCGGCGTCCTCCTTGCACGAAAGCGCCAGTGCAGTGGCAAACCAGAACCAACCCCATCGTCGCCTCGTCGCCAGCCAATAGGCGAACATCAGTGGGGTAATGATGAGTGCGTCGGGGTGGAACATCCACTCGTTGACCCACTCCACCGAGGGGTACAGGAGGTAGGCCGCTGAGAGGCCGAGGGGGATCCAGGAGTTGTGGAGCTTGTCCCTGCCGAGCAGCCATATTGGTACCGCTCCCGCCGCCATCCACACGGTCTCGATCGCGAAAAGAAAATGCGGGCCGGCACCGAACCAATAGGCGGGGACAAATAGCAGGGTGACGATGTTGACGTGCTGGCCGAAGTAGTTAAGGCCCCGGATCGTGTCGAACGGGGTTTTGAAGTGGGCGAGCAGCCATATCGCCTGGTCGTAGATCCCCATATCGAACCCGAAGGTCCCATAGTTGGACTGCTGCTGATAGGTGAGATCCCCGAAGACGCCGATGTAGACAGCCATCAGGACCACGAGGGCCGTTACCGGGCCGGCGAGAGGCCTCCGCCAGTAGGCGACCCACGCTCTGTCGTGGGGAGCGCCCGGGGCCGGCTCGTCGAACTCCTCGACAAAGCCCCCCCCCTCCTGGTCCCAGGACCGGATCTCGCTTCGCAAGGTGATCCACTTGTCGATCGGCCAGATGACCGCCTCCCCCGCGCCCCGGAGCAGCCAGAGCACCGCTCCCTCGGCTGACGCCAAGAGGTTGTCCAGTCCCCCGATAAGGGCGTGGGGACCGGGCGCCCCAGGCCCACTGTCGCCGCCGCCAGCGGCTGAGTCCTCCGGCGTCCCGTCCTGGCCTTCAACCACTCCAGGGCATGGTAACAAACACCTGCTAGCGCTTTTCGACCGGCTCCAGAAGCTGTTTCCCGCGGAGATCCACGCCGCCTGTCTCAATGGCAACCGGCCCCCCCGGCCGAACGGCAGGTCTGCTCCGGCTCGCCGTGACAAGCCGAGCCAGGTGGCGGAGGAAGACCAGGCCCTCGCGCAGGCTCGCCTTCGACTTACCGGCGTGGCGGGGCCAAAATTGAACCCCACGTTGCCCACGGCTACAGGCCTTGCCCGTACGCTCACCTCGAGCAAGATCTTGTAACCGGCCGGTCGCAGTTCGACGCCGTCGAGCAGTGAGCGCCGCAGGGCGAACAAGCCGCTCAACGGGTCCTGCAACGGCCTGCTGTCTGCGACCAGCAAATGCACGAGCCAACGGCAACCGCCCGAAACCAGGTGCCGCCACGGGCTGGACAATCCCGCGTCCACGCCTACCCAGCCGTACCGGCTGCCTGCAACGAGGTCAACTTCGCCCGACAACACGGGTGCAATGAGCGCCGGCAGGACCTCCGGCGGGTGCTGCAAGTCCGCATCCATCACCGCCACCACTCGGCCCCTCGCTATGGCGAAGCCGTCGCTGATCGCTCCTCCCAAGCCACCTGAACGCATACCCCTTGGCCGGTGCAACAGCAGGACGGGGCTGCCCACGCCGACCTCGTCAGCCAGACGCTCGACCATTTCAGGCGTGGTGTCATCGGAGTCGTCAACGAATATCAGCTCCCAACCGCCCGCTGTCTGGGAGAGAGCCGCCTGGAGCCGGACCGCCAAAGGGCCCACGTTCAGAGCCTCGTTGCGAGTGGGGACAACGACCGACAGCGTGCATGGCCGCGCGCCACCCTGGCCGTAGCCGACACCATCGTTATCGCGAGCCTTCACGGCGTTGCCTGGACCTCCGACGGGCCTCGCAGGGACCCGTCGCCCTTAGTAGACACGCACCAATCGGAGGGTGTCGGTGACGGGCTCGGGGTCACCCAACGAACCTGCAAGGACTACCACGACGTCGCCCGGCTTCGCATAACCGCCACGGCGGACCGCCTCAACTGCCTGGTTCACCGCCTCGTCAGTGGTCTTGGCTTCCGGTACCAGCACTGTGTCGACCCCCCAGCTCGTTGTGAGCTGGCGTGCCGTCAGCGCGAACGGGGTCGCCGCCACGATCGGCGCGGCTGGCCTGAAGCGTGAAATCGCGCGGGCAGTTGCGCCCGTGTTGGTACAAGCGATGATCACGGCCGCGTTCTCTTCCACTGAGGCACGCCACGCTGCCGCACCAATGGCCGCCGTGATCCTGGCGCCTGTCGGGCCCTCAGAGGCAAAGTTCTGGGCCGGGAGGTTGCGCCCCCAGCCGTAACTGTCGAACTCGGCGTCCGCGCGGCGCGCTATCCGGGCCATCGTGGCTACCGCGTTGACCGGGTCGATGCCGACCGCTGACTCGCCCGAGAGCATAACGGCGCTGGTCCCGTCGAAAACCGCGTTGGCAACGTCGGTCACCTCTGCCCTGGTGGGCACAGGCGAGTTGATCATGGACTCGAGCATCTGCGTAGCGGTTATGACCGGCCGGCCCCACGCGACCGAGGAGCGGATCAGTTTCTTTTGAATGTGCGGTACTTCCTCGAACGCAACACGCACCCCGAGGTCTCCCCGGGCAACCATGAGCGAGTCGGCTGCTTGGAGGATGTTGTCTATGTCCTCGAGCGCCTCGGGGGTCTCCATCTTGGCGCAGACCATGATGCCCCTTCCTGTGAGCGCCCTCACATCAACAAGGTCGGACGCCGTCCGCACGAATGAGACAGCCACGCTCTCGATGCCCTCCTCCAGTAGGACCTCGAGGCGCTCCAGGTCGTCAGGCGTAGGTGTCTTGAGCGCCAGCCGGGAGGCCGGGGCCGTAACGCCGGGTCGGCCCTGAACCTTGCCGCCGGCCAGGACCCTGGATTTCATCGACTGGCCTTGACGTTTTTCGGCAACGAGGGATACGCCCCCGTCGCCGAGAGCGATCTTGTCACCCTCCTGCAAAGACTCCACCAGCTCGGCGACCGATACGCCGATGCTGGTCGCGCTGCTCTCTGGCGTGAGGTCGTGGGGGCTCAGGACCACTTCGCTCCCGGTCACCAGCACCACACCGCCCTCAGGGAATGCAGTGGTGCGGATTCTGGGGCCCGGTAGGTCCACCAGTATGCCGACATCCGGGGCCGCCTGACGGACCCGGCGCAGCCTCGCTACGGCGTCGTCGATCGTCCCATGAGCGAGGGGGAGGCGTGCGACGTCCATCCCGGCATCCTGCATTGCGGCCAGGGTCGCCAGTGCATCGGACGCTGGCCCGATAGTGGCAACGACTCGGGTGCGACGTTTCTCATCGCCCAGGCAATGGCGTGTCGGGCCCGGTTTGCGTCCCGATTGGCCAGACGGGCCCTGAGCAGGGCCTGCATCATCACTGGGCCGGGTATTTGCGGCTGGTTCGGCGTGGGTCACCCTACAAGCATTGCCGATCCGGAGACCCAAGCACACGCAGGGCCCTGTTGCACCCGCCGATCAGCCGACTGGCAGCTCCGCAGCAAGGAAGTTGCCCAGCGAGGCGCGGACCTCATCGTCGAGGTCACCACCCGAAGCGAGCCACTCGGGCAGCTGATTGACAGCTCCCAACCACAGGCCGTCCAGTGTCATGCCCTCCAGCATCAACGCGGGTTTCTGCATCGCTCCCATGAGAGGTGCCGAACATGCTGCCGCGTACACGGGAACATGGCCCCAAGAGGTCTCGTCCAGCCAGGAACGTAGAGCATTGCCTCGCCGCAAGATCTCGCGGACAAGCCCAGTGCGCCGCTCCCCAAGCTCTGAGACCGCCGGACGGGCCGGCCCCTCGAGACCATCCCTGCCTTGCCAGGCTATGCCCCGCTGGTTGGAGCCTCCACGTAGCGCCTGGCCAAGGTCGGAGCCGACCACGACGAGACCTCTCGGCACTATGGCGACGTGGTCCAGCGGTAACGCCTTGTTCGGTACCCTACGGCCGTGCATCACAACCGACCCGGCCGGGCAGATCTCGTCAAGCAGGCGGCCGAAGCCGGGGCCGCGGTCAAATGCCAGAGCCGGGTGTTGAGCGGGGATGTCGCCGAGGGATGCCAGTAAGTGGCTGAGCCGCGCCCGAACGACCCCCTCACGACCAGGTATCGCTTCGGCAAGTGGCTCGGGGCTCCCGGCCCTACTGTCTCCTACCACCGAGGACAACGAGCGGACTTCCGCACCTCGCGTTATTTTTGTCACTCGCTTATTGCTGTCCACCGGCATTTCAGGGGGATCGGCACCCGGCGACTTGAGCCTGAGCAAGCCCCCTTAAAAGCCACCGATTTCGTCGCAGTTAAGCACGGGGTACCGAGGTTTCTTTAATTTCCACCACGTTGGGCGCGGTAGGCTTCGGCAACTGCTGGGTGGGTTACCTCGTGTTCTCGCACGTTGACGCCCTTCGCAAAACCGGGATCTTTGTCGCAGAACCCGTCCAGGCCGAGGTCGGCCAGCCGGTGCAGATAAGGAAGCGTCGCATTCGTGAGCGCCCTCGTCGAGGTGACGGGGACGGCGCCCGGCATGTTGGTGACGCAGTAGTGCAAGACGTCGTCCACCACGTAGGTGGGGGCTTCGTGGGTTGTCGGGCGGGAGGTCTCGGTGCAGCCACCCTGGTCGATCGCCACGTCCACTATCACCGCGCGCCTCGGCATGTTCGACAGCATCGCCCGCGAGACGAGCCTCGGGGCGGCCGCCCCGTGTACCAGCACCGCACCTATCACCGCGTCATTGACCGCAAGCTGCTCAATGACGCTGTGCGCGTCCGACATCAAACAGCGCACCGACCCCTCGAAGCGGTCGTCCAGGTAACGGAGCCGGTCGTCGGAGCGCTCGAGGATCGTGACATCGGCCCCGAGCCCCTTGGCCACACGTGCGGCGTAGACGCCCACCACCCCACCGCCCAGCACGAGCGCCCTCGCGGGCGCCACGCCAGGGGCCCCACCTGCCAAGATGCCCCTGCCACCCATGGGTGACTGCAGGTAGTGCGCCACGACCTGGCCGGCGAGCCGACCGGCGATCTCGCTCATCGGCGCCAGCAGTGGCAGGCGGCCTGAAGCGTCCTCGACCGTCTCGTACGCCACTCCTGTCGCACCCGACGCCAGGAGAGCAGCGGTGAGCTCCGGAGCGGCCGCCAGGTGCAGGTAGGTGAAAATGACAAGGCCTTCGCGGAAGTAGCCGAGCTCTGGCGCTACGGGCTCCTTCACCTTGACGAGCAGGTCCACGTCCCCCCAGATCGTCTCGGCCCCGCCGACCAGGACGGCGCCCGCCCTCTTGTAAGCGTCGTCCGCAAAGCCCGACCCATCCCCCGCGCCTTGCTGCACCAGGACCGTGTGGCCGGCGGCCACCAGCTCCTCTGTACCGGCTGGGGTGAGGGCGACCCTGCGCTCGTCCGGCTTGGTCTCCGTCACCACTCCGATCCGCATTTCAGCTCACTCCCGGTGCTATCACCATCAACAGGTCACCTCCATCGACCGACGCAACCTTAGGAACGGCGAGACGTTCAACCGTACCGGCGAGAGACGTCGTGATAGGGGCCTCCATCTTCATCGCTTCGATCGTCGCTACGGTCTGGCCGGCTTCGACCCGGTCACCAACGCCGACCGTAAGCGAAACGGCACCGGCAAAAGGCGCAGCCACATGGGCGGGGTTGTCGCTTTGCGCTCGCTCGCCTCTGGGCTGTGTGTCTTTTACAGAACGGTCGCGCACCGTTACTACACGTGGCTGGCCGTTCAGCCGGCAGAAGACCGAACGAAATCCGCCCTCGTCCGCTTCGCCGATCGCGTCGAGCGCCAGGTACAAAGACACACCCGTCTCGAGTGCCACCTCGACTTCGTCGCCTGGGACAAGCCCGTTGAAAAACGCAGACGTCGGCAGCACGGATAGGTCCCCGTACTGGCGTACCGCCTCTTCGAAGTCGCGGGCCGGCCCGGGGAAGAGGAGCGAGTCCAGCACTTGGCGCAATCTCTTTGGGCTGACCTCCGTGCTCACCAGCACTGCTTGCGCCTCGACGGGCAGGGCGACGGTGCGAGACGGCAGTTTTTTCCCTGCCAGTGCTTTGGTGCGGAAAGGCTCGGGCCATCCAGCAGGTGGCACCCCGAGCTCACCCGACAAGAAACCTATGACGCTGCCAGGGAGATCGAAGCTTGCCGGGTCCCGCTCGAACTCATTGATGTCAGCGTTCGCACCACATAGGTAAAGCGCCAAA
Organism: uncultured Acidimicrobiaceae bacterium; assembly: GCA_963786345.1. GTDB lineage: Bacteria > Actinomycetota > Acidimicrobiia > Acidimicrobiales > Palsa-688 > Fen-671. Next base: position 68,670 of record CAWAYZ010000002.1, on the reverse strand, counting down.
TCGCCCACAACCTTAGAGCTCGGGGTCACCTTTACGATATTGCCGAGAATGCGGTTCGCCTCGGCGTAGAGATCCTCGACCATCTCGTACCGGTCGCCCAGGCCCAGGGCGATTGCCTGCTGGCGCAGGTTGGATATCTGCCCGCCCGGCATCTCGTGGCGGTATACCCGCGTTGTCGGCGCCCCGCTGCCGATGTCGAAGGCACGGTAGAGGCCCCGCACTGCCTCCCAGTACGGCTCGAAAGCTTCTATCGCATCCAGGGAAAGGCCAGTTTCCCGCTCGGTGTTGTCCGTTGCGGCAACGATTGCCCCTAAAGAGGGCTGGCTAGTCGTGCCGGCCAGAGGTCCCATGGCTCCGTCGACCGCGTCGGCTCCCGCATCAATGGCCGCCAGATAGGTCGCAAGCTGGCCACCAGCGGTGTCGTGGGTATGCAAGTGGACCGGCAAGGCAAAATTCTCCCTGAGGGCGCCGACCAGCGTCCGTGCGGCGGGCGCCCGGAGCAAGCCGGCCATATCTTTTATGCAAAGTATGTGTACGCCCGCTGCCACCAGCTGTTCGGCTTTGCGCAAGTAATAATCAAGCGTGTACAGGTGCTCCGCCGGGCTGGCGAGGTTTCCGGTGTAACAGACCGCACCCTCGGCAACCTTGCCGGTTCCCAGGACCGCTCTGATCGCCGGGACCATCTGCTCGATGTCGTTGAGAGCATCGAATATCCGGAATATATCGACGCCCGTACGGGCCGCCTCCCTTACAAAGGCGACCGCCACATCGTCGGGATAGGGGGTGTAACCGACCGTGTTCCGGCCCCTTATCAGCATTTGCAAGCAGATGTTGGGGACCGCTTCGCTGAGGGCGGCAAGGCGCTCCCAGGGATCCTCCTTCAAAAAGCGCAAAGAAACGTCGAATGTCGCGCCCCCCCAGGCTTCCAGTGACAACAACCCCGGCAGCATGCGAGAAAAATACGGTACCCCGTGGAGCATGTCCGTCGTACGGAGCCTCGTGGCGAGCAAGGACTGGTGCGCGTCGCGCAGTGTCGTGTCCGTAACCGCAACGGGGACTTGGTCTCGGAGCCATTTGGCAAAACCTTCCGGGCCGAGCCGGTTTAGCACCTGCCGGCTACCCGAGGATGTCCCGCTGCTCGCGCCAAGGGGCCCTTTGCGTGCCGGTGCAGCTATAAGGGGGAGCTTTTCTCTCGGGTCGGGGGCGCCAGGGGTGGCACCCGGCGGGCGGTTGACGGTGACGTCCGCCAGGTAGTTGAGCAGGCGCGTGCCCCGGTCCGCACCGCTACGCCGGCTTAGAAGCCCGGGCCGGTCATCAATGAACGAGGTGGTCAGGTTGCCCGCCATGAAGTCCGGTTCGTCCAGCAGGCCCTGCAAGAACGGGATATTGGTAGCCACCCCGCGGATCCTGAACTCCGCCACCGCTCGTCGCGCCCTGGCGACCGCCTCTCCGAACGTCCTGCCCCGGCAAGTCAGCTTTACAAGCAGCGAATCGAAATGGGGAGATACGTCTGCCCCGACATACGCGCAGCCGTCCAGGCGGACACCGTGGCCGCCCGGTGAACGGTAGGCCGTGATCTGACCGGTGTCAGGCCGGAAACCATGTGCGGGGTCTTCTGTTGTGATCCTGCACTGAAGCGCCGTGCCGTTCACGAAAATGGAGCCCTGGGAAATGCCGAGGTCGGCGAGCGTGGCACCGGCCGCGACCCGCAGTTGCGCCTGGACGAGGTCGACCGAGGTGACCTCTTCGGTTACGGTGTGCTCGACCTGTATGCGGGGGTTCATTTCGATGAACACGTAGCGGCCGTCGGGGCCTACGAGGAACTCGACGGTGCCGGCATTGAGGTAACCAACTGCTCGCGCAAAACTGACAGCGTCGGCTAACAACTTGGCCCTGATCTTCCCGTCGAGGTGGGGCGCCGGCGCTATCTCCACGACCTTTTGGTGCCGGCGCTGGACCGAGCAGTCCCGTTCGTAGAGGTGCACAACGTTGCCAGCCCCATCGGCTAGCACCTGAACCTCGACGTGGCGGGCGCGCTCAACCGCCTCTTCCAAGAACACCGTCGGGTCGCCGAACGCCGTCTCGGCCTCCCGTACGGCGGCTTCAGCGGCTGCCCTCAGTTCCTCAGCCCGCTCCACCCGCCGGAGCCCCCGGCCACCTCCACCGGCCGCCGCCTTTACGAACAACGGGAAACCGACCTGATCGGCGGCGCCTAAAAGTTCTTCAACGCCGGACCACGGACCGGCGCTGCGAAGTACAGGGATGCCGGCGGCGGCCGCCTCCTCCTTTGCCCTCACCTTGTTGCCGGCTAGCGCGAGGACATCGCCCGGGGGGCCGACAAAAGTGATACCCGCCTCACTGCACGCTCTGGCCAGCTCGGGGTTCTCAGAGAGGAAGCCGTAGCCGGGGTAAATGGCATCTGCGCCCGAGCTTTGGGCCACATCTATCAGCCCTGCGATGTCGAGGTAGGCCCGTAACGGGTGGCCCCGCTCGCCTATCTCGTAGCTCTCGTCGGCTTTCTGGCGATGCAGCGAGTACCGGTCCTCGTAGGGGAAGACGGCGACCGAGGTGTACCCGAGCTCGTTGATGGCCCGGAAAGCCCTGATGGCGATCTCGCCTCGGTTCGCAACCAGCACCTTGCGCACAGGCGTTGAGCGTAGCGTGCTCGACCGATTGGCCCGCCTGACGCGGGGGAGCCCCGGGGCGCGGGGGCGGGCGCCCGCCGGCCGGCCGGCCGGCACGGGCATCGTGGGCCCTCGTGGCCGCATCTCGGTGCTGGCACATCTGGCGCGGTGCGCCGCCCTATCTCGGCGTGGTTCGCCCATCTCGGCGTGGTTCGCCGCCCTATCTCGGCGTGGTTCGCCCATCTCGGCGTGGTTCGCCCATCTCGGCGTGGTTCGCCGCCCTATCTCGGCGTGGTTCGCCCATCTCGGCGGGGCTCCCTCACTTCGGCGTGCCACGAGCCCGGACCTCCATCCGCTAGCGCCGAAAAGCCCTGGACCACGCCCAGAAGCCGTAGCCACACCACATCCTAAGATCTGAAACAGTATGAAATGGTATGAGATATGATCCGAGAGTGCAGGCGCTTGTGACCCGTGAACTCGGTCGGCGCTTTCGTGACCAGTTCGGGGTGATCAGTCGCGCGCAGCTATACGCTATCGGGGTCAGCAACCACGTCCTGAGGCATCGGCTCGCCACCGGAGAGTGGGAACAGCTCAGTCCTAAGACTTTTCGGCTCGCCAGCTCAGGCCAGTCCCCTGAGCAGCACCTCATCGCTGCGCTCCTAACGGCAGGTCCTGCGGCCGTGGCGTCCCACCAGTCGGCCGCGTGGCTGTGGCGGATGATTGATGCTCCTGGGCGACACGCCATCACCGTCCCGCGGGTGGTGTCGAGTCGTCCAGCGGGCTGTGACGTCCACCGACCAAGCGAATTCCCCGCCCAGATCGTTACCATCCGGAACATCCCATGTACCGCTCCAGTGCGGACAGTCATTGACGTCGCAGCCGTCATGCCTCCACAGATCGTCGAAGAGGCGGTGGATAGGGCGCTTGCGAGCAAACTTGTGACTTTGGAGGCGATGGGGGCGGAGCTGGCGAGGGCGGCGCGAAAAGGGCGGCCTGGACTGACAGCGCTGAGGAGAGCGTTACGTTGGCGCGCGTTTCCCGGCTCTGGTCAGCCAAGCGTCCTCGAAAGCCGAACGATGCGACTGCTGCGGCAGGCAGCCATCACCCCTCTCGCCGCGGAGGTCAAGTCCGGCCCGGATTCTGAGCTACCGGGTCGACATCCTGATCGCTCCCGGGCTCGCTGTCGAAGTAGACGGCTATACGTACCACAACGGTCCAGAACAGATGACTGAGGACGCCAGGCGTCGCAACCGCTTGTCCCTCAGTGGGGTGCAGACGCTCGTTTATACCTGGAAAGACATCGTCTTCGACGGTCATCGCGTAGTCGCAGAGGTCCGAAACGCACTGGACCGCTCGTCAGCTAACAGCTAGCACTTTCTCAGGCGGCAACTATCTGGCGAAGGCCCTCCACGAACCACTCGACGCTCTGCTTCGTGGCCAGCTCGGGATCGCTGCGGCAGTCGGGCTGCGCGACGCGCCGACCTTCCCTAGCCACGGCGCTCCAAGTGCCGTGGAGTTCCGTCTCCAGCCTGACAAGCCCGCCACCCAAGTCCGCCGCGCGGCGCCACGAACTCAGCAACGGCCACCCAACTTCCGATAGGACGGCTTTCTCGACCGCCTGCTGGGCAGGCGAGCCGAGGGACGCACAGCCTCTGTACCGGGGGAGCGCCAGGCCTAGGGGACCTTCGGCGTCCACAACCTGCTCCAGTAGTGCTGCGTCAGCCCACGCCCACAGGCTCGCTGAAGGCAGTGCGATCGCGGTTGGGGCGAAACGATGACCTCCTGTGTGGCTCGTCCGCCACAACCGCACGCCCGGGCGGCCAAACGTAGGGGCGTCACCCAACGCGCCCAGGAGCTCCATTCCCCGCGCTCCGCAGCACGCGTCCCGCCGCCCGTGAGTACAAACGAGCACATCAGCAGTGGCAGTGCCACCGCTGTCCCCCGCTTCAGGTGCTACGGCAGCTGCTTCCGCCACGGCTTGCGCGGCCTCGGCCAGCGACCCGGGCTCCGCCAGTCGCTCGGAGCGAGCCATCGGGCCCGCCCATCCTGGCCGCGTTGACCGGTAGCAGATGAGCCTCCGAAGCGGACCGCCCGCACCGTCCGTAACCGGGGTCTGTGACGCTTCTTCGCCCGGACCCTCGGCTGCTGCTGGCCCGCCTGCACCTGGCCTCGTGGCCCGAGCCAGGGCCTGAAGGCGCAGCCGCGCCCCATAGGCCACCTTCGCTACCTCGACCAACTCGGGCATTTCAGAAACGTCGGACGGCCACGGCAAAGGTTGCTCGACGAGGAGAAAGCCGTCGTAGTAGCCCGCGCTGCCGATGGGGTCGAGGCGCTGGCTTTTGGCCCAATCGCTGCACGGAGGGGGCCAGGAAATCTGCAACGAGCCGACCAGGGGCCCGTTGTCAGAAATAGGGATGTCCTTAGGCATCCGGATGTCGTCAGTGATAGGGCTTTCGTCCGGCATACGGAACGACACTAGGGCCATCCAGGTCTGAGGCGAGATGGGCAACAAAACGCCGCCCTCAGCGACTGATCTCACGGTTCAGCGACTGATCTCACGGTTCAGCGACTGATCTCACGGGACGGCGAAGCCGTAGATGGGCACGCCATTTGCGAAATACGACTGGGAAGGTAGGTACGGGCCGTTCACAAGCACCGATGTCCAGCCGCCAGGGCCAGGACCGGCGTCACCTTCGACCGTGTCGATCGCCCCATCGGGCCATACCTGAGCGACAATGCCGATGTGGGGCGCAGTGCTGGCATTCTGCGGCCCGGACCCGTAGAGGACGAGGTCACCAGCGGCGGGCTTGGCAGTAACCGAGACGACCCTGGTGTGGCTCTTGGCCCAGTAGTAAACACTTCCGGCGAACGGGTAGCGAGGGATGGCTATGCCCGCACTCTCCCAAACCCATGTCGCGAAGAGGGTGCACCATTCCTCACAAGGACCGTAGGAGTTGCAGAAATTCCCGCCGGCCCGGCTCGGGCCAGCTGGCTCGTCGCGATCCTGACGATGTCACCATGCGCGCCGGCACCCGGGTGATCGAGACTGACAGGGAACGCCTCTGAATCGAGTAGCCAGTACCCCGGGCCCGCGGGGTCGGCGACTATGGCTGAAATGGGGGGCCGTGGTACCGCCGAATTGTTGCCCCCGAAATACTGTGCGTCGCCGAAGGCGTCTACTTCGCCATTGCCGCAGACAAGCCAGTAACCCAGGCCGTCCGCGGTGACGGCGATCCCGGCTACGGGAGGATGGCCGCGCATCCCGCCCAGCCGCGGGGCGTCCCCGTATGGGATCACCTCTCCCCCTCCCTGCACGACCCAGTACCCGCGGCCGTCGTGAGAAGACGCGATCGCGACGACTGGAAGGTTGTGCAGGTTTGTCGCGCCGAGGGAGCCGTAGTACCTCGCGTCGCCGAAGGCGTAAACCTCCCCGTGGCTGCCCACGAGCCAGTAACCCTTCCCGTTGGGGGTTGTTGCAAAGTCGACGATCGGTTCAGGGACGTGCATGGGACCGGGGGAGCCGAAATAGCGGGCGTCCCCAAAGGTAAAAACACCTCCGTCCGCGCCAACGAGCCAGTACCCGCCGCCGTCTGCGGTCGGCGCCATTGCGACAATCGGCGCGTGGAGAGCGAGGGCTCCGGCGCTCCCGAAGTACTTCGCGTCGCCGTAGGTCAGGACCCCTCCGTCCGCCCCAACGAGCCAGTAACCTTGGCCGTCCGGCGTAGCGGCCATTGCGACTATCGGGGCGGCCAGGTGCATTTTCGTCGGGCTGCCGAAGAACTCGGACGCACCGTAGCGGAGCACGCCGCCGTCCTTGAATATCCCCGTCGTCGCCCCGGCCCGCTCGCCTGCTTGCCAGGCGGTCGCGGACGGTCTTGTCGAGCCATGCGCCTGTGCCGTTGCGGGTTGGGCAATCATCAAAACCATCGAGGCCGCTGCAACGAGGCTCAAGCAAACAGATCTCGCCACGCGGCCCGCCGCACTGGCCCGCATGTCCACTTGTTTATCATGGGGGGCCGGCCGCCTGAGGGACCTGCGGTAGCCAATGGCCCGGCGACGGTTCGGCGAAGGCCGGGCGAAGGCCCGGCGACGGTCCGGCGAAGGCCCGGCGGAGCCCCGCCGATAGCCAAAAGCCTGGGCAGGGTTCGGGGAACCCGCGGAGCCCCGCCGATCTGGGTAGCGTTGCCTGGCGTGCCCCAGGACAGCTCCTCGAAAGCCTGCCGATGATCGACCACGAGGTCAGGGCCCACAAAAGCGCCGAGGCGCTACCGCGAAGAGCAGCTGGCCTGGAAGCTGGCCGAGGTGGCGACCGACCCCGTGCCTGTAGAGGCCGAGGTTGCCGGGATGGTGGTCAACCGGCTCATCGACGATGCCGGCGTCGCGGCCGCCGCCCTCAGACGTCGCCCGGCCGCCAACGCGCGCGCCCAGGCCCTGCGCCACGCTCTCCCATCCGGCGGAGACGCGGCAGTTAGGCCGATCGGGGCGGTCCGGCCCGGGGGAGCGACGGTCTTCGGCTGCCCGCCCGGGATGCATGTACAACCCGAATGGGCTGCCTGGGCCAACTGCGTCGCAGTGCGGGAGCTCGATTTCCACGACACGTTCCTGGCAGCCGAGTATTCCCACCCCGGCGACAACATCCCACCTTTACTCGCCGTCGCCCAGCACACCGGCTGCAGCGGCCACGACCTTGTTCGGGCAGTCGCGACCGCCTACGAGGTCCAGGTCGACCTCTGCAGTGGGATCTCCTTGCACGCTCATCGGATCGACCACGTCGCCCACCTCGGGCCGTCCGTAGCAGCGGGGACCGGGACGCTCCTCGGGTTGGCGACCGAGGTCGTCTACCAGGCCATTGGGCAGGCCCTCCACACGACGACGGCTACCCGCCAGTCCCGCAAGGGTGCGATCTCTACCTGGAAGGCGTACGCGCCAGCCTTTGCCGGAAAGGTCGCTATTGAAGCTGTCGACCGAGCAATGCGTGGGGAGACCTCGCCGTCGCCTATTTACGAAGGTGAAGATGGTGTCATTGCCTGGCTCCTGGACGGCCCTGACGCCGTTTACCGGGTGCCTCTTCCCGCTCCGGGCGAACCCAAACGCGCGATCCTGCGCACCTACACCAAGGAGTACTCGGCGGAGTACCAGGCCCAAGCCTTCATCGACCTTGCAAAGCGCATGCGCGAGGACAGGCGCCTGAAAGACTTGGGCACTGTGAGCTCGGTCCGTATCTATACGAGCCACCACACCCATAACGTCATTGGGACCGGCTCCGGCGACCCGGAAAAATTCGACCCCGACGCATCCCGTGAGACGCTCGACCACTCTCTCCCGTACATTTTCGCAGTGGCCCTGCAAGACGGGACCTGGCACCACGAGACCTCCTACTTGCCCGAGCGAGCGCACCTGCCAGGCACGGTCGCCCTCTGGCGCAAGATCAGTACCGAGGAGGACCCCCTGTGGACCAAGCGCTACCTGTCCGGCGAGGCGTTCGGGGGGCGAGCGGTTATCCAACTGGCCGACGCCAGTACCGTCGAGGCAGAGATCGGGGTCGCCGACGCTCACCCCCTGGGTGAAAGGCCCTTCGGGCGTGCTCAGTACATAGAGAAGTTCCGCCGCCTGGCCCACGGGACGATACCGGAAGCCGAGCAGGACCGTTTCATCGGCCTGGCTGAGCGCCTCCTCGAGCTAGGCCCAGGACAGGTGCGCCTGCTGAGCTTGATCGCGCCCGGACTGGAAACTGACACGCCCAAGGGCGGCCTGTTCTGATGTTCCACACCAAAACCCCAGCGAGCGAGCGGCGCCAAGCGCTCAGCGAAGGGCTCTCCTCCGGACGGTTGATGAGGTTCCCGGGTGCTTTCAACCCGCTATCAGCCCTGCTCATCGAAAGGCTCGGGTTCGAAGGGGTGTACGTGTCAGGCGCAGTGCTCTCAGCATCGCTGGCGCTACCTGACATCGGCCTCACGACGCTTCCCGAAGTGGCCTCTCGAAGCTATGAGATCGCCCGCACTACCGGGTTGCCGACGCTGGTGGACGCCGACACTGGCTTCGGCGAGCCTCTCAACATTGCGCGAACTGTCAACGTTCTGGAGGACCTCGGACTGTCGGGTTGCCACATCGAGGACCAGGTCAACCCAAAGCGCTGTGGCCACCTTGACGGCAAGGAAATAGTGACCGCCGCTGAGATGCGCCGGCGCATCAAGGCAGCCGTGGGGGCGCGGCGCGACCCGGGCTTCGCCATTTGTGCACGGACGGACGCGCGCGCGATAGAAGGGCTCTCTGGTGCCATCGAGCGGGCCAAGTCGTACCGGGACGAGGGGGCTGACGTCCTCTTCCCGGACGCGCTGGAAGGTGCCAGCGAGCTTGAGAAGTTCAAGAAGGCAGTTGACGCCCCCGTCCTTGCCAACATGACAGAGTTCGGGAAGACTGAGCTCCTCGACGTGGGCACGCTCGCCTCCGTCGGCGTGAACATCGTCATCTACCCGGTTACGCTGTTACGCCTGGCCATGGGTGCAGCAGAGCGCGGGTTACGGGCGCTCGCGTCCGACGGTACGCAAAAGGGGTTATTGGAGCAGATGCAATCTCGGGATGAACTGTACGAACTCATGGGCTACGACGACTACACCGCGTTCGACGCGTCGCTGGGAGAGATATGAGCGAAGGAACGACCGAGGTCAAGCGCGGCCTCGCGGGGGTAACCGCTGACACGACCGCGGTCTCGGTCATAGACGAGGGGACCGGGACGCTCCTGTACCGTGGCTACCCGGTGCCCGACCTGGCTACCTCTTGCAGCTTTGAAGAAGTGGCTTACCTCATCTGGCACGGAGAACTGCCCAACACGGCGCAGCTTCAGGCTTTCACAGCCGCGGAGCGGTCGCACCGCGAAATAGGCAGCGACCTCCTCGAACCTCTGTCACTCCTCCCCACAACGTGTCACCCGATGGACGTCCTGCGGACCGCAGTGAGCTACCTCGGTGCCTGCGACGCTACCGAGGACGACACGTCTCCCGACGCCGAGCTCGAAAAATCGTTGGATCTATGGGCAAAGCTGCCCACAGTAGTCGCCGTCGAACAGCGACGCCGCCACGACCTACCTCCCATCCCGCCCGACCCGAGCCTGTCGTTCGCCGAGAACTTCTTCCATATGTGCTCGGGCACCGTCCCCGACGAGGACGTGGTCCGCTGCTTCGAGATTTCCCTTATCCTGTACGCCGAGCACGGCTTCAATGCCTCGACTTTTACAGCCCGTGTCATCACGTCAACCCTTTCCGACCTGTACTCGGCAATCACCGGTGCAATCGGGGCGCTGAAAGGGCCTTTGCACGGAGGAGCCAACGAGGCGGTGATGGGTCTGTTCACTCAGGTCAAGGGCGCGGCCGAGGTGGACGAATGGCTTTCGAACACGCTCGGTTCGGGGCAAAAGGTCATGGGCTTCGGGCACCGGGTCTACAAGCACGGCGACAGCCGGGTGCCAACAATGCGAGTTGCGCTGGAGCGTTTGGCCGACCGGACCGAAGAGGGCCGCCAGTTGATGGCTGTGTACGCTCATCTGGAGCGGGCCATGAAGGACACCAAGGGCCTCTACCCGAACCTTGATTACCCTACGGGGCCGGCCTATTACCTTATGGGCTTCGACATTCCTACGTTCACCCCGATTTTCGTCATGAGCCGGGTCACGGGTTGGACAGCTCACGTGATCGAGCAGAGAGCCCAAAATGCACTGATAAGGCCGCTGTCAGCTTATGTTGGCCAGGCTCTCCGTGCCTTGCCGGAGACTCGGTAGAAAGGCCTTGACCACTGAGTCCCCGGCTCCCATAACGGGAGAGGTACCCCCGGTGCCGGTGCGAGGCGAGCTCGCTAACGAGCCGAGCGCCTTGGCGGAGCTGAGCATTTCAGGCTCATACAGCCCTGCGCATCTCGCCCCCGTACCCCCCCGACGAGGCCGCGCTGGCCGACGCGAACTGCTCGTCGTTGTACCCCTGTCGTTCCTACTGGCGGCGGCCTTGTGGCACAACGCCTGGGCCAACCCTTTCGGCACTCAACTTGGAGGCCTCGGGGACGCCGACGAGTACTCGTGGTTCCTTGCCTGGATGCCGTACGCGCTCGGCCACGGGTTGGACCCGCTCATCAGCCATTACGCCAACTTCCCGAACGGCGTCAACCTGATGTGGAACACGTCCGTGGTCTTGCCGAGCTTTGTCATGTCACCGGTCACGGTCATTTTCGGGGCCGCGTTCTCCTACAACATCTTGATGACCGCCGCACCAGCGCTGAGCGCGACCTTTGCGTACGTGGCTTTCCGCCGCTGGACGTCGCCTCTGCCCTCGCTCGCGGGCGCGCTCATTTTTGGTTTTTCGCCCTACGTGATCTCGCAATCGTTCGGCCACGTCGCGCAGACGCTCATATTGAGCGCCCCACTGATGCTGATCGTGCTGGACCGTCTGCTTGTGCTGCAGGCGAAGACAGCCTGGAAGGACGGCCTTTTTCTCGGGGTGCTGGCGTGGGCGCAGCTGCTCACCGGGGAGGAGGTCCTGGCCATGGAGGCGGTCACTGCCGCCATCGCTGTGGTCGTGCTGTGCGCTATCAACTGGTCGGCTGTCGTTGGCCACGCAAGGTACGCCGCGACAGGACTCGTGACAGCGGCCGGGTCCTTCCTCGTGCTGTCGGCACCGTTCATCGGTGTCCAATACCTCGGACCCGACAGGGTCCAGAATGCCCACCCTTACGACGTGTATGTGAGCGACCTCTTCAATTTCTTCGTCCCGACCAGCATCACCAAGCTGGCCCCGGCATCCGCCTTGGCGGTCAGTTCCCATTTCACAGGCAATGGCTCCGAGCAGAGCGCCTACATAGGGGTCCCACTGCTCGTTTTCATCGCCGCCACGATCTTTTTCGCGAGGCGCCGTAGGGTCACCTGGGCCGCACTGGCCGTAGTGGTCGGCGCTGGGGTGCTGTCGATGGGCCCGACGCTGCACGTAGTGGGCGACATCACCTCGTTCCGGCTGCCGGGCGACATCCTCCATCATGTCCCGGTGCTGCAAAACCTGCTCCCGGACCGCTTCGCCGGGCCGATGTTCCTCGGTGTGGGCCTCCTCGTCGCCCTCGGGTTGGACGAGCTGAAACGCCTGGCAGTGCCGTACAAGGTCGTCGGTTGGGCCCTCGCCGGCCTCGGCTTGGCGTCATTGTTCCCTACCACCGACTTCCCCGCCGCCACGAGCCCGCTGTACACCGCCTTCGACAGCGGCCTCGCCTGCCCGAGCACCACGCCCGGCGCCGGGCACCCCCCCGTCGCGCTTCTCCTGCCAGCAGTGAACGAGTTGAACTTGCGCTGGCAGCCTGAGTCAAAGTTTTGCTTCGTGATGCCGAGCGACACCGGCATGACTGGTACCAACCAGGGCGACATCGGCTCGCTCGGCCTGATGCTCAGCCTGTCTCAACCCGGTGCGCTCCTCCCGCCACTGACGCCTGCAACCCGGGCCGAGGCGGCCAACGACATTACGGCGCTTGACATCAAAGAGATCGTTATCGGCCCGGAGTCCCCCCAAGTGCCGACCTGGTCGCCGGACGGGCAAGCCCAGCTGGTCGTCTGGCTCGAATGGCTCCTCGGCCAAGCTCCGCTCCAGAGCCGCGACAACTACATCAGTTACATCTGGAAGGACCTGCCCCCTGCCAGCGACATCGCCTCGGGCAAGGTGGGCACAGTGCCAGGGGAGGCATAGTGCCCAAGAGCTTTGCAACCTCCCGATGAGTTTGCAACCCCCCGATGAGATGGTGCTCGCGCCCGCTGGCGAGATAGTGCCCGCAACTGGCTCCGAGGCACCGGCCCCACGAGGCCATGCCAGCCTGCCTGAACTCCTTGCGGTGCTCGTCCTGTCGGTCGCGCTCGCAATGGCCATGTGGCACGTTGCTTGGGAGCACCCGTTCACCACCCAATTGGGAACCCCGGGCGATTCTGACGAGTATTCGTGGTTCCTCGCCTGGATCCCGTATTCGATCGGTCACGGGCTGGACCCCCTCATCAGCCATTACGTCAACTTCCCTAACGGGGTCAACCTGATGTGGAACACATCAGTGATCCTGCCGAGCTTCGTGATGTCGCCGATAACGCTGATCTTCGGAGCAGCGTTCTCCTACAACATCTTGATCACCGCCGCGCCCGCGCTCGGCGCGACATTTGCCTACCTAGCGTTCCGCCGCTGGGCTTCCCCGTTGCCCTCGCTCGCCGGGGGCCTCGTTTATGGCTTTTCCCCTTACATGGTGTCGCAATCGGTCGGTCATCTTGCCCAGACGCTCATGATGAGCGCACCGCTTATGCTTATCCTGCTTGACCGCCTGCTCGTGGTACAGGCAAAGACACCTTGGCGCGACGGCTTGCTCTTTGGGCTGCTCGCCTGGGCGCAGTTGCTGATTGCAGAGGAGACCCTCGCCCTGGAGGTCGTCACGGCCGCGTTCGCGGTGCTGGTGCTCTGCGTCTTCAACTGGGCAGCCGTTGCAGCGCACCTGGGCTACGCCGTGAAGGGCTTTGTCGCCGCAGCCGGGTTGTTCGTCCCACTCTCAGCACCGTTCCTTGCGGTCCAGTACCTCGGCCCGTACAGAGTCCAGGACGTTCACCCGGCCAACGTCTATGTGAGCGACCTTTTCAACTTCTTCGTCCCGACCAACATCACCAAGTTCGCCCCCCACTCCGCTCTCGTAGTGGCCTCCCGTTTCACAGGCAACGGCTCCGAACAAGGCGCTTATATCGGACTGCCATTGCTCGTTTTCATCGCCTTGACGCTTTGTTTCGCCAGGCGCCGCGGGGTTACCTGGGTAGCGCTCGCGACAGGCGTTGGCGCCGGCGTCCTTTCTCTCGGGCCGACCCTGCACGTCCTCGGCCACGTGAGCCCGCTGCCTCTACCCGATGACATCCTCAAGCATTTTCCGACCTTGCACAACCTGCTACCTGACCGCTTCGCCGGCACGATGTGGCTGGGCGTTGCGCTCCTTGTCGCCATCGGGTTGGACGAATTGAAACGCCTGGCAGTGCCCTACAAAATCCTCGGTTGGGCCCTGGGCGCCCTCGGCTTGGTCGCTTTGTTCCCGATCACGAATTACCCCGCGGGGGCGAGCCCGCTTTACAGCGCCTACGACACCGGGCTGGCCTGCCCGAAGACGTCCGGGAAGAGCTCGGGTCACCCGCCGGTGGCGCTGCTGCTGCCCCCGGTGAACGAGCTGAACCTTCGCTGGCAGCCGGAGTCCAAATTTTGTTTCGTGATGCCGACCGATACCGGCATGACCGGGACCAACCAGGGCGACAGAGGCCCGCTACGCCTGATGTTGAGCCTGGACCAGCCGGGTACGACCTTGCCGCCGCTGACAGCCCAAACCAGGGCGGACGCGGCCGGCGACATTGCCACGCTCGACATCAAAGAGATCGTCGTCGGCCCCGAGTTCCCCCAGAGCCCGAACTGGAGCCCGAGTCACCAAGCCAAGCTTGTGGCCTGGGTCGAGTGGCTGGTCGGCCAAACGCCGCTGCAGAGCCACGACGCCTACATCAGTTACATCTGGAAGGATCTCCCACCGACGATCGACATTGCCTCGGGCCACGTCGGCACCGTGCCGGGGGCTTACTAACCGGGCCCTCCTAAATCGTCAGGCGGTGCGCTTCGCGGTGCGAGGAGAGACCTCCACGCGGTTCCTGCCCCGCTTCTTGGCGAGGTAAAGCGCGCGGTCGGCGGCCGCAAGGACTGACTGCCAGCTACCGGGCGGGCCGCAGGCGACACCGATGCTGATCGTTACCTCGAGGAGCGTCTCCAGTCCCTCCCAGGGGTAGGAGCTCACCTTGACACGGATGCGCTCCGCGAAGTCTCTTGCCGCGTCCAGGTCGACGGAAGGTAGTGCGAACACGAACTCCTCACCGCCGTAGCGGACCACGACCTGGCCACTGCGCGCGTCGGTCGCCAGGATGTGGCCGAGAGCACGAAGGACGTGATCGCCCACCTCGTGGCCAAAGGTGTCGTTTATCTCCTTGAAGTGGTCGATGTCGGCCATGAGCAGGGCGATCTGTTCCTGTTCACCGGTCACATTGCCGAGGACCCTTTCGAGGAGGCGCCGGTTGCCTATCCGCGTGAGCGCGTCCTCCTCGGCGGAGGCGATCGCTGCTGCGGTCTGGGCCTCGAGGGATCTGCGCTGCTGCTCGAGCTCGGCGCGCGCCCAAACCTGCTCGACCAGCTGCGCCGTTTGGCGCCGATGGAGGTTCCACATCTGCCGCTTCAGCTCCAGAGCGTGAGCAAGGGCCGCATCGAGGTCCCCGGCGTCGCGTTCCGCAGCGACGAGCTCGTCGAGGATCAACATCACCTCGTGATGGTCGTCGCTCGGCTCGGCGAGCTCGGCTGCTCGGGTTGCCGCGGCCACGGCCTCCTCTGAGCGCCCGAGCGCCCTGAGACACCTCGCCTCCACCAGAGCCAGGCTGGACTGGCCAGCAGCCCAAACGATGGCCCCCGAGTCGCCTGCGGTCTGCCTGATGACATCGAGCGCCTCAGCTGGGCGCCCCTGCTCGATCAGCAGCGCGGCCTGCAGCCGTTGGGCCCCTAACCTTGCCTTCACCTCGGCTGGGCATTCTTCGAGCAAGCGGTTCAGCGCATGCTCGGCTTCTTCCAGCCTGTCCGCTCCGAAACGGTCGTAGCGACTGTCCTCCTCATCCGATGCCCGGTCCTGGTGGACCGCAAGCAACAGGGCATCGGCAATGTTGTGCAGCTGGCGGTAGGTCTTCCAGGAATCGCCGGCACGCTCGGCCGCAGCGAGCGCTACTTCGAACTGCTCGATTGCCCGGTCGTAATCGAGGAACGAGTAGCAGAAAATCCCGAGCCGGTTGGCCACCTCGGCGACAACGCTGTCGTCCAGCGAGCCCATGCCGGGGATGCACATCGCTGCAAGCTCAGCCGCAAGAGATATCTCTCCCAGGCGAGAAGCGAAGCCGGCACCAAGGCTGGCCGCTTCCAGGGCACGACCAGGTTCCCCGGCCTCCTCGAACAATGCCATCGCTACCAGGGCGTCCTGGAGGACCTCCCTGGTGTGCCACTGGTTGGAACGGACCCGCGTCCGGCACATCAAAAGACGCGCTCGCTCCCCAGGCCCCTCAACCGCCTCCAAGGCGGCCTCGATGTCTCTCAGGCAGCTCGCGCGCTCCTTGGCGGAGGCAGCGGTTTCGGCGCGCAAGTAGAGCGCATCTAAGTCCGCTCGCGTCCTTAGGGCACCCACAGGACCTTATCGGCGCTTTGCCGCAGCGAGGTTGAGCATGTGTTCTTGCCTTTCCATTTCGCTCTCAGGCGATTTTCAGGCTTACGCCTTGGCTTACGCCTTGGCGTCCGCCCAGCTCGCCCCCCACGACAAGTTCACTTCCAAGCCGACGCTCAGCTCCGCCGCCCCCTGCATCGCCTCAAGGGTCACCTTCGCCGCTACTTCTTCCTCCTCAGGAGGTACCTCCAGGAGGACCTCGTCGTGAACCTGCAAGATGAGCCGGCTGTGAAGGCTTTCTTCACCGAGCATCGCATCGAGGCGCACCAGCGCTACTTTGAAAATGTCGGCTGCAAGGCCTTGGATGCCAGCGTTCATCGCTTGGCGCTCCCCCGCCATGCGCTCCTGGTAGCGCGACGAGGAGAGCTCCGGGATCATCCTGCGCCTGCCAAACAGTGTTTCGGTGTAACCCTTGTCACGTGCCTCGGCGACCACACTGTCCATGTACGCCCGGACTCGGGGGAAATTGTCGAAATACGCGTTTAGAATTTGCGAAGCCTCGTCGACCTCGATGCCGAGGCGCTGGGCCAGACCATAGGACTCCATGCCATAGGCCAAACCGTACGACACCATTTTTGCCTTCGAACGCATGCCGATGGTCACTTCGCTCGGTTCCACACCGAATATACGAGCCGCCGTCATACGGTGGATGTCGGCACCCGTTGTGAAGGCCTCGACAAGACCGGGGTCCTGGGCGAGATGGGCGATAACACGCAGCTCGATCTGGTTGTAATCAGCCACCAGCAGGCGCATGCCCTCGGCCGGGACGAAGACCCGGCGTAATTGGCGGCCTTCTTCGGTCCGGATCGGGATGTTGTGAAGGTTTGGTGCATCCGAGGAAAGTCTGCCGGTGCGGGCGACGGTCTGGTTGAAGGTGGCGTGGATCCGCCCGTCAGGCCCGACCTCGGCAAGAAGGGCGTCGGTATAGGTGGACCGGAGCTTCTCCACTTCCCTATAGCGCAGGATGGCTGGAATTATGGGGTGTTCCTCGCGGAGCTTCTCGAGCGTCTGGTTGTCGGTCGAATAGCCGGTCTTCGTCTTTTTCCCCGGCTTCAAACCGAGCTTGCCGTAGAGGACCTCGCGGACCTGCTGCACGGAGTTGACCAGGAACGGGGCGCCAGCCAGGTCGTGGACCTGCCTTTCGAGGTTGCGAGCCTCCTCAGCGAGGAGTCGGCCGAGGCGTGCCAGCTCGGCAGTGTCAACGCGGATGCCGACAAGTTCCATGCGGGCAAGGACGCGCACCAGGGGCCTCTCAACTTCGTCGTAGAGCTTCGACAAGCCCCTCGCCTCGAGGGCGGCCGACAAAGGCCCGACAAGGCGGGCAACGGCGCCGGCGCGTTCGGCTCCCAGCTGCGCGGGCTCGGCGCTGCCCGACAGGTCGAGCTGTCCGGCCGCCGTGGTCCCGGGGGGCGCGAGCGCGATGCCGGCGTAGCGACCAGCCAGCTGTTCGAGCAGGTACTGGTCACCCGCCGGGTCGACCAAGTAGGCGGCCACTGAGGTGTCGAGCTGCAGGTTGGCCAAGTCCACCCCGAGGGTCGCCAGGCCTCTCATGAGCGCCTTGGCGTTGTGGGCCGAGACGGCCACGCCCCCCGGGCCGAGCAAGCCTGCCAACGCGCCGCTTACAGCGGGCTCCCCAAAGAGCTCCGCGGCGAACCACCAGGCCTGCACGGGCTCTCCGGCGTGCACGGGCTCTCCGGCGTGCATCGGCTCTCCGGCGTGCATCGGCTCTCCGGCGCCGTCGCCAGTTCCCCGGGCCGTTCCTCGGTCCCGGCCCCAGCGACCTCGCCCGGAGTTCCTGCGAGCTCGACAAAAGCCAAGCCAGTAAGCGGTGAGCGGCCTTCGGGGCCTTCCCAGGACGGGGCAATGGCCAGCGCCGGCCGTTCGCTCGCCCACACGTTGAGACGGTGGACCGCGTCGGTTGCACTGGCCAGCTGCTCGACCACCAGAGCCAGTTGTTCGCCGGGGACTGGGCTTGCTGCAGCGGCGGCGTCCGGTTTGCCGAGGCCTGTCGCGGCAACAAAGCGGTCCCAGAGCGCGGGGCCGAACTCGAGGAACCCGAACAGCCTGCGCAGCTCGGCCTCGTCCCATCCGCCCAGCGGCGCCTCGGCCGGGTCGATTGAAACAGCCAGGTCACGGACCAGCGGGGTCGCCATGGCATTGCTGCGCACGGAGGGCTCAGCGGCAACCAGGGACTCTCGCAGCCGTGGGGTCAGGTCGTCCAGGTGCGCGTAGATCGCGCCGAGATCGCCGTAAGTATTGATCAGCTTTGCCGCCGTCTTCTCCCCCACGCCGGGCACCCCGGGCAGGTTGTCCGATGGGTCGCCGCGCAGCGCTGCGAACTCGGGGTACTGCCGTGGGGTCACGCCGGTCCGTTCGGCTATCTTCGCCTCGTCGTACAAGACGTAGTCCGACACGCCGCGGAGCACGTAGAGCACCTTGATGTGCGGATCTTCGACGAGCTGGTAGGTGTCGCGGTCGCCCGTCACGACGATCACGTCGTCGCCGGCGGCGGCCGCCTTGGTCGCCAGCGTCGCGAGGACGTCGTCGGCCTCGAAGCCCGGCGCTTCGACTACTGGGATCTGCATTGTGTCGACGAGCTGGCGAACGAGGCCCATCTGCTGGCGCAAGATATCGGGAGCTTCAGATCGGGTGGCTTTGTAGCTCGGGATCATCTCGTGGCGGAAGGTGGGCTCCGGCCTGTCGAACGCCACGACCAACTGGTCGGGGTGGTGTTCCTTGATGAGGTTCACGAGCATGGACGTGAAGCCGTAGACGGCGTTGGTCACCTGCCCCGAGGCGGTGGCCATCGTGGTTGGAAGGGCAAAAAAAGCGCGGTAAGTAAGGGAGTTCCCGTCAAGCAGCATCAACAGGGCCACTGTCTAACCCCCTTGTGGGAGCTCGGCGAGTACGGCACAGGCCGCCGGCAAAACCACACCTGGAGAGTCTGCCACCACCCGGAGGGCATCCGGCGGGCCAATGGCCGTCGTCGATGATTTCCACATAGATCTGTTGATGTTCTGTTGATGACCTGTTGATGACCTGTTGATGAACGGCGGCAGAGGGTTCAGCGGGCGTATCTCCGGGCAGCGCCGCCCGTCCCCTGGCCCCGTGGTGGCAGTACTCTCGGGGTATGCCCAGCAACGCTGCCGCGCCCGGCGTCCACCCTCCGAACGAGCAGTACCTGGAGGCGATCCTGTACCTCGAGGAGGAGGGAAACCAGGTCATACAGGCCCGCTTGGCGGAACACGTCGGCCACTCGGCGCCCACCGTGTCCGAAATGGTGCACCGTCTGAAGGAGGCCGGCTACATCGAGGTCAAGGGACGGTCGATCTCCCTGACCGTGAGCGGGCGAAAGCTCGCTACCAGTGTCATCCGCAAGCACCGCTTGGCTGAGCGGCTCCTAACAGACGTCATCGGGCTCCCGTGGCACAAGGTGCACGCGGAAGCCGACCGATGGGAGCACGTGATCTCAGACGACGTCGAGGCCCGCCTGGTGGAGATCCTCGGGAACCCTAAGACCTGCCCCCATGGCAGCCCCATCCCCGGCTCGGGGGGCAAGCCGGAGCCGGCGACCGTTCTGGCGGACGCGCAGCCGGGTGATCGGGTACGGCTCTCGCGTGTAACAGAGCTTGTCGAGTTCGACCAGGACGCGCTGGTATACCTGGACGAGCACGGCTTTATACCGGGCGCCGAGGCGACTGTGGCCGCTCGCGGCCCGGACGGCACTTTGGTGCTTGAGGTCGGCGAGGGCACCGTCGTTTTGGGTGCGCCGCTGGCCAAGCAGCTTTATATCATGCCCGTGACGACCTCGCCCGCGGGCCCGACGAAGGGCCGCCCTTCAAAACTCCAGCTATTGCGCTGACGCTATGCGGCCCTTTCCGGCCTACAGCTCAAGGTCGGAGGCTGCCGTCCAGCACCCTTTGAGCGACGTCCCTCATCGACGTCCTTTCGTCCATCGCCCGCCGCTGGACCCATCTGAACGCGTCGTTCTCTTTCATGTCGAGCTCGTCCATTAGCTTGCCCTTCGCCCGGTCGACGACCTTGCGAGTCTCCAGGCGCTCCTCCAGGTCTTTGTTCTCGTCTTCGAGCGCCTTCATCTCTTCGAAGCGCCCGATGGCAAGCTCCATGGCCGGGACTAGGTCGTTGCGCTGGAAAGGCTTCACCAGGTAGGCCAATGCGCCCGCTTCGCGTGCCCGGTCGATGAGCTCCCGCTGGCTGAAAGCCGTCAGGACAAGGACCGCCGCCAAGCGGTCAGCTGTTATCTCGGCAGCAGCACTGAGACCGTCGCCACCCGGCATCTTGATGTCGAGGATCGCCAGGTCGGGGCGATGCTCACGCACGAGGGCCACCACTTCGTCCCCGCGACTTGTCTCTGCGACGACCTGGTAACCCTCCTCCTCGAGGGTTTCCCGAAGGTCGAGGCGTATGAGGGCCTCATCCTCGGCTATCACCACTCTTGCGCCCACTCGCCTCTACCTTTGTCCCTTCTCCCCGCTGTCGCACGCTTGCGGCCTCTGGCTCTCCTGATGACGCCAAAGACTAGTTGGTACTCGCCGGAAGCAACGAAGTACGACCGGCGCGCTGACTAGTCAGCGCTGCCGGGGACCAGCTTGTCAAGTAACTCGTCAAGCTCTGCTTCAAGGCGCTTCACTTGGGAAGCGAGGCTGTCGCGGGCCCCGCCCATCGCCTCCGCGTGGCGCTGGGCTTCGTGGCTCTCACGGGCGGCCAGAGGCGTCTCAGAGACCAGGGAACGGATCCGAGCTTCGTCTGCCACTTCGGCAAGGGCGCTGAACTGCTCGTCCGCGACAGCGAGCTCTTCTCGTGCCTTCCGCAAGCGCTTGGACACGTCCATCAGCCTGCGCTCGACTAGGTACTGAGCCATTCTCACCAAGTTACCTTGACCAGGTTCGCCCAGCGGCACTTGAGCCTTGTTCCGATGCTGTGTTCAGCACGTTCTCAGATCCGGGAGGCAAACTGGGGACATGCGTGTCCTGGTCGTAGACGATGAGCCGGCAGTGCGGCAAGCCTTAGAGCGTGCGCTGCGTTTCGAGGGCTTCACGGCGGAGCTGGCCGAAGACGGTATGGCCGGCTTAGCGGCGCACGCCGAGCGACCTGCCGACGCCATAGTGCTCGACATCGCGATGCCTCGCCTGGACGGGCTCGAAATGTGCCGGCGCCTTCGGGCCGCCGGGGACCGGACGCCGGTATTGATGCTCACGGCCAAGGCTGCAGTCACAGAGCGAGTGGACGGCCTCGACGCCGGTGCCGACGATTACCTGGTGAAGCCGTTCGCCCTGGAGGAGCTCCTCGCCAGGATGCGTGCTCTGCTGCGGCGGACCGCTCCCAGTGCCGACAACGAGATCCTTCGCTTCGGCGACCTGTCCCTCGACCCGGGCACGCGCGAGGTGCGCCGTGGGCAAAGACCGATCGAGCTGACCCGGACCGAGTTCTTGCTCCTCGAGCTGTTCCTCCGCAACCCCAGACAGGTCCTGCCCCGCGAGGTTATTTTCGACAGGGTCTGGGGGTACGACTTCGGTCTCAATTCCAACAGCCTGGAGGTCTACATCGGTTACCTGAGGCGCAAGACCGAGCAGGGTGGCGAACCGAGGCTCATCCATACCGTGCGCGGAGTCGGTTACGTGATGCGCCTGCCAGCGGAGGCCAGGGGGTGAAAGAGGTGCGCTTGTCCCTGCCATGGAACTGAACTGGGCACCCCGAATCCCCTGGTCGGACGACGGTCCCGGAGCCGCTCCTCCACAACCTCCTTGGCCTATCGACCCACCAGGCGGGCTAGCCCCGCTCCCGCCTCCCGGGCGGACTGCCCCGCCCGGGCCTGGCGAGGCGACCGAAGACATCGCCGTCGGCCCGATCGAAGAGCCTGAGGGACCGCAAGCGGCCAAGCAAGACGACAAAGCCAAGGAGCCCGCTCGGTCGTGGTTGCGCCAGGTCAGCTTTCGTAGCCGCATCAGCATCCTCGTCGGAGCGGCGGTAGGTATCGCGGTCGCGATGGCAGCGCTCGTGTCGTACGTGGCCGTCGGCCGACAGTTGGAGCGCCAGGCGACCACGAACCTGGACAACGCGATCGGCTCAGCATCCGGGCTCGTTGCTTTTCAGGGCACCACCGGCTTCGTGACGCAACGGGTGTTCAACTTCCAGAACCAGACGGGCGACTCCGTTCAGGTGATCACCAAGACTGAGGTCGTCTCGCTTCAGTCGGGGCAACCGTCGAACAGCCGGTTCTTCCCGATGTCAACGGGCGCAGCTCAGGTCCTCAAGAACGGTCCTGGTGGCAACGCGATAATCGAGACCGTTACCGCCACGAACGGCGAGCCGTACCGCGTCGCGAGCGTGCCGACCGCGATCTCAGGGGTCGTCGTCCAGATCGGCTACCCGCTCACGGCCGTCGACAACACGCTTGCCTTCCTTCGCCTGATGCTGGTGCTGGTGGCGCTCGGTGGGGTTGCAGTCGCGACCGGGCTCGGATGGGCTGTCGGTCGCACGAGCATGCGCCCCGTGGAAGATCTGACTTTGGCAGCCGAACATGTGGCTGCAACTCAGGACCTTTCCGCGACGATCGACGATGACGGTAACGACGAACTCGCCAGACTTGCCGCGCAGCTTCAACGCCATGCTTGCGGCCCTGGCATTGTCGAAGCGCCAGCAGACACAGCTCGTTTCCGACGCCGGGCACGAACTACGCACACCCCTCACAAGTCTGCGCACCAACATAGAGGTTCTTATGCGGACCAAAGACCTGCCGTCGGATGATCGGGACGAACTCCTAGCGGACGTGGATGCCCAGCTGAAGGAACTGACGACGCTCGTAGGCGACCTGGTCGATATGGCACGAGAAGACGAGCGGCCCGACGCAGAACCTGAGCCGGTCCCGTTCAACGAGATCGTCGAGCGCGCCGTGGAGCACGCCCATCGGCGGGCCCTGTCCCTTCATTTCGACGTGTCGCTTCAGCCAGGCGACGTCCGCGCCCAACCCGCTCTGTTGGAACGAGCCGTGATGAACGTCCTCGACAACGCGGCCAAGTGGAGCCCGCCCGGAGGCCATGTCGGGGTCACCCTTGAAGCCAACAGCGCCTGGCACCTGACCGTCAGCGACCAGGGGCCTGGGATCGCACCAGAAGACCTCCCCCACATTTTCGAACGCTTCTATCGGGCCGAGTCTGCCCGCTCGATGCCAGGCTCAGGCCTGGGCCTGGCGATCGTCCGCAACGTAGTCACATCACACGGTGGCAGCATCGACATCACCTCGGCGTCGTCCGGCGGCGGCACGCGCGTTGATATCGTGCTGCCGTTGGACGCACCATCGGCCTCCGATGACGGGGAATGGGGCGAAGGTTAGCAATCTGGCGACGAGCTCGACGGCGGTGGAGGTGGCGGGACAAGCGGGACAAATCCCGTTGCCGCCCTGAAGGCTCACGGCACAGCTCGCCAGTAGATAATTGCATCGCGGCCCGGCGCGACGCCATCTGGCACATTGCCTACAACTTGCCAACCGAGACCTTCGTACAACCCACGAGCCGGGTTGTCCGCGAAAACGAAGTTGAACTGGATTGCGTCGAACCCCGCCAGGGGTGCTCTGGTGATCGAGTCCTCGACGAGTAGGCGACCAATCCCGAGCCCCCGGTAGCGGCGGTCAACCACATAACCAGCGTTAGCTATGTGCGAACCGATGCCTGGGAGGTTTGGTTTGAGGTAATAGGCGCCGACCAGTGCTCCCTGTCGTATCGCCCCGGCGACGAGGGTGACCGGTCGCACCCAAACGTCGTCGAACACCGAGCGCGTAAGCGGCGGCTGCTGAGGGAAACCCTCGCCTCGGGCAACAACGTCGGCAAACATCGAAAACAGTTGGCCCATTTGGGGCGCGCCGATCAGGCCGATCTCCACCGTCCCGGCATCGCCCGCTTCCACAAGGGATATGTCGTCGAGCATGCCCACGTCGGACATTATTGTCTGGCCACCTGTGCTGTGCACCCAACGACCGCCGGCACTACCCCTCGGTCGTCGAGCTCGGTCGGGCGGCACGCAGCCAAGGTCGGGCCGCCCAGCGCCAGGACGCGCTGACCCGCGGGCCGAGGACGCCACCTTCGGTACTGCATGCTCGAAAAACTGTTGGCAGGTTCCTCCCATGACGAGCAGGTCGCCGGAACCAGGCCGGAAATCGCGCGAGCGGCCGCCGCCCAGCGGCCTCACCAAGAACGGTCTGGCAGCTCCAAGGGTAACGATTGCCACGATCGTGTTGTCCAGGTAGCGCAGTTCTCGGTCGGCATGAAAAGCCACGCTGTCGCGACCGTCGCGGTAGTAGTTGAGGCCCGGGCCAATGAGCCTGACGTCGTGGAGCTGCACCAAGCGCTCGCCCACCATCTCCAATGCGGGAGCGGGGAGATCGTCGCCTGGGCCGTACCACATACTGAGACGGGGCTCGTCGACAACGCGCTCGTACATGAGCCGGCGGTTGTGACGCCACGGTACGGTTCCGACAAGCTCCTCGCAAAGCGTGTCAGCGCCGAGTAGCCAACCCCTACGCACCTCCACCCAGGCCCCGTACCCGAGCTCGGTCCGTTCGCACCCAGAGCTCGGGTCGATGCTCGCCTCCCCTACGCCGAAGAAGCCCAGCTGCATTGTCGTCACAGGCTCATAATACTCTCGCTCGTACATATGTTCGACCGTTACTGCGAGGTGTGGCGGGTGCTCTGTGACGCGAGCCGGGAAGGCCTCCCCGTGCCGGCGCGCCCGCGGGCTGGCCGGTTGGGGCTAGTCTGCGGCGCATGTCACAAGCGGCCGGCGACCCTCCTGCCAGCCGCGCGCCTCGCCGCGCGGACGAGATCGCCGCCTCGTGACCCCGTTCTACGTTGCCGGCGCCTGCCTGGTGGTGGCCCAGATCCTCGGCATCTACGCGCTGGTGAGCCGGAAGGCGGACTTTATTTTCGTGCTTGTCATGGGCCTGCTGGTCCTGGTAGCGCTCGCATCTGGCGCCGAAGGCGTCTACCGCCAGCTGCACTGAGGCAGCACTACTTGAGGGCTCCAATAGCCACGCCCCCGAACCCAGCCATCGTGATGCCGATCAGGGCAACCCTCGCGGCGTGCGAACCTGGCCTTGGCACCTTGAAAACGAAGATACCGACCGAGACGTTGACGAGCAGGCTTAACTGGGCGATTGTGAACCCAACTCCCGTGCCGACCCGCGTGACCAACGCCAGCAGCGACACGTTGCCGATCCCAAAGAGCAGCCCGGCCCCGAGTTGCACCGCCGTGCCCCTCGGGGTGAGCCTGGCCGGCCCTCCCTTGGTCATAACCAGCGCCGTCCCTGCCACGACAATTCCGAGCGCGAGCGGGAAGTTGCCGACCTGCGCCGGCACCTTGGCCCACTGTGCCGGTACAAAGTAGCTACCCCAGAGCAACCCCGCCGCGCCCACGAAGAGAAGGCCGCGGCGGGACCTGGACGAGGCCACCAGCGAAGGTGACGTCGCGGCGCCGCTCGGGCCCGGGCCAACAGCGGCCGCTGCGCCAACGGTGATAGCCGCCACCGCCGCGTCGACCGAGGGATGAGCCGCCTCGTCCTGGGAACGGACGATGAAGAAGACCCCGGCGAGCACCATGATGAGCCCGGCGCCGAGGACCACGAACCGGGGGGCGCTCAACCCGTCAAGCTCGCCGAACAGCAGGGCTCCCCACACGAACGCCGTGATTATGTTCAAGGGCGTCCAAGTCCCGCTCGCCCGTGCCAAGCCGATGTTCTCAGAAGCCCGAAATGCGGTGTAGTTGCCGGCGGTCCATACGACCCCGCCCGCAAACGGCAGCCAGAAGGGCTTCCACCCGAACGAGAGATGACCACCACCGACGACCAGCGCGATCGCGGCGAAAACCGTGTTACCAAGCGTCGCATAGAAGGTCCGGGAGCGCTGCGGGATACCCGGCACAATCTGAGCGACCGGTATCCAGAGCCCCCAGGCGAGCACTGTCGTCAGCGCGAGCAGGACAGTCACGGCCGAGAGACCAGTGGACGGCTCCGCTCGTCGAGCATGCTCGGCATCCCTGTGCACACGGCGATGTCGAGTTTGGTCGCCGCGGGCCCCATAACCTGGCAGCTTGCCATGTCGTCGCCCTTTAGCGAGCCAGTGCCAGCACCCGAAGGCCTGTCCGAGCCCCTAGGAAGGCCCGCCGCCGCTGCTGACATGCCTGGCCCGGGGCTCGCTATCTCGGGTGTGTCAAGGACCTATCGCACTGAGGAGGGCCCGGTCGCCGCGCTTGGTCCTGTCGAGCTGCATGTACCACAGGGCCGCTTTGTGACCCTCATAGGGCCAAGCGGTTGCGGTAAGTCCACCTTGCTACGCGTCCTAGCGGGTATCGAGCGCCCTGATCAGGGAAGCATTTCGATTTTCGGCGAGAGCGTCGAGCACACGCGCAGGGCCAAGCTGATCGGGTTCGTCCCCCAGGCACTGGCTCTCCTGCCCTGGCGCACCGTGCTCGAGAACGCCCGAGTTCCTCTCGAGCTCAACCGCTCCGGCGGGGCGAACCGCCGGAAACCGGCCCGGGCCCGAGCGAGGTACTTCGAGCGCTCGGTCTCGGCGATGTCCTCGACCGCAGGCCCGCTGAGCTGTCGGGGGGGATGCGACAACGTGTTGCCATCGCGGGCCTTCGTCTCGGAACCGGCTCTATTGCTCATGGACGAGCCGTTCTCGGCTCTGGACGAGCTGACAAGCGAGGTCCTGCGCCGTGAGCTCCTCCAGCTCTGGCATTCGACGCGCACGACTGTGTTGTTCGTTAGCCACTCGGTCTCAGAGGCGGTGCTGTTGTCGGACCACGTGGTCGTAATGACGCCTGCGCCCGGAAGGGTCGCCACGGTTATCGATGTCACCTTGGAGCGCCCACGCGGCGACCTCGTTGAGGTGACCGACGCGTTCCGGGACTGCGAGCGCGAGGTCCGGTTGGCCCTCCGCGGCACATTGGTCCCTGACCAGCAGGCCCCGTGACGGCGCAAGGACCGGCGGTAGGCGCCGGGAAGACGCGACGGCTAGTGGCTCGCCTCGCCGCGCACGCGCTGCCTGGAGCGGTGCTGCTCGGCCTGCTTGCGCTCACATGGCAGTTGGTAGCGGTCCATAACGCGTACCTGGTCCCGAGGATCGGCGCCATCTGGGACCAGCTCGTGGACAATCCCCGCGAGTTCATTGACGCTGCCGGCAATACGGTCCAAGAAAGCGCGGTTGGCCTCGGGGCCAGCTTCGCCGTCGCGTTCAGCCTCGCAGTTGTCATGAGCCACATCCGGGTCGTCGAGCGAGCAGTAATGCCGGTCGCCGTGATCATCAACGTCACTCCGGTCGTCAGCCTGGCTCCCGGACTTGCCGTAGCGCTTGGCTTCGGGATGGCACCTCGTTACCTGGTGACGGGGATCATCGTTTTCTTCCCCATGCTCGTCAACTCGCTGATCGGGCTCCGATCGGTGGACCCAGAGGCTCTCCAGTACTTCGCATCCCTCGACGCCTCCCGGCTCGAAGTGCTGCTTCACCTGCGGATCCCTTCGAGCCTGCCCTTCCTGTTCGCCGCGGCCCGCATCTGCTTCCCGCTGTCGATAATCGGCGCGGTAGTGGCCGAGTTCTCGACCGCGGGCACTTCTAACGGGCTCGGTTCGCTCATCGAGCTGGCCTCCCAGCAAGGGACCTCGAAGAGCCTGCCCGAGGTCTATGCCGCGATCTTCTGCCTGGCGCTGCTGGGGCTGTCCTTCACCCTGGCCGTCATGGTTGTAGAACGGCGCTTACTTTCCTGGCACCCCACGCGAGCAGCGCAAGGCCAGGCCTGAGGCGCACCGTGTGACTAGCCAGTCGGGGTACCTACCGTCGACCGGCTAGCGTTTTGGGGGACTGGTACGCAGCGCGCCCGAGAGGCCCTGTAACGCCGCAGCACCACCCCCGGCGAAGAGAAAGAAGGAGGCCCGGTCTTGCAGGAGCGTGAGCGTCGGAGCTGGCGCACGTTGGCAGTTCTCGTCGCCCTCGGCCCAGTTTTCCTGTGTTCCGCGCCGCCGGCGGCGGCAGCGAGCGCGCCAGCGGTGACCGCCCGGCCGGCCCCCGGAGCACTTGCGCCAGGATCGAAAGAGTGCCTGGCAAACAAGGCGGCGGGAACGGTACGTTTCGCATCACCATTCGGCTACGACGCCTCTGCCGGGATCATTGACGTCTACGCCGCCTTGAAGCTCGGGTACTTCGCTGACCTCTGCCTCAACGTCGACTTCGTCTATGTCCCGTTCACCGAGTCGCCTTATTCGCTGGTTTCGGCGGGGACAGCGCAGGTAACCGGCGAGGGTAGCGCTGCCGACGCCATCGTCCAGGAGTCGGAGGGCTCAGACTTCGTCGCCGTCTCGACATTCGGGGACACGTCGGACTATGCCCTGCTGACCAGGTCGGGCATCACCAAGCTCACCCAGCTCGAGGGCAGGGTCCTCGGGTACCACCCGACGTTCCCCGTCGTGCTCAGGGAAATGCTCGTGAAGGCCGGCGTCGACCTCTCGAAGGTCCGTTCGGT
Organism: uncultured Acidimicrobiaceae bacterium; assembly: GCA_963786345.1. Lineage (GTDB taxonomy): Bacteria > Actinomycetota > Acidimicrobiia > Acidimicrobiales > Palsa-688 > Fen-671. Next base: position 40,252 of record CAWAYZ010000002.1, on the reverse strand, counting down.
TATAGACCCGAGTTTCAACCCCCTGCTACTAATCCACGGGACCTTCTCCGCGATCCAGGCGTACCAGTCGAACGAGCCCATCACGCTGCGAGCCGACCATGAGCCGTTCACAATGTGGACGCCGGCCCAGTTCGGGATCCCGGGCACCTTCAACGTCCAGGTCGTGAACCGGAAGTTCCTCTCTTCACACCCGACGGCCACCGCCGACTTTCTGCGAGCCGAGTTCCTGGCGTTCAACTACTGCGTCCGCAATCCCCTGACCTGCGTTGATTACCTCGCCAAGGCCCAGGGGCCTACCTTCGACGTTGCGCACGGAGAGGCCGAGTGGCGGGTCGAGAGCACGCTCGCGCTCAACCACCACCTCCCAGGCAAAGGCATCGGGGTGCAGACCACCCGAGAATGGGCCGCGGAAGCAGACGCTGTTGTCCAGTACAGGCTTCTCGACAAGGCGGTGGACCTGGGCGCTGTCGAGGACACCACCATCGCTGCGTCGCTCTATCACAGCACGCAGCTCATCTGGCCCTAGAGGCCCTCCGGTGACAGCTCGAGCCGACGTTCTCAGTGGGCGGGGGCAACATCGGTTAGCCAGAGGACCGTCGCAGCGGCTAACGTCTCGGGCGTCGTGGCGTGCCACCAGCCCAAAGGGCCAGCTGGGGCGCTGCGGGTAGCCAGGCGTCTCACTGTGGCGCTGGTTGGCCTAGCGGCAGGGCTCGTCAGCGTAGGCGCGCCTGGCGGGCAGTTGTCAGCCGACCCCCTTGCTCCGGCCAGGGCGAACGCCGCAGCGCTCTCCCGCCGTGTGCTGCAGGAGGCGCAGCTCGTGCACCAGCGGACCGTGCGGTACCAGGTCGAGTTAGCACGAGCCGACCTGCTGGGGGACGAACTTGCCGGTAGCGAGGCGAGCGCTCAGGCCCTCCGGTTGCGTGCCGGCCAAACCGAGTCGCTGTTGCGCCAAGAGGCGCTCCTCTCCTACGCAGACGCGCTACCCGTCGTCGGTGCGGGGGGCCAGTCGTCTGGCGATTTGGTGGAGGCGACCGACCAGGCCACCTACCTGGCGCTCACGGTCGGGGATATTTCCGGAACCCTGGACCTGCTACAGAGCGAGCAATCCCAGCTGGCCAGGACGGTCGCGACATCCCGGCGAGAACTGCAGAACGCTCTAAAGGCGGAGAGCTCCGCCGCTGCGGCTCGTCTGCTGGCCCTCCGCGAGGCCGGCTCGCTCCAGGTGCTGCTGTCGAGGGCTGAGTCCCAAGTGGCGGCGCTTACCTCCGCCGAGCGGGCCCCTACCGGGCCGCCGGTCGGCGACGGGATCGTAAAGGCGCTGGCCCAGCAACTCGGGGCTCCACCCGCCAATCCACGCCCTACGGGCATCGGGGCCTCGCCGGCGCTGGCGGCAAGGGCGGCGGTGACGGCGCCCCTGCCCAAGCCAGCCCGCACCGCCGCGCCAGCCCGGAAGGCTGCCCTGTCCAGTGGCCAGCGAACGCGGGCCACGACAACAGCCGAGCTGGCTACGAGCACACGGACCACAACAGCTCTCCGGCCGACGACCACGACTGGCCGGCCGACGACCACGACTGGCGGACCGCCGGGCACGAGCACCGGGGCGAGGCCCACAACCACGACGACAACGACGGCACCCGGTGCCGTCGGGCCGGCGGCGAGCACCAGACCGCCGTCGTCCACGACGACGCCTTCAACCACTTCGCTGACATCCACGACAGCAACTTCTACGACGACGACTACCGACCCCCCAGCACCCCCGAGCACGGAAGCGCCCACCACACCAGCGCCCACCACGCCACCAGCCACCACCACTACCACAACAGACGACGTGCACCCGCCGCCGGCAGGTGGCGTCTGGCTCGAGCTGCGCGAGTGTGAGTCCGGGGACAACTACCAGGCGGACAGCGGCAACGGTTACTACGGGGCCTACCAGTTCTCCTGGGCTACGTGGGTTGACCTTGGCTACCCCGGTCGGCCTGACCAGGAGCCGTACTGGATGCAGGACGAAGCCGCTCAGCGTCTCGAAGCGATGGACGGCTGGAGCCAGTGGCCATCCTGCAGCACGGCCTTGGGCGTCTAGAGCCGCGGCCAGCGCTAAACGCGCACGCCAGCCCTTGCTTGGCGGGCAGCGTCTAGCGAGGACCGCCCGAGGACGGCCACCTGCTCCGGAGGAAGGGGCCGCGCCAACAAGTAACCTTGGCCCGCGTCACATCCCAGCGCAGTCAGCTCGCCGAGCTGGCGGGTTGTCTCGATCCCCTCGCCGACGACTGACATCCCTAGCGCGTGAGCCATCGCCGTAATGGCGCCAATGATCTCGCGGTCGCGGTCGCTGCCACCGATCTGCTCGACGAAGCTGCGGTCGATCTTCAAAATGTCGACGTTCAGCCGCTGTACGTGGGCCAGCGTCGAGTAGCCGGTCCCGAAGTCGTCGAGAGCGATCCTCACGCCAAGCTTCGACAGGTCCGCCAGAGTGGTCGTCGCCTCGCCAAGCTCACCTATGAGGGCGGTCTCGGTGATCTCGAGGCAGAGCTGGCGCGGGGCAACGCCGTGGCTCCTTATCGATGAAGCGACACGCTCCACCAGCGCGGGGTCAGAGAGCTGCCGCCCCGATAGGTTCACGGCCATGGTGAAGTTGTCGGGTAGTGACTCGTCTGCCACCCACTCTGCCAGCTGCCGGCATGCCTCGTCGAAAACGAAGGTGTCGATGCTCGCGATCAGCCCACGTTCCTCGGCAAGCGGGATGAAGTCTGCTGGCAGGACGATACCACGTTCGGGGTGCTTCCAGCGAACTAGCGCTTCGGCCCCGCGCAGAGACTGGTCGTCGAGCGAGAACAGGGGCTGATATAGAAGGAACAGCTCCTTCTTGTCGATCGCTTTGCGCAGTGTGGCGTCGAAGTCGTGGTTCGCCATCGCCCGTACCCGAAGCTTGCTGTCGTACAGGCGGAAGCCATCGCGGCCGGCGCTCTTCGCCTCGTACATCGCGATATCTGCTTGTTGTAGCAGTGTTCCCGGGTCCGATGACGGGTCGGAGGTCACGATGACCCCGACGCTCGCCGTTACGGTGAGATCGTCACCGTCGGACGAAAATCTCTTGCCGATAGCCCGTACCGCCCTGCTGGCGATCAAGCGGACGTCTTCATCGGCGCGCAGAGCGCACAGCAACACGAACTCGTCCCCGCCGAAGCGGGCGACGGTGTCGCTCCGCCGGCAAATCCGTCCGAGGCGGCGGCCTACCTCGACGAGAACTCGGTCGCCAGCCTCGTGGCCAAGCGAGTCGTTGATCGTCTTGAAGTTGTCGAGGTCGATAAAGAACAGGGCTACCCGGCCGTGGGTCCGGTCGAGGGAGACCAGGGCCTGCGATAGGCGGTCCATGAGCGCCAGGCGGTTAGCCAGCCCTGTGACGGCGTCGTGGAGAGCCTGGTGAGCAAGGGCCCGCTCCGCCATGACCTGTGCGGTGACGTCGCGCGAGACACCGAAGGTGCCCACGATCCGTCCGTCGCGGTCTCGCAGAGGGAGCTTGGTGGTCGATACCCACGCGTCGTCACGGTCGTGAAAGGTCTCCCGCTCGATCTTCGCCACCATCGGCTTGCCGGTTTGGATGATCCGCTGTTCGTCTTCGTACGCCGCGAGCGCGTGCTCATCGCTGAAGACGTCGAAATCAGTCTTCCCGATCAGCTCCTCGACGCCGAAACCGTGCGATTGGTCGCCGGCAAGGCTCTCGCTGACCAGGAGGAACCGGCTCTGGAGGTCCTTGAAGAAGAGCCGTTCCCCTGGCGTGGCGAGCAGGTTGCGAAAGCACAGCAGCTCGAGGTCCTCTCGCGTTAAGGACATGCTGGAGCTAGCTTCCTTCTCCGGGTCGGCCACGGGACCTCCTTTTGACGACCAAAAGGAGTATCGGCGCAGGCTTGGGCGACATTAGAACGAGCGTCCCGCGCTGGTAGGTGCCATGTTGACGCCCGTGTGTGACACTTCGGAGCGTTGCTGCCTCCCTGGTCGCGGTCTATGTGCTGGTCGCTTTGGGACGCACTTCCCTTGCGCTCGGGGCCAGTGCCTTATATGCGACGCTCGCGATCGCTTGGGGCTTGGACTCTATTTGACAGCTTGCTAGCTAGCTGGCTAACTAGCTAGGTGGCTGCAGAGAGGGACGACATCGCGACTGCAGCGGTCTTCAGGGCGCTGGCGGACCCTACGAGGCGCCGGATCCTGCAGGACCTCCGTAAAGGCGAACTGGCCGCCGGCGACATAGCGTCTCGTTTCCCAATCTCGGGACCGTCGGTCTCGCGGCACCTTGCAGTGTTGAAAGCCGCCGGGCTCCTCACAGAACGGCGCCAAGCCAACAGGGTTATCTACTCTCTTGTCCCCGACCGGCTGGCCCTTTGCGTCGGAATCTTTCTTGTCAGCCGTCTGCCCCGAGGAGCTGTTGGCCCGACATCAGGGAAAGAAGAAGCCAAAGGCTCCCGAGAAGGCCTCCGCCAAGTCCACCGAGAAGCCGTCAGGGAAGGACAAGCGCCGACGTGCCCTGGTCAAACCCGCCCCGTCGCCCGTCAATCTGGCTACCGACGAGCTCAGCGCCACGGTTTGAGAACGGGGGCCTCAAAGCCCCCGACGTGCGACGCGCGGCCGGTCACCCACGCGAACAGCTCGCCGGTCGTCCCGGAGACCTCCAGCGAGGTCCCGCTGCCGGCGACCCAGTGCTGCCCGGCATCTGAAGCACTGAGCACTACAGCCATGCCCGTCGGCAAGCGAGCCGGGAGGTCCAGCATTGCCCGCTCCATCTCCTCGACGACCCACCCGAACGGCCAGTCGTCCGGCCCGTAGCCGTAGGCAAGGTCTACGTGGTGGACCTCGACCTCGCGTAGCCTCCCCACGACCAGGCCTGGGCCGACAGCCACTTCGCCCGAAATTCCGATGGCCGGTGAACCCCACACCCCGTCCGGGGCCGCTTCGAGAGCAGACCATAGTTGTTCGCAGGAGCCCCGAAGGCGCGCCTGGAGCTCTCGGGCTGGCATCGCCCGGCCCGCTTCGATCTCGGCATCGCGTGCAGGTTTGCCCCCGGGGTAGACCTCTCCGGTGTCACCCTTGGCGGCTGCCTCAACAGCGCGTCTAATACCGTCGGCGTTAGCCGATAGATGGATGACTACCATCGAGCGGTCCCATTCGGGCAAGAGGCTCGGGCCAGAGGCAGCATCGTCGTCCAAGCCTGAGACGGTCTCGACCAACTTGGTTGTCGCGGCCTCGATGCGAGGCAGGTAGCGGTTGTACACCGCTCGCAGCCTACGAAGCGCGTTCAGCTACCTGCGGTCCTACCAAGCCAAGGGCCTCATGGGCGTCCCCGAGCGTGATGAGCTCCGAGCCGCTTGCCGCTGACCACACCGCAAACCCGAGGCGCTGGATCTCTAATGGGGAACCCTCGGCCGCGGCGCACAGCAGCTCCAGCGCCTCTTCGTCGAAGTTGACACCCCGCTCCGCCGCAGGCACGATAAGCGCCTCGCGAGCCTCTCCATCGTCGAACCACTGCAGACCAGTGGGCCAGACGCACCCAGTGAAGTTCCCCGCTCGGGCAAACCTTTCCGCAAGCTGCGGCTCGCCGCTCAGCAGCAGGGCGACCGGCAGGCCATCCCTCGACAGGGCGCGTGCCAGGTGGCCAAGAGACTCGACTTCCCCAGCACCCAGGCGCTCGACGTCGTCGAATATTACGAGAACGCCTCGAGAGAGGCTCCGCGCAAACAGGCCCGCCAATTTACAGAATTGTTTCAACGTCGCCCACGAGGTCTCGCCGTCCAGACCGAGACGCTGCGGCACGGCAACAGGGTTGGAGAGGTGGTCGGGGGCGCCCGCTGGCGCAGCCCAGGTTTGTCGGTACCCAAAAGCCAGGACTTCGCTCGCTAACCTCCCCGCGTACGCTGGCCACTGCCTCAACATGGCCGACTCGATCTCGGCGGCGAGGGCGCCCAGGGCGCGTTCTTTGACTTGGCAGCTGTGAAAACTCACCGCCCAACCCAGCCGCCGCGCCGCCTCCTGCCCAATTGCGCGCAACACAGCCGTCTTGCCCGTAGCGGGGCCAGAAGTAACGAGGCGGTGAAAACGGGGGTCACACGGGCCAGCTGCGAAGGCTGCCATGCTTCCCGCCACGATGCCGTTTGCACCAATATCTTCCCCTTCAGCCCGGTCCACAAAATGAGGTGGCTCGGCGCCGCGCAAGGGCCTGTAAGGTGGCGGGCAATTGGTCATTTTGTCGGCCTGCTTTCTGAGGAACTTCAATTGACGGGATACGGACTGGGGAAGGTTGCGGGGATTGGGACAGGGCCGTCCGGAAAAGTGGCGGCGCCGGGGAAAGCCTCGCTAACGGGATAACGTCGTTTGCGGGGACGCGCAGCGGAGCGGGCGCGGTCGTTGGCCTGCCGAGCCTGTTCCTCCTCTTGTTGGACTTGCTGCCAGTCGGGCCGCTCAGAAAGCAATGGCAAATGGGCCAGTACCGGTGGCAACCTGCTCCAGAGCAGCAGGGCCGTACCGGCCTGGAGAGTCCGGATCTGGTCGGCTCGCAAGACGGCCTCGCTTTCCCAGCTGATGGTCCGTGAATGATCCCGGCCGTTCCTCCCCCCGGTCCCACGATGGGTGGAGACCCGGCGCACTCGCCGTTGGCCGCAGATCCTTTCCAAGTCAGCGAGGTCGGTCGGGGACGTGAGGCCACCGAGCACGGCTGTTATGGACGTCGCGTTGCCCATCGTCTGGGCCCGCTGCGCGCCCCAACGAGTGACCGCCTGAGAAAATGACTGCATCGCATAGACGAGCACGATCCCCCTCCCACGCCCGTCGGCGAGCAGCTCGGGGAGGCTCGGGACCGGGGCGATGCTCGGTGCCTCGTCCAGCAAGCCAAGCAAGGGTGGGTCGAGGCGCCGGTTTGGCATTGTTGCTGCCAACCTTTCGGCGCAGTCGAATACTTCATCGGCAAAAGCGGTGATGAGCGGTGCGACCGCGCCAAGGCGGGAACCTTTCCCGAGTAGGTAGATGGTGCCGTTGTCAATGAGGAACTGTTCGATATCGAGGGCCTCGCCGGGCTCAGGGCAGCACGCCTCGATCACAGCGTCATGGCTGAAGCACGCCAGCGCCCTTGCCACATATCGCAGAACGCCCGACGTCGTCTCCGGCGCCCCGGTTGTATGCAGCCCCACCAGGTCACCCCAGCCGGCAGCCGCCGACGGCGAGGAAAGCAACACCTCTGCCGGAGCCGGGTCCTCGGGCCGACGGGACCAGTCGAGCACCGCCCGGATGTCAAGTCCCTCCAGAGCGGCCGCATGAAGATAAGCCTTGAGCAGGTCACGGGCCGAGTCTCGGAAAAAAGTCCCGTTTTGGGTATCGCTTTCGTCGCCCGTTGCAGCTACCAAAGCCGCCGCCCTGCGCTCAGCAACCTCACTTTGCTCACAGCCAGTGACCGGCGACCAACGAGCCGGCTCGGCGGCCGGGGCTAGAAGATCAGGGTCGAGCGCGAACACCGGGCCTCGCCGGCCGCGAGCGATCGCGCTCAGCTCGTAGAGGTCGGCCTTGGTGGAAGTCGCGATAGCTGGTCCCGGATGCTGGCGCAGCACAGGTACCAACGCCCGGAACGTCTTGCCCTCGCCCGGGGGCGCCACCAAGCGCAGCGACGCCTCCCAGCTCGGCCAGAGCGGCATACCTCCCGGGTGGGCACGCCCCAGCGGGTACCCGATCTCTTCAGGGTGCAAGCGACGCTTGTTCTTGCGGAGCGACGGGCGCGTCTGAGCCGCCCGCCTTCGCGCAGCGGCCACTGAAGCCTCCTGGCGCAGTTGGCGCGCGCTGGCAAAACCGTGGCGGTCCCTCCGGTCCACGAGTGGCGACCGTTTGATGAGGGTGCTCGCCTGGAAAAAGCCGGCACGTGGTGTTCGCGCCCGAGACGACCTGCTCGGGTACGGGCGCCCTGGATAAGCCGGGGACCGGCCCGGGCGGTAAGCCCGTAACGAGCGCCTGCGCCAGCCCTGGTCGTGCCCCGGCGCTGGCCTTGACCGGACTTCTCTCCAGTGGCCCTCGCCCGCCGCGGGCTCCCCGGTGCTGACAGCTCGCCACGCCCCGCACCCTAGGCCCACGACGACCACGGCTGTCAGTGCGATTACGAAGCCGGCGGTCATGCGGCCCACCATGCGGCCCTCGATCGGTCCAGGCTCTCGAAGATCTCCATGGCCCCGAGATTGACGCGCAGCCTTCCCCGGAAAGTTCCCCAGTCTGTTCCCCGCTGAGTGACTTATGTGGGGAAGTTACGCGGGCAGGGGGGTGCGCTGCCGGGGCAGCCCGCCTGCGCTCTAAGGCCGGCTCGGCAGCGTCAGCGTGACGGGCGGTGTGAGCCGGGCTCGCAGTGTCAGCCGCGGTCGAAAGCGGCCCGGATCGCACCCACTAGCTCGCCGACCTCACCGGGCGATGCACCCTCGAGCGCAGCGCGCATCAAGGCTGCGCCGACTACGACGCCATCAGCATGCTCCGCGGCCGCCACGGCCTGGGCCGGGCCGGTGATACCAAAACCCATGATTACCGGTTTGTCGGTCGCCGCCTTCAGGCGCTTGGCGAGCACCGAAGAAGTTGTAGAGAGGCTGTGACGCTCGCCGGTCACGCCCATCAGGTTGACCCCGTAGACAAACCCGTGAGAGTGCTCGCAGATAACCGCCAGGCGGTCGTCGGGCGTCACCGGAGCGGCTAAGAGGACGGTCTCGACGGCATCGCCAGCCGCGTCCGCCTCCCACTCTGCCGACTCCTCGAGAGGGAGGTCCGGCACTATCGCACCCCTCACGCCGGCCCCGGCAAGTTGGCTCGCAAAGCGCTTTGTCCCAGCTCGCAGGACCAGGTTGCAATAGGTCATCACGACCAGAGGCACGGGCGCCTCGAGGGAGCGCAGTTCGGCCAGGACCGAGGTAGGCGTGGTGCCACGCCGGAGCGCCCGCAGCGACGCCTCCTGGATCGTTGGCCCGTCCATCATCGGGTCAGAGAACGGAAGCCCTACCTCGATCGCGTCGGCGCCTGCATCAGCCATCGAACTGAGGATGGCGACCCAGTCGTCCCGCAAACCGCCCGTCACGTAGGGCACCAGGAGCTTGCGCCCCTTGTCCCGGGCAGCGCGAAGCGCCGTTTCGACCGGGAGGCCCTTCATGAGGCGCCGGCTGCCAGCAGCTTCATCACGTGCTCCGCGTCCTTGTCGCCCCGCCCGGACAGCGTGAGCAGGACGCTCGACCCGGGCGGCACTTCTCCGTCCCTGGCAGCCCGTACCAGCCAAGCAAGCGCGTGAGCTGGCTCGAGAGCGGGGATTATCCCCTCGGTGCGAGCGAGCAGTTGGAGCGCCTCCAGGACTTCAGAGTCCTCAGCCGACCGGTACCGTGCCCGGCCGACCTCGCCAAGGTGAGCGTGCTCTGGCCCGATGCCGGGGTAATCGAGGCCTGCCGAGATCGATTCAGCCTCAAGGATCTGCCCGAACTCGTCCTGGAGGAGCTTCGACCTCATGCCATGGAGGACCCCCGGGACACCTCTTGGCCCCATCGCGGCCCCGCCGGCCGCCTCGACGCCGACAAGCTGAGTCGAGGTGCCGACAAATCCCGCGAAAGTACCCGCCGCGTTGCTGCCCCCGCCGACGCAGGCGACCACGAAATCAGGGGCGCCGCCCAACAGCCGATGGCATTGCAAACGGGCTTCTTCCCCAATCACCGCCTGGAACTCGCGCACCATCCAAGGGAACGGGTGCGGCCCCATCACCGACCCGATGCAATAATGCGTCGACTCGACGGTTGCCACCCAGTCCCGCAACGCCTCGTTGACCGCATCTTTCAGGGTGCGGCTGCCTGAGCGCACGCAGCGGACCTCCGCTCCGAGCAGTCGCATCCGGAAGACATTGAGCTCCTGGCGTTCCATGTCGACTTCGCCCATGTAAACGACGCATTCCAGCCCGAACAGAGCAGCGGCAGTCGCCGTCGCCACCCCGTGTTGGCCGGCACCGGTCTCGGCGACGAGGCGCGTTTTGCCCATCTCGAGTGTCAGGAGACCTTGCCCTATGACGTTGTTTATCTTGTGGCTGCCGGTGTGGTTGAGATCCTCTCGCTTCAGCAGGACGCGCACACCGAGGCGCTCTGACAGGTTCTCGCATTCGGTCAGCGCGCTCGGCCGGCCGGCGTAGTCACGCAGCAACGCGTTGAACCGGCCTTTGAAGGCGTCGTTCGACCAGGAGGAGCGGAAATCGCGTTCAAGATCCTGGCAAGCGGGGACCAGTGCCTCAGGGACGAAACGGCCGCCGAAGCTCCCGAACCGGCCGGTCGAGTCGGGCTCTCCCATCAGCTCGCTGAGACCCTTGACGTGAGCCTCCAGCGAATCAGGCGGCAATTTCATTCGTCCTCAGCCCAATCGTAAGGATCGCCGAGCGCGCTTTCAGAAGGCTCGCCTTTCGCATCCACAAGAGCGGCCTCGGCGCGCCTTGCTGCCTCGACGAACGCTTTTACTTTCATCGGGTCCTTCAACCCCGGCGCGGCTTCGACGCCCGACACGGCGTCCACCCCCCACGGCTTCATCCTCGTTATGGCAGAGGCGACATTGTCCGCGTCCAACCCGCCCGCGACCAGCAGGCGCTGGCCCTCCGGCAGGTCGCCGGCGAGTGCCCAATCAAAAACCTGACCAGAACCTGGGTCTGGCACGTCCAGCATGATGACATCGGCACCAAAGTCGCCGGCGCGGCTTACGCGGATGTCTCCTGCAGGGAAGGCCTTGATCACCATCGGGACCCTCTCGCGCACCCACTTCACGTCGTCGGGGGATTCCCTCCCGTGCAGCTGGGCTGCCTGCAGCCCCGCCGCGTAGACCACTTCCACTACCCTGCGCGGGGCATCATCCCGGAACACGCCTACGGTCAGAATGTCTTCGCGTGGAAGGCGCTTTACGATGTCGGCCACCCGTTGGGCCGAAACCTGCCGCGGCGAGGGGGCGAAGATAAACCCGATGGCGTTGGCTCCCATGGCAACCGCCAACAGGGCGTCGTCCTCCGAAGTCGTGCCACAGATCTTTATGATCACGGCTTGGTGCCCCTCAACTAATTAGCCGCCTCGGTCAACGAGGCGAGCGCCGCCCCCGGGTCCGCTGCTGTTACGAGCGCTTCGCCCACCAGCACGGCGTCGAAGCCAGCGTCCGCCAGTCGCCGGACATCGTCACGGGTACGGATGCCGGACTCAGCCACGCGCACAACGGTACCGGGCAGGCTGGCGCTCACGCGGACAGCGCGGTCCGTGTCGACCGAAAAACTCACGAGGTCGCGCTGGTTCACCCCGACCATCTCCGCGCCGGCCGCCAGGGCCAGCTCCGCTTCGGCCTCGTCGTGCACTTCGACGAGTGCGTCGAGCCGGAGACGGCGGGCCAGTTGCACGAGCTCTGCAAGCTCGGCCGGCGAGAGCGCTCCGACGATCAAAAGCAGGGCGTCGGCCCCCATCAGCCGCGCGTCACAGACATCGGCGGGGCTCACTGTGAAGTCCTTGCGCAGGACCGGTAGCTCCACGGCCGCGCGGGCTTCGGCCAGGTCCTCCGACGAACCGCCGAAGAACTCGTGATCCGTAAGCACGGATAGGCAAGCAGCTCCCGCCCCGGCATACGACTTGGCGAGGACACCCGCTACAAGCTCCGGGGCCAAGGGCCCCTTGGACGGGCTACGACGTTTTATCTCAGCGATGACGGCCGGGCGGCCACTTCGCAAGCGGGCACCGTTGCGCAGGGCCGCAGCGAAGCCTCGAGCTGGCGGGCACTTCTGCGCCTCCGCCACCAGCATTGCGATGTCACGGTCGTCAGCACGAGCCGCCTCGCGGTGCCTAACGAGGATCTTGTCGAGGTACGTGGGCATCCCGCCAATCAGCGTAGCCCGACGCTGTCGCGGCCCAGGCCTTAGCGGGTGCGTCGCACACTCACTGCCCCCGGTAAGGCATGCTTGGCTATATGGGCACTGACCTGGGGACCATCGTGGTGGTGGAAGACGACACCAACATCTCCGACCTCGTCGACCTGTACTTGCGGCGTGAGGGGTTCAGGGTCATCCAGGCTGCCACCGGGGAGGCCGGGCTGGCCGCGATCGAACGTGAACACCCGCGGATGGCGATCCTGGATGTCGGGTTGCAGGGACCAATGGACGGGCTGGAAGTTTGCCGGCGGGTCCGCGCCAGTCGTTCGTTGCCTGTATTGATGCTGACCGCAAGGGACAGCGAGGTGGACCGCGTACTGGGCCTCGAGATGGGCGCCGACGACTACGTCACCAAACCGTTCTCGCCGCGCGAGCTTGTAGCGAGGGTCAAAGCCATCCTTCGCCGGTCAGACGGGGGCACCCAGGAGCGCAGCGATATTCTCATTGCCGGGCGCGTCGAGGTGGACGTGCTACGACGGGAGGCCCGGGTGGACGGGGTTGTTGTGCAGCTCGCATCGAAGGAGTTCCAGCTGTTGCAGTTCCTGGCCGAACGGCCGGGAAGGGCCTTGTCACGCCAGCAATTGCTGGACGGTGTCTGGGGGCAGGGCTGGTACGGCGACGACCGAACGGTGGACGCGCACGTCCGCCAGCTCCGCAAGAAGCTAGGTGACGCCTTGCCGCTCAGCACGGTTTGGGGCATGGGCTACCGGCTCGGGTAAGGAGACGGCCCTATGCGTCGCCGGCTGAGCCTGACCATGGTGGTCATGGTCGTGGCAGCGCTGGTGTTCGCCGGTCTGGCCACTCTCGGCCTGACGGTGCTCAACAGCGTCCACCAGACGCAGGCCGTGCTCGTGGTTGACGCGAAGCAGCTGCGCAAGGCCTTCGACACCGAGATTGCTACCAACAGGCACCACGATTCGTTGACAGTCCTGCGCAGCACCCTCAGCGTGCTGAACATCCCTCTCAAGCTGCAGGGGGAGGCGGTCCTTGCCGTCAGGCCCGATGGTTCGTTCGTCAACCTGTTCTCGCCCGGCCCGACACTCGCATTGCCAAGCGGTTTGTCGGTAAACCAGCTCGAAAACCTCGAGTTCGACTCCCCAGCCTTCGAGACCAACCAGCCGGTCAGCGGACATCACGGCCGCCTTGCATGGGCGGCGCTGGCGTTCTCCCCGCCCGTACCGGTTATTGGGATCCAGACCTTGGTCGTGGTGCTGACTCGCGAGGCGCCCGAGGGCGTTGGCGAGGCGGCGGACTGGTTCGGCCTGGCATCGCTGCTGACGGTCATCGTTGCGCTCGTCGCCGCCAACCGTCTCGGCCACCGCATCGCCAGGCCGCTCCAGCAGACCGAGGCGGTGACACGCCGGATCGCCACCGGCGACCTCGAGGCAAGGGTCCCGGTCAACGACCAAGAGTGGCCGGAGCTCGTTTCCTTGGCGAACTCGGTCAACCAGATGGCATCGAGCCTCTCGCGGGCACAGGGCACCCAGCGCCAGTTCCTAATGTCCGTGTCGCACGACCTGCGTACCCCGCTGACCTCGATCCGAGGTTTTGCGGAGGCGCTCTCCGACGGGGCCACCACCGACGTCACGTACGCCGCCGGCATCATCGGCTCCTCGGCTCGCCGCTTGGAGCGCCTGGTCACGGACCTGCTGGAGCTCGCCAAGCTGGAATCAGGAGCGTTCAGCCTGCACTCCGGCACTCTCGACCTGTCTGACGTCGTCAGCCAAGCGGCCCAGGCCTTCGAGCCGGCGGCCGGTGGCCTGGGCGTGTCCATCGAGCTGGAGACGGCTGGCGCCGGAGAGGTACTTTGCGTTGCCGACCCGGACCGGGTCGGTCAGGTTGTAGCAAATCTCGTCGAAAACGCTCTGAAATACGCCGCCTCGCGCGTGACCGTAGGAACTGGACGCTTGGAAGACGGCTGGCTGGAGGCCTTCGTCGAGGACGACGGTCCAGGCATCCCGTGGGCGGACCTGGAACGGGTCTTCGAAAGGCTCTACCAATCACGCCTGTCGGCAGGCCGCGAGCTCGGTTCCGGCTTGGGACTGGCGATCGTGGACGAGCTCGTCAAGGCGATGGGCGGTAAAGTCCGTGCTGAATCGCCGACGGGCCCGAACGGCGGCACGCGTGTGGTCGTTGTCCTGCCAGCCGCCGCAAGTGTTCCGGGATAAGCCCTAAGCGTTGCCGGGTAAAGCTGTCCCCGGCCCACGCCGGCGGATCACAGGCACCATCGGGGGGCCCTGCGGCCGGCGATGGGGCAGGAGCGTCTCGGTGGCGGCCCCTTCCACGACAAAGCCGGCGTCGGCGATCATCTCGAGGTCGGCCGAACCTGGCGCGCCCTCAGTAGTGAGGTAATCCCCAAGGAAAATCGAGTTTGCAATATGCAGCCCGAGCGGCTGGAGGCTCCGGAGGTGCATTTCACGCCCACCAGCAATGCGCACCTCGACATCTGGGAACACAAAGCGGAACATCGCAAGCACGCGCAGGCACTGTGGCGGGGTCAGCTCGACATGCCCTGCAAGTGGCGTTCCCTCAAAAGGGAATAGGAAATTGACGGGTACCGAAGCAGGGCGCAACTCACGCAAAGCGAACGCGACGTCGACGAGCGAAGTATCGGGCTCGCCCATGCCCACGATTACCCCCGAGCACGGGGAAAGCCCGACTTCAGCCGCTTCCCGGACCGTGCTCACCCTGTCGTCGAATGTGTGGGTCGTGCATATGTCCCCGTAAAACGACGCTGCGGTGTTGAGGTTGTGGTTGTAGGCATACGCCCCCGCCTCTTTGATCCGGGACGCCTGCCCGGGCCAAGAAGCCCAAGGCATACACAGACCTCGAGTTCGGGGTTCCCGGAACGGATCGCACTGATCGTGTCGGCGATCCGCTCGATGTCACGTTCAGTTGGCCCACGCCCGCTCGCCACTAGGCAGACCCTTTTTGCGCCGCGAGCGGCGGCAAGTTCGGCGGCAGCGGCAGCGTCGGACGGCTTGACCCAGTTGTAGGTGAGGACGCCAGCCTCTGATCCCCGTCGCTGCGAGCAGTACGAACAATCCTCCCCGCATAGCCCGCTCTTCATGTTGACGAGGTAGTTGAGCTTGACACGGTTGCCGAAGAAGGCCCGGCGCACGCGGGCAGCCGCAGCGACCACCTCGATCAGCTCATCGTCGCTCGAACGCAGGACGGCCAAGGCTTGCTCGCGCGTCGGGCACTGCAGGGCCAGTGAGCTCTCGGCGATCTCGCCAAGCCACCCCGGGCTCAGGGGCGTCCATGGGAGCGCGCTGTCGTGCATCCCGACGACCTTAGGCGCTCGAGGTTGGCTCACGCTCCCCGCTCCCCGCTCCGGTAAATCGAGACCAGCTACCTTTAACGGGGATGACACCGACATCTGCAGCCGCGCGCTGATGCGTGCTGGTCAGCTTTTCGAGATCAAAAGCGGCGACCGCCAAGCCATAGTCACCGAACAAGGCGCGACGCTCCACAGGGTGATCTGGGCGGGCACCGACCTGCTCAACACCGCTAGCGACGACGGCTACGCGGTCCACGGCGGTTATGGCCAGCTACTGTCACCTTGGCCCGGGCGCATCCGCACTGCCGTCTACGACTTCGACGGCGAACACTTCGAGCTGGCGGTCAACGACCACAAGGCAGGCTCGGCGATCCACGGCTGGGTGCGTTGGTTCACATGGCAGTTGTACGAGCACACCGTGGACAGGGTCACGATGCGCTGCCGCGTGTTCGCATTGCCGGGGTACCCGTTCCCGCTCGAGTTCGAGCAATCCTATGCCTGGCAAACCTACGGGCTGGAAATCGTTACTACCGTAACGAACCTCGGCGCTAGTGCGGCACCGTTCGGATGGGGTGTCCATCCCTATTTCATGGCCGGCTCACCGGGGATCGACGACTGCCTGCTTCACGTCCCTGCCGGCAAGTACTTCGAAATCAACGACGATCTGAGCCCGGTGGTACCGGCCGTACCGGTGGACGGTACCGAGTTCGACTTCCGGGAGCCGAGGACGATCGGGACGAGCCCACTCGACGTCACGCTGACTGACCTCGCCCGGGACGACGAGGGACGAGCCATCACCAATCTGCGGGCGCATGACGGCAGCTTTTCGGTCACGTGCAAGTACGACGAACCAATAAAGTTCGTTCAGCTGTTCACAGGCGACACCCTGGCGTCGCACCAGCGCGAAGGCGTGGCGATCGAGCCCTACACCTGTGCTCCCGATGCCTTCAACAATGGGCTCGGGCTCATCCGGCTCGCACCGGGTGCCTCCCAGCGGGTGCGCTGGACGATGAGCGCGGATTAGCCAGCTCTGGTCGGCTGGGCCGTTGTCAGCTGAGCCCTGGACCAGCTCGACCACGCTTGAAAGCGGCCACAGCCTCGGCCAATTGGTGAGGGTTAACCGTCACGACCATGTTGTCTCGCTGGGCCAACCACTGGCGGTTGCGTTCGTGCAGCTCCTGAGCGGGGTCGAAGAGGTTGAGGTATACGATCATCCGCTGCGCCCCGAGCGCTCTGGCTGCAAGGCGCACGTCGCTCAAAATGCCCAGGCCAGCACCGGTCACCAGTACGACCAGGTCGGGGCGGAGCAGCCGTACCAGGTCGGCACAGTCCCCATCGGTGGCTAGCGGAGCTCCGGCCCCACCAGCCAGTTCGACCAAGCCGACATCGGCCTCTGACGGCCACTTCAGCTCCGAGACCAGGTCAACCAGAGTGAACGGCGGTAGGCCCAGGTGCTCAGCCGCCATGGGCGGGGCCATCGCTTTGGGGTACCAGCGATGGTTCGGGCATACATCGGTCGCTTTTTCCGTTGTGGCCTCCGCCAGGCGGTCAGCGTCGGTGAGCCCGTCGGCAGGGTCAAAAGACTGAGCTGGCTTGCGGGCCGCTACCCGCAGCCCTCCGGCGCGCAGCTCCCTCGCGAGCTGGCAGCCGACCCAGGTCTTTCCGACCTCGGTGCCAGTGCCGGCGATGACTACAAGCAGAGCTGGTCCCTGTGTCATCGGAGGGCCGCAGGGACGGACACGCGTTCCAGCCCGACCGCGCCGACTATCAGCAGTGCAGCAACCACCATCAGGGCTGGGCCGAAGTTTTTGAGGCCGTAGTGCTGGAAAACGACCCCGAAGGCAGCGGAGATCCCCGCACCGCCTATCCATGCCGCTCCGATCTGCCATCCGATCACGTGCCGGGCCATTTCTTCCCCGACCCTTTCAGGGGTCAGTGCGACAAGGGCCGGGAACACTCCAGCGAGCGCCCCTCCGATGATGACGAGCCCCAACAGGGCAACCACCGTGGCGGGCCTCCACCAGACCAGCGCGGCTCCTACTGTGGCGATCGCGCACCCCCAGCGCACCACGGCCAACGGCGCAATTCTTCGCCGTGGGACCGCTAGCCCGAAGCGGGCAAGCGTCAGCGCTCCCCAGTAGCCGAACGTCGCCAACCCCGTTGCACCGGCGCCGAGGTGGAGCGGGCCCCGGTCGAAGCTCGCCGCCCACTGCCCAGCCGAGGCCTCAAAGCCTGTGTAAACCATGAACACGAACAGGCCCAGGGCGACAACGGTGGCGAGGCGGGCCCTTGTCAGGCGTGTAGCCGGCGATGTCTCACCCGGTGCCGGCGCGGCCGGCGTTGGTGCGAGCGACGGGGGCATCGGTGGCGGAGCGGCCGGAGCAACGCCGGCGGCCGGAGCAACGTCGGCGGCCGAAACAACGTCGGCGGTCGAAACAACGTCGGCGGCGTGTCGCCCGGCCAGCCACCACCCGGCGACAAGCGCTATGTCCGCAACGAAGAGGAACCCGTACGCCGGGCGCCAGGACACAGCAAGGACAGCCGCCGTCACAATCAACGGCCCGACGGTTGTGCCGAGGCCGTAGCAACCGTGCACGATGTTGAGAAGCCTGTTGCGCCCCGCGAGCGCGATGGCCGAATTGATCGAACCGTCGATGAATGCAGCCGCAACCCCGATGGCCGTCCCCGCAACAACGAAAGCCCAGAACGCAGGCGACACGATGAGGCCGAGGGCGCCGAGGGCAGCCACCGCTCCACCGAGCATGAGGGTCCCTGCAATGCCGAGCCGCGCGATCACGAGCCCCGATACGGCCGAAACGGCTACGGCGCCGACGGTGCCGGCCAGCAGTACCAGCCCGAGGTCCTCGAGCGGGACGTGGAAGCTATGGCGGACCGAGGGCCATGCTGTGCCCAACATCCCGTCCGGCAGCCCGAGGGCGACGAAGGCGTACATCGCCAGGGCATCGACGGACTTGCGCCGGTGCGCGGCGCCCAGGTCGACCCGCCTTCTTCGGGACCTCTCGGTTTGGGCCCCGGCGACTACGCCCACCCCGTTGGTTGGTGAGCGCCTCAGCGCCCGCCGAGCGGAAGGACCTGCACGCGTGCTTGCACGTCGCCGCCCTCGCCTCCCGCGTCCCTCACCGCGAGCGTCGCCCCCAACTCGACGGACCGGCCGACATAACCAAGACCGACCCATCCAAGGCGCGGAGAACGAGCAACGCTGGTCAGCCGGCCGACATCTTTGCCGGCGCTCCCCCGATCTTCTGGCGCCCCGGCCGCTGCGAGGTCGACAAGCCGCGCGCGCCCCTCTGCCGGCCCCGAAAGGAGCAGGCCCCGCAAGCGGCGGGGCACGTTGCTGCCCCGGGAGTCGATCCTGGCGACCAGCTCCTGGCCGGTGTAACAGCCCTTGGTGAAACTAACCGACGCCTCGACGAGCCCGGCTTCGGCAGGTATCGTGCGGTCGTCCAGTTCGTCGCCGTGGCGCGGGAAGCCGGACTCGACCCGTACTGCCTCGTACGCAGCGGCATCAACGAGCGTGGCCCCGAGCGGCATCTCGACAATAGGGCCGAACAGGTCATAGCCCGCGAGCCCGCCCCATTCGAAGGGGACGGCCCATTCGAAGGCGACGGCGGCAGAGGCAACGCCCCCGGCTGCACCGCTCTCGCTCGGCGTGGCGGGCGGCTCCGGCCGAGCCGTCCCCCGCACCGCCACAACCTGCCAATTGAGCTGGTCGATGTCCACCTTGGTCCTCAATTTGAAGCGGCCTAGCCTGGCCACAAGGGCCGGGCCCATGCCGGCGTCGCTGTCCAAGAGGAACTCGTCAGGTCCGCGCCGCGAGACCCGGACGAAGGCGTCCAATTTGCCCTGTGGCTGCAGCACCATCGCCCATGCCCAGTCACCGTCGCCCAACTTGGCAACATCCTGGCTCGTTTGGCCCTGCAGGTAACTTTCCGCGTCCGGTCCGCAGACCCTTACGACGTCACGCTCGAGGCGCAGCGCTGCGAACCCGTCCCGCAGTGCCGAGTAACCGTCGTCCAGGCCCGCGGTGGCGCTCACCACGGGCTCATCGCCAGCCACCCTCGGGCTCACGAGCGGCTCACGAGACTGCTCACGAGACTGCTCACGAGCGGCTCGCGCTCGGCTCAGCTGCTGCGCGGGCGGCCGCGATCCGGCGCGCCCCGCCAACCGCGGCGAGCAGCGCGGCAGCCTTGTTGCGGCACTCGAGGTCCTCGTCTTCGGCGACACTGTCGGCGACTATCCCGGCGCCCGCCTCGACGCTGGCGCGCCCGTCGGCCCCGACCAGCATGGTGCGGATGGCGATGGCGGTGTCCACATTGCCCGAGAAGTCGATATAGCCCACCACCCCTGCGTACGGGCCCCGCCGGGCCGGCTCCAGCTCGTCGATTATTTGCATAGCCCTCACCTTGGGCGCGCCCGAGACGGTACCGGCGGGCAGGGTCGCCCTCAGCACGTCCACCGGCCCAAGACCGGGCCTAAGGCGTCCCGACACCTGCGATGTCAGGTGCATGACGTGGCTATAGCGCTCCAGGGTCATCAGTTCGTCGACGGTCTCAGAACCGAACTCGACCACTTTGCCTACGTCGTTGCGAGCGAGGTCCACAAGCATGACGTGCTCGGCCCGTTCCTTGGGGTGCTCCGACAGCTCCGCGGCCAGGAGGCGGTCGTCCGCCTCGGTCCGGCCCCGTCGGCGTGTCCCGGCGATCGGGCGAGAGATCACCCTTCCGTCGCGCACCCGCACCATCGGCTCGGGCGAGGAGCCCACGATGGCCAGCTCGGGGTACTGCAGGAGGTACATGTAGGGGCTCGGGTTGACCTGGCGCAGTGAGCGGTAAAGGTCGAGCGGCCGAGCACCGAGCTCCAGGTCGAAACGCTGTGCCAGCACGACCTGGAAGATGTCGCCAGCGAAAATGTACTCCCGGGCCGCCTCGACAGCCGCAGCGTAAAGCTGGGCCGAGGTCCGCCGTTGCACAACAGGGACCTCGTCGTCGCGCTCAGGGGGATCTATGACCGGCTCTTCGATCGGCTTGGCGCCCTCGGCTGCAAAGCTCTCCAATCGCAGGAGCGCCCCGTCGTAGAGGTCGTGGGCGTCCGCGGTGGTCGCACCCGCCGGGATGGGCACGGCCTCCACCAGGGTCACCCGCTGGCGCCAAGCGTCGTAGGCGGCAATCTGGCCGACGACCCCGACGATGGCGTCGGGGTAACCGAGCTCGTCGGTCGGCGCACCGGGCAACCGTTCGATCTCACGGACGACGTCGTAGCCCAGGTAGCCGACAAGTCCGCCGTGGAGGGGAGGCAGCCCGGGCAGGGACGGGGCCTGGTAATGAGAAAGCACGGCCTCAATGGCCGCCAGGATCCCGCTGTCGGTGGGAACGCCCTCTGGGAGCGAGCCTTCCACCGAAACCCTCCCGTCGCGCAGCGTCATCGTTGCCGACGGGCGGCGGCCTATGAACGACCAGCGCCCCCAAGTCCCGGCGTGCTCGACCGACTCCAGGAGGAACCCTGGCTCGTCCTGCACCAAGCGAGCGTAAGCAGCGACGGGCGTGGTCAGATCGGCCAGGAGCTCCCGCCATACCGGGACGATGCTCCACTCCCGCGCCAAGGAGACGAACTCGTCCCTGCTCGGGTGAGCCCCCCCGCTCACTTGTCGCCCATTACGTGTTGCCCACTACTGATCGCCCATTACTGGTCGCCAGGCTGAGCGACCTCGTCTGGCCCGAAACTGCTGTAGAAGCAGCTGCGGGCCCCGGTGTGGCAAGCGCCCGCACCCTCCTGCTCGACCACGAAAAGCAGGGTGTCCCCGTCGCAGTCGTAATAAGCGGCCCGCACGAACTGGCGGTCGCCCGATGTGTCGCCCTTGCGCCAGCGGGCCTGTCGGCTGCGCGACCAGAAGACGGTGCGGCCCGATTCGAGCGTTTCCCGCAACGTGCCCTCGTTCATCCAGGCCATCATCAACACCTCGCCCGTGGCGTGCTCCTGGACGATCGCGGGCACCAGGCCGTCCACGTTGTAGGTGACTGAAGCTAGCTGTTCGGGCGTGGGGACGATAGGAGTCGTAACTGGCATCGTCCCATGCTAAGCGACCGCCGCCGGGATGCTCCTAACCGCCGGCCATGGCACCGACGACAACGAACACTTCAGCACCGCGGGCCACGGCGTTTGGTAGCAACTCGTCCGGGGCCTCATTCGACAGATCGGCCTCGCCCGCAAAAAACCTGATAAACGGCCGGCGTTTCGCGGTATTGCGGTCGCGGATGGTCCCAAGCAGTACGGGGTAGTGCTGCTCCAACGCGCGGAGGACCGAGCGCTGCGTCACGGGGCCGTTAACCTCCACCAGGACCTCGGGGCCACCCCGGCCAGGGTGCGCAGCTGCGCCGGCAGGCGGACGCGGACCAGCCAGCTCATGGCAAGGTTTGGGCCTCGACCGACAGGACCGCGGGGAGGTCGTGCACAGCAGCCGCCCAGCTGTCACCGGCATCGGCGGACGCATAGACCTGGCCGCCAGTGGTGCCGAAATAGACGCCACAAGGGTCCAGGGAGTCAACAGCCATCGCGTCGCGGTAAACGTTCACGTAGCAGTTTTGCTGGGGCAGCCCATCGGTAAGAGGCTCCCACTCGTTGCCACCGGTACGGCTACGGTAGACCCGGAGCTTGCCCTCAGGGGGGTAGTGCAGCGAGTCGCTTGTTATCGGGACGACATAGACGGTCTCGGGCTCGTGGGCGTGCACGTCTATGCAGAAGCCGAAGTCGGAAGGAAGCCCCTCGCCCACGTCGTGCCACGAGTTGCCGGCGTCGTCGCTGCGCATCACATCCCAGTGCTTCTGCATGAACAGCACGTCCGGGCGCGACGGGTGCAGCGCGATGCGGTGCACACAGTGCCCGACATCCGCGTCTGGATCTGGCAGGACCCCTTCTGAGCTCAGGCCGTGGTTGGCGGGCCGCCAGGTCTCACCTGCATCAACGCTACGGAACACGCCTGCGGCGGAGATCGCGACGAACATCCTCGAGGGGTCCTCAGGGCCGAGGATGATCGTGTGGAGGCAGAGACCGCCGGCGCCCGGTTGCCACGTCGGAGCCGTCGGGTGGCCGCGCAGGCCCACCATTTCCTGCCAAGTCTGCCCGCTGTCGCTCGAGCGGAACAGCGCCGCGTCCTGGGCGCCGGCGTAGACAGTGGCGGGATCGTCGAGAGACGGCTCCAGGTGCCAGATGCGGGTGAACTCCCAGGGCCTCGCGGTCCCGTCGTACCAAGGGTGCGTCCCTGTCTCTCCTTCGTAAGCGAAATCGTGCCCCACCGGGGCCCAGGTCTTCCCACCATCGTCGGAGCGCTGCACCAGCTGGCCGAACCACCCGCTGGACTGGGAAGCGTAAAGCCGCTCCGGGTCGGCCGGCGACCCTTTCAGGTGGTAAATCTCCCACCCGGCGAAGTGGGCCCCTCCACCTGCCAGCTCTGTCGACTGCCATCGGAGGTGAGCACGAAGGCTCCCTTCCTCGTCCCTACCAAAAGCCGCACTCCGCTCATCGCATAACCTCCGGCGAGATGTTCCTCAGAGATATAACCCCGTGCTATCCGTAACCCTTTCCGCCGCCACCGCATGGATGTCGCGCTCCCGCAGGATCAGGTAGTTGTCGCCCTGTACCTCCACCTCGAAGCGGTCCTCCGGGTTGAACAACACGTGGTCGCCCGGCTTTATAGCTCTCACGTGGGGGCCGGTCGCGACGACCTCGGCCCAACTGAGGCGCCGGGGGATCTCCGCTGTCGCAGGGATGAGGATGCCGGACTTGCTCCGTCGCTCCCCCTCCGACTTCGGGACCTGCACGAGCACCCGGTCGGTGAGCATCTGGATCGCCTGCTTCGGCTCGCCGGGCTCGTCATTGGGGGTCACCTCCGGCAAGCTAGCGCGCTACCGGCCGGACGGTCACACCGGCTGCTGAGAGCGCGGCCTTGGCGTCGGCAATAGTCGCTTCCCCGAAGTGGAATATGGACGCTGCCAACACGGCATCGGCTAACCCGACGACGGCGCCGTCCACCAGGTCGGCAAGGGTGCCGACCCCTCCGCTGGCTACAACGGGGATCCCGGTCGCCTCGACCACCTTGCGGGTCAGCTCGAGGTCGTAACCCTGCCGCGTCCCGTCCCGGTCCATCGAGTTGAGCACGAGCTCTCCCGCGCCGAGCTTCTCGCACTTGGCCACCCATTCCATGACATCGACACCGGTCGGCACGCGCCCACCGTGGATATAAACCTCCCAGGCGGGCTCTGAGCCCGGCTTGCGGCGCATGTCCACGCCGACGACGGCGCACTGGGCACCGAACGTGTCAGAGATCTCGCGAACGAGCTCGGGTCGCGCGACGGCGGCGGAGTTGACGCTCACCTTGTCGGCGCCAAGGCGCAGCAGGCGCCGCGCGTCCTCGAGCGTACGGACACCGCCGCCCACGGTGAGCGGTATGAAAACCTGCTCTGCGGTACGCGAGACGACATCCAGCATCGTCTCGCGCCGTTCGGCGGAGGCAGTTATGTCGTAGAACACGATCTCGTCAGCACCCTCGGCGTCGTAACGAGCGGCGAGCTCCACCGGGTCGCCGGCGTCGCGGAGCCCCGCGAAGCGCACCCCTTTGACCACCCTTCCGCCGTCTACGTCAAGGCAGGGGACCACTCGCACGGCCCTCATACCGTTCTCATACCGGTCTCATGTGGGCACCCCGCGCGAGGCGGCCACCGCGTCGGGGACACTGAAGCGTCCCTCATAGATAGCGCGGCCCACTATCGCTCCGGCAAGGCGCCGGCCAGCAACCTGCAAGCGGGCCAGGCGGCGAAGGTCGTCAAGCGACCCAGTCCCGCCAGATGCGATCAGGGGTACTTCACAGGTCCTCAGCAGGGCGCGATAGCCGGCCAGGTCAGGTCCGAGCAACAGCCCGTCGCGCGAGATCTCGGTCACGATGACCGCGGCAGCTCCCGCTGCTGCGAGCTCGCCCACGACGCTGGCTACGTCGCGGCCGGAACCTTCCGTCCATCCCTTTACCCTTACCTCACCGTTGCGGTGGTCGACGCCGGCGGCGACCCGCCCGGGCCACTGCTGTGCGATCTCGGCCAGGAACCCCACCTGCAGCACAGCTGCTGTGCCGACAACCACTCGGGCAATCCCGGCGTCGAGCAGCTCAGCCGCGTCGGCGGGGCTGCGGACTCCCCCTCCGGCCTGGACAGGGATCCCGACTGCCGCCGCTATCTCCGCCACCACCTGCCGGTTGCTGGCCACACCTGTCCTGGCGGCGTCGAGGTCGACCACGTGGAGCCAGCGGGCACCGCCCGCCTCAAAGGCCTGCGCGCGCTCTGCGGGGTCAGCGCCGTAAACGGTCTCGCGACCGAAATCGCCTTCCGCCAGGCGCACGCACCGCCCCGCTCGCAGGTCTATCGCCGGGAAGAGTTCCATGGCTACGAGCAAGCGCACACGAAATTGGCAATTATGCCAAGACCAACGGTCGAGGATTTCTCCGGGTGGAACTGGGTGGCCCACACGGTGCCGCGTTCCGCGGCTGCTGCGACCGAGCCTCCATAGTCGCAAATCGCCACAGTCTCCTCACCAATTGGCGGCGCGTACGAGTGAACGAAATAGGCCCAGGCGTTGTGTTCGTAGCCAGCAAGAAGCCGGCCCCCTGCTCGCACGTCAAGGAGGTTCCATTGCATCTGCGGGCGCCTCACTCCAGCAGGCAGCAGCGCGACGGTCCCTTCGAAAATATTGAGACCTGGGACACCGGGCGACTCCTCTGACTCCTCGTAGAGGAGTTGCATCCCGACGCAAATCCCGAGGAACGGGCGTCCCGAAGTGGCTGCGTCAAGGGTTGCCCGCCAGAGCCCGCTGAACGACAGAGCCTCGCTACAACGGCCAAAATTGCCCACCCCGGGCAGCACGACGCCATCGGCTCTAGCGATCTCGGCTGAGCTGGTCACAAGGCGAGCATCGGCACCAACCTTGCAAAGAGCTTTTTCAGCTGAGCGCAGGTTGCCGATCCCATAATCGACGACCGCTACGAACGGCTTCACCCAAGAACGCCCTTTGTCGAAGGCACCCCGCCGCCCTCCACCCTCACAGCGTCGCGCAACGCCCGAGCGACTGCCTTGAAACTTGCCTCGAGGATATGGTGGGTATTGCGGCCACTGCTCATCCTCATATGGAGGGTTATC
The DNA here is from genome assembly GCA_963786345.1 of uncultured Acidimicrobiaceae bacterium. Taxonomy (GTDB): domain Bacteria; phylum Actinomycetota; class Acidimicrobiia; order Acidimicrobiales; family Palsa-688; genus Fen-671. The sequence continues at coordinate 14,856 of CAWAYZ010000002.1, read as the reverse complement.
GCCGCAGAAGTACAAAAGGCCCGCCAGAACTCCTCGGCAAGCTGCGGGTCGAAAGGCGGGTCTCCGATCGGGTACGCCTCTCCCCCGGCGCCGGGGTCCACCTCGTAAACGAAGAACGGGCGGCCCGAAAGGTCAAGCGCCACCTCGATCAAAGCCTCGTCGAGCGGCACGGCGATCGAGGCGAAGCGCCTCACGCCTAACTTATCCCCGAGCGCGTCATGGAGGGCCTCACCTAGGACGATACCGACGTCCTCAACGGTGTGATGAGCGTCGACTGCGAGGTCACCCGTGGCCTTCAACGAGAGGTCGAACCCGGCGTGGCCGCCGAGCTGGGAGAGCATGTGGTCGAAAAACGGCAGCCCTGTGGTGACTTCTACCTGTGCGGGGCCGTCGATACCCAGCCTCAAAGAGATCTGCGTCTCCTTCGTGGCGCGCTCTTTGGACACAGACCGGCTCATGAGACTGGCACCTTGGTCACTTCAGCACCTTGGTCACTTCAGCACCTCTTCCAAAGCAGACAGGAACTTGTCGTTTTCTTCTCTCGTCCCTACCGTGGTACGTAGGCACCCGCCAAGGCCGGGCCAGCTCGAGGTGTCACGCACCAGAACGGAACGTTGCACCAGAGCTTCCCAGGTTTCGGCCCCGCTGCGGCTTTCCGGGCGCCACAGCACGAAATTCGCCTGCGACGGCCATACTCGCACGGGCATTTTGGAAAGCTCGCGGATAATCCGGTCGCGCTCGGCGACTACCGACGCCACGCGGCTTTCCATCTGTTCGGAAAATTGCAACGCCAGCCGCCCCGCAGCTTGTTTCAGTGCATCCAGGTGATAGGGCAGCGCCACGCGCTCCAACACCTTTACCACCGCAGAAGGAGCGACGACATAGCCAAGGCGGAGCGCCGCCATCGACCAGGTTTTCGAATACGTACGGACAACCGCGAGCGGCACCCCCTCGCTAACGAGCTCGAGGGCAGACCAAGCAGCGAACTGGCCGTAGGCCTCATCGACGACCACGAGGGCGCTGGGCTCTTCTCTGAGCGCCGCAGCGAGGACTGCTGACACGGTGGACGCGTCTTCTGCCAACCCGGTCGGGTTGTTCGGGGAGCAGAGGAAAACAATCGACGGGTGCTGCGTCGATATCAGCTCGATAGCCGCATCGGTATCGAGGGTGAAATCGGGTCGCCGCTTGCCTTGCACCGTCTCTGTGCCGGTGAGGTGCGCTATGTGGGAATGGAGAGCGTAAGTCGGCTCGAACATAGCCGCTTTTCGCCCGGCGCCCCCGTATGCCAGGCATATGGACTGGAGCACCTCGTTTGAGCCGTTGGCAGCGAAAACCTGTTCCGGGCCGACTCGGTGCAACTCGGCTAATGCCTCCCGCAAGGCCCGCGCCGAGCGGTCCGGGTAACGGTTATAGGCGATGTCGCGGGCCTGGGCGACAAGAGCCTCCAAAAACTCGGGCGGCGGGGGGTACGGCGATTCGTTGGTATTGAGCCGCACCTCTACGGGGACCTGGGGAGAGTGGTAGCCCTCGCGAAGGCCCAAATCTGCGCGCGGCTCGGGGAACGCACGAGCCGGGCTGGCTTGCGGGGTCACCGTGTCACCGGGGCCATCGGGGCCATCGGGGCCGACGAGGCGATCGGGGCCGCCCGGGCACCTTCGCCCACCCGGCAAGATACCGACTCTGCGTGCGCCGCGAGACCTTCGGCCCGCGCGATAGCGGCCACGTGGGCGGCGACCCGGCGAAGTGCCTGCTGGTCGAGCCTCACGACGTGGACACGCTTCAAGAAATCCGGGGTGCCGAGAGCGCTCGAGAACCTCGCACTGCGCGCGGTGGGGAGGACGTGGCTTGGACCGGCCACGTAGTCCCCGACGCTGGCCGGGGCCCATGGCCCGCAGAAGACGGCGCCGGCTGCCTTTACCAGCGGGACGAGCGCCTCGGGATCGGCGGTCATCAGTTCCAGGTGTTCGGGAGCCACCACGTTGCAAACATCGATCGCCTGGGCAGGACCGTCCACGAGCACCGACCACCCGCCTTGGGCGAGCGTCGCGGTCACCTCTTGGCGGCGTGGCGACTCGGCCACGAACCGCTCAACCGCCTGCTCGATAGCTTCGGCAACCTCTTCTGACCAGCTGACGAGCCAGGCCAGCCCGTCCGGCCCGTGCTCGGCCTGCACGACAAGGTCAAGCGCGGCGTACTCAGCGGGGGCGCTCCCGTCCGCGACCACCACCACCTCGGAGGGGCCGGCAAACGCCGAGGGCACCCCTACCGCACCTTCCTGTGCGACCAGGCGTTGCGCCGTCGCGACGTACAGGTTGCCAGGGCCCACGATGACGTCGACCGGGCGCAGGGTCGCGGTGCCATAAGCCATCGCCGCGATCGCCTGCGCCCCGCCCACCGCGTAGACCTCGTCGACGCCGGCAACGGCCGCCGCAGCCAGCACAGCTGCGCTCACATGCCCGCTGGGGCCAGGTGGTGAACAAACGACTACTTCTGCCACGCCGGCGACCTTGGCGAGTATGGCGGTCATGAGCACGGTCGAAGCGAGCGGCGCCCTCCCACCGGGGACGTAGCAACCGGCCCTGTCAACGGGCACGAGGAGCTCGCGCGTGACGATGCCATCTGTCCCCGCGTGCTCGAAACCGTGGTGGGCGACGAGCTCGGCCTCGTGGAAATCCCTTATGGCACGGGCCGCTTCCTCGAGAGCGGTACGCAGGTCCGGAGAGATCTGTTCGGCGGCGGCTGCTATTTCCTCCGGCGGTACACGCAACGATGGCGGCACGACGCCGTCAAAGCGCTGCGTCAGCTCGGCCACCGCCTTATCCCCGCGCGCCTTCACAGCTGCCAGGATCTCTTTCACCACCTGAACAGGGCCCTCCTCCACGGCCTTGGCCCGGGCAGCAGGGCTCGCAGATCTCCACTGACCCCGCGCAAGTCAAGCCTGGTGAGCAACTGTGCCATTAGGACGATGCTAGCGAGGGCAGCGGTCGCGGCCGGGGGCAATTGGCCGCGGCCGGCTAGTGCGGCCGACTGGGCACTCAGGGAGCTATGGGCCCTCCGGGAGCTACGACCGTGTAGGAGTAGGGCACTGCGGCCACTTCATCGGCATCCGGCAGCACGTCACCGGTCGGGCTGAAGAAGTCGAGGGTGAAGTCGTCGATGTAGAGCGTTCCCGTGACTACGGTACCTACCGGTGCTGTCGGTTTGATGGCTACCAGGATCGCCACGCTCTGGCCTGGCCCGAGGTAACGGAAGTGGGAGGAGCTGATGCCCACGTGCCACAGGTCGTCGGTGTCGGAGCGCACCGCTGGGTCGAAGGCCTGGGTGACAGCGGTGACGGTGGCAAGCGCTACTTCTTTGGGCGCGCCCCCGCGGGAGAGGGCCGACCTCTTGGGGGCCAAGGGCCAGAGCCCTGGGCTTACCTCGGGGGAGGTCAGGCTCACGCTTTCGGTATTGGTGCCCGTCGAGCCACTGACAGTGGCGGCCGCGACAACAGGGGACACGTCGGGGTCGCCGATGAAGTGGTCCAGGTCGAAGGACACATTCCCTGTCCCTGCCAGGCGCTGCACCGTTGCGTTCAACTGGGTCGTGCCGGTCGGCACCAGGTACAGCGGATAACTGAGCCCGGCGCCCAGAGGCAGCTCGAGAAGGTCGGCGATGTTGCGGGGGTTGAGATCAGGCAGCGTCATCGTGGTGGTCTTGTCAAGCCTGGGATCCACGAAATAGGCCTCGGGGGCTACTCCAGAGTTCGCAACGTCAACCTGGAAGAAAGTGGTCTGGCCCTGCGCCAGCCTGGCCGATGCGGAGCTCGGCAGGCCCTTGCCGCTCGCGTGGACCTGGTTGAACTGGATGCTGCCCGAGAACGGCTCGGTCAGCTCGTTGCCCGTAACGGGGTTCGTCCACTGCAGGACCAGTTCCCACTGACCGGCCTGCGGGGCGACCGCGTACATCTGCAGATAAGGAGTTGCCCCAGGGACAAGGGTGTACGCGGCCTTCGGCTCCGCGCTGCTGCCCGACGGCACGAACGTGTCGTTGCCCGAGTAACCGAGCTGCTGGCCCCCTGGCGACACCATGAACCCGATCAGGTGCTCGTTCGGGTCGGAGCCGAGGGCAACAGTGGCATCGAGGTCCGTTTCACCCGGAGGGACCTGGAAAAAGTACGTATTTGTCTCAGCTTCGACGCCGGCGCGCCCGTTGCCGCCCGTGAGCACCCCTTTGAAATTACCGCCCCTGGCACCGACATCGATGGTCGTCCGCACGGTAACCGGCACCGTGGTCTGACCGCCGGCCGACGACACGACGATGGACTCACTGGTGTCGCCGGCCAAACGAGGGTCGGTTATAGACATGGCGGCAGTGGCAGTCGCGCCAGGAGCGATGGTCAACGAGGAGGGGCTGATCGCCGCCGCGCTCGTATACCGCCAGGTGCTGGCGTCCCACTGCACCATCCCGCTGGTCCCGATGCCCCCCTTGACTGCGCCGTTCTGCTCGGTGAAAAACAGCGCTGTCCATTGACCGGCTGGCGGGTTGGTCACTTCGACTTCCCCGTAGTCGCCCAGGCCCTGGGGGTCGGAATAGCCGGCATAGGTGCCGCTCGGGTCGAAGAGGGCTACGTGCAGGACCGAGTTCTGACCGGTGTCCTGGTAGTCCGCGTCGAAAACAAGGCGGGAACCGCTCGCCGCCGGGACCTTGAAAGTCTCGGTCTGGTACACCTCGGTAACCCCGCTCCAAATTGGGAACGCCCCCATGTTCGTCGTCGGCGTCAGGGGGTCGATGGTGAACTCCCGCACCCCGTTGTCGTAGACCTTGTGCGAGAGCGTTCGGGTCGAAAGCCCAACCGTCATTGCCGCCGAGCCGGTGTTGGTCAGGGACACCTGCTGGGTGCTGGTGGCGCCGGGCAGGCCCACGACATTTACCTGATTTGGGCTGATCAGAAGAGTCCCGGAAGGGGGGCGCAAAGCGGTCGCGTCCGGCTTGGTCGCATCAGGCCGCGTTGCGTCGGGGCTGGTTGCATCAGGCCGCGTTGCGTCGGGGCTGGTTGCGTCAGGGCTGGTTGCGTCAGGGCTCACCCGCAGGGGAGACGGGACTGCAGTGGTCGTGGTTGTGCTCGTGGACGTTGTGGTGGCGACGGTTGTGGTCGTCGTTGCGGCCGGGCCCGTTGTGGTCGTCGTTGTGGCCGGGGCCGTCGTTGTCGTCGTGGTGGGGGCGACCGGCGCCGGCAACGACTCGGCAAGCTTGACAGCGCCGAGGACGTTGAGCAGGCCCGCGCCTTGTTCGTAAGCAGGAGAACCGATGTCAGTGGCAGTGCTGCACAGGATCTCCTTGACAACCGCCGGCGAAGGATCCACGCCGCCGTGAGTCCTGGAGTAGGCCTGTATGACATCGGCAGCTGCCGCTGCAGTTAGCGGGGCCGCCTCGCTCGTCCCACCAAAGCTCTGTACCCCGATGTCCTTGCCCTTGAAGCTGTCGGCACAGCCTGTGTAGCGCTTGGGGTCGGTCGAACACAGTGCCCAGTTGGAGTCGCCAGGGGCGACGAGGTCGACGGTACCGCCGGACTGGCTGTAACCGCCTGAGGAGAAAGAGGCCACGTTGTTACTGAGCCAGGTGCCGTTGCCCACGACGGGGTTGTAGAAGCCGCCCTCGTCGCTCTGTGCGTAGTCGCGGAAGTTGGTGGTGGCGCCAACGCTGATGACGTCGGGGTCCGTGGCAGGCGACCCGATCGTGCTCGTGAGGCCGGCGTCGCCCGAGCTTACGACCACTGTGACCCCGGCAGCCACAGCCGCTTCGTCAGCATCGCGAAAGACGTCAAGGGCTGTGTCGGGGAAGTCTCCTGAGCCGAGAGACTCGTTTATGACCTTGGCCCCATGTTGCACGGCATACTGCACCGCTTGGACGATGCTCGAGGTGGTTGCGCCTTGGGCGTTGCCGATGACCTTCAGCACCAACAGGGATGCCCCTGGCGCCACCCCGACGATCTTGACCCAGCACCCGCTCTTCGGGAAGGCCGATCCCAGGTCGGGGTTCACGTACTGGGCGAGGTTATAGGCCTTGTTGCCCTGGGCAACGATCGAGCTCGCGTCGCCGAAAGCTTCCGCGCCATCGGTCGTCGCTGCCGTGCCGTCCCCGGAAAAGTCGAGGTACTGGGTGATCACGGGCGTGCCCGCCTGGCCGTAAGCAGCGTTGCGCACGAAGTCGGGGTTCGTCGGGTCAAGCCCATCTGCCACGACGGCGACTGTCACCCCGGACCCGTCGATGCCTATTGCCCGGGCCTGGTTGGCGTTGATGTCTTTGAGCGCTTCCGGGTCCAGCTCGGGATCCGAGCGTGTGCCGCAGATCTGACTTGCCGGTGCGATGGCGTGCGCGTGCAGCACCGGCTTTGCTGTCGGCCCGGGGCTATTGGCCGGAGCGGCGACCTGCGAGGCGGCTGGTGTGGCGGCGATAGGGGTGGCGGCGATAGGGGTGGCGGCGATAGGGGTGGCGGAGCCAACTGGGGCCAGGCTGAGCCTCGTGTCCGGGACGACCTGAGAAATCGCTCGGGAGCTGCCAAGAGCGCTCGCCAGGGCAGGGCTGACGACGGCGGTTATGGAGTCCACCAAAGTGGTGGAGGAGAGCACGCTCGCACCGCCTGCCTTGAGCTCGGCCAGGACTGCCGCCTGCGCCGGGCAGGCAACGCCGGCAGTCGTCCTTGCCCACCGCGGGACACGCCGCCTTTAGCAGCAGTATCACGTTTTCCGAGGCCCGCTCCGCTTGCTGGGCGACCCGCTTGGCTTGATTGGAGGCGTGCTTGGCGTTCGCCTGCCTCGCCGGTGTGCGACCGGCTGCAGCCACGACGCCAATGGGTTGGGCGACAAACGACGTCGCCAGGATTAGTGCGGTGCCAGCGGCAAGTCGGGCCGCCCGGTAGCTGGAGCGAGTTATGGCTTGCAACGTTCCCGTCCTGTAGTGGTCCTGACCGTCCGGCAAACCGACCTCATGGAACGGCGCGCTGGCTCGACAACAAACGTAGGCGTAATCTATCGGCCTCCCGCCCCAACTCCGACAGATCCAGCCACGTGACCGCCACAGAACTACTTACGTAAGAGAAGGCGGCGGCGGATGCCGCCCCCCGCCGCACCCCACTATTGCCAGGCGCCTGGCATGCTGGGGCTCCATGAGTGCTGGGGCGGAACTTACCGCTGTTTCGAGCACCCTTGGGGAGCTCACCAATCGGGTCGGCCGCATCATCGCGGAGCTCTCCCCAAGCGAGGAGGAGCGCTACGGGAACGACCTGCTCGAGGTCGAACGCACGTTGGGCGTCGCCAACAGGAGGCTCGAGAGGCTTGTAACCGGGCGGCACTAGCCCGTAAGGCCCAGGGGCCGCACTAGTAGCCCCGAGCCGCAGGAGCCGAGGCTAGCGCTTAGCCACAGGAGCGAACGGCAGGAAGGCGGATGGGCAGAAGTCCGCCAGCACGCATTCGGCGCATTGTGGCCGGCGGGCGATGCAAACACGCCGGCCGTGCAGGATCAGGCGCAGGCTCATTCGGCCCCACTCCCGGCTCGGGAGCATGGCGCACAATTCGGCCTCGACCTTGACGGGGTCGGTCTGCTTGGTGAGGCCCAGGAGCAGGCTGAGGCGGCCCACATGGGTGTCGACCGGCAACCCCGGCAAACCGAAGCCGACGCTCAGCAAGACGTTCGCAGTCTTGCGGCCGACCCCGGGCAGGGTCACCAGGTCCTCCATTGCCGTCGGCACGACCCCACCGAACCTGCTGGACACCGCACTTGCCAGCGCGATGATGTTCTTTGTTTTTACACGGAAAAACCCGGTCGGGTGGACGATCTCCTCTACCGTTTCAGGGCTGGCTGCGGCCAGGTCCTCCGGGGCCGGGTACTGCCCGAACAGGGCCGGCGTCACGGAGTTCACCTGTTCGTCGGTCGTCTGTGCAGACAGCACCGTCGCCACCAGTAGTTCCCAAGGCGTGGAGAACTTCAGTGCGCAGAGTTCCTTCGCGCTGCCGGGGTATTCGACGGACAAGCGCTCCGCGGCCAGCTTCGCCCGGCCAGCGGGAGACCTCGGACGGGCTGATGGCAACACGCCACGAGGCTAGCGACCGCTAGCTTCGTGCACGTGCACGATATCCGGGTCATGCGCCACCTCGACAGTGAAGAGCTTGCGGCTGTCACCGGCCTCCTGGAGGCTGCGAGCGAGGCCGACGCGCACCCCGCTCTCGGCGAACATGCCTGGCTCGACCTGGTCCAGGGAGGGCGCGAAGGCTTTGCCGGCCTCGTCGCGTGGGAACCCGGCCACGCCCACCCGGTGGGTTATGCCCAGCTGAACCTTGGCCCTGATGGGGGCGGCGACCGCCCTAGCTGGGCCCTAGAGGTCGTAGTCGACCCCCACCACCGCACACCTGGGAACACCGTCGCTACAGACCTCGTGCGCAGCGCGATCGACCTGATCTCCAAAGAGGGCGGAGGGCACCTGCACCTGTGGGTGAGCCAGCCAGCCCCGTACCACGAACGGATGGCAGCAGATGCCGGCTTGTCGCACGGGCGCTCCCTCTACCAGATGCGGAGGTCGCTCCCCGCACAAGAGCGCTCAACGCTCCGAACAAGGCCGTTCAAGCCGGGCCAGGACGAGCAGGCCTGGTTAGAGGTCAACAACCGGGCTTTTTGCTGGCACCCTGAGCAGGGCGGCTGGACCGAAGAGACGCTGAAAGCGCGCGAGGCGCAGCCGTGGTTCGACCCCCGAGGCTTCCTGCTTTATGAGCTAGAGGGCCGCCTCGCCGGGTTTTGCTGGACCAAGCTCCATGACCAGCACGGCCAGTCTTTCGGCGAGATATACGTGATCGCAGTGGACCCCGACTTTTCCGGCCGAGGCCTTGGCCGCCAGCTCACCCTCGCCGGCCTCGACTACCTCGCAGATGAAGGGACCACCGAGGCCATGCTCTACGTGGACGCGAGCAACGTGCGGGCGGTCAAGCTCTACGTCGACCTGGGCTTCACCCTCAACCACATAGACCGTGCTTATACAGGCGACATTGCGGCGTATACCGGAGACATCGCGCCGGCTGGCCCGACTAGTCGACCTCGAGGCCGCTCTCAACCTTGAGGTCTGCGCCGGCGGCGTCAGCCAGGACGCTCACCTGCAGGTCAGGTGCGACTTCCATGCCCTTGCGCCAAACAGAGCGGGCCACGATCTTTGATGTGTCGACCCGGTCACGGTACTTGCTGGCGATCAGACGGACCTCCTCGAGCAGGCCTTCCGAAAGAGTCGTCGGGTTGAGCCCAAGCGACAGGAAACGCTCGTTTTGTACCACGAGGTCGTTCTCGGCGGCTTCCTTGCGGGGGTTCGGCAACATCACAACTTCGGCACCCGTGAGCTTCGAGATCAGCGCTGCCAGATCCTTCACCTTGTGGACTTCGGTCGTCTGGTTGAACACCGACACTCGCTCACCCGTCGCGGGAGGGTTGTTTATCGCTATCTCGACACAGCGCACGGTGTCACGGATGTGGATGAATGCCCTCGTCTGGCCCCCTGTGCCGTGGACGGTCAGGGGATGGCCGATCGCGGCCTGCATCAAGAACCGGTTGAGCACGGTGCCGTAGTCGCCGTCGTAGTCGAAGCGGTTGACCAGGCGTTCGTCCAGCCCGGTCTCGTTGGTCTGGGTGCCCCACACGATCCCCTGGTGGAGGTCGGTGATCCGGACGCCGTCGTTCTTGGCGTAAAACGCGAAGAGCAGCTGGTCGAGCGTCTTGGTCATGTGGTACACCGAGCCCGGGTTGGCCGGGTGGAGAATCTCCCGGACCAGCTCGCCGTCGGGGGTCGGGACCTTGACGGCCAGGTAGCCCTCGGGTATCGGGGCTGAGCCGGACCAACCGTAGCCGTAGACGCCCATTGTCCCGAGGTGCACCACGGCAGCATCGAGCTCGGCGTCGGCGAGCGCGCAGAGCAGGTTGTGGGTGCCGCGCACATTGTTGTCGACGGTGTAGCGCTTCGCCCTCGGGGAACGCATCGAGTACGGCGCTGCCCGCTGCTCGGCGAAATGGACGATCGCGTCGGGCCGGAAGTCTTGGAGCAGGCTGAGGAGCCGGCTGTACTGGGTTGCCAGGTCCAAGTTGACGAAACTGATGTCCCGCCCGGTCGCAGCCTTCCAAACCCGCAGCCGCTCACCGATCGGCCTGATCGGGGTCAGCGACTCAACCTCGAGCTCGATGTCGATCGACCTGCGCGAAAGGTTGTCGACGATGACGATGTCGTGGCCCTTCGCCGAAAGATGGAGCGAGGTGGGCCACCCGCAAAAGCCGTCCCCCCCGAGGATCATGATCTTCATTGCTCACCTATCCCTAACTTGGCGACCCGTGGCTCGGCTTATGCCCCGGAGTACAAGGTCCGTCCTAACAGCTCTTCAGTTACGTCTTCGGTTACGTCTACAGATACCGACCTAGGCTGGCTGGCTGTGCCAGGGGCCTTCGACATGCGGCGTGACGAGCTAGCGAGACTGTTGTCTGACGAGCCAGGCTACCGCACTGAGCAGGTCTGGAGAGGGCTCTGGGAAAGAGGCCTCCTCCCCGGCGACATGACCGACCTGCCAAAGAGCCTGCGTGAACGGCTCGGGGCGGCGCTCGAACCTGCCCTCCACGAGGTCTCACGCTCGGTCTCCTCCGACGGCCAGACGACCAAATGGCTTTGGCGGCTTGCCGACGGCCGGCGCATCGAGACGGTCCTGATGCTCTACCCCGACCGCGCGACGGTGTGCGTCTCGAGCCAGGCGGGCTGTGCCATGGGTTGCGGTTTTTGCGCAACCGGCCAGGCCGGTTTCGACCGCCAGCTCTCGGTGGGAGAGATTGTCGAACAGGTCGTCGAGGCGCGTCGCGAAGCGCTCCCCCGCCGGCTCGGCAATGTCGTCTTCATGGGCATGGGCGAGCCGCTGGCCAACTACGACCGGACCTGGGCGGCGGTGCAGCTGCTGCACTCCAACCTAGGCATCTCGGCGCGCCACATCACGCTGTCGACCGTAGGCGTCGTCCCCGGCATCCGCCGGCTCGCCACCGAAGCCCTGCCCGTCAACCTCGCTGTCTCCCTCCACGCCGCCCGCGACGAGCTCCGTGACCAGATCGTCCCGCTCAACCGCCGCTACCCCATTGCGGTGCTCATGAGAGCGTGCGGGGAGTACCTGGCGGCGAAGGGACGGCGACTTTCGTTCGAGTGGGCACTGATCGACGGCGTGAACGACACCTCTCGTGATGCTTCGGAGCTAGCCGAACTCGCGCAGCCCTTCGGGGCCCACGTCAACCTCATCCCGCTCAACCCGACCCCGGGGTACGCCACCTTGGGGCCCCCGCCGCACGCCGTGGCAGCATTTCGCGAATGGTTGAGGGACCTCGGCGTCAACGCGACGGTTCGAGCCAACAGGGGGACCGACATAAGCGCCGCCTGCGGTCAGCTTGCGTCCCGGGAGCGCTCGGTCGCGCTAAGGCCAGGGCCTCCGGCCCGCGCAACATGGGCCAGTGCCACACTGGACAGCCCCACGAGTGCCACACTGAGTAGTAGTGCCTAACACCCAGTGGCTCGATAGGAGCCATCCCCAGACGCTGCTGTCAGCCAACATGTTGCTTTACTTCTTCGCGGGTTTGTGGATCCTCGAGGTGTTGGTCGGGGTGGGGATCCCGTTCTTCGGGCTCCTTGCTATCCCTGCGATCTTCGCAGGGCTCGGCATTGCCAACGAGAAGAAGCTCGGCTATTGGGGCGGCGTGGCCGTGGCCGTGGTCGATGTGCTTTTCTGGCTTGTGTTTTTCCAGGCCGCGATCAACGTCGTAATCAACCTGATTTTCGCGGCGGCCCTAGTTGCCCTGTTGGTGCACCCGATGAGCCGGAGCTACGAGCGCATCTGGTTCAAACCATTGCGGGCACGCGGCCCGAAGCGCCGGCGTTAGCCACTTAGTCAGGCATTAGCCACTGAGTCAGTCAGCTGGGAGGAGCGCGTCGACGAACTCGCGGGCGTCGAACGGCACGAGGTCCTCGGGCCCTTCGCCCAGCCCTACCAGCTTGATGGGTATGCCCAGCTCACTCGTGATCGCGACGGCGATCCCGCCCTTGGCCGTCCCGTCCAGCTTGGTCAGGACAATACCGGTGACAGCGACCGCTTCGGTGAACTGACGCGCCTGTACGAGGCCGTTCTGGCCGGTGGTCGCGTCCAGCACCAGCAGCACCTCGGTGACACAAGCGGGCGGCCGGTCTGCCACCCGACGGACCTTCTTGAGCTCCTCCATCAGGTTGACCTTGTTGTGCAACCGGCCGGCAGTGTCGGCCAAGACCAGCGGGATTTGCCGGGCGTTCGCGTGCTGCACGGCATCGAAGACAACCGCCCCCGGATCGCCCCCTTCCTTGCCCCGCACGAACCCGGCGCCAGCCCGCTCCGCCCAGAGCTCCAGCTGATCGGCCGCAGCCGCCCGGAAAGTGTCGCCGGCGGCAAGGACCACCCGCCTGCCTTCGCTCTCCTCACGCATCGCCACCTTGCCGATCGTGGTCGTCTTGCCCACCCCGTTGACCCCGACGAATAGCCACACCGTCGTCGTCCCAGCCGCGGCCCTGTGCAGCTCACGCTCCCCTTGGAGGCGACGGACCAGCTCTTCGCGCAGAGCGTCAACCAGTTGCTCGGGGGTAGCTAGACCGTCGCGGCGGGTGCCCTCCTTGAGGCCCTTGAGCAACTCGTCGGTCGTCAGGATGCCGACGTCGGCCAGCACCAGGGCCTCCTCGAGCTCGTCCCAGGCCTGCTTGTCGATCTTGCCCCGCTTACGCACCCCTGCCAGCTGGTCCGCGAGCAACGACCTCGCCTTGCCGAGACGGTCCCGGAACCTCGGCCGTTCGAGCACCTGAGGCGCCTGCTCGGCCACGGTGGCTTTCTCGAGTGCCAGGTCCGGTTTAACCCTCGGCGCTGCGGCCACCGACGGCTGCTCGGTGGCAGCGTGTTGGCCGGCCGGGTGTTGGCTCGTAGGACGTTGGCTGGATGGATGTTGGCCAGACGGGTGCGGCGCCGACGGTTGCGGGCCCGGGGGCAACGGTGGCTGCGACGGGCCGCGAGGCGGGGCCTGGAGAGCCCGCTGCTCGCGCCTCCTGGCGATCACGGTGTAGCCGCCCATCCCTGCGAGCGCTACGAAGGCGACGCAGGCGACGATGATGATGACGAGCAGCATGACGGGTCGAGACTACTGGTGGTGCGCACGCTGGGCCAAGAGCCGCTCGGCGCGTGTGCTAAGCAGTGCGGCGAGGCAAGAGGCGAATTGACGGCACACCGACGCGGAGACGCCCTTGGGCTGGCGTGGCTGGTCCTCGTGGTCGGCGCCTACCTGTCGCCCTCGCTGAAGGACGGTTTTTCGTTCGGCCCGGCCGATATCGGGCGGCAGCTGTCGTACCTGACCTACGTGCCGCACCTCGCCGTCCACAACTCGGTCAACGGCGACATCATCACCCAAGAGGTGCCCTGGAACACGCTCGACTGGTTGGCGGTCCACCACGGCCAGTTACCTTTGTGGAACAACTATTCGGGCGACGGCATGCCTCTCATGTTGAACTTCGAGTCCAAGTCGTTCGCGCTCCCAACGCTGGTCGGCTACCTTTTCCCGCTGTCCGTCTCGTTCCTGGCGAGCATCGCGGCGCTTTTGTTGATCGCGGGCAGCGGGGCTTACGTCGCTGCGAGATTGATCGGTGCTGGCCCTCTTGCTGCCGCCCTGGCAGGCACGACGTTCATGCTTTCGGGCTCGCTCAGCGGCTGGGCGGGCTGGGCTGTCAGCGGGCCGCTCATATGGGCCGGTTGGGTGCTGGCTGGCGCGGTCCTGTGCTGGAAGCCCGGGCGCTGGCGCTCGGCCGGCGTCGTCCTGGTCGCATTATCTACGGCGTTCGCCGTTTACGGCGGCTTCCCGGAGACGCTTGCCCTAGGTGCTCTCGGAGCCGGGTCGATCGTGGTTATCGCCGGGGCCTGCGGAGCGGTGAAGGGCAAGGTCCGCCTCGCCGGGCCCGCCCGCTTGGCCGCCGGCGTCGCCGCCGGTGCGGCCCTTTCTTGTCCGCTGTGGCTGTCCGGGCTGTCAGTGCTGAGCCAATCCTCGCGTGCCGGGGAGAACGGGACGGGAGGGCTGCCGGTACGCGCTTTGTCGCTCCTGTTCGCTCAGGGCTACGACGGGCTGCCAACGAAAGGCAGCGTCTGGTTCGGGCCTGTCGACTACTACGAAGCGACCGCCTACGTGGGGACCGTTGCCATCGTGCTCGCGATCCTCGCAGTCCTGGTCGGGTGGCGCCGGCCGGTCGTGGCCGGTCTCGTGGGGGCGGTCCTCGTATCGCTGGCCGTCGTCTACACCTCGACGGCGCAGCACCTGTTCACCGACCTGGGTGCCGGCTCTGTCGCAACCCAGCGCATGCTCCCGATCTTGGCCTTTGTGCTGGCCATGCTCGCCGGGCTCGGGGCAGAAGCGCTCCGGCGCAGCTGGAGACACACGACCGTTCGCGTCAAGCTTGCGGCGAGTACGGGCGCGTGCGCGCTGGTCCTGGCGTACCTTCTGATCGACGCCGGCAGCGGCGGCGCCACGGCGGCAGAACTGTCGGTCCGCCGCCATGCGCTCATATGGCCGGCGCTCACCCTCGCAGGTACCGCAGCTGGCCTCGTCGGTGCCAGCTTCTGGCACCGACGCACCAACTTCGCCGCGGGCAGGCGTGCCAGGGCGTGGACGAGCGCAGAGGGCGAGGGGCAGCGCGACGGCCGGGCAGTGCGCGCCACTTTCGCGGTCCTGCTGGCCGCCCAGTCGGCGTACCTGGTGTGGGCCGGGATCGGGCTGAACAGCTACTCGTCGAACGCTTTCCCGGTCACCAGGTCGGTCGCCGAACTG
>CAWAYZ010000001.1:0-1207291 GCA_963786345.1 uncultured Acidimicrobiaceae bacterium | reverse complement strand
CGGGGTTCCTCACCGTGCAAGCACGCTCACCGGGCGAGGCCGAGTTCCACGAGCAGAACATGACTTACGGGCATTTCGTAAGGACCTTTTATCCCGACGACCGAGGGCTGTTGCCGACGATCAGGGCGATCCGCTCGCATGGTTGCGGGGAGCTGGATGTGGAGCTGCGCGCCGGGACGGCGCTAGGCGCTGTGCGATGGGTGCACCTGAAAGGCAGGGCTGTGAGCGACGACGAAGGCAGGGTCGTCCGCTTCGTGGGGACCACGGCCGACGTCACCGAGCCACGCGCCCAGCGTGCCGAACTGTCAGCTCAGCGCGACCGCCTCGAGCTGGCGCTCGAAACGGCGGGGATGATGGCATGGGAGCTGCGCCTCGGGGCACAGGGGTCTTTCAGTTCCTTCCATGCTGACCTGTTAGGGCTGGACATCCCCGTGTCGCTCCCGGCGAGCGGGCCGTCGGACAGCCCTGTTTTCGGCGAGAGGGTGTTCGGCGCCGACCGCGACGCGGTGAGCCACGCATTGCAGGACTGCCTCGCCCGCCCGGGCGAGGTACTCGACATTGAGTACCGCCTGCGGGACGACGCTGGTTCGGTCCGCTGGGCGCACACCCGGGCGCGCGCTGAGCATGAGCCCTCGGGCCAGGCGCTGCGACTTAGTGGTACGACCGCGGATGTGACGGGAGCAAGGATGGAGGTCGCCGCCCGCCTGCGCGCCGAGAGGGTCCTGTCGCGAACCCTGGAGGCGTCGCAGGACGCTTTCATCGGGGCGGACGAATCAGGCATGGTCACCGACTGGAACCCCGCTGCAGAAGCGATGTTCGGCTGGTTCCGTGACGAGATCATCGGCCAGGGCCTCGTCGAACGGATCTGCAATGGCGACGGGACCGCCCTTTCCGAGATGTTCTCCGACATGGCATCCGGGGCACCTGGAACGCCCGGCCGAGGGCGCAAAGGTGCGAAGAGAGGTGGAGGTCTACACGCGCGACGGCCGCCATTTCCCGGCAGAAATTTCTGCGGTCCGCGTGGAGGACGACGGCTTGCCATTTTGGCGCCTCTTCGTGCGCGATCTTTCCGAGCGCAAGGCCTACGAGAGCCAGCTCATTCGCAACGCCCTTTTCGACCCGCTCACCGGGCTGCCAAACCGCGCACTTCTGCTCGACCGCCTCTCCGGCGCGGTCCGCCGGCTCAGCCGGGTGGCAGGTTTGCTGGCAGTGCTCTTCATAGACGTAGACCGCTTCAAGCACGTAAACGATAGCCTCGGCCACAGCTCCGGCGATGACTTCCTCGTCGAGCTGTCCCAGCGCATCCGCTATGTCCTCCGGCCGGCCGACACGGTCGCCCGCTTCGGCGCTGACGAGTTCGTCGTGCTTTGCGAGGCTCTCGAGGGGGAGCGAGAGGCTATGGCCCTGGCGCTGCGGATCGAGGGCATTTTCGCCACGCCCTTCGTGCTCGATGGGCCACCTGGTCGGGAGGTGTACGCCTCGGCGTCGGTGGGCATCTCGCTCGCCAAGGATGCGTCCACCAGCGCGGAAACCCTGGTGCGCGACGCCGGCACGGCGATGCACCGTGCCAAGGAGCACGGTGGTGGGCACGCCGAGGTCTTCGACGCCGAGATCCGCCGACGGTCGATCGCCCACCTCGAGACGGAGTCCGAGCTGCGCCGCGCCCTGGAACGGGAGGAGCTCTGCCTTTACTACCAGCCCGTCGTGGACCTGACCGGGCGTCTTGACAAGGTAGAAGCGCTTGTGCGCTGGGGCCATCCCTCCGGCCGGGTGGCGTTGCCAATGGAGTTCGTCCCCCTCGCCGAGGAGACAGGCCTCATCGTGCCGTTGGGGGACAGCGTGCTCGAGATGGCCTGCCGTCAGGTGGCCCAGTGGCGAGACGACTACCCGTCCCTCGGCGAGCTCCAGGTCTCGGTCAACATCTCGAGCGCTCAGCTGCGCGCCAAGGACGCCGTCGAACGGATGGCCACGATCGTCGACCGCACCGGCCTGTCGCACGACGCCCTCATATTGGAGATCACCGAGACCGTGTTGATGGACGAGCGGACAGGGGCCGCGAACAAGTTGGCGGCACTCCGTTCGCTCGGGGTGCGCCTGGCGGTCGATGACTTCGGGACGGGGTACTCGTCGCTCCTCTACCTCCGGCGCTACCCGCTCGACATGCTGAAAATCGACCGGAGCTTCGTAGCAGGCCTGGTCGACAACCCCGAAGATGCCACGATCGTCGATGCGGTAGTGAGGCTCGCGCATTCGTTCGGCCTGCAGACGGTCGCTGAGGGAGTGGAAACGGCGGACCAGCTCAGGCTGTTGCAAAGCCTCGGTTGCGACATGGGGCAGGGCCATTTCTGGGGGAGGCCGCTGCCGCCGGAGACTCTGCTGAGCCGTTTGCTGGCCGGCGGGCCGTCCCCTTACGTGGACCTCACGCCTTGGGGCACCTAAGCCAGGTTGCCCGAGAAGGTGGCGCTAAGCCCCTTGAAGGTAGCGCTAAGCCCCTCAGGGGCACTACGGTGGGGGGCATGTTCAAAAAGCTGCTATTCCTTGCCCTCATCGTCGGCGTTGGCTTCCTCGCCGCGAAGAAACTGCGGGCTGCATAACTGAGGGCCGGCCGAGGTCGTCTAACGGCCTCGGCAAGGTCCTTTTTCCTCAGAGTTCTACTGGCGCCGCGGCTGAGCGACGTCTGGCGATGAAAACTATGCCCAAGAGCAGCCCGAGGAGCAGGACGGCACTCCCCGCACCCACGAGCCCCGCGCGCAGTGGGCGGTGCCCGTCCGGGGTCACCACCATCACCTCCGAGAACCGCAGCACCGGCCAGCCTCGCATCTGAGCTATCCGTCTTAGGGCGCGGTCAGGGTTCACCACCACCGGATGGCCAACGGCTTCGAGCATCGGTAGGTCGGTGGCGGAGTCGCTATAGGCCCAGCTCTCGGTCAGATCGAGGTTGTCACGCTCGGCGATCAAGCGGATCGTCGCCGCTTTTTGCGGCCCGTAGGTGTAGTTGAGCAACTGGCCCGTGTAGCGGCCTGCGCTTACCGCGGCCTGGCTGGCGATGGCCTCCTCGGCCCCGAGGTAGCGGGCCAAAGGCTCGACTATCTCTTCGGGGGCCGCCGACACGATGTAAACCGGGCGTCCCTCTTGCTTGTGCTTGGCTATCAGTTCGACAGCTTCTTTGTAGGTGATCGGCCCGACCACCTGGTTCAAGGTGTCGGCCACTATCCGCTTGACGCGCTCTTGCTCCCAACCCTCCGTGAGGGCCAACATCCGTAGGCGCAGCCGTTCGAGAGCCTCCGGGCGCGCCCCGAAGCGCAAGAAGAGCGCCTGGCCCCACAGGCCTTTCGCCAGGATGCGCCGGGTGACTAGCCCCTCCCGGTAGAACGGGCGAGAAAAGGCGATCAGGGACGCTTTGGCAATGACTGTCTTGTCCAGGTCGAAAAAAGCGGCCGCTCGCGCCTTGCCGTTTTTTGCCGTACCTCCCCGGGGCTCTATACCGGCAGTCTGCCACCCCCGGCGGTGGTTGTACGGGGAGCGGTGGGACTAGCATCGGGGGGTGCGTGACGAGCGGGGCCGGCCCAATCCCGATCTCGAGCAGATCGATGGCAAGATGTTCCAGCTCTTCGCATTGGTCGTCGAAGCGCTTGCCGCCGCCACCGACGCCCTTCTTTCGGGCGACAAACATGTTGCGGCCGTGCTGTCCGGGCGCGACGAGCTGGTGGACAACGTCTACAACGACGTCGAACGCCTGGTCAACCGAGCAGTGGCACTGGAGGCCCGCGACAAGAAGGACCTGCGCTTCCTCCTAACCGCTCTGCGGGTGGTGCCCGAGCTCGAGCGCAGCCACGAGCTGGCTGAACACATAGCCCGCCGGGCTGCCTACGGGCTCGGGGCCGAGCTTACGCCGCGGGCCAGGGGCCTGATCGACCGTATGGGCAAAGTGGGCATGACGATGTGGCGCAAGGCCGCTGACTGCTGGTACGACAAGGAAGGAAAAGCAGCCGACGAGATCGCCCAGCGCGACGAAGAGATGGACGAGCTGCAGACCGTGCTTGTGAGCGAGGTCGCCGCGTCGGGGGCACCCTCCTCGGTCGCGATGGAGCTTGCTCTGGTTGCACGCTTCTACGAACGGTTGGGCGACCACGCCGTCAATGTGGCCCGTATGGTTTCCGCCCTTCACGAAGACTCCGACCGCCAACGCGATGTCGACACCGGTTCGGGTAGAAGGTAAGCAGGTAGAAGGTAGGCAGTTCGCCAGCCCAAGCTGCTACGGTGGCCAGGTCATTGGTAGGCCTTAGCCAGTTGGGCCTGAGCTAGATAGGCAGGACGGGGAGGATCTCGGTCGATGGAACTCGGTCTCGAGGTAGACGACAGCCGGCGACCTTATACGGTCCTAGCGGTCAAGGGGGAGGTCGACGTCTATACGGCCCCTCGGCTGCGGGAGAAGCTGGTCGAGCTGGTCAGCCAGGGCAAGCACCAGATCGTGGTGGACCTCGAGGGCGTGGACTTCCTCGACTCGACGGGCCTGGGCGTGCTGGTCGGCGGCCTGAAGCGGCTGCGTAGCCACGACGGGGACCTTACGCTGGTCTGTACCCACCAGAGGATCCTCAAGGTCTTCGAGATCACGGGCCTGACCAAGGTCTTTTCGATCTACGGCACGGTCGACGAAGCCGTCGCTGAGTAGTCCCTGCGTTGCCGGCTCCAGTCATGCAGCGCGCTTTAGTGCTGGAGCTGGACGTTCCGTCCAGCCCCGAGTACATCGCGATCGTCCGGCTCGTTGTGGCGTCGGTGGCGTCCTCGCGGCGGGCGCTGGCTGACGAACGCATCGACGACCTGAAGCTCGCTGTCTCTGAGGCGTGCACCAACGCGATCGAGGCCAACAGGTCCATCAGGCCGAGCGCCCCGGTACACCTCGAGATCTGGGAGTCGCCCGACCGTCTCGAGGTGACCATCGAGGACAATGGGCCGGGCTTCGACCCCGACAAGCTGGAGTTCCCCCCACCCGTGACCGACCCGGAACGGCTCAATTTCGAGCGGGGCCTCGGAATCCCGCTCATCAAGACCCTGGTCGACTCGGCGAGCTTCGTCCGCACGGAGAGCGGCACGTCGGTGCGTATGACCGTCTTCGGCGGCCCGGTGAACGGGGACGACACCGCCACCATCTACATGGACGTCTCCCAGCTGCCCGGCCTCCCAGACGCCGAGTGAGGCTCGTTTGGCGGTGCTCTACGTCCTCGAGCCAGGGAAAAGAGCTGCTGTCGCATTGTCGAGCTCGGTGAGCCCGGGCTATGGTCCGTATGCCCTCCCGGCATCTCCGGGTGGGACTGTAAAGGAGATGTCCTGATGCGTCAATATGTCGCCGCGAGCACAGGGTCTGGTGGCTACCTGGCGTTCCATTTGAGAGGGGTCGAATGGGCCTGGCTCTTTTTCGCCCTGGCATGTGCGCTTGTATCGCTTGTGACGGCGCTGGTGCTGATGCGCAAGGTCCTGGCTGCCGACGAAGGGACACCTGCGATGCGCGAGATTGCTCGCGCGATCCAAGAGGGCGCCTCGGCCTACCTGAAGCGCCAGTACAAGACGATCGCCCTGATCGTGGTGCCCGTAGCGGTTTTCGTGTTCGTCACTTCCACCAAGGTGGTCGACACCCAAACGCATCACACGGTGCTCGGCTTCGTGCCCTCCGGCATCTTCAGGACCATTGCGTTCCTGGTGGGTGCGAGTTTTTCCGGCCTTACCGGGTTCATCGGGATGAGCACAGCGGTGAAGGGCAACGTGCGTACTGCAGCGGGAGCCCGTTCAGGGTCGCTGCCCGCAGCGCTCAAGGTCGCCATCCGCACGGGCGGCGTTACCGGCCTGTTCGTGGTGGGCTTCGGCCTGCTCGGTGCCACCGTGATCGTCATGCTGGCGCAGCACTCGGCGACCGCGATCCTGATCGGTTTCGGCTTCGGGGGCTCGCTACTAGCTCTGTTCATGCGTGTCGGCGGCGGCATTTTCACCAAAGCAGCGGACGTCGGGGGCGACCTGGTGGGCAAGGTCGAAGCGGGGATCCCTGAAGACGACCCCCGCAATGCGGCCACGATCGCCGACAATGTCGGGGACAATGTTGGCGACTGTGCCGGGATGGCGGCTGACCTCTTCGAGTCCTACGGCGTGATCCTTGTTGCCAGCCTGATCCTCGGGAACTTCGGTTTTACGAGCATCCACAAGTTGCCCGCTCTGGGGATCACTTTCCCCTTGGTCGTGATGGGGATCGGCATCATTGCATCGATTATCGGTATTTTCGTGATCCGGGCGACGCCCCGGGACAGAACTGCGATGGCGCCAATCAACAGAGGTTTTTTCCTCGCTGCGCTCCTCACCGTAGTGGCAACGTTCTTTGTGGCCCAGTTCTATGTCCACGATCTAAAGGTGTGGTGGGCCGTGGTGGCCGGCGTGGTCCTGGGCCAGGTGATCTCTCGGATCACCGAGTTCTACACTTCGACAGAGAAGTCGCCCGTCGGCGAGATCGCCGAGTCAACCCTCACCGGCCCCGCTACGACCGTGCTGTCTGGTATCGGCGTCGGCCTCGAGTCCTCTGTGGCTGCCATCCTGGCCATCATCCTTGCCCTGGGATTCGCGGTAGCCCTGGGGAACGGCAACCTGGAGCTGTCTTTGTACCTGGTGTCACTGATCGGGATAGGCCTCCTGTCGACGACGGGGATCGTCGTTTCCCAGGACACGTTCGGCCCGGTTTCGGATAATGCGGCGGGCATCGCAGAAATGAGCGGGGAGTTCGAAGGCGAGCCGCAAAAGATAATGGTGAGCCTCGACGCGGTGGGCAACACGACCAAGGCGATAACCAAGGGCGTCGCCATCGGCTCAGCCGTGATAGCGGCCATGGCCCTGTTCGCGGCGTTCATACAGACGATCGGCGAGCAATTGAACATCCACGCGACGGGGAACCAATTGTTCCAGCAGGTCGCGACGGAGATAAACGTCGCCAATCCCAAGACGTTCATCGGCATGCTGATCGGAGGGTCGATAGCGTTCCTCGCCTCGTCGTTCCTGATCCGCGCCGTCGGCCGCTCCGCCGGGACGGTGGTGGAAGAGGTGCGCAAACAGTTCAGAGAACACCCCGGCATCATGACCTATACCGAAAAGCCCGAGTACGGCCGTGTCGTCGACATCTGCACGGCAGCTTCGTTGCGTGAGCTGGCGACCCCGGCTTTGCTTGCTGTGCTCATGCCGGTGGTCGTCGGCTTCGGCATCGGGTACCTGGCCCTCGGGGCCTTCCTGGCCGCCGCCATCCTTACCGCGCAGCTGATGGCGAACTTCCTCTCCAATACCGGCGGCGCCTGGGACAACGCGAAGAAGTACATCGAGGAGGGCCACTACGGAGGGAAGGGCTCTGATTCCTTCAAGGCCGCCGTCATCGGCGACACCGTGGGCGACCCGTTCAAGGACACCGCCGGCCCCGCCCTCAACCCGTTGATGAAAGTGATGAACCTCGTAAGCCTGCTCATTTTGCCCGCCGTCATCACTACGCAGCACGACACTGCCGAGCGCTACGCGGTCGCCGGGGTTGCCTTGCTGGTAATACTGGGTGGCATAGCGTTCTCCAAGCGCAAGGTGACCAGCCTGGCCGGTCCCACCGGCGCCGGCAGCGCCCCGGCGATCGGTTCGCCGGACGTGGGGCCCGAAGTGGTCGGCAGCCCGGAAGTGGTCGCCACCTCGGCGGCTCCGGCCGCAGGGCTAGGCGCGTCGCGCCCCCCGCTGCAGGCCCGAGGTAAGGACTAAATGCCCAAACCGCTTGTCATCGTCGAGTCCCCCGCAAAAGCGAAGACGATCGCCGGCTTCCTCGGGAGCGGGTACATGGTGGAGCCGTCTATAGGTCATATCCGTGACCTGCCCAGCGATGCTGATGAAATCCCGGCATCGTTCAAGGGGGAGCCCTGGGCACGGCTCGGGGTCGATGTCGACAACGGTTTCAAGCCGCTCTACGTGGTGGTCCCCGGCAAGAAGGACCGGGTCACCAAGTTGAAGGCTCTCTTGAAGGATGCGAGCGAGCTGTACCTGGCGACAGACGAGGACCGGGAAGGGGAGTCGATCGCGTGGCACCTCCTCGAGGTCCTCAACCCGCGTGTGCCAGTCAAGCGCATGGTGTTCCACGAGATAACCCGCGATGCCATCCAGCGGTCCGTGGACAACTGGCGCGACCTCGACCGCCGGTTGGTTGACGCCCAGGAGACTAGGAGGATCCTCGACCGGCTCTACGGCTATGAGGTGAGCCCGGTCCTTTGGCGCAAGGTGCTCCCGCGCCTTTCTGCCGGGAGGGTGCAATCGGTCGCTACGCGCCTGTTGGTTGAGCGCGAGCGGGCCAGGATGCGCTTCAGGGTTGCCTCCTATTGGGACATCGACGGGCGTTTCCAGGCGACAGGCGGTGCTTTCGGCGCGATGCTGGTCGCACTCGACGGCGCACGGCTGGCGACGGGTCGCGACTTCGGCGAAACCGGCGAGCTAACCAGGAGCGACATTGTCCGCCTCGACGAGGCCGGCGCCAGGGGCCTTGCGGACCGCTTGGCGGAGGCGAAGTTCACGGTCCGCACCGTCGAGGAGAAGCCCTGGCGCCGTTCGCCTTATGCGCCCTTCCTCACGTCCACGTTGCAGCAGGAAGCCGGTCGCAAATTGCGCTTCTCGTCGGCGAGGACGATGCGCGTCGCTCAGGACCTCTACGAGGCGGGCCATATCACCTACATGCGCACCGACTCGACGACGCTTTCGAACGAGGCCCTCTCGGCTGCTCGGCGCGTCGTAAGCGAGCTTTACGGGGACGAGTACCTCCCGAAGAGCCCGCGCCTTTACGACAAGCGGGTGAAAAATGCCCAGGAGGCCCACGAAGCTATCCGTCCGGCCGGCGACCAGTTCCGCCACCCCGAGCGCAGCGGGCTCTCGGGCGACCAGTTGCGCCTTTACGACCTCATATGGACCCGCACCGTCGCGTCGCAGATGGCGGACGCCCAGGGCATGGCCGTCCAGGCGCGCCTGGGAGCGACCAGTTCTGCCGGCGAGGACGCAGAGTTCGCTGCAAATGGCCGGGTGATCAGTTTCCCTGGTTTTCTGCGGGCTTATGTCGAAGGTTCAGACGACCCCGAGGCCGAGCTGGAGGACCGCGAGGTGCGGCTCCCACGTCTCGTGCCCGGGGAGGCGCTGACGGTCGAGGAGCTGCGTCCCGAGGGCCACAGCACGCAGCCGCCGGCCCGTTACACGGAGGCATCGCTCGTCAAAGCGCTCGAGGAAATGGGCGTCGGGCGACCCTCGACGTATGCAACGATCATGGACACGGTCCAGACCCGTGGCTATGCCTGGAAAAAAGGCAGC
Source organism: uncultured Acidimicrobiaceae bacterium (assembly GCA_963786345.1). GTDB lineage: Bacteria > Actinomycetota > Acidimicrobiia > Acidimicrobiales > Palsa-688 > Fen-671. Next base: position 1,197,946 of record CAWAYZ010000001.1, on the reverse strand, counting down.
GCGCTCGTCCCGTCTTGGACAGCGTTCGCAGTGGTGGGCCTCCTGGAGCAGCATTTTGCGAACCTGGTCGATTACGGTTTCACCGCTCAGATGGAAGAGGACCTCGACGGCATAGCCCGGGGGGACGAGGAGCCGCTGCCATGGCTAACGCGCTTTTATTTTGGGCATGTTGGCAAGGGCGGGAAGGCCGACGGGCCGGGGCTCAAGCGGATGGTGGCCGAACGCCTTGCAGATATCGATGCCCGGGCCGTCAACTCGATCCCGATCGGCGACCCGAGTGACGGAGTGATTGTCCGGGTCGGCCGGTTCGGGCCCTATGTCCAGGAGGGCGAAAAGAGGGCTTCGGTGCCTGAGGATCTCGCTCCTGACGAGCTGACCATCGAGCGGGCACGGGAATTGCTCGAGGCGCCGCCGGCCGAACGCGCCGACCGCGAAATCGGCGCCGACCCTGATAGCAAGCTCCCGGTCCTGGTCCGCGCTGGCCGATACGGCCCCTACGTGCAGCTCGGGCGTGCGGAAGAGCTAGGCAAGGCCAAGCCGAAAACATCGTCGCTGTTGTCCGGGATGGTCCCCGAGGAAGTAACCCTGGATGACGCCCTGCGGCTGCTTACGCTGCCGAGAACGCTCGGCCGTGACCCTGTCAACGGGGAAGAGATAGTCGCCGACAACGGCCGGTACGGCCCGTACGTGCGCAAGGGCACCGACTACCGCTCACTGGAGAGCGAGGACCAGCTGTTTTCCGTGGGCCTGGAAGAGGCTGTCGACCTGCTGTCCAAACCGAGAGCACGCCGTGCCCGCCAGGCCGTGGCTCCATTGGCCGAACTCGGCAATGACCCGGTGAGCGGTGCTCCGATCGTTGTAAAAGAAGGGCGTTTCGGCGCGTACGTGACCGACGGGATTGTCAATGCGTCGTTGCGCCGGGGAGACGCGGTCGACACGCTCACGACCGAACGGGCAGCCGAGCTGCTCGCCGACCGCCGTGCCAGGGCAGAATCCGAGGGCGGCTCTGGTGCCGCCCGCCGGAGAACGGGTGGCGCCGGGCGCGCCCGTAAAGCCGCGCCTGCGCGTAAAGCCGCGCCTGCGCGTAAAGCCGCCAGCAAGAGCGTGGCGAAGGCCGGCGCCAAGGCCGCCCCGGCCCGGAAGGCTGCGAGCAAGGCCGCACATGCGCGTAAAGCTGCGACAAAGGCCGCACCTCCGCGCAAAGCTGCGAGTAAGGCCGCACCTGCGCGCAAAGCTGCCGCCAAGACGGTTGCCAAAGTGGCCGCGAAGGCCGCGCCAGCACGCAAGACCGCCGCCAAGCCAAAATAAGCACCTCGCGAGGCCAAAGCATGGCCGATGGCGAACCGGGCACGCAAAAAGCGAAGGAAACTGGACCTTACTCCCCGTCCGACCGGCGCGTCCTAACCGGTTTTGTACGGTCGCCAATCGTCTGGCCCTAGTTCTATACGTTTTTTCGAATAGAACTGGACCAGACGAGCTCGCCCGGTAGCCGGCACATCCGGCACATCCCGCACATCCCGCACGTCCGGTCACGTTCGCGGCCGGTAGCCGTGCGTCCCCGAACTACCTTGGGAGCATGGCCCGGTTCATTGTGCTGGAGGGTGGCGAGGCTGCCGGGAAGTCGACGCAGGCCGCTCTACTTGCCGAACACCTGGGAGCGGTGCTCACCCGCGAGCCCGGCGGGACCGCCATTGGCGAGGCGCTGCGGCGACTGCTCCTCGAGCAAACCCTTGTCGCACCGGTACCTCGGGCTGAGGCTCTCCTAATGTTGGCTGCCCGCGCCCAGCATGTTGCCGAGGTCATCGAGCCTGCACTGGCGCGAGGCGATGACGTCGTCTGCGACCGGTACTCAGGCTCGACGCTTGCCTACCAGGGCTACGGGCGCGGGCTGGATGTCGACGAGCTCCGGGAGCTGGACAGTTGGGCCAACGGTCACCGGGTACCCGACCTCGTCGTGCTCCTCGACCTTCCTGTTGAGATCGCCCGCGATCGCCTTGGTCGGGACCATCGCGACCGGATCGAAAGCGAGGGCGACGATTTCCTCGCGAGCGTCCATGCGGGCTTCCGTCGGCTCGCAGCGCAGGACCCGTTGCGCTGGCGCGTCGTCGACGCTTCGGGCACCGTCGACGAAGTCGCCGCCCTTGTGAGGAAAGCCGTTGTCTGACCAGGCCCTGGGCGCCGACGACCAGAAGACTGGTGACACAGAGAAAGGGTTGACCGGTTTGGTGGGCCAGGACCTCGCGGTGCGGGCACTGCGTGCGGCGGCGGCAAAGCCGGTCCATGCTTACCTGTTCGTAGGTCCTCCCGGGAGCGGAAAGCTGGCCGCTGCACGGGAGTTTGCGGCGATGCTGCTCTGCCCCAACGGCGGTGAGGACGCTTGCGATACCTGCCGGCGTGTGCGGGAGGGAACACATCCCGACGTCATCTTTTTCGAGCGGGAAGGCGCTGCGCTGTCCATAGACCAGGCCCGTGAGGTGAGCCGCATTGCTGTGCGGAGCTCGCTCGAAGGAGGGCGCCAGGTCGTGGTGCTCCCCGACCTCCACCTGGCGCGCGACGCTGTCCCTGCGCTGTTGAAAACGATCGAAGAACCGCCCCTCCACACGGTGTTCGTCGCGTTGGCGGAGTTTGTCCCGCCTGAGCTCGTGACTATTGCGAGCCGCTGCGTGCGTGTGGAGTTCCGGCCCCTGACCGACCAAGAGATCGTAGGCGCCCTGGTAGAGGATGGAGTTCCTACGGAGCGGGCCTCAGTGGTGGCGACCCTGGCCGGCGGGCGCCTCGACCGGGCACGGTTGCTGGCTTCTGACCAAGAAGCAGAGTCGCGTCGCGGTGCCTGGGAGACGCTCCCGGCCCGTTTTGACGGCAGTGGTGCAACGGTCGCGTTACTGGCCGAAGAGCTGGTCGAGATGTTGAAGCGGAGCGCCAACCCGCTTACGTTGCGCCAGGAAGCTGAGGTGGCAGAGCTGGTGGCGGCCAACACCGTCGCCGGCCAGGGGGGGCCCGGAAGGGCGGCTCAGGGCCAGGCCAAGGCCGTCGCGCGCGAGCTCGAAGAACGTCACCGCCGAGAACAGCGCCGGCAGCGGACCGATGAGCTCCGCACGGGGCTTGCTGCCCTCGCTGGGGCCTACCGGGACCGGGCTGTCAGCGGCGCCCTGCCCATCGGCCACGTTGCTGACGCGGTGGCGCTGATCGACGGGCTCTCAGCGGACCTTGCCTTCAACCCCGGCGAACTGCTCGCCCTCCAGGCTCTGTTGCTGCGCCTGGACCGGCTCGGCTGAGCGCGCTACCAGCTCACTGTTCGATGAACGCGACGCGCGCCCGAGCCTGCGGCCCCGGCCCCTCACCATCGCAACTGACGCGGACCTCGACGATGTCCCCGTTGAACTCCAGCGGGCCCGCATACGAAGGCCAGACGCCGGGTAGGCCAGACCCCACTTGCAGGCCGCGCCCGCGCACGTCGTAGCTCACCGGGTTGGCCCCTGCGAGCTCGACAGGGGGACCGCGCACGCCGTCGACCGCCAGGGTGACGAGAGCACGACCTGGCACGGGCACCGCGACGTCGGCGCTGACCGTGACGCGCCCGGTCGGCAGATCCTGTTCGGACCTGGCCACGCTGATCGTCCGGCCGAGCAAGTTGGTGATGTAATGCGCCCGGCGCCCCGAGACCAACAACACATATCCACCCTCCGGGCCACCGCTCGAAACAATGACGCCCTTCGCCCCTTCGGGTGGCACGTCGAGCACCGCGACGATGGTGTGGGGACGGTCGTGGAGGTCGGGGCTCGCCGCCTCGGGAAGCTGGACCGGGCCGTGGTAGACGTACTCGGCTCGAGCTTCGAAGATGCCCTCCGGCTTTCCCGCAGGCGAGAGCTGCTCGCTGAGAGGGAGCACCTGGTTACGTCGAGCTTCGCTCCACCAGAGCTCGACGAGCTCCGCTACCTTGTCGGGCTCGCCCTGGGCACGGTCATCGCACTCCGAGAAGTCCTCGTCAAGGTGGTAGAGCTCCCAACGGTCGGCATCGAAGTCGCCGTCGTGGAGGTCGTGTGAGGTCTCGGGGACGAACTGGAGCATTCGGGCCGACCAGTGCGTGGCGACTGCCTTCCAGCCATCTGCCCAGATCGCGCGGTGCCCCAGCATTTCGAAGTACTGGAGCCGTTTGCGGGTCGGCTCTCCGGCAGAGCGCAGCGTGTAGGCGAAACTCACCCCGTCGAGCGGGCGCTGGCGGTGACCTCCGAGCGCGGCGGGCATATCGGTCCCGCTTGTCTCCAGCACAGTCGGCATTATGTCGACAGCGTGGTGGAACTGGCTCCTCAACCAGCCCGGTTCGGCAGTGCCCGCAGGCCAATGCACGACAAGTGGCGCCCGCGTCCCGCCTTCGTGAGTGAACTGCTTGTACCAGCGGTTAGGCGTATTTCCCGCCATCGCCCAGCCCGCTGCATAGCAGGGCGAGGTCGCCGGGCCGCCCCACTCGCCGAGAGCGGCGAGCTTGACATCCGGGCCGTCAGGCATGCCGTTCTCGGCCGGCACTGGAGAACGGGTGCCGAGCGGGCCGCCTTCAGCTGTTGCGCCGTTGTCCGACAGGACCATGATGAGGCTGTCGTAGAGGGCCCCTTGCCGGCGCAGCGCCTCCACAAGCCGACCTATCTGGTGGTCGGTGTGAGCAAGGAAGCCAGCGTAAACCTCCATCTGACGTTCGCAGAGACGACGCTCGGGTACTGAAAGGTCCGACCACGCCGGCACCCCAGGGTTCGCCGGCGGCAGCACGGCCCGCGCCGGGACCACCCCGAGCCCTATTTGCGTCTCGAGGGTTTGCCGGCGCACTACGTCCCAGCCATCTGCAAAAGCCCCTCGGTAACGGTCCGACCATTCAGGCCACACCTGGTGTGGCTGGTGCATTGCGCCGAAAGCGAGGTAGCAAAAAAAGGGCCGGCTTGGCGCGACCGCCCGGTGCTCGGCGACCCATGTGATGGCGTGGTCGACGAGGTCCTCGCTCAAGTGGTAGCGCGCGCCGCCCTGGCCTCCAGGCGCGGCAACCGAATGGTTGTCCTCGGTGAGCTCCGGGCGGTACTGGTCCACTTCTGCCCTCAAGAACCCGTAAAAGCGCCCAAAGCCTTGACCGATCGGCCACAGGTCGAACGGGCCGATCGGCGTGATGTCTTCGACCGGGGTGAGGTGCCACTTCCCGAGAGCCATCGTGGAGTAGCCCTCCGAGCGCAGTACCGCCGGGAGCATCGCCGCCTCCTTCGGGATCCGACCGTTGTAACCGGGAAAGCCCCTGGCGAGCTCCATGATCGAACCAACCCCGACCGAATGATGGTTCCGGCCCGTCAGGAGCGCCGCCCGCGTCGGTGAGCACATCGGGTTGACGTGGAAGTTGTTGTAGAGGATCCCGGACATTGCCAAGTGGTCGATGTTCGGGGTCTTGACGCGCCCCCCTAGGCCTCCGTAACAGCCGAGGTCACCGAAGCCGGTGTCGTCCAGGACGACGATCACTATGTTGGGCTGCGCTACGGAAGGTACCTCACTTGACCGCGCCGGCGAGCATGCCACGGACGAAATAGCGCTGGAACGACAAGAACACCGCTAGCGGGATGACGATCGAGGCCATCGACCCGGTGGCGATGATCCAGAAGTTGGCCGCCAGTGCCCGTTCCTGGTCGTAGATGAACAGCGTTATCGGCACGTGCGGGTCCGCTCCCAGGATGACCAGCGCCACCAGCAGGTCGTTCCAGGTCCATATGAACTGGAAAATCGCCAACGAAGCGGAGGCCGCGATGCCAATGGGGGCCACGACGCGGGCGAACAACGTCCACTCTCCCGCACCGTCCACGCGGCCGGCTTCGATCAGGTCCTTCGGGATCCCCTGGAAGAAGTTGCGCATCAAGAAGATGCCAAAGGGCAGCCCAAAAGCGACATGGAAGATGACAACGCCCGGTATCGTCCCGTAGGGGTTCCAGCCCGTCCACTTGCCCATGTCGCTGAAGCCTTCGACGACGGGCAGGATCGCCACCTGCAGTGGTACGACCATGAGGCCCACGATGGTCAGGAAGATGAAGCTGCGCCCGCGCCACCGCCCGAACACGAGGGAATAGGCAGCTAGGGCAGAGACCAGTGTCACGAGCACGGTCGCTGGGACCGTGATCTCGAGGGAAGTCCTGAGCGAGTCGAGAGCCCCGCCGGCGCCAAAACCCGAAGGCACCGTCCCCCCTTTCGGCCCGGCGAAAAGGTTCTTGTAGTTCGAGATCGTGAACTCGGCGGGGTTGACGAACAGGTGCCACCACCCGGACTGCTCGAAGAGTGCCTCCGGCCGGAAAGAGATGACCAGCATGGAAAAGCTCGGTAGGAGCCATAGCAGTGCGACCAGTATTACGAACACGGTCAGCAGGTGGCGGGGTGCATGCAACCGTGCCATGATCCCCGGGCCCTTCACTTCGCCCTCGCCGATTAACGCAAAATCGGGATCGGCGACGGGTAATTCTGTGGTGGTCATCCCTTGTGGCCCCCCGTTCGGTAAAATTGATTGAATATGGTCGGGCGTGCTCGCCCGCGCAAGGGTGTCAATTGCCGCCCCCCTTGATCCTCTTGAGGTTGAACAGCATCGCCGGGACAACCAATAAGAACAGGACCACGGCGAGCGCACTGGCCAGTCCCGTGTGTATCCCGTCGGTGAACCCCTTGTAATAAATGTCAGAAGCCAAAGTGCTGGACTGCTGGCCGGGCTCCGACGTGTCGGCGTCCAGGTTGATGATTATGTCGAAGATCTTCAGGACGTTGATGACCATTGTCACCAACACGACAACGAGCACCGGGGCGAGCATCGGGATCGTGACACGCCGCAGCGTCTGCCACTCGGTAGCGCCGTCGACGTGGGCCGCCTCGAGGGCTTGACGATCGAGCGCCGCGAGCCCAGCCCCCACGATCACCATCGTGAAACCCGCCCAGATCCACAGGTAGGCGACGATGCTCGATATGTCGGCGAGAGGTACGCTTAGCAACGCCTGCTCGGTCTGGCTGAGGCTCCCGGTAGGCGTGAGCGATTGGCCGCCCAGCCAGGAAGTCCCGACGCCTCCCGCGCCGAACCCGGCGGTGAAGTTAGACGCCGAGACCCGGACATGGAACGTGCCGGCACCCACGTGCGAGAAGCTGAAATACCCGGCGGTATTCGTGCTGGTGCTGTCGACCGTGCTGCCGGAGCTGTTGACCAGCGACAGGTGGAGCTGCGGGTAGCCGTCCTCACCGGAAAGCACAGAGCTCGTATCGGTCGGGTTGTTCGGCGAAAAGTCGCGCCATACGAGTCCCGAGACGCCGCCCTGGACGACCTTGGGGGCAACCGCTTGCGCGGCCCCCAACGCCTGGAAAGTGGTCGGAGGGAAGCCGGTAAGGCCTATCTTCACCACCCCGCCTGCCCTTACGGCACTGGTGCTCTGTATGGTCCCGTGCGGGCCGGCCTCAGCCCCTGCCGAGGCCAGTGACCCAGCGGTTTGGCCCGGCTGCAGCGGGTAGGCACCTGGTGGGTTGAAAACGTCCTCGACGACCTGAGTGAGAGCGTTCACCACCCCGACGTGCGGGTTTACGTCGAAGATCTGTGCGAATACCATGGACGAAGCCGTCACGCTGAACACAACGGGCAGGAAGATGATCGTCTTGAACGCGGTCGCCCAGCGGATGCGCTCCGTGAGCACGGCAAGTACCAGGCCGATCGTGGTCACGACGAAGGGGAACACGAGCACCCAGATGACGTTGTTGCGGAACGCGATCAGCGTCTCGGCTGTCGTGAACAAGTCCTTGTAGTTGGTAAGGCCAACCGCCTTGGTATCAGTTTCGTTGAAAAAGCTGTCCTTGATCGTGACTATCGCTGGGTAGATCACGATCGCAAGCAGCCAGATCGCGCCCGGGACCAAGAAGGCGATGGACTGAAGGTGGTCCTTCAGAGCTCCGTGCTCGATAGACCCCTTCTTCTTCAGCGGCGGAGCACCCTCTACCGGGCCGACGGTTACTGCTGCCATTTCCCTGCCATTTCTCCCGTCCTTACTGTTTATTGGCGTCCCTCGCCAGTCTCTTGGGGAAAAACGGGGGGCGTGACCGGTAGCTCCGGTCACGCCCTCGTCTTTTGTTCCAGGCCCTAAGGCGCCCTAAAAGGTCCCTCAGGCCCGGTACACAATTACTAGTGCGGTTCCCAGCCCATTTCTACTGGTAGTTCTCAGCCGCCCATCGCAGCGGTGGCCTGCTTCTGCATGGTCGCCTCGATAGAGGTGATGTTCGACGAGCTCGGGTTCTTCACGAAGTTGAGCATGTCGGCCCACAGGTCAGGTTCCCAGCCGGTCTGGAGGTCGTCGAGGCTGAACACGAAGCCAGTGGCGTGCGCCAGTTCGGAGGCGTCAGCCTGGGTGACAGGGTCCGGGTAGCTGCTGAGAGGTACCAGCTTGTTGGGGGATGCGTAGCCACCGAGGTGGGCCCAAATTTCAGCGGGCTCGGGACTGGCGATGTACTTCATGAAGGCCTTGGCCTGCGGCGAGGCGTGGAACATCATCGCCACGTCGCCCGAGCCCTGGAGGGCGCTTGCATTAGCCGCGTCGGCCGAGGGTGCCGGGAAGGGGAAGAAGTCGTAGCAGGGGGTGTCCTTCGGGTTGGCGGTGCACGCCTTGCCGCCGGCAGCCTTTGTCCCAGCGGTGGCGTTGGGCTCGTTGGAGGTGATCTGGGATACGACGAAGTCAGCTTCGATCACCATCGCGGCCTTGGGCATCGCCCCAGGCGCCGGGAACACCTGGTTTGCGCAAGCGGGGTAGTCCCCGCCGCTGCCGAGGGCTCCGGCGGTGCCGCCGACCAGGTTCGCGGGAGCCACCAGCGGCGCCAGCGTGTCAAAGGCGGTCGTCACGGTCGGGTCCTGCCACGAGAGTGTGTGGGCAGCCAGCTTGTCGTAGTCGGCGGGCCCCGCAGTCTTCAGGTAAACGTTCTGCCAGAGGTCGGCGACAGGCCATCCGATGTCGCCGCAGAGCGAGAACGGCGTGACACCTGCTGCCTTCAGAGTCGCTGCGTCACCGATCAGCTGCTGCCATGTCTTGGGCGTGCTCTTGATACCGGCCACGGCGAACTCGGCTGGGTTGTACCAGATCGTGTTCTTGTTGGCGGCCTTGAACCAGACGCCGTAGAGCTTGCCGTTATAGGACGCGAGCTGGTTCCACACCGGCGCGTAGTCCGAAGCCTCGTTGCCGATTACGGACGAGGTTAGGGGCACGATCGAGCCCTTGGCGGCCAGTGCAGTCAGCGCGGCAGGCGAAGGTACGAACGCGACGTCAGGTGCTTTGCCGCCGGCAGCCGCTGCTTCGACGGCAGCGGCGATGTTGCTCGACTTGCCCTGGTAGTTGATCTTGATGCCGGTCTCGGCACTAAACGGAGCGTACGCAGCCTCGAAGTACTGCTGCTCGACACTCGTCCATTCGGACCATACGGTGAGCGAACCGCCGATGTGCGACAAGGAGGCTGACCTCGTCGATGCGCTAGCTGGCAGGCTGGGGCCAACAACAGTGGTCCCAACCACCAACATGCCGGTTGCCGCTGCTACCGAGAGCAGCGAGGTGGATCTGCGTGTCATCGTGCTATTTCCCCTTCTGAGTGTGGGCTTCATTGCTGTGTCTCTCTCCTTTCTGTTGTTATGCCGGATTGGCGGCTTGACCGGCGTGCGCCGGTTCAAATAGCCAGCGGTCGCCGGCAATTTGACCGCCTGCAACGCGCAACGCCGAAGCGGGCCGTTGCTCTGTCCCAAGCACCGCGGTGGTGTTCCGCACGACCAGGCGAGTGGGGGCGTGCAGTGCCACGGGCGGTGCTTCACCAGGTCGGACCACCGCGCCGACCAATTGCAGTGCAATTTGGCGGCCTTGGTCCCGGACATCCTGGCAGATCGTTGTCAGGTCGAAATACTGCGCCATCGGGTGGTCGTCGAAGCCGATCACCGACATGTCGGCGGGCACCCGGAGCCCCGCGAGCGAGGGCGCGGAGCGCACCGAAGGCCATTTCGTCAGACTCCGCAAAAATTGCGGTCGGAAGGTTGCGCCGGCTGAGCAACTGGACCGTTGCTTCGTCGCCACCTTCGACTGTGAAGGCGCCATGGCCCTCGAGATCCCGGTCGGTCCCCAAACCGGCCGCTTGCAGGGCGGCCCTGTAGCCGGCGTGACGGCCAAGCGGAGCCGTGAAATGCTCGGGCTCGCGAGGGTCACCTGAGATGATGCCGATCCGTTCGTGGCCCAGGTTGATGAGGTACTGGACCGCCTTGCGGGCGCCTTCTGTGCCGTCGATGCTGACGCTCGAAAAGCCCGGCACCTCAGCTCCAACCATGCAAACCGGGACATCGAGCGCACGCAGTGCGCTCACCTCCGGCTCGGTGAGTGCCAAGGTGACCAGCAAGACGCCGTCGACCCGCTTGCGCAGGAGCCCAGAGGAGAAGTAGCGCTGGCGCATCTCGGCGTCGCCCACGTGGTACAGGATCATGTCGAGGCCGGCTTCTCTCACCACCTGCTCTGCGCCGCCTAGTACCTCGGCGTAGAACCACCTGGTCAGGTAAGGCAGGACAACTGCCACGGTGCCGGTGCGCCCGGTGGCCAGGCGGTAGGCGGCAGGCGAGACGCTGTAGCCGAGCTGTTCGGCCGCCCCCCGGATCCGTTCGGTGGTGCTCGCCGAGATACCGCCAACGCCGCGAAGAGAGCGCGAGACGCTCGAGGGGGACACCCCAGCCAGGTCTGCCACCTCTTTGATAGTCGTCTTGGCTTTGACCGGTGTCTCGGCCATACCCCCCATACCCCCACCTACCTCGGGCTTCCCACCCGTGACAGGGCCCTTCCTATGGCCCAGCGTTCGACCTTCGGGATCGTAGCTTCGCAACACTGGTCGCGCAAGCGGTTGCGTAGGGTTTTTTTCCAGCGCAGCCGTTGCAGGACGGTCCGATTGTGCGAGCTGAGCCCAAGCGGTTGCGGAGCCTGGCCCTTGTTGCGCCAGGCTCGGTGCGGTTTCGTTCGCAAGGGCACCCACGAAGCCGATCTTGGCACCTCGTGCCCGCCTGTGGTTGGCATGCGGCGCTGGGTGCCGGTGTGGGACGCTGGCGACATGCGCTACGTGTTCCGGCCCCCGGCGGACGTAGCGTCCGGCTTGCTCAGCCTGCCGTGGGGCCTTCCCTTGGAGGAGTGGAAGGACGACCGGCTGGTCGAGATCCGCAATCGCGGTGCCTCTCGCCACGTCGTGCGCTTCGTCGCCGAGCAGGGCGGGCTCTTCGCTTTGAAGGAGTTGGAAGAGAGCCTCGCCCGCCGGGAGTACCGGCTCTTACGCCGGTTGTCCGACATCGGGATCCCCGCGGTCGAGCCGCTCGGGATCGTCGTCGACCGGGACGTCTACAAGGGCACCAAGCTGGATGCGGTCCTCTGCACCTACTTCCTCGAGTACTCGACGACGTACCGGGCGCTCTACTCGGACCCCCAACGGTCCCGTCCGACCGACCGGCTCCTTGACGCCCTCGTCGAGCTCCTCGTGCGACTGCATCTTGCCGGCTTTTTCTGGGGTGACTGCTCGCTGTCAAACACGCTGTTCCGGCTGGACGCCGGCTCTTTGCAAGCCATCTTTGTAGACGCCGAGACAAGCGAACTGCACCCGACCCTCAGCGACGGCCAGCGGGAGTACGACGTCGAGCTCGCCTTCGAAAGGGTCGGTGGGGAGCTCCTCGACCTGGCCGCCGCCGAGCTCCTGCCAGCTGACGTCGAACCGCTCGAACTGGCCGAGGAAATCCCTGAGCGGTACCAACGGCTGTGGGCCACCCTCACAGAGGACGTAGTCATCCACCCTGAGGACCAGCGGTACCGCATCGCCGAACGGTTGCGCCGGCTGAACGACCTCGGCTTTGACGCCGATGAGGTCGAGCTGCTCAGCGCCGCCGACGGCTACCGGTTGCGGATCCGGACCCGGGTGGCCGAGCCGGGCCATCACCGCCTCGTCCTTCGCACCTTGACCGGCCTGGACGTCCAGGAAAACCAGGCTCGCCGCATCCTGAACGACATCGCCAGCTTCCGCGGCCACCTCGAAAGGAAAGAGGGCAAGCGGGTGCCGATGACGGCTGCGGCGAGCCGATGGCTCACCGATGTGTACGACAAGGTGATGAACCTGAGGCCGCCCGAGCTTGCGAGCAGGCTCTCACCTGCAGAGATGTTCCACGAGGTGCTGGAGCACCGCTGGTTCCTTTCGGAGAAGGCCGGCCGCGATGTGGGCACGACAGCGGCCGCGCGCTCGTACTTCGACAACGTGCTGCCGACCGTCCCGGAGCACCTCGTCGTGGTGTCCCCTTTGGAAATGACGCCTCGGTTCGGAGAAGACACCGGCAGCTGGATCCTGGACGACCCGGGCCTGGGGACGCCTTCCAAATCGGACAGAGGCGCACAGCCCAACAAGGGCTAGGAAGGGGCCGTGGACGGTCCCATCGAGCCTTACGCGCTTTCCTTTGCCCACAGGCGCACGCCATGGTGCATAATCTCTATCTAACATCTCTCGAGAGGGAGCCGGCTCGGCCGGCGGCAGGAGGGGATCATGGCAGAAGTTGTCCTGGAGAAGGTTTCCAAGGTTTACCCGAACGGCCTGCCGGCGGTGTCCAATCTGGACTTGGACGTGGCCGAAGGAGAGCTGATGGTCCTGGTCGGGCCGTCCGGCTCGGGCAAGTCCACCGCGTTGCGCATGGTGGCGGGCCTGGAGGACATCACCTCGGGGACGCTGCGCATGGGCGGGCGCGTCGTCAACGACCTTGCCCCGAAGGACCGCAACGTAGCGATGGTGTTCCAGAGCTATGCGCTGTACCCGCACATGACAGTGGGGGAGAACATCGGTTTCTCGCTCAAGCTGCGCAAGGTCCCCAAGGACGAGCTCAACCAGAAGGTCAAGGATGCCGCGGCGCTGCTCGGGCTCACCGACTACCTGAACAGCAAGCCTGGCCAGCTGTCTGGTGGCCAGCGCCAGAGGGTCGCAATGGGCAGGGCCATCGTGCGCGAACCGTCGGTGTTCTTGATGGACGAGCCGCTATCCAACCTTGACGCCAAGATGCGCGTCCAGATGCGTGCTGAGATCTCCCGTATCCAGCGCCGGGTGGGTGTGGCGACGTTCTACGTCACCCACGACCAGACCGAGGCGATGACGATGGGTGACAGGGTGGCAGTGCTCCACAAGGGTGAGCTACAGCAGTGTGGCACGCCTAAGGTCCTCTACGAGCACCCGGACAATCTCTTTGTGGCCGCCTTCATCGGTTCGCCGGCCATGAACCTCTTCGAGGCGATCCTTTCGCCCGACGGCACCGAGCTCAAGCTGGGTTCGCAGTCATTGACGCTGCCGGAAAAGGTTGCGCAGGCCCGGCCGCGGCTGGCCGCCTACCGCGACCGCAAGATCATCGTCGGCATCCGCCCTGAGAACCTGGCCGATGCAGCGATCTCGCCACCGTCTCCGGGCAACACGCTCAACACCGAGGTCGAGCTTGTCGAAGCGCTTGGCAACGAACTTCAGGTGCACTTCCTGATCGATGCCACCCGGGCCAGCTCCGAGGACACTGCAGCCGCAACGGGGGAGGCCGAACTGGGCGAGCTCTCGTCGCTCCACCTAGGCGAAGCACACACCGAAGGGGTCGCGAGGATCTCGCCACGTTCACAGATCACAGCCGGGTCGCGCGCTTCGTTCGTCGTGGACGTCGACTTCCTCCACTTCTTCGACCCGGACAGCACTCTCGCCGTCTGGTCTTAAACCCACTTCACCTCTTTCAGACGCCGTGAGGTGAGGATGGCCGGCTTGCCGGTTTGGACGCACGTCCTGGGGCCTAGGCCCCCGGCTTAACTGTTCCTGTACCGTCTCTCCTCTTCCCTAGCTGGTCAGCGCCCCCGGCAGGGTTCGAACCTGCGACCCGCCGCTTAGAAGGCGGCCGCTCTGTCCACTGAGCTACAGGGGCCGCCTTCGACCGTAGCCGACGGTCACGGGGCGACAGGGCACACGGCGCTGCCGCCTGTCAGCTGGCTCAGCTGGCTCAGCTGGCGAGCAGGCTCCGGCTGTCGGTCTTCGCTGAGGGGTGGCGAAGCTTGGAGAGGGCGGCCCGTTCGATCTGACGGATCCGCTCCCTGGTCAGGTTGAGTTCGTTACCCACCTCTTCGAGCGTGCGAGGGTCCCCTCGGTCGAGGCCGAAGCGGAGGCGGAGGATCTCCCGCTCCCGTGCGTCGAGCGTGGACAGGAGCTTTTCGATCTCGGCACCGAGCATTGCTTCGGTGACGACGTCGAAAGGTGAAGGTGACAATACGTCGGCAACTATGTCACCGAGCTCGCTCTCTCCCTCGGCCCGACCCTCGAGTCGAGGCTGACAGGTTCGCTGCCCTGCTGGAGCAGCTCGATCACCTGGCGTTCGGAGATGTCCATGGCTTGCGCCAGCTCGGCGAAGGTCGGCGTGCGGCCGGTTTGGCCCTCGATCTGCCGCTTGGTACGCAAGAGCCGCCGTACCTGGTCGCCGGCATGGACCGGCAGGCGTATCGTCCGGCCGGTGTTGTCTATGCCGCGGCTGATTGCCTGCTTGATCCACCAGGTCGCGTATGTCGAGAACTTGAAGCCCTTTCGCCAGTCGAACTTGCTCACCGCGTGGATCAAGCCCAGGTTGCCCTCCTGGACAAGATCGAGAAGGGGCAGCTCAGAGGACTGGTACCTCTTGGCGATCGAGACAACGAGCCGGAGGTTGGCGTTGATGAACTGCTCGGTAGCTGCGTCTCCGAGCTCGACGGCGGCGAGGAGCTGGCGTTTGCGGGCTGTCTTCAGGTCGCCCCGGGTCATCTGTTCCTTGGCTTCCCGGCCCTCGTGGATGACGCGGGAGAGGTCCCACTCCTGCTCTTTGGTGAGGAGCGGGTACCTTCCTATACTGTCTAGGTACAGGCGGACAAGGTCTTCGTCTTGGGTCTCGTTCCGGACTTGAACGCCCATATCATCCCTCCGGGCCATGTACAACTATCGGCGCAAACGAGGTTGCTGATTAGTTCCGTCGTCGGCTGTCTGGTCCCTGTGTCAAACTAAGAAGTCTCGTGGTGGCCGTAGCTCAGTTGGTTAGAGCGCCAGGTTGTGGCCCTGGAGGTCGGGGGTTCGAGTCCCCTCGGTCACCCCAATCCGCATTGCCAGTTCTGGTTCTCAAGGAGCTATACGTTGCCGATGAGCTTATGGTTCTCACGATGCCTATTGAGTGACGCAGCCGTCCAGGGATGGCGGGCCGATCGGCACTCATCGTGGTGCTCGACGCCGTGATACCCGCGGAGCGGCCCGTCGGTTCAAAGAGACGGTTTGCGCCCGCCGACATCGATCTTGCCGTTGGACACCAGCCAAGTGAGCGACTCGAACACTGCCTCGAGGGAGGTATAGCGCGGCTTGTACCGAAGGAGCCTCTTGGCCTTGTCGATGCTCGCTGAGGGGGAGTGGGACACGTGGTCCCAGGTCGCGTCAGCGTCGGTTTTGTCCCAGCCTGAAGCCCAGGTCTCCCAGGGTTGGAACGAGAGCCTCGCGGGCTGGCCGAACCATCGATAGACGGCTTCGGCATAGCCGCGCAGCGTCAACGCCTGTTCCGAAACGACGTGAAAGGGCTCACCGGACGCAAGGGTCGGGTGCAGCAGAGCTTTCGAGAATGCCTGCGCGACGTCTGCGGCGTGCACGTGGTGCACCGTCTCTAGCCCGAGGTTGGGCAGCGCCAGTTCCTCACCATTAGCCAGGAGCTCGAACACCTTCAAGTTGAAATTGCCAGCAGGGTTTAGCGGTGACCAGCCGGGGCCGACGATGTGGCCCGGGTGGAGGACGGTACAGCGGAGCGTGCCGCGCCGTGCTTCGGCTACTAAGAGCTCTTCTATTGCAGCCTTTTGTGTCCCGTACGCGCCAAAGGGCCGGCGTACAACTTCCTCGGTAACGGGTACTTCAACGGAGGGGCCGTGTACCCAGATCGTGCCACAATGCAGCAGGTACGCCTTTATCGGGGCCAGAGACGCTACGAGCTGCTCGGCTGACGAAGTCGTGAAGCAAATCAGGTCGACCACGGCGTCGGGGCGTTGTGCCGCAACCTTTTCCGCGAAAGTGCCAGCCTGGTCCTCCGCGTCGCGGTCAGCATGCAGTACCTTTACGTGCCGCCAGGCATTATGGTCCACGTACGGCTGCCGGCCGCCACGGCTGATGGCAACAACTTCGTGTCCTGCTGCGACCAGGCTGGGCACCAAGCAGCTGCCAATATGGCCCGTGGCACCTACGACAACGACTCTCATCCCCTAATCCAGCCTGTCGTATGCAAGCAGGGTGAGGAACTCTGTGAATTTGTCCGACAACGCCAGAGTGTCGAACAGTTCTGCAGCTTCCTTCACGCGTCCCTCAGCAATCCCGGCTTTGCCTAGTTCGTCCTGCAGCGCCCCGAGCTCGCCAGCGCCGATGTGACGAACGAGTTCGGGGGTGACGGCTCGTCCATCGTCGAGCGTCACGCCGTGGTGGCACCACTGCCAGACCTGCGCCCGGGCAATTTCGGCCGTTGCCACGTCCTCCATGAGGTTGAACACAGCGACCGCACCCGTCCCACGTAGCCAAGACTCGAGGTAACGAAGGGACACGGCGACGTTGTTGCGAAGCCCAGCTTCCGTGATAGAGCCACCGGGCACGGCGACGTCTAGGAGGCGGTTGGCATCAACCACGACGTCTTCTCTCAAAACTGAAAGCTGGTTGTCTCTGTCGCCGAGCGCACTATCGAACACCTCGGTCGCCACAGCGACCAGATCAGGATGGGCGACCCAGGTACCGTCGAAACCGGCCGACGCTTCGCGGTTTTTGTCCGCCCGCACGGCTGCCAGGGCGCGTTCGTTCGCGCCGGGGTCCCGGCGGGACGGGACGAACGCTGCCATCCCCCCGATAGCGTGGGCGCCCCGGCGGTGGCAGGTACGCACGATCAGTTCAGAATAAGCGTGCATGAAAGGGGCTGTCATAGTGACTTTGCCGCGGTCGGGTAGGACAAAGGCCCGGTCGTCCCGGAACTTCTTTATGATGCTGAACATGTAGTCCCACCGTCCGGCGTTCAGCGCAGTGGCGTACGGGCCAAGAGCGTACAATATCTCGTCCATTTCGAACGCGGCCAAGACGGTCTCGATTAGGACTGTGGCCCGGATGCTTGCTGGCGGCAGTCCCAGGCGGCTTTCGGCGATCTCGAACGCCGACCTCCATAGCGCCGCTTCTGCGGCACTTTCCAGTTTTGGCAGGTAAAAGTACGGTCCAGATCCTCGCTCGAGCAATTCGGCGCCATTGTTCGCGAGGAACAGCCCGAAGTCGAACAGACTTGCCGACACGGGGGCGCTTGAAACCAGGACATGCCGCTCCACGAGGTGTAAGCCCCTCGGCCGTACCACAAGAGTTGCCACTTCGGCCTTGAGGCTGTAGTCCTTTCCCTCTGGCGACGCAAAACATAGGTTGCGACGGACCGCATCCGAGAGGTTCGCTTGACCGTCAACCATGTTTGCCCAGGTGGGCGTGTTGGCGTCTTCGAAGTCGGCCATGAAGACCTTCGCTCCCGAGTTGAGCGCGTTGATGATCATCTTGGCATCGGTGGGGCCGGTGATCTCCACTCGCCTGTCCATCAGGTCTGCAGGGGCAGGAGGCACGCGCCATGCTGCGCTGCGGATATGCGCCGTTGAGCCCGAGAAGGCCGGGCGCTTGCCACGAGCGAGCTCCCCTTGTAATTGGTGTCGGCGGTCCAGCATCTCTGCCCGAAGAGGCCCGAGTTCCGTCTCTAGTTCAGCAACGAGAGCGGTTGACGTGTCGTTCAGCACTTCCTGGCGACGCGCCGTTTGCTCGCCGCGGACCTCGATCGGGATCCCCACCGTGGCCTACCTTCCTCCGAACCTAGAAGATTCCGTGATACGGAATTATAGACTTGCCATATCGGATCAGGACTGGTGGAGCCGCGATGAAGATCTTCAGGACGGGTAGGCGAGCCCACAAGGCAGGACCGAAGACGCGTGCCAGCGAAGCGATCGATCTCCTGGTGCCCATCGTGGGGCGTGACGCCATCATCTGTGACCCGGTTGAACTGGCAACCTATGAGTGCGACGGGCTCACCCACTTTCGAGTTCGGCCGGCCCTGGCAGTGCTCGTAGGGTCGAGCCACGACATCGAGGCAGTGGTTGCCACGTGTGCGCGTCTGGAGTTGCCGTTCGTGGCCCGCGGCGCCGGGACGGGCCTGTCAGGGGGAGCGGTCCCCGACAGCGAAGGCGTCTTGTTGGTTACCAGTCGCATGCGCGCCGTGTTGTCGGTGCAGGCCCACAACCAACGAGCTGTGGTCGAGCCTGGGGTCACCAACCTCGAGGTGAGCAAGGCAGCCCTACCCTACGGCCTCTTCTATGCCCCCGACCCATCCAGTCAACAAGTCTGCTCTATCGGGGGCAACGTGGCCGAGAACTCCGGTGGTGCTCACTGCCTGAAGTACGGTTTCACCACCAATCACGTCACGGAGCTCGAGGTTGTCACCCCGGACGGGGCGACGGTGAAGCTCGGGGGCTTGGTCGGGGAAACCCCGGGCTACGACCTGGTCGGCGCCTTTGTCGGATCGGAAGGCACCTTGGGAGTAGCTACTAAGGTGACCGTAAGGCTCCTACGTCTTCCCGCGGCGGTCC
Organism: uncultured Acidimicrobiaceae bacterium; assembly: GCA_963786345.1. Taxonomy (GTDB): domain Bacteria; phylum Actinomycetota; class Acidimicrobiia; order Acidimicrobiales; family Palsa-688; genus Fen-671. The sequence goes on along the minus strand of CAWAYZ010000001.1, from coordinate 1,179,284 downwards.
AGACAGTCTTAGCTGCGTTTTCCGATACCGACAGCGCGGGGCGAGCCGTGTCCGCAATTATCGCAGCCGGGTTGGTCCCGGCCGCAATCGAAATGATGGATGCCTTGGCCATCTCGGCTGCCGAGAAAGCTGTGCAGTGCGGCTATCCCAAAGGGGCGGGCGCAGTGCTCATAGTCGAGCTGGACGGGCCGTTGGCTGAGGTCGAGGAAAGCCTTCTCGACGTGAACCACCACTGTTTGGAGCAGGGCGCCTTCGAGATGCGGGTAGCGGTCGATGACGCAGAACGCGCGCGGATCTGGCGTGGGAGGAAGTCGGCGTTCGCCGCCATGGGCCACCTGAGCTCTTCTTACATCGTCCAAGACGGGGTAGTCCCTCGGACCGCCCTCCCACAAGTGCTCAAGGACATAGCAGAGCTTTCAGAGGAGACCGGGATAAGGGTCGCAAACGTCTTTCATGCAGGGGACGGCAACCTACATCCCTTGGTGCTTTTCGACGAGCGCGTTGAAGGAGAAGCGACACGCGCCGAACAACTATCGACGCAAATCCTCGATCTCTGCATTGCTCATGGAGGGTCGATAACAGGCGAGCACGGTGTCGGCCTGGACAAATTGACAGCCATGAGCAAGATGTTCAGCGAGGACGACCTGGCTACTATGCAGCTGCTGAAAGCCGCCTTCGACCCCCACCGTATTTGCAACCCCGGCAAGGCCGTTCCTACCCCACGCCTTTGTGGCGAACCTCCGCGGCCTCGCCGCGGCACCCAGCAGCTCCAGGAGCAGGGCCTGGCGGAACTGTTCTGAGATGAGCGCCCTGAAAGAGTTGGAAGGAGCCTGCCCTTCTCGCGTGCGGCAAGGTCAGGGGCTCGATTTGATCGACGGGGTGACTCCAGGACTGGTAGCCAGCCCGTTGGGTACGGGCGAGGTAGCGGCGGTTATGCGGGTCGCCAACTCAGCAGGACTGAGCGTTGTTGCCCGGGGGGCGGGCACGAAATTGGACTGGGGCAACCCGCCGGCATCTGCGGACCTCATGGTGGATCTCTCGCGTATGAACAGGGTAATCGAGCATGAGGCCGGCGACCTCGTGGCCCGTGTAGAGGCCGGGACGACCCTCGCTCACCTCTCTGAGGTGCTCGGCTCAAAGGGACAACGGTTCCCTGTCGACGAGGTCGTGGCCGGGTCCACGGTCGGGGGCGTGGTCTCGACGGGGTTGTCAGGGCCTTTACGCTACATGTACGGCGCGGTCCGTGACCTAGTGCTTGGTATTACCGTGGTCCGTGCCGACGGCGTGGTCGCTCACGCTGGTAGCAAGGTCGTAAAAAACGTAGCCGGGTACGACCTGGCGAAACTTTTCACCGGCTCGTACGGGACGTTGGGGATCGTGACCGAGCTGACCCTGAAGTTGAAGCCAGTACCAATGGCGCGCCGGTTCGTGGTCGCTGCTTTCCCCGGTCCGCGGGACCTGACCCCCTTCCTTTCCACCCTTTTGTCCTGCCAGGCGGCGCCCACTGCTATTGAACTGGAGCGGACCGCACCGGGTTCGCCCGTGCAGCTGACGGTGCTCATCGAAGGCCGCACGCGGTCGGTGGAGCTACGAGCAGCGGAGATCGCCGCCCTATTGGGGGGCGGCGAGCTTTTTGTGACACCGCCTCCCGGTTGGGGGCAGTTACCAGGCCCCGTGACCTTGAAGCTAACGGCCATGCTTTCGGCAGTACCGTCGCTGGTGGAGCAGGCCAGTTCCATCGCTCTGAAGCTTGGCCTACCGGCGCGGGTCACCGGCTCAGCTGGGACCGGTGTGCTCTTTATGGGCCTTCCGGACCGCGTGCCTGCAGTGGTACTGGCCGCGCTGCTGGCAGACTTGCGTGTTGTCTGCGATGGTTTCGGCGGCCACGCGGTGGTGCTCCGGGCGTCAGCTGCCCTGAAGTCTCAGCTGGACCCATGGGGCCCGTCCCGGGCATAGACCTGATGCGTCGGATAAAGGAGAGCTTCGATCCCGACCGACGGCTCGCTCCTGGCCGTTTCATTGGAGGTATTTGATGCCCGATGGTCACGACGAGCGGTTGAAAGACCTAGTCGGTGATTGTGTGCATTGCGGTTTTTGTCTGCCAGCCTGCCCAACCTACGCACTATGGGGCGAGGAGATGGACTCTCCGCGTGGGCGGATCCACCTCTTTGGACAGGTACTGGCAGGTGGCCCAATTGAGAGCGCGACAGTCAAGCATTTTGACCGCTGTCTGTCGTGCATGGCCTGCGTGACTGCGTGCCCCTCAGGAGTCCAGTACGGCGAGATAGTTGAGGCCACGCGTGACCAGGTCGAGCAAAGTGCAAAACGCTCGCTCCCCGAGCGCCTGTCCCGTTCAGCCATCTTCGCCCTCTTCCCATACCCACGTCGACTTCGAGTGGCCCGCCACTTTCTGGTCGCGGCGCAAGCCTGCGGCTTGCGGGCGCTGCTGCGACGGCCGAGAGTCGCGGCTCGGGCCCCGCGCTCTTGAGAGCAATGGAGTCTGTCGCTCCGCCAATTTCACCTATTGAGCGCCTCCCTCCTCGGGTGCCGGCCGCCGGCAACCGGCGGGGGGTTGTCGGGCTGCTCACGGGGTGCGTCCAAAGCGTGTTCTTTTCTGAGATAAATGCGGCGACCGCTCGGGTACTTGCCGCCGAGGGCTTCGAGGTAGTTATCCCTAAGGCCCAGGGTTGCTGTGGAGCGCTCTCGGAGCACGTCGGTCGCAAGTCGGAGGCGCTCCGTCTCGCCAAAAAGACCGTTGAGGTCTTCAAGGCCGCGGAAGTCGACTTTGTCGTAGTCAACGCTGCCGGCTGTGGATCGGCAATGAAGGAGTACTCCAGGCTCTTCCGGGACGACCCGAGCTTCAGTGCCGAGGCGGACTGGCTTGCAAGCCGCACCCGCGATATCTCCGAACTACTCGCGTCGGTTGGCTCGCGCGCTAAGCGGCACCCCCTCAGAGCCAGGATTGCCTACCACGACGCGTGTCATCTAGCTCACGCCCAAGGCATCCGTCTCCAACCGCGAGCACTGTTGCAAGAAATACCCGAGTTGGACCTGTGTGAGATCCAAGACACCATGTGCTGTGGATCCGCTGGCATCTACAACCTCGTGCAGCCTGACGCCGCCAACGAGCTAGGAGATCGTAAGGCTGCGGCGGTGATAGCCGAGGAGCCAACGATCGTGGTTACCAGTAACCCGGGCTGCCTTATGCAGATCCGAAGTGCCCTTGAACGGTCGGGCTCCGAAATTAGGACTGCCCATATTGTCGAGGTTCTTGACAACTCGATTAGGGGCGGGTGAGATTATTGCGAAGCCTCACGAGCGGCCGGGCCGCCAACTGCTAGACAGGCCCGGGCGCGACGTCGAGGGCTGTGCCATGTCGACCTCATAAGACGCAGGGCCTCGAACATTCTCGAGCTCGGAGAGACCAAGGCCAAGGAACGCATCCACGGCTGATGGCCAGAATTGTCCTCCGCTGCCCCTGTAGATCTCGCGCCGGGCGTCAGCTATTGAAGATGCGTTCCGGTACGGCCGGTCCTGGGTCATAGCGTTGAAGGAATCACAGAGCGCCAAGATCCGCGCTCCAACGGGGATGTCATTACCAGCAAGGCCACGCGGGTAGCCCTTCCCGTCCCATCGCTCATGGTGCGCATGCACGATGCGACGTGCGTCCTCGAGGAACGGGATCGGTCCGAGAAGCGAGCGCCCGAACTCTGGGTGCCCCTTCATAAGCTCCCACTCGGGGTCAGTTAGGGAACCGGGGTTCACTATCACGCTCTCCGGCACTGACAGCATCCCGACATCGTGTAGGAGGAAGCCGTATTCGAACTGGCGGTCGCCTATGTGCTCTGGTGCTACGACCGAGGTCAGCATCATTGCATACCGGCAGACTCGACGAAGCTGACGCCCATCGCTGTCTTCCCTCTTCGCAACCGTCTCGGAGACTGTGGTCGAGACATCGCAAAGGTCACTTTCGTCGGCCATATAAGTCTCTTCGAGCTCGACCAGCGCCGCCGCCAGCTCTCGGGAGCGGCCCAGCTCAGCGACGTCGGTGCAGTCGGCCGCGCTAGCGTCGATGCCCCGTCGGAGACCGGCTATGGCGAGAGACAGTTTGATAGTGGGAACGGCGCCCATAGTCGGTACTGGGCCCCGATCCAAAAGGTCCTCCGCTGCTGACGACGTGGTCAGCACGCCCTCAGTCCTCATGATGTACGCCATGCCTTGCCCCTCACTTGCGCCCCTTGTCTAGGCGCGGTTTCATGCCACCTTCCAGCGGGTGGCGTCCTGTCAGATGTGCAGCGCCAGCCCAGGCGAGGAACTGTGCTGCCGAGGCATGCGGGTTTTCAACTTCCAATGCCTCGGTGTCCGCTACAAGATCTTCTTCGTGCTGGAGCGCGACCTCCAGGGCGGCTGCAATCTCCTGAGATGACGAAAGGAATGCCCGCTGCGAGCTCTCGGCCTGAGCATGGGCGTCCCCGGTGGCAGCGAGGGTCGAGCCGACAATCCCAACAAGGACAAGCAGTGCCCCGAGCACCGCCCAAATGTGGGCTTGCGGCATTCTCTTACCGGAAATTGGGCGTTGAGGAACTTGTCCATCCGTGGAGGCGGATAGTCGCAATGGCGGTGTGTTATTGCGTTCCACCGCATTCGGCCGATCGTGAAGCTCCTCCATTTACAGCTCTTCTTCCTTAGATTGAGTTCGTTACCGAGGGCACGACCGGTCCCTGCTTACGAGCCTCTCGTAACTGAAATTCAACCTCGTTCTACATCTGTACCCGCCTAACTACTTCTCGTTGCATCCTCGGCTCGGCCCCACCTTCGGGAGGAGCGCGTCGGCCCGAACCTGTCCATCGGTCGGGCACCCGCAGCTATCGCCAACTAGCCCGCATCGACTGGCGGTGCGACTGAGGGAGTGCTCAGCGCATGAGGTTCGCTTCGACCGTCGCAGACGGCTCTTGGTGTCCCAAACTCCCACAGCCCTAAATGAGGCCAGCGAGCTAAGCTACGGTGCCGTTGGTTCGCCCTTACCGGACGTATCGGCATATATCACCGCGGAGTTGAGCGCCGTCCCCGGCTACGGTGGGGCCGACGACGTCTAGCCAACGCTGGACCAGGTCACCTAGGCTAAGCGGATGCCTAACTGCAGGTGAAATGACACAAGCGCCTCTAGCTCAATGGCAGAGCAACGGACTCTTAATCCGCAGGTTCTGGGTTCGAATCCCAGGGGGCGCACGAAACGAAACGAGTTTGGGAGAGACAGGAAGCGCAGCGAGCGCCGCTTGCAAGGCACCTTATTAGGTGGCCCGTTTTTCCGCGAGGGGCTCTCCCGCTGGCCGCGGTCGTAGCCGCGGTGGCGTTGGCCCTGCTGGCGTGCGGGGGTGGATCCACCAACAGCCAAGGAGTGGCGGCTTTGCCCGCAACGACGACCCAGCCGGAAGCTCTTGGGGGAGGGCCCTCCAGCAGCCAAGGAGTGGCGGGCGCCGGCTCGACGACGTCGTCGAGCGCTGTGGCTGGAGACGCGGTGACCACGCTGCCCTCGGCTGCATCCACGCAGGAGGAGGCACTCAAGTTCGCCGAGTGCATGCGCTCCAACGGCATCACCGACTTCCCCGACCCGAGCAGCGGGGGTGGGTTCGTTTTCCACACGAGCGCCGGCATCATCCAGAGCCCCGAGTTCCAAGCCGCTCAGAAGGCCTGCCAAAAGTACATGCCACCCGGTCCCGGCTCTGGCCCGCCCCCCTCCAAACAGGCGCTGGCGAAGATGCTGAAGGTCTCGCAGTGCATGCGTCGCCACGGCATCTCCGACTTCCCCGATCCCATGACCTCGGTCCCACCCCATGCCCTCGCCGGTATCGGCGGCGTAATCAGCAACATTGACGGCGTGATCCTGGTGTTCCCTGGCACGGTCGACGAGCAGTCGCCGCAATTCACGCAGGCGGCGGCCGCGTGCGAGTTCCCGCTGCACAACCACTGACGGGAACCGCCGTCGTCGCTCCACAACCTGTTCCGCGCTACCAGGCCACGGCAATGAAGAGCCGGGCCTCCCGCGAGCAGATCAACTAGTTCGGCGGTAGGTGCCAAGCGATTGCCCAGAAGGTCGCTGCGCGCCCGAACGCCCGCTCGGGTGGCAACGTCGGTACCGGGGAAAGTACGCCACAACGCCACCCTTGGTGGGCAGGGACAACGCTCACCTGCTCGATGTGCGCCGCGTCATCGACCACCTCGACAATGACGAAGCCGACCGCGCCGGAGCTGGGGCTCACGGCGACCCATGCCCCGCCGGAGGCCGCGCGGGCCTCGAACAGCGCGGCCGGAGTGGGCTCGTCATCGGCAATGGCGTCGAGGCCGACCTCCCTGAAGCGCTGGGCAGAAGCGGCCTCCACCTGGCGCAAGACCGGGGCATCAGCCCAACGGCTGGTCGTATCCTCACCTCCATAAACCAAGGGTCGCGCGATGAACGACCCCGCGCACCTCACTTGACCTCAGCTCAAGACATCCCCCTGGACGGCTTGCTCGGGCGAAGGGCCGATCCGGAGGAGGTCAAGGAGCCCGCGGACGAGCCAGAAAGTGACCAAAGAGCCTATGCCGAGGATCTTGGAATAGCCGCCAACCTCGACGTCGGCACCGAGGAGTTTCGGGCCGTCTACCGCCATGCCCTAAAGCAAGCGGACAATGGCGAGATCGCCCACCTGCTCGCCTTCGCACGCGCTTGATCGCTCACGCGTCGCACTATGGGAGTTGGCTCACCGAGCCGAACGCGGAGCCATAGGAAGGTTACGCCAGTGAACAGCTATGAACGCCCCTGGACAAGAAACCCAGTAACAACCGGCATTGTTGAACAAATGTGTACGTCTATGGGCACGCTCCGCAGACTCTGCAGCCTTGGCGACGATACGAACGCCAGAAAATGCCGCGCCTTTTCCCCAATAAAGGACGCGCTCGAGGTCGTCGAGGAGCCTGTTCAAGTACCGGGGCCGGGTGAGCGCTTGGTTAGCGTGTTTACGGCGGTGGGTCTCTGCGGGTCGGGTTTGTCTCAAGCGATAGCCCTACGCGGCCGTCACTTGAAGCTGAACGTTTGCCAAGCGGCGCCTGGGTGTGACAGCAGGTCGACTGGTCGAGTTGTCGGCCGGGAGGAGCAGCGGCGCCGTAAATGCCGAGGCAGAGCCCGTTGCTAGCGCTTATGAACCTGAGTGAACCGCCGGATTGGGCGACCGGCAGCCAGAGAGTGGCAGCTGAATCGCTGGGGGGCTCCTGGACCACGTTCGGAATGCCAGCGGCGTCGGTTTGTACTGCTGTTCGAAGATGAGCCCAAGCGATTTACCGTAGACGTCTACAGCCAATGTGGCGGCGGTGTGGGGGGAAGCCAGAGCCGCCTTCCATCCCAGCGCCTCCCCCTTCATGAGCCCCACGATCTGCGCCTAGGTCGAGATGGCCGGGCTCTATCCTTCGAGGTAGCGCAGAACCGCCAACACCCGGCGGTGGTCGCTGGAGGTCGCTGACAGGTCCAACTTGGAGAAAATGTTGGCCACGTGTTTCTCTACCGCTCCCTCCGAGATCACGAGGCTGGCGGCGATGGCCGAGTTGGTCCGCCCTTCCGCCATCAGAGCCAGCACCTCCCGCTCCCGGCCGCTCAGCCCGGCCAGCGTGTCGGTGCGGCGAGAGGCACCCATCAGCTGGGTCACGACCTCTGGGTCGAGGGCGGTACCGCCCGACGCCACCCGCACCAGTGCCTCCACGAAGTCGGCGACGTCGGCGACCCTGTCTTTGAGCAGGTATCCGATGCCGGACGCGCCCCCTGCGAGCAGTTCGGCCGCGTAGCGGGTCTCTACGTATTGGGAGAACACCAGGATCCCCACGCCGGGATGGCTCCGGCGCAGCCCGATGGCGGTCCGCAGCCCCTCGTCGGTGAACGTCGGAGGCATGCGGATGTCGACTACTGCGACGTCGGGCGGATCGTCAGCGACTGCCCGCTCCAAGCCGACGGCATCGCTGACGGCGCTGGTCACGGCGAAACCCCTGTCCGTGAGGAGCTGCACCAAACCGTCTCGCAGGATTGCGGAGTCCTCGGCGATCACGACCCTTATAGCGTCGGCACCCGCCATGTTCAGGAGTTCGACGGCAGGTCGACGGTGACGGCGGTCGGCCCGCCCGGTGGGCTGGCGATGCTGAGGTGCCCGTCGACTGCGCCGACGCGGTCCGCCAGCCCCGCCAGGCCGCTCGACGACGGCCCGAGCCGGTCGACTGCGGCGCCGCCCCGCCCGTTGTCGCGCACCACGATCCTCAGCCACGGGCCGTGCTGCACGCAGCTGAGAGTCGCGCGGGACGCGTGAGCGTGCTGCGCGACATTGGCGAGCAGCTCAGCAGCGCAGAAGTAGCAGATTGCCTCGATGGCCGGGCTGGGTCGGGTCAGGATCGACACCGTCACTTCAGTGGGCACCGGGCTGCGCGAGGCGAGGGTCGCGAGGGCGTTTTCCAGGCCAGTGTCGAGCGCTGGTGGGTGGATGCCCCGGGCCAGGTCGCGCAGGTCGGTGATGGCATCCTTGGCGCCGCGGTGAGCTTCGTCGACCAGGCGCCTGATCGCCCGTAGCTCGGCTGTGTCGTCCTCGGCGCCCAGGTGGTCGAGCTTGTCCTTGGCCTGGCCGAGCCGCATGGCCAGGGCCACCAACTGGGCTTGGGTGCCGTCGTGGAGGTCGCGCTCGATACGGCGGAGGGTCTCGGTGGCGGCTTGAAGGGTCTTGGATCTCGACTCCTCGAGACTTCTAACCCGGGACGCCGCCGGACCGGGGCCGAGCAGGAGGTGCATCATCCCCCTGTCCAGGTAGACGACCAGCCTCATCGTCCACGGGGCTACAAAAAGGAGCACGACGCCGGTCACGAACACTGCGACGTGGGTACCGAACCCAGGTGACGACCCGCCGTTGTAGCCGGGGTCGAACAGCCGGCCAAAGGGGCCGAACCTCGCCCGCGCGCCGCCACCGAACAAAGGAGAAGCGATGCCCAAGAGCGCCTCGAGCCAGACGCTTAGAGCGAACCACACGCCAAAGAAGGTGAGCGGCAGCTTGGCCACGAAGTAGCCCACTGCCCGCCAAGCGGCCCGGTCGCCGAGGGACGCCCGCAACCACGCGAACAACCCTGGACGCGGGCTCAGTGGTTCCGGTTCGGAGATCTCCTCCCCCAGCATCAGTCGTGCGAGCCCCCGTTGCCAGCGGCCGAGCCCCCGAGCGGCCCGCAAGCCTCCGGCCAGGACAAGAACGCCTACGAGCACGACCGCGAGCGCCAACCCGGCTATCCCCAGCGCAGCCAGGGCGAGCGCCGCGGCGCATGCCAGGGCGGAGCTGGCGAGGAAGAACCCCAGCTCCGCCCAGCTGCGCTTTTGAAGGGGCTCCCGACTGATCAACCGGGCCAGGCGCCTGGCCTGTTCGGTTCGCTCCTGCGGGATCCGGATCTGCACCCGGCGGCCCTCAGAGCCGGCCACACTCAAGCGTCTCGCCTGAGGAACAACACCGCACCGGCGGCGAGGGCTACTGCGGCGTAGACGGCCATCAGCAACAACCCTATGACTGGCGAGAGCGGTTGGACTATCCCACCCGGGCCCTGGTTGACGGTGGACATGATCGAGTTGGTCAGGATGTTCGTCGGCACATAGCGAAGGTCGTGTTCGGATATGCCGTGCATCACCAGCGGGAGGACGAATACGACGCCAACGAAGGCGGCGATCGCAGCAGCCGTGCTGCGAAAGATCAACCCAAAACCGAACGACATGAGGGCCATGAGAGCGATGAACACGCCGGTCATGACGACTGCCCGGAGGGCGCCGGGCGACCCGAGGCTCGCCGAGGGAGCGCCACCCCCGGAAAGGACCGCCTGGCCTAGGAAGAACGACGCGAAGCTGAGAAGCTCACAGAAGACCGTAGCAGCGGCCGCCGCTACACCGAGCTTGGCCGTCAGCAGGATGGGCCGTTTCGGGGTGGCCGCGATCGACGCGCGCACAGTGCCGCTCGCGTACTCGCCGGTTATGAGCAACGCCCCGAACACGCCTCCAGTCAGGCCGGCGACGATCAGGCCGGTCAGCGAGTTTTGTGTCGGATCGAAGCCCTGGTAGTAACCGCGAAATTGGTGCAAGTTGCTGTTGGTTACAAGCCCAGTGACCAACAGGCCTGCGACGACTGTCAGGCCGACGGTGATCGCGGTCGATCGCAGGGTCAAGATCTTGAGGACCTCGGACTTGACTACGTGCTTGATGCGGTAGTGCCCCAGCGGGACGCTTTGGATGGCCTGGGTCATAGCTGTCACTCCTTCGCGCCGGCGGCAGCCGCCCCGGCCATTGTTGAGGGGCGGTACTCCACCTCGTCTTGGGTCAGTTCCATGAACGCGTCCTCCAAGGACGCAGTGATCGGCGTCAGCTCGTAGATCCGCAGGCCATCGTGGGCCGCCACGTCGCCGACCTGCGGGGCGGTCAGCCCCTCGACGGTCAAGGACCCGCCGTCACCGTCGCGGACCTTGCCCCCGATCGCGGTGAGCGCCGAGGTGAACGCGGCCAGGTCGGGCGTGACCAGCTTGACGGCCCCGCCCCCGCTCCTGGCCACGAAGTCGGCCACGCTGGTCTCGGCTATCAGCCGGCCGCGGCCGATCACAACCAGCCGATCGGCGGTCATGGCCATCTCGCTGATCAGATGGCTGGACACAAACACGGTCCGGCCCTCTGCAGCCAAGTCCCGGAGGAAGTGGCGTACCCAGCGGATGCCCTCGGGGTCGAGACCGTTGACCGGCTCGTCGAAGAGCGACACAGCCGGGTCGCCCAGCATGGTCGCTGCTATGCCGAGCCGTTGGCCCATGCCAAGCGAGAACTTGCCAGTCCGCCGGTTGGCGACAGAGCTCAGGCCCACCTGGTCCAGCACCTCGTCGACTCGGCGAAGCGGGATGTCATTGGTGAGGGCCAGCCAGCGGAGGTGGTTGCGGGCGGTTCGAGCCGGGTGGAACGCTTTAGCCTCGAGCAGGCCGCCGACCTCCCGGAGGGGCCATGCCAACTCGGAATAGGGCTTGCCACCGATCAGGGCCGACCCGGAGTCAGGGTAATCGAGGCCCATTATCATTCGCATAGTCGTCGACTTACCTGAGCCGTTCGGTCCCAGGAAACCGGTGACCATACCAGGCGGGACCTCGAAGGTCAGGTTGTCGACAGCCGTAGCTGCGCTGTAGCGCTTGGTCAGTGAGTGTGCAGTAATCATTACAACTAAAGCTAAACGGCCGCTCTGGTTGGCGAAATACCGCTAGTGGGCGTCTTTCAGGTTGGGCTAACCCACTGCAAAGGTGGGGCTAGCCCCAGCGGGCCCCCGGCCCGGCCTAGGGGAGGTGCAGGTCCCCAGAAGACGGCGTCAGCGGTATGTCTAAGCCTTTCTAGGCCACGGTCAACCGGCCTTAGACACTCTTAGATCGTAGCTACCGGCGCTGTTTGCGACGCCGACGACCGGTACTCGACCGATCATCACGTGGTTTCGCGCCGGCACGCGGCTCGGAACCGCCGCACAGTGGGCTCCTCGGGATCGGGATAATCCTCGAACGCGATGTGCTAAAGCCCAAAGCGAACGTGGGCCAATTTTCTTTGTACGCGTCAAAGTTGGCTGCCTCGCGTCATAGCGTTCCGCCAGTGAGCTTAGTTTGGCCCCGCCTCGCAGAGTCGCTTCGTCAGCGTCGGGCTCATAGACTCTGCAGATGCCCGAACCTGAGGTCCAGTACACGGAAAGCAGCGGGGTGCGGATCGCTTACCAGGTTTTCGGCGACGGGCCTTTCGACATCATCTACGCGCCCTCCCATGTCACCCACATCGAACTCGTCTGGAAAGTGCGCCCGTGGGCAGTGTTCCTTCGGCGTCTCAGCCAGCTCGGCCGCGTTATCGTGTTCGACAAGCGGGGCACGGGGATGTCCGACCGGAGTGTCGGACTGCCTGACATGGAGGAGAGGACAGACGACATCCGCGCCGTCATGGACGCAGCGGGATCGCAACGAGCTGCATGCTCCTGGCCGGGGCAGACGACAAGTCGATACGGGCGCTGGGCGAAATGAACAGGGAGATGGACGTCCGGCCTGCGTTACCAGCTATCAGCGCCCCCACGATGGTCTGTTGTTGGGCCGAGGAGCCGCCCCACATCACCAACGGTTCCCGCTCCTTTGCAGAGCTCATACCGGGGGCCGTCTTCGTTGAGCTCCCTGGGAAGGGCCACCTGCCGTTTGGCAGCGACGATGCTCGGGCCTTCGCTCACCTCGAGGAGTTCCTCCGGCGCAGCTGGGAAGGCACGCCGAACGTGGCTGAGTACGATCGCGTCCTCACGACCGTCCTTTTCACCGACGTTGTTGGCTCCACCGACAAGGCGGTCGAGCTCGGCGACCGGGCTTGGTTGGCTCTGCTCGAACGCCACCACGCTGCCGTGCGCCTCCTGCTCGCCCGCTACGCGGGCGTCGAGGTGAGCACGGCGGGCGACGGGTTCTTCGCCCGGTTCGACGGACCGGCTCGCGCCATACGCTGCGCCGACGAGATCACAAAAGCGGTGCGGTCGCTCGGCATCGAAGTACGCGCCGGCCTGCACACGGGCGAGTACGAGGTGCTCGATGGCAAAGTCGGCGGCATCGCCGTGCACATAGGTGCCCGCGTGGCGTCACAAGCCGGGCCAGGTGAGGTGCTCGTCTCCCAAACGGTCAAGGACCTCATCGCCGGCTCGGGTATCCGACTACAAGACCGGGGCGCCAGTGAACTGAAGGGCGTTCCCGGCGAATGGCAGCTTTACCGTGTCGTACAAGCCGCCGCCTGAGCGGGCTTTGAGCATCCGGGCCCGGGCAGCTCCTTGCACGGGCAAGCCGACGGTCGTAATATCCCGTTGTGCTCAGCAATTCACGCTTTAATAAGTGCCCTAGGAGAATTGCGGCGCGAGGCATCGTCCTTGTCACTTGCAGCATCCTGGCATGTTCTGCGATGACGGTCGGGACAATGCAGGCCGAAGTCGCAGCCCAGCTCGTCCTGCCGACCGGGCACCTGAAGATCACCATCGTCGGCAAGAGTACCGTGGATTGGACGATGTCATTTCCCGTGCCGACGACGGGATTTCAGATCTTTTTCGCGCACGGCGCGATCGATCACGGCAGGGGACCAGACTGGGCCAATCCAATCGGGTGGACCATTAGCGCTAATTTCCCCCACAAGAGTGATTCGTGCCTTCTCGGCGGCGGATCGCCGAGCGCATTCGAATGCACCACGTTCCTAAGGCCGCCTGTAACCGGTTCGTTTGTGATCGTACCGAAGCGAGTTTCTTTCAGCGGGACTCTGCGGTTCTCTTCGCTGAGCCTGCCCGACAGCGCCCGTGCCTTCGGCGACGTGGGGACAGGAGTCGTAGCGGAGGCCCCCTCAGTGAGCTTCAACTAGCGAACGGTCCCCGTCCTGGGGCAAAATTGGCCGGTTGTGGACCGCGCCCGTGGGACCGCGCAGTCCCTGAGGGTTTGTCGATGGCCCACTTAACTTGGCTCTAGGGAGCTCCGGCGTTCCCGCAGGCGCTTGGCGCTCGCGACGCGTTCGGTGCGGAACGCCCGAATGTGTGCCATCGTGTCGTCGAGGCGGGCAATCAGTTGGTCGTTGGCGACGATGGCCTCGTCGAGCAGTTCCCGTTGCCTCTCGGGAGACGGGTCGCCGGAGCGCAGCTCGGACTTCACCCGGTCGAGGATGTCTACCTGCTCGACGTCCAGCACGACGTGGACCTCGGCTAGCGAAAAGCCTAGGAACTTCTGAAGGTCACGGATCCGCGTCGCTCGCGTAACGTCTGCGCGTGAGTAGAAACGTTCGCCGGTGCTCCCGTGCGAGCTTGGGCGGACCAGCCCAAGCTCCTCCCAGTAGCGCAGTGTCCGGGTCGTGAGCTCGGTCAACTTGGCCACCTCGCCGATACGGAACGCGACAGGCTTGCTCTCAGCTGTCGATGGTAGGGCTGCCATCAAGTGCTCACTTCCTGGTCCCCGACACGGCCTTTGCTCGGTCGCCGCCGTTGAGGTCGCTTTGGCCGCCGTTGAGGTCGCTTTGGCCGCCGTTGGACCGCTGTAGGGGGCCGGGCCCAACTGGCATTTGCGCACTGTCTAATGTCGCCGCCGAGGTGATGGAGTGACTGCCTCGGCTCCACGACGCCAGAGCCGCCAGCAGACTGGCCCCGATGGCGAAGTCAAGGGCGGCGTGAAGCCCGGCGCGGAAGGGCACAGCAATCAACTTTGGGAAAAAGCTCCGGCCGATCAGGGTCGCCTGCTGGGAAGAGCTGAGGTGGGATAACACGGTGGGCCCGATGAGGTGCTGCACCGGGTTGTAACCCAAGAAGGCGGCGAACAGGGTCGAGACCGGTGGCAAATGGGAGACATGAGCCGCCACGCTCAAAGGCACTCCGTGGGCCACTAGGCCATGGTAGAGGCTCTCGGGCAGGGAGGCCGAGAGCCCCACGATGAGCAATGTGAAGAAAATCCCGATTGAGAGCACCTGAGCCGAGTTCTGGAAGGTGGTGTTCATCCCCGACCCGGCGCCGCGGTGCTCGGGCGGCAGGCTGTTCATCACCCCTGCCCGGTTCGGTGACCCGAACATTGACATGGTGATCCCCGTTGCGAATAGAAGGAGAGCGAAGACCCAATATGAGAAGTCAGTTGGCAAGAGCTCCAACAACCCGAAGCAGACCGCGGTGCCGACCATGCCACCGGTGGCAAATGGCCGGGCACCGTAACGGTCCGACAAGACACCCGAGAAAGGCCCCGAGACTAGGAACCCGGCGGTGAGCGGGAGCATGGCGAGCCCGGCCCACAAAGGCGTCCGGGCGAAGTCATAACCGTGCAAAGGCAACCAGATCCCCTGCAACCAGATGATGAGCATGAACATGAGCCCGCCGCGCGACAACGCGGCCAGGAAGCTCGCGAACACCCCGGCAGTGAAGGCCCGGATCTCTGAACAGCTGGAGCCGGAACATCGGTTGTTCCGATCTGATCTCGACTATTCCGAAAACGACGAGCAGGGCGGCGCCGACAACGAGGCATAACACCACGAAAGGGTTGGTCCATCCCATCGTGTCGTGCCCGTAGGGCTCGATCCCATAGGTGATACCTACCATGATCAAGACCAGCCCGAGCGCAAAGGTGATGTTGCCGGGCCAGTCGATCTTCGCCGGTCGCCGTGCGCTCAGCTCGCGCAGCTTCACATAGCCCCAGACCGTGCCGAACAGGCCAACGGGCACTGATACCAAGAAGATGAGGCGCCAGTTGATTGGGGCGAGGACCCCGCCCAGGACCAGCCCGATGAACATCCCCCCCATGGCCGCCGCCTGGTTGATGCCCATAGCCATTCCCCGCTGCCCGCGGGGGAAAGCGTCGGTCAGGATGGCACCGGAGTTCGCCATCAACATTGCTGCTCCCACTCCTTGGAAGATCCGCATGACGATCAACCAGATCCCCGCCACTTCGCCTGACATCCACGTCACGCTCAGCAGGAGCGAGAAGAAGGTGAAGACGGCAAAGCCCAAGTTGTACATGCGGACCCGGCCGTATATGTCGCCCAAGCGGCCAAGCGTTGTCACGAGCACGCTGGTGACCACGAGGAACCCCAGGATCATCCACAACAAAAAGAAGCTGTTCCCGGCTTTCAGGGGGTCGATACCGATGCCCCGGAAGATGTCCGGCAACGCGATCAGCGTGATGGAGCCGTCGATGGTTGCCATCAACATGCCGAGCGTTGAGATGAAAAGCGCCGTCCACTTGTAGTTGTCGCTGACCGCACTTCGACTGGGGCCGTTTGGTACCGACCGCTCCAGGTTCGTCATCGCCCTCCAATGCCCGCTCTTAACGTTAACGTCAGGATAGCTTAACGTTGACGTTAAGTATCAGCCAATGACGCCCTAGCAGTCGCTGGGACAACTCCCGGAGGGATCCCTGCCCGCCCGGGTTCCCTGCCCGCCCGGGGTTCCCTGGCCGCCAGGGAACCCCGAGAAGCGTAGGTCGCACTCTTAGTACTCTTGGGAGGCCAGGGAGTAACCCGGCGCCGCCCGCCGAGGTCCACTCGATTAGACACAGGTAAGGTCCCGAAATGCGTCGCCTCCCGCCGTACCACGTACCCAGGGCACGTCTCACGGAGCGCTGCGCAGACCATCAAGTAGTCGTCGTCGAAGCCGCTGCAGGTTACGGCAAGAGCACTCTCGGTGCCGAACTGGTCGGCGAAGGGCGAGCCGTGGGCATAGAAGTACCCCTCGACCACGCCGACATGACCGCTGCCCTGCTTGTCGCCCGGCTCCACGCCGCTGTCCTGCGAGTCGGCTTCACCGAGGCGGCTGCCGCGGCAGCAGGCCAGGACGCCACCGGAGCAGCCGGTGCCATGATCAGCGCCCTGGCCAACGAGCCCTGCGTGTTTATCATCGACGACGCCCACAACGCTGCCTCGGACGCCGGCGCTCTGATCGACCATATCGCCACCCAGTTGGTGGGCGAGCAGCGCCTGCTCGTGCTGGCCCGGCACCTCCCGAAAGGTACAGAACGCTTACACCGGGCTGAGAACCTTCATCTCAGTTCGGCTGATCTCGCGCTCACGCCCGACGAGACGCTTGCTTTGTGCCGGTCCGGTTTCGGGCTGAAGGTCGGCCCGGATACGGCAAGAGTGCTCGGCCAGGCCACCGCCGGGTGGACCGCGGCCACCGCCTTGGCCGCGGCCCGAGCGGCGCGCACTGGTGAGGCCGTGGGAGCGGTCGGGGAAGTGGCCACAAGCCCGGGCCACCCCGCAGGCGCGGTGGCCGCCATCCTTGAGGAAGCGGTCGTCACCCTCGGGACCTCTTCGCTGTCCAAACTGTCCCAGGTCGCGCGGCTCCCGCTTCTCGACGCTGAGCTGGTGGACCTGGTCACAGCGGAGGAGGGGTTCTTCGAGCGTGCCCTGGAGGCAGGGCTTCCCTTCACCCCGGCCCAGGGCCAATGGTGGGACCTCCCCGGACCGGTGCGTGACCATCTGGCCACTTTTTCACCCCTCGACACCGACGCCATGCGTAGGGCAGCGGAACAGTACCGGGAACGAGGGGAGCTGGGATGGGCTTTGCAACTGCTGCTTGCCTCAGGCGATGCCGCTGAAGCGGCCACAGTTCTGGCCGGCACTGCGCCCGAGGTTGCCGAGGCCATGGACGTTGCTGCGGGAGTTGAAGCCCCAGTCGGCCGAAGACGCGGTCCGTCCAGTTCTAAGCGACGCCGCTCCCAGCGAAAAACTCACGCGAGCTCGCGCGTACCATGTCCTCGGCCAGGCACTTTGCTGGCGGCTCGACAGTGCCGGGCGACGCGACGACGGTGCCTTGGCCGAGGCGGAGGAGTGCTTCTCGCGAGCGTCGAACCTTTATCAATCGTTGGGGATGCGCTCCGCGACTTCCGCTCTTGTCCCTACCTTATGTGCTTCCGCGCTTGGGTAGCGGCGGAGCTGGGCCAGGACGAGGTCTGCCGCACCAGCGCACAGGAGGTTCTCCGGGTGGCGGACCAGCTCGACAGCGACCTGTTCCGTGCCCACGGTCACTGGAAACTGGCCATCCTGGCCTCGTATCGCGAGGACGCCCAGGCTACGCTGCACCACCTCCGCCAGGTCGAGCTGCATCGGGGTACCTGGTGGCCCCGCCTCGGGCGACTTCTTGGCTGACGCTGCCGACCTTCTGGACCGGGTCGGGCACACGGCTCTGGCCTGGGAGTACCTAGCCCGCGTCAAGGCCGAGCCCAAGGACGCGGGCCACCTCGTGGCTATGGCGGAAGCCGCCCTGGAGGCCAGGCACGGGGACCCAGTGGTGGCCGAAGAGCGGCTGAAGGCCCCCGACCTGCGACGGATCGAGCCCCGCGAGTACTGGCGCGTCAGCCTGTTAGGAGCGTTCGCCGCCTTCCGTCGTGGCGAGGACCGCGCCGCGGGTGTATTGGCGGCACGAGCCTTCGAAGAGGCGGCTCGCCTAGGCCAGCCCCAACTTCCCCTCATCAGGGAACGCGCTATCAGCGAGCAGTTGTTGGGGCTCGCGCTCGAGACGGGCCAGCCCGTCGCCGCCGCCCTGAGAGCGAGCGCGCTGCCCGTTGCATTAACAGTGCTCGGTCGCTTCGAGCTCACCGTGGCGGGGCGCCCCGTGGGCTTCGTCCCGGTCAGGAGGCACAACTTCTCAAGCTCGTTGCCGTCAGCGCCGGCCAATTGCACGCCGAGCAGGCGATCGAAACGTTATGGCCAGAAGGGGGGCGGGCCGAGGGTCGCAACAGGCTGCGTACGGTGCTCAACCGCTTGCGCTCCGTCGCCGGCAACGTGCTGGTCCGCCAGGGGGACTTGCTTGTCCTTGACCGTTCCGTGAGCGTGGACTTCGAAGAGATGTTGGCCGAAGCGCGCCGTGCTGAGACGCTGGCTACTACGGACCTGGCCTTGGCCGCCGCGATCGCCCGGGGCGCAATTGTGCGCTACCGGGGGGAACTGCTTCCCGAAGACCGGTACGAAGATTGGGCCGAAAGGCCGCGACAGCGATCCCGGAGAGCCATGCTTGACCTGCTCGACCTGTGCGCCAGCGAAGCCGCACGCCGGGGCGACCTGGACGGGGTACGGCGGATGGTCGAGCGGACCATCGAGTTCGCCCCTTACGACGACCTGCGGTACCTCCACGCGGCGACGACGTTGCTCGAGCAGGGTCGCCGGGGGGAGGCGTTATCAGTAGTGCACCGAGCGCGCTCAGCCTTTGCAGAGATAGGTCTCGAACCGCCAATGCCGCTGCTCGAACTCGAGCGCTCGATCGTCGCTTGACCCTGGAACGACAGTGCCGCCACCGGGGCCCGTCAAATTGGCAATTTATCTCCGCCCGTGCCCTGCTGAGGCGACAATCTCAACGCGGAGAGGCCTAATGAGCCATCGACAACAGCTCGGGCGACGTCGACGAGGCGAAGGTTGTGGTTGCGGGCGTAGGTGCGCAAGGAGGAGAACGCCGCTTGCAGGTTGAGACTTTCCCTTTCGGCGACCATTCCCTTGGCTTGTTCGATCACGATGCGGCTGTTGAGAGCGTGTTGTAGCTGTTCGTTCAGGGCCTGGGCCTGGTGCGATTTTCGTTGCTGAACGATAGCGATGGTGGCGATATCGGCTAGGGCCTGGGCACTGTCCATGTCGACCCTTTGCATTTCGGCTGGGTCGGCGCCGAAAAGGTTGAGGGCGCCGATGACGGTGCCGCGTAGCCGCATGGGCAAGGCCTGCACGGAGCGGAAGCCGGCGGCAAGCGCTTCAGGCGCGAAATGGGGCCAACGGGTGCCGATGACGGCGAGGTCGTCTTCCAGGACCGGTGCGCCGCTGCGGTAACAGTCGAGGCAAGGACCTTCCTTGGCCTGCAGCTCGAACAGTTCCAGCATGCGCATGGCCTCGCTGGAGGAGGCCATCACCCTCAGTTCGCCGTCAGGCCCGGCCAACATGAGGCCGGCCGCACCGACATCGAGCACTTCGACGCAACTGTCAGCCAGCCGGGTTAGGAGCTCGACCACGTCGAAGTCGGCTACGAGTGTGTCGGCCAGCTCCACTAGTGCCCTGGCCAGCAGCGTTTCTCTCGGCACCAGCCCTCCGATCACCTCGGCGTTGACCACGTTTGCCCTCTCTGGGTCGTGGTCCTGACCCTCCTACCTACGGTACGAGTCGTGATCGTGACCCTTTTAGTACATTGTATTTAGTACATTGTACGACGGTTATCCTGACGATAACGTTAATGCCGGGGATTGGAGGGGCCGCAGCGCCGCTAACGGTAGCGTCAATAGTTGAACAGCTACTGGCCGGTCCGGGCACTCCCGGCCCGCTTACCCGTTCTAGCGGAGCACTCCGCCACGACTGTCCGCCATTGGCTCTGGCGCAACGCCCACGGAAGCGGTCAGCGTGTTGAGCAGTTCGGCGATATCCACCCGTGCGAAGCCCACGGCGCTGTCGGAAAACCCATAGGGCAGCACCAGTGCCTTGCCGTGGACGAGCGCCCCACACGAATAGACGACGTTTGGGACGTACCCTTCGCGCTCTTCCTCGTTGGCTTCCAGCAACGGGCATGGGAGCCTCCCGATAACACGGCGCGGGTCGTCGAGGTCGAGAAGGATGGCGCCGATGCCATAGGAACGCATCGGCCCGACGCCGTGGGTCAAAACGATCCAACCCTCGGGGGTTTCGACCGGTGACCCGCAATTGCCCACCTGGACCAGCTCCCACGGTTGGGGGTCTAGCTGCAAGGTGGTGGCCTCGCCCCATTCGCTCAGGTCGTCGGAGGTCGTTACGGCCAGGTTCTCACGGTCCCAGCGAGATAGGGCCGTGTAGCGCCCGCCGATCTTCCTGGGGAACAAAGCCATGCCCTTGTTGGTAGCGGAGGGCCCCGACAGCTGGGTGACGTCAAAGGTTGCGAAGTCGGTTGTCTTCAGAAGTTGTGGCGCGATGAGCACCTGGTCAAAAGCGGTATAGGTGGCGAAGTAGGTGACGGTGCCGTCGTCGTCGACGAAGCGGACGAAGCGGGCATCTTCCATGCCCTGGAGCTCGGCTGGGCCGTGTGGCCAGAGAACGCGCTCGGCAATTTGCGTCCCAGGGTGGAACTCGACGGTGTAGTTGTTTGCCGCCACCCAGTGGATACCGACGATTGCCTCCCTTACCGTCGCCCTCGACAGGAGGTCAGGGTGGAGAGACTCGAGGGCCGCTTCGAGTTCTGCCGGCCCGAAGATGGGATCAAGGCGATCTAGGACCTGGGCGGCCGCCTGATTATCGCATCCCCGCTCGGCCAACTTTGCGTGGAACAGGTGGCGGCTGTAAGGGCCGGGCGAATAGCGGCCGTACTCCGGGAACTTCCCCGGGGCATGAAGCCGAACTGCGCCAGCCGGATCCACGATGCCCGTGCGGAACTCGATAGACGAGATGTGGCCTTCGCCGACCGCCCGCAAGCTCATGACGTAACGGGTCTCACCCGGGGCCAGGCCACTCTGGTCGGGGTGGGCGACCATGGAGGGGTTGAACAGGGCGGCACCTTCGAGCGAAACCTCGCGGGTGAAATAGGAGCCGATAAGGAGTGCTCTTTCAAGTGGGACATCGCCGACCCGGGCCAGACGCTGTGTGGCCAGGCGAAAATGGTCTGACCAGGTGGCCTCGAGGTCCCGGTGGCGGTGGGCGAACCGCCTCCTGACGTCGGCGAGCGTGGCCGTGACGTCGGCGTCGTCCATCGCCAGGATGCGTTCGACCACCGATGGGGCGCGCGAGTCGCCGCCGTACATCTCCTCGCCGGGGACGAAAAGGACAGTGATGGCCCGGCCGGCGTCGGGGCAAAGCCGGAGCGTACCCCGGGACACGATGTTTTTGACCTGCTCCGGACCGGTCAATGGAGGGCCCGAGCCAGGCGGCGGCCGTGTTGCAGCGTAGAGATCAAGGCCAACGTCGACTCCGCTCCTTGGTTGAGGTTTGGCCCGTCGGCACGGAGCCCGTCGTAGCCCCCTCCGGTGGCGGGGTCCCACATGGGGGCCCCTGCGTCGTTGTCGCCCAGGAACCAGGCCACAGCACTGTCGATGCCCCGCGCCCAACGGTCACCAGGCATGAGATCGGCGGCGCGAGCACAGGCATCCGCCAACGCGGCAACCTCGATCGGCTGTTGGTCGAAGGCGGGCCGCAGGGCCCGGGGGCCGCTCCCGCCGACCGGCGTCACCGACAGGTGCCCGTCGTTGGTTTCGTGGTCGAGGAGCCAGGCCAGCAGAGCGGCTCCCTCGTCGACAAGGCCCTGGCGGCCCAACGCTGCGCCCGCCGCCATCATCGAATCGGGTACCACGGCGTTGGCGTACCGAAGGCGAGCCTCGGGCCAAGGCCAAGAGGACCCGCCGCCGGCGGCGTGGCCCACGACTTCGGCGGCGGCGCCGAGCAGGTCGAGGGCGGCACGGTTGGTTGGACGGGCGACCAGGACCTCGTGGGCGCCCAAGGCAGCGAAGGCCATCGCCCGTACCCAGGGCGAACGCTGACGGGCGCCTCGCTCGAAGTGGGCGAGGGCGAGCTGGCGCACCGCCTCGTCGGGGCTGCGGGCGGCGGCGGTGCCCAGGCCCCACAGGCTCCGGCCCCAACAGTCCTCGACGCTGTAGTGGCCGAGCCACTGGCCCTGGCAGTCCCGGCGGTTCAAGCAGTCGCCCGTGGGCCCCTGTGCTTCCGCCACGAACCGGAGCGCCTTAGCGGCGAGGTCCAAGACCGACTGGCTGGGCTCAGGCTCGCGGCTTGTAACGACCAGGACGCGGGCCATGTCGTCGGTGCAATAGCCGTGCTCTCTGCGAGGACTGGCGTGGTCTGCGTGCTCGAACGTGGCGCACGAGTCGGTCATGCGTTCCAGGTGGGCATAGCTTGGCGGGGGGGAAGTCAAACGGGCAGAGCCTGGGAGCGGGTCAGGATCCGATCGGGGGCGAGCACCTGATCGGCGAGGATCTGATCGGCGAGGCGGGCGTACTGGTCGGCCACTGAGGACCAACTGAAGGCGGGGCCGAGACGGGCCGCCTCGCGCTCCATCGACCCGGCCAGACCAGGCTCTGTAAGGACACGCCGGAGCGCGCCGCTGAGAGCGGTGGCATCCCCGTGGGGGACGACGAGGCCGGCCCCGCTGGAGAGTAGTTCCACGGCGTGAGGGAAGGCGGTCGCCACGACGGGCCGGCCGGCTGCGAGGGCGTCGACGAGGACACCGGAGGTCACCTGGTCACGTGAGTCGTACGGCAGCACGACGACGGTGGCGTCCTGTATCAAGTGCGTCAGCGATCGGACGTCCCTGTAGGCGGAGTCAAAGGTCACCGACGCGGCGACCCCTTGCGCCCAGGCCCTCGCCACCAACATGTCGCGGTACACTTCGCCTTGCGCGGAAACGACCTTGGGATGAGTACGACCGGCGACGACATATCGTGGCCGGGGCGAAAGGTCCTTCAAGTCGGCCATGGCGTCGATGGCCCACTCGATGCCCTTGCCCGGGCCGAACAGGCCCCAGCTCAGCAACATCGGGCGACCGGTGCGGGCCGGACGGTAGCCCGGGTCCGGGCTGGCCGCCCCGTGGTTGATAACGGTCACTTTCGAGGGGTCCACGTCGAAGCGGCTACACAGCCGTCGCGCCGCCGTCTGGGCCATGACGACCACCGCGCTGGCCGCATCGACGATTTCTTCCAGCACTTGTCTTTGGTGCTCGGTCGGTTCGACAAGCACGGTGTGGGCGACGACGATGGACGGGACGGTGAGCCCACGGACGATCTCGAGCACCTCGTCACCGTCGGTGCCGCCGTACAAGCCGTAGTCGTGCTGCACCATCGCAACGTCGCAGCTGCTCAGGGTCGCCGCCGCCGCCGCCACGGAAGCGGGGAAGCCGTTGTCCAGCTCAGCAAGCACTCGCGGGTCCAGCGAAATCGTCTCGTCCGCCACCCTCACGATACCCACGGCGGCACCGTTCATCTCCAGGCCCCGGGTCAGGGCGGCGCTGAAAGTGGCCAGTCCGCACGGGGTGGGCGGGTACGTGCTGAGTATTCCGTAGAGCCGCGCTTTTCGGCGCGGGAAAGCCAAAATACCGGGCGTTGCGGCCACGCTCACCTACGGGGGCTCCTCGCTGTGGCTCGGTTGGGTCAGAACTGAACGGGTGGCCGCCACCACACAGCCAAGCTAGGGCCCTACCGAGGATTTCCAACCATCCTACCCGAGCGAGCGGACTTGCCGGGTGGTGGCAACTGGGTTACCGGCTCACCGAGCGCCGTCGGGTGGGGGGAGCGGACGTGAGTTGGCGCAGTGGCGACCCTCCTATTGACACAGCGTATACACTCAGCGTATTCTTCAGCCCATGAGCGTTCCTGTCACCCTTTTGGGCCTTCTCGAGCGGCAGCCGAGCCACGGCTATGAGCTGAAGCGCGAGTACGACGCCTACTTCGGCCGGGGCAAGCCCCTCCCCTTCGGCCAGGTCTACGCGACGCTGTCGCGCCTTGTCCGGGACAACAAAGTCGAACCGGGCGAGGTCGAGCCCGGCGACGGGCCCGACCGCAAGCGCTATGCCATCACCGAGGCCGGCAAGGCCGACGTAGAGGCGTGGCTCGACGAGCCGGTCGACGCCGAGCCGTACCTGCAGACAGTGCTCTTTGCCAAAGTCGTGCTGTCGCTCATGCTGGGGCGGCCGGCAACCCGCTACCTGGACGCCCAACGGGCCGCGCACTTACAACGCATGCGCGAACTGGGCGAGCTCAGGCGGAACGGGAGCGTGGTCGATGCCCTCCTCGCCGATCATGCGATGTTCCATCTCGAGGCCGACATCCGCTGGATGGACGTGACCGAAGCCCGGCTCAGCGCCCTGTCTGACGTGGTGAACCAATGAGGACGCCGGACCTTGGGAAAACCGTAGCGCTACCCACCAACCTGATCGAGGCGCGCGATGTCGTACGGTCCTTCGGCGAGAACCCCGCCCTGCGCGGCGCCAACTTGGCCGTCGCCGCCGGCGAGATCGTGGCGATCATGGGCCCCAGCGGCTCGGGCAAGTCGACCCTGCTCCATTGCCTCGCCGGCATTTATCGGCCTGACAGCGGGGAAATATGGTTCGATGGCGAGCGGACCGACAACTGGGACGAAGACCGAAGGACCAGGCTGCGCCGCACCGCCTTTGGCTTCGTGTTCCAGTTCGGCCAGCTCGTCCCCGAGCTGAGCACGGCCGATAACGTCGCTCTGCCTCTGTTGCTCAACCGGGTGAGCCGCAAAGAAGCCTACACACGGGCGGTTTCCTGGCTGGCTCGCCTCGGCCTCGAGGGCCTGGAAGGCCGCCGGTCGGGCGAACTGTCGGGCGGCCAGGCGCAACGGGTAGCGATTGCCCGGGCACTGGTGACGCGACCGAAGGTCGTATTCGCCGACGAGCCGACCGGCTCGCTCGACTCGCTGACCGGCGAGCAGGTCATGGACCTCTTAGTCGACAGTGCCCGAGCGGAGGGCACCACCGTCGTGCTCGTCACTCACGATGCCCGGGTGGCGGCATACGCGGACCGGGAAGCCATGGTGCGCGACGGCATCGTAATAACGCACCAAAGGGTCGGGGCGCCGGCGTGATGCTGAGGCTTGGCCTGCAGTTGACACTGCGCAGCGGACGAGAAGCTTTGGGGCGGGCTCTGATGATTGCGGTCGCCGTCGCCATCGGCGTTACCGTGTTGCTCTCCGTCTTCGCCGATTACCACGCCTATCAGGCTGTGAACAGCAGGCCGTGCTGGGAGTGCACACAAGCGGCTCCTAGCAACGTCGCGCCCGGGGGGTCGGAACTGTGGGACTACAGCGAGAACATCTACGGAGGCAAGTTCATCGAGGTCCTCCACGTGGCTCCCCTCGGGGCGAAAGCACCCATATTGCCGGGGTTAACCAAGCTTCCTGAGCGTGGCCAGTACTACGCCTCGCCGGCCCTGGCCAACCTCATAAAGTCAGTCCCGAGCGACGAACTGGGTGACCGTTTCCCAGGTACGTACGTTGGGACGATCGGTGCCCAAGCTCTGACGGGGCCGAACGAACTGGTGGCGTTTGTGGGTTACCCGATTTCCACTCTGGCTGCCATGGCGGGCACCGTCACCGTCGACCATTTAGGCACCACTCCCGATATTCAAGGGACGACGGCCCTTTACCGCGAGTCGTTCTGGACCGCGGCCATCGTGGTCCTGTTCCCCTTGCTCATCCTGGTGAACACGGCTACCCGCCTAGCTGCTGCCCGGCGCGAGGAACGCTTCGCCGCCATGCGGCTCGTCGGCGCCACCGGGCGTCAGGTCAACCTCGTGGCCACAGTGGAGTCCGCTGTGAGCGCCGTGTTTGGGACACTCCTCGGCATCGGGGGGTTCCTGGCCGTCCGCCCTGCGCTAGCCCAGATATCGTTCTCGGGCGCCCGGTTCTTCGAAGCGACGGTCACGCCAACGGCCGGGGGCTACCTCGCCATGCTCGTCGGTGTCCCCGTCATCGCCACCCTGTCGTCGCTGTGGTCCCTGCGCCGGGTAAGGATCTCGCCCCTCGGGGTGAGCCGGAAAGTGACGCCCCCGCCTCCTCGCCTGTGGCTGGTACTGCCCTTGCTAATTGGCATCCCGCTTTTCGTGGTACCCCTGCTGGGCGATCGTCTCAGCAAATCGGAAACCCTGAAAACCAACCCCACCACGCCGCTTCTCTACGTCGGCACGTTCCTCATTATGGCCGGCCTCGTGCTCGGCGGCCCGTGGCTCACTATGCAGGTGGCGCGGGGTTTGGCCCGGCTCTCTCGGGGCGCCTCCTCGCTCCTGGCGGCCCGCCGCCTAGCCGATAACCCAAAAAACGCCTTCCGGGCCGTTAGCGGCGTGGTCCTAGCCGTATTCGTCGGCTCCCTGTTGGCCTCGATCGTCCCGGTCATAAACGCAGCCCAGACGAGCTTGGGCGGCAACGCCAGTTCCTTGACAGACGTGCTACGGGCCCCCTACAGCACCGGCCCCCGTACTGGCCTCCCCCCCGGGGAAGCGGCCAAACTGATGGCTGAGTTGCGGGGCCCCGGTGTGACCGTCCTAGCCGTTTACGACAACCCGAGCTTCAATCCCGGCCCGCCACCGTTTGCCCCGGGGGCGCCCAGCGGTGGGCGACCTTTACGTCTTCGGTCCCGGTCGGGCTCCCAGGGGCCGCGTAGCCCTAGTGCGGGCAGTTCGGGCCAGTACGACAGCATCGTCAGCTGCGCCAGCCTCCGCCAGTTCCCCGCTTTGGGCCGCTGCGCCCCTGGGGAAAAGGTTGTGCAAGCGGACATAAACAACGACCTCCTCACTGACAACCCGCTGACGATCACCCTCCCTGTCGTGACCCAGGCCAACCCGACGGCTCCCGCTAACACCAAGAAGTTGTCCCTCGGGGCACTCCTGGTGAAGACGGGCAATGCCACCACGCTCGAAAAAGTGCGCACCCTGATAACCCTCTTCGACGCCAACGTCGTGGCGCACAACGGCCTTTCCAATTGGCAGATGGGCAACGCGGAGCCGGAGACCTTTGGCGAAATTGCTCAAATAAGGAACCAGGACGACAACAATGCCGAGACGGTGGTACTGGCTATCGTCGCGTTGACATTGTTGATGGCGGCCTGCAGCCTGGCCGTCACCGTCGGGGGTGGAATTGTCGAGCGCAGGCGGCCCTTTACCTTGCTGCGCCTGAGCGGGACCTCGAGCGCCGCCCTCTACCGGGTGGTAGTGCTGGAGTCGGTGCTGCCGCTCGTGAGCGCGTCCCTGGTGGCGGCTGCCACCGGCATCGGGGTCGCCATACCCCTGGTAAAGGCGCTGCCAGCGCTCAGGAACGAGCCCAGTGTGGCCCACCCGGGCTCCGTCTACTACCTCGCTATGGGAGCGGGCCTGCTGGTCGCCCTGATGGTGATCTCCTCTGCATTGCCTCTCATACGCCGGGTGACCCAGCCCAATAGTGCCCGGTTTGAATGAGTGTCACCATTGTCAGGGTTGCTTTTCCACGGCGAGGACGGTCTGGTGGCCCAGCTTCCCGGCTTTCAGGATCCCGACGTACTGGTCGCTAATAGTGACCGCATAGGTGCCGGCGACATAATAACCGCTGGTGCCCGTGGCGGTGTCATAGGCGCCGCAACCGAACGTCTCGACGGTCTGGTTGTCGATCGGCAGCGCTCCACAGGCAAGGTGGGTACCGCCCAGGATTACGTGCTCGTGCTTACTCAAGACATAATTTGTCGGCTTGTGTAGTGCGCTCGCGAACACCGGGCCAGGGATGGCCGGGTTGAGGTCGCGGGCGATGACTTGCTGAGACCCGGTGGCGACAAAAATTGCTGCACCCTTGTCTGCCACCGTGAAGGCGAAGCTCTTGGGGAGCAGGGATTTGTGACCGATCCCGCACACCATCGCCCGTGGCCCCGACGTTGACACGACGCATTCGATTTCCGATCCCTGGATGTTCAGCCCATCACCAGGGCCCACCGTTATCGTTGGGACACTTATCGCCGTACTGCTCGCCCTGCTCGTGTTGGCGAAGCCAAGCACGGGGAGCAGGGCAACCACTAATGCTGGCGCGAATCTCACGAAGGTCGACCTAGCTTTCCCTTGCCGGAAGCCTACCCCCTACTTCCGACAGGGTGGGTAGCCCACGTTTGGGATGTCGCGGCCGGGAGCCCGACCGGGCTGGCACCTCGTCGAACACGTGTGCGCCGGGCGACTGCCTAAGGGGCGACACCCCAGCTCACGACCCCAAACCAGGTTGCTGGGGGGCTCCTTGCAACCGGGTACTGTTAGCGCTAACGTACCGCACGACGTGCCCCCCGTCGGGGGACCGTCGACCAAAATGGGCGAGCGCAGCGGGCCAAGGTGGCCTTGTTCCCCATAAAGGGGGGCAGCTCGTGGGAAAGGGTAGGTAGATGGCATCAGAAACCCATGAAGTTAATCCTGTCCAATATGACGTCTCGAGGAGGCGGTTCCTGCGCAATGCGGGTATCGCTGCTGCCTCGGTGCCATTCCTCGGTGGCCTTGTCGACGTCCTGACTGAGCGCGGTGCCGCGGCGCAGGAATACAGCGACAGCAATCACCCCTTCTTCGCGAGCCACCCGGCTTACAAGTTCACCTTCGTCAACCATGTGACTACCAACACGTTCTTCACGCCCACGATTTACGGGATGCAAGATGCCGCCCACATCCTCGGCATACCCACACCCTCGTGGACCGGTTCGGCGACCTCGCTCGCCACCGACATGGTCACCGCGATAGGCGCAGCCATTGCGGCCGGCACCAAAGGCATCGCCACGACCCTGATCGACCCCACGGCCTTCAACGGCCCGGTCGATAACGCCCTTTCGAAGGGTATCCCGGTGATCGCCTACAACGCCGACGAGCCGGGCAACGCCCGGATGGCCTACGTCGGGCAGAACAACCTCACCGCCGGTGCAGCCGCCGCTAAGAATATCGTCGCCAGCGGTCTGGTCAGCAAGGGCGAACTGGTCGCCGGTGTCATCGCCACCCCGGGTACCGGGAACATCCAGCCCCGGATCGACGGCGCGAAGCCCACCTTCGTGGCCGCAGGCTACGACTTCAAGGAAGTGGGCACTGACGCCACCCAGGCGCTGGAGGAACCCAAGCTCGAACAGTGGTACCTGGGCAACAAGGACGTCAAGGCGTTCTACTGCGTCGACTCTGGTGACTCGATCGCCGCCGCGACCATCATCGAGAAGTACAACCTCGGGGGCAAGGTCGGTGGCTCTGGGTGGGACATCGGCGCCCCCGTCCTCCAGCAGGTCAAAGCGGGCAATTTGCTCTTCACCATCGACCAGCAGGCGTACCTGCAAGGCTTCGTCCCGACGATCCAGCTGTTCCTCTACAACATCTCGGGTGGTTTGATGAAGCCCTGCAACACCGACACCGGCCTCGGTTTTGTGACCAAAGCAAATGTGGGCGAGTACTTGAACACCAAGAGCCGCTACGAAGACAGCACCAGCGCGCAGGTCGTCTTGAAACCTCCTGCAGCGATCGGCTAAATCGTGGCGCGGGCGGCAGTTACTACGAGCAACGGCCCGCCTGTTCCCCCCGCCCCGCCCGTCAAAGTTGGGCGGGGGGTTACGCCTGCCTCCGTACTGAGGTGGGCCATCCAGCGACGCGAAGCAACGGTGATCGCCATCACGATCCTGACGATCCTGTATTTCGCCCTGCGCACCTCGGCCCTCTTCACGGTCGACAACACCATCGTTACTTTTCAGTACGTGGCGCCGTTCATCGTGATCGGCGCCGGCGAAGTCCTCATGCTGGTACTGGCCGAGATCGACCTCTCCGCCGGCCAGGTGTACCTGACGGCCCCGTGGTTCGTTTACTGGTTTTGGAGCGCGGGCGTGCCCGTTGGCTTGGCCATCATCTTGGCCCTGCTGCTGAGCGCTGTCATCGGCTTGCTCAACGGGCTGATCACGGTTTGGCTCCGCGTGCCGTCCTTGATCGTCACGTTAGCTATGACGTTTCTTCTCTATGGCGTGGTGCTGGTCGGGTCCAATTACACCCAGGCGCAGATGACCTGGACGAAAGGCACCCCGCCGGCTTCGCCAGTCCAGACTGCACCATGTCACGGCTATCCTCTCCCGGCGGCATGCCTGCACGCGCCGAGCTGGGCCCACCCTTCTCCCTACTGGTACTACAGCAATATCCTCGGCATCGGCAGTTGGGCCACCATCCTTTGGGCCATGCTGGTCCTAGCGTTAATCTGGTTCCTCCTGAAGCACACCCGCTTCGGCGTGCATACTACGGCCACTGGTGGCAATATCCTCGCTGCGGCTGAGGCCGGCATACCCGTGGCGCGGGTCAAGATCTGGTGCTTCATGATCATCTCGACGGTGTCGGGTTTCATCGGGATCCTCGACCTGATCAGGCTCGGGAGCATGGACCCCGGCGACTACGGCCTCAACATCGTGCTGCCGCCGATAGTGGCGGCAGTTATAGGCGGCACCGCGCTCACTGGGGGGCGTGCAACGGTGCTCGGTACCTTGATCGGCGCTTTGTTCCTCGGGGTCCTCGAGGACGGGCTCAACCTTACGGGCGTCAGTGCGAACTGGTTCTTCTTGCTCGAAGGGATCATCATCATCGTCGCCATGGTCCTCAACGGTCAACTGACCCGGTTGGCAATGAGGTTCCGACGATGAGCACAGCCGCTGAAGAGCCGGCGCCGACACCGGCAGGACCGCTCCCTGGCGCGGCCGCCACCGATGGGCACCCGACGACGCCCGATGAGGTGATCCTGCGGGTAGAGCAGATATTCAAACGTTTCGGCGCGGTTGAGGCTCTGCGCGGCGTCGATATGCACCTCAACCGGGGAGAGGTGCTCGGGCTAGTGGGCGACAACGGGGCGGGGAAGAGCACATTGGTCAAAATCCTCTGCGGCTTCCAGCGGCCGGACACGGGGCGGGTCTTCGTCGAAGGCCGAGAGGTCAACTTTCACTCGGTCAAAGATGCCCGTGCTGCTGGCATCGAGACCGTTTACCAGGACCTCGCGCTGGTGCCGCAGCTCACCGTTTATGAAAACCTGTTCCTCAACCGCGAGATCACTGGCCTCGGCAGGGCCCGCGTCCTTTCGAGGCGACGTATGCGGTCGCTCGCCAGGCGTTACCTCGATGACATCAAGGTGCACGTGCCGGACCTGAACGCTGAGGTCGAGATGCTCTCCGGTGGCCAGCGCCAAGCGATAGCTGTGGCCCGCGCCACACGGCTCAACGCCAAGATCCTCCTGCTCGACGAGCCCTTGGCTGCCATGGGTGCAAAGGAATCAGCGCTGATCATGGACCTGGTCAAGGACCTCTCCGCGAAAGGGGTCTCGATGATCGTCATCGACCACAACTACGCGCATCTTTTCGCACTGTGCGACCGGCTCAACATCGTCCAGCAGGGCAAGGTGACCGTCGATATTCGTGTTGCCGAGACATCTATTGAGGAGCTGACCGAGCTCATGGTGACTGCCTTTCGTCGCCAGCTCTTGGCTGGCCATGCTCAGCTCGACGCTGACCACTTCTGAGAAGGCTGCCTACCGCCGATCGCCATCGACGGCCGCGTAGAGGAAACCTCCCCAGAGCAGCTAACCGAGCTCATGGTCTCCGAGTACCGCAGCCAGATCGCCGCTGGCCAGGCGCAACTCGACCGCTGACCCCCTCCTCCCGCAAGAGGCTGTCTCAAGTTCGCCCGAATTCGGCCGATAGCGCTTCTTGGAGGTAGAAGGAGGTGTGGTGACCAACCAGAGGCGATGCCCTGGCGGGGACCTGAATTCTGACCGGGAGGATCTAGAGCGGATGGTCATCCGCAACATTCTCGCGACCCCGGGGGAGCGCCTGTTCTTCAAGGACCGGGAGAGCCGCTTTCTCCTGGTCAGCCAGGGCTGGCTCTTGGACCTTGGACCGGGCTGCAGCCTCGAGGACGTGATCGGGAAGTCGGACTTCGACTTCTTCAGCCACGAGCATGCTTCTGCGGCGTTCGAAGACGAACAGGAGGTGATGCGGACCGGCGAGCCGATGCTGGCGAAGATCGAACGTGAGACGTTCCACGGCCGTCCCGACGCCTGGGTTTCCACCTCGAAACTTCCCCTTCTCGACGATGATGGCAACATCGTCGGCACCTTCGGTATCTCGCGCGACGTCACGGCACAGGTGCTGGCTGAAAAGGCCCTGGCCTATCAAGCCCTCCATGACCCAGTCACAGGGTTGGCGAACCGCTTGGCTCTCATGGACCGGCTTTCTCAAGCGTTGGTGAACCTCGACCGCACGTGCAACCGGCTGGCGTTGTTCTTCATCGACCTCGACAACTTCAAGATGATCAACGACTCCTTGGGCCATGAGGCCGGCGACCGAATGCTTGTCGAGGTGGGCCGCCGGTTGTCGCGGATCTGCCGGCAAGGCGATACGGTCGCCCGTTTCGGCGGGGACGAGTTTGTCATGATCTGTATCGTCCCCGACTATGACGTCGTGGACGTCATTGCGAAGAGGGTCGTCAAAGCTGTGAGCGAGAAACTGGTAGCCGAAGGTCAGGACTTCTGCATCACGGGCAGCATCGGGATCGTCGTCAACGATGACCCGTTGGCCGACCCGGGCGTGCTCCTGCAAGCGGCTGACATCGCTATGTACCAGGCAAAAGCAGCCGGCCGGAACCGCTTCCAGATCTCGGATGGCAAGCTCGGGGCCCTCGCCGACGGCATGTAGGGCCCGCTGGCTCTTCCTGCTATGGCCGCCAGGCGGCGACCTCGGCTAGGCGTCGTCGAGCCCGCTTAGCCTGTTGGCAAAGATCGGGAGCCGGCAGCACCCGTTTCATCGGGAAGGAGCTGGCTACGAGCGCCCGCATTTCCTTCCGGTCGCCCACTAGGCCGGCGGTGCGCAACTGTATGAGAAGGTTGCCGATCGCCGACGCCTCGACCGGCCCAGCGACCACCTCCAGGCCGGTGGCGGCGGCGATCAGGGCGAGGAACAGGTCGTTGGCCGAACCGCCACCGACGACGTGCACCACAGATGCGTGCCGTTGAGCACAGCGCTCAGCAGTCTCGAGGGTCTCGGCGATGGCAAGGGCCATGCTGTCGATGACGCAGCGCACCACAGCGGCGTCGCTGTCGGGGACAGGCTCGCCCGTCTTTGCGCACGCGGCACGGACCCGCGAGGGCATGTTCCCCGGTTGGGCAAAGTCGGGCTCGGCGGTATCGACGAGAGAACGGAAACCCGGGCAATCGGCCGCTTCGGCGAGCAGCTTCGCAAGGTCCCGCGTCACCCCCGAGGCCGCCCATGTGCGTTCGCACTCCTGAAGCATCCAAAAACCCATTACATTGCGCAAGAAACGGATGGTGCCGTCGACGCCGACTTCATTGGAGAAGTTGGCCAGCCGGCTGGCCTCGTCGATCACCGGGCGGTCGAGTTCGAAGCCGACGAGAGACCACGTACCGCTTACCACGTACGCAAAGTCGTCCACGCCCGCCGGCACCCCGAGGACCGCACACGCCGTGTCGTGGGAGGCCACGGCGACGACAGACAGGGGGGACCGGAGCTCAACGCTGGCAGCCACGTCGGCGAGCACCGGCCCGAGCATTTCACCGGGTTCGATCGATGGGGCGAAGAGCTCGGTTCGCAACCCGAGGGCCCGGGCCATCCAGTCGACGACCTCGCCTGTACGCACGTCGACCAGCTGGGTCGTAGAAGCGTTGGTGCGCTCGAAGCGGGCCTCCCCTGTGAGGAAATAAGCGAGGAGGTCGGGCACCAGCAACAGCCGGGCGGCGCTGGAGTAGGCGGCGCTCGTGCGTTCGGCCATGAGCTGGTAGAGCGTGTTTATATTCATCTGCTGGACACCGGTGGCCTCGTAGATACGGCCCTGCCCGACCACCTCGTCGGCCACCCGGAGGTAACCCGACGTCCGCTCGTCCCGGTAGTGGAAAGGTGGGCCTAGCAGGCCGCCCGCCTTGTCGAGCAGGCCGTAGTCGACGCCCCATCCGTCGATCCCGGCCCACATCGGGCCCCCGTCGACCTGTCGGGAAAGCTGCGCCAGTCCGTCGAGCATGCCCTGGTGGATGCGCAGGATGTCCCAATGCCACCCGCCTGGCAGGCGCACAGGGCCGTTGGGCAGTCTGGTGACTTCGGAGGCGACCAGGCGGCCCCCGTCGAGGCGGCCGGCGAAGAGCCGGGCGCTGGACGCGCCGAGGTCGATGGCCGCGTGGAGGTATGGCGCAGTCATCTGGCCCCCGGCCCCGGCCGGTAAGAGGAGAGGAACCCGGCCGGGGCGGGAGCGGTCATCGCAGGAAGGCCGCAGCCACTCCGGCGTCGACAGGGACGAGCAGCCCGGTGGTGTGGGACAACTCACGGCTCGCAAGGACGAACACAGCATTGGCCACGTGCTCGGGCAGGACCTCGCGCTTCAGCAATGTGCGCGATGCGTAGTACTCACCGAGTTTTTCCTCGGGGACCCCGTAGACGGCAGCTCGTTGCGCCCCCCATCCCGACGCGAAAATACCCGAGCCGCGTACCACTGCATCGGGGTTGACCCCATTTACCCGGATGCCATGCTCGCCGAGTTCGGCTGCCAGCAGGCGGACCTGGTGGGCCTGGTCGGCCTTGGTGGCACCGTAGGCGACGTTGTTGGGCCCGGCAAAGATGGCGTTCTTGCTCACGATATAGATGATGTCGCCTCCCATGGCCTGGGGCACCATAACCCGTGCCGCCTCGCGCGATACAAGGAACGAGCCTCGGGCCATCACTGCGTGCTGGCGGTCCCAGTCACCAACAGTGGTGTCCATCAGAGCCTTGGAAATGGACATGCCGGCATTGTTCACGATGAGGTCCACCCCTCCGAAGGCCAGCACGGCTGCCTGCAGGGCCGCGGCCACATCGTCCTCCCCGCTCACATCGGCCCTTACTGCTGTGGCGGCGTCGGGCCCACCGATGCCGGAGGCCACCGATTTGGCGTTTTCCTCGTCGAGGTCTGCACAAACCACGCACGCCCCCTCAGCCGCCAGGCGCCTGGCTGTCGCCGCACCGATCCCGGACCCGGCGCCGGTGATGAACGCGACCCGTGTGGCGAGAGGTTTCGGCGGGGGTAGGCGCCGCAACTTCTGCTCCTCGAGGTCCCAGTACTCAATGCGGAACTTCTCTGACTCTGGGATCGGCTCGTAAACCGAGATGGCCTCGGCGCCGCGCATGACGTTGATGGCATTGACGTAAAACTCGCCGGCGACTCTGGCTGTCTGTTTGTCCTTTCCGAAACTGAACATCCCGATGCCAGGGACAAGGACTATAGCGGGGTCGGCACCGCGCATTGGTGGGCTGTCCGGCGTGGCGTAGTGCTGGTAATAAGCGCGGTACTCAGCCCGGTACGCCTGGTGCAATTCGCGCAGGCGAGCCACTGCCTCATCGAGTGGGACGTCGGGCGCTAGGTCCAGGACCATCGGCTTGACCTTGGTGCGCAGGAAATGGTCCGGGCACGACGTCCCTTTGTCGGCCAGGGCGAGGTGACGGTCCCGGGCCAGGAACTCGAGGACGGTACCGTGGTCGTCATAGTGGCCAATTTGGCGCACATCGGTGCTCGCGAGACCTCGCAGGACCGGGAAGAGCGCTGCCGCTCGGGCGTGGCGTTCCTGGTCGGGGAGAGGGGCATAAGAGGCAACCGGGGCACCGAACGGGTCGGGCCGCCCGTGGGCGTCGATGTAGGACTGGGCGGTGCGGATTATCTCGAGTGAGCGAGCTTCGCACTCGTCGCTCGTATTTCCCCAAGCTGTGATCCCGTGGCCGCCGAGAATGACGCCGATCGCCTCGGGGTGACCCGCTGCCACTTCGGCGATATCGAGGCCGAGCTGGAAACCAGGCCGGCGCCAGGGGACCCAGACGACTCGCTCACCGAAGCAAGCCTTGGTCAGCGCTTCCCCGTCGGCAGCGGTCGCAAAAGCGATACCTGCGTCCGGGTGAAGGTGGTCGACATGGTTCGCTTCAACCAGACCGTGCATGGCGGTGTCGATCGACGGCGCGGCACCACCCTTGCCGTGCAAGCAGAAGTCGAATGCCGCGACCATCTCGTCTTCACGCTGCTCGCCAGGGTAAACCGCTACCAGTTCACGCAAGCGGTCCAGGCGAAGAACAGCCAGGCCCTTGTCGGTCAACGTGCCGAGGTCGCCGCCCGAGCCTTTTACCCAGATGAGCTCTACCTGCCCCCCCGTAAGAGGGTCTGTGGCGCGGGCCTTGGTCGAGGTGTTGCCGCCGGCATAATTCGTATTGCGCGGGTCTTTGCCGAGCCGGTGGGAGCGGTCCAGGAGCTCCGTTACGGCGTCAGGTGCTGCCGAGGCGTCCGGTGTCGTCATCGCTAACCCCCCCAGCCTTGGCCTGCACCGCTGGCCCGCTCTGCCCGAGCCCGCTCGGCATGGCCTGAGCGTGCGTAGGCGGCTAAGGGGTCCGGGCCCAGGCCCATTTCTTGGCGCAGCTCTGCCAGGAGGGGGCGCACGTCGGAACTGAACGCGTCGACCAGTACCGCGTTGGCTGCCATTACGTCTCCTTCTGCCTGTGCTGAGCGCAGCGCTTCCCGGTCAACCAGGAGTGCCTTGGCCGTGGCCTCCTGGACGTTCATGACCGAGCGGAGCTCGGCCGGGACTTTCTCCTCGACGTTGTGGCACTGGTCGAGCATGAACGCGACTCCCGAGCCGGGCAGGTGCGCTCCGGCGGCCACGATCTCGTTCATGATGCGGAACAGTTGATAGGGGTCGGCAGCACCTACCAACAGGTCGTCGTCGGCGTAGAAGCGGCTGTTGAAATGGAAACCCCCCAGGCGCCCGAGGCGCAGCAGCGAGGCGACGATGAACTCGATGTTGGTCCCAGGCGCGTGGTGGCCGGTGTCCACCAGCACGTTGGCCTTGTCGCCAAGAGCCAGGCAATGGACGAGCGACGTTCCCCAATCAGGTACGTCCATCGTGTAGAACCCGGGCTCGAAGAGCTTGTACTCGAGCAGCATGCCGATACCTTCGGGCAGTGCCGCATAGACCTCGCCCAGCGCCTCGGCCAGGCGTTGCTGGCGCGCCGTTATGTCGTCTTGGCCCGGGTAATTGGTGCCGTCCGCGAACCACAGGCTCACCGTTGGCGAGCCCGTGGCCGCCGCGATCTCGACGCATTCCAAAAGGTGATCGGTTGCCTTGCGGCGCACCCGCGGGTCAGCGTTGCATACACTGCCGAGGCGGTACTCGTCTTCTTGGAAGACGTTGGGGTTGATGGCCCCGATGCGTAGCCCCGCGTCCGAGGCGTACTTGGCAAGTTTGCCATAGTCGTCAACCCGGTCCCAGGGGATGTGGAGCGCTACCGATGGGGCGACGCCGGTCAGGCGGTGGACCATGGCGGCATCGTCGATCTTTTCGTACGGGGTCCGGGCCGCACCAGGGTTCCTGAAGACCTTGAAACGCGTCCCTGTGTTGCCGTACGCCCATGACGGTGTCTCTATCCACTGCTGGCGCAAAGCTTGCTTGATCTCACTACTCGATGCCATTGCCGTCTCCTCAAATGTTGGGCTGTCCATCCCAGGTTTACGGCCTAGACCGCCTGTGGGCGCTGGAAATGAATCGTTTCAATCAATGGTGGGGTGGTCGGTCTGCAGCGTCAAGGCCATCGCCTGGGCGGGTAGCTAGGACGCAAGGTCGTCCTCGTTAGATGCAAGGGCCTCCTCGTTAAGGGTCGTGCCGCGCGGCCGACGGCTCGGCGCGGTCTTTGGTGGCGCGCAGCTCGATGTCGGGTGAAAGCTCGTCG
This sequence comes from uncultured Acidimicrobiaceae bacterium, assembly GCA_963786345.1. GTDB lineage: Bacteria > Actinomycetota > Acidimicrobiia > Acidimicrobiales > Palsa-688 > Fen-671. The sequence continues at coordinate 1,141,581 of CAWAYZ010000001.1, read as the reverse complement.
GGACGCTCTGCGTCCGAGGCAGCTCTCCTGCGAGCAACTCGAGCAAAAGGTTCGCTGCTATCACACCCATTTGGTACGGGTCTCGATGGATGGTCGCCAGCGGCGGGACGAGGAACTCCGAAAGGGGCACTTCGTCGCATGTAACGAGGGAAATGTCGGTGGGCACATGGCATCCCGCGGCGCGCAGTCTGCGAAGGACGCCGACGAGTATCTGGTTGCTCCCGGCGATGACGGCGGTCGGCGGCTCGGGTTCTGCGAGCAGTGCCGTGGTTGCCCTTTCGCCGTGCTCCGTCGTGAATGCGCCCGACCGGACTGTGCAGGCGACCTCGAGCTGGCGGCAGACCCGGCGCAAGGTGGTGGCTCGTTCACGAGCCGGGCGCACAGTGGGCCGTCCATTTACCAGGGCGACCTTTTTGTGCCCGAGAGCGGCTAGATGGCGTGCTGCAGCGGCAATGCCGGCGGAGTGGTCGGCCAGGGCGGCCGAAGCACGGCCCCCGCCCCGCAGCTCCCTGTCAACAAGTACGAGGGGGAAAGTCACCTTGTCAAGGGCCTCGTTTGTACCCGGCGATAACTCGTCCGACAATGACAGGAGTAAGCCGTCCACCCGTCGTTGGGCGAAGAGCCGGACATGCGAGCAGTCGAGCTCCGGGTTGTCCATTGAGTTGGCCAGCAGCATTGAGTACCCAGCGGTCCTCAATGTCGTCTCGGCCCCAAGTGCGATCTCGGAGAGCAACGGGTTGGAGATATTGCCGACAACGAACCCCACGGTCATTGTCGCTCGGGTCCGTAAGCTCTGGGCGAGAAGGTCGGGCTCGTAGCCGAGGGCGGCGACTGCGTCCACCACCCGGTTGCGCATGACGGCGCTCACGTTGGGATGTCCCGATAACACACGCGAAACCGACGATGGGGCGACGCCAGCACGCTCGGCGACTTGTTGGATGCCGATCCTTGTGCCTGGACGCCCGCCCACGGGCCTCGCCGTCGGTGCCATCGAGTTCAGTCGCGCCGCACCCGGTTGCGCTCGATGTAATCAGTGTCGAGTTGCCAACCGAGGCCCGGTGCGTCAGTCAGTACGAGCTCACCGTTCTCGAGCGGCGGTCGGTTCGCGATCAAGTTCCACCAGAAAGGGTCACGGTCTGGATGGAAGCACTCCGCGTACGTACCATGAGGCTGGCTGGCCACAAGGTGGGAGGAAACCTGTGGCTCTTCGTGGTGCCCTACTCCTACGCCGTAGGTCGTCGCCACCGCGGCCATACGCCTCCATGCGGTTGGGCCTCCGGACCAGGAGGCGTCAAAATTGCAAATGTCGATCGCCCCCAGTTCCATTAGCTCGCGGCAGCCCGCCGGTGAGTGCTCGCTCTGCCCGGCACAGATGGGGAGAGGCCCACGCATGCGTACGTCGCGCATCCCTTTGGCGTCGTTGTCCCAACCGACGGGCTCCTCGAACCAGGCGATATCCAGGTCTTCAACGCGACGCGCCAAATCGATCGCTTCTGGGACGTTGTAACCCTGGTTGGCATCAATCGAAATGATAAAGCCTTCTGGTGCCGCCTCGCGAGCCCGCGCCACTCTCTCGGCGTCCTCGGCCGGGGAGCGGCCGCCGACCTTGAACTTGAGCCCGGCCAGGCCGAGCTCTACATAAGACTTGATCTCCTCTTCAATGGTGCCGAGAGGCTCGCCGTAGTAGCCGCCGATGGCGATGAGAGGCACGCGTCGGCGGAAGCCACCCCAGAGCCGCCACAGCGGGACGGCAAGTGCCTTGCCTACGGCGTCCCAGATCGCGGCATCGACCCCGGCCAGTGCCACCAGGCCGAGCCGGCGGTCACGCAGGATGTCGAACGTCGCCGGGTAGGCCGCAGCCCAGCAGCGCTCGACTGCCATAGCGTCAAGGCCGACGACAGCAGGGGCAACCTCGTGGTGGACGATCCGCTCGATGTCGAGCAGCGTGGCGTCCTCGTCCCCAGCGTAGGCCTCGCCGACGATCCCGCCGGCGGTGTGGACACGGGTGATGATCGTGGACCGGTGGGTCATGTGATAATGGCTGCCTTTGAAATCGGCAGCCAAACGGGCTCGGACCGGCACGGTTTCGATGCGCGTGATGACGAGGCCGTCAGCGCTCGCCCCGCCGAGCGTCACCGACGCCTCGGGTGATGGCAGCGCACTAGTGATCGACCACGTTCGCCCACAAGCCATCACTCCTGCTCGTCAGCGCGGGCCGCTCGACGAGGATCGATTCCAATACGGACAGCTAATGATAGCTGGCGCCGGCGCGAATCCACAATGCTCCGCGCCGATTGGCACGATCATTCGTACAACCAGGTTTAAATGCTCGGTTGGCTCGCGCAACGGGTCACTCGCAGGCGAGGCGGCACCCCCCTCGGTGACGGGATGTCGCCAACGTCTTTTGGTATCGTTTGCAACGCAAGGTCCGGGTGCAGCCGAAGGAAACGCCGCCAGGCGTTCCGACGTCGGGCCGTTGTGAGGTACCGGCAGTCGAGTTTGGGGAGCCATCGGTGATGTGGGACGCAAAAGTAGCGCAAAGGTTGGGCATCGCTACGGATAGCCAAGTCGGGCCCACGCCATCTGGCCCATACCATCAGGATAGAGGTGCCAAATCTTGCGCCCATGGTGTTGACGAAGCCTGCCGCGCTTGCTATCGTCACGCCACGTCCGTTGGATCGTTTCAATCGACACCGAAAGCCCGCCGGACTCCTCGGTGCGGAGCGAGGCTCGAGGCTAAAGGGGAATTCAAGTGACAGCGCCCCTGACGCCAGGCATGGGTTAGGTGAGGGCATTCGAGCTGGGGGAGCCATTGCACGTGGAGGATGGAAATATTGCCCGGACGTCGGTCGGTACGGCCGGGCATGAGGCCGAGCCCGTCCCGCCGATCGTTGAGCTCGTTGACATCCGTCGCAGCTTCGGGGGTGTGCGAGCGCTCAAAGGGGTCAGCCTTTCAGTCCGTTCTGGCGAGGTTCTCGGGCTGCTCGGGGAGAACGGTGCGGGCAAGTCGACTCTCGTCAAAATCCTGACCGGTGTGCTCGAACCCGACGGGGGGCAAATCCTCGTAGACGGCAAGCAGCACCGGATTGCCAACCCGCGCACCGCGCGCGAACTTGGCATCGCCGCCACTTATCAGGAGCCGATGGTCTTCCCCGATCTAGACGTGGCGGAAAATATATTCGCCGGCCGCCAGCCGACACACCGCGGCCTCGTCGATTGGGGCCAGATCCACGCCGAGACCCAGCGGGCCCTGAGCGAGCTCGGGCTGAACCTCGATCCTCACACTCCGGTGTACCACCTCGGCATCGCCGATCGTCAGCTCATCGAGATCGCCAAGTCGCTGCTGTCCGGGGCGCGTCTGCTTATCCTCGACGAGCCGACGGCGGTGCTATCTAGCCGCGAAATCGACTCGCTGTTCGCCCTCCTGAGCTCGCTGCGGGCCCGCGGCATCGCCCTCGTGTTCATAAGCCACAAGCTTGACGAGGTAAAGGCGGTCACTGACAGGGTGGCCGTACTACGCGACGGGGAGCTAGTAGCAGTGCGCGACACCGCTGGTGTCTCCGTGCCGGAGCTTATACAGCTAATGGTGGGACGCCAGATCGATGAGCTTTACCCCACGCCAGCGCGGGATCGGGGCGACGTTCTCCTCGAAGTGCACGGCCTTTCCCGTCGTGGCTACTTCCAGGACATCTCGTTCTACTTGCGGAGCGGGGAGATCCTGGGGCTTGCGGGCCTCGTCGGGGCCGGCCGGACTGAGCTGGCCGAGGCCATCTTTGGGGTCAACACAGCCGAGTCCGGCAGTATGAAGCTCGACGGTCTTCCCTATGTCGCCCGCTCGCCGCGTCAGGCGGTCCGCTGCGGTTTGGCCTACCTGCCCGAGAACCGGCTGGCCAACGGGCTTGTCGCAGGCATGCGCGTGCCGTTCAACCTGACTATGCCGGTCTGGGGCCGCATTGCCAGCCGGCTCGGCCGGTTCCGGTCGAAGATTATGCACCGTACGGCAGCAGAACTAGCGACCCGCGTGCAGTTGCAGGCGGGCCGGCTCGACCAGTTAACGAGCGCTCTGTCGGGCGGCAACCAGCAAAAGGTCGTGCTCGGCAAATGGCTGGCTACAGAGCCCCGCGTGCTTATCCTTGACGAGCCGACCCACGGCATTGACGTTGGGACGAAGGCTGAGGTCCTGGCCATCGTGGCCGAGCTAGCCCGCTCGGGGGTGGCGGTGATCTTCATCTCCTCAGAGCTCGAAGAGGTGCGAGCGATGAGCACGAGGTTGCTCGTCATGCGGGCAGGGAGGATCGTGGCCGAGTTCGAGACGCCGGTCGACTCCCATCGGGTCCTGGAGGCCGCCGCTGGCGCCGCTCCCGCCACTCCCGCGGTGGCGCCGTGAGCAGCGGCACCACTTGGAGCAGCAGCGGTGCCAATGGGGGCACCGGCCCGCGTCATCAGCGCGCCGTGCCCTGCGGCACCACCCGCTGTTGAGGCGTAGCGAAACAGGGCTATTTGTGTTGATCTTGCTAATCACGATCGTCGCTGCATGCGCGCTGAGCGACTTCCGTACCGCGACCAACGCGAACGAAGCGTTCAACAATGCGGCCCAGATTGCCGTCGTAGCTATTGGGGAAACGGTGGTCATCCTCGGCCGCCAGATCGACCTCTCGGTGGGTGCCACGCTCGGTTTATCAGCCTTCCTTGTGGGGAGCGCCGTCGGGCACATTTCCGGGCCGTTGGGACCGGTGGTCGGCGTCGTCATGGCCCTTGGCCTAGGTGCGCTCCTCGGTGTCGGCAACGGTTTGCTCGTCAACCGGGTACGTATGCCCGCCATCATCGCCACCCTCGCCACCCTGTCTATATACAGCGGGCTGCAGGTGATCGTGACCAACGGGTCCCAGCTCTACGTCTCCCAGGTCCCCGCGTGGCTCGCCAACCTGAGGGCTGACTCTTGGCTAGGGATCGGCCCGTTCATCTGGATCGCCGTCATCTGTCTGGTCGCGACGAGCATCCTCATGCGTATGACCCGCTTTGGCCGAGACATTTACGCTCTGGGTTCCAATCCAGAAGCCGCAACCTACCTCGGGATCCGGACAGGCCTGCGAACCTTCCAAGCTTTTGCGTTCTGCGGCGCCCTCGCCGGCCTCGGAGGCCTGGAGTACACCTCGCAATATGGCAATGTCGACGCGACCGCAGGCAGCGGCTTCGAGCTCACAGTGATCGCGGCGGCTGTAATAGGCGGCGTGAGCCTCTTCGGCGGGTCGGGGACGGCCCTCAGCGCTGTCCTCGGTGCGCTGCTGCTCACCGAGATAGAAAACGTCCTAGCCCTCATGCGTATCTCAATCTTCGCGGAGCAGACCCTGGAGGGCTCGGCCATCGTCCTCGCGGTCGCCGTCTACGCTGTCGCCAGCCGCAGGTTGCGCCGCCCGTTGAGACGCGAGCAGCTAATGGCCCAATTCGAAGTTCGGCTTACTCAACTTGTCGAGCAGCCGCCTGTAGAGGTCGCGACCGCGATCGGGCCGTCTCGCGGCCCAGCGCTCGGGAGCTCGGCCGATGGCTAGTGGTCGCCACCTTTTGGCGCGCTGGGAGGTCGGCCTCGTCGCCATCACCATCGTGATCGTCGTCATCGCCCAACTGGACGGTGGCGGCCTGATCTCGAGCTACAACCTGCAGACGACGTCGCTCAATAACGTCGTGCTCCTCTGCCTCGCCTTCGGCGCTGCTCCCGTGATCATGACCGGTGATATCGACATTTCCATCGTGGGTACCCTCTCCCTGGTCGGCGCGTTCACGGCCACCCTGTGGGCCCACGACGGCGTCGAAATCTGGGTTGCCTCGGGCCTTGGTTTGCTGCTCGCCACGATTTGTGGCGTAGTGAACGGTCTGCTCGTCGTGCTGCTCGACCTGCCATCTCTGGCTGTAACGCTGGGGACGATGGGCGCGTACACGGGTGTCTCGTTCCTCATCCTGAAGGGCAGCGCGATCATCGAGTTCCCGAGCTCGCTCGTCACCTTAGGGAGCTCGAATGTCACCGGCACACCGGTCCCGATCGGAGTCGTCTTACTTGTCGGCCTATTTGCTGTGCTCACCTATGTCGTGCACGGCACACAGTTCGGGCGCTCATTGTTCGCTATCGGTGGTAACCGGCGCGCCGCTCTGTTCGCGGGGATAGCGGTCAACCAGGTCCGCATCACCGCGTTTGCCATCTCGGGCTTGTTCGCAGGGTTGGCAGCCATATTTTACCTCGGCGACTACGACACTGCGCAGGCTGGCATAGCATCCGACCAGCTCCTCCCTGCAATTACTGCAGTCATCCTTGGTGGGGTCAGCGCCTACGGTGGGACAGGCACGATCCCCGGAGTGGCTATCGCAGGGGTGCTCCTCGCTCTGCTCCAGGCCGCCCTTGGCCTGCACGGTTTTTCGGGCGAGGGCCAGACAATAGCCGTTGGCATCCTGCTCGTATTTGCCGTCGGCGGTGGTTCACTGATCCGGTCGGGGGCATTGCGTCGCCTCTGGCCCGTCAAGGCTTCCCGCTCCAGCAGCGCCAGTGCGGTCATCGATGCAGCGAGCACCGGAGGGGGGTGATACAACAGCGACTCGAGTGGTGGGTTGGAGGTTTTGCGTCCATCGTGGAGCCTGGGGGTTCCGCGTCATTCGAATTAAAAGGAGCATAGATAACGATGAATTTTCAACGTACGAAGCGGGCTACCGTCGCAGCGCTCGCCTTGAGCGCAGGCCTCGGGATCGCCCTGCCCGCGATAGGCGCTAGCACTGCGAGCGCCGCCAGCAAAGTGACCTTGTTCATGCTGCCGAAGTTCACGGGGATCCCGCCGTTCACTCAGGCGGACCAGGGTGGAGCGGCCCAGGCCAAACAGTACGGCTACACCTTGAAGTACGGGGGCCCGACGACGGCTTCCGCGACCGACCAGGTCAACTTCATCAATGACGCGGTAGCCGCGGGTGACAAGGGCATCTTCATTTCGGCTGACAACCCTGCAGCGGTGACGCCGGCGCTGCAACGGGCTGAGGCACACGGGGTAAAGGTCGTTTCCTTTGACTCCGACGTGCTCCCGGCCGGCCGCACCGTGTACGTCCAGGGCACGAGCGCCGTGTCGATCGCGATGACAGAGCTGAACATGCTCGGTTCTCAGATCGGGTACAGCGGGAGCTTCGTGATTCTCTCGGCCCAGGCGACCGACACCAACCAGGTCCAATGGAACAGCTTGGTCAAGGCCGACCTGTCCCTCCCGAAGTACAAGAACATGAAACTCGTTACGATTGTCAACCCTCCGGACGACTCCGCAGCGAGCGCCACCAAGTACATGCAGAGCATTTTGCAGGAGTACCCCACGATAAAGGGTGTGATAGCTCCGACGACCGTGGCCGTCGCTGCCGCAGCGCAGGTTCTCCAACAGCAGAAGCTGTGCAGCAAGTACGTATTGACCGGCCTCGGCGATCCCAGCCAGATGAAGACCTATGTGACGAGCGGTTGCGTAAAGCAGTTCGCGCTATGGAACTTCAGCACCGAGGGGACCGTGGCTATGTGCGCCATGCACGCGGTGCTCACCGGCTCGGTGTCTGGCAAGACAGGCCAAAGCTTCACCTGCGGTAGCAGGGGCAAGTTTGTCGTCGCCGCTGGCGGCGTTGTCACCGCCGGTCCCGCAGAGGTCTTCTCCAAGGCCAACCTGCAGGATTTCACCTTCTAAGACGCTTTCACCGATGACCCCCGGCGACAACACAGCCGGGGGTCGGTGGCGCTGCGATATCTGAGCTCAGCTGCCCTGTTCGAGCGACCAGTACCGGCGGCTCACCCGCCGCCGGCAATAGCAACCGGGGCGCCGGCCCGTGCGCTGCGGTAACAGGCGTCAAGGACTTCGACGGTACGGGCTCCCAGCCAGCCCGGCGAGCAGTTGTCAACATCCTTGCCAAGAGCCAGGTCCACGAGAGCGTTTGGCGGCCCGTCGCAGTCGTAAAGACCAGCGTTGGGCTCCAGTTCGGGCCGGATGTCCGTACCCGGAGCGCGGAACAACCAGAGCGCCTCGCGCTCTAGGTCGAGTTGGAACTGGCCGGCAGAGCCGATCACCCGTAGCTCCACCTGGTGTTTATTGTCCCCGGCGTTGAGATGGTCCGAGCCCCCCGCCATAGTCCCGATGGCACCGCCGGAAAAGCGCAATGCCGCGGCGTCGTGGAGCTCGACTGGCGCGCCGAGAGGAGCCGCCATAAAGGCGAAGACCTCGGTAGCCCGCAGGCCCGTCAGCCAAAGGGTGATACCGAGCGCGTGGGTGAGTTGAGCTTGGGCGTAGCCGCCTCCAGAGAGGGACGGGTCCGCCCATGTGGCGGTCTCCGGCAGGCTTTCGGGTGACGCCGCCGGGTAGGCGCCGGTACCGCTAAGCAGCTCCCGAGTCGTCGACGCCATGTGCAGCGTGAGCTGCTCGATATCGCCGACACCCTCCTCGTCCATAAGGCGTTTCGCTGTGCGCAAAATGGGCCGGTAGTTCCACCCGAAGCTGATGAGCAGGTGGCGTCCAAGTTTGTCGGCGCGCCGTGCCAGCTCCCAGGCGTCCTCCGGTTTTATCGTAAACGGCTTTTCGACGAGCACGTGGGCTCCTGACTCCAGGGCCGCCGTCGCGTGCTCGTAGTGAAAGCGTGTGGGGCTGGCCACGAGGCAGATGTCGATACCGGCATCGATCACATCGCGGTAGTCCTCGCTGGCATACTGAAAACCCCAGTCGGCACGGATTTTCTCTAACATGTCGCGGCCCTTCCGGGCAACAGCGACGAACTCGACCTCATCGCTGCGCTTGCCGAAGTTCGGTAGGTGTGACGCGACCGCCCATGACCCCGCCCCGATTACACCAAGCCGCAGTTTGCCCATATCCCGCCGGCTCAATCGAGCCCGTAAAGCGACGTTGCATTGCCGCAGAACAATGCTTCACGCTCGGCCAGGCTAAATTCGGCGATGATCTCAGCATACGCGTTGATTACAGGGTCGTAGGAGCTGAAGAGGCGGTCGACCGGCCAGTTTGTGCCGAAGAAGCAGCGGGCAACCCCGAACGCTTCGATACAGGCGAGGGCCCACGGCCGCAGGCTGTCGACCGTCCAGCGGCGGTCGCACATTCCTAGCCCGGATATCTTGCACCAGGTGTTCTCTGCCTCAGCTAAGGTCCTGAGACCATTGCGCCAGTTATCGAAATATTCGGCGCTGCGTGAGCGCGGATAGCCGGCGTGCTCCAGTACGAGTGGGATGGACGGGAACTTGCCTGCCAGCTCACGCGCCTCGGCCATGTGCTCCCAGGTACAGTCGAGGTCACAGACCAGGTTGTACCGCTCCAGCAATGCATAACCACGCTGCCAGTCGGGGTCGACGAGATAATCGCCCGTGGCGAAATCGCGTACACCGCACAGCCGCGGCGATGTGGCGACATGACGTTCGAGCGTCTCGCCTGCGTTCGCGCTGGCCAGATCCGTATGAGCGACAATCCCAGAAGGGCAACCAGTGCGCTGTGCCAGTTGCTCGAGCCACTCGGTTTCGTCCACAGGGTCGGGAGCCCCGAGGGCTGCTTGCACGTGAACGACCTTTGCAACATTGGCGAACCGGCTCTCGGCCAGGAAGGCATCCGAGCCATATACAAGGGTCTTGATCCCGTCGATGTCCCCGAGGATCGGGTGGACGAACTCCGGCTGTAGCCATGAGTACACCAGATCCTTGCGCCGCAGGTCATAGAAGTGGACGTGAGTGTCGACGAACGGTAGCTCGGCCAAAGCTAAAACCCCCTCGGAGCGTGAACAAAAGCTGTTCTCAAGTTCCGATGCCGGATCATGCTACCACGCGTAGGTGCGGCTGGCGTAAGCGCTCAGTCATGCTCGCCTAACAGGCGCCGGGCAGCCCGCACGACGGCCTCGTCCACCATGGTGCCGCTCGGGCCACGCCATACGCCCGTCCCCGTGGCCATCATCTCGTCGAACGCCCGAACAAGGTCGCGGGCGTGCTGGAGCTCGGCCTCCGTCGGAGAGAAAACCTCGTTGACCACCTTTACTTGCGCCGGGTGGACACAGGCACGGCTACGGTAACCGAGCCCCTTCAAGTCTTGGGTCGAGCGACGAAAATTGGCCAGATCGTTGAAGTCGACCGACACGGGGCCGACCGGAGGGCCTATGCCGGCGGCGGCGCTGGCCAGCACAACCTGCGACCGCGCAAGGAGAAACCCTGCGTCATCACCGTTGACATCGATGCCAAGCTCGGCGCCTAGGTCGAGCTCACCGAGCTGGAGCCGGGCCACGCCGTCGGCCCGGGCAATCTCGACCACCGAAAGAAGCCCCTGGGCCGTTTCGATCAGCGGCAAGATCATCGGCGCCGGAAGTGAACCACGCCGCCGGCCTGGGCCTTGCAGCCGTGCACGCACGGGCACCAGTTCGTCGGGATCCGATACTTTGGGCACGCATATCCCCGTCAGGGCCGGGAACGATATGGCGGAGATATCGTCTAGGCCGGCTGCGCCCGTGTTGATGCGGGCCCAAACCTCAGGCCCCATCTCGTCTGTGCCGTCGAGGGTGGCCAACCAATCCGCGACGAGGGCGCGCGCCTCGGTTTTTCTACTTGTGGGAACAGCATCTTCCAGGTCGACGATGACCGCGTCAGCCCCTCGAGAACGCACCTTGGCCAGCTTGTCGGCCGAAATGGCGGGCACATAGAGGTAGCTCCGAGGCCAGGGCCGTCCCCTCTTCGCGCCAGGTCCGCCAAAGGCCATATCAGTTCGCTTCGGCCACCAGCGACATCGCGATGGTACCGTCAGCTTTGCGGACGAGGCCATTAAACTGCCCAGGTGCGCTGACTCCCCCGAATATTTCGACAATATCGTCGAGGAACACGGGAGCTTGAGCGCGAAACTCAGCTCGCTTCAGTTCGCCGACATCGCGTTCCGCGTCTAGGGCGATCAGGCTGGCAAGCAACGGCCCATGGACGACCAGCGCAGGGTACCCCTCTGTCCCGGTGGCGTAAGGCCAGTCGTAATGGATCCGGTGGCTGTTCCAGGTAACAGCAGAAAAACCGAAGAGCATGGCCGTGTCGAACACCAAGGACCGGCGCCGGCTCCCGATCGTCTCGGGAACGGTCTCACCCGTTCCTGTCCCCCGGCCGTCATCGTTTACCGCATCACGAAGAACACTCGGTGCTTGGCGATAAACAACTGTCTGGCGTTCATCCCTGACGGCTCGGCCGTCCTGCTCGATGATGTGGCGCCAACGGGCGAAGACGAGACGGCCGAAACGTCCTTGCTTCTCGCTCAGATCCTCCACGTAAGAGCGCCTGACAGCAGGGTGCCCGACAACCAGCGGCCCTAACTGTTCAACGGAACCGGCGGCGGCCATGCGGCGCGGGAGCTGCTTTGCGAGGGCATCGGCCCTCACCGGGTGCCCGTCGGCCCCAAGGCAGAATGAGCAGCAATGTCTGCGAAGTACGCCCAGTGCCACAGCAGCGGCAGTTGGTCACCTGGTCGGAAGGAGCGGGGCGCGTCCAGTACAGCCGCAAACCGCTCAGCGTTCTCGGGTGCCATACTGTCGACCCGTGGCCCCTGTTCGTTGTCGCCACTCACAGCAGCCAAGCTCTAGCCAGGGTCGTTCGGGTGGTCGGCGAGAGGAGTTACCTCGACATCGAGCCACGGGTATAGAGGCAGGGAAGAGATCGCCTCGTGGAGGGCCGTTGCATCATCGGCGCGCCAGATGCCGACATTAGACCAGCGCCCAGGTACGCGCCACAGCCTGAAGATCGTTCCGGTAGCAGCCAGTTCCCGTGCCCTTACTGTCTCGGCGGCGACCAGTTGGTCGCGACGCTCCGGGGCAGTATCCGGTGGAAGGCGTACGTCGATCTTTACCAAGAAGTCCATCAACCAACCCCTTTTCGCACGGTGTTAGTGCAAACGGTATTTCTGCAATACCTGCTCATCGACCTCCACGCCGAGCCCAGGGCGACGCGGTACGGTCATCCACCCGTCATCCTGCCTGAAAGGCTCGCCGACGAGCTCGTCCTGCATGGGGTTCGGGATCGGTTTCATCTCGAACAACAAGCAACGAGGTGTGGAGGCGGACAAAGCGAGACTGGCGGCCGTGATTACAGCACTGCTCCAAGCGTGGGCGTTGAACCATAGGTCTGCCTTCTCTACGAGGCTGATCACCTTAAGCGCTCCCGTGATACCTCCGGCTCGCCCCGGGTCACAGCCGACTACGTCTACCACGCCGCTTTCGATCACCCGGGCAAAACCCCTTGCTGTCCATTCGCGCTCACCCGTGCCGACCATGCACTTCGAGTGGGCGCGTAAGCTCAAGAAGCCCTCGGTATCGGTCGGTTCCATCGGTTCTTCTATCCAGTACAGCCCGTACTCCTCGAAACTGTTCGTTCGCTTGATCGCCTCCGCCCTGGTCCAAACGAGCGACTGGCCCCGGTCCATGATCAGTAGGGCGTCGGGCCCAATGGCCTCGCGAAGTAACCGCACGAAGTTGACGTCACGCTCCATGTCGTAACCCAGGTGGGCCTTTCCCCGTTTGCCCATACCAATCTTGACACCCTGGAACTTTTGTTCTCGCACATAACGCCCGTGCTTTTCCGCCTCGTCCTCCAGCTTCTCGTCAAAAGCGTGCGTGCTAGCGATCACCGGGAGCCGGTCACGATGGGCCCCCCCCAAAAGGTTGATCACCGGCTGGCCCAAGAGCTTGCCCTTCAGGTCCCAAAGCGCGATATCGATGGCGCTGATCGCAAAGTTCGCCGGGCCTCCCTCATATCCGTACCACCAGGACTGCTGGTGCAACTTTCGCCACAGGGCCACGTTCTCCATGGGGTCGGCACCGACAAGGAATTGGCCCATGGCGTCCACCATGAGCGCCGTGGCCAGGGTCGATTCGGGGAACTGGGTTATGGCCTCCCCCCAGCCCACGGTGCCGTCGTCGGCCTCGATCGAACAGAAAGTCAAGTAACGAATATTGTCGGAATCGTTGGGTTCGGGGTAGCTGACGTTCCACGGGGTCACCCGTTTTATCTTCATTTGGTTCCTCTCGGTCCAGGCCGGGTGAGCACTCCGGCCTCACGCTTCTACGATGCAGATCGTCGCGCCCACGGCCACCTCGTCCTGAGGAGAGACGAGCTGCTCGACCAACCTGCCGGCTACCGGGGACGGTACCTCGGTTGTCACCTTGTCCGTCTCGACGGTAATGAGCGGGGTCCCCACATCAACCGTGGCGCCAACCTCGCAAAGCCACTCGGTAATAAGCGCCGATTGGGTGGTGTCACCGAGCCTCGGGAGCTTGATCTGGTGCCGCATCGGCTCCCTAGCTCCCGGCCGCGGTGACGGGTGCCAACATCTGGGCGAGTGTGGGCGGAGGACTGGCCAGGACCCGGTCGAGTGCCTGGTCGATATCGAGCCCAGCGTGCTCCTTGATCGTGTCCAGCTCCGACCGGTCGACGAGGCCTTCGGCCACCAGTTTGTGCCCAAACAGGGTGATCGGGTCACGTTCGAGCCATGCGTCAAGCTCGCCGGCGGGGCGGTAGGTGGCCTTGTCCGAGCGGGAGTGCCCAGCGTAGCGGTAGGTCTTTGCCTCGACCAAGGTCGGGCCACCACCCTGGCGGGCACGGGCCACAGCCGCTGCGACGGCGGCCTCAACCGCGTCCACATCCTGGCCGTCAACGATATCGCTCGGCATGGCATAGGAAGCTGCGCGAACGGCTAGGTCTGTGACCGGGGTCGTGCGGTCAATGCGGGTGTACTCCCCGTACAGGTTGTTCTCGCACACAAACACGACGGGTAATTTCCAGATCGCCGCCAAGTTGAGGGCTTCGTGGAAGGCTCCGATGTTCGCCGATCCGTCCCCGAAAACCGAGATGGCCACGGCGTCGGTACCCAGGACCTGGGCTGTCAAGGCGGCTCCGGCCGCCACGGGGATACCGGCGCCGACAATGGCGAAGGTGGGCAAGAGCCCAACCGTCGGGTCGCTTAAATGCATCGAACCGCCGAGCCCGCCCATGCACCCGATCTGGCGCCCGAGGATCTCGCCCAGTACGACCTCACGGGTGGCTCCGAGCGCCAGCGCCATACCATGGCCGCGGTACGTGCAAGCGACGGTATCAGTCGGCCTCGTCACGGCTGCTATCCCAACACAAACGGCTTCTTGGCCTTGGCAGGTATGCGTTGTGCCCGCGATTAGGCCCTCGCCGAACAGTTTCAGCACCCGCTCCTCCACGAGCCGGATCTCAACCATCCGGGCGTAGCGTTCTGTGCGGCTGGCCTGCACTGCAGCACGGCGCTCAAGCGGCTGCTCTATTCCCAACGCACCTTGGCTCATTGCTCGTCCTCCCACCAATGGTTCGGGCGTGAGCCCGTTTTCAACAGGAACGTAACCTGCTCGCTCACATAGTCCGAGGACGGCAGGTAACGCTGTTCAAGAGGTGTCCCATAGGGAACAGGGACATCAGGGGCAGTAACCCTGACCGGCGGGGCGTTGAGGTCGCTATAACATTGGGCGGCGGCGAACGACACGATGTCGGCCCCCCACCCACCGGTGTACTGATTTTCCTCGACTGTCACCAACCTGCCCGTCTTAGCCAGCGAAGTACGTACGACATCGGTATCCCAGGGCTGGATCGTGCGGAGGTCGATGACTTCACCAGACCATTCGGCCGCTTCAGCGGCGGCGAGGGCTGTAGCGACGGTCTGGCCGAGGGCGACAATGGTAACGTCCGTCCCTGCTTTCACGACTTCACCCACACCAAGGGCAAACACGGCGTCTTCGCCCGGCTCGAAGTCCTCGCGCCGTCCATAGAGGGGTCGCGGTTCGAGTAGCACCACGGGACCGTCGTCCCGTATTGCCGCCTTAGTCAACCCATAAGCGCACCGGGCGCCCGAGGCAACAGCGATTTTCAGCCCTGGCGTGCCAATCAGCCACCGCTCGAGCGTTTGCGAATGCTGGCACCCGAAGCCGAGGCCGGACCCGGCTGAAGCCCGTACGGTCAATGGCGCGTTCAGCTTGCGCCCGGACAGGAAGTGCATGAGAGCCCCTTCGGTCACAACCTGGTCAAGCGCCACGCCAAGGAACTCGATGAACATGATCTCGACCACTGGCCTGAGACCGGTAACGGCAGCACCGACAGCCATGCCGAGGAAGCCCATTTCCGAGATAGGGGTGTCGCGGACTCGCCCGGGCCCGAAGCGGCTCAGCAGGCCCTCGGACGTCTTGAAGGATCCTTCTGCCTCAGCAATGTCCTCACCGAAGACGATGACACGCTTGTCGCGGTCCATTTCCTCGGCTATGGCTAGTGTGATCGCCTGGTTCATCCTCAGCTTCGCCATTACGCGTAACGCTCCTCTCGTTTTGTCTCCGGGGCCGGCGCCGCACGGCCGAAGGCCCCCGTCTCGGCCAGTTCCCTGACCCGTGCGTCGTCGGCTCCCAAGAGGTCAGCAAGGACCTGGGAGGTATGTTCACCCAACAAGGGGCCCCGTTGGTGGACTGGTCGGAAGGGGCCGACCCGGACGACACCGCCGAGCTGGCGCACGGCTCCCAGTGTTGGATGGTCCGTCTCGACGATCATGTTGCGCTCGGTCACCAGCGGGTCGGCCAGGGCTTGGCCGACATCGTTGACCGGTCCGCATGGGACCCCTGCGGCGGTTAGGGCGGACAGCCAGTCCGCGGTCGGGCGTGCGCTGAAATAGCTCTCCAGCTTGGGCATCAAAGTTGCGGCATTTTTCTTACGCACGCTGAAGCGTTCATAGCGGGGGTCGGTGCCAAGCTCTGGACGGCCCAGCGCGCCGACAAGGCGTTTCCAAAACTTCTCCTTGGCGCAGGCCACTACGATCCAGCCGTCGGCAGTCTTGAAGCTCTGGAACGGGATCAGCGACGGATGGGCCGAGTTCTTGGTGCGGATGGGCGTGAAGCCGGCGCTGAGGTGCCAGGCAGCCACATAACTAAGCATACCGATGGCGGTGTCGAATAGAGCGAGGTCACAATCGCTACCCCGTCCGGCTCGCCGGGCGGCGTGTACTCCAGCCACCATCGCGACGGCTGCGGCCAAGCCCGTGGAATAGTCCACGAGCGAAAGCCCGCTCTTGGCCGGGGGGCCGTCCGGTTCTCCTGTCAGCGACATCCAGCCTGCCCGACCCTGCATGACGTAGTCGTAGCCAGGAGCGGCTTGCTCGCTGCTGGCGATCCCGTACGAAGTCAAGAAACAACAGACGATCTTCGCATTGATGTGGCTGAGGTCCTCGTAACGGAGCCCAAGTTTGGCCGGCACGTCGCCCCGGACGTTGGCGAACACCACGTCCGAGCGGGCCACGAGCTCTTCGAACACTTGGCGGCCTGCAACGGTCCCAAGGTCCAGGGAGACGCTGAGCTTGCCTCGGTTGAAGCATTCGAAAAATAGGCTTGAACCCTCGTTCGCATAGGGGGGCACCGAGCGTCCGACATCGCCGCCGCTACTTGGGTCCTCTATTTTGATCACCTCAGCACCCAGGTCCACCAGTTGAGACGTCGCAAACGGGCCGGCTCCGTACTGTTCGAGGGCCAGTACTCGGACGTCAGCCAAGGGCCGGCCATCCGCTTCCTGTGGGTCAGGGGCGATTTGAGGGCTCACTGCCGACGCCACTAAGTGTCGGCCCGGAACTCTTGGACGAAGTCCTCGTCCAGCTGCCAGCCGAAGCCAGGGCCCTGCGGGAGGCGGAACAGCCCATCCGCGAGCTCAGGCCGGTTCCCCAGCATTCTCCAAAAGATCGGGTCACGAGCCGGGTGAAAGGCTTCCACATAGGTGCTGTGCGGTACCGAAGCCAGCAGATGGCTGGACACCTGGGCTTCTTCGTGGTGGGCCATTTCAACCCCAAAGCTCATAGCCATCTGCGCTACCCGTCGCCATTCGGTGGGGCCACCACCCCAGGAGGCGTCGAAATTGGACACATCGATGGCGCCGTCCAGCATCATGTCCCGCATCCCCGAACGGGTGATCTCCATCTGCCCGGCGGCCACCGGCACCCCGGTCTTGAACCGGACGGCCTGCATGGCCCGCCGGTCGTCAGGCCACTGGCACGGTTCTTCGAACCAGCGGAGCTCGACGAAATCGCGGCTGCGGTTCACAAACTCGACCGCCTGAGCCACAGTCCAAGCCTGGTTGGCGTCGACCATGAACACAAAGCCGGGCCTGGCGGTCTTGACCGCTCTGCGCAAACGTTCGGTGTCATCGGCCGGCGAAACCCCTCCTATCTTGAACTTCATACCGACAAAGCCCCCGTCGGAAAAAAAGCTCACTTCTTCTTCGATGCTGCTTGGATCTTCGGTGTAATAGCCTCCGATACCGATCATGGGCAAGGCATCCCGGAAGCCGCCCCACAACTTCCACAGCGGCAGCTGCACGGCCTGGCCGACGGCGTCCCAAATGGCCGAGTCCACGCACGCGATCGCCTGCATAGCGAAGCGTCGGTCACGTAACTGGTCGAAAGTGACCGGCCTCATAGCTTCCCAACAGTCCTCGACGGCCAGTGCGTCCCGCCCGGCAACCAGAGGCTCGATTTCGTCATGGATGATGCGCATGATCACCCCCTGTTCCTCGTCGGCGTCGGCATTGTAGCTCTGGCCCACCACGCCGTCTTCGGTCACCACGCGGGTAATGATCGTGCACCGCCTGGGCATCTTGTAATAGCTGCCTCGGTACAGTTTTTGCAGCGTTACTCGTACTGGGACCGTCTCTATCGAACGGATGCGGAGTTGCACGGCGTCCCTACCTTTGTTATCGGTTCCAGAACCGTTTACAGACTACTTGACCACGTCCACCGGCGAAGCGAGCGCCGCCTCAGTACATGAGGAAACCCCCGCTGATATTGACGGTTGCCCCCGTGATGTAACCCGCGTGGCGGCTGGCCAGGAACACGGCTAGGCCCGCGATCTCGGCGGGCTCGGCGATCCGGCCGAGAGGTGTCGCCCGGGTCATGGCCTCAAGGACCTGAGGGTCGAGGTCAGTGAGCAACATTTTCGTCCGCACCTGTCCCGGCGCAATCGAGTTGAAGGTGATGTTGTCCTTGCCGTAGGTGCGCGCCAAGCCCCGCGTCATGGTCACTATCCCACCCTTTGTGGCGTTGTAAACAACGGACCCACCGAAACCCCCGGTCCACCAGCCTTGGGAGGTAAAGGTGATGACACGTCCCCCGCCTCCTTGGCGGACCATGGCCTCGGCCGCTGCGCGGCAGAGGAAAAACGTCGCCTTCAGGTTGGTGTCCACCTGGAGATCCCAATCCTGCTCGGTCACGTCGCTTATCCGGGCCTGGCGGCGCAGTACGGCAGCCGAGTGGACCAGCACATAAATCTCGCCGAGAGATTGGCGCGCCGCCTCGACCAGGTCCTGGTGCGCGGCGACGCGGGACAGGTCCATGGCGCGGTACGCATGCCCAGGCCCCTCGAGCTCACCCGCTAACTCTCGACAGGCCCCCTCGTCCATGTCGACCACCATTACTTTGGCCCCCGTGGACGCGAAGGCTTTGGCCAGCTCTCGGCCGATGCCGCCTGTTGCCCCCGTTACCACAACGCCACGACCCTCGAGCCCCGCTCCCAGATCCCAACTCATCTCGCTGTGTGCCCCCCGTCTACATTGAGGACGTGGCCAGTTACCATCGATGCCTCGTCTGAGGCAAGGAAAACCACCGCGCCCACTATCTCGCGGGGCAAGCCGAGCCGTCCCAGCGGGATGTTGCTTAAGAACCGTTCTTCGATCGCGGGGTTATCGCGTATCGCCTGCTCGACAAGCGGCGTCCGGAAATGTGTGGGTGCGACGACGTTAACCCGGATCCCGTAGGGGCCCACTCGACGGCAAGGCACTTGGTGAGGCCGATCATGCCGCCTTTGCTCGCGGCGTAATTAGCGTTCCCCGTGTCGATGCCGACTTGACCTACGACGGAACCGATATTGACGATCGACCCTCCGTTCCCGCGCTCAACCATGCGCCGGCCTACCGCCTGGTTGCAATACCAGCACCCGTTCAGGTTGATGTCGATGACCCGCTGCCAGTCGTTGGCGCCGAGAGACCGCCGGCCGGCGCAGGCCAATACCGGCACTGACAACAAGGACGTCGACAGGACCGTCCGCCTCGGACACGGCCGCTACGCAGTCCTCGACCTGGACGGGCTGGCTCACGTCTACTTGCCAAGTGCTGGCGGCGCCACCCTGTTCTTGGATACCGGCCGCGACTTTCTCGGCGCCACCCAGGTCGACATCGGCGACGGCCACCCGCGCGCCGCGCTCAGCAAGCCCGGCGGCAATGGCGGCGCCTAGGCCGCTGGCACCGCCGGTGACAAGGGCCACCTTGCCCTGGAGGTCGAACACCTCAAAAGCCCTTTACCGTCGCTGTAATGGTCATGAGGTGCGTACCCGCACAACGCCGTACGGGCCGATCCTAAAAGCGGCTTTTTCGAGCTGCCCCGAAGGCCCAGGTGTAGGCCTCAGTTCGGCCCAAGCCGCCCCCGATGAAGGGTCGTTTGTCAGTTCGCTCAGGTCTGTTACCTCGCCGGCCAACCCATCCAGCTCCACTTGGCGCTCCGCCGAGCCGAGGTTGGCCACGAGCAGCTCAGACCGGTCCGCCCACTCAGCACCGAGGCCGACAAGATCGGCGCCGTAGAACTGGCCCACACGCACAACATTGCCGCTCCGCCAGCCGAGTACGGCCTCGAGTACCCGGTATACCGGGACCGGGGTGGCTTCATTATCGTGGGCTCTGGTGCGGACCAGTCCCCGGTCCCCGGCCAACTCGAAATAGGTGGCAGAGGCCGCTTCGGCGTCCACCAGCTGACGTAGCGAGCTCACCGTCCACGCCGCACCGAACAGCTCATGCTGGCGCGGGTCGCCATAGCTTGAGCGGACCGCAACATCAGGTACCCCGCCAGGGTATGGGCCGAACTTACCGATCATGGCAACGGAAGTCACATGAACGGGGCGCCCGCCCGAGCGTGCCCGGGCGGTGAGCACGGTATCGGCCTCGCCCCAGCTGTTTTCCATGATCGAGATGTCGTCGGCCGCGTGGACCTGTGGGCAGATCGTGTACCCGACCCCGTCGACGCCCGCCAGCTGAGGCCAGGCGCGGTTGAGCTCAGCGAAGAACTGCTCCGTTGCGGACACCATAACGACCGGCCCGCAGTGGTCCTCTACGACCTGCCGGTAGGCACGCACCTTGTCGCCCGGGCTGGTGGTCCTGCCGATGTAAAAGCCTCTCGGCGCTTCCAGGACGACGACGCGTTCGACTCGAGGGCGCAGGTCTGCGAGCCACCGGCCCAACCGTGCCAGCTCCTCGGGGCGGGGGGCGCCGGCGCTCACCACTGCGACTAGCTCCAGAGGGAGCCCCCATTCATTTACTCGCTGAGCCTTCGCCATAACGGCGGCGGTTGCTTCGTCGGAGGTCAGGTCGAGGTCAAGACGGACGTAATCCAGCGACAGCCCGACGACATGGCCGGCGGGAGCTCGACCGATGGTGGCTACTTCGGCCGGGAACTCCGAGCCGATACGAGGAAGTTGTGCGGCCCGGCTCCGGTCGACGGCGACGTTACCGGCACTCCTGTTCGAGGACGCACCCACATCGTCGCGCAAACCGCGGGCGCCCCCGAGGTCGATGACGACCGATTGTCCTATGGCCTGGCCGGGCTCGGCACTCAAAGGGAGCGGCACCTCGAGCGGTGTCCCGTAAGACTTCAGGTTGTAGTCGGTCCAGTTGCGGTGGTCCTGCATCTCGAACTCGTCTCCCGAGAAGCGGAAGACGACTTCATCGCCGGCCGAGCTTTGTAGCACCAGTTCGTCATAAGGCATGAACATCCCGGTCAATTTCCCGTCGATGAAAAACTGGGGCTCTATCAGGCTTGGTACAGTGCCGGTGACCGTCGCGCTGCCCCTCCGTGCCACATACCGGGCGCCCAAGTTTTCGGGGAGAGGGTGATGGAGGTTGAGGCCGAGCTTGGCGAAGCGGAAGTGGCTCAGGAATTGGCCTCGCAGTGCGTAACTGAACTCCCCGTCGGCAGTGCCGTCGACCGTGGCCTCCCACTCGGCCCGAATGGGCGGCTCGTCCACCGTGCACTCCAGCCGCACCTGGAACTGCTGCCCGTCTGCAACAAGTACCTGCTGGGTAAAGCGGAAAGGGATCGTGTTCCAGCCTTCGTCCCTCACTGCGATGTACAACCTGGTGAGGATGCGCTGGTTACCAACGCGGAGGTCCCGGATGTCGGCCCCGTCGAGCACACAGCTCAACCGCCCTGCCTCGAGCCGCGTTGGGGCCCCGCTCACCATTGCACCTGCGCCGCTCGACTATTACGGCCGGGCCCCGTCCAGCGGTCGATGGCGACGGCCACGATGATAATTGACCCCACGAAGATCAGCTGCACAAACGGCCCGTACCCGAGCAGGGACAGCCCGTTGGAAATCAAGGTGAGGAACAACGCGCCCAAAAATGTGCCCCACACCGTGCCCCGGCCGCCCGAAAGGCTGGCTCCGCCAATAATGACGGCGGCGAAGACGGTGAAGGGGAGGTTCGAGCCAGATGTGGGATCCGTCGCCCCCACAAGGGAGAAGTCCATGATGCCGCCGACGACCGCAAGCAACCCACTGATGGCGAAAGCGATTGTTTTGTACTTTCTTACGGGCAGCCCGGCCACCTTGGCGGCGGTGCCGTTGCCCCCAATGGCGGCCCCGCGGAAGCCGAACATGGTGCGGTGCACTACGACGTACATAACGAGCCCCACTCCGATGAGCCAGAAGATCTGTACCGGTATGCGCCCGAACACCTGGTCCTCGCCGAAGGCGGCAAATATCTTGTAGCCACTCTGATTGGAGCTCGGGTTGATCGACGACGAATTGCTGACCAGGTAGTCGATCCCTTCGGCCAGGTTGAGCATACCGAGCGTGGTGATAAACGAGTTGACCCCGACCACAGTCGTGATGAACCCATTGACGACGCCGCCGGCCGCCCCGGTAGCAAGGCCGGCGACCAAGGCCAGGAGGAAGGGGGCGCCGTTGATCCACAAAAGCCCGGTCACCATCGCGCCCAGGCCGTAGAGCGAACCAACCGACAGATCGATCTCGCCCACCAGGAGGACGACCAGTTCGCCCATCGAAATGATTGCCAAACTGCCTGTCGTCTCAAAGATGTTGAGGATGTTGTTCGTGCTGAGAAAAGCCGAATTGAGCAAGTCGAAGACGATGGCGCACACGATGATGGCGCCCAGCAACCCGCCCAGCCGAGCACCCGAGCGGAGCATGCTACGCCCAGCTTCCCACGCCGTCGCCCGCCGGCTATCAGGGCCGCCGGACGGGGCCATTCTGTCCGGGCCGTCTCCGTCCGCTGCGGCTTGGTCAGTTCGAGCCGGTCCGCCGGACCGGCTCGTCACCCTAGGCTGCATTGGCGCCGTCCCTACTCAAGAACCTGTTCACCTCGAGGCCTAGGGTCTCGAGGTCGTCCGTCCGTCCTACTTCTATTCGGCCGCGCACGGCCCCGTCGCTCACGACGTAAAGGCAGTCTGCACAGCCCAGGGCATCCTCGAGCTCGTTCACGAACATGACTACGGCGCCGCCAGAGGAAACAAATTGCCTCAGGATCTCGTAGATCTGAAGTTTGGTCCGCACGTCAACCCCTCTGGTGGGTTCCTCGATTACCAACAACGCCGGTCGTACAGCAAGGGCGCTCGCTAGCGCCACCTTTTGCTGGTTACCACCGCTCAGGCTCCCGATGCTGGCCCCCGGGTGCTCGGTCTTGATAGTGAAACCCTCGATGTAGGACGCGGCAGCCTGGGCCAGCACCCGGCGATTAGTGAACCTCTTCTGGCCAGGCAACTGCGAACGCTCCAAGCGCGCCGAGATATTAGCGGCCACCGACATGTTGAAGAACAAGCTATGGCGCCGCTCCGCCGGCACGTAAGCGCGACCGCCTCGCCCGTCGTCCGTGCCGCCCCCTAAGGCGGCAATCCGGGCCAGCTCGCGGCCACCGCCGCCCTCGGGGCCCGTCACTGCCACTATTACGCCTGGCTCGGCCTGGACCACGGCCGGGGGACGTGCGACGGCGCTGGCTGGCACGGCATTTGCATTGAAATCGTCAGCCGGGCCTCCGCCCGCGGCAATGCCTGCCCCGCCCGGAGCATCACGTGCGGGGCCGAGCTCTTGCCCGGGCTCCTGGACGGGACCGCCGACGCCGAACTCCTCGGCGATAAGTAGTGAGGCCAGGCGGTCGGAAGTGAGGGCATCCCCGGACAGCGTCGAGACCACCACGCCGTCGCGAACGACCAGCACCTGGCCGCAGAGCTCGGCGACTTCGCCTAAACGGTGTGACACCAGGAACACGATCTTGCCTGCGGCCCGCAGAGAGCCCATGTGCTGGAAGAGCAGCTCTGATTCTTCCTTCGTGAGCGCTGAATTGGGCTCGTCAAACAAAAAGACCTCGGCGGAACGCAGAAGGGCCCGGGCGATCTCTGTTAGCTGCCAAACCATTATCGAGGTATTTTCCAACGGTGCGGTGGCGAAGGGGGTGAGCTGTAGCCGCTCCACAAGTTCGGCCACCTGGGCCGTGGGTTTGGGCCGAGCGACACCTCGGCGGTCGATCATCAGGTTTTCGACGACGGTCAGGTTCGGGAAAAGTTGTGGCTCCTGGTGGACGACGGCAACGAGGCGCCGCCGCATTTCCCCCACCAAGGGGGCACCCCCGAGAGAGATGGTGCCCGCGTCCTCGGTTTCTTCTCCCGCCAGAATGCGTACCAGCGTGCTCTTCCCGGCGCCGTTTGGCCCGACGATCCCGATGACCTGGTCGGGCTGGGCCGTCAAAGACAAGCCCCGAAGGGCACGAGTCGAGCCATAGGACTTGGCCACGCCGTCGACGATAAGGCTCGGGCTTCTCGGCCCGGCGATCAAGTTCTCCTGCAATGTGAGCGACCCTCCCCTCAGACCCGGACTAGCGCGCCCGAGGGACATTGGCGCCGGCCGTGGAGACCGGGACGGCCTAACGGCCGGCGCGCTGCCCTCGCCCGCTACTGCAAGATCAGCCCAACGAGCCGGGGATGCTGTCGTAGAGCTTCGTGGCCTGGCCGACGTTGGCCGGTGTCCAGATCGAAGGAGAGACGAAGTCCCCGGACGGGGGGACAATACCGCTCAGGAGGAACTGCCCGCACGCCTTCACATAGTTCTCGGCCTGAAGGTCATAACGCTGATCGATCGTCCCGATCATGGTGCCTGCCTGCAGGTCGTCGAGGATTGTGGAATCGACGTTGAAACCGAGGGTGAAGACTTTGCCTTTCTCGTGCTCTTTCTGTATGAGCTGAGCGATCTCAGCCGCACCCCAGTCGCTGTCGAAGTAGAACTGGACGTTGGGATGGCCTGTGATATAGGCCTGCATGTCGGTTTCGATGGTGGCCGGTGTGTAGCCCGTCGTGTAGGCATTGGTGGGCGTGCCCGTTATCTTGATGCTGGGGAATGCGGCCTTGACTGCGTTCTCCCAGCCCTGCATCCGGCCCTGGGCCCACGACGCGGTGGTGTCGCCGGTGATCAGGGCGGCCGATGAGAGGTTGATGTGATTTTGCTTGGCCCAGTTGACGGTGAAACTGCCGGCGATCTTGCCCGTCCATAGCGGTGAGGCGGGGTCGGTGTCATCTACCCCGGAGTAGGCGATGCGGTGCGACGCGGGACTGTCGGTGTTGACAGTGAACACCGGCACGCCGGCGGCCATGGTCGTATTAATGACGTTCTCGAACGCTCCCGGCGTAACGGGCTCCACTCCTACACAATCCAGCTGTCCGGCGCTGGTGAGGCTCTGGATCTGGCTGATCTGCGAGGGTGGGTCAGTGTCGGTCGTCCCGATCAGGTTGACGTGGACGTTTACTCCGTACGTCTTTTTTATCCACGCTGCACCAGCCTTCAGGCCGGCCCGCAGCAAGGGCGGGCCACCGGGCTGGGAAAGATCCTGGTACGACATATCGAACGTGAGGGACTTGTGGTCCTTGATCTTGGTGGCGATGCGGCTGGACAGTGTAAAGGTGCCCCACGGGAACTTGACAGAGCTGACGGTTGCATCGGCCACCTTCGGCTTTGTTGCCGCGGTGACGCCGGTGGCACCGACCATGCTCATGAGCACGGCGGCCGCTGTGGCCCCTGCACTCGCCGATAAAAAGTGCCTTGACCGCTGCTGCATGTGATGTCTCAAACGACCTCCCCCTTCCTTAGCTGCGTTTGCTGGAAGCATTCGGCAATCGATTCCAACGGAACCGTACCCGGGTCCGGGCCACCTGTCAAGCAAGGCCGCTCCTCCCAGGAATCGATTTTGTTTACACCGGCCAACCACGTCCGGAGCCGCTAAGTGGGCCCAGGGTCAGGAGCAGGCTTCGGCGATAAAGGACTTCAGGTAAGACAGGCTGGCCGCGACCATGTCGCGCTCGTCGTCGCCAGGCATGACATTGGACGCTTCGACCAACCATGCCCGGCACTGGCCCCCGGCGATGAGTGCGCTCAGTACCGACGGTATGTCCAGGTCGCCCCGCCCGAGCGCCACGCAGGGCCACCAGTCACCGGGCCCGCGCCGAGGGTAACCGCTGAGGGGCAGGTCGCGCAGGTGGGTCATGAAAGTCATCGGTGCCGCGCTGCGGGCGGCCTGCACCGGGTCGTCGCCCACTCGCACTGCGTTACCTAGGTCGAAACAGAGCCCCAAACGGTCAGAACCTATGGCCGAAACCAGAACCACCAGCTCCTCGGTAGGCCGGTCAGCGTGGTTCTCCACAGCTACAAGCAGACCCAGGTCCTCGGCCCGGCTGGCAATGGCGCCTAGAGGAGCCCGTAACCGTTCCATATGGTCCGCTCGCACTGCGCTGTCCTCGCTCCAAGAGCCCTGGTCGCCGCAGACGATGCGGACAATAGGGCAACCCACCTCAGCGGCCACCTGCATGGTGGCCAGCGCCTCTTTCAGCTTTTCGGGGCTCCGGCCATCCTCGAGGCCGCTCCGGTGGCCCCACGCGAGGACAAGTTCGACGCCGGCTCGCGCCGCATCGGAGCGCAGCCCTTGGCACACCTCGGGGGTCAGCTCAGGGAGGTATACCGTCTGCAGCGACAGCACATCGATGTCGAGGACAGCCACGTGGGACCACAGGTCGTCGGTCGTCCAGCGCTGATCGACTGGCTTCTCCCATTGGTTGGTCTCGCCGAACCAGCGGTGGAACGAGAAGCTGTCGAGCCCAGCCCGCATTGCCGTCCCGCCCATTGTCCCGCTGGCCAACCGTGCTACCGGGCCAAATAGCCGCCGTCCACGGGCAGGACCACCCCATGGACATAATCGGACAGGCTCGACGACAGAAAGACCACGGCTCCGAAGAGGTCGTCGGCCTCGCCCCAGCGCCCAGCCGGGATACGGCCCAGGACTTCGGCTGCCCTTGTCGGGTCCTGCCAAATGTGCCGGTTGAGGTTTGTCCGCACGTAACCAGGGGCGATGGCGTTCACGTTGATGCCGGTGCTCGCCCACTCGTTGGCCAGGCCTTTGGTCAGTTGGCCAACGCCGCCTTTACTGGCCGCGTATGCCGCCACTCGCACGCCTCCAAAGAACGCGTACATCGACGCGATGTGGATCATCTTCCCGCGGCCGGCGGGGGCCATCTCTTTGTAGGCGAGCTGTGAGAGCTGGAAGACCGACGTAAGGTTCGTAGCCAAAGTCCTGCTCCAGTCCTCAAGGGGCACCTCGGCACTAGGCCCCGGCTGGACGTGACCGTGCGCCGTGATCAGGATGTCCAGCCCGCCTAGCTCCTCGATGGCGCGTCCGAATGCCCACTCAGCCTGCACCGTGTCGGCCAGGTCCGCTTCGACTGCGACCGCCTGCGGGCCGCCCCCAGCCAGCCCAGCCACCACGTCGCTGACACTCGCGCTCCGGCCTATGGCCACCACGCCGACACCGTGACGGTGCAGGCCAGCCACTATGGCGGAACCAATCCCGCCCCCCCCGCCCGTGACGACGGCCCGTTTCCCTGCCAGCAGCTCCCCGTACACCGAACCCCCACAGGTAGGTACCAACTGCGAACGGCCGCTTGCGCTGCAACTCTAGCTGTTAGAGCCATAACGCTCGGCTCCAACGAGAGGTCCCCCGTGGCGAGCCGGCCGGAGAGCGACCGGCGTGGACCGGCTACTATCGTCCGGTGGAGTGGGCCTTGTCCTGCGGTGAGGATCCTGCGCCAAGCGCACCTTTCTGAAGTCGCGATGGTGCTTGATCGGGAGGCCGATGTTGTGCCGATCGAAGAAGTCATCCCGTACGCGCCGGACGACCTTGTGCTCTTCCGGTCTCTTTGCGAGTCCCACCCGCTATGGAGCCGACGGGCTTCCCTGGCGACCGTCCAGGCGATCGGCCAGCTTCAACCGGCGTCCCTGGGATCGCACCTTTTTGGCCGGCCCGTCCGGCTAACCCACGGGAGCGACGACGGTACAGTCCCTGTCGAGCACCTAAGTGCTCTCCGCACTGCCATTTGCACTGAGGACTACCACATCCTTAGCGGTGTCCGCCATGGAGTGACCTCGGCCTGCCCCGAGGTGGTAATACCTCCAATGCTCGAATGGCTCGAGGAGGTTGTAGTGAGACAGCCGAGGTTACAGTTATGAAGAGGTGCGAGCGATGCGTTGCTGCTTTTTGCTGCATGTCCGCCCAGAGCGGCTAGACGACTACAAGAGGGAACACCAGTCGGTCTGGCCTGAGATGCTCGCCGCGCTGAGGGACAGCGGGTGGTGCAACTACTCGATTTTCGCGCGCGAAGACGGGCTCCTAGTCGGTTACCTGGAGGCCGACGACTTCGACGCGGCGCAGAGCGCGATGGCCAAGACGGACGCCAACGCCCGTTGGCAGGCGTACATGGGCAGTTATTTCGTCGATATCCCTGGACAGCTGCCCAGCCAGCCGCTAATGCTCCTCGAAGAGGTGTTCAACCTGGAAGACCAGCTGCAACGCCTTGGCTGACAGGCCAGGCCGCGTGAAGGCCTACTCACGCCCCACCTCCGCCGCGCGGCGCCTTACTATCCGCGACGTCGCCGAACTCGCGCAAGTATCACTTGGGACGGTTTCCAACGTGCTCAATAACCCAAAGGTGGTGGCCCCCCGTACTCGCGCCCGTGTCCTGGAGGCCATCGAGCAAACAGGCTTCGTCCGCAGCACGGCCGCCCACCAACTGCGGGTGGGCAAGAGCCGGACCGTTGGGGTTGTGCTGCTCGATATAGCCAACCCGTTCTTCGGTGAGATGGTGCGAGGCGCAGAGCGGGTCCTTCGCGACAAGGGGTACGTGCTCATGGTCTGCTCCAGCGACGAGTCGACCGAGCGCGAGCACCGCTACCTCAGGGTGCTCGAAGAGCACCGGGTCGACGGCCTGCTCATCGCTCCTGTCGAACGCGACCTGAAGACCGTCGCCGCCCTGGCGAGACGCGGCATCCCGACCGTGCTGCTCGACCGGGACGCCGGCAGCCTGGACCTGTGCTCGGTCACCGTTGACGACGTGCGCGGCGGCGAGCTGGCGGCCAGCCATCTGGTCGACCTCGGCCATGAGGTCATCGGGTTCGTGAACGGTCCCCGGTCGATCCGCCAGTGCGCCGACCGCCTGGACGGCGCGCGCCGCGCCTTGCGCCGTGCGCGGCGACCGTCCCCGCCCGTCTTGGTGGAGATCGCCGTGAGCGCGCTCACCGTGGACCACGGCGAAGCTGCCGTCGGGCCGCTGCTGGCTGCTA
Organism: uncultured Acidimicrobiaceae bacterium; assembly: GCA_963786345.1. Taxonomy (GTDB): domain Bacteria; phylum Actinomycetota; class Acidimicrobiia; order Acidimicrobiales; family Palsa-688; genus Fen-671. Next base: position 1,112,883 of record CAWAYZ010000001.1, on the reverse strand, counting down.
GGCCCCGCCCGACGGCGGTCATGTGTGCCAACGACCTCCTCGCCCTCGGTGTGCTCAAGGGCCTCACCAACGCCGGTGTTCGCGTCCCTGACGAGGTGGCACTGGTCGGTTATGACGACGTGGCCTTCGCCTCCATGCTCTCCCCGGCGCTCACATCCGTGCGCCAGCCGAAGTACGAGCTCGGAGCGTCAGCTGCCGAACTGTTACTCGAAGAAACCGATGAGCGGTCCGCCCACCAGCACCGCTCGGTCCGCTTCGAACCCGAGCTCGTCGTGCGCGCTTCGAGCGCCGGCGGGTAGCGACGGCCGCTCGGTGCTCAGCGGTGTTCAATGACGCGCGGCGGACGAGCGCATGGCGGCGGGTGGAGGGTAGGTTCAGGTGATGGTCCCGCCGGTGGTCGATATCGCCTGGGTGAGCGGGCAAGGTAGCGGGCTGGTCCTCGCCGATGTGCGGTGGTACCTCGATGGCCGCTCCGGGCGCGAGGCGTTCGAACGGGGCCATCTCCCGGGCGCAGTTTTTGTCGACTTGGACAAGTGGTTGTCCGGCGACCCGGGGGCCGGTCGAGGCCGCCACCCGCTGGCTGACCCGGAGGTATTTGCTGCCGGCATGTCGATGCTCGGCATAGGCGATGACACGGTCGTAGTGGCTTATGACGACCAGGGCGGCGTGGTCGCGGCGCGCCTGGTCTGGATGTTGCGGGTGACCGGCCACGATGCGGCGCTACTCGACGGCGGCCTCCGTGCGTACCCAGGACAGTTGACGGCAGACGCGCCCGAGGAGGTGCCCGCCTACTTCACCGCGCGCCCTTGGCCTCCGGGCCTCCTGGCTGACATCGACGACGCCAGCGACCCCTCGAACGTGGTGCTCGACGCCAGGGACCGCGACCGCTACCACGGCCACAACGAACAGGTCGACCCCCAGGCAGGCCATATCCCCGGGGCGTTAAGCCTTCCCTGCCGGGAAAACGTTGATACCGATGGGCGTTTCCTCCCGGTGGAGGTCCTCCGCCAGCGATTTGGCGGTGCCGGGATCGCCAGTGGCAAACCCGTCGTCTCCTACTGCGGCTCGGGGGTCACGGCCTGCCACAACCTGCTTGCCCTAGAGTTATGTGGTTTCGGCCTAGGACGGCTCTACCCGGGTTCGTGGTCGCAGTACAGCGCGACCCCGGGCCGCCCGGTTGCCACCTGAGGGGTTAATATTTTCGGGATAACGGAGGTCACATGACGATAAAGCAGCACGAGGCGGAGCTGGCCCTGGCCGTCCGGGCTGAATTGGGCGAAGGCCCGGTCTGGGACGAGCGCTCCCAAGAACTCTATTTTGTCGACATCATGGGCCATCGCGTCCACGCCTTTGCCCCAGAGAGCGCAGCCCACCGCAGTTTCTCTACGAGTGGGCCTGTGGGTGCGGTCGCGCTACGCGACGATGGCGGTTTGGTGCTCGCCGCCGAGGATGGGTTCTTTTTTGCCAACTCGGACGGTACGGGCCTTGAGCGGTTCGGTGAGTTCCGAATTGACATCGGGACGGTTCGCTTCAATGACGGGAAGGTGAGCCCGGGCGGCCGCTTCCTGGCCGGGACCATGGACCATCACCATTCGCGACCACTCGGTTCGCTCTACATATTGAACGCTGACGCCGGGGTCTCGGTGCTCCTGGGGGGCGTTACTATTTCCAACGGTCTGGCGTGGGACGCCGATGGCACAACCCTTTACTACATAGACACTCCGACACATCGCATCGACGCTTTCAGCTTTGACCAGGAAACTGGCGGGCTTTCCAACCGGCGGGCCGTTGCCGAGATCACCGACAGCGGTCCCGATGGTATGGCAATCGACGCGGAAGGCTACCTCTGGGTCGCATGTTGGGGCGGTGCGCGCGTAGACAGGATCGACCCCGCAGACGGCCGCCGGCTGGCGACCGTGCGGGTGCCGACCTCGCACGTATCTAGCGTCGCCTTCGGCGGGCCCTGCCTGGAGGACCTCTACATCACGACGGCCCGCGAAGATCTGAGTGCCGCCCAGCACCATGCTGGAGATCTATTTGTCGTCCGGCCGGGCGTCCCCGGCCTGGCTCCTGACCGGTTCAAAACACGGTAAGGTCGCGCCCCATTTACTTCCTGGGGTCCACGTGCACCTTCGGCCCCGGCCCCGCGTTTTCGCCGCGCTGGCCATCAAGGCGCGACGTGACCTGTTCGAGCCCGACCACCTCACTCACGAGGCGTTCGGGGTTGACAGCCCCGGAGGCAAAGAGCTCGATGGCGCGCTCTAAGCCGGGGGACGCTGACAAGATGCCAATGGCGGTGACGTCGGCCAGCACGAGCGCTCTGGTGTCGATGAGACTTGGCGCCGACGACACGCCAATGAGGACGACGCGACCGGCCGGACTGACCAGGTTGACCGCCAGCGCCGGCATGGTCTGGTCACTGCTCGCGTCGATTACTGCGTCGAAACGCCGGCCGCGCTCGCCTTGCAAGTCGGCGAGCTGGTAAACGTGCTCAATCCCCAGGTCGCCAGCAAGCTCGAGCGAGCTCGGTCGTGTCCCGGCCACATGCACCTCAAGGCCCCGAGCGAGCCCGATCTGGGCGGCGAGCAGCCCGATCGTGCCCGACCCGAGTACGAGCAGGCGCCCACCGTGCGGCAGGCTTGCTGCTTCAACGGCGCGGAGCGAGTTCCCCCCGGGCTCGACCATCGCGGCGGTGGTTAGGCTGACGTTGTCGGGGATGGGATAGGCAAAGCGCACCGCCACCAGCATCTGTTCGGCCAGCGCGCCGGGCCACCCGTCGGTGATCCCGATCTCGTTGCGGTCAGCACAGACATAGTGCCTATCGGCCAAGCACAGTTGGCAGTGGCCGCAGCCGAGGTTGGTGTCGCCCGTGATCCGCTGGCCTATCCAGGACCGATCGGTGCCCGGTCCCACTCCCGACACACGGCCCGTCCACTCATGGCCTAGGCGCAAGGGGAAATGGGTTAGGCCCTGCTCGAAGTACACCAGTTCGCCGGTGTAAAGCTCGACGTCGGTCCCGCACAGCCCGACGCGCTCAACATCGACAAGAAGCTGGCCCTCCTGGGGGACAGGCGCATCAACTTCTTGCACCCCCCCGCGCCGCGGGCCGTCAACCACCAGGGCCCGCATTACCGCCCGGAGTAGGGGTGCGAGACGACGGAATGGGCCTGCTTGCCGAGCCGGGAGACGCTAAGTGCCATCGTCTCGCCGCCGTGCAGGTAGGTCGGTGGTTTTTGGCCCAACCCGACCCCGGCGGGGGTGCCGGTGTTGATGAGGTCGCCGGGTTCGAGGGCGAGGAACTGGCTGACATAATGCACTAGGAACAAAGGGCCAAAGATCATCTTCGACGTCGAGCCTGTCTGGTACCGCTTCTCGTCCACATCCAGCGTCAGGTCGAGGTTGAGCACATCGTCGATCTCGTCCGGTGTCGCCAACCAGGGCCCCGCCGGGTTGAATGTGGGGGCGGACTTGCCTTTCACCCACTGGCCACCACGCTCGTTCTGCCACTCACGCTCGCTGACGTCGTTGACGAGCACGTAACCGGCGATGGCGTCGGCCGCCTCGGCCTCGTCGGCCAAGTACAGGCAGCGCTTGCCGATCACGACCCCGAGCTCCACCTCCCAGTCGGTCTTCACCGAGCCGGGGGGGATGAGTACATCGTCGTTCGGGCCAATGAGCGTGTTGGGCGCCTTGTTGAAAACGATCGGCTCGGCCGGGATGGGTTGCCCGGTTTCTGCCGCGTGGTCTCTGTAGTTGAGGCCGATGCACAGGATCTGGTGCGGCCTGGCGAAGGGTGCGCCGAGGCGTCGGTCGCCCAGGGGCTCGGCTTTACCTGAAGCCGCCCTCTCGGCGATGAGCGGTGCCAGCGTGGCGATACGACCGGAGCCGAAAAACGCTTCGTCGTAGTCGGCAACGACGTCCGACAGGTCGACGAGCAGGTTATCGTCAACCAACGCTCCCGGTTTTTCAGCTGCTGGTGCCCCGGTCCGGACAAGTCGCATACGTGCCCCACTTTCGCTCTAGCGGTTGGCCCGAACGGCTGTAAGCGCCAACCTGACGTGCCATACTGTACCCGCAAGCTCCGAATAGTTATATGAAACTCCGATAATTGGAACGAGGTTGGAGTGGGGGACCTCCGAAGTGCAGAGTGGTATTCCGGCCAGGACCGGAACTCCTACATCCACCGCGCCTGGATGCGACGGGGCCTCCCAGACGATGCACTCGACTCGTCCAAACCCCAGATCGCCATCGCCAATACAGCCTCAGATCTGACCCCGTGCAACGTGCACCTGGACGACGTCGCCGAGGTCGTGAAGCAGGGTGTGTGGGCGGCCGGCGGTGTCCCTTACAACCTTCCCGTGGTCTCGCTGGGCGAGACTCTTGTCAAGCCGACGGCCATGCTGTGGCGCAACATGGCAGCCATGGCCATGGAGGAGATGTTCCGGGCCAACCCGGTCGACGGGCTAGTGCTACTGGGCGGGTGCGACAAGACAATCCCGGCTCTGCTAATGGCGGCGGCATCGGTCAACCTGCCGGCGGTTGTCGTCCCCGGCGGCCCGATGCTGAGCGGCCATTTCCGGGGCGAGGCTCTCGGCTGTGGCACCGACGTCTGGCGGCTCAGTGAAGAGGTGCGCGGCGGCAAGATGACTAACGCCGAGTTCTTGCAGTCCGAGGCCTCCATGGTGCGGAGCAAGGGCCACTGCAACACCATGGGCACCGCTTCGACGATGGCCGTGGTCGCCGAGGTGCTCGGCATGACTATCCCCGGCCTGGCGGGAACGCCAGCGCCGGACGCGCGGCTGCTGAAGATGTCCCACGAGACGGGCCGCCTCATCGTCGACATGGTGCGCCGTGGCCGGCGGCCTAGCGACGTAATGACAAGGGGATCGTTCCTTAACGCGATCATCGCCGTGGCCGCCGTGGGTGGCTCGACCAATGCGGTGGTGCACCTCCTGGCCGTCGCCGGCCGCCTGGGCATCGACCTGACGCTCGACGACTTCGACCAAGCCGGTCATGACGTGCCGCTGATGGTCAACCTGCAGCCGTCAGGTGAGTTCTTGATGGACGACTTTTACCGGGCTGGCGGCGTACTTGCCGCCCTTGCCCAGGTGAAGGAGCTGTTCGATAGCGAGGCGATCACGGTTACCGGCCGGCCCTTCGTCGAGTACCTCACCGACCGGCCTGTTTACGACGACACGGTGATACTGCCCCGCCAGTCGCCGCTTATGGCGGACGCCGGCATCGCTGTGCTGCGAGGCAACCTGGCGCCGCTCGGTGCCATCGTCAAGCCAGCCGCTGCCACCCCGGCCTTGCTCCAGCACGTGGGCCCGGCCGTGGTTTTCGACAGCATCGAAGACATGCGGGCCCGTCTGGACGACCCTGACCTCGACGTGACCGAGCGTTCCGTCCTGGTCCTTCGGGGCTGCGGGCCGCGCGGTTACCCGGGAATGCCCGAAGTCGGGAACATGCCGCTGCCGCGAAAACTCCTCGAGCAGGGCGCGCGAGACATGGTGCGGATAAGCGACGCCCGTATGAGCGGCACGGCTTATGGGACGGTAGTCCTCCACGTCGCTCCCGAAGCCGCGGCGGGGGGGCCGTTGGCCCTTGTGCGCACCGGCGACATAATCCGTTTGGACCTCGAAGGCCGTTCATTGAGCTTCGACGTACCTGACGAGGAGTTGCAACGCCGGGCGCAAAGCACCGATAGCAAAAGCGCTTATGCCGCACCGGTCCGAGGGTGGGCGAAGCTCTACGTCGACCACGTCATGCAGGCTGACACCGGGGCGGACCTCGACTTCCTGGTCGGCGCGAGCGGGGACTGGGTGGCGCGTGAGTCTCACTGAACGGAAAGGAAATCGGCGGTGAGAACGGCAATAGTGACCGGAGCGGAGAGCGGCATCGGGGCCGCATGCGTGGCAAGGTTGCGGCGAGAGGGCGTTGAGACGGTCTCTTTCGACTTGGCCCCTGGCGCGAACTTCCAGCTCGATGTCAGCGACGGCCCCGCAGTCAACGCGGCGGTCGCGAAGGTCGGTCCCGTCGACATCCTCATCAACAGCGCGGGGATCGTAGGACCGAACAAACCGCTCTGGGAAATAACCGATGATGAGTGGCAAACAACGGTCTCTATCAATGTGAACGGGGTGTTCAACCTGTGCCGGGCCGTCGTCCCTGCCATGCGCGAGAAGGGCTGGGGGCGTATCGTAAATATCGCCAGCATCGCCGGCAAAGAAGGCAACCCGAACCTGGCCGCCTACTCGGCGTCCAAGGGTGCCGTCATTGCCCTCACCAAGGCCCTGGGTAAGGAGCTCGCCACGAGCGGGGTCCTGGTAAACGCTATAGCACCATCGGTTATCGAGACGCCTATGAACGCTGCCAACACCCCCGAGGTGCTCGCCTACATGCTGAGCCGGATCCCAATGGGTCGCATTGGTCAAGCCGACGAGGTGGCGGCGCTGGTGGCTTGGCTCGTTTCCGATGAGGTCAGCTTCTCAACCGGTGCCGTGTACGACATAAGCGGTGGCCGCGCCACGTACTGATGGTACGCCTCGCTGAAGGCGGGATGCTGAGATCCGGTTTTTGTGGCGCGAAGTGTTCAAGTTCTCCATCCGGGACGCCGACCGGTACCTAAAGGGAGGCCGCGCGCGACGGAGCGGCTCGTAGGTATTGCGATGGCATCTGGCAGCATAGACACGGACGAGGTCCTGGACCCTCGCAGCCTCCTCCAACGCGTCGCCGACCAGGTCCTAGAGGTCGTCGAAGGCGCCGGTGGCGTCCTCGTCGGGCTCAGCGACGACAGCTCTGTCATCTTCATTACCGGGTCTGGTTTCTTGAAGCCGCACGTCGGCACCTCGGTCCAGATCTCCTCCAGCCTGGCCGGACTAGCAATCACGACCCGCCAGGTAGTCCGCTGTGATGACACCGGCAGCGACGACCGGGTGGACGCGGAGGCGTGCCGCCGTCTGGGAGTGGCCTCGTCGGTTTGCGTCCCGCTGTTGCGCGGGCACGAGGCACTCGGTGTTATGGCGGTCAGCTCACAGGCGCTTGCAGCCTTCAATGACCACGACATAGCCCTGTTGGCCCAGCTCGCCGACTTCCTAGGCGTAGCTGTTGGCCTTGCGGGTGACTTGGGCCGCGTTCAGAGCGACCTGCTGCTGTTCGGTCGCCCCTCGCCCGAGGCTGACCTCGAGCAAATGGAGGCGCACGACCGCGCGCGCGTCAATGCGAGCCGATTCGTCATGAACGTTCTCCGGCCGGAGGCGGTGTTCTGGATGGAATCGAGGAGGCGGGTGCAGGCGGTCCTTGACAACCCGGAGCAGCTCGCCGTCGTGTTCCAGCCGATCGTCGAGCTCTCGTCCAATGCGATCGTGGCTGTCGAGGCGCTCGCCCGGTTTCGTGCTGAGCCGGCGAGAGGCCCTGATGCGTGGTTCGCCGAGGCGGAGCAAGCAGGTATCGGTGTGGAGCTCGAGCTGTTGGCAGTAGCCAACGCGCTGGTCGCCCGGCGGTTGCTACCTAACGACGTCGCGCTTACGTTCAATGTCGGGCCCGCTGCGGTTGTATGCCCCGGGTTGCGGCAAATGCTGAGGGCTGCCGGGGCTGCCGGGCTCGTGGTCGAACTGACCGAGCACACAAAGTTCGACGATTACGACGCTTTGTTGCACGCAGTGGGCGCCATACGGGAGTCGGGCGTTCAGCTCAGCGTGGACGACGCCGGGGCAGGCTTCTCGGGCCTGTCCCACATCCTCAAGCTGTCGCCGGACTTCATAAAACTTGACCGCGAGCTCATCAAAGGAGTGGACACCGACCCGGTCCGCAGGGCTCTGACCGCTTCCATGGTTGGTTTTGCCGCCGGCACCCATGCCAAGATCATCGCTGAGGGCATTGAAACCGCCGACGAGCTGGAGGCGGTCAGAGCCCTCGGGGTCGGGTACGCCCAAGGCTATTACCTAGGTCGGCCGGTGCCGCTTGCTGACCTCGACTTCGCACGGCAACGGCCTGCACAACTCGCGCCAGCCCGCTGAGCCCGACTCCTCGTCACCGGGAAAGGTGACAAGGCCAAGGGGCGCGACCATCCGGCTTGGGTTGGTGATATAGACATTGGGCCAGAAAAAGTCGCTTAGCTCGTCAGGGCTTATCTTGAGGTGCTCACGTAAAAGGAAAATACCGAACAGCTGGATGAGCGCTGGGATTATCAAACTTAGTTGAGAGTTCAGCAGGCCCAGGTACTTCACTTCGATGAACGCTCACCAGGGACGAACCGACCACAACAGCGACGGTGACAGCAACGCTGTTGGCGAGCTGCATTAGGAAGGGAATGAGGCTGAAGAGCTGCCGGTAACTCGCAAGTGTCAGGTGGCTGGTGAACCATACCGGAGGGAGGCTGAACTGCATCCTCGACGGCTCGAGCGAGTTCACCAATACCCAGAGCTCGGGGAGGAGCATAATGAACCCACCGACGACAAGGACCACGGGCACTAGCCACCGACGCAAATCTCACCCGCCGAGCAGTGCGGCCGAGGCCGAGCCGGGGCACCAGGGGGAACGTCTCAGACCCGCGACGCTCAGCGGGACGGTAATGATGGGAGCCAGAGCTGTCGAGCTAACCGGCCGGGAGCAAGGAACGGAGGCTAAAGATGGAGTTCCGTAACGGTCAGGTTGCGGTGACTGGAGCAAGCGGTGGGATCGGCTGGGCCCTTTGCGCTCACCTGGCGGCGCTCGGCCTCTCGGTGTTCGCTCTCGACCGTGTGGCGCCCGAGCCACTAACCGGTGTCAGGTTTGTGAGCGTCGACGTCACGGTCCCATCGAGCGTAGAAGCAGCGGTGTCGTCGGTGTACGAGACGGCATCGGGACCGGTCGACCTGGTTTGTTGCGCCGGCATCGTCGAAGACGATGTGGCGGCCGAGGACATGCCCATAGAACTCTTTGATGCCGTTTTGGCGGTGAACCTGCGGGGCCTGTTCCTCAGTTGCCAGGCCTTCGGGCGCCAGTTGTTGGCGAGAGGTGGAGGCAGCATTGTCAACATTGCCTCGATGTCCGGTAACCATGTCGTCAATTTCCCTCAGCATCAGTGCGCATATAACGCCTCCAAGGCCGCCGTCACGGCCCTGTCGAAGTCGCTGGCGGTAGAGTGGGGGCCTCGCGGAGTGCGCGTGAACGCCGTCTCTCCGGGGTACGTGGGCACGCCGCTCTTGGCCAAGAAAGCGCACCAGTTCGACCAGTGGATGCCGGGGATCGTGCTCAACCGGTTTGCCGAGCCGGACGAGGTGGCTCGGGCCGTGGCGTTCTTGTTGAGCACCGATTCGGGTTACTGTTGTGGCACTGAGCTCTTGATGGACGGCGGGTTTAGCCTGCGGTAGAGATCGACCAAGGAGCGTGCAGACCATGAAGATCGGGATCGACAGCTACTGTTTCCATCGGTTTTTCGGTGAGGTCTACGACGGGCAACCCCCTCCGGGCCAACCGATGGCGATGGAGGATTTTCTTGCCTTCGCCGTAGACCTGGGAGTAGACGGTGTATCCCTGGAATCGTGCTTCTTTCCCAGCATGGAGAGCTCATGGTTCGTTGAGCTGAGAGCACAGCTGGACGACTATGGCATGGACCGGGTCTACGCCTGGGGCCACCCAACCGGGCTCGAAGATGGCACCAACCGCTCGGCCTTGGAGGACTTGGTGGCTCAGATCGGTAACGCCGACCTGATAGGTGCCGAGGTGATGCGGGTGACCCCTGGTCCTGGGCCCAACGACTGGCGTTACGAGCCACGCCAGCCACGGCTGGAGGTGCTGGCGGGCTGGTTCGAAGAGGCGGCTCGCGAGGCCGGCCGTCGGGGGATCAGGCTTGCTGCTGAGAACCATGGTGACTACACCGCCAAAGAGATGCTCTGGCTGGTGGAAGCGGTCGGGTCGCCCTACTTTGGCGTGAACTTCGATACGGGCAATTTCCTGCGGCTCTTGGACGACCCCGTGGCTGCGATGGAGAAGTTGGCAAAGCACGTGTTCGCCACGCACATAAAAGACCTGAAGGTGCGGACCGACGTATCCCCTTCGGCATGGTTCTTCTTTTCCAGCACCCCAGTCGGCGAGGGGCTGATCGACATAGGCCAGATCGTGCGATTGCTGGTGGCGGCCCAGGAGGGCGCCAAAGTGGGGGGGCCTGTTCTCACAAACTGAGGGTCGGCCGGTTAGGGACGAGCTTCCCGCACGGCCGCGGCGGCGTCCCCTTGCCCGCTGGCTTCCAGGCCCGATATAACCCCCTCGATATCGGGCCCCGGGCGGTTTTGGCTCCACTTGGCCTTGACCTGCACGCTACTGATGATTATCTCGACGCCGACGATCCCTTTCAGCTGGGCGGCCGTGAACGTTGCAGGAGCGTCGTCAACCGACCACGGTCGCTGGCGGCCCGCCTCGTGCTTGGTGGTGAGCCTGCGGACTAACGCCTCGACCCACCCCGCGTCGTCGTGGACGACCAAACGACCATAGACATGGGCGACGAGGTAGTCCCACGTCGGCACGACTCGGCCGTGCTCGGCTTTGGACGGGTACCAAGAAGGTGAAACGTAAGCATTCAGGCCGTGAAGGATTACCAGCGCTTCTGCGCGCACAGGGCCGCGCCATTGTTCGTTGCCGCGAGCGACGTGGCCGATAATGGAGCCCCGTTCACCGGTCGTGGGTTCGTAGAGGACGGGGAGGAACGTGGCGAGCAGGCCCTGCGGGGTGACCGTCACCAAGTCTGCGACGGGGAAGTCATCGAGCAGCTGACCGAGCTGTCCCTCGTCAACAGCGAAATGAGCAGGGACGTACATAAACGGACCGCCTTTATCGGAAGATGTAACAAGTATGACCGCATCGGGACCGACCCGGCTACGTCGGTGTGCAACCCCACCGGGACATTGCACGACTGCGCCAATGTCGTCCTCGCCGATGGCTCCGTCCACGTGACAAACGGGGGCATCAACCCTGCTCTGACGATCATGGCCCTGGCCTGGCGCAGCGCCGAAGCATTGGCTAGCCGCCTCTAAGCCGCCGGTGGACAAACCACTAGCGGGGCCACTCGCGCTGATGCCAAAATCTCTCCCGTGGGATCACTTCAGGCACGCTGGATCCCCGCGCTCGTAGGTCGGCGCGGGAAGTGGCTGGTCCTCGTCTTTTGGCTCGTCGTTGTAGCAGCTGCCGGGCCTCTCGCAGGGAAGTTGATGGGAGCCGAGCAAAACAACGCCACCGCATACCTGCCCGGAGGCGCCGAGTCGACCAAGGTCCTCAATGCGCAGAGCGCCTTTCAAAACGCGAACACGCTGGTAGCTGTTATCGTCTACCAGCGCGCAGCGGGTCTTACGGCAGCAGACCGGGAGAAAATTGTGGCCAACGCTCGCACTTTCGCGGACGTCGCACCGCTCGGCGGCCCGATTGTCGGCCCGGTCTGGTCCCGCGACGGCGAGGCCGCTCAGGTCGCCGCCCCGTACAACCTCGGCGCCGACGGATGGTCCGCGACGCCGACAGTCGTAGACAAGGTCAAGCAGATCGCCGGGGGTTCACCAGGGTTGTCGGTTTATGTGACCGGGGCGCTGGGCAACGCGGCCGACTCGGAGAACGCCTTCAAAGGCATTGACGGCACCCTGTTGTACGCGGCCATCGCTGTTGTGGTGGTCATCTTGTTGCTGACCTACAGGAGCCCGTTCGTCTGGCTCCTGCCCGTCATCTCCGCTGGCATCGCCTTGACGACTGCGGAGGCGGTCATCTACCTGTTGGACCGTCACGCCGGGCTGATAGTCAACGCGGAGAGCGCTGGCATCCTGACCGTGCTTGTGTTTGGGGCCGGCACTGACTACGCGCTGCTCCTGGTAGCCCGTTACCGCGAGGAGCTACGCCGCCACACCGATCGCCATGAAGCAATGGCGATCGCGCTACGCCGAGCCGGTCCGGCCATCGTCGCCAGCGCCAGCACCGTCATAGCGGGCCTGCTGTGCCTCTTAATCGCGGAGAGCAATTCCACGCGCGGGTTGGGACCGGTCGCCGCGATCGGCATAGTTGTCGGCCTGGCGTCAATGCTCACCCTTCTGCCGGCACTTTTGGTGATCGCGGGCCGCTGGATATTCTGGCCATACCGCCCCTCCGTCGGTTCAGCCGAGCCAACCTCCACGGGAGTGTGGGCACGGATCGGCCGGCAGGTCAGCCGCCGACCTCGCTGGGTCTGGCTAGGCACCGTGCTTGCCCTGGCTGCGCTTGCTCTTGGCACTCTCGACCTGCACGCCGACGGCCTGACAGAGAAGCAATCGTTCCGGGGTACGCCGAGCTCGATCGTCGGTCAAGAGATCCTCGCTCGCCACTTCCCCGCCGGCCTGGGCAGCCCTGTCGTGGTTATCGCAAACGCTGCTGAGACCAGTCAGGTCCAAGCGGCGCTCAAAGCTACGCCCGGGATCGCCTCGGTAGCGCCGCCAATCGTGGAGCACGGTGTGGCGTACCTGCAAGGCACCACGACCGCTGACCCTGTCAGCACTGCCGCTTACGTCACCGTCGAAAAGGCGCGCACAGCGGTCCACGCCATCGCCGGGGCGCACGCCCTCGTGGGTGGTGCGAGCGCGGTGAACCTCGACGTGGAAAACGCAGCCCACCATGACCGGGAACTGATCATCCCGATCACCCTTTTGGTCGTTTTCAGCATCTTGGCACTTCTGTTGCGTGCCCTGCTCGCCCCTCTGCTGCTCGTCGCCACCGTTGTGCTGTCCTTTGGCGCCGCGCTCGGCGTGAGCGCGCTCGTGTTCGACCACATATTCGGTGTCCCAGCCGAGGACAGCGCGTTCCCGTTGTTCGTGTTCGTCTTCCTGGTGGCGCTCGGCATCGACTACAACATTTTCTTAATGACCCGGGTGCGCGAGGAGACCCATGCTCACGGCACCCGTACCGGCGCGCTCCTGGGTCTCGCCGCTACTGGTGGCGTTATCACCTCGGCCGGGTTCGTGCTGGCTGGGACATTCGCAGTCCTCGGCACGCTACCTGTCACTGAGTTCGCGCAAATCGGCTTCGCGGTGGCGTTCGGGGTGCTGCTCGACACGCTCGTGGTCCGCTCCATCCTGGTCACCGCTCTCAACTTCGACCTGGGCGACAGGATTTGGTGGCCCAACCGGCCACCGCATGACCCGGCGGGGAGCCAGGCCGCGAGGGACGAAGAGCTGGCCATCGTTGGGCACCGCTGACCTGTTGCAGCTGTCGTCACTGAGAAATGTCTAGCGACCTCGTTATCGGCGAAGACGGTATAGCCCGATGTCGGTGGGCAGCGTCGACACCCGAGTACCAGGCCTACCACGACAACGAATGGGCGTTGCCGGTCGGCGACGATAACCGCGTGTTCGAGAAGCTCTGCCTCGAAGGGTTCCAGGCCGGTCTTTCCTGGCTTACTATCTTGCGAAAACGCGAAGGCTTCCGCAGGGCGTTTGCGTTCTTCGACCCGCGCGTGGTCGCCCGTTTCGATGACGCCGACATCTCCCGGCTGCTTGACGACCCGGGGATTGTCCGCCATCGTGGCAAAATCGCCGCGACCATCGCCAACGCGCAGTCCACCATGCGCCTGGCCGCGCAAGGTATTTCCCTCGCAGCTCTTCTATGGAGGCACGAGCCGGGTGCCCGCCCGGCGCCCAAGACCTTGAGCGATCTACCGGCGTCGACCCCTGAGTCGAAAGCCCTCTCGGCTGAGCTGCGCCGCAACGGTTTCCGTTTCGTCGGGGAGACTACCGCTTATGCCGCGATGCAGTCGCTCGGCCTCGTCAACGACCACCTCGAAGGGTGCCACTGTCGAGGAACAACGGAATTGGCGCGCGCCAATTTCGACGTCCCAGGTTGACGGCCTCGGCCCCTATCGCCGAGGTTCCGGGATGAGCAGGTTGTACGGAACAGCGAGCTCGCACCTCTTGTTCATCGTGGATGGTTTCATCGTGGACAGTCGAGCGGCGATCTCGGGCAACAACAGGGCGCGCCCCCGGGCCAAGATTGGTCCGAGGGGCGTGTCGTGCGCTTGGCAGACCTCGTGGGGAACTATTCTCCCAGGGCTGTGAGGGTGGACGAGGACCATGTGCTAGCGCTGACCGAGGTGCTCGACCGGCTCCCTCCCGTGGTGGTGGACCAGCGGACGATGAAAGTGATCGACGGTGTACACCGGGTCGAAGCGTCCCGCAGGTTGGGCCGGACCGAGATCAGGGCTCTTTTGTTCTCGGGCAGCGAGACCGAAGCGTCGGTCGTCGCGGTCCAGGCCAACGTCAGGCACGGAAAGCCGCTCACCCGCACTGAACGGCAAGCGGCAGCCGGGAACCTCCTTCGCCGGTGCCCGGACCGCTCTGACCGCTGGGTGGCGGAAGTGTGTGGGCTCTCCCACTCCACGGTCGCCCGCATACGACAGGCTGCCGAGGCCTTGGGGCCGGGAGTAAGGACCGGTCGGGACGGGCGCCGCAGGCCGGTCGACCCCGCAGCGAGCCGCAGGGCCATCGTCAAGGCCCTGGCAGAGGGGCCTGCAAGCAGCTTTCGACAGGTGGCCGAGGCCGCGGGTGTGGCGCCCTCGACTGTGCATCGTGCGAGCGCAGCGGTTCGCGGGCTGCGAGGCGAGCTTCCAAAGCGGCCCGCATCGTCCGTACCCCTTCTTCTTCCTCTGGACATTGGGGTTCTTCCTCTGGACATTGGGGCTCTGAACCTGGGGGATGTCCCGTTGGGCCACATTTACGAAGTTGCAGACGAGCTGAGGCGAAGGGCGCGAACCTGCTTGGAATTGGCCGATACCTTAGAGAGGCGGGCCCGGGCTTGCCGACCGGCCAGGTCGGGCCGACAGCCGTCGGCCCTAGACGATGACGCTCTCGAAACCGTTGCCGAAACAAGCGAAGCCGGCCGACGAGGGTAAGCGCAAGGGCCCGCCCACCGCTTGACGAGCGGTCGTGAGTGCGCTCGCCGGGTTGGCCCGCCGCACCAGCTCGCCGTGCAAGGCGATCATCAGTTCCACCGAGCCCGCATCGGACACAGGGCTCACGCTCGCTATGACGGCGGTCGCACCGGCCGTGGTGAGGAGGCGACTGAGGCCGATCCCGCTGGCATCGGCCATGCCACTGTTGCAGCAGGACAGTACGACGAGGCGAGCCGCTTTGGTGGCCTGAGCGAGCTCGTCGCCCGTCATAGGCCCGTCTCTCAGCCGGATAGACGAGAGCAGTGGGCTGTCGCCGCGGAAGACGCCATGGGCGGCGACATGTACGACATCGGCGCAGCTCATGGCGGCCTTGGCGGCGCCTATGGTCGCTCGGGCGCCTTTTAGGGCGCCGGAGCTGCCCTGCCACAACGCGCTCACGGCTTCAGCCTCCTCCTCGGCATAGCGCAGGTCCGGTCCAGCCACGGTGAGGACCCTGAGCTCTGTCCGCCGGAAATGCTTGGGAGTCCGTAGCGCAGCGTCAGCCGACGTGGCGACGACCAACGTTGCCCCGGCCAGGTCCGGTAGCAGGGCCCATGGCGTGGCTGCGACCGGCCCATCAGCGACAACGACGACCTCGTCGGAGCGGGGGAGGACCAGGGGGTCAAGGACGAGCCCTTGGACCGCGTTCCCCGCTGCCCCCAGTGCTTCCAAGGCAACAGCGGGCGGGCTCGTGCCCAGGGCGGCCTGTAGGGCCAGGCGCAGACTGGCGACGGCGTGACGCACCTCGGAGAGGGACGCAAGCTCGACCATGCGGCACTCGCCGCGGTAAAGGACAACTGCGACGAGGCTTTCGTCGACCGGCGCGTACTCAACGAGAAGCTTGTCACCCAAGGCCTCGGATATCCGCTCGACGCTGAAGGTCCGCCGCCCGAAGGCGCGGAGGCCGGTGGCATGACGGCTTCGCCGCCGCACCACCTCTTCGAGCACTGACTGCCGCCGGCGAAGGACGGTTGTCTCCTTTACGTTGGCTGGTTCGCGTGCCAGGAGGGTCATCACGTCTCGCAAGGATGCCAGCGACGCGTCCATCTCAGGGTCCTCAACGCGGCTGGCGGGGTCGGTCTGCTGCGCGGCGCGTACGGTCTCCATCCACCACAGCGCGCGGGCGGGCTGCCCGCTGTCCCTGGCCAGGGCGACCCCCAGCGCCATGACCTCGCCCGCACGGCCTCCGGCGGCGGCGCGGAGCTCGATCGAGCCGAGCGTGGCCTGGTAGGCCAGCAGGGCCCCGAGGCCAGAGACCAAAGCCCGCTCGGCACTCTGGGCATCGCCCGCCGCCAAGTGCCAGCGTGCCTGGCAGAGCCGTGCCCCGAGTTGGTGCAGAGGCAGCATTCTTGCCACGCTGGGGACCAATTGGTCGAGGATGTCCTTGGCCGCGCCGAGCCTGCGCCCCGCGACTAGCAGCTCGACGGCGAGCACCTCCGCCTCGACGGCCGGGCCGGCCCAACCCGCCCGGCGCAGTTCCCTTGCCGTGGCTAACAGACGGTCGGCCAGGTCTGGCGGAGGGCTTTCGCCAGCTGCCCCTGCTCTGAGGACGGCGTAGCGAGCCAAGATTTCCCAGCGCGGACGGTGCTGATTACCAAAGAGCTCGACGGCTCGCAGCGCCCACTCCGCGGCTGCCGAGGGGTCACCGTCCTGCTCGCAGCCTCGAGCGGCGAGCAGGCAGGCTTCGGGCACGTCAGCAGTAAAACCCGCTTCTTCGAGAACTCCGACGGCAGCCTCAGCCAAGGCCCGTCCCTCGTGGCTCAGGCCGGCCTGGAGGCAGACTTCCACGCGGTCCACGAGCATCTCGGGTCGCAGTGCTCCCAGCTCGGCGGCGCACCTCTGCGCCTGGTCGAACAGCGACAGCGCTCGCGGGAGATCTCCACGGCGCGCAGCCACAAAACCTTGGTTGTGGAGCACCTCGGCGTTGCGGATTGGCTGACCGAGCCGAGCGAAGGTCCTCGCTGCCGCCTCGAGGTCCTCGTCCGCTTCGTCCAGCTCGCCCCGGTAAGCATGGACCAACGCCCGGTTCTGTTTCACCACGGCCGCCTCAACTTGCATGCCCGCGCATTCGAACGCGTCGACTGCCCGGTCAAAGTCGTCCCGTGCGTCTACGACCCGGCCAGCTCGCTGCAGCGCCAACGCTCGTTGAACTGCGGCGCGAGCTGCGTCGGCACCGGTCAGGTCCGCCTCGGCTTTGTAAAGCATTGCGATCGCCTCGTCAAAACGCCCGGCGTCGACCCGCTCCACGGCCAGGGACACCAACGCCCGCGCCACCGCCGGCCTGTCCCCCGCGGATGAGAACAACCCAACGGCCGCTTCCAGCGCCGCCTCCGCCTCCCGGTGCAGGCCCAAATGGCGGCTGGCTCTGCCTTCGGCCCATTTGGCCAGCGCTCGTGCCTGCAAACCGCCGTCGTCGGGTTGGCCCAGACCTTCCACCTTTTGAGACTCCACCTGTTGAGCCACCTGTTGAGCCAGGGCGAGTGCCCGGTGCGGGTCAGATTCGGCTACGTGAACGGCTTCGGTTGCCAGGTCCTCAACAGCGGCAGCCTTGGCCCTCAGATTGTCACCCATTCGGTTTCGAAGTCGGCAACGATGTGGTCCGTCGCGCCAGGCCTTCAAGCTGACCGCGCCGCGCGGCACCGCGTCGAAGAAGAACTGGCCGAACTGGTTGACCGCCGCGCTGAGCCAGACACCGTCAGGATGTCGGAGGACCACTGTGCCGGCAAAGGGAGGGTCGACCCGGCCCGCGAGGGCACGGTTGTTCTCGGCAACGGTCAGTTCGACCACATGGTCCGGGCAACGGAACCGGAGCCGCCGTTCAGGCCCCCCATCCCGCACCCGCGCCAGGTCATCGTCGTCAACGGCCGAGTCGAACTCCAGCCCGGCGATGGCCGTGGCGACACTGCGCCAACTGAACGCGGCTTTGGCCGCTTCCACCAATGCGGGTGGGGTGGGCCCGATCCGGAGTGCCAGCGACCTCAGTTCCGCCAGGAGCCTCTCGTCTTCTATGCCGTTCTCCTCGGTCCTCATGGTGCCGCCCAAGAGCTAGTCGTCTCTTCTGCCATTTCCCGTCCTAAGTTGTCGATCACCTGGCGCAGCCTTTCCAGACAGCGCGCCCGAGTCGGGCCGACGCTGCCGACTGCCATACCGAGACGTCCGGCCAGTTCCTGGTATGGCACCGGAGGGTCCTCGACGGCGGCAAGCAGCAACGCACGGCAGCGGTCAGGCAATACCGCGAGGGCATACTGCACCGTCATATCTCTTTCTCCGGCGAGCAATCGGTGGTCGACCCCATCGACGGACAGGTCTGTGCGCTCCAGCCAAGTCCACGGGTCGACCACCACTTGGCGAGCCCCGAGCCGGGACACCCGGATTGCCTCGCGGCGGGCTGTGGTTGCCAGCCAGGCGCCAGCCCGGGACGGGTCGTGAAGATCGCGAAGATGCTCGCAAAAGCGGAGCCAGGTGGTCTGGCTCACGTCTGCAGCATCCGACGCGTTGAGGCCCACGGAACGCGCTACCGACCAGATCAGGTTGGCGAACCGGTCTACCAGCTCCGACCACGCTTCCCAGTCCCCGGACGCTGCTCGCTCTACCAGTTCGCGGACCTCATCCACGTCTCGAGAGACTACTAGAGCCAGCCCCAGACCGGAGCGCCCCCTACTACCCAGACGCCAGCCAGGCCGACGATGATGGCGCCGGCTCGAAAGGCGCGGTTTGCAAGCACAGTTCGCATTTTGGTGAACCCCTTTCCGTGGCCGGGCCTTTCTCGGCCTACGTTATTCAGAGCTCAGCGGCGCCTTGGCGGTACGTGTCGCACCCAATTTGCGCTGTCCGACCGTACCGACACGGCGTCCCCGTGTCTCTGGAAAGAAATAGAGCAGCAAGAGTCGGGAGCGAAGCGAAATGGTCGTCATGGCAGCAGCACTGATAGCCGGCTGCGTAGCGGGCCTGGCAGCGGGCGGGAGCCTGACCCGTCTGGCAAGTGCGCGGATAAGAGCCTGGCCAATACTGGTCGCCGCCGTCCTCATTGAGGCTTGTCTGGGCGCGACTTCCGGCCCGCTCCGCCCGGCCCTTGCTGTCACGGCCTGCCTGGGAGTAGTCGGCTGGTGTGCCGCCAACACGGGCCCGGGGCGACGATTTCCTTACGGGCTCGGCCTGATCGGCGCCGGAGTGGTGCTCAACGCCATAGTGATGGCCGTGAACGGGGGCATGCCGGTCTCGCAGTTCGCCCTGGCCGCCGCTGGCTTCCCGAAGACGATGAACGTTGCGGAAGGGCACTTTTACAAGCACATTGCGATGACCGACCTCACTCGGCTCCGGATGCTTGGGGACATCATTCCTTTCCACTTGGCGCGTACGGTCCTGAGCCCCGGCGACCTCCTAATGCTGATGGGCATCGCGGTGGTCAGTTGGAGTGCTACCGGGCCCGTCCCGCACGGGCGACGCGTTCGACTGGCCGAATTGGCCAGTCGAACGTGGGAGGGGGAGGTTGAGAGCAAGAAATGAAGTTGCGGCCCGCAGTCATGGCCCGTGCTCGAGCGCGGGTCGGCTAGGACGATGGATCTGGATCTAGCAGACAACCTCCGCTACCTGGCTGAGACGCTCGTGCCGCCCAAGCCCGGGATGATCGTGCGGCTTGCTACGGAAAGGCTAGTAGGTCGCGCCTCGCTACCAGAACATGCATACGAGCGGCTGTGCGTGCCTGATTGGCGTGCGTTCTGCCATACCGTATGGCAGGCGGAAGTGCCGGGGCCATGCAAATTGATCACCCGCCACCTGAGCTCAACAGGTGGTGATGTGGCGAGGCGCCCGGAACTGCCGTACTGCGCAACGGCGCTATCGGCGCGTACGCGTCCGATTATCGAAGTTGACGACGAGGGTCTGACACAGCTCGCGGCGCTTCACGAGATAGCTCACCTGTTGGTCGACGGCGACATCCCAGTGGGCCACCGCCCACGGTACATCCAGAGGTTCGTGGACTTGATGAGCAGTTGGATCTCGCCGAAAGTGGCCACCGAGTGGTACGCCGAGTGGACTGCTGTTTTGCAATGGGTCGACGAGCACGAGGGGTGGCCCCCTGGCGCGGCTGTGTGCGGCAGCTCGTCCTAATGAATATCCAAACCGAGAGTTTTGTAGGTCGAGAGGCCCTGCTGACGCTTGGGGGCGCCCATTCGCAGCGCCGTCCGGGCTGACTGGTAAATGGCGCCGCAGCTCTGGAAAAGGGATAGTGCCTTTTCCAGTTCCCCGCGTGCGCGGGCGAGCACAGCAAGTGAATAGGCCCCGCCTTCCATGGCAGCTTCAGCCTCGTCGATCGCCCTCCCTCCGAGGGCTTCGGCCCGAACGGCCGCGTACCAGCCGGTCCACTCGCTGAACAGTTCCGACGGGGAACAGCACCACCACCGCCGGGGCGGAGGAAAGCAGGTCGGAGACCGCCGTGAGGGAGTTGACCCCGGCTGGTTCCACCATCCCGAGGGCCGCCGCTACCGTCCGAGCGACGGCCTCCCTGTCGGTGCCGGCGGGCAGGGAGGCAAGGTCAGCGAAAGCCGCCGGTTCTCCTGCCAGCGCCCGCAGGGCCAACCGCGTCTTGCCGACGCCACCTGGCCCGACCAAAGTCACAAGGCGGTACTGGCGGAGCGCGGCACCCACCTCGTCGAGCTCGACCTCCCGGCCAACGAACGACGTAAGTGGCTCGCGTGGCCAGCGGAACTGGTTCACATCGGAGCGTGCCCGTTCCCCGGCATGGGTGGCGAGGGCGCGCCGGTCAGCCTGGCCGAGTCCTCGCAGCAGCGAGGAGACGTGGCTTTCGACGGTTCGTTCCGAAATGAACAGTCGCTTGGCGATTTCACCGTTGCTGAGGCGTTCCCCTACGAGCTCGAGAACCTCGGCCTCCCGGGGCGACGGGGCCAGCTCCATGAGGTTCATTGTGGCCCACGCCACTGCGGATGGCCGGCAATTTACTCAGGTCCTGGAAGCCTGCGTGAAGGGCCCGTGGCGAGTTCCGTACTTATCACGGACTGCAGAGCGGGCGCAGGCTTGTACGGGAAGTCCAGCAATAGGAGGGACGGTTATGCACCCTTTCACGATCGGGCAACTGGCTGCCCAGCATGCCCGCGACTTGAGCGCGAGAGCAGCACAAAAAGCGCTGGTCGCGTCCTACAAAGGTGCAAGCGCCCGCACGTCCCCCCCGCTTTCGCGCCTAAGCGCCCGTCTGCGTGCCCGGCGCCTGCCGGTGCCGGTCCTTGTGCTCGTCCCGCTCCACAGTGTTCGCACGATAAAGGCCAAAGCGTGGGACGGTAAGGAGGCTTGCTAGTCCGATGTGAGCGCTCTCTAAGGTGCGGGGTTAAGGTACCGAGTTAAGAGGTGATGGACAGAGATGGCCTCGACCTCTCGGCGCGCTCGGTGGCTGACGGCCCCGGGAGAGGAGGCGCGCCGCCGCGCGTGCGTCGTGCGGGCCTCGTAGCCGCGGCGATGCTCCTTGTCGGCGTCGGATGTTCGGTCCTGGGAGCAGGGGCCTGGAGCGCTTACGTCCACACGCAGGCCAGCAGGACGTTCACCTCGATGGCGACGATGGCCGCGGACGCGGTCGGCTCCTCCCTGCAACGCGACGACGACTTGGGCCAGACCGCGCGGACCTTGGTAGAAACGACTCCGGCTCTGACCAACCAGCAGTTTTCGACCTGGTTCCGGTTGCTCGGCGCCAGCGACCGCTACCCGGGGTCATTCGGGCTGATGTACATCGAAAACGTCCGGGAAGCCCAGTTGGCCGGCTTCTCGCGCCAAGTCCTGGCCGACCCCCCGCTTGGCCTGCCGATAACGGGCCCGTTCACCGTTTCCCCAGCGAAGTCCAACCCCCCCTACTGCTTGACGCGCGCGGTAGCGGTCCAAGTCGCAGCGAACAGCGGGGTCTCGATCACCTCACTCACGGCGCTATTGGCGTTTACCACGCCGGACCTCGACTACTGCGCCCTGGCTATCGGCGCCATGTTGCGGTCGTCGGCGAGCACGGGTGAACCGGCGGCAATCACCCTGGCTTCGTTGATCGCCGAATCGCCTCATGAGGTCGGAGTGCCGACGATCCCGGCCGTGCTCCCTGGGTTCCTTGCGAAGAGCGGGCTCTTCGTGACAATGACGCCCATCTACCCGGTAGGGGTGGCGCCCTCAACTCCAGCAGCGCGCCTCGCCTCGGTGACGGGCTGGATCATGGGCATATATCAAGCGGACAACATTCTCGACCCGATCGTCCAGGGGCACCGCGGCGAGTCAGCGACCTTGTCGTACGTCGAGCCGTCAGGGGCCCGGGCCGTTCTGGCAAGAGTCGGGGTGCCTGACAAGAACGCCCTGTCTCACAGTTTCCCGCTGTCGACCGACGGCAACTGGATCGTGGCGCTTTCGGCTGTGCCTCCGGTTTCGGGCCTCCCCGCTACAGATCAGGGATTGGCAATCCTCTTTGGCGGCGTCGTGCTGTCGCTGCTGCTTTACCTCCTGGCGCGGGCCGTGTCCAAGTCGCGGTTGAAAGGGCTCCAGCTCATCGAGGAGCGCACCGCCCAGCTCCGCCACCAGGCGGGCCATGACGCCCTGACGGGCCTCCCCAACCGTGCCCTCATTTTCGACCGCGCCGAGCAAATGACGGCTCGGCGCCGCGACCACACGGGCGTGGCCGCTTTGTTCATCGACCTCGACCAGTTCAAAGATGTCAACGACACCTTCGGCCACGCGGCCGGGGACGAGCTACTTCGCCAGGTTTCCCATCGCTTTAATGCGGTGGTGCGGGAGACCGATACTGTCGGCCGGCTCGGCGGTGACGAGTTCGTCGTCCTGATCGAGACAGCGGACGGTGTGCCATCCCCAGAGGAGGTCGCGCGGGACCTGCTTTCTTCGTTACGAGAGCCGTTCTACCTTGCCAGGGACCGTCAGCTCAGCTCCGTGTCTGCCAGCATCGGGATAGCCTCGGGGGCTCGCGATTCCGCCAGCGATCTGCTCCGTGACGCGGACATCGCCTTGTCCGAAGCCAAGGCCCGCTCCCATGGGAATTTCGTCTCCTTCCATCCCGAGATGCAGGCCGCGATCGCCAACCGTGTCGGGCTTGAATCAGAGCTCCGCGAAGGCATCCGCAACAACGAATTCTTCTTGGTGTACCAGCCGATTTTCCGCCTCGATGATCAGACGATGACCGGAGTTGAAGCACTGCTACGGTGGCGCCACCCAACGCGCGGCCTGGTCATGCCTGGTGAGTTCATCCCGACCCTCGAAGCGACCGGGATGATCCTCGACGTCGGCCGGTTTGTCCTCGAGGAGGCGTGCCGGCAGGCGGCCAAGTGGGCACGGGCCGGGCGGCCGCTCACGGTCTCAGTCAACGCCTCGGGGCGTCAGCTCGACCGCGAAGATTTCGTCGGCCTAGTGGAGCGAACTCTCGCGGCTTCGGGCTTGGAGCCGCGTCTGTTGACTATCGAGATCACAGAGACGACGCTCATGCAGGACACCAAACTTTCTGCAATGCGGCTTCGCGCCCTCAAGCAGGCTGGTGTCAAGCTGGCTATCGACGACTTCGGCACCGGGTACTGTTCCCTGGCCTATCTCCAGCAGTTCCCTGTCGATTCTTTGAAGATCGACCGGTCGTTCGTGTCACAAATGGAGTCTTCCGCGGAGGGCGCGGCGCTCGTCCGAACAATCGTCCAGATGGGCCGAGATCTCAACCTGGACACCTTGGCGGAGGGCATCGAGACTACCGAACAGCTGACCCGGCTGCAGCTCGAAGAATGCAAAAGCGGGCAAGGATATTTGTTTGCTCGTCCTCTGGCCGTGGCAGCGCTGGAGGAGCTGCTCGGAGGCTCGCAAGGATCCGATGTCATCTTGCAGCCTAGCAGCGCCAGCCGGTCATGAAGACCAGAGGCGAGCCGCCTCGCAGACAGAACCGAACAAGGAGAGAAGGATGAAACCGTTGCGGTTTATGGCTTTTGTTGCCGCCGCTGCAGCACCGCTGGTCATCGCCATGCCGGGCGCCGCTGCCGCATCTGACCGCACAGCCGCCATAAGCAATGCCGCCCACCAGTACCTCGTTGACTCCGCACCGGTTGGCACAGCCTCGACCGCCTTTCAGTCAACAGTCATATCGTGGATGGGAAATCCCAAGATGACAGGCTCTGAAGCAGAAGCGGCGGCCCGCCCGTTGATCTCCGCCCTCGTAACGTTCCAAAATAAACTGGAAAGCCAGACCTGGCCCACAGACGCCCGAGACGATATTCGCGCGCTCGTGTCGGCCTTCAACGGGCTACTCGGCGACCTGCGGGCGCTCTCCCGCGACGACATTGCGGATAGCTCATCGTGGGAGGGCCCGTTCCTGAGCGAGGACGTCAGCACTACCGCAGCCACGAACAAGGTGCGGCACGACCTCGGCCTGCCGCCGCTTAGCGCCTCGGTCTAGTGCTTCCTGGAGGAAGCACTAGTCGCGCCCCACCCATACGGTCTTCAGGTTGCAAAACGCACGGATGCCCTGTGCTGAGAGCTCGCGACCGTAGCCCGAGGTCTTGATACCACCGAAGGGGAGCTCGGGATAGGAAGTAACCATCCCGTTGATGAACACCGCTCCGGCGGCGAGGTCGCGCACGAAAAGGTTGCGCTCGTCCTGGTCGTTTGTCCACGCGTTCGCGCCAAGACCGAACTCGGTGTCGTTGGCGACGGCGACGGCTTCTTCGGCGCTGCCGACGCGGAACAGCCCGGCAACCGGCCCGAAGACCTCCTCGCGGTATATGCGCATCTCCGGGGTCAGCTCGCTGACCACCGTTGGGGGGTAGTACCAGCCTGGGCCCGTCCACCGCTCGCCCCCACAGAGCACCTTGGCACCCTTGGCCACCGCATCGGCGACGAGTTCTTCTACGTCGTCCCTCCCCGAACTGGTGGCGAGGGGGCCGACATCGGTCGCGTCTTCAAGCGGGTCGCCGATCGTGAGCGCCGACATGTGCTCGACGAACCGCCTCTCGAACTCGTCCGCGACAGCCTCGTGCACGATGAAGCGCTTGGCGGCAATGCAGGACTGCCCGTTGTTCTGGCAGCGCGCTGTCGTCGCCACGGTTGCCGCTTTTTCGAGGTCGGCACTCGGCATCACGACGAAGGCGTCGCTGCCGCCAAGCTCGAGGACGCTCGGCTTGATCATCTCGCCGGCGACAGCGCCCACCGCGGCGCCTGCGGGACCGGACCCGGTCAGGGTTACGGCTGCGACGCGGCGGTCGCGGATCACCCGCTCGACCCGCGCCGACCCCATTAGCAGGGCCTGGAAGCTGCCATCGGGGAAGCCGGCACGCGTGAACAGCTCGCCGAGGTACAGCGCTGTCTGGGGGACATTGGACGCGTGTTTCAGCAGCCCGACGTTGCCCGCCATGAGAGCAGGAGCTGCAAAGCGGACCACCTGCCACAGCGGGAAGTTCCACGGCATAACTGCCAGGACCACGCCGAGGGGCTCGTAACGGGCGTAGGCGGCCTTAGCGCCTACAGCAGCCGCGTCAGCCGGCTCGTCGGCTAGCAGCGCGGCGGCGTGCTCGGCATAGTAACGACAGCCTCGAGCGCACTTGGTGACCTCCGAGCGTGCTGACTTGACCGATTTGCCCATCTCGGTCGTCATCATCCGGGCAACCGTCTCGTTCTCGGCGTCCAACAAGTCGGCGGCTCGACGCATCCAGCCCGAGCGTTGCTCGAACGTTGTCAGGCGTTGCTGCTCCGACGCCACCACGGCGCGTGCGAGGCGTGCCTCGAGCTCCTCATCGGAGATCTCATCGAAGCGCCTCAGGATTTCTCCGGTCGCCGGGTTAGTTGTTGCGATCGCCATTTGAGTGGAACCTCCTTAGGTTAGACGGGGACGGGGTCGCCCCCAACTGAACGGCGCAACGCAGCATGGAGCGCGTCAGGCGTCAAAACGCCCAAGAAACGTCCCCTATCGAGGACGGCGACCCATCCCGCGTCATGCTGGAGCATTTCCGCAAAGGCAGCCTTGAGCGAGGCGTCGATGGGCACGCGTGCGTCGAGCGGCCGCATGTAGCGAGCAACCGTGCTGGAAGGCCCGGGGGAGCCCGTTTCGTCCATTCGCCCCGGTTCGACCCAGCCGAGGAGACGGCCAGCCTCGTCGACGACCACTGCCCAGCTTGTGCCCTGCCCAGCCACGGCGTTACGTGCCTCGCCGACAGGGGTCTGCGGCGTGACCATCGGTGGGCTGTAAAGGTCGTCGACCTCGATTGGCGTAACTGCCAGGCGGCGCAAACCTCTGTCCGCCCCGATGAAGTCTGAGACGAACGCGGTAGCCGGGTGGGCGAGCAGTTCGGCGGGGGTCTCGTATTGCTCGAGTACGCCACCTTGGCTTAGTACAGCGATCCGGTCTCCCATCCTGACAGCCTCGTCGACGTCGTGAGTCACCATGATCACCGTCTTGTGAAGCTGGGCGTGAAGCCGCAGGAACTCCTGCTGGAGACGGTCGCGCTGGATGGGGTCGACGGCTCCGAAAGGTTCGTCCATCAGCAGCACCGGAGGATCCCCCGCCAGAGCGCGCGCCACTCCGACGCGCTGTGCCTGGCCCCCTGAGAGCTCATGGGGGTAGCGGCCGGCATACGTCGCTGGGTCCAAGCCGACCAGGTCGAGCATCTCGTCAACCCGGGAGTGCACGCGAGCACGGTCCCAACCGAGCAGGTTCGGGACCGAGGCCACGTTGTCCGCCACCTTCAGGTGGGGGAAGAGGCCGGGCTGCTGGATCACGTAGCCGGTCCGCCTTCGCAGCTCTACCGGGTCGACCGTAGCGATGTCCTTCCCATCGATTACGATACGGCCGGTCGAAGGCTCGACCAGGCGGTTCACCATCCGCAGGACCGTCGTTTTGCCACCACCCGACGGACCGACCAGGACGCACAGCTCGCCTGTGGTCACCTCCAGGCTGAGGTCCTGGACAGCGTAGACGCCGTTGCCGTAGTGCTTGGACACTTCCTCGAAGCGGATCATGTTCCTCCTAGATAGCTTTAGGCTACCGAGGAGGCGTTCCGAAGGCCCGGCGAAAGGTAAGCCGGTCCGGGGCCGGTAGTGTCTCGTTCAGCTATGGCGCTCGTCGGTTCGGCCGGCCCGCTGGTCCAGTGGAGCTGGGTCTCGTCCAACCGCGGCATGATCTTGTCGCTGCTCTGGCAGCACGTCCAGCTCACCGCGATCGCGGTCGTCGTCGGCTGCGCAATATCGTTGCCGCTGGGCATCTTGGCCTGGCGGGTGCGCCCGCTGAGGCGGCCCCTGGTCGGTTTTACGGGGGCGCTGTACGTGGTCCCTTCGGTCGCGCTACTGCTCCTGGTGGCACCGATCACGGGCTTTTTTTCAATCACCACGGCCGAGGTGGCGCTGGTTAGCTACACACTGTTGATCCTGATCAGGAATATTATTGCCGGCCTCGACTCGGTCCCCGCTGATGTCCTAGATGCCGCCCGTGGCATGGGCTACAAGCCGCTCGAGGAGCTTCGCAAGGTCCAGCTGCCTCTAGCGCTGCCCTCCATCTTGGCCGGAGTGAGGGTCGCCACCGTCACGGTCGTGGGCCTTGTCAATGTGACGGCTTTCATCGGCCAGGGTGGTTTGGGGCAACTCATAATCCAGGGTTTCCAATCGGACTTCAACACCGAAATAGTCGTCGGTTTGGTGCTGTCGGTCCTCCTGGCCGGAATTGCCGATGCGCTCATCGTCGGCGCCGAACGGTTGAGCCTGCCGTGGGCCCGTTCCCGGAACGCGGTATCCAGGTGAACTTCCTGTCCCAGGCAGCGACGTTTTTGACGAGCGGCGCGCACTGGAGCGGCTCGAACGGGATCCCCGCACTATTGCTGAGCCAGGTCAAGCTTTCTGTAGCAGCCGTGATTTGTGCCACCTTGGCCGGGGTTGGCCTCGGGAGCCTCCTAGGCCACACTGGGAGAGGGAGCTTCGCGGTGCTCAATGCGGCGAACGCTGCACGCGCAATACCCTCCTTTGCCTTGATAATTCTCCTGGCGATCCAGCCCGCGATTGCCAGGCTTCAGGAAAGCGGCTTTGTGGCCGCGTCGATTGCAATGTTCGCCCTGGCCGTCCCTCCCATACTCACCAATACCTATATCGGGGTTCGCGAAGTGTCCCCCGAGGTACGCTCAGCCGCCCTGGCGATGGGCATGAAACCCGGGCAGCTCTTGTGGAGAGTCGAGTTGCCGCTGGCTCGGCCCCTCATCCTTGCCGGGGCACGCACCGCAGCGGTCGAGGTGGTAGCCACCGCCACACTGGCCGCCTATGTCGGTTACCCAGATCTGGGCACCTACATCTTCACAGGCTTGGCCGTCAACAGCAACGTTGAGACGTTCAGTGGCGCCTTTCTCGTTGCAGTTGTCGCACTTGCCGTCGACTCATTGATGGCGGCGGCTGGCCGCGCTCTTTCGCCCGCGGGCCTACGCAGTGCCGGGACGCATAAAGACCTTCCGGCTCTTCGGTACCGGGCCCTGGGCAGGATCCCCGTTGTCCGTACCCAGGGCAGTCCGTCCAAACCTGCCTAGAGGCCCACGCTCTTCAGCCAGTTCGCTGCGTCCGCCGCCGGCTCGTGGTTGGCGCTGGCTTTGTTGTCGAGGGCGAGCAGTGCCGCCGGGGTCAGCTTGGCGGATAGTGCGTTGAGCGCTGCGGCCACCCCCATGGTGTCGAAGGACTTACGGATGATGGGGATGATGTGGTCGGCAGGCTCGAGGTCCTTGTTGTCTGCCAGCTGGACGTAATCATTTTGCGCAATGGCCGGGTCCGTGGAGAACAGCTCCGCCACTTCGGCCTTACCGTTGTTCAGGTCCGCAATCGTCTCCGGCCCGGCTTCGTCTGCCGAAATGACGGTCTTGAAGTGGATGTCGTACACCTTTTCCAACCCCGGAAGGCAGTAGTAATAGGTCGAGCACTCGGGGGGAGCGGCGAAAGCCAACTTGGGAGCTACGGCGGTCAGCTGCGAAAGCGTGCTCAGGTGGTACTTGGCCGCCGTGGACTTGGTGACGATGAAGACGTTGGTGTCAATAGCAGGGGCCGGGTTGAGCGCGGTCGCTCCGACAGGTGCCAAGGCGGCCCTTAGGGCGGGGAGGTCGGTCGTGAGAGAGCCAGCCTGGACCTGGTCGTTAGGCTTGAGGAAGATCAGCAGGCTGCCGGCGTAGTCCGGGAACAGGTCGAGCGCCTTGGCGGCCAGGGCCTTCTCGACGATAGGACGCCCTCCTAGGTCGGAGCGGAGGTCGGTTTTGTAGCCGGCATGCTGGAGCACATCGGAGTAGAGGTTCCCGAGGATTATCTCCTCTGTGAAGTTCTCCGAGCCGATCACTATTGTCGGCGTGGAACTCGCCGTAGCCGACGCCTTGAGGGCGGAAGCTGAAACAGCAGTCGTGCTGCAAACTGCCCCGACTAGGGCAAGGGCGGCAGCGGTGAAAAGGGTTCGTGGACGGGGCATTGGTCTAGTCCTCCTTGAAGGGGGCAGGTCGGCCTGGTCCAACCCTATGTGCTGACCGCCGCTATCGCCACGCGGGAGCCGTGGTGCCTCTGGGGCCCGGACTGCCGGGCCATTGACAAATTCAGGGCCGTGGTGATTGGCTAGTGGGCCGCCGAGTCGGTAAGGTCTCTCCAACGTTACGAACCTGGGGGCAAACGTGTGCCTCTAGTGAATACCAACAGAAGGAGAGCCCATGAGGAAATTGCTCATGAAGGCCGGTGTGCCGCTCGTGGCGGGGGCAGTGCTGCTCACCGGGTTCAGCGGAGTTTCTTTTGCAAGTGCAAGGCACCCAGATGCCACCAAGCCGACGTTCGATCTTGCGTACGAGGGCCCGCTCTCGGGCGGCAACGCTCAGCTCGGTCTCAACGAGGCCTATGCGGTCGAATACGCCATCAACCAGGCGAACGCAGGGAAGTCCCAGTTCGGCAAGCTTCCGTTCACGCTGAAGTACATCGCCAAGGACGACCAGGGCGAGGCCACGATTTCGCCGACCGACGCCCAGGAGCTCACCGCCAACCCCGCCGTCATCGCCGTCGTCGGCCCGGCCTTCTCCGGTGCGACCAAGGCGGCTGAACCGACCTTCAGCGCCCACAATCTCGCGACCGTGAGCCCCTCAGCGACAAACCCGGCGCTCGCGACCTCCGGATGGCACAACTTCTTCCGGGACGTCGCCAACGACAGCGTCCAGGGACCAGCGGATGCCGACTACGTCGTCAAGGTGCTCCACCTCGACAAGGTATACGTGGCCAACGACGCGAGCACCTACGGTGAAGGCATCGCCACCGCCTTTGCAGCCGAGGCGACAAAGGACGGCGCCTCGGTGACCACCGGCACGTTCCCCGGCACCTCGCAGTGCAGCGACGGGACGGCTAGCCCCACGCAGTACCCCGACGACGCTGCTACCGTGGCGAGCGCAGCCCCGCAGATGCTGTTCTACGGCGGTTACTACTGCGACCTTGGCCTGCTGCTCGGCGCGCTTCACAGTGCCGGCTTCTCCGGCAAGGTTATGAGCGGCGACGGCAGCGATGCCACCCAGCTCGTAACAGGGACCAACCCGCCAAGCGCGGCCAACGGTGCCTACGTGTCCTGCCCCTGTGCCGTCCTCGGCACGACAAAGGCTGACGACGCGTTCGCCTCCGGGTTCAAGGCAATTGCCAAATTCCCCGTAGGGACCTATTCCGGTGAGGCATTCGACGCGGCCAACACGATCATTGCCGAGCTGCAGATCCTTTCGAAAACCTCGAAGGGCGTGGCGTCCATTAATCGTATTAACGTCGTCAAGGGTCTTCACAAGATCGTCTACCACGGCCTGACCAAGACGGTCTCCTTTGAGCCCGATGGGAACATTGCAGGCGACTATATTTATGTCAACCAGGTGCAAAACGGCCAACTGGTCCAACTCGGCCTCACCTAGGCATTACCTAAGGGCCTTTTCTAAAGGACGAAGGCACTGGGCACCCCGCCATCGGCGGGGTGCCCGGCTTTTCAGGCCCGGCTTTTCAGGCCCGGTGCGCCATTAGAATCCTCGGCCCCCTGACTGGCTAACCTGCTGCCAGGGTTGAAGGGAGTGGTCTGAGCGAATGCACTGCCCAGCGTTCCTCGCGAACAACAACATCTGGGTCTCACTCATCGTTGGCGGCCTAGCCAACGGGTTTCTCTACGCACTGATAGCCCTCGGGTACACCCTCGTCTACGGTGTGCTCCGGCTCATCAACTTCGCCCACTCCGAAGTGATGATGGCGGGTGGCTTCGGGGGACTATTCGCCATGCGCGCCGTCCTCGGCACGTCCACCCCGGCGGGGTTCTGGGCGATCGGGTTCATCATCATTGGGATCGTCGCCGGCGCATGCGCGGGCGGGGCCACGGCTTTCGCCCTGGAGCGGGTGGCCTACCGACCGCTCCGAAAGCGTAACGCGCCCAGGCTCACCTACCTCATAAGTGCCATCGGAGCGTCTTACTTCCTTTACAACCTCGCCGGCAAGGAGTTCGGGCGGTACACGGCGTTTATCCCGGAGCCGGAGGCCCTAGGGAACCCGGCGTTCCGCCTTTGCGGGGTCGGGGTCCAGTCCGTGTGGGTCCTGACCATGGTCACCGCAGTGGTGCTGCTGGTTGTGCTCGACCTTGTCGTCAACCGCACCAAGCTTGGCAAGGGGATACGAGCCGTCGCCCAGGACGCCGAGACGGC
This sequence comes from uncultured Acidimicrobiaceae bacterium, assembly GCA_963786345.1. GTDB lineage: Bacteria > Actinomycetota > Acidimicrobiia > Acidimicrobiales > Palsa-688 > Fen-671. The sequence continues at coordinate 1,081,311 of CAWAYZ010000001.1, read as the reverse complement.
AAGCCTCATGGGCGTGCACATCGACAGGACCATCGCGCTCACCTTCGTGCTCGGAGGGCTCATGGGTGGGGTCGCGGGGTTCTTGTTCGGGCTTCAGTTCGGCGTCATCTACACCATGGGCTTCGTCCCCGGGCTGAAAGCGTTCACCGCTGCTGTCCTCGGGGGTATCGGCAACATTCGAGGCGCGATGATCGGCGGCCTCTTGCTCGGGGTCTTCGAGAGCATCCCGCTACGGTGGATATCGGCGGAATGGCAGGATGTTGTCGCCTTCGGCATCCTGGTCACGCTCTTGCTGTTCCGTCCGACGGGCATCCTCGGTGAGCGTCTTGGGAGGGAAGCATGACTTCGACGGGCCCGGACGTCACAGGGCCCGTTGGCCCGAGCGTCGCGCCTCAGAAGGTGCCTCGCCCAATCCGGGCCCCGAACCTCCTCACCAACCCGTCGCTGCGGCGCCTTGTTATTTGTCTGGCCGGCGTCCTTGTCCTCGCCGTGATGACCGGGCCGGCGGGGTCGAACACAGCTCCGACGTCCGGGTTCACCGGGGCGCTGTCTTTCCCAAGGCTGTTTTGGTTCCTCGGGTTCGCCGCCGGGCTGTTCGTCGTTGTTTCGGCCTGGCGTGCCAACAGCGCAGCCGCCGGGGCGGCTGCCAACCGCATACGGGCGTCAGTCCTCCAGCTAAAGGTGCGGAACAGGGTCGCCCTCGATGGGGCGGTCGTGGCGTTCGGCTTGGTCTGGGTGTCTTGGATCTCACCCGGCGATACCTGGAAGGGCGGTGTCTGCATCCAGATCGGCTGTGCGTTGGCAGCGATGGAGATGGTCGTCTACCTGTCCAAACGGCGGTCGCTGCATGTCGCCAGGCCCGTCGGTTACGCCGTCTTCGCGCTTTACGGGGTGTTGTCTTGGTCCCACAACCCGGTCTCGGCGTACCTGAGCTCGATCGGGGCGGTGCCGCACGACCGGACCTTGGGCCGGGCCCTGGTTTGGATAGCGCTCGGATTGAGCGCGCTCGAGGGCTTGCTCGTCGGCCTTGCGGCCGCACGCAAAGCGATCGGCCCCCGCCGCGGCCGAGGGCTTGCGGCGCTCGCAGGGCTTGTCCTGGTTGCCTACGGGTGGTTGATGTGGACGACCTGGTCCCTATGGCGCGCTTCGAGCCGCCATTCGCTCGCCCATTGGCTGGCTTCGATCTACGTCCTGCCCCATAACCGCCCGGCAGGGCTTGCGGTCATGACCGTTGGTGGTCTCGTCCTGGTGGGCATTGTTTGCTGGCTGGCGTCGGACTTCGTTCGCGCACTTGGCGGGGCGCGTTCGGACCACAGCCGCTATCAGTTCACCGGGATCACGACGCGGGCCAGGTTCGCCTACGGCAAGACTGGGATCACCATAGCCGCGCTCCTGGTGGCAATCGAGTGGCCGTTGCACCTCAACGCGGGCGTCCAGTCCATACTCACCACCCAGGTCGCCATATACGTGTTGCTGGCCATGGGCCTCAACGTCGTGGTCGGTTTCGCCGGCCTGCTCGACCTCGGGTACGTTGCTTTCTGGGCCATCGGCGCTTATACCACCGCCTATTTCACCGGGCCCTCCCCATCCATCCACCTTTCATCCTGAACCCGTTTTGGGTCATTCCCTTCTCGATCGTGGCTGCCATGTTTGCCGGCGTCCTGCTCGGGACGCCCACGCTGCGGCTACGGGGCGACTACCTCGCCATCGTGACCCTGGGTTTCGGGGAGATCATCGAGATCGTCGCAAATAACCTCAATGGGGTGACGGGCGGCCCCGCAGGCACGCCCGGTTTCATCCCGCAGTTCTCAGTGCACATCCTCGGCGTTTCATACCGCTGGACCGGCACCGTCCTGCCCTATTACTACCTGATCCTCGGTGTCGCAGTCGTGTTCACCATAGCGTTCAGTTTCCTCGAGCATTCCCGGGTGGGGCGGTCCTGGACGGCAATTCGCGAGGATGAGGTGGCCGCTGATTCCCTGGGGATAAACGCCTTGAAGTACAAGGTTATGGCTTTTGCCATCGGGGCCTCGACCGCCGGTTTTGCCGGGGTCTTTTTGGGTAGTCAGGTCCAGAGCCTCGTGCCGAACGACTTCCCTGTCCAAACTTCGATCCTGATCCTCGTCTTTGTCATCTTCGGAGGTATGGGCTCGATCGCGGGCGCCGTCATCGGTGCTGCTTTCATCCAGTGGCTGCCCCAGTACCTCCAGCTCCACTCGTTCTCTGACTACCAATACCAGGACGAGTTCATCTACCTCGGCGCCATGCTTATCCTCCTGATGATCTTCCGTCCCCAAGGGATCATCCCTTCGCGCCGGCGGCGCCGGGAGATCCTGCTCACCGAGGAAGGGATCGGTCATCCGGATAGCCCAGGTGGCCCTGTGCGGGTCACGTCGTTTGGGGAAGTCCTACCGGCGACTTACGGTAAGTTGTCCCTGGACGAACCTGGCTACATTGGCCCGGAGACCGAATGACAGGCGCGCCGCTCGAGGCGGTCACAGCCAGCACGACGGACATCTTGTTCTCAGTCGAGCATGTCACCCTCCGCTTTGGCGGCGTTACGAGCCTTAACGACGTGTCGCTCAGCCTGCACCGCGGTGAGATCCTGTCGGTGATCGGCCCGAACGGGGCCGGCAAGACATCGTTGTTCAACTGCTTGACCGGTGTCTACAGGCCCCAAGAGGGTTCGATCCTGTTTACGCCGAAAAACGGGCAGCCCGTCAGGGTGATCGGGCGCAAGCCCTACAAGGTGAACCGTCTCGGAGTAGCGAGGACGTTCCAGACGTCGCGAATGTTCAATGCGTTGACCACATTCGAAAACGTGAAGATCGGGGTCGAGTCCAAGCAGCACACCGGGCCCGCGGGTGCTATGTTGCGCTCGCCCCGGGCCCGGCGTGAGGAGCACCAGAGCGACCTGAAGACCCTCGAGCTCCTAAAGTTCGTAGGTCTGACACGCAGGGCGAACGAGCTCTCTAGCGCCTTGCCCTACGGGGACCGCCGCCGCCTCGAGATCGCTCGGGCTCTTGGGACTAACCCGGAGGTATTGTTGCTTGACGAGCCTGCCGCGGGGACCAACCCTGCCGAGAAGGTCGAGCTGGCAGAGCTGATCCACAAGGTTAATTCGGAGCTCGCCGTAACGGTGTTGTTGATCGAGCACGATATGAAGCTCGTTATGTCAGTGGCCCATCGGATCATCGTGCTCAACTTCGGTGAGGTGATCGCGCAGGGGTTGCCAGCCGATATCCAAAGGGACCCAGTCGTGATCAACGCCTACCTAGGTTCGTCAGAGGGCGATAACAGCTCCGAGGCCGCAGAGAGCGACGACGGCTCAGGGGCCGTAGGGTCGTGACGGCCCTACTGGAAGTAACGGGGGTGGAGGTCCGCTACGGCGCGGTGCCCGCGCTCCACGATTTCACGATCTCGGTGGGCCAGGGCGAGATCGTCACTTTGCTCGGCGCCAACGGCGCAGGGAAAACGACCACGCTCCGGATGATCTCGGGATTGCACCACGCGTCGTTGGGCACCGTCCACTTCAATGGTGTCGAGATCTCCCGCCTCGCTGCGCACAATATCGTCGAGCTCGGCATCAGCCACGTACCTGAAGGACGCCGGATATTCCCGCAGATGACCGTCTTCGAAAACCTCGAGATCGGTGCGTTCCGCAAGCCCCATAACCAGGGGGCGAAAACCGATCGGGTATTCGAGCTCTTCCCGATCCTGAAGGACCGGCGCAAACAACAGGGTGGGAACCTCTCGGGGGGCGAGCAGCAGATGCTCGCTATCGGGAGAGCCCTGATGGCAGAGCCCAGGTTGCTGCTTTTGGACGAGCCCTCGATGGGGCTCGCCCCGATGTTTGTCCGCACGATCTTTGAGATCCTTGGGACAATTCGGCAACAGGGTGTCACCGTGCTGTTGGTCGAGCAGAACGCAGCCAAGGCCCTTCAGTTGGCCGACCGTGGGTATGTTCTCGAGACCGGGAGGATCGTGCTCCAGGACTCAGCCGCTGTGTTGTTGCGCGATGACCGTGTGCGCATGGCCTACCTCGGTGAGGACATCCAGTCCTGAGCTCGTGATAGCCGAGGCCTCTTGGCTGGGGCTGGGGTCTTGGACCGGGCCGGGATGGAACGACACCGCAAGTCCGGGGACGGGCCGTGTGACGAACGAGGTTCGTCCCGCGGCCGCACGGTCCGCCCCACCGAGTCCCGGCGCCTCCCGCCCGGCCCTACCCCGGTTCGGGACCGAAATTTCCCCGCCGATCCTTGACAGATCGAACATACGTACGTTCTAACAACGTGCGGGCCCTGTGCTGGGACGACCATCAAGCCAAGACCGAACGAGACCGCCGAGCCGGGTTCCTCGGGCCCGCCCCGCCATATCCGCGATAAGCAGCGGGTCCGCCATGGACAGCGGACAGCCGTCCGAAATGTTGGCCTGCGGACGGTGGCGCCTGCAGGTACCGTCGCGTGGTGGCCGGGCTACCCCAGACTCGCGAAGAGGCGATCGAGGCTGACCGCCTCGACCCACTTGCACCGTACAGGGACGAGTTCGTCCTTAGCCCGGACGGGCCGATCTATCTGGACGGCAACTCCCTCGGCCGCCAGCCCCGCGCAACCGCTGCTGCCGTCGACGCCATGGCACGGGAGTGGGGCCGGGATCTGGTGGGCGGGTGGGAGCGCTGGATCGACCTGCCGGGAGCCGTTGGCAATCGGATCGGGCAGTTAATTGGTGCCGCCTCGGGGCAGGTCGTCGTCAGCGACTCCACGACGGTCAATCTCCACAAGCTCGCGGTCGCCGCCATGGACGCGGCCCCGGCCGGACGGTGATCGTGGGGGACAAGCACGACTTCCCCACGGTGCGCTATGTCCTCCAGGGGGTTGCGGCGCGTGCAGGCGGCCGCGTCAGGCTTCTCGAAACCGACCCGGTCGACGGGCCGGGCCGGCAGAAATCCTCGACGCCATCGACGACGAGGTCGCCTTGGTGTGCCTCTCGGCTGTCAACTACCGGTCCGGCGCCTTGGTCGAGCTGCCGGCGGTAACCAACGCCGCCCACCGAGTTGGCGCCCTTACACTGTGGGACTTGAGCCATGCCGCTGGGGTGGTCCCGATAGACCTTGACGGCGCCGGGGCCGACCTGGCCGTTGGGTGCAGTTACAAATACCTGAACGGCGGCCCTGGCGCGCCGGCTTGGCTGTACGTGCGCGCAGGCCTGCAGGCAACACTGCGCCAACCCGTATGGGGTTGGTGGGGCCAACGGGACCAGTTCTCCATGGGCCCCGATTACGACCCTGTCGAAGGCATCGACAGGTTCCTTGCCGGCACTCCGGCAGTGTTCGGAATTGCGGCCGTCGATGCCGGGATCGCACCGTTGCTGGCGGCGGGTATCCCGGCTGTTTGGGCCAAGGCTCGACGGCTCGTCTCTCTCCTCGCGCAGCGGGCAGAGGAATTGCTCGTGCCCTTAGGAGCCAAAGTTGCCAGTCCTTGGGCCCCCGACCGGAGAGGTGGGCACTTGGCCATTTCTCATCCCGACGCGTTGGGCGCGGCCCACCTCCTCATCGAGCGTGGCCTGGTCGTCCCTGACTTCCGGCCCCCCGACGTACTGCGTCTCGCCCCGGTCGCCCTTTACACCAGCTTCGTCGAGGTTTGGGACGCGGCTGAACGCATAGCGACCGTGTTTGCCGACCCGGCCGTGCGTGCACCGGTACCCAGGAAACGTGTCACTTGATGTCGACCCGGGAGACCTGAAGCTCTCGACGCCGGCCCTTAGCCCTGCGAATAACCAGGGCGAATAACTCGAGGAAAACGCTCCCCTTTGGCGCGTAGGCTGTTCGCATGCTGGTGAGCCTGGCGACCTTCCTGGTTGCGGCGACGCTGATCATCCTTCTGCCAGGCCCCGACACTTTGGTGGTCATCCGGAACCTCGTCCGTGGTGGCAGGCGGGTAGCCGCCCGCACGGTGCTCGGCGTGCTCTCGGGGCTTACCGTGTGGGTTATAACGGCCACTCTTGGGCTCTCGGCTGTGCTCGGTGCCAGTCATGACGCCTACCTGGGGCTGCGGATCGTCGGTGCCGCCTACCTCACGTACCTCGGCATCAGGTCAATTCGCTCGCGCGGTGACACCCCGGCCACCTCACGGCGCCTTCTCGGCAGCGGCTATACGGCGGGCCTCCTGACTGACCTGCTCAATCCCAAAGTCGGCGTCTTCTTCGTCACGTTCCTCCCGGGGTTCGTGCCCCACGGGTACTCGTTGGCTTGGACGACGCTCGTGCTTGGAGCCGTCTTCGTGTTCATGACGGGTAGTTACTTCGCGATCCTGCTAACTGCGGCCCGCCCGGTCACCCAATGGATGGCGAATTCGCGCGTTCGCCGGCGGATCGACCGCTGCACCGGGTTGGTGCTGATCGGCCTGGGAGTACGCCTCGCTCTAGAGCCGTAACAGGGGTGGCGCTTCGGCAGCGGGCTCGTGGTTCCTAGCCGAGACGCTCACCCGCCTGCAGCGGGAACCCGAGCGTGTTCTCAGCGGGAGCAAGCGGGCACTGCCACTGGCTGCTGTAGCGGCAGGACGGGTGATAGAGGAAATTCAGGTCGATGACCAGCGTGCCGAGTGTGCCTCCGAGATCGGCACCCTTGGCGCTGTCCAGAAGGTAACGGCCGCCGCCGTATGTCGTGCTCCCCCGCAGTCGCATCACGAAGGGGCACGAACAGCCCGCCTCCGTACTGCTGTAGCCACCCGACGGTGAGGATCCCGTTCACTGGTTCAGGGATCTCGATCCTGCCGTTAGTTTCGTGCGATTTTCATCGCCGCGTAAATAGATCGCCTGCAACTAAGTAGCTGTGTCATTCGCCAACGAGGTCGCGCCGCTGGAACGCGAACCCACCGATTATGGCCGCCACAGCACCGATGGCGACCGTAATCCCGCTGCGGGCCCAGTTTGGGGCCGACGCTGGTGCGGCGGCCATCTGGTGGAACAAGGATGTGTCCAGCAACCAGTGACTGTTGTCCGCGAACCCCCCGATCACCGTCACCAGGACCGACCATGAGATCACGCCGTAGACCGCGATCGACGTGGCGCGAGGCCATGTCCCGCTCACGAATATCCCGGTACCGAGGACAAATAACGCTGGAGGCACCATGTTGAGCCCGGCGTTGACAAGCGTCGCGAATGGAAGCCCGGCGTGGCCACTGGCGGCACCGAGCCACGTGAAGACGCCGACCCCCAGGCCGCCCACCACAAGGACCGTAACGGCCTCGAGTACCCGCCCTCGAAGCCATGACCAGCGCGACAGAGGCAGCACGAGGAGGTGTTCGAGGCGACCCGAGGCCTCCTCCCCGCGAGCGGCAGTAACTTGGTTGGCCGCGACAAAACCCAGCATTATGGCCATTATCAGGAAGGCCACGCCGAGATAAGCGCGAGCTCCGACACCGTGCGCCCCGAGTTTGGACAACACGGTACCGATGCTGTCCGAGCCCGAGATGGCCGCGCCGGCCGGCTTGGCGATCCGACCGAAGATGACCGCCGTGGCGGCGAGCGCCACCGCCCACCCGGCAACACTGGGGCGCATAAGCCTGACGGCTAGCCCCGCTGACCCGTTGAGCAGACGCGTACGCGCCGCAGTGTTCGGGCGGTCAGGGAACGTCGAGGTACCTAGGTCGCGTGTCCCGGCCAGCTGCACTGTGGCCAGCGCTAGCGCGGCGACCAGCGCGGCCGATGGGAGGAGCGGCACCCAGTCCGGAGCGGTGAGGGGTTGGAGCAGCTCGACCCAGCCGAGCGGGGTAGCCCACCGGAGCCCGTCGAGGCCGATCCCCGAATCGGCCACCATGCGCAGCGCGTAGCAGGCGCCCAAGGCGTAACCAGCGTAGGCGGCGGCCTGACGACGCGTGGCGGCTAGCTGGCTGGTGAGTGCCCCGACGGCGAGGAAGACCGCCGCGCTGCAGACGAGTGCCAGGGCAAAGAACACCGCCTCACCGATGCCAAAGTGGACCTTGGACGACCGCCCGGTCAGCACGGTCACGAGCGCTGTGACTATAAATAGCGCGACGAGCCCGGTGCCGAGCCCCAGCAAAGCCTGGGCCGCCGCTCCTCTGCGCGTGGTCTGGCCGGAAAGGAGGAGCTCCCAGCGCCCAGCATCCTCTTCGCCGCGCAACAGCCTCGTCGCAGCAAGCAGCCCCCAGACAGCGCCGACGATGCTCAAGAACCCGAGGACCTTGTACGCAGTGAAGCCGGCGACGGTCTGGAGCTCATGGGCGGGCCCGAACAGCGCAGCTAGTGCGGTGTTGGCCCCGAAGTTGGCCGCCAGTTTCGCTCGGGCTGCCGCGGTCTTGTAGCTCGAGAGGTACGTCAGTGCCGACGAGGCAACGCATACCCCAAAGAAATACCCCCACAGAGCTCCGGACCGGGCCGCCTTCTTGGCTGTCAAGCGGGCCACCGCTGTGCTCGCGGCGAATGTTCTTGCGGCGATCGTGCTCGCCGCCACTGCGCCAGCCTTGCGTGCGGCTGGCGCAGGCCCGGATGCTGCGAGGTCAGCCAACCTTCGCCACCTCTTCATCTGGTGCCGTAGGTTCATCTCGTGCCGTAGGTTCATCCGGTACCTTAGGGCGCCCGTAGTGCTCGAGGAACAGCTCTTCCAGGGACGGCTCGCGACTTATCAGCTGGTGGACGCCGGATGTGGCCAGTACCCGGAGCAATGGCTCGATGGCCCCTCGCACCTGGCAGCGCACGACCCGCCCGGTCACCTCTACCGCACTCACCCCTTCGATCCCGCTTATATCGGGGACCGGGCCGTCGAATGTGGCTTCGACCGAAAGCGCGGAGAGGTGACGCAGCTCCGCCATGGTCCCCATTTCGACCAGCACTCCCTCCCGCAGGATCGCTACCCTGTCGCACAGCGCCTCCACTTCGCTCAGGATGTGCGAGGAAAGAAGGACTGTTTGCCCGCGCTGGCGAGCCTCGCCGATGCAGCGGCGGAACTCCAGCTCCATCAACGGGTCCAGGCCAGACGTCGGCTCGTCGAGGATGAGCAGGTCGGCACGGGACATCAAGGCGGCTATAAGCAGGATCTTCTGCCGGTTCCCCTTGGAGTAAGCCCGCACCTTCTTGGACGGGTCGAGATCGAAGCGCCTGATGAGGTCGTCACGGTAGGCGGTGTCGATGCGGCCGTGTACCCGACCGAGCAGGTGCAGTGTTTCGGCGCCCGTCAGGGAAGGCCAGAGGTTGGCTTCGCCGGGCACGTAGGCGAGGCGCTGGTGGACCTCGACCGACTGACGTTGGCAGTCCATCCCGAATATCTCGGCCCGTCCCGCGGTTGCGCGGGCCAGCCCGAGCAACAACCGGACCGTGGTCGTCTTTCCCGCCCCGTTGGGCCCGAGGTACCCGACAACCTCGCATTGGGCGATCTCGAGGTTCAGGTCTTTGAGCGCATCGACGGCGCCGTATCGCTTGGTCAGGTGTTCTGTCCGCACAGCTGTTGTTGCCATTGGCAAGACCTCTCTCGTCAGGGGACGTTTTTGGCAGGACCACTTTCTGGCCCTGACCGCTTGCCACGGGCTACCTTGCGCCTTGTCGGCGCTCGGGCAGGCTCAGCTGACCGCACCTGAAGCTGCTCGATCGCCGCGTGGGCTTGGGTGGCCAGTACCGGGCCGAGCAAGGGCTTTGAATAGAAGTCCACCTTGGCCGTGGCTAAACGCACGTGGCCCTCGGGGCTGAAGATGTCGGCTCCGAGCGCCCTGGACAGCTGCTCGTGGAGCGAGAGCGCGCCGAGCTCCATGGCCACGAGCAGCGCCGCATAGGCCCGCGGGTCGACCATCCGCCCATGGTCGTTGCTTTCGAGCCACTTCTCGCCGAGCGCGACCATCTCGTCGAACATCGACGCGGCTTGCGGTGACCCGTCGATCATCGAACGCGCTAGGTACCGGTATAGGAGCAGCATCTCTGGCTGAGCCGCGGACATGAAGGCCGGGTTGGCCAATTCTCCTTCCAAGACCGCCCGTTCTTTCATTCGCATGAGCTTGGCCAGCACGTACGAGTCGCACGCGTCACGAAGGCCGTCCTTGCGCCCAAAGTGGTGCCGGAGCAGGCCTCCTGACACACCTGCTGCCTTGGCTATGTCCCGCACCGTCGCGCTCCTGGTACCCCGTTCGGCGAACAGGACCAGCGCAGCCTCCCTGATCCGTGCCCGTGCTGTCAGGTCTTCCAACGCAACGTCCGCTACCGGGTTTGCCACCTTGTCCTGTCCTGTACCCGGCTGTCCTGTACCCGGCTGTCCTGTACCTGGCTGTCCTATACCTGGGTACTATTTACGATGCTTGCGACCAGCATTCTATACATACGTATAGCCACCCGCTCGGTGGTCAGCCGACGGTGCCCTCCGGGCCCGACAAATGCGAGAGCTGTTGTTACCCGTAGTAGCCCGAGGAGAACGGGCGCATGTCCGACTTGTAGTGCAAGTAGCCGGCGCCTCCACCGCGCTTCACCTCGTACATAGCCAGGTCGGCCTCGCGCAACAGGGTTGCGGTGTCGGTCTGCTCGTGGGTGCACATAGCGATACCGATGCTGGCGCTGACCTGGATTGCGTGACCGTTGATGACGATGGGCTCGCTCAGCGACGCCAGGAGCCGTTCGGTTACCTCATTGGCTTCGTCGACCGACTCGAGGTCTTCCAGCAGGACGGCGAACTCGTCGCCGCCGAGCCTGGCCACCGTGTCGGCCTCCCGCAACTGGAGCGCGAACCGGGCGCTGACTGCGACCAGCAGTTGGTCCCCGGTCTCGTGGCCGAGGCTGTCGTTGACGTTCTTTAGCCCATCGAGGTCGCAGAACAGAAGAGCGGCGATTGATTGATTGCGGATGCTGCGTGCGGCGGCCTGGGACAAGCGGTCGAGCAGGAGCGCACGGTTGGGGAGCCCCGTCAACAAGTCATGCATGGCGTCGTGGCGAGCGGCCAGCAACGCCTGTCGCAGCGTCTCGACCATGCGCGCGTCAGTCAGGGCGACGCTGGCGTGGTCGGCGAAGGCCATCAGAGCCTCCTGTTCGGCGAGGCTGAAGCAACGGCCCGGCGTGTAGCTGGCTACCACGAGGCTGCCGACCACCTCGCCGTCCTCTTGCACAGGGGCGCCCATTGCTGCTTGGAGGCCCAAAGTGGCGAAGGCGTGCAGCGCGTTGGGGGCCTCGTAGTAATCGTGGATGACGACGAGTTGCCGCTCCGAGATGGCACGGCCGCCGGCGCCCTCGCCTATCTTGATCGGAGCGTCCAGCGCAGCAGCCGTCTCCAGACCTGTGGAACAGACGATCACGGCCTGCGTTGGCTGCTCGGGGTCAATACGCCGGAGCGCGACCACGCGCTCGCCGAGGAGCTCGGCGGCACCCGTCACGACGGTCTGGAGCACGTCGGATATCGGTGCCCGGACGGCGATCGAGCGTTGGATGCGCGTCAGGCGTGCCAGCAGCGTCTGTCGCTCTTTCAAAGCGGCCAACGCCGCCTTCTCGCGACGGGTCATGGCGAGCGCCCAGCTCATCCCCCAGGCCAGGTTGCGCTCAGCGAGTGTGAAAGGACGGCCGGGGCGGGCGAACAAGAGCCAGCTGTTCGGGCCCTCGAATGGCGCGGTCAGCAAGTGACAGCGTCCCAGGCCGGGTACCGAGGCTTGCGTAGCGTTCCTGGATGCCAAGTCGACCAGGTCCTGATCGCACAAGGCGCCGGCAGGCAAGCCGATGACAGCCTCGACCGAGCCCGGCCCTAGAAGGGCGCCGACTTCGGCGTCAAGCGATTCGGTAGCCCACTTGGTGGCCCTTCGGGCCATCTCGTTGACCGCGACACCTGGCAGCCATGACATGAACGCTGCCAAACGCTCGGCGGCCCAGTCGTCGCGCGAGGAAGCGTCCATCGCCGTTGACGCCGTCACTCCAGGACGAGGACGACTGCGAGGCCCCGCGTCTGCGATGCGACATGACCAGTATCGCTCGCAGGCCCGTACCTGTGGCTCGTCTCGACCGCGCGCTCAAGCATCTTTACTGTGATCGGCACAAATAGTCGCAAACGGAGAGGACGGCGCCCCTGCTTTTGGGCTCGAGCTGACCGGCGACGAGTGATCCCGTTTTCAGGGGATCGGTTAGGCTGGCTGCAAACGAGCAGGAGGTGGGCCGTGGACGAGGATTTCGAACAGCGGGCCAAGCAAGCGGGGGGTACCGCAGGGACTGTGGCGGGGGCAATGTCGGGAGCTCGTCTTCTTGGCGCCGTGGTGCCGGTCCCCTTCGTTGGGCCGGTTGTGGGCGCCGTAATTGGAGGGGTTGTCGGCGCCGAGATAGGGCGTCGTCTCGGTAAGGCAGCCGTCGACGGTGGCCTTGCGTTCATAAGAACGCTGACCTCGCCCGCTTCCTGACCGAGGTTGCCTCTCGCGACAGACGGCCTGCGGGCCGCGACAGGCGGCTTGCGGGTTGGAAGCCGTCACCTGGTTATCCCGGCAGGCGAGCTGGAGTGGCGTTTTAGCGCGAGCGGTGGGCCTGGCGGGCAGCACGCGAATACCGCCAATACGAGAGTGGAGCTGATCTTCGACATCGCCCGCTCGGGTGTGCTCGGTCCGCGCCAGCGGGCCCGCCTCCTCGAGAAGCTCGGCGTAGCGCTGCGTATCGTCGTGACCGATGAACGCTCGCAAGCTCGCAACCGCCAGCTGGCACTGGAACGCCTTTCGGAGCGCCTGGACGAAGCTCTCCGCGTTGACCGCCCTCGCCGGCCTACGCTGCCAACCCAGGCGTCCCGTGAACGCCGTTTGCGGGCCAAGCAACTGCGCTCAGCCCGCAAAGTGGAAAGACGTTCCCCGACGCCGGAGATGTAGGCCCGGCTAAACGGCCCGGGACCGGAGGCCCGACGAGGTCAGGTTAGGTCCATTAGGGCCGGACGACCTGAGAGTGCCTCATGCGTTTGCGTCCACTTCGGCGCTGAGCACGAGGACCGGCCTCACCACGGGACGAACGACGAGGGCGACCAGGGCCAATGCCATAACCGCGAACACGGCCCCAGCGGTGAACGCGTCGTCGAGCCCGTGGACCAGGACGGACTGCGCCTGAGCACTGGCCAAGGTACTGCCGGTACCGAACTGGGCGTGGTGGGTAACCCCGCCGAAGACCGTCACCAGCACGGCGAGGCCGAACGCCGCGCCGAGCTGCTGCACGGCGTTGACAAGCCCTGAGGCCGCCCCTGCGTCGGACGGCGCCACGCCGGCGAGCGACGCTGATGTGAGGCTGACGAGCGAGATCCCAGTTCCAAGTCCCAACAGCACTAGGCAGAGGAAGATGTGCGGGTACGACGTCCCGGCATGCAGGCGGCTAGACAGCACGAGGCTCGCTGTCGCAAGGGCGATCCCGGACAGCATCAGAGGTTTCCGCGGGACGCGGGGCATGAGGTACCGGCTTGTGAGCTGCGACGCGAGGAACACCGACGTGGGCACCGCCAGGAACGCGACCCCGGCCCGCAGGGGTGAGTAACCCTCGACGTCTTGCAGGAACTGTGACAGGAAGAAGAACATCCCGTACATCCCCGCGTAGACAAGGCCGCGGGCGACGTTGGCGGTGTTGCGGGTGGAGTTGGACAGCAGCCGAAGCGGCAGGATCGGCTCCTCGGCGCGAGCCTCGATCCGCACGAACGCCGCCAGCAGGAGCACTCCCGCGGTCAGCGAGCAGAAGGTGAGGGGGTCGCCCCATCCGCTGCTGCCAGCCTCGACGAGCCCGAGCACGACGCCGGTCATGCCGGTAGTGGAGGTGATCGCGCCGGCGATATCGAAGCGGCCACGACGGCGGTCGGTCTCAACGAGCACAATGCGGCCAATGGACCACACGGCAAGCCCGATCGGGACATTGACGAACATCACCCACCGCCATGACAGGAACTCGGTCAGAAAACCTCCCGCTACCAGGCCTGTCGCTCCACCGGCGGCCGACACCGTGGTGAACAACCCGATGGCCCGCACACGCTGCTGGCCCTCAGGGAAGACCGACGTGAGCAGAGCCAGCGAAGAAGGCGCTGCGAGCGCGGCGCCGACGCCCTGCATGGCGCGGCTAGCGAGCAGCATCCAACTGTCCGCGGCGAACCCGCCGACCAGCGAGCTGAGGGAGAAGATCGCTATACCGAGGAGGAACGTGCGGCGCCGGCCGAGGAGGTCACCAGCGCGAGCACCGAGTAACAAGAGCCCGCCGAAGGTGAGGATGTAGCCGTTCAGCACCCACGACAGGCCGGTGCTCGAGAAGCCCAGGCCCCGCTGGATGTGCGGCAGGGCGACGTTGACAATTGTGGCGTCGAGGACCACCATGAGCTGGGCTGTAAGGATGACGAACAAGAACACAGAGGGGTTGACAAGACGACGCCTGACGGCTCCAGACCAACCTTCCACAAGGTGGCTGACTGGGGCTCGTCTCGGCTCGAGAACTGATGTGGGGGGCATTGACTTCGACCTTTTCGCTGGTATCCTGTTAAGTAACCGGAAGCTTCCTCCACTTAGTATACGGAGGCTCCCTCCGTTTTGCAAGTGGTTAACGGCCCGGAGGCGCCGAAGCAATGACTGCTCAGCAAATGACCGCCTTAGGTACCCCCGATGAGCTGGCAATTGAGGATGCCGGCGACGCCGGGCGGTGCATGCGTGCCGATGCCCGGCGCAACAACGAACGGCTGGTCACGGCTGCTCGCGACGTGTTCGCGAAGTGCGGCGGCGGGGCGTCCATGGAGGCGATAGCCAAGAAGGCAGGAGTGGGCGTGGGCACTCTCTACCGCCACTTCCCCAAGCGGATCGACATCGTCGAAGCCGTCTACCGGACCGACGTCGACGAGCTGATCTGCGCAGCCGAAGAGGCCGTCGCCCATAATGAGCCATGGCAGGCGCTCGTCGTGTGGCTCGAGGCCTTCCTCCGCTACGGGCAGGTGAAGCGGACCTTCCTCAATGAGCTACATGAGGCGTTCGACAAGAACCCTCAGCTAAAGGTGGCCTCCCGGGAGCGCATCAACAAGGCAGTTGACACCGTCCTCGGCCGAGCTCAGCAAGCCGGCGTGGCCCGCACCGATCTCGACGGGTCAGACCTCATGCAAATCCTCGGCCCGATGTGCACAAGCGCGACTCTCACCGAAGCCCAGGGCGAGCGCCTCCTTGCCATGATCCTCGACGGGCTCCGACCGCCCCGATAGGGCACCTCCCACCCCGCCCCGATAGGACGGGCCGCTGCTCAGGAAAGCACTCGGCGGTAGAAATTACGCAAACCCAAGCCGAGGAACACCACGGCGAAGCCGGTTACGACGGGGTAGATCACGTACAGGTGCATATGCGATGAAGCGGTGAACGCCGCCCGCATGCCCTCGTTCACATAGACGAGCGGGTTGACGAGCACGACCGTCTGCAGCCAGTGGAACCCTCCGATCTTCACCGGCGCGAGACGGGTCCAGGGGTAATACGTGCAACCCAAAAAGGTAACGGGCAAGATGATGAAACCGAACATGAGGCCGATGTTGCGAGGTTCGAAACTGGTGCCGAGTACCAGGCCGAGACCAGACATTGCGATGGCCGCCAGCGGCACGAGGGTAACGATTATCACCCAGTGCAGCTGCAGGTGCGCGTGTACTCCCGCGGCGTGAACGACCGAGGCTATAGGCAACACGATGGCAGCAGACAGCACACCCTGCACCGCCCCCGATAGCACCTTGGCCATCGCGACGAGCCAGATCGGGCAGGGAGCTTGGACCCGGTCCTCGATCTCGCGTGTGTAACCGAACTCCGAGGCCATCGCCAGCGCGATCGACTGCACGCCTTGGAACATCACCGAAATCCCGACCACCCCGGGGACGAGCACGGTTGCAAAGGCCGACTGTGCCGTGGCCCCGAGCCCTCCGATGCCCTGACCGATCTTGGGGAACACGAAGAGAAATACAAAACACAACAGGAACGGTTGGATCAGGGTGCGAAGGACGAACTCCCACCAGTGCTTGCGCAGCACGAGTAGGTCGCGCGTCATGAGCGCTCCGAGCGCGGTCCAGCTCGCCGCCGCGACCGAACGGAGCGGTCGGTCCCCTATGTGCAAGGTTGAGGTAGGAGCCGCGGTCGTGAGCGCCATCAGTCGCGCAGCTCCTTGCCCGTCAGGTTGATGAAGACGGTCTCAAGGCTTGGCTCGGCGATCGAGAAGTCCAGGATTGCGAACCCACCCCGCTCGGCGGCTGTCACGATCCTCGGGACGAGGCGGTCGTTCCCCTGGACGTGAAGCTGGAGGGCGCCGTCGACGGTACGGGCGAGGGTGATGCCCGCGATCTCACCCTTCAGGAGCTCCCCCAATGCTTCGGTGCGTTCAGCGGTCTTTACCGTGACGACCGTGTCAGCTCCCACGCTCTGTTTTAGGGCCGCGGGCGTGCCCAAGGCCAGGATCTTGCCGTGGTCCATGATGGCTACACGCTCGCACAACTTGTCGGCTTCCTCCATGTAGTGCGTGGTGAGCATGATCGTCTGCCCGTTCCCGTTGAGCTCACCGAGAAGATCCCACAGCGCCAAGCGGCTCTGGGGGTCGAGGCCGGCTGTTGGTTCGTCCAAGAAAAGCACTGTCGGCCGGTGGAAGATGGCACGGGCAACCATGAGGCGCTGTGCCATCCCGCCAGACAATGCGTAGACGGAGGCCTTGGCCCATTTCGATAGCTGGAACGTCGCGAGCAGCTCGTCGCTGGTACGGCGTGACTCCTTCGAGCCGATGCCGAACAGCCTGCCGTGGTAGTAGAGGTTCTCCCAGACCGTGAGCTGGCGGTCCAACGTGTTCTGCTGGGACACCATGCCGCTGAGCTGCTTCGCAAGGGCCGGGTGCGCCACTACGTCGACACCGCCGACGAAGGCGCGTCCCGAGGTCGGCACCACCCTCGTCGTGAGCATCCCCGCTGTAGTCGTTTTTCCTGCTCCGTTCGGCCCGAGCAGCCCGAAGATCTCTCCGCTTCGTACGTCGAGGTCCAACCTGTCAACCGCCGCGAAGTCAGCTCCCGGGTAGACCTTTGTCAGCTGCTCGGTGTGGATGACCGCCGGCCGCTCGCCTCCGGAGCCGTCCGCGCTTTGCCCGGCCCCGGTTTGGCCAGCCGGCACAGCGGTAGCTGCCTGTGGTTGTGGGCTCATTGGCTCTCATCGTACGCACATGCGAGGCGACGTCCCGGGAGCAGTGAAGCCCAGGGAGCCGCGTTGGGGCTGACTGGTAGCCTCGCCTGATGCCTCCATGGAGCCGCGGGCTCGCCTTGAGCCTTGTCGCCCTCTTGTCGGTCCCCTTTGCCGATGGCGCCAGGTTGACCAACGCCAGTGAGCAGGGCAAGACCGCGACGCAGGTCATCGTCGCTTCGGAAACGGCTATGAAAGGCGTCAAGAGCTTTCACGTCGTAGGTATGGTCGGAGGCAAAGCCACGGCTTCGTCGTTCAGCCTCAGCCTGTCTGCAACCGGGGGTGGGGGAGATGTCTCGGTGCCGGGTGCCACCCTGAAGCTCGTCGTTGCCGCTGGCACTGTGTACATCAGGGCCAACGAAGCGAGCTGGCTGAAATTGACCGGGAGCCAGGCAACGGCGCAGATGGTGGCCAACCGCTGGATAAAAGCACCCGCAAGCAACACCGATTTTTCAAACTTCGCCGCCCTGACCATTACCACGGATTTCGTAGCCGAGTTTTTCCCCGGCACCGCCACTCACATTTCGAAGGCTGGAGGCATCGTCACGGTGCACGGGAAAAAAACTATCCTGCTCACCGACCCAGAAGGGGACAGTTTGTACGTCGCAGCTATCGGGCGCCCGTACATGCTGTACGTCCAAGGGAAAAACTTGCAGGACTTGCTCACGTTCAACGACTTCGGGGACGCGCAATTACCGGCAGTACCCGCCAACGCGATCAGCCTCCCCGGCACCTGAAACTTAGAGATTCGTCCTCGTCTGGCGCGGTCCGGCCCGGATCGGCCGTAGGGTCGAACCTATGTGCTTCTCGCCGCATGCAGATCTCGTCGGCGGGATAGTAGTTAGCGGCATCGGGGTCGACGTTCTGCTACACCGCGACGGGCGCAACACCCACATCGCGCTGTGCGCGTTACCGGTGCTCCTCGGCTTCCACCAGTTCGTCGAGGCCTTCGTTTGGTGGGGGCTCCAAGGCCACATCAGCGCCGGTGCCGGAAGAGCCGCGATGTGGGTTTACCTTTTGATCGCCTTCGTCGTGCTGCCGATCTTTGTCCCTACCGCGGTCATGCTTCTCGAGCCGACGGCGCGTCGGCGGTGGATGATCGCACCTTTCGTGGTGATCGGGACCGCGGTCGCCCTCGCCCTTCTTGCAGCAATGTTGCACGGCCCCGTCGGCGTGCGGCTCGAGCCCTATCACCTCGCCTACAGCCTCCGTCTCAGCCACTCGGCCATTGTCATAAGCCTCTACGTAGTCGCCGTCTGCGGTGCGTGGCTGGCGTCGGGCTATCGGCTCATAGCCTTCTACGGGATCATCAACCTGGTAGCGGTGATCGTTATTGCAAAATTGACCATCGACGGGTTCGCATCTGTCTGGTGCGGCTACGCGGCGCTGACGAGCGCAGCAATGGCCCTGTACATGCGGCGCCCGCACTCCGGGCGCTCGTCGGTTCTCGCTGTCGCGAGCTAACTGCGGACCAAAAAGCGCGATAGGCAACAAAAAGTGTCAGTAGAACGGCCGAAGAGGTGTGGGCCGGTACCGCGCCCAGATGCTCAATCGGCGCTCTCACTTGGGTCGATGCCGAAGAGGCCGACAGGTAGCCCGATGTCTTCAGGTACGAGGGTTGCCGTGCTCGCGTTCAACACCTCCCCCCTGAAAAAGGGAGGGGATATGGCCGGGTAAACGATAATGACGAGTACCCCGATCAGCAGGGACCCTGCAGCGAGCAGGAAGCTCCCCCCTACCTGCCAGTGGAGACCGGGCACGCGCCAGGACGTGAAACTGCTGCTCGGCTTCCAGTCCTGGACCAAGCTGTAACCGCCGATCGACCACATGATCGCCCATCCCGCCAACGGCAGGATCCCCCGCATGAAAAGGTGCCGTACGGACTGGGTGAGCGTCCGGCGGTAGTACCAGAAGCATGCGAGCCCGGTGAACCCGTAGTAAAAAGCGATCAGCACGCCCAGAGCGGTCACCGAGTCGGATATCACGGTGCCGGCAGAGATGAAGTTCATGACCACGTACAGGACGATCGAGACGGCTCCCATCGCCACGGTCGAGACGCTCGGGGTAAGGAACCGTCGGTGGATCTTGGCGAACTGTGGGGGCAACGCCTTGTAAACCGCATCGAAAGTGTCGTTCGCGCGGTGGGCAGGATCGTGGTCTGGGTGGAGGCGGCGGCCGAGCTGAGCACCATCAGGAGCAGCAGGTGGGTGAGGAAGCTGCCAAACCCGGAAGCGCCGAATATCGACCCGCCGAGAGCTGACAGCACGTCTCCTTGGTGAGTGGGGTTCCCCAGCCCGATGCCCTTTGTCCCTAGGCCGGCGTAGGACTGCGTCGCGACGATCACGAGCTCGTAGACCGCCAACAGCACGACCGTGGATATCACCGCCGCGCGCCCAGGGAAGACGTGCTTGTTGGCGGTCTCCTCGTTGACCGACACCGAGGTGTCCCAGCCCCAGTAGATAAACAGCATCAGGGTCAGGCCGTCGACGAAATTGGAGAACGAGCCACCGAAGGGGTCCAACCACGACCACGCCGGCGTCAGGTGCCCGACCGGGGCAGATCCGCCCGCCACTTTTACAAGAGCCACTACGGAAAGCACCACAAGCATGGTGAGCTCGACACCGAGTAGTGCCTTTTGGAAGTTTGCAGATATCTCAATACCCACATAACAGATAGCCGTCATGGCTACGATCCACACCACCCCGACGAGCAGTACCCAACCGCTGCTCGGCTGCGAACCGATGCCCTTGGCGCCGAAAAGCAAGAAAACATACTGGCCTGCCACCTGAGCGAGGCTCGGCATCACCAGGATGTCGGCGGCTACGATCCCCCATCCGCCCATCCAGCCGGCCCTCGGCCCGAACGCTCTGGTAGCCCAGGTGAACGTCGTGCCGCAGTCCGGGTCGGCATTATTGAGCTCTTTGTAGCCGAACGAGATCAGCAACATCGGGACGAACGCGAGGATCGTCACGATCGGCGACCGCACACCGATGATCACGACGACAAAGCCGAGCGTGGCGGCGAGGCTGTATGCGGGCGCGGTGGAGGCGACACCGACAACAGTGCTTGAAAGTAGGCCAAGGGCACCGTCCTTGAGCCCTTTGTCCAGCCGTTGCGCTCTGGCAGCGTCGGTACTGATGGCACCTGAAATGGCGCTTATGTTCCCCCCTCGATATTGCTCATTACATGCTTTATACGCGTGTAGTCCTCGAGACCATAAACGGAGAGGTCCTTTCCGTACCCAGAGTGCTTGAAACCGCCGTGGGGCATTTCGGCGACAAGGGGGATGTGCGTGTTGACCCAAACGCAGCCGAAGTCGAGGTCGCGCGACATGCGCATGGCGCGGCCGTGGTCGCGTGTCCACACGCTTGCCGCCAGCCCGTATTCGACGCCGTTGGCCCATTCCAGTGCTTGTGCCTCGTCATCGAACGTCTGCACCGTTATCACCGGCCCGAAGATCTCCTGCTGGACCATTTCGTCGTCTTGGCGGAGGCCGGCGACCACCGTTGGCGCAAAGCAATACCCACGGTCTCCCACCTGTTCGCCTCCCGTGAGCACCTCCACGTGGCTGGGCGCATGCTGCAGGAAGCCACGAACCCGTTCGAGCTGGGCCGCGTTGTTGAGAGGCCCGTAGACGGCGTCGTCTTGGCCGTAGGGGCCTACTTTTGTGGCTCGCGCTTGCTCCACCAGGGCATCAAGGAGATCGACACGGGCGCGGGTAGAAACCAGCACTCGCGTTGCCGCCGTGCAGTCCTGCCCGGCGTTGAAGTAGCCCGCCATTGCTATGCCCTCCGCCGTGGGCCCCACGTCCGCGTCGTCGAAGACAATGACTGGGGCCTTGCCACCAAGCTCGAGGTGCACGCGTTTCAGGTCGCCTGCGGCCGAGGTGGCCACCTCCATCCCGGCGCGTACGCTCCCGGTGATGGACACCATGGCCGGGATCTTGTTGGCGACCAGGGCCGGCCCGTGCCGCGGTCGCCGCAGACAACGTTGAGGACGCCCGGCGGAAGGTGCTCGGCGAGGATTTCGGCGAGCAGCAAAGTGCTTACCGGGGTTGTGTCGGAGGGCTTCAGGACCATCGTGTTGCCGGCGGCGATCGAGGGTGCCCATTTCCAGACCGCCATCATCATCGGGTAGTTCCACGGCGTTACGGCCGCGCAGACTCCCACAGGTTCGCGCCGGACATAGGAAGTGTGCCCCGCGATGTACTCCGCTGCCGCTCGTCCTTCCAAGAGGCGGGCAGCACCGGCGAAAAAGCGGATCTGGTCGACCATAACCGGGATTTCCTCGGCCATCGTGACCGCAAAAGGCTTGCCGGTGTTCTCGCATTCAACCCGGACGAGCTCCTCGGCCCGCGCCTCTATTGCGTCGGCCACGCGGAACAGCGCGAGGCTACGTTCCGAAGGCGTCGAGCGTTTCCACTTACCAAAAGCGTCTTTCGCGGAAAGGAGTGCTCGCTGGACATCCTCGGGCGAAGATACAGGTGCCTCGGCGAAAACCTCCCCCGTGCTCGGATCTACGAGTGGAGCGGTCTTAGCTCCCTCGGAGGTGACCTTTTCCCCGTGGATGAAATTCCGTAGTTCTCGCGTAGCGGTTCCCCCCACTCCATTTCGGCGGTCAAAAGTCCCGTTCGGTCGTCGCGCCGGAACGCGGCTCCAATATCATAAAGCGGACGTGAACCCTGCGGATGAGGTGCGCATGCGGTCTCTGTCTCTTTGGTGGGCCGGGCTCCCGGGGGAATTGTCGCCGCGGGGTGCGCTGGAGCGGGACATCGACGTCGATGTGGCTGTGGTGGGGGCGGGGTTCACCGGGCTCTGGACTGCGTACTACCTGCTCCGGGCGGCGCCTGGCACGCGGGTCGCCCTCCTGGAAAGCCAGGTCGCTGGCTACGGTGCCTCGGGAAGGAACGGGGGCTGGTGCTCGGCGCTGTTCTCTGCACCTGGCACGCTCATTGCGCGGGACCACGGGGTCGAGGCGGCCCGGGCCATGCACCTGGCCATGCAGGGCACCGTCGATGAGGTCGGCCAAGCCGCCGCCGCCGAAGGGATCGATTGCGGGTTCACCAAAGGTGGGACGGTCGTGGCGGCGCGCACCCCGGCCCAGGTCCGCCGGGACACTTGCCGACCTAGTCCTCGGGCGAGACAGCGAGCTCGTCGGGCTCCCCTGGGTCGGGCACCATTCGCCCAGGTGGGAGCCTGAACCGTTACGGTGGCTCGGAGTTAACGCCGCGCTGTGGGCGACCAAGTCCGCTGACCGTAGCGAGGACGCCGGCGGGGCCCCCTCAGCTCTGGTAGTCCGGCTACTGAGGGCGCTAGGTCGAGGGACGGACCTCTAGATCGAGAAAAGTCCGCGCCAGGCCTACTGCTGATCTTTGGAGATGCCGAAACCACACCTGAGGTACGAGCATGAGCGCGAACGCATTGCCCTCTGGGATTGCCCTCTTAGTGATCGCCTCCGTGGCGCTACTCTTCACGGCCGGTGTCGTCCTCTGGCACCGTTTCGGGCCTACGAACCGTACCCTCCACAATCTGCTCGATGGATTATCCCCACAATTCGCTCGGCTAATCACAGCTGATTACGCCGAACAGGTCCTCGGCGCCGAGAGCGACGCGGCCTTGGCGCAACTGGCTTACCTCGGCTTGGCGACCTCACGGGCTTACGCTCTAGGCCGCGCGACGGCGGGCGAGCTCCATGCTGTGACGCTGGTCCTGTCGCGGGCCTACGGCACCGATTTTGCCAAGATCACCGGGCTGGGCACCGTAGAAGGCGCAATACCGGCAAGCGAGACAGACCTCGTGGACCTGGCGCGCCGTCTAGGGATCTTCGGGTTCCCAGCAGAGCTCGGCGGCGGCGGTGCGGTCACCTACACCGACGAGAAGCTGCACCTGTCGGTCACGGCCGGCGCAGCAGACCCCTTCGTCGGCAAGGCGGTGGCGTGCGCTTGCGCTGACGAGCCCAAACCGTTCCTTGCCGCCCAGTATGCCCGGGGGGCGTGGAAGAACAAACAGGCCGTCGACCCACTCCCGGGGGGCTCGCCCAACGTGGCTCTCCCCCGCGCCGGTGCCATGTTGTCCGCGCGGTCCAGGCGAAGCACCATCGCCGGTGCCGGGTCGGCTGCAGAGCTGATCGACTCTCAGATCGAGCTGGCAGGTCACTACGCCTACAGCGGCCCTGCGGCGATCGCATCGCTCAACCGGGCCAACGGCCAGTTCGGGCAGGCCGAGCGAAGCCAGCTCGGGCAGACCGAGCAAACCCAGGTCGGGCAGGCCGAGCAAAGCCAAGTCGGCGGCCCGAGCTAGACCTGCCCTTAGCCCGAAGAGCCCGGCTCTCTCACTGCCAGCCCGGCTCTACTCACTGCCGAGGCCGGCTCTAGTCACCCGAGAGGCGGAACGGTAGCCGGGCGACGATTACGTCGGTCCGCCGGCGGAGCACGTTGGCCAGGATGATGTCGCGCTGGTTCTGCAGGACGCGGTGCTGCCATTTGCTCGGTTCGACCTCGGGGATGAGGACCAGCACCTGCTGGCATTCGCGGATCTTCGGCCTAGCGAGGTACTCGAGCATCGGCGTGGTGATGGACCGGTTCGGCGAATGGACGATGACGAGCTCGACTCCCGGGTCCCAGCGCTCCCAGTCCGCTTTTAGTGCAGCCGCATTGGCGTCGTCGAACTGGATGCTCACCGCGATCACCTCCTCGCTTAAGGACAGAGCAGCGTCGAGAGCAAACTCGGTCATGCGCGACAGATGTGCGACGGGCACGATGACAATGCCTTTGCCGCCCCGGGGCCGCCGCGGAATGGTGCCGAGGCCAAGCTCGGCCGCGGCCTTGCGGTAGTACCGCTCGATGCGGGCAAACAGCAGGATAAGGGCCGGGATGGCTATGACTACAACCCAGGCGCCCGAGGTGAACTTGCTGATGAGGAAAATGACCGTGGCGACAGCGGTCATTGCGGCGCCGGTCCCGTTGAGCCCGGCACGCGCCCACCAGCGGTTGGGCCTTTCCTGCCACCAGTGCTTGACGAGGCCCCCCTGAGAGAGGGTGAACCCGGTGAACACGCCGATCGCGTAGAGCGGTATGAGCGACTCCGTGTTCGCACCTACTGCCACCAGGAGCACGCCGGCCAGGACCGCCAGGATCACCACGCCATAGCGGAACACCGGGCGGTCGCCCCGCAGCCCGAACACGTGGGGGAGCAGGTTGTCGCGAGCTAGGAGGCTGGCCAGCACGGGGAACCCTCCAAAGGAGGTGTTAGCCGCAAGTGCCAGGATCACCGTGGTGGCCAGGTCGACCACGTAGTAGATAGGGCTGCGCCCGACGGAGGCCGCGGTGATCTGGCTGAGGACCGTTTGCCGGGAGCTCGGGGCGATGTGGAACCGCACCGTCAGGAAAGCCAGGCCCAACAGCATGGTCCCGAGGAGCCCGCCCAGGATCACCTCCGTACGCATCGCTCGCTTCGCGCGGGGCTCGCGGAAAACCGGGACGTCATTGGCGATGGCCTCGATGCCGGTCAGTGCGCTGCAACCCGCTGCGAACGCTTTGAGCAGCAGCAGGACGCCGACAGTTGCGGCAACCTTGGGTATTACGGCTGGGTGGATGCCGGCGTTGGCCGCAGGGTGCGATCGGAGCATCCCCGAGACGATCACGACATAGATGCCGAGGACGAACACGGCTGTCGGCAGGAGGAAGGCCTTCGCGCTCGCAGCGATACCCCTCAGGTTGACCGCGGTCAGCAACCCCAGCACCGCCATCGAGATCAACAGGCTGTGCGGGGCCAGGGAGGGGAACGCGGAGACGAGCGCCGCCACGCCAGCGGCGATGGAAACGGCGACGGTGAGGGTGTAGTCGACTACCAGGGACGCTCCGGCGAGATGGCTTGCACGCGGCCCAAGGTTGGCCTTGGAGACGGCGTAACACCCGCCACCGTCGGGGTAGGCCTCGATGACCTGGCGGTAGGACAGGACGAGTATGACCAGCAGCACGACGATGACGAGGGTGACCGGTTCGATCTTCGCCAGGGCGCCGGCACCCGCCGTGGCGAGCACGACCAGCATGGCCTCGGGCCCGTACGCCACAGAGCTGAGCGCGTCCAGCGACAGCGCCGCGATCCCCTCAAAGCTGGAGATCTCTCCCTTGCCAGCCTTTTTACCGCCAGCGTTCTCTTTACGGGTGCTCGCCGTTTTACGGGTGCCAGCGGTATTACGGGGCATCGCTCATCTCATTACCCGGGTGACGGGCCGAGCTCCCGCAGGCGCGCCGCCGCAACCTCGGGGATGATGTCGTTCGCAAAGGCGTCCATGCCCGACTCTGAGCTTGCAAGGAACTTCATCTTGTCGTTCGAACGCCTCAAGGTGAACAGTTCCAAGTGGAGAGCGAAGTCCTTCCGTCCCCTGCGCACGGGAGCCTGGTGCCACCCCGCGATGTAGGGCGCTGGTTTGTCGAAAAGGCGAGCGAAGCGGCCGAAGAGATCGAGCAGTACCTCGGGCAGCTCGGAGAGCGCCTCGTCGTCCAATGCCGCCAGGTCGGGGACGCGATCGTTCGGGTAGCAATGGATTTCGTAAGGCCAACGGGCTGCATTTGGCACGAACGCGGTCCATCTGCCGGTGCGGAGCACCAGGCGCGACCCGGCCGTAATTTCTTCGGCAACAATGTCATCGAACAGGTCCCGCCCCGTTCGCCGCCGGTAGGCCCGCGCTGAGGCGAGCATCCTGTCGGTCCTGGGCGTGACGAACGGGTACGCGTATATCTGCCCATGCGGGTGCTGCAGGGTGACGCCGATCTCGGCCCCTGCGTTCTCGAAACAGAAGACCTGCTCGACCCCGGGTAAGGCGCCGAGGGTCGTGGTCTGGTCGATCAGGGCCTCGAGGAGGAGGCTGACGCGTTGTGGTGTGAGCTGAGCGAACGAGGAATTGTGATCGGGCGTATAGCAAACGACCTCGCAGCGGCCCTTGCCGGTAAGGGCCGGGAACCGGTTGTCGAACACGACGACCTCGTAGTCGGCTTCAGGGATCTCGCTTGGGTGGCCCGGCCTGGACGGGCAGAGCGGGCAGTCTTCGGCGGCGGGGAGGTAGGTCCTGACTTGGCGGTGCGAGGCGTACATCACCCAGTTCTGCAGCAGGGGGTCGTACCTCAGCTCGGTCTCAGCGATCAAGGGCGGGAGATCCCTGCCGTCCACGGCGTTGCGCGCGGCGGTGGTGACGGCGTCGTAATAAATGATCTCGCGGCCATCCGCCAGGCGCCTGCTGGTTTTCCTCACGGACGCGACGGCGTGACGATTGCCTAGCCGAGGCGGGAGTGAAGGAACTCGATGGTGCGCTCCCACGCAACTTCGGAGGCATCTGGAGCGTGCTGGCCGGGGCGCTCGTCGTTGAAGAACCCGTGGACCGTGCCCGGATATGTGCAGAACATCACGTCGTTGTTCCCCGCTTCTCGAAGAGTGGACTCGAGGGCTGCCACCACCTCGGCGGAAGCAAAGTCGTCATGTTCTGCGTAATGCCCAAGCACCGCAGCCGTAATAGCGCCGTAGTCGGGCTGAGCTCCCTCCCATGGCACCACCCCGTAGAACGGCACCACGGCCCGGACCAGGTCGGGCCTCTGGCTCGCGACCATCAGAGCGAGGCCGCCGCCCATGCAAAAACCGACGACGCCAACTTTGCCGTTGGAGCGAGCGGCCACGGCCTCGAGAGCGCCGCTCATGTCCTTGCCCGCCTTGTCGAGCCTCATCGCCATCATCAGCTTCCCGGCCTCATCGGGCTCGCTCGCCGTCTCGCCGTGGTAGAGGTCCGGCGCCAGGGTTACGAACCCCTCGCCTGCGAAGCGGTCGCACACGTCTGTGATGTGCCCGACGAGGCCCCACCATTCCTGGATGACAACCAGGCCCGGGCCGGTGCCCGCCTCCGGAGTTGCGAGGTAACCCTGGCCCACGGTCCCATTGCTCGGAAATTCGATCACCGTTCCCATAAGCGCCGAGGGTAGTGCGCCGGGACGTTAAGTAGTGGGCCGGGTGGCTGAGTGCTTAGGACTGGTGCCCGAGGAGAGCCTTTGCGACACCGGCATGGACGCCGCGGCGGCCGTCGACGACCTGGGTGACGGTGAAGTCACCCGCGACGCTCATGAGCGAGTAGGCATCGTCGCGCGACATCCCATAGCGCCTGTCGAGGAAGCGAAGCGCAGCCCGGGCGGCTTGGTTCATCGCCTCATCGAGGGTGTCGCCGAAGCCGTGCAGGTACCAGTGCGTGGCTGTTTCGAGTGTCGGCACGTCGAGGGGTATGTCGCGCCGGGCACGGACCTGGAGAACCACGTCCAGCGATGCCTCGAGGGCTGTCCCGCTGATCTCGCCGTCGCCCTGGGAGAGGTGGGGGTCGCCGACAGAAAGCAGACCGCCGGGAACCGCTACCGGGTAGTACATGGTCGTCCCGGCGCCCGCTCGCCAGTTGTCGATGTTGCCGCCGTGGGCGCCCGGCGGGACGCTGCTGTGCCGTCCCGGGGTGCCCGGCGCGACGCCCATCGTGCCAAGGTGGGGCCGCAACGGGACCACCACCTCGTTCATCGTGGGCTCTCGCGCCACCGACCCAGGTGTGACGACGATGCCCGGTTCGTCCACCAGTTCGGTCGTTTTCCAGTCGTATGCGAAAGCGGCCTTGGCTGTCATCAGTTCGGGGTCGATCGACCAGATCGTGACCCGTTCCTTGCCGGTGTCGCCGTACAGGAGGCCCCAGTGGGCGGCCAGGTTGGAACCGAACCCAAACCTCGGCCGGAGCGACAGGATGCGGACTTCGAGCACGTCGCCTGGGCGGGTCTTTTCGACGGCGATCGGCCCAGTCAGGATGTGCACTGGGCATCCCCCAGTTTGGGTCTGGCTCGGTTTCGGCTACGTTGCGTGGCGTTTAAGGCTTGATGAAGAGGCCGCTCGCGCTTGGGCGGCCTCGACGAGCGTGCCTGCACCGCCGTCGCCTTTGGGGGCGTACGCCTGCCGTGGTAACGTTCGGACGTCTTAGCCATCCAGCGGGGGTGAGGCAGCTTATGACCG
This sequence comes from uncultured Acidimicrobiaceae bacterium, assembly GCA_963786345.1. GTDB lineage: Bacteria > Actinomycetota > Acidimicrobiia > Acidimicrobiales > Palsa-688 > Fen-671. The sequence goes on along the minus strand of CAWAYZ010000001.1, from coordinate 1,053,146 downwards.
ACGTCGAGCAGCGCATCCAGTGCCGTTGGTGCCACGCCCAGAGCCCGAGCTCGGCTCGCACGTGCGACCGCTGCGGGGCCCCGCTCGACGTGCGCGACGCGGTGACCGACAGTGGGTGGCGGGAGGCGCCTCGCCTGCGGGACCTGACCCAGTTCCACTGGTCGGCGAGCGGCTGCCAGTTGGACGCCGGCGTCGTGCCCGTCGCGGAGGTAACGCTCGCGGGGGAGGACACGGTGTTCTTCGAGCACCACACGATGCTCTGGAAGGACGAAACGGTGCCCATGTCGGTATTGAGCACACCTGGCGGGGCCAGGCGGCTCGTGTCGGGCATGCCGTTCGTGCTCAGTGTCGCCCACGCCCCAGGGCGGGTCGCCTTCTCGCGCGATGCAACGGGCGAGCTGGTCGTGATCCCCGTCGAGGCGCCGGCGGAAGTCGACGTGCGCGAACATGCGCTCGTTCTCGCCAGCGGTTCGCTGGGTTTCACCTACGAGAAGATCGGCGGGTTCCGCGTAATGCTCGCTGCGGACGCGGGTATGTACCTCGACCGCTTCGTCGCCGAGTCCGCTCCCGGCCTGTTGGTCCTGCACGGCTACGGCAACGTGTTCCAACGCACGCTCGGCGAGGGCGAAACCATCCTCATCGACCCCGGTGCGTTCTTCTACAAGGACTCCAAGGTCACCATGGAGGTCACCAGCATCAACATGAAAGGCCGGATCGAGGACAGTGGTGGAGCCGCCCCGCCGCCCGCGGACGACGGCGCAGGAGGCCCCGCGGCAGCCGCTGCCGCCCCTGCTGCGGAGCCCCCGAAAAAAGGCGGCATGTTCGGGCGCCTCAAGAGCGTCACGTCGATGGTCAACGTCGGCGGCCTCGCGCAGGCGGCCGGGAGCCTGCGTTCGGGCGGCGGCATTGGTGGAGTGGCTTCTGCGCTGGTCGGCGGGGGAGGGTCCACGATGTTCCGCATGACCGGGCCGGGGCGGGTCGGGATCCAGTCGATGTTCCAGCCCCACAAGACCGGGAGCGAGTGATAGGGAGATGACCGACACAGCCGCAGCCCAGAGCACCTACACCTGCCCCTATTGCAAGCAGACCTCCACCGGGGCCGAGACGAGCTGCCCAACCTGCGGCGCGCCGGTCAACATCCAGCTTCGCACCACGGCGTCGGGGTGGACCGAGCTGCCCTCGATCGCCGACATGGCCCGCATCCAGTTCGGGCAGTCGAAGGCTCAGGTCGAGGGCCGACTGGTGCCGGTCGCCGAGATGAGCCTCGCCTCCGGTGACGGCGTTTATTTCACCCAGAACATGCTGTTGTGGCAGGAGCCCAGCGTCCACGTCGACGCCATGCCCCTCAGCAAACCGTGGGCCAGGCACCGTGCCGGCATGCCCCTCGTGATGCTCACTGCCGATGGGCCCGGGCGGATCGCCTTTTCCCACGACGAACCCGGCGAGCTCATCGCCCTGCCGCTACAGCGCGGGGCGGCTGTCGACGTCCGCGAGCACACCCTTCTGGTTGCCACCAAAGGCGTCGTTTACGACTGGCAACCGACCAACGTCTGGTTCATGACGTCGGGTGGCCAGCAGCAGCAGATGTCGGCCGGAGGAAGTTTGCTCAAGATGGGCATGCAGATGGCGGGTGCGCCTGGGATGGACCGTGACCGTGGCCGGGACAACAACCAGCAGGAGTGGCACTACCCGGTAGGCCAGTTCCTCGACCGGTTCCAAGCGGGTGACCAACCGGGCCTCGTGATGGTCCAAGCGAGCGGCAACGCCTACATGCGCGAGCTGGCAGAAGGCGAGTCGATCCTGATCAAGCCGCCGGCCCTGCTCTTCAAGGACCCCACGGTCGGGATGCAGCTCCACGTCGAGTACCCCGCAGCCGGCATGAAGCTGTGGCGCACCTGGGGGAACCGCTACCTCTGGCTCCGGGTCTGGGGCCGGGGCGCGTCGGGCTGCAGTCCTGCTACGAACGCCTCGACGACCCGGGCACGGACTTCCGTGACCTGTCGCCACATACCGACCATTTGTGGAGATAGCGCTGCACCGTAGGGAGCTGGGGTCATGGCCGGCGATGTGAAGCGCCCAGGCAAGGCGGCGCTAGGCAAGGCAGCGGTCGTGTTGCTGAGCGGAGGGCTCGATTCAGCGACCACCCTCGCCATTTCCATTTCGGAGGGCTACCGGCCGTATGCCTTGAGCTTCCGCTACGGCCAGCGCCACGAGGTCGAAATAGCAGCCGCTCGCCGCGTCGCCGAGTCCATCGGCGTAGCAAGGCACATCGTGATGGACATTGACCTGCGGGCCTTCGGCGGGTCGGCGCTCACGGGCGACATCGACGTACCCCACCACGCACACGTGGAGGACCTCACGCCTGGGATCCCGGTGACCTATGTGCCGGCCCGCAACACGATCTTTTTGTCCTTTGCCCTCGCTTGGGCGGAAACCCTCGGCGCTAGCGACATCTTCATAGGCGTCAATGCGGTCGATTACAGCGGCTACCCGGACTGCCGGCCTGAGTACCTCGCTGCTTACGAGGCGATGGCCGGTATCGCCACCAAGGCCGGGGTCGAGGGGCTTCAGCACCTGAGCATCCACGCCCCGCTCGCCCACTGGACCAAGGCGCAGATCATCGAACGCGGCCTCGCTCTCGGGGTCGACTACTCGTTGACCCACAGCTGTTACGAGCCTGGCGAGGGAGACCGGCCATGCGGCACGTGCGCGTCATGCCTGCTGAGGGCTAAGGGTTTTGCCGAGATAGGCGCCCTTGACCCGGCGCTCCAGCCTTAGCCCAGCCGCTCCTCAGTCGCTCCTCACGCCCCAACCGCCGGGCCGAGACTCAGGCCCGCCAGACCTTCACGGGGCCACCGACGGCGACCGTCACAGCGCTTCCCGTAGCGAGCGGCGACCGCCCGGTGAGCCTGGCACTGAGCAACGAGCGGCCGCCCGCCGCCCCCGCCATTTCTACCATCACCAGCATGTCGTGGCCGTAGTAGTGGCAGTTGACCACTCGGCCAGTAAGACCCCCGGCGCCGTTGACCGCATGTAGTTCGACCTGCTCCGGACGCACCAGCACGAGCACCTCCTCCGATTCACGCACTGGGGTGCTCGCGTCGGCGATCGCCAGCGGGCCGAGCGCCGTCACCGCCATCCCACTCCTCACGGTCCCCGGGAGCAGGTTGGCGTCCCCCACGAAGCTGGCCAAAGCCGGGTCCAGCGGGTCGAGGTAGATCTCTTCGGGGCCGGCGCACTGCGCGACCCGGCCGCCCCGTAGCACCGCCACCCGGTCGGCGAGAGAAAGGGCCTCATCCTGGTCGTGGGTTACCAGCACGGCCGTCGTCCCGGTGCCGGCCAATACCCTCGCCACATCGGCGCGCACCTCCGCCCGCAAGGCTGCATCGAGGGAGGCGAACGGCTCGTCCAGCAGCACCAAACTTGGCCGGGTGGCCAGCGCCCGGGCGAGGGCGACACGTTGCTGCATCCCACCTGATAGCTGGTGGGGGTAACGCTGGCCCTCCCCGGCGAGGCCCACGAGCTCGAGCAGTTCCTCGACTCTCCCGCTCTTGCGCTCAGCGCGCGGCAGCCCGAAGCCGATGTTGCCTGCCGCGTTCAAATGCGGGAAAAGGGCACCGTCTTGTGGGACATAGCCCACCCGGCGGGACTCGGGCGGGAGGTGTGTGTGCCCATCTTCCACCACAGTCCCTCCGATCGAGATTTGGCCCTCGTCAGGGCGGTCGAAACCCGCCACCAGGCGCAGCAGGGTGGTCTTGCCGCTGCCGGAGGGCCCCAGGACAGCGGTCAGCGAACCCTCTGGCACCTCCAGGTCGAGGTTGTCCAGCACGACATGGTCACCGAAGGACTTCTTCAGCCCCGAGGCGACGACCCGTGTCATATGGACCTCATGTACCCAATGTAGCTTTTATAAGGCATACCTAACTCGGTCGAGTAGGGGCACCTCAGACATCGCCGATGTAGCTCGTGCGGCCAGAGAGCCGGCATCAGGCGGGCTGTACCCCCGGTGGACGATGTTGGGGGCAGGCGATCAGTCTCTTGTCCCCCGCTCGCGCCGGGCAGTTTCGACACCCGGATGGTCGCGCCATGCCGACATGGTGGACAGGTAGGCGAGGGTGGACGCCTCGAGGTCGGCTCTGCTGGCCTCAGGCTGGCTTCGCGCCTGCCAAGCGACCATGCGCTCGAAACGCTCGTCGAAAGACTGCAGAGCGCCTGTTCCGTCGGTGCAATAAGAGCAGTAGCGGCCGGTTTCGATGGGCATGCCGCAGCTCTCGCAGGTGTGGGCATCCGTCATGTGCTGTCCTTTCTCGTTGGTTTTCGATGGGTCGGGAGCGCGGGGCGTGCACGCACGGCCTCGTCTGCCGCAAGAAGTGCCTGCATTCCTCGGGCGAGTGCCGCTCGGTCGGCGGGAGCCATCGCCGCGAAGGCTGACCGAAGCAGGCCGACCGACAGGATCTCTTGGTCATGCTGGAGAAAGTTACGGCCGAAGGGGGACAGCCACACCAGCCGGCGCCTCCGGTCGTCGGGGTCGTCCTGGCGCTCCACAAGGCCCTTCTGCTCCAAATGCGCCACGATGTCGCTGACTACCGATTGGGCGCGGTCGAGATGATCGCAGAGCTCTCCGACCGTTACGGGCCCCGATAGCGCCAGGTGCTGGAGGACCGCTCGCGAGGCGCTAGGAAGCTGGGCGCCCTTTTCGTCGCGCCGGTGGAACCTGAGGTAAACGGCCGGGAAGCTGCGAGCAAAGGGTTCGGCGACGTCGTCGGGTTGGTCGGTCATACATGAACCTTTGCCTCCAGGAGATCCATCGTCAATCCCGATCTGTTACTAGCTCCCTCCCGAGTGGCGTCGTTCGGACCAATCGTCCACGGTCGCGCGACGCTTGGGTTTTTTATACGTTTTCCGAAGCCAATTGGACCAGACGGCATCGGTTGGCGCCGGAATTCCGCCCTAGGAGCCTGAGGGCTGCCAATCGATATCGGACAGCTCGGCCAAGGCAAGGACCAAACCGTGTGTACCTTTTTGCCCACGCCCCTGCGCACTGGCGGCGACGTAAAGCTGCTCCGCCAGTGCCAGCCCCGGTAGCGCCAGCTTCATTCTTCGCCCCTCCGCTAGAGCGATCCCGAGGTCCTTGATGAAATGGTCGATCTTGAACCCGGGCTCGAAGTCCCCGCGCAAGGCGCGAGGGCCGTAGTTGGTCAATGACCACGACCCGGCCGCCCCCGCCCCGATGGTCTCGAGGACCTTGGCAATGTCCAGACCGGCGCGATAGGCGTACAGGAGTGCCTCGCAGACCCCCACCATGCCCGAGGCAATGGCAATCTGGTTGACCATCTTGGTGTGCTGCCCCGCACCCGCCCCGCCCTCCAACGTCACTACCTTCCCGAGCCGCTGCAGCAGCGGGAGAGCACGGTCGAATGCCTGTTGGGCTCCACCCACCATGATCACCAAGGATGCATTGCGAGCACCGACGTCGCCACCCGATACAGGTGCGTCGAGCGAACCGACGCCCTTGGCGGCGGCCGCCTCGAAGATCTCCTGTGCTAGCAGCGGCTCGCTCGTCGTCATATCTATGATCGTCGAGCCCTTCCGAGCCGTGGCAAGCACCCCTTGGTCGCTAAGGACCACTTCGCGGACATCGCTCGGGTAGCCGACCATCGTCACCACCACGTCCGACCCCTCGCTCGCTTCCGCAGGCGACGCGCTCCACTCGGCGCCATGGTCGACCAGGGAACGGGCTCGCTCTTTGGTGCGGCTGAACACCTTTACGCGGTAGCCGGCGTCAAGAAGATGCTCGCACATGGGCGAGCCCATCACTCCTGTACCTATCCAGGCGACTCTCACCGGCTCACTGTTGACCACTCGAGCTCCCCGCGTCCGAAGTTGAGCGAGAACGCTACTCCCGTTTCGTTACCTTCATAATCCCACGAGCCTGTCCGGTCACCGGCGCGAGCCGTGGCCTCGCCATACACGGCAGAGGGGCAACCGGCCGTGACCGGCTGCCCCTGTGTCCGCGGTGCCGTGCTCTCGACCTTCATCACCGAACGCCCTTATTTCACGAACGTGGCCACAGTGCCCTTCACGGGACGGAAGTGCACGTAGGCGACCTTGTCTCGGGGAGCCAGGTAACGCACGGACCGTGTGCCCTGACCTCGATGGCGGGGTGACCGCATGTCCGTGGCAGTCCCGGTTCGTGTCCCCAGTGGACCGACCACGCCAACCAAGCGCCTGCGCCGGTCGCTCGGGACACCGTTCAGTTATATGGCAACGGCAAACGGCGGCTCACGGCGCGTCAGCCTGTCGGCACCTTAACCCAACGGCCGCAGTTGGCGGACTCAGCCACAGCATCGAGGACTTGGGCGCTGCGAAGGGCGTCGTCGAGGGTGGCCCCGTACGGCTTCTGCTCGGCGACAGAGCGTAGGAACTCGTAAGCCTCTATGACTTTCAGGTCGTCGTAGCCCATGCCGTTCGCCGCGCCGGGCTGGAAGGCCCCGTAGAACCCATGCGGCGGCCCGACGTAAACGGTGCTGACCGCCTGGTCTTGGAACTGGCCCCCCACGCTTACACCGAGCTCGCCCATGCGCCGAAAATCCCAGAACAGGGCTCCCTTGGTCCCATGCACCTGGAAACCGTAATTGTTCTGTTCGGCCACAGAAACGCGGCACGCTTCCAAAACGGTACGCGCCCCGCTGGCCATGCGCAGCAGGCAGGCCACATAGTCCTCGTTTTCCACTCGGCCCATGGCTCCACCCGTGGCTCGTGCGTGCCCCGCGGTGGCGCCGCTCGGCCGTGCCCGCTCGGGGATGAAGATGGCGGTGTCGGCTACGACGCTTTCGATCTCGCCCAATAGGAAGCGGACAAGGTCGACACCGTGGGACGCCAGGTCGCCGAGCACCCCCCGACCTCCCCGCTCGAGCTGGTAACGCCAGGTCAGTGCTCCTTCTGGATGGGCCGCATAGTCGCTGAACAGCTGGGTGCGGGCGTGCGTCACCGAGCCGAGCTCACCGCTCAGCAGTATCTCGCGAGCGGCGACGACCGCGGGGGCGTTGCGATAATTGAAACCGACGGTGCTCTGAGCCCCCGACGCCCTCGCCGCGTCCCGGATCGCCAGGGTGTCCCCAGCCCCCAGCCCCGCCGGTTTCTCGATCCAAATATGCTTGCCTGCCCTAGCCATCGCGGTGCCGATCTCGCGGTGCAAGAAGTTGGGCGCGGTGATGCTGACGGCCTGGACGTTGGGGTCTGTTACGACCACTTCCCAGTCGCAGGCGGAGGCGGCGAAGCCGAACTGCCTCGCAGCCTCCTCGGCCCGGCCGGGCACGTCGTCGACGGCGGTGACCAACACTGGCTGGACCGGCAACTGCGGGAAGTGGTGTAGCACGCGGGCGTACGCTTGGGTGTGGACACGGCCCATCCAGCCGAACCCGATGACCGCTACTCCGAGCGGTTGCCGCTCGTGGACCTGTGGCTGCGCCAAATCTACGTCCGCCTCAATGCAGAATAAAAATGGGGTTTCTCGGTGAGGGGCACGGTGGCCCGGCTGCCGCTGTCGAGCGAGCGCACACAACTTTCTGCCACTGCGGTGGCAGCGTAACCGTCCCAGGCGCTGGGACCTGTCACCTTCCCTTCATGTAGTGCGGCCACCCAGGCCTGGAGCTCGGCCAGGTAGGCATCCCCAAAGCGGATGCGCCAGCTTTCGGGGACGGCCGACTCTCGCTTGCCGGCCCTGGTGACGGCGCCGACGGTCGGTGTGTCGAGCGAAGCCACCCCAGTAGACCCGACCACCTCGCATCGCACGTCGTAGCCGTACTGGCAGGTGACGAAGACCTCGACTTCTACCAGGGCGCCCGATCCGGTCTCCAGCAGTATGACTTGCGGATCGCGCAGGTGTGCCTCGGCCAGCGGGCTGCGACGGACGGCTATGACCGTTGACGCCACGATCTCCTCGCCGAATAGCCACCGCGTCACGTCGATCTCGTGGACGATCGAGTCGGTCAGGGACATGTCGCTGGTAAACGACGGGGGCACTGTCGGGTTGCGATGGACGCAGTGCATCACAAGCACGTCGCCGATCTCGCCGCCGTCAATGGCGCTCTTCAACTGGAGGTAGCCGAGGTCGTAGCGGCGCATGAAGCCGACCTGGACCAGGCGGCCCCGCCCGCAAGCTCGGCGTCCAGGACTTTGCGGCAGTCGGCCGTGTTCGGGGCCAGCGGCTTCTCGCACAGCACCGGCTTGCCTGCGGTGATGCAGGCGATGGTCAGCGCAGCGTGGGTCTCGCCGGGCGAGGCGATGAGGACGGCATCGACTGACGGGTCATCGATCACCTCCTGAGCGCTGCCATGCGCCTTAGCGCCGACTTCGGAGGCCAAGCTGGCGGCGCGGGCGGTGTCGACGTCGAACACGGCGGCGACCCTGGCTCCCCAAACTCTGGTCGATAGGCGCCGGACGTGGTCAGTCCCAATATTACCGGTGCCGATTACGCCAATGCTCTTCACCGTCAACGCCCCCCTGGGCCGAGGCCGAGCTGGCCGAAGTAGCTACGAGTGCGCTTGGCCACGGGCAGGGGCGCACCCGGGTCGCAAGGGTACATGTCCTGCTCGACGATGGCGAAAAAGTCGGCGTCGAGGCGGCCAAGGGCAACCAGCAACGGCTCCATCTCGGGGGCCCCATGGGGCGGTTCGCACATGGCGCCACGGCGAACGGCCTCGGCAAAGCAAAGCCCTTCCGCTTCGACCTGGGCGAGGATCTCGGGCCTCGCCTGCTTAAGGTGCACGTAGCCGATGCGATCGGGGAACCGTTCGATCAGGGCCAAATTGTCACCCCCACAGTAAGAAATGTGGCCGGTGTCCAGGCACAGTGACACGACCGACGAGTCGGTGTCGGCCAGGAACCGCTCTATTTGGTCTTGGCGCCCGACGTGGCTGTCGGCGTGGGGGTGGAACACGAGCTTCACATCGTGCTCTTGCTTCACGATCTTGCCGATCTCGGCGATCCGGGTGACCATCCTCCGCCACTCGTCATCGTCTAGCTCCGGCGCGTAGGTGAAGTTGCCCTCCATGTCGCGGTACCCTTCGGGCAGGTAGATCAGGTAGTGGGCGCCCATGGACTGGACCAAGGCGGCGACTTTCTTGGCGTCCGCCAGGTCGGCCTCCCAGCGGTCGGCGCGATAAAGGGCACCGAAGACACCGGCCCCCGAGACCTTGAGGCCGCGCTTGCCTACTTCCTCTTGAAGTTGGACGGGGTCGGTAGGAAGGTACCCGTGCGGCCCGAGCTCGAGCCATTCGTAGCCGGCCGCGGCCAGTTCATCCAGGAACCGCCACCAGGGGGTCTGCTTGGGATCGTCGGGGAACCAAACTCCCCATGAGTCGGGGCAACTCCCCAATGAAATGCGCGATAGCGCTTTATTTGTCGTGCCGATACGTGTGGTGCTCATTCATTGTCCTCCCGGTCAGCTCTGGTCCACCGTGGTGGGCCATTTGATGCTCGTCATTGGCGAGCGTTGTTCATTCCGTGGGTTGTGGCATAGCCCATCCTCCGGGAAATCTCAGCGGCGCCCTCGGTTACCAACTGGACGGCTCGCTCACCCCCTCCGTTACCCAGCACGGTCGACCTCAACCCGCCGATGGAAAGGGCGGCGCAGACCGCGCCTGTGTGGTCGAAGATGGGGGCGCCCACTGACGTGATACCCAAAGTGACATCTTCGTCGCTGATGGTATAGCCCTGTTGCCTAATCTCCTCCAGCAGGGCGACGATGGCGTCCTTGGTCGTCGGGGTGCGGGGTGTGACTGCCTCTAGCTCCACCTTGTCGAAATAGTGCTCCCAGTACTCACGTGGTTGATGGGCCAACAGGGCCCGGGGACCGGCGCCCACATGCAGGGGAAGGGCGCCTCCTAGTTGCAAGGCCATGGACCGGATATGGACGCCCTCGATACGGTCGATGCACACCGCGTCGTGGCCTCGGCGGATGACCAAGTAGACCGTCTCTTCGAGTGCCTTGTGGACATCGTTCATCACCGGTGCGGCGGCATCGCGTACATCGAAGCGTAACCCGACCAGAGAGCCCAGGCGGAACAGCTCCAGTCCCAGCCTGTACGTTCCCGGGTCCGCCCCTTCAGAGAGGTAGTCAAGCGCCACCAGGTCCTGGACAAGGCGGTAAACCGTGGGCCGCGGCTCACCGACGAGGACGGCGAGCTCCGGGGCGGTGGCGTCGTGGTTGGCCGCCAGGACGTCCAGGAGCTTCGCTGCCTTCGCTAAGACCTTCACACGCGGGGCGCCCATGGCTGTAGATCCTAACGCGAGTCATGTCCACATGGTAGACAGTCGTCCAGATGTCTTGACAGGTGGAGGCCCGAGGTCTATGCTCACCGTGACCCGGGTAAAGTTGCCTGGTGGGCGAGCGCCGACACCGGGCGCCCGGTCAGGGGTGGCCCCGCAAGTGGGGCTAGGTACGGTATCGCTGAGGGGGAGCGTTAGGCACAGTCGGTTGGAGCGGCCGATCACTTTTTTCCGCCAGCGGCTGAAGGTTAGTTCTCAGCTTCGCGGTCCCCGTCAATTCAAACATAAGGAGGAAGACAATGATCGCTAAACGCGTGAAGTTGGGAAGTGTCATTGGCGCTATTGGCGTCGCGGCCGCAACTGCCGTTGCCCTAACGGCTCCTAGCACGGTATCAGCCGCGCCGAAACCGGAGGTGACCCGGGTAGCGCAAGCCGGCATCCCGGGCGGCTATAACATCGCGGGCAAGAAGGTGCTGGTCGACATTTACGACCCGGAGAGCAACTCGTTCTTCGTGCCCTTGGAAAATGGAGCCAAGGCAGCAGCGAGCCTCTTTGGCCTGAACGTCAATATTGAATTTGCCGACAACGACGACACCACGGCTGTCAGCCAGATCAAGACTGCTATCGCCAGTGGCTACGCCGGCGTCATCGCCAAGACCCCCGACGCCGCCGTGGCCGGTGCCGCCTGTGCCGTAGTCAAGGCGGGGATACCGTTCATCGCCGTCAACCAGACTTACACTAGCCCGTGCATCCACACCTACATCGGCCAGACCGAGTTCGCCGCGGGGGCTGAGGTGGCCCAATGGATGGTCACCAACGGCCTCATCAAGAAGGGCGACAACGTGTTCTGCCCGGTAGAGACGCCGGACGAAACGTACGCCATTGGCCGCCGCGCTGGCGTCGACAGCGTGCTCGGAACGCTCGGGATCACCTGCTCCGAGCTCGGGACCGGTGACGACCAAGCCCCAGCCAAGTCGGCCATGGTCGAGTACCTCCTCGGCCACAAGAAGACCAACGCCCTCATCGCTCTCGGTGGGACCCCCCTGTCCGAAGCGGTCGCGGCCACGACTGCGGTTGGCCTGCATATCCCCATCGGTGGTTTCGACCTTTCCTTCCCATCGATCCTGACCGGGCTGGAGAACGGCGGCATATCGGTGTCAATCAACCAGGAGCCCTATGCCCAGGGCTTCGACTCAGTGCAAGAGATCGCGCTCTACCTCAAGTACGGCGTCGCTCCCTTCAACATCAACACCAGCGACAACGCCCTTATCACCAAGGCCAATGTCGGGGCTCTGGCCTCGCTCGTGCCAAACTATCAGTGATAACCACAACTCTCCCTAATCACTGTCGGTAAACGCTGTACCGTTCGGGGTAACTTGCTTCTGGGGACGCGAAGGAGTGGGAAATGGCACAAACCCTGGCACCGGCACCCAATAGCCCGTTGGGCTTCGGCGGTCGGTTTGGGGCGATGCGGAGGAGCTCGGGCTTCCAGTACCGGCTCCAGCAGTCCGGCATCGACATTTTCGTTATCTTTGTAGTCCTCCAGGTAGTAAGTATCGCGTTCGCAGAAATTGACCCGAGCAGGTTTGCCTATCTATCGTCGGCAAACCTGCTCGTGGCCTTCCAGACGATCCCTCTCCTCGGCGTCGTGGCCGTCGGGGTGGGTATATTGATGGTGGCAGGCGAGTTCGACCTGTCGGTTGGGGCGAACTACCTCTTTGCCAGCCTGATGATGGCGCAGATCTACCAGGATTACAACGTAAATGTCTGGTTGTGCGCCGTAATTGGCATTGTTATCGGCACGGCTGTTGGGTTCCTCAACGGCCTGGTCACTTTGAAGTTGCGCATCCCATCGTTCATCACCACCTTGGGGACGATGGGGATCTGGGAGGCAGCTGCCTTGTTCTTCCACGGTGCCTCGTCCCAGGTGTTCACACCTCCGAACTCGTTCTTGGTGGTCACCAACGGGTCGTTCGGGTGGTTCCCGGCCGAGATGTGGTGGTTCATCGGTGTCTGCATCGCCGCTTGGGCCCTGTTGCAGCGCCATGCCTCCGGCAACCACATCTTTGCCGCCGGTGGCGGCCCAACTGCGGCGGTCTCCAGTGGCGTCGACGTGTTCCGGGCGAAGATGTTTGCTTTCTGTATAGCCGGCGGGTTGGCTGCGTTGGCCGGCATCCTGGCCGCGGCCAACGTGGGTGACGTATCACCGGAGATCAACTCGCAGATCCCGCTGGAGGCCATCGCCGCCTGCGTGATCGGTGGCGCCGCCCTGACGGGCGGTCGCGGTACGATCCTGGGGGTGTTCATCGGCTCGGTCCTGCTCTACTGGATCCAGGACGTGCTGCTCCTGCTGGGAGCACCCGGGTTCTACCTCACGGCCTTCGTGGGCGCCCTGGTTATAGCCGCCGCCGTCTTTTATCAAGTCTTGCAACACAGAAGGACCTGAGATCGAGGAGGACCTTAGGTGGAACAGGCTCAGGAGTTGTTGAGCGTTGACGGGGGCGCCCACGGAGCTCCGCCGGTGACGGTGACTGGGGAGGGGTTGGCCTCCAAGCTGATCGAGCTGGTCGGGATCACGAAGCGTTACGGGAACATCGATGCCCTGAAAGATGTCTCTTTCCATGTCCGCGAAGCGGACATCGTCGGGCTACTCGGTGATAACGGGGCCGGGAAGAGCACGGTCGTCAATGTCATCTCTGGCGTGGTCCAGCCCGACGAGGGCGAGCTGCGCTGGAAGGGGTCCAAGACCGAGCTCAGCGACCGGCGGGCGTCCGCCGAGCTTGGCGTGGAGACAATTTTCCAGAACTCGGCCCTGGTGGACTCCATGTCCATTGCTCGCAACATATTCATGGGCCGCGAGCTCGTAGGCAGGTTAGGTTTCATGCGCCAACGGGAGATGCGCGAGATCACGTCCGAAGTGCTCAAGACAATCGTTGCCATCGAAGGCATTGACAGCCCGGACAAGTTGGTGGGACAGCTTTCAGGTGGTCAGAAACAGGCGGTCGCCATCGCTCGGGCGGTCCATTTCAACCGCACGCTCCTCGTCCTCGACGAGCCGACCAGTGCTCTGGCGGTCAGGGCCACCGAAGCGCTGTTCGAGTACCTGCGTAGCCTGCGCGAGCGGGGCATCACCAGCATTCTTGTGACCCACAACCTTTTTGACGCCTACCGGATCTGTGACCGTTTCGTGATCATGGCCCACGGGAAAGTGGTGCTGCAAGCCAAGAGGGGCGAGGTTTCGGTGGACGACCTCGTCGAAGTGGTGAGCCGTGGCCGGCTACGGGCCAAGGAGGAAGAGCCGGCGGACGGGCCAGAACTGGAGGCCTGAGAGTGGCGCTGCCTGAGGGCGGCGATTGGCCCAGTTCGCCGGGCGCTCTTAGCCGACAAGCCCAGCCATCAGGGCCTTCGTGAAACTGGCCGCTTCCCGCACCCCTTCCTCCGCGGGCCGGACGGGGTCCTCGTTCTCGATGCTGAGGACATCGTCGTAACCCACCTCGGCCAATGCCTGGAGGAAGGGCCGCCAGAACTCCGGCCCGTGCCCTTGTCCGACCGTGCGGAAGGTCCAGGCGGCGCTGAGACGGGTTGTCAAACGGCCGGTTGTCGAGCACTCCGGCCAGCGCCAGCTGCGGGGGGTGGTACTGGACATCCTTTAGGTGTACGTGGTGGACGGCGGGCCAGAGGGCGCGCACTATGGCCGCCGGCTCCATCTGCTGCCAAAACATATGGCTCGGGTCCACGTTGGCCCCGATCACTGGTCCTACCGCTTCACGCAGGCGCAGAAGGGTGGGCACGTTGTAGACCAGGTGCATGGGGTGCAGTTCCAGAGCTATGCGCTCGACGCCATGGTCGGCACTGAACCGAGCGAACTCTTGCCAGAAGGCAATGGCCTGGTCCCACTGCCGGTCCAGCAGCGCCATAGCCTCGGGAGGCCACGGATAGAAAATCCAGTTGATCATTTGGGCGTTCGGCCCATCTCCCGGGCAACCGCTCATGGTGACGATCTTGGTCACACCGATCTGGCCCGCTAGTGTCACCGCCGCTTTCATTATGCGGACGTGGTGGTCGCCTTGTGCCGGGTGCAGCGGCCACGCCGAACAATTGACGGCGCCGAGCCGCAGGCCGCGAGAACTGAGCTGGTCCAAGAACACCTTGCGTTTGGCCGGGTTATCGACAAGTTCGAAGACGTCCATATGGGGCGCGCTCGACTGGCCCCCGGCGGCGATCTCTGCCGCGGTGGCGCCGACCTCAGCAGTCAGGTCAAGAGCGGCGTCCAGGGATAGGTGGGCAACGGAATCGGTATAAAGGCATAGCTCCACTTTTAGCTCCTGGGGTTTGCCGGGACGAGCCCGAACAGGCCGTGTTGGCGTACGGGAGACCAGTCCGGGACGTCGAGTTGGGCTAGGCCCATCACGCCGGACCGGTGCAGGGCGCTGTCGGTGGCTAGGGGGACACCAACCGCGTGGCCCAAGGCCGCCGACGCGTAGGTGGCCACCGTCGCCTCGAGCGTGCGCAGCGCGGCCCGACCGTCGGCCGCCGGGGGACGTTGGTCTTCGATGGCGTCAGCCAGGTCGACGACGGTATGGCGCAAAGCGGTAGTTACCAGGTCGACCAGCTCCTGGCCGGGAGGCAGCGGCAACGACCGGGTACCGCTGGCAGTGGTGACGGTGAGGCGTTCGAAGGGCGCCCACGGGCAGGTGCCGTCGTCGCGGTAGCAGACGGCCAGGCGGCCTTTGGTGCCCGAAACTTGCACGCCTCCTCGGCCCAAGCCCCAGCCCACATTGACCAGGGCGGCGCCGTGCTCGGCTTCGAGGCGGCTCAGCGCCAGCCCTTCCACGGCGTCGCCGTCGATGGCCCTGTCGACATAGGCTGAGACGCGGGCCACAGGGGCGCCGAGGAACAGCTCCGCCAGGTACACCGCGTGCAACATGTCCATCAGCACGCCGCCGCCGGCGGCGGTCGGGTCGTGGCGCCAACGCGGTTGGTAACCGCTCGCCCCCGGGGAGTCGACAACACCAAGCATGTCCACTGAGACGGTGCGTACGTCACCGATCTCCCCGCTGGCAATGACCTCTCGGGCGGCGATCACCTCGGGGAAGAACAGGTAATTGTGGACCACGGCCAAGACGACGCCGGCCTGCGTGGCAGCGGCGATCATCGCTTCAGCATCGGCCGGGACAGCGGCGATCGGCTTTTCGCACAGGACGTGCTTGCCCGCCAAGGCGGCGGCGAGCACCAGATCGCGGTGGAGGTGCTGGGGAGTGCATACGTCGACAACATCTATGTCGTCGCGGGCGAACATCTCGTAGGCGTCCGCGTGCACCTCCCGGGCACTTAGCCGGGCTCGGGCCATCCCCGTTCCCAGCTGAGAAGCCGCCGGGTCGGCCAGCCCTGCGACCTCGAAACGTTGGGGGACCGCCAAGTAAGCGGGGACATGGAAGTTGAGGGCGACGTTGCCGCAGCCCACGATGCCGACGCGCAGGGGCCTGTTCATGCCAGCTGCACCGGGCGGCCCTCCTGGGCTGAGAGCCGGACAGCTTCGACCACAGCGGCCTGGTTTATGGCGTCCTGGCGGCCAAAAGGGCCTGGTGTGCCGTCAGCGATGGCAGCCGAGGCCGTCTCGATCTCCATGCGGTAAACGTCGTCTTCGTCCGGGCTGGGGGCGAGCTCACCGAGAGGGCCAACGGCCATGCGTTCGGTATTGCCGTCGCTCTCGAGCTCGAGGTAGCCGGCGCGGCACAACCAGGGGTCGCAGACCGTGACCTTGCCTGCGGTGCCGATGAGCTCGAGCTCGTCCCGCCGAAGATAGTCGAGGCTGACGTCGAACTGGGCGAGGACATCGTTCCCCGACCTCATGGTGCAGGCCAGGCGCAGGTCCGACCCGTCCGCGCCTTCGGCCCCGTCGACGACCTGCTCGGCATAGACTCGGGCCGGTTCACCGGCGAACAGGCGCACCGCAGAAATGCAGTAAGAGCCGAGGTCGATCACCGCCCCGCCGCCGAGGTGCCCCGTCCGACGGATATCCCCGGGTGGGACGGTTACGCTCAGCGCGGCTCGGACGTAAGCCAGCGTTCCGATGGCGCCCTCGGCCACCAGCCGGCGGGCGAGCGCGGTTTGTGGGTGGTGGCGGTACATCAGGCCTTCGATGCACTGGAGCCCGGCCGCCTCGGCGGCGTCGAAACAGCGAGCAGCGTCGCCGGCGGTGAGGGCGAAGGGCTTCTCGCACAACACGTGTTTGCCTGCCTGCAGCGCCCTGATAGTCCATTCGGTGTGCAGGGAAACCGGCAAGGCGACGTAGACGGCGTCGACCTCGTCCGAGGCCAGTAGCTCGTCATAGGCCCCGAAGCTCAACCGCAGCCCCTCTTCGTCGGCGAAGCCGCGGCCCTTTTGCCCGTCCCTGCTGGCGACGGCGACGAACTCCGCCCGTGTCGCCCTACGAGCGGCGCTCACCATTACCCGGGCGATGCTGGCGGTAGACAAGATGCCCCACCGCACTTTGCCCATCTCAGCTCCTTCCCGAACCTGCCTAGGCCTATGGCCGGTCGATTTCCAAGATGAGCACGGGACGGTGCTCGCGCAGGGAGCGCTTAGCCGCCAAACCGAGTACCAATGCGGCCCGTCCGTCATGTCCCGAGGTGGGAGGGGACACCCCCGAGGCGATAGAAGCGACGAAAGCGTCCCACTGGCGCAGGTACGAGGTCGTGTAGCGGTCGAGGAAGAAGTAGGGGAGCGTGGCCAGGCGGGTGCCGTTGGCATCACGCACCACAGAACTTGTCACGAAGGGGTTTTCCGAGGCAGCCAGGGCGTCGTTCCCGAGCACCTCGACCCGCTGGTCATAGCCGTAGCTTGCCTTGCGGCAGTTGTCGATCACGGTGAGGCACCCATTGTCGTGCGTGAGGGTGACGACGGCCGTGTCCACATCGCCCAGTTCGGCCAAGGCCTGTTCGAACCGAACCGCCCCCGTTGCGTACACCTCGACCACTTCGCTGCCCACGACGAAGCGAGCCATGTCGAAATCGTGGATCGTCATATCGAGGAAGATCCCGCCCGAAACCCGGGCGTAAGTGATCGGCGGAGGCGCCGGGTCGCGACTGGTTATGCGCAAGACGTTGAGGTTACCCGTTGTGCCATTGGCCACCGCTTGGCGGACGGCGGCGTGGGAGGGGTCAAAGCGGCGGTTGAAGCCGACCATGAGCTTGCTCCCCGATCGCTCCACCACCGCCAGGGCCTCGTCGACCTCGGCCAGCTCGAGCGAGATGGGCTTTTCGCAAAAAATAGCCTTGCCTGCCTTGGCCGTCTTGATGATCAGAGGCACGTGGGCGTCGGTGGCGGCACAGATGGCTACGGCATCAACGCTGGGGTCGTCGATCAACTGGTCGGGTTCCATTGCGGGCACACCTAGGGCCTGACCTACGTCCTTGGCCACTGCCGCCAGAGCGTCGGCCACAGCGACGAGCTGGGCACCGGGCACCTGCGTGGCGAGCATGCCGGCGTGCATGCGGCCGATGCGGCCGGTCCCGAGCACGCCGACTCTTAAAAGGGACCGGTTTTGGTCCCCAATGGCCCTGCTCATCGAACGTTCCTTTCTGCAGTGGTCCTCCTGGTCACCTCAGTGACCGAACAGCGACAGTTCGAAGGCATAACGGTCGGCCGGGTAAACGTGCTGGCCGAACTCGACTGCGCCACCGGTGGCGTCGTAACTCGTCCGCACCACTATCAGGACGGGGTTGCTGCGCGGCTCGCCCAGGAGCCTGGCCTCCCTCGACCCTGCCCGGCGCGCGGATATGACTTGCTTAGCGGAGTGAAAATTGACGCCCTGCGCCCGGAGCAGCTCGTACAGCCCTTGCCTCTCCAAGTCGCTCCTCCCCAGGGGAGCGGACAGGAGCTGGAGAGGCAAGTGGTTGGACATCACCGCCAGAGGTACCCCCTCGGCTGATCGCAGGCGCTCGATCCACAGCACCGGTTCCCCGACCGTCAGGGATAGCGCCGCGGCTACCCCCGGCTCCGCCGGGACCTCCTCCATGGCCAATACCAAAGTCGAGGGATTTCGGTCGGCGGCCGCCAGGTCGTCGTAGAAACTGGTAAGTGCCAGGGGCCGCTGGATGCGGCGGTGTACGACGACGGTGCCGACACCGCGGTGGCGGGCCACGAGACCTTGCTGCACCAGACGCTCCACCGCTTGGCGGACGGTTGGCCGGCTCACCCCAAGCCGATCGGCTAGCTCGAGCTCAGCCTCAAGGCGGTCGCCAGGGCTAAGCGCGCCCGACTCTATGGCTCGCTGTAACCCTTGGGCGATCTGGAAGTACAGGGGGATTGGGCTTGTCCGGTCCAGGGCGCTTGCTTGGATCGTTGTCACGGGGCCCGGTTGGTCTTGCTCGTGCCGTGAACCGTTGGGTCTTCCCGGGACGGCAAATCGGGACCCAGCACCAAAGCATCGACGCGAAACCCTGTCATATTCACCTCTGTCTTCGGGGATTTGTCTGGGGTCGGGAAGCGAAACGCACCCGAATTCCTAGCCAAGTTTCCCATACGGAAGTCAATTTGGCAAGATGTCCTGATGTGTCACAGCGCTCCATGTCGTCAGGATGTCTAGACGTGGCCAGAACCCTCCGCTTGCAGCGCGAAGTCCAGGTCGGGATGGTGGGCATAAACATACCGATCCCCACTCGGGTGGCCTATTATTCGTTCGGGGGCGTGGGAGCAGTCGCTGTTCGGTGCGTGCCCGTCCCCGGCCCGTCAGGCTTTGCTCGGGTCCGGAGTGAGGGAATCCCTCACCAAAGCGTCGAGGTCGGCGGTGGCGGCAATGAACTGGCGCAGCGTCCGGCGGGTGGGCCCGAAACTGTCGAACTCGGCCACAGACATCCCGTCTTCCGCATAAGCCCGGCGAAAGTCCAAGAAATGCTTGCTCAATACGTCGACGACCTTTGGCTCGACGGGGCGGTCGATACGGGAGACTACCTCGATGTCGCTGGCATTCAAACGTACCTGCCAGTTGTAGGGAGGGGAGACGACGAGGTCCCCTCCGATCAGTTCGCTCCAGTGCATGTGGTTGCGGAAAGCAGCGGAAAGCAAGCGGATACGATAGCCCCGCTCGACGAACAGCGAGTAGGCCTTCTTGAACACGGCCACGCCCGACCACTCGAGATAGCCCGGATCGACGGTAATGTTCTGTATGTCCGCCACGGTCTTCAACCAGTCGTCTAGCCGGCCGACCATGATCGTGCACACCGGGCTTATGGAGGCGACCTCCAGGCCCTCGCGCTCGCGGCGGCGCAAGCCGCGCTCTACCGCCTCGGCCACGGCTATGCACTGGGGAAGAGCGAAGCTAACGGTAGCGTTTATGCTTACGCCTCTGTAAGTTGCTTCCTCGATCGCCGGCATCCCGGCAGAGGTCACCGGGATCTTCACGATCATGTTGGGGGCTAGCTGGCTGAACCGCACGGCCTGCTCGGTGATGGCGTCCGTGTCCCGATAAAGGCGCGGGTCGGTCTGGATGGACAGACGGCCGTTCCTGCCCGCCTGTTGGTCGAAAATGGGCTTCAGGAGCGCCGCCGCGCTCTTGGACACCTCCTCGACCAGCATCCACCCGATCTCGTCCTCAGTGGCCGTCGGGTGCTGCTCGATCAACCCGGTCAAAACTGGTGCCCATTGGCTGAACTCCTTGCGGAGCACTCCAACCACGATGACGGGGTTGCACGTCGCCCCCACTGCCCCGTTCTCGATCGAGTACTTCAGTTCACTCGTCGAGGCCGAGTCGTTCCAAAGACAAGTGGGAGTTGTCTGGGTCATCTCGTGCAGCAGGCTCTTGAAGGAGCTCTTGACAATCGTTTGGGACATGGCCGGCTCCATATTCGGGTACGAGTCGCGCGCAGGGATCGTTAGCCTTGGTGTCTCACGCCAGCGGACGTCGAACAGATTTCCAGACATACAGCTTGTCACATCGGTACTGACCTTACAAGATGTCCCGGGCCGCTAAGAGGACATCACGATGTACTGACGACTTCTTGACAGGTGCCAATGGCACCCTCTAACGAGGGCGGCCGACTGCCATCGGGGAGCTGTGCAATATTCTGGGACCTATTCGCGGCACAACGTGATCGGAGAACTGCAAAATGAGTGACAAACAGTGGCATCGCCGGGCCGGCTCTTTGGCGGCTGGCCAGTGGTCGCTCGACCTGGGCCCAGGTGAGGCCGGGTGGACCTCGTCCTCGCTGCGTGTGCTGGAACTGTTGCCGGGAGGGTCGTACGCCTTGGAGACAGGCGAGGACGAGGTCCTCGTGCTGCCGCTCTCAGGCTCGTGCACGGTGCAGTGCGAAGACCAGCAGTACGTCTTGGCTGGACGGACGGGCCTCTTTGGCGGCGAGGTGACTGATTTCGCCTACTTGCCTGTGGGTTCGGCCGCTCGTCTGACCAGCCCGGGCGGCGGGAGGTTCGCCTTTCCCGGTGCCCGGGCCACGCGCCGGCTGCCGTTCCGTTACCAGGCCGCGGCCGACGTCCCCGTCGAGTTCCGGGGCGCCGGCCCGTGCTCGCGGCGGGTCGCCAACTTCTGTACCCCCGAGGCCTTCGAAGCGGACCGGCTGATCGCCTGCGAGGTGTTGACCCCGGCCGGCAACTGGTCGTCGTACCCGCCCCACAAGCACGACGAGGACCGGCCGGGGGAGACGGCGCTGGAGGAGATCTATTACTTCGAGGTGGCCCCCGGGCCAGTGGCCCCGGCGTCGCCTACCAGCGCGTTTATGGTACCGCCGAACGGCCGGTGGACCTATTGGCGGAGATCAGGACCGGCGATGTCGTGGTTATCCCGCACGGCTGGCACGGGCCGTCCATGGCGGCACCGGGATATGATCTCTACTACTTGAACGTCATGGCCGGCCCGGGTTTGCGGGCGTGGTTGATCTGTGACGACCCCGCCCACGCCTGGGTGCGGGCAACGTGGGCTCACCAGGACCTAGACCCGAGGGTGCTCGCCTTACATCGGCAGGTGGGCGATGACCGGGTTTAACCCAGTCCTTCGGAGCGGCCAGCCTGTTAGGGGCTTTTGTGCCTCTGTGGGGGTGGGCTTTCGGCCGAGACGTGATGAACGGCTAACCCCTTCGCGGTAGGTCAGCCCTGAGTGGTCTACGGGATGGTCCTTCAAACTTGTCTGGTGGGCGCCGGGCTCCTTCCCACCAGCTGGACGGCGGAGTCAACGGCCGCCTCGATGTCGCCGTCGGGGGGGTAGAGCAGCGCCCTTCCCACCACCAGGCCGCGTACGCCCGGCAATGCCAGGGCCTGCTCCCACTTGGCGTAGATATCGGGCGCGAGATCGGAGTCCCCGCCGAGCAGGAACGTCGGCAGGGTAGTCGCCGCCATGACATCCTCCATGTGGTCAACAACCGGGAGCTTGAGCCAGGTGTAGGCGCTCGACGCTCCCAGGCCAGCGGCCACGGCCACCGAGCGGATGACGGCTTCGGTTGCGAGATCGGTGATGACCCGGCCGCCGGTCGTATGGCACACGAAAGGCTCGATCATGGCCACCAACTGGTGGCGGGCGAGGGCAGTGACCGCTTTGCCGCATGCTTCGAGGGTCGACGCCGTCCGGTGGCTTTCGAAATCCACCCGGCAGAGCATCTTGCCGCCTTCGAAACCCATGGTCGCCAAAGACTCCGCGTCATAGGCCGTAAAGCGGTCGTCCAGCTCGAACACGGCACCGTGCAGACCCCCACGGTTCATCGAGCCGAACACCAGCTTTTCTTCGAGGGCACCGAGGAGCAGAAGGTCGTCGAGGATGTCGGGTGTCGCCAGGACGCCGTCCACTCCCGGTCTCGACAGGGCGATCAGCAAGCGGCGGAGCAAGTCGGCGCGGTCGGCCATAGCCCCGGCCGCCCCTCGTACGGCCAGGACACCGCGAGCCGCATGGTCGGCGGCCACGACTGTCAGCTTGCCGCTTTCGTCGAACAGCGGCCGGCGCCGCCGTTGTCGGGCGGCTTCGGCCACAGCCTCGGGATGGTGGGCGCGCAATCGGCGGAGTTCTGAGATGTCGAAGTCAGGCATCGGGAAAGGCTCCGGACATCAGCTCTTCCACCTCAGCGACGGTGGGCATGGCCGTTGAGCATTCGAGCCGCGACGCTACGATGGCGCCGGCGGCACTGGCGAACCGTAATACGCTTTCGAGTGGCCAGCGAGCAAGTAACCCATGGCATAGAGCGCCGCCGAAAGCGTCGCCTGCCCCAAGGCCATTGACGACTTCTACTTTGAACGGCGGCATCACGACCGTCTCCTCGGCGGTCATAGCTAGAGCCCCGCGGTCGCCCTGCTTTACGATGGCTAGGTCGACGCCATGGTCAAGAAGTGCCCGGGCGCCCCTTTCGGGGTCGCTTTCGCCGACGGCAATGGACGTCTCTTCGACGTTGCCAACGACCACCGAGACGTGCGGGAGCACCTCGGTGACCAGACGGCGCGCTTCTTGGCGCGATCCCCACATAGCTGGCCGGTAATCCAGGTCGAGGACCGAGGCCCGTGCGCGCCCGCGCGCCTGCCACGCCGCACGATGTGCAGAGCGACTTGGCTCATGGGAGAGGCCGGTTGCCGTGGCCCAAAAAATACCGGCGTTGGCGATGGCACCGAGGTCGAGCTCACCAGGGTCAATCTCGATGTCGGGGGATTTAGAGCCTCGGTAAATCCAGAGCGGGAAGTTGTCTGGCGGGAACATCTCGCAAAAGGCCAGCGTGGTCTGCAATCCGGCGACCGGGCTGACAAATGTGTCGTCGACGCCCACCTGGCGCAGCGCTTTGTGGACGAACTTCCCGAACGGGTCGTCTCCAGTTCGGCTAATAACGCCCGCGCGCCGGCCGAGGCGCGCAGCGGCCACGGCAACGTTGGTGGGGCTACCCCCCAGGAACCTGCCGAACGATGTGACGTCTTGTAGTGGGACACCCACCTCGAGAGGGTAAATGTCGACGATTACCCTCCCCATGGTGAGGACCTCGAGCGGGGGTGGTGCCTCTGACATGCCGAGCAGGGTCCCGCTACCGGGCCCAAGTACCGATGTAAGACCCGATCTTCTCCCGCATGAAAATGCTCGACTGTTCGGCGCGCTCTTCCCAAGCGAAGACGCAGACCGTTATGATCCCGTCAAAGTGGAGCTGGTCAAGTGCCCCAAAGAACTCTTCCCAGTTGACTTCCCCTTGGCCAATGTCCAGGTGCTGGTGTATGCGTGCCGGAGATCCGGGGGGGTTGACGATATAGCGCAGCCCCGACGAAGCGCGATGGTCAAACGAGTCGGCAACGTGGAGGTGAGTGAGCAGCGGGCCTGCGTAGCGCATGATCCCAGCGATGTCGCCGCCCATGTGGAAGGTGTGAGGGGCGCAGTAAAGAAAGGACACATTGGGCGAATTGATACCTCTAATGAGATCGACCGCCCTAAAGCCGTCCTCCACGAAGTCGTCGGGGTGAGGTTCGAGCCTTAGTTGTAAGCCTTCCCTTTCGAAGATGGGCAGCAGCTCTTCCATGGACCGCCAGAACTGTGACTCGCTGCAACTAGGAGCTTCGGGACGCCCATTGAGCTCGGAGTTCATGACCGGGCAGCCGAGGTCGACGGTGATTTCGATCGCTCTTTTCCAGTAGCGGACGGCGGCTTGACGCTCGTCCTCGTCAGGGCCGGACCACCGGAAAAGGGGTAACACCGAGGCAACTTTGACCCCCGCGGAGGCGAGGGAAGACTTGAATGCCGATACCTCGCCGGAGCCGACCCGGGGATGAGAAAAGAAGGGGATGAAGTCGTCGCGGGGCGACAGCTCAAGGTACTCATAGCCGAGCCCGGCCACCACAGCCGGGAGCTCGGGAAGGGGGACACGACGGAGCATGTACGGGTCAAGCGCTAGCTGCATAGTCACATCCTTTGGGCACGGGCTACCGTCGGCCCTTTTGACTGGGCTCTAGGCAGGCCTGGGTCTCCAGTCCTGGCGATTGTTGGCGGTAACCTCCTAGGGAAGCTAACTCCTCCCCTTAAGACCTGTCAAGAGCTTGTCATGACAACCAGCCAGACCGGCAAATCCGGCCGGGCTGGGGGACCTCAGGGTGCCGGCGCGGTAAGTTCGGGGGAGAATCTGATGCCACACTGGCGCCGCACCTCGTCGATGACCTGCAGCGTCTTGACCGAGTCGGCCAGCGGTCGCAGCCACGATTCGACCTGGCCGTCGGATATGCAGCGCGCCACCTCCGCTGCCTCGAAATAGAGGGCATCGTGGGCCACCGAAGGCTCGGTGAACCTCAGCCGGCGGCTCCCATCGGCTGAGCTCAGGACAAGGTCACCGGGCTGGCAGAAAATGCCGGGCAGCACGAGCGTGCCCGCCGTCCCGGCTATGGTGGCCGCCGCGGGTGTGGTGCTGAACAAAGTCGTGTGGATGATCGCCTGGTTCCCGCGGGCGTCGCTGAGTATCGCGCTGGCCTGCCCGTTGACCGCGGCCCCGTGCGGTTGCCCAGCGGCCCGGACGTTCTCGGGGGCCCCCATCACCCAGACGGCGAACGAAATCGGGTAAATGCCGAGGTCCAAGAGCGGGCCACCGGCGAGTTCGGGGCGCATGATGCGGTGATCGGAGGTGAAATACTCACCGTACTCGGCCATGACCGTCCTGATTTCCCCCAGCACGCCGTCGTCCAGGAGCTGTCTCACCACGTCAAACTTGGGCAGGAACAGCGTCCACAGGGCTTCCATGCAAAACAGGCCCCGGGCCGTGGCCAGGGCAGCCATTTTCGAGGCTTCGGCGGCGTCGAGGGCGAGGGGCTTCTCGACCACCACGTGCTTGCCGCCTTCCAGCGCCAGACGGGCCAAGGGCAGGTGGGTATCGTGGGGCGTCGCGATGTAGACGACGTCAACCCTGGGGTCGTCCACGAGCTCGTGGTATGAGCCGTGGTGGGCCCCCACTTCGTGCTGCTGCGCAAACATGGCCGCCCGGTCGCCATCGCGGGAGGCGACGGCGGTGACCTGTTGCCGGGTATGTCGCTGCACCGAACCCACAAAACGCTGGGCGATCCATCCCGTACCCAGGACGCCCCACCGCAAAGGCGGCGCTGCCATCGGGTTCGGAGTGCGAGGAGAGGGAAGGGCGTCGGGAAAAGTGGGCAATGAAAAACCTCTGTCTTGGGTTGTGGCGCCCTAGGGCATCTGCTCCGGGACTTGGACCGCGACCGGCATCCCCCCGGTCCTCGTCGAAGCTATCGCCGCTTCGGCTACGGCTGCTGCCTCGAGGCCGTGCCTGGCCGTAGCCAGCATCGGCCCGGTCCCCGCACCGAGGGCGTCGACCCAGCATTGAAGTTCAAGGCGGTACGCATCGGCGAAGCGGAGGCGCCAGTCGGCCGGGTGCGTGCTGAAGCATCGGCTATCGCCGTTGTCTATGACGGTGTCGTGGTATGCGAGCGCGACTGTGCCCCGTTCGCTCACCACCTCACAAGTGATGTGGTAGCCGTAGCCGGCTCCGAGGAACGTTTCCACCGTGACCAAGACGTCGTTGGCCGTCCGCAATAGCAGTAGCTGGGGGTCTTGCAAGTCCCCGGCCGACCTCGAGCGGCAGGGAGCATGCCAGCTCACCTCGGCGATGGGGTCGCTCAGCAGCCAGGGCACGATGTCGAACTCGTGCACGGCGGAGCCCTTTATGGCCAGCTCGGTGGTGGCGCCGAGCTCAGCGCTAACCCCTCGGCTGGTGCAGTGCACCAACAATGGAGCCCCATGAGCACGAGCATCGACCGACGCCTTTAGCCGGACATAGCCGGGGTCGAAGCGGCGCATGAAACCCATGGATATCAACCGACGCTGGCCGCCGTCAACGGCCTTGTCCTCGGCGCCCACCACGTGACGGCACTCGTCCAGTGTTGTCGCCAGTGGTTTTTCGCACATCACCGCCTTACCGGCCCGGATTGCAGCGATGGCGAGCTCGGCGTGGGTGTTGTCGGGCGAAGCTATGACTATGGCGTCGACTTCGGGTTGACCGATGAGCTCGGCCGCACTGCGGGCAACTCGTGCCCCCGGTACAGCGGCCGCAACCTCACGGGCCCGGTCGAGGTCTGCGTCGGTGACCATGGTAACGGTGGCCCCGCTCACGAAGCGGTGCAGCGTATTGACGTGGTCAGCGCCCATGTTGCCTGTACCGATCACACCGATCTTGATCGTCACCGTCTTCTCCTTGCTCAACGTCGGGAATTGTCCCGACCGGCCGCCGGCCCCTGCTGTCCCGGGGCGCCGCCAAGACCGGGGTAGCGCGCCCCGAGCTTAGACCGGCGCCTGCTGTGCGTCTGCGGCCCTGCCGGGTGCCCCGCCGGCCGCGGCACACCCTTGACACCGTCCGTTGCTGGGGCCATGATGTTTGTGGAACGCTCCAAAAGCCACGGCCCGGCCGGTTGCGGGAGGGAGCCAGTGCGGTTGGGGGGGGATAATCGTTGGAGATGATGATCGCCGGGAGGTGGTCCCCGGCTGCTTCTGGAGCGGTGGAGGACGTAACTTCGCCCTACGACGGTGCGACCGTTGGCCAGGTCCCGGTGGCTGGCCTGGCCGACGTGGAGGCGGCTATGTCAGCTGCTCAGGTTGGGGCAGCTACATGGCGTGCCACACCAGCGTACGAGCGCATGAGAATCCTGTTACGAGCGGCCGAACTGGCCGACGAGCGAGCGCCGGAACTAGCCCGCACCATCACGTCGGAGTGCGGTAAGACGATCACAGAGGCCGCCGGCGAGGCGAAGCGTTCCGGCGACATCATGCGTTTATCGGCCTTCGAAGGGGCCAACTTGTACGGCGAAACGCTCCCGCTCGACGCCAACAGGGGCACCGGCTTGGACAAGCTCGGCTTCACCGTCCGCCAGCCGTGCGGCGTCGTGGTGGCCATTTCGCCTTTCAACTATCCAGCACTGCTGGTCATGCACAAGTTAGGCCCGGCCTTGGCGGCGGGCAACGCCGTCGTCCTGAAACCGGCCAGCAAGACGCCGCTGACCGCCCTGGCCTTGGCCGCCTGCCTTGTAGATGCCGGGCTGCCCGACAACGTCCTTTCCGTGCTGACCGGTCCCGGCCGCGTCCTCGGCGATGCCCTCGTCAGCGATCCCCGGGCCCGTAACATCTCTTTTACGGGGTCAACAGTTACGGGTGAGCACATCACCCGCCTGGCCGGCGTGAAAAAACTGTCCCTGGAGCTCGGGGCTTCCTGCCCGGTCGTAGTACTGCCCAGCGCCGACATCGAGCTGGCGGCGTCGGCCGTCGCCGCCGGCGGCTACGTCAACGCCGGCCAGGTCTGCATTTCGGTGCAGCGGGTAATCGTGCACCCCGCCGTCAACGGCGATTTCTTGGACGCGTTACTACCCAAGGTGGAGGCGATCCGTACGGGTGACCCCTTTTCGCCGGGCACGAGCATGGGGAGCTTGATAAGTGCGGTTGAGGCGGAACGGGTCCGCTCGGCTATTGTGCAAGCGGTCGCTCAGGGAGGGCGGCTCCTGATCGGCGGTGAGAGGGACGGCGCCACGGTGTCTCCCACAATCGTGGCCGATGTCGACCCTTGTTCGCCGTTCAGCCAGGATGAGCTGTTTGGCCCGGCGGTGGCGGTGAGCACGGCGGAGGACTGGTCCTCGGCCATCGCCCAGGCGAACAGTACCGGTTATGGCCTCGGCGCTGGCATTTTCACCAACGACATCAACGGTGTCGTCCGCGCCGTCCGCGAAATAGATGCTGGCAATATCCACATTAATTGGACGCCGCTATGGCGGGCGGACTTGATGCCGTACGGAGGGCTCAAAGGCAGCGGGATCGGCAAGGAAGGCCCCCGAGCAGCCGTCGCCGAGATGACTGAAACAAAGACCGTGGTGCTCCACGGCCAGCCCTGGTAGGCCCAGCCTGTTGGTAGGGCAAGGACAACCGCACAAGAAAGAGGTATAGCGCTCGTGGACCGCAGTAATCGACAAACCGTCCGCATGACCGTGGGCCAGGCCGTTGTCTGCTACCTCGCCCACCAGTACTCCGAGGCCGACGGCGCCCGTCGCCGGTTCATCCCGGCGGCGCTGGGCATATTCGGGCATGGCAACGTTGCTGGCATCGGGCAGGCCCTGGACCAGTTCTCGGACGTGATGCCCTTCGTCCAGGGTCGGAACGAGCAGGCGCTCGTCCACATGGCCACTGGCTTTGCCAAACATGCGAAGCGCTGTGCCACCCTAGCCGTGACGACCTCCATCGGCCCCGGCGCTATGAACATGGTCACGGGCGCCGCCCTGGCTACTGTCAACCGGCTCCCGGTGCTGCTCCTGCCGGGCGACGCCTATGCCACCAGGCGCCAAGGGCCCGTGCTGCAACAGCTCCAGCACCCCTCAGAGGCGGATGTCTCGGTCAATGACGCTTTCCGGCCGGTGGCGCGGTTTTTCGACCGGATCACCAGACCCGAGCAGCTGTTGACTGCGCTGCCGGGGGCCATGCGGGCTCTCATCGACCCTTCCTCAACAGGGGCCGTCGTCCTCGCCCTGCCCCAGGATGTCCAGTCCCACGCTTTCGACTTCCCGATGGCGTTTTTCGCTGACCGGACCTGGCGCATCCGCAGGCCTCTGCCGGATGCCTACGAGGTGGGACAGGTCGCATCGCTGCTGGCGGGGGCGCAGCGCCCGCTCATAATCGCCGGCGGCGGGGTCATTTATTCGGGAGGTACCTCGGAGCTGGAACGACTGGCGTCGCGGGCCGGTATCCCGGTGGCCGAGACTTTTGCCGGCAAGGGGGCTGTCCAATCTCGGGCATGGTGGCAGCTAGGCGGTATCGGGCTCGAAGGCACACCGGCCACCAACCGGTTGGCCCGCCAGGCTGACGTGGTCCTCACGGTGGGCTCCCGCTTGACCGATTTCGCCACTGCCTCGCAGTCGCTGTTCCAGGATCCCGGCGTCCGCTTTGCCAGCATAAACCTGGATGTTCGCGACGCCGACCGCCTGGGTGCGGTGAGCATCCTGGCTGACGCCAAGTTGGCCCTGAGCGCCCTCGCCGACGCCCTGGAGGCCAAGGCGGTGGTGGCCCCGGCCCCGTGGCGGGCGATAGTCGAGTCCGAGTCGGCGTCCTGGGCGCGGCTTCGCCACGAGGCCATCGACGCCGATAGCCCGTTT
Source organism: uncultured Acidimicrobiaceae bacterium (assembly GCA_963786345.1). Classification (GTDB taxonomy): domain Bacteria; phylum Actinomycetota; class Acidimicrobiia; order Acidimicrobiales; family Palsa-688; genus Fen-671. The sequence continues at coordinate 1,023,785 of CAWAYZ010000001.1, read as the reverse complement.
GACTTCGCCTCCGTGCCTGACGGTTCCGACGTCGTCGCTGGCACCGGAGCGGTGCTCACCCAGGGGCAGCTCATCGGGCTGTTGCAGGAGCAAAGCCGTCCCGGTGACATCGTCGTGGCCGCGGCCGGAGGCCCGCCTGGGGATCTCTTGAAGGTATGGGACGCCACCGAGGGCCGAAAGTGCCATCTCGAGTTTGGGTTCTCGTGCATGGGCTATGAGTTGCCGGCAGCCATCGGGGTGCGGCTGGCCGAAGCTGACCCGGGTGCCCGTGTGACGGCCTTCATAGGGGACGGGACGTTCCTTATGGCCCCCGGCGAGCTGGTTACCGCGGCTCAAGAAGGGGCCGCCGTCACCATCGTGGTGGCCGAGAACCAGGGGTATCAGGTGATCCATCGCTTGCAGATGGCCCGCAACGGGGCCGAGTTCGGCAACGAGTTCCGCTATCGCGCTGCGCCTCTGGCCATCGCCGAGGGGCCCAAGCGGACAAGCTGCCTCGCCTCGACGGCGACTACCTCCGTCTCGACCTGGCCCAGGCGGCTGCCGGGCTCGGGGCCAAAGCGGTCCGTGCCGTGTCTGCCGCCGAGGTGAGGGAGGCCCTGGTGTCGACGCGTGACCACCGCGGCCCCGTGGTCATTGTTGTCCCCGTGGTACCCCATGCCGATCTGCCCAGCGCCGAGGTGTGGTGGGACATAGCCGCGGCTGAGGTGAGCGACGACCCGACCACGGCCGCACTGCGGTCTGACTACGAGACCGGGTTGGCCGAGCAAAGGTGGTACGGGTGAGCGCCGTAGGTCGTACGGGGCCGCTCGACGGGGGCCGGCTCCGACGCCGGGTTGCCTCAGGCGAACCCACGCTGGGCACTTTCGTGGGTGCCGCCTCGACGGTGACCGGGGAAGTATGCGCCGCCGCTGGTTTCGACTGGCTGCTGGTCGACCTTGAGCATGGCGCCGGGGGAGAGGACCAAGTGCGAGACCTCGTGCCCGTTTCCGCCGCCTATGGCGTCTCGGTTGTCGTTCGGGTCGAGTCTGCGGCCCGGATCCGAATTGGGCGCGTGTTGGACCTTGGGGCCGCCGGCGTCATGCTGCCCCGCCTCAACAACGCGGCTGAGGTCGCCCTCGCCCTGGCTCACATGCGTTACCCGCCCGAAGGTGACAGGGGTGTGGCTACCTACAACCGGGCGTGCCGCTTTGGCCTGAGCCCCGAGTACCTCGGGCGCGCCGGTGACGAGCTCTTGGGTGTCGTCCAAATCGAGTCAGCCGCGGCAGTGGCTGAAGCCGAAGACATTGCCGCGCTTCCTGGTGCCGACGTGCTGTTCGTCGGCCCCGCGACCTGAGCCACGACCTCGGCGTCCCTGGCGACTTGACCGCCCCCAGCTTCGTAGCTGCCTTGGAAAAGGTTCGCACCGCCGTACGGGACCACGGCAAAGCCTGTGGCATTTTGGCCAACGACGGGGCCATGGCAGCGGCGCGCCTTGATGAGGGTTGGACTTTTGTGGCCATTGGCTCCGATTCCACCCTGCTGGCGGCCGCCGCCGTGACGAACCTCGACCGCGCGCGACACAAGGGCTGAGGCGATCCCGGCCGGACCAGGCACTGTCACCTGAAAGGAGAGACCGTGGTTGACGACCAAAGTCCCAAGAAGACCACGCGGGGGGCGGCGCCGATGGGTAACGGGGCGGGCCGGCCCGCCCCGCCCGATGCCCTCGCCGTAGTCGTGGCGTTGGGCACTGTCGATGCTGCCCTGGTCTCGGGGCCGCTCGAGGGCAGAGCGGTGTTCGCCGCCGAGCCGGGGCCCGAGGACCTAGTGATGGCCGCGGGAGCAATAGTGCGAGCCGATGTCGTGGTGGACGAGGCCTTGCTTGAGCGTATGCCCAACCTGCGCGTGCTGGCCCGCACCGGCGTCGGCGTGGACCTGATCGACGTAGCCGCCGCCACCAGACGAGGCATAGCCGTGGTCATCACTCCCGGCAGCGGCACGGCGGCGGTGGCCGAGGGCGTCATGGCGATGGCCCTTTGCTTGGTCAAGCGGCTGCGCCCGCTGACCGATCTGGTGCGTGACGGCTACTGGGGGCAGCGAGGAGCGGGTGCCATGGGTGACCTCGAGGGGGCGACCTTCGGCATAGTCGGCTTTGGCCGGATCGGCCGGCGAGTCGCCTCCCTCGCCCACGGGTTTGGTGCCAGGGCCCTCGCTTACGACCCGCTAATCGCCCCGCCGGACGATGTCGCCTGCGCCGACCTTGGCCACCTGGCCTCCAACAGTGACATCATCAGCTTGCACGCACCGTTGACCGAGCTCACCCGCCACATCGTCGACGTCCGGTTCCTCAATGAGGTCAAAGCTGGGGCAGTACTGATCAACTGTGGGCGGGGCGCCCTCATCGATGTGGACGCGGTCATGGATGCCCTATCAGCGGGCCGGCTGGCCGGGGTCGGGCTGGACGTGTTCGAGCCCGAGCCTCCCGTTCACCACCGCCTGTTCGATCATCCGAACGTTGTCCTCACGCCTCACGTAATGGGCCTCAGCCGGCGGGCCACGGCAGCCACCTTCGCGGCCGCGGCCCGCGGCGTCATTGCCGTACTGGCCGGTCAGCGCCCCGACGCGTTAGCCAACCCCGAGTGGGCTCCCATGCCGTCAGCGCGGCCACCAACAACCGAGGAGGGACAACAATGAAACTGCTCGACGGCAAGATCTGTTTGGTAAGCGGGGGCACACAGGGTGTTGGTGCCGCTGTCGCCCGGGCCGCGGCCAGCCAGGGGGCCACGGTAGTCGTCACCGGTCGCCGGCCCGGTCCCGGCCAGACCGTGGTTGCTGACCTGAAGGCACTGGGTGCGACTGCCATGTACGTGGGCACCGATGTTGCCGATGTCGCCCAAGCCCAGGCATCGGTGGTCGCCGCCATTAGCGCTTACGGTCGCGTGGACTGCCTGGTTAATGCCGCTGGCCTCACGTCCAGAGGTTCTTTGGTCGGCACTTCTCCGGCCTTGTTCGACCAGCACGTTGCGGTCAACTTGCGTGCCCCGTTCTTTTTGATGCAAAGCGTCGTGGCGGACATGTTGGCGCGGGGCTCCGCCGGCACCATCGTGAACATCATCTCTTCCTCTGAACAATGTGGCCAGTCGTATTTAGCTCCTTACGTAGCTACCAAAGCCGGCCTGGCCGGTCTTACCCGCAACGCAGCTCATGCCCACCGCTTTGACCGTATCCGTATCAACGGCCTTAACATCGGCTGGACCGATACCGAGGGCGAGGACGTGACGCAGCGGACGTTCCACGGGGCCGGCGATGATTGGCGCCAGCAGGCCGGTGACACCCTTCCCATGGGCCGTCTGGGCCAGGTTGACGAAATTGCCGACTTCGTCGTTTTCCTCTTGTCGGCACGCAGCGGGGTAGTGACCGGCTCCGTTATCGATTGGGACCAGAACGTCATAGGTGCATTGGACTAACCAGCCGACACGGGTACCAGACCAGGCGCAACGCAGCCAGCAAGACTTCCAGAGAAAGGTCCGCAAATGAACAAATCCCACATCGCCGGAGCACCCATTTCCTGGGGAGTGTGCGAAGTCCCGGGTTGGGGCTACCAGTTGAGCCCGGAGCGCGTCCTCGCCGAAATGCACGAGGTCGGTTTAGTGGCCACCGAACTGGGCCCGGATGGCTTCCTGCCCGCCGACCGAACGGCCGCCGCTGCCGTGCTGGCCGCCAACCATCTGGGGGCGGTCGGCGGGTTCACGCCGGTGGTCATGCACAACCCGGGATACGACCCACTGCCCGAGATCGACCGCGTCCTGGGAATGTACAAAGGCACGGGTTCGGGCGTCCTGGTCCTGTCGGCCGTGTCCGGCCTGGAAGGGTACGACACTCGCCCCACCCTTGGCGGGGAGGGCTGGGCCGTGCTGTTCCGCAACCTGGACCGTGTTTCGGCCATGGCGGCAGAGCACGGCGTGCTGGCCGTCCTGCACCACCATGTCGGGACCATGGTTGAGACCGGCGAGGAGGTGGAGCGAGTACTGGAGGGTTCGTCTGTGCCGCTGTGCCTTGACACCGGTCACCTCCTGATCGGCGGCTCCGACCCGGCCGAGCTCGCTCGCCAGGCGCCTGGGCGCATTTCCCACGCCCACCTGAAGGACGTCGACAGCTCTATGGCGGCCAAGGTCAGGTCCGGGGCTCTCACATATACCGAGGCAGTCCGGGAGGGGATGTACCGACCCCTCGGTTGTGGCGACGTCGATTTTGAGGCAATCGTGGGTTCCCTGGAAGGCTCCGGATATGAGGGCTGGTACGTCCTCGAACAGGACACCATCCTGAGCACGGAACCAGAGGGCGAAGGCCCAGTCGCCGACGTGAGGGCCAGCTTCGAGTACCTAAGCGGCCTTTTGGGCCACCCTTCGCCTTCGGTCGCAGGCCCTTCGGTTGGCACCGGGGAGCAAGTCTGAGGCACGGGCCACGTGACCACCACTAGCCGTGGCGCGGCGCGGCCTAAAGGGCGGGGTGCGCCCACTATTCACGATGTCGCCGCCCGGGCCGGTGTTTCTAAATCCCTGGTGTCGCTAGTCCTACGAGGCTCGCCTCATGTCAGCGACGCCCGCAGGAAAACCGTATTGAAGGCCATCGACGACCTCGGTTACCGGCCCAACACAATGGCCCGCAGCCTGGTTGAGCGCCGCACTCACATAGTCGGGGTGGTCATTTCGGACATGCGCAACCCGTGGTACGTGGACCTAGTCGAGAATTTCCAGATGCTTATGAGCGAACGGGGCATGAGCGTGCTCTTGGGCAACGGGCGCCTTGATGCCAGGACGGACGAGTCCTTGGTCGAGGCCTTCCTGCGGTTACGGGTAGACGGTCTTTTCCTGGTCGGTTCACTGCCGCTGACCGACGCCATCGTCGCCTCCGCACGGTCGGTGCCCACCGTGGTGGGCAGCAGCCGGGATATGAAACTGCCCCGGGTCGACACCGTTGTGAACGACGATTACCTGGGTGCCACTCTGGCGGTCGACCACTTGGTTGCGCTAGGTCACGGCCGGATCGCCCACCTGGGAGGCCGTCGGGGTACAGTCGCACTCGCGCGGCGCGCCGGTTACGAGGAGGCCATGAGCCGCCACGGCCTCGGTGGTGAAACCCGGACCGAATGGTGCGATTTCACCGAAGCCAGTGGGTACGAGGGGGCGTCGAGGTTGCTCCGGGGCCGCCGTCCGCCGACCGCAATCGTCGGCCTCAACGACGTTGCTTGTATCGGCGCGCTGTCAGCGGCGGACGAGCGTGGGATAACCGTGCCCGACCAGCTTTCGCTCGTCGGCTACGACAACACGAGCCTCGCCGCCATGCGCCGCATCTCGCTCACCACGGTGGACCCTATGAACGGGGAGGTGGGGCGGGTGGCAGCGAAGATGTTGTCGGAACGCATCCTTCACCCGGGCCGCCCGGGCGTAGAGCGCTTGATCGAGCCACGCCTGGTGCCTCGGGGAAGTTCCGCTCCCCCCGAGCGAGCCCGGGCCACCAACCGTGCCCGAGTTTCGGGTCAGTCTCGGTCCCCCACCGATCAATGCAACTTCGGCACATAGGCGTTCAACAGGAGCCGGTCAGCCCTCCCAAACTTCCCCACGCCGGGCTGCGCCTGGCCGCCCCCGCTCGCACGGGTTTCCGGCCGCCTGGGTCATTCGATGGCACCAAGCGCCTGTGGCTCACGCGCCAAGCATAGAGGGCAGCCTGTAACGTGACAGCTAGGCCTGTTTAGGGAGGAACTGACATGAAAAGGATCAGCCACTGGCTCGACGGTCGCTCCGTCGTGGGGACCTCTGGGCGGACCGGCCCGGTGTACAACCCGGCTCTCGGCGAGCAGGTGGCCGAGGTGGACCTCGCGTCCGCTGCCGACGTCGACCTGGCCGTACAGGCGGCGCTCGCAGCCTTCCCCGCCTGGCGGGCGACCGGGCTCTCGCGGCGCTCCGAGGTCCTGTTCCGCATGCGTGAGCTGCTCGATGCCAACCGCAAGGAACTCGCGGCGGTTGTAACTTCCGAGCACGGCAAGGTGCTCTCGGACGCCGAAGGTGAAGTGGCCCGCGGCCTGGAGAACCTGGAGTTCGCCTGCGGGGCACCGTACCTGCTGAAGGGTGGCCACTCCGAGCAGGTGTCCCGGGGTGTCGACGTCCACTCCGTCCTGCAACCCCTGGGTGTGGTCGCTGGCATAACGCCTTTCAATTTCCCCGCCATGGTCCCGTTGTGGATGTGCTCCAACGCCATAGCCTGTGGGAACTGCTTCGTCCTGAAGCCGAGCGAGAAGGACCCGTCGGCCTCGTTGGTGCTTGCCGACCTGTGGCGCCAAGCTGGCCTCCCCGCCGGCGTGTTCAACGTTGTCCAGGGCGACCGGGAGGCCGTCGAGGCCATCTTGGAGCACCCTGGTATCTCCGCGGTGTCCTTCGTCGGCTCGACGCCGGTCGCCCGCCACATCTACGAGACCGCCACCCGCAACGCCAAGCGCGTGCAAGCCCTCGGTGGGGCCAAGAACCACATGGTCGTGCTGCCGGACGCGGACATCGACATGGCCGCGGACGCGGCGGTCTCGGCTGGCTACGGCTCGGCCGGGGAACGCTGCATGGCCATCTCGGCCGTCGTCGCCGTCGGCGGCGTAGCCGGCCCGCTGGTCAAGGCCATCGCCGAACGGCTCCCGCGGATAAAGGTGGGCCCCGGCGACGACCCCGCCTGCCAGATGGGGCCCCTAGTCACAGCCGAGCACAAAGAGCGCGTGAGCGGGTACCTCCGCCCCGAGGCCCTCGGCCAAGCCCGCGTGGTGGTCGACGGCCGGACCTCGGTGCCCGCCGGCCCGGGCTTTTACCTGGGGCCCACGCTGATCGACGACGTGAAGCCGGGCAGCGCCGTCTACGACGACGAGATCTTCGGGCCCGTGCTTTCGGTGGTCCGGGTGGGGAGCTACGACGAGGCGCTCGCCCTGGTCAACGCCAACCCCTACGCCAACGGTGTGGCCATATTCACCCGTGACGGGGGAGCAGCCCGCCGCTTCGAGGCGGACGTCCAGGTCGGCATGGTGGGCGTCAACGTCCCGGTCCCGGTGCCCGTCAGCTTTTACAGCTTCGGGGGCTGGAAAGCATCGCTTTTCGGGGACATCCATATGTACGGGCCGGACGGGATCCGCTTCTTCACCCGCACCAAGGTGGTGACGTCCCGCTGGCCCGACCCGGCGTCCAGCTCCGTCGACCTAGGGTTCCCCCAGAACAGGTAACTGCGCGCAGGTGTTTCGTAATCATGTTGTGAAGCTAAGTAGCTATATTGCGACATCAAAAATATTCTTGTCTCCTCAACATGGCCAAGGGGGGCAAAAACATGACCAGCGTTAAGGCAGCGACTTTAGTGGCGCCTCGGCGTATAGAGATCCGGGATTACCCGCTGCCCACCGATCTCGAACCCGGAGCGGTCCTCCTGAGGATGATCGCGTCAGGGATTTGCGGCACCGACAAGCACACCTTCCGAGGTGAGACCGTACAGTACGCCGGCACGGAAATGGAGCGGACCACGCCGTTCCCCATCATCCAGGGCCACGAGAACCTCGGAGTTGTAGAGGCCGTCGGGCCAGGAGGCGCCATTGCCCACGACGGTACCGCTCTCGACGTCGGGGACCGAGTCGTGCCTGCGCCTAACCGCGCCTGTGGGATGTGCCGCAACTGCCAGCGTGGTTTCCCCTATTACCTGTGCCGCAACTTGGAGAACTATGGGAACTCGCTTACCTGTGCCGAGGCACCACACCTGTTCGGCGGTTTTTCGGAGTTCCTCTATCTAAGGCCCCTGACAGCCATCTTCCGGGTACCTCCAGACTTGCCGTCCGAGATCGCAGTCCTGACCGAGATATTCGCCGTCACCCACAGCCTCGAGCGGGCTGCAGCCATCCGCCAACCCGGTGGTTTCCTTCCGGGCGACACCGTGGCCGTTGTCGGAGTGGGCTCCCTTGGCATGGCGCACCTCATCAAAGCGGCGCTGATGGGCGCTGGCCGGGTGATCGCGGTCGACAAGTCAGCAAAACGGCTCGCTCTAGCTCACCGCCTCGTAGACGCCGAGACCGTCGCCGTCGGCAAGTCCATAGACGGCGCGGATAGCGGTGTACTGGCTCAGTTATTGGATCTGAACGATGGCGAGGGCGCTGACGTGGTTGTCAATGCCACCGGGTTCCCGGGCTCGTTCGCTCTTGCCGCGTCGATGGTCCGCGACGCTGGGACGATAGTCGAGGTCGGAGCTTTCGTCGATATGGGCCCGAGGAGTTCAACCCTGCCGTGGTCTGCGGGCGGAGCCTGAACGTGATGGGCATCGGGGGCGAGGATCTACAGGCGTATGCCGGCACGCTCGCTCTGCTCGCACGCCACCGCGCTGCAATTCCGTTCGCTGAGATGGTCTCCCACACGTTCCGGGTCGCCGACTCTGCTCTGGCTCTTGAGACCGCGCTGGACGCCGACAACGCCACCAAAGTGCTCATCTCCAACGTGCTGGGCCCCAATTCGCATTGACCGTGCTCGGCTTCATCCACCGCGCGAAGGATGCGCCTCCATGGGCGAGAAGATCCTTGCCTGGCTCAGCCTTGAGCGTGGCGATCCTCGGTCCAAGTTCACCGGCGAGTACCTGCGTGTCGTCCCAGTTTGCGGCGTTCATCTGCTCTGCGAGTGGCTCGGTCGAAGTCGCTCGTTTGCGGCCAGCCAGACGATGGTCAGCAGGGACGACGGCCGCGAGCGGTTCGGCTCGATCGCCACCTGGAAGACGAGTTCCGAGATTGATGTCATGCCAATGATGTCTTGGACGTACCGGTAGCGACCGTGCCATAGTGGGCGCCATGGCGGTCGCCCGACAGCCCCCCGGCGGTACCCCCTTGCTGCCCGTCGCCGTGCACTGCCGGCCCAGAACTGTGCGGGCGCAAGCAAATCCCGGCCGTCATGCTGGCGGACCGTCAGCCACGCTGCGGAGTGCGGCAGCACCGACCTGAGGAGGGACGACTATGACTGCGTTGCCACCCGAGGTGACGCTCACAGCGGACATCAAGCCACTGTTCCGGGAGAGCGATCGAGCGGCCATGAAGGGCGCCTTCGACCTCTGGTCATACAACGATGTCCGCGCCCATGCCGAGGCGATCGCTACCCGCCTCCGAGCCGGGAGCATGCCCTGTGACGGCCCTTGGCCGGCTGAACGGGTGGCATTGTTCGACCGCTGGATGGCTGACGGCACGCCTGCATGAGCGCTGGCGGGAACCGCGGGGAAACCGTCGCAGGTCCGGCGGACCTGGTGGTCAGAAACGGGCGCGTACACACGGGTGACCGGGCTCGTCCTTCAGCGACAGACGTCGCGGTCCGGGACGGGCGCATCGCTGCCATCGGCGACGCGGCCGAAGTCGCTCGATTGGTGGGGCCAGCCACCCGCCAGGTCGATGCGCTCGGACGGCGGGTCATACCCGGTCTCAACGACTCGCACCTCCATGTCATCCGAGGTGGGTTGAACTACCTGCTGGAGCTGCGCTGGGACGGGTTGCCGACCCTGCATGACGGGCTGGCGATGCTGCGTGAACAGGCAGTGCGCACCCCGAAGGGCCAGTGGGTACGGGTCGTCGGAGGCTGGTCGGCCGACCAGTTCGTGGAACGCCGGCTGCCGAGCATCTCCGAGCTGAACGCCGTGGCCCCTGAGACGCCGGTGTTCGTCTTGCACCTCTACCAGGCCGCCGTGTTAAACCGTGCCGCCGTGGAGGCGGTCGGTTTGACGCGGGGCTCTGCGGACCCCCCGGGCGGCCAGATCGTCCGGGGTTACGACGGTTTGCCGACGGGGCTGCTGCTGGCGACACCGGCGGCAGGAATTCTTTATGCGACGTTGGCCAAGGGCCCGGTGCTCTCTGACGACGATCAGCTCGTTTCTACTCGCCATTTCCTGCGCGAGCTCAACCGCTTCGGTCTCACCAGCGCGGTGGACGCCGCCGGCGGGTTTCCAGAGCTTCCCCGAAAACTACGGCGCGGTGATGGCCTTGGCGGCGCGCCGCGAGCTGACCGTGCGGATCGCTTACCACCTGTTCCCCCAGACCCCCGGTCAAGAGCTGGACGACCTGCGCCGCTTCGTGAACCTGGTCAAGCCCGGCGATGGGGACGAATGGCTACGGCTCAACGGCGCCGGCGAGAACCTGACCTGGTCAGCTGCTGACTTCGAGGACTTCGCCCAACCTCGCCCCGAGATCGAAGCGATCGCCGCCACCGAGCTGGAGGCGGCCGTCCAGCTGATGCGTGACCACGGATGGGGGTTCCGCCTGCACGCAACCTACGACGAGACGATCCGCCGCGACCTCGACGTCTTCGAAAAAGTCGCCGGCGGTCCGGGCGGCCAGCTTGGGGTGCCCTGGTTCTTCGACCACGCTGAGACCGTTTCGGAGCAGAGCCTCGACCGGGTTGCCGCCCTCGGTGGGGCTATCTCGGTCCAGAACCGCATGCTTTTCCAGGGCCGCGCCTTCCTAGACCGCTATGGCCCCGCCCGAGCCGCTGAAGCACCTCCGATCGCCGCCATGCGCGCCCGGGACATCGTGGTGGCGGCAGGAACCGATGCCACCCGGGTGTCCAGCTACAACCCGTGGTTGTCGCTCGAATGGCTGGTGCGCGGCCAGGGCTTTGGGGGCCTGCCGCTACGCGCCACCAAACACCTCGTAGATAGGGAGACCGCATTGCACATGTACACCGCCGCCGGAGCGCAGCTGACCGGTGAGGGCGACGTCAAAGGCGTCCTCAGGCCGGGCTATTACGCAGATCTGGCCATCCTCAGCGACGATTATTTTTCCGTGCCCGAAGAAGGCATTTCCCACATCGAGTCCTTGCTCACCGTTGTCGACGGCCAGGTGGTTTACGCCGCTGGGGACTACGAAGGCATGGCTGCACCACTACCCTCGGTCTCCCCAGCGTGGAGCCCCGCCGCCCGCTTCGGTGGGTTTCATGCCACCCCGCGGTCCGGCGGCCTTCGCCAAGCCCAAGCCGTGGCCCAGGTGGCTGGAGAGGCGGACGAACAGCAGGCCTGGCAAACCGCGCGTGGCGATCTCGACCCCGGAAATCTCCCGCTTGCCGCCGACCCGTGTTTTCAGCCATGACCGTCCAGGTAGAATCGACGACGCAGACCGTACGCTCCGGCTTCCTCGACCCGACCGCCATTTCAGCAACCGGTTCAGGCAAGCCTATGGCGTATCGCCCCGGGAACTGCAACGACAATCGAGACGTCAGTATCGCGACAACTATCGCGGTCGGCCGGAGCATTTGGGAGGGGCCGCTCCGAGAGCTTATTGCCGCTAACTGCTCCCGCGACGACGTGGTGGACGCCGTCGCGGGCACCTACCGGGAACTGATCGACACCTATACCCGCGCTCATCGGGGCGCCTAAAGCCACGCGTCACTCCGTCCGCCGGAACGGTCGCCGGTCCCGGCGTCGTATAGCCCATCCACCGCCCGAACAACCTATCCATCACATGAAAAGGAGAACCGCTATGCCTGGACCTACGCCAGTGCTCGAACCAGCAGCACAAGCATTCGTGGAAGCGACCGCCAATCCACCTTATTTGGCCGACCTCGGGCCGGTCGAGGGCCGCAAGGTTGTTGACTCTGTGCAAGACGGTGACATCCCTGCCCCGGCAGCCGACACCGAGGACCTGACCATCCCCGGCGGCCCGCAAGGGGAAGTGTCCGTCAAGATCTACCGGCCAGCCGGTGCTTCCGGGACGCTACCGGTCGTGATATTCACACACGGGGCCGGTTGGGTCTTTGGCGATGCCCATACCCACGACCGCCTGGTGCGCGAACTGACCGTCCGGTCCGGCGCCGCCACCGTGTTCGTCAACTACGGGCTTTCACCCGAGCACCGTTACCCAAATGCGATCGAAGAGATCTATGCCACCTTGGAATGGGTCGCCAAAGAGGGCGACGGGCAGGGGCTCGACTCGTCCCGCATCGCCGCAGCGGGGGACTCCGTGGGCGGGAACATGACAGCGGCGCTCACGATAATGGCTAAGCAGCGGAGCGGTCCCCGCATTAGCGCTCAGCTCCTCTACTACCCAGTTACTGATGCGAGCTTCGATACCGACTCCTACCAGCAGTTCGCTACTGGGTACTGGCTGCGCCGCGACGCCATGCAGTGGTTCTGGGGCCAGTACATCGCGGACGACGCCCAACGCGCTGAGATCACCGCCTCCCCCCTGCGAGCCAGCCTCGCCGAACTGGCGGGGTTGCCGCCAGCACTTGTCATCGTCGGCGAGGCCGACGTGTTGCGAGACGAAGGCGAAGCGTACGCGGCCAAGCTCCGGGCGGCTGGGGTAGTGGTGACCACTGTGCGCTACGCCGGCATTGTGCACGACTTCGTCATGGTCAACGCCTTGCGTGACACCCAGGCCGCTAAGGCCGCCACCGCCCAGGGAGGCCAGTTCCTCCGGGACGCCCTCCAGCAATGACCTGCGATGACTTACCGACATTTAACCGATAAAAATACAGCCCAAATGAGTAACGCAGCTCGACTGTGGTGCTCGTGCATGGAGCATTCGCAGACGCCTCCAGCTTCGCAACATTGATCCCCGAACTGCTGAGTGACGGGGGCCGAGTGATCGCTCCCGCCGTACCAACCGGTCACTCTCGGGGGACGCTGCCTACATTGCCTCGGTCGTGCGCCAAATAGACGGGCCTGTGGTGCTCGTTGGCCATTGCTACGGTGGAGCGATCATCACGCTCGCCGGAGTGGAGGACAATGTGAAGGCGTTGGTTTACCTCTCGGGGTACGCGTTGGAGGAGGGCGAAAGTTTGGCCGAGCTGCAAGGTCGCTTTGCCGATCCGCCTCTCGCCGCCGCGCTCGTATATAGCACCTTCCCGATCGACTGCTCTACCAAGACCGGGACCGACGTGTCCGTGGATATCGAACAGTTCCCCTCCATTTTCGCTGCCGACATCGATGAGGAGTTCGCCCGGGTGCTCGCCGCCTCCCAGCGACCGTTAGCGGCAGCCGCGTTCTCCGAGGCGGCGTCGGCCGCAGCGTGGAAGACCAAGCCGTCCTGGGGCTCGGTCTCGACTGAAGACCGCACAACAAATCCCGATGTCGAGCGCTTCGGGTACAAGAGAGCCGGGACCGCCATGATCGAGATCGACTCGCCCGACCTCGTGATGTTGTCGCACCCAAAGGAGGTGGCAGACCTCATCCGACAGGCCACCGATGGAGCGTCGAACTAGCAAGTCCGCCGCTTAGTTCTCGGTGGGCCCTCGTTCTGGGGGGCCCGCTACGGAAGAAGACGGGCACGGCGGAACTTTGCCCCGATGCCCGTTGGCCGTCTAGTTGCGAGCCTGAGGTTGGGCGACGCTGTCGCTAGGCGCGTACAGCCTCTGCGTACACGCCCAAAATATGATAGAAGTCACCCATGGCGCCAGGTGGCCACGTCCGTCGCTCTTCGCACTCTTTCGCCTGCTACTCCCTGGCTGATCCGGACGAGGTCTGGGACGCGCTGACGAGCGCCTGCAGGACCAGTACTTATCTCTTCGGCCTCACCCTCCACTCGACATGGGCGGTCGATGCCGCCGTCACCGCCGACCACGAGGGCATGATCGGCCTCACCGGCCATGTCGTCTGCTCGCGACCCGGCCAACGACTTTCCTACGTACTGCACTCCAGCCCGACCGATCCACCCACGTACCTGACCTGGTTGATCCGTCCAAGCGCCGGCGGGACCACGATCAACCTTGCCATCGACGAACCTGCCACGCCCGACACGATCGAAGACGCCGAAGACACCTGGCTACCGGTGCTCGAGGCCCTACAGCAACACCTCAGAGCTCAACGAAGCCGCCACGCCCACTAACCGCGCAAACGGCACTCCCCCCCAACCGTCCGCCCGGGTACGTCTCTAATCTCCCTCGTGAGGACTTCCACCACTCATTGTCAAGAAATCGTGTGCGACGGGAACCGGGCGGCGGATCTCCTCCTACGTGACCCTGCCTGCGGCAGTTGCCGAGGACCAGAGAGACGGGAAAGAACGTCGGGACGGACAAACAGCACGACCCTTGCGCGGGCAACCGACCTATGGGACACTCCACAATGGCCATACAGCACGTCGTCCTTTGGCGCTTTACAACCGACTTGAGCGAGGCGGACCAGAAAGAGGTCAGGCAGCGGGTGGAGACCTCCGCGAACGACATCGGCAGGCTGCGCGCACTGCGGTTCGCCCGCCTGGTGCCGGCAAAGAGTGCCCGCGGTTATCAGTACCTGATGTCCATGGTCTTCGAGAACGAGGCCGACCTCGCCAATTACATGAAGCACCCGCTCCACATTGAGCTGGCGAAATGGGCGGTAGATCGGTCGTGCGAGTTCTTGTACTTTGACTACGACCCGGAAGAGGCGGCGGCCCTCCGTCAGCCAGCGTGACGGGCTGCCCACCCCGGAGCGCTCGCACAACCCCGACTCCCCGAAACCTTGGTGAGGCCGCGACCATCGGTCCGCCTGGCGCGTTACGCATTGTCGACCAAGGCATGAGCTAGCCCCAGTACCGATGCCTACTGCGCAGCGGCCACAACCGCGCCTCGTCCATCGGCCCGACCGGCAGCCAACCATCTAGCCAAGCAGTTTGGGGTGCCGCGCTATACAGAGCGAGCCCGGTTAGAGCGCCATCAGCTGCCGTCAGCGGGTGTCTTCCGGCTGAGCCACATCACCCCCCATGGGTGATGGTGACCTTGCGGATGATGCCCATGATGTCCTCCTAAGGACTGCGTGTCATCTTGCCCCCAGGGTCCCGACACCTGTTTGGTCCAAGCGGTGCGCAGCCCTGGATAATCTTTAGCGAGGAAGCTGGCTCGACAGCGTGCCCCTTAGCCAGATGCCTGGTGCACCTAAATCTTACTCGGCTAATTGGGAAGCTAGCGCCGGCGCTGACGCAGCATCAGGGTCGTAGAGATGGAGCGTCAGGGTCCTTAGACACCTGGTGTGGGCGACGCCGCCCAGCGCGGCGAGTGGCATGTCACTTACCGGTAGCGAGCAACGGCAATGTGAGGTGAGCTTGTGCCGGGTTTGCCCGATTGGCGTGCCCTGGCGTCAAGGTACAACTAGACCCTACGCCTTTGTCAAGGGTTAGAGCGACGTGGCGTGTCCATTACCCGGAGGCTCGGGGCGTTACTCGCCATCGCCACTGGCGGTCCCCGTACCGTGCTCACAGTCACCGGCGGCCTGCCCCGTCATGTCGTTGTTGGTTTCGATGATGGGACGCTGACCATGAACCTGAATCTCACAGGTCAAAGAGTCGTCAGCTTGAAAATAGCCAAGTGCCACAATGGAGACGGGCCCGGCAGGTATCTCTTTGGACGAGCGCCCGCCGCTAGGAGACCAGTTGCCAGGAGTGAGCAGAAGGGCGTCGTCCTGATTGTAGTAACCGAGGTCCTCGAGCCCGTGAGGATGCGACCTCGGTGGAGCGACTACCGACCTTCGGCCCTAGCCAGGCCCGAGGCGGAGCGGCTAAGCACGTAACAAGAGTACGACGCTCCGAGAGGCGCCGAGGGCCGTTAGCGGTCAGACCAGCCACAGAGGCAGGGAAAAGGAGCAGGGAGTGATGAAGAGAATTGTCGCTGTAATAACCACGGTCCCGCACAGGCAGTCCCCATTCGAGATCGCGTGCGACCTATAGAAAAGGAGCAGAAAAACGTGACCTTCGACCACAAGAGGTTCTGGCACGAAGTGGCAGGCGCCCAGGCGCGCAACCCAGGTTGGCGCATCGGGCAAACAGTCTACAGCACAGCCTTCAACCTCCACCAAAGACAGGCCACTAAGTTCTGCGCCGGACCGCTCGACCCGTTCTACGATGACAGCAAGATCGGTGCTTTTATGCACGCACTGATAATAGAGGTAGAGAGCTACGGCACCCAGCTCAGCGTAGTGAAGGAGGCGCAATGAGGAACAGACGGATAGCAATAGCCGAGCGTTTCGCGTTCTTCGGGTGCAGGACGATGCCGGGGCCTCGAGCGCTGAGCGGGGGCGTTGCCACCGGTTCGTGTACGACGAGCACGGCAAGCCCGACAACTGCCCGGACCCTCCGGTCGTGGTGGGCTGGCGCCGCGACGGCCACAGTTCACACTCGTGAACAGGCCTTCTCCGAGTCCCGAATGAGGTAATTGGCTTGATTCAGCCGGGAGCGTGGTGCGAATACCCGAGCCCGGTGGCAATCCCTTCGGCTAAGCGCGACGAGCGAATGAACGAGCTGTACGCGGCTTTGGGGCGCTTCGTGGTCCGCTTCTCGCTCGTGGGCGCAACCATGGTGCAGGCCATGGTGCTGCCCGACGAGCAGAGGTCCAAAGAGCGAGCCCTCAAGTTCATCGACATGGACTTCTCCAAGCTCATCGGTCAGTGGCACAAGATGAGGATCGAGGACGCCTGTGCCAGGGCCACAGATCGTCGGGCTCTGACCGTTATCAAGAACGAGGCGACCCGGCTATTGCGGTTTCGGAACCGCTCGATGCACGACTGGTGGGCAGGGCACCTGGGCGCGAAGGGTGGCCTCATGTTGTACTCGCTGAAGACGGGCTCATCCGTAACGTGGCCAACAGTCGAGCTGATAGCGAGCCACACGCAGCAGGCCGCGCTGATGGGCCTAAGAAGCCGGTTGTCGCCCCGGCTTTCCGGGCCTCTTGCAGTTGCCTCGTAGAACTCATACGAGGGGCTCTTGGAGTTCCGTCGGTGCAGAGGTATAACAGTCGCCGGCACCCCAGACCGAGGCGCTTTGCAGCGCAAAGTCAATGAGCTTGTTCGGTTCGCTCGCGAGCACGGTTACCGCCGCGACGAGCTAGTGCGGCTCATCCAAGCCGCACCCTGAGCGCAGCTCTAGCCGGCCGGGCGGATTCCTGACTGGGGCTGTCAGCCCTCGTCGTCCCGGACGGCACCACGCCTCCGGAGCTCACCTGAGTGCTCGCCGCAGGAATCGACCTGGTGCCAGCGCGCTCGCCCACCTTGAGGCAGCCGGTCACCGTCAACGGCTGAGGGCACCGGTCTGGCTTGCCTTGCTTCCAGGCCCGGAACAGTTATGGCGCTCGCTGGGATGGCCCTGGAGGCGCTCCGCACACTTTGGCCGCGGCCGAATACTCGGGCTCGTTCGCGACCGACTCGGGCATCATGAGGGCACCCTCCGCGCTCGGGTCGGGAAAGTTCACGACCCCGTGCGCACGCATACACTTGGCGATCGCGAGCATCTGCTCCAGGCGCTCCTGGTTTTCTGCTGGCGTCTCTACGACCCCGGCGGCGAGTGCATATTTACGGCACGCTCCGTTTTCATACTTCTCGACCACCTGTTTGGTGAAGCCGAGCCTGTTCAGCTCGCCGTCCGCGTATGGCGGGTCGGGGAAGCTCGTGAGGCCGTGCTTGCGGATGCAGGCTGCCAACTCGGTCGCAGCCGCTGTTGAGGCGGGCGACGGCAGCGTGGTGACTGGCGCAGCGACCGGAGCTTGGCTTGTGGACGTAGGCGACGACCCGACGCTGGCGACACCGGGAGCGGCGTTGCCGTGACCGCAGGCTGTAGCAAGGGCCGCTAGGACGAGCACAGCTACGACCGGGACGGTCCGTCTCCATAGCGACCTCGGGGTGCCCCGTCCGGACATAGACGATGAGTGCCTCTTCGACGCCGTGACTTGCGTACGGTCCATACAGCTCCTTGTATACCCTCCGCGGTAACGCCGGCCTAACAGGAGCGGAACCTGGCACTTGACAGGGTCAACGTAGACAGCCCCGGCATAGTCCACGCCGGAGAGGCGACGGAGCACCCGTGACGACTAACCGGGAGCGGAAGTGACCCCCTCTAGTCTCTCCGCGATAGCCCAGGCGTAACGGGAGCAATCCGTTTCTGGTTGCGCCATGTAACCCCCAGGAGCGTATACCGGTCAGCAAAGCGGCACCGGAGCCGCCGAGGAGGACACGGAGGGAACACTGAAAGGCGGTCCACCTGGGCCTCATCGTGGAACATAATGTAGAGCGACGGCGTAACGATGGGGTCAGCGCGATTGAAGGTCACTTGGGAGAAATTGTTGTGCCATGCCCCGACGTTTCCGAGCGGCCCCGAGACGGTCATCCACTTCCCAATAAAGGACGCAATCAACTTCGCTGCCTGCACGTCCATGTGGTCCCGGAAAAGCCTTGTTAGGTACTCGGGCGTTACGTCAACTTGATTCGTTCCTCGTTTGTTCGACTTGCCGAGCCGGCGGAAAGCGATGGGTCGGGTGGATGGGTCGGCGTCCGGGTGCGAGATTTCCTGCGCTGCTGCACTAGGGTGGGCCACCAGTCAAGCGCGACGCCAGCGATCATGACGGCACCGACCGCGACGGCGAGCGTGGGCGCGGCGAGCCACCAGTGCCAGAATCGAACGGTAGCCACCGTCGCGGTGATGCCCCACCAGCCGACGATCACCCCTGCCCGACCGACGCGAGGACGCCACCGCCCGCAACGACGGCGTTGTGCCGGTACTCAGCCACGCGATAAGGCTAGGAGAGAAGTCGTCCCCAGCTGACTAGCGGTAGGTGCCGATCGGGTGGCGCTACCTGGCGCATAAGGACGCAGACAGCGAACCACGCGATGAACGGGGCCGGTGGACGAGCGGAGGCGGCAGCGGACCGGGGGACGCAGCTGTCGACCGATCTCATCTTCGTAGCTGAGGTTGGGAGGGCTGTGTTTTCTCATCTCCTGCTTCCCCGCTATGTGATGCCTACTTGGTCCTCCGACCAACAGCCCGAGGATGGCTCACCAGTTGCGAGCTGTGCCGCTCGCACGCGTCGACGACGTGCCAGCGGCCCTGGCCGTCCGGGCGCCAGAGCCCACCGCTACTGGGGGCTCCGGGCAGTGCGTCGGGCGCCCGTCCTCGCTGCCGCACACGAGGCGATGGCAGCGGCCTCGCTCTGCCGTCTGGACACCTGCGTAGTCCTGCACGTCCCGCGATGGTACTCAGGCCTCCGACGGTGGCGGTCCCCACTCAGGCGACATTCTGGTGCGGCTGCCTTGAGTCTGAGGAGGCCAGACGAGCCGTCGTTAGGGAGGAGTTTCCTCAGAAGCCCAGCCTTTTCACCACCACACACATCGGGATCTCCTGGGCACCCCGAGTTACGTTGTGGCGCCCTGCCTAGCTGAGATGGCCACAGGGTCGCCCCGCAACCGGGAGTACATGACACCATCTCGCCATGACCCTCGAAGGAACCCACGGCCACGCAGGACGCCTTCTCGGGTAAAGCCCGCCTTCTCCAGGGCTCTTTGCTCGCCTATGTTGTCGGCTTCGGTTGTGGCCTCCACCCTGTTGGCCAGGGTATTGGCGAAGAGGTACTCAGCCAGCATCGCCTGAGCGGCGCTGCCATAACCACGGCCACGGTGATCAGGGAGCAGCAAGATGCCCACTCTGAAGCACGCCCGCAGGTGTGCCGAGCCACCTGCCGGTGCCCAGACGACCAAGCCGGCAAAGGTCTCGTCCGCCAAGGCGACGATGAGGAGCCCGTCGCCGTCACCGAGGTACCCGTCTCGCTCCCAACGGCGGCGTCGCTCCGCTGCGTTAGCGAAGCCTCTCCACTCGAACGGCTCGCTGAGCGCCGGCTCCTTATCGACGCGTTCCAGCATCGCAAGGTCTCTCTCCTCCACGGGCCTTAGGTGGACGGCGTCGTTAGCCATCGTTCACCATGATGGCCGCTTTGCCACGGCTTGTCGATGAGGCCGGGTTCTCTTCTGAGGTGGTCGCCCACGACGAACTCACCAGGGACGGGTGGCGAGTGGAGCACTTCACCTTCCGCCTCACGTGAGAAAGGTCGTCAGTCTGAACGGCCCTGTTGTAGCTGCGTAGGCGCCCAGGAAGAAGGCCAACTCCTCTGGAAGGCGCTCATCGCTTACCGACGATGAGGTAGCTGCGAGCGGCGCTTTGGTCATTGGGACCGACCGGGGGCCACGGCCAGCGCCCGAAGTTGGCGTCCGGGTCTCCGTACTGGCTGACCACGGCGTCCCATCCATGTGTGGCCAACAGTGCCGCTGGGTCGTCGGTGCCGAACCGGCCCCCGATGATCCTGTTTGTGGCCATGCGCTGAAGCCAGAAGGTGAAGGAGGGATCGTTGAGCGCGGACTGGCCGCTGACATCGGTCAACAAGAAGCTCCCGGAGGTGGCCAAGAGGTCGAGGCCCTCGAAGAGGCGATGGACCTCCGGTTCGTCGAGGTAGCCGAGGAGGCCCTCCGCCAAGAAGACCGTTGGCGTTTCAGCTTGGAAGCCGCTTCGGACCAGCTCGTCCGCCCACTGCCCGGTCAAGTCGGCGCTGACGGTGATCCTGCGACCTAAAGGCTGGGCCAACGCATCGGCCAGGCGAGCGTTCTTCACGTCGAGCAGGTCAGGATGGTCGATCTCGAACACGGTGGGAAGGCTCATTCGGAACGCCCGTGTGTCCATGCCCGCTGCCAACATCACGACTTGGCCGATCGCGTGGTCGGTCAGGACGCGGGTGAGAGTGTCATCGAAGAAGCGCGTGCGGATCGAAAGCGTGGGGTTGGCCGGGAGCCCAGCCTCCATGCGGGCCATGAGTTCGACACCGTTGGCCCCGGCCAACCGACGCGCTAGCGGGTCGTAGAACAGTCGGTCGGGGCGCGCTGACTCACGAGCACGCTCGGCCGCCATCCAAAGAGCCGTCCTCGATACCGGGTGTTGGTGTGTCATCGTTTTTGCGGCTCTCAGCGAAGATCGACGATCAGGACGGTCACGTTATCCTCGTCGAAGAAGTCGGCCCCCGGCGCTAAGGCCAGATGAGCGCGGTGCCCCGGTAAAGCGAGGCGGCGATGGCGGTGTTTTCCACTGCCGAGAGGTTGACAGCTTTCGCCACAAGCTTGTACTGGAGCAGTGCGTGGGCTTCGGGGGCCCATTCGGCCTGGCTCTGTACCCCTATGCCCTTGCCGGACAGATGGTGGCCGAGCGCCAAGTTTCTTTCGAGCTTCCACTCGGCCAGGCCATGGGCCACGTTGAACGACGGGCCCTCGGCTTTGGCCAGGAACCCGACACATGCGGTTGGTTGCGCTGTGCAGTAGTTGAAGGCATGCAGCTCAGCGCGCAGGAAGTTGGCCACCGCACCAGGGTGCCGGGCCAGGAAAAGCCGGTTGACCACTTGGACATTGAATGTCCCCGGTACGCCGAACTGGGCCGGCGTCCACTCATTGAAAGGGTCGTGGTCGGCTCGCAGGACCAGAGGCTCGTTGGACTGGTAGGCCTGTATGGCCGAAAAGGTCCCGTGGATAAGCAGCAGTTCGTTGTACGACGGGTCAACGACGATGTGCACCTTTGCCACATCGACCCCCGCCTTGACCAACATCTCTTTGAGCACAACGGGGAACGTTGGGTGGTACCCGAGGATCTTGCCTTCGAGCTGGGTAAGCTTGGTTATGTCTTTGCGGGTCAACAGGGCGTAGTCCGATGTGTCCCCATAAGTAGCGACGCCGATGAAGTTGGAACCCTCAGCTTCCAGAAGCATGGCGTCGGCGGCGCTTCCCTCGCCGGTGACCTGTGCAGTGCCGGCCGAGACCAACGCAGCAGACTCGCCGATGGGCACGTCGACGAAGTCGACTTTCAGGCACAGGTCCGAGAAATAGCCCAGTTTGACGGCGGCATACACGTCGATGATCCCGGCCGAGGCGTCGTAGCCGTATGGCGAGGCGAAGCGCACCGTGCCGGCCGCTCTGTCCGCCGTGCACTGAGCGCTCGCAGAGGCGAGCCCCCCGGCGCCGTTGCCCGCACTGGCCGAGACCACCGCCTTAGCGCTGCCCCCTGACGCGCACGACACCGACAGCAAAGACAGGGACGCAACAGACACCAGGGCGATCAGGGCCCTCTTCGGGGCAAACCCTTTAGTGGGCAAGCAGGTGCCTCCTATTCGCGATTGCTGTCGGAGCTATAACTGCTCTGCACTGGTGGCAATTGTCGCGTGCCTCGCTTCGTCAGAGCGGCAAGGCAGTTCGTACCCGGTCACGGAAGGCGCTCACCTCGTTATAGCCAGCAGATCGGGCCAGTGCGCCAAGCTCCGCGACCCGCCAGGAGACGTGGCCCAGCTCGTGGCCATCGGAGGCGGTCGTTATAGCGGGACGTGACCTTCAGCTACGAGGTCCCGGTTTTGCCTGTCCGTTGCACTCAGCCAGGCAACGGCAATGGTTACGCTCGGCTAACGCCGGAGAACTGAATCCAACGGGCGCCTGGCGCTGCGTCGCCAGTTATGGCGTAACTGTGCCTGTTACCCTCACGACCACCGTCGCATTGGCCACGTCAATGTCCTAGAAGCTGACGTTGGCTGACGCCGACACCTGGAAGACGCTCGCCACGTCGGGAGCGTTGTTAGCCGTGTTGCACTTGCCGTTGGCAAGGAGCGCGCCTTGCCCGGCAATGGTCAGGGTGCCCGCGAAGGTGCCCTTGATGCCCATGTAGGCGCCAGTGCCCTTGACGATGGGCACGGTAATCGGCGTGCTGCCCCAGTACGAGCAGCTAGCGGCGTTGAAGGAGCCGAAGCTCGGGCTGTTGAGGATCTTCTTAACCCCAGCGAGGTTGAGATAGATCCAGCCCTTGGTCAAGTAGAACGTCGCCTGGTTGCCCGTGCCGTGGTCGCTGAATGCGCCGGTGATCAGGATCTTGTGATTGTTGCCCTGCGTCGAGCTATCGGTCACGTAGAGATGAATGACACCTGCGGGCGTCGGCGGTGTCGAAGCGAACGCCGCAGCAGGGATGGACAGAGCGGTCAGGGCGCCTAGAAGTGCTGCTGCCGCGGTGAGGGTTTTCTTCATGTCCGACCTTATCCCTATCAAGCGCTCGGCAGCGGCCGCCCTGCCTTTGCGATCGCCGCCCTGGTGTAACTACCGGGGCGGCTTTTGCGCGTGCACGTCAAGCCTTCCGTATCACGATGTCTACGATCTCCAGCGCGTCCTTCGTCGTGGTGATCGTGAACCGGTAGGGCACGCGGTACTCGCCACTATCCAGCACGACTACGACCGTCTTCGTGCTGATCGAGTTGGTGGCGACTGTTGCCTCTATCCGGGCCTGACACCAATTCTGGAGGGTTTGACTGTCGCTGAACGAGCCGCACACGAGATCGTCTGCGGACAGTTGCGACGTAAACAGCTGCTTATTGTGGGCATCGCCGCCATACCAGGTGTTCACCTCGACCTTGGTTGACCCCGTTGTTCCCCATACAGCAAAGTTGGTGATCAGGGCATCGCTAGTGGCGGTGTAGGCACCCCCGCCCATAACCTCACGCCATCCGAGCGGCTTCGGTGCTACGTCGCTCAGGAGTCCTTCCGCTAGCTTGACCGACATCTTCATAGGCCCGACCCATTCGTTCTGCTGGCTGGTCGCTGGCACCGCTGCCTGAACTGGAGCCACCGAGGCAAGCACGGCGACGACTGCCCCGGCGCCGAACCAGAGGATAAGCCTAAAGAACCAGCCGATAAGCTCTCCGGCGTCATTCTTGACCTGGCGCTCGATTCGGCCCACGCGGCAACCATAGACCCCTGAACTGGCGACGGGTCCGTGTCTAGCGGAGGACCAACTACTAGCGAGGGAGACGGCGGCTTTGTTCTTCGCTCCGAGCCAGCTCCAAGAAAGTCCTTCTAGCGTCGAGGACTCCGTGTGTGGCCGCCTCTAGCTTGGCCGCAGTCACGGGGTTTGCTGTCAACGACAGGTTGGCGAACTCGCTACAGGCGTCAAGGAGAGCTTCTGCCTTGTCGCTCGCTGCCTGGCTGCCGCGGATGTGGACCACGCCGGTGGCCGCCACGACGTCCTCGAAGGCCGCATTCAGGTCGGCCTGCGTTGTCGACGCCTTTGCGCGGATCGCCGCAGCCCGAAAAGCGGTGGTGTGGGCGGCCGTGGCAAGACGCTCATAGGCTCGGGTTCTCGCCAGGTGGCGTGCACTTCGCTGCGACAGATAAGACGTAAGGGCCGTCGTGCCGCCGCCAGCGAGGAGCGTGCTCGCCCCCGTGACGATGGCGACGACCTCGGTGGTGTTCATGTTTCCATCGTCGCGCTCGCGGGGTGACGGCAACGTGCCGGGCGGGGACTTGGTAGCGGTCCGCCGGCCGTAGCGCTCGGGGCGGCAGTGCTCTCGGGGCGGCAGTGCTCTCGGGGGCTACCTTAGGCTCAGAGTTGCCTGCCGTCTGTGGCTACATGGCGTCCCCACACGTCAAGCACGACGAGGTAGCAGCCGGCATCCTCGCCGGACGCTTCCGACGGCACCCATGAGAGCCCTTGGTCCGTCTTGACCTCGGCTACCGGAACGTGCACGAACCAGGTCGAGCCGTCCGGTGACTCCGACATTGTGAAGTAAGCCTGAGACCCGTTTGAGCGTATAAACCACGCCGAACCTAACTTGTCGCCCCTGATGTCTTTGATACCTCGCCCCAGTTCGGTCATGATCCGCCGCCTTGGGCGACGTGCTCCAGGACCTTGATCCGCCTGTCTTGCGCTTCGATCGAGCGGGCGAGGAGCTTGAGTGCTTCGACGGTGCCGGCATAGTCCATGGCCGGCAAGCTACCGGGGCCTTGTGACCGTCAGGGCTTAGTGATGGAGAACCGGAGACTGTCCCAAACGTCGCATGAGGTAGGCCATGTGCTCGACCGACGGCGCTGGCGGGACGTAACACATGTCGTTGATGATCTCGTCCAGAACGGTCAGGTGGCGGTCTAGCGAGACGGAGATGTCTCGGGGCCGGTCTGGTTGCAGGCTGGGCCGGCAGGCTTAGTTCCCCGCTAGTTCCCCGAAACACGAAACGGGCGCCTTTCCGGGAGCCCGTTTTTGTTGTCTATAGTGTCTGACCTGCTCGAACGGAGGGAGCGGGCGACGGGAATCGGACCCGCATGACCAGCTTGGAAGGCTGGAGCTCTACCATTGAGCTACGCCCGCGGTGTCTTGAGGCTACTTTAGAGATCCCACGGGCTCTGGTGGGGCCCGCCACGAACGATGAGAATGGTAGCGGGGTCGGCTGAGCTCGCTCGTGCTTGGTGCATACGAGCCCGTTTTAGAGACTGACGCCAGGGGCCTTCCCGGCACCACGAACTGTCGTCTTGTGCACGTCTCATAGCCTCGTTGATCGGTTGGCCCTGCCGGTCCCATCCCAATGGACTGAGCGTAAGGAGGGTTGGTCGTGGAGTTAATGGTCGAGCGTTGTGCCGGGGTGGATATCGGCAAAGATGAGGTGGTCGCATGCGTGCGCACACCTGGGCCGGGAGGCGAGGGACGGGCCAAGCAGACCCGCACGTTCTCGTCGTTCACCTCGTCGTTGGAAGCAATGGCCGACTGGTTCGCCGAGCAAGGCGTGACGCAGGTGGTGATGGAAGCGACGGGGTCGTACTGGTGCTCGCCGTGGTATGTGCTCGAAGAGCGGGGGTTCGAGCTGAAGCTGGTCAACGCCCGTCACGTGAAGATCCTCCCGGGACGCAAGACCGACGTGTTGGATGCCGAGTGGCTGGCCGAGCTGCTCGAGCACGGCCTGTTGCGAGGCTCGTTCGTGCCGCCCGCCGCCATCCGTGAGTTGAGGGACCTGACCCGTTACCGCAAGCGGCTTATCCAAACCCACACGTCGGAGTGCCAGCGGATCCACAAGACCCTCGAGGACGCCGGCATCAAGCTGGGCTCTGTCGCCTCCGACGTGCTCGGTGTGTCAGGCCGGGCCATGCTTGGCGCGCTGGTGGCCGGCGAACGCGACCCTGAGGTCCTCGCCGAACTGTCCAAGGGAGTGCTACGCAAGAAGATCCCGCAACTGCAAGAGGCCTTGGCCGGCCGCTTCCGTGACCACCACGCCTTGATGGTCCGTCTCGTGTTGGACCACACCGCCTATCTCGAAGCGGCAATCGCCGACCTCGACACCCAAATTGACCGGGTGATGGCCCCTTTCGCTGAGGCCCGCGACCACCTGAGCTCGATCACCGGGGTCGGCAAACGGGCTGCCGAGGTGATCATCGCCGAGATCGGCACCGACATGTCGGTCTTCCCCACCGCTGGGCACTTGGCGTCGTGGGCTGGGATGGCCCCGGGGAACAACATCACCGGCGGGAAACGCCGTTCCGGCAAGACGACCAGCGGCAACGTCTGGTTGGCCGACATGCTCTGCCAGTGTGCCTGGGCGGCGGGCCGCTCGCGCGACACCTACCTGGCCGCTCAGTTCTGGCGTCTGGCCAAACGGCTCGGCAAGAAACGCGCCGCGATCGCGGTCGGCCACTCGATCCTGGTCATCGCCTGGCACCTGCTCACAATCAACTGCGAGTACGACGATCTCGGCGGTGACTACTTCACTCGCCGAGGCGACACGGCCCGTCACCAGGACCGCCTTGTCCAACAACTACAAGACCTCGGCTACAGCGTCACCCTCCGCAAGGTGGCATAAAACGCGCTGGCACTATTCACGGTTGATTCTCCTCATAGCACCCGCCAGTCCCGGCTCGTCCGACCTGGACGCGGCCAGCGCAGGCCCCGCGGCCCGGGTGCGTTGGGCGGGCCACCACCAGGCCCTTTCGCCGAGCAGCGAGACGACGGCAGGCAGGAGGACCGCCCGCACGATCGTGGCGTCCAGGAGGATGCCGGCGCCGAGCGCAGTCGCGAACATCTTGAGCGGGACACTCGGCCCGGAGGCGAGCGCGGCGAAGGCCAGGACGAGCACGAGAGCGGCACTCGTGACCAGCCGGCCCGTGTGGGCGACTCCGCTCACAACCGCGTCGTCGGTTTGCTGGCCGGCGTCATGGGATTCCCGGATCCGCGAGACGACGAACACCTCGTAGTCCATGGAAAGCCCGAACAAGAAGGGGAACACCATCAGGGGGATGAAGTCGATGATCGCACCGGTGGCGGGGATGCCCCAAAGCAGGTGCGACCCGAACCCGCGCTGCCAGACGAGCACGAGCACTCCCATGGTTGCCCCGACCGACAGGATGTTCAGCAGTAGGGCCTTTACCGGCAACACCAATGAACGGAACGAGATTGCGAGGATCACAAGCGTGATCAGGGCGACCAGCCCCAGGATGACGGCGGAACGCCCGTAAAGGGCGTGAAGGACGTCGATCTCGATGAAGCCGCCCCCGGTCGCTTGCGCCCGGGGTGCTATTTCTCCCAGCTTCGAGCGGATCGCGTCCAGGAGAGCGGTGTTCCCGGGTGCCGTCGTAGCTGTTACCGGCACCAGGTCGACCAGGGCCGTGCCAGCGCGCTCCCAAGTTGGGCCGCCGGGAGCGACAGCCGTATAGGCGCCCGGTAATTCGCCCAATTGGCGAGCCACCGAGGTCGCGCTTTCGCCACTCGGGACCAGTACCTCCACTGGGTTGAGCATCCCGTCTGGGAAGCCGTCATGCTCCAGCGTTGCGAGTCCGGCCGCGGCGGGCCCTGTTGTGGACAGCGACCCAGGCAGCGCCGAGCCGACCCGGATCCCCGAAGCCACACCGAGAAGCCCGCCGAGCACCACGAGGGCAAAGAACGCAGCGAGGACGCGGTGGCGCACCACGCCGCGCGCCCATGCCGCCCAGGCCCCGCTCGGGTGGGCCGACGGGGCGCCGCGCCGGTGCGGCCAATCGAGGCGCGGCCCGATGGTGGCCAGCAGGGCCGGGAGCATTGTGGTGGCTACCACGACACTGACAAGCGGGATCAGGATGCCGGCGTAGCCGAGGCTGCGAAGGAACGGTATCGGAAGCACGACCAAGGCGAGGAGCCCTGTTCCGACGGTCACCCCGCTGAAGGCCACGGTCCGCCCTGCGGTGCCAACAGCCGCTGCAACCGCGTCGTGGTTGGCCAGGCCGCGCCCACGCTCCTCACGCCAGCGGGTGACCACGAGCAGCGAGTAATCGATGGCGATGCCGAGGCCGATCAGGGCGATCAGGTACTCGACCAGGACGCTGACCGGTGCGACCGTTGTCACAGCTCCGATGAGCAGGAAAGTGCCCAGGATCGACACCATCGCGATGGCCAGCGGGACGAGTGCCAGCAGCGACCCGAAGACGACGGCGAGGACGATCAGGGCGCCGATAGCTCCGACGAATGTCTCGGCAAGCACGCCGAGGCCCTTGCTCTGAGAACCGTTGGCCAGGTCGTCGTAATTGGTCGCCGCCACGGTCATCCCGGCCGGCGCTCTGGCCCGGACCGCAGCGGCCAAGGTGTAGGAGGTGGGCTCGTTGTTGTTCCCGAAGACCAAGACGGCGGCGCTGCGCCCGTCCTCGGCGAGCAGCCGGCGGTCGCCGGTGTTGGCGTACGACAGGACCCTGAGCGTCTTGTTGCTGGTGAGTGGCGCCAGAGCAGTGTCGATCTCGCCGCGGCCGGCCGGTGTCTCGGCGGCCTCGCCGGCGGGGAGCTCCAGCACCATTACCACGGGTGGGTTGTCTCCTCCCGTCCCGTAGATATGCAGGATCTCCTGGCTGGCCGCATAGCTCGGGAGCCCGGGGAGCGAATTGCTGGACGATAGGCGGGAAGTGATATTGCCCACCATCGCCACACCGGCTATCGCGACGAGGAACCAGAACACGAGCACCGCTCGGCGGTGTCGGACGACGAACTGACCGAGGCGGCCAATAAGTGCTTGGCGGCCACGAGCTGAGCTGAGGCCGGTGCCCGGGCCGAAAATCTCGGGCCCGGCCTGGGGCGGCTAAGGACGGTTTGTTGGTTAGTTGGTGACATGTACCTAACGATGTGGGAAGCGCAACCAGAAAAGAAGCAGGCCAGCCTACGTTTTTGTGGTGGTGCCGCCCCCCCGGGCAATTGGGGGGTGCGCCGTATAGATACTTGGTCGCCGCCTCCGTACAGTCGTTCTGGTGAGCTCAGTGACCGTTCGCCTCGTAGGCTCCGTGTTCTCGCCGCGGACCTGGCTGGCGATGGTCTACCTCGTGAGCGGGATCCCTCTGGCGGCGATCGTCTTCTCCTTGGCCGTGACGGGGCTCGCACTCGGAGTAGGACTGCTCCCCCTGGCGCTCCTCGGCCTGCCCGTCGTCGCCTTGACGCTCCAGGGGTGTCGCGCTTTCGGCGCCTTCGAGCGGGCACGCGTCTCACTGATGCTCGGTCAGGTGATCCAGGCGCCCGTCAAGAAGACCTTGCCCGAGGCCGGGTGGCTGCGGCGGTGGATGGCGAGGCTGACCGACTCCAGCAGCTGGCGGCAGTTGGCGGCGGCATTGGTGCTCCTGCCGGTAACTGTCATCGGCTACGCGGTGGCCGTGTCGGTGTGGTCGGTCGCCTTGGCTCTGATCGCTCTGCCCGCCTACAACTTGGCGCTTCCGAGGGGTGGGGCGGATGTGTTCGGCCGGGTCCTCCGCGGCACGCCGACCATGGCCGCGGCCGCGGTCGTCGGGGTCGTCTTGTTGCTCAATGCCCCCTACGTCACCCGTTCCATGGCGGCGGTACAGGTCTGGGTCGACCGCAAATTGCTCGGGCCGAGCCAGCGCAATCTTGCGGTCCGCGTTGGGGAACTGGAGCGCAGCCGCTCCCGGATGGTGGACGCTGCGGACGCCGACCGCCGCCGTATTGAACGCGACCTGCACGACGGCGCCCAGGCCCGCCTGGTCTCACTTGCCATGGAGCTCGGCCGCGCCAAGGCTCACTTTGACGACGACCCAGAAGGGGCGAAGGTCCTGCTGAACCAGGCCCACGAGAACGCCAAGACGGCGCTTGTCGAACTGCGCGGCCTGGTGCGCGGCGTGCACCCCCCGGTGCTTTCGGACCGGGGCCTCGATGCCGCTCTTTCAGGGCTCGCTGCGATCTGCCCGGTCCCCGTGACCGTCCAGGTCGAGGTCGCCAATCGACCGTCGGCCACAGTGGAAGCAGTTGCCTATTTTGTGGTCGCTGAGTCGCTTACCAACGTCGCCAAGCACTCTGGCGCGGCGAGCGCCACCGTCAGCGTCCGATCAGAAAGCGACGTGCTCCACGTGGTCGTGCGCGACGATGGCCGCGGGGGCGCCGTGGCAACCGGAGCCGGTCTGGCGGGTCTCGCTGACCGGGTCCAGGCGGTGGACGGCCACCTCAGCATCGACAGCCCCGTCGGCGGCCCGACGGTGATCGAGGTGGAGATCCCGATGCGCGTCGTGATCGCCGAGGATTCCGTGCTGCTCCGCGAGGGCCTCACCCGCTTGTTGGAGGAGGCAGGCGTCGAAGTGGCAGCCACAACCGGCGACGCCGAAGCCTTCTTGCGAGCCGTTGATACCAACAGCCCCGATGCCGTTGTCGTCGACGTGCGTATGCCACCGACCTTTAGTGACGAGGGCCTGCGGGCTGCGCTCGTGGTGCGCAAACGCTGGCCCAATGTTGGGGTGCTCGTGCTTTCCCAGTACGTGGAGGCCCGTTACGCCACCGAACTGCTCTCGGTCAGGACCAGTGGCGGCGTCGGCTACCTGTTGAAGGACCGAGTCGCGGATGTGGCCGAGTTCGTGGAGGCGCTGCAGCGAGTAGCCCAGGGTGGGAGCGCGATCGACCCCGAGGTGGTCGCCCAGCTGCTCACCCGCAAGGCGGACCCGCTCGGCTGGCTCACGGCCCGTGAGCGCGAGGTTTTGGCGCTGATGGCAGAGGGCCGTTCCAACCCCGCCATCGCGTCCGCCTTGGTCGTCGGCTCGGGCGCGGTGGAGAAGCACGTCAATTCGATCTTCATGAAGCTCGGCCTGGCCCCAACCGACATCGACCACCGCCGCGTGCTGGCCGTGCTCACCTACCTCGGGCTATGAGGAGGACCGTTGACAGAACCCCTCGTGCTCACCCCCGGCCGGCGCTGGGCGCTGGTCCTCGGCCTGCCATTTGTGCTGGCCGCCATCGCCGATGGCGGCTTCCAGTACGTCGCCCTGGTCGGCCAGGACACCTACCGGATCGCGCCGATCATGGCGCCAATTGCCCCCAAGGTCTCCGTCGGAGTGGGCAACGGCGACATAACGGTGGTGCCGGGCGCCGGTAAGCGGGCGGTCCTGAGCGGCGTTGTCAACTACAGCCTTTTCCGGCCGGTCGTGAAATGGGAGCACACGGCGACCGGGACGTTCCTGGTGGGCCCGAACTGCTTCTGGGCCGGCAACTGCGGCGCCGAGCTCACCTTGGCAGTGCCCGCCGGCGAGGCCGTGCGCGCCACCTCTAGTTCGGGCAACGTCGGTGCAAGGAACCTGACGGGCGCGCTCGACCTGGACGACGCGTCGGGCGACATAGGGCTGGACTCCGTGTCGGGGCCACTGGTTTTGAGCGCCGGCTCTGGCGACATCACCGGTACCTACATCTCCGCCACGAAAGTTCAGGCGAACGACAGCTCCGGCGACGTGGACCTCTCCTTCGACCGCGCACCCGACGACGTCGATGTCAGCGACGCCTCGGGCAACATCACTGTGTCGGTACCGGCCGACATCTCGTACGCAGTCGTAGCCAAGGCGTATTCCGGCTCAACCGACATCAGCGTGCCCACAAACCCCTTATCCCACAACGTCATTCGCCTGAGCGACGACTCGGGGGACATAAGCGTCGTCCCCTCCGGCCCCTGAGCGCCGGGGCCGCAATGACCGCTGTTGGCCGGTTGAGCCGTCCAGTTAGGCCCAAACCGGTCTGGGTGCTAGCCGCGCCGCTTAATAGCCTGCCCGTTTTGATCGAACGCGGCATTGAATGTGAAGCCCTCGGGCATCGGGCCGTGGTCATTCAGATGCTCGAGGCGTATAGCCGCGTCGCGCCATGTCGGGTAGGTGTCGTCCGGTACCCACCAGGCAACAAACGTCGGCCAGCTACCTCTAGTGAACCAGTCCCTGCGCCTCCGGAGCGCGCCCGCGTGGCGACCGTGGTAAGCAAAGTGGCGCGCAGAGTCGAGGTCCCGCCACAAGGTCAGAGTCTGGGCGACCTTAGTCACCTGATCGCCCGCGAAGCTTGGCGACACAAAGTCCTCTGCCGCTTCTGCCGCCCACAGGAACCCCTCAGCCTGGCTCGCGTGCGCGAAAACGTCGTCGGCGGTCTCAAGGAACGACGCGTTCTGTGGGTGGTCCACAGGTTCGTGGAGCGTGCCGAAGGTGAAGAACGCCAGACGAGACACGTGCGTAAACCTCAACTGGTCAAGACCGATAGGCGAAGATAAGACCAGCATATCGTTAGCACCCCCGGCTGGAAATCTCCAAGCGGATTGGCCCTCCGCCCATGAGATTTTGGCCCGCGGGTGATGGTATGTTCGCCTTCACAGGAACGTCACAGTCGAAGCCTGGAGCCTGCTCCTTTAATTGGTCGAGCCCGCGCTCGTCGCTCGGGACAAATGAATCGCTACGCGATCGGCGAGTGGTCGGCAGAGCGGTCACCGACGTTGCGCCAGCCCTTCTCGGTGCGGTCAGGCCATCTCGGCGGTGTCAGTCCACCTCGGTGTGCCACAAGCCGAGACGTCGCTCCGCCAACGCCTAGAAACGCCGGCCCACGCCGAGAAACGGGCTAATAGGGCGAAGCGCACGGCCCCGCCCAGGTCGCCGCCCAGGAGATCGTCGGCAGGGAAGGGGGAAACTGTGCGAACCTGGGGCGGTGAGCGAGGCTTCGCCCCCTGGAGAGGTCCGCCTCCGCGTGGCTTTCGATGCCACGCCCTTGCTGGGGCCTCGGACCGGGGTGGGCGAGTTTTGTTCGGGGGCTTTGCAGGCGCTTGCCGAAAGGGCCGACCTGGCGATGGGCGTCTACTCCATGAGCGGGCGGCGCAGGCACGCCATCGCCTCTGAGGTCCCGGCCGGGGTGGCCGTGCACGACCGGCGTATGGCGGCCGGTCCCCTGAGCAAGGCGTGGGCGCACTCGTCCTTCCCGCCCGCGGAGCTCTTCGTCGGCAGGACCGATGTCGTACATGGCACCAACTTCGTGGTCCCGCCAGCGTGGTGGGCGGCTACGGTCGTGACGGTTCACGACCTGACCCCACTGCGGTTCCCCGAGCTGTGCCTGCCGCCGGCGCGTGCCTATCCCGAACTGGTCAGGAAGGCCCTGGGGCGAGGGGCGTGGGTGCATACCCACACGAGCTCGGTCGCACAGGAGGTGGTCGCATTCCTCGGTGCCAGGCCGGACAGGGTTCGGGTGGTCCACCCGGGCGTGTGGCCGCCCAGCGGTGCCGGGCCCCGGTCTGGGCCTGGTGACGTGGCTCAGCGGAGCGCGCTGCTGCCCGACTGGGTGAGCCAGTACGTGCTGGCCGTCGGGACTGTGGAACCGAGGAAAGATTTGCCGTCTCTCGTACGGGCCTTTGGCTCGTTTGCCAAGGGTTATCCGGGCTTGGCATTGGTCCACGCGGGCCCCCACGGGTGGGGCAGTGCCCAACTGGAAGAAGCCATCGCTGCCTGCCCCGCCGGCAACCAGGTGGTCCGTCTGGGGTGGGTCGACGACCGAGCTCGCGATGCTCTCATGGCCGGCGCGACCGTCTTTGCGTTCCCCTCGCTTTATGAAGGGTTCGGGCTGCCACCGCTCCAGGCCATGGGCGCCGGCGCGCCTGTTGTCGCGACACGTGGTGGCGCGCCGGAGGAGGTGCTTGGCGACGCGGCCCGGCTGGTCGACGTGGGCGATGTCGACGCCCTCGCCGAGGCCCTCGAGGAACTGCTCGGCGATGAGCCTGCCCGCCTCGAGCTCTCCCGGCGCGGCCGGGAGCGGGCCGCCCTGTACACCTGGGATGCGTGCGCAACCGGCCTGGCCGCCCTCTACCACGACGCGAAGCGCGCCAGATGAGCCAGGTCGGCGGGACAATCTCGCTGAGCGCGCCTCGTGCGTCACCCCGCAGGTGGCTCGGGAGCCGTGTCGCGGCTCCAGCCAGACCGTGCCGTGATCAGAACCCCTGCGCAAACCAGCGTCACTCCCGATAACTGGATGAGCGTGGGCCGCTGGGAGAGCACCACTGCGGCCAGAATGAGCGAGGCCGCAGGCTGCAGTAACAGGAGCAGCGAGGAGATGGTGACGGGCAGGTGAGGCAGCGACGAGGTAATAAGGAGCCACCCGAGCGTCTGGCTGACGAAAGCGAGCAGGGCCAACCAGCCAAACGCCGCCAGCGACATATGGAAGCTCAGTTGCCCTAACGCGAGACCGAGCACGAGCGAGGCGAGGGCCGCACCCAGGGTCGCGTCAGCCAGCGGGCCTGCTATCTGAGCCACGCCCTTGGTATTGCGCCGCAATACGAGGATGAAAATTGCGTAACAGACCGAAGTGCCGAGACCGTAGAGCACCCCGCCTACTGGGTGTTCGCCGCTGCGGGAGTGCCCGATCACGCCGGCGAGCAGCACTACCCCACCCAATACCACCGGCAAAGCAACAAGGAATTGCTTCCGGGGGCGCTCCCGGAGGACGACCCACGCAATCGTCGTGACGAATAGGACCTGTAGATTGCCGAGGACGGTTGCGATCCCCGCGCCCACATCGTAAATCGAGTGCGTCCACAGCACGAGGTCGCCACCGAGGAAGGCGCCCGCCAATGCCGCCATTAGCCGGTCCCGGGTCGAGCGCCGGCCGTAATTGCGCTGTTCCCAAAGCGCCAGGGCGTAAAGGCCCGGCAACGCCAGCACGCAGCGGAGGAACGCCGTCGTGCCGGCCTCGGTGTGAGCCAGTTGGACCACGATCGCCGACGACGAGATACAGGCCGCGCCGACCAGGGCCGGCACGACGGGGCCCACGCGACCAAGCAGCCAGTCAGCAGGCCGGACGGTGGTGGCCATCTGGGTGGGGGCGCTCATAACCCCTTGCGCAGCTTGGCCGAGAGCCTCCGGGGCCGTTGCATTATCCTCGTCTCCGTTAGCGACCTTGGGCCCGAACGATACCACGGCCTCGTCAGCCTGTCACCGGGGATGAATTGTCTATCGAAGCTAGGTCGCTTGACCTTCACACCGTGTGAGGGTCTATTGATGGTCTTGTCATGTTGAACATCGGAGCGTTCGCTCGCCTCGGGCAAGTATCGCCTCGCATGCTCCGCCACTACGACGAGCTCGGGCTCCTCGAGCCCGAGCAGGTGGGCCCCGCCAGCGGCTACCGCCTTTACAGCGTCTACCAACTGAGCCGGCTTCACCGGATCGTGGCATTGCGCGACATGGGCTTGCGCCGCGTCGAAGCGCACGTTCGAGCGCTGGAAAGGACAGAAACCATGGACGTACAAGACATTGTGATCAAACGCACCCAGCCGGTCAGGGTCGCACAGGCGGTCGCGGGCGGGCTGGCACACGCCGACATCGGGGCGGCTTTTGGGCGCCTTTTGCCCCAGGTTGTCGCCCACCTCGAGTCAGTCGGCGCTAGGCCAGGGATCTCGGTTGCCTGCTACGAAGACGAGGGCGGCACAGCATTAGAAGGCGAGATCGTTCTCCACGCGGGCTTCGACGTCGGCGAGCAAGACGTCCCCGACAGCGAGCGCGTGCAGGTCGTCGACCTGCCGGTCGTGGAGGTCGCCGCCGCCATCTACCGAGGCGGCGACGACGGCATCGTATCTGCCTGGGAGGCGCTGGTCCGCTGGATCGAAGACAGCGGCTACCGGCTCATTGGCGACTGCCGAGAGCTCTACCACGAGTGGCACGACGACGACCCAAGTCGCAACGTTATGGAGCTGCAGCAGCCGATCGCTCGCTGAGCCGCCGCCCCTCGGTGACGGAGCCGGGCAAGCTAGCTCTTACGCCGCGCGTCGTACGACTGGGGTCGTAGATGCAGGCCTCCAAGCTAATCCTAAGGTCGCACGAAACTCCGCCCCCCCGGGAATTAATCCTGTGATAACCGAAAAGTCATCTCCGCTAGGCCGGGCGTTCATTTTGGCTAAGTAAAACAACCACATGCTCACCTACATAAGCCCTAATGCAGGCTGGCCTCGAGGCCAGAAAACCATAGCTAGGACAAAGCTTGCCGCCGCGGTAATGACTGCGGCAGCTCTGGCTACCACAGGCATTGTCGCCACCACTGCGACGGTGGCCGCGGCGGCCACGACTTCTGGCCCGACCCTGGTCGTTTACTCGGCCCAGGGTTACGACTCGGCCGAAACCACCGCGTTCGAGAAGGCCACCGGGATCAAGGTCAGCCTGGACGACGACTCGACAGGGCCCTTGCTCATCAAGGTAGAGGCCGAGAAGAACAACCCCAAGTGGGGCCTGCTGTGGGTCGACGGGGCCACCGCCTTCGCGTCCTTGGACCAGCAGGGCCTGCTCATGAAGGGCTGGGAGCCTACGGTGAGCTGGAACAGCCTGGGCAAACAAGCCGTGCCCACCGACAAAAGCTACATCCCCACGGGCCTGACCATGGCCGGCACGCTCGTGTACGAGCCCAAGGAGGTGCCCGACCCGCCCACGACGTGGCAGCAGCTCCTGAACCCCAAATGGAACAACGAGATCGGCATGAACGACCCCGCAGTATCGGGGCCCACCTACCCCTTCGTAGCCGGGATGATGAACTACCTGGGCGGCGTGGCGCAGGGTGAAAAGTTCTACGAGGGCCTGAACAACAATGGCCTGCAGGTCAACCTGACCAACGGCAACACGCTGGAAGTGCTCGAAGCCGGCATCATCAAGTTGGCGCTGATCCAGAGCTCCGCCGGCATCGGTGCCGGCCTCAAGACCCACGGCGAGATCAAGGTCAAGTTCCTCGACCCGGTGACAGCGTTGCCGAGCGCCCTCGGCATCGACTCCAAAGCGCCCAAGGCCGAGCAACTGGAAGCGGAAAAGTTCGTCGAGTTCGTTATGTCGGCGCAGGGCCAGCAGATCATGCAGTCGGGCGACCCCACCGGGGACTCCCTGTACTGGCCGGTCCTGCAGGGCGTAAACCCGCTACCAGCCCTGCCGCCGCTGTCCAGCATCCACGTCCAAAACATCAACCCGTATACCTGGGGTGCCCGCGAGGACGCCGTCAACACCTGGTTTACCGACAACATCGTTGAATAACCTGGGGTTTTGAAATGACCCCAGGCTCAGGCCGGTCGAATTGACTCCAACGTTGCCGGCCGCCCTGACCGGACAAGGCCAAGGGACCAGCCCCGCCGGGGCTGGTCCCTACCACGACGGCACCGGCAACGGCACCGGCGGGGGCGTCAGCCTCGACAACGGTGCGCGCCGACCAAGGGCCACCGCCCTGCGGTCCAAAGTGGCCGACGCGGCTCGCCACTACGCCGGCCAGTGGCTCGTGTGGGCCATCCTGGCCTTCCTGGTGGCCGTGCCCGTCGGGGCTTTCTTGGTCCAAGTTTTCGTGCCCCGGCTCTTTGACCAGGGCACCTCCTGGTTTACCCTTTCCAACCTGACCCAAGCCTTCCAGGGCCATACGTTCCTGGGCCTGTTCAACTCGCTCTGGGTGAGCGCAGTCGTGTGCGTGCTCGATCTTGTCATCGGGGGCGCCGTGGCCTGGCTATCGATGCGCACCACCATCGGGGGACGGCGCATCTGGCCGGGGATGATGTGGGGGCTGCTCCTCGTGCCGACCTGGTTGATGGCCCAGGGCTGGCAGTACCTGACGGAGCCCAACGGCGTCCTGTCCCAGTTCGGCTTGTACAGCCCCCTGGTCCACCACATCATTTTCAGCCCCATCGGGGTTGTCCTTGTCGACTCCCTGGCGACCGCGCCGTACGCCTACCTCACGCTGTCGGCCGCGCTGGGCGGCCTCGGGAGCCAGTTCGAAGAAGCGGTACGGGTTCATGGCGGGGGCCGGGTTGCCACGTTCCGAGTCGTGGTCCCGGTGCTGGCCCCAGCCGTCCTGGCGTCGGTCGCGCTGGTCTTCGTGGAAACGATGAGCGACTACGGTGTGGCTTCCACCCTGGCTTTCCAGTCCCGTTTCACCATGGCCACCTATGGCATTTACCAAGCTATCAACAACCTGCCCGCCCAATTCCCCGTGGCGGGCGCGATCAGCATCCTCCTGCTGGCCTCAGCGGCCATTCCCCTGGCCCTGCAGTCAAGGGTGACCCGGGGGCGCTCCTACGCCATCTTGAGCGGCCGTACCCGCCCGGCCACGCGCTACCGCCTGGGCCGAGCAGGTAAGTGGTCGCTGACATCGGTGGTCGGCCTCTTCTTCGTGGTGGCGCTGGGAGCCCCTGGTCTGGGGGCGTTCGCCGGCTCGTTCGTAGCCAACCTGGGCAGCCCCCTCGGTGGCCAGTCGCTAACACTCGCCAACTACCGGGAGGTCTTCTCGGGCGACATCGCCTACAGCCACTCGATCGCCGAGGGAGCGTCGGGGACCTCCGGGCCTGTGCTGCTTTCGACCATGCTGGCCGCTATAACTGCCACCATCACAGTCGTGGTGGGCCTCGCGGTGGCCCGGCTCTTGGTGGCACGGCGTCCTGGCAGGTTCACCAAAGCCGGCGACCTGCTCATGCTCGGGTCGATCGCCTTGCCCGGGATCGTGCTGGGCGCCGGGTACATCTTCGCCTTCAACCTACCCATCGCGAGCCGCCTCGGGGTCGACCTGTACGAGACGCTGCCCCTGCTGGTCATGGGCTACCTGGCGACATCAATACCCACGACGTCCAGGATCATGATGGGCCCAGTGGCCCAGGTGCACGGGTCGTTGATGGAGGCCGGGCGCGTGCACGGTGCGCGGGCCTATCGGCCCTGCGTTCGTGTTACGTTCCGGTCGTCTCCCGCGTCCTGGTACTGGTTTGGCTGGTGACCCTGACCAAGACTTTTTGGGAACTGCCCATCTCTCAACTGCTTTACCCTCCCGGCCAGGAGACGGTCTCAGTCGCTATTAACAGCTGGAACAACAACTACCACCCCGAAGTGGGCGCAGCCATGACGGTGGTGGCGCTGGGTGCCTGCTTCTTGGTGATCGGGCTGGTGCTGGGCGGGTTCCGCCTGTTGGCACCCAAAGGCTGGCGCCGCATGGGCGGGTGGCGTTCAGTTGCCTGAGGCCTTGGCGGCCCGCGGAGAAATGGTCGACATCGTTGGCGCCACCAAGTTGTTCGGCCCGAAAGCGGCCCTCTCGGCCCTGGACCTCCAGGTCGAGCCGGGGTCGTTCGTCGTACTGCTGGGGCCCTCCGGCTCGGGCAAGACGACGCTGTTGCGCTGCTTGGCCGGTATCGAGCGGTTGAGCTCGGGCCGCATCTCGATCGGCGGCAAGGTCGTCGCCGACACCAACCTGCACCTACCGCCCGAACGCCGGCGCCTGGCCATGGTCTTCCAGGACTATGCCCTGTGGCCGCACATGACGGCGGCGCGCAACGTGTTGTTCCCGCTCCGCCAGATGCGCGTAAGCGGTCCCGAAGCTCAGCGGCGAGCGCACGAGATGCTCGAGCGCGTCGGCCTCGCCCACCTAGCCGGGCGTTACCCCAACGAACTGTCCGGCGGTGAGCAGCAACGCGTGGCCCTGGCCCGCTCCTTGGTGGGAGGTGTAGGCCTGTTGCTGTTCGACGAACCTCTGTCCAACCTTGACGCCGATATGCGCGAGCAGCTCCGCCTGGCCATTTCCACCCTGGCCCGTGACAGTGGGGCGACGTCGGTGTACATCACCCATGACCAGTCCGAAGCGTTCTCGCTGGCCGACAGCGTCGGTGTGCTGCGCGACGGCCGTCTCGTGCAATGGGGAACGCCGGAGGAGCTGTACCGTCAGCCGGCAAGCCCGTTCGTGGCAAGGTTCACCGGGATCTGCACCGAGACGCCGGTAACGCGGGTGGGCAGCGGCCCCGGCACCCCCGGGGCGCAATTGGTGGATGTTCGCCTACCGGGGCCGGGCGGCGCGGTGGTAACCGCCACGCTGCCCCGACCGGTCAACGATGGGGCGCCCTTAGAGATGTTCGTTCGCCCGTCCGCGGTGCACATCGTGTCTTCAGCCGACGCGCAGCTCATGGCCCAGGTCCGTGACGTAGCGTTCGCCGGGAGGGGTTACGAGCACGCTTTAGCCGCCGAGGGGCCCATCCTTTTCACCAGGATCTTCTCCGATCAGCGCTGGGAACGGGGAAGTTCTGTGGGAATGCGCCTCAGCCCCGACGGTTGCCTTGTCCTGCCGGCCGACGAGGGCCACGCCGCTGCGGACGGCAACGGTCGCGCCAACCTTGTCGACCTCACTGGGGTTGGCAGCGCGCAAGTGCTGCCGCGCCCGGCAAGCTAGTTCAGTCATGCATCCCACCACGAGTGCCGTAACCCTGGCCGTGGCCGTTTTCCTGGCCAGCGCCGTCGAAAGCGTCGAGGCGCTGACGATCATCGTCGCCGCCGGCGTCTCTCGGGGATGGCGGTCGGCCCTGACTGGCATGGCGGTCGCCGTCGGGGCGTTGGTGGTACTGGTTGTTGCCCTCGGCCCTGCCCTGGTCTACCTGGTGCCGGTCAACGTGTTGCGAGCGGTGGTGGGGGCTCTGCTTCTCGTCTTCGGTTTGCAGTGGTTGCGCAAAGCCGTTTTGCGGGCTGTGGGGCTCAAGGCCAAGCACGATGAGGACGCCATTTTCAAACAGCACGTGGACGCATTGACGGCGGAGGTGCCGAGACCTGCCGCCAGGGGCCGGGTCGACGCGACGGGTTTTGTCGTGGCCTTCAAAGGGACGTTCCTCGAGGGCCTGGAGGTGATCGTCATCGTCCTCGGCCTGGGCGGCGGCGACCACCAGCTGGGGCTGGCCAGCGCGGCGGCCGGTGCCGCCATGGTGGTGGTGGCCGGGGTTGGCGTCGTGGTCGCCCGCCAGCTAGCGGGTGTGCCCGAGAACGCCATGAAGACGGTGGTAGGCCTGATGTTGACGTCGTTCGGGACCTTCTGGGCGGGCGAGGGCCTCGGGGTTAGGTGGCCCGGTAGCGACCTAGCCATACTTGTCCTCGTCGGTACCTACGCCGTGGTGACGTGGGCCCTGGTGGTCCTGCTCCGGCCATCGCCACGGCCGGTGAGCCCGGAACAGGCCCGTGCCTGAAGCGCCGGTGCCGTCTCGTGGGCCGTTCCTGGTGCGGTTGTTGAAAGCCTTCGGCGCTTTTTGGTGGGACTTCCTAGTCGGCGACACCCCTGAGCTGTTGATCGGTGTGCTCGTTGCGATTGGCCTGGTCGCTGTCCTGGTGAAGGCTTCGTCATTGAACGCAGCCGCCGTCGCCGTCTTCCCGGCGGCGGTCATCGTGCTGCTAGGAGGCTCCGTCTACCGGGCGAGGCGAGCCAAGCCTTGACGGCCAAGCGAGCCATTGGGCCGTTTGCCTACGACTGCGGGGGTAGATGAGTCCTC
Source organism: uncultured Acidimicrobiaceae bacterium (assembly GCA_963786345.1). Classification (GTDB taxonomy): domain Bacteria; phylum Actinomycetota; class Acidimicrobiia; order Acidimicrobiales; family Palsa-688; genus Fen-671. Next base: position 982,755 of record CAWAYZ010000001.1, on the reverse strand, counting down.
TAAGTTCATCCTTAGGTGGCTCGAAACCCGGCCCCGTCCGGCATAGCTTTTGAATGTGGACGTTCCCTTGCCCCGGCGAGTCCTCATCGTCTCGGCTGGGATGGGCGAGGGACACAACGCCGCCGCCAGTGCGCTGAGCGAGACGATCCAGGACTGCTGGCCGGGATGCGTGGTAGAGCGCCTGGACACGATGGAACTAAGAGGCGCCCGGTTTGCTCGCGCCGCTCGTTGGGCTTACGGGTTCCAGCTCTCGGTGGTCCCTTGGAGCTATGCCGGGTTCTATAACCTCCTGTCGCGTTCAGACGGCTTCGCTAGCGCCATGAAGAGGATCCTTGGGCCTTTCTTTGGGCACCAACTTTCCAGTGTCCTGGAAGCCAAGAAGCCTGACCTCGTCATCTCTACGTACCCTTTCGGAAGTGCTGCCCTGGACTGGCTCCGGGCGAAGAGGGCAATGGGCACGCCTACGGTCACCTATATACCAGCGTTCCATGTTCACCCGCTCTGGGCCTACCAAGGCATCGATATGCACTTCGTCATGTACGACTCCGCGCCGGCCGACGCCCGCATGCCTGACTTCCGACGATCGATGCGGCTGGGAGCGGCGCCCGTGCAGGCCGGTTTCGGAGCATTCGACCGTGCCGAGGCTCGGAGCATGCTTGAACTTCCCCAGGAAGATTTCTACGTCCTAGTGACGGGCGGGGCCTGGGGCCTCGGTGACATCGGCGCTGGTGTCGAAGCGTTGGTCGAGTTGGGCCCTCCGGTGCACGTGCTCGCCGTTTGTGGCAAGAACGTGGGCCTCAAGGCCGAACTGAGCCGGATCGCCAACACTCACCCGCGCCAGCTGGACGTTTACGGCTACGTGTCCACCATGCCTCAGCTGATGGCTGCCGCTGACGTGGTGGTCACCAACGGGGCCGGTGTCACCGTCCTGGAGGCGCTGCGCACGCCCCGGCCCGTGGTCGTGTTCGCACCTTTGGCCGGGCATGGGACAGCTTCGACCGCAGAGATGGTGCGCCGCAACCTCGCCGTTGAGGCCAGGGACGTGCCGAGGCTCGTCGAGGAGGTCCGCCGGCTATGGACGCGTCCCCGACCTGGTCAAGACGATGGAGCAGGCAGGCGAGCACTGGGTCGAGGGCCGCTCCTTGAGGCGGAGCCTGTCCGAGATCGAAGCGTTCTACCTTGAATATGGCGGCATCAGCCCGCTGAACGGTGGAGTCGGCGGCGGTCGGCCCGGGCCGGCCCGAAAAGCCGCAATCGACAGAACCGAGGTCGCAAGGCGCTAACGGGTACGGTACGACTGGGGTCGTACATGCGGCCCTCAAAATTTCATCCCTCAGGTGGTCGTTTTTGGTCGCTCATCGGTTTAGCGTCGTCCCTATGAGGGCCGGCGGTCGCTGCACCCTGTCAGTTGTCGTACCGACCCGGAGTGAAGCCCCCAATATCGCGGCTTTGGTCTCGCGGCTACGAGCCGCTCTTCGGCCTAGCGGGCTCGATTGGGAGCTGGTCTTCGTGGACGACTCGGACGATGGCACCCCGGACGCGATCCGCCAAGAAATGCTTGCCGAACCTGCGGTCCGCCTTGTGCACCGTGCTCCCGGGGCGCGCCGGGGTGGCCTGGGAGGAGCGGTCAGCGCTGGTTTTGAAGTGGCCCGTGGTGAAGTGATCGCCGTGATGGACGCCGACCTGCAGCATCCTCCCGAAGTCTTGGCCGCTGTTGTTGCGCCGGTGCTGTCAGGGGAAGCAGATTCTGGTCGCCGGCAACCGCTATGCGTGGGCTGGAGGGACCTCGGGGTTGGCGGGGTGGTGGCGGCACCTGGTGTCCCGGGCCTGCCGGGCCTTGGTGCATGTACTGGTGCCGTCCAGCCGCCGGCTGGCAGACCCGCTCGGCGGGCTGTTCGCCGTGCGCCGATCGGTGCTCGAAGGTGTCACCCTGCGGCCCTGCGGCTACAAGATCCTCCTCGAAGTGGCCGTGCGGTGCCAGCCGCGTTCTGTCGGCAACGTCGGCTTCGATTTCGCGCGCCGCCAGGCGGGAAAGTCCAAGGCCGACCTTCGAGAGGGATTGCTTTTCCTGCGCCATCTCGGGTATCTCGCCGCCGCCGACCGTGCCGACGTGACGGCACCGGTCCCGGCAGTCCTGGCCGCGGCGGGGCCGGCCCCGGGGGGACCATGAGCACGACCTATCTAGCAGGCCCCGTGCGAACGGGTGTGGGGGACTGATCGGACCGTGCTGGCAACCACGATAACCGCCCTGATGGCCGCCGCCTTTTTCGGCGTCTCCACTGCTCTCCAGCACCGCAGTGCCGGGCTCGTCAGCCGCGGCTCCCAGGCTACCGAGCGGCTCGGCGGGTTCATGGCCAGGACATTGCGCCACCCCTTATGGATCATTGGCGCCATCGCCGATATCGGCGGCTTTGCGTTGCACGCCTTGGCTCTTCGATTGGGCCCGCTCACCGTAGTCCAGCCCCTGTTGGTCAGCAGCATCGTTTTCGCCGTTGTCCTTCGCCAGCTCCTGGAGCGCAAGTGGCCCCGGCGCAGCGAACTTGTCTGGGCCACCGCCCTGACCCTCGGCCTGGTCCTGTTCCTGACTATCTCCACGCCGGCCAGCGGCGTCGCCCAGCCTGCCGACCCCGTCCCCGCCACCGTAGTGGGGGTGCTGATAGGGTTTGGCGTGCTGGGATTTTTCGTGTGCGGCCGGCGCTACACCGGCAGTGCCGCCGCGGCCCTGCTCGGTGTGGCCACGGGACTGTCGTACGCCGCAGTGGCGGGACTGCTCAAAGAAGACGTGGGCCTGCTCAATCGCGGGGTGGGGACACTGGCTGGTTCATGGCCGCTTTATGCTCTCATTGCCGTCGGCGCTTTCGGCGTCATGGTGAACCAGCTCGCCTACCGAGCAGGGCCGCTCAGGTCGAGCCTGCCCACCATCATGACGGTAGATGCCCTTGTCAGCTCGGTGATTGGAGCATCCGTGTTCGACGAAGGTTTCCGAAACGGGGCGGTTGACCTTGTGGGCGAGGCAGCTGGGCTCGTTCTCATCCTGGCTGCTGCCATAGGCTTGTCCAGGTCCGGTCCTGAGCCGGCCGGCGCACGCGAGCAACGCGCAGTCACGGTGGCCCGTTGCGCACCCCTGCAGGTTCCCGCGCATTAGGAGGAGGTGGCGACCCGAGAGTTGACGATGTGGCCCGTACATCTACTGGGCGAGCGTGAAGCCGGCGCGGCGACCAAAAGCTCGTCACAGTGGCATCCGGAAGGGCCGGGCCCGGGGAAGGCTAGGCGCCTAGCCGTAGCCCTGCTTAAGTTCAGCCGCCCGGCGCTATTGGCCGTGGCCGCCTGCCTGTTTTGCTACGTTGTCGGCTGGCGGGGTACCGACTGGGCCGCCCAGATCTACCGTGTAGGTGAGGTCGTCCGGTACGGGATCTCCTACTGGGACCCGGGCTGGTACGGAGGCAGCTACCCACTCAACTACAGCCTTCTGTACCCCGTCGCTGCAGCCTTCCTAGGCCTGTGGCCCTTGGCGGCATTGTCGTGCGCCGGTGCCGCCCTGAGCTTCGACAGGTTGGTCACCGCGGAGGTAGGTAGGCGTCCCGCGGCGAGCTGGTATTTCGCCGTATCGATGCTGGTGGAAGTCGCCATCGGGCAGTTGCCGACCCTTACCGCTGAGGCACTTGCACTGGGTTGCGCCTGGTGCTTCGCTCGTTGGCGTACCGCCGGAGGGGGGCCTCTTCACCGACGGCGCTCCGCCCTTTTGTTGTTTGGAGGCCTAGGTCTTGGTGTGGTGACGGGGCTGACAAGCCCAGTGGTCGGCTCGTTCCTGGCCCTAGTCCTATGCGCTGTGGCCGTCGCCGACTGGGGACGGTCACCACGACAGGCGGCGGTCGAACTCGGGGCGGCCGGCGTTTTCTTGGCGAGCGCAGCCACGCTGTCGATCCTGTACCCGGGGCGAGGCTATTTCCCGTTCCCGTACGGGGACTTGCTGGCCGTGCTCTCCGTCTGCGCCTTGTTGGCCAGCCCGCTGCTCGCCACGCCGAGGCCAGTGCGGGTCGCCGCTTTACTCTACGCGGGGGCGAGTGTGGCGTTGTTCATCGTTCCCACTCCTATGGGCGACAACGACGCGCGCCTCGGCGCTTACATCGGCGTTCCCTTGGTTCTTTGCTACTTGCCCCGCCTAGCCTGGCGCCGAAGGGGCCAAGGCGACCGAAGATCGCCGGTGGCTTTGTCTGGCGCGCACCGGGCCACGACAGCCGCAGTCGCGGCGATCGTCGCTATAGGCCTTATGGGTTGGCACTGGGGGGCGATCGTGGAGACTTTCAGCGGACCGGCCAATGGCGCCTACAGTACCGCCGCTTTTTACCAACCGCTGATCGGCGAGCTTGACGTTCTCAGCAAAGGTAAACCCGTCCGCGTGGAGGTCCCCCCCACCCAGCACCACTGGGAATCCGCCTATATCGCTCCCACTTTCAGCCTGGCACGCGGATGGGAACGACAACTTGACATTGCCTATAACGCCCTTTTCTACCAAACGGGAGCCCTGACGGCTGCCTCCTACCGGTCCTGGCTCCTGTCCAATGGGGTTTCCTACGTTGCCCTTCCGGACGCGCCGCTCGATTACGCCGCAACAGCCGAGGCCGCCCTGCTCCGCTCGGGGGCGGTCGCCGGGTTGCAAGAGGTTTGGCACACGTCGCATTGGCGGCTGTGGCGAGTCCTGGGGAGCGAGGGATTGGCCAGCGCCCCGGCCTCGGTTATCGCGCTTAGCCCCAAAGCCGTAGTGGTCCGCTTTTCCGCAGCCGGCACCAGCGTCGTGAAGATCCGTTGGGCACCGTCGTGGTCGCTCGACGCCGAGACCGCACGGGGCGCATGCCTTGTACCTGGCCCTGGCGGGTGGACCGAATTGCGCGCGGCCCACGCCGGCCAGTTCCGCCTCCTAGTTTCGGTCTTTGGCGCTGACCACGGGAACTGCAAGGACGCTCGCGGGCTTTTGGGGCTCACCTCGGGTTCGACAGTCGGGCGATAGTCGGTGCGGCCGAACGCTCCCTAGAGGCGTTGGAGTGGCCGCCGCATTGTGGCTACCCCGGTCGAGCCGTAAGAACTAGCCACGTCGCAGCCGCCCACCTGATCAAGGTTCGACGCGGGAAAACCGTAAATAAGTGGCGGCCAACACCGCAACGAGCCAGGCCGCCGACCACAGAAGGTAAGCGATGGTGAGGCCGTTAGTTTGGAAGAACGGGTTGCCGACTAGGCGGTCAGAGAAGGAGTTCACCAGGCTCGTTTGGTCGAGGGCGTTCATGACGCCGTTCCAGAGCCCGTCCGTGGGCAGGAGCAAATGGTCGAGGGGCGGCTACGAAGGACATCCCCAGGGCGCCGACAAAGCTCAACGCAAAAAGTACAATCCCGAGCAACTGGGCGGTTGTCAGGTGGGAGTTCGCGGCACTGAGCTGCGTCCCGAAAGCGTGTACGTCGGGGAGGCGGGCAAAACCCCAAAAAGACAACCCGATAATGAGCGCCGCCAGCCCGACCAGCGCCCACAGGACCTTACGGCGTGACGCCTCGAGGACCGTCAGGCGGGCGAAGATCAAAATATTTGTCACGGGCCCTCCCCGTGGCTGCGGGCCAACAATTGGAGCAATTTTTCCTCGAGACTGACCTGGCCGGGCTCAACGCTAAGGACGCGGGCACCAGCGTGGACGAGGGTTGCCACCACGTCAGGTACCAGGCTCATGGTCAAAGAGGGTACTGTCAGTTCCCGCGCGTGCGCCGACACCTCGCCAAAGCGGGCCAGGGATGGGACGAACGGGGTAGCGTCCCCGTCCAGGCGCACCCTGAGCATGTCGTGGTCCAGCCACGTGCCCAGAGGGCCGTCGGCAAGCACCTCGCCCCTGTCGAGGACAATGACCCGGTCACAGGACCGCTCCACCTCGCTCAACATGTGCGAGTTGAGCAGGACGGTCGTGCCTTCTGCGCGGCACTGGTCGATGAGGGAACGAACATCGGCCCGTTCCGTCGGGTCGAGCGCCGACGTGGGCTCGTCGAGCAACAACAAGCGAGGGTGCCCAAGCAGTGCGACGGCTAGGCCGAGGCGCTGTTGCAGGCCCTTTGACAAGCTTCCCACGCGATCTGGAGCACGGTCGGCCAGCCCTGCGAGGGCCAGGACTCTACGGATCTCGCTGGGCCGGTCGGCACGGGCGATCGGGCGCAGGCAGGCATGGAGCTCGAGGACTTCGGCCACGTTGAGCCAGGGCTGGTAGCGGAACAGTTCGGGCAGGTAGCCGATTTCACGGCGCGCTTCGGGGCGGCCGAGTGCTGCGCCCAGTACGAGCGCCTCGCCGCTGTCGGGCCTTACCAGGCCGACCAACATCTTCACCAAGGTGGTCTTCCCGGCGCCGTTGGGGCCGAGTAGCCCGACGACTTCGCCGGGCGAGATGCGCAGCGAAACCGCGCGCAAGGCCGCTCGGTGGCCGTAGGACTTGCTGAGGCGCGAGCACCATATGACATCGCGAGCAGGCGCTCTTACGCCTTTGCCCCCGGGAGGGCAGGCTCCTCCGCTCGGCTCCAAGGCAACGGTGGCCCACTGACCGTCAGCGCGACCGGTTTTGGGTACTGCAGGTGGAGCGGGTGCCGGATCGTCCGCCGGCAGCCTGGCGGGTTCATGGTCCGCGGCGCGGGCCGTGCCCCGTGCCCCTTCAGGCAATTTGGCGGGCCACGTCTATAAGGTCTGAGGGGCTTGCCTGGCCAAGCACGGCAAACAGTCGGCCGTTCTCGGCCCAGACAACAGCGTTCCCATCATCGCCCGCTGCCAACACCACCGCGGTACGACCGTTGAGGAGGACACTAGAGCTGGTTGCGCCGGCCGGGACCGGGATGGGCAGGGTCGAGCTGGGGTCGCCGATGGCTCGGATCTGCGCCGCCAGCTGGGAGGAAATCCCGGGCTGGGACAACAGGTAGCTCTCCAGAGTGCTGAGGTCGACCCCCGAGGAAGACACCGTTGGGCCCTGCACCTCGGCTACGGCCAGGCGAGGCAGGTCAGAAACCTGCGGAGCGCCCGTTGAGGCGGGAGCACCAGCGGAGCTGCTGGTCCCGCCACGGGCCCTGCTCGAACTGGCACCAAAGAGCCCCTCGCTGGCACCTGTACCCCCGGGAAGTGACAAGCCCCAGAGCTCAAGGGCGCCGGCGCCGGTGGCCACCTGCAGGACCGAACCGTCCACACCGGGCGGGGCCGGGGGGACGCTGGTACCGTCCTTGACAGCGGCTTGCTCGGCCTTCGCTACGGATATCTGTAGCTGGGCAGATTCGGGGCTGACCATCCAGTATGAGGGTGACCCGGTGGGTAATCCCGAGGGGATCGTTACAGTCGGCAGGCTGAAGCCTGCCGCCGACGCAAGGTCACTGGCCGAGCTCTCCGGCGTAAGGTCCAACTTTGAGGTGCCCGTTACCGTCCCGAAGCGAGAAAGTGCCTGCAAGCCGACAATATCGCCGGCCTGGATGACGACCGGGACGACTGACTCCGGCTCGAAGATGGGCACCAGGTTCGTGGCGGCCGCAGCCGTCGCCCCTCCCATCAGCACCAGGACGGAAGTTATCACCGTGGTGGGGCGGAGGATCGGTCGACGACGCCGAGGACGACCCGGCACGGCCTCCCGGCGTCGCCGCCCCGAGGCCCGAGCTGGTACCAGAGCCGGCCCTACCCTTTCTGCGGTACGGAGGCGCTCCAACGCGACCGCCGGAGCAACTTCGACATGGCTGTCAAGGGCCAGGCTCAGTACGGCGTCGTCTCCGCGCATCAGGCTTACGCGGGCCTGGCAGCGCGTGCACTGAGAAGCGTGGTCCTCGTCGACGATTGCCACGGCGACGGGCTCGTCCAAAAGGCGCCGCAGAGTTCCGTCAGAGGGATGTTTGGGCACGGCTCAGCTCCTTGCGTAGGGACTTTTGGGCGCGGGCTATCAGTGTGCCGACGCTTCCCGGCTGTACGCCTACAGCCGAGGCGATATCGGCATAGCTGAGACCGCTGGCGCGCATGACCAGGATCTCAGCTTGACGTTGGGGCAGGCGGGCCAGACAGGCCCTGACGGCCGCTCGCTGCTCGGCGGCGATGGCACCGTCCTCCGGGCCCGGTGCACAGGTCGCCGACGCGACTCTCAATTCCCGGTTACGCCGCCGCCTGGACCCCCGGACCATATTTAGGGCCTGGTGGGCCGATGCGGCCCACAACCACCCGGCAGCCCAGTCCAATGTTGGGTCGCCCCGCCTGTGAAAGGAGAGGAAGACATCTTGAGCAACATCCTCGGCCGCCTCGCGGTCCCCCAGGACCCTGTAGGCGATAAGCACGACTCTTTCGTAATGGGTGAGGAAAAAGCGCTCGAAAGAGCGCTCGTCATCGTGGTGCGCCCGTTGCGCCACGAGGGGTTCCCGGGGAGCTCTCAGTGTCCGTACCATCGCCATCATCCGTTAAGCACCGCCAATGGCAGAAGTGTGACAGCTGTGGCCTTGTCGGCGAGCACTTATCGGTGTGACAGTGTTGTTATCTAAGACGATTACGTGGCATCCCTTGCACCGCAGGTCCTCGTTGGATGTCCGGACGGGCGACGGCGAGGTTCAAGACCAGTACGAAGACGGCCACCGCGAAGACTATCGCCGTGGGGCCGTCCCCGAAGTTGGCCCCGCTGAGCGCCCGGGGCTTGCTCATGTAGTCGGCGAAGGACGCACCGAGCGGTCGCGTGAGGACATAAGACATCCAGAAAGCGGCAATGCTGTTCAGGCCGAACCGCCGCCACGCCAGTGCCGGGAGCAGGATGAGGACGCCGAAGAGGATGCCTGAGGCCAGGTAGCCCAAATTGAGTGATGTCGCCGTGAAGTCCCCGAGAGCGGTCCCGAGGGCAAAGGTTGCAAATACCGTCGCCCAGTAGAACGCTTCGCGACGCTGCGTCGTGATGCTGTGGATCGAAAGCGTGCCCTCGTTGCGCTGCCACAGCCAAAAGATTGCGCCCAGCACCACCGCCCACAGCAGGGTCGTCCCCGCGTAGGGGATGTGGACATCGAGGTGGAGGAAATCGGAGACGCCCGTACCGAATATCGCTATGGCAAAAGCCAGGAACCAGTAAGCCAAGGCCCGGTACCGGCGGGTAGCGAACTGCAGCACCAGCCCCACGAGGAACACGAGCACCTCGGCGCCGCCACCCCGGATGTTGCCCCAGGTCCTGAGGTAGTCCGAGGTCGCCTCTCCGCCGGCGGTTGTGAGGATCTTCACCACCCAGAACACGAAGATGACCTCTGGGACCTTGGCTGCGACGGGGGCAGGGAAGATGCGACCGATCAGGGGGACCTGGCCGCTCGTGGGGCCCCGACTGCCGGGCACCCTCGAAGAGCGGGACTTGTCGCCAGCCAGGTCCACCTATCGTTCCCTCCTTACGCTCGGCACGAGTGTTCAGGTGTGAGTCTTTAGCAAGCACTAATTAAGCCCGAAGCGTGTCGAGCGAGGCCATGAATAAGGATAACCGCCAGGTATTTGGAAGCCTCGTCAGACAGGGGCCCCGGCGAGAGCCACGACCACGCCGACCGCTCCGGCTATGAGCAACGTGCTTACCACGCCCCGCCTGGCGACGAATAGCCAGACGAGCGCACCGGCGAGCACCGGGATCTGCCAGAGATGACCGAAAGCGAGACCGAGCGGGATGGCCGATCCCGCGATGGCCCCGATGACCGCCGGCCCGGCTCCAGTCAGGAACGATTCGACGTCACTATTGGCTCGGATCCGCTCGAAATGCCGACCTCCGAGCACGACGAAACCGAACGAGGGCGCAAAGGCGATCAGCGCGGCCAACAGCCCGCCGCCCACACCCCCGGCTGCGTAGCCGACCACGGCTACGGTTTGTACGACTGGGCCCGGGGTGATCTGGCCCAGAGCAACGGCGTTGAGGAACTGTGCGCCGGTCATCCAGTGATAAGTGGTGACGGCGTCGTGCTGCATGAGCGGGATAATTACAAACCCGCCCCCATACGAAAGGGCACCAACCTTTAGCGCTACCCAGGCCAACGCCCCGAGACCACCGAGACCAGCCCCGTGGAGGATGACGGCGGGGAAGAACGCCCGGACCGAGCGCGGCGACAGCGGTCGGCCCTGGCGGCGGATGAGGATCTCGACCACTCCGCAGGCGCCGAGGACCAGAACCAGGTACGGCCCTACCGTAGCCGCGGCGGCGCCTCCCAAGATGGCGTAGACGAACCAGCGGGCCCGCTGAGTGCGTTGGAGGCCGATCCGGTTCCAACTGGCCGGGACCAGCCGCCAGGAGGCCTGCAGTGCCACGGCGGGCACCGCAGCCCCGGAACCAGCCGCAGCACCCAGGGCCAAATCGGGCGGGTGGCTGGCCAAAAAGAACGCGGCGAGTGCCAGGATGAGCCCCAGGCCAGGGACGATGAAGCACAGCCCACCCAGGACAGCGCCGACGGGCCCCGCAGCCGCCACGCGCAGTAAATGGCCAGCTGAGTCGATGCCGGGCCGGGGAGAAGGTTGGTCGTGGCGATGGCATCTTCGAACTCCTTCGCCTCGATCCAGCGACGCTCCTCGACGCACATCCGCCGGAGCAGGACGATGTGGGTCGGGGGCCCCCGAAACCGATGCACCCGAGACGGAGCCACTCCTTGGCGATGGTGCCAAGGGAGACCCGCGGCACAGGTCGGTACTCCGCCTCACCTTCGTCACCGGTCATGGGAGCTCGTCGCCAAGGACCTCATTGGCCAGCTCTCTGAGCTGGCGCTTGATCGACCCAAGGGCCCTGCGACCTTTGGCTGTCGCCACATAGGAACGTCGAGCCCGACCGTTGACGACCTGCTGGCTCGAACGGAGGAGCCCCTCGGTCTCCATCTTGTGCAGCGTGGGATAGAGGGACCCCGGACTGATCCGGTAGCCGTGCTGGGCCAACTCCTTCGCCATCCACGCCCCGTGCACCTCACCGTGGGCCGCATGATGGAGGATGTGCAGTCGCACGGCTCCTCGCAGGAACTCCCGCATGAGGTATGACCCTATTCGATATCGAATTCAGATATCGGTTTATGAGCCTGGCCGTTAAAGTGTCCCAAGATCAGCGCATGTTGTAGTGCACTTTGTCAGGTGCTCGTGTTTGGTTGGGTAGGGGCCACGGTGCTGTTGTGGTGAACCGGACCGTTATTTTCAGTCCTCCGTTGGGGCGGGCGTCTGCTTGGAGGTGGCCGTGGTGGGCGGCTACGACCGAGGCGACAATGGACAGCCCGAGGCCGACGCCTTGGCCGTTGGCGATTCTTTGGTCGAGGCGGGTGAACGGTTCGAACAGAGATGACACCTTCGACTTGGGGACCAGTGGCCCGGTATTGGTGACCGAGAGGTAGGACTGGCCATGGCCGGTACCGGTCTCGACTTGTACCGAGCCGCCGCTCACGTTGTAGCGGACCGCGTTGTCCACGAGGTTGGCGACGAGGCGCTCGACAAGGACGCGATCGCCGAGCGTAGGAGCAGCTGACAGCTCGGCTTCGACGACGATGTTGGAGGCTCTCGCGGAGGTGCCCGTTTGGTCGATGGCGTCTTGCGCTGCCGCTTCGAGGTCCACAAGTTCGCGGGTGGTCAGGCCGCGGTCGGACCGGGCAAGGGTCAGGAGGCCAGCGATGATCGCCTCTGATTGGTCGAGCGCCTCCCGGACGTGCCCGACGACCGTCTCGAGCCCTTCGGTGGTCCGGGTGGGCTTGGCCATGGCCACGTCAATGAGGGTGCGCATGGAGGTGAGCGGAGTCCGTAGTTCGTGCGAGGCGTTGGCCACGAACCGTCGCTGGCTTGCGAATGCTAGGTCGAGACGGTCCAACATGTCGTCGAAGGTGTCGGCGAGCTCCTTGAGCTCGTCTGGGGCCCGTCGAGACCGATCCGCTCATGGAGATGTTCTTGCGAGGCGCGCCGTGCGGCGCCGGTGACCATGTGGAGCGGCTCCAGGATCCGCCTCCCGATCGCCCATCCCAGCACGCCGGCCACGACGGTGGCGACGCCGAGACCAAGGAGGGACCACGAGAGCAGCTCGTGAAGGTCGTTCTTTCGTTGCATGGCGGCGCCGAATTCGGCAGCTACGGCAAAGGCTTGTTTGCACTTGGCCACCTGGGCGCCCGTGAGGGTGCCGTTGTGCTGCGCGATCGTGCACGACCGCATGACCGACTTATCTGGGTTGGCGACCGCGGTCGCAGGGAGGCTGTGGTCGACGAGGGCGTAGGTGGCGGCGACGAACGCTCCGCCCGTGACCAGGAACAGGCCGGCGCATGCCAGCGCAATTCGGGCCCGCACGCTACGGCGGCCGAGGATCTTGCGCCGAAGTTCGCTGGGCGGCATCTCTATGGGATCCGGTACCCGCTGCCGATAACGGTCTCTACCAGCGGAGGGTCTCCGAGCTTTCGCCGTAGGCGCCCGACGGTGACCGAGACGGTCTTGGTGAACGGGTCGGCGTGCTCGTCCCAGACCTGTTCGAGGAGCTGCTCGGCGCTGACCACCGCCCCGTCGGCGGACACGAGTATTTCGAGCACCCCCAGTTCCTTTCGAGCTAGGGGCACGGGACGGCCGGCCCTCGTGACCGCGCGGCGCGCCCGGTCGACAACCAGGTCACCTCGGGTCAGCACCGGCGGTGTGGACGGGCTCCGGCGGGAGAGGGCTCGCACCCGGGCGACCAACTCGGAAAAGTCGAACGGCTTGGCCAGGTAGTCGTCGGCACCCAGGTTCAGCCCCTCGACCCTGTCCTCGACTTGCCCGGCGGCGGTCAGCATAAGTACCCGGCTCGGGCAAGGCGAGCCGACGATCTGCTCACAGAGCTTGTCGCCGTGCAACCCAGGCAGGTCGCGGTCCAAAACGACCACGTCATATGTGTTCACGACCGCCTTCTCAAGCCCGCTTGGCCCGTCGTAGGCGATGTCGACCGCCATCCCCTCGTCGCGCAGGCCCTCGGCCACGGCGTCCGCGACGACCGAGTTGTCCTCCACGACAAGCACCCTCACGGCCTCCATGGTGGCTCAATGGGGATAACACTGCCATAACACTCCGGCGCCACCAGCCACGCTCATGCCCTACACCCCGCGACGGTGTTATCTCAATGTTGTCGGTCTTTTCGTACCCTCCTCCCATGAACCAACAACAGTCACGGCTCCATCGAGAGCCGACAAGGCGGCACCGACGTCTCGCCGCGGGGGGACTGGTCCTATTAGGGCTGGCGCTGGCGGCCTGCGGTTCCAAGGAAGCCTCGCCCCCGGTTGCCCACGTGGCCAGGACACCGACCACCAAAGCCGGCTCGCCTACCACCGCGCTGCTTCTCGCTACGCGGTGCCTCCGCCAGCACGGCCTCCCCAATTTGCCGGGGCCAATCCTCGCCACCTCAGGCCCGGCGAGGGGCCAGATGATCCTCGACAAGCAGGCTCTCGCCACTTACCCGAGGTCTGAAGTCACCCAGGCCCTGGCAGCCTGCGCCGCCCTCTTGGAGCACGCCGGGCTCGACAGCGGCTCGAACGCGGCCGCTAGCTCCCAGGAGCTCCGGTACCTCCTGGCCTTCTCCCACTGCGTTCGCAACCACGGCATCCCGAACTTCCCCGACCCCAACGCGCAAGGCGATCTCAACCTTGCGGGCACCGGGATCAATAGCCATGAGCTCACCCCAGCCGAGCTTGCCGCGGCCAGGGCCTGCCTCCCGGCCGCACACGGCGACGTGAACATCCCCACCCAGGGCAGCGGTACGAGCCACGCCGGTTAACGCCACGCTCCTCCATTACCGTCACGTGCTGGGAGGCCCGAGACCCGCAGCCTGACCTAGCGAGCTGCACGCTCGTAGAGCTGCGAGGACTTGCGGGGAGCTCCTGTCGATCCCGGCGGGGGCGTCGAGCTCGCCGGTGGCGGGATTGGGGTCGGGAAAGTTCGGTACCCCGTGCAATCAATCGCCCGACGACGTCACAAGCTCTCGCAGCTTCATCGCCCGTGCCCCTCGTCCAGCTCGGCCACTCGCCTCCGCACCGCCTCACGGTCCACCCCAAGGGCCTCTAGCAGTTGGGCCGCCGGGTCTGGGCGTTGCCGGCCGAGGAGGGCAATGAGGAAATGGCTGGTACTGATGCGCCCGGTCTTGAACGGCCGCGCTTCGTCAACGGCGGCCCCAATGACGCTCCGCGCGCCGGAGGTAAGTGGCGGCAGGCGCTTGCCGAAAGACGGCCCCGGGACTTGCCCGAGCCCACCCACCACAATGCCGACCGCCCCAAGAGCACGGACATCGAGCTCATCTTGAGCAGCCCGGGCTTGCTCCAGGGTCACCCCGAGTGCCTCCGCTGCAGGTGATGTCGGCTCGTGCAGGAGCCCCAGCAGCAAATGCTCGGTGCCGAGCCGACGGTCGCCGCGTCGGCGTGCCTCGTCGGTGGCCGAGAACATCACTAACTTTCGAGCGTCGACGCTAAGCCGGGTTGGCATCATTCTCCTCGTTTCCGGTACTTGGCATGGACAGATTGGCGTGACACCCCAAGGGCGTCGCCGATCTGCTCCCACGACCAACCGCGCTCGCGCGCCAGGCGGACGCTCCGCGCCTCAACCTGTTCGGCCAAACGCAGCAGCGCGCCGACTGCCCGAAGCCCGATGGCGGGGTCGTCTGAAGCCAGCGCAACGTTCAGCCCTGTTGTTCCCATGCCGTCAGTCTAGACTGACACGGATCCCCAATGTCAATCCAGACTGACAGGTTCTTCGAGGTTCAGCTCTGGGACGAGGCAATGGCAATTAGGCGAGTCGCGTGGGGTGAAAGTGACCTAGCAGTGGCCCACACGGCGCGTATGGTCCGCTCCAGGCTGAGCTCTGGGCAGGGTACGGCCACTAGTTGACCACCTCGAAGCTCGGCCTCCACAGCCAAGGCCGAAAGGACGGCGGGGCCCGTGCCGGAGATCGCCGCCGCCTTGATCGCAGTCGTAGAACCGAGCTCCATCAGGGGCCGGACCTCGAGGCCCCGCTCCGCCAACGCCAAGGTGAGGGTGTCTCGCGTCCCTGAGCCGCGCTCGCGGAGCACGGTAGGAGTACGGGCCAGTTCCGCAGCAGTCAATGGTCGGCGCCGACGGGCCCAAGGGTGGCTTTTGCCCACCAGGATCACCAGCCGGTCGGTGCAGATGTCGCGGGAATGCAGATGGCCGGGGGAGCCTGGCCCCTCGATGAAACCGAGGTCGACCTGGCCCCGGCCGAGCATTTCGACAACGTTGGCGCTGTTGCCCATTTCGAGCGAGACGCCCACCTCCGGCAACGCCGTGGCCAGGCGCCTCAGCCACGCCGGGACCAGGTACTCGGCAACGGTGAGGCTGGCGCCGAGGCGCAGGTGAGAGCGTTCGTCATTGCGCAACGCCTGGGTGCCGGCGAGGAGCTCCTGTACCGCATGCAGCACCGCGCCGGCCCACTCGACGGTCGCTGAGCCGGCTGGGGTCAGGCGGGAACCGGTGCGGGCCCGCTCCAGGAGCTGCAACCCGACGGCCCGTTCCAGGGACCGCAAGCGCATGCTGGCCGCGGGCTGGGTCACGCTGTGCGCAGCGGCGGCGGCACTGATGGACCCCAGCTCGCTCACTGTGACGAGCAGGTCCAGGGCGTCCAGGTCGGGAAGTGGTTGTGGCAGAGCCATAAGCAGACCTTAGAACGTGCCAAGTACAACAGTGGTTCCGGGCTGCACTTCTCTCATCCAAGCTGAGCGATGGGAGGAGAGATATGACCCTTGTGCATGATCTCAGCCTTAAGGACCCGCCCCTGGAGCGGAACGCTCCAGCGATTACGCGCCGGCCCGACGCGCGGTCTCCGCGCCGCCGGTTAGTGGCGCTGGTGCCGGGTGTGGCAGCAGCCGCCGCCATAGCGGCGGTGGCCAGCGTGCTCGGTGGCCTCGTCCCGGTCGTCGGGGCGCCGGTGTTCGCCATCGTTGCGGGGATAATCGTGGCCGCGTCCCGTCCTCGGCTCGAGCTCCTGCGGCCCGGGTTGGTCTTTTCCACTAAGGCCGTGCTTCAGGGGTCGATAGTGGTCCTCGGTCTGGGCTTGTCGTTCGGACAAGTCGTCTCGACCGGAGAAAGCTCGCTCCCTGTACTGCTCGGCACCCTTGTGATTGCCCTTGGCATGGCCTGGTTAGCAGGACGCGCCCTGCACCTAGGCCGCGACCTGAACACCCTCATCGGGGTGGGTACCGCCATCTGTGGGGCGTCAGCCATCGCCGCCACCGACGCCGTCATCGGCGCGGACGAGGCTGACGTGAGCTACGCCATTGCCACGATCTTCACGTTCAATGTGGTCGCCGTGCTTAGCTTTCCCAGCCTTGGGCACCTTCTCGGGTTGTCCCAACATGCCTTTGGCCTTTGGGCCGGCACTGCCATCAATGACACCTCTTCGGTTGTCGCCGCCTCCACCATCTACGGCCACGCGGCCGTGTCCTACGCGGTGGTGGTCAAGCTGACCCGGACTTTGGCCATCGTCCCCATATCTTTGGGCTTGGCCGCCTGGCGCAACCGCTCGGCCCGCGAGGCCAATGCTAGGTCGGGGGCCGCCGCCCAGGACTATGGCCGGGGCCTAGGGGGCCAGCTGACGTCGGCAGATCGGCCCCGGCCCCACCTGCGCCGCGTGGTACCGCTTTTTATCGTTGCGTTCCTCGGAGCGGTCGTTTGCAACACTTTCGGCCTGGTGCCCACCAGTTGGCACCATGGCCTATCTGACCTGGCTACCTGGATGATCACCGCCGCTCTGGCTGCGATCGGCCTGACTGCCAACCTTTCGCACATCCGCCGTGCCGGGCCCCGGCCCGTCCTACTTGGCGCGGTGCTGTGGGCCACCGTCGGCATAGCGAGCCTCGCTCTGCAGCTAGGGACCGGCACCATCTGAGCTGGTCAGTCCCCGCCAGGGCCGAGGAGGAAGGCCGCCGGCGCCTCGCCGCAGTAGGCGCTAGCGGCCGTCCAGCCCTCCGCTCGCCGCCCATTTTGCCATCGTGCCAGATGTCCCCTCCACGCGGCCGCTTTTCGGACCGGGCGGTTCAGGTTGTCCGGCGAAGCCTGCCCGCAATTCTCGTGTACCCTGGGGGGTATATTGCGGGTAAGGGACCGAGGTGCCGCTTCTCTCGCCACCAATTTTTTGTCGAGACGCCAATGAGGAGATAAGCCGTGCAGTTACCGGATGACGTTGTGAGCGATCTTCGACGGCGGCTGCGCCGCATTGAAGGTCAGGTCCACGGCTTGGAGGCCATGTTGGCCGAGGGCCGTGAGTGCCGCGATGTCGTCACCCAGCTGAGTGCGGCCACAAAGGCCCTGGAACAGGTCGGTTTCCGCCTGATATCAAGCGGCCTGGTCTATTGCCTCGAGCACCCCGACGACGCTGAGGAGTCCGGCTACCCGCTCGAAGAAGTCCAGCGGCTGTTCACGAAACTGGCCTAGCAGCCGGGCCTGGACCGGCAACCATGTCAGCCCGGTCCCGGGCCCGCATCGACGCCGACCAGGTCCGGTACCCACCGTCCAGGTTGCGGGCCTTCACCCCGAGCTCGTGCAGAAGCGCAGCGGCAGTGTGGCCTCGTTGGCCCACCTCGCAGTACACGACGAACGGGCCGGGCCCGAGCGTGCCCAGGTGCTCGCGCAGCGAATCAAGGGGTATGTTCTCCGAGCCCGGGATGGCGGCGGCGGCGTGCTCTTTGTCTGTGCGCACGTCGATCACTTGCCACCCCTGAGCCACCAGGTCCTCGAGCTCGTCGGGGGCGACGATGTCACAGTCACCGCTCAGGACGTTTTCCGCCATGTAGCCGAGCAGGTTGACGGGGTCCTTGGCCGACGAGAACGGCGGGGCATAGGCGAGCTCCAGGTCGGCCAGCTGGCCGGCGGTCATCCCTGCGGCCATGGCGGTGGCGATTACGTCGATGCGCTTGTCGACACCGTTCCGGCCGACGATCTGGGCCCCCAGGATCGTCCCGTCACCCGGGTCGAAGATGAGCTTGGTGGCCATGCGGGTGGCGCCCGGGTAATAAGTGGCGTGGTCGAAGGGGTGCGAATGGATACAGCGGTAGGGCCGCTCCGCGGCGCGCAACCGCCGCTCGCTCCAACCGACGGTCGCCGCCACTATGTCGAAGACCTTCACGATGGCTGTACCCAGAGAACCTATCGGGTGCGAGGGCCGCCCGGCGATGTGGTCGGCTACTCTACGTCCATGGCGGTTGGCCACGTTGGCCAGGGCGATGAGCGATGTGGCGTGCGAAACGGCGTCTGATTTTTCGATGGCGTCGCCCACGGCGTAGATGTCGGGGTCGTCGGTTTGGTTGGCATCATGGTGACGTCGATCCCCTGGCGCACCAGGTTCTCGGCCATCTCCAGGCCGATGAACCCGGCGCCGATGATGACTGCGGTCTTGGGCGCGACACCGACGTCGGAGGCCAGGCGAGCCGCGTCCTCGACGGTGCGCAGCGTGCGGGCGCGGTCATAGCCGGGGATGGGCGGCCGGACGGGGGCGGCGCCCATGCTCAACACAAGCTTGTCGTAGACCAGGACTTCCTCTTCGCCGCTAAGCGTGGAGCGGGCCGTAACGGTGTGCGCCGCACGGTCGATGGCAACGACCTCGTCGTTGACTCTCACGTCGAGGCGGAACCGGGCAAAGAGCTGCTCGGGCGTCTGCAAGGTGAGGTCGTCCTCTTTTTCGATCAAACCGCCTACGAAATAGGGCAGGCCGCAATTGGCGAACGAGACGTGGCCGGACCGTTCGAGGACGGTGATCTCGGCGTCGGCATCAAGGCGGCGCAGGCGGGTAGCGCTCGACATGCCCCCGGCGACACCGCCGACGATCACGACTCGTTTGGAGCGGTCCCGGTCGGCGGACGCGAATGAGCCATCGGGGGCCGACATCACGGCGCTCACCTGTAGGGCCAGGGCTTAGCCGCACTGCTCGACGGCTCCTGAGGCGGACCGCATTGGCACCGTTCGGCGGGAGGGACATGTCCGAGCGCCTGTTCCACGTGAGCACCGCACCCTTGCCAAGTCGGCCGGCCACATCCTGGACAAATAACAGCTGAGCACATACCCCCCAGGGTACCACCCAGGCCGATGGTGTGCCAATGCCGGGCGCTCGCAACCTTGACGAAGGCACCAGGCCTTTAGCGCCGTCAACGTTGCTTATCTTCACTAAGACCGTGCCAGCCCTGCCCGTCAGAACGGAGTGCAGATCACGGGCGCTCGGTGATCATGCGGGCCAACTCTTATTGGGCCTGGGCTTTTTACCGAAAAGATGAGCCCCCCGTTCTAAGTGGCCTATGCGGAGAAAGAGCGACCTTGGCGACTGTCCCGTTCTGGTCGGCTCAGGAAGTCGACCAGGTCAGCGTGGGCTCTTGCGACGCGAGAGCGGATCGTCCCCGGCGGGCACTCACAGACTCGAGCCGCCTCGTCGTAGGAGAGGCCGAGCACCTGGGTGAGCACGAACGCCGCCCGCCGGTCGTGATCGAGGCGCCCGATGAGGTCAGCCGCCGTTACACCGGCGCCAACGTCCGCTTCTAAGGGCTCCTGGCTGTTTTCGAGGGCGGTGTCCCTCCGCCGGCGGCGCGCGCGCCCCCGGAGCTCGTCTATGCAGACGTGACGCGAAATGGCCAGGAGCCACGTTTGGGCCGACGACTCGCCGCGGAACTGGGGCAACGAACGGACGGCACGGACGAAGGTCTCCTGCGAGGCGTCATCGGCTTCCTGCCGGCCCACGAGCGTGGCGCAAAGCCGCCACACTTGCTCGTAGCCCGTCTCGACAAACTCACCGAGGGCATCCGCATCGCCAGCCCGGGCCCGAAGAGCGAGCCGGGTGAGCGGGTCCACGGCGGACACCATAGCCGGGGTTGCCGTACGGCCCTAGTTTCGGCTCGCCAAAAGTCTCGGGAACTCAAACGCGGGCTCGTTCGACTACCTAGATATGAACTGGGACCGCTATCTCTCAACTCCTGTAGCCGCCACCCAGACGGCCTCACCAATCCAGGACGGCAGCTATGCCGGCCGTGTTCGGCGAGTTGAAGCCAACGCTCAAGCACCCACACAGGAGGCCTAAGCGCATGCCTGGCATGAACACCGGTCTCAGCACCAACAACCCCGCCATCGTCTCCGCCTTCCAAACTGCCCTTCTCCATCAGGCACTTGTGGTCCTTTTGATCATCGCTCTCATCTCGGTGGCGTGGAACGTCCAGCGTTCCGCACAGCTCCGTCGGGCGAGGGCAGTGGCAACGGGTACTTCGGTCTTCGTCACGTCTCGTCCCGAGCCCGCTGCGCGACGCCTGCTACGCGTCTCGTTTGGTCTCATCTGGGTCTTCGACGGCATCCTCCAGGGCCAGGCCTCAATGCCGCTCGGCATGGTGCCCCAGGTGGTGCAGCCAACCACGGCCGCCTCACCGACTTGGGTGCAACACCTGGTGAACGTGGCGGCAACGACCTGGAGCTATCACCCGGTCACCGCTGCTGGCGCGGCTGTGTGGATCCAGATCGGCATCGGTGCCTGGCTGCTCGCCGCGCCACGAGGCGACTGGTCACGACTTGGCGGGGTCGCCAGCGTCGTGTGGGGGCTGAACGTGTGGATCTTCGGTGAGACCTTCGGGGGGATCTTTGCCCCCGGCCTCAGCTGGTTGTTCGGCGCACCGGGGGCGGTGCTGTTCTACTGTTTTGCCGGAGCCCTGGTCGCCTTGCCCGAAAAAGCGTGGACCGGCCCGCGCCTTGGCAAGGTGGTGCTCCGCACGATGGGCCTGTTCTTTGTCGGCATCGCGCTGCTCCAGGCGTGGCCCGGCCGGGGCTTCTGGCAAGGCCAGGCTCGGCCAGCGGCCACACCAGGCACGCTGACGGCGATGGTCCAGCAAATGGCGCAGACGCCCCAACCAAGCCTGCTCTCGTCTTGGGTGGCTGCGTTCGGGCGCTTCGACGCCGCCCATGGCTGGGCAGTGAACTTCTTCGTCGTCATCGCCTTGGCGGCGTTCGGCGCCGCCTTCCTAACCGCGCGACCCCGGTTGGTGCGCGTGGGCGTCATCGGCGGAACCGTCCTGTGCCTCGCCACCTGGGTGCTCGTCCAAGACCTCGGCTTCCTGGGTGGTGTCGGGACCGACCCCAACAGCATGGTGCCGATGACGCTTGTTTTCGTCGCCGGTTACCTAGCTGTCACCAGAGCCCCTGCCGTCGTCGAGAACGCGACGGTGGTGCCGCTAACGGCGTCGGTTGGCATCACGTCGTTGTGGGGCCGCCTCGTGGCGGACCCCACTTACACGTTCCGCTCAATCGCAGCGCTCGGGGCCATCGGGATCGTCCTCGTCGGGGCCGTCCCCATGGCGGCGGCAGCAGCGAGCCCGCACGCCGACCCAATATTGGCCCAAGCCATCGACGGCACCCCGGTGGCCACAGACAAACCTGCGCCGGGCTTCAACCTCGTCGACCAGTACGACAAGGCGGTGTCGCTCGCCAGCCTGCGGGGCAAGACAGTTGCGCTCACCTTCCTCGACGACACCTGCACGACCGATTGCCCGGTCATCGCCCAGGAGTTCAGAAGTGCCGACACCGCCCTGGGCGCAGAGGCCCGCCGAGTCGACATGGTCGCCATAAATGCCAACCCCCGGTTCATCACGCCGGACTACCTGGCGGCCTTTGACCACCAGGAAGGGCTCGAGGGCGTCGCCAACTGGCGGTACCTCACCGGCTCGCTCCCCGAGCTAGAGGACGTCTGGAGGTCATATGGCGAAGAGGTCATTTACCTGCCCGCGGGGGCGATGATCGGCCACGACGAGTTCGCGTACGTGATCGATGCCACCGGCCACACTCGCTACGTCTTGGACACCGACCCAGGGCCGGCAACAGCGGCGATTAGCTCGTCGTTCTCGGCGCTACTCGCCAGCACGATCAAGAGCGTGCTCAGCAAGTGATGACTGAGAGAGCGGTCCCTAACCACCAGTTTTTGCATCGGGCGGCCAACCTCGGCGCCCTTGTGCTCGGAGCGGTAATCTTTGTTGCCTGCTCGACGAGCGGTGCCCCATCGGTTCGTTCCTCGGTTGGTGCCCCTTCCCTCCCAACCCCGCTGGCGACATCTGTCCAAACGTCGGCGGGGACTTGGGCCACCGTCCCCATGGGCGACCTCCAACAACCCCTTAACACCTTCTGGCAGCTGTTCTTCCGACCCCCGGGGGCGGCTTCGTGGTCCAACCAAGTGGAGGCCGCGGCCACCGCTACGAACGGCGGCCTAGTCCTCGCCTCGGGCGAGGGTCGGTCGCTGATAGTGGGGATCCGGCCCTCAGCCCGCCTCACTTACTCGCCCCTGATCACAACTTCGGACGCTGGACGCTCCTGGTCGGACGGGCTCGTGACCGAGGGGCTTGCGGCGCGCCCTGATGCCCTGGCCGCGAATGCCTCCGGCCAAGCCCTAGCCCTGGTAAACGATCGTGACGGCACCGAGGTGCTGTCCAGTGCCGGGGACCTTTCCAATTGGCGGCCGGTCGTCAGCCAGAGTGCTCTGGCCGCGGCGCCAGGACCGGGTCAGTCCTGCGGGCTCGGGTCGCTTACCGCAGTCGGTTACCTGGCTGACCAAGCCCTCATAGGGGGAAGCTGTAGCCGTCCTGGGGTTGTCGCGCTCTTCGGTCAGAGCGGCGGGGCTTGGCGCCTCGTTGGCCCCGCCCTTCCACGCTCGCTCGAGCGCGGTCGGGTCGAGGTGCTGGGTCTGGGGGCAGCACGGGCGAGCACCTTTGCCCTCGTTGGCGTCAGCAGTGGCAACCGGACCAACATCGTCGCGGCCTGGTCAGGTACCCGCGGGCGGTGGAGCACCTCGTCCTCTCTGACGCTCAGGCCCGACGAGCAACTGGCGTCCTTCGGACCTGCGGGCGGGAGCGGCCTCTTCGTCCTGCTGAGGGAGGCGTCTGGTGCGGACGGGCTGTTCGTGTCGGAAGGCTCGACGAGCGCCTGGCGGGAGTTGCCCTCCCCGCCCCCCGGGACGACCACGGTCGCGTTCGGGGCCGGGGCGCCTGTCGTCGCTCTTGTCGCCGGCGCGACCGTTGCTACTGTCTGGTCGCTCGGCCCGACGTCGAGCACCTGGACCGAGAGCCAGGTTATCCATGTCCCCATCCAGTACGGCTCCTCGTCGTGATCCCCAGAGACGCCAGGCCGAGGCGCGTTCGTCTCCGAAGAAAGAGGGCGATCGTTAGTTGCGAGGAGGCATGCGAGGCGATATCGGCCCGCCTTGATGGTGAGCAGCCGCCGTTCCCCGCACCGTCCCTCGATGCTCACCTCGCCCTCTGTCAGGCGTGCCGGGATTTCGAAGCGGCCGCGTTGGCGATCGGCCGTCGGCTGCGTTTGCGAGCAAGCAGACCGGTCCCCGACGACCTTGTCGAGACCTTGGTAGCGCTGATGGCCCCTCCTCCGCGACCTATTTTGGTACCCCTAGGGCGGCGTCGGTCGGCTGCGGGCTCGGGCTTCGGGTACGCTCACACCGCCCGGTGGGCGGGAGCGGTACTTCCGGCGGCCCTGGCGGCTGCGGCCATTTCTTTTGGAGTGGGCCCGCACCCACGCCTGGTCCCTACCCATCCACCGTCGCCCTGCACGATCGGCCTTATCGCCCGACATCTACCCCGGGTTGGCTGACAGCGCCGGTTGGGCCCCCATGGCGGACGCGCTTACCCAGCGACCCGCCCCTGATCGGGCCATCGCGGGCTAGGCCAGGTTGCCAAGGGGAGCCCCACTCACTAACCGCAGGGTGGGTGTGCGGCCGCCGCCTCGCTGGTCGGCCTGCCGTCGACCCGACTGGAGTCAGCCGGAGGGGTGTCGATCTCTGATCAGTCATCGCGAAGGCCAGCAAAATCACCCTTGGCCTTCCTGTACCATCCCATTGCTTTGATGGGGTTCTTCCATCGGCCCTTCATTTCCTTCAAGGCACTTTCGTGCGTTGTATCACCCTTAGCGACCATTTCCTTGAGATGTCGATCTTGCGCCTTTATGACCTCATCTGCGGTCGCGCCATGGTGCGGAAAATCGCACGGGCCACCCAACTCTTGACACGTCATAGTTTTCATGAACGTCTTCCTTTCACTGTGTCAGGCCGTCACTTGAATACGAACGAAGTCAGTGCGCATGAACATCTCAGGATTTCACCCGAAGTCTTCTCGGCGAGCCGCGCGTCGGCGTCCTGGTCGACCCGTGCGGGGTCGGCGGGGGCCTCGACCACGGACCTGATGCGTCGCTTGCGCAGCTGGTCGAGGCACAACCTTGTCACGGCGTTCGTCAGCCAGGCGGGCAGGTCGTCGAGGTCGTCAGTGGGCAAGAGCCGAAGCCAGCCCTCCTGCAGTACGTCGTCCGCATCGGCGTCCGAGCCGAGTACCCCGGCGGCGATCGCAGTCAGCCGGGGCCGCTCAGCATCGAAGTCGGTCACTTCCATCGTGTTCACACCATCTTGACGTGCGCCGCGCCCCGAATGTGACCGACACCCTCGCTTGTCACATCCGGGCGACCTGGGTACGTCACGAGGGCACGAACGCTGCAGCGCGCTCATCGTTTACCCACTCAGCGACCTCGACGCCGCCAAGGC
This sequence comes from uncultured Acidimicrobiaceae bacterium, assembly GCA_963786345.1. Taxonomy (GTDB): domain Bacteria; phylum Actinomycetota; class Acidimicrobiia; order Acidimicrobiales; family Palsa-688; genus Fen-671. The sequence continues at coordinate 958,247 of CAWAYZ010000001.1, read as the reverse complement.
GGTCCTCGACGCTCTTCTCGGCACCGAGCCCTACGCTGATCAGGCCTTCTACGTCGGGCCCGAAATTGGGGGGGAGCCGGGATGGGGCTTCTCGGATGGTCATGAGAAGGGCCTGAGCGGGGCCTGGCAGTATCGGGCGGTCTAGCCATCCCGACGGTAACCTCATCAAGCATGCCGAACAGCAACCAAGGGCGGGCCGACCACATCAAGAAGAGCAACTCGCTGAAGGGTGAGGATCCCTCCCAGCTTGACGACTGGCAGGGCGCGACGCTCTCCCTAATTCGCAGTTTGATCAAGCAGGCCGATCCCGACGTGGTCGAGGAGCGGAAGTGGAGAAAGCCGGGGAACCCCGACGGTGTCCCGGTCTGGTCACACGACGGAATGATCTGCACGGGCGAAACCTACAAGGACCGCATGAAGATCACCTTCGCCAGGGGAGCCTCCCTCGAGGATCCATCGCACCTTTTCAACTCCAGCCTCGAAGGCAATGCGCGCCGTGCCATCGATATTCATGATGGCGAGGAGATCGATGAGGGGGCATTCAAGGCTCTCGTCCGAGCGGCTGTGGCGCTTAACGGGTCCTCCACCCGCCGGAAGTGAATCGGAACTACCGACGGCCGAGATATGCACCCGCCACCTAAGCACGTGTCGGCCATGCCGTACCGGCAATTCCGGGCCGGGTCGTAAGTGCAGCTACCAAGCGGGCCCTGGGTATCCCAGATTGCGGGTGAGGCTGCCGGCCGGCTTGGGCCCTGTCTAGCTAACCGAGAACCCTGCGGGGCTGAACGCCGATGGCGTGGCCACCTGTTGGCCGCCCTGCAACATGAGCATGCGCCACAGCGATGTCTGATGGCCCCCGGCCATCCCCATGGCGCTGAAGCTGACAGAGGGCGTGTAGGCGGCAAGCTTCACAGGAAGGCAGGACGTCAACAGCGCGTTGCAGTCATTCGTCGGCCTCTCCACCACCCATTCGGCGCTCAGCCCCGGACCGGCGTAAGGCTCGGGAGGCGTCGTAAAGGCGAGGCCGTCGGTGTCATCCGCGACCTGCATCTTCCACAAGTCCGACCCCGCCTCCCAGACGGCCACCGTCATTTTGTCACCGGCCCTGACACCGAGGCCGTCTATGGCCTCTATGGGCGCCGGGAAGACCTCCCACCAGGGTTCGATGTCATAGCCGTCAGGGCTCTTGGCGTCCGGCGTCTCGTAGACTCCAGCTTGGACAATTGAGGTGCCTGGCGGTGGAGGGTAGGCAAAGGTGCCCGAGCTCGTGAGACCGTCGACGCCGACCCACTCGGCCGTCTCCGCGCTGCGCGGGTCACCAGGGCGCAACGCCGGGACGGTGAAAGTACCTCTGGCGGCACTGTACGGCCCGCCGACCGCGACGTAACCGGACCAAATTAGGTTCTTGATGTCGGTTACGGGGACCGAAGGCGCCCCGGCGGGGAGCACGGGGGTCGGCGCCACTGCCTGGTAGCCCGACACGAGGTGCACGTAGAACCGGCCGCTCGACATGGAGGTGGCGCTGCGGGCGACCAGGGCCAGTCTCACTGTGCGGCCGATGGAGGCGAGATTGGCGCCGAAGGTGACCGGAGTGCTGAAGTTGCCGCCGCCGCAGGGTGTCGAAAGGCGGGAGTACACCACGGGGATTGCATAGCTCGAAAGCAGTTCCAGCTGGCAGGAGCTGGCGTTCTTGACGCGCCCGGTGACCGTCACGGTCCCCCCGCTGGCGGGCAGTACCCAGGGCACCGCCCGCGCCGACAGGACTAGGGCGGGCCCCGCCGGGGGCGCAGTGCCCGCTGCCGGGCTGGCGGGGGCTACCAGGGTCAGGCCGAGCACAGCCGTCATGCCAAACGCCCGCAGCACAGAACACCTGCCAGCCATAGTCGTGCGGACAACTATATGTTGCTGGACGTTCGGCGTTCGCGCGTAGCTGGTCCGCCAAGCCGTTGAGTTGGCGATGCACAACGGGGCTCAGTTGTCCTTGCTGAGCGAGCCTGCGGGGTCGGACGCCGCTCGCACTTATTGTTTGTTATGGCACTGTCGGGATTTCGCTTGGCACAAGCGGGAAGTGTCGCGTAACGAAGGCTATTTTTGCCCGGGCCCGTTAAATTCCTGCGCAACTCGCATACAGAACGAGCGCCTCGATTATCGCTTGGCTCTCCCTGGCCGATCTGACGCTACGCGAGGCCGCAGAAGAGCGCTCACTCCCTCTGGCGTAGCACGTAGAGGTCGCGCTCGTCGATGTCGCTCACATTCGCGACCATCTGCTGCACGTCGGCATTTACGCTTACGTAGCGGCCGGAAAGAACGTCCGCTTTCCCAGACGCCAGGTACACCACCAAGCGCGCCGCGCGCTCCGGGGGTACGTCCGCCCCGCTGGCGAACCAGTTTTGGAAGGTCTGCTCGACGTTGGGGTCGCCACACGATAGGGCCCCTTCGGACATGGCGGTGCGCACAAGCCCCGGGTCTATGGCGAAGACGTGGACGCCTTGCCCGCGTGTCTCGGCCGCCAGGTTCTCGCTCAGCCGGAACAGGGCAGCCTTGCTCACGGCATAGGCGGAGACCATAGGCCAGGCCGCGAAACCCGACCCGCTGGACACGTTCACGATGCGGCCCCGGCCCCGGGCGAGCATGCCCGGCAGCACGGCCCGGGAACAGTAGAGCGGGCCCCGCAGGTTGACCTCGAGCGTCTGCCACCACTCGTCTGGGTCCGTAGCGGCGATCGGCCCCACCGTGCCGGCCTGGGCGGCGTTGTTGACGAGGAGGTCCACCGGGCCAACCTTTCCTCGACCTCTCCGACCATGATTTCTACTTCTTCGCGACTCGAGACATCGGCCTTGACGGCCATTGCTCGACCACTGCGTTCAGTGACCTCGCGGCGGTCCGGCTAATTTCGTCCCAGCCGCGAGCGCACATTGCCACCGAGGCACCAACCTCGCTCAAGGCAAGGGATATGGCCCTCCCGATCCCCCTGCCGGCGCCGGTGACGAGCGCCACTTGGCCATCAAGGCGGGCTCGTCCTTCCTCGTGCTCTCCGAGGGTCATGCGACCTCTTTCCGTGTACTCCGGCGCAGGGGCTTGGGGGGGACCGGGCGTCAGGTAAGCCTCCCACCGCCCTTGAGCGCTGTCAACGGCCTTCAGCAATACTCGGTCCGGCGTTGCGAGCCGTCCCGTCGCCGCCCGGGCCGCAGGATCGCCGCAGAGCCCAAAAATGTCTATTATGCGTGCCCGAGAAACGGACGACTTTAGGGACTGATGCACGCGTAGCGACGGCTATTTATCGCGGACTGCCTAACCGCACAAATACCTAACGCGCATCCTTGGTGCCCTCGGCGTGCGGTCCGTGGCCGCCGAGTACACCACAGGGATGATCCGAGCCATCTTCACTGCCATGCCCGCCCGCCGGCTAGTGCTGGCCGGCCAAGGCCGCCAATGCGGCCGCCTTTGTCTTCCCGCTGGCCCTGGTGTGCGATGTCGTCAGCTTCGAGCTCGGCCAGCGCATCCTCTCCGGCAAGCACCTCCAGGTCGCACTAAGCCATCCCGGTAGCCTTCAGGCCCTCACTCGGTGACTTCCACAAGTCGGCCCTCAACCCACCCCCTATGGGGCAACTTGCAGCCTTCACGAACCCCAATCGTCGCTGTCGACAATCTGAGCTTCGAGGTTGATCCCGGCTTTGTAACCGAGTTCGTCGGTCCGAACGGCGCCGGCAAGTCGACGACGCTCGTTCCTTTACTTGTAGCCGCACAACGAGCCCGTCAAATTGCACGAGCCAGGACGGCTCGTCCTCGGCTGTAGCCAAGGATGGCGAAGGCGCGCGCGATGGCCCGGTCGAGTTCACCGAGGCGGATCTGGACCTCGGGGGCCTTCGCGCACGTAGCGCGCACGACGTTCTCCTGGTTCCACTCAGCCTCGGCCGGCACCGCCTGTGAGCTGGCTCTTTCTGGTCGGGGAGGGGGGACTTGAACCCCCGGCCTCCTGCTCCCAAAGCAGGTGCGCTACCAACTGCGCTACTCCCCGTCACTGTCACATGTACCTGTTTACCAGCACTTTCATGCCCCACATAATCGACCGGGGTTTCTGGAAGTGGCCTGTCCGGTCCCTTCCGTGGCCGATAAGTGGAAGACTCCAGAATCGATCTGGTGTTCCCAGGCTCCGCTTTCCGCACGTCACAGTCCGTTCTTGAGTTCGGCTGGGCGTGGCCTCCTGCTTTCGCGGCAGGAAACGGCGGGTCAGCTTCGGGTGTGGTGGTCGATAGGAGCCTATGCCAGGACTCAGGTGCCCGGGCCCACTGGGCTACGACCGAGTAAGTCCGAACGCAGCGTCAGCCGGATATTGGGGCGAGCTTGCCAGGCGGAGCGACTGGCTGTTCAGTGTGCAGTTTTGAACGCGCAAGCTCTCAATACGGGAACGGCGCCCCACGGGTCGGTCCTGAATTGCGACGCCGCCTGTCGTCGGTGCTCAGCTGGGCGCCCCGACCCGTTGGCGCTCGATGCCGTCGAGCAGGAAGGCGAGGCCCTCGGAGAACTGGCGGGGCGTTGTGTAGCTCGCGAGCTGCTCGGCGATCTCGCCGCCCACTTCGCCGGCCTTCGCCGAGCGGGCCCGCGACGCTTCGAGCGCGGCGAAGCCGATTGTGTACGTGTGGACGGTGCCGTAGGCGCGACGTGCCGACTGCTCGTCGAAGCCCGCCGAGCGGAGCACGTCCAGCATCGTTTCCATTCGTGCGATCGCTGTCGGCGAGATGACCGGGTGGTCGAGATAGACGTGCAGCGCCGCGGGCTGGGCCATCAGGAAGTTCCGGAACCGCTCGGCCGCCTCCTTCGTCCATGCCGTCCAGTCGCCCGGGTCGGCCTTCGGACGCCAGCGTCTCGCCAGCATGCGGTCGACAACCTCATCGAGCAGGTCGTCCTTGTCGCGCACGTGGCGGTAGAGGGACATGGGTGCGACGCCGAGCTCGGCGGCGAGCCTGCGGATCGTCATCTTCTCGAAGTTCCCCGCCCTCACGGTCCTGGTCGCCGCCTCGACCACCTGCTCGCGGGTGATCGTCCCCCAGCCGGCCCGTTCTTTCCGCTTGGTCGCCATTGCCTCACCCTCGGTCCGTCGGCCGCATCCGCGTCAAGCATAAGCGGCGCTTTCGTACATGTACGAAAGAGCTAGGGTGCGTAGGTGTACGCCAGTCGGAGCGAGCCACCGCGCCCGCGCACCCCAGTCGGAGCGGGCCACCGCGCCCGCGCACGGTCGTCGTCGTGGTCGACAACTCGACCTCGTCGTTCCACACGGTGAGCTATGCCGCCGGTTTCGCGCGACCGAACGGCGCGGTGCTCACGCTCGTGCACGTTCGTAAGGCTTGTTCGACGGCTGCGTGGCTCGGCGGCGTCGGGGCACCGATCGAGGAGATGGATCTGCAGGAGCAGAGCCTCACTGTGATGGAGCAGCTCTCCGGCTTCGCACGCTCCGAATGCGGCGTCGAGGTCGAGTGCACGGTGTGCGATGGTGTCACGACCCGCGAGATCGCCCGCGTCGCCGAGGGGCCGCACGCCGACGCCGTCGTCGTCTGTTGCTCTCGATCTCGTCTCCACCGCAGCGCCGGCCACGTCGCGGCCCGACTGGCCCGACGCGGCTCCTGGCCGGTCACCGTGGTCCTGTGAGGTCCGAGGAGGAGGGGCGGCCGGGCACGCTCGGCGCGAAGACCGACCCGCATGGATCCTCGCTCGTCGCCCGACGGGCGGAGCGCCCCTCGGCCTGGCTGCGGTCGTCGCGCCTCGGCCTCGTTGTCATTGCACTCCTCGTCGGAGGCGCCGCCGGGCTCGGCGCGGTCGGGTTCCGCTGGCTCATCTTTGGGCTTACCTGGCTCGCGACCGGGCGGGAGCAGTTCGGCCAGCAGGGGCGCGTCGCGAGCCTCCATCTCCCATTCCTCGGCATCGGCTTCTTTCTCGTCATCCCCGTCGTGGGCGGCCTGATCTACGGTCCGCTCATCCGCCGCTTCGCGCCCGAGGCGCGCGGCCACGGGGTGCCGGAGGTGATGATCGCTGTCGCCGAAAACGGCGGGCGCATCCGGCCGCAGGTCTCGATAGTGAAGGCGCTCGCGTCGGCGTTGTGCATCGCGACCGGGGGGTCCGTCGGACGGGAGGGGCCGATCGTCCAGATCGGCGCGGCCATCGCGTCGGGTCTCGGCCAGCTCGTCAAGATGTCGGAGAGCCGGCTCCGCATGATCGTTGCCTGCGGCGCGGGGGCCGGGATCGCTGCCACCTTCAACGCGCCGCTCACCGGGGTGTTCTTCGCCTTCGAGCTGATCCTCCGAGAGTTCTCGGTCGACGCGCTGTTGTCCATCATCTTGTCAGCGGTGACCGCTGACGTGATCAGCCAGGCCTTCTTCGGCTCGGCGCCGTTCTTCTCGGAGATCCCGCACGACCTCGCGCTCCACAACGACGCGAACTACCTCCTGGTCGCGCTCCTCGGGATCCTCGCAGGGTTCGTCGGCGTGGGGTTCAAGAACGTGCTCTACAAGATCGAGGACGTGAGCGACCTGCTATGGGGCAACCGTCCCGAGTGGCTCCGCCCTGCGGTCGGCGGGATCGTGCTCGGTGCCGTGCTGCTCGCTCTTCCGGAAATGTACGGCGTCGGCTATCCCGTGATGGACAAGGTGCTGGCGGGCCACGAGGTGCTCTGGCTCGTCGCGATCCTGATGGTCGGGAAGATGTTCACCTCCAGTCTCACGATCGGCATCGGCGGCTCGGGCGGGGTCTTCGCCCCGTCACTGTTCACCGGGGCGACGGGCGGGATGGTTTTCGGCGAGGTCGCGCACCACGTCTTCGGGTCGGCCGTCGGTGACCCGGCCATCTACGGCGTCGTCGCGATGGGCGCCGTCTTCGGCGCCGCGGCCCAAGCTCCATTGACCTCGATCGCGAGCGTGCTCGAGATGACTGGCAACTTCGCGGCTCGCGCTCCCGGTCATGCTCGGGGTGGGTATCGCCGCCGGCCTCTCCAAGCGCCTCACCTACGGGACCATCTACACGACCAAGCTGTTGCGCCGAGGCACCGACATCGAGCGGCCTCGTCCACAGACGGCGCTCCAGCTCCTCAAGGTCACTGACGTCATGCAACCGCTCGCTCGCCGTGAAGGCGGCCTCGAGCTCGATCGAGCCGGCGAGCCCGCACCGGGCGGCGTCGGGCGACCGTGGGGCGCCGAACCTGCCGAGGTCCGGCAGCCCCAGGTGCTCTTCGCCGACGAGACGCTGGAGAACGCCCTCCGCCAGCTCGCCCTCTACGGGCCCGACGGCCTCCCAGTGGTGTCCGCGGACCGTGGACGTGTCGTCGGCTGGATCACCAACGACGACGTGCTTTCTGCGCTAGCGGCGCGCGTCCGGGTGTCAGCCGGCGAGGCCGCCCAGGGCGTCCGCGCGACCGAACGGGCCGGCGAAAATCCGAGGCACCAGCCGGAAGAACCGCCGACATCGCTCGAGGGCTACGACATCGTGGAGATCGCCGCCGATGCTCTGCCCGGTGCGGTCGGGAACCGGGTTGATGCGATCGTCCTTCCGCCGGGCTGCATGGCTGTGGCGGTGACCGACGGCCGCAGGACAAGTGTGGCGGGCCCTGGAACGGTCCTTCGCCACGAGCAACGCCTGGTGCTCCTCGTGCAGAAGCCGAGCCGGCATGCCCGCGCCGAGGCGGTCATCGAGGGCAGCGAGCCGCCGGCGGCGCTCGACGAGGACGGGGTCGACTCGCTCGACGGGGTGCCTCAAGCCGTTCGGCGCTTCTTCCCAGAGCAGGACCGCGTCGACTCGGGCAACACCGGTCCAGTAGTAGACGGCAGAACCGAGGGAGACGACACCGAGTAGGGCGAGGCGAAGAAGCACCGAATTTGTTCAAGGTTGGCTCATGAGATGACCTGTGGTCCCAGCAGGCGGTGGGCTGCCCTAGCGTGGCCTTGTCCCTGAGCAGCCACTGGGCCAGTGTAGCCCGAGTTGCGTACCAGTACGAGAATTGTTGCGTACCAGTACGAGCAATGCGTACGTATACGCACCCCAAGGGTGTATAGTCACAGTGGCACGACAAAAGCCCTGACGTGTTGGGCCAGCATGCGCTGGCCACGGGCGGTGCTCCAGACCCTGGCAACGCGGTATTTCGCATTTGCTGAGGTAGGAGAACGCCATGGCCCCCACCGGGTCTTCTTTCTTCACCATTCCTGGCCGACCTCGTTTCAGCCGGGAGGAGCCCGAAGCGAGCCCCATCGTCGTCTGGCTCTGGGGCGAGCACGACCTCTCAACTGATGACGCGCTGTGCGCGACCTTGGCCCGTGCCATCGCCCTCGACAGCGCCGGGCTCGTCCTGGACGTGAGCGAGGTCGAGTTCATGGCCGTGTCGACGTTCGGGGTCATCGTCCGCGCCCGGGAGCTCCTCCGGCAACGGTCACGGTCGTTGACACTGCGCTGCCCTGCAGCCTTCATCAGGCGCGTCATCGACGCTTGCGGCTTGAACGACCTCCTCGGCCCTGACCCCGAAATGGCGGTTGAGAAAGGGAAGGCCCTCGGTTCGTGGGCGGCAATGCCGGCGAGCGAACGGCCGGGTGGACGGCCTGGTCCGTCGGCGCCGGTGCCCGGCCGCACGCCCGAATGCGTCGGCCGGACCAGCGTCGTTAGGGCCCCGGGGCCTGGGCGCCGACGGGCTGGTCGAGACCGCTTGACGGGACGCGAATGGGTAACGGCACGCTCAAGGCCCTGGCAGTACGTGCCTGGAACGGACGCTGGCAAGTTGTAGCAGCGCGAGGTAAGGGTCCCCTAATGAGCCCGGCGGCCGAGATCACACCGATGAAAAAGATCAAGTAGCAGGACCGGAAACTAACAGAAAAGGAAAAGATGACCTATCAACGCCAACGCCGGCATTGCTGGCACACAACAGCGGGCACGATAGTGGCCACGCTCGCCATTATGGCCGGCTTTCTGGCCCCCACCATTTCACCCGCTGCGGCGGCCACGACCACGACGACAACTACCACCACAATCACCACAACCACAACCGTTCCTGGGTCTAACTGCTCGGCTTCGGTGAGCGGGACGGCCTTCGACCGTACCAGCTGGGTGGCCAGCAGCAACGCTCCCTCCAGTAGCGCCGACGCCCCCGCCGACGCCCTGGACGGCGACCTGACCACCCGCTTCAGCACCAACGAGGACCAGGCCCCGGGCTTGTACTTCGAGGTGGACCTGGGCTCGGCGGAGACCTTCGACGCGCTGAAGATGAGCGCGCCCAATTCGCCCAACGATTACGCCCGGGGTTATGACGTGGAGGTTTCCACTGACGCCGGCTCGTGGACCACGGTCGCCGCCTGCACCGGGACCGCTACGCCCCAGACCGTCGGCTTCTCGGCCCAAACAGCGCGCTACGTCAAGGTCGTCCTGAACGCAGCGAGCACCACCAACTGGTGGTCGATAGACGAGTTCAACCTGTACGGCGCCCCCGTCATCACCAGCGCCTCGGCCTGGAGTGTGGTGCCAGGGCAAGCCGACTCCTTCACCGTCACCACCACGGGCGCCCCGGTCCCGGCGCTCGGCCTGACCGGCACCCTTCCGCCCGGCTTGACCTTCAAGGACAACGATAACGGCACGGCCACCATCTCGGGCACCCCGCTGTCGGGAGCCAGAGGGAGTTACGCGGTCACGGTCACCGCCAGCAACGGCGTGGGCAGCCCGGCCGTGCAGCACCTCGCACTCACCCTCGGTGCCGCCCCCGTCATCACCAGCGCCTCGGCCTGGCGTGTGGTCCCTGGGCAAGCCAACACCTTCACCGTCACCACCACGGGCACTCCGGTCCCGGCGCTCAGCCTGACCGGCACCCTTCCGCCCGGCTTGGCCTTCAAGGACAATGGCAACGGCACGGCCACCATCTCGGGCACCCCGCCCGCTAGCGCCAGAGGCAACTACGAGGTGACCATCACCGCCACCAACGGCGTGGGCACCGCGGCGCTGCAGTACCTCGTGATGACCGTGGGCGGCGTCCGCACCACCACTTCACTTTCGTCCAGCGCCAACCAGGCCTCGGTGGGCCAGTCCGTTACCTACACGGCCAGAGTGGTCCCCGTGCCGAACGGGGGCACTGTCAATTTCTTGGCCAACGGGGGGGCTATAGCCGGCTGCAGCCAGGTCCCCGTCGACACCAGCAACGGTGAGGCCACCTGCTCGACGAAGTACCTGTCCATCGGGAGCCGCTCGGTGCAGGCGTCCTATTCGGGTGACGCCGCTTTCGGGCCCTCGGCCTCGGCGGTGCACACCGAGGTCGTCAACCAGCCCGGCGCCGGTTACTGGCTGGCCAGCGCCAACGGAGCGGTCTACGGCCTGGGAGCAGCGCCATGGCTCGGCGGCATGACTACGTCGGCCACTACGGGCCCGGTGGTAGGCATAGCCGCCACCCCCAGTGCCAAGGGCTACTGGGTAGTCACGGCCAACGGCTCGGTCAGCGCCTTTGGTGACGCCAAGTTCTACGGCGACCTGCCCAACCTCGGCAAGCATGTCTCCGACGTCGTGGCCATCGCCCCCACCACCGACGGTGAGGGTTACTACCTGGTGGGCGCCGACGGGGGCTTTTTCACCTTCGGGAACGCCAAGTTCCACGGCTCCTTGCCGGGCATCCACCTGCGCGTCAAAGACGTGGTGGGGGTGGTGGCTACCCCGGGCGGTAGTGGTTACCTGCTGGTGGGTTCGGACGGTGGCGTGTTCACCTTCGGGACCACGCACTTCTACGGCTCTCTGCCCGGGATCGGCAAGCACGTGCACGACATCCGTGCCATCCTGCCGTCGTCCACGGGACGGGGTTACATACTCGTCGGCTCCGACGGGGGCGTGTTCAATTTCGGCACCGGGGCCAAGTTCCATGGCTCGCTGCCCGGAGAGTACGTAAGCGTTTCTGACATAGTGGGCATCGCCCTCACCCCCGACGACGGCGGCTATTGGATGGCCGGTACCGACGGCCATGTCTACGCCTTTGGCGACGCCCAGGTCTGGGCCGAGCCGGCCGCCCTTCCGGCGAACCTGCCGGTAGCCGCGATCGCAGGCACATAAAGGCGCTACCTGGGCCGGCCGGCTACTGAGAGGTTGACCCACCAAATGGTGCCCCGCAGGCGCCGGCCGGACAACCACCCTGAGAGCGCGAGCCCTAAGCACCGACCGGCAGGCGGAGGCCACATGACGAAGGCCACCGTCCGTGTTTGGGCAGCGCTCACGTGGTGGAAAAGATGAACTTACAGAACTGGACCGTCTACAGAAAAGGAAAAAGATGACCTATAAACGCAGAGACTGGCATTTTTGGCATGCGGCGCCGGGCACGGCGATAGTGGCGACGCTCGCCATTGTGGGCGCCTTCCTGGTCCCCACCATTTCACCCGCTTCGGCGGCGACCACGACGACCACCACGGCACCCACCACGACCACGACAGCGGTGCCCGGTTCGAATTGTTCCGCTTCGGTGAGCGGGACTTTCCTCGACCGCACCGGCTGGTCGGCCACCACCGACGCGCCCTCTAGCAGCGCCGACGCGCCCGATAACGCTCTGGACGGCAACTTCAACACTCGCTTCAGCACCAACGAGGACCAAGCCTCCGGTTTGGCCATCCGGGTGGACCTGGGTGCGGCGCGGGCCTTCGACGAGCTGGCCATGAGGGCTCCCAATTCGCCCAACGACTACGCGCGAGGCTACGACGTATTGGTCTCGACCAACAACAGCACCTGGACCACCGTGGCCGCCTGCACGGGCATGGGGAACCCTGAGATCGTCAGTTTCCCCACCCAAACGGCACAGTGGGTCAGGGTGGTCCTGACCGCAGCGAGCACCACCAACTGGTGGTCGATCGACGAGTTCGACCTCTACAGCAGCGCTCCGGCCCCGACCACGACAACGACGAGCACCACGACGACCACCACCGTGGCGACCACCACTACGTCACTTTCTTCTTCGGCCAACCCGGGCTCGGTGGGCCAGGCCGTCACCTACACCGTCAAAATAGTCCCCGTCCCGAATGGTGGCACGGTCAACTTCTATGACAACCGGTCGCCCATAGCCGGTTGCGACAAGGTCGCGGTCAACACCACGACCGGTGAGGCCACGTGCGCGACCACGTACTTGTCCAACGGGCACCACGGGGTGCAAGGGTTCTACTCGGGCGATAACCGGTTCAAGCCCTCTGGCTCGGACGTCTACGTTGAAGTCGTCAACCTGGGCCTGCCTGCGCCGGGGTACTGGCTGGCCACCGCCAGTGGCCAGGTCTACGGCCTCGGTGCCGCCCAGTCTCTCGGCGGGGTGAGGACCTCGGGTACTACCAACCCCGTCGTGGGCATAGCTGCCACCCCGAGCGCCAAGGGTTACTGGGTGGTCACGGCCAATGGCAGCGTGGGCGCCTTCGGTGACGCCAAGTTCTACGGCGACCTGCCCGACCTCGGCAAGCACGTCAGAGACGTAGTGGCCATCGCCCCCACCACCGACGGCCAGGGCTACTACCTCGTGGGCGCCGACGGGGGCTTCTTCACATTCGGCGACGCCAAGTTCCACGGCTCCCTGCCGGGCATCCACCTCCACGTCAAAGACGTGGTGGGGGTGGTGGCCACGCCGGGCGGCACAGGCTACCTACTCGTAGGTTCGGACGGCGGCGTCTTCACCTTCGGGAGCACCCACTTTTACGGGTCGTTACCGGGCCTTGGCAAGCACGTCCACGACATCCGGGCCATCCTGCCCTCTTCCACGGGGCTGGGTTACATACTCGTGGGTGCCGACGGGGGCGCTTTCAACTTCGGCACCGGGGCCAAGTTCCACGGCTCGCTGCCGGGACGGTACGTCCACGTTTCTGACATAGTTGGCATCGCCCTCACCCCCGACGACGCCGGCTATTGGATGGCCGGTACCGACGGGCATGTCTACGGCTTCGGTGACGCCCATGTCTGGGCGGAGCCGGGGCCCTTGCCTCCAACTTGCCGGTGGCCGCCATCGCGGGCACGTAAGACAGGCGCTACTTGAAGGTAACTACTGACTGAGCAGGGCTACCGACCGAACGGTGCCGAGCTACTCGACGGACCGCCCTAGCGCGGCGAGGCAAGTGGCCGGCACCGAGGTTGGGCAACGGAGCCCAGGCATGGAGCAACGAGGTACCACGCGACCTGCTTGACATTCCAGGAGGGGGGAAACTGTTGACATCCATGTGGTTCCTGGCATCCATGACTGGAACTGTGCGCGCTTGGGCGGCGCCGACATTCAACACGTGATTGCCGCGGCGAAGATGTGTCAAAAGGTCCCAGAGCGGGCTGGCGCGCACCAGAATTATTGGAAGATTCGTGGAATCGAGCTGCTAGAGCCCTGATCACACGCGCCAGCGTTATGCTCCCGAAGCAGGTGCGCTACCAACTGCGCTACTCCCCGGCGGCCCAGGTACAAACACCTGAGGTCGAATGCTACCGCAGCAGACGCAGCGGCCCCGCCGGCCGCAGCCCTAGGGGATGTCGGCTGAGACTGCTCGTTGTACCTCGCGGAAACGCTTGACCAGTCCCTCGAGCAGCCCCCACGCCACGTCGGGGTGCGCCTTCAAGAATGGCCTGAACTCCCACTGGGTGAACACTAGGCACCGCAACTTGGAAGCTGCCACGACGTCTGCTGAGCGGGGCGCGCGGTCGATCATCGACATCTCACCGAAGTACTCCCCTGGACCGAGGCGCTTGCGATGCTGGCCGTTCACCAAGACATCCGCCTCGCCTGAGACAACGACAAAGAACATGGCTCCCAGTTCGTCCTGAGAGGCCAGCTCGGTGCCTGGCTCATAGGTCATGTCGTTGGCGCTGCGCGCCAGTGAGCGGAGGTCCTTCTTGGGGAGAGCGGAGAAGAGCGGGATTGTGCTGAGCAGCTCGCTCTGATCAGGCATGGTGTGAGCGTAGAGCAGACCCCGCCCCGGCACCAACGCGAGATAGGCTCCCCATCTCATATGAGAGCCCAAGTCGCCCCGCTGGAGGGCAACAAGGTCAAGGTCTCCATCGAGGTGGAGGAGACCGAGGTCGATCAGGCAATCGACCAGACCTTCGAAAAGTTTGCCAAAGACCTGCGTGTGCCTGGTTTCCGACCCGGGAAGGCTCCCCGCCGGGTGCTTGAAGCGAGGATCGGCCGGCCGGCCGCACGCCTCGAGGCGCTCGACCAGAACATCCCTGTCTGGTATGACCTCGCCGTGAACAACAAGGGCGTCGACGTCATAAGTGACCCCTCGATAGAGGTCACCGCGGGCCAGGAGGAAGGGCCGTTGGCCTTCGACGCCGTGGTGGAGGTCAGGCCGCAGCTGAAGTTGGCGGGCTACGAGGCACTGAAGGTGACGGTCCCGAGCCCTCTCGTAACAGAACAGGACATCCAGGTTCAGGTCGACCGTCTACGGGGCAACTTCGCCGAACTGGCAGTCGTCGAGCGGGAAGCAGCGCCCGGCGACAGCGTGGTCATCGACATGAGCGCCACCAAAGACGGCGAGCCGTTCGCTGGGATGTCCTACACGGACTACTCCGTGGAGCTCGGCGCCGGCAACGACCTGCCCGAGCTCGACGAGCACCTCCCGGGTACCAAAGCCGGCGGGACCGCGAGCTTCGAGGCGGCGCTCGGCGATGAAAAGGTCCAGGTGGAGGTGGTCGTCAAAGAGGTCCAGGAGAAGATCCTGCCGGAGGTCACCGACGAATGGGCCTCCGAGGCGTCCGAGTTCTCCACGGTTGCCGAACTCCGCGACGACATAGAAAACCGCCTCTCGGAGATGAAGCGCGCCCAGGCCGCGCTAACGCTGCGCAATGTCACACTCGAGGCGCTTGCAGGCCTCGTCGACGAGGAGCCCCCCGCGGTCCTCGTTGACGTCGAGGTCCGCCGCAACGCCGAGGATCTGGGCCGCCGCCTCGACGCCCAGGGCGTCCCGCTGCAGCGCTACCTGGATGCGCTTGGCCGCACCCTTGAAGAACTGATAGCCCAGCTCCGTGAGCAGGCGGTCCCCGCCGTCAAGGTCGACCTGGCGCTGCGAGCGGTGGCCAAGGCCGCCGGGATCGAGCCTTCTGAGTCCGAGCTCGACCAGTTCATGGACCGCCTCGCCGTCCAGGCAGGGATCAGCCCGAGGGCTTTCCGGGAACAGGTCGAACGCACAGGGCGGCGTCTCGCGGTACGCTCAGATCTAAAGAAGAGCAAGGCTTTCGACTGGGTAGTCGAGCATGCCGAGGTAACCGACGATGAGGGGAACGCTGTGGACCAGGCACTGCTGAAACGCGATAACCAGGAAGCCGACGATCTGGTTGCTGCAGCGGCCCTCGCTGAAGCCCCTACCGAAGTTGACGAGGGGTCCTCGCCCGCCCATGCTGCCCACGCACATGCGCACGTAGCGAAGCGCCGAGGCCGTCGCCGCGGGGGCAACAGGTGAGAGTCATGAGCCAGTACCACGTCCCCGGCATCTTCGAGCAGACCAACCGGGGTGAGCGTGGTTACGACCTGTTCAGCCGGATGCTCGAGGAGAACATCATCTTCTTGGGGACCCCGATCGACGACTACGTAGCCAACGCCGTGTGCGCCCAGCTGCTGTACCTCGAGTACAAGAACCCGGACAAGGACATCAGCATCTACCTCAACTCGCCTGGTGGCGACATAACGGCGCTGTTCGCGGTGTACGACACGATGAAGTTCGTCCGCAACGACATCTCGACGTTCTGCTACGGCCAGGCTGCCTCAGCGGCAGCGGTGATCCTCGCCGGCGGCACCAAGGGCAAGCGCTACGCCCTGCCCCACGCCAGGATCCTGCTCCACCAGCCCTACGGTGGGGCGGCAGGTCAGGCGGCAGATATCGAGATCCAGGCCAAGGAGATCATCCGGATGAGGGACCTGCTCAACGAGATGATCGCCCTGGACACGGGCCAGACCACCGAGAAGGTGGCCTCGGACACGGACCGGGACTTCATTATGAGTGCCCCGGAAGCTCAAGAGTACGGCATCATTGACGAAGTGATAACGACCCGCGAGCTTGCCGGTGTGCCCATGGCCGCCGGCGTAGCCTGAGAGCACGGAAGGAGCAGGTATGGCAAAGTTCGGCGAATCGAGCGAGCTTGTCAAGTGCTCTTTTTGTGGCAAATCACAAAAGCAGGTCAAAAAGCTCATCGCCGGACCTGGCGTATACATCTGCGACGAGTGCATCGATCTCTGTAATGACATCATCGAGGAGGAGCTTTCGGAGCCGACCGAGGTCCGCTTCGACGAGCTCCCCAAGCCGACGGAGATTTTCAATTTCCTGAACGACTACGTGATCGGCCAGGAACGCGCCAAGAAGATCCTCTCGGTGGCGGTCTACAACCATTACAAGCGGGTGCAGGCTGGCGGCTACGCCGATGGCGATGTCGAGCTGCAGAAGTCCAATATCCTGCTGCTCGGCCCGACAGGCTGCGGGAAGACCTTCCTGGCCCAGACGCTGGCAAAGATGCTGAACGTCCCGTTCGCCATTGCCGACGCGACGGCGCTCACCGAGGCGGGGTACGTGGGCGAAGACGTCGAGAACATCCTGCTGAAGCTCATCCAGGCGGCTGATTACGACATCAAGAAGGCTGAGACCGGCATCATCTACATCGACGAGATCGACAAGATCGCCCGCAAGAGCGAGAACCCGTCGATCACGCGCGATGTTTCGGGTGAAGGCGTCCAGCAGGCGCTGCTCAAGATCCTTGAAGGCACAACGGCTTCCGTGCCCCCCCAGGGCGGGCGCAAGCACCCCCATCAGGAGTTCATCCAGATCGACACGACGAACGTCCTTTTCATCTGCGGCGGTGCTTTCGCAGGGTTGGACAGGATCGTGCAGAGCCGCCTTGGCAAGCAGGGCATCGGTTTTCGCGCTCGAGATCCGCCGTGCCCACGAGGGCAGCGAAGACGAGCTGCTTTCTCACGTGCTCCCAGAAGACCTGTTGAAGTTCGGGCTGATCCCTGAGTTCGTCGGCCGTTTACCCGTCATCGGGACGGTTTCGACTCTCGACAAGCAGGCCCTCATCCGGATCCTCACCGAGCCGAAGAACGCTCTGCTCAAGCAGTACCGCAAGGTTTTCGAACTGGACGGAGTCGAGCTCGAGTTCAGCTCCGACGCCCTCGAGGCGGTCGCCGAGCAAGCCATGCTGCGCGGCACGGGTGCTCGCGGGCTGCGGGCCATCCTCGAAGAAGTCCTCCTCGAGGTCATGTACGACCTGCCGAGCCGTTCTGATATCGGCAGGTGCCTCATCGACCGTTCGGTAGTGCTGGAGCGGGTAAACCCGACTCTTGTGCCGCGCACCGAAGTCGTCCACAAAGAGCCGAGGGCTCGCCGCGCTGCCAGCTAGAGCGTCAAGCTGAGCATCAAATACACCTGGAACGTCACCGCAACCTTCGTTAGAGTTGGCCGGAAATGAACCTTGGTGACGCTCTCGCATGGCTCGACCGCCATCAAAATCTCGAGCGCATTCTGGCTGATTCGCGCCTGCAGGCCCCCGAGCCCGAGCGCATGCGGCGCCTTGCCCACGTCATGGGGGACCCGCAGGCATCCCAGCCCGTTATTCACCTCACTGGTACCAATGGAAAAACGTCTGCGGCACGTGCCCTGTCACAGCTGCTCATTTCTAAGGGCCTCAACGTAGGCACTTTTATTAGCCCCCACCTGCAACGTTTGAACGAGCGCATTATGGTCGGTCTCCAGCCGATTAGCGACGCGGATCTCGCCGAGGTTCTTTCCGATTTGGCCGGCCTGGAGGACCTCCTCGGCGACCAGATGCGGCCGACGTGGTTCGAGCTGCTCGCCGCCGGCGCTTTCCGGTATTTCGCCGATCGCCCTGTGGACGTCGCGGTCGTCGAGGTCGGCATGGGTGGGCGCTGGGACGCCACCAACATCGCCGACGGGACGGTTTCCATCGTCACCAACGTCGCCCTCGACCACACCGAGCTGCTCGGGCCCACCAGAGAGCACATCGCAAGGGAGAAGGCCGGCATCGTCAAGCCCGGGACGACCCTGGTGCTCGGCGAGACTGATCCCGAGCTCTACGACATCTTCGCCGCAGAGCGCCCCGAGGCTCTTTGGCTGGCAGGGCGGGATTTCGCTGTCGAGTCAGCCGAGGTGGCGGAGGGGGGCAGGTCTCTCGACCTTCGTACTCCCGAGGGCCACTACGAGGAGGTCTACCTGCCCCTCCACGGACGCCATCAGGCGGACAATTTCGTGGCGGCGCTTGCGGGGGCCGAGGCGTTCTTCGGTAAGCCCCTCGAGCAGGTGTTGGTGGTCAAGGCCGCGGCGGCCGTCACCTCGCCTGGCCGGCTCGAGGTCGTCCATCAGAGCCCCCTCGTCGTGTTGGACGGGGCGAAGAACGTCGCAGGCGCCGAAAGCTCGGCCATCGCGGTCAACGACGAGCTCGCCGGCGGGCGCTCCCGGGTCATGGTGGTCGGGATGCTCCAAGGAAAGAGCGCCGTGGAGATGCTCTCAGCGCTTGACGTGGCGAAGTCACGGCTGGTGGTCACCTGCCCTCCACCGTCGCCCCGGGCCCAGCCGGCCGAAGAGGTTGCCGAGGCGGCGCGCTCGCTCGGGTGCCGGGCGATAGCGACTGCGTCGGTAGCCGAGGCGCTCGAGGTGGCCCTCGCCGAGGCAGAGGGGGACGAGCTCGTGCTCGTGACCGGGTCGCTCTACGTCGTCGGAGCTGCCCGCACCGTGCTCCTGGGTGAGCCCGGCCTGGCGGCCAGCACGCCGTTCAACTGAGCTGGTCCAACCGGCTGCGCCTGTGACCCGGGCCCGCTATCCTCACTCCCTTGTGGGAACCGAACAGCGCGAGGGCACCCTGGTCATCTGCAAGCCTGACGCCGTCGAAAGAGGGCTCGTCGGCGAGATAATCGGGCGCCTGGAGCGGCGGGGCCTCCGTTTGGCCCGTGCGGAGCTCCGTCAGCTCGACACCGAAACCGCTGGTCGGCACTACGCCGAGCATGCGGGCAAGCCTTTTTACGAGAGCCTCATCGACCACATCACGCGGAGCCCGGTGCTGCTCGCGGTGGTAGAAGGGCCCGTCGGGACCTGGCAGGTGGTACGCAACACGATGGGTGCCACAAACCCCGCCCAGGCCCAGCCCGGGACCATCCGGGGCGACCTGGCGCTGTCGATGACAGAGAACTTGATCCATGGCAGCGACAGCGCTGAGTCGGCGAGCCGAGAGATCGCGCTGTTCTTCGGGAGCCTGCCCTAGCGTCTTCGGGAGCCTGCCTTAGCCGGGAGCTTTGGCACGACCGCAGCCGGTGCGTTAGCCTTGAGCCTCAACGGAGGCTTAGAAAACGGTGCGCGACAGAATGTTCTCTTCCTTCAGGCGAGGTCTCGCAGTTGACCTCGGCACAGCAAATACCCTTGTTTACCTGCAAGGGCACGGGATCGTCCTAAACGAGCCGTCCGTCGTGGCGATCGATATCCGGGACGGCAAGCCTCTGGCCGTGGGCCTGGAGGCAAAGCGGATGATCGGCCGCACCCCCGCTCACATCCAGGCGGTCCGGCCGTTGCGGGACGGCGTAATCGCCAACTTCGAGATCTGCGAAAAGATGCTCGCCTACTTCATCAGGCGAGTCCACCCGAGCCGGCTCTCCAAGCCCGACATGGTCATATGCGTGCCTTCGGGGGTGACCGGCGTCGAGAAGCGAGCCGTCATGGACGCGGCCGAGGCTGCCGGGCCCGCCAGGCGTGGATCATCGAGGAACCAATGGCCGCTGCCATCGGCGCCGGCCTGCCCGTCCACGAGCCGACTGGCAACATGGTCGTTGACATCGGCGGCGGGACGACCGAGGTCGCCGTGATCTCGATGGGTGGCATCGTCACGAGCCAGTCCGTGCGGATCGCCGGGGACGAGCTGGACGAAGCGATCATCGCGTTCATCAAGAAGGAGTACAGCCTGGCGTTGGGCGAGCGCACCGCCGAAGAGATCAAGATCGCTCTCGGCTCGGCCTGCCCTCTCCAGGATGAGGTGAGCGCCGAGATCCGTGGCCGTGACCTGATCACCGGGCTTCCCAAGACCATCGTTACGACGACCGAAGAGATCCGTGAGGCCATTGAAGAGCCGGTGCAGGCGATCGTCGATGCCGTGAAGATGACCCTCGACAAGACACCCCCCGAGCTGGCGGCCGACATCATGGAACAAGGGATCGTGCTCACCGGCGGCGGGGCCCTCCTGCACGGCATTGACTCCCGGCTTGCCGCCGAGACCGGTATGCCGATCGTGATAGCCGACAACCCGTTGCAGTCGGTGGCGTTCGGGAGCGGGCAATGCCTCGAACAGCTCGGTGTCCTTTCTGACGTGCTCATGACAAGTTCCCGATAGGGGTTCGCAGCAGTGGCTGCCCCTCGGCGCCCGCGAGGCCGGTTCCTATTGCTCGTGCTGGTGCTGCTAGGTGTCACGTTGGTAACCCTGTCTGACCGCAGCGGCAACCACGGGGTATTTGCAAACGCTCGTTCTTACGCTAACGATGTCGCGAACCCGTTCCAATCAGCTGTGCATTCCGCGTTGGAACCTGTTGGGAATTTCTTGTACGGGGCTGCGCATTACGGTTCCTTGCAAAAAGAAAACGAGCTGTTACGCCAGGAATTGGCCAACGATCAGACCGCGACGGTCCAAGCGCTTAGCGAGCAAGCGCAGTCCGAACAGGTGATTTCGCAGGAACATCTCGACTACCTGGCGGGGATACCGAGCGTAGCAGCACAAGTTATCGATATCGGGAGCGCCAATTTCGAACAGTCGATCGAGATCAACCGTGGCGCCGACGACGGTGTGGTCGTCGGCCAGCCCGTCGTCTCGGGCGGCGGCCTGATCGGCAAGGTGATCTCGGTGTCAACGAACCTGGCAATGGTGGACCTGATCGACGACCCCAGCTTCACGGTGGGCGTGCGCGTCGTTCGCACCGGTGTGGTCGGCGCAGCCGCAGGGCTCGGCCAAGGGAACCCGCTACAAATTGAAGACGTCAACGTCGGTGCAGGCGTAAAACGAGGAGATGCGCTCGTCACGAGCGGCCTGCAGGTCGAGTACTTCCCCCCCGGCATCCCGATCGGCACCGTCTCGTCGGTCAGCTCTGCGCCGGGCGGCCTCCAGCTCGAGATATCGGCCAACCCGTACGCCAACCTCGTCAACCTCCAGTTCGTGAGAGTTCTGCTTTGGTCGCCACAGACCGGCTAACCGGCGCCGCGCCGGCCAGGGTGGCCGTCAAGGTCTGCGCCGTCCTGCTGCTGGGCATCCTTGTCCAGACCTGTTTCGGCAACGACTTGCGGGTTGACGATGTCGCCCCCGACTTCATGCTGCTCCTCGCTGTGTGTGCGGCCTTCATCGGCGGCCCGGACCAAGGTGCCCTCGTCGGGTTCGTTGCGGGCCTGGTAAGCGACCTTTTCCTGCAGAACACGCCCGTCGGGCTCATGGCGTTGGCTGCTTGCCTGGCCGGCTACGTCGTCGGGTGGGCGAGGGCGAACTTCCTGCGCCCACACCCGGCAATCGTCCCGATTGTCGCAGCCGCGGGAACGGCGCTCGGGGTACTGCTGTTCGTAACCATCGGCTACGTCGTCGGCCAAGCGCAGCTCGTGGCCCCCGGGGAGACGTGGGTAGCCGAGGTGGCCTTCATCGAAGCTTGCTACGCAGCGGTCTTCGCGCTGCCGGCGGCGATGTTGATGGGTTGGGCACTGAAAGGGCCGAACGCGCCCCCTTCGTCCCTCCCGCCGCCCATGAGGGGCGGCTTCTCAGCGCTTTCCGCCCGACGCCGCCCCAGCGCACGCAGCCGACGCCGCCGGCGCGTCCAGGCACGGGTACGGTGACCTGGTGAGCCAGACGGGGGGCACGGCCAGTGGCGAAACGAGCTCGATGCGGATCAGGGCGACCGCCGTGCTGGTCGTCATCGTCTGCCTGTTCGCCACCCTGCTCGGGCGCCTCTGGTACCTGCAGGGCGTGCAAGCCTCGACCCTGCCGGCACTGGCCGTCGAGGGCCAGGGGATCCGGACGGTTTATATCCAGGCACCTCGCGGCGAGATATTCGACAGAGACGGCGTGCTGCTCGCCGGCGACAAGATCGAACAGGTCGTGACGGTCGAACGCGACCAGGCCATTGCCCACCCCGGGCTGGTGGACGCGCTCTCGGCCCTCCTCGGCCAACCCGCCGCGGCGGTGCAGGCCGCCATTGACAACGTCCAGTACAGCCCCTACCAGCCGGTCCCGTTGCCGTGGGCGGTAGGGGAATCGGTCGTGTTGGCGGTCGATGAGAACCAGGACCTCCTGCCCGGCGTGAGCGTCCAGGCCGAGCCGGTGCGTTACTACCCGTACGGAGCGGAGACAGCCAACATCGTCGGCTATGTCAGCCAGATCACGGGCTCTGAGTACACCCAGGACAAGCGCCAAAAGTGCGGCACGGGCGTGCCGTGTTACCAGCCCGGCTCCCAGGTCGGCCAAGAGGGTGTGGAGGCGACTTACGAGAAGTACCTCCGCGGTACGCCCGGCGTGGAGGAGCTTCAGGTCGATTCCCAGGGAAACGTGCTGGGCCGCCTGAGCTACACGCCGCCGGTCCCGGGGGACAACCTGGTCCTTTCGATATCGCTCACCGACCAGCAGGCTGCGGTGCAGGCGCTCGCGCAGTACCTCGCCAAGGCGAGGGTGACTCCCGACCAAGCCACCAATTACACGCACGATTTCCGGGCGCCGGCGGCTTCGATGGTCGCAGAGGACCCCCGCAACGGCCAGATCCTGGCGCTCGCCACCAACCCCGATTACAACCCGTCCGACTTCCTCGGGGGCGGCATAAGCAGCGCCCAATGGGCGTACTACCAAAACCCTGCGAACAATTTCCCCACGATCGACCGGGCAATTTCGACCCCATATGCGCCGGGTTCCACCTGGAAGCTGATCACCGCCACCGCCATGCTCCGCTACGGGCTGCGCACCCCGGCCACCTACTACGACGACCTCGGCACCTACAACATCGGCGGGCAGGTTTTTTCGGACAACGACAACGCCGCACTCGGGTGGGTCGACCTGCAAAGCGCTCTTGCCCAATCGAGCGACACCTATTTTTACAGCGTGGGCGGCGCGTTCTATGAGGATTACGACGCCGGACGTCAGGTCAAGGGGCTCGACCCGCTCCAAAGCGTTGCCTCCCAGTACGGCCTTGGCCACTACAGCGGGATCGCCCTGCCGGCCGAGTCACCCGGGCTCGTCCCCGACGCGCAGGTCGTTGCAAAAGAGCACGCCCAGTACCCCAAGGACTACCCCGACGGCGTGTGGGAGCCAGGCGACGAGGTGCAGGAGGCGATCGGCGAGGGCCAGGACGAGGTGACGCCTCTCCAGCTCGCCAACGCCTACGCTGCCTTCGCCAACGGTGGGACCTTGTACGTACCTCAGATCGCGTTGGCCGTGGAGGCGCCCGGGACAGGCAACAGGGCGAACGGGAAGATCCTCGTCCGCTTCTTCCCGCAGGTGAAAAACCGCGTCGCGATGCCTTCCACCTACGAGCAGGCCGCCATCCTCCAGGGCCTTGAAGGCGTCGTCTCCGAGCCGCTCGGGACTGCTTACGCTGCCTTCCAGGACTTCCCGCTCGCCGAGTACCCGGTGGCCGCCAAGACCGGGACCGCCCAGGTAAGCGGCGAGTTCTGCCCGGCTTACACGGCCTGCGGGACTAACCAGGTGCCGTGGCCGGAGTACAAGCAGGACACCTCGGTGTTCGCCAGTTTCGCCCCTGCCGACGGCCCCCGCTTCGTCGTGGACGCCGTCTTCGAACAGTCGGGCTATGGCGCCGATGTCGCCGCCCCCGCTGTGGCACAGGTGTACAAGACCCTCTTCGGACTTAATAAGCCGGCCGTGTGCGGCGCCAGCGGGGCGACCACGACAACGTCGCAACCGCCGGCAGGTTCGCCGGCGACGACCGTTCCCTGCACCACCACCACGACCACGAGCACCGGTGCTACGGCCACGAGCACAGCCCCTAGCACGGCCGCTACGACCACGAGCACCGGTGCTACCACCACGAGCACCAACCCAGCCGGGGCAGCGGGCTGATGGCGTTCACCACCTTGCCGAACGCCGGCCCGAACACCGCCGTGGGTGTCCCACGCCGGCCGGCCACCGCTCCGGCTTGGCATCACGTGGACGTGCTGCTCATCGCAGCAGCGGCGGCCATCACGGCCATCGGGGTACTCATGGTCTATTCGACGACGCGCATCCCCCTCGGGGTCGCAGGCGAGAACCCGGAATCCCAGATGAAAAAGCAGCTCGTCTTTGCCCTTGTCGGGGCCGCTGCGTTCGTTGCCACCGTGTTCTTCGACTACAAGCGCTACCTCTCCTGGGCGCCGGTCCTTTACGTCGGGAGCCTCCTGCTCCTCCTGGCGACAATCGCGGTAGGGCGGTCGACCTTGGGTGCCACGTCGTGGATCCAGGTCGGCAGCATCCAGGTCGAACCCTCCGAGATAGTCAAGGTGAGCCTGATCCTGTCACTGGCCGCGCTCCTGGCGAGCCGCAGGGGCGACGTGTCGGGGCGGGCCCTCGTCGTGGTGCTGGCCCTTTCAGTGCTCCCGTTCGCTCTCATCTACAAGCAGGACGCCCTGGGCAGTGCCATGGTGCTCGCCGTCGTGATGATCGGGATGCTCCTCATGGGCGGCACCAAGGGCAGGCACATGATCGCCCTCGCCCTTTTGGCGGCGATCGCCATAGGCGGGATCCTGCAGCTCGGGGTCCTCAAGCAGTACCAAAAGGACCGTCTCCTCACCTTCCTGGTGGCGCCGAGCGGGGTCGGCACCTCGAGCACCTCTGCCAGCCCGTACGCGAACATCGAGTACCAGCTGGGTGAGTCCAAGGCGGCGATCGCGGACGGGGGCCTGGGGGGAAAGGGCCTGTTCAAGGGGACAGAGACCAACTTGTCCTACGTTCCCAACCAGTCGACCGACTTCATCTTCACCGCCGTTGCGGAGCAGTTCGGCTTCGCTGGGTCGGCGCTCCTGCTGGCGCTGTTCGTGCTTATGATCTGGCGCTCCTGGCGAGCGGCAGTCCTCTCGCGGGATCTCGCGGGGACCCTTATCTGCGTGGGGGTGCTCAGCATGCTCACCTTTCAGGTCTTCGAGAACATCGGCATGACGATGGGCATCATGCCCGTCGCCGGCATCACCCTGCCGTTCATGAGCGCTGGCGGCTCCTCGATGGTCATCGACTGGATAGCAATCGGGCTGGTCGTGAACGTATCGATGCGCCGTCTCAGCTAAGGCTTAGCCTCGAATTAACCCTCGCTTAGCAAGTCCGTCAGTTTCGGGGTACTTGGTCGCTAGACTTATTTATTCAGATGACCTCGTTCGGGACCGCCAGGCCAACTGCGTTGGCGAGCGCACCAGCGCTCGGAGCGATCAGATGAACTGGCTGTGGTCCCGCCTCTGTAGGTTTGCCAGAGGACGAGAGACACGAGGCGCCGTCTTGGCTAGCGGTCCGGGGGCGCCGGCGAGGTCGGCCCCCAGCGGCGAAGTCCAGGTAAGCGCAGCCCAGCCGGTGCTTTCGCCCGGCGCAGGGGCGGTCAAAGGCGTGAACCCGCAGGTTTATTCGATGATGGCGCGCGACGGCGTGCGGCATGGGCCTCAGAAACCCAGCCGGGGACGTCACCTGACGTCTTGGTCGCGACGTGCGCAAGGCACGCTGCCCAGCGTGCCTGCTTGGAAGGGAAATCCTAAATGTCGGACCCACTGCTTGGCGAAGCAGGTAACGCCAACCCCGAGCCGGCCGCCCTGGGCGGCACCGGCGGGGACGAATTTACCAACCTCGACGGGACAGCTGGCTCCGTAGCAAAGGCCCCCCGGCGGCGCCGGCGGGGATCGCGGGGCGGCCGGAGCCGGCACGGTGCCGGAGTGTTGCTCGCCTCTTCGTCGGACGACGAAGGGCTCGAAGAGGAAACGGAGCTGCCCCGTGCGGCACCCGCGGCGACCCAGCTTGAAAACGAGGAGCAGCCGCCTGCGGCGCCGGTCGCCAAACCCAAGATCGGCGACACCCGCCCCGGTTCACCGCCGGCCCCCAAGCGCCGGGTGCGCAAGGACGCTGGCACCGGCCCCGCAAAGGTGCTCGCTAAGGATGCTGGCGCCGACGGCTTCGAGGAGACTGACGACGCAGGAGGGGCGGGTGGGGCTGTTCGTCGGCCGCGCCGCCGCAAGCCCCTGCCGGGTGCCCCGGCGTCTGGCACAGGCGCTGCGATGGAGGCCGAACGAGCTGG
The DNA here is from genome assembly GCA_963786345.1 of uncultured Acidimicrobiaceae bacterium. Taxonomy (GTDB): domain Bacteria; phylum Actinomycetota; class Acidimicrobiia; order Acidimicrobiales; family Palsa-688; genus Fen-671. Next base: position 932,041 of record CAWAYZ010000001.1, on the reverse strand, counting down.
CGGTGCTGAGCTCGCCACGCCGGCCGCGAAGGCTCGCCCGGTTCCCAGGACCAGGGCGGGTGCAGCCGCTGTCGCCGTGGCCGCACCCGACGGGTCGGGTGCGGCGAGGCGGGCAAGCGGCGACAGGACCAGTGCTGCCGACAAGGCCAATCTGGAACGCCGCAACCGGCCGCTAGGGCGCTACCTCATGGCGGTCCACGTAGGCCCGACCGCCACCCAGATCGCAGTCCTCGAAGGCCGCACCCTGATCGAGCACTACGTTTCGCGCCCCGCCGACGACGCCACACAGATCGACGGCAACATCTACCTGGGCCGTGTGCAGAATGTGCTGCCCGGTATGGAAGCAGCCTTTGTCGATATCGGCACTCCGAAGAACGCCGTGCTATACCGCGGAGACCTCCACTACGACGCCGACGAGGTCGACCCGCCCACATCCGACGACGACGGCAAGCCGACCCGGGGCCGCCTCGGGGGGGCGGGACGAGACGCCCGGATCGAACAGCTGCTACGTACGGGCCAGAGCATCATCTGCCAGGTCACCAAGAACCCGATCGGCACCAAGGGGGCACGTCTCACCCAGGAGGTCTCCTTGCCCGGGCGTTTCGTCGTGCTCATCCCCGACAGCGACACCTACGGCATCTCGAAGCGCCTCGGGGACGACGAGCGCCGCCGCCTGCGCAAGATCCTGGACGACATCCGCCCCGCCGGCCATGGCCTCATCGTGCGCACTGCGGCCGAGGGTGCCAGCGCGGACGAACTAGGCCGTGACGTGGGCCGGTTGATGCGCCAGTGGGAGAGCGTCCAGCAGATCGCCAAGACTTCGAGAGCGCCGCAACTGCTCTACCGGGAACCGGACCTCGCAGTGCGCGTGATCCGGGAGGAGTTCAACCGCGACTACCGTGGCGTGGTGATCGACGACCAACGGCTTTACGACCAGGTGAAGGAGTACGTCACCAGCATCACGCCCGAGCTTGCCGACCGTGTCGAGCTGGTCGACCCGACCGATGAGGCCTTGCCCCTGTTCGAGCGGTTCAGGGTGCACGAGCAGGTCCATAAGGCTCTCGACCGCAAGGTCTGGTTGCCTTCAGGGGGGTCCATCATCATCGAGCGCACCGAGGCGCTCACAGTTATCGATGTGAACACGGGCAAAAACGTGGGCACGTCGAACCTCGAAGAGACGGTGTTCCGCAACAACCTTGAAGCGGCCGAAGAAATAGCCCGCCAGCTCCGCCTGCGCGATATCGGTGGGATAATCGTGATCGACTTCATCGACATGGAGATCATGGCGAACCGTGCGGAGGTCATCCGCACCTTCCGTGAGGCTCTCGCAAGGGACAAGACCCGCTCGCAGGTCTTCGACATTTCCGAGCTGGGCCTGGTCGAAATGACCCGCAAGCGTATTTCCGAGGGCCTCGTTGAGTCCTACTCGGAAACGTGCCCGACCTGCGGCGGCCGGGGCATCATCTTCGACGAATCTCTGTTGTAGCCCGGAGGTTCCTGGGGTAGGGCTAGCTGGCCCGGGCAGGCACGCGCCGCTCGCCGTGGCCAGTATAAATCTGTGTCGGCCTGCCGATGCGGTTGGCGGGTGAGCTCGTGAGCTCGAGCCAGTGTGCGACCCAACCCGCGCTGCGCCCGGCGACGAAAAGGGGCGTGAACATCTCGTCGGGGAAGCCGATCGCCCGGTAGATGATCCCCGAATAGAAATCGACGTTCGGGTAAAGGCGCCTGGAAATGAAGAAATCATCAGCCAACGCCACTTCTTCGAGCCGCAATGCGATGTCCAGCAGAGGGTCGTTCGATGCACGTTTTTCCACGAGATCCAGCGCTATCTGGCGGATCACCTTGGCTCTCGCGTCAGTCGTCTTGTAAACACGGTGACCAAATCCCATGAGCCGGAACGAGTCGTTGCGGTCCTTGGCCTTGTCCACGAAATGGCTGAGGGGTTGGCCGGAGTCCTTTATTTCCTGGAGCATCTTTATGACTTCCTGGTTGGCCCCTCCATGGAGCGGCCCCCACAGGGCGTTTATGGCAGCGGACACGCCTGCATAAAAGCCGGCTCCTGAGGATGCCACCATGCGCAGAGTGGCTGTCGAGCAATTGAGCTCATGGTCTGCGTGGAGGATAAGCAGTGTGTTGAGCGCCCTGGCCGTCGCGTTGTCCGGCAGGTGGTCGCTCCCGGGGATGGCGAAACAAAGCTGGAGCAGGTCCTCGGCGTAGTCGAGCGACCGGTTGCTCTTGCCCCGGGGAAGGCCGCGCAGCGTCGAGAGGGCATAACCGGTGAATATCGGCATCGCCGATAGGAGCCGTACCCCTGCCTGCTCCACGAGGGCGTGGTTGTCGGACTTGGGGCCGTCGTCAGAGTAGGCGGAGAGCGCCTCGGTGGCGATCGCCAACATGGCCATCGGGTGCATCGATTGCGGGAACGAGTCGAAAAGCCGCTCGATACCGACGTGAAGCACGAGCTTGGGGCCCCGCACCCTTGCGACGAACTCCTCCGACGCCTGCGGGCTGGGCAGCTCGCCGTAGATGAGCAGATACGCGATGTCAAGGAAGGAGAACGACGTAGCGAGCTGTTCCACGGGGTAGCCCCGGTAGAAGAGGCGCCCGGCTTCCCCGTCGACGAAAGTGATCGCCGAGTGGTAAGCGGCCGTGTCCGCATAACCCGGGTCGAACACAACGAGGCCGTGCTGGGAAAGACTGGAAACGTCGAGGGCGGTGCGCCCGAGCGTCGGTTTCTCCGCCGGCAGTTCGATCTCCGAACCATCAAAGGTCAAGGTCGCGGCACCTTCGGCCGTTTCAGGGCTGGGCATCGGAAGTGCCTCCTCGTTATGTGCTGGCATGTCTACCGAGCTTCCCGCTCAGCCTAGTTGCGGCCGGCCGCTGAACGCAGGTGGGGCATTGCCGTTATACTGTCGCTCCTGTGTATGCAGTGATAAAGACAGGCGGCAAGCAAGAGCGCGTCGAACAAGGCCAGCGTGTGGCGATCGAGCTTCTCGGCGCGGCTGAAGGCGACGAGGTTTCCTTCGAGCCGGTACTGGTCGTGGACGGCTCGACCGTGCTCTCAACGCCCGCCGAGCTCTCTGGAGCGAACGTGAGCGCCAGGGTCGTAGGCGAGCAAAAGGGGCCCAAAGTACGGGGCTTCACCTACAAGAACAAGACACGTGGACGCCGTTCTTGGGGGCACCGCCAGCGGTACACCACCATTGAGGTGACCGCGATCACCAGGGAGGCTTGAGCAAGTGTCCAAGACCAAGGGTGGCGGTAGCACTCGCAACGGCCGTGACAGCAATGCGCAGCGACTGGGCGTAAAGGTGTTCGATGGCGGCCTCGTCACGGCGGGGTCGATCATCGTGCGCCAACGCGGCACTCGGTTCCACCCGGCCACGGGCGTCGGCAAGGGCAACGACGACACCCTATTCGCGCTTACGGACGGGCATGTTCGCTTCGCCCATCGCAACGGCCGGCGCGTGGTGGGCGTCGTCCCCCTCGACGCGGCGAACAACTGACATCACCCGGGCCCGTCCTGGGCTCGGTCCCTGGGGCCCAATAACCTCTCACTTGCGCCCGAGGTCTGTTCGTGTTCGTTGACGAGTGCCAGCTCCATGTAAAGGCCGGTGACGGCGGCGCGGGTGCCGTGTCGTTCCGCCGTGAGGCGCACGTCGCTGAAGGCGGCCCAGACGGGGGCGACGGCGGCAAGGGCGGCGGCGTGTGGCTGGTCGCGGACCACAACGTCGCTTCGTTGCTCTCCTTCAAGGACCACCCTCACCGCAGCGCCACCTCTGGTGCCCACGGCTCCGGCAAGGGCAAGCATGGGAGGGCGGGGACAGACCTCGAGGTACCCGTTCCCGAGGGGACGGTCGTCCGTGACCTCGAGGGGGATGTGGTGGCCGAGATCAACGAGGCCGGCTCGCGCTGGCTGGCTGCCGCTGGAGGACAGGGCGGCAAGGGCAACGCCCGGTTCCTCTCCAACCGCCGGCGAGCGCCGGCCTTTGCAGAACAAGGTGAGATCGGCGAGGAAGCCTGGTACAACCTCGAGATCAAGCTCATGGCCGACGTGGCGCTCGTCGGGTTCCCGAATGCCGGCAAGTCGACCCTCATCTCGCGCATTTCGGCGGCCAAGCCAAAGGTCGCCAGCTACCCCTTCACCACGCTGGAGCCGCACCTCGGTGTGGTGCGCTTCGACGAACACGAGTTCGTGGTCGCCGACATCCCGGGCCTCGTGGAAGGTGCCAGCGAGGGCAAGGGCCTGGGGCACCAGTTCCTGCGCCACATCGAAAGGGCGAGGGTGTTGCTGATCATGGTGGACCTTGCACCCGACGATGGGCGCGAGCCGGCCCTGCAGGAGCGCATCCTGCTCACAGAGCTCGAGCAGCACGAACCAGAGCTGGTAACGCGGCCCCGCCTGGTCGTCGGTTCTAGGGCCGACATCGCTTCGGAGCCTTGGCGCTCACATTCAGGTTTCCCGGCGATCTCAGCCATCACGGGCGAGGGGATCCCGTGGCTGATGGGCCAACTCGCGCAACTTGTCGAGGGAGCCCGTGCCCTCCAGCCCCGCCCGCGCCGGGTGATGCTGCACAGGCCTGTGCCCACGGGCGTACTCGTGGAACGCGGGCCTGACGGGTCGCTGGTCGTGACGGGCCGCCAGGCCGAGCGCGCGGTCGCTATTTCCGACCTCACGGACGCGGGGGCGCTCGCCTACGTGCAGGGGCGCTTGAAGCGTCTCGGTGTGGACCGGGCGCTCACCCGCGCCGGCGCCAAGGAGGGGGACCGGGTCCGCATCGGGCGTTTCGAGTTTGACTGGGAGCCAGATTGATGGGCCCAGCTTCGATGGGCCGAGATTGATGGGCACCGTCATCGTAAAGGTCGGGACCTCGTCGATCACCGACGAACACGGCCACGTCGTCGAAGAGACGATGGCCAAGCTGTGTTCCGAAGTGGCCGAGCTCCACAAGGCTGGCAACCGGGTCGTCGTGGTCACGAGCGGGGCAATCGCCGCCGGCCTACCTGTGCTTGGGCTCTACCCGCGGCCCACCGACCTGGCGCTGCTTCAGGCAGTCGCGGCCGTCGGCCAGAGCCGGCTCATGGGCCACTACGAGCGCGCGCTCGAGGCCGTCGGGATCATAGGGGGCCAGGTGCTGCTGGCCCCCCTCGATTTCATGCACCGTGCCCAGTACCTGCATGCGCGTGAGACACTCCGCATCCTGCTTGACCTGGGCGTAGTCCCAGTGGTCAACGAGAACGACGCCGTCGCCGACGACGAAATCCGCTTCGGCGACAACGACCGGTTGGCAGCCCTCGTCGCCAACCTGCTCCAGGCCGACCTGCTGGTGCTCCTAACCGATGCGGCCGGCTTGTTTACGGCGGACCCGCGGCTCGACGAGCAGGCTTCGCTCGTCGAAGAGGTGCGGGAGGTCGACCAGGTGCTCGCCCTGGCCGGCGGCGCGGGCACGATCCGGGGGAGCGGAGGTATGGCCTCCAAGTTGGCGGCTGCGAAGATCGCAGCCTGGTCGGGCGTCCGGGTCGTCATTGCCTCGGCCGAGCGGGCCGACGTGCTGCGCGACGCGTTGGCGGGCGCGCCCGGGGTCGGCACCGTCATCAAGCCCCGCCTTGCGCGCCTGTCCGCCCGAAAGCTCTGGATCGCCTTCGCGCTCGCCCCAGCGGGGACAGTTGTCGTGGACACCGGTGCCAAGGAAGCCCTCATGGGCAAGGGCGTCTCGCTGTTGCCGGCCGGAGTGCGCGAGGTGCACGGTGAGTTCAACCCTGGAGACGCCGTCGCCGTGACTGGCCCCGACGGCGAAGTCTTCGCCAAGGGCCTTGTGCGCCACACGGCCAAGGCGCTCTCCGAATGGGCAGGCCGGCGGACCTCTGAACTACCCGCTGACGTCCCCAAGGAGGTCGTCCACCGCGACGACCTGGTGATCCTGCCTTAGGACGTGCGGGTTACGCTCGACGGGCTGGCCGGTAGGCCGTCGGCAGGTGGGCCGTCGGCAGGTGGGCCGTCGGCAGGTAGGCCGTCGGCAGGTAGGCCGTCGGCAGGTGGGCCGTCGGCAGGTGGGCCGTCGGCAGGTAGGCCGTCGGCAGGTGGGCCGTCGGCAGGTAGGCCGTCGATGTCGGGCGTGTAGATCCCCGGAGCGGTACGCCGCTCAGCCTTCACTGCGTACATGGCTCGGTCGGCGGCAGCCATCAGCGCTTCGGGCGTAACCCCCTCGGTGACGTGGGCCCATCCGACGCTGGCGCTGATCGTGACGATATGAGCGTCGAGCTCGAACGGCACTGACAGCTCGTGCTCGATGCGCTGAGCAAGCTGAGCTGACGAAACGTCGGTGCTGGGGCACGCGACGATGAACTCGTCCCCCCCGAAGCGAGCGACCACGTCCCCTGCGCGGGTCACGCGCTCGAGGCGTTGTGCCACTTGGACGAGGAGCCGGTCGCCATAGCCGTGGCCGAGGCTGTCGTTGACCGCTTTGAAACCGTCGAGGTCGACGAAGAGCACCACGCCGCTCAGCCCAGGTCTCGCCGCGTCGGCAAGCGTCGGGCCGAGGTTCTGGGACAGGAAGAAGCGGTTGGGTAGCCCGGTCAGCTCGTCGTGGGTGGCGAGGTACATGAGGGCTTCCTCGGCCTTCCGGCGCTCGGTAATATCCCGCGAGGTGGAAATGGTCTCAAAAGTCCCGGGCCGAGCACCCGGTACCAATTGCGCGAGCGCCTCGACCCAGACGTATGTGCCATCGACGCGGAGGAGCCGACGGGTGTCCCTGACGACCTCTCCGGGGCGCCGTTCCTCCAGCGAGAGCACCCCGGCGACGTCGTCTGGATGGCAGATGTCGCTGGCTGGGCGCCCGAGCAGCTCCTTGGGGCTCATGCCGAGCATGCGCTCTGCAGACGGGGAGGCGTACAGGACCACCCCGTCCAGGCTGTACCGCACCACAAGGTCGCTGGTGTTGTCGGCCAGGAAACGCAGCTCCCTTTCCGAGGCGCGTCGTTGCTCGGCGATATGGGCGATCAGTTCGGCCACCAGCATGCAGGCAACAATCATGAGCAACACGCTTAGAAAGCCGAAGGGTGTGGCTCGGCCCGTCACGACCATAGGTACCGTGTAGGCGATCGCTGCCAAAGGAGCTAGCCAGAGGGAGCTCCAGCGCGGTTGATGGGCACCCACCCAGGCGAACAGCAGGAACACGAGCACGGTGTCGGTGCGGGCCGGGGCGCCGGCGAACTCCGTCAGGTCGACCAGGGCAAGCAGCGGGAAGATAAGTATCAGCGTCGCCGAGTCCCCCCAGCGCCCCCAGGGGAGTACCCGGATCACGCCGGCAAGGGCGAAGCAGCCGACCCCGATCGCAGCGACGGCCACACGGTGGACCGGGCCCGGCATCGGTGCTCCGGCGAGGGCGACGACGCCGCAGATAGCAAATAGGAGGGCTGCTTCTCGGGCCGGACCGGCAAAGGGGGCCTTCTTCACCCTGTAGAGATCGGCAGCTCAGAGCCTTCTCTGATGCCACTTCTGCGAACAAGGCGCTCAGGGCTCGCCTCAGGAACCTACAGTGCACAGCCCCCAAGTAGTCAATACCGGGACCGGCAGGGCCGCCGGGCAGCGGCCCGTGTTGAACGACCCGACGTAGGCCCAATGGTGCGCGGGTACTTTTTCGAACACCGCAGTGCCGTGGAACTCTGCCAGGAGGGCTGCCCCTGCCGGAGTGCTACTGCGGGACTCGGCCAGAGCTGATGGGACGAACTGCGATATGGCCCAGTAGGTGTGCACTGCGGGCTGCTCAGCGTAAAAAACCGAGCCGACCGCGGTCGAAAGGATGTCGGAGGCCTTGATACCGGCACCCCCAGGGTTGGCACGGGCCCAGGTCTGTCTCAGCAACGGCCCGAAGTGTGCCGGGACCGGGAGGTTGACCGCCGGGCTCACTGCTGACGCCGGGTTGATGGAAGAGCTTGCCGCACCGGGCCCTGCGCCCGGGCCGCCGCCGCTCGAGGCTGCACTGCCAGCGGCCCGTGTCGAGACGCGGGCATTTCCCTTTCGGCTAGCGAGCGAACTCGAGGACGTCGCGGCGCTCCCATTTGAGGCCGTGCCGGCGCCCGTTTTCGCGGCACGCTGGGCAGGAACCTGCTTGGACGAAGCTGCCACCGGGTTACCCTGCTGCGTGCTGTGGCCAATGACCACCACTGCGAGCACGGCCGCTCCTGCTATGAGCAGCGCTATGCCCCCAACCCGCGCAACAACAACACGCCTGCGCGGGCCAATCCTTTCGGTGGCGAGCTCGGGGAAGACGTGTCTGGCGCGATAACCCACATTGGTATTTTCGTCCCTTTGGTGCCGCCGGACGCGGATGGTCGGCTTTTGGCGGCGTTAAGCAGTTCGGCCGAGCTCAGCTGACGCGGTACAGTTCGGCGTTCAGCTGCTGCTGGCGGGCTGGCCGAACGCCGCCGCCGGCTGCTTCTTGTGGCGTTGAAGTGCGAGAAGCATTAGGTGGCAATCAGACACTAGGTTGCCATCAGAAGGTGAGGCTGCCGGCGCAACCGGTAGTTTCGCAGTGCTCGGGCAAAACTTAGGAGGCAGCCATGCAACTCGGGATGGTCGGGCTTGGGCGCATGGGCGCCAATATCGTGCGCCGGTTGATGCGTGCCGGTCACACCTGTGTCGTCTACGACGTCAATGCCGACGCGGTGAAGGGCCTAGAAGGAGAAGGCGCGACGGGTGCGGAAAGCCTCGAAGACTTCGTGGCGAAGCTCGTCGCCCCCAAAGCGGTGTGGGTAATGGTGCCCGCCGGTTACGCCGGGGAAACGGTGACCAAAATTGCCGCTCTCATGTCCCCGGGGGACATAATAATCGACGGCGGCAATTCCTACTACCACGACGATATTGCTCGTGCCGCCAAGTTGAAGGAGCAGGGTATCCACTTCGTGGACGTGGGCACGAGCGGCGGAGTGTTCGGCCTCGAGCGGGGATATTGCCTGATGATCGGCGGGGAAACCGAGGTCGTCGACCATCTCGATCCCCTCTTCGCTTCTGTTGCCCCTGGGCTCGATGCCGCGTCGCGCACTCCGGGCCGTAGCGGGCGCCCTTCCCGCGCCGAACAAGGCTACCTCCATTGCGGGCAAGCGGGTGCGGGCCATTTCGTGAAAATGGTCCACAATGGCATCGAGTACGGGATGATGGCTGCGTACGCCGAGGGCCTCGGGATCCTCAACAAGGCAAATATCGGCAAATCGGCGGCGGCCACCATCGATGCCGAGAACACTCCTCTCACCGACCCGGAGCACTACCAGTACGACCTGGATGTGCCTGAGATCACCGAGGTCTGGCGGCGGGGGAGCGTCGTGGCGTCGTGGCTGCTGGACCTGACCGCCCACGCTCTCCACGAGGACCCCAAGCTCGCCGGCTTCGAGGGCCGCGTCTCGGACTCAGGCGAGGGCCGCTGGACAATAAAGGCTGCCATCGACGAGGCGGTGCCGGCCCACGTGCTGACCGCCGCACTCTACGAGCGCTTCAGCTCCCGCGGCGAGGCCGACTTCGCCGACAAGGTCCTCTCCGCCATGCGCAAAGAGTTCGGCGGCCACGCCGAGCAGGCCAACCACCCGTCCTAAGCGCTCCTTGCTGGCCTAAGGCCAACCTGATGGCTTCGCGGCAGGGCGGCTCGTGGCACCACAAACCCGCCCCGCCTAACGGAACCCTTTAGCACCCAAACAAACCACCAAGCACCAGAAGGCCCGCTGCAACGGCAGCGGGTCTTTTCTTTTGCCGTCACCTGCTGGCGGTACCCGGCCCCGACGTAATTACAACGTTGGCATTATCGAACACGTGTCCGCCATCCGCCACTAATGGAGATCGACCGTAGTACCGTCCCGCGCTGGAGAGGGACCGACCCCGTCTTGGCCCGCGCTCAGCGCAGTAGACGAGAGGGGACTCCGAGTGCCCAGCACCGGTACCAAGGTTCTGTACTGCGAGGACAACTTAGACAGGCTGGCTAGGAAGTGATGGTTTGGCTGAAAGTTGTCGGTATCGTACTTGTCGTTCTCGCCTGCGATCTTGTAGTTGGAGCAGGGGTGCTGATCGCTGCCAGCCTCTTGAGCAGTGCCGGCCGTGTTGCCCTTTGGGTAGGTGTTGGAGCTCTAGGTTCCGGCTTACTCTCCGTGACAGCAGGCTTGTTTTTCGTGAACAGAGCCTACAAGTGGCACGGCGCAGGGCCGTGGAGATCGCTCCCTAAGGGGATAGTTCCAGCCAGCTCGTTGTCACAGCGGAAGCTGCCATCATCTGGCGAAGGGTCACTGACATCAGCCGGGGGAGATGTCCCGCTGGAAGTCCACAGGCCCCCTAACTAAGCCCCGCCCCCCTTCGAACTCGCTTCGGTCCTGCAAGTCATAGCCCAACCTCGGGCCTCGCTCCCTACAAAGACACACTGCACTGGTCTAGCCGGGCGAGATGTCGCTTCCAGGCGGGGGCTCCCAGCCGTGTGTAGTCCACTCGGGGTGGCTGTCTTCGATCGCTCGAATGTGGCGGGCAAGGGTCTCTACGTGGTCGCTAAGGTCGTGGACCGCCTTGGTGACGTCGGCCAGGGCGGTTGGCGTCGGCTCGCTTTTCCCGGTGATGTATTTCTCGATCGAGCCCTTTATTTTTTCCAGTTCGCCTTCGATGGCTCCGGCCTTTTCCGCTTCATGTGTCATCCTGCCGTCCTTGTTTGGTCCTGATGGAGCTACAGCTGGGAGTCTTGCAGGTCTCGTAGGTTCGGCTCCTCCTCAGCACACTCCGCGGGCTGATTTGTGTCCCTTGGGGTGGGGCCGTGCTGGGGCGGCGGCTGTTATGCGGGCTGCGCCGGTGCGAGCGTGGGTGGCCCCTTGTTGCGAAGGGCCGTGTTGCTCGAGGTGCTCGACCGTGCGCGCCAAGTCGTCCGCGAGAAGATCTGCCATGTCACGGGAGAAGTTCTCCTTGACCACCACTCGAAGGACCGAAATGTGCTCGGCGTTCGGGGCCAGGCTGTAGGCAGGGACTATCCAGCCTCGCTGGCGAAGGTGGGCCGAGATGTCGAAAACTGTGTACGGCCGGTGCCCATTGCCGCCCGCTTCCTCCGCCAGGCGGAAACAGACCAGCGGCACGGTTTTCGGTTTGCTCAAGATTTCAAAACGCCCTATCGCTTCAACGGCTTTCGTGAGATAGGACGCAGTGGCGTCGAGGGCTTCCATTATCTGCTTGTAGCCCTCGCGGCCGAGGCGCAAGAAGTTGTAGTACTGCGCCAGAATCTGGCCAGCGCCTCGGGAGAAGTTCAAGCTGAAGGTCGGCTGGTCGCCACCGAGGTAATTGACGTGGAAAATCAGGTCGTCGGGGAGATCCTCCTCGTTGCGCCAAACTACCCAACCGACGCCTGGGTAAACGAGCCCGTACTTGTGGCCCGAAGCGTTTATGGAGCGTACGGCTGGAAGGCGGAAGTCCCAGGCGAGGTCCGGCTGTGTGAAAGGGGCGACAAAAGCCCCGCTCGCGCCGTCGACATGCAGCCCGACGTCCCAGCCGTGCCGCCCATTGAGCTCCATTACGGCGTCGTTGAGCTCCTTCACCGGCTCGTACTCGCCTGTATAGGTGCTGCCGAGGATACCGACTACCCCGATCGTGTTCTCGTCGACAAGCTGCATGGCCTCGTCCACGCCGATCACGTAGCGGTCGGGCGAAAGGGGCACATAGCGCGGCTCGACCTCGAAGTAACGCGCGAATTTCTCCCAACAAACCTGGACATTCCCACCCATCACGATGTTGGGGTTGCCGGCCGGCAGGCGCTCTGCCTGGCGGCGGCCCCGCCAGCGCCACTTGAGCGCCAACCCGGCGAGATGGATCGCCTCCGACGAGCCAACGGTGGCGCAGCCGACGGCCGCACTGTTCTCGGGAGCGTTGAACAGCCGTGCCAGCATGTTGACGCAGCGGTTGTGGATTTCGGTCGTCTGGGGGTACTCGTCCGCGTCGATGAAGTTCCGGCTGAGAGACTCCGCGATCAACATGTCGGCCTCTGGTTCCATCCACGTCGTGACGAAGCTGGCGAGGTTGAGCGCCGGATTGCCGTCGAGGTTCAGCTCGTCGTGGATGATCTGGTAGGCCGAGCGCGCCGGCATCTGCCCGGCCGGCAGCTCGTAGCGGGGGACCGGCTCGCACAGGTCGCGGGAGCCGTACATCGGCGCGAGCGAGGCGTCGGCGTTTACATCAGAGGGGGCGAGCTTCCTGGCGAGCATTGCTATCTCCTCGGGCTCAAATGCTTGGGTTGGCCGATGCGGCCACAGCACTAGGACCCGGTAGTAGCAAACGTGACGGGGTGATGTCTAGCGGAGCGTCCGACAACCATCAATGAGCTGGGCTTGGCTTGAGCTCGAGAGTCTGGGCCTGGTCCTCTAGCGCTCGCATCTCTGTAAGGTCGCTCTTCATTCCGGCGGCGTTGTGCGTTTGTGCCGCAGTGATGTAATTGTTCTCCAGCACGATGAGAGACGCCAGGAGCTGCACAGTCTGCTGCAGCAGCAGGGCGCCCCGCTGCATTTGAACAGCGTGAGATTGTGTCGTCGAGAGATTTTGCTGTGTGTTCCCGAGCTGGTTTTGTGCCCGACCAACCTGGGTTTGAGCCTGTGCGAGCTGGCCCTGCGTCCGGCCAAGATCAGTTTGCACCTTTGCCAACTGCGTTTTTGTCGCAACGTACTGCTCCGCCACCTGCTTGATGCCAGCCTTCAAGGCCGCATAGTCGTGGTGCTGGCGGACAAGTGTGGACTGGGCTGCGGTCAGGCTGTCCTGTACCGCGCCCAAGCTGGCTTGAGTGATAGCTAGCTCCTGGTTGCGCTGGTTGAGGGTGTCGTTGGTCTTGTAGCCCCAGTAGACAGAGATGCCCAATGTGGTTGCCGCAAAGATGGCAAGGGCAAGCCCAGCTACTGCCGCCTTCCGTTGCCTGCTGGCCCCCGGAGCGGGGGCGATGATCTGGTCATCGTGCTGCGGGGGCAGGAAAAACTGCTCGTCTAGCGCCGTTGGATCGTTCTCCACCGTCGGGTCGCTCACCACCGTCGGGTCGCTCACCACCGTCGGGTCGCTCACCACCGTCGGGTCGCTCACCACGGTCGGGTCGCTCACCACGGTCGGGTCGCTCACCACGGTCGGGTCGCTCACCACGGTCGGGTCGCTCACCACCGTTGGGTCGCTCACCAGCCAGGGTTCGGGCAGATCGTCCACCCGTATCTCGGCGACGGGTCGCTTGCGCAAGGTCCGGGCTGCCGAGCCCGGCCCGTCCTGAACGAGTCCCGCGGCTCGTGCGGCGGCCGGCCGGTCCACCTTTGGGCTGGGAGCGGCTGTGGCTGGGTGTGCGTCGATCGTCGCGGCCGGATCGGGAGCGGCATCGGCCTTGGTGCCGGGTTCGGGAGCGGCCCAGGCGTCTGATTGGGGGACCCGGGCGACCAGTGCGGAGACCGGGCTCCCGCTCAAAGAAGCTGGGGGCAGAGGCTTGTCCGGCCGCGCGCGAGCGGCCAGCGAGGGAAGACGGTTGGCGCGCAAAGCCTGGACTACTGCCGGCCCGGGGTCGGGCGCGTACAGGGCGGCAGATCCGTCGAACCCGGAGTGCAACTGCGACAAGAAGGCGCTCAAGGCCGTTGCGAGGCCCTCTTCGTGGGCGAGGTCGCTGCCTCCCGTATCCAGCTCGGCAGTTGCCCGCGGGTTGCTCACACCTGACCTGGCATCGATGCCTGGCATGGTCCTCCCCTCGATGTAGGCCCCGGGCCGCTGCAGCGAGCCCGAAATGCCCAAATCGACCTCTTTGTCCCATTCGGCATGATTCAGGGTGCCCTTTAGCGTCCAAGGGCATATCTGCTCGTTACGACAGTCCTCACGACAATCGCCGCGCAATCGCGTTCTGAGAGCCGCCAGCCCGGTGTTCTCTCCCGAGGCTAAATGGAAGGCAGTTCCACGCAAGTGGCTTTGCACGTGGCCATGCGCCCGTCGCGTATGTACTCGATCGTGACGACCCGGCCGATGTAGGCGTCTCCAAGCAAAGCCTGCAGCTCACGGACGTCCTCGATCCGTTTGCCGTCCAGAGAGACGATCACGTCGCGGGGCCTGATCCCGGCTTCGCCGGCAGGGCTCGAGGTGATGACCGAGACAACCTCCACTCCCCGTGAGAAGCCAGTGCCCGTCGCGACAGGCTGTGGGAGCAGGCGTCGCCCACCGCCAATGCCCAGGTAGGCCCGCCGGACACGGCGGCCGGCGGCGAGAGTGCCAATGACTGTCCGGGTCGTCTCATTGACAGGCACCGCCATCCCGAGACCCTGGCCGACCATCGGCCCGACGAGGGCGGTATTGATCCCGATGACCTCTGCGGAACTGTTGGCTAGAGCCCCTCCCGAGTTCCCCGGGTGGAGGGCAGCGTCGGTCTGGATGACGTCTCCCAGCAGCCGGTTCCCGGGGCCCGCCGAGGCCATCAGGCTCCGGCCGAGCGCGCTTACGACCCCTGCGCTCACAGAACCCTCGAAGCCGAGCGGGTTGCCGATGGCAACGACCAGCTGGCCGACCCGTAGCCGGCCTGCATCGCCGAGGCGGGCCGGCTGGTAGCCGCTGCCAGCAACTCGGAGCACTGCCAGGTCGCTCAGCCCGTCAGCTCCTACGACTTCGAAAGGTGCCTCATCACCTGTCGTGAACGCTGCAGTCCCGCGGCTGGAGCCGTGGACCACGTGCGCCGACGTGACCAGCAGCCCGTCGGCCGAGATGAGTACCGCCGAGCCGGCTCCCTTCGGCCGGTGCAGGTGGTCCTCGACCCTGAGGGCAGCCACCGAGGGCAGCAGCTGCTCAGCTACCGAGCAGACCGTTCGCGAATAACTGTCAAGCAGCAGGTCGTCGAGATCGGCCGACGCGCCAAAGGCCACGCCGGAAGAGGCAACGCTGGAAGATGCCACGCTGGAAGATGCCACGCTGGGCGGGGGAGCAAGGGCCGCGCCCCCCGCCTCAGCAGCCGTGGGGCCGGTCCGCTCGGTTTGAGCGGAGCCCCACGTCTTGGCCACCATCAGGCGCTCGCTTGTCCTGACGGGGCGGTCTCCTCGAAGTTCACGGCCATCGCGAGCTCATCGACGCCGCGCACTACGAGCAGGTCTGCGGTGCCGGCCTCGCCGGCTGCGGTGAGGCCCGCTGCCAGCTCCTCTACCGTGGCGACTGGCTGCCCGCCGGCGGAGACGATGAGGTCGCCGCGGCGGATCCCAGCACGGTCAGCTGGGCCGCCCTCTTCGACGGCGTGCACCAGCAGGCCGTCCCGCTGGGGGAGGCCAACGGCGTGGCGCAGCCTGCGGGCAACCTTGGGTGGGGCCAGAGCAACGCCGAGGCGTACCCGACGCGGCGACTCTCCCCGCCCCAACGTGTCCACTCGTTCCTTGAAGTCTGCGCCGGCCGGTAGTGCCAGGTAGAACCCTTCGCCCGATCGGTGCGTATTGACTCCCACGACACGGCCCTCGCTGTCGACCACCGGGCCGCCTGAAGAACCGCGAGCAAGAGGTGCGCTGTGCTCGAGCGCCCCGCTGACCGTCCTGCCCTCAGGGCCCCTAAAGGCAAGGCCGAGCCCGGTTACACAACCGACGCCGGCTCGCAGGCTCCCGCCACCCGGCCGGGAGAGCCCGATCACGACCTCGCCGAGTGCAACCTCGCCGTTGGACCAGGCCAGCGCGGGGCTGCCAGCGGTGTCGACCGAAAGCACGGCCAGGTCGCCGTCAAGGTCCGCCCCTGCCACCGTGGCAGTCGCCACCCGTCCGTCTTCGAAACTGACGGCTATCTCTCCGCGCAGGTTATGAGCGTTCGTCACTACCAGCCCGTCGCCGATTACCACGCCACTGCCTGCCGGCCCAACTCCCACAACGGACGGCGCCGCGCCGGCGATGACATCTGCGGCGGCCTTCGAGAACTCTCCCAACGGTGTACCCATCCCTCTTCTCCTCCCAGCATGTAACTTGTAACTTGCAACTGACAACCTAACAGGGGTCGAGCCGTACCGGCGAAGACTTTTGGAGTGGGAGGATGGGAAGGTGAGCGAGCTGTCGGACCAGGCACCTGGCAACTCGGCACTTGATGGCGCGATGTCCAGAGTTGGCGACCGCTGGACGCTGCTGGTTATCGACGCCCTGCTCGACGGCCCGCGACGCTTCAACGAGCTGACTGCGGCGGTGCCTGGCCTTGCCTCCAACATCCTGTCGGCACGCCTGCGACGACTAGAGCGCGAAGGCCTCGTTGTGGCGGTCCCTTACTCCGAGCGCCCGGCACGCTACGAGTACCGCGTGAGTGCCGAAGGCCGTGAGCTAGCCGGGGCGCTCCGCCTGCTCGCCCGCTGGGGCGCACGCGAGGCGGGAGGTGAGGCCGAGGGGCCCCGCCATCGTTCCTGTGGGACGTTGCTCGAGGCTCGGTGGTATTGCCCGACGTGCGAGCGGGTGACCGACCAGGCCGACGACGACATCGCCTGGCTTTAGCCACGCGATCTGGGTGCCGACGGTGATAGGGCCGCCGCACGAGGTGGCTGGTTTGGTCGGGGCTGGGGTTTCCTGGCGTGGTCAGGCGCTTCTCGGTGTGAACGGATGGAGTTTTGGGCTCGTGGCACGCCCGATAGCTTGAACCACGCCGAGGTACGAGAACCACGCCGAGGTACGAGAACCACGCCGAGGTACGTGAACCGCGCCGAGATAGTCCGACATGGGGCGAACCGTGCGACCGCTGGACGTGCCCGTTCCTTTGGGCGGGCACGTCACCGGGCGTGCGCCCTTCGACCTGGACGGGTGCGGCTCCGCCCCCCTCCCGGCATCGCCAACGCCGGCGTGGGTGCCGCCCCCCGGGCGCCCACGGAATAGGGTATTGAGCTGGTGCCCAAGACCCCGATCAGAGCCTTGACGATGGGGGTCGCGGAACCCCACCCGATCCCGGCTTGGGTCGTCGAAGAGATGGCGGAGAAGCTTCGCCAGAGCCGTGCCGACTTCGAGCAGGCGGGTTATGAGGTGCAGACGGTCCGGTTGTCGACGCGCCCGGTCCTTGTCGACCTGGCCGACTGGGCCTCCAAAGACCTCGCCAACTACGGGGGGGAACTGCAGGGCGCGCTCGAGCGGCGCTGGGGTGTCTTTCTGTTCGCTGGGCCCAGCTCCCGCGCGACGCCAGCCCCGAGCAGATGGACGCTCTGACCGACCTCATTGCGGCCCACGAGGGCCTCAACGGTTCGGTGATGGTTGCGACGGCCGAGGAGGGCCTCGACGTGGGGGCGGCCAGGGCGGCGGCCGAGGTGATGCGGCGGCTAGCGGCGGAGACCAAAGAAGGCTTTGGGAACTTCAGTTTTGCGGCGTTGGCCTGTGTCGCGCCGGGGGCGCCATTTTTCCCTGCGGCTTACCACGCCGGCCCCTCCAACCTGAGCGTCGCTCTCCAGGGAGCCGGGATCGTGGCCGAGGCGCTCGAGGGAGGCGCCGAGCTCGTCGAGGTGACGGGACGCACCCGAGAGGCGCTCTTGCGCCACGCCGGCCCAGTTGTCGAGATCGCCGAACAGCAAGCCGCTGCGCTGGGGTTGGAGTTCACCGGCATCGACTTGTCCCCCGCACCCGACGTCAACGACAGCATTGTGGCCGCGATGGAGCTTGCGGGACATGGGCTCTTCGGCGACCCGGGCACCCTCGCACTTGTCGCTGCGCTCACCGCCGCATTGAAGAGCACGGGCCTACCTACCTGCGGTTTCTGCGGTCTTTTGCTGCCGGTCATGGAGGACGCCGTACTGGCCCGGCGCTGGGCGGAAGGCCGTCTCGGGGTCGACCAACTGCTGGCTTATTCGGCCATTTGCGGGACCGGTCTGGACACGGTGCCTTTGGCCGGTGACTGTTCGGTCGACGACCTGACGAAGGTGATCTGCGATATGGCCAGCCTCGCAGTGCGCTTGCGCAAGCCCCTCTCCGCCCGGCTCTTGCCGGTACCGGGCAAAGTTGCCGGTGAACGAACGAGTTTTTCGTCGCCCTACTTCACCACCACCTTGATCAAGCCGCTCCGGTGATGAGGGCGGCAGCAGCCCTTGTTCTCGACGCTGGCCCGGCGGACGCAGGTACGCGGGTCGCCGAGGAGGCGCTGGCCTCGCTGCGTGACGTTGCCCCGACCGTCGGGGCCCTGTTCGCGACGCCCCATTACTCCACTGTTGCGGAAGAGCTGCTAGGGGCCGTGCGCGAGGTCACCGGCCAGATGCCCCTCATCGGCTGTATAGCCGGCTCGGTCATCGGCGGGCCGCGTGAGGTCGAAACAGATCCCGGTGTTTCGTTCTGGCTGGCTGAAGGGACCGGGCCGGTAGAGACCTTCTCGATGGAGTACCTGCAGGAGCCGAGTGGGGGCTTGTTCGCCGGGTACCACTTCGAACGCGGTGGCGGTCTGCATGTGCTGATCTGCGACCCCTTCAGCTTCCCGGCGGGCGACCTCCTGGACCACGTCAATGTCAATGTGCCTGGTACCCAGGTCATCGGTGGCATGGCTAGCGGGGGTGCGGGGCAACGCCGGAGGCAGCTCTTCCTGGACGACCAGGTCCTGCTAAAAGGGGCGGTGGGGGCGAGGTTCGCGGGCGCCCAGGTCGACCTACTCGTTTCACAGGGGTGCCGGCCCATAGGGAGCCCCTTCACGGTGACAGGCGCAGAGGGAAATGTCATGCATGAGCTCGGGGGGCGACCCCCGTTCCAGCGCCTGGAAGAACTGGTCAGTGCACTGCCAGAAAGAGACCGCCAGCTTCTGGCTAACGGCGGACTGCAGGTGGGCCTTGTGATCGACGAGTACCGCAGCGAGCAACGCCATGGAGATTTCGTTATCCGCGGCGTCATCGGTGCGGACCCGGGAAGCGGGGCCATCGTCGTCGGCGGCGAAATAGCTATTGGCCAGACGGTGCAGTTCCACGTGCGCGACGCGGGATCCGCTGACGAGGACCTCAGGAGAGCCCTGGAGCGCGAGGTGGCCGCATTGTCCGGCCAAAGCCCCGCAGCGGCGCTGCTGTTCACGTGCAACGGGAGAGGCTCACAACTTTTCCAGGCACCTGACCACGACGCGGGGCTTGTGGCCAAGTTCCTTGGGGAAATCCCGATGGCGGGTTGCTTTTGTGCCGGTGAGCTCGGCCCTATTGGCGGTAAGAACTTCTTGCACAGTTTCACAGCTTCTATCGCTATTTTCCGGCAGGGTAGGGAGAGCCATGGCTGAGAGCCGCAAGTACGACGTCGTTGTGATCGGGGCCGGGTCGACGGGGGAAAATGTCGCCGACCGCGCCGTAAAAGGTGGCCTTTCGGCGGTCATCGTCGAAGTCGAACTTGTGGGCGGTGAGTGCTCATACTGGGCCTGCATGCCCAGTAAAGCCCTGTTGCGGCCGATGTCGGCTTTGCGGGCCGCGCAGCGGGTGGGCGGGGCGCGCGAAGCGGTGACTGGCGACCTTGATGTCGATGCTGTGCTGGCCCGGCGGGACCAGTTCACTAGCAATTGGGACGATTCCAGCCAAGTACGCTGGGTCGAGAAGGCTCATATCGACCTTGTGCGTGGGCAGGCCAGGCTCGCCGGCGAGCGGCGTGTGGTGGTGCTCAGGCGCGAGGGGCCGGTGACCCTGCTGGCCGATCATGCCGTTGTTGTGGCCACCGGTTCGGCGCCCGCCATGCCTCCCGTGCCGGGTTTAGCCGAGGCCAAGCCGTGGACTACTCGAGAGGCCACCAGCACAAAAGAGGTGCCTCCGCGGCTAGCGGTGCTGGGCGGCGGCGTCGCCGGCTGCGAGCTGGCGCAGGCCTTTGACAGCCTGGGAAGTGATGTGACCGTGCTCGAGGTGTGCGAGCGCGTGCTGGCGGCCAGCGAGCCCTTCGCCGCCAAGCTTGTGGCCGATTCGATGAAGGAGTCGGGCATTGACCTGCGGACCGGCGTCGCCATCAGGGGGGTGGACCGCACGAGCGCCGGCACCGTCCTGGTCACCCTCGACGAGGGCGAGCTTGTCGTCGACGAGATGCTCGTGGCCGCCGGCCGCAAGCCCCGGACCGACGACATCGGCCTGGAGACGATCGGGTTGAAGCCCGGTAGCTGGCTGGACGTGGACGACACCTTGGCCGTCCAGGGCGTCGAGGGCGGCTGGCTCTACGCATGCGGGGACGTCAACCACCGCGTGCTGCTCACCCACCAGGGCAAGTACCAGGGCCGTGCTTGCGGCGACGGGATCGCCGCCCGTGCCAAGGGCCACTTCGACCCGGCGCCCTGGGGCAAGTACAGCGCCACCGCTGATCACCGGGCCGTGCCCTCGGTCATCTTCACCGACCCCGAGGTCGGCAGCGTAGGCCTGACCGAGGCGCAGGCCAAGACGGCCGGCCTCAACATCCGGTCGGTCGACTACAAAATGGGCGACGTGTCGGGGGCTCATTTGTACGCCGACAATTACAACGGCCAAGCCCGCATGGTCGTCGACGAGGACCGCCACGTCGTCGTCGGCGCCACTTTCGTCGGGCCGACGCTGGCGAGCTGGTGCACGCTGCGACGATCGCAATAGTCGGCGAAGTGCCCCTCGACCGGCTGTGGCATGCGGTCCCCTCCTACCCCACGATCAGCGAGATCTGGCTGAGGCTGCTCGAGGCCTACGGGATGTAACCGCCGCTTGGCGAAAATCGTTTGGCCCGAGCCAGCGCGGTCGTTAGGATCCGGTTTCGTGCAAACCGTCGTCTTCCTCTGAGCCCCTGGGCGCCAGCGTGCGCCGCCGGGGGCCAGCAACGAGCCACAACACCCGATTGGCTTTAGCGCGAGGAGACGACGAAGAAAATGAACATCCCTGAAGCCCGGCCTCTTGCGCCGGCGGACCAGGCAGTGGCGGTGGGCCGCAGACCTGTTCCACTCGAAGTGAGCAATGTGACCAAGACCTTCCGCCATAACCGGCTGGCGTCGCTGACGCGCCGCAAAAAGGCGAAGAAACCTCCCAGGGCAGCCCTCGACAATGTCAGCTTCACCGTCCAAACCGGCGAGATCTATGGGATCCTCGGCGCCAACGGTTCGGGCAAGTCCACGCTCATCCGCATCCTTTCCACGCTCCTGCTGCCCGACGGTGGGAGCGTGCACGTGTTCGGCCACGATGTCGTGAAGGAACCCGGGGAGGTCCGGCCACTGCTCAACCGCGTTTCCGCCGACCCGTCGTTCTTCCGGCCCATGTCGGCCATGGAGAACCTGTTGTTCTTCGGCCGTGCTTATGGCATGAGCGGTCCAGAGGTGCGGCGCCGCAGCGCCGAGATCCTTACCCGCCTCGGCCTCGGCGACGAGCACGCCCGCGAGCCCATGCTGCACCTCTCACGCGGGCAACAGCAAAAAGTCGCCGTGGCACGGGCGTTCCTGAGCTCCCCGCGCCTCATGCTGCTCGACGAACCTACGACCGGTCTCGACCCCCGCAGCAAACGGGAGGTCCAGGCCTTCGTCTCAGAAGTGCGCCGGGAGTCCCAGGTGACGATCCTGCTGACAACTCACGACATGGACGAGGCGGAGCAGCTCTGCGACCGCATCGGCTTTCTTTCGGGAGGGAAGCTGGTTGCAGAGGGGACACCGCTCGAGCTCCGCAAACAGGTGGCTGCCGGGCGCCCGCTCGACGAGGTGGACATGGAGGCCGTGTTCCTCGAGCTCACCGGGCGCAGCATCGAAGAGGACGAAAACGAAGACCAGCAAGCCGAAGGAGGCGCATAGCGGTGGCGACAATTGAACTGTTGCGGTCCCGGCCACCGAGCCGGGTGGGCCTCGGGTGGGCCTTCTTCGAGCGCCAGACCAACCTCTGGAAGCGCTACTGGGCATGGGAGGTCGTATGGCTCGTGTACGGCGTGGTGAACACGCTCGCCATTACTTTCATTGCCAACGAAGCGAGCCGAAGCGGGACCGTGAGCAAAGGGGAGCTATCACGACTGACGATGTTCCTCCTGATCGGCACGCTCGTTTGGGCGTACATGTCGGCCGTGCTCGACGATATGAGCCTTACTGTCATGTGGGAGCGCTGGGAAGGCACCATCGAGCACACCTTGATGGCGCCGGTCCCGCGCGTCGTGCACCTGGTCGGCATGTCTGCGTTTGGCATCCTGCATGCTTTTATACGGACGAGCCTCATCATGGCGTGCGCGCTCCCGTTCTTCCAGGTGGACCTCGGGCAGGCGGACTGGGCGACGGCGGCTGCCGTGGTGGCCGTCGGGAGCATCAGCCTGGTCGGTCTTGGGATCCTCGCCAGTATCCTGCCGCTTCTTTACCCCGAGCGCGGCGAACAGATGTCGTTCATGGTCCAAGCGCTCGTCCTGCTCGTCTCCGGCGTCTACTACAGCGTGGATGTCCTGCCCGGCTGGCTGCAGGTTGCCTCTCACGTGTCGCCGGCGACGTACCTGCTGCGAGGGATCCGCGACGCATTGTTGAACGGGAGCAGCGTCGGCAACCAAGCTGGGACCCTCGCAATCCTCGCCGTTTTCGGACTGGTGCTTGTCCCGGCTTCTCTCCTTGTGTTCGGGGTCGCCGAACGTTGGGCGAAAAGGACCGGCCGGCTGAAGAGGCAGGGTTAGCGCGGTAGGGCGCTCCAAGGCTTCAGCGAGCCGCTGCCAGCAGGTCCTCCAGGTGCTCAGTCGCTATGCCCCAGGCCGCGCTGGCCGGGTCGATCACCTGGCGATGGTCCGCCGATGCCACCGGCACATAAACCGCGTTGTCGCCAGCCGCTACAGCAGCCCGTTGGTAGCGCGCGCTCATTTCGGGCGGCACCACCGTGTCGGCCAGGCCGTGGACCAGGTACTGCGGGATGCCGAGGGGCAAGAGCGCTGCCGGGGACGCCGCACGGTAACGTTCCGGCCACTGGTCAGGGGGCCCGCCGAGGAACGCCTTCACAGCCCCCCCGCCGAGGCCCATTTCCACACCGAGCTCGAGGTCGACCACGCCGGCGAGCGCCATGGCCCCCTTCGGTCGCACGGCAGGTGGAGTCCCGGGTGTACCCGTCGGTGCCTTGTGCCGAGCGGCGGCCCACAGCGCCAGATGCCCGCCGGCGGAGTGGCCGCAGGTCACGATGCGACTGAGGTCCAGGTACGGGAACGATTGAAGGTAGTCAACGGCTGCGCCGACGTCAGCAAACGTCGCCGGCCATCCGCCGCCTCCGAGCGGGCCCACCCGGCGGTACTCGATGTTCCACGCTGCCCATCCTTTGGCTACGACTGCTCCCGCGAGCCCGTTCATCAGCCTTTTGGTGTACCAAGACCGCCAGTAGCCGCCGTGGACCAGCACGACCACAGCGAGACCGCCTGGACCGGGAGCGTCCGCGGAGCCCGGAAGCCACAGGTCAGCTACCTGCCAGCGCTGCTTTCCGTAGCGGTGCCGGGAGCGGTTCACGCCTGAGAACGGTAGCCTCCGCTGCCCCCTGCACGCGCTTGTTGCCAGCGAGACAAGAACAGTCGGCACGCGCACCCCGAAGCGCGTGAAATTGGGGCCTCGAGCGGGCTGCCTTCTGGCCCGCGGGTGAGCGCCTCGAAGCCGACCACCGCCAGGCTTTCGACGTGGACCAGTGGCTGGAAGACGGTGCGAACGTTGTGGCGCTCGATGATGTCCGCCACGAGGGCATGGACTGGTGAGTTCGCAGCCACGCTGCGGCGATCCTATGCCTCCAGGCCCGCTCGGGCCGTCAGGAAGGAGCTTGCGGCCGGGGCCGCCGCCTAGACCGAGACGGCACGAGGGACGAAGATGACAAGTATGCCTGAACTCTCGCGAAAACTGCTCCCTGGAAGCAACCGTGACGCCCCGGTCCACGATCGGATCGGCAATGCAAACCCTGAGACGCGAGCCACCGTAACGGTATATTTGCGAGGGACCGAACCCCCGCCCGGGCGCCTCTCGCGAGAGGAGTACCGCGCCGCTCATGGCGCGGCGGGGGAGGACGTCCAAGCTGTGCGACAGTTTGCGGCTGACCACGGCCTCTCCGTCGGCAATGTCGACCTCGCGTGGCGGAGCATCGAGCTTTCCGGTCCGGTGGGCTCCATAGCGAGTGCGTTCGAGGCGACGATCGCCCTCTACCGGTCTCCCAGTGGCGAACCATACCGTGGCCGGGTGGGCGGCCTCACGCTGCCTGCTGAGCTCGACGGCATAGTCACCGGTGTTTTCGGGATCGACGAACGTCCCCAGGCGCAGCCCCATTTTCGTTTCCGTCGCCGGGCATCGCTCGCCGCGCAGTCGACTCAGTTCAGCCCTCCACAGGTGGCGGCGGCTTATTCGTTCCCGAAGGGGCTCACCGGCAGCGGCCAGTCCGTTGCGATCATTGAGCTCGGCGGAGGGTTCCGAGAGGACGACCTGAGCGATTATTTTTCGTCGCTCGGGATCGCGCTGCCGAGCGTCCATGCAGTGAGCGTGCTGAAAGGTGAGAACCGCCCAGGAAAACCCGACGGTCCTGATGGCGAAGTGATGCTCGACATCGAGGTCCTCGGCAGCGTCGCGCCAGGTGCCGGCATCTCGGTGTACTTCGCGCCCAATACGGACCAGGGTTTTATCGACGCCGTCACGACCGCCGTCCACGACACGACGCACCGGCCCTCGGTCATCTCCATTAGCTGGGGGAGCGCTGAGAGCACGTGGACCGCGCAGGCGATGCAGCAGATGGAGCAGGCGTTCGCTGCGGCCGCGGCCATGGGCGTGACGGTGACCGTCGCGGCCGGCGACAACGGCTCCGGCGACGGGGTGAATGACGGCCTCGCGGACGTGGATTTCCCAGCGTCCGCTCCTCACGCCCTCGCGTGCGGTGGGACGAGCCTGCAGCTCTCCACCACTGGCCAGATCATCAACGAAACGGCATGGAACGACGGGACCGGGGGTGGCGCGGGAGGAGGCGGTGTCAGCGTGGTGTTCCCGGTCCCCTCGTACCAGCAGAACGCCAATATCCCTCAATCGGCCAACCCGGGCGGCACAACCGGCCGTGGCGTGCCAGATATTGCCGGCGATGCCGACCCGGACACGGGCTACACGGTGCGAGTCGACGGTGAGACCATGACCGTGGGCGGCACGAGCGCCGTGGCCCCGTTGTGGGCCGGCCTCATAGCTTTGCTCAACCAGTCCCTCGGCCAGCCCGTCGGCTTCCTGCAGCCGTTCCTCTACTCCGTCGCCGGTATGGCCGCGTTGCACGAGATCACCTCCGGGTCAAACGGAGCCTATTCGGCGCACGCTGGCTGGAACGCTTGCACCGGCTTGGGATCTCCCGACGGCACGGACCTGCTGACCGCCCTGAAGTCGCGCCCCTCGACCCCTTAGTCAATCGACGAACACAGCGCCGTCTTGGCCACTTTTATTCGAAAAACAGCTAAAAGTCCGAGCAGGCGCTTGCAGACTTTCTACGTCATGCAGCCGGCCGGGCTGTGGTCCCTGCGGTTCCCGCCCGCTGACGCCAACCTCCCGATGGGTTCCGGATGGTGGCGGCGGCAAGAAGGCCGCCGGCAGCGCAGGTGCAGCCGGCAATGACGACCGCGGTACGAAAACCCGCGGCGAAATGATGAGCCTGCAACGCCGCGGCACCGGTGAGGCCGGCGAGAAGGGGCAGTACCGTGACGGCGATGAGCCCCGCTGCCCGGGCGACGGCATTGTTGACCGCCGACGCGACGCCCGCGTGTTCGGCCGGCGCGGCGCCCATCGCCGTGGAGGTCAAAGGGGCCACCGTGATCGCAAGGCCCGCTCCGAAGACCAGCATTGCCGGCAGCACCATGGTGAGGTAGCTGCCCGAGTGGGTCGCCCGTGTCAGCATCACGAGGCCAACACCGACGACAATGGGACCCACAGACATTTGCAGACGTGGGCCGATTCGTGCCGCCAAACGCCCGGACCGGGGCGACAGGACGAGCATTAGTGCGGTGATCGGCAGGAG
Source organism: uncultured Acidimicrobiaceae bacterium (assembly GCA_963786345.1). Lineage (GTDB taxonomy): Bacteria > Actinomycetota > Acidimicrobiia > Acidimicrobiales > Palsa-688 > Fen-671. The sequence goes on along the minus strand of CAWAYZ010000001.1, from coordinate 906,209 downwards.
GGCAAGCCCGGACTGCAGAGCGCTGTAGTGGACTACAAGCTGGAGCTCCACCGGCACTAGGAACAGGGCCCCGCCGAGAGCACCGTAGACGACGAACGTCACTGCATTGGCCGCGCTGAACTGACGTGTCCTGAAGACGTTCAGTGGGAGCATCGGGCCCGCGACCGTTCGCTCGACCACGATGAAGAGCGGGCCCGCGCCCGCTGCGATGACCAGACCAACGAGGACGGCCGGGCTTGTCCAGCCACGGCTCGACGCTTCGATCAAACCGTACGTGAGCGCCGCAAGGAACACGACAGCCAACGCGGCGGAAGGACCCCTGCAGGATCGCCAGGCTGGCCGGCGTGAGAAGCGCCCCTCCGACACCCTGAAGGGCCCTGGCGACAATGAGGGTGGTGGAGTTGGGCGCAATGCCACAGCAGGCCGACGCGACAGCGAACCAGATAACCCCGACGATGAAGATCTTTTTTCGCCCGGACCGGTCGCCGAGCGACCCGCCCAGCAGGATGAAGGCGGCGAGGGTGACGGAGTACCCCGTGACGACCCACTGCAACGTGGCGATCTCGCTGTGAAATGAACGGCCGATAGCCGGCAGGGCGATGCCGACCACGGTCGCATCGAGGGTCGCGATGCCCGAGCCGAGGACCGCTGCGGCTATGACCCAACGCCCTCGGGCGGAACTATATGCGAGCCCGTCGGGCGCTTCGTTGTGGCTCAGTGCGGACGCGATAACTCCTAGTGGGAAAGGCGTTCTTCGTGCAGGTTACAACGGCCGGCCGTCCCGCGGCGGCGAGTGACCGGGCGAGCGCGCTGAGCGGGTCAGTGCACGGTTCACCAACGAGAAACGATGGGCCACGCCAGGAAACCAGAGGTCACGCCAAGAAACCCCGCCACAAACATGTCTGACGACGCGAAACGGTGCGAGACAGATGGAGCTGCCCGGGGGGCCAGCGGCCCGAGAGCCTTAGCAGTGTGCCGGGTCGGCCTCGGCCGAGTTAGGCGACACTTCGAGGCAGCTTTCGTTCACGGCTTCGAAATCGCTCCCCGTCACCGCGTCGAGCTCGTGCAGGACGCTGTTGTTCCAGTAGTTGTCCGGCGTCCCCTGGATGTACCAGGCCGTCCCGTTGTCCGCCACGATGACCCCGTAGGTCTTGAGGGCCTGCAGGATCACACGGTCCATGCGCGGGAACTGCGCAATGTCAACGCTCGCCTTCAACCGGAGCCGGAGCCCCATGGGCGGGCAGTTCGGGGCGTTTTGGCCGGCTTCATGGCGCGCAGGCCAAATGAAGCGGGTGTCGGTGCACGGCACGGTCACGCGGATCGCGTGGTTGATGACGCCGGCCTTGACCTCGTCGGGCCGGACGAGCCCGGGCAAGATCGGGAGCCCCGCTGCGTCGGCTGACGTCCAGCTGGCCGGGCGAAGCTTGTTGGAAGTGAGAGGGAAAATGGCGCCCGAACCGGCTTGCCACGAGGCGCCGCCATCCTTGGGGTAGGAGGCCCACGTCTCGTAGTCGGTGCAGTTGCCCGTGTCCACGACGATCACGTGGCGGTCGCCGGTGCTGCTTGGGCCGCCCTCGATCTGGGCGTCCCGTGGGATGGGGTAGGGGCCGGGGTTGCTCTCCGACGCGTACATGAAGGTGACGGGCACCTTCGGCTGCGAGCCTGGGACCACGTTGTACGGGATGCCCATCGGCTCGTCGTCCCAGTCACCCTGCCCGAAGTCCGGGTGGAGCGGGTCGTCGGGGCCGATGGCGGCGACGTACTGGGCCGAGTGCGGGTCGACAGGCAGTGAGGCGACGGGGGTGTTCCAGACATTGTCAGGCGGGAAGATCTCGCATCCAGGGGCACCGGGGAGAGGGCTGGCGCCGGCCGTGCCAGCGTTGACGGCAGCCAAGCCCGTGACGGCCAAGCCCGTGACGGCCAAGCCCGTGACAGCCAAGCCCGTGACAGCCCCGCTCGCCATGAACGACGCCACCCCGGCCACGACCGCCCGGCTCACTTTGCGGCCCGCGTGGCCAGCTGCGCGGCCGGCCCGGCTCACCGTGAAGCCCGCGTGGCCAGCTGCGCGGCCGGCCCGGCTCACCGTGAAGCCCGCGTGGGAGGAGCTTCTTCGACGCCGCCAGAATGTGACCATCTTCCTCCCTCTCGGTCGGCGTATGGCTGGGGTTGAGCCGCCGGGCAGTTGACGAAAGCCCACGCAGGACCGGTACTCACCCGCTCGATGGATAGGATGCGGCCAATGGACGGGCCTCTAGCGGACACGTACGAGGCTGCGTCCGGTTTCTTCGTACAAGCCGCGCAGGCGGTGCCTGAGACCGCTTGGGGCTCGGTGGGCCTGGGTGACTGGACCGTTCGGGACCTCGTCGGCCACGGCAACCGGGCCCATACGACTGTGGAGGAGTACCTCCTCAGGCCCCAGCCACCGGTTGGCCCGGGGAGCGACTACTTCAGCGACGCGAGGATCAACGATCGGGCGCGCGAAGCGGTATCGGCCCTCGGGGACGACCCCAAGGGCGCAGTTGCATCAAGCGCAGCAAGGGTGACCGCCCTCGTCCGCAAGACCTCGGCGAACGCGACCCTTGGGAGCCCAGCCAGGACGATGACGCTGGCCGAGTATTTGCCGTCGCGCATCGCCGAGCTCACCATCCACGGCCTCGACCTCACGAGAGCGCTCGGGACCGAAATTGCAGTCCCGACGGCGGCAGTCCAGCAGAGCCTGCGTTTCCTGGCGGATCCTCTGGTGAAACAAGGAAAAGGAGAGCTCGCTCTACTTGCTCTGTCCGGCCGGGCCCAATTGCCACCCGGTTTCTCTGTGTACTGAGGACGAGCGAAGCCTCCCCCTCGCGAATCGCTAGCTCGCACAACTATGAGCGCATTCTTGCCACCACTCTCCGCAGCTCCCGTAGGGTCGGATGTTGTGGAGGACGACCTCGCCTACGCTGACGTGTTCACGCTGCAGCGCGAACGTGTCCCCGCCGGGATGTTGGTCGAGCTCCTCCTCGAACGGATCGCAGTTCTCGATGCGCCCGCACCCGGGTCGCACAAGTCCCTCAGGAGCGTGCTCGCCATATCGGAGACCGCCCGGGCCGAGGCTCGTGCCCAGGACGAGCTTCGCGCGCAGAACGAGCCTCGTGCTCAGGACGAGGCCCGTTCCCGTGATCACATTGGGCCGACCGGGCCGCTGCACGGTGTACCTGTGCTTGTGAAGGACAACATCGAGGTTGCCGGGCTTCCGTCTACAGCCGGGGCAACCAGCCTCCTAGGCCGCGTGCCCGCGGCAGACGCCCCGCTCGTAAAGCGCGTGAGGGACGCGGGCGGGATCATTCTTGGGACCACCAACTTGTCCGAGTGGGCGAACATCCGATCGGCCCGCTCGACTTCAGGCTGGTCTGCGGTGGGCGGCCTCACGGGCAACCCGTGGGCGCTGGACCGTAGCGCCGGTGGTTCCTCCTCCGGTTCGGGCGCCGCGCTGGCAGCTGGCTTTGCCCCGCTGGCGATCGGGACCGAGACGGACGGGTCGATTACCTGCCCGGCGTCGCTCAACGGCGTTGCGGGTATAAAACCGACCGTGGGCTCCGTGCCTACCCAAGGGGTCGTCCCCATCAGTTTCAGCCAGGACAGCCCCGGGCCGATGGCCCGGACCGTTGACGAGGTGGCGCTTCTTCTCGAGGTTCTCATGGCTGAACCGGGGATCCTGGACCGGCGCCGCGAAGGCCCCGGCGGTCTGCGTGTCGCCGTTGCTCGCACATTGCGCACGGGGCACCCAGCCACAGACGAGCTGTTCGATGAGACCGTGGGAAAGCTGGCTGCGACCGGTGTAACGGTCCACGACGTGAGCCCGCCGGGCCCGTCGCGCGCCGAGGACGACGACGAGGACATCGTCCTGTTATGCGAGTTGTTCGACGGTTTAGCCGCTTACCTCCCGACCAGGGGCCCGGAGGGCCTCAGAACCTGCCCGAGGTAATCGAACACGAGAACCAGAATGCCGCGACCGAACTTGCGCATTTCGGCCACGACATGTTCGAGCGTGCCATCGCGCTGGGCGGCTGCGACACGGAGGTGTACCGGGCAGCGCGGGCCCGCAACCTGGCATGGGCCTTGGGCACGTGCCTAGAGCCGGCGATGGCCAACGCCGACGTCCTCGTCGGCCCCACTTACGCGCCTGCCTGGAAGAGCGACCTCGTCCTAGGCCCCCACCCGAAAACGTCTTCGGGTATCACGTCTGCTGCGGCCATCGCCGGCTGGCCGATCGCCACCGCTCCGATGGGGCTGGTCCAAGGCCTCCCGGTGGGGTTTGGGGCAGTCGGGCGCCCTGGCTCCGAGGCACTCCTTCTGGCAGTGTGCCGAGCTATTGAGCAGCCCGCGCGCCCGACCTGGCGCCAGCCGTGCCGAGGCTAGCCATGAACATGCTCATTTACTGGCCATGAAGATGGCTCATCTAAAGGAGGGAATATGACGCTTTCTAACGATGACGACGACGAGGTCTCCTACATGGCGCTAACCCGGGGCACGCCTGTGGCGAGCTCGAGCGGCACGCACTTCGGCACCGTCGAACACGTGTTGCAGGTACCCGAGTTGGACCTCTTCGACGGGATCGTCGTCAAGGTCCACAGGGACCACCGCTTCGTCGACCGGGACCAGATCGACAAGATCAGGCGGTCGGAGGTGCGCACCCTTCTCAGCGATGAAGAGGCGGCCAACCTTCCCAAGCCGTCAGGGACGCCGGTCGAGGTCCCGCAGGGCCCGCAGGACCTGGGGTCGTCGTGGAACCATCCCTTCGCCCGCATGTTCGGGCGCGAGCATTGGGTCGAAAAGCGCGACTGACATCAGGGGCGCCTGGCGCCCGCAGGGCCGCCGTCAGCCGTTGAGCAGCGGCTCGTCGGGCACGCCTGCCGAAAAGTGGATCTGTACTATCCGCCAGCCGCCGGCACCTCCGACGGCCACGCCGGTTATGCGGATCGGGATCTTCACCTGAGGGAACACTATGGTCGGCCGGTCGGCGAACCATGCGACCGAGCCTTCGGACCAAGCCACCGGTGCGTAGGGCTCGAACGGCACCACACCGTATTTTTCGAGGGACTCGCGGAGGTGAACGACCGCCGCCTCGCTGCCCGGGTACCAGTCACCGGGTTCGCTGCCGACCAGAAGGGTGGCTGCGCCGGGGGCGAACAGCTCCCCGACACCATCGGCGTCGCCCGCCTTCGCCCGCGCCATCAGGTCGCGTACCAATTGCTCAACCTCAGGGGCCCGGTCCATGGGGGAATACACTACCGGCGTGGTCGCTCCCGCCGCCCCTGCTAACGCGCCCGCGCGGTTCAAGGGACAGCCGCGCGATCGCTTTGTGGCGTGGGTGGCAACTTTCCGCCCTGTCTGGTCGAAGGTGGCCGCGTTCCGTGCGCTCAGGGCAACCCTTGTAATACCGGCGATGTTCGCGTTCACGAGCCAGGTCGTGAAAAACCCCCAGATGGCAACGTTTTCCGCGTTCGGCGGGTTCGCCACGCTGGTGCTCGCCGGCTTCGGAGGGACCCGTCGGGACAAGCTCGTCGCCCATTTCGGGCTGGCGTGCACAGGGACTGTGCTGATCGTGATCGGGACGGCGGTGAGCACCGGGCCCTCGGTGGGGTCGAAATCGGCGATCGCGGCCGCCGTGACCTTAGTAGTTGCGTTCTGCGTGCTCTTTGCCGGCATGACAGGGCCCAACGCTGCCATCGGGGCAACCGCCGCCATGCTCACCTACGTGCTGCCGGCCGCCTCGCCGGCGGCAATGAGCCTGGTCCCGTCGCGCCTCGAAGGATGGTGGCTCGCCTCGGCCATTGGCACGCTCGCCGTCCTTGTGCTCTCCCCGCGGCCAGCCGGGGACCGGGTGCGGGCTTCAGCGGCCCACACTGCGACGGCGCTCGCTGACCAGCTCGAATTTGCCCTCAACAGCGAATGCAGCCCGGTGCTCGCAGAGGCGGCGAACGCAGCCAACCAGGCTCTCATCAACGCTTTCACCACGGCTCCATACCGCCCTACTGGCCTGGCCACGTCGGACCAGGGGCTGGCCAACCTGGTCGAGACCCTCGAGTGGCTCACCACACTTGTCTCCGAGGCAACACGGGAGGGGACCGACCTTACGGCTATCGACGAGACCGACCAGCTCCTCTTCCGTGAGACGGTCAGCGTGTTGCGTGGCACCGCGAGCCTGCTCTCCGGGACAGAGGTCACGCTGCGGCTGGACGCCCTGGAGGAGCTGCGGTTGGCGAGCGCCGCCCGGATCGCATCGCTCGACGGTGACGGCACGGGCGCAGACGAGGTCCACGTGTCCTTCCATGCTCAGATCGTGGCCACCGCCGCCCGCAGCGCCGCTGTCGACGCGCTGATCGCTGGCCGCCGGGTGGACCCCGCCGTTGTCGCCACCGAGCTGGCTCGCTGGCGGGATGGCCCAGGTGCGCCCATCTCGTCAGTGAAGGCCCCGGCCCGTTCAACACCGCAGCCCTCAACGCAGCCCGCCGCCTGGTCACAGGCCACGCCAGCCTGCGCTCGGTCTGGTTCGTCAACAGCGCCCGGGGAGCGGTGGCCCTGGCCGTGGCCGTCGGCGTAGCGGACCTGACCAACGTGCAGCACGGCTTCTGGGTTGTGCTCGGCACACTGTCGGTGTTGCGGACGAACGCTGCTTCGACCGGCGCGACGGCGCTGAGGGCGCTAGTCGGGACAACGGCCGGGTTTTTCATAGGTGCGGCCCTGATCCTCGGTATCGGCACGCATACGGCAGTCCTCTGGGTGGCTTTTCCCGTCGCAGTGCTGATCGCGGCGTACGCACCCGGGACTGCACCGTTCGCCGTGGGCCAGGCTGCCTTCACGGTGATGATCAGCGTCCTTTACAACATCATCGTGCCCGTCGGCTGGAAGGTGGGAGAGATCCGCGTCGAGGATGTCGCCATCGGTGCAGCTGTCAGCGCCCTCGCGGGAGTGCTGTTCTGGCCCCGCGGGGCCACATCTGTCGTCCGAGACGATCTTGCGGACGCTCTTCACCGCGGGGGTGTCTACCTTGTCCAGGCGACCGCTTGGGCGCTCGGGGTTCGGGCCGCGCGCCCCGATGCCGGACCGTCCGCGGTCCAGGCTGGCGCCCGCCTCGACGATGCCCTCCGGGCTTCGCTGGCCGAACAGGGGACCAAAAGACTGCCAAAGGAACAGCTCTGGAAGCTGGTCGCTGGTACCACGCGCCTTCGCCTTACCGCTCAATCGATCGCCGGCCCCGCCCGGCCCGAGGAGGAGCCCGGCCCGGCCGGCCCCGCTCTGGTGCGCGAGGCGGTGCGCCTTGCCGGCGTATGCGATTCCCTTGCCTCCCAGCTCGGGCACCTCCCATCGACAGTTGCCCAGGAGCTGGCCGGCTTGCCCGATGGAGGCGAAGGCGTGGCCGTCCCCACCGGCTACGACCTCTGGGTCCGCCAGCACCTCGACCACGTGCGGCGGGACCTGACCGGCCTTGTTGGGCCGACGGAAGTGGTCGCCGAGCTGCAAAAGCGTCCCTGGTGGCGCTGACCCGCTAGAGAACCGTGTGTTGCGCCCGGAAGGGGGTATAGCTAGCGTTAGGTGCACCTAATATTAGGTAGACCTAACACTGTGTAAAACCTAACACTGTGTAGACCTAACACTGTGGCTCGACTGTCTCGAGCGGCACCGAAAGGAACCGAACGATCATCCCTCTCCGGCTTAGGGCATTTGCCGTGCGCGCTTCGGGCGTGCTGGCCGCCACCGCGGTCGCCGGTCGTTCTCTAGCCGCAAGAGTTGCCTCCGAAGAAAAGGTACTCAACGCCATTTGCCCCGGAGCGGCGCCATGATACGTGTCGCGGCACCGGCGCGACGTGCTCGCGGCCAGAGCGGATCCATTTACCGCCGAGCGTCCGCGCTGATCGGAGCGGCCATCGTCTCGGCGGCTCTTCTCGCCGGCTGTGGTGGCTCAGGCAAAACCCTGGGGTCGATAACGCTCTATAGCGGCCAGCACGAACAGACGACCCAGTCCCTCGTAGCCGCGTTCGAAAAAACCACAGGGATCAACGTGAACGTGCGTTTCGACGACGAGGACACTTTCAGCGACGAGATCGTGATGGAGGCGTCGCACCCCATAGCCGACGTGTTCTTTACGGAGAACTCACCGCCTCTCGAATACCTGCAACAAAAGGGCCTGCTGGCGGCGGTCGACCCGTCCACCCTTGCCAAGACGCCGTCAAAGTACGATTCACCGAAGGGCGAGTGGGTTGGTATTTCCGCCCGAGTGAGCGTGCTGATTTACAACCCGTCGCTCATCAGCAAATCGCAACTGCCGACCACGGTCCTGCAGCTTGCCGATCCCAAGTACAAAGGAAAACTCGCATTGGCGGCGGGCGAAACCGATTTCCAGCCGATCGTCACCTCGGTCGACAGGACCTATGGGCAGGCCAAGACCCTCGCCTGGTTACACGGGATCGCAGCGAACGCCGGTAGCCACGTGTACCCCGACAACGAGACCATTGCCAACGAGGTCAACCGGGGCGCCGTTGCCTTCGGGGTCGTCAACCAGTACTACTGGTACCGGATGGGAGCGGAACTGGGAAAGGCGAACATCCACTCGAAGATCACCTATTTTGCCCCGCACGACGCTGGGTATGTCCTGGACGTGTCGGGTGCCGCAGTGCTCAAGTCCTCGAAGAACCAAGCTGGTGCGCAAAGGTTCCTAGCTTTCCTCGTGTCCAAACAGGGCCAGGAGATAATCGCGGACTCGATCAGTTTCGAGTACCCCCTTGACGACGGCGTCAAGACAGCGGCCCCTGAAACGCCTTTCTCACAGCTCGAGCCGAACTCGATCACCATCCCCGAGCTCGGTGACGGTTCGACCGCCATCTCGCTGCTGCAGCGGACCGGGCTGCTTTGACGATGCTCCGCAAGCGCGCAGAGCACCCGAGGGGGCTGATCGCGGCCAGCGTCCTGATCGCGCTGGTGCTCCTCCTGCCGCTCGCTTTCCTGCTGGTCGAGGCTCAGGGAGCCGGCGTCGGCAAAGTCGTGTCGCTTGTCGACCGGCCGCTTACGGCGCACCTGCTGTGGAACACGGTCCGCCTCACCGTCGCCGTAAGCGTCCTCTGCACCGTGATCGGCACGGGTGCCGCCTGGCTCGTCGAACGCACAAACCTCCCTGGCCGCCGGGTCTGGGCTGTGCTCCTCGTGGTACCGCTGGCGATACCCGATTTCGTCATCAGCTTCGGGTGGGCGTCGCTAAGCCGGGACATTTCCGGCTTCCGCGGCGCGGTGCTCGTGATGACCCTCGCCGTTTACCCCCTCGTCTACCTGCCCGTCGCGTCCAGCCTGCGAAATGCCGACCCCGCCCTCGAGGAGGTGTCGAGGAGCCTCGGGGTGAGCCGAGGCAAGACGTTCTGGCGGGTCACGATCGTCCAGTCCCGCGTCGCCATCTTGGGGGGCTGCCTGCTCGTGGCCCTGGTCCTATTGGCGGAGTACGGGGCTTTTGAGATCCTCTCCTACCAGACCTTTACAACCGAGATCTTCACCGAGTTCTCGGTGTTCCAGGTCCCCGCTGCGTGCGCGCTGTCGCTCGTCCTTATTGTCCTCGGCTTGGTGGTGCTGACCGGCGAATCGGCTGGGGGAGGCCGTGGCCGTGTCAGCCGGGCCGGTCGCACGGCCCAGCGCATCATGGTGCGGCACCGGTTGGGCAAGTGGACCGTGCCTGCCGTGCTGGGCCTATCTCTTCTCGTGGCCCTCGCCCTCGGTGTGCCGGTCGTATCGGCTTTGTACTGGTGGGTGGCAGGGGCCAAAGGCGTCCTCCAGGGCCTGCCCATTGCCGACGCCACCTGGCACACGGCTCTTTACGGCGGCTGCGCCGCGGCCGCCGCGACAGTCATAGCGCTCCCGGTGGCTATCTTGGCCATCCGCCACGGCGGGCGTCTGCAGTCGCTGCTCGAACGCAGCACCTACCTTGTCCTGGCGATGCCGGGCGTGGTTATCGCATTTTCGCTTGCTTATTTCAGCCTTCACTATGCGGACGCCTGGGGTTACCAGACGGCGCCGATGCTCATATCCGCGTACGCGATCATGTTCTTCCCGCTTGCCCTGGTCGGGGTGCGGGCCTCCGTGGCCCAGGCTCCTCGCGGCCTTGAAGACGTCGCCAGGTCTCTCGGCAAGCGGCGCTTAGCTGTCCTTTGGCAGGTGACCCGTCCCCTTGTCACGCCGGGTTTAGCAGCCGCGTTCTGCTTGGTGTTCCTCTCCGCTGTGACCGAGCTCACGGCCACGTTGATCCTGGTGCCGACCGGCGTTCAAACGCTCGCCACACAGTTCTGGGCCTACCAGCAAAACCTCGCCTACGGGCAAGCGGCGCCTTTTGCACTTTTGATGATCACGATCGCCGCCGTGCCGAGCTACGTGCTCGGGCGGTTCTTCGACCGCCTGCCCGCACGGGCCTCCCGCCTTTGAGCGGCTGGTTACACGGGACGGGCAAACACTGCACCCCTGGTGACGAACCCGCCTAAAGTCCCGATGCTTCGTCACTCAGACGTACGGTTTGGCGCAACCCAGGGCTCCGGGCTTGACATGGCTAGTAGGACTAGCTATAATGCTAATAACACTAGCTACCCGGGGAGCGAAGCGATGTCGAGCCTCACCCGAACAACCGGCCCGTCAGCCAGCGAGATTGGCACCTCTAGGTCCACGAAAGGAAATCGTATGAGCAGACCACCGGTCCAGGACGGGAGCTCGGGGCGCCAATTCCTCGAGCGCGATGAAGGACGCGTCGCTTACGAGGTGCGCGGGGAGGGACCTTTGGTCCTCTGCGTGCCCGGCATGGGCGAGCTGCGCAGCATTTACCGCTACACCGTGCCGGCGCTCGTCGGCAGCGGGTTTAGGGTCGCCTCAATTGACCTGCGCGGCCACGGCGACAGCGACGCCAGCTACTCAGCGGCTGCTCATGGCCGGGCCGTGGGCGTGTGCGGCGTGGGCGTCCTACCTGCCCAGGTTGTACCCCGGCCGGCGCCCAGAGGATTTCGCCGAGCACCGTGCCTCGATCGTGGCCAGCATGCGCCGGCCCGGCTACACCCGAGCCTTCCGCAAGACCACCCGTACCAGCCACGCCAAGGTGGAGGCGAGGCTCGGGGATGTGAGGGCACCGGCGCTGGTAGTCATGGGCGAGCGCGACCCCGACTTCGGCGACCCTGCGGGCGAAGCTCAGTGGATCTCCGAACGGCTCAAGGCTGAAGTTGTAATGGTGCCCGGCGCCGGCCACTTCCCCCAAGCCGAGTACCCCGAGCTTGTGGGCCCAGCGGTGCTGGCATTTGCGGCACGGGCCTTCAAAGGTGCCTAGGGCGGGGCTGTCGAGGAGCGTCGTAGTCGCGGAGGCGGCCGAATTCGTCGACGAAGTTGGCTGGGACGAGCTCACGATGTCCTTTGTCGCCGACCGGCTCGGTGTCAGGTTGCCGAGCCTCTACAAGCACATCGGCTCTCTCGATGACCTGCGTCGGGGTATCGGCCTGCTCGCCTTGAGCGAGCTGAGGGACGTGCTCGGCTCTGCTGCCATTGGGCGGGCCGGGCCGATGCTTTGCGGGAAGTGGCCATCGCGTACCGCGCATACGCCCGTGCGCACCCGGGACGGTATGCCGCCACCATTGCAGCTCCCGGCCCGGGTGAGGATGAGCGCGCGGCGCTGGCAGAGCGGATATTGCAGATCGTCTTCGCTGTTCTTGCCGGTTACGGGCTGGCCGGCGATGACGCCGTGCACGCCACCCGTGTCCTGCGGGCAGCCCTACATGGCTTTGTCACCTTGGAGGCGAGCGGCGGGTTCGGTATGCCACAGGACATCGCCGTCAGTTACGAGTGCCTCATCCGCACGCTCGATGAAAGCCTCACCCGCTGGAAGCTAGCGTGACTCTGGCTTTCACCGGTGGGACCTGGTGAATTCCCGGCGCCGTAAAGCGGCAGCACCGATGGCGCGGGCCGTCTTGTACATCTGGAGTCGTACAAGCTGAACTCCATGTTCATCCTTTAGGCGCTCGAATAGCGGCGGCGCGCTCTTTATCGTTGATAGATGACCTCGCCTGGGGAGGCGACATCGGATTTCCTGGGGTCGCCATCTTCGGTACCGGAGTGTCCGATACCCTGGGGTACCTGACGTTGGCCCGCAACGACATCCAGGCCTCCCGTGCGCCTCTCGCCCTAGAGCGCGACCAAGGCACCGCCCTGCAGTGGGCACCCGCTCTCGAGCTCATCGCATGAAAGGTAGCGGTCAGGTGCGCCCCCGGATGTCCCGTCTCCGATGGGTTACCGCTGACCCCACGGAAGCTGACAAGGACAGCGAAGCGGACAATGACAAACAGCCGGCCACGCGCCGGCCGGACCTATGGCAGCTGGGGTCGAGGCTCGCTGACTCCCACCCAGTATTGGCCGATACCAGCGTCGCGCTGGCCGTCGCCATCGTCAGTGCGGCCTGGTTCGTGGACCGGGTTGGCTCCCGGCCCACGGGATGGCCCTGCAGGTGGGGCTCATCGTGCCGCTCGTCTGGAGGCGTCGTTACCCAGTAGCGGTGTTCGCCATTATCGCCCTGGTCGCCCTGGTCCAGTGGGTCCTCGGGGCCGAAATGGTCGGCGACGTGGCCCTTCTCGTGGCCCTTTACACCCTGGCCAGCCAGCGATCTCGGGTTGTAGCTACCGCCGGCGCCGCCCTGGTCGAGGTGGGCGCCATCATGGCCTCTTTCCGCTGGAGCCTGGCCGGCAGCTGGCCACGGTCCCTGGTGTTCCTTTCCGGCTTGGTGGCCGCTGCCTTCCTGCTTGGGACCAACCTCCGGTCCCGCCGTAGCCGGCTGGCTGCCGTCACCGAGCGCGCCGAGCGCCTCGAGCGAGAACGCGAACAGCAAGCCCTCATCGCCGCCACCGCCGAGCGGACACGCATTGCCCGCGAGATGCACGACGTCATTGCCCACAGCCTGGCCGTGATGATCAGCCTGGCTGACGGGGCCAGTGCCAAGCTCCACTCGGATCCCGAACGGGCGAGCACCGCGATCCAAAACCTCTCCCGGATCGGACGCCAAGCGCTGGGTGACACGCGGCGGCTGCTGGGCGTGCTCCGGGACGACGGCGCCCCCGAAGTGCTGGCCCCCCAACCCGGCGTGGCCCAGATCGACGGGCTACTGGCCCAGATCCGGACCACCGGCTTGGCCGCATCGTTGGCCGTCAATGGCGAGCCCCGCCCGTTGCCCCCGGGAGCGGAGCTAACGGTTTACCGGATCGTCCAAGAAGCGACCACCAATGCCCTCAAACACGCCGTCGGCGCCACCAGCGTGGCCGTAGCCCTGGACTACAGCACCAACCTGCTCGCTATCTCGGTGCAAGATAACGGTCGCGCACCCAGCCGGGGGACAGACCATCGTCCCCCCAGGGGCACCGGGCACGGGTTGTCCGGTATGAGGGAACGGGCAGCCATTTACCGCGGGACAGTCGTCGCAGGCCCTTCTCTCAGCGGCTGGTTGGTCGAAGCTCGCATCCCGATCGCGCCCGTTGCCCGGCCCTCCCGCTCACCTGGTGGTGGCCGCCGTCCAACGAGCGGCCCCGAAGCAGTCGGCCCCCAGGACGAGCGGCCCGTGAGCCGGCCGACCGCCTCCTCGCCGCTGGCCCGATCGCCGGGGCAGAGCATGTGAAGACGACCGTTCTCCTGGTCGACGACCAGCCCCTCCTGCGCTCCGGGTTCCGGATGGTGCTCGAGGAGGAACCCGACCTCAGTATCGTGGGAGAAGCCGAGGACGGGGCCGAGGCCGTCCGCCTCACCGCAGAGCTGACACCCGATGTGGTGCTGATGGATATCCGCATGCCGGGAATGGACGGGGTGGAGGCTACCCGCCGCATCGTCGAACAGACCCCGGAGTCGCGGGTTTTGGTGCTCACAACTTTCGATCTCGACGAGTACGTCTTCAGTGCCCTGCGCGCCGGCGCCAGCGGTTTCCTCCTGAAGGACGTGCTCCCGGCGGAACTAGCAAGAGCTATACAGGCAGTGGCCAATGGCGACGCCGTGGTCGCCCCCACCGTCACCCGCCGGCTTCTCGACAATTTTCTTCCCCATCTCCCTGGGCCGGGCGAACCCCCGGTTGCCAATAGCGACGCCCGGCTCTCAACGCTTACCGACAGAGAGCGGGAGATCCTGGTCGAAGTAGCCGGAGGGCTCTCCAACGCCGAGATCGCCAGCAAGCTTTTCCTGGCCGAAGCGACGGTTAAAACCCATATGGGACGTGTGCTGTCGAAGCTTGGCTTGCGTGACCGAGTCCAGGCCGTAGTGTACGCGTACGAGATCGGGCTGGTCCGGGCCGGTCAGGGAAGCTAGTGCTGATTGCACGTATTACCGTAACTTTTCCGAACTGGCGCCCGGTGTACGACCTTGGTCGTAGGGCCACCGGTCAGGTTTAATACCCCAGTCCGTCGACCTCGAAACAGCAATGGCTTATCCTTTTGTATATCGACATTGAACTTAGGAAGAAACCTGGGCTAATTCGGCGAAGCATGTTGCTCGCACAGGTTGAATTTTCTCCCCCCCACCGGCCTCCGTCGGCCGCTCGCCTGACCATCGCCACCATCGTCGCCATCGCCGAGGGCATTTTCCCATCAACCAAGGGATATCCTCACTTCCGGTTCTCCGACTATGCCAAGTTGACGGTCATCGGGGTGATAGTGGCTTGCATCGCCTGGCCCGTCGTGGTCCGACTGAGCTCAGCGCCCCGATGGCTCTTCGTCCGCCTGGCTGTTCTCGTCACCTTGGTCCTTTGGGCCCCCGACGCCTGGATCCTGCACCAAGGCCAGCCGGCCCGGGCCGTGGCCGTCCTCTTCGTCATGCACCTGGCCATCGCTTTGGTCACCTACAACCTGTTGGTGCGGCTGGCACCACCGGGCCGCGCTCAGTTCACCCCGCCGCCGAACAGCTAGGGTTGCGGCCGGAAGGCCGCTCTCAGCGTCCTGTGGGGAGGTCGAGAACTGATGAAGAGCGCCTGGAGCCGAGTTCCGGCCGCCGGGCCCGCGGGCGAGCCGGGCGAGCCGAGGGAGTTGACCGAGCGGGTCTACACGTCGCGTCTCATTGGTGCCGAGCCGCACCTGGTGATGCACGGTGGTGGGAACACGTCAGTGAAGCTGCAGGTGACGAATGTTCTTGGCGTTGTCGAGGATGTTCTCTACGTCAAGGGTTCCGGGCGCGACCTGCGGGGGATCGGAGAAGCCGATTTCGCGCCTTTGCGCATCGAGCATCTGCGCGCGCTGGCCCGGCTGGAGCATCTTGGCGACCTGGAGATGGCGCGACAATTCCAGCTGGCATCAGTGGAACCGAGCGCTCCGGCCGCTTCGGTCGAGTCGATCCTGCATGCCGTGCTACCCCATCGGTATGTCGACCACGCCCATGCGGACGCCATCGTCACGTTGACCAATACCCCATCGGGGCGCGACCACCTCCGGTCTGCATACGGCGACCGCGTGATCATTGTCCCTTACGTCAAGCCGGGTTTCGATTTGTGCCGCGTCACCGCTCAGCTTGTCCGCGACGAGCTGAGCCCAAGGACCGACGGGATCATACTGATGGGCCACGGGGTGATCGCTTTTGGCGAATCGGCACACGAATCTTACGAACGCCTCATCGACCTAGTCACCGTCGCAGAGGACTACCTTAAGCTCCACAATGCCTGGGAACTACCCACATCGTCGGGCTCAGCCGAGGAGCCCGAAGCTCTTCAGGTGGCAGAGCTGCGCCACAAGGTTTCCGCGGCGGCCGGGACACCGCTGATCATGCGCTGGCACGGCGACGAGGTAGCCCGGGACTTTGCCAACCACCCTGACGTAGGCGAGCTATCCCAGAGAGGCCCAGAAACTCCGGACCACGTGCTGTTTACCAAACGGGTACCGCTGTTGGGGCGAGATGTCGACGGATATGCCGAACGTTACCGGGCCTATTTCAACGAGCGAGCGGCAACGGCTGTCCGGGAGCCGCCTCTGCGGATGCTCGACCCGGCGCCTCGGGTGGTGCTCGACCCCGATTTAGGACTTTGTACCGCGGGTCACACCGTCGCTCTTGCCCAAGCTGCAGGTGACATTTACCTGCACACGATCGGGGCGATCCTCCGTGCCGAGGCCCTCGAGAGTTGGAAGCCGCTCACGGCGGCAGAGATCTTCGAGGTGGAGTACTGGGAACTCGAGCAGGCAAAGCTATGGCGCAAGGGCTCCCCGCTCGAACTGGCAGGCGAGGTGGCCCTTGTCACCGGCGCCGCGTCCGGCATCGGTCGCGCGATCGCACAGCTGCTGCTGGAGAGAGGCGCCGCCGTCTGCGGGGTCGACAAGAGCGATCAGGTCACTGAAACCGGGCAAGGTCTGGCGTACCTCGGTGTGGTTTGCGACCTGACGGACGAGGCGGCGGTGCGGCGTAACCTGGACCTGGCTGTGCGTTCGTTCGGTGGTATCGACATATTGGTGTTGAACGCCGGCGTGTTCCCACCCAGCACCCGGGTCGAAGCGATGTCTTCGGCTGATTGGAGGAAGATCTTTGCGATCAACCTCGACTCCAACATGGCGCTGATGGGCATGTCCCACCGCTACCTGCGGCTGGCGCCAAGGGGTGGCCGGGTCCTGGCTGTCGGCTCGAAGAACGTCAGGGCACCGGGGCCGGGAGCGGGGGCCTATTCCGCCTCCAAGGCGGCGTTGACTCAGCTGTGCCGGGTGGCGGCCCTCGAGTGGGGAGGCGACGGGATCCGTGTAAATGTGCTCCACCCCAACGCGGTCTTCGATACCGGGATTTGGAGCGACGAGGTCATCGCTCAACGTGCAAAGCAGTACGGCGTGAGCCCGGAGGAGTACCGGCGCCGGAGCGTGCTTGGCGTCGAGGTGACGAGCCGGGATGTGGCGGAGCTCGCTGTTGCCATGTGCGGTCACACTTTCTCCAAGGTCACCGGCGCTCAGGTGCCTATCGACGGGGGCAACGACCGCGTCATCTGACGGGTGCCGTTTGACAGAGGTCACCTACCCGCAGGAGTAATCGACATCTATGCGAGTTGGTGCATAGTTCGCGTAGCCGTACTGTACGAGCCAGGGCACGCCGCCGGCGAAACCGATCGACCCCGACTTGAGTGTGGAAGGGTCGCCCGGCGACAAGGCCCGTTGGCAGTACGACTTGGCACTGTAATAACCGTCGCTCAAGCTGAGCGCGCCGGCGACCCACAGCGGTGTTTGCCCCGCAAGTACGTAGGAACCAGTGATCTCGCCCCATTGGTACCAGGTGCAATAGATCCCGTCGACATCGCCCGCCGCTTTGATGGCGGCGAGGGCCCCCTGGATTATGGCCGCGTTCACCGGCTGGAACGACGCAGAAGTTGGCCAGCCTTCGGCGGTCTCGACGTCCACCCACCACACCTTGGGATCCGCGCCTTGTGCCTTGACAAATGCGATGTCGGTCTCGGCGTAGTTGTAACCCCAGTCGTAGCCCTCGCACTCGCTGCTTGTGCTGGCGCAGGACGCGTCGGGCCCTGTCGACTCGAAGGGGACCGGTTTACCGCCCGGAGCTGGCCCCACGATTATGTAAACGGAGAGGTTCGTGCCTGCCCACGCCGCCTCGGCCGCAAAGCAACTGTTCAAGGTCCCGATTGTCCCGTTGTTGACGCCGACGATGGCATAGGTAGGGGCGGTGGGGAGCGGCTTGGTCTCTGCGGAGGTCCTCGAAATGCACTGGGGCCAGGACACGTCGTACCCGGTGGCGCCGCCGGGATAGCGGGTGGGGCCGGCGGTCGGCGGCGGGGGCGGGGAATAAGGCTTCGGCGTCGGGCTTGCAACCAGCGAGGCGTAGAAGTACCCGGTGGACGAGTAGGTCCCGTTGCGGGCGACGAGGGCGAACGCGACCGTGCGCTTTATGGGGCTCGGGTTGGCCCCGATAGTGACTTGGGCCGAGTAGTTCCCGCCCTGGCACGCCGTTGTCGGGTTGTGCGAGTAGACGACAGGGAAGGACTGGCGCGACAACAGGACGAGCTGGCAGGTATTAGCGTTCCTGACCGTCCCGCTCACGATCACCTGGCCTCCGGCCGGCCCCAGGGAGCTCGGTGTGGCGCGGGCGGACAGGACGGTGGGCACCAACAACGGCTCGAGCGCGACGTAGAAGTACCCTCTGGACGAGTAGGTCCCGTTGCGGGCGACGAGGGCGAACGCGACCGTGCGCTTTGTGGCGCTCGGGTTGGCCCCGATTGTCACATGGGCCGAGTAGTTCCCGCCCTGGCACGCCGTTGTCGGGTTGTGCGAGTAGACGACAGGGAAGGACTGGCGCGACAACAGGACGAGCTGGCAGGTATTAGCGTTCCTGACCGTCCCGCTCACGATCACCTGGCCTCCGGCCGGCCCCAGGGAGCTCGGTGTGGCGCGGGCGGACAGGACGGTGGGCACCAACAACGGCTCGAGCGCGACGTAGAAGTACCCTCTGGACGAGTAGGTCCCGTTGCGGGCGACGAGGGCGAACGCGACCGTGCGCTTTGTGGCGCTCGGGTTGGCCCCGATTGTCACATGGGCCGAGTAGTTCCCGCCCTGGCACGCCGTTGTCGGGTTGTGCGAGTAGACGACAGGGAAGGACTGGCGCGACAACAGGACGAGCTGGCAGGTATTAGCGTTCCTGACCGTCCCGCTCACGATCACCTGGCCTCCGGCCGGCCCCAGGGCGCTCGGTGTGGCGCGGGCGGACAGGACGGTGACCGGCGGAGTAGCTGCCAAGGCCCTCGGGGCCGCCAACGCCATCGAGCCCAACACCGGCAAGCCCAGTACGGCAGCCAGCACAACGATGGGTAAAGGCTTGATTGACCTCGGCATGCACGACTGCACCGTCACATCGTTCGCACTTCCGTCGCCGGCGGGATGGTCCAGGTCGGGATCGCCGAGGGGTTGGCGACAATCGGCCCGCGAGGGCAAAGCCTAGGTCAATGTCGTCAATACTTTGCCTAGTTCGGCCGCGAGAGGTCCGGGGTCGAGGGGCAGAGGCGATAGTGCCCACAGGCCGAACGCGAAGCGGAACGGCGCGCTGGTCAGCACATAAGGCGCGAGAGGGCCTGGGCCACATGCGGCTGAACCGAGGCCGTATTGACGGTGGTCGAGGTGGAGCCAGGTGCGCGGCTCAGGCACCAGTTCGTCTTGGTGGAGGGCTGCAGCCAATGCCTGCGTTGACCACGCGTGCGCGCTGAAGCCGAAGAGAGGAGCGCCCGTCACCAAGATCCCTCGGTGGCCGTCCGAAACCTGGCACCACCGCACGTCGCTGCGATGGCCGTTCTCCTGAGGCATGACATACGGCGTCTCCAGTTCAGCGACGGAGGCCTGGTAACGCCCGAGCCGCCCAGCCGTCCTGGAGTCGGGGTAGGTCTCATGAGGCCCGAGGCCGTACCAGGCGACCTCGCGAAGGGATGGCACCAGTGCCGTGACCAGCCCGATCCGGGCGAAAGTAGCGGGCGCGTCGCCTTCCGGGTACCCCGTCACCGAGATGGCCAGCCTCCCGAGGCCGTCGAACACGTAACGGTACGTGCAATGGACGCACCAGTCCAAAGAGGGCGGGGCCACCCTGGTGGTCACCACTATCTCGGCCCCGCCGCCGCTGGTCTCGGCCCCGGCGTCGCTCGTCTCCGCCAGGCCGCCGATCGCCGCTCGGTCGCCGCCGCTGCGGATATCCACCCCCTCTACGCGATGCTCCAGATGGTGGAGGCCCGCGCCCGCCCACTCCTCGGCCACCGCTGGCACCCACAAACCGAGCCTGTCGTTGTCAATGGGCGCTCGCCAAAGCTCCAGCCGGGGGGCCTGCTCGATCAGCTCAGCGCCGGCCGCTGTCCAAGAAACAAAGCGCCCCCCGGAGAAAGTCCCAGTGTTGCCGCCGGCCATTACCACTATCTGGTCGCCGTCTTGTTTGACGTTGACATGAGGCGCCAGCGACTGGGCCACCCGATGGGGCGGGCCGGCGAAAGGAGCCACCTGACCGGTTGCCGTAGCCACCTGGCCGGCTCGCTCGTGCTCCCCCGCCTCCTGCTCTGCCGGCTCCTCCGGCCTGGGAGCGGTGGGCAGGACAAACTGTGCCCATGCCACCTCGTGACCGACCGGTGACCACGAGCTGTCCGACCGTGTGCACAGCGAGACTTCCAGGACCGCTTCGCCCTCGAGCGGCGGGAACGGCCCGACGAGGACCGTCTCGGTCTCTCCGGGCCCGGCGGACAGGGGGCCCAGCGCCCCATGGCCGGCGAGAACCCCGTCGTCGAACAACGACCAACTGGCCTGCAGTTGGGAGAGCGACAAGAAATCATAACGGTTGCGTAGTTCCAGCTTTCCCGCCGGGTCGACCAGGTTTATGTCGACCGGCTGCTGCACCTTGGCGAGCTCGCGCAGTGCCGGGGAAGGGGTGCGGTCCGGGAAAAGCAACCCAGTGATGACGAAGCTCCCATCGTTTGGGTCATCGCCGAAGTCGCCGCCGTACGCGAAGGCCCCCGGGCGGGAACCTCCCGGGAAGCGGAGGCCATGGTCGAGCCATTCCCAGACGAAGCCGCCCTGCAGCCGTGGGTAGCTTTCGATCACATCCCAGTACTCCTTCAAGCTCCCCGGCCCGTTGCCCATCGAGTGGCCGTACTCGCTAAGCAGGTGAGGCTTGTCAAGGTCGGTCTTGGCACCGAGGGCAGCGAGGTCGTCCGGATGGTTGTACATGGAGCCGTAGACGTCGGCCATCTCGGCCTCCGGGCAGCGCTCGTAGTGGACGAGACGGGACCTGTCCATCTGTCGTGCCCGCTCCGCCATGGCGGAGTGATTGGAGCCGCAACCTGACTCGTTGCCGAGCGACCAGAACAAGATGCTCGGGTGATTTCGGTCCCGGGCGACCATGCGCTCCAAACGGTCCAGATAAGCCGGGAGCCAGGACGGGTCATTGGAGAGCCTGTTCTCGTCGCCGACCATACCGAAACCGTGGCACTCCAGGTCCGCCTCGTCGATGACATAGAGCCCGTAGAAGTCGCACAGGTCCAAGAAGCGGGGGTCGGGTGGGTAGTGCGCCGTGCGGACGGCGTTGATGTTGTGCCGTTTCATGGCTATCAGGTCGCTCACCATGAAGGACAAGGGCACGGCTCGGCCATGGTCGGGGTGGAACTCGTGACGGTTGACGCCCCGCAGGGTTATTGGCTCGCCATTGAAGAAGAAGCGACCGTCGCGTCGCTCGATGTGGCGGAAACCCACCTTTACGGCAACTACCTCAATGGCTGCACCGTCGTCGGCCCGGAGAGAGACCACCACCTCGTAGAGGCGGGGGACCTCAGCCGACCAGGGATCGACAGCTCCGCAATCAAGGTGCGCCGTGGCTTGTTCGCCCTCGACGGAGGGCTCGGCACTGGTAATGCGCCGTTGGCCGTCATAGACCTCGGTCTCCAGGGCCAAGCTCCCGCCACCCCGGGGTGCGCCAGCAATTGTCGCTCTGACCACGACTGTGCCGGTACCGGTCCGGTAGTCGTAGGGAGCATCGACGACCACGTCGGCCAGGCGGGCCGGCGGCCGCCAGAGCAACGAAACGTCACGGAAGATGCCCGATAGCCACCACATGTCCTGGTCCTCGAGATAGCTCCCGTCCGACCACTGGTAGACAACCACAGCGAGCACGTTTCGCCCGGCCCGGACCGACTTGGTGACGTCGAACTCCGACGGCAACCTACTGCCCTGGCTGTAGCCGACCCGGGCCCCGTTCCAATAAAGGTGGAAGGCGCTGTCGACACCCTCGAAGCGCAGCACCACCGCCGAACCGGGCTCCAGCCATGACGGGTCGACCGCCACCTCCCGGCGGTAACAACCGGTGGGGTTTTCGGAGGGGGCTCTAGGGGGGTCAACGGGGAAGGGGTAGGCCACGTTGGTGTACTGCGGGCGGCCATGGCCCTCGAGCTGCCAGTGCGACGGGACCGGGATCTCGTCCCATGCCCCGTCGTCGAAGTCGGCTTCGGTGAACCCTTTGGGTGCCGCCGAGGGGCGCGGGGCCAGATGGAAGCGCCAATTGCCCGACAGCGAGCGGAAGGCCGAAGAGAGGGCGGGTTCGTAGGACCGCGCCGACGTCACGTCGGCGAAAGGGACGAACCCAGCTCTGGGCGCTAGCCGCCCTCGCTCAAGGACGTGATGGTCCTGCCAGTCGTCAGCCACCCGTAGCGCTCTCCGCCCGCCGGACGATCGCTACGCCCATGGGCGGGAGCACCAGCCGGCTACCCAGGTGGCTCGTCGTCAACAACTCGAACCCGTCCGGCGCGATCTCCACCTCTGTTCCCACGGTGGAGTGGTTGATGAGGAACTCGAAGCTGTGGGTGTTCGCCAAGCGCACTACCCGCTCTATCGCGCCCGCTTCTCGGCCCAGTGCCGGCGCGCCGGTGAGGCCGGGAGCCCGTTCGTAAACCCGCAACAGGCCGGCGTTGTCCAAGCGGGCCGCCAGGTAGTAAGCGACCCCTTTGCCGAGCCGGGTCTCCACTACGGCCGGTCTGCCCGCCCACGGGCCGCTGGCGATGCGGGCCAAGACGTGGCCTTCGCACTCCGCCGCCACATCAGCCCAGAACGTCGCGGTCGTCCTGGTCCCGTCCTCCCATTCCACCTCGAGCACGTCACCTTCTCTTTGCGGGCCCACCTCGAGGACGTCACAGCCCATCAACGGGCGCAATGGCCCGCCGTAGGGGCCTAGGTAGACAGCGTCGTGCTCGTCGACGATGCCGGACCAGAAGGACACGACGGCCGTCCCCCCGTTGGACACGAAGGAGACCAAGTTGGCCCCTTCCGCCTCGGTTAATAGGTAGAGGCTGGGTACGATTAGCGCGCCGTAGCGGTCGAGCGGCTCGTCGGGACGGCAGAAGTCGATCGTCGCGCCGTTGTTGTAGAGCGGTCTGCCCATCCACACCAACTGGTCAAGCATGTGGAGGTCGTTGGCCGGCTTGGCGCCACCCTCCAGGGCCCACCAGTTGGGCCACGAAAGGACCATCGCCACCCGAGCTTGTACGGCGGCGCCCTCGAACGATCCCAGCCCGGCTAGTTCCCTGCCCAACCCGGTCACCTCAGCCCAGACAGGGGAGGCCGTTCCCGAGTGGGAGACCATGGCCGAGTGGAACTTCTCCGCCCCCATCCGTGATGCCCGCCACTGAAAGAACATCACTCCCGCGGCTCCCCGGGCGAGCGCTTGGTAGCTCATGGCCCGCATCTGGCCCGGCGCCTTGGCAACATTGCGCTCTCGCCAGTTGACCCGCGAACTGGTCTGCTCTATCACCATCCAGGGCACGTCTTTGTTGAGCGAGCGGACCAGGTCGTAATGCATGGCGCTAAGCATGGGCCATTCGGGGTCGGCCGGGTCGACGTAATTGTCGGTCGAGACGACATCGAGCTCCGAGGCCCACTCGAAATAGTCAAGAGGCTTGAAAAAGCCCATGAAATTGGTCGTAACTGGGATCCCCGGGCAGGCCCCTTTCAGGATCTCGCGCTCCAGCCGGAACTCGTCCAAGAAGGCATCGTTGCTGAACCGCCGGTAATCGAGCTCTTGGCTGGGGTTTATGAACGTCGGACTCATTCGCGGGGGCAGCACTTCGGCGAAGGTCCCATAGCGTTGGCTCCAAAAGGCGGTCCCCCACGCTTCGTTGAGCGCGTCCACGGACTCGTAGCGCCGCTCCAACCAGGTCCGGAATGCCTCGGCGTGGTGGTCGCAGTAGCAATAGGGGACGTGGCAGGCGTACTCGTTGTGGACATGCCACATTTCAATGGCCGGGTGGTCGCCCACCTCGGACACCAGTCGCTCAACTATCCGCCCAGCGTTGTCCAGGTAGACCGGGTTGCATACGCAAAAGTGCTGGCGGCTGCCGGGGCTGTAACGCGCACCTCGCGCGTCGACCGGGAGGACCTCGGGGTAGCGGGCCGACAGCCACGCCGGCGGCGACGCCGTCGGGGTGGACATATCGACCCCGATCCCCGCCGCACCGAGCAAGTCGAGCAGGTCGTGGAGCCAACCGAATGAGTAGGCCCCCTCGGCCGGTTCAAGCTCGGTCCAGGAGAAGACGCCCACCGTGACCAGGTCCACCCCGGCCTCGCCCATCAGGCGGACGTCTTCGTCCCACACCTCGCGCGGCCATTGCTCGGGGTTGTAGTCCCCCCCGTAACGCGTCCGGTTACTCACCGGCGATCGCCCCCAAGGTGAGCCCCCTGGCCACGTACTTTTGCAAGAAGGGGAACAAGATCAGCATCGGCAGGACCGAGACGAGCGAACCGATGATCACCTCTGGGTAAAGCGGTTGCCCGGCGCCGGCGAGGCTGAGGTCGCTTGCCCACGCCCCGAGACCGACGGTGAGGGGGAACCGGGACTCTGTGCCCAACAGGACCAGGGGGAGGAAATAATTGTTCCAGGTGCCGATGAACGAGAGCAGGAAGAGGGTCACCATGCCGGGCATGAGGATGGGGCGGCCGATCTGCCAGAAGGTGCGGAACTCCCCGGCGCCGTCCATCCGGCACGAGTCGATCAGCGTGTCCGGTACGGCGTCGGCGGCAAAAATGGACATGAAGTACACGCCGAAGGGGTACACCATCAGCGGCAGTATTACCCCCTCGTAGGTGTTGGTGAGATGGAAGTCGTGCTCGAGCAGGAACAGCGGCACCACCAGGGCGGTCCCCGGCACGACGAGCGCTCCGAGCACGACCCCGAGGACGGCCCCGCGCATCTTGAAGCGGTACTTGGCCAGCCCGTAGCCGGCCAGTGTCGATACCGCCGTGGCCAAGCTCGCGGTGGCCAGGGCGTAGACCGCCGAGTTCAGGAACCACCATTTGAAATCCCCACTGTTATAAGAAAAAAGGGACCTCAAGTTGGAGATCCAGTTCAAGTGGGCTGGAGGTAGGAAGGTGGAGCTGTTAAACAGCTGGCCGGCGTTCTTGGAAGAGGCGACGACGAGCCAATAGATCGGTGCGATCACGTAAACCGCAACAAGGAGGAGGGCCGCGGTGCCTACGGTCGTCTTCAGCCGCCGCGCCAACCGCCCACCTGTGCCGACCGAGGCTGGCGAGCGGTGCCGGGACATGGTTGCCGATGTCACATTGTTCACCGCCCCCTGGTTGCGGCCAAGGGGTCCAACTTGCGCCGCACGAGACCGAAGAAGGTAACCGTAGCCACGATGGTGATGGCGGCCAGGATCACGGACTGAGCCGCCGCCAGCTGTTCGTTACCAAAGGAAAAAGCCGTGTTGTAGATGATCTGGTTGGGGGTGAAGCTGTTACCGATCGCAGCGATCTCGTTGAGTATGACCGGTTCGCTGAAAAGCTGCAAAGTGCCGATGACGGACAGGATCACGATGAATGCGATGGTCCGGCGGATGAGGGGGAGCTTGATCCGGGCGGCGATAGCCAGCTCCGAACAGCCGTCGACCTTGGCCGCCTCGAGCACCTGGTGGGGCACGTTGGTCAAACTGGTCAACAAGATGGTCATGTTGTAACCGGTGAACTCCCAAGTGACGATGAGCATGATCGCGTACAGGGACAACCGGTAGTCAAGCGGCGTAACGGCCCCTGCGGTGAGCCCGAGGTGGTGGGGGATGCTGAGGGCGCTGTCGAGGTCGGGTTCGAGCAGGAAACCCCACTGGATCGCAGCGATCACCCCGGGGACGGCGTAGGGAAGGAAGTAAACAAGGGCGAAGAACTTTCTCCCCCGGCAGTACGGGCTGTCCAAGAACAGGGCGAGGAGGATGGCCAAGCCGATCATGATGCTCACTTGGATGAGGCCGAAGTAGCCCATGCGGACCACGCCGCTCCAATACTCGCCGTTGGAAAACACGGTGCGGTAATTGAGCAACCCGGTAAAGCTGTTGGTAAGGGGCGAGCGCAGACTGAGGATGACGGAATAAACCAACGGGGCCACGAAGAACATCGCGAACACGGCCAGGAAAGGCACCGTCATGCCTAGGCCGGCCCGGCCCTGGTTCACCCGCAAGCGAGCTGGCCGTCGTCCGCGTCCTCCCGGCACCAAGGCCGTCGTGCCCGGCAAAACTGTCGCTTCAACGGTTTGCGCCGACAATCCAGCCCCCTTTCCACGTCGTTCCAACTGGCCCGCTTCAACTGGCCCGCTTCAACTGGCGCCGAGCCGGGCCGGCCCCTTTAGTCTCGCGCCCCGACGAGGGAGAGCGAGAGAGGGTTATTGCCCCTCTCTCGCTCTGTCCCCGCAGAAGGGAACGGCAAGGAACTACCTAGGTACCGCTGTGGGCACCCGTAGCTCAACCCTCGACGGAGTACCCGGCAGATTTGGCATAGGAAACCAGCTGGGACTGGGTGTTGTTGAGCACGGTGGTCCAGCTCTCCTTGCCAGCGGCGGCGGCCGCCATCTGGGTGGTCACGAAGTTGCCGAACTCGTTGTCCCACGGGCTCCACTCGAAATTAGTGGGGACGTTGTTGGCATAGGTGGCGAACTGGGCATTGATGTTGCCCTGGAAATGGGGGACCGGCGCCTTGAACTCGGGCACGGTGGCCCGGGCTAGCGCTGCTGGGAACAAGCCCCGCCCGCCGCCGGTCGGCGTGGCCGGGGACTCGTCGATGGCGAGCCCGCTCTTGGAGGTATTGATGTAGGCCGCGAAAAGGGCGGCGTCCTTCACCAGGTCGGACGGGCAGTCCTTGGTCACCGCGTTGGTAGAGCCGCCCCAGTTAGCGGCGGCGTCAGCGCCCGGTGTCCATTGCGGCATCTGGGCGACGGCCCACTGCTGGGTGGAACCGGCGGGCAGGTATGCATCGACCATGTAGGTGGGCGACCACCCCGCGCCGATCATGGCGGCGTAGCGGTCAGCCCCGATGTGGTGGCCCCAGTCGGCGCTAAAGTCCGGGTCGACAGCAACCGCACCCTCTTTCACCATGCTGCCCCAGAAGTTCATGACCTTCTGCTCGATCGGGCCGTTGAGGGTGATCTTCCAGGTCCCGTTGGACTGGAGCACGTATGGCCTGGCGCCCGCCTGCCAGAACCACGCTTCCAGCTGGTCGGCGTCGTTGGGGGCGAAATAGGTGAGGTACATGGCGGGGTCGGCCTTGTGCAAGGCAACCGCGTCGGAGGCGAACTGTGCCCAGGTAGCCGGCACGGGCAGGTTGAACTTCTTGAGCACGCTGGGCTGGTACATGAGCGCCATCGGCCCGATGTCCTCCGGTACGGCGTACACGGCCGAGCCCTGCGAGACCTGCTGCCAGGTCCATGCTGGGAAGTCCTTGGCGTAGGAGGACACATACGGGGCGATGTTCACCAGGTCGTGGGCATCGATGTAGGTCGGGAGGTGGTCGAACTCGACCTGGGTCACGCACGGCCCAGTACTCCCGGCTAGTTCCGTGGTGAGCTTGGTGTAGAAGGTCCCACCCGAGCCGTAGTTCGGAGGGGCGGGGATAGTGATGTTCGGGTACGCCTTCTCGAAGTTGGCGATGACCTTCTCCGGGTTGGTCGTCCAGGTCCACCAGGTAAGTGTGACCTTGGACGGCGAGGCCGAGGCCGGAGCGATCCCGGTCCCACCCAGCACTCCCAACAGCGTCGCTGCGGTCGCGCTCACGGATAGAAGTTTCTTGAGCTTCATGGTTTACCCCCTTGGTTGAGGTTCTCGATTGCTGCAAGTCATGAGAACGCAGGAAACAGGCTGCCACCCTGGCCAACCAGTGTTTGGGAGCGCTCCCAACCAACGGGGGGGTACCATAGCACGGACATGGAGGACTTGGGAGTCGGGTCGCGGTACTTTTTGGCCCACACCGTCCGACCGGGCCCCGGTCACCGTCAGCAGCGCTGGTCAACGGCTCGCGGCCTCTCCTAGGATCCGCCGACGTGTACCCCGTAGCCGACCCCGAGGCGGCACCCCCCGCCCCGCCGGCGCTGCACCGCCCAGCGAGGCGCAACCGGCCTACCATCGAGGACGTCGCCGACCTTGCCGGCGTGTCCAGGGGGACCGTGTCCCGGGTCCTCAACGGGGGACGCCATGTCCGGCCCGCCCTCATGGCCAGCGTCAACAGCGCCATCGAGGCGCTCGGCTACTCGGTCAACCAGGCCGCCCGTAACCTTGCGGCCGGCCGCACGGACTCGGTCGCCTTCGTCATTTCCGAGGGCCAGGAACGCCTCTTCGAGGACCCGAACTTCGGGATGTTTGTCAAAGTCTTTACCCGCGAACTGCGCCTCCGGGGCCGCCACCTCCTGGTCACCGCCGCTTCGGACCACGAGGAAGAGGCGTTCCTGGGTAACTACCTGAGCGCCGGCCACGTCGATGGCGCGCTACTGGCGCTGCCCCGTTTGGGGGAGCCGATGTTGGCCCGGCTAGCGGCCAGCCACTTGCCTTTGGTGGTCATGGGCCGGCCCCTCGGTTACGAAGCCGCCCTTTCCTGGGTGGCCATCGACGACGAGGCCGGTGCTCACGAAATGGTGTCTTACCTGCTGAGCCAGGGCCGCTCGCGCATTGCCAACGTGACGGGCCCGCTCAATACCAGCAGCGGCCGTGACCGGTTCGAGGGCTACCGCAAAGCGACGGGTGAGGCGTTCCGGGCCAGCCTCGCCGCTCAGGGTGATTGGTCTCTCTTGAGCGGCCGGCTGGGCACCGCCCGGATCCTGGACCAGCATCCCGACATCGATGCCGTTTTCGCGGCCTCCGACCTCATGGCCCTGGGCGTCATCGCCGCGCTGCGCCAAGCGGGCCGGCGCATACCGGAGGACGTTGCCGTGGCCGGTTTCGACGATTCCGCGGCCGCCAGCATGGCGGAGCCACCGTTGACCACTATGCGCAACCCGCTCGAGGAGTCGGCGGTCGAGGCGGTCAACATCCTCGACGACCTGATGAGCGGGCGGTCCGGGCCTCGCCAGGTCGTACTCCCTACCCTCCTCGTCCCGAGGGAGTCGGCTTAGGCCATGGTCGAGCATTTGCCCAAGGTAACCCTCACAGGATCTGGGTTGAAAGTGACCCCCCTGTGTATAGGTGGGGGCCCGATAAGCAACCTGCCCGATGTCTTCGGGTACGAAGTCCCTACAGAACGGGCGTTGCAGACGATCCGCAGGGCCCTTGCGAGCCCGATCAATTGGGTCGATACGGCGGCGGCGTATGGGGACGGTTCGGTGGAGCGCATGATCGGGATTGTCCTCGGCGAGCTCGGCGGCGTCCCGGACGGTTACGTGATCGCGACCAAAGCCGACCGGGATCTCAAAACGGGGGACTTCAGCGGTTCGCAAGTTAGGCGCTCGGTTTTCTCGAGCGCCGCCCGGCTCGGGACCGATCACCTCGAGCTCGTCTACTTGCACGACCCCCACCACGTGAGCTTCGAAGAAGCTACCGCGCCGCGTGGCGCCCTCGAGGCGCTCCTCGCACTGCGCGATGAGCACTTTATTGGGGCTGTCGGGTTAGCAGGAGGAGGGGTCGACCTGCTGAGCCGGTACCTCGACGTAGCGCAGTTCGATGTGCTCCTCACCCACAATCGTTACACGCTCCTCGATCGATCAGCTGAGGGGCTAATTGATAAAGCGATAGGTTGTGGGACTGCCGTAGTGAACGCCGCCGTGTTCGGCGGTGGCATCCTGGCAAAAGGGGTTGCCACATCACCCAAATACGGTTATGAGCCGGCACCACCGCCCGTAGTGGAGGCCGTAATCGCCATGGACAGGTGTTGCGCGAAGCGCGGCATCCCCCTGAGCGCTGCGGCACTGCAGTTCTCGACGCGAGACCCCAGGATCTCGTCCACGGTCGTTGGAGTGTCAAGGCCAGACCGCATTGACGAAACGCTGGCGCTTTATCAGACGCCGGTCCCAGATGAACTTTGGGAGGAGCTGGGCCAACTTGTCCCCGGACCGCAGTATTGGCTGGGTTAGAACTCCCGCAACGTCAATTACCCTTGCGATCAGCGGGTAACTTCCGCCAAGCGCGCAGCGAGGAACCGTTGTTCGGGCTCAGTTGCCACCAGTGCGAGCGCTTCTCGGTAGGCGCGGCCCCCCTGCCGTCCATTTCCTTCACCCAGGCGTCTGTGGCCGGCCCCATCTCAGCTCCGTCCTGCGGGCTCATCTGGAAGTCCTCGCCCAGGCACACGAGCAGCACGTACCGCATCGCGCCTTCCCTTGGCTCAGGCAGCGGCATCGGCGCGGGGCTGCCGAGCAAGGGCCGCACCTCAATGGCGCCCATCCGGACGGTCGGATGCTTGGAGGCCCAGCTGACTGCCTCGTCGATATCCGCACATTCCAGGACGTCGTAACCGGCCAATTGTTCCTTCGTCTCGGCGAAGGGGCCATCGGTTACCAGTAGCTCCCCCTGGCGGGAGCGGACGGTTGTCGCGTCAGAACTCGGGCGTAGACGGCTTCCCTGGAGGTTGACCCCCGAAGGGATAGTTTCCTCCAGCCACGCAGTTAGAGAAGCGTCGGGCTGCCAGGACTGACCCATCTCGTGGTCGAGGTCCGTTGGCTGGACGTGGATGAGCATGTATTGCATAGCGGGCTTCCTCCTGTCTTATCTGACTTCGGACGTGCTGCGGGGGCTCCCCGGGCTCGTTGCACCAACACAACGAACGACCGACCCGTTGATGGACAACTTTTTTTGCGCCAATAGCGACGAGTGCTCCCGAACGTTCAGGTCGACGAGACCCCGCCATCGTTTGCAGCTGCTGGGAGCAGCGAGGCGATGAGCATTTCTGCTACCCACTCTTCGTGCTGTTCGGGGGACCATCCCCGTACACCGACCGTAAGGCGGTAAAGCTCAGGATCGATTAGCACGGCGAGCCGGTCTGCGGCTTGGTGAGCGGAAAGGCCCTCTCGTAGATGGCCGCCGCCGAAGAGATGGGCAGCGAACTCTTCCATTCCGCCCTGCCTCTCTCGTGAGCCGCACCTCCACAGCTCTGCTGCTTCAGGATCTACGGCGGCGGCGCTGCGGAGCATCTGGTCCACCGACGTGGCCCGCCGCGAGATTGCGACTGCGTGGGCGGCATGAATACGAAACTTCCGTTTGGGGTCTGGCTCGGCGAGGATCGCCGCGACTTCGGGACGATCGTGAACGGGCATCGGCTCGTCATCGCCGACGACGGCGGTTCGGGCTGCGCGGCGCCAGCCCCGGGGATCATTCGGTTAACGCCTCAGGGATCGGGTCGACCCAGACTTCTGATGTCAGGTCAACGATGGGCAGGTCCCCGGGCCGGTGCTCACTGCGGTGGCTCCGTGACCTGGCTAGCTGTGCACCGACTGGTTCAATGGATGGTGAGGCGCCCTTGTCCACGAAGCTCACTTTGGCCTCAACATCTCTCGCCGCTCTGATCAGTTCCTCGACAACGTCACAGGTGTGGGCCCGAGCTCCGAGACCCGCTGCGGGGCTTATTTCCCAGCCGGTCCCGTGTCGGATTGCTGGGGCGGCGAAGTCCCTCCGCACCCATAGGTGCTCGGCTGCGCCTTGGCTGAGTGCCGACCAAGTTGGGCCAAGGCCCCACTTCACAAGGCCGGCGCGGTCCGCGTGCCCAAGCGAAGCGACCTCCACGGCCACGGCTGCCTCTCGCCAAGCCGACACTAAGGGCTCCGCCATCTCCGCGATGGCGCACGCGGGGGCGTCGGGATGGTGCGATTCCACCGAACCGATCAGAAGAGAGGAGTGGCGTGACTGTGTGCTCCAGGCGCTCAGCAACCGAGCCGGCCCGATCAGTACCAGGGGAAGGTCCGTGGCCCAACTGACGCGGTCGGCCAATGCCACGTCCGCTTCTCGTAAGGCACTTTCACGGTGTGGCTCGTCCGGGCCCTTGACCTCGCTGAGGTGGTCTGCCCAGCCTTCGAGGATCCGCGGCCGGCGCCCTCCAAGGACGAGCACCCGGTAACGCGGGAAACGCTGCAGAGCGTCCACGAGGTCGCGTACGGCGAAGCTTATGCCCAGCGCCACACGTGGCCGGGGCGGGAACGGAAGGCAGAAAACTGCCATCTTTTTCGTGCTGACCAAAACGGCCAGGCCCTTGTCCTTGTGCCCGAACTTGGCAATGGAGAGCGCGGCCTCCCAACGTGGCACCATCTTGGACAGCACCGCTGGGTGAAGCTCTTTTGCCATGGTGCGGTAAGCAGACTTGGACAGGTACCTGAGCCAAGCCAAATCGATGCTTGTCATCTGTGGCCCGGGCGTTGTCGCCAGCAACAACGACATTGAACCCTCGTCGACAGCCAATACCAGGTCGCCTAAGGTTGCCTCGTCGAGTTGGGCCGAGACAGCCTGCGAAACCTCAACTTTGAGCCCTTCCTCTTCGGTCAAGTAATGGTGCTCGTTGTGGATATGCCACACCAATTCGTTCGTAGACCCGAAGATCAAATGACATAAAGGACAAGATCGAAGCGACATCGTGGGCCTCCTTCGACGAGTTAAATTATATATACGAAGTAATCGATTTCTCAAGGTTCCCGGCGTTATTGGGACCAAAGGCTCTGTTGCTTGGGCCGCTCGACCTTGGTTGCCGGAACAAATGGGGAGCATCGCGCGCCACTGCTGCTTCGTGGTAGGAGTCTCGCCGGGAACGCCGGCCGTGGGCGGCCAGCCAGGAGGTAAGAGAAAGCGAGCCGTCGGCGCTCCAGGCCTCGTCGGCATCAAAACGCCGCAGGGCCTTAGAAATCTTGGCATCGAGCTGGTCCCTCAACCACAACGCCCGTTCTATTTCCTGGCCGACCGGCTCGAGATCCAGAGCGTCGACTGCCCCCGCCAAGGCCGTTAGTGCCTCCCCGTCCATCTCTCCATCATACCGTAGGGGAACAGGTGTTCGATGAATTAGCGGCTACTTTCCTTGTGGTTTTTGTCACAGAACGGTGCCGAGCCGGTGGCTATGCGGGCAGACGCGGGCTTTAGTTCTTCAGGTGGGCATCGAAGAACGCCACGATCCGGGACCGAGCGTCGCGAGCGGCTTCTTCGTTGTAACCCACCCCGGGACTGAGCCTGCCCATAACTTTGAACAACAACGGCATTGGGTCACCGGCGCCCTCGTGGTCATTGATGAACCCATGCCCGGCGTCGGGGTACTCCTTCACGTCGTGGTCCACCCCCGCGGTCGCAAGAGCGCTCTCGAGCCGAGCTGCCGCGCCGCGCAAAGGTCTGTCTTTGCCTCCGAAGCTGCCGACGACCGGGCACGCTCCCCGCAGGAAGTCGGCCGTGTAAGCCTGCTTGCTCGCGCTGCCGTAGTTGACGCTGGACACCGCGAAATGCCCCTTTGGTGCCACGAGGAGAGCGAGGCCACCGCCCATGCAGAAGCCGATCACGCCGACTGCACCAGTGCATTCTTCTTGGGATGCTAACCAGGTACGTGATGCGTCGATGTCATCGAACACCCTACCGTGGCCGGCTGTCGCCTGACGCATGACCGAGACCATGCAGACGGCCTTGTTGCGGCCGCGGAACAGGTCTGGCAGCGCGGCCAGGTAACCCTCGCCAGCCAGCCAGTCCGCCTGGTTGCGAAGGTCCTGGCTCATGCCCAGGATGTCATGGACAACCACGACCCCCGGCCACGGGCCGGCGGTTTCAGGCCGAGATACGTAAGCGGGGAGCGGGCCCTCAGGCAGGTCGATGGTGATTGGGGGCACCTTCGTAGCATTGCACGTCGCCGGCCCTCACCAGACCTTCACAAATCAGTGATCGGGAGACCACTGGCTCCGGCGACCCTTTTGCGGGGCCCTGACTTACCCCTTCACGTACGTGCCGGGGGCGTTCTCTGCCGCCGGGTAACGCTTGTTGCCCATCGGCGGAGGTGGGCCCAAATTGCCCGAACGGGGCCGCACCCAATCGAGCCAGTCGTCCCACCATGTCCCGGCCACTTCGTGAGCACCGGCCCGCCACTGGTCGGGGTCGGCGGGCAGGTCTTCATTGGTCCAAAGCAGCGATTTGGACGACGGGGGGTTGACGATACCGGCCACGTGGCCGCCCGAGGTCAGCACGAACCGCCGGTTCCCCTTGAACAGCTGGGTCGCCCGGTAATTGGCCCGCCACGGCACGATGTGGTCGTTGACGGCAGCTACGAAGTAGCTGTCGTTATTGTTCTTGGACACGATAAGCGGCGTGCCCGCTACCTCCAGCTTGTCGTTCGCCAGCGCGTTTTCGATCCAGCACCGGCGGAGGTAATAGGCGTGCATCTTGGCCGGCATGCGTGTGCCGTCGTTGTTCCAGGCCAGCAGGTCGAACGCCGGGGGGTCTTCACCCATGAGCCAGCTCGACTGGAGGTACCGGAACACGAGGTCGTTGGCCCGCAACAGGTCGAAAGTATGGGCCATCTCCCCCGCATCGAGGTAGCCGCGGCTCTCCATGTGCTCGACTAGGCCGTCGACCGTGGCGGGGTCGGTGAACACGTCCTGGAGCACGCCGGCATCGGTGAAGTCGATAGTGGTGTTCAGGTAGGTGGAGCTATTGACGAGTTCCTCGCCATGGGCCTCCAGGTAGGCGACCAGGACGCAGTTCAGCGTCCCTCCCAGGCACACCGACACGGTATTGACCTTGTCCGCCCCGGTAATGGAACGGACCACATCGATGGCGGCCCGGGGACCTTGCAGGAGATAGTCGTCGAAGGACACGTCGCGCATCGAGCTGTCGGGGTTGCGGTAGCTCATGGCGAAAACGGTGAGCCCGTGCCCGACGGCCCACTCCACCAGGCTCTTGCCTGGCGACAGGTCCATTATGTAGTACTTGTTGATCCACGGGGGGCAAAAGAGCAACGGGACGGAGTAGACCTCGGGCGTGACCGGGGAATATTGCAAGAGCTCCATCAATTCGTTGCGGAAGACCACGCGCCCGGGGGTGACCGCCATATTCTGGCCCACGACAAAGGCTTCCTTGCTCACCTGGGCGGGCCAGCCGCCGTTGGTGGAGAGGTCGTGCAAAAATCGCCGGCTGCCCGCGGCCAGGCTGAGGCCGCCCGTGTCGAAGGCGCGCTTCAACGCTTTGGGGTTGGTGAAAAGGTAATTGGTAGGGGCGAGGGTATCGGCCACGAGCCCAGTCATGAACTTGGCCTTGGCCCCTCCCGGTGCGGGGAGGTCGGCCGCCTCCACCAGTTCGCTGACGTAGCGGCTGTTCAACAAATAGAGCTGCAAGAGGCCGTAGAAAAAGGCGTTCTGCTTCCAGGCCTCGTCGTTGAAGCGGCGGTCGTTGGGCTCGGGAGCCACCGGCCCCTCGGTAGCGATGCCGACCAGACGGCCGCTTGTGGCCAGCGACGCTTGGGCGAGGCCACCGAGCCAGCGGGCCGTCGGTGGCAGTGCGATGTAGGGGCGCCGGGCGAGCTCGGCCATAGCCCGGGTCACGGCGGCGCCTAACCCGACGGGGTCCACCAAGCGGGCCCAGCGTTGTAGGGGCGAAGGTTTGTCGACTTTCTCGGCCATGGCTCAGGCCCCGATGGCCTGTCGGATTATGTCGCTCTCCTCGCTGAGCGAATCAGGGACCATGAAATCGTCGGGGAGGTCGATGGGGCCCAGGTTGTCCCGGACGGCCTCGGCCGTGAGGTCGGGCAGCACCACGCCCCGGGACTCAGCCATGAAGATACGGGCGACCCGCCCGCCGGCCACCGAATAAACATGCCCATTAACGGCACAGTTCTCGTGAGCCAGGTAGGCGACCACCGCGCTTACGCACTGGGGGTCGAGGAGGGCCTCCAGGTCGCCGAGGAGGCCGGTGGTCATCCGGGTCCGGGCCAGGGGGGCGATTGCGTTGACCAAGATGTTGACCCGGGACCCCTCCTGGGCCAGTACCCGGGTCAGGCCTAGCAGGCCGGCCTTGGCCGCCCCGTAGTTGGCTTGGCCGAAATTGCCGAACAGGCCCGATGCCGACGTCGTATTGATTATGCGGCCGTAGCGTTGCTCGCGCATCAGCTTAAAGGCGGGCTGGGTGACGAACATCGCGCCCCGCAGATGGACGTCCAGGACGGCGTCTATGTCCTCGCTTCCCATGTTGTGGAACGCCCGGTCCCGAAGTATGCCGGCATTGTTGACCAGGATGTCGACTCGGCCGAAAGCATCGAGGGCGGAAGCAAGTATCGCCTCTCCCCCCGCCGGGGTGGTGACGCTGGCGAAATTGGCGATGGCTTGCCCGCCGAGGGCGGTGATCTCGTCGACCACCTGTTGGGCCGGGGTCTTCGCTTCACCCTCGCCATGGACCGAGCCACCCACGTCGTTGACCACGACCTTGGCGCCGCGCCGAGCGAGCTCGAGGGCATGGGAGCGGCCCAGAGCGCCGCCGGCGCCTGTGATGATCGCTACCCGTCCGTCGAAACTGAGATCCATGCGCATCCCCTTCTTACCCGTGAGCCGTCCTTTAGAGGGGGCCCCGACAGCGCCAACTATACTTAGCATAGCCTTGATATGCCTAGCAAGGATGGGAGGGCGAAATGGAAAGGGACTTTCGTCCCTGCCGCGACAGTAGGCACCTTTTTATACTCGGTCCATGAGGGGGCAACCAGGTCTGTCTGGTGCCGCCCAGGTCGCGGCCCCTGTTTGGGCCGGGTGAAAGGAGGGCCATGTCGCTGCGCTTAAATACCGAAGCGCCGAACTTCGAGGCTGATACGACGCACGGTAGGATCAACTTCCACGACTGGATCGGTGAGGCGTGGGTTGTTTTGTTCTCCCACCCGAAGGATTTCACCCCCGTGTGCACCACCGAGCTGGCTTCGCTGGCCCGCCTGCTGCCTCAGTTCGCGGCACGAAACACCAAGGTGATCGGCCTAAGTGCCGACCCGGTCTCGTGTCACTCGGAGTGGGCCAAGGACATCGAAGCGGTCCGTGGCAACCCTGTCACGTACCCGCTGATCGCCGACCCCGATCTCGTGGTGGCTGAGTTGTACGACATGCTCCCCGATGCCACCCGCGACATGCCGGCGGTGGTCCCGGGCGAGCGCGACAACCTCATCATCCGGTCGGTGTTCATCATCGGCTCCGACAAGAGGATCAAGGCGTCGCTGTCCTACCCGTTAAATACCGGGCGCAATTTCGACGAAATCATCCGCCTGCTCGATTCGTGCCAGGTGACGGCCAAGTACCACGTTGCCACGCCGGCCAACTGGCACCACGGCGAGGAAGTCATCGTCCTACCCGGCACCTCGTCGGACGCGCAAAGCGTGAGCGCGGGACGTCAGACGTCGCTGCCGTACGTTCGCCTGGTCCCCGACCCGAGCTTCGGGACGGAGTGGTTCGAGTCCCTTCCCCGCCGTTAGGCGCGGTCGTCGCTCTCCTCGCCCTCCTCGCCGGCCCCCGGCCCAGCCGGCGGCTGGCCGTGCGCCCGGTAGCTCCGGTAAACCGACAGCAACGCCAGCTTCTGGTCCTCGTCGAGGTCAGGGTCGTGCCGGATGGCCGTTTCGGTGCTTGTCGGCAACGTGTCGTCGCGGCTCAGCAAGCCCGCCTGCTCCAGCACGGTCTCCGCTGACAGGTTCAGCGCCTCAGCGATCGAGCGGAGGATACGCACCGACGGCTCATGGAGGCCCCGCTCGATCTGGCTGAGGTAAGGGTTGGACACGCCGGCCAGGTCGGCCATCTGGCGCAGGGACAGCTTGGCCAGTCGGCGTTGGCGCGCAGGTACGGGCCAAGCCGAATAGGTCGGTGCCGTCAGCCGACATCGTTGCCGGCTCTCGGCCCGGGGTACTGGTGGTCGGTCTCACGTTGGGCCGGTGAGCCTAGCTGGCCGGAACGAGCAGGTTGGCCAGGTCGGCGGCGAACTTGCGCTGCGACGCCAACAGCTCGTCGGTGAACTCGAACACGCTACCGAGGCTGTCGACGACTTCCGTCCGGGTGGGCACGAAGGGGATATGGGGCAGCTCGGGGGTTACTTTGCCGACCACGTCGACCCACGTGCTGACCGAGTCGAGGGTGAACTGCTGAGCTTGCTTGACCGAGGCGATGACCTCGTCGCGTATGGCCGCCGACAGTGGGGCCGTCTTGGTCGCGCTCGCCTTGGGTTTGGTGGAGGTGGTGGTTTCGGTCATGTTCGTCTCCTAGCTATGGGCGGTCGTACCGCCACTGGTTGTCGTTGCTTGTCTTCTCTTTTTCCTTGCTGCTTACTATACCAGTCGCATGCTATATATGTCAAGCAATGGGGAAGGCCCCCCTTGGTCCCCCCCAATAGGGACTTTCGGCTCTCTTTGTGGCCCTGGCCCGGGCGTAAGGTTCGTGGCAGTGAGCACGCGTACTTGACCCGGGGGATAGCGGCGGGTCCTGAAGAGGGAAGGGGATTGACCATGGGCGACACGCCAGTAGCCTTAGTTACCGGCGGCTGCCGGGGTATAGGGGCGGCCATCACATCGGTACTGGCTCGAGACGGCATCCACGTAGCGGCGGGCTACTACTCCCACCCGGAGGCCGCCAAGGAGCTGCAGAAAGGGCTGCAGGCCGAAGGGTGGTCGGTCTCGGTCCATATGGCCAACGTCGGCGTACCCGAGGACTGCACCCGTCTGGTGGGCGAAGTGCTGGCTGCTACCGGCCGCTTGGACTACCTGGTCAACAATGCTGGCGTCACCATCGACAAGACCGTGCGCAAAATGACCGTCGAGGACTGGCACAATGTTCTGCGGGTCAACCTGTCCGGGTGCTTCTATATGACCAAGGCCGTCGTGGACCACATGCTGGAGCGGGGCTTTGGCCGCATCGTCAACGTCAGTTCGGTCATCGGCGAAATGGGCAATTTCGGCCAGGCCAACTATGCCGCTTCCAAGGCCGGGCTATTTGGCTTCACCAAGAGCGTGGCGCTGGAAATGGCGCGCAAGAACGTCACCGTCAACTGCGTGACCCCTGGCTTCATCGACACTGACATGCTGGCCGCCGTACCCGAAGCTGCCCTCAAGGCGGTCGTCGAGCGCATACCGGTGGGGCGCTTGGGGCGGCCCGACGAGATCGCCCGCGCTGTCCGCTTCTTGATCGATGACGACAGCGGGTACATAACCGGTTCGATCATGGCCGTAAACGGCGGGCTCGACATGTAGCTTCGCCGCGCCACAGTTCCACGTACTAATTGAATACCAATAACCATATTGGGCTAGGAGGATTACGTTGCCCGGATCAGTCATAGTTTCAGGCGCTCGCACGCCGATCGGCAAGTTGGCCGGTGCTTTGGCCACTTTGAGTGCCACCGACCTGGCGGGGGTCGCCATCGCCGCCGCCTTGGAACGGGCTGGCCTTCAGCCTGGCCAGGTCGACTACGTGTACATGGGCCAGGTCCTGCAAGCAGGCCAGGGCCAGGTGACCGCTCGCCAGGCCGCCGTTAAGGCCGGGATCCCCCTGTCCACGCCGGCCATCACCGTCAACAAGGTGTGCCTGTCCGGCCTCAATGCCATCTACCTGGCCGACCAGATGATCGCCGCCGGCGAGGCCGACATCGTCGTCGCCGGGGGCATGGAGTCCATGACGAGGGCGCCTTACCTGCTCCAAGACGCTCGTGGCGGGTACCGCTACGGCGATGGGGTACTGGTGGACTCGATGCTGCTCGACGCTCTGAGTTGCGCGCTGGACGGAATATCCATGGGCCTGGCCACCGACCATTACAACGAGGGTGTCAGCGACCGCTCGCGCCAGGACGCGTTCGCTGCCTCCTCCCACGAAAAGGCGGCCAACGCCGTCAAAAACGGCAACCTGGCTGAGGAAATCGCTGCGGTCAGCGTACCTCAGCGGCGCGGCGACCCCATCGTCGTGGACAGCGACGAAGGCATCCGTCCGGGGACGACGCTCGAGTCTTTGGGCCGTCTCAAGCCCGCCTTCAGCGATAACGGAAGCATCACCGCCGGTAACGCGTCGCAAATTTCCGACGGCGCCGCCGCGGTCATCGTGGTTTCGCGGCGGGCGGCGCAGACGCTAGGGGTGACGCCGCTCGGCGAGTTCGTCAGTTACGGCCAGGTCGCCGGCCCTACCCCATCGCTCCTCCAGCAACCCGCCAACGCCATCAACGCTGCCCTGGCCAACGCCAAGCTGACCCTCGACGACCTTGACGTCATAGAAATAAATGAGGCTTTCGCGGCCGTGGCGCTGGCCTCGGTCGACGCCCTCGGCGTGCCCGAGGACCGGATCAATGTCAACGGCGGGGCCATCGCGTTCGGCCACCCGGTGGGCATGTCAGGCACCCGGCTTGCCCTCACCGTCCTGCACGAGCTGAGGCGCCGCGGCGGTGGCTATGCTGTCGCCAGCCTGTGTGGGGGCGGCGGCCAAGGCGACGCCCTCGTGGTGCGCTCCCTGTCCTGAGATCTGGCCGGGCTCCGGGCCGGGCCGCCTCGGGCCTTGCGGCCCTTGTGGGTCAGGCCCGGGCCACGAGATTGGCCAACTCGCGCACAAACTTGCGTTGGTTAGCCAATAGTTCGTCGGCCAGGTCGAAGACGGAACCCAAGCTCCCGGCGATTTCAGCGCCATCGAGGAGGAACGGCGGTGTCGGTAGCTCGGGGACGACTTTGCCCACCACGGCTCGCCAACCGGCCATCGCGTCCAGAGTGAAGCGTTGCGCCTGGCGCAGCTCAACGAGCACCTCGTCCCCCATGAGCACCAACATCCGCTTGGACGGCGCCGGCTCGTGCGCTGCGGCTAGTGGGATTCGCGCGGGAACCGCTACCGGCGGCGCAGCCGTCGCCGTCGGCCGTAGCGTCTCGGCTGCGGGTTGCTTCGCGGGGACGGGATGCTTCGCGGGGACGGCAGCCCGGGCGGGACGAGGGACGGCGGCGAGCCTGATGCCTTCCGCGGGCGCCTTGACCGTCGCCGGGGTCGTTTTACTCGCCGGGGTCGTTTTACTCGCCGGGGTCGTTTTACTCGCCGGGGTCGTTTTACTCGCCGGCTTTACCACCTTTTTCGGGGTAGCGATGTTCGCTGGCGCCGCCGTCGAGACGGGCTGGCCCGGCCGTACGGGACTGGCCGTCGGCTTGGGTGAGCGGGGGACGGGGGACCTACTGGGATCGGGCATTTCGATCGCCTCCTTGGATCCTCGCTTAGTATAACAGTCAGGCGCTATATATGTCTAGCGGCGCCGCAAGGCGATGTGGCTCGCCGAGGACTCGTCGCATCTCGTCGCATCTCTTCGGCTTCGGAGCCCCGACGCCCGTGACCACGTGGTATATCTGTTCTGGCCCGGTTTTGGGTCCGATGAGTTACCAGCGAAGGGAGCGAGCGCATGACACATGTCGTTGCCACCCCCGTCCCGGCGGGAGCGGCTGTTCCACTGGCCCACGGCGGCCCTCCTGGAGCGGCGGGGCCTGCTCAGCCCTTTCAGATCGTGCCGCTGGCCGGTCTGCCGATCGTGGCCGTTGCCCTAGTTGGCGTTGTCGTTGCCATTGCCTTCAACAAATTGTGGGGGATCGACTTTTTCCACGTCGTCGCCGGCGCCCTCTGGACGGGGATCGACCTGTTCCTTGGTTTCATCATCGGGCCGATCATGGGCCGGATGAGCATCCCCGCCAGGGTGGAGTTCTCCAAGCGGTTGATGCCGAAGATGCTGTTGCTGATGCCGACCCTGGTCATATGCACTTTGGCTGCCGGCTGGCAGCTCGCCCGGCACGAGGGCAACCTCTTGGTGTCCTCCCCGAACCACGGCTGGGTTGTGGCCAGCATGGTCGTGGTGGGAGTGATGGCCATAGTGGCCATCGGGCTCCTGGAGCCGGCCAACCTGGCCGTCCTGTTCGAGTTGAAAAAGCCTGTTCCCAACGGGCCCTGATAGGGAAACTGATGCGTCGCTTCATCTACACGGCCGGCGTTACCGGAGCTATGCAGGTCGCTACGTTGGTCATTATGACTAGGTTGGCGTCGTCGTGAGCAGCCCCCAGTTCAGCGGCGGACCAGACCTGGTCAACCGAAAACTGCCACCCGTGGCTGAGATCGCGGTCCTCTCAATGGCTCTCGTCATCGCAGGCGGTATCTTCATGGCTGCTCATTTGCCTGCGCATCCGCCCCTTGGTCTCGCGGAGGTACTGCTCGTGCTTGCCGTCGTCGTCGTAGTGACCAACGTGGTCCTGCTGGCGAGGCTGCGCGATTTTGCCTGGGATAGTTTTTTCCTGGTTGCCAAGTGGTCGCTGCTGGCCTATCTCGTGATCGCCGGGATGCTGGAGTACATCTTTGTGTTCGATGGCACCCGCGGCCAGATCCTCGTTGTGATGAGTTGCATGCTGGCCGTTTTTGCTGTCAACGTGCCCATGCTGCTTGCATTTTCCGTAGCCCGTTACCAGCCCGTTCCCTGAGGAGCTCCGCTCAGGGGGTCTCGAGCTCGTAAATCGCAGTGACGTCGGCTGTCACCGATTCCTGGCCTGCCTCGACCGGAGTGCTGGCGGCCTTCGCTGCGAGCGGTTCCGGGGCTCCCACCGAATTGGGCTGCGGCGGCGTGGTGTTGTCCACTAGGGAGCAAAGCGTCCCGAGCACCATGCCAGCGGCGGATGCCATCGCATGCGCCTGTGCTTGCGCCTGGCGCACGGCCCCCGCCCTGGCTTCGGCGAGGACAGTCCCGTCGTTCTGCACCGAAAACGAGATGTCGTTCACGACAATAGAATTTCCTGCGATCTGCGCCGCATCGTCGATAATGTTGCCCGCGCTGCTCAGGTCGAGCAGGGTCACGGTCAACGTGTCGTTGACCTGGTAGCCAGTTAGCACCTGTTTGGGGCCGCTGTAGACGGGCTGGATTGACAGGTTGGAGGTTTGGATGTCGTGCTGGGCCACGCCGTCGCTTATCAGCTTGGCGACCAGGGCGTTGGCCTTGGTCGAGTTGTTGTTCAGGGCAACATTGGCCTTTGCCGATTGGGTTTGGACCCCGAGGCTAATGGTGATCTCGTTTGGGGCTACTTGGGCTGTGGCGTAGCCGTCGACGGTGACGGTCGTGGCCCCGGTCGGGCACTTGGGAT
Organism: uncultured Acidimicrobiaceae bacterium; assembly: GCA_963786345.1. Lineage (GTDB taxonomy): Bacteria > Actinomycetota > Acidimicrobiia > Acidimicrobiales > Palsa-688 > Fen-671. Next base: position 863,451 of record CAWAYZ010000001.1, on the reverse strand, counting down.
CTTGAGGCTTCGAAATTGCGGCGGCCAGATGGACCGACGAGCTCCCATGAGCTGCCAGCCCGGCGCCGCCGAGGAGCATGGCGGCGGCCATCGCCCCTGCTGCGGTCTTGAGTACCATGATCGTCCCTTCCGTTCAGAGGCTCTGAGCCAGTAGTCGTGCGGTGCCCCGTCCGAGGCTCGCTTATTTAGTGTGCTCCGCCACGCCTGATCAACCGGGGAAATGGTCGCAGGTCTGGCCGACTCACCAGCGACAACCCATAGATTGTTGGGTGTTAGCCGTCAGAAGTGCAGTAACATACAGATATATGGAAGTAATCCAGTATCGTTCGATCCCCGAATGGGAGGCCTACCTCGGGGAGCAGGTACGCGTGGCCCGGATCGCCCGCAACTCCGAACAGGCTCAACTCGCCGAACAGGCAAACATCTCCCTCGGGGCTCTCTCCAACCTGGAGCGGGGCAAAGGCTCCACACTCAAGACGCTGGTTGCCGTGGTCCGGGCGCTCGACCTCACCAGTTGGCTCGAGGCGCTCGCGCCGCCGGTGCCCGTTTCGCCGATGCAGATGTTGCGCTCCTCCAACAAGGCGGTGAAACGCCAGCGAGCCTCCGGCGTCCGGCGTGCCTCTACGCGTCGGCTGTGATGGCCTATCGGCCGGTCGACCTGATCGAGGTCCGCTGTTGGGACACCACGGTCGGCGCTGTTGCCTATGACCCCAGCTCCGGGTTCTACGCCTTCGAGTACGACCCCGCCTGGGCCGCCAGAGGGGTCGAGCTGGCTCCGATCATGATGCCGGTCGCCGGGCGCGCCGGCGTTTTCGTTTTCCCAGGCCTGGCTGAGCGGAGCTACCACCGCCTTGCACCGTTGGTCGCCGATTCACTACCGGATGCCTTCGGCAACGCCATCGTCACGGCCTACCTCGCGACGGAGGGGGTCGGTGCCGACCAGGTGACCTCACTGGACCGGCTCGCTTATCTCGGCAACCGAGGCATCGGGCCCTCGAGTTCCGCCCGGTCCGGGGGCCCCGACCGCAGAAGTCGACCGCCATCGAACTATCGGATCTGGTGGCCGCCGCCCGCTCTGCCCTTAACGGCGAGATCGGTACCGGGCCGGGCGCCACCAAAGCCATTTCGGAGCTGCTCGCCGTTGGCACCTCCGCCGGCGGGGCACGCGCCAAGGCCGTCGTGGCGCTCAACCCGAGCACCGGCGAGTTGTGTTCCGGGCAGGTGCCTGCCAACCCCGGTTTTGAGTACTGGCTTCTCAAACTCGACGGAGTCGGCAGAGACCTAGACCTTGGCGCCTCGGGCCACTACGGCCGGACCGAGTACACCTATCACCAGATGGCGGTAATGGCCGGCATCGAGATGACCGAGTGCAGGCTGCTCGAAGAAGGGGAGCGCGCCCATTTCATGACCCGGCGGTTCGATCGCCTCGGGAGCCGGCAGAAGGTCCACTCTCAAACGCTGTGCGCGATGGCTGGGCTGGACTTCAGGCTGATAGGCGCCCACGACTACGCCCAGCTGTTTATGACGATCGACCGGCTCCACTTGCACCACGAGGCTCGCCGCCAGGCGTTCCTTCGGATGGTGTTCAACGTCGCAGCCGCTAACTGCGACGACCACACCAAAAACTTCTCGTTCCTGCTGCCCAAGGAGGGAGCGTGGCGGTTCTCACCCGCCTACGACGTCACACACGCGTATGCCTCAACCAGTCAATGGACCGGCCAGCATTTAATGTCGGTAAACGGACGCTTCGCGGGCATCACCCGGGCCGACTTGGTGGAAGTGGCCGACCGGTTCCAGGTCCCCGCCGCCGCTGACAGCATCGACCACGTCCTGGCCGCGGTTGCCCAATGGGCGGGGTTGGCCGCCGACAATGGCGTCCCGGTGGCGACCATCCGATCGATCTCCGCTGATATCGACCTCTGGTCGGCGCCACTTAGGTAATGGAACGGGTGTTTAAGCGCGCTAACGGACCGCGGTTACGGGCGGCGTTGGCTGCCGCCCATCTGCGCTCGGGGTCAGCCCGCTCAAGACGGCGGCGAGGTCGGTGGCGTAGTCGAGATCAGCCCGGGAAAACAGGGCAGGGTTCACCACCGCTCGATCACCTTGGTGAAGCTACCGCAGCAGCACCGGCGAAGTTGGCTGCCTCTGTGCCGTCCAGGTTGACTGAGAGTTCGTTTGGCGACGACGGCGGTTGTGCGGGCAGGAACAGGGCGGGGAGGAGAGCTCCGGCCAGGGCTACGACACCTGCGACAAGGCAGCTGATGCTGATCCCGCGGATGAAGGCGTCCGAGGCAGCGCCGTGGACAAGTTGCGCGAGCACGTGCCGGCCGGAGCTGGCGAGGTGCGCCGAGATCCCGTACGCACCGCCGACGGATTGATGAGCTACCGCTTTGGCTGTCGTTGGGAGCTGGCTGGGGAGCGCCTTGTCGAGCCGGTTGCCGTAGAGGGAGGCGTAGATGCTGCCGATCACGGCGACGCCGAGCGTCCCGCCGAGGAGCCGGGTGGAGTCGTTGACCGCCGAACCAACCCCCGCTTGGGCTTCGGAGACGGCGCCCATGATGGACTCGGTGGCGGGTGCGGAGGTCAGGCCCATACCAAGGCCGTAAAGGACCATCTGCATGGCGATGATGTCGTAGCCAGTCGTTGTGGAAATGACTCTCCAGACCCACAGGTAGAAGATGGCTGTGGCGAGGAGGCCGATGGTGACGATGGCCTTGGTCCCGAAACGGACCGCAAGCCGAGTGCCAACGATCGAGCCGACGGCAACGGATACAGCGACCGGGAGAAGGCGTACGCCTGCCGAAAGCGCGCTGTAGTTGTGTATGAACTGGAAGTACTGCGTAATCAAGAAGATGAAACCGAACAGGGTGAAAAAGGCAATCGTCACCGAGCCGCTTGCAGCAGTGAAGCGCATGTTCTTGAACAGCCGGACGTCGAGCATCGGGTGCTCGGTTCGGCGTTCCTGTGCGATGAAGAGGCCGAGAAGGACCACACTGGCGACGAAGCCGGCGATAGTGAGCGACGACCCCCAGCCACGGTTCGGCGCTTCGATGATCGTGTAGACGATCAGGCCCATGAACGCTGCGGACAGCACAAAGCCCGCGCCGTCGAGCGGGTGCGGTCTCGGGTCTTTTGACGACGGGGAGAAAATAGCAACGAGGGCAATTGACACTCCTGCCACGGGGCCGAGCGTGAAGAAGACGCTTGACCAGCTGAAGTGCCGGAGCAGGAAACCGCCGACAATCGGCCCTAGCGCGATGGCGGCACCGCTGGTTGCCCCCCACAAACCAATCGCGAGAGCTCTCTCCTTGCGCTCCGTGAACACGTTGGTGAGCAGGGACAGGGTTGCCGGGAAGGTCATGGCCGCCCCCATACCCATTACTGCTCGGGCGGCGATCAGCTCGCCAGGACTGGAACCGAAGCCACCGATAAAGCTTGCGACGCCAAAGACGGCAAGGCCCGCCATCAGCATGCCCTTGCGGCCGAAGCGGTCGGAAATGCTGCCCGAGGTGAGAAGCAGCGCCGCGAAGACGAGGTTGTAAGCGTCGACCACCCACTGCAGCTCGGTGTTTGTGGCGCCGAGCTCACGGGTCAGCGTCGGTAGGGCGTTGTTGACCAGCGTTGTGTCCAGGTTGATGACAAACGCCGCCATCAGCAGCGAGATGAGGACAAGCGGCTTCGAGCGTTCTCGGTCCATCTTAGGAGCGTATTCCCGTTGGTAGAAATTGTCAACCGATTAGTATTATTTATCAACTACACCTGTGCTACACTGCAGCTATGCGAAGTTATGGTCAGTACTGCGCGTTAGCCCGAGCCCTCGATGTGGTGGGGGAGCGCTGGACACTGCTCATCGCGCGCGAGCTGCTGCTGCAGGGCCCGTGCCGCTTCACCGACCTGAAGAACGGTCTGCCGGGCATCGCCACCAACCTGCTCTCCAGCCGGCTGAAGGAGCTTGAAGACGACGGGCTGATCACCCGACAAGACGCGCCGCCGCCGGTAGCAACCACGCTTTATGCCCTAACGGCGGAAGGATTGTCGCTCGCACCTGTGCTCGATGCACTCGGGGAATGGGGCCGCCATCTCATGGTTGCCGAGCATGCTGGTGACGCCTTTCGAGCCCACTGGCTGGCCTATGCGGCGGAGTCGTTCACGGCGGACTCGGACCCGGAGGCCGCCCCTGTTGTCGTCCAGCTGATCTCGGGGGACAACTCTGCCGTTATCGAGGTCGGCGGCGGGGAGGTCCGCTCGAGGGTCGGGCGAGCGCCCGCCGCTGAGCTCACACTCGACGGCCCACCTCGCCTGATACTCGGGTTGATCACCGGCATGATCGAGATCGGGCAAGCCACCGCCGCCGGCCTGCGCATCACCGGCAACTCCGAGGTCCTGGCCCGCCTCCGCCGGGACTGATCCCAGACGCCCGTCAGCTCCCGGCCCGGCCAGCGGACCCATAGAGGTGCATCAAGCGCCTGACTTCGTCGCGCATCTTGGCTTTGCCCGCGACCGCGGCGTCCACGGGCTTGTGCGACCCGAGCAGGTCGTGAGGGCTGGCGTCCCGGGCGAGCGCCTCTCGCATTGCCTCCAAAAAGGCACGCTTGAGCCCTGTGCCGACGTTGATCTTGGCCACGCCACCAGCGATCACGGCCGGGAGAGCGTTGGCTGGTAGCCCGGTCCCTCCATGGAGGACAAGGGGGACAGCCGCCGCTTGGCCGACCGCACCGAGGCGGTCAAGTTGCAGGGAGGCCTCATGGCCCTCGAGAAGGTGCACATTCCCAACGGACACTGCCAGGCAGTCGACGCCGGTGGCACGGACGAACTCGCCCGCTTCGTCTGGTTCGGTCAGGTGCGAACCGGAGGTGTCGACGGTGGTGCCCGTGAAGTTGGGGAGGTGCCCGAGTTCCCCTTCTACTGCAGCGCCGCGTTGGTGAGCCCAGCGGGCGAGCTCGGCCACCACCCGCCGAGCTTCATCTTCGGGCATATCGCACGTGTCGACCATGGCGGCGCTGAAGCCCGCCTCGACGCCTCTTTGTGCCTGTTCCAGCGTATGTGTCTCGTTGAACAGGACGCTTACCGGCACTGTGGTCATTTCGGCCGCGTGCGTCGCCATGTCGGCGAGGAGCTCGATACCACCGCCGTCCAGCCAGGCACCGTCGACCATGGCGCAACCGAAACCGACCACGACCGGGGACCACTCCGCCTCTGCTGCCTCGACCACCGCCTCCAAGGAATAGGAGTCCCAGGCTTCAAAGTAACCAACTGCATAACCACCCTCCTGGGCGGCGGCCAAGAGGTTGGGCAGGGGCACTATCGGCATGAGTATTACCTTTCCATGGTTTTTGAGGTCGACAGTCATCTAGGTCGACAGTTATTTAAGTATTTAGGCGGGTGCCAGTGAGTGGCCGATGACGAAATCCTCAGCCTGCTGGTGGGAGAAAACTCCCGCCGTGCAACCGAGGGCGGTGCACGCCGAGGCCCCGACCGCAGTGGCGAACGCGAAGCTACGCTCGAGCGACCAGCCTTCGACGAACCCGCAAATGAAGCCCGCGGCAAAGGCGTCCCCCGCTCCGGAGCCGTCCACGACTTCCACTCCCGGAGCGTGCAGCTCCACCCGCACGTCGCCTGCGGCCATCAGCGCACCGGCGGCACCTCTGGTGACCACTACCGCTCCCGCTCCGGCGGAGAGGAAAACCTCGGCCTGCAGACTGGGTTCTTCGGCACCGGACAACACGCGAGATTCGTCCTCGTTCGGCACGAACAGGTCGACATAGGGCAGCAGGGGAGCGACATCTTCGAAGCCCACCTCTCCGTCGGCGGGCACACAAACGTCGAGGACCGTACGGGCGCCAGCTTGTCGGGCCGAGGCCAGGCGGGCGGCCAAGCTCTCCGGGTCGAGACCGGGCAAGACAAGGTAGCCACCCACGTACAGGACATCGCCATCGGAGAAAGCAACGCCGTCGAGGTCGCTCGCCCGTACGGCGGCATTGGCGCCAATTGTGTGGATATACCTACGGTCCTCGCCGGGGACGTCAAGTATGACTGTCTTGGATGTCCCGACCTGGTCGGTCTGGGTGACCCCGGTCACGTCCAGGCCAATGTGGCCGAGCTGCGCTTTCACAAGGTCCCCGAAAACATCGGCGCCCACAGTCCCTCTGACCGCAGCGCCCACCCCTAGGCGGGCCAGGTCGAGGGCCGTGTTGGCGGCGCAACCACCTGGCTGGAACAGGAAGTCCTCGGTGACCATCAGCTCGCCCGGCCGCGGGAAGTGAGCAAGCGGGGGCACGAACACGTCGGCTACGAGGATGCCGAAGCATGTGACGGTCATTTCTTGGCCCCTAGTCGACGAGCTTGGTCGCCCGTTGGATGGCGGGGTCGGTGAAAATGTCTAGGTCGTCGCGACTATGGGTCGAGAACTCCGAGACGATGGCGCCATCAGGAGCATGGAACCAGTGCTTAGTCCCGGGGAACACTGTGTACTGCTCGCCTGGGTGCAGTACGACCTCGTGCCAGGCCGTGTAGTGGTCGTCGTGGGCGGGCCGGTAGCGGGGGTTTGCCGTGGGCTCGCCGTTCACGTACAGGTAGACGGTGCCGCTGCGGCAGCGGAAGGTCTCCTCCTTGCCCGGGCCCCCGTCAAACGGCGGGTGGATGTGCTCGGGGCACGTCTGACCAGGGAACATGACGATCTCTTTGGCACATACCCGGGACGTGTTGACGTAGACGACGACTTCCAGCCCGGTCTCAGCCAGTTCCCCGAAACCAAAGTCGGCCACTTCCAGGCGCTCGGCCTCTTCGGGGGTAATCGCGATGCCGGCGTCGTGCAGCGCAGCCGCCGCAAGTTCCCGGGCATTCTGCAACTGCTGGCGGCTGAGCATAAGACCCCCTATCACACGAGGTTGAGCGTCATCCTGAGCAAACGCTCACCCCCAGACCCTATGATCGGTTTATGGTAGCAGCCTGGCGCAGACCTCACACCTCCGCCGGATGGCCCGGGTGAGCGAAGCGGAAGTAGAGCTGATGACCCGGGTCGCGAGCCTGTACTACATGGAGGACGTCACCCAGGCCGAGATCGCCTCACGGCTCAGCTTGTCGCGCCCCAAGGTGGGCCGGCTGTTGCAAAAGGCGAGGAGCGATGGGGTCGTCGACATCGCGATCAGGACCCATCCGGTGCTGAGCGCCCAACTCGAAGCCGACCTGGCTGCTCGCTTCGGGCTCGCCGGGGCGGTGCTGGTGGCCGACCAGTACAGCCAGGATGCGCAGCGGGCCATGGCTGCCCGCGCCGCGGGGGACCTACTGGCCCGCTCGCTCCGCGACGGCGATGTGGTCGCCGTAGGCATGGGGCGCAACGTAGGTGGCGTCCCCGATCAGCTCTCCCGGCTTACCGGCCGCTCCTGCACCTTCGTCGCCGCCATGGGGGGTTCACCGCAGGTGGGCACGGGCATCAACCCCAACGACATCTGCAGGCGGCTCGCTGAAAGGTTCGGGGGCAAGGCAGAGAGCCTGTACGCGCCCGCATATGCGGAAAGTGCCGCTAGCCGGGAAGCGTTCATGCGCCATAGCGATGTCCGCGAGACACTGGCCCGCGCCCGCTTGGCGCAGACCGCCCTGGTCGGCATCGGCGACGCCCGCAACGACAGCGCCGTGGTGCAAATGGGCTGCTTTTCGGCGGCCGAGATGTCCACGATGAGGGAGGCGGGCGCCGTCGGCGACATCCTCGGTTACTTTTTCGACCTGGAAGGCAGGCCGGCGGGAGGCGGCATCGGCGACCGTGTGGTCGGGCTGGGCGCCGATGACCTGAGGGCCGTCCCCCGCGTCATCGCCGTGAGCAGCGAGGAAGGCAAGGCCCGCTCGGTGCTCGGGGCGCTGCGCACCGGGGTCGTCGACGTGCTTGTCGCCAGCATCGGCACCGGGCGCCGGGTCTTGGCGGCTGCTTGACACCACAACGGTGCAACCGCGATCATTAGCGCCATGGGTGAGCAAATGATCGCAAGTGGGCAGCCCGGGATGGGCACCGGCCCGGGCCTCCCCGGGGAACCGTCTGCACCGGCGCTGTACCGAGGGATGCTGCTCATTCGACGTTTCGAAGAGCGCGTCTTCCGCTTGTTCCTGGAAGGGGAGATCCCCGGGACGCTTCACCAGTACCAGGGCCAGGAGGCGGTGGCTGTAGGCGTGTGCGACGTCCTGCGCCGCGACGACTGGGTCACTTCGACCCACCGGCCTCATGGGCATGCCCTGGCCAAAGGGGTTTCGGCGCGCTCGGCCATGGCCGAGCTCTACGGCAAGCGGACGGGGGCGTGCAAGGGCAAGGGTGGGTCGATGCACCTCGGGGATCCCGCCGTCGGGATGCTCCCTGCGATCGCCATCGTTGCCGGCGGGGCGAGCGTCGTGTCCGGGCTGGGCCTGGCCATGAAGCTGCGGGCGACCGACCAGGTCGCCGTCTGCTTCTTCGGCGAGGGCGCCACCAACGAGGGCGCGTTCCATGAGAGCCTCAACTTCTCAGCGGTAAAGGACCTCCCGGTCGTCTACGTCTGTGAGAACAACCTCTACGGCGCGTCCACCCGTTACGACCTGGTCTCCCGAGTGGTGGACGTGGCCGAGCGGGCACGGGCGTACGGTGTGCCCGCCGAGATCGTCGACGGGATGGACGTCCTCGCCGTGCGGGAGGCGAGCGCCCGGGCGGTGGCTACAGCGCGTGCTGGCGGCGGGCCGCTCGTGGTGGAATGCAAGACCTACCGGTTCACGGGCCACAGCCGCAGCGACGGGCGAGGCTACCGGGCCCGCCAGGAGGAGGAGGAATGGGCTTCCCGCGACCCCCTGCTGGTGCTGCGGCCCCACCTGGACGACGCCACCGAAGCCCGTTTGGAGGCCGAGGTCAAGGCCGAACTGGACGACGCTGTCGAGTTCGCCAGGAGCTCGCCGTACCCCGCGCCGGAGGAAGCTCTCGAAGATGTCTACGCCTGAGACCATGTCTACGCCTGGGACGAAGCCTGTGCCTGAGACGAAGCCTGTGCCTGGTACGGCCGCTGGTAGTCGCCGCCTGACGATTTCAGAGGCGCTCCGCGAGGCCATTGCCGAAGAAATGCGACGGGATCCAGACGTTTTTCTCATAGGGGAGGACATCGGCGTGGAGGGCGGTTTCGGGGGCGCCTTCGGTGTTTACCTCGGTTTGGTGGAGGAATTCGGGCACGAGCGAATGATCGATACACCGATCAGTGAAAAAGCGATCGCTGGGGCGGCTGTCGGCGCGGCGGTGCTCGGCATGCGGCCCATCGCCGACATGCAGTACTCCGATTTTCTCTTTGAGTGCATGGACGAGCTCGTCAACCAGGCGGCCAAGCTCCGTTACATGTCCGGTGGCAAGCTCTCGGTCCCGATGGTCATGAGGGCCCCGGTCGGCGCCACCACCCGGGGAGCACAGCACGGGCAGTGCCCGGAGAGTTATTTTGCCCACGTACCGGGCTTAAAGTCGTAGCGCCCTCCGACGCGTACAACGCCAAAGGCATCCTGAAAAGCGCCATCCGGGACAACAACCCCGTGCTCGTCTTCGAGCACAAGATGCTCTACGGGAGCAAGGGACGCGAAGCGGCCGGGGGCTTCGACCTCACCTGCGAGGTGCCACTCGGCGACTATGTGGTTCCGATCGGGCAGGCTGTCGTGAAACGCCCTGGGCGCGACGTCACCGTCGTCGCCACCCATATATCCCTGCACCGGGCGTTGGCAGCTGCCGTGGAGCTCGCAGGTGAAGGCATCGAGTGTGAAGTCATCGACCCGCTCACCCTGCAACCGTTGGACGGGGAGACCATATTCGGCTCGGTGCGGCGCACCGGCCGTCTCGTGATCGTGCACGAGGACACTCTCACCGGAGGCTGGGGCGCAGAGGTGGCGGCCCGAGCTGCCGACGAATGCCTGTCCTACCTTGAAGCCCCCGTGAAAAGGGTTGCCACGTTGGACGTCCCTATGCCCTGTGCTCCCATCCTGGAGAGCGCCGTGCTGCCAAGCACAGCGCGTGTGGTAGCAGCGGTAAGACAGGTCATGGCGTAGAAAAGTGGCGCACGCCATCCGGATGCCAGCCCTCGGCCAGTCCAGTGACGAGATGAAGCTGGTTCAGTGGTTCAAGCCCTTAGGCACGCATGTAAACGAGGGCGAGCCCCTGTTCGAGGCGGAGTCGGACAAGACGACCCTCGAGGTCGAGGCGGCGGCCACCGGCACGTTGCTACAGGTGGCGTGCCAGCCGGGGGAGATCGTAGCCTCGGGCACCGTGATCGCCTGGCTGGGCGAGCCCGGCGAGGCTCTCCCGTCGACGACCGCGCCCGCTTCCGAGGTCCCGGCGCCAGCCAACACTCCCGCCGCGGTCGAGACGCGGCGGCCGTCTCCCGATGGCCGGGTGCAAGCCACCCCGGCGGCTCGCACACTCGCCCGGGAGCACGGGATCGAGCTTTCTGGCCTGTCAGGGACTGGCCCCGATGGCCGTATCGAGCGACGCGACGTGCAGGAGGTCATCGACAAGCAGGGCTCGGCGACCGCAGCTCCAGGCGAGGAGCCGGTGCCGCCCCACCGCCAGGCCATCGCTCGCCGCTTGGCCCGAGCGGCCCAGGTGCCTCATCTCTCCATATCCAAGACCGTCGACGCCAACGCCATGCGCCGGCTGGCGGAGGAAGTAGAAGGCCTGACAATCACCCACTTGTTGGTACGGGCCGTGTCAGCGGCCCTGCTCGAGCACCCTGCACTGGACCGTACCTGGAGCGAAGCGGGCCCTCTTACCGGCGTCTCGGCCGGGGAGATGTCGGCGTGGCTGTGGCGGCGGGCGACAACCTGATCGTGGCGAGAGTGCCATGCCCGGCCAACCTCAGCCTGGAAGACCTGGCGCTCACCGTCCGGCAAGCCACAGCTATGGCACGGGAGGGCCGACTGACCCAGGAGTTCGCCGGGCCCGTCGCTGTCACGGTGAGCAACCTGGGGATGTTCGGGGTCGACCGGTTCGAGGCCGTGATCGACCCGGACCAGTGCGCCATATTGGCCGCCGGGCAGATCCAGGACCGCCCCGGCGTGGTGGACGGGATGGTACGCCCCGTGCTCCAGCTCGACCTCACGCTGTCGGTCGACCACCGGGTCGCCGACGGTGCGGCGGCGGCGGCTTTCTTGTTGACCGTCGCCGACCGCTTGGAGCGCTCCGACCGCTCTCGGACCTGACATCCACGCCATTGATTGGCAGCCTGTCCAGGTAGCCTTTAGCTGTCAGACCACCTAGTTGATCGGAGAACGCTATGGAACTGCGACGGATCGGTTCACGGCAAGTCGGAGCGATTGGCCTCGGCGAGATGCCCATGTCCATCGAAGGGCGCCCCGACGAAGCACGCTCGATTGAGACCATCCATGCCGCTTTGGATGCCGGGATGACCCTGATCGACACGGCCGACGCCTACAGCTTGGGCGGTGCGGAGACGGGTCATGGCGAGGTACTCGTAGCCAAAGCGCTGGCGTCGTGGAGCGGCGACCCGGGCTCCGTCCTCGTCGCCACCAAAGGCGGCCATCTCCGCCCCGGCGATGGCAGCTGGACGGTAAACGGCGACCCCGCTTACCTCCGTAGTGCCGCCGAAGCATCCCTGCGCCGCCTGGGCGTGGAGGCCATCGGCTTGTACCAGTACCACCGGCCCGACCCGAAGGTCGCCTACGAGGAGCCAATTGGGGTCTTGAAGGAGCTGTTGGACGCGGGAAAGGTGCTCATGGTCGGGATCTCGAACGCAGATATCGCTCAAATCGACCTGGCCCGCTCCATTCTCGGTGAGGGCAATTTGGCCAGCGTACAAAACCAGTTCTCCCCCTCTTTCCGCTCCAGCGAGGGCGAACTGCAGCATTGCGGCGAACTTGGCATTGCGTTCCTGCCGTATAGCCCCTTCGGCGGTATTGGCAACGGCGAGCAGCTCCGGAATGAGCACCCGGCGTTCGTAAAAGTCTCCAATGACCATGGGACGTCGGTGCAGCAAGTGGTGCTGGCCTGGATGCTGGCCAAGGGTGACCATGTCATCCCGATCCCCGGCTCCAGCCGGCCAGCTTCTGCGCGCGACTGCGCTCAAGCAGTTGACCTAAAGCTCAGCGACGAGGAGCTGAGCCGCCTCGACCGGGACGAGCGCTAGCTCTAAGTCGGCGGCGCGTTGGGAGAGACGGGTTCGTCCTGCTAACCCGGCGCACGGAGTTCGCATAGTCAGTAATTAACCAAGAAATGAGGCGACGTCGTGGGCGTGAGATGGGACCCGACAGATGGGTCCTTCAAAGCCGATCCCTACCCGACCTACCGCGCCTTGCTCGAAAACGAGCCTTTGCACCACAGCCCTTTCGGGCTGACAGTTGTTTCGCGTTACGAAGACTGCATGACCGTGTACCGGCACCCGGCGGCCAGCAACGACTGGCGCAAATCGCCCGAGTGGGAACCGACCTTTGAGGCTGAGGCTCCTGCGCTTTCGTTCCTGTTCTTGGACCCGCCGGACCATAGTCGTCTACGCGGGCTGGTGAGCAGGGCCTTTACCCCGAAACGAGCCGAGCAGCTCCGCCCGCGGGCCCAACAGATCGTCGACCAGATCCTTGATCAGGCCGAGGCCGCCGGGAGCATGGAAGTGGTTGACGACCTGGCTTTCCCTCTTCCGGTTCTGATGATCTGCGAGATGCTCGGCGTGCCAGCAGGGGAAGTAGATGAGTTCAAAGAATGGTCGGCGGTTACTGCGAGAGGTCTCGACCCTCCCTTCACTTGGCCGCCCGGGCTCCAGGAGCGCCACAGCGTAGCGGAGGAGCAGGCGATGGCCTACTTCCGGGACCTCATCGCCCGGCGCCGGAGCGAGCCGGGTGATGACCTACTGTCCGGCCTCCTTGAGGCTGAAGAGCAAGGCGACAAGTTGACCGAGGTCGAGTTGCTCAGGATCCTCTACCTTCTGCTCGTCGCTGGGCACGAGACGACCGTCAACCTGATCGCCAATGGCGTGCTGGCCTTCGCTCGCCATCCCGACCAGTTCGAGCGGCTCCGCGCCGATCCCTCGCTAATCAGGAGCGCGGTAGAGGAGGTGTTGCGTTTCGACCCTCCGGTGCATATTGTCGGCCGTATCCCGCTCGCTGACATCGAGCTTTCCTGCGGGACCGTGCACCCCTGCGAACGCCTGGTAACGCTGCCGGCAGCGGCCAACCACGACGAAAGACAGTTCAGCCGGCCGGAGACTTTTGACATCGGCCGGTCCGAAAACCGTCACCTCGGCTTCGGGTTCGGGGCGCACACCTGCATCGGCTCCCCCTTGGCCCGCCTGGAGGGCCAGGTCGCGCTCGCCACCCTCGCCCGGCGCTTTCGGGCCATCGAGCTGGAGAACGATCCACCGCCCTATAAGGACAACATCACTTTGCGAGGGATCGCCACCTTGGGCGTGACCCTTTACTCGTAACCCGACGGGGGAAGTCCCCGATCTGATACAATCGTGCCATGGCGCAATCGTATCATACTCCCTCGCCGGCGGGAGCCTTATTGCAGCTGGCTCGGATCAAGAGTGGCCTGAGCCAAGGACAGCTCGCTGAGCGGGCGGGGGTGCCTGCGACGATGATCTCGGCGTACGAACGCGACCGTCGGCAGCCGACCATCCGGACTCTGATGGGGCTTTTGAAGGCGGCCGGGTTTGAGCTGAACATGCGTCTCGTCCCCAGTGATCCTCATGACGAGGTGCTTGCCGCGCTCGATTCGAGGCGTAGCCCAAGAGAGCGTCGGCGCAGGGATCGACAGATCGACGCTTGGCGAAACGCAGAGCCTGTTGGCCGGAGTAACCGCTCCCGATGACGCAGTCACTGAATGCGGCGGCCATTGTTGACGTCCTGAACCGGCACCGCGTCAAGTTTGTCGTTATCGGCGCGTTCGCAGCAATCGCTCAGCACGCTCCCATTCCGGTCACCAGGGACATCGACCTGACACCGGACTCGTCACTCCAAAACCTCACCCGGCTCTCGGCAGCGCTCAAGGAACTGGGAGCTCGCATACGCACGGATGGTGTCGATGAGGGGCTGCCGTTTGACCACGATGCTCGGTCACTCGCAACGTCGTCCGTTTGGAACCTCATGTGCCCCTTCGGTGAGTTCGACATCTCATTTGTGCCAAGCGGTATCGCAGGCGGGTACGACGAGCTTGCAGTGAGGGCTCACAGAATGAGGGTCGACGCCGTCGACGTCATGGTCGCCGACCTCAGCGACGTGATCCGTTCCAAGGAAGCTGCCGGACGACCCAAAGACCTCCAGGTCCTGCCTATCCTGTACCGGTTCGACCGGCAGCGCCGGGAAAGTGCCCCGGCCCGCTGACAGTCAGGTGCATTCGCGGCCCCCTCGGTAAGTAAGGGAGACAGGAGCCTAGTGTCACTCCGATGCACCACTTGGCAATGGCGAGCGACAAGGCCGTACCATTGCCGCTTGAACCGACCCGGCAGACGCTGAGCTGGCTTTGGCGCGCAACCAGTGGTGAGAACAGCTCGTCTGTGGTCAGCCTGAGGAGGGGATAGGTTTGCGCCTCTCCGAGATCAAGGAGATGGTCCAGCTCAGGCCGATCGAGTGGGACGCAACCGCCCGGCGCCTTGATGCCTGCCTGAGCATTGACGACCTTCGCCGGGCGGCTCAGCGACGCCTGCCTGCGATGGTGTTCGACTACATCGACGGCGGTGCCGACGACGAAGTGACCGTGACGGACAACCGGGCCGCGTTCCTGCAATGGCAGTTCTCGCCTCAGGTCTTGCAAGACGTGAGCAGGACCGACCTGAGCACCCCCTTCTTCGGTGGGCACCGCTACGACGCCCCCCTGGCGCTGTGCCCTACTGGCTACACCAGGATGACGCATCCCGGCGGGGAGGTGGCCGTCGCGGCCGCGGCGCAAAAGCACAACGTCCCCTATGCCCTGTCCACGGTAGGGACCACCTCCATCGAAGATCTCTGCGCGGGCCGCCACGGCGACCTGTGGTTCCAGCTCTACCTGCTGCGCGACCGCGGCTTGGCCCGGTCGTTGGTCGAGCGGGCCCAAGCCAGTGGGTACGGGCTGCTGGAGGTGACCATCGACACTCCGGTGACCGGTCTCAGGCGCAGGGACGTCCGCAACGGGCTCACCGTACCGCCCAGGCTCCGGGCCAGCGCCGTCGCCGAGATAGCGATGCATGTCAGCTACTGGACCAACATGCTCCGGTCCCCGGCCTTGGCGTTCGCCAACCTCGGCCACCCCAACGTGGGCGAGGAGCAGGTGAGCCCTTCCAACATGGCCACGATCTTCGACCCCAGCGTGACCTGGGACGACATTGCCGAGGTGCGCTCGTGGTGGCGAGGACCACTGTTGCTGAAGGGGTCTGTGGGGCCGCAAGACGCCAAGCGGGCGATATCCCTGGGCGTCGACGGCTTCCACCTGTCAAACCACGGGGGCCGCCAGCTGGACCGTTCCGTGCCTGCGCTAGACCTCGTGCTGCCAGTGCGGGAGGCCGTAGGTGGTGAGCCTGCAATCATCCTCGACTCCGGTGTCCGTCAGGGTGCCGACGTCGCCCTGGCCATCGCCCTGGGCGCCAACATGTGCGCAATAGGCCGGCCCTACCTCTATGGCCTGGCTGCGGGCGGTGAGCGGGGGGTGTCCCGGGCTCTGGACCTGCTCACCGACGAGCTGAAGCGGGCCATGCAGCTGGTGGGGGTCACTTCTCTGGCCGAGCTGCGCGATCGCGGGCCTGAACTGCTCCGCCGGAAGCCATAAGCTGAGCAACGGCTGCGAGAAATCCTTCAAAACCAGCCAGTCTTCGCCTTCATGTATATCTCGGTCACGAACTCCAGTTGACTCCTGTTGTCACCTCCACTCCCGGAACCTTCCAGTCGCGACTACCGACACATCTGTCATCTCTCGTCATCCCCAAAGACACACTGGGACTTCATCACTTCTTACGAGACCTAAAGCTTTCGCGGTAACTGGCATAAGGTCAAGCCTGGTAGACCCCGAACCCTCCCCGCCGAAAGGAACGGTGAGGGGCTGGAGGCAACCACGCTTGGCCTTTTGTAACCGATGACGCATCATCCGATAGAAGTCAGCCCGCGACGCTGAGGGCACAACGCGATGCCTCTCAGCCGGTCCCATCACGGAAACGCCGCGGGTGAGAATGGCTAGGGAGGTGGTGCTCTTGGCCGCCTTCGTATGCGGAACGCTGCCTCCCGCCGAGAAGCCCCACACCCCTTGCGTACTGGAACCGGCCGGAGGTGCTCGACACACGCCAACCTCGACCGGCGCCCGGCTCATGGTGACGGCCGGACCGCCCGATTGCGGCCACCGGCGCGGCGGGGGGTGTCCTTGACACCGACTGGGCACATTGGTATCGTCTGGGAACGTTCCCACCGTTGACCCGCTAGCATCCGTTCAGACAGGGATAGGCCCAGAAGTCCTCGATGGACTTGCAGTTGCTTTATCCCACCATAATGGATAAACGGTTGCTCATTCGGTACATAACATAAACCAACAAATAGGGGAGGAACCTGTGCAGCACAGACCAACTAACATGGGGCGCATCAGTCGTCGGCGGTGCAATGGTTGGTAGAGGGAATCATCCTTACTGTTACCGTCATCATCGACGCAATGATCTCGCGGTCCTCCCTCAATGTCGGAGGGCACCTAGGCTCTTCACGCGCGACGCTTGACCAGCCCCCTTGACATGCCCCAACGGAGTTTGTATGCTGACGGGAACGTTCCCACGCATGCGAGCGACGCACCTCAACGGCGCGGCACGGGCATTTGTGCGGTACCGGACTGTCCGAACGGGAAGTACTCGAGGCAGTCGACAGCGTCGGGTTGAGCCCAGGGAACTGCAATAGGAAGCCCAGGGAACTGCAATAGGAATAGGACCTTTGTCGGGTGAGCGGGTATTGGAGGGTGCGGTGCCGAATGAACTGACGTGGTTGCCCGGCTGGTCGCTGCGGAGCCTGATGGCCGATGGACAGGTGTCGCCGGTCGAGGTCGTTGATCACTTCTTGGGCCGGATTGCTGAACACAATGACCTTCTCCGTGCGTTCCAGTCCATAGATGAAGAAGGAGCCAGGCAGCAGGCCAAGCTGGCTGAAATAGCAGTCCTGCGGGGAGAAGCACTAGGCGCTCTACATGGAGTCCCTGTGTCAGTCAAGGAATACATTCCGGTGGAGGGCCTACCCCTTCGTGACAGCGACGGGGTGGACAAGGGGATCGCTAAGCATGATGCACTGGGCGTGGCGCGGCTACGACGTGCCGGCGCCGTGATCGTAGGGACCAACACTGCGATGGGTATCACGCAAGCCCTACTCAACCCCTACAACTGCAACGACGAGGCCCGTAACCCGTGGGACGCCAGTCGGGTAACGGGATGGTCAAGCTCGGGCGGGGGTTCTGCGGCGTCTGCCGCGTTGGTGCCCATCGCCATCGGCAATGACGGGGGCGGTTCAACGCGGTTGCCCGCGGCCGGCTCCGGTGTGGTTGGCGTCCACCCGACGCCCGGGCTGGTCCCAGACGTCAACTTCGATGAACCGGAGCTGGTGGCCCTCACGCAATCGAGCGGACCGCTGTGCAGAAATGTGAGGGACGCGGCCACGGTGTTACAGGTAATGGCTGGCCCAGACGGGCGCGATTTCACGTGCATCAAGACGGAGCCATCGGACTACCTTGCCACGATCGACGCTGGCGTGGACGGCATGCGTTTGGCGTGGACCGACGACTTCGGCTTCGCAAGCATGTACGCTCTGGCCGAGAGCCCTCGAGTCATTGCTGGGATACGTTCGGCTGCTGGTCAGTTCGAATCGCTTGGGGCAAAAGTCGAGCCTGTTCCCGACATCTGCCAGGACTTCTGGGATGACTACTGCATCACTAACTACCTGTTCCAGATTGCAATGGAGGTGCCGAAACCGACCCTTGAGCAGTGGGTGGGCGGGCTCGAGGGGCGGAACCGGACTTGGAGCGGGTTCCGCCGAGTCCTGACTGAGTACGACGCGCTGCTGTGCCCTACAACTCAGCTTCTGCCCCGTTCTGTCGAAGACTGGAGCGCGGCGTGGTTACGCGACGCCGAGCAGTACCCTCACGGCACCTTCGCCCCGACTATCACCTGCGGGACCCACATATTCAACTGGATCGGGTTCCCGGCGGTCTCAGTACCGTGTGCCTTTGTCGACGGTCTTCCTGTGGGACTGCAGATCGTGGGGCTTCCAGGGACCGAGGGCAAGCTGCTGCGCGTGGCCAATACCTTCCAGCTCGCCTTCCCTGGCACCATGGCCCATCCGCCAATTGGGTACCAGGCGCGGTGAGCATGAGGACAGTCCCGGTAGCCACGCCACGGTGACTCGCACCTCATTGCGGTTCAAGATCAATCACGTAGACAACAACCGTCCACCAATCACGACCGGAGGAAACGTATGAGAGCTTGTCGCCTAAGACAGGTCATCGCTGGCCTTAGCATCTCGGCATTAGCAGCACTTACTGCTGGGTCGTCCACGGCGTCTGCCACCAATGAGGCGGCGACGGGGCACGTAATTAACCTCTTAGTCTGGACCGACCAGCCCCGTCTGGCGGCATTCCAGGCCTACCAAAAGCTGAACCCAAATGTTCACTTCACCTACGAAGAAGTCGCTTCGGGGTCTGCCGATGCCACCGTCAATGGGCTGACGCTGTCCCAAAAGATCCTCCTGGCCAAGCGCACAGGTACGGGTATGCCGGACATCGCCTTTGTCGGTGTGCTCAACCAGGTACCCCAGGTGGAGTTCCCAGCAGTTGACTACGCTGCGAACCTCGCTCCGTATATACCCGCATCGGTCCAAAAAGGTTATACCGGGGGGATGAACAACATTTGTATGGCCAATGGTCAGCTGATATGTCTGCGTAACGACCAAGGTGCGAACGTCCTGTGGTATAACCAAACACTGATGAAGCAGTTCGGGTACTCAGTGCCCACAACTTGGGCGCAATACCTGGCTCTGGGTGAGAAGGTGGCCGCACAGCACCCGGGTTACCTCATTGGCAACATCAATGGGCGCTTCGGCCTCGAAGGCTACTTCTGGCCGGCGGAGTGCCCATACGAGCAATTGGTCGGGGACATGAAGGTGCGCGTAGATATGAGCGCGCCGACTTGCGTGGCAATGGCCAAGCTGCTTGACACCCTGGTCAAGGATGGCACCGTATCGACGGACTATCCGTTTGACGCAAGTTACGCTGCATCAATCAAGAAGACCCTGCTCATGCCGGCGGCGGACTGGTTTGGTGCCTACATATTCGACGGCACGTTCAAGCTGCCCGCCAAGCAATGGGTGGCTGCACAAACCCCGGCTTGGACGGCAACAGGGACGCACTGGACTGGGGACGAGGGTGGCGGCGTGTACATGGTCTCGAAGGCCTCCAAGAACATTGCCGCTGCTGCCAAGGTCATACAGTGGATCGCCACGGATTCCACTCCGAGCGGCTTTGAAGCCCACTCGGTGACGGTCCCCGCGTACGCCCCGGCGGCGAAGACGTGGGCGGAGACGGGGGAGGCCGGCTTCGAGAGTTACTTCGCCAGCGACCCCGCGCCGGTGTTTGCTGCTGCTGCGGCCAGCATCTGGCCTGGGATTAGCTACGTCGGCTACGACGACGAAGGGACATTCGACCTGACGATGACAGCGGCCTCCGCTGCCGGGCGGACATTGGTGTCTGAGCTACCCGGATGGCAGAAGGAAGCCACGCAACTGCTCCAGGCAGCGGGCTATACCGTAGTTCATTGATAGTAGTTCATTGATAGTTGTCAACGTTTTGATGTCCCATCAACCGCCGCCGCCGTAGTCGCTCGGTTAGGCAGAAGTCGATCGGAGCTGTCGACGGGTGAACTATCGACAGCTCCGGCGGCCTGACTAACTGGGAGCGGCCAAGCGGAAGGGAGGGCGGTGCTCGACCAGGACGACACTGAGCTGAAAAGCGGCGGCCCGGCGCGCCAAGGTACGCTCTCGAGGTCCGACACTCGGACACCCACGCCCACGCGACGACGATGGGTGACGCCGTACACATACCTCTCGCCCTTTTTGGTCTTCCTGGCGGTGTTTGGGATCTTCCCGATCCTGTATTCGGTGTACCTGAGTTTCACCAGCAGGACTGGAAATGGGGCTGGTGCCGGGTTGCTATCGAACTATACGACGGGCGACCACGACTTCCGCTTCCTCTCGACATCGGAGAACATTGGCGAGTATGTGTTGATATGGCTGCCCACCTTGATCGTCCTCGTCTTTGTAGCTGCCCTCTTGCTTGACCAGCGTCCGGGACGCTTTGCGACGGCCATGCGGGTCCTGTTTTACGTGCCGGGGGCGTTGGCGGGGTCGGCCTCGGTCCTGGTCTGGTTGTTCATGCTGGACCCGTCGGTCAGCCCTTTCAAGGTCGTTTTCCAGATCTTGGGGTTGAGTAACGTGAACCAGGTTATTACCCCCCCACACATTGCCACCATCGTCGCGATAATTGCGATTTTTACGGGCGCCGGCGCCTGGATCGTCATCGTGTATGGCGCGCTGTCGGGTATCCCCGCGAGATGCTTGAGGCAGCGGCGCTGGATGGCTGTGGTCACGTGAGGCTGGCATGGAACATCAAGCTGCCCCAGATCCGTCGTTATGCGGTGTTGATCGTGGTCCTGAGCTTCGCCACCGGGACCCAAGTCTTCGTAGAGCCCACTATCTTGTACAGCGCGGGCGCTGGCTTCGTCAGCCCGACTTGGTCACTCAACGAGTTGAGCTACTTCTATGCCTTTACGTACGGGCGGTTTGGCGTTAGTGCCGCCCTGTCCGTCGAGCTGTTCCTCGTTTCCCTTCTGATCGCCATAGTCGTGACACTGAAGACAGGTTTTCTCTCTGCAGGGCAGCCGCGGTGACGTCAACCGGCAGGGGGGGGCAGATCGTGGACAAGAGGCCTGCTAGGCCGCGGCCTAACCTGACGGGCCTCGGCCTTGCCAAAGTACAGGTCCGAAGTGGCGGCTTCTGGCTGGCTCGCGTGGCCATGCTGTGGGCCCTCGCCTTGTTCTTCGGGTTACCCCTTCTATGGCTGATCCTGGCACCCAGCAAGACGAACGGCCAACTCGGCACGACGGCTCCGCTATCGTTCGGGTCGTTCAGTAACTACGAGAGAGCTTTCCACAACCTGTTTAGCGCCGAGGGAGGAATTTTCGTCACGTGGCTGGAGAACTCTTTCATCTACGTTGCCGCCTCGGTAGCGATCGCACTTGTCCTCAGCATCTGTGCCGGGTACGCCCTCGCCATGTTCCAGTTCCCTGGGCGGAAGGCTGTGCTGGTCGCGACGCTGATCGCTATGATCACCCCTTCAGCCGCTCTAGTGCTCCCCGTGTTCCTCGAAATGAGCCTGTTCCATTTATTGAATACAGCCTTCGCTGTCATCCTGCCGAGTGGCTTCTTCCCGTTCGGGGCCTACTTGAGCTACGTGTACTTTTCGACCAGTCTCCCCCGCGAGATCGTGGAGGGGGCACGCGTGGACGGCGCCCACGAGTTCGCTATATTCCGGTCCATTGCGCTGCCGCTGGCAAAGCCGTTGCTCGGCTTGGTTGGCTTCTTTGCGTTTGTTGGCCAGTGGAACAACTTCTTCCTGGTCTCGGTGATGATCTCGAGCCCGGGACGGTACAACCTGCAAGTGGGAATGTCTACCCTACTTAGCGGGGCCTTCTTTGCCAACCCGAGCGTACCCATCCAAGCTGGCATCCTTCGCCCCGAGCTTGCTCTAGGCGGCATGCTGCTCGCGGCCCCGGTTGTCGTCGTGTTCCTCTTCGTCCAGCGATACCTGATCAGAGGCCTGCTCGCTGGCTATGGAATAGGCTAAGCGGTGCGGATTGTATTGTGACGATTACACAGCAGGGGTAGCGGGAACCTTGCTGCGAGCCGGTCGTCGACGGAGGGCAGGCGCGGCGTCCTGTGGCCCGACGGGGCCCTTGTGCCGTCCGGTCGAGTCGCGAATGACCAGTTGGGTACCGACCGTTTCGACCCGATGGGGCAGGTTGGGGTCGGCCAAGCGGGCGGTCAATAGGCGGCCGGCACGGTGGGCATAGTCTTCGAGCGGGCGCACCAGCGCCGAAAGCCCGGGGTGCATTACAGCAGAGAGCTCCGTCTCGTCGTAAACGATCAGCGAAATATCGCCAGGGATGGACAACCCGCGGTCGTTTAGGTGGGCAACAACACCGGCGGACACCGGGCTCGAGCATAGGCTCAAGATGGCGGTCGCTCCTGCGCCCACTAGCTGTTCTGCAGCCTGCCACCCGGCCTGGAGGTCGACGCGGTCAAACGGCACCAGCACTTCTGCCACAAGCTCCAGCCCCAGGCGGCGCAGCGAAGTTTGGAAGATCATGTGCAGTTGTCGACCGGGTCGGACCACCAAGGGGTGTGTGATAAGCCCAATATGCGAATGCCCAAGCGAGACAAGGTGTTCGAGGGCTTGGTCAACGCCTGCTCGGGGGTCGATAAGTACGGCATCGGCGGTGACGCCACCGATCTCTCTGTCGAGCAGCAGTATCGGCTGCGAGACCGCCCGCAAGGCGGAGACGACACGGTGGTCTTCTTCGTCGACTAGCGACACGACGTAGGCGTCCGCACCGTGAGAGCGAAGGGAGTTCAGTGCCAACAGCTCACCGTCGGCCACGCCGCCGGACGTGGCGATCAAGAGACTTATCCCTTGAGCCCGAAGATCTCGTTCCAGGACTTCGGCGATCGTGCTGTAGAAGATGTGCCTTATCCCTGGAATGAGAAGGCCCACAAGGGCACTGCGCTTCGTCCTCAGTGATCGGGCCGCAGCGTTGAGCTGGAAGTCGTGCTTGCGGATTGCCTCCATCACTCGGGCCCGCGCTTCGGGCGACACGCTCGTTGTCCCGCTGAGAACTCTCGAGACCGTTGACTTCGATACCCCCGCCTCGCGGGCGAGGCCGATGATCGTGACTGGTTGGCGCTTTTTGGATATCAGGTCACGTGGGGACTTCTCATCGGGCATCAGTCACGCTCCGTTGGTTTCAGACGAGCCTCGGTCCTGGGGCGGTGCGGGCCCGCGTCGGCGCTGAGCTCGATTAGGAGACCTGTTCCGAGAGCCGGACCATTGACTGCTGCGAACCCTGGTCGGGCCTGCCGGCCTAGTCTGGCGGCTTTCAAGGGCCAAATTGGCTGGAAGGCCCGACCTCACAACGGGTACGGAGCTCACAGCTTATGGTATCGTTTCCCAACGCGGGTGCTCAAATTGGAGGGGTAGGGCAAGGTCGACCGTGGACTTGGCGGACAGAGATCGGCGAGAGTTGACGGACCTTATTGTCGAGTTTGCGTGGCGCGTCGATCACCGTCTGGCGAGCTCGATCCATGAGCTCGTGGCTGACGATGTCGAGATGACGCTCACCAACGCGACGATGCGTGGAAGGGACGACGTCGTCGCCTGGGGGGCCAAGCGGGACGCGTCTGACCGTACGACGTCGCACCTGATGATGAACCTTCGCTTCCAAGCGGTTGACGCTGACAAGGTCGAGGTGGACTCAAGCTCGATCATCTTTCGGCACAGCGGCCTCGATAGGGGTCCCGCCCTGCCGTGGGCGGTGACTGAGTACCACGATGTGTTCGTGCGCGTACGTTACGAGTGGAAGTTCCAGTCGAGAGTTTCGAGAGATATATTCATGTCAGAGGGTGCCTGACACAGCAGTACAAAATAAGGCCATGAGTTCGACGATCGGAGCCCAGGTGACGCGCGAATCAAAACAGGCCGGGGCGGAACTGCAACGTCGCATGCTCGGCGTCGTTCCCTCCGACCACGACCCGAGTACCGCTCCGGGGTTCATTGCCGGGTTCATCGAGGAGCATATCTTCGGAGAGCTGTGGCAACGCCCTGGAATTGACCTGCGGACCAGGAGCCTCTGCACCATCGCAGCCATCGTCGCGGGGGGTCATCGCGACGACGCCCTGAAGAACCACGTCCTGGGGGCGCTCGCCAATGGGGCGACGCAGGAGGAGGTCCTGGAGGTGATCGTCCACACCGCGCTCTACGCAGGGCTGCCGGTGCTGGGCAGTTCATTGCGCGCCGCTCAGGAGGTTTTCGATGGTCGATGGGCCGCGCAATTAGCTGGTAAGTAGGGTCGCGCCTCAAGTCGTCCATCCCTGCCTCGGGATGGTTGGCGCACTGGTGACCGCTGGTGTCGAGGGTCTTGACCAATAGGAGCGGAGGCTCGTATAGTGATGGGAACGTTCCCGCGCGGCGGGCACCGCACTTTCGGAGACGACCACGCACTGTCGATCGAGTTCTTCCCAGTCAATTGTCAAGCACCGAGGAGATTGAAATATGTCCGGTCCGTCGGTAGTCGATCGGGTCGAAGTCGCGGTCGTGGGCGGCGGACCGGGCGGTCTGGCGGCGGCTGCGATGTTGAAGCGGCGCGGCATGCATCCGGTCGTGTTCGAGCGGGATGCACTGGGTGCGTTCTGGCGTGGCCAGTATGACCGCCTGCACCTACATACGATCCGATGGCTGTCCAATCTGCCGGGCTACCATTTCCCCCGCAGTGAGGGGAAGTGGGTCTCTCGTGACGGCGTGGTCCGGCACCTCGAGCGTTACGCGGCGCATTATTCACTGGACGTCAGGGTTGGCGTGGAGGTGCAACGCGTTGACCGAACAGTAGGCGGCTGGCGTCTTGAGACCTCGAAAGGACCCATCGATGCTTGGGCCGTAGTACTCGCCACCGGGTACAACCTCCAGCCGGTCAAGCCGAATTGGCGTGGCATGGAGACGTTCGAAGGCGACCTCGTCCTAGGGTCAGACTACCGCCGACCTCAGCCCTATGCCGGCCGCAATGTGCTGGTCGTCGGCACGGGCAACAGCGGTGCGGAGATCTCTGTCGACCTCGTGGAAGGCGGCGCCGCCAAGGTGTGGCTCTCGTACCGGACGCCGCCGAACGTGACCGTTCGAGATGGGCCGATCCCGCCGCCCCTATTGGGTATGGTCCTACGCGGTCTTCATGTCTCGACCCGCAACGGTGACCGCTTGATGGCGTTCCTCACGCGCAAGCTGGTTTCAGAGCTTGCCACCTACGGGCTGCCCCCTGCACCGCGCGGCGTGGTAACCCAGATGGTGCGGGACGACGTAATTCCTGTCATCGACGTCGGCCTCATCGGCATGCTCCGCAAAGGGCTCGTTCAGCCTGTGCCAGCGGTCGAGAGCGTCACCGGGTCACAGGTGAGCCTCGTCGACGGGACGCGGCTACAAACGGACGTCGTCATCGCTTGCGTTGGCTACCGTCGGGGCCTCGAGCCGTTAGTGGGGCACCTCGATGTGCTCGCGCCGAATGGCAAGCCACTCGCGTTCGGAGGCAACGAAGTCAGCTCGGCGCCGCGAATGTTCTTCGTCGGGTATAAGAACACAATCGCTGGCATGTTCCGCGAGTTCGGCTACGAGGCTAAGCACATCGCCCGGGTGTTGCGAAAAAGACCGAGGGACATGCAGTTCCCGAGCTCGGTCAGAGGACCACGGGCTGTTGCAGAGACGGAACAGAGCCCAAGTAGTCCGAGCTCAGTTGGCAATTCGGTTGCCAAACTCGAGGTAACACCGATGGCATAAGACCTCGGGAGACGCGGCCCGGATTGTCTACTGCCTGGTCGCGGCCGGCCCCCGGACTAATGAATGTTGTCAGTTGAGATGACGATGGGACATATCCCATGAGGAGGAACCTACAGTGGCGCTCGCAATCGACTTATCACCCACCGAGCTTGTGGAGGCGCTACCCAAACGGCTCCTCATAGATGGCGACTTCGTCGAGCCAGCGTCGGGCGCGACTTTCGATACGGTCAACCCCGCTACCGGAGCTGTGATCGCGTCCCTCGGCCGGGCCGGTGATGAAGATGTCGAGCGCGCCGTAGCCGCCGCACGCAGAGCGTTCGAGGGGCCGTGGTCCAGAGCAGTCCCCTTGGAACGTCAACGCCTTCTCCAGAGACTGTCGGAGCTCATTAGCGAAAATGTAAACGAGTTAGCCTTCTTGGACGCGCTGGACGTCGGGCTCCCCATCAGCCGTTCGCGAGCCGCAGTTCAGGGTGCCGCCAACGCCCTGTTCGGGTACGCAGCAGCAGCCAGGTGGATCCGAGGAGCCACGATCGAGAACTCCGTGTCCCCCGACATGTTCACGTATACGCGAAAAGAGCCCGTGGGCGTCGTGGCCGCGATCATCCCGTGGAACTCGCCCGTCAACACAATGGTAGGCAAGATCGGGCCAGCATTGGCTGCTGGGTGCACTTTGGTCGTTAAGCCAGCCGAGCAGTCACCTCTCAGTGCGCTGCGTCTCGGGGAGCTATGCGTGGAGGCCGGCGTTCCCAAGGGTGTCGTCAATGTACTGACTGGTTACGGTGACGTTGGCGCTGCCTTGGTGGCGCACGAGAAGGTCGACAAAGTATCCTTTACTGGCTCTGTGGAAACCGGTCAAGCTATAATCCGCGCATCGGCGGCTCACATGAAGCGCCTCACCCTCGAGCTCGGAGGAAAATCCCCAGATATTGTCTTCGCCGATGCCGACCTTGACCTGGCAGTCCCGTCAGCGGCCATGGCTGCCTTCCAGCTGACAGGGCAATTCTGCGCTGCGGGCTCCCGGCTCTTTGTGGAGCGGAGCATATACGACGAGTTCCTCGAACGAATCGTGAGGTACGGCCAGACATTGGTACTGGGCGACCCTTTGGTCTCCGACACCGAGCTTGGCCCAGTTGTCTCTGAGGAGCAACTCGTGAAGATCCTTGGGTACGTCGCCAGTGGGAGCGATGAAGGCGCAGAACTGATGACGGGTGGCAGCCGGCTGACTGAAGGGCCCTATAGTGACGGGTACTATGTGCCTCCGACCGTGTTCGCCGGAGCCAACAACCAGATGAAGATCGCTCGAGAGGAGATATTCGGCCCAGTCATCTCGGCCATTCCCTTCGATACAGTGGACGAGGCGCTTAGCTTATCCAACAACACTCAGTATGGACTGGCGTCGGGGGTTTGGACCAGGGATCTTCGCAAGGCCCACTGGCTGGCGGCACGTCTCGAATCAGGGATGGTGTGGGTAAACACCTATGGCAACTACGACAAGGCGGTTCCTTTTGGGGGTTATAAGATGAGTGGGCTCGGCCTGGAGAACGGTTCTGAAGGCATAGAGCAGTACCTGCACACGAAATGCGTTTGGATCAACGCCCAGTGAACTTCTAGTACCCAGTGCCCAACGCACCTCAGTTTGCTCTCGACACCTCGCTCACCGAGTACGGCGACCCGGAATTCAGCCGCTATCTGCGTCGGGCTTTTCTCGCGTCCGCCGGCTTCGATGGTGACGACCTGGACAGACCGATCGTCGGTATTGCTCACACCAGCTCCGACTATGTGACTTGCCACCGCGAGATGCCACAGTTGGTCGAGGCCATCCGCCGAGGTGTACACCAAGCAGGCGGCCTGGCGATGGCCTTCCCGGTAACGGGCCTCGCAGAGATCTTGTTGTCGCCGACCTCGATGCTCTTCCGAAACCTGGCAGCGATGGAAGCCGAGGAGCTTGTGAAGGCCCAACCGATGGACGCGGTCGTCTTCGTAGGCGGTTGTGACAAGACGGTGCCGGCACAGCTTTTGGCAGCGGCGTCGGCCAACATCCCCGCCCTGTTCGCCGTGGCCGGTCCGATGCAGACGGGGTCGTGGCGAGGGGAGCGCCTCGGTGCCTGCACAGATTGCCGCCGGTTCTGGAGCGAGCATCGTGCGGGGGCTCTCGATGCTGAAGAGATTGTCGAGGTCCGGGAGCGGCTCTGTCCGACCGCGGGGACCTGCATGGTCATGGGCACAGCCTCAACAATGGCCTGTGTCACCGAAGCATTGGGGTTGATGCTGCCTGGCGGGGCGACGCCGACTGCTCCGTCGGGGGCGCGACTGAGGCACGGCACGCAAACCGGTCGTGCCGCGGCCGCAGTGACGCTTCGTCCTCGCGAGGTGCTAACGTCTGGCGCCTTCCATAACGCCATTACCGTGCTCTGCGCTATAGGTGGGTCAACCAACGCCGTCATCCATCTGCTAGCGCTCGCCCGACGTGCAGGTGTCGAGCTGACCCTGAAGGACTTCGCAGAGGTGTCGAGTTCGACACCAGTACTCGTCGATTGTAAACCGGTCGGTGCCGGTTATCTTCAAGACTTCGATGCCGCCGGGGGCCTTCCCGTCCTATTGAAGGCCCTAGAGCCGCTGCTCGACCCCTCTGTCGTCGGCGTCACCGGACAGTCTCTTGGTCATCTCATTGAAGGTTACGACCCGCCCGGTTCTTGGCAGACGACAATTAGGACCCTCGACCAGCCACTGCAACCGTCTGGCGGCCTCGCGATTTTGACTGGTTCACTCGCGCCAGACGGTGCCGTGCTAAAGGCCTCCGCCGGCACTGCTTCGCTCCTGAGCCATCGCGGGCCTGCCGCCGTGTTTGACGGTCCTGAGGACGCTGCACGCAGGATCGATAACCCGTCGCTCGGGCTCGGCCGGGCATGTACTGGTGTTGCGCAACGCCGGGCCTGTGGCCGCCGGTATGCCCGAGGCAGGTTCACTGCCCATCCCGCGTTACCTCGCTGCCGCCGGCGTCCGCGACATGGTGCGTGTCTCAGACGCCCGCATGAGTGGCACCTCTTACGGGACAGTGGTCTTGCACGTTTCGCCTGAGTCGGCGGTCGGGGCCCCATTGGCACTTGTCCGAGACGGGGACACGATCGAGTTGGACGTCCCTGCTGGTCGGATAGATCTTCTTGTGGACGACGCTGAGCTGGAACGGCGGAGGGCGGCCTGGCGGCCGCAACAGCGCAGTGAGCGGGGATGGAGCCACCTATACCAGGAACATGTCCTGCAGGCCCACCTCGGCGCCGACCTTGACTTTCTGTAAAGGTGACGACCTGGCCGGATAATGGAGAATGAGATGACCGAGCTATCACTTCCGAAGGAACTGCAAGTTCTGCTCGACAGGCAGGCCATTTACGATGCCATGATGCGGTATTGTCGTGGCGTCGATCGGTGCGACGAAGCTCTGATGGGTTCCATCTACCATGACGGCGCGCGCGCCTTTGGCACGTCAGCCGCGGAGTTTGTGAAGCACTTTATCCCTGACAACCGTGCCGCGACGCTGTTCACGGTCCATTCCATTTCGAATTTTACGATCGAGATAGATGAGGACCGGGCTCACTCAGAGGCTTATTTCATGACTTACGTCGGTCGTGACGATGACGGCCGGGAGGTTGTTGACGCCTTTTGCGGCCGATATGTCGACCAATGGGAGCGACGAGAAGGGCGTTGGGGGGTGACGGTGCGGGATGTGGTCCAGGAGTGGAGCCGGGGCAATGCATTTGGTACTGAGGCGTTCCCGGTGCCACCGAGCGAGGAGGGTACTTTCGTGTCGCCCGTGAGGGGACCAAAGGACATCTCGTACCGGAGATGACGCACCAAGCTCCCGATGAGAGGCAAGCGGTGCCCATAGTCAGGCTTAATGGCGTCGGCATCGCATACCTCGATAGCGGCGGGACAGGTCCCGCTGTGGTGCTTGCCCACGGATTTTGTATGGACCATACGATGTTCGACGCTCAAGTGGTGGACCTTCGTTACGACTACCGGGTTATAACCTGGGACCAGCGCGGCTGGGGCCGGACGCGCGCGGTTGGCTCGTTCACGTTGTGGGACTCGGCGCGCGACCTGCTCTCTCTCCTCGAATACCTCGATATCACGCGAGCCGTGCTTTGCGGGATGTCGCAAGGAGGCCTTGTCGCACTTCGGGCGGCACTTCTCGCTCCCGACCGGGTACGGGGGCTAGTGCTGCTCGACAGCCAAGCGGGGCTCGAGGACCCCACGGGCCCCGACCAGATAATTCTCACCTGGATGAAATCAGGGCCCGCGTCGGTGCAACAGCGCCTGGCTGATGTTCTGCTGGGGCCGGGCGATTGGACAGACTGGTTCACCAAGTGGGCGACAGTGGACCGACAACAGCTTGACTGGGCCTACCGCTGCCTCATGGACCGCGATGACCTAACGGCGCGGCTAGCCGAAATTCGTTGCCCAGCTCTCATTCTTCATGGGACTCACGACGACGCTGTGCCCTTGGAAATGGCGTCGGTACTGCAGTCCGGGCTTGGCGGGAGGACGTCGTTCGTGGCCATAGAGGGTGGCCGGCATGCTTCAAACATCACCCACCCCGGTGTTGTGAACGAGGCAATCCGGTCGTTCCTTGCGAGTATCCGAGACTGATCTACCCAGGACGAAGGAGCGCATTAATGTCGCCATCCCGCATACTCAACGCGGGCCCGGTACGAACCGGCATCCCATTCCCAACAGAACTACCGAGCGGCTTGCTGATCGACGGTACATGGCGACCAGAATCTGAGGCGGCCACGTTTGACGTGATAAATCCCGCCACCGAGGAGGTCTTCGCGACCGTGGTCTCCGCGTCCACAAGGGACATCGACGATGCACTTGGCTCAGCGCAGCAGGGATGGTCCCAATGGCGTGAAGTCGACGCCTGGGCCCGTTCGGCCGCATTGCGCCGGGTTGCTGAAATTGTCCGGGAGTGGGCCGACCAGATGGCCTATGTCCTCACCAGCGAACAGGGCAAGCCGTTGCCGGAGGCCCGAAGCGAGATCCTCGCAGCCGCAGACCAGTTTGACTGGTATGCCGACGAGGCGCGCCGTCTTTATGGGCGGACGGTGGATGGCCACAACCGGCTGCAGCGGATCCTCGTGCGTCGAGAGGCGGTTGGACCTGTAGCCGCCTTCACAACTTGGAATTTCCCGGCTCTTCTGCCGGCTCGCAAGATGGCACCGGCCCTGGCGGCGGGTTGCTCTGTCATTGTTGTGCCATCGGAAGAAACGCCCGTAACAGCGAGCTTGCTGGCGAAGGCTTGCCTCGAGGCCGGCGTACACCCCGGCGCCATCAGCCTACTCACCGGTAACCCCGCAGCTATCAGCGACCGGCTACTGCGTTCGAACGTGATACGGAAAATCTCGCTCACGGGCTCGGTGCCTGTGGGACGAACTCTGCTCCACGCCGCGGCTGACAACATCATCCCGGCCACAATGGAGCTCGGGGGCCACGCCCCCGTGCTGGTCTTTGCCGATGCCGACATCGACCTGGCCGCCCGCTCGTGTGTCCAGGCTAAGTACCGCAACGCTGGTCAGGTATGCGCGTCCCCAAGCCGCTTTTATGTCCACGAGACCATTGCTGACGAGTTCACGCAGAAGTTCGTGCAGGCTGCCCAGGGTTTGACTGTCGGCGACGGTCGCGATCCGGGTACCGACGTCGGACCGCTTACTAGCGACCGCCGGCGCGTGGCCGCGGACCGTCTGATCGAGGATGCCGTGAGGAAGGGGGCGAGGATGGCGAATGGAGGGGGGCGCGACATCGAGCACAAGTTCGGGTACTATTACCGCCCCACGGTGCTCAGTGGTACGCGTCCTGGTATGGACATAATGACCGAAGAGCCCTTCGTGCCGGTTGCCCCCATCTCGCATTTCACCAACTTTGACGAGGTCCTCGAGCAAGCGAACAGCACCCCCTACGGCTTGGCCAGCTACGTCTTCACGCGTGACCTGAAGACCGCGCTCCTTGCCTCTGAACGTTTGGAGGCCGGAATGGTCGGTATCAACACAATGCTCATTGCTACAGCGGAAGCGCCATTTGGTGGGGTTAGGAGCTCGGGTTACGGTCGGGAAGGTGGCACCGAGGGCATCGAGAGCTATACCGTCACCAAGTACGTGAACATCGCCATTTAGCAGGAGATGACGTGGACCTCGAGAAGAGCGAGAGGACGCCGGCATGACTGTCCATTTCGGTTCCGGCCGTCTGCAGTTTGAGCTTGTGGAAGGTTGGGAGAGACGTCCCTCGGGCTGGCCGCTGCAGGATGTAGCCGGAGTATGTACTGATACCGACGACAACGTCTACGTCTACGGGCGCGGTGAGCACCCTATTAGCATCTATTCGAAGGCTGGCGGGTTTCTGGGCTCCTGGGGTGAAGGGCGGTTCAGCCCCCGAAGTCATGGGACGTTCATGTCGAACGCTGGTGAGCTTTACCTAGTGGATGACGGCCTAGGCCGGGTCGGCAGGTATTCGCTCGATGGCAAGCTCCTAGGTACGATCGGTCCGGTTGGAGTGGCGAGTGACACTGGGTACCAACCGGGCGTAGATGGCTCGGTCGCCCGTAGCGGGCCGCCCTACAACAGGCCAACCAACTTGTCGGTTGGCCCGAACGGGAACCTGTATGTCTCGGATGGCTACGGCAACTCCCGTGTCCACCGTTTCGACCCTGCAGGCGTGCTCCTCCAGTCATGGGGGGAACCCGGACCGGGCGCAGGGCAGTTCCGCACACCGCATGGCCTGTGCGTCCATAGGGACGGCCGCGTCTATGTCGCTGACCGCCAGAACGACAGGATCCAGGTATTCGACCCGCACGGTGCGTACCTGGGGGAGTGGACCGACATACGGCGTCCTCAGGACATCTTCATTGACAAGGACGATCTCGTCTACGTCGCCGAGCTGAGCTGGTACCCGGGCGAACGCTCCTGGCGGCTCGGGCCCATCAGCGAGTACTTGCCAGCGCGCCTCAGTATCTATGACATCGAGGGGAACGTGCTCCTCCGCTGGGCTGACCCGGATCCGACCAAGGACGGGTACTTCACTGCACCCCACGGCATATGGGTCGACGGTCAAGGATCAATTTATCTCGCCGAGGTGGCCGGTATCTGGTCTGTAGCGCGTGGTTTTGCGCCTCCAGAAGTGCATAGATTGCAGAAGTTTGCCCGTGTCTAGGACGATCCTGGCGTCCAACGACGGCCGCTTCAGCGATGAGATCATTCCTGTCGTCATAGCTCAACGCAGGGGTGAGGACCTTGTAATGCCTGACGACGAGGGCGTCCGGTCTGATGCGTCGATTGCCAGCCTTGCCGCCCTGCGGCCGGCCTTCAGTGGTGAGGGCACCATCACGGCAGAGAACGCCATTCAGATCTCTGACGGGGCCGCGCTCGTCGTTATGTTCGCGACGGGTGGCGGAACGCTTGGGTGTCCAGGCCCTCGCTGAGATCGCCTCTTTCGGACATGCCGCCGGGCCGGGGACTTCCTTGTTGACCCAACCGTCTCGCGCCATCGCTGATGACCTCAGCCGAGCGCACTTTGTGATGGGCGACATCGATGTCATTGAGGTCAACGAAGCATTCGCCGCCGTTGCTGTTGCATCCGCAACCGACATGGGCATCCCGGTTGAGGACCTAAACCCAAACGGCGGTGCCATTGCTCTTGGCCATCCCATAGGCATGTCGGGGGCCCGGCTCCCTCTCACGCTGGCGCTCGAACTGAGCCTTCGGGTGGCGGAACAGGGGCCGCCGCGCTCTGCGGTGGCGGAGGGCTCGGCGACGCGATCATTCTTCGCGCAACGTCTTGAGGGGATGAAGGTGGCCCGATGAACAAGGTTTTCCCGAGCCCGCTCGACGCTGTGGCAGACATCGCGTCCGGGTCGTCCATGGCCGTTGGGGGGTTCGGCACGTGTGGCGTCCCTCAGACCCTCATCGAGGCTGTTTACGAACTGGGCGCCGATGGGTTAAGAATAGTCTCGAACAATTGCGGGCTACAGGGTTGGGGACTTGGGCTGCTTCTGGCGAATGACCGGGTCAGGCGGATGACGAGCTCCTACGTCGGCGAGAACGCGGATTTTGAGCGCCGCTACTTGACCGGTCAGCTCGAAGTGGAGCTCGTACCCCAAGGGACCTTGGCTGAGCGGCTGCGCGCCGGCGGCAGCGGTATTCCGGGCTTCTATACTCCCAGCGGGGCGGGGACCGAGGTGGCTGACGGAGGCCTGCCGTGGCGCTTTGCGCCCGATGGGACTGTCGCCGTGCCGTCACCGGCGAAGGAGCGCCGTCGTTTCGGCGACCGGGAGTTCGTCCTCGAGGAAGCGATCACTTGTGATTTTGCGCTGGTCCGGGCCGCTAAGGGCGACAGCTACGGGAACCTGGTGTTCAACAAATCAGCGCGAAATTTCAACCCCGTGTGCGCTATGGCGGGGCGCACAACCATTGCTGAAGTCGAAGACCTCGTGGCTCCTGGGGCAATCGACCCCGACGAGGTCCATCTACCTGGCATCTTCGTGCAGCGTGTGGTCGTAGCAGGTCCTGCTGAAAAGCTGATCGAGCGTAGGAAGGTCCGCTCTCGAACCCCGGTCGCCCATACCACGAAAGTGGACAGCTGATGGCTCTCACGAGGGAACAAGTGGCGGCGCGGGCGGCCCTGGAAATTGAAGACGGCCAATACGTGAACCTCGGCATCGGTCTGCCGACGCTCATCCCGGACCATATGCCGCCCGGGATAGTTGTCATGCTTCAATCCGAAAATGGCATACTTGGCCTCGGCCCGTACCCACTTGACGGCGAAGAGGACCCCGATCTCATCAATGCCGGCAAAGAGACCACCACCGTCGTCCGGGGTGCTGCCTTCTTCGACTCGGCGCTTTCGTTCTCAATGATCCGGGGCGGTCACATCGACCTCGCCGTCCTCGGGGCTATGCAAGTCTCCGTAGATGGTGACATCGCCAACTGGGTTGTCCCCGGCAAGATGGTCAAAGGCATGGGCGGCGCCATGGACCTTGTGGAAGGGGCCAAGCGCGTAGTCGTGGCTATGGAGCATGTGGATCGGGGGGGTTCTCCGAAGATCGTGGACCACTGCACCTTGCCCTACACCGGTCGCCGTGTCGTTGACCGGGTCATCACCGACCTGGCCGTTTTTGATGTCTGCGACGGGCTGTGGCTGCGAGAAGTTGCCCCCGGCTTGACAGTCGACGTCGTACGTAGCGCCACCGGGGCGTCCTTTTCCGTTGCGGGCGACCTGACCGAGATGCGAATCCCTCGCTCGAACATCCCTACTGTTTAGCGACTGTAGGCTCGAAGCCTTTGGACTGCGGTAGAGCCTTAATGTTGCAAGTGACGGGCATGCTGTTCGACTGAACGAAAGACGCTGGGGGGTTCCCGAATACCCTGACCAGCGGCGAGGAACCCCCGGCGTTGCGCTTCCAGGCAACGCTCGCGATGTGGCGGCTGGAAGATCTCGTTGGCCTCCGTCTGGGTGACGTGCGGGACCCATTGCTTGTCAGTGCCCGCTCGGGGGCGAGGTTTTCGATGCCGGGATGATGGACACAGTCCTCAACGTCGGGCTCAACGACCTATCGGTCTTGGCGCTGGCAGAGGCTTCGGGCGACGAGCGCTTTGCCTGGGACTCGTACCGTCGTCTGGTCCAGATGTTCGCCAAGACGGTACGGCTCGGTCTTTGCCAGAACGCTTGACGACGCAAGGGCAACTAAGGGCTGGGATGGTTATGTCGAAGGTGTCCGACGGGCAGCCGAAGCCGACGTTTTTTATCGAGCCCTTGACCGTCTGGGGCGTGGTGAAGTGCCCCGTCACCGTCAGGTTGTAGTTGTCGGCGTTGTAAGCGTCGTACGTAAACGCACCGTCGGCCTTGATGGGGATATAGCCCATGGCCACACCCCCGTAAGCATTGCATTTAGTGCCTTCTTTAGCCGTCGGTGTGACCGTCAGGTTGAGGTAGGACGGTTGCACGCACACCGCCGAGATGGTGGTGTCGTTGGCAACGCAAGCAGTCGTAGAGGCGAGCGTGTACCGTCCGTGGGCGCTCGTGCCGTCGAAGGAGATACCGGCTACCGGAACGGCCGCCTGGGCGCTACCTGAGAGGGCAAGGACCACCACTGGGGAAAGGAGGGCGGCTAGGGCCAGCAGCCGGCGGTGACGGGAGAGGGCCATCCGCCGAACCTACTAGCTCAACCACGCTGGAGCTGACGCCCAAAGGTTGGTACAACGCGGAGCCCTCAGGCCGGCCTTCACCCTCCGGGGGCATGCGGTCCGCCGCAGGGGGCGCGGGGGATTTCTCGGCGTGCTCCGGCGTTTCTCGGTGTGTACGGATGGAGGTTTGGGCTCGTGGCACGCCGGACAGGACGACCCACGCCGAAGTACATCAACCACGCCCGGTTAGCCGAAAGGCGTTAGGCGAGCTGTTAGCCGAGGCGTTAGCCGAGGATGGAGATGATGTCAGGGATTCGGCGCTCCGCTCCTCGAGGTTCCCACTGCAGGGCTGACCATTCTCCGTTTTCCGCCCTAGCCGTGGTCGCCTAGGGCCAGCACCGCCGCGCTGATGTCCTCGCGGCCGTGGCCGGCGTCGACCCCCGCGTGCCACTGGGCCGACAGCGCCGCCAAAAGTGGTAACGGGCCACCATCCGCAGCGCCGATCGCGAGGTCGATGTCTTTCAGGGCCCACTCGAGGGGGAACTCTGGGGCGAAGTCGCCACTTTCCATCTTGTGCAGCTTGGCATCAGCAATGGGAGCGTCCAACGGGCCGCCCACGATGACCTCCTCCAGTTGCGCGGCTTCGACGCCCAGCCGGCGGGCCAAGACAAGTGCTTCGGCTACGCCCTCGATCAGCACAGACATGTACGCGTTGACAACCAGCTTCATACGCGTCCCTTGGCCCGCTTCTCCCAACCACACTGTCTTGCGGCCGATTGCGTCAAAGGCGGGCGCCACGATTGGTCGCGCCTCGGGCGGCCCCGATGCCAGGATGAGCAACTGGCCTGACTCGGCGGGGCCTTTACTGCCTGAGACCGGTGCGTCCACGAACATCACATCAGGGCGCAGCTTGGCGAGGCTGCTTAGTAGGTCGGTCGTCCCTGGCATGCCGATGGTGCCCATCTGCGCCAGGACCGCCCCGGGGGCGAAAGCGTCGCTCACCCCGTCGTCCAAGAGGGCCCCGCTAACGATTTCCGCCGTCGGCAGCATTGTGATCACCACCTGCGCGTCCCGGACTGCCTCCACCACCGACGCCGCGACCGAGGCCCCCGCCTTCGAAAGTGGCTCCGTCGCCAACTTCGACCGGTCCCAAACTGTCGTGGGTAGCCCGGCTGCGATCAGGTTGCGGGCCATCGCCGAACCCATGATGCCGCTACCGATCACGGCAACCCGAGAGTGAGCAACTCCGTCGGTCACGCTTCACCTCTCCTCCGGCCCCTAGGGGCCCATGGCGGCATCCTACCCTCGTGCCTCGGGCGGGACCATGTCCGGGACGAACCGCATGAAGTCGTCTCGGTGCAGGCTCAACGTGAGCGCCGGCGTTGCAGCCATGACATCGGCTTGGCGCGGCACCCCGTGCAGTGCGGCGATCTCGCCGAAGGAGTCACCAGGTCGGAGCTCGACCTGGTGGCCGTCCGCAACGACAACGGCCTGTCCTTGCAGCAGCACGAAAAAGCAGTCCCCCCGATCGCCGCGCTTGACGATGAAGGCGCCTGCGGGCCACTCTTCCCGGACGCCTCGGTCCGCCAGCTGCGCCAATGCTGTGGTGCCCACATGCGAGAAAAGGGACACCCGGGACAGGCAGTCAACGAGCTGGGCCTTGGTCCAGTTGCCGCCCTCCGGCACCGAGGATCCCAGGGCTCGGGGCGCATCCCCTAGGTCGGCCACGGAGACTGCGGCCAGGAAGCTCTCTCGTGACAATGCAAGTAGGCGCATAGGGCTCAGAGAATCTGACCGTTGCCATACGGGGCACGTCCCGCAGCAAGGCGCGCTCGCCGAAGCTGTCACCCCGGTTCATTGCCCCCACGACGTAGCCGTTGACGAGCACGTCAGCTCTCCCCGAAACCACGATGTAGAACAGGTTGCCTTCGTCGCCTTGGCGCACGACATCAGTCCCGGCCGTGGGGACGAACACGGGTGCCAAGCGGCCCACCAGGTTTTCCAGTGACGGCACGTCCAAGGAGTGCAACCAATGGACTCCGTGCACCAGCTCGAGCAGCTGGGCTCGTTCTCCGGCAGTGGCATCCATACGGTGCAGCATCCTCCACCCGGCGACGGCGACGAGCGGGAGGGGCACGGCCGCCACCCACAGGGCCCCTCGGACACCGATGAGCAGGACCAGGACCGGGGCCAAGAAACCTCCAAGGCCTTCGAGGGCCAACTTGGTCGATTCGATGATGCCGGTGACCCTTGGGGCCATTGGCGTCTCCACCAAGCGGTACACGATCGACGTGGTCGTTATGTCCGCCAATGCCATCCCGGCACCCCAGGCGACGACAACGGCCATGGCGAGATTGAAAACGGGCACTCCCGCTACAACGGCCAAGGGCACCCCGCAGGCGACGAGTGCCACGACTGCCGGGGTCCCCACCCGAGCCCGCCTGATCAGTAGCGAGGAAAGCGGCGCGGCGATAAGCGAGCCAACGCCGGCGGCCAACATCAACAGCCCCACGCCCGTACTGCCCGCGTGCAGCAATCGGATTGATGCGATGACAGCGACCGCCAACCACATCCCCCGCACAAAAGTGCGCAGGCCGCTGAGCAAAAGTATGCCCCCGAGGTGGGAGCGTCGAGTGACTTGGGCCGCATCAGCGACCGTTCCGGCGAAGCGGGCCAACATTGGCGTCGCCTTGGCGGGAGGGACCACCTCGTCGGGGACCATCCGGGCCGTTTTGACCCGGAAGTTCAAGAGAGCGGCGACGACGAACAGACCTGCCGCTCCTGCGAACACGACAGCCGGTGTGGTCACCGCGAGCAGGGTGCCGCCAGCGACGCCGCCCATGGCCTGGCTCAGAGTCTTCACCGTGCTCGTCCCGGTGGCGGAGGCGACGAGTTCCTGGGGGCTGCGGGCGAGGAAACGAACTATCCGCGACTGGGCTGGCCGGTACTGGCCGGAGGCAGCCGAATCCAGAGCCAGCAATGCCAGGAGAAGAGCGAGCGGGGCGCCGGCGGCGACGAGAACGGCACTAGCCAGCAACCCAATGGCACGCGCCGTCGAGA
This sequence comes from uncultured Acidimicrobiaceae bacterium, assembly GCA_963786345.1. Taxonomy (GTDB): domain Bacteria; phylum Actinomycetota; class Acidimicrobiia; order Acidimicrobiales; family Palsa-688; genus Fen-671. The sequence continues at coordinate 824,664 of CAWAYZ010000001.1, read as the reverse complement.
TCCACGCCAGAGCGTTCCGGCCGTGACGGAGCAGCCAGTTCGGCGTGTCGATGAGACTGCTGATGGCACCGACAAAGAAGCGCAACCCCACGAAACCGACGGCGATCGTCCCGTCCTCGCGCAGGGCGTGCACTGACAACGCCGTGACGTAGGCCCACTCGGCCGTGCTGACGAAGGCGAAGGCGATGACGAGCTGCGTTAGCGGCCGGTTCCCGGCCAGGGTCTTCATCGGGCCGGGCTGTTTTGGGTGATCGGCGATCGGCGGCTCAGGGCTGAGCGACACCGGCCCGATGTGCTGAGCGCGGTGAAAGGTGTCGGCCCCGTCTGTCACATCTGAATAATGGTTAAGGAACCCAGCTCCCGCAACCGTGGGCTCCCTTAGTGAGCTGCCATCTGAGCGGGGAGATACTGCTGTTCACCCTCGGTTAATCCGCTGTTAATCCTCCCATGGCCTTGCTCAGCTGCTCACGCAAGGGCTCGCGTACCACGCAGTTCGCAAAAGCGAAGGACTCTGCTAACGCAACCAGCTCGTCATCGGTCAGGCCGTCGAAGACAGAGGCATACTGCGGCGCCAGCGCCTGGGCCACAGTTATGTTGAGCAGCAGCGTCCGTACCCAATCGAAGCGGCCCCACGGGTAGGGCTCGAAGTCTGGGGCCTCATGAGCGATGAGCTCTTGGACCGGGCGGCTCACCTCCCAAGGGCCCTCCCCGTCGGTGCCCCACTGATCGGCGGCCAAGCGGTTCTTTTTGGCGATGAAGCCGCCAAAGCGCTCAAGGTACGGCGACTCCGGTGCCACTGTCACCAGGCCCTGGCGTCCAACGTCCTTATAGGTCCACAGCGCCCACCCGGCCGCGTACTGATCGTATATCTCCAACTGGTCGGCGAGGATCTGCCTGCGTTGCGCATCGACCGCCTCGTACCCCATGTAGAGCGGCCCGAACTCGCCGACGTACACGGGGGTGCCGGTCTTCCGCGCATACTCAGAGCGCTTCAAGAAAGTCTCCTCGACCGTCGCCCTGTCCACATAAACGCCATCAGTGAGGCCCGGGTACGGGCCCTCGCCCCAAGCCCGAGCGGACGTAGTCGTGACACGTGTACACCGTGTTGTCCCAGCGTTCCTCGAAGATATCGAACTCAGTCGCGTACGTGTTCCCGTCGACGAACAGGACGTGGTGCCGGTCCACGCGGCGGATAGCATCGTTGAGCCTTGCGTAGAAGGGCCCGATTGCTTTGCGAGACTCGTCTGCCGGCTCGTTCAGGAGGTTGTACCCCGCCACCCACACCTCGTCCTTGTAGCGGTCCGCGATCGCTTCCCAGAGGTGTACCGCCCGGTCTTGGAACTGGCGCTGCTCCCAGAAAAGCGCCCGGTGGGTGGCATTGTCTGAGTGCCAGTGTTGGTTTTGCGACCCAGGCACTGCGTGCAGGTCGATTATCGAAAAGATACCGTTAGCAGCGCAGGCGGCTATCGCCCGGTCCAGGTGGCGGAACCCCTCCTCCTTCACTACGAACGGGTCGGCATCGTCCTCCAAGTGCCTGTAGTTGAGCGGGATCCGGACCGAGTTGACCCCTATGGAGGCGAGGAAAGCAGCGTCCTCGTCCCCGAAGAAGTTTGACAGGAAGCTCTCGAAGAACAGCTCGTAACGTTCTCGGCCCAACACGTCCAGTACACCTGAGCGCATGAGCGACTCATTGGCGGCGTAGCCCGTAATGAAGTTCTCCATGTTGAGCCATCCGCCGATGCAAATACCTCGCAGACGAACGGGCTCGCCGTCTATCCCGATAACGGTGGTCCCTTGAGTGTGCACGAACCTAGCTGGCGCGCTCATGAAGCCCTCCTGACGGTGCGCGGCGGTGGTCCGGTACTTTCCCGCACCACCAAAGTGGTTGCCAACTCGACGCTGCGGTCTTCTTTGCTCACTCTTTCCCACTGGGACAGGACGAGGTGGACCGCCGTGACCGCCATCTCGGCCACTGTTTGGCGGACCGTCGTGAGCGGCGGGGACAACCAGCGCGCTAATGGGATATCGTCGAAGCCGACAAGGCTCAACTGCGCGGGCACTTGCCCGCGGGCGAGGCGTGCCGCCTCCAACACGCCTATAGCCTGCAGGTCGCTGCCGACGAATATCGCCGTCGGGCGGTCATCCATCAGTTCTACACGATCGTCGCTGACGCTTCAGGAGTGGGCGCCAAGCTGGTGCACGTTGCCTCAGAGCCGTTCCCTATCGTCGCCCCGGACTGGTTCTGGTCCGACCTATTGATCGGCGATCTCGCCCGTAGCGCCGTGTTCGACGATGCCAAGGTCCGCCGCTTCGTCCCAAGCTTCGCACCCAAAGTAGGGGTTATCGTGGTCGTGGTGCTGGCGGTAATCGTCCTCGGTGCGGCCCTCCACCGATCAGCGCACCCATTTGTTGTCACCCTCGTGCCCACCTAGTTGTCGGCCCGTTAGGTCAAACATGTTCATCGACCTCCACTGGTGGCAGGTCGCGTACTTCGTCCTTGGTGAGGTTGAGCCGGACGCCGTCCGAGGCGTCTTTGACGGCGCTTATCGGGATGGCAACCCTCTTTTCGCCCCAGAGATGGCCTTCGTCGAGGAGCACATGGGTCACACAATGGTCGCCTGGGTGGATGACCAGCCCTCGGACGCGCCCGATCGCGCCGTCGGTGGCAAACACGTGCTCCCCCCGGCGCACCTCCACCTCACCCAAGGGCACCCGGTCGTTAGTGACCACTAGGGGTTCGGGGTTCCTCATCATGACTGAACCTCCCATACTCAACGCCGCCCCACTGCCGAGGCCGTAGTAGGGCCACGAGAGCATCTGGTCTTGGCCATAGCCCCATTGCCCTGTCCCGCCCGGAAGTAATTGTGTCTCTTCGGCTTCTTCAAGCTCGTCGAACTCAGCCCTTGTACATGCCAGTTGGACTCCCTGGCTTGTCGATGACACCAGCGCAACAGGGACGAGACGGCCCTTTTCGCGGCTGTGCTTCGGCTCGACGACGAGATGGGTGAGGACGCGAGCGACGGGGTCGACGACTACTCGACTCAGGTCGCCGCAGACGCCATCACTGCAAGAGACCGCGCTCCCAATGGTAAATTCTGTGGGCTCACTCATGGTTGGTTTCCTTTCGTCTTCTCCGGGGGCCATGTCATTGGAGCTCATGCCGCTCGGGCGTAGGACAGTTGCTCCAGAGCGGTGATGCGCTCGGCGATCGGTGGGTGCGTGTCAAAAAGGTGGTGGAACCGGCCTTCGTGATGCTGGAGCGGGTCGTCTATGCACATCGCCGCCGTGGCGTGGTTGAACTTGGCGAAGGGTTTGTCGTTGGCCTGGAGCTTCTTCAGGGCGCTGATCAACCCCACCGGGTTGCGGGTCAACCCGACGCCGCTTATATCGGCTAGCGACTCGCGACGGCGCGACAGGGCCAGTCGCACTAGGGGACCAAAGATGAGGGCCACGACGGCGAAGAGCGCTCCGGCGGCGAACACGATGATCATCAACTGGCCGCCCTGACGCCCCCGGCCGCGCATGAAGAACACCGAGCGCCAAACGACGCTGGCCAATAGTCCCGCCAGCCCGATCAGCGTGCCGACGATGAGCAGCAGGCGCACGTCGTAGTTCTTGATATGGCTCATTTCATGGGCTATGACGCCCTCGAGCTCCTCGCGGTTCATTACTGCCAGCAAGCCCGTAGTAACTGTGATAGCGGCGCTCCGGGGGCTCATACCGGTGGCGAATGCGTTGGGGGAGGGGTCGTCGATCACAAAGACCTCGGGCTTGGAGAACCCCTCTCCTATAGCCAGGGCTTCGACGATGTCATGCAATTGTCGGTACTGGCCCGGGTCCGCCGGACGGGCCCCCGATACCGAGAGGACAAGGCGCCTACCCGAGGTGAACGAGAAGCCGATCCCGGCTAGAGCCAGGACCGCTGCTACCACGATCCCCGCCGTTATGTCCCCCGCCACGCCCGGGCTGGGCCCCGAAGACGGGCGGGAAAGCTCCGCCCATAGGAAGCCGAGCAACGCACCGATGCCAACCCAGACGACGAAAAACAAGATGACGCACACAGCAGCTCGTCGTTTGTTCCTAGCTATCTGCTCGTACATCGGCGTTCAGGTCAAACCGTCGGGGGACCGGACCCGGTCGGGACCGGAGGGGCGGAAGAAGCGGGCCCGTTGGGGATAGAGCCGTTCGGCGGGCCTGTGAAGCTCACTTCGGGGACCTGGCGCTCGGCCTCGTCGGTCTGGAAGAAGGCGACTGCGTGGAACCCGAACGAGCTCGCAAGCAGGTTCCGGGGGAAGCTCTGTAACGCGATGTTGTAGTCCCGACCACTGGTGTTGTAGAAGCGACGGGCGTACTCGAGCTTGTCTTCAGTGGCAGTGAGCTGTTCTTGCAGCTGGAGGAAGCTCTCGACGGCGCGCAGCTGCGGGTAGTTCTCTGACACCGCGAACAGCGATCGCAGGGTTTGTGACAGGACGTTCTCTGCCGGGCCGACCTTGGCGGGGTCGCCGGTTGCCCCGGCGCTCACCGCCCCGGCACGCGCGGCGGTCACGGCTTCGAAAGTCGCGCTCTCATGTGAGGCGTAACCTTTTACCGTCTCGACCAGGTTTGGTATGAGGTCGTGGCGGCGCTTGAGCTCGACGTCTATCTCGGACCAGGCCTCCTGGACCCGGTTGCGGCGACGGACCAAGCCGTTGTATGCCAGGACGCCGCCGCCCAGCAGCAGGACAACCACAACCACTACGACGATCAATACGAGCATTGCATCGACACCACCCTTGTAGGCACTTTTAAGATCATGTGCGCTACCGGGGTCTGGAGCAACGCCTTACTAATTACTAATTCTACCACGCTCAAGACTGTCAAAGGCACGGTCCACATGGCTCTCGCCTTTGGCCTTTAAACTGACAGTGGCCCGAAGATTAGCTTCGGGCCACTGTCACGAGCCTGCTCTACGACTGAGGGCAGACGACTTGTCTACAGCTTGGCGCAGACAGCCTTTACCTCCGTGTAGGACTCGAGGACCTGGTGGCCCATCTCGCGTCCCCAGCCGGACTGCTTGTACCCTCCGAAGGGCAGTGCGGCATCAAACACGTTGTAGCAGTTGATGTACACCGTGCCGGCCTTGATCTTCCGTGCCAGGAGGTGGGCCTTAGAAATGTCCTTGGTCCATATACCGGCCCCGAGCCCGTAAGGGGTGTCGTTGGCTATCTCGGCTAGGTGGTCGAGGTCATCAAAGGGGGCCGCTACGACAACGGGCCCGAAAATCTCCTCGCTCACAATGCGCATCTCTGGCCTGGTATTGGTGATTACGGTCGGCTCGAAGAAGTACCCTCGGTCTCCCATACGGTGGCCTCCGGCCCGGACCTCGGCCCCGTCCTCGCGGCCTGAGGCCAGGTAGGAAGTGACTGTGGCCAGCTGCTCGTTAGAAACGAGAGGGCCCATCTGGGTGCCGAAGTCAAAGCCGTCACCAACTTTGATGGACTTGGCTATCTCGGCCACCCCCGAGACAACTTCTTCGAAGCTGTCGGACTGGACGTATAGCCGCGACCCGGCGATGCAGCACTCGCCCTGGTTGAAGAAGATGGCCCCTGCTGCACCAGCGATCGCTGCTTTGCGGTCCGCATCCGAGAAGACGATGTTCGGGCTCTTCCCCCCCAGCTCCAGGCTGACCTTCTTCAGGTTGCCCGTCGCCGCCTTGGCGATGAGCCGCCCCACCTCGTTCGAGCCAGTGAAGGCGATCTTGTCTACACCACCATGGGCGGCAAGCGCGGCACCGGCGGTTTCGCCAAACCCAGGGACGACATTGACGACCCCTTCAGGAAGGCCGGCCTCCGCCATGATCTCGGCCAGGTAAAGAGCAGCCAATGGGGTCTGTTCGGCAGGCTTCAAGACCACGGTGTTACCGGCGGCGAGGGCGGGCGCCAGCTTCCAAGCTGCCATCAAGAGCGGGAAGTTCCAGGGGATGATCTGGCCTACTACTCCGATGGGCTCGCGCAAGGTGTAGGCGTGGAACTGGCTATCCGGGGCGTACGGTACCGACAGGCTGATGGTATTGCCTTCGATTTTGGTTGCCCATCCGGCCATGTACCTGAACAGCTCAGCGGCCAGGGGTACGTCGGCGACCCGGGCCACACTGAGTGGCTTGCCGTTGTCAAGCGTCTCGAGCTCCGCGAATTCCTCTAGGTGCTCGGTGATGAGGTCGCCGATACGCCAGATGATGCGTCCCCGGTCAGATGCTGTCATTCGTCCCCACGGCCCGGTATCGAACGCACGACGGGCCGCTTGCACAGCCAGGTCTACGTCCATGGTGTCGCCCTCAGCCACAGTGGCCAAAGTTTCCCCGGTCGCCGGGTTGAGAGTCTCGAAGGTCCTGCCAGCTTTAGCATCGACCAATTTGCCATCGATGAACAGCTGGCGAGGGGTGGTGACGAAGTCGTGCACAAGCTTTCCAACAGTGGTGGTACTCATGGGGATTGACCCCGATCTCCCGCTCGCGCGGGGCTAGTTGCCCGCAGTGCCGGCGGCTGAGGGTGCATCGCACCTACCAGAACTTGTAGCCCATCGGCCACCGCGTAGCCCTCGCTACCCTACGGCAACGAGCAACGGTCACGTCGTCAAATTGGCCGCCGCGGCCGTCTTCTTCTCTTATTCTTCTCTTGGTGGTTAACGACCGTCGGCCTATATCGATCTACCCCGACGACGTTCATGCTGACGGCGCTCGGTGGGTTCCGGGTACGCTGAGCGTATGGCGCTGTTAGGCAAGAAGACAGCGAGGCTGCCGGCTGGCCCCACTTTCGTGATGCCAAAGATCAACCCTCTTTTGGACCCGCGCATGCGAGTACTGGTGCGAATGGCGGCGACAGAGGGGAGTTACGAAGCGATGCTCGACGCCCATGCACTCGCGATGCGTCTCATGCCGCCAGGGGACGAACTGTGGTCTTGGTGGCTCGAGGGGCTCGAGAGCCTCAGCGCCAGCAAAGACGAGGACGTCGCAATGTTCGTGAAGTTCACGCGAGAGGCCGCTGGGATCGAGCCCTGGGGCAGCGTCCCCGCAGGAGCCCGCGAGCGTCTGCGAGCCTTGGGAAGTTAGGGCGCCCGGCCAACGTCGGTCAAGCTTGGAGTGCCTCGCGGATGCGGGCCGGAGTGAGTGCTTCCAAGGTTGCAGCCACCGGCTCGAGGCCTGGGCGGGCGGTCACGATGCGTACGATGGCTTCGTCAAGGCCCTGCGATAGGCGAGCGAAGGCTTCGGGTGCTCCCGCCGCGGAGCCGAAGTAACCGACCGAGTTCAGAAATTCGTCGGGAACGGCCGAGACCAGAGCATCCACGGTTTCTCCGCTGTGCTTCCTTTCTTCGAGCTCGGAGAGGACTTCGCCGAACCCCATCTCGCCGAATAAACCCCGGTAGCCCGCAGTGAGCGGGGTTCCCGGTTGGGCCATGGCGTAGTTGAGCACCTGCTTCCCCAGTGCCTGACGGGCCGCATCGATGTCGTCGTCGATACAAACCCGGATGTACATGGTCAGCGTCAGCTCCGCCGGGCCGCGTCCCCCACGGGCTGCGCCCTGGTGCAGGAGACGCCGGCTCTCGGCGATCCGGTCGGTAGTCGCCCAGTTCAGCAATGCCCCGTCGGCCAGCTCACCGGCCAGGCGGAGCATCTGCGCGCCGAGTGCACCCAAGTAGACGGGTACACGGGGTAAGCCGCCGAGCGCGAGCGAGGCGTCCCGGAGACGCAAAGCGGGGCCGTCGTAGGTGACCGTCTCGCCCGCCAGCAGCGCCCGCACGACCGTGAGGTAGTCACGCATGACGGCGACAGGTCGGTTTGGCATCCCGACCGACGCCCAGAACCTTGGGCCGTACCCTCCGGTCCCGATACCAAGGATGAAGCGGCCGTCGGATAGCTGGCCCACGGTGGCCGCCTGAGCCGCCAACGCCAGCGGGCCCCACATCCGGGCGGCTGGTACAACGGATATCCCTGTACGCAGCGGCGTGTCCAACGCCCAAGCGGTGCAGACGTGGAAGGCGTCCGGGATCCCTCCTGCGGGGGTCCATAGGCTCTCGAAGCCCAGCCGAGCAGCCTCCCGCCCCGCTTCACGCAGCTCGTCGAACTGGAGGCCTAACCGAGCGTCAAGTCCTGCACCGATACGCATTTTCACTCCCGAGGTTGGGTCATTGGCCGTAAACGCTCTCAGTTACCTGCGGCGTTTTCAGTCCTCCATCCTGCCTTGTGTTCTGAACTACACCATCCGGGTGGACATGCCCCAATTTGCCCGCGAGCTAGCATTAGGTTGCTAAGGCGGACGATGACCATGTCGACCGCCGACGAGCGCAGCAGCGATACCGCCTTCATGGCGGAGGTCGAGGAACTCGTGCGACATTGGCTCGATGTCGCGGCGGCACGGCCCGACGGTCGGGCGGCACGGCGGCTTGCTGCCCTCCTGAAGGATCCCGATGGCCTCGATTTCACGGTCGCATTCGTCGACCGGGTGATCCGCCCAGAGGACGCTCGTGTCGCCGCGGCCAGTTTGCGCGAGTTGGCCGCACGTCCACCGCGCTTCTTGTTGTGGTACCTGCGCCTGGGTCTCCGCTTCGCGGCGGCGCTAGGCCCCGTGGCCCCGGGCGCCGTCATGTTCGTCGTACGCGCTGCCCTGAGATCGATGGTGGGCCATCTCCTCGTCGACGCGACTGACGGCCGGCTTGGGCGGACTGTCGGCCGCATCCAGTCGCCGGGAACCCGGCTCAATTTCAACCTGCTCGGCGAGGCTGTGTTGGGGGAGCGAGAGGCCGAGCGCCGTCTTGACGGGACTCGACGGCTGCTCATGCGGCCGGATGTCGACTACGTGTCGATCAAGGTATCGGCCACGGTGCCGCCGGTCCCAGCGTGGGCATTCGACGAGGCGGTCGGGTACATAACCGAGCGGCTCCTTCCGCTCTACACGCTGGCCGCGAGTGCGTCGACGCCGAAGTTCATCAACCTGGACATGGAGGAATACCGCGATCTCGACTTGACGATCGCAGTATTCATGGCGGTCCTGGACCGGACGGAGTTGCTAGCTTTGGAGGCCGGCATTGTGTTGCAGGCCTACCTGCCCGATGCACTGTCGGCCATGCGCCGGTTACAGGTTTGGGCAGCGGACCGTCGTGAGCGTGGCGGGGCTTGCATCAAGGTCCGCCTTGTCAAAGGCGCCAACCTGCCGATGGAGCGCGTCGAGACTGCGCTGCACGGTTGGCCACTCGCTACTTGGGCAACGAAACAGGGCACAGATGCCAACTACAAGCGCGTCTTGCGTTGGGCGATGACGCCGGAGCGGCTGGGGAACGTGCGGCTCGGGGTGGCGGGTCACAACCTGTTCGACGTTGCCTACACATGGGTGCTGGCCGGTCGGCGGGGAGTGCGGGAGCGCATCGAGTTCGAGATGCTGCTAGGGATGGCCGCCGGCCAGGCTGCAGCCGTTCGGGAGACGGTCGGGGGACTGCTGCTCTACACGCCTGTGGTCCACCCGGACGAGTTCGATGTGGCCATCGCCTACCTCGTTCGGCGGCTCGAGGAAGGTGCCAGCAGCGATAATTTCATGTCGTCGGTGTTCGATCTGCACGACGACATGTCGTTGTTCGAGCGGGAGCGGTCGCGGTTCCTCTCGTCATTGTCGGTGCTCGACGGAGAGGGCCCGGAGTTCGTGCCTGCGGCCAACCGTGTACAGGACCGTCGCACCCAGCAGCCGACAATGCCAGACGGCTTCGACAACACGTCGGACACCGATCCGTCCGTGCCGGGCAACCGGGTCTGGGCGCGCGAGATCATCGGCAAGGTCGCCACGTCCACCCTCGGCGCGGACCTGGTTGACGCGCATACCGTTACCGATGCAGCGGTCCTGGGGAGCATCCTCGCGGCAGTGGCCGGTAGTGGCTGGGGTGCGCGGTCCGGCGCCGAGCGGGCAGCGGTGCTTCGCCGGGCCGCCGTCGAGCTCGAGCGCCGCCGGGCCGACCTGGTCGAGGTGATGGCGGCCGAGTGCGGTAAGACTTTGGACCAGGCCGATCCCGAAGTGTCCGAGGCGATCGATTTCGCAAACTACTACGCGACCTTGGCCGAAGACCTCGACCAAGTGGACGGCGCCTGCCACGTCCCTGTCAAGCTGACTGTGGTTGCACCTCCGTGGAACTTCCCAGCTGCGATCCCGGCCGGGTCTACGCTGGCGGCTCTCGCAGCCGGCTCGGGCACCGTGATCAAGCCGGCGACCCAAGCGCGGCGAACCGGCTCAATCATGGTCCAGGCACTTTGGGACGCCGGTATCCCAACCGATGCACTGGCACTGGTGCACGTCGACGAGGGCGACTTAGGCCGCAGCCTGGTAGCCGACCCGCGCGTAGACCGGTTAGTGCTCACTGGCGCCTTCGAGACCGCTGCGCTGTTCCGCTCGTTCCGCCCCGATCTGGCGCTGCTCGGCGAGACCAGCGGCAAGAACGCAATCGTCGTCACCCCGAGCGCAGACCTCGACCTAGCGGTGAAGGACATCGTTGCCTCAGCCTTCGGCCACGCCGGCCAGAAGTGCTCCGCCGCTTCGCTGTGCATCCTCGTCGGCTCGGTTGCTCGTTCGCGTCGGTTCCTTAGGCAACTGGTTGACGCCACTACGTCACTCAGGGTGGGTTGGCCCTCTGACCCAACGACCCAGATTGGCCCGCTCATCGAACCCGCTGCCGGGAAGCTCCGCCGAGCCCTCACCGAGCTCGCGCCCGGCGAGACGTGGCTGGTCCAGCCTCGCCAGCTCGATGACACCGGGCGCCTGTGGTCACCCGGGGTCAAGTCCGGCGTCGCGCGGGTCCGAGTACCATTTGACCGAGTACTTCGGCCCAGTCCTTGGGTTGATGACCGCCGAGGACCTTGCCGAGGCGATTGATATGCAAAACCAGGTCGACTACGGGCTGACGGCTGGGCTGCACTCGCTTGACCGTGACGAGATTTCCTTATGGCTGGACCGGGCGCAGGCCGGCAACCTTTACGTCAACCGCGGCATCACCGGTGCAATTGTTCGCCGGCAGCCGTTCGGCGGCTGGAAAAGGTCGGCCGTGGGGGCCGGCACCAAGGCAGGCGGGCCCAACTATCTCGTCGGCCTGTCGGACTGGACCTCCGCCCCAGCGATTGTCACCGCCCCGGTGCCCGGAGCAGTTCGCCAGCTAATCGATCTCGTTTCGACCGTTCTCATTCGGGAACAGCGCGGCTTCCTTGATCGCTCCGTTGGTTCGGACGCCGCCGCCTGGCAAAGCGAGTTCGGCACCGCCCGCGATGTAAGTGGTTTGCGGGTAGAGCAGAACGTGCTCCGGTACGTCCCGGTCCCGGTCTGGGTCCGCCACGAGGCGGGCACACCCGCCGAGCTCGTGCGGGTCGTGGCCGCCGGGCTGCAGGCTGGGTCGGATTTGCGCATCTCGGTCGCCGAACCCTTACCCGCGGTCATCACTGAGGCCCTTGAACACATCGGGTCGGCCCCAGTCGTAGAGGACAGGTCGGCTTGGCGCACGGCTCTGGCCGGCCTTAGCGCGGGACGCGTCCGGCTGGTGGGCGGCCAACGCGCTGCGTTCGCCGAGGACAGCGGCGGCAGGCCGGAGATCGCCGTCTACGCACAGCCCGTCGTCGAGGCCGGCCGAGTTGAGCTCCTTACGTTCGTGCAAGAACAGGCAATCGCCATCACCGCGCACCGCTTCGGTTCTCCCACCTCGCCTGTAGAAATCGGATCCCTTGGGGGCCGTCCTGGTCGCCGGCACGTTCCGACGCCATGACTACCAGTCCGCCAACGACTTGGGCCGACGCCTTTCGAGTTGAGCTCCCAGTCTCGCTGTGCGCTCGCTGGCAGACGTCGTCCGCTGAACGATCTAAACGGTCCCGAACAAGCGGTCCCCGAAGTCGCCGAGGCCGGGGACGATGTAGGCGTGTTGGTCGAGGCCTTCGTCGATCGAGGCGGTGACGATACTGACTGCGGGGTGGAGGTCCTGGAGGCGGGCGATGCCCTCGGGTGCCGACACCACCGACAGCAGGGTTATCTGGGCGGCACGGGCCTTTTCCAGTTCCCCACAAGCTGCGGCGGCCGAAGCGCCTGTCGCCAGCATCGGGTCGAGGAGGAGCACGGCGCGGCCCTCCAGCGGGGGGAGCTTGGAGTAGTAGAGGGAGGGTTCGAAGGTTGCGTGGTCGCGCTCCAGCCCGACGTAGCCAACCGTGACCTCGGGGAAGAGCTCCGTCACCGCGTCTAGCATCCCGAGCCCGGCCCGCAGTACCGGGACAGCGACGAGAGGTTGTGCCAGCCGCGCTCCTGCCGCCCGTGCCAACGGGGTTTCCACCTCGACCGGAGTCGTGAGCATGCCCTTGGTCGCTTCAAGGCAGAGCACCAGGGCCAATCGTTTGGCGAGCAGTCGGAACAAGGGGGGTGGCGTGTTGCGGTCGCGCAGGTCGGCGAGCATGGAACTGGCTAGCGGGTGACTGACGACCTGAACGCCCACTTCGCCTACCTCCTGATGTGCCCGGGCCTAGGGACACTCTATGGTCCTGAGAGGGACGCTGCGTCTGGGGCGGTTGGTCCGCACTCCGAAGATCAGTCGAAACTACTGGGGACACAGCACCCGTGTGCATGGTCTACTTTTACGAAGATCAACCCGCAATGAGAACAGGAGGAACCACATGGCAAAGCCGGAGGCAGTCTTCATCTACATCGGCACCTATCCGAACAAAGCAGCCGCGGAAGTCGACTATAGGGTCGTCAAGGACCTCCACGCGGCCGGCCTTGTCGGCACCTACGACGTCGGCGTGGTCACGAAGGACGAGCAAGGCAAGGTTCAGCTCCACGAGCACGAGCTGGCGGCTAAGCGCGGCGGCTGGGGCGGCGCGGTTGTGGGCGCCCTGATCGGCATCGTGTTCCCGCCAGCGATCCCCGGGACCGTGTTGGCCGGAGCGGCTGTCGGTGCGGCGATCGGCCATCTGTGGCGTGGGCTGTCTCGCTCGGACGTCAAAGAGCTCGGGGAGCTTATAGACCATGGGGAGACCGCCCTGGTCGTTGTCGGAGAGGGCAAGCTGGAGGAGGCGCTGAACAAGGCCCAGTTGAAGGCCGAGAAGCACGTCGCCAAGGAACTCGACGTGCTCTGGAAAGACGTCGACAAGGCTGTCGAAGAGGCCGCCAAAGACGTCAGCTGACCCGTCGCTGCTCATGAGCGACCACTTACCCGCATAGGAGTATCCCATGATTGCCACTTTCGGAGCCGGCCAGGTCGCCTATTCGATCCTATGGTTCGCCTTTTTCTTCATCGAGATTTGGCTAATGATCTCGATCTTTATCGACATATTTCGCAGCCACGACATGAAGGGCTGGGTAAAAGCGTTATGGCTCTTCCTGGTCATCCTCTTCCCGCTGATAGGAATCATCCTGTACCTGATCTTCCGTGGTGACAAAATGCGGGTGCATCAGGCTCAAGCCGCGGCAGACCAAGAGACGGCATGGCACAGCTACACGCACCACATCTCCGACGGCCATGGGAGCAAGACCGACCAGCTGGCCCGCTTGGCCGACCTGCGCGACCGGGGAGTGGTTTCGGCCGAGGAATTCCAACGTCTAAAGGCCGAGATCTTGGCCCTAGGTCCTCCTGGGCCGTCAGTCCTGAGGGTCGCAGTGACGGACGCTAGGACCGGGCGAGAGCCTTGTCCACCGTTTCCGCCGTAATGGGACCCACGTCTCTAGCCTGAGCGTCCCGGGTTAACCCTTGCTCTCAGTCTGGGGCCGGTCCTGGTCGAGCGTGCCCGGGGGCGTCCGATCTGCCACGCTCCTAGTCCCCGCCCGGGAGCGCACTTGGGCCAAGATGGCGACCAACAAAACCTAGAGAGGGAGGACGTCTTGGCTTATCCTCGCCGCACGCTCGGGACCGGTAACACTGCGCTGACCGTGAGCGCGATGGGCCTCGGCTGCATGGGCATGTCCGAGTTTTACGGGACCGGCGATGAGAACGAGTCGATCGCCACCATCCACGCCGCCTTAGACGCTGGCGTCGACCTGCTGGACACCGCCGACATGTACGGCCCGTTCACCAACGAGAAGTTGGTGGGCCGAGCGATCGCCGGCCGGCGGGAGCAGGTGGTGCTCGCCACCAAGTTCGGTAATGAGCGCAACTCCGACGGCAGTAGGCTCGGCATCAACGGCCGGCCCGAGTACGTGACCAAGGCCGCACACGCGTCGCTCGAGCGCCTGGGCGTCGACCATATTGACCTCTACTATCAGCACCGGGTCGACACCAAGGTCCCCATCGAAGAGACATGGGGCGCTTTGAGCGCGCTCGTTCAGGCGGGCAAGGTGCGCTACCTGGGGATCTCCGAGGCTGCCCCCGAGACGATCCGCAGGGCTCATAGCACGCACCCCTTGACCGCCTTGCAAACGGAGTGGTCGCTTTGGACCCGTGACGTCGAAGACGATGGCGTGCTCGCCACAGTTCGCGAGCTCGGGATCGGCTTCGTGGCCTACTCCCCGCTCGGGCGCGGCTTCCTCTCCGGCGCGATCCGCAACCTCGAGGGCCTGGCCCCCGACGACGTCCGGCGGGCCCACCCGCGCTTCCAGGGCGACAACCTCGCCAAGAACCTCGAGCTCGTCGACCGGGTGACGCAGCTGGCCGACCAGCGCGGCGTGAAACCTGGCCAGGTCGCCCTGGCCTGGGTGCTGGCCCAGGGAGACGACGTTGTGCCCATCCCCGGGACCAAGCGGCGCACCTACCTCCAGGAGAACATTGATGCCGTCAACGTGAAGCTGTCAGAGGACGAGATGCGGGCGCTGGACGAAGCCGCCCCGAGTGGCGCCGCGGCCGGGGCCGCTACGCGGACATGACAGCGATACGTAGATAGTCACCGGCTTTCAGCGTGTCAGCAGCCGCCCGAGACGCCGCGTACTGAGCCACAATGCGCCGCCCCCCATCACCGCGAGGTAACCGACAGCTATCAGCTGAGTGCTACCTACCTCGCCGAGGGTAAGCCCACGCAACAGCACCGTGCTTTGGTACAGGGGAAGCACGGTGACGATGTCGCGTAACACGACGGGGTAGATGGACAAGGGATAGAAAGTGGCCGAGAAAAGGAACATCGGCAGCATGAACAGTTGCACGTACTGGTTGTGATGGAGCTCTCGCATCAGCGTGGCAACGGCCAGCCCGGCGCTGGCAAACGAAAATGCGATGAGCATCACGGCGCCGAGCGCGGCCAGCGCCCACAGCGAGTGGACCATTCCCAATACCGTGATCACGCCTAGGAAACAGATGCCTGCCAGCCCTCCTCTCAGCGTTGCCGCCCATGCTTCTCCCACGGCTATGTCGGTGGTCGTCAACGGCGTGGTCACCAGTGAGTCGTAAAACTTCCCGAACTTCAGCCGGTACCAGATGCCCCAAATGGTCTGGTTGGCCGCCGTGTTCATGGCCGACGTCGCCAGCAGCGCCGGGGCAACGAAGGAGGCGTAGCTGTAGCCGTTGGCGAACGTCTGGCCGCGCTGGCCGATGAGGGTGCCGATGCCCGCACCGACGGACATCAGGTATAGGAAAGGTTCGAAAAGGCCTTCGACCAAAGGCGACCAGGGGTTGTCCCTGCGCACCACCCACCAGTGGCGAGTGACTATCGCACCTGCGGAGCGCAGCGAAAGTTGCTCAGACATAGAGACGGCGGCGGTAGGTGCGCCGAGCCAGGAAGATGCCCACCAGGCAAAGTCCCACTAGGTAGGCGGCGTGGCCTAGTGCGGCGGCCGGGGACGCCGTGCCCAAACTGAGCGAGCGGCACAGCTGGACGCCGTGCCAGAGAGGCGTCACGTAGGCCAGCACCCGCAGGACCAGGGGTAGTTGGCTGACGGGGAAGAACGTGCCCGAGAACAGGTAGAGCGGCATGACTACCCACTTGAAGAGCTTGCTAACGGTCTGCGGGTCGGCGACCTTCGCCGCCCAAGCCGTGGTAGGGACGGCGAAGGCGAGCCCAGTCAGGGTGGCGGCGGGGATGTCCACGAGCACCCAGGGCGACTTCGCCGCCCCCAAGGCGGCCATGATGACCACGAAAGCGGTCGCGCTCATCGCTATGCGGAGAGCCATGAACATGACGTGGCCGAGCATGATGTCCGTGGACTCGAGCGGGGTCGTCACAGCCACGGCATAGCTGCCACCTGGTGCAGTAGCCCGGCTCACCGGGAAGGCGGACTCGACGATCCCGTTTTGCATGGCTGCCGCCGCCAACATGCCCGGGGCGAAGAAGGCCAAATAAGGCGTTCCGTGAAGAGCGGCGGCATGATCGCTCACCACTCGTCCCAGCCCGAGGCCTATGGCCACGAGGAAAAGTAACGGGTTGACCACACTGATCACCACGGTGCCCCGCCACGTCCGCCGGTACCGGAAGAGGTGGTACTTGAACTCGCGCACCACCGCCGACCAGCTCGGTTTGCCGAACGAAAAAGCAGTTCGTGTGGGAGGGCTGGTTGTGGCCGTCAATCGACCAGGCTCCGGCCGGTGAGGGAAAGGAACACGTCTTCGAGAGTCGAGCGCCGTACCAGTGCGCTCACAGGGTTGATGCCCAAGCGGTGCACGGCGGCCAGGGCTTCTTCGCCGTCGTCGGTCGAGCACACCAGGCGGCTCGGCAGCACCTCGAGCCGCTCGCACAGGTGGGCGCCCCGGATCTTTTCCGCGGCCACGGCTTCGGCCCCGCCTTCGAAGCGCAGTTCGAGGACCTCGCGCGACGCATGCTCATCGATCAGCTGGCGGGGTGAACCCTGGGCCAGGATCCCGCCCATGTGCAAGATAATTAGCCGATCGCACAATTGCTCGGCCTCGTCCATGTAATGGGTGGTGAGCACGAGCGTGACGCCCTGTTGCTTGAGCTGGTACAGCTTGTCCCACAGGATATGGCGCGCCTGCGGGTCCAGCCCGGTGGTCGGTTCATCGAGCAGCAGCAGTTCAGGTCGGTTCAGTAGCGAGCGGGCGATGGTCAGCCGGCGTCTCATACCCCCCGATAAGGCGCTCACTTTTTCGGGTGCCTTTTCCTCCAGTTGGGCAAAGCGCAAGAGCTCTTCCGCCCGCTCGGAGATCACTGCCTTCGGCAGGCCGAAATAACGGCCGTAAATAAGCAAGTTTTCCCGGACGGTGAGCTCGGAGTCCAGGGCGTCGTCCTGGGCTACGACCCCGAGGCGGGCTCGGATGGCCCGACCTTGCGTCACCGGATCCATACCGAGGACCGTGAGGGTCCCGCCGGTGACCGGGGAGACACAGCCGAGCATGCGCATGGTCGAGGACTTGCCCGCTCCGTTGGGGCCCAGGAAGCCGAACACCTCACCTTGCCGGATGCTGAAGTCGATGCCGTCGACGGCGGTGAAGGGCTCCGACTTACGGTCCTTGGCGGGGTACCGCTTGGTTAGGCCTCTGGCCTCGACGAGCACGCTCACGGCGGCCATCGTAACGGTGCGCTCCAGGCGGGACTACCCGAATTGTACTGATCAGCGCAACAAGACAGCAAGATCACGCAAGAATCGTATAACCTCATTCATCACCGAAGCCGCCGATCGGATGGTGCTCGAGCAGGAACTCGGCGAACAGCGGGACGGTGAAGTCGACCTGGCCGCGCCGCGGCGACCAGATAAGCCCTTTTTGGATGAGGTTGTCACGATGGGGCGAGGTTTGCCGCTGGTTGTCCGCCCCCCACGCTCGGGCCACCTCGGCAC
Source organism: uncultured Acidimicrobiaceae bacterium (assembly GCA_963786345.1). Classification (GTDB taxonomy): domain Bacteria; phylum Actinomycetota; class Acidimicrobiia; order Acidimicrobiales; family Palsa-688; genus Fen-671. The sequence continues at coordinate 806,974 of CAWAYZ010000001.1, read as the reverse complement.
TGGCATACGGTGCCGTCCCGAGTGAGGCCATGGCCGCCAGGTAGCGTTGCTCGGCTTCGCTCGCCAGCTCGAAGCGGGTGCCATAGAAAGTGCGGGCGAGCTGGTCCCGTACGAGGTCGCGCACCTCTTCGACGTCGGACATGGTGATCTGCGAGCGCTCGGCAGCGTTCCACAGTTCGCGGCCGTACTCCTGAAGGAAATATGGGTAGCCCGCAGACAGGCGCAGCACTTCCACGGCCGCCTCCTTCTGGAAGTCGACGCCGAGGATCGCGGCTGGTTTGATGAGAGCCACGTCTGCCTCCGCGTCGCGGAGCCGGCCGAGCTCGCGGTACTCGAAGAGGCGATCGGCGTACGGCTTGGCCCGCATGAGGCGCACCTGCAGGTCGGGTAGGCCGGCGCCAACGAGCGCCACAGGCAACGCGTCGCGGCTGACGGCCTGGAAGGCCATGCAGACCGCGGCCAGCGATGGGGCGTCAAGGTTGTGCATCTCGTCGATCAGGAACAGGGCGCCGCTTCCCGCCTGCGCGGCGGTCTGGCCGATCTCGCGGAGCAGGTCGACGAGGTCCTGTTCGGGATCTCCCGAGTCGGCCACCCCGGCCACGGCATCCACGTCGAGCTTCAGCTGGACGCCACCTGGCGCCAGGATGCTGAAGGCCTTCACAACCCCGAGGGCCCGCTCGACCCGGTCGCGGGTACGGTGCCTGCGGCTCATCTCCCGAAGCAGGCGAGACGCCATCTGGGCGAAGGTGGAGCGGAAGTCGGGCTGCGAGCCGACCTCCTGCACGTCGGTCGTGGCCCATCCAGCTTCGGAGGCCAAGATGTCGAGCTCCATGAGCAGCACTGTCTTGCCCACCCCTCGCAGGCCATAGAAGATAAGGCTGCGCTCGGCGCCGCCGTCGCCCAGGACTTCGATCAGGGAGGCGAAGTCCTCGACGTCCTTGTCCCGGCCGGCCAAGTAGGGCGGCTTGCGGCCGGCCCCAGGGGTGTACGGGTTGTCCCGCCTTTGCACGATGGGCAGTCTAACGCTTTCTAAGCCGAGGTCATCTGGCCTTAGACACCCTGATAGTGGAGCCGTGCCGCCGACGAGTTGCTGCAACGGCTACGAACAGCGCTGCCACGGCTACCACCCCGCCGAGGAGGGCCGTCGCACGAGGGCCGTACCCGTTGAGCACCAAGCCACCCGCCAGAGAACCCCCGGCGATGCCCACATTGAACGAAGCGGAGGTCCAGGCGGAGGAGATGTCCGTGCTGGCCGGGGCCACCTCGAGTATGTGGTTTTGGTTGCTGACATCGTAAGCGCCGAGAACGAAGCAGACGACGGCAGCGAAGCCTATGGCCGCCGGGAGCACGCGGCCGGCAAGGTAGAGGCCGATCAGAGCCGGCGCCAGCACGGCCACGGGGACGAGGGGGGCGATGTTTGGTCGCCGGCGAAACAAGACGGACCCCGCGAAGACCCCTGCCACCGTTGCCGATCCAGTGACGAGGAGTACAGGGGCCACGTCGCGGAGGGCGAGGCCGGCGACCTTTGTGAGAAAGGGGCTCACGTACGTATACATGCAAAAGAAGCCGCCAACGGCCAAGGCTGTGGTCGCTAGAGCGAGGCGGTAGCGTCGCCGGTCGGGCGCCGAGCCAGTCCCGGCATGGGTCTCGGCAGGGTGGTAGCTGGGTAGGAACAGCGCGATCGGGGCTGACAAAACAGCGGCCAGCACCCCGACTCCTAAGAACGCGGCGCGCCAGCCGGCCAGCTGCCCGAGCCATGTGCCGGCGGGGACACCGAGGACGACAGCCATGGACCCGCCGCCGAGGATCCAGCCCACTGCTCGGCCCGTCATCCCTGCCGGGAACAAGCTGGCGGCCGTTGGGATCACGAGCGACCAGAACAGAGCTTGCCCGAGCGCGGTCACGACCCGCACGGCCATGAGCCAGCCGTAGCTCGGGGCTGCGGCGGCGGCGAGCGAGGTGAGCACCAGGGCAGCCATGAGGACGCACATCGTGGCCTTCCTCGGCAGCCCCTTGGCCAGGTGAGCTAGGGGCGCCGAGAGCACAACGTTGATCGCCGCGTAAACCGTCACAAGCCGGCCCGTCGCAACCAGCGACGAGTGGAGGGCGTGCGACATGGGCTGGAGGAGACCTACCGGGAGGCTCTCAGTCGTCACGTAGGCGAACGCAGCAGCGCTCAGGGCGGCAAGCGCTGCTTTGGCAGCCATGGGGTCGCGCCTGTGCAGGACGCCCTCGAGCGCTCCAGGCGCCCCCATACGATCCTCAGCGATTCCCTTGGGGCCTACCTGGCTGTCGTAGCCTTCGGGCGTTTCAGTGCAGCACACGGAACATCCAAGCTAGGGGACCGCGGTGAGGCCGCCGGGCGCCGTGGCTTCGAGCACGCGGACGGGCGCCCGGTTCCGAAGCCGCCCTTCAAACTGACCGGGAGGGCTCTGCACCGGGGCGAGTGGGAGGGCCAGGAAGAGCGGCAGGCGTGGCCTGGTCTCCACGTCCATACAAGTGCCTGCCGTTGCCTTGGCGTTGGGAGGCTCTCTGCTGGGTGGGGTCTAATGGATGGGCGAGAGATGGGCAACGCGCAACGTGCGCAAACAGAGCAGTTGATTCATCACTTCCCGCTGTGATTGAAAAGTTTATGAGCAGGGCTTCCTCACCTCAGGAGCCAGCCACCTAGACCTCGCCCGGGGTTCAGCCCACGACCAATATCAGCACGAGCGTGATGAGCCATGCCCCGAGCCCGGCGACGGACTCGATCAGGACAAGGTTGCTGTTTGTCTTGATCCTGGCACGTGCACTCCACGAGTTCGCCTTCAGGGCAAACACAGCGCTCCCGGTCAATAACACGGTGGGCACGAGGAGGAAAGAAACACCGCCTATCCCGTCTCCGAAGCGGGCGAAACTCGCAAATGCCGCGATCGCCGGTTCGGTCGCTCCCTCTCTGAGCCCTGGAGCGGTGGTTCGGGCGGTTCGAGCCGGGTCGCGTCAGGCGACGCGGCGACCGAGGATGACGTGGCCCGACCCGCCCTCGAAGTTAGGAGTGCCCTCGTCGATGCTGGCGAGGTAGCGAGGGTCTTTGTTCAACGCTTCCTGGGTGCGGTCCCAGGCGCTGGCGTCCGCGCTGGCACCGATCCAGGCCAGCTCGCCGAACGGCCCTGCCAGCGAGCGCCCGAAGAAGACCGGCTCGCCGATGATCTCGGATACCAGTTCGGTGATCTGGACGCCCCATCCGATGGCCGCGGTGAGCTTGCCCAGGTCGGGGGTCGCGGTCGTCAATTGTACGACGCCGCCTAGCCCCGGGCGCCGGTACTCACCACCGGCGGTGTGGATGATCTCGACGTGCCTGTCCTCGGGCGGGCCGACTAAATACTGGCGGGCCTCAGTGACTCCGTCGAGGTACTGCTCGTCGACCATGAGCGTCTCGGTAGCGGTCGCGAACTCCGCCATATTCTGGTAAAAGGCAGAGAAGATGTGGGTGCCAGGCGCGGCTCCGGACAGCCCGGCCCACAGTGCGGTCTCCTTCCCCGTCTTGTCGGTGACCAGCTTCGCCATCCGCCTGGCCCAACCTCCGGTCTCGCGCGGGTTCCCCAGCACCGTGACCGTTCGCGTAAAGAGAATCATCGAGATCAACCCCTCCCTGTTGCCCCTACGCTGAGGGGCCGAAATATCGATGCTGTCAGACCATGGCAGGCGGGTCAAACGGGTCCGGCGTTCGGGCCTCAAGGGGAGGCGGTCGGCCGCCCTCTTCACCCCCGCCCGTCGCGAGATGATGCATATCAGACGGTTCGCGAACGTGATGGCCGGATCAACTGGGCGTCCCCGACCGCACTGAACACACCGACAAATTGTCCGGACGGCGGGGGTCTTCTGTGCTCAAGGCCGTCCACGTCCACCCGCTCGACGAGAATCCTCGTGACTTCGGGCGCAACCATGAGCCTCATCGCGCGACAGGTAGTCGTGTTAGGCGTTTGCGCCTGCGGGATGCGGGTGCATCCGCAGAGCTGTAAATCACGGCGCGCCAGCCCGTCTACTCCCGCCGGCCGATCGCTACAAAGGTAGCGGGGAAGATCCAGGGTCGTTGCTCGGCGGAGTCGAGACGGGCAAACGCTTCTGCCCAGCGCTCAACGTCGGCATCGCTGGCGAACCCCTCAGCGATCATTTCTCTTCGCGCCGCCCACGCGGGCGGCCGCATCCCCGGTGGCACGCGGAGGACTGGAGCCCGGCACGCGAAGCACTCGACGCCAAGGTCAGCACCGCTAAGCAGGTCACCGAGGCGCATGCCTACAGAAAGGTCGTTGCCCCTGGCCCGATGGAACGCCAGATAGCGCTCCGACAGATCTTGCAGGTCGGGTTCGCTAGAGGTGACGCGCAATGCCGTGGCGTCAACGTCTGCGAGGTAGAGGCAACCGCCGGGGGCGAGCAGTGTAGCCAGATGAGCGACGATCGCCGCTTCTCGTCCACCGTTGTGTGCCAACACGTGGCGGCACATGACTACGCCATAGTCCCCAGGCTCCAGCCCAGCGGCGTCAGCTTGACCCACTTTGGCTTGGGCATGGGGAAAATCAGCCACCTCCTCCTGGGCCATCGCCACCGCAGCTGGGTCAGAGTCGATGCCGATCACTGCGCCGGCCGCTCCAACGCGCTCGGCTAACAATCGCAAGACGGCGCCGGGACCGCACCCGACGTCAGCCACGCGCGCCCCAGGTCCAACGCCTGCCGCCAACCACTCTGCCGTTTCGTTTTCTGCGGCCATGGCTGCCATCATCCGATAACGCGCCCGTTCTTGGTCGCTGAGCGCCAGGCTGTAGCCACCGGCCTGTGGACCAGCCGTTTTATCGTCCACGGGGCCATCGTAACCCGTGTACGGAGCTCGCACCCGCTCCAGTTCACGGCTTTTGGCCCGCCTAGCCCGGCGCCGAACGCCGAAGGATCGATCTGGAGCGGCGTCACCAGCCCCGGATGCGAGCCGCTGGGTGACACCTATCGACGGTGAGCGCGTCTCCCAGGCGGCGCCTCTTGAAGAGGCGTGCAGCGCAGAACAGGCACTCAGAAAACCGTTGCGTAATAGCGATCTTTTCGGCAGTTGAGCGCGCCCCGAACGCCACATCCGGGGCGCGTGCTCCGGATGTGCCTCGAGGGCAAGGCAGCCGTGGAGACAGCTGGTGGCCTGAATCACACGCCGGGGCGACGGGCAACGAAGACGTACTCGCTGCTGTGGTCTTCGAAGGGCTCCTGGGAAAAGCCACCGTAGAGGTCCTCGAGCTCAAGACCCGCAATGTCGAGCAGGCCGAGCCACTCGTTCTTCGTCGCCCACCACAGTGAGCTCGTCCCACCCTCGTCAAGGACCAAATCGATGCGGTTGTCCGCCACGCTGTAGCGCACGGTATGGGGCAGCGGGCGGTCTTGGTGTTGGCCGTCGAGGCGGGCGGCTACGCGGTGGTCGAAGACGAACGCGTTCCAGGCGAACCGGCCGCCGGGGCGGAGCGATGCTGCCACCCGCTCGAAGGTGCGTCGCCGGTCCGCCCATGTGGGGAGGTGCAGGAGCGCTCGGAACGGGCAATAGATCAGTGCTACCTGCTCTTCGACGCTTAGATCGCGCATGTCGGCGTGGCGAAGGTCGAGATCGACGCCCGCCTTTGCCGCCCGGGCACGAGCTTGTTCCAACATGGCGAGCGAGCTGTCAACGCCCACGACTTGCCGGCCGGTTGCCTGGGCGACCGGGACAGCAACGCGTGCGTTACCGACCGCTAGCTCGACTAGCGGCCCGTCGGCCTCAAGGGCGAGACGCGAATAGAAGCCGATGTCGGCGGTCATATGGGCTGACCATTCGTCGTAGCGGCGGGAGAACGCCTCATCCCAGCTCATGGTTAGACGGTAACGATAACGGCGCGAGGAGCGCCATCGATTTACCTGGAGCGTCGACCGGGACATGTTGTCCCCGGAGTTGGATCTAGGGAGGCCTACGTCCACACCGAGGATCTACGATCCGACGCCCTGCTCGGTTATGCACGCGGTCGTCGGTGGTCCTTAATCGCAGTAACCTGCCGAGCAGAAATCACAGAACTGGGCCTGACATCAGCATTTCTCCCGCCCGTCGGACCGCTTCCTCGGCTTCATTGGCGATCAGGGTGACGAGGTCGGCAGCCGAAGTAAGAGAAGTGATGAGGCCGATCCCCTCCCCGGCCCAGACGGGGACGACCCCGATGTCGCCCCCGGCGGCGGCGTCCTGGTAAGCGTGGATAGCGCCGTCGTCCCTAGCCAGCTCCTCTCCCGGCCCCGCCATTTTTCTAAAAAGGCATTGCGCAGCGTGCGCCCGCTCCATTTCTCTGGCCAGGGAGAGCCTCGGGCGATGTCCAGTACCCGGCTCCGCTCAGTGTCGTCCCCGCTTCGTGCCAAGATCGCGTCGATAACCGCGGGCTCGACGAGCGCCTCGTGAGTGACCTCGAAGCGCGTCCCGATGAGCACTCCCGCTGCCCCTAGGACGAGAGCCGCGCCGAGCCCTCGCCCGTCCGCGATGCCGCCGGCTGCAAGTACCGGCATCGGCGCCGCGAGGTCGACCACCGCAGGTACGAACGGCAAAGTTGCCCGCCGACCCCCCATGGCCACCAGCCTCGCTTGCCCTGGGCGACGACGACGTCCGCACCCACATCGAGCGCCTGTCTGGCCTCGTCAAGGTCAGTGACCTGGACGATCAGCCGCGCTCCTGCCTGACGGACCTCGTCGGCGAACGGGCTCGGGTTGCCGAACGGCAACATGACCGCCGCCGGGCCAAAGCTCAAGACCTGCTCAAGAGTGGCGCTTTCCAGTGCCCAGGTGAGAAAGCCGATGCCCCATGGCCGCTCGGTTTGGCGGAGTGAGAGCTGGACTTGCTCCACGCACCAGTCGAGCTCCTCGCCACCCCCGCCGATGAGCCCCAGGCCACCAGCGTTAGAGACGGCAGCGGCCAAGGCACCTCCGGCGCACCCGCTCATTGGCGCCAGTGCAATGGGGTACTCGACCGATAGGAGCTCGGTGAAGCCGGTGCGCAAGGTCATAGATCATTATCTCCCGACCGACCGACCGACCGACCGACCGGACGGACGAACGGTTGCCATGACAACCGGGCCGATGCCGCCCGTGCCGACAGGTCGGAGTGCAGACAATTCGCTGGCGGGCTCGTGACCGACCTGTGCACCTACGACGGCGTGAGCTGGACGGTGAGGTCGACGAGTAGTAGCGACAAGCCGGCGGTCCTCGCCGTGGTGCGGGGAGCCTTCAGCGCTACCGGGCGGGGCGGCGACGTCGAGGTTGACATTGTCACGCGCACCTGGGCGCTTAGTGTCGGCCCCGAGGACCTCGACTTGGTCGTGGTTGATAACGGCGAAGTTGTGGCCCACGCCCTTGGGGCAGTCGGTGACCTGGGGGGCAGGGAAGCCCTCGCCGTGGCGCCGCTTTGCGTGACCCCATCGCGCCACGTAGAGGGCATCGGCTCTGCGCTGATGACGGAGCTACTCCGTCGCGCCGAAGGTGCTGGCTGGCCAATGGTGCTGGGCGACCCTGGTTATTACGAGCGGTCCGGCTTTGAGCCATCCGGGCCGCATGGGATCAATTACCGACCAATTGGGAAAGGTGACCCGTATTTCCAGGTGTGCCACCTCCTGCCTCAGTTCGACACGTCGCTACGTGGCGAGTTCATCTACTGCTGGGAGGCGGAGCGCTGCTCCCCTACGACATAACACGCGCTCGATAATCCGCTTCACATTTACGCCTGCACGCGCCAGATCGGCATCTATTGGGGAGACAGCCCGCGCGTGGCGGTCGGCTTGGGCAGCGGCCGAAGTGTGCGAAGGCCGTCAGTTTGTCAGCGCGAGGCCCGAAGATGGGAGTGATGCCCATTTGCCCTTCGACCGTGCTCACGGGGGGCTCTCAGTGTGGGAAACTCCCGATATGACGACCAAGGGCGCCGATTACGAAAAGGTGTTGGCACGCGCGGCCGAGCACGCCCAGGCGTGGCTGGGTACGGTTGGCGAACGCCGGGTGGCACCCAGCGCCTCCGCCGACCAACTGGCTGCTGTCTTCGGAGGCCCGCTTCCCGCCCAGGGTTGCGACGCTGCCGAAGTCGTGGACATGTTGGCGCGAGGTGCTGAGCCGGGCCTTATGGCTATGCAGTCCGGCCGGTTCTTCGGTTGGGTGATAGGCGGTACGCTTCCGGCTGCGTTGGCTGCTGATTGGCTGGTGAGCGCCTGGGACCAGAACGCCGCGCTCCGCTACGCGACTCCAGCCGCGGCCGCTATCGAGGAGGCAGCCGCAGCCTGGTTGTTGGACGTGCTGGGCTTACCTTCCGAGGCGGGGGTTGGCTTTGTCACCGGGGCCACGATGGCCCACTTCACTGGCCTCGCGGCGGCACGTTCGGCTGTGTTGCGAGGCGCTGGGTGGGACTTAGGCGCTGCCGGCCTGGCGGGAGGCCCTAAGGTCCACGTGCTGGTCGGCGCGGAGCGCCACGAGACCGTTGACCTGGCTCTCCGCTATCTTGGTCTCGGCGTGCCGACCCGCGTGGCCGCCGACAGCCAGGGGCGGATCCGGCTCGACGCGCTAGCCGACGCGCTAAGCGAGGTGCCCATCGGGGCTCCCTTGATCGTGTGCCTGCAAGCCGGCAACGTCCACTCCGGCGCCTTTGACCCTCTGGCGCAGGCGATAGCGCTGGCCCACCAACGCGACGCTTGGGTGCATGTCGACGGGGCCTTCGGCCTGTGGGCAGCGGCCTGCCCTCCGCTGCGCTACCTCGTGGCAGGGTTGGCTGGTGCCGATTCCTGGGCTACCGACGCCCATAAGACGCTGAACGTGCCGTACGACTGTGGGATCGCCGTCGTCGCCGACAGACAACTTATGCGGTCGTCGCTTGGGGTGCCCGCCCACTACCTGGTTCTGGACGAGTCCGGGCTCGGCGACCCTTACGAGAAGGTGCCCGAGTTCTCGCGCCGTTCCCGGGGGGTGCCCGTATGGGCGGCGCTGCGGTCCCTTGGCAGGGACGGGGTAGCCGCCTTGGTCGAAGGGCTGGTCCGTAACGCGCGGGCATTGGCCGAAGGAGTTGCTGCCATCGAGGGCGCTGAGATCCTGAACGAGGTGGTCTTTACCCAGGTCTGCATCGCCTTCGGCGATGACGAGCGGACCCGTGCCGTAACGGCGCGGCTCGTCGCCGATGGGACAACATGGATGTCAGGCTCGCGTTGGCACGACCGGGACGTACTGCGGATCTCGGTCAGCAACTGGTCTACAGACAACGAAGACGTCCGCCGCTCGGTCGAGGCCGTCAAGCGTGCGGCCTTCCAGCCTTAGCGGTCGCAGCTCACCAGGGGGACCTGCGTAGATGCGTTGGTGCCTCCGCGGAATGTTCGTTATCGTGCGGCTCACCCCTCATCCTGCCGTCCAGCCGCCAGAAACATGCCGACGGCTCGGGCTCGCCCGACGGTCGTTTAAGCCTGCGGCAAAACGCTCCTGTAAAACGTTGGCCTAGTTAGCCTTCCCGCTCCTGGCCCTGGCTTTGGGCAACGTGCCCTGCGCCCCGGGAGGCTCGATCAGCGGCGTCGAACTGTTGGCCTTCCCGCTCTGGCAAGCGGCACTGGCGAACGCTGTAGCCACGCTCTTTGGCACGACTATCCGCCAGGCGTCGAGGACGAGCTCGCTTAGTTCGGCCATGTCTATGGCAACCAGGCGGACGCGCGCCCAGTTGTACCGCATGTCCGAGGGCAGCGGCATGAGGAACTTGTGCGGGTCGGACGTGACCAATGCCTCGCGCTCCTCCTTCGGGAAACCGAAGCCCATGAGCGTCTCGTCACGCGACAGCGCAAGGTAGACGATCCTGCCCACCCGGAACTTGACTCGGTCCTGGACCAGGGCCTCATAGGACCGAGGCAGTCGGGACGCGAGCGCCCGGACGTCGTCGATGGTGACCACTGTCCAAGCCTGCCTCACACACGGCCAACAGCGGCGCGCGCTGAGGGACGGTAGCATCAGCCGGTGGCGCCAGCCGATGTTGTGGTGCGCACAGCCACCAAGGACGACGTAGAGGCATTGGCGGCCGCATTGACGCGCGCTTTTGCTGATGACCCTCCGTGCACCTGGATCCTCCGCAACGACAAGGACCGGACAAAAAGGTTGGCCCGTTTGTTCCGGACGACGCTGCGTACGGATGCCTTGCGCAACACCGGGGCGTCGTAGCTGAACCAGATCGAGACGGCTATTTATCGCGAACTTCTTGACCGCGCACATACCTAACGCGCGCACACAGATTATCCAAGCCACGTCGGGATATTCTGCACTCGGCTGCCCAGCGAGGGCCATATGGGCGAGGTGCGCGATATCGCCGAGTATGCATTCTGCTGGTTTTCTTCCCAGGTATTGCACTGGATGCCCATATCCGCCGGTTATGTGCTGGACGGGAGGCTTCCGTCGGCGGCACCAGGTGAGGTCTTGTACCTGGACCGGCTGGTCGCAGTCTGATCGGATGTGCGGCTAGCGCCCTTCGAGCCGATTGATGTGGGCACCGTGGACAGGCCGAGCGGACCACGTGGCTCTATTCGGGTGGACAGGGGTGCTGAGCTCGGCCCTGGGGCTCCCGGGGCGAGCGGGCTGGGACTGGATGTCACAAGACCGTCATCTCCGGCCCCGGTCCTAACCAGGGGCTCAGTGCGGTGAACTACTGGACCTTGCCGAGCGGGTTGGGTGGGCCGGTCCTTACCGCTGGCTCCACCACGCCGCACGGCACCAGAGTCCACCCCGGTGAGGTCATCAAGATACATATCACCGCCACTGAACCTTCCGACGGCCCCGAGTCGGGTGTCCAGGAAATCGCCCTCGGCCTTTCGCCGTTACTGACGATCGACAAGGCCACCGACGGCGACCACCCGACGGCCTGCGACAAGTCCAGGCTCACCAAGACCCTCACCACCACCTACACCGTCCCCGACAACCTCCCACCCATCATCACCCTCATCGCCACCGCCCGCGACTTCGATAACAACCAAGCCGAACCACTGTCAGCCGACTTCCCCACGGCCGACGTGTGGACCGGGAAAGCGTACATCGTCACCCATACCACATACCAAGCCCCACCCCTTTGTGCAGCGACGACCGTCGTGGACAGCACCTTCAACCTGGTCGTCGGCGCCAATGGCGCGGTCAAGGACACCAGGACATGGGTGATCCACGCGACCAGCTGCGAGTCAGATAAGACGCAGGGGCCGTACACCTTTCCGCAATTCGGCGTAGTCACCGGCGGCCAGTTCCACCTCACCTACCTCGTCGTTGATCCACATGTCGTGACGGTCGTTCCTATCAGCTCGTCGGGAAAAACGGCCACCGCGAGTGTTACTGGTGGCCCTTATGTTGAGCACACCGTTGACGAGACTTCCACAAGCACCTGGACGGGGACGATCAGCTTGACCTGCAAGACATGCTGAGGTCATTTGTCCTGGCGCCGCCCTGAAACGTCGTAATTGACGCTTGCACAGCGGGGCCGCCTCAGCATGGGGCCGTGACTGCACAGAACTCACGGGAGGCAGGGCCCAGCGGGCGCGGGAACTGTGCGCCCGACCCGTTAGGCGAACGTCGTCGTACACTCGATCTGCATCTGGGGCAGACCGAGCTAACTGGTTAGTGCGCGTGGGCGAACCGGGACGATGAAATGTGGACGACGGGATGCGGCGTTGCAGATCCACCATTTATGCGCAGAGCAAAAAGGACCGGTTTGTTAGCGCTCAGCCAGCTAGATCGACGGATTTGGCGCTGAGAAGGTGGGAAATTCTGCTGCAAGCGTGTTCCAGAACCAACGCCCATATTATCGAGGCGCAGTCTGACAATCTGTCCCGGGTCGAACGCTGTCAGCTGTTGGGAACGGCTTCCGCGGTCGATTCGGCGCTACTGTGCCAGAGACGTCCCAAGGGGCCTCAGTAATCGGGCTCCCAAGCGAGCATTTCCCGCCATTCGGGGCGCCTGAAGGCCCAGGCCACAACGACCTCGTACGCCCGCCGAACGTTGTCGACCTCGGCGTGGAAGTGGTGTTGCAGGTCGCCGTCCTGGTACTCCACGGCAAAGCGCCCATCGGGGAGGACCGCCGTCTGGATGTACGTCCCGTCCTTGGAAGAGTCAGGAACATGCTGGACCATGACGAAATAGTTGTCGCTGGCCGTCAACCCCGAGATGACCTGCCAGAGCATCTCCTCGGACGGGTCGTCGAACCGATTGTCTAAGGCGTCGGTCGCCACCAGCCGGCTCGAAGCGGCGATTTCATGACCCGGGTCACTCAGCATCGTCCGCCAGCAAACTAGCAGGTCATGGTAGAGGGCCGAAGGCCGCAACTTAGAACGGACGGACGGCACCCGGTCACGCCGTCAGTCCTGTTGCGCTGGAAAAGGCGCTCGTCGATCGGTCCCGGGCACGGCCGGCGTGGCTGCGCCACGCCTCCTGTCCTCGATCACGATGTCGGCTGGGCTACCGCCGCGTCGCGGGCGTGTGCTCAAAGCTCGGTGTGGCCGTCGACAGCCAGTGCGACCAGAATCTCCGTTACGGAGCAGGCCTATTTGGTCGTCTAGGTGGACCAGGGTGCCGCGTAACGACGGCTCGGGCTCGCCGGGCGTCCGCCGACGGCGCGCCAGAACATGCAGGTCGCGCTTCTAACCTGGCCCGCTCGGCGGCGAGTGAAGCCTTACGACGACGGCCGTGCCGGGCGCGCCTGATGGTGCAGGGTTTCGCCGCGCGCAAGCATCTCCACGAGCCGCTCGATGCGTTGCTTGCGCGTCTCGCTGCGCTTGGCGGTCTCGATCCGGTAAAGCACGGCGTAGCGGTTAGCGCGACTGAGGTTGTCGAAGGTCTCTTGGGCGGCCGGGTGGGCCCCTAGGGCCGACGCCAAGTCGCTCGGGACCTCGATCGCGGCCTGGCCCGAGTAAGCCGAGCCCCAGGTCCCGTCTGCCTTCGCCCGTTCCACGACGGCCAGGCCCGCCGGCCGCATGCGCTCGCCGCGCATGAGCAGTCCGACAAGCGCGACATTGCGCTTGGACCACGAGCTGCCTGGCCGCCGAGGCGTGAACCTCCGGCGGAAGGTCGCCTCATCGCCAGAGCCGAGCTGACCGTCGACCCAGCCGAAGCACGATGCCTCTTCGAGGGCCTGGTCGTAGGTGAGGCTCGTGGGCTCGGTCGTGCCTTTCTTCGCCAGTGCGAGCCAGACGCCGCCTGCGTCGCCATGATGCTCGGTAAGCCACCTGTGCCACGCCTGTGCATCTGGCACGGTCAACACGGGCGAGTCGGCTGCCACACGCCTCAGTCTTGCCATAACCGGTTGTCTACGTGCTTCAGCCTTAGCTTCGGTTGTCCAGCGGCCCTGCACGCGGCCGGGTCCCCCCGCTGTGCGCCGGGCCCCCGGCGGATGGACGCGGCGACTAGCTGCGCTGACGGGTGCAGGCCTGGTCACCCTGAGCATCCTGGCGAACGGAGGCTCTAGGGCGCTCGCGGCCGTCGTGGCCCCTTCGGGGAGCGAGTTCAACCCGGTGTCGGTCACGTTCGTTTCACTGAGGACCGGGTGGGCGCTGGGAGTCGTCCCCTGCGCCCACCCGGATGGGTGCCTCGCTCTGCATGAGACCCTGGACGGCGGGCGCACTTGGTTGGCGCGCCCGTTGCCAGTGGCCCTGGTGGATGCGGCGGACCGCGTGCCAACCGGCGGGCTTGCCTTGAACGTGGGCGAGTGCTGTGGCGAAGAACTAAACGTGCGGTTCGCTGACCGGCGTGACGGCTGGATCTACGGGGGTTTGTACGTCCCCGCCCAGCTCCCCAGCACTGTTGCCATCGAGGCGGTCCTTTGGTCCACCCACGACGGAGGTTTGAGCTGGCGACCCGTTCGTCCCTTCCCGGCCCTCGTCGCCGACAGCCCCATATTCGACCTGAGGGCCGCTGCCGGCCGGGCCTACGCCATGGCCGACACCACCGCCGTGACCAGCGGCTACGGGGCCATGATCGAAAGCTCCCCTGTGGGCAGTGACAATTGGCGGGCGGCTAGCTCGCAGACGTTGACCGGGGCCGGCGGTGGCTCCCAACCGTTCGGCGCCATCGTGCTCCAAGGAAAGAGCGGGTGGGCCGTCTACGGCAACGACCGCGGCACTTCCGGCAGCGCCCAGCTCGATGGCCAAGGGCGGTGGGTGGCCTGGTCCCCTCCGTGTGCCTCGGTCGGGCGTAGTTACGCCGTGCCGGCCGCCGCCACACCGGCGAACTTGGTCGCGGCATGCGTCATAGGCGGTTTCGTGGGTCATGTGGCGGCTGGGAGCACGCCGAGGGGGGCGACCTCTGGGTCGACGTGGCTTTACTTCTCTGACAACGGTGGCAAGACGTTCCAGGCCGGCCCCGAGCTCGGGGGCCCCTGGCAGCTACTTCGACCAGGTGGCGTCCCCTGCTCCCGGCGTAGTGCTGGCCAGTCGCTACGGCACACCCGGGGACTTGGAGGCCAGCTTTGACGGTGGCGACCACTGGGCCGTGGTCTACCGAGGCCGTCCTTTCTACTTGGGTTTTACCAGTTCCGCGCAGGGCGTCGGTCTCGTGCAGTCGTCCCAGACAACGACCGCCATGATCATGACCTCCACGGGGGCCACCACTGGACGCCGGTCACCTTCTGAAGCGGGCAGGCTCAGCCGCTGCCCAACCGGGGCATCGCCCACCGCGGCGTGCCGGATAAGCGACCGGAACGTGTTCCGGTGAGAGCCGAATAAGCGTTACGGCGCCGACTGTTCTGCCCCGAACGCCTGTTGCCTGGAGTACCTATCGACGGTTAGCGCGCCTCCCAGGCGGCGTGGTCTTCAAGACGGGTCCGCGCAGAAGAGGCACTCAGAAAACCAATGCATAATAACGATCGTCTCAGCCGTTGACCGCGCTCCGAACGGCACTTATCGCGTATACGCGAGGAGGGCCTCCTCTGGCTCTCGCCTCTTCTCGCCGAGTTGCTGCTTGTCCGTGCGGCCTCGCCAGTGTCCAGGCAGAAAATGGTCACGCTCCGAGGAAGTCTGTGGGGGTTCTGACGAAGGCGACTGGGTCGTCGAGCCACGGGTAGTGCCCCGCTCCGGGTTGTACAACTACCTCCGCATGCGGGAACAGCACGGCGAGCTCGGTGGCGGCGCGCAGGCTGGGTTGCAAGTCGAGCTCACCCACGATCACCAGGACAGGAGCCGAAACGTCGGCCAAGGCGTCTTTGGTTGCAGCAGGGTGGAACGCGCCCTCCGCGTAATAGACAGCCGCCCCACCTACTTTGGTCTGCACCGGCTCGGCGGCCGCATGGGCTCGGGCTTTGTCGTCCCAGCGCCCGTAGAAAAACGGTGCGGCGGCCAGTCGATTTGCGGGAGTGCCTTCGCCCGCCGCCCAGCCATCGAGGGCTTTGCGAGCCTCGGCGTACCACGGCTGGTCCGAGCGTCGTGCAAGAGCACCAAGCCACTCTTGTTCGGTGGGCTCGATCCCCACTGCACGCAGAGTCGGCGTGACCAGAGCGATCCGCCCGACGCGCTCGGGATGAGCAGCGGCGTAGAGGAGAGCCAGACTGCCGCCGGCCGAGTGCGCAACAACGTCGAGATGGTCCCGGTCTAGGTGGACGCGCAGCGCCTCAAGGTCGGCCACGATCCGGTCAACCCGCCGCGCGGGCAACTCGACCAGCACCATCTCCCGGTTGGCGTCCAAGCCGCTCATGTCGCCCAGGTACTAGGTTGAGCGCAGCGGCCCTCCGGGCAGGCAAACAACCGGCTCAGCTGGTGCACCTAGCACTTCACAGCCCAAATTGGTCCCGTCGTAGGACACGAAACTGGGCACGCCACCAGAGTAGGGCTCCGCTGTGGAGCAGACGTGCCTACACCGGCGAACACGGACAACCTAATTCGCAGCTGCATATTGTGCGCACGAGAACGCGGGCGGGGCGCTGAACAGCACAGATACGGAACGCCACCTCGGGTGCCGCTAGCGTGTGCATCGCTGCTCCGTGTAGGGGAACAGGGCAGTCCCGTCCTGCAGCCTACTGTACTGGCCGCGGGCGTATCAGGTGATACACTCGACGCGTGTCTGTCACGACTGTCGCTCCTGAACCGGGCAGGCCGGTCGGCGAAGCACTCAGGCGAGCTCGCCTGGGCGCTGGGTTGTCCCAGGCGGAGCTCGCCGAAAGGTCGGGCGTGGCGCGCCCTAACATCTCGGCGATCGAGTCTGGCGCTCGCTCACCTTCGCCGGAGATGACCGGTCGCCTCCTCGACGCTGTCCGCGGTCGGGGAAGGCTCAAGCCGTCTCTGCACCTCAGTGCGGCCGAGCTGGCCAACATCGAGCTCTCCCGCTCCGCAGCCTTCCGTGTGGTGAAGGACCCCGGGAGGGCTCGTGAGCTCATGAAGAAACAGCTGGCCGTCCTCCGCGGCGTCGATGACGGCAGCGCCGCCATCTGGTTGGACTTCTGGGAGGACGTCTTGGAGCATTGGAAAACAGCTGCCGTCGTCCGTTTGCTGTTGTCGACCGACCCCGAAGACATCGAGCGGCGAAAGGTGTCGCCCGCCAGGGCGGTGCTGCCTGCGCGTGAGGCATCTGCAGCCCTTCGTCGGGCCGAGCAGGTGTGGCGTGCGACGCGAAGACTTTAGGGACGCCCTTCGTCGGGCTGCCGAGATCACCGGCGACCGGGACTTGGTAGTGCTTGGGTCCCAGTCCTTGCATGGGTCGTTCAACATGGCTGTCCTCCAAGACCGCGTCCTCACTGCCTCAATGGAGATTGACGTCCTTACCTCAGACGACCCAGAGGGCGACAAGATTTGGGCCCTTTCTGCACGAGCCGGAGCGCAGGCTGGGGCAGAGATCGACGGAGTGGAGGTGGGTACCTCGGCTCTGCCGGAAGGTTGGGTGGGCAGGCTCGTGCCCTTCCCGCTCGATGACAAGCCTGATGCAGTCATCGCTTGGTGCCTAGAGCCTCACGACCTCGTAGTGGCAAAGGCGATCGCAGGCCGGGAGAAGGACTGGCGCTTCATACGGACAGCGGTCGCCGCTGCGTTGGTCGACCCGGCCGAAGCTCTGCGCCGGTCGTCACACCTAGACCCGGGCTGCTACGTCCCTCGCCCCGAGGCGCTCGAAGCTGCTCAGTTCTTCCTGGCTTCATTGCACGGCGCGCCCAAGCTCTACGGGGTGGCTACAAGAGGGGTCCCAAAGGGACGGCCACGGCCTCGCCGGGAGCAGTTCATGGCGCCCAAAGACATGTACGCCGACCTAAAACCCGACCCGCCCGACCGGTGAGCAAACTCGTGGCACTCACTGTGCGCGCGCCGGGGTTCCCCACAAACAGTCCCATGACAAGGGGGCGCGACAGACCGCCCTTGGGCCGGGTATACCCTGTTTCCGCGACCGTGGGCCTTTGGATAGACACAAGAATGTTGGTGGGATGCCTAGTGTTCGGCCACTCCATAGCGGCCAAACAGGTGTGATCTGCCTTGCTCATAACACGAGTTCAATAATCCGGATTAGGACATTGTGGACTTGAACCACGCATAACGGCATTTCTGGCGGTGCCCCGAGATCGGCGGGGCAAACGATCTCTTTGGGAGTGAGCAGCCGCTGGTGCAGCGCGTCCCACACGCCGGCCTGCTGCCAGTCGCGCACACGAAGCCAGCACGACACGGAGGGACTCCCGCTGTGCGTTCGGGCAATATGTATCCGACGGACTACTTGAAAGAGCTTACTCGGCTGATGGTCACCCACTGAATCGGGGGTGGGCAGGAACCAGCCGAGACACCGGATGTGATCTGGCGCGTCGCCCATGGTCCTCAGCCCGGCTTAGCGGGCGCGCATTATTCACGTCTTGCCCGTCGCACTTCGCCCAGTATCGAGCGAGTCGAGGGAGTTGACCGCTACCGCTCCTGTTCGGTGGGGCGAATGAGGATCTCGTTGATGGCGACGGTGCGAGGCCGGGTGACGATGTAGGTGATCGCGTCGGCGATGTCCGCTGCCGCCATGGTCTGCCCGAACTGGCTCTTGATGCTATCCAGCACCTCGGATCTGTTATGAGAAGCGAGCTCGGTCGCTGTGGCACCTGGCTCGACCAGCGAGATGCGCACATAGCGCTTCGTTAGCTCTTGGCGGAGCGATTCGCTGAAGGCGCCGACGCCGTGCTTAGTCAGGCTGTAGACGCCGTTGCCGCTACGTGCGACGCGGCCTGCGACAGAGCTGATGTTGACCATGTCTGCGACGTGGCGAGGACCGTCGGAAGCGGCGCGGAGCAGGTGGGGTATTGCCGCGTGCGCGCAGTAGAGGAGGCCGAGGACGTTGATCTCGACCATGCGCTGCCACTCCGACAACGGAGCGTCTGCCGCAGGACCGAGGAGCATCACGCCGGCATTGTTGACGAGTGTGTCGAGACGACCGAGCTCGGAGACCGTGTGCTCGACAGCCCCGGTCGCCTCGTCCTGCTTGGTGACGTCGCACTCGATGACCAGCGCTGTTCCACCCGCATCGCCGATCTCGTTGGCGAGCGTCTCGAGCCTGTCCCTGCGCCGGGCCGCGAGAGCTACCGCTGCTCCAGCTGCTGAGAGCTGGCGGGCGGTTGCCGCTCCAATACCGCTCGATGCTCCGGTGACCAGTGCGACTGTTCCTTCAAGAGTGGACGCCATGACCGGAGTTTACTGAGGTCAGTTAGCCACCTCACCGGCCGGGGCGGCGGTCATCCGCGATCGCGCGGTGCTCGAGTCTAAGCCCTCATACTACGGGCCGCCCGTGGCCGATGAGATTGCCGGATCTCCGGCCGGTCGAGCATCGTGCCGGAGGCAGGGCGTAACCACAGGGCACGCGCCCAGATCGCCCGCGGCCGCGGTTCTCCCTGCCCAATATCGGCACTTATGTGGCGCCGAGTATCGGCCTCGGCACGGGGGGTCGTCGCTCAGGCCCCAGAGGAATGCCGTTCTGCGCCCCCCAATTACAGGCGAGACCCGGGTTATTGCGCGCACATTATGTGGCGGGTCAACGTGCGCCTTCGCCGGTTATCGGGCTATATCGAGCTCCGACATTCGACTCTACCGATCGCTACTGCTCACCGAAACGCAAACCCTTCGGACCCTTCTTCGGCGGTCCCAAATAATCCCAGCAGGCACGATATATGCGTGGGACATTCGGTGGCCAAAGGCCAATTGTCAGGCCGGGTTCGCAAGCAAAGCAGCCGGCCTGGGCCGCTTGACTGAATGCTGCCGCCCAGAGCCACATGGACAGAGGCCATTACGACCGAGCTTCTCGACCAGCTCGACGTCGACATGGACGAAACGGTTGCCGCGTTTGACCTGTCGCTCGCTAGGGGTACCCCCGGCGGCGCTTGCTCATCGGTTCAAAAGTTCACCTGCTTGTCGTCGCCACGTCTCATTGTCTGTCCTCCTTGGGCGCAGCTCGATTGAACCGTACGGGCGCTGTGTCCTTTCGTCAAGCGCTTTTCCACTTGGCCGTCACCGCCTCCGACCTCAGGGGGCTTCCTAGCAGCCGGTCAACTCCGCCGACGGACTAGACGACAGGCATCTGAAGTGCCGTTCGGGGCGCGGTCAACGGCTGAGAAGATCGTTATTATGCACTGGTGTTCTGAGTCCCTCTCCTGCGCCGGCCCGTCTTGAAGACCACGCGGCCTGCGAGGCGCGCTAACGTCGATATGAACTGCCTGAGTTTGGCGTGTTCCACCGGTCGGCCGTCCACAGATGCGATATTCGGGCGCGCTTGCGGCTGGTTAGCCATGAGAATCCGAGCCGGCATCCGGGTATCCCCAATTCCCGCCATTGGGGCGCTTCGTAAGCGCGATAGGGGACGCCCGCCAGGATGGTTATGGGCGCCCATTTCCACCGCGCTCAGCATCGGCGGCGGCTCGAGCTAGTCACCGATCGGGACTGTGTCGTCGATTTGTGCGTCAGAGGGTCCTCGTGAGATGACCGAGGGCTCGCTGGCCCAGGCCGGTGCCGGTCAGGCGTTGACCGTGTTAGTGCCCGGCGGTCCGGTCAGAACAGTCGGGACGTACTCCAGCAGTTGGATTCGACCATCGAAGCTGCGGCTGCTGATCATGTCGAGAGCAACATCGGGATAGCCGTCGTAGATCCGCTCCCGGCCGCTGCTTCCAGTAATGACGGGAAAGACAACCGCCCGGAAGCGGTCTACGAGACCGGCCTTCAGGAGAGAGCGGCACAAGGTGAGGCTGCCGATGGAGCGCATCGACTCGGAGCCGTTGTCCTTCATCTCCCGCACCGCCTCAACCGGATCTCGAGCCACGAGTTGGGTGTTCGCCCAGGAAAGGGGTCCGGTCAACGTGCTCGAGAAGACGACCTTCGACATTCCCGCGAGGGCATCGGTGCCTGGCTCGCCCTTGGCGGCGAATCCTGACATGACGCGGTAAGTCGTCGCGCCCATCAAGACGGTGTAGTCGGCTTCGGGCTGTTCTGCCAACCACGCGAGGTACTCGGGTCCTTCTAGCCCCCACCAGCCCGGCCAGCCCTCGGCGGCCGCATAGCCATCGAGCGAAGTGATGAAGTCGATGAGAAGTTCTGGCATCGTCGTGTCCTTGTCCTTGGATCTCGGGAAGGGCTCCCGGTTTGGCTACCACGAAGGTAGCAACGGCGGATAGGACGTGCGGCGAGCGAAGAACTCGTCGCCCTTCTCGCCACTACCGCGACCCGCAGGCAGGCCGAAGTGCCATACGGCGCTGTTAACTCCCGTTAGCACCGAGGCTGCCCGGCGGGGTGTCCGGCGCACAATAATCACCCCGGAAGCCGCCAGGAAGAGACTCGCCCCGCCGCGCCAGGTCGATCGTATTCGGCTCTCTAGGCGGCAGCTCGCTGGAACAAACCGCGCCCGGTGGTTCCCGACGGGCGAGCGCACTCCCGTCGATTTTGCCTGGGCGTCCCGATCGACGAGCTCTGCGAACACCCCGCTACCGGCTGGAGCCGGCCGCCAAGATCCGGCGGAGCAGGTACAAGTCAAGGACCAGGGGGACGACGAATACCAGGCCCCACCAGCGTCCCGTGGCGCAGAGCACAACGACGATGACGGCGATCCAAACTGCCAGCAGCAGCCGGATCACAAGCGATGACTTCCGGTGCCGCAGATCCCAGCTCATTGTTGTCCTACGCTACGACCAATTGGCCTTTGGCATCCCCTACGGAAACCCGAGGTGCTGGAGTCACCGGCGCCGACCGGGGATCCCGGCGGCTGTCCTGCGACCAGAGCGCCGCAGAACAGGGCGATCAGCGCACCCGGCTACGTCCGAGCAGTTGGTCATCACGAGCGCGAAATCGGCGCTCGGCGCTACTCGGCTGTCGGGGCGCGCCTGGCGGGAGGGGGCAAAGAATGGTCGACGACTCGCCTTGGTGCGTCGTCGTCTTGATGGTCGCCGTTCAGGCCGTCGCCGCTTCGGCGTCCCGCCGCAGACTTGGACATTTCTCTTGTAGTCGTGGCCGGGGAACCGTAGCGTGCGCTTATGCAGGTAGCCGAGTTGTGGCGGTACCCGGTCAAGTCGCTCCAGGGCGAACCGCTGGAGCTGGCGGCCGTGACGACCGCTGGGCTCAAAGGAGATCGTCGGTTCGCGCTATTCGACGTCGAGACCGGTTTCGGCCTGACGGGGCGTCGGGTACCCGAGTTGTTGTTCGCTTCGGCCCGGTTGAGCGACGATGGCGGTGTCGACATCACGTTGCCCGATGGTTCGGTGACTCGCGACGACGACGCGTTGTCGGCGTGGCTCGGACGGCGAGTGACGCTGCGGTCAGCCGACGCCGAGGTGCCACGCCACTCTGAGAGCCCTCTTGATTTCGAGAACGAGGCGATGAGCGATTGGGCGCCCTGGGATGGGGCGGGCGGCGCATATCACGACTCGGCCGGAGCGCGGGTCTCGTTGGTTTCGATGGCGACAATCGGCGCATGGGACCGGCGCCGGTTCCGCGCCAACGTGTACCTCGACGGAGAGGGCGAGGATGCGCTTGTGGGATCCAAGCTGACACTGGGCGAGGCGACGCTCGATGTGGGTATGCGCCTGGAGCGGTGCGTTATGACAACACGCCCTCAGGCGGGCGGGGTCGAGCGCGATCTCGACGTGCTGCGAACGATTAATCGCGAGCTCGGTGGCTGCCTGGCGGTGGGGGCGCTCGTGAGAAAGCCCGGAACCGTTCGGGTCGGCGACACAGGTCAAGTCCCAGCAGATGGTGTAGGAGGTTGCGGTCCTCGCATCAACCTGTAATTGGCGTTTTGCTTATCAGCTCCTGTGTGACTATATCAGAGAATGGTAATTGTGTAAATGGGTTTTCTGTTGTCGTTACCCCGGTTGATGGGTGTGCGCGTATAAACGGACGGCCGGTGCTACGTTCAGTTCTGAGGTGCTGAGCGGGCTAACCAGCGGCGAGCTCTATGGCCGGTCTGGGGTCGGCAAGTGAGGGACTGGTGGTCCTTGGGGCGGCGAGAGTTTCGGCGCCCATGTAGCGTTTCCCGACGACCCATTCGTCGTTCTGCTCTACCAGTAGGGCCCCGAGGAGGCGATTGACGGCATGGCGGTTCGGGAAGATGCCCACGACATCGGTGCGGCGCCTGATTTCTTTATTGAGCCTCTCCTTTAACCGGCCCTCGGGCCGTGTCAAGAGAAGTTCCCTTGGACGGGTCGTGACCGAGGTGGCGGAGGTGTGCTTCGAGGTCGTTTATGACTTGGGTGTGCCGCTGGGCTTCGCTGGCCCAGCCACGCGTCGGCATCGCTACGGAGTTCTCGGATGTCGGCAAGTTGAGCGGTGAGGATAGGGACGAACTCGGGGGTTGGCGTGAAGTTGTCACAGGTTTCGCAGACGTTGGCATAAGGACAGGCGCCCGCTGTGAGGTGCCGGGAACAATAGCCGGCGGCAAGACCGGTTTTGAGATATTCGCTGTGCACCCACGCGACTCGTTCGGGGACAGTGGGACGTCCGGCGGGTGCGACCGGGACCCTGGCCCGCAGCTTGCCAATAGCTTGGTCGTAGGCGCTGCGTTTCAGGCGTTACCGACAGAGCCATCTGGCGCTGCCCAGCGCCGACGTACCTGACCCGGCCGGAGGTGCCTATCGACGGGACTGGCGCTCGTCATTGGCTTCTCCACCGCGTGACGGCGACGCCAGAACACGCGCCCAGATCGCCGGGACCGTCCATGGGCGTTCTGGCGTGGTGCTCCGGTGCGGCTCGTGTGGTGCTGCTGGCCGCGGGATCGCCGACTCTGGTCGGCTTGCTCGCCGAGGTGGTGCCGTCATTCGGCGCACCCGTGCGCATCGTCACCCGGTGAGGACGAGGTGCTGCTTGCCGTCGATCAACTCGCGTGCCGCGTCAAGGTGACCGGTGTGCGCGGCGGTCTCCGTAATGACGTGGAGCACGATCTCTCGGACACTGTCGAGCCGCCACGAGCCGAACAAGCTCTCTGGCCACCACGCTGGTGCCGCACCGAGGGAGGCGGTGGCCATGATCGCATCGGCACGCTCGATCTTGCGCCGGTACCCCTGGAGCACCGCCTCGGCGGAGTCCTCGATCCCTAAGCTAAGTCCCAGGCATTGCCGGAGGAGCCGAGCACATCCTCTACGGCAATCGCCTCCCCAGCGATCACTGCCTGGAACCAGAACCGCTCAACATCCAAGGATAGATGGTTCACAAGGCCGAGGCAGGTCCAGCGCGACGGAAGGACGTGACGGCGAAGGTCGTTGTTCATCTTTCGCGTAGGCCTCGGCCAAGGTCTTCGCTCGTTTCGTTCGAACCGTGTCAGACTTATAGGATCTTTGTAGGACGCCCGGTCGCGAACACAGGGGAGCGGGGAAAAATAGTTCCCAGGATGAGCAGGTGGAAACCGGTACGGGTGAGGGGAAGAGGAGCACACTTGTGTGTTCCCAGCAGACCGTGCGCCGTTTCAGCTAGGCGCCTCCGACTACAGCTGTCCTAAGACGCCCTCGTGAACATCGCTGCCCGAGAGTTTTCCGACAAGGAACTCTGCGACAAGGCTGGCCCTTACGCTGTGCTCAAGCGGAACGAGCTGGAGTCTGAAAAACGGCACCCGGGCGAGCTGGCCCGCCATCGGGCAGAGGGCCGACAGCTACTGGACTACGCCAAAGAAATTGGGACCCAGGATGCAGACGATGCAGAGTTTCTAACATCTAGCCTTCCTGCCATATCTTTCCCGCGCTAACTAGGCGGGTGTACGTTGATCCCTATATGAGCAGGATGGGGGGTCTCGTAGTTGGGGGGGCCGTTCGGTATCGGGCCGAAGATATCCGGCACGTAATCAGGACAAGGTCAAGAAGCTGGGAATCTTTCACGCTCACTTCCCTGCAATCGTTGTTCGGCCCTCACCTAACGGCCCCCTGGGCACGAACGGACCTGTCAAGCCCGCCAACAATGGGGAGGCAAGTAGAAGTACTGCAAGTAGAAGTACTGCAAGTAGAAGTACTGGTACCGGCGCCGTTTTTAGGGCCTTGACGAACTTCTCTTTCCTACCTCGGCTACCAGTCCGGGTACTGTCATGTGCCGTGGACGAGGTGGAATATTTTCGACCTGCCCGGCTTCGCTGCACACAGTCCGCTAAGGGAGGGGGGTCTGACCAGGACGTGTTGCGGGAGTAGCCGAGAAAAAGGTTCCTGCGCCGTATTGGTCGTCCAACGCCCTAAGAGTGAGCACCCAAGCCGGGGCTCTACACCCATTGTGCCACGGCCATAGTCTTTGTGAAGTGAGGTGACGCCGTCAAGTCTTGGGTGCCCGCTACGCCGATAATGCCACTTAGGTCAAGTTATCTACGCCGCACGAAGAAAAGATCCTCCCCGAGCGAAGGAAGATCCGAAGGGGGCCACCTGGTAGGAACTTCCGCCCGACCAACTTGTCAAGGCCGCCAACAAGGGGGAAGGCAAGCAGCAGAACTGGCCCGGCCCGGCTTTTGGATGTTCAACCGGGAAGCTTTTTGGCTGCCCGAAAACTTCGACTTCTCTCAGGCACTGCCGAACAACATCTCTGGGCTGTCACGTGGCCTGCCCTAGACGGCTGGTACACAACGACTTGGTGAAATGTCGCTCCTACCTTGGCAAAACACGCTTGCAGTTGCGCTTGCGCGCCTGCGGGTGTCGGAGCCTTAGAGACGTGCCCGATTGCGGATTGGTCTCCACCTGCTGATAGCCGATCTCACTCACCCCTTATTCATTCGGGTGTGGATCCGCTGGAGGGACGTCACGCAGCCCTTGGGATAGCGCCATTGGCGTAGCGTGACTCGTGGACGCGGCGCCTTTCTTGGGCCAGGTGATAGGCCCAGTAGCTGGGGAAATCGCCGTTCGAGCGCAACGCCCGTAGTTTCAGGACTGCCTCAGCGCCGTCGAGGCCCCAACGGGCGCCGGTAATGTCCATGCGGTCTTTGACGATGTGGCGGCAGGCACCTTCGATGACGCCGGTGGCGATAGGCCACCCTTTTTGGAGGGCGTTGGCGTAGTCGAGGTACGGGGCCTTGTGCAACAGGTAGTCGGCACAGGTGTCGGCGTTGTCCCGTGCTTTTGGCCCCAGGCCCATGCAGGTCGCCTTGCGGCGGATGGCGGCGGCCACGATAGTCGCCCTGGAGCGCAGCACCTCCGATGCTTTTTGCTTGACCCAGGTCTCGGCGCCGGGGTCGCCCTCGTCGAAGAAGCTCCAGGCCGCTTTCCAGATGTACTCGAGCACGTGGACGAAGTCGCAGATGATGGCGACCTGTATGTTGCGTGCTTTGGCCTCGGCCTTGATGCGGTTTATCTGGTGGTTGGCCCCGTCTACAAGGGCCACCCATGTGCCCTCATGGCCCGGGTCGCGCCGGGCAGCCTCGTCGAAGACCTTGGACAGCACATGGGCAGGGTTGTCGGCGATGCTGGCGGTGAGCCACTTCGCTTTGGCCACCGGGGCGGCGGCCTCACCTGTGCCCATCACGTCTTCGGGGCCGCGTGGGACAGGCACTACGTCATAGACAGCACCCACCTCCGCCATGGGTTTGCGGTAGCGGGTCTCGCCTTTAGACAGGCGCGTAGCCAGCTTTTTAGACTTGGCCTTGGCTGCGGTGACCGGGCGCAGGGCACCGGGGCGCATAACGATGCCCTTGCCGTCGGCGGAGATCACGACCACATTGGAGCTGGGCGCCTGGGCCCGCTTGGCGTGCTCGTAAAAGGCCTCGAAATCCACCGCAGAACGCCTCGTCAGCTCCTCCACCTGGCGCTTGGGCACGTGCTGGGCGCTGGCACGTTCGATGGCGGCGGCGGCCTCGTCGAAAGAGCCGCGCGCCGCCTCCTCCGCCGCCATTCGGCGCAGGCCATGGGAGTAGCGCTCTTCGGGCAGGTTGAGAGCTGCGTCGGCCGGACAGAGGTTGGTTTGCCCACGCGCCCGGTAGGCGGTGCGGCTCACCCGGACCTCGCCGAACACCGTGGCCAGGGACCGCTCGTGGCCGGCTTCGACCGCCCCGTGGACAGCACCCGAGGCACTGGCAACGGCCTTCAGGGGCCGCTCGCGCTGTGCTCGTAGGTCGAGGTGGTCCTGGTACAACTGGCGGACGGCCTCTCGGGCCTTGGCCGACAAGCGGTCCTCCAGTTCGGCATGGGTCATGGCCGCGGCTTGCCCGTCGCCCAGCCAACCGATCAGGTGCTCCACCAGCTGGCGGGAGCGCCCGAAGCCGTCTTCGTGAGCGCTGAGCGCTATCTCTTCGCGCCCCAGGCCTCCACCACTTTGGCCAGCCCGGCGTTGGCTTGGTCCTCCAGCGCCCGCTGCGCCGCCCGGTAACGCTCCACCGCTTTTCGCACCGGCCCGACCGCGTCGGCGGGCAGCATCACCGCCCGCGTCCGGCCCGCCTCGGAGTAGTTGAGCACCGTCGCTTCGTGCAAGGCCTCCCCGGTGGCGCAGTGGCAATTTGCTTTGCCGCACCGGCGCCTCTGCACAACTACCGAGCCGCGCACGAACTTTGGGACCTCGGGGCCGCGAACTGTTATGGGCATACACTACCGTGCTCCTCTCTGCTCGTGTATCACAAGCAGGATCCTGCCACACGGCTGCTCTGTTGTGGTGGATCCCACATGTGCCAAACCCGAAAGAAGAACCCTGGTCACGCGCTCAGAGCGAACGCCTGGATTGTCACTCCAGAAGAGCCGCACCCTATTCATTCAGCGCTCGGCGAGCATCGACCACTTCAACCCCTACGCCCACGGTGGCTCGGACCAGGATCTGGACAATCTCGTCACCGCCTGTTGGCCGTGCAATGCACGCAAGGGCGATCTGCCAGCCAACCTGGTCGAATTTGTCCGGCACGAGCCGCACGACTACAGCTGGGACGGGCTCACCTCGCTATATCCATCTCTGTGGAGCGCGATCCGCGATCGTGTCCCCGAGGGTGAACGGCGCGTACGCCTGGCTTGGCTGCGCCTCCTTGGTGACCGCTGAGAGCTGCGTTCGACGGCAGCATCCGTTCGGCAAACCGGAGCCTGTCGGGTCCAATGACGCCCTCTAATCCTTGATAGATAGGGTCCGGGGTCGTCAAGGGCCTGCTCTTTGATGCCAAGGATGGTGGTACCACGAGGCGCTCTCGTACACCGTCTTCGCGAATGGAAGGCTTGAGGTTGCCTTGACGGATGGTCCAACCGTCGAGTTCAACGTCGAATGGATGGATGTCTGGTTCCTTCGTGGGTAGACGCCCTTTTGGCACCGGCACACAGCGCCTATCGCCATGCGCTCCTTTCGAAACGCGCAGTGCAGCCCTGCAGAACACCCGATGTGCCGTTCTGTGTGCAATTGACCGCTGCAAAAGTCGTTATTATGCACCGGTGTTCGGGATGCTCGTTCTGTGCTCAAGTCCGCCTAAAGGTCGTCGGGATGGACCTGGCCGACCAGGGCAGTCCAGCGGCACAGGTTGTGGGCCAGCACGGCGCAGGCCAACCAGGCGCCGTTGGCGTTGAAGTTGCCTGAGGGGCAATGGTCCAGGCCCGAGCCTTCTTTGATGTCACGGATGGCGAGCTCGACGGTGGCGTGCTCGCGGTGGAAGCGGTCTACGTCGGCCGCCGGGCCGGTGAGGTCGGTGAGGAAACCGTGATGACGCCAGCCCGGGAACAGGGCCTGTTGGGCGGCATCGGCCAGGCGGGTGCGGCGCACGACCAGCCGGCGGCCGCCGTAGTCGGCACTCGGCCACTTGGGCGATGCCGTCGGGTGTGTAGGCGATGGGCACCCAGGTATTCTCTTTTATGGCCGCTATGGTCTTGGCGACAGCAACGTTCCCGCAGCGCACAGCCATGGTGTAGCGCACGTCCAAGCGGCCGAGGACGGCGATGGTCGCTTTGGACCAAAAGCCGGAGTCGAAGCGGATGATCATCTCGCCGCTCGCCCCCGCCCGACGTGCCCTAGCGACCAGCTCTTCGACAAAACGCTTGGTCCCCCGGGCGGTATTGGCCGAGCCTTTTCTCATACGGGCGTGGAGGACCTCTCCTGTGCCCGCCCGCACGGCGAGCATGGGGTGGTAGCCGAGCACCTTGGTGTAGCCGTAAGCAGCGCCGGACTTGGCCTTGCCGTACACCTGGCAAATCGTCGAGTCGACATCGACCACCACTCTGGCCGGTCCCCGGCCCCATTCCCAAGCGCCCACGCCCGGCGCAGGCTCTCGGCGATTCACCGCCTGCTGTTGCGAGAAGCGTCGATCTGGGCGGCTCGGACCACGCCGATGGCTGAGCAGTACGACGCTCGGTAATGGGTGATCGGTGGCGGTTCCAGGTTCTTGGGCGACCCGATGACGGACCTGGACGCATGGTCTTACATCGAGCCGGGGTCCGCGACACGTAATTCGGCTCTCCATCGACGGGCAGCACTTCGGTAGCCGCACCGATACGACTTCCTCGCTGCCGCAATGGCCTTGTCCACCCTCCGCACGCAACAGAGTTTTGATGCCCTACTGGCCCGACATGACGGCCGGCGCGTCGTTCTGGACCAACTCAAGGACCGCCCCACTGGCTCCACATCCCCCGGAGCCGGTGGTCGAGCGGCTGAAACTCACGAGCATAGCGGCCCGCCGAAAGGGTTACTCGAGCCTGGTAGGGGTGATCTGCCAGCCCTCGTCGTGGAGCCACCGGATCAGCGTTCGCGCATCCGGGCGGTCGTAGGCGACCGGTTCGTCGGGCACGTACTGGTTCAAGAAGTCGGTGATGACCGCTGCGGGGTCGCGGCGAGGTCGGGCTTCCTCGACCGGTGGCTCGCTGCTCACCCCGACCACCGTAGGCCAGCCGTATGGGAGGGTGCGCCGCCTGGGGCCCCCTATCCGCTTGGTGGTCCGGCCCATGGCACCACCCCATGAGCATTGGTTCGGATGCCGACCCGGACCGGAACCTCGCGGCCCGGGCCGACAGCGCCGGATTCGCGCTCGGTGACGGAACTGGGGCGCCCGTAGCGTTACGCGCTGTCTGCGGCCGGCAGTCCTGCGCGTCGAATGTGCTCGGATGCGATGTTCGGGGGCGCTCCGGACTGTAAACCTGGGGTAGGACTGCTCGAAACAGCCGCCCTGCTCGGCAGCGCATAGCGGTCGATTTCGTGGGTGTCAGGCTCGGTACCACCTCTGCGGACGGGCAGAAGGGCATCGTCGCCATAGGCGATGAACAGCAAGGCCCGAGCGTGGCTCTACCCGCGGTCGGGTGAGGGCGAAGAGTGACCGCCGTCTTCGTGCAGGGCGGACAGAAACGTCCGCGCCCAGGCTTGGACGTCGTGGCGTCTGACGACACGGCGCATGCGGCGAATACGCGCCGTTCCTTCGTTGGGGTCAAGGTTGACAGCGTGGCGGATGGCCTGCTTGAGACCGTCGAGATCGTGGGGATTCACGAGGATGGCGTCACGAAGCTCTTGGGCGGCGCCGGCGAACTCGCTGAGTACGAGCGCCCCCGTGGCGTCGACCCGGCACGCCACGTATTCCTTGGCCACGAGGTTCATGCCGTCTCGCAAGCGGCGTGACGAGCATGACGTCGGCGGCTAGGTATAACGCGACCAGCTCGTCGAGCTCCACGCTTTGGTACAGGTAGTGGATCGCAGGTCGGCCGACGCTCGAGTAGGCCCCGTTGATCTCGCCGACGAGCTGTTCGAGGTGCTCCCGTTCTCGGCGGTAATGCGGATCATCTTCACGGCTCGGTACTCCGATCTGAACCAGGACGGCCCGCGACGTCGAGAGGGACCCATCAGCGAACAGCTCCCCGATGGCGATCAGCCGCCTGTCGATGCCCTTGGTGTAGTCAAGTCGGTCGACGCCCAACATGACCACATCGGGGTTGCCGAGCTCAGCTCTGAAGCTGACGGGCCCGGCTTTGAATGGCGGGGTTCGAGGCCCGCCTGATCAACGCCGTCGTGTCGACCGATATGGGAAAGGCGCCGACCCGGACCCGGCGGCCGTCGTGGTTCAGGACCGCGTCGGTCCCCGACGCGCCCAGCGACCCGTCGAGCCACACGCGAGAAGTTGGATGCGGCCCCCTGCACCTGGAACCCGACAAGGTCGGCGCCCAACAACCCTTCCAGTATCGGTCTCCGCCAAGGCAACTGGAGGAACAGCTCTTGGGGTGGGAATGGGATATGCAAGTAGAACCCGATACGCAGGTCGGGCCTCATTGCTCTGAGCATCTTCGGAACCAGCTGCAAGTGGTAATCGTGAACCCAGACGGTTGCTCCGGGCGCTGCCGCGTCCGCCACGGCGCGCGCATAGCGATCGTTTACCGACACGTACGCGTACCACCACTCCCGGTGGAACGTCGGGCTGCGAACCGCGTCGTGATACAGCGGCCAGAGGGTGGCGTTCGAGAACCCGAGGTAGAACTGCTCGAACTCTTCGTCATCGAGACGAACCGCACGCAACTCGATCCCCGCGTATTGGGGTGGCACTGCCGTCTCGACCCCGCCCCCCGGCCAGCCGATCCACATACCGGCCCGGCCCGACAGCACCGGCGTCAGCGCGGACGCCAAGCCACCTGGGCTCAAATCCCAATGCATCTCACCGTCGCGTTCAACGCGCTGCACAGGCAGTCTGTTGGCGACCACGACCAGCTGGGCTACCTCCGACCTGGTGCTCGCCTCCTCGCCGCTACCCACCACAGAACCCTACCTACACTCGGCAGCCGCACCGTAGGTACTAGGAGATCGCCCCGCTACGCGGATGGGCTGGCGTCACCATGGAGCATCCACGCCGACCTACAGATATGGGAAATATGGACGCCTGAGTTGCTCCGACCCGCCCACGTTGAAGCCGTCGATAATCGGCGTTCCGCGCTCACCGTCGTTTCACGCGGCCAGGAAACCGGGGCCCACATATTATCCAACTCGCAGTCGAGTGTGCCAAGGGTGACTCGGCCTCGGACAGATGAACATTATGTGTTTTTAACTAGTCGATCGTGCTGAAGCTCCAGACCACGCGGAACGCCGAATCGGTACTCCGCTCGTGGCCCTCGCGCCACGAGCCACGTTGGCGCAGAATACCCACTTATGTGCGTTTCTAAATGAGCGCGTCTCACCAAAGCTGTCTCCACTTGTCGCCGGCATCTGCTCTTCGGGCCCACGGTCAGGTCACGTCGGTCGGCGGACCTCCCGACGACGCCGGCAGATCTTGGATAAGGAGCGCCTGTAGGGCGGCGAGGACCGGTAACCAACGGTGAGAGAACCGACGGCTGGGTGCTGCTCCCAGTTTGCACGGCCATCGTCAGGGACGAGGGATGGGGCCAGTGTGCCGGGACCCATGGTCGAACCACTTCGACGCCACCGTGGCCCGGGCCGCGCGTGCCGAGCTCAACCAGGTCGTAGCTTGGGACCATGGTCGAAGCTTTCGAGGACACCGTGACCCGGGCGGAGCGCAGCGCGGGCCGAGCTCAACCAAGCCTTAGAGCAACTCGGCGCTGAGGGGGAGGCGGTAAAGGCCGCCACGACTGAGGCCCACGAGGCGATCCAGGGACTGCGTAGCGCAATCCGCGAGGCGAAGGAGGAGATGCGCCAGGCTTCCAAAACAGAGGCGCGTAAACACCTCGCTAGGCAGATGAGGGCAGCCGCCGACATCCTCGCTCGGGACAGCTGACCCGACGGCCTCTTTCCCAACACCAACGCACGTTGTCCGAGCGACGATCCCGACCGGAGCCGAGGCGCGCCGGTTGCCGAGCCCCGGGCGAGGGCCCACGCCTCAGTTCGAGCGCTGACCGGCGGACGGCGGCGACCATAGTGACGCAAAGGGAAAGCTGCCCATTGGGGATTGGGCGAGCAAGCAGTAGGGGAGCACAGGACGTCGGGGCGAGAGGGTAGGGGAGGCATGAGCAAGGCAGCTCGGCGCAAGCGTGAGTAGCGCGGGCGCACGAAGAACGCAGGAGCGCCCGAGCTGGCCGAGCGCGCCTTTGGGGATGTCGTCACGAGCGTCGAGGCGGACCTGGGCCTTCTAACCGGGGCCGGTACAGGACGAGGGTCGGCCCTATCGGGAACTGGTCATGAGAATGCCAGAAAGGGCACCGAGGTGTTCGAGGCACTGCCCGGCCCCGAACACGACGCACTGCAGCGGGTTGTCAGCGATCACGATCGGCATGCCCGTTTCCGCGGCCAGGCGGGCATCCAAGCCATGGAGCAGTGCGCCACCACCAGTGAGCACTATGCCCTGCTCGATGATGTCGGCCGCCAGCTCGGGGGGTGTCTTGTCGAGGGTCATCTTCACGGCATCGACGATCGCCTGCACCGGCTCTTCAATGGCCTCACGGATCTCTTCGGTCGTCGTAACGATGGTCTTGGGAAGCCCGGTGATCAGGTCACGGCCACGGATCTCGGCGCTCACCTCATCCTGGAGAGGGCAGGCCGAGCCGAGAGCGATCTTGATCTCTTCGGCGGTGCGCTCGCCCAACGCCAGGCTGTACTCCTTCTTGATGAACGCGATGATCGCTTCGTCCAGCTCGTCCCCGGCGATCCGCACGGACTGGCTCGTGACGATGCCACCCATCGAGATCACGGCGACCTCGGTCGTCCCGCCGCCGATGTCAACGACCATGTTGCCAGTCGGCTCGTGGACGGGCAGGCCGGCGCCGATGGCAGCGGCCATTGGTTCCTCGATGATCCACGCCTGGCGGGCACCGGCAGCCTCGGCCGCGTCCATGACGGCTCGCTTCTCGACGCCGGTCACCCCCGAAGGCACGCATATGACCATGTCGGGCTTGGACAGCCGGCTCGGGTGGACTCGCCTGATGAAGTAGGCGAGCATCTTTTCGCAGAATCTCGAAGTTGGCGATTACGCCGTCCCGCAACGGCCGGACCGCCTGGATGTGGGCGGGGGTGCGGCCGATCATCCGCTTTGCCTCCAGGCCCACGGCCAGAGGCTTGCCGTCCCGGATATCGATCGCGACGACGGACGGCTCGTTTAGGACGATCCCGTGCCCTTGCAGGTAAACAAGGGTATTTGCTGTGCCGAGGTCAACTGCGAGACCTCGCCTGAAGGACGAAAAAAGTCTGGGGCGCACGTCAAGAAGGCTCAGGCCGGCTTCGCCCGAGGCACCGGGTCCAGCGCTGACGCGGCCAGGGAGCCGCCGATAACAGCTTCGGCGAGGACGACGAGGCGAAGGTTGTGGTTGCGGGCATGGTTGCGCAAGGCCGTGAACGCCTGCTCCATGTCGAGCCCTTGCCTCTCGGCGACCATTCCTTTGGCTTGCTCGATGATGATGCGGCTATTGAGCGCATACTGGCGCTGTTGGTTGACGACCTGGGCTTCGAGCGCGGCGCGGTGCTGGAGGATGGCGATGGTGGCGACATCGGCCAAAGCCTGGGCGGCTTCGACATCGGCTCCGCCCATTTCGCCCGGCTCCAGGTGGAACAGGTTGAGGGCTCCGATGACGGTGCCCCTCAACCGCATGGGCAACGCGTGCACTGAGTGGAAGCCAGCGGCGAGCGCCTGAGGCGCGAACCGGGGCCAGCGGCCGGTGGCCATGTCGAGGTCTTGGTTGATGACCGGTTTGCCGCTTAGGTAGCAGTCGGGGCACGGGCCTTCCTTGGACTGCAGCTCGAACAGTTCCAGGACGCGCATAGCCTCACTGGAGGAGGCCATCACCCGCAGGTCTCCATCAGGCCCAGCCAACATGAGACCGGCGGCGGCAACATCGAGCACTTCGACGCAGCGATCGGCGAGCAGCGTCAGCAGTTCCACCACATCGAAGTCCGCCACGAGCGTGTCGGCCAGCTCCACGAGAGCCCTGGCGAGGAGCGCTTCTCTCGGCGCCGGACCTCGGGTCACATTGGCAATGGCCACGTCGGGCCTTCCTGGACCGGGAGAGCGGCCCCACCACGCAATAGTACGCCCCGCGGCCCTCGACGGTCGGCAGCCCTGTGGCGAAGGCCCCAGTCCCACGCCCCGAGGCCCTTCTCGCCGTCACTACGGCTTGCGCCGACCGAGGCCCCGCGGACCTCGACAAGCTCCATCACCTCGACCAGCGTCCCCTGTTTGCCGAGCTCGTCACTTGTCCCCGGTACCCAGCAGCCGCCGCCCTCAACGGCAGCTCCGCCGACCGCACCAGGCGTGCACATGGTGCCGACCAGCCGCCATTTGGCCGGTGCGGGCGAGCTTGGCCCCTCAGCCCGCCGCAGTGGGCGTGCTCGACGCCGCGCAGGTCGAAGTCACGGCCCGATCGCTCCTAACACGCATTAGTGGATGAGTTCTTGGCCACTTTGGCGCTGTTACTCAGAAGACCCCGACCTCGGTCAGAGCTATCTGTCGTCGCTGGGAGGCCAAGGGCCTGCGCGGGACACGCGGCCGTCCGTTTTCACCGCAGGTCATCACCAGCATCATGACCGCCGAGTGGGTGGCGGCCCGGAGGGCCGGCAAGCCAGCACAGTGGCCAGCGATCCTCGACGAGGAGACATGGCGGCTGGTTGGAGCGCTCATCAGGAGCAGGGCGACGGGCCGGAGCTACCCTCGGGCACTGTTCAGCGGCATAGCTACTTGCGGGCTGTGCGGTCACTCCCTTGCGTCGCGGCCCAAGTCTGGCGGAACGCCGGCGTACATCTGTGCCAGCGACTTGGGCGGCTGCGGCAAGATACGGGTCATTGCGGCGGACTTCGAGCAGGACGTACTGGAGCGGCTGCTCACCCGCATTGACCCTGAACAGCTCCGCGATCAGCAACCAGCCGATGACGGGACGGCCAAGGCGATGGCGGAGATGGCCCGGTTAGAGGGTGTCAAGACCCAGTTGGCCGAACTGGCAGGTACGGGGGAACTGGACCTAGCTGAGTTCCGAGCAGCGAAGGCGACCAACGACCGGGCCATGCAAGCACTACGGGAGTGCGACACGAAGGTGCACGCAGCGAGTGAATACGAAGATCGGAGGACTGGCTGATGTCAGTGACGTAAATCCAGGCCAGTGCTCAAGTGCCTGTCCCCACCTCGACATGCGCCGTCAGCAATGGCGGGGTTTGAAGCTCGGGGGAAAAGCCCAAGGGTCCCCGTTCCATCCGGGGGCTACAGGCAAGGGGAAGGTCGGAAGGGTGAATACAGTGAACCCTCAGTGATGCCTCGTGACGCTTAGCCCCGGAGGTGGTTGCAGCACCGGGGTATAGGGACTGGCCGCAGGAAAGCGGCAGGTGGCGGTCGGTGATTCCGTTCCGACCGTGAGAGCACCACCGTCTCCGGGGTATAGAGGGCACCCGTCCCCGGCCGCATCTCGTGCATGCGCAACGTGACAACCCCGTTGGGGTCCGGGTTCACCTTGGTGCCCCGGTAAGCCGACCGCAAGGAAGGCCCAATTTCCCAGCGGGAAATGGATGACCAAGAAGCGAACGCCGGCAGCCGAAAGGCAGCAGGAAACCGGGACAAGTGGCTGACCCCTCCGTCGGCGGTCCCGCATAACTGGCCGGACAGGGGCAGTGCCCCACCCGAAAGGGTGCTGACGTGGTCAGGTGAGCCCGTGGGGACGACGATGACGAATGACACCCGAACCGAGGGACAAGTTGGACGCCATGGCACTGTCGTGGTGAACGGACCCGAGGGCGATGACCTCGACTGGTACTCAGTTGATTGGGCACAGGTCGAGGACGAAGTACGGCGTCTGCGCCAACGCATCTTCACGGCATCGCTGGCAGGGGATCTGAAAAAGGTCCGTAACTTGCAGAAGTTAATGCTCCGATCCCGCTCTAACACGCTGATGAGCGTGCGGCGGGTGACCGAGCGCAACGCTGGCCGCAAGACGGCGGGTATCGACGGCAACGTGGTGGTGACGGCTCCGGGGAAGGCCAACTTGGTCGCTTGGGTGCAGCAGCACTCCGTTCCGTGGACGCCCAAGCCCGTCAAGCGGGTGTACATAGACAAGGCTAACGGGAGAAAGCGCCCGCTTGGGATTCCCGTCATTGTCGACCGGGTGTTACAGGCCCGAGTCGTCAACGCGCTCGAACCCGAATGGGAGGCACGGTTCGAACCGAAGTCCTATGGCTTCCGGCCGGGCCGCGGCTGCCACGATGCGACCGAGTCCATCTACAAGACCGTTGGCGGCAAGGCCGCTCAGCGGCTTTGGGTGCTTGACGCTGATCTGGCGGCGGCGTTCGACCGAATCGATCACTCCGGCCTACTCTCTGCCCTCGGCACGTTCCCCGCCAGGAAACTGGTCGAACGGTGGCTCACAGCAGGTGTGGTCGAGAAAGGTCGGCTCGCCCCAACTGAGGAAGGAACCCCACAAGGTGGGGTGATCTCCCCCGTGCTCTTGAACGTGGCTTTGCATGGGATGGAAGAGGCCGCCGGGGTCCGTTATCGAACGGTCGGCGTTCACGCCGGCAAGACGATGGCGGGCAGCCCCGTGGTGGTCAGGTATGCCGACGACCTGGTGGCATTTTGCGTCAGCCGTGAGCAGGCCGAAGAGGTCAAGGCACGGCTGGCGGCATGGCTGGCGCCGAGAGGGTTGGCCTTCAACGAGAACAAAACGCAAGTCGTGCATCTCGATGATGGTTTTGATTTTCTCGGGTTCAACGTCCGCCGCTATCGGGGCAAGCTGCTTATCAAACCATCAAAGGCGGCCGTGCAACGGCACCGGAAACGGCTTGCCGCTGAGATGTTGGCCCTGCGAGGGTCCAATGCCAAGGCGGTGATTCAACGGCTGAACCCCATCATTCGGGGATGGTCGGCCTATTACCGGACGGTGGTGTCCAGCAGGGCGTTCGCCACGCTGGACACATATATGTGGAAGCTCACCTACAAGTGGGCCAAGCACAACCACCCGAACAAGTCCAAGCACTGGTTCGTAAACCGGTACTTCGGCGTGTTCAACAAATCCAGACGAGACCGGTGGGTTTTCGGCGACCGTGACAGCGGCGCCTACCTGCTCAAGTTCGCCTGGACCAAGATCGTCCGCCACCAGATGGTGCCAGGGTCGGCGTCTCCCGATGATCCGGCCCTGGCCGAATACTGGGCCGACCGGCGAACTCGCAGAAGACCGCCGTTGGATGGCGTCAGTCTGCGTCTGCTCAAGGCGCAACACGGCCGCTGTCCTTTCTGCGGTGCTCTTCTGCTACAAGCCGACCATGAGCCGCAAGACCCACATGAGTGGGAGCAGTGGCTCAAGGTGACCCGCAGGGCGGTCCGCAAACAAGCGATCACCGCTCATCGGGAAGGCGGCACGCCGGACGATCCCGTCACACTCCACCTCGTCCATGCCCATTGCGAGCGCCGTAATTCCTCGGCGCTGTTTTGAGCCCAACGCTTCTGCGAGGAACCAGCGATCCTTGGGCTTGCTTGAGCCCGGTGCGATACAAGTCGCACGCCGGGTTCTGAGGGGCCCCGGCGCAGCAATGCGCCGGGGCTACCCGACAACACTCGCCAGGTCGGCAGAGGACGAAGCCATGCAGCGGGCACGGGCTGAGGCGGTGGAGCTCCGGGCCAAGTGGGACGACCTCGGCATCGAGGACCGTCGACGCGTGGTCCAGGCGCTCGCCGAACGCATCGAGGTTGGGCCTGCCGTAAGGGGGCGGAACTTCTACGTGCCGGAGCGGGTGAAGGTTACGTACCGGTAGTTCCCTACAGCGCGCGTGGCTCCAGCCCCAGGGCTTCGAGGGCTGCCGCTGTCTCCTCCCGATGGGGCATGAGGTATTGCGGTGTCTTTCGTTCCTGGGGCACCCTTTCGAGCAGCCCCAACTTCACCAGGTGGGCGGGCGTGGGCGTGACCCGAGCTGGCTCCCCCCACTCCTCAAGCTTCCGGTGCACGTGCCGGGCCATGAAGGTGCCCCAGCCATGCTCCTCGAAGTCTCGCGCCACTGAGCAGTATGCCCGGAGGGAAGGGATGTAGTGCGGTTCGTCCCGGACCAGCCGCTCTACCACTTCGGCTATCGACGCTGAGTTGGGCACCCCAAGAGGTTACACCCTTGTCATTAGGGTCATCCAGCCCCTAGCCGACCACGCGACCGGAGCTGGCCGGAGTGGCCGGAGCAGGCATCGACAAGGTGCCACTCCTGACCAACTTGGAGCCAGCCGCATCTGATGACGCGCTCCAGGCAATTGCTGGGGTTGTCGCTCTCGTCTGGAGGAGTGTTGGCGGGCAGCAGGATTTGCCCAGAGACGGCCGGTAGCGACTGCTCGCTCACGGCCAGTTCGCTACGGAGAGTGAGCAGACCCGACCTCTTGCCACGAGCACGTAGCCGTCGATCCGTTCCCTCCCAGGAACACGGTTACGATCCTTGAACTAAGCGCAGAGCGCCGGATATCTGGAGCGACCCCCCACTGAAGTGACGGCCAGAGAACCTCGGCATTATGGGCGTGTTTCGCAAACGGAAAAGATGTCGCGCTGTTCTGTGGGTTGAAAACCCTTTAGCAACCATGGGATAACGGTCGTGAGAGACGCGAGAACCGTCGATATGGGCGACCTCCGACCAGCCGGCCAAGCAGAAGTGCCCGCTCAATAAGGAATGTTCTGTCGTTCTCATGATTGGCACCGTCGCGCCGCCTCGCTGGCGACAACGACGGTGGGGGTTCATGTCAGAGGGCCGAGCCTGCACCAGCCTCTGCGAACTCGGACTGTTTTCCTAGCACACATAACAGATATTACCTGGAGCTGCTTTGGGCCTGTCACTGACGTAACTGATGAGGCATTGGGGCCCCCGTTGATGACAGATTCTCCGGAGCGCCTTCGAGCTGGTGGGCTACGTGACGGTGCCCGGGGCCGCCGGGGTGCTGTGTTCCTTCGCATGGCACCGGGGAAGGAGGCACTGGTGGCCCCCGGCACCTGACCCGCCGGCGGCTTCTCGGGGGTTCAACTGGCCAGTTCCCTGAACCTCAGCACGTAAAGATCCTGTTCGAGGATTTCCTGAGTGCGGGCAACCATTTCCAGGCCGTCCGCGTGCACACCGGGTATACCCGCCAGGTCCTTCACTGCGCTCAGGCACCGGCCCGAGAGGGCATCGGCTTGGCCCGAGGCCAGGTAGGTCACCAGTGCTGCGGCGTGCTCAGGCGAGTCGTCCGCCCCGCTGTCGAAGATTCCCTGGAAAAACTGGGCAATGCCGGGATCCCCGCAGGAAAGCGCCCCCTCTGTCATGGCCGTGCGCACCTCGCCCGGGATGATCGAGAAGACCTGTACCCCCTGCCCTGCCGTCTCGGCAGCCAGGTTTTCGGTCAGCCTCAACACTGCCGCCTTGCTCACCGCATAGGCGGAGTTCATGGGCCAGGGCCCAAACCCGGCATGGCTGGAAACATTGACTATGCGGCCGTGGCCGCGCCCCAGCATGCTTGGCAGCACCGCCCGGGAGCAGTAGTAAGGCCCCCCGAGGTTGACCTGGATCGTTTCCCACCATTGGTCGGGGTCGCCCGCCGGCCAGCGCTCCCGGCCAGCCGCCGCCGCCGGCATTGTTTACCAGCAGGTCGACGGGGCCCAATTCGGCTTCGACCCGGGCTACCGCCCGGTTCACGTCGTGGCGGTCGGAGACGTCCGCCCGTACCGCCAGAGCTTGGCTGCCGCCGGTGTCGATCATGGCCGCGGTGGCAGGTATTTCGTCCTCGGAGCGGGCGCAGGCGGCTACGGCGGCACCGGCGGTGCCGAGGGCTAAGGCGATGGCCCGTCCAATCCCGCGCCCGGCCCCAGTTACCAGTGCCACCTGCCCATCGAGGCGGGCCACGTCGGTGGCCCCCGGTGCGCTCATCGGCCCGCTCCTTTCACCGGCGGGGCCGCCGGCGCGGCTCTCGGTCTCCCCGATAGTACGCCGCTGGGAGCCGAGAAGGAAGCTGACAGTTCATTCGTAAGTTGGAGCAATCTGGCGCCGCCTGCACGAGGGCGCGGAGGTGTTGGTCCACGCCCGAGCCGTCTCGATCTGCCAGGCGATACGGTCCTCGGCCTGGAGATCGAGAGCGAGCAATAACGGTTTATCTGTCGTTCTGTCGCCGGCGAGCTCCGGTTAGTACTTAGCGGTGTCTAAGCGCGTACCCGCAGACGTGCGCGCCGGCAACCTTGTGCTCCACCCGTTCGACGTCAGCTTCAGGGAGCACCGCTTGGAGGAACTCAAGCTCTGTGGAACAGGCCGCTCCGTAGCGCGAGGCCACCGGCCAGATGGCGCAGTTGCAGAGCGTGACCCGATAGTTCTCATCCGGGAGCTTGTCGAGCTCGGCCATATAGCCCTCCGCGTCGAGGATCTCGGCCAGTGCTGCCACCTTCTCATCGATGCTCTTGCCCACTAGTTGGTCTCGGACCTGTTCGACGCGCCGGTACTGACGGCGCTCAAAGACACGGGAGACGAGGTCCGGGTCTTCCTCCTCGATGTAACCAAGCAGCTCGACAGAGAGGTCACCGGTGGCTTGGGCGAACAGGGCCTCGCCCTGACGTGTGCTGAAGTAGAGGTCGGCAGGCCGTCCGGGCCGTCCGGGCCGCCCTCGTTGCTGGCGAGTCGCGACAAGCCCAGCCGATCTCAGGACGGCCAGTTGCTGGCGGACGGCGCTCGGAGTGGTTGCCACCGCGTCTGCGAGGTCGTCGACCGACGCTTCCCCCCGCCTTTTCAGCGCGATAAGGGTGTTCCGCTGTGCCGCTGTCAGCTCGATCAGGGTGACCGGCGCGCGCTCCACAACAACAATCCTACCCGGGAAGGACGTATTATGTGAGTTTTGCAAGGTCAAACTTGTAAGATTGGGGGACCTGAGGACCGTGAGCCCCAGCCGGTCGGCGTGAACGGGCGCCGACAACAAGGAGACGACGATGAGCACCCCCGGGACCACTAGCCAAGCAGCAACCGGCAGGGCGCCATGACCGCCGTACCGAGCGACGTCGCCGAGCTGGCGAGCCAGGAGTACCAGTACGGGTTCGTCACCGACATCGACACCGATGTGGTCCCCCCGGGGCTCAACGAGGACGTCATCGCTCTGATCGCGTCCAAGAAGAACGAGCCAGAGTGGCTGCTCGAATGGCGCCTGCGCTCCTACCGCTACTGGCTGACTCTCGCCGAACCGACCTGGCAGAACGTCACCTATGCGCCCATCGACTACCAGGCCATCAGCTACTACGCCGCGCCCAGGCCCAAGGCCGCGCTGGCCAGCCTCGACGAACTCGACCCGGAACTGCGGGCCATGTTCGACAAGCTCGGGATCTCCCTCACCGAGCAAGAGCGTCTCGGTGGGGTGGCCGTGGACGCCATCGTCGACTCGGTGTCGGTGGCCACGACCTTCCAGAAAAAACTGGCCGAAGCCGGCGTCATCTTCTGCTCCTTCTCCGAGGCCGTCCAGGACCACCCCGATCTTGTGCGCCGGTACCTCGGCTCGGTCGTCCCCTACCGGGACAACTTCTTCGCCACGCTCAACTCCGCCGTGTTCACCGACGGCTCGTTCTGCTACGTCCCAAGGGGCGTGCACTGCCCCATGGAGCTGTCCACCTACTTCCGCATCAATGCCGCCAACACCGGCCAGTTCGAAAGGACTCTCATCGTCGCCGAGGAGGGGGCGTACGTGAGCTATCTGGAGGGCTGCACCGCACCGATGCGGGACAACAACCAACTGCACGCGGCGGTGGTCGAGCTGGTCGCGCTGGAAGGCGCCCAGATCAAGTACTCGACCGTGCAGAACTGGTACCCAGGCGACGCCGAGGGCCGCGGTGGTGTCTACAACTTCGTCACCAAGCGGGGCCGGTGCGCGGCGCGCGCCGAAGATCTCCTGGACCCAGGTCGAGACCGGGTCAGCCATCACCTGGAAGTACCCCGGCGTCGTCCTCCAGGGCGACAATTCGGTCGGCGAGTTCTACTCCGTCGCCCTCACCGCCAACCACCAGCAGGCCGACACCGGCACCAAGATGATCCACATCGGCAAGAACACCCGCAGCACCATCGTCTCCAAGGCGATCTCAGCGGGTCACGGCCAGAACACCTACCGGGGGCTCGTGAAGGTCCTGCGCTCGGCCGAAGGCGCCAGGAACCACACCCAGTGCGACTCGCTCCTCCTCGGGAGCGACACCGGTGCGCACACGTTCCCCTACATCGAGGTGAAGAACTCGACCGCACAGGTCGAACACGAGGCCTCCACCTCCAAGATTTCTGAGGACCAGCTCTTCTACTGCCGCCAGCGAGGCATCTCCGAAGAGGACGCTGTCTCGATGATCGTGAACGGCTTCTGTCGTGAGGTGTTCAAGGAGCTGCCCATGGAGTTCGCGGTCGAGGCCCAAAGGCTCTTGAACGTGAGCCTGGAAGGAAGCGTCGGTTGATGCTCTCCATTACGGACCTCCACGCCAAGATCGGCGACAACGAGATCCTCCGGGGCCTCAGCCTCGAGCTGAACGCGGGCGAGGTGCAGGCGCTCATGGGCCCGAACGGGTCGGGCAAGAGCACCCTGGCCAACGTGCTCGCCGGCCACGAGGCCTACGACGTCACCGGCCAAGTCCTCTTCGAGGGGGAGGACCTGCTCGCCATGTCGCCCGAAGACCGGGCCGGGGCCGGGGTCTTCCTGGCCTTCCAGCACCCCGTGGAGATCCCCGGCGTCGGGAACCTCTACTTCATGCGCACGGCGCTCAACTCGCTGCGCCGCCAGCGCGGGCTCGACGAGCTCGACG
The DNA here is from genome assembly GCA_963786345.1 of uncultured Acidimicrobiaceae bacterium. Taxonomy (GTDB): domain Bacteria; phylum Actinomycetota; class Acidimicrobiia; order Acidimicrobiales; family Palsa-688; genus Fen-671. The sequence continues at coordinate 764,013 of CAWAYZ010000001.1, read as the reverse complement.
CGATGGACTTCCTCGAGTTCGCCAAGGAGAAGATGGAGCTCGTCGAGATGGACCGGAGCTTCATGGCCCGATCGGTCAACGAGGGGTTCTCCGGCGGCGAGAAAAAGCGCAACGAGATCCTCCAGATGGCGGTCCTCGAGCCCAAGCTTGCCATCTTGGACGAGACCGATTCGGGCCTCGATATCGATGCCCTCCGAGTCGTCGCCAACGGCGTGAACGCGCTGAGGAGCCCGGACCGGGCGATGTTGGTCATCACCCATCACCAGCGGCTGCTCGACTACATCGTCCCCGACCGCGTCCACGTCATGGCCGAGGGCCGGATCGCCCTCTCCGGCGACAAGGAGCTAGCTCTTGCGCTCGAGGAGCACGGCTACGTCGATCTCGACCAGGTTCGCCTCGAACCATCGGCGTCGGGAGGGGCGAAGCCGTGACCACCGGTCGCGACCGTACGGCGGGCATCGCCGTTGCGCCAGTCGGTCTGGCGCTGCTCGAGCCCGACAGCAACGGTCCTACGTGGCTCACTGAGCTGCGGCGGTCCGCGTCGGACTGGATAGGCGTGCACGGCTTCCCAACCCGCAAGGACGAGGACTGGCGCTACACGCGCCTCGAACCGATGCTGGCGGTGGCCTTCGAGCGGGCGTCGCCCGGGCTCAGTCACCAGCACGCACGGATGGCGGTCAACGGGCTCGGCGTCGGTCTCGGCGGTGCCCGTCTGGTCTTTGTCAATGGCCTCTTCGCCCCCGAGCTCTCCCGCGTCGAGGAGCTGCCGAGCGGCGCCAGGGTAACCAACCTCGCATCGGTGCTGGCCGAGGGGGACGAGCGCCTCGAGCCCATCTTCTCGCGCCGGTTCGCGCCGTTCCACCACGCTTTCGCGGCGCTGAACACGGCCCTCAGCGACGACGGCGCGTTCGTCTCGCTCGCCGCCAATGTGGTCGTCGAGGCACCCATCGAGGTCGTGTTCTTCTCCGAGACTGACCGGGCGCCGCTCGCGTCGAACCCACGGTCGGTCGTGTTGGCGGGCCCGGGGAGCCAGGCGACGATCGTCGAAACCCATACCGGCCTCCCCGGCGAGGTCTACTGCACCAACGCCGTCACCGAGGTCATCCTGGGCCCGGGCGCCACTGTCGCCCACTACAAGATCCAAGACGAGTCCGGCTCCGCGTTCCACCTCGCGCTCCTCGACGTCCGCCAGGACCGCGAGAGCCACTTTTCCTCTCACGTGTTCGCGCTCGGGTCGCACATCGCACGCCATGAGGTGCGGGCCTACCTCGAGGGCGAAGGGGCGGACGTCAGCCTCGGCGGCCTGTACATGCCCCGCAGCGACCAGCACCACGACAACCCGGTCCTGGTTGTGCACTCCGCACCGCGCTGCACCAGCCGCCAGCTCTACAAGGGTGTCGTGGACGAACACGGCCACGGCGTGTTCAACGGGCACATCGTCGTCCGCCCGGGGGCGTTAGGCACCGACGCCCGCCAGACGAACAAGAACCTGCTCCTCTCTGACGACGCCGAGGTCGACACCCGGCCGCGCCTCGAGATCCTCACCGATGACGTCAAGTGCGCCCACGGCGCAGCCGTGGGCCGTCTCGACGAGGACGCCCTGTTCTACCTGCGCTCGCGTGGAGTGCCCGAGCAGTCGGCGCGCGGCATCCTGACGTACGCGTTCGCACGCGAGATGGTGGACCTGGTCCCCCTCAAGCCGCTCCGAGCTCGCCTGGAAGGACTGGTCACCGACCGGTTCGCGACGAGCCGTGACGGCCGAGCGCAGGAGGCCTTGGGATGAGCAGCGACCTCACCGACCTCTACCAGCAGGTGATCATCGATCACAGTCGCCATCCGCAGAACTTCGGCCGGCTCGGCGACGCCACGCGGACCGTCGAGGGCGTGAACCCACTCTGCGGCGACCAGGTCACGCTGTACGTGAAGCTCCTCGGCGACCGCATCGATGACGTCGCCTTTGAGGGCGCGGGGTGCGCGATCTCGATGGCCTCCGCCTCGCTCATGACCACGGCCCTCAAGGGCAAGCGGCGCGACGAAGCGCTCGCGCTGTTCGGGTCCGTCCGGGCCATGCTGACGGAGAGCCACGGCAACGAGCTCGCCCCGGCGGAGCTGGGCAAGCTGTCGGTGCTCTCGGGAGTTTCGGCGTTCCCCATGCGGGTTAAGTGCGCGACGCTCGTCTGGCACGCGCTACGTAGTGCCCTCGAAGAAAAAACCGAGATGGTCTCGAGTGAGTAGGTGACGATGAGACCTGAGCGCCGTTCACCGGTCACGCTCGAGCGCGACTGCGAAGCGACGCTCATCCCGAGCGGACGGCGGGTGACGCTCTTTCAGGGTGATGAGGTCACCGTCACCCAGTCCCTGGGGGGAAGCTTGACGGTCCAGACCAACTACGGCTACCTGGCGCGGATCAGCACCGAAAATGCGGGCGCGCTCGGCCTCGAGCCGACCGGCGGCACCGAGGTCGACGAAGGCCCGCCCGAGACCGGCCCGTTCGATATCGCGCAGGTGATCGAGCAACTGAAGTCCGTCTTTGACCCGGAGATCCCGGTCAACGTGGTCGATCTCGGGCTGGTCTACGCCTGCGACGCCCAAGCACTCCCGGAGGGGGGTCACCGTGTCGAGATCAAGATGTCGATGACCGCCCCCGGCTGTGGGATGGGTGACGTGTTGAGGCAAGATGCCATCGCCCGGGTCAAGGCGGTGCCTGGCGTCAACGACGTCGACATCGAGCTTGTCTGGGACCCACCCTGGGACATGAGCCGTATGTCCGACGCGGCCCGGCTGCAGCTCGGCTTCTACTGAGGAACCTGAGATGACCTCTGTTGGGACCGGACCGGCCATCGCCCTGCACGACAGGGCCCGGACCAGTCCCGGGCGATCACCCAACACGAGCGCGCATGCCGGTCGACTGACCGTTCATCGAGACCATCGGACCGGTCTCTGGGCAATGGCGATGCGATCACCGGGGCACCACGGACCTTTGGACAGGACAAACCTCGCACCCAGGCCTACAGAGCCGCCGAGCGGTGCGATGGGCGTCCGACGGCAAACCGATAGAGAACTAAGAGAAGAGTGAGCATCATGAAAGTCTGGATCGATCAAGACTTGTGCACGGGTGACGGGCTCTGTGAGGAGATCGCACCAGCAGTCTTCACGTTGTTGGACGACGGTCTCGCGTACGTGAAAGAGGGCGACGACGTGAAGAGCGAACCCGGCGGAGCGGCCGGCGTGGCGATCGTGGCCGAAGGGCTCGAGGACGCCGTTGCCGAGGCAGCCGAGGAGTGCCCCGGCGAGTGCATCTTCATCGAGTCATAACTTCGAGCGGGAGCGCGCCACGAGAAAGCGACCTGCACCCATGCAGATCAGCGGTTCGGACGACGAGCACAACGTGGCCCCAGGGTACGTCGTCCCATCCCACTGGGGGCCCGGAAAAGCCCTGGTTTCACCCGAACTGTTCTTGGTTGGCAACCGCCCGATAACCGGCGAAGTGCAGCGGCCCATCCGCTCATAACAACGCGCAATAACCCGCAACAGACAACTGGGTTCTAGTCCTGCGGAAAAGTCGCGATCCTCCACGGAGCGTCCGACGTACCCGCTCCGAATCGGCATCGTTCGGCATCGCCACGCTCGGGTGATGTCAATGAAAGCCACCGCGGTATGTGGCCGCTTGGCGGACACTCCTGCTGGCCGCCATTGGGCAGTTTCTGGTGGCCACCGACAGCTGCCCAAGCTCCAGCGCTTCACTATGGGGCGGGGTCGAGCGAGGACCGGTTCTTGTATGACTATGGGTGGCCAGACGAAGTGCTGGCGAGCCGGGTGCGCTCAGCCGGCTTTGACGACACCCTCTACCTCAAGGCGGGAGTGGGGGAGTGGCTGGTACGAATGGCGGGGGCGCTCCGGCGTATCGTCCAGCAACGTTGGGCCACGTTCGTGGCCGAGCGGTCGCGCGACCTGGTGGACGTGGCCTACTTGGACGAGTTCCTTTTCGGCTCGGCCCGAGCGAGCCTGCACCGCGTGAAGTCTCCTTTGCTCGAGGCCCAGGGCGGCCCGTGCTTTTACTGCGGTTTACCGGCCGGTGCCTTGGGATGTAGACCACTTCATCCCCTGGTCCCGTCACCCGGACAACGGGCTGCACAACCTGGTGGCAGCCCACAACGCTTGCAACAACGCCAAGCGCGACTCGTTCGCAGCGACCGCGCACCTGGCGCGCTGGCTCGACATGTTGGCCGCCCGAGGCGAACACCCGGCGCTTATGGCGTTGAGCGAAGAGCTGCGCTGGCCGGCCGACCCTGCCCGGGGTATCGGCAGCGCCCGCGCTGCCTACCTGTGGCTCCCCGAGGGGACTCTTTTGTGGCAAGCGGTCGGCACGTACGTGCGGGCGGACCCGGTCGAGGTCCGTTCGCTCCTCCTCACAGGAGCCGCCTAGCCTCGCGCGGTCCTCTCTGGCTAAGCCTCTCGGGCACTGCTCCGAACCCGATGGCTCGTTGTCACACGCCCAAGAGCTGTCGACTGGCCTGGTGCGAGCAGGCTTTTGCTTGCGAGCTGACGTACGGTCAAGGATCCCCGTGTGCAAACGCAGCTCCTAGACCTGGCAGTCGGCCAAGAGGCGAGGACCGGGCCAGCGGGGCGAGTTCCGGGTACTGCTCGCCACAGGTGTGCGCGGAGGTAGACCGTAGGTGGCAGCCGACGCAGGACTACTAAGACAGTGGTGCGGCCAAAACGTTGTTGAGCGGTACGACCAGATAAAGGTCCTTCGGGAGGAGATCTCCAAACTTGTCACGCTCAGCGAGCACGCTATCGAGAAGCTGCGAGAAGCTGGGAAGTCTCGCCAGGCCAATAAGTTCGCTCGGGAACTCGCTGTTATCACACAACGAGTTCCCGAACCGTCAGCTGTCAGGCCTTAGTCCAGTGACTTCAAACTTGGCCGTCGATCTTTCTCAGCCAGCCTTACGAACTAGGCGGAAAACACGTTTCCCTCCCGCCAGCGGTGTGCTTCTTCCCAACTCCCTCACCGCTCGAGCGGTGAGAGGGCCGGAGGCGGTCTCGAGAACTTTGCTCACCCGGTCCATGTAGATGGTGCGGCGGAACGACCCGTCTTCAGACGCCTGCTCGGCCGGCAGTAATCTAACTTCAATCTTGCCATCGTCGATTGAGCGGGGCTCGAAGATAGCGATGGTTTGCCCCTGCCCTTCATGTTGGCGTACGTAGCCAGGGCGGTCCTTGGCGATAGTTACTTGGACCTTGCCGGCTCGGCCACGCCCGAACGTCCTGACGGTCTTTAGGGTGTAGGCTGCGCCGTCGATCGCCGAGACCTTGCGCTCCGAACCGATCGCCCAGCGCCCGCGCCCCATCTTGTCCTTCGCTACATGGTCGAGGAGCAATACGGTGGCGCCTTTGCCAGCGAACCAGCGCGGCGCAGCACCGTAGAACCTGGTGACGTCGGAGCCGTCGTTTGGGTCGAGCTGTCCCATGGCCATTGCAGCGGTGACACCATCAAAGACGGCCAGGGTCACCGGGCCTCTCTGCGCGATCAGCTCTGAGAGCACCTCCTCTGCCTGGTCGTCAAGTATTGGATGCTGTGCGTCAAAGTAAATGAAGTATTCCGCTATGTCATCGTCCTTCGCTCCTAGCGCCCTCAGCCTCTCGACGGCGCTCTCCTTGCTGTCCTCGTAGTCGACGTAGACGACACAGTTCCCCTTTGCGATCTCCTGAACAACGGCAAGCTGTGCGAGGAGCGTCTTCCCTGCCTCGGGCTCACCGAAGAAGGCGTTGACCCGGCCGCGGTAAAGCATCGATACCCCGTCGTCACGGGCGAGCACGGACGGCGGATCGATGAGGTTGGTGCCGGCTAATACCCCGCGCAGGTCTTCCGACTGCCAGCTACTACCTAATGACGGAGTCGCAGCGCGCTGCACATCCAGAAGCCGAGTTCTTACCCGCTGCAGGTTGGGGCTCAGCGGAGGCACTAGTACTACTTGGGGTTGCGAGCTCAGCCTAGGCATTACGACCACCTCGGGTTTTGTGCTCCGGCGCGCAAACCTGACGCGATAGTGCTGTCGGCTTCGTCGCCCGGGAGCCCCACCAGCTCAGCCACAAGGACCAAGGCCTCGAGCGCGCTGTCCACGTCGATCGCCCCATCGGGAACGAGCTGGCCCAACCGGAAGGCGGCCCGGTTGAGGGCGATATTGCGCTCCCCCTCTTGTGTTGTTGCCACGCGGGTGATCTCGTACTCAAGCGCGCGTCTCCCATAGCGTTTCCTCCGTCTGGGGGCGAAGGCTCCTGTTGAGGCCTTTGCCCAGCCCGCACTCCCTGTATCGACCGGCGGGTACAGAAGGTCGGTGAGCCAGGCTGGCGCTGAGGGAATAGGGGCGTCGATCCCGCGGCAGGGGTCGTCCTCGCCGGCGTACCAGCGGTAAACGGAGCCGGACGGGTGGACCGATGGTGGGGCGACGACGTAGCCGTTCCGTCCCTTGTAGTCGAGGGCCGGCGCCAAGTGTCGGCTAGTGAGGCCGGAGGGGGCGACATAACAATGCCACCCCCGGCCAGTGCCCACGGTCGGCCCCAATATCGGCGGCTCTCCGGGCCCGACGTCGTCGGGAAAGGCTGCTAAGGCCTCCTCGCCATCACAGTCCAGCGCGTCGAAGCGGACGCCAGTCAGCAGGCCAATGTTCGCGTATGGCTCCTCACGCAACCAGCGCTCTATTAGTTTGTGGTCCACGGTTGCTTCGTGCAGGCCATGCGGGACGAGCCTGCCGAGGGGTTTCTTGTTTCGCGGTTCTAGCGGCAGGACAGGCAAGCCGCGGTCGGCGTAGCGGTGTGCAGCGATTGCAATCTTGTTCATGACATCTCCTTGATCTTGGGTTTTTTGTTGTCTCGCCTGTCTGCCACCGATGGTTCTCCAGGACCTTCGTTCGGAGTGAGATGCTGATTTCCAGCATCCGCTGAGCCAGCGGCGGCCATGGTGGCCGAGATCCTTTGGTGCTGAGAAGCCGTGGCGACTAAGGGCAAACCTTGAGCGAGAGCCTCCCGACGGGCGATCTCAGCGGACCATCGCCGCCGCTCTTCGTCGTCGAGCTCGTGCCAACGCCTGTTGGTTGGCGCGGCGCCGCCATTAGGTCTCGTCGGTGCTGGGTTTGCCGTGCCCTGCGCGCGGCGATCGCCACGGTACCGCGGTCCGTTCAGTTCGCTGGCGTTTGTCTCGGCTCTCGGGCTCGCATGCATTGAAGTCCGACCGTAGCACCAGGGAAGTTCCGAGCCGCTTGGCGTCGCTATTAACGATTAACAGCGTCGGAGAAGACATCCTCTGCTCAGAAAGTGCCGTAGAACCTAGTGTTTCGGCCATGGACGCGCTCGGCTCGACACCTTGCGGTGCCGTACCTGTCGCCTGCTAGGGCGTCTAGGCCTCTGAACCACACTTCCGTAACTTCGCCTGCCAGGGCCTAAACGCCTGCAACCTCTACGATCTACTACTAGCCACCATGACCCTTCACCGGCAAGCTGAGAGTGAACCCTCTTCGAACAACTCCTTGAACTGGAGCTGCAGTCGGTCGATGCGGTCCGGCTCTTGGGAAAGAGCCGGCAACCCTTGAGCGAGGGCTCCCGATGGGCGGTCTCTCGTGCCCATCCTGGGTCAGCTTGTCCCATCGGGGACCGTCAGGCTTGACGAGGGCAAGAGGGCTTGCCACAGCTGGTTTCGGGCGCGGACCGCGCTGTCATGACCAGAGCCCTGCGACCCCTGCCACTGACTGGCTAATGGCTGGGCGCTGGCTCGGCTCCCCATCCCTTCGATTTAGCCCCACGACCTACCGGTCTTGGGCCGGTGATCGTGACGTTAAGCCGAGCGCGGTCCTCGGGATCGGCGTACGAGATTGTGTTGGAGCCAGCGACCCGTACGAAAACGCCGGGTGGAGGGCGAAGTCAAAAACCGGGCGCAAAAGCTCGTTACCGATGGGGCCTAGCAACATAGCGACAGTTGACTTCGTCTCGGCAGAGAGACTCTACGGCGCCGCTAGTACGAAAGCGATCTTGGACTTCATGACTGTTGAGATCCGCAGTGCAATGTGGCGAAGCCAGACAGTTGTGCGGGTGCGTGTCCTTGGCGAGATAGTGGGGGATCGAAGTCCTACGGCGCTGTTGCCTCTTCGGGCACTGTCACATCTGGCGCGCGGTGTGCAGTTTTTTCGACCTGCCCGGCTTCACTGATGTGAGCCTCGCTAAGGGAGGGGGGTCTGAGCAGGACGTTTTGCGGGAGTAGCCGGGAGAAAGGTTCTTGAACCGTACTGGTCATCCTACCTCCGAAGGGTAAGCAGCCGAGGCTGTACACCCATCATGCCACGGGCAATGTGTTTGTGGAGTTCGGTACACGCCGGAAGTTTTCAGGAGCCCGCCAACGCCGATAATACATCTTAGGTAAAGTTATCTGCGCCGCACGAAGAGGGGATCCCACCCGAGCGAACGAAGATCCGAAGGGGGGCCACCTGGTACGAACTTCCGACCGACGAGCTTGTCTAGGCCGCCAACAAGGGGGAAGGCAAACAGTAGAACTGGTACCGGCCCAGCTTTGGATGTTCAACCGCTCTTCAGTCATGTAGCGGAGCCACTACAAGACAAGGTCGGATACTGGTCGTCCAGAGATCTGTACTTTCATGTCACTGCCCCGGATTTGTTGACACATTGCCCTCTGTGACCAAGTAGTATGAGGAAAAGGCCGCTCTTCGTAGCGTAATGCGAACCAGCCAAGACCGAAAGACTTCTCAGCCCGGGCGCCCTCTAGCCCATGTCCCGTGTCTGATAGAAGGTCGCTTCGCCTATTGGTTGGCTACATGTCTCCTCGAAAGGAGGGATCTCCCGCCCCCGAATGTTTCCAGGGGTACCGGGTCTCCGAAAAAGCCGCACCATGTGTTACGGCGATTGCGTCAATCGTTCTGGCTGGCACTTCTAGCCCGTGTTTTCCGTAAAGAGGCGTGTCTACCTGGTCGACGAAACCACTGACGGGGTCGTTACCGAAGACCACGGCATTTCCAAAGTCGGCCGGGAATGGTTTGACGGCGCGTCCCGATGGGCTTGGCTAGTGGCCAGGTTGTCTAAGCCGTCGGTGATGAGACAGAACGGCTCGCGTGACCGCTTACTCCTCCTCCCCGGCGTTTGGGCGGGTGGGAAGGGCAACCAGTCAGGTTGAAAAAAGAAAGGGGCCACAATGGCTAAATACATCGATCGCCACCCGTTCACTCTTACCTGTGCCGGCGACGCAGACTACGATCGCGGCAACGGACCGATAGCTCATTCCGGGCGGCTCTGTACCATTGTTGCTACCGCACAGAATACAAGCGGGAAGTGGTGGCATACGGTTACATTTGACGACGGCTACACAGACTGCGCGTGGGACGAAGAGCTAACACTGACCAAGGTCAAAGTCAAGACACATACCCTCCGTAAGGTCGGCTCTGTTGCCGGTCTCATCCTCGTCGCTGTAGCTGCCGGCATAGGCGAGTCCTCAGGGAATGCCCCGGCACGTCGGCCCAGTCAGCCATCCCAGCCTGGCGGCACCATGCCGGGTGGGCGAGACCACGGGTCTGGCCAGGGCTACCACGGGGCTGGCTATGTGGAGAGGTACTACCAAACGGAGGGGTAAGTAGCATCCGCGACCACGTCCCAGGCGAATGGCTAAAGCCTGGCGACTTCGTAGTGCCACAACGTAGCCCACACAACCGCAAAGCCAACTAGTCTGACCCGTTACCTTTCCTCCCCGCCTCGGCGGGTGGGTTAGGCAACCAGGCAGGTTGAAAAGAAAGGAACCAAATGATCAAGCTCGCACTCTCCCGATACTCCTGCCCCTCGCCATCATCGACGCTTCCACGCGGTCTCACAGACGCCACAGGGCGGCCAAGGCACGTGCAACCCGCATAGCTGCTCGCAACGTCTTCGCTCCCGCCGGCACGGCCTACCAAGGCCCTGTCAGCAACAGCGACCGCCGCACCGGCCTCCGTGCTGCCAAGCACCCCGGTCCGATCAACATGGCGTTTGCGCCTCCCGCAGCCATCTCTGCCGCATGGGCTTCCCAGTCCCCCGAAGCCAAGGCGCACGCCCTCGCATGGACTGCCATGTCACCAGCCGCCGAGCGTGCCGCGTGGGCCGGACCTGCCGACTGCAGCCACTGCGGCGCCCCACAACAAATGGGCCGGTGCCACTACTGCCGGCGCTTGTCTGCATAACATCTCACCAGCTACCCCTTCTCTTCCTGTTCGCGGGGGGAGGGGCAACCGATCAAAGAAAGGAATCGAGATGTAAAACATACGCACCGAGGCCGCCAGGGACGAAAGTCCTTGCCGTCGAAGGTGCAGAGCGGTGCCGCTATGCCCCGGAGCTGGACAGAAAGCGATGGGTCAGAGTTTTGGGCTCAACGAGAGACAATGGCGGCGCCACGGGTTACGCCGTCAGTGAGATAACTGGGCAACTGTACTGAGGAGCTCAGAAAGGTAACGCGTGCCGGGGTATGGCCCGTGCCCAACTTGTCCCCGCCGTAGATTCCGGGGATTCTGTTGGGACCCCGGTTTTTGATCCCGCCCCTGGCCACACTGGTGGGCCTACCGACGCCCATCTTGTCGATTGGTGTCGGCGGCCATCAAAACCAGTGGCGGCCAGCAGGAATGTCCGCCAAGCGACCACGTAGCGTGGAGGCCTTCATTGACGAGCCCCCCGAGCGTCACGGGTGCCGAACGCCGAGCATGCGTGCCAGGGTGAATTGGCTGAGGCCGTTGTTCTGGAGGCCCAGGACGGAAGGTTGGGACGGTTCGGTGCAGAAGGGGCGCTTGTTGCGTCAGGCTGGACGGGGCACACCAGCGAAGCCGGAGAGCTTGAACCAGCTCGGGGCGGACCGCCTGTGCCGAGGGGAGCCGTCCACCTTTAGCGTCCCGTCGGAGAGGGCCTGAGACCAGCTGCGGTCGCCGCGCCATATCTCGGTCATCGTTCTCAGTGGAGTGGTCAGAGTGACCGTGACTGGGTGGCCTGGGTCGGAGTCGCACACATCGGCGTCGTCTGGGGTGATGACCAGCCACCAGTACCTGGTGCTTAGCACTGGGTCAGTGAACCGGAAGTGGATCACGGTTCGTCCGGGTGGGACCAAAGAATGGTTGATATTGCGGTGTATATCCCAAAGGAGCAGTTGCGGATCGAGGTCCTGGTCACCGAGCTCGCCGATCCAGCGCGTCCCCCACCGTCCGATGGCCTCTACCACTTGGCGTAGCTCTGTCCCGGCGTCGGTCAAGAGGTATTGCACCTCCTTGCCGGCAACGTGCCGCTCGATAATCCCGGCGCGCTCGAGTTGGCTCAGGCGCTTCGATAGTAGTGACGGGGACATTCGAGGGAGCCCCCGACGTAGCTCGTTGAAGTGCTTGCTGCCGACGACGAGTTCGCGCACGACCAGCAGCGTCCATCGTTCGTCCAGCAGTTCCATGGCTTTGGAGATCGGACAGAACTGGTGGTACTCGGCGCCCACCCGGTCAAAGGTACTCTGCCTGGCAGCCGATGAGCTTGGTGGTACAGAATCTCGTACTAGGCGCGGGAGAGGATCGGTCGTACCGTCGTTGTTAGGAGGCCTGCGCTGTCGACATCGACACTCCGCGGACCACCCGATCGGTAGTGGCAACGACAGAGGAGGATGCAATGAGCATGGCCGCGGGGAATGCGCAGGCAGGACTGACCCTCAAGGACAAGCATCGAGGCATGTGGGCCCTGGGTGACTACCCGATTGTTGCTTCGACGGTGATCCCCGATCTCGGGGGGGTCCTGGTCGCAGCCGCCGGGGTCACCGCCGGCGATCGGGTCCTCGACGTTGCCGCAGGGCCTGGCAACGCAGCTATTCCCGCTGCACTGATCGGAGCCGACGTGGTGGCATGCGACCTCACCCCCGAGCTGCTCGCATCCGGTCGACTCCACGCGGAACAAAGAGGGGCAGACCTGGAGTGGCGCGAAGCTGACGCCGAGGCCCTTCCGTTCAGCGATGGCGAGTTCGACAAGGTCATCTCCTGCGTTGGTGTCATGTTCGCCCCCGATCACCAGGCCAGCGCCGACGAGCTCGTTAGAGTCTGCCGGCCGGGCGGGACGATCGGGCTCATCAACTGGACCCCGGAAGGCTTCGTCGGCCAGATGCTGGCCACTACCAGGCCCTACCTGGCCCCACCTCCAGCCGGGGCACTCCCCCCGCCGCTTTGGGGAGACACCGGTCACGTATCCCGGCTCCTGGGTGAGAAAGTCACAGACCTTGTGGCCGAGCGTCGCACAGTAACCGTGGATTGCTTCCCTAGTCCCGAAGCGTTCAGGGATTTCTTCAAATCCAACTACGGACCTACTGTCGCTGCATATCGTGGCATCGCGAGCGACCCTCGCAAGGTCGCAGCCCTAGACGCCGCCCTCGTCGAACTCGCACGGCGCCACGACCGAGGCAGCAACGGCACCGTCATGGACTGGCAGTACCTACTGGTCACTGCACGCCGACGCTGACTACCTCCGCGGGTCCCCACCACACAGCGACGCACAGAACCCAGAGACAGAATGCCATCGGACGACGGGCTGCCAGCGCGCCATAGCGACGGTTCCAGCGCTCGCCGGGCCCGACGGACTCTCTTCACGTTCGGTGGCGAACTGGCCGTCAGTGGGCAGCGCTGGCCGTCTCCGGGCAAATCTTGCTGGCGGCCAACACTTGGTCACCAGAGGAACGCAAAGAATGGCTGCAAGCCGCCCAGGCTGTGTGCGAGGCGCACCGGTCAGGGCCCGCCAGCAGCTCCCCCTGGCCGAGGTGGCCGTGCCCCAGACGCACCCCTTCGGGGACGAAGCCGAGGTCGACTTCGGGACCGTTTCGGTGTACTTGGCCGGCACGCTGACCGAGGTGCAGCTGTTCATCATGCGCCTGTCGGCCTCCGGCCGCGGCTACCCGCGCGCCTACTTGAACGAGGCCCAGGACGTGTTCTTGGACGGCCATGTCAGGGCGTTCGCCCATTTTGGCGGCGTGCCGCGCCGTGTGCGCTACGACAACTTGAAATCAGCCGTCGAGAAGGTCCTAAAGGGACGGGGGCGCATCGAGTCCGAGCGCTTCGTTGCCCTGCGCTCCCACTACCGCTTCGACAGCTTCTTCTGCCTCCCCGGCATCAAGGGCGCCCACGAAAAGGGCGGCGTGGAAGGAGAAATTGGCCGGTTCCGCCGTCGCCATATGGTCCCGGTGCCCGCGCCGCCTCGGTCGCCGAGCTGAACGAGATGCTGTTGGCGGCGGTCGAGAAAGACGACCAGCGCCACATCGCCGGGCGCCGGGCCAGTGTGGCCGAGCACTTCGCCTTAGAGGCAGGCCACCTGCAGGCCCTGCCCACAGAGCCCTTTGACTACAAGGCCATCAACAACTTCAGGGCCGACCGCAAGGCCCGGGTCAATGTGCGCGGCGCCTGGTACTCGGTCCCCGCCCGTTACGCCGGGCGACGCGTCGACGTGCGCATCGGGGCCGAGACGATAGAGGCCCTCGACGGGGCCAGAGTGGTCGCTGCCCATCCCCGCAGCTTGAAGGGCGAGGAGAACCTCGTTCTGGACCACTACCTGGAAGTGCTGGCCATAAAGCCGGGCGCCTTGCCGGGGGCCACCGCCCTGGCCCGGGCGCGCTCTGGCGGGGCGTTCAGCGCCACCCACGACCGGTTCTGGGCCAAGCCCGCCGGCACCTGGGCGACCGGGCCGGCACCAAAGCCCTCATCGAGGTATTGCTGTTACACCGGGCCATGCCCGCCCCCGCCGTCGTGGCCGGCATGGCTGCCGCCCTGGCCGTGGGCCAGGTTGACCCTGCCGTGGTCGCCATCGAAGCCCGACGGGCGGCCGAGGGCACCCCAGCGCCGGTGGTGCCCATCGGGGTGGGCTTGGCGCGCTTTGACCGCCCGCCTCCCGATGTCTCCCGTTACGACCAGCTGCTGGAGGGCTCGGCATGACCATGACCGACACCGCCGCCCTCGCCTCTATCGGGGCCGCCACCAGGGAGCTACGCCTGCCCGTCGTGCGCGCCGACGCCGCCCGGCTGGCCGAGGTGGCCCAGCGCTCCCAGTCGTCCTACCTAGGGTTCCTGGCCGAGGTCCTGTCGGCTGAAGTGGACGAGCGCTCGGAGCGCCGGCGTCAGAGGCGGGTGACCGAGGCCCATTTCCCGCGAATAAAGCGCCTGGCTGATTTCGACCTGGGGGCGGCACCGACGGTGAACCCGGCCACCATCGCCACCCTGGCCGGCGGCAGCTACTTGGAGGCCGGCGACCCGGTCGTACTTTTGGGTGACAGCGGCACCGGCAAAAGCCACTTGCTCATAGGCCTGGGGGTCGCCGCCTGCGAGCAGGGCAAGCGCGCCCGCTACGCCACCTGCGCCCAGCTCGTCAACGAGCTCGCCGAAGCAGCCGACGACCGGCGGCTGTCGCGGCTGGTGGCCCGCTACGGCCGGCTCGAGCTTTTGTGCCTAGATGAGCTGGGCTATGTCAAACTCGACGCCCGGGGCTCGGAGCTGTTGTTCCAGATCCTGACCGAGCGAGAAGAAAAATCCTCCGTCGCTTTGGCCACAAATTTGCCGTTCAGTGAGTGGGGCCAGGTCGTCCCCGACCCCCGCTTGGTGGGCGCCATCGTCGACCGGGTCACCTTCAACGCCCACATAATCGAGACCGGCACCGAAAGTTACCGCCTGCGGACCACCAAGACCAAACGTCGGCCCAAGAACTGACCGGCACTTTGTCGTCCCAGGTTCGGTGCCGTCCGGGCGGTCCAATAGCCTGTGACCGGCCTTGTCCACCGCGGCCCGGACCGCCTCCACCCCTTCGGGGACATGGTTGACCACGAACAGTTCGGTGCTGCCGTCGGCCAAGTCAAGGCGCAACCTGGTCCTCAGCCCCCCCGAGACAAGGTTGCCGTCGGGGGCTTCACTGCTCACTTTCGAGATGTTGATGAGCCGGCACTCCCAGCTCTGGCCGCGACTAGCGGTGTCGAAGCGGTTTGGCTCGAAGAGCAAATCGCCCTTTGGTTATAAACAGGCGGCCACCTACGGCGCGGCGGCTGCTCTGGGTGCGGTTTGCTGCTCGTTCCCAAACGACCGTTTCTCCTGCGAGCAGCGTCGGCGAGCGCACCCAAAGAGCCATGAAGCCATGCTAAGCGGCGCGCCTCAGGGCTTTGTTCCTGACCTGAGAATTGTCGTTGCCACCGTTCAGCGCACCCGCTGGAGCGCAGCGTTGGCCTCAGCCAGGTCGAAATGCGCCGGGTCGAAGGGCCCGCCCAGCCACGCCAGGTAGCTCTCGCGCTCCTCGTCGGCAGGGTCGTCGAGCGCCCGGAGCATCGCCCGATAACCCGGCACCCCACCGCAGTCCTCGGGCGGGCAGGCGTTCTGGCCGTCCAAGCACACGGCGAACCTGAGGCCCAGGCGCAGGCTTGAGCGGTCTTCCACGACCACATCGTGCTCCCAGGAGTCGCCGAAGTCGTACTCGTAGATGAAACGGCGCTCGTCGCGCAGGACCTGGGTGACGCTGACCGAGCATTCGTCCAGCTCATCTAAGGGGTTGTCGTCGAACTGGGTGCCATAGGCCAGGTCCCCGACCCTAAAGCAGTGCAGGTGGGAGTTCGTCCAGCCCATGGCCGCCTGGAGCACCAAGTGCAGCTTGTCCAGCCTCACGCTGCCCGGCACCAGCAAACGACGCCAGACCACCGGGTCGACTCTTTTCAGCTGGGCACGCAGCTGGAACACGCTCTGACCGGGCTGGGCCATCAGCGAACATTACGCCGCCGCCATCGCACGTCCCCCCCACGTCCGGCCCTGTGACGATCAGTCCGGCTCGAGAGGGGTCCTGTCCTTGGCCGTGCGGCCGGCATAGCGCTGCCACACGCTGGCCCGGGTGACACCCAAGAGGTCGGCGATCTGCGCCCAGGAGTACTCCTGGTCCCTGGCGTCGGCCACCGCCCGAGGGACCCGGGAGCGGGCTTCAGCAACAAGGCTGGCGACCAGGTGGAGCGTGGCACCGGCATCGCCGACCCACTCCAGGCCCCGCAGTGTGCCGAGGCTGGCGATGGCGGCGTCCAAGACTGCCTCGGAGTCGGCCCCCGTTGCCGGCGCTATGTAATGGTCTCGGCGGGGCTCACTCATGCTGCGCGGATAACTATACACCCGCGCCTCTGATCGCAGCGTCCTGAGTGTGCCGATGGTCCGATACACCTTCCTGGCTGGTGGGGCCAGATCAGATGAGCGGGGTGGGGCCAGTTCCGCTTGACAAACCCAGCGCACGAACTAAAGGTGAGGGCCATGAGATTAGAAAGGAAATCTTGTCATCTCGGGATAGGCGGGCACGCGCGCGGTGTTGTAACAGTTACATGCAGCCTCCCGCCCCAAGAAAGGCACCCACGTTTAGTTTCGACGGTCTTCTACCAGACGGACTGTCCCTCTGGCCGTACCAAACGTGCGGCGTCGCTACCGCTCTTCTTGAGCGGCGAATCATCATCGGAGACGAGATGGGCCTGGGCAAATCGGTCCAGGCCCTCATCGCTGTAGAAGCGGCCGATACTTACCCAGTTGTCATCGTATGCCCGGCGAGCCTGCGAGCAAACTGGGTCAGGGAGATACACAAGTTCCTGCCCAACCGCGAGGCGTTCGTTGCGCTCGGCAAGCCAGCGGGGAATGTTGGGAAAGACTTCACAGTTATCTCCTACGCCCAGCTGCATCAATGGATCGAAGTTTTCCAGTGCCCGCAAACTGTGATCCTCGACGAGGCCCACAACTTGTCGAGCCCCACGAGCCGACGCACCAGAATGGCGCTCGTGCTGACAAGTCGCGTCCCAGAGGACGGGCTAATCATGTCTTTGACCGGCACGGTGTTTGTCAACAAGCCGATCGAAATGGCCACACAGCTAAGGCTAATCGGCCGGATGGTAGAAATGACACCGGACTCAGAGAATGGGGCAAACGACGAGCGTGCATGGACCAAGAGCTTCAGCGAGCAATGGTGCGGCAGTCTTGTCGGTCTGCGCCACCTCCATCGTGCCCTGTCAGGGAGCTGCTATATCCGGCGCACGCGCAAGGATGTTCTGGGGCGCAATGAGACGGTACGCAATGAGATATGGCTCACCCTCGACCTCACCGAGTACAAAGAAGCAGAGGATGACCTGATCAGCTATCTGACCGAGCGTGACGGCGCCAACGTGGCCGCACGCTCTGCCAACGCTGTCAGTCTCTCCAAGCTGGCACACCTGCGCCGGCTGGCGGGACAGGCCAAGATATGGGCTGCGCGGCGCTGGATCGACAACTTCTTTGAGTCCAACCCCGACCGCAGCTTGGTCGCCTACGCCTACCACAAGGACGTGCAGGCCGCTCTCGTCGACCATTACAACTGCGCACACATACTCGGAGGTGAGAAAGATGTCGAAGAGCAAAAAGCACGGTTCCAATCGGGAGAAAGCAGGCTTATCGTCTGCTCTTCGGGGCCGCCCGCGAAGGTCACACACTCACTCGAGCAGCTGACGTTGTACTGGTTGAACCCCGCTGGGTCCCGATGGACCAGGAAGAGGGGCGTATCAACCGCATTGGACAAACCGCAGGTGACACCTTCGCTTGGTACCTCCTCGGTGCTGAGACGGTCGACGAGCGTGTGTGGAAAATCATCGACACCAAGCGCACCCTCTTCCGGGCCGGCGTCGAAGGTAAAGGTGCCGAAGAAGTAGAGCAAGCCGTAACAGCACAGCTCCTCGAGAGCTATCTCAACGAGGCTCCATCAGCCTCGTGCATCACCCTTGGCCACACACCTCGTTTGGCCACCATTACCCCAATTAGAAAGGGGGCGTAACAGAATGGTTACAGAAGCAGATGTCCACGCCTATGAACTGAGGCAAGCAGATCGGCAGAGTCGGCGCCAGGCCAGGCGCCCGGCTGTCCATGCATTCAGGAACCTGTTCCTGCTCATCGTCCTCGGCGGCATTATCTACGTGGCAGCGGCCACCATCAGCGAGCCGAACAACGACGGTGTCCCAGCCTGGGGCACCCTGATGGACCTGGAAATCGTCGGCGGTTATATTGCCTTTGTAGCGCTCGTCCTGTGCGTCAAGTGCTCAGACGGTCACAAGGTCCGCACTATCGCCCGCTACCGCAAGGCTCAGCTGTACCCCAACCACCCGTGGGTTCAGTATCGCATCCAACACCCCTACATGTCCCACGTCTTGGTGATCGGGGGCATGCTCACCCTTTTGAACGTACTCAACGGACGGAAAAGGTAATGGCCCTAACCGAAGTCCAATCAATTTACTACGACCTGCAACTGATAGGCCTCCACATGCCGGGCGAACTGAAGTCAGACAAGCTCTTTGTCATGCGCGCCTCGTGCGTACCGATCGACGAGTGGACCGACTCCATGTGGATGGAGGGGGCCCGGATCGTTTCCGTCCACCGCGACCTCTTCATCGCCGCTGAACAGCCCGACCCCCTCAGCGTCGATGGCCTAGTCTCTCGGATGGCCAACAAGCCACCGACCAGCCAAGGCCTGATTGATGCCCGCGACGCCACCCCTAGGCCATCTGAGGAGCAACTCGAGGAGGTCCGCGAGCTAGCCACCGTCCTGGCAGCTGAGCGGGGGGCCAACGCCCCGCTCTTCGATGTCACGCTGACACCTGACTTCGGGTTCGCCGTCATCAACGTGTCCCGCAGTATCTTTGCCAACATGACGGCGCTACCCGGTTACTGCGAAGTGGACGGGCAGGCTCAGTGCTGGCTCTGCTCTGAGCTGGCTGACTTCATCGTCGCCAACAGGCTCCAAGCACAAAGCACCGTGCTGGCAGCAATCGTAAGAGAGGTAAAACGTATCGAGGGGGCAGCGCCGTGGGCGCTCGTCCTAGAAAAAGCTTCGACCTGTTCGGACCCGGACAAGTACCCAGCTCAGCTCATGTCAATGCTGGAGACTATGCACCCTGAAAGGCATCGAATGGCGAGATTGAGTGAGCAACGCCTGGGGATGTGTGCGCTGACAAACAGGGGACGCCTTCTCGTCACCACCCGGTGCTAGCTTCCCCGCGTGAGTAGCCCAACTCGGGTACCCCGAAAGGATCGACCATGAACCCCGTTCACTCCTCACGTGATCACGTGATCACGAAGAGAGCGACCCGAAGTACCACGATAACTCCGACTGCCCTCACTACAAGGAACTTGTAGACAACGACCACGTAGCCCAAGGGACCGGGGGCCACGAACTTTGCAAGTGGTGCACGGCCAACTAGCAGCAAGTCATACGGTTAGTTTCTCCCAGAACTCGACGTACCACTCCGGACCTCGTGGCAGGCTCAGGGCGATGCGTTCAAAGGACCACGTCACGAGGGTGCGCACGGGCAGTCCCCAATCGAGCAGCCATCCGACTGCCTTCCACGCTTTGCCGGGACTACCGCCAAACCTCACGGTAGGCCAGCGGCAGGCGTGACCCTCGCCGCCCTCGCAGGCATTCACTCTCTGCATTTGCATCTCGATCAGCATCGACGCCCAGCCACGAAGTTGTTCGATCGTG
Organism: uncultured Acidimicrobiaceae bacterium; assembly: GCA_963786345.1. Classification (GTDB taxonomy): domain Bacteria; phylum Actinomycetota; class Acidimicrobiia; order Acidimicrobiales; family Palsa-688; genus Fen-671. The sequence goes on along the minus strand of CAWAYZ010000001.1, from coordinate 744,490 downwards.
CGCATCTCGACCGGGATCTGGAAGGCGCGATCACTCCCAGCGACGAATTCGGGGCAAACCAGTTGCAGTGAGCAGCTACTAGAGACCCTCAAGATGCTCTCGGACATGAATGGCACCGAGATCGTTTCATAGCCCCCATCCTGCTCGTTTAGCGTTTCCACTGCCCTCATTTGGAGCCCCGGGACCATGATCCTGGTTCGGGTACTGCTGGGAGGTTGTTCGCGGAGCCGCGGGGCGCTCTATGATCAATTGCGCCATGTTTTTCGAAGTTTTCGAGGGCTCTATAACCTAGTGCATCAAGCAGTACCCGAACGCGAGGCGGCGCGTTCGGCTAATACGTGCTCAAACTGACGCCAGCACCAAGCGGCAAGGCGACAGCTGGCTGCAATAAAGGTAGGGCGCCCAGTAAGGTTCCGTAGGGTCGACCTTGAGGCCTTCATTGATGCTAACCGGATCAGGGCAGTTCGATAAATCTGATGGTACTGGTGTCGGTCTGTGGGACGGTGGTCCCCCGGCATCGCTCGGCAGGAGTGCCAATAGTCGGTTACCTAGCCTTTTCGTCAGCGGACCGGCGATCGAGGCCCGTCATGATCGAATTGGCGGCATCCCACCATGCACGGCGGTGCCTGGGTAGGCGCTTGCCCTGGAGGGGTCAGTCTGCAGAAGCCATCTGTCCCACAGTTGGTACAGTTCCTCTATCCACTCCGGGTCGTCCCAGCGTTCCTCGGCTTCTTTGGCGTCGTGGTTCGTCTTTCGGTGCCTCGTCTGGGCGAGCCCCGCTCAGCGAGGCCGGGGTCCCCTCTCGGCGGGGCGAGCTGAAGAGGCTGAGGCGTAGGAAGTCCGCCTCGCCGAAGCGGAACACCGACCGCAGAGTGGCTAGGAGGAGTGCAGATATCTGGCTCAGGTCAGGCGTTATGGTGGGAAAGACAGCGGACCAGTTGGGGTACTTGGGCGACGATGGCCGCTGCCAGCCGATAGCAGTGAGGTTTTCCTCGTCCTGATTGCTCCAGCGGTCTTGGGCCGCCAGGTAGTCATTGGAGACAGCCTCGGCGAGGACCGAACCGTCTTCGTAGGCTAGGACCAGGATGTAGCGCCGCCTGTTGTCTGCGGCCGTAAGGACCCAGCGACCCGGTCCGAAAGCCAGGCGGACGAGCAGATCTTCGAGGTGGCTAGCTACTCAAAACCACCGCTAAGCCAGTCGTGAGGGGTGGTTTGTCCCGGAGCAGGCATTTTGGCCGTCATGCACCGGTGCCTCGGACAGGAGACGCCTCTGACGGCTGGCTTCGGGCTCGCCGAAAGAGGCAGGTTCCCTTTGTCTGATAGGTGAGAGAGGCGAGACGAGCGCGCTGCCACCCCGAGCGCCCAATTTTCGCCGGACAGTAAGGGCGTTCAGGCCTCGAGCGACAACCGTCGGAGGTGCTGGCGAGCACTCAGGAAGCTTTCGAGGTAAGGGTAGGCCTCGGGGAGCTTCACGCTGAGGCGCCTTGCGGAGCGGACCACCAGGGCGGGCACGGCGAGGTAGCGGTAGCGGAGGCGTTTGGCCTTCAGGCCGGCACCGTCACGGCCGGCACAGAGGTGCCCGAGGGCCTGGAGCCAACAGCACAGGTTGTGGCCGAGGCACACGATGTAGAGCCAGGCCCAGTTGGCCATGAACTGGTGCTTCCTCATCGTGGACAGCCCGAAATTGGACTTGAGCTCTCTCATCCCGCCTTCGACCAAGGCCTTGTTGCGGTGCTCGGCTTCGAGCTCGGCTAGGCCCTTGGCCTCGTCGTTGGTGACAAAGACCCAGTAACGGTAAGCACCTGTCTCCAAGGTGGCCTGCTCACCCGGGGCGATCTGGACGCGCTTTACGACATAGCGGCGCGACGGCTCAGAGCCACCGAGGCAATAATGGAAGTCCGCCACTTCGCCCTCGGTGCCCTCGGCACAAGGCGACCAGCGTTTTTCGCCCACAGCCACTATCTCCTGCAGCACGCGAGGCCCGAGCGGCACACCGCACAGGTAGCTCACCCCCGCCTTTTCCAACTGGGTGAGCAGCGCGCCAGAGTAGAAACCTGAGTCAAAGCGCGCCCTCACCGCTACGCCTTCGGGGACGGCCCGCAAGGCCTCGGCCAGGAATGTCTTCATCCCCGCCGCCGGGTGGGCGCGGCCACGGCGCAGGCGGGCAGCGACAGCTGCTCCCGAGGCGGCGTCGAAGCACAGCAACGGATGGAGCGCGTAGCCTTTTTTGTAGGTGCGGTCTACGCCCTGGCGGCGCTTGGAGCGCGAAAAGACATAGGTCGAGTCGAAGTCGAGCGTGACCGCCTCCACGCCGGCCCCCTCGTCAGGCGCGCCGTTGCAGGTTGGCCAGGGCCCGGGCGAGCTGGCGGACGTTGCCGAGGCAGAAGCGGCGCAACCAGGTGCCGGCGGTCTGGGGCGCGGGCACGGCGAAGCCTCTCATGACCGCCTGGGCCGTATCGGAACGGGCCACGGCCAGGTCGTCCAAGCAGGTGGCGCCAAGGGCGACGGACTCGGCCACGGCGGCTACGAACTGGCCTTCGGACAGGCCACGGTCCCGGCATTTCAACTTGAGCACACCTTGCACCTCGCCTACCAGGTCGAGGGCGCTCATCACGTCCCGCAGCAACACGGCGCCGCCGTAGGCGGTGACTGCCCGGGAGGTGCGTTCCACACTTACAGCTGGCCACGGGCCTAAGCTCACTTGGGAGATGCCTCCTCGGGTGGGTTCTTGGTACTTTGGTCAGTCCAAGTTTCCCTGCCCAGGAGGCACTTTTCGCGGATGGTAGCGGCCTCGAGCCCCTCTAACGGCCCGCTACCGGTGGCTTTGAGTAGCTAGCTCTGCGAGGGTCGTTCGCTGCTCAGAGGGGCGATACCACCGGGGGTCGGGGACGGTCGAGGGCGATAGCGAAGCGTCGCGCGCTTCGGCAAGGACGCTGTCAGCCTTTGAAAGCCAAGCGTCCAAGGCCGCTCGGCCTGATGTAGTGGTCACTGTTCATTACCTCCATCGGTCCTGGCAGGAGCACCGTGCCTTGCGGCCGGTTGCTGCGCTGTCGTCGAGCCAGGGCTCTCGAGCGCTCTTGATGGGACAACACCAGCGTAGCAACGAGCAGTGACGGCCAAGAGGAATTAGCCCGTTGCCGAGGCCGGTTGTGACCTGAAGTCAGCCCTGGGGGGTGCCTTAGCGCTCCAGGCTTTCAATTGGAGGGCAGGCCGAGGCGGCGATGTGCAGCCAGTCTCTCAGGGCAGCGGTCGCCTCGACGTCATTGCGGTTGTAGGTGAGCAGCCATTGGCGGGCGACCCCCGCCGCGGCGCAGTCGCCGCTGTCGACGGCGGCTTCGTGGTAGAGAATCGAAACGTCGTCGCCCGCGTCCTGCACCTCCCAGGCGAACCCGGCCAGCGGTGCCACGTGCTTCAGGCCTACCGACGAGGCGGTCATCAGCTGGCCCTCGAAGACCCGCAGGATGTCGTCGGGCTCCCCGGCCAGCCCCGGGTGCCGAGCTCAATGCACCGGTATAAGAAGCTTGAGACCTTGTCGCCCTCGGGGACGAGGCTGAGCTGATGGCCCGCTACCGTCGCTACTACATCGCCGGCAAGCCCGACGGCCCCGTCCGTGTCGTTTCGACCGGCGCCGTCGTGGCCTCTACCGCCTCGTTTACCCGCTCCTCATGCCGGCCCTCATGCGCGCGGGTTCATCTCCGCTTGGGACTTGCACCTCACGCTCAATCTCGCCTACTGGGCGCCTACAGCACCGGTCCTACCCTGGGGGCACGGGCGCGACAAGGAGCAGGTGAAAAGGCTGTCTCCTGGCTGCTGACCGCGCAGGGCACGGCGCTCGGTCAGCCAGCGCCACCTTGAGCATCTCTTGAGAGGCCAGCCGGCACAGCTCGTCCAGGCCCATACTCGTTGGGTCGTTGTCCACCCGCGACGGGGTGTCTTGTACTAGCTTCAACATTGGCGTACTCCTCCCCACCGGTCTCACCCGGCGGGCTAGTTGTTGGGTCAACTTGGAGGGTACGTCGCGGCCCCGGTCAGGTCCGGCATCCACAACTCTTGGTTATAACTCGTCCTCGGGTCCTCGCAGCGCATGGCTCACTTTCAGTCAGGTCACCATCGCCAACAGATTCCGGCAACCCCTCGAACGCCTTCGCCGCTGTGGTAATTTGCACACCTGCACCTCGCACGGATTATAACGTCGCATCTCAGGAACAACATGTCGCAACCCGAATCCTCGACCTAAGCGTAAGCACGTGGTGCTTCGTTCTCGCAAGAGGTGTCCCATCATCACCGCTGTAACGCTAGTGGTCCCGTAGCCAGGGAGGGCCAACCCTATGAGCGGTGCCGTCATCGTATCCGGAGCACGTACACCCATCGGCAAGCTGGGTAGCTCCCTGTCCTGCCTGCCTGCCGTCGAGTTGGGCGCTTGGGCCATCGCCGAAGCGTTGCGTCGAGCCTCGATCATGCCGGACCAGGTTGACTACGTCGCCATCGGGCAGGTGCTGCAGGCCGGGCAGGGTCAAAACCCCGCGCGGCAGGCGGCGGTGCTCGCCGGTGTCCCGATGGCCGTGCAGGCGGTGACGGTCAATAAAGTGTGCCTGTCTGGCCTCGAAAGCGTCCATCTCGCCAACCTGCTAATCGACTCCGGTGAGGCCGAAATCGTTGTTGCCGGTGGTATGGAGTCGATGTCGGGCGCGCCGTACTACGTCGATGGGGCTCGCCCGGGCCTTATTTTCGGCGATAGGGCAATGCGGGATGTCGTGCTCTCGGACGGGCTTACCGACGCCTTCTCCGGTGCATCGATGGGCGCCGCCACCGACCGCGACGCGGTGGACGCCTCGATCGGTCGCGATGAGCAGGATGCCGTCGCGTTGCGCTCCCACCAACGCGCCGCAACGGCCACCAGAGACGGCCGCTTCGCCGAGGAGATCATTTCGGTCGCAGCACCTCAGCGCCGAGGGGATGACCTTGTTGTGCGGGACGACGAAGGCATCCGGGGGGACACGTCGAAAGCCGGCCTGGCCGCCCTAAAGCCGGCCTTCGGGCCCGCGGGCACGATCACGCCAGGCAACGCAAGTCAGCTTTCTGACGGCGCCGCCGCTCTTGTCGTTATGTCGTGCCGCGCAGCGCACCGCCTGGGCATGCAGCCTCTGGCTGAGATCGTCTCATTTGGACGGGCCGCCGGACCGGGTAGTTCGTTGCTGACCCAACCCTCGCGGGCGATTGCCGATGCCCTTGGGCGTAGCCGCCTACGGATGGCTGACCTGGATGCCATCGAGATCAACGAAGCGTTCGCGGCCGTTGTTGTCGCGTCCGCCCGGCGATCTGAGCGTCCCGGTAGAAGACCTCAACCCGAACGGCGGTGCTATCGCCCTCGGTCACCCCATCGGCATGTCCGGCACCCGGCTGCCCTTCACTTTGGCGCTGGAGTTGAGGCGCCGGGGCGGTGGTACGGGCGCCGCTGCGCTATGCGGTGGTGGAGGGCTCGGTGACGATGTCATCCTGCGGACAGTCCCCTGACCCGATGAAAGGGGCCCATTCATGAACAAGGTTTTCCAACATGCGCTCGCCGCTGTGGCGGACATCGGGACCGGCTCATCTGTCGCTGTCGGTGGGTTCGGCACCTGTGGGGTCCCGCAGACCCTCATAGAGGCCGTCTACCAGTTGGGTGTTGATCGACTGAACGTCGTCTCAAACAATTGCGGCCTCGATGGTTGGGGACTTGGGTTGTTACTAGCAAATGACCGAATCGTTCGGATGACGAGCTCGTACGTGGGCGAGAATGCCGACTTCGAACGTCGCTACCTGACGGGCCAGCTCGAAGTTGAGCTCGTTCCTCAGGGCACCTTAGCTGAGCGCCTGCGTGCTGGCGGGAGCGGCATTGCCGCGTTTTATACGCCCACTGGCGTCGGTACGGAGGTCGCCGAGGGGGGCTTGCCCTGGCGCTTCGCGCCTGACGGGTCAGTCGCCGTCCTGTCGCCGGCCAAGGAGTGCCGCCGCTTCGGTGACAGGGAGTTCGTCCTCGAGGAGGCTATAACCTGTGATTTTGCTCTGGTGCGGGCAGCCCGAGGGGACGCCTACGGGAACCTGGTCTTTAACAAATCAGCCCGCAATTTCAACCCGGCCTGCGCCATGGCCGGGCGCGTCACTATTGCCGAAGTGGAGGAGCTCGTGGGACTGGGGACGATAGATCCCGACGAGGTTCATCTACCCGGCATCTTCGTGCAACGCGTGGTAGTCGCCCGGCCAGCTACCAAACTCATCGAACGTAGGAAGGTCCGATCCCGCGTCGCCGCCAGCCCGCCGGGGACGGAAAACCGCTGATGGCTTTGACGAGGCAACAAATTGCAGCGCGGGCCGCACTAGAGGTAGAGGACGGCCAGTACGTCAACCTTGGGATCGGTTTGCCCACACTCATCCCGAACCACATCCCTGCGACGATCACCGTGATGTTGCAATCCGAAAACGGCATACTCGGCCTCGGCCCCGACCCCTTTGACGGCGACGAAGACCCCGATCTCATCAATGCCGGCAAGGAGACCACCACGGTGCTCCCAGGCGCATGCTTCTTCGACTCCGCACTTTCGTTCTCGATGATCCGGGGGGGTCACATCGATCTCGCCATCCTCGGCGCCATGCAAGTCTCAGTTGATGGCGACATAGCTAATTGGGTCGTCCCCGGCAAGGTAGTAAAAGGGATGGGCGGCGCAATGGACCTCGTGGAGGGGGCCAAACGTGTCATAGTCGCCATGGAGCACGTGGCGCGGGACGGTTCTTCCAAGATCCTCGAACGATGCACGCTGCCCTACACGGGCCGCCGTATCGTCGACCGGGTCATCACCGATCTCGCCGTCTTCGATGTTTGCGACGGCCTGTTGCTGCAAGAAATTGCCCCCGGTACCTCGGTCGAGGAGGTACGCAGCGCGACTGGGCCCCCTTTTCAGTAGCTACTGACCTGATAGAGATGCCAGGTCTGGTGGTGAGCGCGGGTTGAGCTCACTCGGGTGACTATCCATGTCGAAACCTGGCTTGCAGCCCGCCCGGACATCCGGGCATCCACCCGGGCCAAGTAGCGCTACCTGCTCGACCAGCACATCATCCCCACCCTGGGCGACATGTGCGAGGCCTTGTGGGGGTCGACACCGATTATCACTACCATTGCTAGCTCCTTTTTCGACCGGGAAGTTAGGGCCGTGGCAGGCATGTCTGATTCCGGTGACGGCGCTCGCGCCTCTTTTGAGCCACACCACGGGCGAAGCCCGAGGGCCGGCACCTCGTTCTAAAGCCAGGCCGCAAGCGGTCGGCAGACGGTTCGAGAGCTGGCCCATCGGACCTCTCGATGCTATGGCGCCGTAACGCCTACAAGCATTGTGCAATCAGACGGGTGTGCCGCGGCTACGCGCATCCCTAGAGCAGAGCTGCGTGGCGGGTTGGGCGCTACGGTACCGGCCAGTCGGACGACCGTGATGTGACAACGGCAATCTCCAATCGCCCCTCATCAGACCCGTCCGCCACTTCACCGGCAGCCCCAGATACCCTAAACCTCGCGCGACAGCTTGAGCCCATCCGTGATCGCCGGAGCAATCCGGGCCAAGTGTGTGGCAAACGCGGCAGCTGAGGGTGAGAGAGCGTGTCCTGATCGGGTGATGATGGCGAGCTTTCGGTCAACGATGGGGTCCACGAGACGCCGACTCACGAGCCCAGCAAGGTCTATAACACGGTGGACCAGCACTGGGAGCGCCGAGACACCGAGGCCTGCGGCGACCAGTCCAGCTGCAGTAGCCGGGTTCGAGCACTCCGCGAACGTATCGACAGTGGCACCGATCAGGACGAAGGCGTGATCGGTGTACGCGCGAACGCCGGTGTCTCTACTTAGCGCAATGAACGGCTCGCAGGACAGGTCTTTCCACGTGACTGATCGTCTTCGGCACAGGGGATGATTGCGCGGCAGCAGCCCGGCGAAGCGATCGCTCACGAGGTCTCGAGCGTCGACACCTCTAGGGAGCCGGACGGACGCCGTGATCCCGAAATCCGCCCTACCGGACAGCGTATCACGAACCACATTCTCAAGATGACCATCCTGGATGTCTATGTGGACCCGAGGATGCGCCAGCAGAAAGGACGCGATCGCTGTTGGCAGCATGGCCGCCGCCACAGAAGGAAGGGCGGCGACGGCCACGCGGCCTCCTTCTCCGGCTAGGAAGCGACCAAAATCCTCCATCGACGTCCTATAGACGTTAAGAAGGCGTCGTGCGATCGGTAACAGCTCGGCACCCGCGGGCGTCAACTCCACGGTCCGGCCCCTACGCAGCAGAAGAGAGCTGCCAACCTGCCGCTCGAGTTCCTGAATCGTCCGGCTCACCGCGGACTGGGCGATGTGAAGTTCTCTGGCAGCTTCAGTAAAGCTCCGTAACTCTGCGACCCGCACATACATGGTCAGCTGCCTGACAGAGAGATCCATGCCCAATCAGCATAGCACGTTCGCACTTTGATATTGGACAGGCATCGGACCTGATGTTACGATGCGGCCGAGTGCTCTTCCGACTCAAGCCTCGGAGAGCCGACACGACACAGACCGACCACATCCGGGTCCCACCTTCTTTCCGGCGGCGCCAGTCCAGTCAGTCTATTTGGCGCCGTACAACGTATTTCGTCACCTTAAATACCCCTACTGAAACCTGATGCCCCATAAACGAATGACACTAGTTCACGGGAAGGAGAGATACGTGCTCTCAAAAAGACCATTACAATCTGCGGCGGCTATTCTGACCTGCTGTGCGGGCCTTATAGGAGGCAGCCTGCTAGGGGGTACTAGTGCAGCTAGCGCTAGTAGCTCTGGCAAAACGTTCACCGTCGGTTACATTGCTTACACGCTGACATCGCCCATCCAAGAGGAAATGGTTATAGGCATGAAGCAGGAGGCAAAGAAGTACGGGTACGCATTTAAGGATGTTGATTCCGAGGGATCTGTGGCTAATGCTGACTCACAATTACTGACGTACGTCAGGCTGAAGGTCAACGCAATCCTCGTAGACTCTTATGCCGCAGACACACTTGAGTCCGGGCTCTTGGCGGCCAAGGCAGCCAAGATCCCCGTGTACTTCGCCTGGGAATGGGGAAAGCCGAAGTACGTCGCCATGGTCATAACGGCAACTGCTGCGGCGCAACAGACGAATCTAATGCTCCAGCAGATGGGCTACAAGGGATCGGTGCTGGCCTTCTCGCTTCCGGCGGGGGACAATTGCACCAATTACACGGATATCTTCGAATCGATCGTGAAGCGGTACCCCAAGGTCAAGGTCACGGTGCACCCTTCTCCCCCCACGGGTTGGGAGGCCGACGCGACGGCAGCTACGTCGGCGTGGCTGGAGGCGCATCCTGCAGGCAGTGGGCCGCTCGCCATCTGGGGTTGCTTCGATGGCCCAAACATCGGAGCCGTTTCCGCGCTCGCCTCAGCCCATCGCACCGATGTCAAGATCTACGGTGACAACGGCGCCAACAATGCGATTGCGCTAATTGCCCAAGGGAAGTACACGGCCACCTACTGGTTCAATGCTACCGGCATGGGCGCGACGCTGGTGGACCAGGCTCATACGAACGCATCCATACCTTATAGCGCTATCAAGCCCGTCTATTTGGACTATCCACCAACACTGATCGACCAGGCGAATGCCCAGGCATTTATCAAAGCGCACCCAGCCTGGATGAAGGGTGCCTAAGACGGAATCGCTGACTGACGAGGGAGCGGGTCCCGCTTCCTCGTCAGTCGCTGATCTCCCTTCTTCCTCGCAACCACTGCTCGCCGTCTCCGCCCTAAAGAAGACATTTGGGGAAGTTGCTGCGCTAAAGGGGATTGATCTCGTTGTGCGGTCGGGGAGCATTCATGGCCTAGTGGGCGCTAATGGTGCCGGCAAATCCACTCTCATTCGCATCCTGGCTGGGGTCGTACGTCCCGACTCGGGCACTCTCAGCCTCGACGGCCAACCAATCGTAATCCGCGATCCACAGTACGCAGGGCAACTTGGGTTTGCCTTTCTACACCAGGAGCTGAACCTTATACCGAAGTTTAGCGGCCTCGACAACATGAGCCTTGGCCTCGTTGCTCGAAGCCGCTTGGGGCTGGCGAACCGTTCACCGGTATATGCCCGCGCCCGGAGGGTCGCCGAGGAAATCGGGCTAACGAATGCGTCCATAAAACGTCCCGTTGGCGAGCTTCCCGTTGCCCAGCAGTGGCTAGTCGCGCTCGGTCGCTCACTCATGCGCCGGGCGCGGCTGATTGCGTTCGACGAGCCCACTGGTTCGCTTTCCAAGAGGGACGCGGAACGACTGCATCAAATCATCCGGGACTTAGTTCGCGATGGACTAGCGCTGCTCTACGTCTCGCATACTCTAGAAGAGGTCGAGCAGCTCTGCGACACCGTTACAATTTTCCGCGACGGTCGGGTGGTGGACCTGCTGGAGGGCGGACAGATCGACCGCCGACGGCTGGTCGAAGGGATTACCGGCGGTGACTTGGACTCGATCTCCGTCCGTCCCGCTGGTCGATTGTCTGTCGGGCCGGTCCTTTTGGAAACGCGGCAGCTGACACGTGGGAACGTTGTACGGAACGTTTCCATCCAGCTTCGGGCTCGCGAGATCGTGGGACTCGCCGGGCTCGTCGGTTCCGGTCGAACCGAACTTGCGCGCCTCATGTTTGGCGCGGATCGATCAGATCGTGGTGAGATTCATTTGTATGGACTCGGCCGGGTCTCGATATCTACCCCGGCGACCGCAAGGAGACTTGGGATCGGTCTGGTCCCAGAGGAGCGACGCTCCCAGGCGCTATTCTTGGACAAGGACGTCAAGTTCAGCGTCAACCTCGCCTCGGCCAAGGCTCTCCGGTTGTGGCGTGCCACGGGCCTTATCGGGAACAAAGCCGCGCGTCGTCGAGCCACCGAAGTTGCTGAACGCGTTGACCTCAGGCCCCGAAATGTGGATCTTCTTGTGCGGAACCTCAGTGGCGGTAATCAGCAGAAAGTCGTACTGAGCCGGTGGCTACTCGGCGGGCAACGGATCTTGATCCTCGACGAGCCCACCAAGGGGGTCGATGTAGGTGCCCGGGCCCAAATACACCGCCTGCTGCGAGAGCTGGCGGAAGCTGGCATGGCCTTGCTCCTTATCTCCTCCGACTTCACCGAGCTGTTGCATTGCGACCGCGTCTTGGTCATGGCTAGGGGACGCATCGTGGCGGAACTTACTGGCAACAGCATCACCGAGGACGGCATGCTGAGTGCTTCGTATGAGAGTTGGCGTCCAGAAACAGCGCAGATGTAGGCACCCATGGCGAGTGTCAGTGAAAAGAAATCAACCCCCGATTCCCTGGGTGACGGCCCTACAGCGCTCGTACCGCAGCGCTGGTCTGTTGTCGCGGCCAGGCTCGCCAGCAAGTATGGGACGATCTTCGCACTTGCGGTGATCATTGCGGTCTTCGCTCTGATCGCTCCCAGTGCCTTCTTCAGCGGAGGTAATTTCGAAGATATCCTCAATGATAATTCCGTCGTGGCTATAATTGCCTGCGGGCTGACAATTCCAATGGTTGCCGGTGAGTTCGACCTCAGCATAGGCTACGTCGGGAGTTACGCTGGCGTTCTCGTGACGGGGTTCCTCGTTACCGACCACATGCCGATCGTGCTAGCAATAGTGGCGACAATCGGAGCGTGTGCCTGCATCGGACTAGTCAATGGTGTCCTCGTGACGGTGGTGGGTGTCAGCTCCTTCATTGCTACATTGGCCACAGGCACTATCGTGGTGGGACTGAACTATAGTTACAATTCTGGAATCCCAGTCTCTCTAGGCGTCCCGCAGGGGTTTTTGGACATCAACCTAACAACGGTCGGAACTGTTCCGTTGCCTGTTATCATTGCTGCCGTCATAGTGTTTCTGCTCTGGGTCATACTAAATCACACTATTTTCGGCTACTATGCGCAGGCTAGCGGGCAGAACCGAGAGGCGGCCCGGCTCTCAGGGGTATCTGTCAACAGGGTGCGCCTCCTCAGCCTTGTGATCAGCTCGTGTTGCGCCGGTGCTGGCGGCGTGCTGCTCGCAGCAAAACTTGGCAGCGGTCAGACAACCGCTGCGGACGGCTATCTCCTAACTGCCTTCGCCGCAGCGTTCCTGGGCTCGGTGGCCCTCCGAGACAGCGAGTTCCACATCGTGGGCACGGTGATCGGTGTCATGACAATCGGCATCGCATTCAATGGGCTGGCCATAATGAGCGCGCCCGCCTTCTGGCAGTATGTCCTTCAGGGGGGCCTTCTGGTTGCCGCAGTGGCGATTTCAACCGTCGGCCGCCGCCTGCTTGCGGGCCGCTGAAATGCTGCCCAATGAATAGCCAATTTACCGGGGATGGTGATATGAGATTGGGAGTGAGAGCAATGCGAGCTTGCGGTCTTGGGCAAGGAGGTCTCGTCGCAAGCCACTATCTGTGCGAGAAGGCGACCCGCTGCCGTCGGAAGCGGGCGTCTGGTGCCAGGCTTGTTGCCGCGGTGGGATCATCCACGGCAGGCCCTGGCTGGTCTGGACGAAGCGATCGGCCACTTAACGGTGTCCGTCTTCCGCCGAGCCGATTGCCAGCATGGACTCGCAGCAGCGCACGATGGTTAATCCCGGCCGGACGTGCCCCGGCGGTTAGGTCTGCTGTAAGCTTGGTTGCCTCTCGTCGATCAACCTCCGAAGGTGCGCCGTCCGGCAGATGCGCCGGCCGTGGCGCCGACCAGAGGACGGTCGTCCGTGACGTAGGCCGAGTGGCCATCGGTCTCCGCTGCGGTCACTGGCCAGGAGCGAAATGGAGTGAGCGGTAATGAGCGATAGATTAAGTGTTTCGTACACGTCCGACGTAAAGCAAGATCGCCGACGCGAGTGGTACGGCGCAATGTTGGAGATCCGATTGTTCGAGGAAAAGGTTCACCAATTGTTCCTGGCAGGTGACATTCTGGGGACAGTGCAGTTGTGCCAAGGGCAGGAAGCAGTCGCCGTCGGAGCCATTGCGGCGATCCGACCGGACGACTATGTAACCGTCACATACAGAGGTCACGGCCAGGCACTCGCCAAGGGACTGGGAATGGAGTCCGCCTTTGCGGAGCTGATGGGGCGAGCCACAGGGTGCTGTGGCGGCGTCGGCGGCTCGATGCATCTGGCGGACATAAACCGTGGACTACTGGGATCATTCGCAATTGTGGGTGCTGGGCTGCCCGTTGCCGTCGGTGCCGCGATGTCAGCGAAACTCCGGATGACGGACCAGATCGCCGTGTCTTTCTGCGGTGATGGCGCAACTAATATCGGCACATTTCACGAGGCACTGAACATGGCTGCCGTATGGAAGGCGCCAGCTGTCTTCATTGTCGAGAATAATCTCTACGGCGAATACAGCCCAGTACGGCGCACGACTCCGATCGACGACCTAGCCGATCGAGCGACAGCCTACGGAATACCGGGTCTTATCGTCGATGGCCAAGACGTTGTCGCCGTTCACGACGCTGTCAGGGGTGCCGTGCGTGCCGCTCGCGCGGGTAGCGGTCCGACGCTGATTGAGGCGAAGACCTACCGTTATCGGGGGCACGCTCGGACTGATCCCGGTCACTATCGTCCTTCCGATGAAGTGGAGCGCTGGCTTCGGCGTGATCCCATTGAGCTACTGGGCGCAGCGTTGATCGAAGAGGGAGTGCTCAGCGACGACGTCGTTGTCAGCCTTCGACGCGAAGTCCAGGAGGCTGTTGACGCGTCGGCGGATCGGGCGAGAGCTGGACGGTATCCGGACATCGAGGAGGTGGCATCATATGTCTACGCGGAATGAACCGGCTACTAGCGGGGAACCTCCCCAATTGTCCGGCGCGGGCAGCACCGTTGACCTCTCCTACCGGGAGGCGGTCTGTGCAGCCCTTGAGGACGAGATGACGAATGACCCGACCGTGGTGCTGCTTGGGGAGGATGTAGGGGCGGCAGGCGGCGTCTTTAAGACCTCCCAAGGGCTATTAGAGAAATTCGGCCCTGAACGCGTAATCGACACCCCAATCTGTGAGAACGGGTTCCTGGGCGTTGCACTCGGCATGGCCATTACCGGCCTCAGGCCCGTTGTAGAAATCATGTTTAGTGACTTCCTGCCGACGGCCGGTGACGCTATCGTAAACGAGATCCCGAAGTTCCGGTTTATGTCTGCGGGAGCGCGCGACGTGCCCGTCACCATCCGCGCCATCGGTGGTGGAAGTGGGAACTTCGGTACGCAGCACTCCGCGACCGGTGAGTCCTGGTTCATCGGCCTCCCTGGCTTGCGGGTCGCTACCGCTCACTCTCCGAGCGCCGCTTATGGGATCCTGCGCACCGCGATACGGGATCACAATCCGGTCCTGATGTATGAGCACAAGGGTTTGTACAGCCGCAGGAGTCTCGTCAACAGGAGTGAGGCAGGCATTGTTGACATTGGCAAAGCCGAGTGTCATCGTATCGGTGCCGACATAACGATCGTAGGGACCATGCTCATGGTGGATCGCGCCCTGGTGGCCGCTGACCTTCTCGCTACTGAGGGCATCGACGTCGAGGTGATCGACCTTCGATGGCTACGTCCGCTCGATGTCAGTACGGTCGCGAAGAGCGTTAGCAAGACGCGTCGGCTGCTAGTAGTCGAGGAACAGGTGCATAACGGTGGTTGGGGCGCAACGATAATCTCTGTCCTCACCGCCGCCGGCGTAGACTGGGCTGCGCCGCCGCAGGCGATTAGTTTGCCCGACCGCCACCCTATTCCGTTCGCGCCGTCGCTTGAGGACGCCATCATCCCCACGGCCGAAGCGATCGCTTCAGCCGTCCGGCGCCTCGCGTAAGTCGGTGCCCTCGTGAAGCCCCATTACCGTTGCCACAATCTGCGTATGCCGCCGGCTCCATCGGATCGCTACCTGGTCAGAAGGCGCGTCTCTTGTCACCTGGATCGACTGATCCAACGGTCGGTCCGAAGGGAGCGGTGACGACCTTGCCTAATAAGTCTGCGCCGCTTAGGCGGCCACTTGAGGGGCTACGTGTCATTGACTTGGGCCACGCTCTAGCCGGCCCATTCGCGGCAACCTTGCTGGGTGACTTCGGCGCGGAGGTGATTAAGATCGAGCGCCCAGCCCAGGGCGACAGCATGCGACAGTTGGGTCCTCGGAAGGCTGGGCAGCCCCTGTGGTGGAAGGCGGCCGCCAGGAACAAAAAGTCGGTCACGCTTGACATCGAATCGCCCGATGGACGTGCACTGCTTCTAGATCTCGTGAAGATCAGCGATGTCCTCGTGGAGAACTTTCGCCCAGGCGTATTGGAGCGGCATGGGCTGGGTCCTGACGTGTTACAGGGCCGGAATCCCCGCCTTGTGATCGTGCGCATCTCGGGGTTTGGTCAGGTTGGACCTGGCCATAGTCGCCCTGGCTTTGGCCGCATCGCTGAGGCGATGTCGGGCGCGTCCCAACTCACCGGCGATCCTGATGGGCCACCCGGGCACGTTGGCTATTCGCTCGCTGACATGCTTTCCGGTTTGATGGGGGCGTTCGGTGCTCTACTATGCCTCATGAATCGGCACGAGACCGGCGAGGGCGACCAGGTGGACATTGCCTTGTACGAGTCTCTATTCCGCCTGATCGACTGGCAAACAACCGTCTACGACCAGCTCGGAGTTGTGCCAACCCGTGGGGGTTCTAATTTCCCAGCTGTGTTGACCGGAGTGGCGGCAGGTGTCGCGCAGAGCTCGAATGGCGTCTGGATGTCATACTCGGCCGCCACTGACTCTGTGCTGCAGCGCATGGTACGTCTGGCTTTCGGCGAGCACGCTCTAGCTGATCCACGCTTCAGCACTGCCGACTCGCGGGCACAGCACGTCGCGGACATCCAGGACGGCGTGGAGAAGTGGATTGCCGCACGTAGCGACGCAGAGGTTGAGCGAGGCTTTGCGGAGTGCGGCGGTGTCGTTGGGCGGGTATACGATATGGCCAAGATCTGGACTGACCCGAGCTATCGGCGCGAGACAATATCATCCGAGTGTACGACCCCCAGCTTGGCGAGATCGCGATGCACGGCATCGTTCCGCATTTGCATTCCTATCCAGGTAGGGTGTCCTCCACGGGGCCCGATCTCGGCGAACACACATCGCGGGTGCTCACCGAACTCCTTGGCCTGAGCTCCGAGGAACTGCTTCAATTGCAACGGAAAGGAGTCATTTGAAAACGTCCGGACTCTACCGCTCCCTTCTCTTCATTCCCGCTACGAAACGTGCGTGGATAGCGGGGGCGCATGCATTGGGCGCCGATGCGTATGTCCTAGACCTGGAGGACGCCGTTGTCGAGCAGGATAAGGCAAACGCCAGGGCGATAGCGTCCTCCTCCATCCCAGCCTTGGCCCAGACAGGTGCCGGGGTCTTCGTCCGGATTAATGGGCTCCACACTCCGAACTGGCTCGATGATCTGCGTGCTGTTGTTCAACCGGGATTGACAGGCATCGCTGTCCCAAAGGTATCCAGCGCGCATGATATTCTCACAATTGTTCACGTGATCGAGGCTCTTGAAGGTCCGGCCGGGGCGTCGCCGGGCGCTGTCGGGGTTCAGCCACTCTTGGAGACGGCGTCTGGGATCTATAATGCGTATAGTATTCTATCGTCGTCCGACCGCATTTGCTCATTCTATGGCGGCTCGGCGCGAGATGGCGATACCTGTCGCGACTTGGGCTACCGCTGGACCGCTGGAGGAAAGGAGTCTTTGTACATTCGTTCCAAAATGGTCCTCGACGCACGTGCGGCGTCAGTTTCGCTCGCGATCGGAGGTATTTGGGTCGATATCGATGACATGAGGGGCCTGACCGCGTATGCCATGGAGAACCGCGAGCTTGGGTACAACGGCTTTTACGTCATTCATCCCGCCCACATTGCGCCCATAAACGAAGTCTTCACTCCGAGCGAGGCTGAGATTGACTACTACAAAGAGGTAATCGAGGCCTTTGATCGGGGATCGGCGGAGGGGCGGGGAGCGGTTGTTGTGCGAGGCGGAATGGTCGATCACGCGATGGCGCGGAGCGCCCGCGAGCTTCTGGGGGCGGTAGGCTCAGGCTCGGCTACGACGCTCGGCCGCACTACCGAGCTCGTCAGGAAAGTGGAGGATGCTGATGCCTAAGAGCCGGTGTTCGACGAAGTCGTGTGGAATGGAAGCTATACGGCGCGTCACGGCGGGCTCCGTGGACCGATACCGAGTGATGAGCCGCCTGGCTTGTTGGCCGGGGGTACCGGTGTGCGGGTAGAAGTTCGCATGGCGCGTCTGGGCTATGACATGACGAGCGGGAAGATTATTGAGTGGCTGAAGGCTGAAGGTGAGTTTGTCGAGCGCGGTGAGGCGTTACTAGAGGTCGAAACGGACAAGGTGACTGTGGCGATGGAGTCGCTTGAGTCAGGCGTGCTGGTCGAAATTAGACATCGCCCGGGCGAGGCTGTGCTCGTGGGAGAGGTCATTGCTATTTTGGAGCAGGGCTGAGCACCTGTGGCCCAATATCGCGGCTGGGTTCATGACACCTCGTTGCGAGGCTCGGCCGCACGAGGGGTCCGCAATGAGTGTGTTGCGTCTTAGGCGTAGCGTCGCTGGGACATGACTTTCGAAAGCACGGGAGAGAGAGGTAGGTAGGTGCGATGAATAATCCCTTTCAGATTCACCACATAGGCATTACCGTCCGCGATCTGGACCGCTCAGCCGAGTTTTATGGCTCACTATTCAACCTCGAGGAGTTTGCTCGCCTCGAAATGAGTGGTCCGCTTTTTGAGCAAAACGTCGACGTGCCAGGCGCTAGAATCCGGGTCATGCTCATGCGGAGCGCCAATACGATCCTGGAATTTGTTCAATATATTATGCCTGAAGGCCGGACGTTTGAGTTGCGCAACTGTGATATCGGCTCGACACATGTGTGCTTTCCGGTGGAGGATATAGGAGTCTTCTACCAAGAGCTATTGGCAAAGGGGATCCGAACCAACGGCCCACCGAACGATCCTATCCCGGATGGCCCAGCTGCCGGCAGCAGGTTTATGTACTTTCGCGACCCAGACGGCGTCACGGTGGAGGTGCTTCAGCCCGGGGCAGGAATTCGGTGCTGAGGAGAACGCCTGGAGTGAATTCTGTCAAGGTAAACTGACGTTGATTGCGCACGGCGCCCACATTGAACGAGCTTGGCTGCGATGTAGAAATCCCTCGGGAGGCCACTCGCAATTCGCAATTCGCAATTCGCAATTCGCAATTCGCAATTCGCAATTCGCAATTCGCAAGGCGGTCCCGCCGGCGATAGCATTTCCAAGGAGCATTCTCTCCCTGGCGCGTACGTCTCGCGGGGGAATGGTAGCGGAGGGCGGGACTTGAATCTGAATGGAGGTCAGTGGATGTTGAAGCAACGCGAAAGGGGCCGGTCATGGATTTTGCGCTGAGCGGTAAGGTGGCGGTCGTCACAGGTGGCAGCCGAGGCATTGGGTTGGCCTGTGTAGAGGGCCTGGCGGCTGAGGGTGCAGCAGTTGTGACCGGTTCCCGGTCGATGAGTCAGGAGCTTGAGGTTCTTGGCAATAAGCACGGTGTAGTCTGGGTCGAAGTAGATCTGTCAGCAAGTAATGGTCCGCAGCGACTAATTGACTCAGCGATGGAGCGGTTCGACCGGTTAGATATATTAGTAAATAATGCCGGCGCTCAGGCGCCGCACGCGAGTTTCTTGGATATTGACGATAGGAATTGGGAGATTGCGTTTGAGCTGAATGTGTATCAGGTTGTGAGATCTGCTCGCGCTGCGATTCCAGTGATGCTCGAACTGGGCGGGGGCTCGATTGTCAACGTTTCGAGCGTCGCTGCGCGCCAGCCTTCGCCCGCCAACTGCGATTACGCAGCCGCGAAGGCCGCTCTAGCGAATGTAACCAAGGCCCTCTCCGAGGAGTTTGCCGGACGTGGTATACGCGTCAACTCCGTGTCGCCGGGTTGTGTCGCTACGCCCCTATGGACCAGCGAAGGTGGTTTGGCCGAATATTTCTCGGCTCGGGTTGGGCTCACGAAGAGTCAGTTTATGTCTACCGAAGGAGCGGACCTATTTGGTACTACAGTTCATCGGTGGGCAGCCCCGGCGGAAATAGCGCATGTCGTCGTGTTTTTGGTCTCTGATGCAGCATCATTCGTGACTGGAGCCGATGTCGTGGTGGATGGCGGCTTTTTGAAGGTTATCTAGTGTGTCGTGTGAAAGGTCACGCTGCGCTAGGGTCCCGACAGCATGGTGGCGCTCCAGGTAAGAAAGCTGACCTATAAGAAATGGACGACCAGCTGAGCAGCTTCCTGCGGACGAGGCCACCCGAGGCGGTCGGCCTCGTCGGCGAGGGCATATTGACGGGCGGTCGGCGCGGTGCTGTCGCGCACCTGGGTCGTCGGCCACGAGGTTCATTCAGTTCAGCTCGCCTCGGGACAAAAGCTGCACGTTTATGGCCGCTATTTCGTCCAGAGCCTCGCGCACCTGGGCGGACACTCCCGCTCCACGGCGTCGTTGCATCCATGAACCTCGATAACTTTGTCGTGCCTCCAAACGTGAATACGTCGAGAGGTACGCCCAGACGGAAGCATGGAGGATCCTGAAGGAGCCTGACCTCCACGACCTCGCGACGGAAGTCGCCCCTCTGCCCTCTGACGTTGAGGTCGAAGAGGAAGAAGCTGAGCGGTTTGATCTTCTGATGCTCAACTTACAGTTGGCCGTTCTACGTCACGAAGCGCGGTTCACGAAGTTGCGCGACCGAGTGATTGAAATAACGGAGATGCTGGAGCAACAAGCCAACATCCCGATGGTCAACGAGCAGCTTGTTCTTTTGGAGGAAGTTCAGTCTGAGGAGTGGTGGCAGGATGTCACCCTTGCCATGCTGGAGAACGTGCGCAAAAGACGTCGCAATCTGGTCCAATTCAGTGAGAAGCGTAACCGGAAGGTCCTCTACACGGATTTCGAGGATGAGATGGGTGACGAGATGTCCTTCGACCTTCTTGGCATCACGCCCCCGCAGGATATGGCGCGGTTTCGGAGCAAGGCCCTGGTCTTCCTACCAGAACACCAAGACGACATTACGATTCATCGGTTGCGGATGAACAAAGCGTTGACCGCGATTGACGTGGTAGCGCTGGGGAGAATGCTGGTCGAAAGCGGCGCGGGGGCGAGGAGATAGTCGTGAAGGCAAAGGAGGGGAGCCAGGGCCTCGGACTGTTTGTTCGCTCGCTCATCGGGCTCAACCGGGGCGCTGCCAAGGAGGCGTTTGCCGAGTTCCTCACAGGAAAGGTTATGACTGCGAAGCAAATCGAATTCATTGACCTGCTCATCAACCACCTGACCGAGCACGGAGTCATGGGCGCGGCGCTGTTGCACGAGTCACCGTTCACTGACCTCGCGCCTCATGGCCCTGAAGATCTCTTCACGTCGGATGAGGTTGATCGGCTGGTGGGGGTGCTTGACCAGATTCGAGCCGCCGCAGTGGCAGCCTAAAATGTGTGGTTACTGGGACGACGGGCGCTCCGTGTTCGACAGGGCGGCGTAGGCCTGCAAATGGGACCGTCAATGTGGGAGGGTGCTAGTGCCGCGTCAAGCAACCTTTGCGCGCATTAAAATAAGACGAAGTGCATCGTCGGCAGCGTGACGGTTCGGCCACGCGATGTAGCGGCGGATCATGTCGTTCTGTTCGAAATGGTCACGGTGGTCCGTCCCGTCGAGGGCGAAATACCTGAGTGCAGCCGAAGCCGACCTCCTTGCGAAGCTGTCGCCTCACCGCGACTCGCGGCGCACGGTTCATCCTGCTGACCCCTCTCGAAGCCGGCCGCGGTTCCGGAGCTGGCCCGAGTGCTCGGCGCAGGCGTCGACCTGATGCCACGGTGGGTCCACTACAGGGTCGCCGCCAAGGCGGCCGCGCACTCGTTGACGATGTCACTGACCGCTTGGTACCCATCGGGGTTGCCGAGGTCCAGCTCGGGAATCTGACGGACGCCGCGAACGTACGCTCCGGGATGCGCTGCCATGGTCCGAGCCGTATTTAGGACCGAGTCGGCGTTCGTCCTGGCCGCCGCCGTCAGCCATCCCATATTGAGCGCCAGCTTCGTCAGCTCCAGGAGGTGCATACGGCTCGGCGCCTTAGGCCATAGCTCCTTGGCGCGTACCTCGTCCTCCTTGGCGATCACCAAACCAAGCAAGACTGCTTCGAGCGATGCTCCGAGCATTACTAGGGTCGCATGCGGGGCGCCCGCCTCGTGGCACAGTTTCGACTCCTCCAGAGTGGTGATGGCCATCTTTAGGAGCGCGTCGAGGTCTTCCGGTGACCAGTCCTCATCGGCCCGAGCGCACACGTAATCCAGCTATCCGGGCGGCGTTATGTTGAGGAAGGCGTGCCAACTATCCATGCACCTCTCCGCCAGGTCCAGCGCGTCCACCGTGCTAGCGGACCGGTCGGTGACGTCGACCCTTATGTTGACCCGAGACCCGGCGGACGAGGTGATCGTTTCCTCGATCCTGGCCGTCGGTCCGTAGTCCCGCTCGTAGTGCTTATAGGTGTCCCCGATGTCCCTGCACCGCTGAAGTTCCTGGGAGTTCCTGAAATGCTGCCTTATGTCCCCAACGGTGATGCCGGGCAACGCGCCAATGTCCCCTTCGAGCCAGTAGCGGAGGTGGTTGCACTGCTCGAAGAACGCCTGGGCGCAACGATCGACATCGACGTTGCCGAGCTGGGCGGCCGGTGCGTAGGCCTCGCGTAGCTGGACCAGCCAGTGGATGCAGGTGCGCCACTTCTCCGTCCAGGGCGGGGGACCGACGGCCGTCATTACGGATACGGCGGCTATCCCGGCCGTGATCGTGATATTGCGTCGATACCCGCCGCACCCCGGGCAGGCAGCTCCTTGGGGAACCTCGTCAAGCGACGAGTCGCAGTCGAGGCAGGACGCCACGGGGCGAAGGCTAGGCGAGAGGGCCATGGGGGAACCTTCTAAGCCTTCTCAGCTTCCGCAGGCACGCTCTTGTTCATCTCCTCTAAGAGCCGCTTGATCCCAGCTTTGAGCACGAGTAGCTCCTGTTTCTTGTCGGAGTCGTCAAGGAAGGTGAAGATGACGGCCTGGTAAGTGACACCGTTGTTATCGTCGAACGTAGCGTTGCTCGCCTTCACCTGTTTGAAGAGCAGGAGATCGCTTACCTCTCGCCCGTCGTCATCCCGTGTGACCTTCATGTTGTGTCCTCCTCAAGTTCTCTTCAATGGGGCGCCGCTACCTTCTCGCGCCACCGCGACATCCTAGGATCGAATGTGTGTTCTGTGTCCGGAATTCTTGAGACCCCGCCCTTTAGTTCCACGCCAGTTCCACGAAACGTGAAAACGGGTACCTAGCGAACCTTGCGGGTACCCGTTTCATGCCTTCTAGCTGCGCTTTTACGCCGAGCGGGCGACGGGAATCGGACCCGCATGACCACCTTGGAAGAATGGTTCACGGCTCGGGCCGCTCGCAGGTCAAGGGAAACGTATAGGTACCTGTGCAATACTTGACGGGCCGAGGATCCCCAACCAGTAGTCCTCGACGTATGCCGAGCGTGGGTCGAACCCGAGGTGGTCGAGGACCTCGTCGGGCCAGGCGCGGACGTGGAGGACCTCTGGGGCAAAGCAAAGCTGAGGGTACATGTGAACCTCCCACAGAGAACCGACTACGCCTGACTCATGCGTCATGCGTCATGCTTGGATTTCTCTACACCGAGAGCTGCTTTGCCCCAATGAAGCACTTCATATACTTCCAGCCCGGGACTGCTGAGGGTGAGGGCCCAGAGCGATGCCGAGTATGGCGCTTGCACAGTCGACGTTGAAGGGTCTCTGCCTCGGGTTGTTCTATCGCGCCCTGACGATGCCAGTCCGACTTGGGCACCGGGTGTTGTGGCAGTGTGGGCCCAACGACTATGGCTGAAGCCGAAGAGGACGCTGTCGAACGCCAGGTGCGGGCGTACAACGCGCACGATCTCGACGGGTTTGTCGCCTGCTACACGGAGGCCGCCGTGATCGAGGATGCCGAAGGCGGCGTCCTCATGAGCGGACGCAAGGAGGTGCGAGAGCACTACGGCGGCATCTTCGGCCTCTACGACCTGAGCGCTGAGATCGTCTCACGTGTCAGAGTCGGGGCGTACATCGTCGACGAAGAACGCATCACCGGCTTTCCGGGTGGTGAGGTGCACGCGGTCGTTATCTATCGCCTTGACGGCCATGGCTCAATCGATCGTGTCCGTTTCGTGCGCTGAGTCGACAGAACGGCTCACCTGAGCCACGAGTACGTCTTGGAGTTGACGTGGCCGGGTTACCGAACGACTAGACCGAGAGGGTTTCCCGGTTGCGATAGTACTGTTAGGCTCGGCCAAGCCCTGAGCGACTGGCTTGGCGAGGCTTTGCGTCTACGTTCCGGGGGAGGCTGAGCGTGACTGTCGATGCCACCAACGAGGCGGCACAGGACTTCCTCCCTGAGCTGTTGGGCATCTTCCGTTCAGGGATGATCGCCGTCATGATCGCTGCGGGCAACCGGACAGGCCTATTCGACGTGATGGCATCACTGCCGCCTTCCACTTCGCCAGAGATCGCCACCGCGGCTGGGCTCCATGAGCGTTACGTCCGCGAGTGGTTGGCAGCCCTGACGACGGGTGGCATCGTCCACCATGACCCTGAGGCCATGACGTTCTCGTTGCCGCCCGAGCGTGCTTCCTTGCTGACCCACTCGGGCGAAGACAACTTTGGCGTATTGGCTGAGCTGTTCGTCTCGCTGGCCGAAATGGTGGGCCCTGTGGTCGAATGCTTCCATCAGGGCGGTGGCGTCCCTGTATCAGCCTTTCCGAAGCGGATGAAGGAGTTACAGGGCGCTGAGAAGGCCCCGGGCCTGGACGCCTACTTGACCGGCACGGTGCTGCCCGTCGTCCCCGGCCTGATAGAACGCCTGCAGGCTGGCATAGACGTACTCGATGTCGGGTGCGGTGCGGGCCACCAGGTCAACGTGATGGCTAAGGCGTTCCCGGCCAGCCGCTTCGTTGGCTTGGACATCGTCGAGGATGCCTTGGCCGTGGGGCGATCGGAGGCGTCAAGTCAAGGCCTCACCAACGCCACCTTCGTCGAAAGGGATGCCGCCAAACTGGACGGCTCGGAGCAGTACGACTTCATCACCACCTTCGACGCCGTACACGACCAGGCTCGTCCGGACCTTGTGTTGAGCGGCATCGCCCAGTCGTTGCGACCGGGAGGGGCTTACCTCTGCATCGACATTGCCGCCTCCAGCGTCCTAGCCGACAACATGGCCCGCCCCATGGCCCCGTTCCACTACGGGTTCTCGTGCCTGTACTGCGTGACCATCTCGCTGGCGGACGGAGGCATGGGCCTCGGGTCGATGTGGGGTGAACAGCTCGCCGTCCGAATGCTCAGCGAAGCCGGTTTCGCCTCGGTGCACGTCGCGCACCGCGACGACTGGAACAACTTCTATGTCGCCTCTGCGGCGCAGAAGTAGCCGTTGTAGGCCCAGGGGCTCCCCGGCGCAGGGCTCCTGGCAGTACCCGATCACCCTTTCTGTCGCGGCCGGCTGAACTCCATTTTGACCTTGTTGCGACGACCGAACGAGTCCTCTCCCAGTCTCCGTTCAAAGGACATATTGGAACTTCTGCAGAACCACGCCTGAGCCTCGGGGGTCATGCCTGGACCTCTGCACCTGGGCAACTCACGACGCCGGAGCGTCATGCGTCATGCTTGGACTTCTCCAAACCCGCAAGTGATCACGTAATCCGGCCGAAAACGGACACTGGTTCCGGGCCAATCCGGACAAGGTTCCGGAGTTATCCGGACAAGGTTCCAGCTGAAAGCGGACAGGCTTCCGGCTGAAAGCGGACGCCTCTTGTAGCTCTTGAGGCGGGTGGGAGCGGTGGTCCCACCCCCAGGAGCACGTGGCCCTCTTGAATTAGTTACACCCATGTAACTAGGAGGACCACGTGCCCAGAAAGAGGCTAACAATGAGGAAGATCCGCGAAATCCTGCGGCTCAAGGCCGCGGGCTTGAACATCCGGGAGGTCGCCGCCAGCGCCGGGGCGGCGCGCACGACCGTGTACGAGTACCTCGTGCGGGCCGAGGGAGCAGGGCTGTCCTGGCCGCTGCCCGAGGACATGGACGACGAGGCCCTGGAGGCCCGGCTGTTCCCACCGGCCACGGCCGAGCTCGCCCGGCGAAGGCCAGTGCCCGAGTGGCGGGAGGTCCACCGCGAACTGCGCAGTGGCCGGCACGTGACCATGCGCCTGCTCTGGCTCGAGTGGAAGCAGGACCACCCAGACGGCTGGGGCTACAGCCAGTTCTGCTGGCACTACGAGCAATGGCTTGGTGCCCAGGACGTGGTGATGAGGCTGAGTTACGCCGCCGGCGAGAGGACGTTCGTCGACTTCAGCGGCGATAAGGTGCCCGTCACCGACCCCACCACGGGCGAGGTGGACGAGGCCGAAGTCTTCGTCGCCGTGCTCGGCTGCTCGGGGATGCTGTATGTCGAAGCCACCTCCGACCAAGGCCTAGGCAACTGGCTGATGGCCCACGTGCACGCGTTCGAGGCTTATGGCGGCTCGACCGTCGCCACGACGCCCGACAACTTGAAGTCGGGGGTCACCAAAGCCTGCTATTACGAGCCCGAACTGAACCAGAGTTACGCCGAACTGGGCCGCCATTACAGCACCGCCATATTGCCCACTCGCAGCGCCCACCCCCGCGATAAAGCCGCCGTCGAGGCCGGTGTGCTCGTGGTCGAACGCTGGGTGCTGGCTCCTTTGCGCAATAGGCAGTTCTTTTCCCTAGCCGAACTGAACCGTGCCATCCGCCAAAAAGTGGCAGAGCTGAACGACAGGGCGTTCAGGGGGGAGCCCACCTCCCGGAGGGAACTGTTCGAGGAGCTGGAACGCCCCGCCCTAAAGCCATTGCCCGAGCAGCGTTATGAGCTCGCCGAGTGGAAGAAGGTGACGGTCAACATCGATTACCACGTCGAGTACGACAGGCATTACTACTCTGTCCATTACACCTTGGTGCGCCAGAAGCTCGAGCTGCGTGCCACCAGGTCGACCGTCGAGGTCTACAAGGCCGGCCGGCGCGTCGCCAGCCACCCGAGAGAGCACGGCCGGCGCCGCTATGTCACCGACCCGGCGCACATGCCGCCCTCGCACCGGGCGCACATGGAATGGACACCGTCGCGCCTGGTCTCTTGGGCGAGGACGGTCTCGCCCTCGGCCGCTGAGCTGGCCGACAAGATGCTCGCCGCCAAGCCTCACCCCGAGCACTCCTATCGCGCCTGCCTGGGCTTGATGAGCTTGGCCAAACGCTACGGCAACGAGCGCCTCGGGGCGGCTTGCGCGGCGGGCGTTGGTGAGTGGGGCCATCTCCTATAGCTCGGTCAAGTCGATCCTGGCCCAGAACCTCGACCGGGCCCCGATCGTCACGGCTTCCCCGGCACCGCCCCCACCAGAGCACGAGAACCTGCGCGGCGCGGGCTACTGGGCAGCCGAAAAGGAGGCCTGAGCCATGACCGACAACCAAACGATCGAGAAGTTGGAGGCGCTCGGCCTGGCCGCCATGGCCGCCGGCATGGCCGAACAATTAGCCGCTCCGGGCACCTACGACGAGCTCAGCTTCGCCGAACGCCTCGGCTTGCTCGTCGACAAGGAGGCTGACGCCCGCGACAGCCGCCGCCTGGCGGCCCGGTTGAAAGCAGCCAAACTTCGTTACCCGGCCGCCGTCGAGGACATCGACTTCAAGGCCCCGAGGGGCCTCGACCGAAGCGTGGTCGTGGCCCTAGCGCAAGGTTCCTGGGTGAGGGAGCACCACAACTTGCTCGTCACCGGCCCGACCGGCTGTGGCAAAAGTTTCCTGGCGTGCGCGCTGGCCAACGCTGCGGTCCGCCAAGGCCACACCGCACTTTACGTGCGCACGCCGAGACTGCTCGACGACCTTGCCCTCGGCCGGGCCGACGGGCGTTACGCCCGCACGCTTTCCCAATTAGCTCGCGTGAGCTTGGTCGTGCTCGACGATTTCTTACTCAGCCCCGCTCCTGTCGAAGCCTGCCGGGACCTGTTGGAAGTGATCGAGGACCGCAGCGGCCTTCGCTCGACGCTCGTCGCCAGCCAGCTCCCGGTCGACAAGTGGCACCCGTCGATGGCCGACCCGACCCTCGCCGACGCCGTCCTTGACCGGGTCTGCCAAGCGGCGCACCGCATCGCTCTGCGGGGCGCATCGATGCGCAAACGCCAGCCCGAGCCCGCGGCCTGAGCGTCCTCACCTAACCTGTCAGGTGGCCCGGTTGCTCAACGGGCCACTTGACAACTGAAAACTAACCCCCGCACCCCACTCGTCCCTGGTGTTGTCCGCTTTTGGCCGGAACTGTGCCCGCTTTCAACCGGAACGTCATCCGATTTCGGCCGGAACCGGTGTCCGCAATCGCCGGAATGCGCAATTGCGCCTGAGCGTCGGGGGTCATGCGTGGGCTTCATCAGACACAGGGCAGATCGGTGCAGAGGGTTCGGGCGCCTTGCTGGCAGTGGTTTGTAACGAGAGACAGAACCGGGACTGCGCGCCTGAACCGATAGTCAAGGTCATGTACAAGTGCCCCCTGCCAGGACCACGGTGTAGGTCTTTCGAGACAGCGCGAGCTTCGTCGGGTTCGAGAAGTGACACACTAGTGACACGACGAGCCGCAGAGCTTCGACGTGCCCCCCGATTCCCGGGTCTTCAGGCCCCCTGACCTGGCATTTTGCTGGCAGCCCCAACGGAATTCGAATCCGTGTCTCAACCTTGAGAGGGTTGTGTCCTAGGCCTCTAGACGATGGGGCCAAGCGCAAGCAGTTTAGACCAAGGCCGGCGCCGGCCTGGTCGGAAGCTAGTGGAGCCGGCCGGTAGCGGCGGACCTCCCTGGCGGTGACGGGTTCCCCGCCGGGGGTGAGCGGGCTCCACGCCGGGGGACGGCTGGTCGTAACCTGGGTTTACGTTTCCCAGTGCCGATCGAGGTAGCAACTTGAACAGTAACCCCGGGTGGATGACCCCTTCACCCAAGCTGTGGTCCATGCGCCTTACCGAGGGAGCCGTCGTCGCGGTCCTGGTCGCCATTGCGGTCGCTGCGGGCACCGCCTCCCAGGGCGCCGGCATGGCGGTCGGCTCAGCGGCCGTGGTCCTTCTTGCGGGGGTTCTGTACCTGTTCCTGGCCCACCGGCGTTTCCGGGCCTGGGCTTACCAGGAGCGGGAGGAGGACCTGGTGGTCTCGAGAGGCGTGATGTTCCGCCGGCAGAGCGTGGTGCCGTACGGGCGGATGCAGTTCGTCGACGTCACGGCGGGCCCGGTGGAGAGGATCTTCAAGCTCAAGACCGTCAAGCTCCACACGGCAGCTGCGGCAAGCGATGCACGGATCCCCGGCCTCGAGCCGGACGAAGCCGCCCGTCTGCGGGACCGCCTGGCAGCGCTCGGTGAGGCAAAGGCAGCAGGCGTGTGACCGATAGCGGTACCGGCGGTTTGAACTGGCAGAGGCTGAACCCGTGGACGCCCGTCGTCCTGGGGGGTCGGGCTCTGGTGATCGTGGCGCTCCTGGGCAGTGAGGAGGCGTCGAGAGGGTCCGCCAGCCGCGATGTGACGATATATGTCGGGATCGCCATACTGGCGGCCTCGGTCGTCATCGGCCTCGTCAGGTGGCTGGTGACGAAATGGGCGCTCGACGGAGTGACGCTGCGCATCGAGACCGGGTTGTTCAGGCGGGACGCTCGCCAGCTGCCGCTGGTACGCATCCAGGCGGTGGACGTGGTGCGGCCGTTCCTCGCCCGCGTGTTCGGTCTGGCGGAGCTGCGGATCCGGCTGGCTGGCGGGGGCAAGTCGGGCGGCCGGCTGACGTACCTCTCGGAGGAGGCAGCGGTCGACCTCCGAGCGCGCCTAATGGCCGGGCACCACGGCCTGGACATGGCGACCCCTGAGCCGGCCGAACGACCCGTGGCAACCGTCGCTACGGGGAGGCTGGTGGCATCAGCGATCCTGCAGCCCGCGACCCTGGTGGCGATCGTGATGGTGGCCGTGCTCCTCGCCCTCGAGTCCATTTCTCCGAAGGCGGCTAACGGCGCAGCCACCGGCACGGGCCTGACCCTCGGCCTGTACCTTTTTGGCCTTGCCAGGGTCACCTGGCGCCGCGTCGCGACCGAGTACGGCTTCGCTGTCGCGGCCGCCCCCGACGGGATCCGGCTTAAACGGGGGCTCTTTTCGACTGTCTCCGAGACGATCCCCTTCGCCCGTGTCCAGGCTGTGAGGAAGGCCGAGCCGCTGACATGGCGGTTCTGGGGTTGGTGCCGCCTCGAGGTGGACGTGGCGGGCTCGCCGGGGCGGGAACAAGGGACCAGGTCGGGCAAGGTCACCAAGGCGCTCTTACCGGTGGGCCCGATACCCCTAGCGGACGAGATTTTTTCCTCGTTGCTCGGGTTACAACAGTTCGAGCTGTCCAAACCCCCTCGGCGTGCACGCTGGAAGTCCCCGCTCAGCTACCACTTCCTCGCCGCGGGCGACAACGGCCTGGTTGCGGCGGGGAGCTGCGGGCGGCTGAAAAAGGTGACGACCTGGGTGCCCCTCGAAAAGGTCCAGAGCGTGCGCCGGGTGCAAGGGCCGGTGCAACGGCTCCTGCGCTTGGCCACGGTCCACGTGGACGCGGCCGGGCGAGACGTGCGTGCTGAGTTCCGCGACAGGGATGTGCACGAGGCGGACGCCCTGTTCGAACGGCTAGTAGTCCAGAGCCGCTCTGCCCGCCGTGCGGTCTCGGGCCGGGCTCACGCGGTCCATGGACCGCCAGCCGATGTCGGACCGGTCACTGGGACGGGCGCACCCTTACTCCCGCACAACGGGGACGGAGCGGTTCGAGACGGCGGGGCCGGCGACGGGACGGCGGTCCTGAGCGGGATCGGCCAGCCCTTGCCGCCCCCGGCGGCCCGCCTCCCCTCGGGAGGAACCTAGAGAGGCGGGCCACGCGGTCTTAGTGTGCCCGGTTGTCAGCCCGGCCTACGGGTACTGCTGAGCATGAGCCATAGGCTTGGTGAGGCTCTCGGCGTCGGCCGCGCCGACGATCTTGGTGGCTTGGCTGGTGTACGAGGCGGCGGCTTGGGCGCCGGTCATCGACCCGGAGATGACGTCACCTGTGAGCTCTTGGATCACATAGGAGAGCTTCGGGTACACCGGGAACGCAGGCCGGTAGTTCGTGTACTTGAGCAAGCTCAACGAGAACTTCAGATTGGGCTGCGTACTGGCGTATGACGGTATGGAGGCGGCGTCGGCAGCGCGGTGCGAGAGTCCCCCAGAGGGTGTTGATCTTCGCGATACCGGCTGCCGTGCTCGCCATTTCGATGTAGTCCATGGCCAAGCTGGGGTTCGCTGAGTGTTTGCTGACCGAGAGGGTCCAGCCGCCGGACAGCGTGTCGTAGCCGGGGGCCTGGCCGTCCATGGTCGGCATCGGCGTGTACAGCTCGACCTTCTCCCAGTTGGGGAAGCTCTTGTTGGTCCAGCCACCGTTCCCCGGGGCAAAGTTGCCGTCCAGGTCGACAGCGAGCTGGCCCTTGGGCATCAGAGTGGCGTTAACGTCTGTGCGCCACGTTGTCGTGAGCTCCTGTGCCGGGGGTGCGCCCAGGTTGTCGTGGTACACGTTGTAGAGGAAATTGAAAGAGTCGGTGAGACCGGGAGAGCTCACGACCCATTTGTTGGTCTTGTAGTCGTACAACGTCCAGCCCGTCCCATACAGCAGCATCAAGAAGCCCTGGAAGGTCGAGGCTTCTCCGGAGGGGACCCCCGCAAAGATGTTCATCGGGATCACGCTCGGCAACTTCTGGTGGATCGTCTCGAGCGCCGACATTATCTGTGCCCAATTGGTCGGGTGCCAGGGCACGGCCAGGCCGGCCTGCTTGAAGATATTGGCGTTGTACCAAAGGTAGCGGTCGTCGGTGGAGTACGGCACCCCGTACACTTGGCCGTCATAAGCGGCCAAGGTCTGGATCGCCGGCGAGAAATCCTTCCACTGCGGCCAACTGTCGACATAGCTGGTGATGGGCTGCAAGTACCCCGCAGTTTCGTCAGAGGAGATGAGGAAGGTGTCTTCCATCACCACGTCCGGGGACGTCGATGCTGACGATTGCAGGAGGTCCAGCTTGGTGTAGTACGCAGACTCCGGTGCATCGATGTAGTTGCTCTCGACCGTCACGCCCGGGTGGGCCTTCTCGAAGGCCGGGATGACGCCGTTCAGCCACTGCCCCACGAGGTCGGTCGACCCCGGCGAGGACTGGTACCAAAATTCGACCTTGAGCACTTTATTGGCCGCGGCGTACGACGGCGTGGCCGGGACTACCGCGAGGCTGCCAACAGCAGCCACTGCGGTGACGGTCCCGAGCACCCGCCGTCTTGTGCGCATTTCCTTTGACATTCGTTCCCCTTTCGATCGGTGTGCTGTTTAGGAAGTAGTAGGAGGGAAGTGGTGGGCCGTTACCTCACTGGTCTTTGTTGTCCTCCCTTCTTGGCCGGAGCGTTGTCGCACTCATCTCAACCTTTCACCGAGCCGGTCGCGAACGATCCCCCGAACCGGCCGCCGGTGAAGACGTAGAGCACGGCTGCCGGGACGCTGTAAAAGATCGCGAACGCCGCCAGAAGGCCGTAGTAGACCGTCCCGTTGTTACCGAAGAACTGGTAGATCGTGACCGAGATAGGCAGCTTCGACGGGCTAGCCAGCAGGATGAAGGGCACGTAGAAGTTGGCCCAGCTCTGAATGAAGTTGAGGAGGAACACTACGAGCAACCCAGTCGTCATGATCGGCAGGACCACCTTGACGTAGCCCTTTAGGCGGCTGGCCCCGTCGATCCAGGCGGCCTCTTCGAGGCTTGGGTCGACGTTGTCGACGAAGGCCTTCATGAGCCAGATGCTGATGGGCGTCGCAAACGCTGCCATGAGCAAAGTGGTGGGGAAGATGTTGTCAAGCCAGTTGAATTCCTTGAAGAACTCGAACAGTGGCACGATAAGTGCCACGACGGGTACACCGGTAACGAAGAGAACGGCGAGCAGGAACCCGACGCGGCCCCGAAAGCGGAACCGTGACAGCGGGTAGGCCGCAGCTGCGCCGAGGACCATCGCGATCGCGGCCGAACCAGCGGCGAGAACGAAGCCGTTCAGGAGTGACGAACCGAAGCCCTGAGTGGTTGCGACAGTCGTGAAGTTCGACAAGGTCGGGTGCGTCGGCGGCACGAAATCGGCGGTGGCATTGGCCGTCAGGGCACTCGACACCAAGACGAACAGGGGTAGGGCGAAAAAGGCGAGGGCAAGCAAATAGATCAGCCACATTGGAGCGGAGGTCACGATCGGGCGCCATATTTCCCTGCGGCGAGTGGACGGGTGCAACGCGGCGATCATCGGACTTGAGAGGCGCCGAGGCGGACGTAGGCGTATGCCAACGCGCACGCGATTAGGAGGAGCACCAGCGACAACGCGGTGCCGTAGCCCAGCTCGTAGAAGGAGAACGATTGGAGGTACGTATAGACCGGCAAGACATCGGTCGAGTTACCGTTCCCCGAGCTGAGCACGAATACGAGGGTGAAGTCGGCCAGGGTCCAGAGCGTTGTTAGGGCCAGCACAGTTGCCAGAGGTGTCCGTATTAGCGGCAGGCGGATCCGGCGGGTCATGGCCCACTCGGAGGCGCCGTCGACTTGTGCCGACTCCAGGATCTCTTTTGGGACGGCCTCGAGGGCGGCGCCTAGGACGAGGACCGTAAAGGCGACGCCCCGCCAGGAGTTGGCGATTATGAGCGACAGCATGCCGTGGCCGTAGAGCCAAGGGACCGGTGCGATGCCGACCAGGCCGATGAGCCGGTTGAGGAGGCCGTCGGGTGTGGAAAGGAACCCGGACCACACGAATGCGGCCACGATCTCGGGGATCACCCATGCGGTCACCATGACGCCGAGCAGTACCGAACGAGCCAATTTGGGCAGGCGCCCTATGAAGACAGCAAGCAGGAACCCGACAACGACCTGGCCGATGACGCCGGACCCGGCGAGGTATTCCAGGGAAGCCTTCAGGCTCTGCCAGAACTGGGCCGACGTGAACAGTGTGGTGTAATTGTTCAGGCCGATGAACTGGGAGTGCGCGGCCTGCGGCCCCGTCAGGGCCACGTTGGTCATCGACAGGTAGATAGCCCGCGCGATGGGGTAGCCAAGGAAGAAACCCATGTACAGGGTGGGTAATCCCAGCAGGAGCAGGATGAGCACGAACTGTTGCCGGCGACGGGCGGCCGAGGTCGTACCCATCGGCGCCACGCGCCGCTCGAGCTTTGCGCGCACGCCGGGCAAGGCCAACCGGGCCCTTTGGGTCACCGGACCAACCTTTTCAATGACAAGTACCAGCCTCCCCGTGACTTCCTGTTCTCCCTGGCGCCCGACCAGGCATGTGGTAGAGACGTCGCGGCTCTACCACCAGTGCGCTGCCCAACCGGCAGCCTTGTAACCCCATTTTTCGGGCGCGCGCCTCCGCTTCTCCCGGCAGCGGGATCCGAGTAGTTGTCGTTGCGCGAGCTGTGAGATAACGTTATCTGATGGCGTCGGACTGTACAACCTCGTTTTCTGGGTGTCAAGGCGAGCGGGGACAGAAATGAACCAAGATGGGGCCATGCCTACGCATCGCAAGCCGGGTGGGCACCGGGTGGAGCTGCTGCGGCGCCCGACGATGATCGATGTCGCCCGGCAGGCCGGCGTGGCGTTGCGGACGGTGTCAC
This sequence comes from uncultured Acidimicrobiaceae bacterium, assembly GCA_963786345.1. GTDB lineage: Bacteria > Actinomycetota > Acidimicrobiia > Acidimicrobiales > Palsa-688 > Fen-671. The sequence continues at coordinate 710,699 of CAWAYZ010000001.1, read as the reverse complement.
GCGTCGTGAACAAGGACCCGACGGTCGGTGAAGACCTTGCGGAGAGGGTCCTGCGGGTTATTGCCGACCTCAACTATCAGCCGGACGAAAGGGCCCGCCAGCTCCGGAGCGGTGTTAGCGCCACCGTCGGGGCGGCGGTGCGCAACATTTCTGACGCCCACCCGGTGCTGCGTACCATCGAGGAGGCGGCGCGCGAGGTCGGGCTCACTGTTGTGGCGATGTCCACCGAAGACGACGAGCTACGCGAGCGCGACGCCATCATGTCCATGTGCCGCCGGCGCATGGACGGCATCATCATCGAGCCGACAGCCGAGGACCACCGGTACCTGCAGCACGAGATCGACTCCGGGTTGCCCGTTGTCGCCTTCGACCGCCCCGCGGTCGGGGTGTCGGTCGACACGGTCCTGTCTGATAACCGTGGTGGTATCGAGGCGGCTTATGAGCACCTGGTACTCCACGGGCACCGGCGGGTCGCCTACATCGGCGACGACGAGCGCATCTACACCGGCCGAGAGCGCGCCAACGCCTTCCGGGCTTGCGCTGCGCAGCAAGGCAACCCTGTCGAGGGGATGGTCCACCCCGGCCCGGTCCAGGCCCAGCGGGTCGCGGCGGCACTGGCCACGGTGAGCAGCGGGCGGTGGCCGGCGACGGCGCTCATAACCGGCAACGTCTCTGTGACGGTCGAGGTCGTACGCCTGCTCGGGCCAACGTTCGGGGGCATGGCCCTGGTCGGCTTCGACGACTTCCCTCTGGCCGACGTGATCGGCGCTGGCTTGACGGTGGTCGCTCAGGGCACCGAAGCGATCGGCAGGGCTTCCGTCGACCTGCTCCGCGCCCGCAAGGCTAACCCGGCCCGAGCCGTGCAGACCGTGACGGTGCCAACCCAGCTCATCGTGAGGGGCTCGGGCTAGGGCGCCAGCGAAGCGGGCTCAGTCGTTCAGGATCTTCTCGATCGCGCAAGCGCTCTTTAGGCGTTGAACGGGCGTGGCGGCGAAGCCTCAGATGGGCAACACTTGTGGCACCGCACCGCGAGTGAGGAGGCCATCGTGAGCACACCTGAACCGACGGGACCCCCAGCACCCAGGGCGAGAGCAGCCAACCTTCTGAAGGCTCCGGCGCTGTGGGCCGCGCCGCTGATTACCGCGTCAGTCCTGATCTTCCTGATCAGCATCATCTACCTCGGCTCCATCGTTAACCCTATCTCGCACCTGCACCATCTCCCGGTCGCGCTGGTCGACCAGGACCGCGGCCTGGTGGTTGACGGGGCTCACGTGGACCTCGGCAAGGAAGTCGCGAGCGCCATGAGCGGCTCCGAGCTATCACGGCTCCTGACGCTCAAACCCGAAACGCTCGACCAAGCCGAGGCCCAGATGAGCCTGGGCAACCTCTACGCTGCGGTCGTGGTCCCATCTGGGTTCACCGCTTCGGTCCTCGCCGCCACCAAACCGGCAACCCAGATCGAGGCGACCGCGCCCGGCCCTGAGATCGAGCTGCTTACGAACCCCCGCCTTGGCGGGGTCGGGGTGAGCCTGGCAAGCGGGGCCGTCGGGGCGGCCATACCGGAGATCTCGAGCCACCTGGCCGAGCAGGTGCTAACCGACGACCACCTGCCGGCCCCATCCTCCTCAGCGGGGCGTTCTGAGCTCTCCTCCTTCGTTACCTTGACGCAGGACAGCTATCGCCCGCTGCCCGACAACGCCGGCCTCGGTCTGAGCGCGTTCTACATCGCGCTACTGACTATCATGTGCGGCTTCTTGGCCGCCACGATCGTGAACACCTCGGTGGACGTGGCCCTCGGCTACAGCACGACCGAGATCGGCCCCCGGTGGGAACAGCGCCGTCCGGTGGCCATCAGCAGGGTCCAGACCCTCCTCACCAAGTGGGTGATGGCCGCCGTGGCGGCGCCGGTGCTCGTCGCCTTGTTGCTCTTGGCCGGCGTCGGGATCATGCATGCCAACGCCCCGCACCTGTTGCTCCTGTGGCTCTACGCCTCGTTTGCCGCTGCGGTGGTGGCCGAGGGCACGCTCTTTTTCTTCGCTTGGCTGGGATCGCTCGGCCAAGTGGTCGCCATGGTGGTGTTCATCTATCTGTCGCTGGCGTCATCGGGTGGGACGATCCCGGTCCAGGCGGTGCCCGCCTTCTACCGCTTCATTAGCAACTTCGAGCCGCTGCGCCAGGTCCTCGGCGGTGTCCGGTCCATCATCTACTTCAACGCCCGGGGCGCTGCCGGCCTGGCCCACGCGCCTGGCTCATGACCGGCATCGGGTTCGTCATCTGGTTGGTGCTGGGCCTGGCCGTGACGAGCTCGTACGACAAGCCAGGGCGTGACCGCATCGAGTCCGGTCTGCTCGCCCGCATCAACCGCGCCACCGACGAGTACATCGGCGGCGCCAAGCCGGCCCGGCCGCCCGCCGCGGCCACCAGCCCGTCCGCCACGACGGACTAAGCCCGGGCCGGTTGTACCTCGTCCACGGTCACCTGGGGGAGGAGCCGGCGCAGCTGCGCCCCGAAGCTGAAGCGGCTCAGCAGCCCGAGCCGCGGCGGGTGGCTGGCGACGACCACCCGGGACGCTCCCCGTGCCAGGGCGATGTCGGCGAGCACCGGAGCGGGGGAGTTCCCCTCGACCTCGATGTAGCTGCCGCCCAACTCGGAGGCCAGTTCCCGGTCGCGGTCCAGTTCCTGGCGCTGGCGGCGGGAGGACGAACCGTCCAGGACATTGATGTGGACGACCAGCAGGTCGGCATCGTCCTGCCGGGCGAGCAGGCAGGCATCACGGATGACACGTTCGTCCTCGCCCGACCCGGAGACCCCGGCTAGCACTACCGGTCGCAGCTGGGGTTCCACCAGCCCTCGCCTCACGAGGAGGTCGTCGCCGACGGCTACAGCGTTGCCCTCCACCCACGCTCGGCCGAGCTCGCTCAGCGCCTCCAGGTTCGAGGCCCGGAAGTAGTCGGCCAGCGCGCCCCCGACCAGGTCGGCCGAGTACACCTTTCCCGAGGCGATCCGCTCGCGAAGCGCCGCCGCGGGCAGCTCGACAAGGGCGACTTCGCCCGAGCGCACGAACTCATCGGGCACGTACTCGACAGCGCCCACCCCGGTGATCTGTGCCGCGTACTCGCGCACAGAAGCGAGGTTGGCGATGTTCGCCGTTGTCAGGACGTCGAACCCTTTGGCTAGCAGTTCCGCCACCTCCTCCCACCGCCACCGCCTGGTGTCTGGTACCCAGTGGGCCAGCTCGTCGACGAGCACCAGGTTGGCTCCCGTAGAAAGGACCGCCTCGATGTCCAGGTCCCTGAACGTGCCACCCCTGTACTTGACCGTCCGCGCCGGCACGATCTCGAGGTCGCCGCGCTGGGCCTTGGTCTCGGACCGGCCGTGACGTTCGACCCAGCCGATCACCACGCGCTCGCCCGCCTCGGCTCGCTGGCGGCCTTCTGCCAACATGGCGTAGGTCTTGCCGACGCCGGGCGCGGTCCCGAGGTAAGTGCGCAGCGACCCGGTGCCCGAGCTGGAGGCCATTGACTTCCAGATTACGGCTGCCGCCTAGGCAAAGCACCTAATCGTTTAGTAGGAGACCGCACCCGGTGCGGCGTCATCTCGCTGGTAGGAGCCTGCGGGCACCTGCGCCCTCGTCGCCGAGGATGTCTTCGGGGTTGGTGAGCCGGCAGCGGTCGATCGACAGGCACCCGCAACCGATGCAGTCCGACAGGCGGTCACGCAGCGACTGGAGATGGCCGATGCGTTGGTCGAGGTCGGCCCGCCAGGTGGCCGACAGCCGAGCCCAGTCCGTCCGGGTCGGCGTCCGGCTCTCGGGGAGCTGCTCGAGAGCCTCCTTGATCGCCCTCAGCGGTATCCCGACAGCCTGGGAGGCGCGGATGAAGCCCACCCGCCGCAGCGTCTCGCGGGCATAACGGCGCTGGTTGCCGGGGGAGCGCTGGGCGTGGATGAGGCCCTGGGCTTCGTAGAAATGAAGAGCCGACACGGCCACGCCGCTGCGGGAGGAGAGCTGGCCGACGCTCAGCAACTGGGAACCTTCGGGCACGCGCTCCATAGCACTTGACCTCAACTTAACTTGAGGTCTTAGGCTACACCGGTATGAGCAATGAACCGGCAGTTTTCACCGACAGCGAGCTCGCCTACCTGGCGGGGCAACGCCTCGGGCGCCTCGCCACCGTTGCGCCCTCTGGCGCCCCGCAGAACAACCCCGTTGGTTTCTGGGTCAACGCCGAGCTCGGCACGATCGACATTTTCGGCTTCAACCTGGCCAAGTCCAAGAAGTACCGCAACCTGAAGGGCAACCCCAACGTCGCCTTCGTGGTTGACGACCTCGCTTCGGTGGAACCCTGGGTCGTACGGGGGGTCGAGGTCCGGGGCATTGCCGAGGCGATCGAAGGAGTGGCGCCGCCGATCGCGCACATGAGCAGCCAGGTGATCCGTGTCCACCCCAAGCGCATCATCAGCTGGGGTGTCGATACCGCGTCGCCCGCCATGACCGCCCGCGACTTGGCCGCCGGCACGAACGAGGCAGCGTGAAAGCCCCCGAGCCTGCCGCCGGCCTTGCAAGCGGTACGAGCACGGAGCTCGACGAGGCTTTCGAACGGATGGCATCGGCTGGCTTCGAGCTCCCGAACGGGTTCGTCAACCACGGCGCCATGGCGTGCGAGGCGCTCGACGCTCTCGGCTTCGAGGGCGAGCTGGGGGAGTGGGCGAGGCGCTCCGCCCGCATCGCCGGCCCGGCGGTTACAGCGAGAGCTGGCGCGTCCCTCGATTGGCGCGGGTCTCTGGGCGATTACAAAGCCCTGCCGGAGTGGATCGGCCATTTCGAAACGGCGATCGCCGACGACGGGTGGGCCGACGTCGTCGAGGTCTGGGTGCCCCGCCTGGTCCCGGGGATGGCAACGGCGCTATTTCACGGGGTGATCCGGGTGGGCCACGCGGTGCGCGCCGTCCAAGCGGCCGACACATCGGCTCGGCGCGAGGAGCTGGCACGGGCGCTCGGCTACTGGGCGGCGCGCTACCGGCCGGGCCAGGTCGCGTCCGGCGATGGCGAGGTGGACGACGTGCAGCGCGCGGTCGTGGCCGCAGCGGCAGAGGGCGCCCGCTACTACTTGGCCTCACCGAGCATCTATTTCCTCCATGGGGTGACCGGCGCCATGGCGATCGAGCTTCTCGCCCCCCACCTTTCCGGCCCGGACCGCTCGGCTGCTTTGGCTCAGTTGGAAGCCGAGCACAGCGCGATGTACTCCGGTGCTCGCCCGGCCGCAGAGGTCCGCGTTGCAGGCGCGCCCCGCCAAGTTCTGGCCACGGCCGCCGAGGCCAGCGGTGACCCCCATGAAGTCAAGCTCGTGGAGGCCGCCCTGCGAGCCCTGGACATGAGCGGTGACCCCGTCTTTGCAGCTGCCTGTGAAACCGTGACGGGCCTGACGGCGAAGGGAGCTGCGCGATGGTCGAGAGTGTGAAGGCGCCGCAACGGGCCAGGGTCGGCACCATCGAGGAGCTGCAGGCAAAGGGCTGCCTGGCCGGCAAGGTCGGCTCCCAGCCTGTCTGCGTGTTTTGGGCCGACGGCGAGGCGTTCGCCGTGGACGACCGCTGCCCGCATATGGGTTTTCCGCTGCACCGGGGGACCGTCGAGAACGGCCTTCTGACCTGCCACTGGCACCACGCCCGTTTCGACCTCGCCTCGGGGGGCACCCTCGACCCCTTCGCCGACGACGTCCGGGCGCACAGCGTCGAGGTCGACGGTGCCGGCGTCTTTGTGGTCCTGCGGGCCGAGGACGATCTGGCCGGCCATCACCTTCGCCGGCTTGCCGAGGGGCTGGAGCAGGGCCTCACCCTCGTCCTTGCCAAAGCCGTGCTGGGCCTGATGGAGCTGCTCGGCCCGGAGGAGGGGGCTCTCGCTGCGGTGCGCGAGGGTGCCGACTTTGGCCTGTTGAACCGCGAGGAAGGTTGGGGCGCCGGGCTGTCGGTGCTGACGGCGATGGCGAATGTTCTCCCGGCGTTGGCGCCGCAGGACCGGCCCCTCGCACTCGTGCATGGGTTGCGGTTTGTTTCCCGCAACACCCGGGGCCACCCTCCCCGCTTCGCGCTGCCCCCACTGCCGGCGACCATCCCGCCCGCGCGCCTGGCGTCGTGGTACCGGCGTTTTATCGATACCCGCAATGGCGACGCGGCGGAACGAGCCCTTGCGACCGCGACTGCTGCGGGGTCTACGCCCGAGGCCGTGATCGCACTGATGGGCGCCGCCGTGACCGACCACGTCTTCGTCGACGAGGGCCACACGATCGACTTCACCAACAAGGCTTTCGAGGCGCTCGGCCACCTCGGCTGGGACCGCGCCCTAGCCGTGCTCCCCACGCTCGCCCAGCAGAGCGCCGCGGCCGGGCGTTCCGAAGAGACCGGGGAGTGGCGTCACCCCCACGACCTGCCGGGCTTGCTCGGGCCTGTCCAGTCATCGCCCGCTGACCATTGGCCTGCCGCCGGCCAGAGTTCCCTTGGCGATAGGGCGCCTTTTGACGACAAGGCGACAGAGGCGCTCGCCTGGGACGTGCTCGGCGACGACCCCGGCGAGATCATCGCAGCCCTCGACCATGCTGCAGAGCAGGGGGCCAGCGCCGAACAAATGGCGCGTGCCGTTGCCTACGCAGCCGCGCTCCGCCTGACCCGTTTCCACACGCAAAACGACCACGGCGACTGGGATGTCGTCCACCACGGCTTCACCACTGCCAACGCCACCCACCAGTTGATAAACCGGGCTGCCACGCCCGAGCTGTTGAGGGGCGTTTACCAAGCGGCGATGAAAGTCTTCCTCGACCGTTTCCTTAATATTCCTGCGGCCCGTTTGCCCGGCCAGCACGCCGCCGCTTCCGCCGCCTCCTCCTCCTCCTCTTCCTCCGGGCGCGCTCCTGCTCCCGGCCGGCCCGAGCTTTCGGGTTTGCAAGCTTGTTGGGATCAGGAGGGAATGGTCGATGAGGCGGGTGCGATCGTGTACGGATGGTTGCGGGATGGGGGCGAGGTCGGGGCCGTCTTGGAAGCTCTCGGGTCGGCGTTGCTCAACGAGGACGCCGATTTTCACTGGTACCAGACCTACGAGGCCGCCGTCCGCCAAGCCGCTGCCTGGCCCGCCGGTTCGGAGCCTGTAGCACTAATTCTCGCCGGGACAGCACGCTTTCTTGCTGCCCACACGCCGACACGGCGCGAGCTCGCCCAGGTCGTCAGGATCGCGGCCCGCCTCAGAAGGGGAGAAGCTCTCTACGAAGACGTCTGAGCACTCAGGCGGATTGTCTCACAGCGAAGTCGTCTAGAAGCCGGTCGATGACAACGTCGAGAACGGTGGTGTGGTGGTAGGGACGGGCCACCAGCATCGCTCCCTCGAGGGCCGCGACGATCGTCTCGGCGGTTTGGTCTACCGGTCCAGCAAAACGGAGGGGTCCCGGCCTTGCGACCAGTCTCGAGGAGGGCGGCCAGCCACTCCCGGTTGTGGTCGAAAAACCTGCCTGTAGCCTCGCGCATCGGCTCCCCAAGGGCGTTGTACTCGGCGGCCAGCATCCCGCACAGGCACATCCGCTGGCCGCGGAGAGTGCCGCGATAAAGGTCGCAGCAGGCCAGAAGCTTGTCGAGGGGCCGACATGTCCGTGGCGTCGATCGCGGCCAGGGCGGCGTCGAAGCGCTCGTTGTAGCGGCTGATGAGGCTCTCGCCCAGTTCGGCCTTGCCGGCGAAGTGATAGTGCAGCGCCGCCTTGGTGGTACCCAGCTCGGAGGAAACGTCGGCGTAGGAGAACCCCATTGTCCCGAAAGGCGAATCTCGGGACTAAAGGCGCGCTGAGGCAACAAAAAGTGTCCGTAGAAGTGGTGAGCGAGCCCTAGAGAGCCCTCGGATAGCACTCGCAGCCCTCGAGAAACGGGGGCCCGAAAAATTCAGGATTTGTTGGTGACCGACCGCTATCGTGTGCCTGTGCGTTCGGCACCCGAGTTCCTCCTGGTCGTGTTGATCGTGACGCTCACGCCCGGGCCGGTCACAGCGACCATAATCAGAGTGGCCGTTCGCGACGGGCGTGGTGCCGCCCTCAGCGCCATTTTCGGCAACAGCATCGGCGTCCTGCTCTGGGGGTGCCTGTCAGCGGTCGGGGTGGCTTCGCTTGTCACAGCCTCAGAGGTTGCATACACAGCCTTGCGGCTAGGCGGTGCTCTGGTGCTGATCGTGCTCGGTGCCAGGTCGCTGTCGCACCGGGAGGGCGCCGGCAATCAGCGGCACGCCGTACGCAGGGTCTCCGGGTGGCGCTCGGGCTTGGTCACCAGTGTCAGCAACCCCAAGCTGGCAGTGTTCTTCATCGCTCTATTTCCCCAGTTCCTCCGACCGCACGCCAACCCTTTGTTGTACGCGCTGGCCATGGCCGCCACCATCGTCGCGTTTGACGTGGTCTGGTACTCCACGCTCGCCTGGGCCGTCCATGGGGCCCGCACCCTGCTGCGGCCTCGCGTGCAGCGGGCGATGGAAAGGTTCACGGGTGCGGTCCTGATCGGCCTTGGAGTGCGCCTGGCCGTCGAGGCTCGCTGAGACTTATCGACCGCCGACAACCTCGAAGCGCAGTTCCGGCGTGCGGCGTAGCCCCTCCGCGTAATAGGCGCGCAGCTCCACTTTGCCCGCAAGACGCCATCGCTGCCTTCGACGATCTGCGCTGCCACAGGCGATGTCCATAAGACATCGTCAGACAAATGGTTGAGCAGCCCCTCGAGGTCATGGCTGTTCCAGTCCTGGGCCCATTGGGATGCAAAGCGGTTCGCATGTCTGCTGTCCATCAGTCAGCGGCGACGAAGATGCAAAACGGGTGCCCGGAGGGGTCCGCGTACACCCAGAGCGGCTCTTCTTCGTCGGCGGTCCTGTCTTCCAGCACCGTGGCGCCGAGCGCAAGCGCTCGCCTGTGGTGGATCTCGAGGTCCTGCAAGGTCGGGACCGTCAAGTCCAAGTGGAGCTGCTGAGGGATCGGGCCTTCCGGCCAGGTCGCCCCCGCAAGGGCGACCACGTGCTCGAACGCTATACGAGGGGATCCTGAACGGTGATGGATGACCAGCCAGCCGCTGGCCTTCTCATCGACCCCGCCGGCGGGCGGCGGTTGGTCACCTTCTCGGTAGACGTAGCCGAGCAGTTCGCGGTAAAACTCCGCTAGCCCTCGCGGATCGGTGGTGTCCAGGACCACCTGCCGAAGAACTGGGAACGACCCTTCGTTTTCCTTTGCCATCCTGGCATTTTAGGCCCATTCGGTGTGGACGGGCCGAGCGGGTCTTTCTCAAGGGCCGGAGCCGGGACGACGAGATGCGGATAATGGAGGATACGCGTTGTCGGTGGGGTCGGGGGCGTCGCTGTGGTGCTGGCGATGATCCTGAAGATGTTCCTCATCGGATGGTTGGTAAATACCGATCTCTTCGCGGCCCATGCCGGAGTTTGGACTTACATGTGTGCCTACGGTGCGGTCGGTGTCTTCGTCGGCTTTGCAATGCGGTGGACGTCGTGGACGTTTGGCTTGAGCCAGGTCCTCTATCCCGAGCTCTACGAGGAGGTGGGTTTCTGGCTCGTTAGATTGGGCATCGCGGTCGCTTCGGTTGGGTACCTCGGCTATTTAATCACGCACTATCTATTTTGAGGCCTGTCTGAGCGAGGCCAACCACTCGAGCTGCACACCCCTGTGGAACGCTTCGCCACCCTCATGGTCGTTAAACGGGTATTCTACGATCCGCTTTTCGACTTGTTCCTGCCCGCCGTAACGATTAAATGCGGCATACACCGTAGAGGGCGGGCAGGTCTGGTCCATCAGTCCGACCGAGAACAACGCGGGTGCTTTCGCGTGCTTCACCAGACCCGCGGCGTCAAAGTAGGCGAGCGTCGAAAACGCAATATCGGTGTGGTCGCGATGGATTTTCAGGTAGCGCACGATCTCGGTATAAGGCTCAGTGTCCGCGATCTGAGTCGCTCTCGGGAAATCACAGAGGAACGGGACGTCTGCGAGCACAGCCCACAGGTCCGGTACCAAGGCCGCGACTGACAGCGCGATGCCGCCCCCCTGACTGGCGCCGGTGACCGCCACTCTGTCCGCTCGTACCAACGGGTGTGCCCTCATTACCTCCAAAGCCAGTACAGCGTCTGTGTAAACGCGGCGGTAGTAGTACTCGTGCGGGTCGAGGATCCCCTCTGGTCATGAACCCCGGGTACGAAGGGGAGGACCCAACCGGGTCGGGAGTGTCGCCCGGCCCCCATGCTGAACCCTGGCCGCGAGTGTCCATCAGGAGGGTTGCGTAGCCGGCCAAGGTCCATGTGGTCACCTCTAGAGCGGTGCCGCGGCCGCCCCCGTAACCCTGGTAGCGCACTACCGCAGGGATGGGACTCTCGAGGTTTGCGGGTAAGTGCAGCCACGCCCGGACCGGGTGCCCGCCAAAGCCAGAGAACGTTACGTCGAATGTATCGACCAGGGAAAGCCCCGTGCTTACCCTGTTGAACACAGGCGGCCGTGCAGCGGCACGGCTCTCCTCCAGTGTCGTCGACCAAAAAGTCTCCAGGTCCGGAGGCGAACGCAGCTCAGGTGCGTAGGTGACAAGTTCGTCCGCCGGCAGGTCGTAGTACGGCACTATCTCTCCTCAATTAGCCCTCACCGCCAGCCAACTTGGCACCGGAGGGATCGCTGCTCTGGCCAGAGACTACAATAACACGGCCGTTTGTTGGCCCACCCATGGCTAAGGGACTACCGAGGCGCGCACTATCCGATGGTCGTGACGAGGACATTCACGTGGTGGGGGGCCCTGCCGTAGTAGAAAACGATGACAGGCGGGCTTTCCAAGATTTTGACCGTGGTCGTCGCCACTGCAGGTGCTTTGTCGCACTGTTGCTGGCTCAGGCCCACCCCCGGCCCCGGTTCGGCTACAAGGTTCAAGGTGTGCGAGCCGTACGAGAGCGGGAAATTGGCGGCGCTGTAATCGGTGAGCGCTGCAGGAGTCGTCGAATTGTTGCTGTTGCTGGCCTGTTGCCCGCCGACGAGGATATTGTCTGGGTAGCTGCCGTCGATGCGGAGGTCGACGCCCCCGCCGAAGGTCTTGCAACCGTGCTGGAAGATGTAGAGCTGGGCGTAATCGGCGCCGGTGTAGTCCGATAGAGGGCCTTCTGCGCGTGGCGAGACGTACGCAGAAATCTCGCCGTACTTGAGGCCCGAGATGAGCGGCTTATCCGACTTTGACGGTCGCTAGGTGTCGTAGAAGTCCAGGGTCGTAGCAGGCAAGCCCTTCGCGTTTAGGTCGAAGGTCGCGACGCGGATCTTTCCAGTAGATGGGCCGGTCGGCTCCATCGTCTCTGCCCCGAGCTCGTCCCTCCGCACTGTAAGCCGCCATCGCATCTCGGGCGGGCGCTGCCGCGGCCCGGTTGGCGCCGATGAACAGGGGCGCCACTTCCATGACCGACGCGACCAACGCACTGCGCCCGAACGCTCGGGAGGCACGGTTCTTGCCGGAACTGCGGCTCAATTTCCGTTTGCTTGTCGCCATCATCGGTCCCTCCTTCGGTTTGGGCACGCGGCTCGTTTTCGCGGGAGGCTACTCCTGATCGTCGACGACGTCGAGGTTGTAGAACTTTGGGGGGCCGTCGGCGAAGCTCATCAGTTTCTTCGATAGCCGATCGGTCTCTGGCATGGCCGAGTTCTCCATTGCCTCCTCGTACGAGTCGAAAAATACGATGTTGAAGTAGCGGCCGTCGTTGTCTCGGTCCTGGCACAGGACCCTTCGACGCGCCCTGCGTTTACCTTCCGTGGCTTCCACCCACTCGTCTGCGACCGCCTGCATCTCGTCAGGTTTAGAGGTCCGGTACTCGATGATCTGGACGAAGGCCACGGCTGTTCCCTTTCGGATCGCGAAATCGGCGTTGGCTGAGCTCCCAGTCGCTCAGTGTTGTCCTACATCTTCGCCTCAGCCATGTCAACGGTTAGCCGAGAGCTTTCGTGGGCCGCGTCAGGGCAGTTTCTGCAGGCCGTCGCCGGTCAGGAGGTAACTGGGCGAAACGCTGGCGGCATCGGCGCGTACCAGTTCGACCACCGCGGCGCCGGCGACCTCTGGGGAGAGCGGCTCGCCAAACTGGCCCAGGTACTCCTCCTCGGACTGACCGCTCCGAGCCGCGTAAGCACGGACCGCCGGCCGACCGAGGTCGGTCAGTGGGGTGAGCCGGGGCAGCACGGCGGTAAAGGTGATGCCCAGACCAGCCCGCTTCGCCTCATCTTGGGCGTACCCGGTGATGAAGCGCTGGGTGGCCTTGGCGCCGGCGTACCCACCGCTGAGGGGTGACCCGGCCAGTGCGGCCCCGCTGCTGATTACGACCACCCTGCTACCGGGCCGGAGCGGCTTGAGCAGGGCCTCGCGCATCCAGTGGAACGCGATGCGCACATCGGTGTGCCAGTTGACCGAGAACGTCTCCCACGTGTGGTGCTGGAGCGGACGAACGAGCGGGCTTGCGCCGGCCACCAGGATGACCACCTCGGGCTCGTAGCGGTCGAGCAGACTGCCCGCCACCGTAGCGTCGCTGGCATCCGCGACTTCGAACTGGATCGTGCCGCCTCCCTGGGCGGGCTCCGCGAAGGGTGCTGCCGTGCGGGCCACGGCGACAACCGGGGCTCCAGCTTCGGCGAAGGCGGTGGCTATCCCGCGGCCCAGGCCGCGGCTGGCACCGACGACGATGGTGGTCCTGCCGGAGAGGTCTTCAGTGGTCATCTTTATTTGGTCCTCCTTGTGAGCGTTCATTGATTGGTTGGGTTATGCCGCCGGGCCTCATCGGTCGGAGGGCACGAGCGCCGGGGATTCCTTGCCCAGGCTGGCGGCCACGGCTTGGGCCAGCTCCTGGCGCCGGACCAGCACAAAGGTGAGGGGCACGGCGGCCAGGCCGACCAGCCCGCACACCCACAGCGCCTGGCTGAACCCGCCGGTAAGAGCCGCCTCCGTGCCGTAGCCGAGGTGGGCCAGGGTGTGGGCACGCGACGCTGCGACGGTCGATCCGACGGCAACACCGATCCCTCCACCGAGTTGTTGGGCGGTGTTGAGCAGGCCCGAGGCGACGCCGGCGTCGCGTTCGCCGACTCCGGCCAGGGCCGCGATCGAGACTGGTATGAAGGCGAAGGCGGTGCCGGCGCCGGTCACGAAGAAAGGCCCTGCCAAGTGCGCCCAGAAATGGCCATGGACCGGCACTTGGGTGGCCCAGACCACCCCGCCTCCGATGAGCCCCATCCCGAGTGCCATGACGGCCTTGGCTGAGGTCTTGGTGACCAGCATCTGCGAGAGGCCGGCGAAGGCCACCGAGGTGAGCGAGGCCGTTAGCCAGGCGAACCCTGTTTTTAGAGCCGAGTACCCGAGCACCTGCTGCATGTACAGGGTGCCCACGAATATGAACGTGTAGAAGCTCGCCGCGAGCAGGAACCCGACGATGTTGGCTCCAGCCACTGTGTTGGAGCGGAACAGGTGCAAGGGAAGTAGCGGCGCTTCGGACCTGGCCTCGATGACGAAGAACCCGGCGAGAAGCACAGCCGCCGCGGCCAGCAAGGCCACGGTGCGGGTGCCCCAACCCACCTGTGGGGCTTGGGAGATCGCATAGACCAGCAACACGAGGCCTCCCGTGACGCTGAGCGCGCCAAGGGGGTCATAACGCCGTCGCGAGATCGACAGCCGGCTTTCGGGTACGACCCGCGGAGCCAGTGCCATCACGGCGGCACCGATCGGGATGTTCAGGTAGAAGATGTACTCCCAGCCCAGGTAACGGGTGAGCGCCCCTCCAGCTAGCAAGCCGACCGTGGCCCCTCCGGCTCCGATGCCGCCCCATATACCGAGCGCTTTGTTGCGCTCGGCACCCTCAGCGAACATGTTCATGACGCTGGACAGGGCTGCCGGCAGCATTAGCGCCGCCCCCAGGCCCTGGACGCCCCGCATGACGATCATGAAGCCGTCGTTGGGCGCCAGAGCGCAAGCGAGCGACGCAGCGGTGAACACGGCGAGACCGGTCATCAGCAGGCGCCGGCGGCCCAAGAGGTCAGCGGCCCGACCGCCAAGAAGGAGGAACCCACCGAACGTCAGCCCGTAGGCCGTGACCACCCACTGCAAGTCTGCCTCGGGGAAATGGAGCTTGCGCCCGATGGTGGGGAGGGCGACGTTGGTGATGGTCAAGTCGACGATGGTCATGAAGAAGGCCACGGCCAACAAGGCGAACGCCCGCCAGCGCCGGACCGGGGCCAGTGTGTATTCCCCGCCGGGCGCGAGCCCGACCCATGCGGAGGACGTCGTGGGGGTGACTGATTTGTCAGTACGAAGAAAGGACATTTCGCGCCTTCGCTCTCCTTGGATATGTCGGACGAAGGTTTAAACACCGCTGGGCGCCGAGATTCATCGCCGGGTGGCGCTTAGTTGGGCGGCCCGTTGGTGTTATTACTGTCGGGAGGCCGCCGGCCGAGCGAAGGAGAAGTCCCAAGGGCGCCATGACCGAGACAACGTTTGCTCGTGCCCGAGGCGGTGACGGCGAAGCCTTCAGGGAACTGACCGACCCCTACCGTCGGGAGCTTCAAGTCCACTGCTACCGGATCCTCGGCTCCGCCCAAGATGCCGAGGACGTGCTACAGGAGGCCCTTTTGTCAGCGTGGCGCTCAATTAGCAGTTTCGACGGCGTTTCTACACGGGCGTGGCTGTACCGCATTGCGACCAACCGTTGCCTCAACCACCTCCGTGACGAGTCCCGCCGTCCCCCCCAAGCCGGCGGGCTGCCTTTCGCTACGCCAGCCGAGCCCGTGCCGGCCGAAGACCCCTCTTGGTTGGAGCCCTACCCCGACCGCTGGATCGACGAGGTTACGCCCGGTCCCGAAGCGCGCTACGAGGCGCGTGAGTCGGTCGCCTTGTCGTTTGTGTCAGCGCTCCAGCACCTGCCCGCCAAGCAGCGGGCCGCCCTTATCCTGCGCGACGTCCTGGGTTTCCCCGCGGCCGAAGCGGCTGACATCCTTGGCACGACTCCTGCATCTGTGAACAGCGCTCTGGTACGGGCGAGGGGCAGTTTCCGTCCCCCTGGGGACAGCGGCCTCGTCCCGCTTCCGCGAACCGCGGAGGAACGAGCTCTTGTCGACCGTTTTGTCGAGGCATTCGAGAGCGCCGACATCGGCCAGGTGTTATCGCTGCTCGCCGAGGACGTCAGGCTGGCGATGCCACCCGAGCCCATCGAGTTCCGGGGCCGGGGGGCGGTTGGCGAGTTCTTCAAGTCGTTCTTGTCCTGGGGCCAAAAGGTCAAGCTCGTCGCCACCCGAGCGAACGGCCAGCCCGCCTTTGGTTACTACCTCTTCGACCCGTCCACGTTGGCTTTCCAGGGCAACGGTCTCTTAGTCGTTTCCTTGCGGGAGGACCACGTCTCCTGTATCACGCGCTTTGGTGGCGCCGACGTCATAGCCCGCTTCGATCTACCGGCCGTCATCGATCGCTAACTGCTGGTCCGTCGGGGATCGCTGCGGCCGACGTTCCTTGCCTCGAGCGACATATATTTCCTTTTGACGGGAGGACACACATGGACACCAAAGAACTGCACCCGGCCGGCACGCTGATCGACCCTCAGGGCTACGATGTCGCGCCCCTGCCATGGGAGGAGGCCGAGGCCCTCATCGACGCCGCCCGCTGGTATTGGTTGACCACGTTGCACCCCAGCGGCCGTCCCCACACGAGGCCGGTGCTGGCCGTCTGGACGGGCGGAGTGCTATGCACGACCTCCTCCCATGCAGCACAAAAGGGCAGGAACCTCCGCCGTGACCCGAGGTGCTCTGTCGCGATGATGGCCAATGACATGCACATCGTCCTCGAGGGCATGGCCTCGGCACTGGAAAGCCAACCCGCGCTCGACCGCGTCGCCGAGGCATACCGCGCAAAGTACAACTGGCCGGTAACGGTGGTCGAGGGAGGTTTCGAGGCGCCCTACGCAGCCCCAGCCGCCGGACCTCCCCCGTACGAGCCTTTTCAGATAACCTCGACCGTTGTTTACGGTCTCGGCACCGCAGATCCCATAGTGCACCGCCACACCCGCTGGTGGTTCAGCGAGGACGGGGCATAATTTGCGTGTTCCGGGGGCCGGCGTCACCGTCTAACGGCGGTCCCGGCGAGCCATGGGGGAGCCTCACAACAGGCTCAGGACGAAACGGTCCCCGAGCCGGTCAGCAAGAGGATCTGACGGGCGAACCCGGCCCCGCAGGGCGGGCTGACCTGGTCCTCGTTGCCTACGAGGCTCAACGAGAAGTTGCCGGTGACCCCGCGGTAGGAGCCCGTGCCAGACCCGACCACGATGGGCACGGAGGCGGTGACGTCGAAATAGTCCGAGCAGGTCCGCGGGAAGACCGGCTCATGGCTCGTTTGAGAACGGAACTTGCTCGCGATCGCCTCGATATAGAGCCGGAACGTCCCGTGCCGAAGCTCGAGCTCCATTTCGCTCGTGTGCTCCGGGTCGACCTTGCCGTCGGGCAGGACCGTTACGGCGGGCCCGTAGTCGCCGATGGCCCCGCTGACGATGGCCTGGAAGTCAGGGCCGTCGCTGTTGATGCTGTAGATGACGAGGTTCGCCACGCCATGGATAGCGCCAGTCGCCGGCGTGCGGCCCGCTGCAGCGGTCACGGTGCTGGCGGCGGCGCCCAGCGAGGTGGCCCCGCTGGCGGTCCCGAGCATGGCGGTCCCGAGCATGGCGGTCCCGAGCATGGCCGCGCTACGGGCCCGGAAAAGACGGTCCCTAGGCATATGTGGTCCTTTCGTTCGAAGCTCTGGCACGGTGGTATTAACCGAGGGTACACTCTAAGTGTATACTCCCGGCTATACGCCTAGTGGTGGCGTGCTAAGCCGTCCTCGCCGGTGTTGCTACGTCCGCCATGAGCAGGATGTTGGCCCAGTCCACCGGCTTCGGCGTGATGTCCCGTCCGGCCTCTGGTTATGGGCCGTTTATGGTCACGCTGTGATCACGGATGGGGTGCCAAAGTGGCTGCCGGAGTTAGTGGGGGAGCGCGTTCAGGGGCTAGGCGGCAGCCTGTACCACGATGTCCACGGGCTGCAGGCCATTCCTCGACGTGATGATCGTGAAGCGGTAGAGCGCATGGCACTCGCCACTCGGCCCACCCTACCCACCCGGGCTGGAGGTGGTGAACTGCTCATCGAAGCCCCCGTTGTTCTGGCTTTGGCAGTCCTTCTCGGCCTTCTGGAACTGGGGCGAGTTCGGGTCCAAGATCCCGGTCGGGTTGATCGTGATCATCCCTTGCCCGTTGGGGTCAGGGAAGTCGGGCTCGCCGTGGGACCTCATGCAGTCGGTGTACTTGAGGGCGTTCGCCGCCATCCGGGCGGGAGTCGAGTTCGCGATGCTGGGCGGTACGTCCTTCTGGCAGTCCTTCTCGGCTTTCTGGAACTGCGGCGACGGCGACCGAGGGTTTAGACCTGGTTGGACTCCAAAGGCGAAGCCGCCCCCCGGCGCGGCCGGCCCGGGAAGTTGGGCTCACCGTGGGACCGGATGCACTCTGCGTACTTCAGCAACTGCGCCTCCGTGGGCCCTGACTGGCCGGACGAGCTCGAGCCGGCGGCAGCGCTCGACTGGGTGGTCGTGGTCTTGGGGTTGCGAGGGCTGGCGACGCCGTTGTGCGCCGGCCCGCCCCCGCAGGCTGTCACCAGGAGGCTCAAGGCCGCCAGCACGGTCAGGACGGCCAGAGGCCGCGTACTCTGCACGCCTTCGTGTATGACTGGGCCCCCAGGTTGCATGCGGGCCATCTTCCTCTCGGTGAAGGTCACCCTCCGCTCCTCGCATGAGCCCTGCGACCAAATTGTGGCGACGGGCTGCACGACGCTATATCTCTACAGAAGCCCCAGGCTGGCGACCTGGGGCTTGACGTCGGCAAGGAGCTCGGGGGGGAGGACTCGAACCCCCAATTACAGGGCCAGAACCTGTCGTGTTGCCGATTACACCACCCCCGAACGGGCAGGGGTCATGCTAGCCGCCTGGGCGCGCCACGGTGAGCTCCCGGCCTTGCATCACTCGCCACCCGGTAGAGTTCTGCGATCGGGCCCATTGAACAACTTGTAGCAGTGGCACACAGCTCGGCAACCGCGGGCGTCCATCCGTCCACCTGGCTGCTCGCATGCGCGGGGTTCGTGGGTGGCCTGGCTGTGGGCGTCGCCGGAATGGGTGGCGGAGCATTGATGACGCCAGCGCTCGTGCTGCTGTTCAAGATCGACCCCCGTGTCGCAATTGCGAGCGATCTCGTGAACTCCCTGGCCATGAAACCAGTGGGGGCAACTGTCCACGCCCTTCACGGCAGCGTCAACTGGGCCCTGGTCCGGCTACTGATAGTGGGTGGCGTGCCGGCCGCGTTTGCAGGTGCTTGGTTCCTCAACCAACTCGGCGACAGCGCCGCCGATCAGGGCCACCTGAAGACCTTGCTCGGCTGGGCATTGGTCGTTGCCTGCGCCAGCCTTGTTACCAAGACCGCTCTCAGCGCCCGGCTCCGGCGGCGGGGCCGGGTGGCCGACAACTCGGCCCCCTGGCGCCTGAAGCCCCTGCCGACGATGCTCGTCGGGCTGGTTGGAGGGTTCATGGTCGGCATGACCTCCGTCGGTTCCGGCTCGTTGGTGATCGTCCTGCTGATACTGCTCTACCCCCGCTTGTCGTCCAACGTCCAGGTCGGTACCAATCTCGTCCAGGCCGTGCCGCTGGTGGCTTCTGCCGCGCTCGGCCAGCTCTTTTTCGGCCACATCGACTTCGACGTGGCCGGGAGCCTGATTATTGGGAGCATCCCGGGGACTTTCATCGGCGCGCGCGTTTCGACCCGCGCACCGGACAATGTCGTCCGGCCCATAATCGTCGCCCTTCTGACCGCATCCGGCCTCGGGCTGCTGATAACAAGCTCTTCGGGCCTTGCCTGGGCGCTAGGTTTCACGGCCCTCGTCGGGCTGGCTCTCTGGGGTGCCGTCGACGCCACCCTGCATCTGTCAGAAGATTGGCAGGCGGCTGGCTTCGACCGCACGACCTGGGTCGCCCTTATGGGCATTGGGGCACCAGTCGGCATCGGTTTCGTGGCCAGCGCCTTATATGCCGTGCGGATCCGGCCCCGCCTGGTAGACCTGGCCGGGCAAGGCTCTCAAGCGTAGGAGTTCGCACGCGCGTCCAAGGCACGAGCGGCAACGTCACCCTTCGAGCTGGGCGCGCTACCAGGCGGACGAAGGGGTGGTAGTACGAGGCCAGGGAGGGGCGGCTGGCTCACTCGACAGCTGGCATCGGCGGAACGAGACTAGAGGTACGTACTCGTCGAAGCGTCCTCGGAGGTCTCCGGTGGCATGAGCCAGGCCCTCCGGGTCGTTTGGTACACGTCCCGAGCCACTTTCAGCCGTCGATGGGGTGGCTACCTGAGCATGGTTGTGCTCATCGGGTTGATCGGTGGGGTCGCCATGGCCTCGGTGGCGGCGGCGCGGCGCACCCAGTCGTCGTACCCGACGTTCTTGGCCAGCACAAACCCCTCGGATATGACGTTCTCGGATTACAGCGCCAGCACCAGTTTCCCGATTGTCGACTTGACCGCCAGGATCGCCCGCCTGGCCCAGGTGAAGCGGGTTGTGACCACAGCGTCGCCCTTGATCGCGCCGCTGGTTCCCGATGGCGCCCCTAACTTCAACGCTTTAGGCCATCTTGCCATCGGCGGTAGTACCGACGGGATGTTCGTGGAACAGGACCGGGTGACAGTCGTCGAGGGTCGCATGGCGGATCCCCACCGTTCCGACGAGATCGTGATGACCGCTAGCGCCGCCGAGCAGCTCAGGGTGCGTGCCGGCCAAGTATTGCCCCTTGGGTTCTACACGAACGCGCAGGAGGGCTTGCCAGGCTTCGGGACGCCGAGCGTGACGCCACGGCTGCGCGTGGATGCCACCGTGGTCGGGATCGTCATTCTCAACAACGAGGTGATCGAGGACGACATAGACCGCTCTGAGGGCTTCGTGTTGCTGACCCCGGCGCTCATCCGCCAAGCAGGCGCACTGTCGCCGGCCGCCAACCTACCGGTGCTTTACGGTTTGCAGCTCGAGCGCGGCACCCGCGATGTGCCTGCCGTTGAGAGGGAGATAATCCGCCTCGTACCGCGGGGCTCGTTCTACAACTTCCATGTGACGTCGCGTGTGGTGGCGGAGGTGGAGCTGGCGGTCAAGCCAGAGTCGATCGCTCTCGGCGCCTTCGGGGGGGTCGCCGGACTGGTCTGCCTGGTCCTCGGGCTGCAGGCCGCTTCCCGCCAGCTGCACTCCGATGATGAGGATCGCCAAGTCCTGCGGGCCCTAGGCGCCGCGCCGGCTGTGACCAGCGGCGACGGGATGATCGGCGTCCTTGGCGCGGTGATCGTCGGGTCGGTGGTGGCGGTCGCTGTGGCCGTCGGGCTATCACCGCTCGCTCCGCTTGGCCCAGTTCGCCCGGTCTATCCCGGCTCGGGAACGGCCCTGGATTGGACGGTGCTCGGGCTCGGGTTCGCGGTGCTGGTGGGGGCCCTCGGCGCGAGTGCCGCGGCCTTGGCCTACCGAGGAGCACCGCACCGAGTTGCCAGGAGAGCCCCGCAGGGCCCGTCGCTGAGCTCGAGGCTTGGGAGCCTCGCCGAAAAGGCGGGAGGCCCGGTAGCGGGAGTCGTGGGGGTACGGTTTGCTCTCGAACCTGGGCGGGGCCGAACCGCCGTCCCGGTCCGTTCGGCCTTGCTGGGCACTGTGCTGGCGGTCTCGTTGGTGGTGACCACCCTGACATTTGCTAGCAGTCTGAACACTTTGGTGTCCCATCCAGCGCTTTACGGATGGAACTGGAGCTATACCCTCGACCCGAGCAACGACGTCCCTCCGCAAGCGCTCAGGCTGCTGGACCGCGACCCCGACGTTTCCGCTTGGGCGGGGTACAACTATACGAACGCCCAGGTCGACGGCCAAAATGTCCCCATTCTGCTGAGCCGTCCTGGCGCGGCGCTGTCCCCTCCTGTCGTGTCCGGCCATGGC
Source organism: uncultured Acidimicrobiaceae bacterium (assembly GCA_963786345.1). Classification (GTDB taxonomy): domain Bacteria; phylum Actinomycetota; class Acidimicrobiia; order Acidimicrobiales; family Palsa-688; genus Fen-671. The sequence goes on along the minus strand of CAWAYZ010000001.1, from coordinate 689,684 downwards.
CTAAATGCGAACGACCAGATCGTACTGGGAGCGGCCAGCTTGGCTCTCCTCCACAAGCACGTCGGTGGTTCGGTCGTCGTGACCTTCGGTAGCCCAGCTGACGCCCCCCTATATGTCCCGCCAACCCGCTTCGAAATCGTCGGGACGGCCACGTTCCCGGCGGTGGGTTATGCCAGCTTGATCGCCGACCATACTTCTATGGGGACCGGCGCGCTCATATCAGAAGGGATCCTGCCTCCAGCGTTCCAGCAAGCCAGCCACAGTCGCGACCCGAACCTCAACGGCCCAGAACTGGTCTTCGTGCGGCTTCGCCACGGCGTCAGCGCTGCCGTCGGGAGGGCTGACATGCAACGCATCGCAAGCGCCGCGAACAAGGTCTTCGCCACGGACCCCCAGGCCGGCGGCAACAACGTCATCGTCTTGGGAGTTCAGCGCCCAGCGCAGATCGTGAACTACCGCAGCATCGGCCTGACCCCAGTGGCCTTGGCTGTCGGCCTCGGCGTGGGCGCGCTCGTTGCTCTCGCCCTCACCCTCGCTGCGTCCGTCCGTCGGCGCAGGAGAGACCTGGCACTGCTGAAGGCACTCGGCTTCACCAACCGACAGCTGGTGGCAGCGGTCGCTACTCAAGCCACGGTGGCTGCGACCGTGGGTATCGTTGTCGGCATACCCGTCGGCATTGTGATCGGACGCCAGGTCTGGACGCTCTTTGCGAACAATATTAACGCAGTGCCAGATCCCACCGTGCCCGTCCTGTGGGTGGTAATTGTTGCCTTGGGTGCTATCGCCTTTGCCAACTTGGTAGCCGCGCTTCCTGGGCGCAGCGCAGCACGCACTCCGACCGCCCTTGTCCTTCGCGCCGAGTAGCTCTGCCAGGCGCGGCATGGCGCGTCGAATTGGCCCTTGGCGTCCCGGTACGGCTCACGGCTCAGCCTTCGAGCTGGGCGCGCTCCCGGGCGGCGGCGAGGCGGGCGAGTGTTCGCCGGCGCCCGAGCAGCACTAGCGACTCGAACAAAGGCGGGCCCACCGTGCGCCCCGTCACTGCCAGGCGTACCGGTGCCTGTGCCTTGCCAAGGTTGCCGATGCCGGCGGCCTCCCCGGCGGCCAGGGTGGCGTCGCGGATCGCCGATGCCTCCCAATCACACTCGGCGTAGCGGGCCTCGGCGGCTTCGAGCAGGGCGACGAACGCCGGCTGCTGGCGGCGCACCTTTTCCCATCCGGCTTGCTCGATCTTTATCTCCGGCAGGTACAAGAAGTCGACCATGGAGTAGATCTCGGCGAAGGTGCGGGCTCGTTCTTGCACGAGGGGGGCGATGGGCCCCCAACGGGTGGTGAGCCATCCATTGGCCCTCGAAATGAGCTCGCCGGGAGAAAAGGCCCGTAAATAGGCGGCGTTTACAGAGGCCAGCTTCTGCTCGTCGAAAAATGCCGGCGAAGACTTGACATCTTCCAGGCGGAACTCGTCGATCAGCTCGGCCCGGGAAAGGACCTCCCTGTCCCCACCCGGCGACCAGCCGAGCAGCGCCAGGTAATTGAGCATCGCCTCGGGGAGGTAGCCATCGTCGCGGTAGTCCTCGAGCGCGACCTTGTCGCGCCGCTTGGAAAGCTTCTGGCGGGAAGCGTTGACCAGCAGCGGCAGATGGGCGAAAACAGGCGGCGGGCCGAGGTCGAGCGCCTCCCAGAGCAAGAGGTACTTGGGCGTGTTCGGCACGTGGTCTTCGCCCCGGATTACGTGGGAAATTGCCATGTCCCCGTCGTCTACGACGTTGGCCAGTATGAAAAGTGGCTGGCCGTTGGACTTGCGCACGCTGAAGTCCTCGATCGAGGAGTTCTCGTAAACGACCTCTCCGCGGATGATGTCGGGCCAGGAGGTGCGCCCGCTGTCGGGCGTGCGGAACCGCAGCAGCCGCCCGATTGCAGGCTCGAGGCCGCGGTCCCTGCAGGAGCCGTCGTAGCCAGGGGGGCGGTTGGCGGCCTTGTTGCGGGCGGCCACCTGTTCGGCGGTGCAGTCGCAGGCGTATACGAAGTCCTTGGACAGCAGCTGCTCGATTGCTTTTTCGTAGAGCTCGCCCCGCTCGGACTGGAAATAAGGGCCGTCGTCCCAGTCGAGCCCGAGCCAGCGCATCGCACGCTCGATGCCTTCGGCGTGCTCGGCGCGGTTGCGTTGCGCGTCGGTGTCCTCGATCCGCAAGACGTAGGTGCCGCCCTGCTGGCGTGCGAAAAGCCAATTGAATAGTGCCGTTCGCGCGCTACCTACATGGAAATAGCCCGTCGGGGACGGCGCCATGCGGACGCGGACGGCACTCATTGAGCCAAAGCTAGCGCTACCGAGCGAAGGCTCCACAGGCCCGGACCTGATGCCCTATTTTCTCCGGCAGTGCCGAAGCCTGTCGGAGAGGTCAGCTGGCGAGCAGGTCGCGGGCGTCGCTGCCTGCGAGTGCCCGTCGCAGCTTGGTCAAGGCGTCGCGCTCGATGCGGCGGACCCGCTCGGCCGTCAGGTCGAGCAGCTCGCCTACTTCGCCCTGGGTGCGGGGCTCGCCGCGGTCCAAGCCGTAGCGAAGCGACAGCACGCGGCGCTCGTCCTCGGACAACCGGCTCAGGAAGTCATCGATCTGACCGGCGAGAAGGGCCTGCGCCACGATCTCGAAAGGCGACTGAGCGGAGTGGTTGACCACCAGGTCACCGAGGCTCGTGTCACCGTCCTCGCCGACTGCGGCGTCGAGGCTGACCGGGTCGCTGTCGTAGTGGAGCAGCTCGGCCAGGACGCTCTCTTCGATCTCGAGGGCTTCGGCCAGTTCGGCCAGTGTGGGCGGCCGTCCGTTCTTGGCTTCCAGCTCTCCCTGTACCCGGCGGGCGCGGCGGATCTCGTCACCGACGTGAGCCGGGATGCGGACCGTGTGTGCCGTGTTCTCGATGGCACGCCCGATCGACTGGCGGATCCACCAGGTCGCGTAGGTGGAGAACTTGAAGCCCTTGCGCCAGTCGAACTTCTCGACGGCGTGGATCAGGCCGAGGTTGCCTTCTTGGATCAGGTCGGAGAGGGGCAGGCCCGACCACTGGTACTTGCGGGCTACGGAGACGACAAGGCGGAGGTTGGAGTTTATGAACTGGGTCGTGGCGTCATCGCCAGCGGAGATGGCCTTACGAAGGTCGCGCTTGGCGCGAGGCGTCAGGCCGGCAGCAGTGTCCAACTGCTCGCGAGCAGTCTGAGCACCCTGGATGACCTGCCCGAGGCGCATTTCGTCTGCCTTGGTGAGCAGAGGAAAACTGCCGGCCTCATCCAGGTATAGGCCCAGCAAGTCGGGGCCAGTGCCCATGGCGCTCCGTGAACCTGTGCGGCGCGTGTAATCACTCATCGTAAAGAACCTAACGCTCCAGCTAGGGGGTTTGTTCCTAATTAGGCCTGATGTGACCAAAGCCACATCGCTCCCGCCGATGTTCTACCCGGGGGCACCCGAACATAACCACCGTGCGTGTTTTGCTCGCGCCATTCTACACGCCCCACAGCTAAGGGCAGTGTACCGCCTCCAAGCCTGCCGTCGTCAAGCAGAAATCGTGGCGGGACGGCTTAGACGTTCTCGGCTAGCCGGGCACGGTCAGGCTTCTCGGTGTGGGTTGGCCTCTTCGGCGTGCCACCGGCCCTGACTTACACCCGCACACGCCACGAAGGCCGGCCCACGCCAAGAACGCTCCACCACGCCAAGAAACCCCGGGTCGCGCCGAGAACCTAGAGCGGCGCCGAGAACCTAGAGCGGCGCCGAGAACCTAGAGCGGCGCCGGCACCACCAGGTGAGCTCGCAGCGCCGCCAGGAGCACGCCCGCGGCCAACGCGGCGGTCTCCGATCGGAGGACGTGCGGGCCGAGGCCTACATGCTTGGGGACCGCGTTCAGCTCCTTGTCGCTCCAGCCACCTTCGGGGCCGATCAGCACGGTAGGAGTGGCCAAGGTGAGCGGAGCCCCGTCCGGGACGGCAAGCGCAATACCAGCAGGGGCTCCGGCGCCGATACCGGCCCCCGCACCAGCACCTCCAGCGCCAGCACCGGCACCGGCACCGGCACCGGCCTCAGTATCAGCGCCCGCGCCAGCATCAGCGCCGCCACCGGCGGCGACGAGCTTGGAGAACTCGATCGGTCCCTCGACCATGGGCAGCCAGCACCGCCGGCTCTGCATCGCGGCCAGTCGTGCCACTTCGCGGAGGCGCTCCATCTGGCGCTCCGAGCCGCCGGTGTCCCAGCGGGCGACGCAGCGGTCGGTGATCATCACCATGACCAGGTCGGCGCCGGCCTCGGTCAGCTTCTGAACGGCCAACGCGGGGTGTTCGCCCTTGGTGAGAGCGAACGCCACGGTGAGCGTGGGCTCGGGGTGCGCCTCGAAGGTGGGGCTCTCGAGCGGTGCCAGGTGCCTGCCCGCGCCGGCGGCCGCAGCGCCCGCCCACTCGCAGAGCCGGTAACCACCCCGCCCGTCGGACGCCGACACGAGCTCGCCGACGCGCAAGCGGAGCACCCGTGCGAGGTGATGGACGTCCTTGTCGGAAAGTGCCGGCCGGTCGAGGTCATCGACGAACACGTGCGCCACTGCCCGGCGCATCCTTTCGCCCCTTATTTGAACGCGCCGCGGATGCGGGAGAGCAGACCGGCGTCGGGGGGCGCAACCTCCTCGCCGCGGGCGGCGGCAAAGCGGCGCAGGAGCTCCTCCTGGGCCGCCGTCAGCGCCGTCGGGGTCTCGACCGAGACGGTCACAAGCAGGTCGCCCCGTCCCCGGCGCTGCAGGTGGGGCACGCCCTGGCCGCGGAAGCGCAGCTCGTGGCCGGTTGGGGTTCCGGGGGGGACGGTGATCTCCTGGGGGCCATCGAGGGTCTCCACGGTGAGCTGGGCGCCCAGAGCTGCCTGTGCCATGGTCACGTGCAAGTCCGTGCGCAGGTCGAGGCCGTCGCGGCTCAGCAGAGGGTGCGGCCGAACCCGCAGGTGCAGGTAGAGGTCGCCGGGTGGCCCTCCACGTGGCCCGCTCGAGCCCCGGTTAGAGAGCCGCAGCGTGGAGCCGTCGTCGACGCCGGCGGGGACGTCGACGGTGTAGGCACGGTCTTCCATTCTCCGGCCCTGGCCCCTGCAGTCGGTGCACGGCGTCGGGATTTCCTGCCCCGTCCCGCCGCAGCGGGGGCACGGGCTCGAGGTGACCATCTGGCCTAGCAGGGACTGCCGCACGCGGCGCAGCTCCCCGGTCCCGTGGCAGGTCGTGCAGGTGACCGCTGTGGTGCCCGGGCTTGCCCCCGAACCCGAGCAGGTCTCGCAGGTCATCGCGGCGCGGACGGTGACTTCCTTCTCCGCGCCGAGCACGGCCTCGTGGAACTCGAGGTCGAGCAGGGCTTCGACGTTTTCTCCCGGCGGGGCGCCGCCTGCCTGGCCTGCCCGCGCCCCGCGAACGGCCCAGCGGAACCACCGAAGAAGGCGTCGAAAATGTCGCCCAGCCCGCCACCGGCGAACCCGGCGAACGGGTCGCCCGCCCGCTCACCGGCCGGGCCGAACATGTCGTACTGCCGCCTGCGCTCCGGGTCCTTCAGGGCTTCGTAGGCGCGGTTGACGAGCTTGAAGCGCTCCTCGCTGTGGCCGGCGGCTGTTGGGGGCCCCGCGTGGCGGTCGGGATGGAGCTCCCGGGCGAGCTTGCGGTAGGCGCGCTTGATCTCGTCCTCGGTGGCGCCGCGGTTGACGCCGAGGATGGCGTAGTAGTCCTCCTCAGCCACGGTTCTGCTCAGCCACGGCGCGAGCTCCTCTCCAGGTCCCCTAGATCGTCACCGTCGTCGCCCTCGCTGAGGGCCCGGCTCAACTTCTTGGACACCACCGCAACGGCGGCAAGGGCCTGGTCGTAATGCATCCTGGTCGGCCCGAGGACGCCCACGGTCCCGGCCCGCTCCCCGTCGACCTCATAAGGCGCCACTACAACCGAACAGTCCGCCAGCGGCAGGATCCCGTGCTCGGCGCCGATGGCCACGGTGAGGCCCCGGTCGAGCACGTCCTTCAACAAGGTCACCAGGACGTATTGCTCCTCCAGGATCCCGAGGACCGTGCGGATCGTGCCCACCGCCTCGAAGGCGGCGGCCATCCGTGCCGCGCCCCCGACCCAGACCTGGCCGGAGCTGGTTGTCCCCTGTTCAGGGGCCCGCAGCGCCTGCACGGCCGCTCCCGCCAGGGCGTCCACGGCCAGGTCCCCGCTCAGGCTCAGCGGCCCGGGCTTGTCCAGCGTCGCACCTACCAGGGACATCGCGGTGCAGGCTGCCGCCCTCTCCACCTGGGCGTCGGAGACCTCGGCGGACAGCTCGAGCGGGCGTCGCTCGACGGCCCCGTTGCTGAGGACGGCGACGACGAGCACCAGGTGGGCCGAAAGCTTCACAAGTTGTAGGGAACGCACGCGGCCAGGATCGGGCGCGCTCGGGGCCACGACGACTGCGGCGTAGTCGGTGAGCCGGGAGAGGAGCCCGCTCGTTTCAGCCAGCATGCGTTCGAGCTCGCCGTGCGTCCTTGCGAAGAACAACCGCACAAGTTCCGACTGGGCCGCCGCCAGCGGGGCCGGGCCGGAGAGCGAGTCGACGAAGAACCGGTAGCCCTTGTCGGTCGGCACTCGCCCCGCGCTTGCGTGCGGCTGGAAAAGATAACCGTCCTGCTCGAGCACTGCCATCTCGTTGCGGACCGTCGCGGGCGACACGCCGAGGTCGCCCAGTTGCGCGACGAAAGAGGAGCTGACCGGCTGGGCTGTCCTTATGTGGGACTCCACGACGGCCCGGAGGATGGCTGCTTTCCGTTCGTCCAGCATCTCTGGCAGTCAAGGTTACCGAGTGCTAGCCACCCACTCGTGACGTAGCCTGGAAGGGCAATGGCGGCGCCGGAGACTTTTCAGTCCACATGGCAGCTTTGCCTATTCGTGCCAAACCTGACTAACGTTGTCAAGATTCGGCCGCCCAACTGGAGGAACTCGTGCCTGAGCAGCTCATAAGCCCCCACGGGGGGGCTCTTGTCGACCTTGTAGCCAACCCCGACCGTGCAGCCGAGCTGAAGGCGCAGTCCAAAGACTGGCCGTCGTGGGACCTGACGCCCCGTCAGATTCTGCGACCTCGACCTGCTCGCCAACGGCGGCTTCTCGCCGCTGCGGGGCTTCCTCGAGGAGGAGGACTACGAGGCCGTCTGCGACAGGATGCGCCTTGCTGACGGCACGATCTGGCCCATGCCGGTGACCCTCGATATCCCTGAGGAAAATGCGGCCGCTCTCGGTGAAGGTGCGAGCCTGGCGCTCCGGGACCCTGAGGGTGTGATGCTCGCAGTTGTCCATGTCTCCGAGCTCTACCGTCCCGACCGGGAGCACGAAGCCAAGCGCGTTTTCGGCACGACCGACAAGGCCCATCCTGGCGTCTCCTACCTGCTGGACAAGGCCAACCCCGTCTATATCGCTGGCGAGCTCGAGGTGGTCAGCCCTCCCTACCATTACGACTACAAGTCGCTCCGGCTGTCCCCGGCGCACCTCCGGGAACGTTTTTCCGAGCTGGGCTGGGAGAAAATCGTTGCTTTCCAGACGCGCAACCCGATGCACCGCGCTCATGTCGAGCTGACTCTTCGAGCAGCTCGCGATCTCGAGGCCAACCTGCTCATCCACCCCTCGGTCGGGATGACCAAGCCGGGCGATGTCGACCATCACACAAGGGTTCGCTGCTACCAGGCCGTGTTGAAGGGATACCCTCACTCCACCGCCACGCTCGCCCTGTTGCCTTTGGCGATGCGCATGGGCGGGCCCCGTGAGGCCGTCTGGCACGCCATTATCCGCAAGAACTACGGGGCTACCCATTTCATCGTGGGCCGTGACCACGCCGGCCCCGGCAACGACTCGACCGGCAATCCTTTTTACGGCCCATACGACGCGCAAACGATGCTCAGCGAGTACGCGGGCGAGTTGAACATCGGCATGGTGCCCTTCCAGCAGATGGTCTATGTCGAAGACCGTGATGAGTACATGCCTGTAGACGAGATCCCAACCGGCACACGCGTCCTCGACATTTCGGGTACCGAACTGCGCAAGCGTTTGGCGCAGGGGCGTGATATCCCGTCGTGGTTCACGTTCCCCGAGGTGGCGGCGGAGCTCCGCCAGAGCTATCCGCCTCGTGATCAGCAGGGTTGCACGATCTTTTTCACCGGCCTGTCCGGCGCCGGCAAGTCCACGATCGCCAGCATTTTGCTTACGAAGTTGCTCGAGGAAGGCGGTCGGCCCGTCACGCTCCTCGACGGCGACGTCGTCCGCAAGCACCTTTCCTCCGAGCTCGGTTTTTCCAAAGAGCACCGCGACATCAACATCCGCCGGATCGGTTGGGTGGCTTCGGAGATAACCAAGAACGGCGGTATCGCGATATGCGCCCCGATCGCTCCTTACGAGGCGGTGCGCCAGGAAGTCCGTTCCATGATCGAGCCGCTCGGGGGCTTCATCCTCGTGCACATTTCGACCCCGATCGAGGTTTGCGAGAGCCGCGACCGCAAGGGTCTGTACGCGAAGGCACGGGCCGGGATCGTAAAGGAGTTCACGGGGGTTTCTGACCCGTACGAGGCACCGGAACAGGCCGAGGTCCGGATGGACACGACCCACATGAGCGCTGAGGCCGCAGCCCAGCACGTCATCCTCCACCTGCAGAGCGAGGGTTATCTAGGCCGGCCTTCGTAACCTGCCGCTCGGTAGGCGCTAGGCGGTTGGCGGTTGGCGGTTGGCGGTAGGCCGTTGGCGCTAGGCGGTTGGCGGTAGGCGGTTGGCGGTAGGCGGTTGGCGGTAGGCGGTTGGCGGTAGGCGGTAGGCCGCAACGGCCTTCTGGGTCTGCGTTGTCCTTCTGGGTGCGCCACCGGCCAAACGCCGGCTCCGTAGGCACCCAGAAGCCATTGTTACGCCCAGAAAGGTAGGGCTTCCCAGCCGAGTGACGCGTATCAGGCGCGCCGGCGCGCGTAGCGTGGCCGGATGGGACTTGGGGGGGCTGGGGAGATCGGCCGGCGCCGGCTGCTCCAGCTCGGGGCAATGGGTGCTCTGGCGGCCGTCGGCACCGTGCACGGTCCGAGGACCAGGGCTGGAGTTGCCGCCGCAGGCTGGGCACCGCAGGCCGCTGCGGCCCAGCCGCCGAAGCCCAACTGGGCCAAGCTGGCCGGCCAGTTGACCGGGCGCCTGTCGTTGCCTGGGTCGCCCGGTTACCCGCTTGACCGCGAGCTCTACAACCCGCTGTTCGACACCATCCGCCCGGCTGCGATCGCTTTTTGCGCCAGCGCTAACGACGTTGCACGGTGCATAACTTTCGCCCGGGACCACCGTTTGCCGATCGCTGCCCGGAGCGGGGGCCATAGCTACGCCGGATATTCCACAACTGCGGGGCTCGTAATAGACGTAAGCGTCATGTCCCGCGTGACCATGGCGGCTAGTGCGCCGAAGACCGCTCGGATAGCCACAGTTGGTGCTGGCGCCCGTCTGATCGACGTCTACTCAGGTCTCGAGCAGCAGGGCTTTTCCATACCCGCCGGCTCGTGCCCCACCGTGGGGATAGCCGGTTTGGCCCTCGGCGGTGGGATCGGGGTGATGGACCGGCTCTGGGGCCTCACGTCGGACAACATCGAGGGCCTCGAAATCGTGACTGCTGTAGGCGAAATAGTGACGGCCGATGCCGCAAACAACGTTGACCTTTATTGGGCTTGCCGGGGTGGGGGAGGGGGCAACTTCGGCATTGTCACCGAGTTCCGCTTTTCCGCCTTCCCGGTGACCGAGACGGCGTTGTTCTTTGCTACCTGGCCCTGGGACGCAGCCCGTCAACTGCTGCCCGCGTGGTTGGATTGGGCGCCGGCAGGGCCAGATGAGCTTTGGTCCAACTGCGTGTTCGAAGCGGGCCCCGGAGTAGCCAACCCCTACGCCCAGGTGGGAGGGGTATGGGCGGGGAGCGAGGCGGGCGCACAGGCCCAGCTCAACACGCTCATCGCTATGGCAGGACCTCCGAGCAGCCAGGTTGTGGGCCAGAACGCCTTCGAAGACGCCATGTACATCGAAGCGGGCTGCCGCGGGCTGTCCGAGACGGCGTGCCACTTGAGCGGCAAGTACCCCGGCGGCACGCTGCCCAGGACCATTACCGTCGCAAAGTCCGACATCTTGAACGACCGTTTGAGCGATGCCGGCGTCGAGGCCGTGCTGGCCGGTATCGAGCGGCGCCAGCGGGAGGGCGGCCCGGGCGGGGTCGTGCTCGACTCCTGGGGCGGTGCGATAAACCGGGTGGCACCCGGTGCCACGGCCTTCGTGCACCGCAAGGCGCTTGCCTCGGCCCAATATGCCGCCGTCTTCTCGCAAGGTGCTTCCCCCGAGGACATCGAGGATGCACGCAATTGGATGAGCAACTGGTACGCGGCGCTACGGCCTTACATGAGCGGGGAGGCTTACCAGAACTACATCGACCCCGCGTTGGCCAACTGGGAGCGGGCTTATTACGGTGCCAACTTCGCCCGTCTTCGCCAGGTTAAGGGCAAGTGGGATCCCGACGACGTGTTCCATTTCGCGCAGAGTGTCGCGCTCCCTGCCAAAAGCTGAGCGCGGCGTGCATGGTGCCCCGCCCGGGATGAGGTCAGTCGTCGAGGCGCAGGGCCTGGATGAATGCCTCCTGGGGCACTTCGACCCGGCCGATGTTCTTCATGCGCTTCTTGCCTTCTTTTTGCTTTTCGAGGAGCTTGCGCTTGCGGGTGATGTCGCCTCCGTAGCATTTCGCAAGGACGTCCTTGCGTTTCGCCTTCACGGTTTGGCGGGCAACGATCTTGCCACCGACGGCGGCCTGGATCGGCACGTCGAACAGTTGCCTCGGTATCAGCTCACGCAATTTCTCCGTCATCCGCCGCCCGTACTCGTTCACGTCTGAACGGTGGATGATGGCGCTGAAAGCGTCCACGGGCAGCCCGTTCAAGAGGATGTCTATCTTGACGAGGTCTCCCGGCTCGAAACCGGCCTGTTCGTAGTCGAGGCTGGCGTAGCCCTTGGTCCGGCTCTTGAGCGCATCGAAGAAATCCATGACCACTTCTGCGAGGGGGATCTTGTACACGAGCTCCACGCGTTCGGGCGAGAGGTACTCCATCCGGAGCATCTCCCCGCGCCGCGCCTGGCAAAGTTCCATTACGGTGCCGGTGTTCTCGGAGGGCAGCAGCATGGTCGCCTGGAGGAACGGCTCCTCGACCACCTCGATCTTCTGCGGCGAAGGCATCTCGGCCGGACTGTGCACGCGCACCTCAGAGCCGTCGGTGAGCCGTGCGATGTACTCGACGCTCGGGGCCGTCGCTATGAGCGACAGGTTGAACTCTCTTTCAAGCCGCTCACGGACGATGTCCATATGGAGCAGGCCGAGGAAGCCACAGCGAAAACCGAACCCAAGCGCAGCCGATGACTCGGGGAGGTAAGAGACCGAGGAGTCGCTCAGCCGCAATTTCTCCAGCGCGTCCCGGAGCGACTCGAACTCGTCACCTTCCACTGGGTAAAGCCCGCAGAAAACCATCGGTTTGGGCTCCAGGTAACCCTCGAGCGGCTTCTCGGCCGGCCGGGCGGCGTCGGTGATCGTCTCGCCGCTGCGGGCTTCCCCGACGTCTTTTATCCCGGCGATGATGTAGCCGACTTCGCCCGGCCCGAGGCCCTGCACCTCGCTCGGTACCGGCAGGCGCACGCCGACCTCTTCGATCTCATGGACGCGGCCGGTCTGCATGAAACGGAGCTTTTCTCCGGAGGTGAGGAGGCCGTTGAAGATCCGCACGGCGCTCACGACGCCGCGGTACTGGTCGTAATAGGAGTCGAAAATAAGTCCCTGCAGCGCCGCTGCCGGGTCGCCCTTGGGCGCGGGTATCCGTTCGCAAATGGCGTCGAGCAGTTCAGGGACTCCCTCGCCGGTTTTTGCCGATACGCGCAGCGTTTCCTCGGCGGGGATCCCGAGCACCGTTTCGATCTCGGCCGCGGAGCGTTCCGGGTCGGCCGCCGGGAGGTCGATCTTGTTGAGCACCACGATGATCTCCAGGTCGTGCTCGAGCGCGAGGTAGGCGTGCGCCAGGGTCTGGGCCTCGATGCCCTGCGCGGCGTCGACGAGCAGTACGACTCCCTCGCAGGCGGCCAGGCTTCGGCTCACCTCGTAGCTGAAGTCGACATGGCCCGGCGTGTCGATCAGGTGGACCGTGTAGCCCTTCCAGTAGACCCGCACGTTCTGTGCCTTGATCGTGATGCCGCGCTCGCGTTCGATGTCCATCGAGTCCAGGTACTGGTCACGCATGTCCCGGGCGCTCACCGCACCGGTGAGCTCGAGGATGCGATCGGACAGCGTCGACTTGCCGTGGTCGATGTGGGCCACGATAGAAAGGTTGCGGATCTTGTCCGCGCTTGTGGAGGACGTCAGGGTGCTCATTTGCGCTGTAGCTCCCAGTTTGGCCTATAGGTTGGCCGGTCACGGTCGAAGCAGCTCAACCGGCCCCGTCGGGCCCCGGCGAGCGCCCCGCCCCCGCGGCCCGCCGAGCGCCCCGCCCGCCGCCCGCCGAGCGCCCCGGCGAGCGCGAGAAGCCTCCGGATGCTGCTATCGTTTACATCCCTGTGGCAAATATCAAGAGCCAGATAAAGCGGATCGGCACCAACGAGAAGAGCCGCCTGCGCAATAAGGCCGCCAAGTCCGAGGTCAAGACCCGGGTCAAGACGGCTCTTACTACCCTTGACGCCGGCGAGGAAACGGCGGCCGAGGACCTACGTATTGCGGTCAAGAAGCTCGATAAGGCGGCCCAGCGGGGCATCATCCACCACAACCAGGCAGCCAACCGCAAGTCGGCCCTCATGCGCCAAGCCGCCAACGTGGGCACTTCAGCCAGCGCCGAGTAGGCACACCGCCGCGTCAGCCGGCGGCGAACGTTCCAGCGTCGCGTAGGCCAATGCCGGAGCGACCGGCCGTCGCCGGCTCAATGCCGGGCATGCCCCCTCGCACCAGCGTGTACAGGCGCTCCACGCGCTGCGCGGGAAAGCCGGCAGAGGCGAGCTACGAGCACCTCCAGCACGACCTCGGGTTCCCAGTCCAACTTGCCCTTGAGGGCCAGCTCGGCGTCCGCCAGTGCGATGACGGCATCCCCGCTCCCACGCATCCCTAGGCGGCGGGCGGCGTCGAGGGCCTTGCGGGCGGGGAAGGTGCTGCGGCCCTTGGCGATGCCGAGCGCCTCAGCCGCCTGGGCCTCGGTCGCGATGTCGGGTGACTGCACCCGTAGGATGTTGCCGAAATGGCGGTGGAGGATTGCTAGGACGACCAGCGGGTGGCGGCTACCCGCCTCCATGAGGCGGTGCAACAGCTTGAGTGCCTCTGCCACGGGTTCGCCTCGGTCGATCGCATCTGTGAGGTCCCAGGGTGGCACCGAGCCGGGCTGGCCGAGGTAGGGCGCGAGTTCTTCGGGGCCGACCCGTGCCCCGGTCCCATAGGCCGCCTCCAGAGTGACCAGGAGCGTGCCGAGGCGGTTGAGGTCCTCTCCCAGGTGCGCTTCGACCAGGGCTGCCGCGGCCGGCTCCAGCTTGACGGGCCCGTGCGCCAGGCGCTCGGTGACCCAACTGTGAGCTTCCCGGCTGCCGACGTCTGTATTGAGCACGGCCGCTCCCGGCTGTTTGAAGGCGTTCACGAACTTGGCCGGGAGCGTGCCCCCTCCTCCGGCCACGACGAGCTTTGTCGAGGGCATCGGCTCCTCCAGGTAGGAAAGGAGCGGTTGGAGCTGATCGCTCGTCAGGGCGCCGGCCTCGCGCAGCACCACTACCCGACGGTCGGAGAACAGTGGCGGTGTCCTGCAGGCGTCTACGACGGCGGCCATGTCGAGATCCTCGCCGCCGAAGTCCTCCACCACGAAGGACCGCTCGCGGTCGCCGACAAGCTCGCCCACCAGTTTGCTGACCGCGTCCCCTAGCAGCGAGGCGTCGTCCCCGGTGACCAGCCAGCTGCCGGATTTGTCGGCGGGCCCCTTGGCGCTGGCTCCCCCAGTGCCGCTGGACGGACCGCTCATCGGGCCTCCATTATCGCCGCCAGCATGTCGCGGGCCCGGCAGGTCCCGCGCACGTCGTGGGCCCGCACCACCCGACATCCGAGGGCGATCCCCAGGGCGTGGGCCGAGGCGGACGCCTCCCGGCGCTGGTTGATCTCCAGGTCGAGGACGGCCCCCAAGAAGGCCTTGTTGGACGCCGAGAGCAGGAGCGGGTAGCCCAGCGCAGCCAATGTTGAGGAAGCCCGCAACAGCTCGAGGGACTGCGAGGCCGTCTTGCCAAGGTCGAGCCCGGCATCGACCAGCACGCGGGAGGCCGGGACACCCGCAGCCAGGGCACGGCCGGCACGTTCGGTGAGGAACGCACAGACGTCGCTGACCAGGTCGTTGTAAACGGGCTCGGGGTCCGGGACCCTCGGCGCCAGGCGGATGTGGGTTGCCACGACGCTGGCCCCCGCGGCTGCCGCGACGTCGAGGTACTTGGGGTCGGCGAAGCCGCTGATGTCGTTGCCGAGCACGGCGCCCGCCCGGTACGCCTCCGCAGCCACCGACGCCCGCCAGGTGTCAACCGACACCGGCAGGTCGAAGCGGGCGACGAGGCCTTCGACTGCCGGCATGAGCCTGTTGAGCTCCTCGTCCTCGTCCACCTCCGGGCCCGGGCCAGCCTTGACCGCGCCCACGTCGAGGATGTCGGCGCCCTCGCTGACGATCTGGTCGGCCCGCCGCCAGAAGGCGTCCCAGTCCCAGGTGGCGCCTTTGTCGAAGAACGAGTCGGGGGTCCTGTTCAGGATGCCCATGACGAGCGCCCGGGTGGTGAGGTCGTAGCGGCGTACCCCGAGTTCCAGCACCGGGGACAGCGTTGTAATCATGGCGCCAGCGACGCTACCGCCTCCCGCCGTTGCTCGGCCCCTCAGAACAGGCGAGCCGTCAACGCCTTGCGGTACCCGGCCACCCTGGCGTCGTCGCCCATGAGCTCGAGCAGGTCGAGGTACTCCTGCTTGGCGGCAGGGTCGTCCTTTACGCGGTCAAGCAAAGCGTCGAGCTTGCCCGTGACGGCATCGTCGCCGCCCGCAGCCTCGTCGCCAACCCGTGCCTCGGCCAGCAGGTGGCGCACTTCGGCGGTCTCGGGGACACGTTCGAGGAAGACGAGGGCCTCTTTGTTGCCGTCGGTGGTCCCTTTGGCTATGAGCACCGAAGCGAGGGAAATAATGGCCGTCGTGTTGGCCGGCTCGAGGGCCACCGCCTTGCGCAGCGAAGTTTCGTCGCCAGCTGCGATGAGCTGGTCCACTTCGGTCGGAGCAGGCGCCACTTCGGCCAGCCAGGCACGGACAGTGGCCTCGGGTTGAGCACCGATGAACCCGCTCACAACTTTCTTGTTGCGTACGGCGTAGACGGCGGGGATCGATTGCACCTGGAAACTGGCGGCCACGCGGGTGTTCGCGTCCACGTCGACCTTCGTCAGCACCACCTCTCCGTTCCTCTCGGCCACCAATTTCTCCAAAATGGGCCCTAACGTGCGGCATGGGCCACACCATGAGGCCCAAAGATCAACCACGACCGGTACCTGAGTGGAGCGTTCCAAGACCTCAGCCTCAAAAGTGGCGTCAGTTACGTCCAACGTTGCAGTCATATCTCCTCCGGCGCTCTGCGCCACGGTGGCCCACCTTCCGGGCCCCGTAGGTATAGCGTCCCACAGGAGCGTGACATTCCCAATGGGAGCTCTATGACATTCGCGTCCATCAGGAGCTGGCCCCAGCTCGAACGCCCGGTGCTCGTGCTCGGGCTCGACGGCTGGGTCGATGCCGGCTACGCCGGGGCGACGGCTATCAACGCCCTGCTCGAGTCTGTCCCGCACGACGTGCTGGCCACCTTCGACTCCGATGCCCTGCTCGACCAACGCTCGAGGCGGCCGGTGCTCCGGATCTCTCACGGGGCCCACGGTGGCCTGACCTGGCCTGAGCTGCGCCTGCTCTTTGCGACCGAAACCGACGGCCGCAGCCTGCTCGTCCTCGCCGGCCCCGAGCCCGACCTTCGCTGGCACGAATGGACCGATGAGGTAGTGGCGCTCGGCCTGCGCCTCGGCGTCGAGATGGTGGTCGGCCTGGGCGCCTTCCCCGCCCCGGTGCCGCACACGAGGCCCGTACGGCTGGCAGCGACTGCCAGCAGCGCCGAACTGGCCGGCCGAGTCGGCTTCCTACCCGCAACTATGGAGGTCCCGGCCGGAGCGCAGGCGGTCCTCGAAGTCGCCTTCGGGCAGGCCGGCGTCCCATCCATTGGCGTCTGGGCCCGCGTCCCTCACTACGCCTCCGGCACTCCCTATCCCGAAGCCTCGGCGGCCCTGCTCGACGAGCTGTCCAAGCTCACCAGCATCCGCATCGATACCGCGGCGCTCCATCGGGCCGGGGACAGCGCGCGGGACCAGATACAGGCTCTGATCGAAGCCAGCGAGGAACACTCCGCCATGGTCCGCCAGCTCGAGACCCAGCACGACGCCGAGCTCGGGCTCTCCGCGATCGAGTTCACCAACCTGCCCACCGGCGACGAGATCGCCGCCGAGCTCGAGAGGTTCCTGCGGGGCGAGAGCCGCTAAGGGCCGGCTGAGGGAGCGGCTCACGCGCCGCCTGGCGGAGTTTTAGCCGTATTTTTCGAATAGAGGTGGACCAGACGGCCCATTGGCGCCACGGGTCCTGGGTTCACGGTTCGTGGGCCGAATGGGGAGGTCAGCCCACCTGGGATCGGCGATCGGCTCGTAGTTGGGCCGTATCCTCGTTGTCATGAGGGCAAACAGAGCGTGGCGGTCAATTTCGATGTCTATGGCGGTATGTGCAGGCCTTCTGGCCGGGGTGTTGGCCGTGACGGGGCTGGCTAGCGGTGATGCCGTGGCCTCGGCGCCCGCGGTGGCTGCAGCCAGGTTCGATCCGCTATCGGTGACCTTTGTATCGCTCAAGACCGGGTGGGCCCTCGGGACGAGCCCGTGCGCATCCGGGACATGTCTCGGCCTTCGGGAAACCACTGATGCGGGCAGTTCCTGGGTCACGAGGCCGCTCCCCGCCGCCCTGGTTGCGGCCGCAGACCGCAAAGTGGGCGGTTCCTCGGCGCTCGACGAGTGCTGTGGGGGTGGGCTGAGCGTCCGCTTTGCCAACTTGCTGGACGGCTGGATTTACGGCGGCTTGCTGGTGCCATCCCAATTCCAGGGCACCAGCGAACCTGCGCTTTGGTCGACTCACAACGGAGGCACCACCTGGGTGCAGGACCGCCTGCCGGCGGGGCTGAGCACCACAGGTTCGATCTTCGACCTGGAGGCCGCTGGCGGCAAGGCGTACCTCATCGCCCGCGACAAGAGCTTCGGCGTCACCGCGGAGAGCTCGCCGCTCGGCCAGGACGGCTGGCGCCATGACAACGCCGTCGCGTTGGGTTCCCCCGCCGGTGGGGGAGAGCAGTCCGGCGCGTTCGTTCTTCAGGGGTCGCACGGGTGGTTGGTGGAGGGCAACGACCGGGGCACGACTGGCAGCGCCGAGCTCGTCGGCGGCCAATGGGTGGGCTGGGTGCCGCCGTGTGCTTCGGTCGGCGACAGTTTCGCCATCCCGGCGGCCTCCACGCCGGAGGACCTGGTCGCGGTGTGCGTAATGGGAGGCTTCGCTGAGGGGCTCTCCAAGAGCGCTCCCAAAGGGGCGACCCTCGGGTCGAGCTGGCTCTACTTTTCGAGCAACGGGGGGAGCTCCTTCCAAGCCGGCCCCGAGCTTGGCCCACTCGGGGACTTCTTCGCCGGTGTGCTCGCTTCGCCGGAGCCGGGCGCCATCCTGCTCGCCCACGGCGACATGGGCCAGGAACTCACGGCGAGCTTCAACGGCGGCCATACATGGACCGTCGTTTACCACGGCGAGCTGACCTACCTCGGTTTCACGAGCCCCCTCCAGGGTGTGGGCATCGTGCAGTCAACATCGACGACCACCAAGATGATCATGACCTTCGACGGTGGCCACCACTGGGCGCCAGTCACCTTCTGATCCTCCACCAGGCGGGTTGATCCCTCCACCGGGCGGGGTTGATCCCTCCGCATCGAGGCGTAATGCTCCGCTTGGCCGCTTGGACATCAGGTCACAACGTTGACGAGGTGAGGCGGCCGCGCGACCACGCGCTGGGGCTCACGACCTTGCAACTGGCTCGCCACCTTGGGGGAGGCGAGCGCAGCCGCCACACATTCCTCGGTCGTCGCTGCGGGCGAGATCTCGATGCGCTCCCTCACCTTGCCGTTCACTTGCACGACCAGGGTCACCCGCTCTTCGGTCAGCATCGCGGGGTCGGCCACGGGCCAGTGCTCTGCGTGCACCCTGGTCCCCTCGCCGTGCCGGCGTTCCCAAAGCTCTGCGCTCACGTGGGGAGCGATAGGGGCCAGCAGCAACAGCATCGTGTTCACCGACTCGTCCAGGGTCGCCCGCCGGGCTCCACCCGCGGACTGGGTGTAGCGGTACAGGACGTTGGTGTGCTCCCGCAGCGCCGCCACGGCGGTGTTGTAGGACCAGCGCTCGAAGTCGTGGGTCACCTTCTCGATCAAACGGTGAGTTGCTTTCACGACTTGTTCGTCTTCAGCGCTGGGCTCGCGGTCCGTGCCCTGTGACCCGTCCGCTTCGCGGGCCCCCAGACGCCAAACGCGGTCGAGGAAGTGGCGGCAGCCATCTATTACTTCGTCGGTCTGGTCCGTCCAGTCGAAATCGTCCTGGGGCGGCCCGACGAAGAGGTGGAAAATTCGCAGAGCGTCGGCGCCCACTGAGTCGTAATACATCTCGGGCGCGATCAAGTTGCCTTTGGACTTGGACATTTTTGTGCCGTCCATGCGGATCATGCCCTGGGTGAACAGCCTTTTGAAAGGCTCCTGGAGATGCTTGGGCGACAGGCCGACGTCGCCCAAAGCCCGCGTGTAGAAGCGTGCGTACATGAGGTGCAAGATGGCATGCTCGATGCCGCCGATGTACTGGTCGACCGGCATCCAACGCTCCGCCGCTTTGTCGTCGATAGGGGCGTCGGTTGTCCACGGGTCGCAAAAACGTAGAAAGTACCAGGATGAATCGACGAAGGTGTCCATCGTGTCGGTCTCACGTTCGGCGGGCTTGCCGCAGATCGGGCACGTCGTCCAGAGGAACGCTGCGTCGCTGCGCAGCGGGGACTCGCCCGTGGGAAGGAACTCGACGTCGTCGGGCAGCAGCACCGGCAGTTCAGTTTCTGGCAGTGGGACTATCCCGTGGTCAGGGCAGTAGACGACAGGTATCGGGCAACCCCAGTACCTCTGGCGAGACAGCAGCCAGTCGCGCAGGCGGTACTGCACCGTGCGTTTCCCTAGCCCCTGTTCCTCGAGCCAGGAGATCGCCTTGGCCTTCGCCTCGCCTGTGTCTTCGATGCCGTCCAGCCACTCGCTGTTTATCCGCGGGCCGTCGCCGGTGTAGGCGCCGCCCTCCCAGCCCTCGGGAGGTTGCACCGTGCGGACCTTCGCCAACCCGTACGCCGTTGCGAAATCCCAGTCCCTGTGGTCCTCCGCGGGCACAGCCATGATTGCGCCCGTCCCGTAGCCCATCAGGACATAGTCCGCCAAGTAGACCGGGACCTCTTTCCCGTTGAACGGGTTGACCGCGTAGGCCCCCGTGAAAATGCCGCGCTTTTCCAATGAGATCTCGGTCGACTGCCGCTCGATGTCGGGCTCCTGGCGGACGCGCTCGATAAACGCCATGACATCTTCCCGGCGGTCAGGGGTGACTATCGACAGGACTAGCGGGTGTTCGGGCGCCAGCACCACAAAAGTCATGCCGAAGGAAGTGTCCGGCCTGGTGGTGAAGACTTCTATCCGTTCTGTTGAGCCGGCGACCGACATCTCGAACTGGGCACCCTCCGAGCGGCCGATCCAGTTGCGCTGCATGGTCTTCACGCGCTCCGGCCATTCCAGGCTGTCCATGGCGGCCAGCATGTCGTCGGCGTAAGAGATGATCCGGAAGAACCACTGCTCTAGGTCCTTTTTTATGACGAGGTCGCCGCTGCGCTCGCAGGTCCCGTCGGCGCGCACCTGTTCGTTGGCCAGGACCGTGTTGCAGCCGGGGCACCAGTTGACAGGGGCCTTTTTCCGGTAGGCGAGCCCGGCCTCTAGGAAGCGGAGAAAGATGACTTGGTTGAACCGCATGAACACCGGGTCGTGGCTCTTCACCACGCGCCGCCAGTCGTAGCTGGCCCCGAGCCGTTTCAGCGAGCTCGACAGTTCGGCGATGCGGGCGTCGGTGAACAGCCGCGGGTGCACACCCGACTTGATCGCCGCGTTCTCCGCGGGCAGGCCGAAGCTGTCGAAGCCGATCGGGCTCAGCACCGAAAAGCCCTGCATGGTGCGCCAGCGGACGTTCAGGTCGCCGAAGGTGTAGTTGCGTACGTGGCCCTGGTGAGCGGGGCCGCTCGGGTAGGGGTACATGCACAGCACGTAAGAGGTGGGCCGCGGGTCGTCGTTGTCGACCTCGTAGGCGTGCTCCGCTGCCCACCGGGCCTGCCAGCGGCTCTCGATCTCTTGAGCGTTGTACGCGTAGCTCATGGCCTTACAGGGTACGCTGCCGGCGCACCGGTCTTGGCCGGTTTCCGGCGAGCCCTTCCTCTGGCCCGGCCTGGTGCCACGAGTACTTCCGCACCCGCCCGGGCGACCCGTCGGACCGGCCCCACAATCTCGGCCCTCGTGCAACGAAATGCCCATCTGGGGAGCGAAAGCGTCGATAGGCAACCAAAAACCTCCCCAGAACTGGTGGGAGACCTTCGGAGTAGCCCTCGGAGGCGTGGCAATGATGAGGGCATTGTCCGAAAAGTGAACTTGAGCAGCGTGCAGGCGCGGCCTGTTGTACCTTGCCTGTTGTGGCAGCGGGCAAGTCCAGTCTCACGATCGGCCTCGGCAAGGAGCGCTTCGACGTCGCCACGGGTGAAGCGTTCACCTTCGGCCGTTCGCAGCGGACCAACCTGTGCCTCGACCCCTCCGACCTCGGGATCTCTCGCGTCGCCGGCTCCCTCGAGGCCGACGCTGGCGTTTGGTGGCTCGTGAACAAGAGCACGGTCCGGCCGCTGGAAGTTGTCGACGACGTGGGCATACGTACCGTGCTGCCGCCCGGTCGGCGCATTGCGCTGACAGCGCCGATCACGGTGATAGTCGAAGGAGCGACGAGGCGCCATGCCCTCACCGTTGACTTGCCCGAAGACGCTCTGGACGGCCTCCGGCATGGTCCTGCCACCGGGCCGCAGACCGACGGCAACCCCACCCGGGCCGCCGCCGATGTCTCGATCACGCCAGCAGACAAGTTGGCTCTCGTGGCGCTCTTCGCCGGCTACCTCGAACCATTTCCCCGTTACGACCCGCACCCCAAGAGCTACGCCGACGCCGCAGCTCGCCTGGACTGGCCCCGTACGACGCTCGTGAAGAGGGTGGAGTACCTGCGGACGCGGTTCACCAATGCCGGCGTCCCCAATCTCTTGGGGGAGAATGCCCTCCCGCACCTGGCCGAGTGGGCTCTCGCCACCGGGCTGATCAGCCGCGCCGACCTGAGCCTGTTGCCCGCCCGCTAAGGCAGCAGCAACTGGCCCGCTAAATGAGCTGCACAGCCAGCTTCCAAGTCACCTACCCAGTCACCTGCAGGGCCAGCTCCTCCACCAGCACGTGGCCATCCGGCGCGACCCCCCTAAGGACCACGCCGTCCCAACCTGGCCGTGAGCCCGCGGGCACCCCTAGAGCTGCGTTGACATCGCCCGCCGCCCCGACGGCCAGCACGGCGCTCGCACTGGTCGGCTTGGTACCGATCTCCATCCTCACGGCGCTACCCGGTTGGAAGCCGCTCCCGCTCACCGTGACCCTGGAACCGGCCGAGGCACTCAGCTCGCTCAAGGAAGAGCTGGGCACGGCTGCCGGGCCGACTGGCCTCGTCGTCACGGTTGCCGTCGCCGAAGGACCGACGGAAGAGAGCAGCAGCGCCAGGCCGGTCAGAGCGGCGAAGTAAACGATGGCCGGGCGTCCATGCCGTTTGGTCCCCAAGCGTGGTCGCCTGGCGTAGTAACCAGGCATGACAGAACTATCGGCCACTTAGGCCCGAGCTGAACCGTCCCCGCCGCTGCCTTGTCGGGCCGACGGAAGGGGGTACGAGCGTCTTGGTCCGTGACCGCCGCACAGTGGGCCCCTATCATGGCATCCGATGAAGCGAACCTCGCACTCCGCTGACGCGGTACAACCACCCCAGCGGGATGTGGCCGTTTCTCTTCATGCGCAAATCTCGCACAGCATCCGTGAGCGGATCGTTTCGGGGCAGTGGCCCCCAAATTATCGCCTACCACCTGAGCCTGAGTTAGCTAAACAACTTGGCGTTAGCCGTGGCACTTTACGACGAGCCCTCGAGACCTTGATCGGAGAAGGCGCGCTCAGGCAGGTGGTGGGCCGAGGCACGTTCGTGATCTCTACGGTCATCGAACCTGCGATCGCACAAAAACTCAGCCCATCGGTGCCTTGGAGCAGCGCTTCGGTCTACGGATCGGGTCGGGCCGACGCACTTTCAGTGCTGAGAGTGCGATGGACGAAGTTGCGCTGGCACTACAGCTCAAAAGGGGAGCTCCCGTCCGGTACCCGGAACAGGTGACGTACCTGCGCGATGGTCGGCCGAAAGAGTACTCCGATATTTGGATCAATAGCAAGCTTCTGAGTGTCACCTCGCTCCTCTTGCGCAAATGACTGGGGATTGAGGACGACCGATGCCATCAGAGCTGGAACGGCAGTTCGAGGCCCTGAAGACGGCTCCGGGCGACGAGGCGGACTGGGCGGCTTGGGTCAGGGAAATTACGGGGTGGCGCCAAAAGGCCCGCCAGGAGTACCTGAGCGACGACGGGCGCTACGACGTGGCGGCATCTCAGTGGGCCGCAGAGCCTTCGTCTGCGCGCTGGTCATGTTGTGGGACGAGAGTTTCTACGACCCCCGTTCTGACAGCTTCCTCGTCGAGGAGTACCTCGACAATGCCGAGCGAGATTTTGGTGGCTTCGACGTCCTTATCCTTTGGCACGCCTACCCACGGATCGGCTTTGACGAACGCAACCAGTACGACTTCTACAGAGACATACCGGGAGGCCTAACCGCGCTCGCGGACATAATTGAGCGCTTACACCGGCGCGGGGTCAGAGCGGTCATTGACTACAACCCTTGGGATCTCCAGACGCGGCGAGAGCCCGTGACCGACGCCCAGGTGCTGGCCGAGCTGGTCTCGGCTGTAGGGCCTGATGGGATATTCCTCGATACCCTGGCTAACGCACCTGGCGACCTCCGTTGCGAGATCGACAAGGTTTCGCCTGCCAATGTCTTCCAGTCCGAAGGGGTCGTGCCATTAGCGGGCGTGAGCGACCACCTGATCTCCTGGGCGCAATCTACTGAGCCTCTCAAAGAGCGGTTCCTCATGCGGGACCACTGGTTTGAGCAGCGGCACATGCAACACCTGGTACGGCGATGGCACGACAGGCACCGTGACGAACTGCTGACCGCCTGGCTCAACGGTGCGGGCGTGGTCGTGTGGGAGAACGTATTCGGCTCCTGGTACCCGTGGAACGACGGGGACAAGCTCTTGCTCAAGTCCATGCACAGGGCCCGAGGATCTTTTCTGACGTGCTGAGCCTCGGTGATTGGACGCCCTTTGTCCCCATGCCTGGCGAGGGCTTGCGCGCGAGCCGATGGGAGAGCGGCGAGACGGTCCTTTGGGCGCTCGCCAATTGTTCCGAACGTGACGTCACCGAAACAGATGTTTCCTTTGCTCTCACGCCCGGGGCAGTGGCTGTCGACGTCCTCGCCGGCCGGAGGATCGACCCACGGGAGCCCAGCGTGACGGTCCCTGCTCGCGGTATCGCCTGCCTGGTCACCACGAGCGAACAAACCGAGAGCGAGATCTGGTCGGCAATAGAGCGTGCCCACGTTGAGGGCCCCAGTGCTGGGACCGCCTATCCCGAGACGATTGCTTCGCCCGACCCGCCACTGCGACGCCCGATCGAGAAATCGGCTTCCCGTACCCTGTCGCCCAACATGCGTGTTGTCCCTCCCGGGCCGCGTTCGTTTGAGTCAGTGTTCCAGTTGCGCGAGTGCGGGACCTACGTGCGCGCTGATCACCTGAACCAGGATTTTCCCGACCAAGAGCAGCAGCGGTCCAGCCAGCGCGCTTTGGACGTCGACGGTCTGGCAATCGACGAGTTGCCGGTCACCAACACAGAGTTCCAGCGTTTCCTCCGATCGACCGGGTACGCGCCAAAGCTGCCGCACCGCTTCCTGGACCACTGGGTCAACGGTGCCCCACCGCCGGAGCAAGCCGATTGGCCGGTGACCTTCGTTGACCTGGGCGACGCCAGGGCGTACGCAGCTGGGACCGGTAAACGGCTCCCCACCGAAGATGAGTGGCAGGTGGCAGTGTCCGAGGGTTACGCCCGCTATGGCCGGCGGCGGGTCTGGGAATGGACAGAGAGCGAACATTCCGATGGCCACAGTCGCTTCGTCATCCTCAAGGGCGGGTCCGACCTCGTGCTTGGTGGTTCTGGTTGGTACGCAGAGGGCGGGCCGCTCGGGCCCGAGCGCAGCGCGAAGTTCATGCTCTTCGCACCGGGCGTCGACCGTTGCTCCACGGTTGGTTTCCGCTGCGTGGTTGACCTGGCAGCCCACCCACGGGCATGGCTACCAACGACAGGGTGACCAAAGGGACGACCTTGGCACGCCGCGGTCGAACGACCAGCGTTTGATCTAGACCTCCATTTCTGCCAGGGTGAGCCCTCGGGCCGGGATGCAGGCCGCTTGGGCGTGGTACCACGTGACTAGCGAAGCGATGTCGTCGCGACGCTTGCGGTACGTCCTGTCTTCGTGCCAACCCAGGTCCTGGATAGTAACCCGCAAGCCGTCGTCGAAGGCGACGGGGTCCAAGACGTGCCAGCGGTACATACCAAATCGTTGCTGCGAGAGGTATAAGCCGTCGGGGCGGATGATCTGGTTCAGGCCCAGGAAAGGGGTGGAGTAGGGCGTGTAACCTTCACCTTTGACGTCGAAGTTCCATGCCCCACCGAAATAGTCCTCTGTTCCCGTGCTACAGATGGTCGGGAACTCGCGGTCGTCGTCGAGGTAGAACTTCAGCTCCCCCTCTCCCCACCACCCCGGGGAGTTGACCCCGACCGCCATATACGTGCCGCAGTAAACGCCTGCCCCTGATGGGCAGTCCAAAAGCTCATGAACGCTTTCTTCACCCAAGGGGTTGTCGCGTCGCCAACGGGCGTGGAAGTAGCCGGCGTCCCCGGCCACTTCCTGCTCGGAGTAGTCAACCTGGTAGTACAGGGTCAGGTCCTTGGGGCTCAGGTTCTCCAGCGTCAGGCGAGCTTTGGACTTGAACGGCAGCTGCCAGTACGAGTTCATCCCTCGGTGCGGCGCCACGACGATCGGCAAGGAGGCGACGGGGCTGAAGGAGGCCCACCCGTTGCAGAAGAAGTCTCCGAGTGGCACCTCGACAGCGGGCACGGCGCTGCCGTCCCAGTACATGCGGAGCACTGCTTCCCGTCCGTGCGCTGTGGTCGTTAGCCATATGTGCCTGATGATGCCTGGGCCACTTATATCGGCGAGCTCCGCCACCGAGCCAGGCCCGACGACGATACTTGGCGAGATCTTCCAACCCGGCCCAAGCGTACGAGCGGGCGCGGCCCGGTGCCCGCAACCGCGACCGCGCGCAGCCTGACCCTCGGCGCCCGTTGGGTTTTCGGGGTTCACGGCTCTGCTGCGGCCATGGTGGGAACTCCCGACGTTCCACAGGTCAGCTAGCACTCGCCCTCCCCAACATGGTCATGCTCGCCCTTCCTTCTCATGCTCGCCCGACGGGCTCCCCGACGGGTTGCAGCTCGTACTTGCCCGGGCCCAGCAGGCCCGGCTCCGCCAGGGTGCAGAGCAATCCGCGGGCTCGTACCGCGCTCGACGCGCACACTCCCACCGAGCACTTGCAAACTTGGGGTTGCGCCGCTGTCATTGCCGGCGAGCTCGACCGTGCCCCATGCTCCGCCTGTAGACCAAAACCAGCGGCCGCCCTGGTTGCCGGCGGGATCGAAAGCCATGCTCCCGTCCCTCCCGTCATAGTGGAAACCGGCCAGCGTGAGGACCAAGCCCCAGCTGGCCAGGCCCCGGCCGTAGTGGTGGCCGCATTCCGCCTCGTCAAAGGGGTTACGCCGACGGCCTGAGAAGCGTTCTCGCACGGCTGCGGCGACGTCTTCGGCGAGCATGAGCTCGCCGGCTTGGGCGCACCCCATGGCAAACACGTACTCGAGGCTGGTCCAGGCTTCGCACCAGTAGGGCATCGGGTGCTCGGGAAGCCCGTTAGGGTACGAGAGCACCATGTGGCCCCGCTCGCCGGCCACCACGTAGGTCCGCATGTAGTTGGTCAAGTCACCGAAATCATCGACATAGTTGAGCCGGTGAATGGAGGAAAGCGCGGTCTTCGAGTGACCTTCGTCGTAGACAGGTGCAAGCCCGACCAGCCGGGCATAGGTGTCGCCCACGAGCTGATCGACTTCGCAGCCGTCCCCGACCTGGAACTCGGGGTCGGCGGCGTTCTCCGCCCCCATGTTCGGGTGCCGCAGCTTGGACGGCACCGCTGAAAAGTCTCGCGGCGGTATGACCCGCTGTTCGTAGTAGGAGCCATTGAACAACTGCTCCTCTGTCGCAGCCGTCCCACTGGCGAAAAGCTTGAGGCAGGTGCTGGCAAACTCCGAGTCGCCAACGGCGGCCGCCATCTCCCCGGCGGCTTCGAGGGCGGCAAGGTACCACGACTGCACCATCGGGTTGGGGCCGTAGTACTCGACATCCATGGTGTTGTGCTGGGGGCCCTCCGCGAGCCCGTCCCGGTCGCCGTCCCACCCGCCTTCTATCCAGGCGAACTCCAGGGACCGTCGGCACGATGGCCACAACCGCCGCAGCCAGGCATCGTCTCCTGAAAGGCGCCACTCCCGGTACAACTTGACCACGCACCCGAACTGGCCGTCGGCCGCCGCCTGAGCCCACTCGCCTGCACCCTCCAAGGGGACCAGGGTGCGAAAGCTCATTGCCCCGTCCTCCGCCGTGGCGTACAAGTACTCGATCTCTCTCATCCGACGTGCCAGCCCGCCCCAAACGAACGGCGTGGCCAGGTCGTAGTTCCACACATGTGTGCAGGATCCGAAACAGCTGCCGACATCGTTCATGCAGCCTTCCCATGCCAATGGGTTGCCGTCGGCGTCGCGAAAAAACGTTTGGCTGCGCAGGGTACTGAGGTTGAACAGGGCCGCCTCCTTGACCGGGGCGGGCAGGTCGGTCGACCAAAAACCGTTGACGAACTGTTCGGTGAGCTGGCGGAGCTCGGTTACCCGCGGTGCCTGGCGGGCGACGACGTCCCAGGCGTCGCTGTACGACGTGGCGTAGAAGTTGCCAATGATTTCTGGCCCACTGATGCCGCGCGGCCCACTTGGGGGCGCGACCCAGGAGTGTCGGTTCGGGAAGTGCCAAGCCATCAGGAACACCACTTCGGCCCGCCCACGGGGAGACAGCGTCTTTCGCGCCCCGACCGTACCGGCCACAGCAGAGCCGAATGTGGGTGCCGGGCCATCCCGGCCGACACCGAAGACCCCCTCGTCTGGCATGCCGTTGGCCATGAAACCGCGCCACATGGCGGACATGCCCTGGTTCCACTTTCCGAACCCCCAAATTGGTCCCGTCCAAGACCCCTCGCCGAGGGCGGCCAAAGCTATTGAGCCCCACTCCTCCGCCTCGGGGCCCAGGGACTGGTCCGACAGGAAGTACCCTTCGACACCTCCGTCGGACCGTCGTTCGGCGACAGGGCTGCTGGGCAAGCCGGCGCGGCGCGACCTATGCCCCGTGAGGGCCTCGCACGAGAACATGACACTGCAGTCGAGGGGCTCGTCGGTGTCGGACTCGAGGACCACCGTGATGATGGCGATGGGAAGCCCGCTCACCTCCTCGTCCCCAGGGACGAGCGGGTTGAACACCTCTACAGAAGCACGGACGGGCACATGTTGGTCGCTGAGCACGGCCCGGCCAAATGGGTAAGTGGCCTCATAGTGACAGTCGCGGAACCGGGGTAACCCGGCGACCGGGGCAGGAGAGCCCTGTTCACCCTCGACTTCCTCGTCGAAAAGTGCCCCCTCGAGCACACGCGCTACGGGTTCGCCTGCGGCCCCCCGGCACCAAATGCTCAGGAAGGTCAGCGCGGACGACAGCCCTTTGGAGGGATGGTTCTCCAGCTCCCAGTCACGGAACTGGCCGCGGCCACCAAACCCGACGGTGCCCGTCCCGATACCCCCAACGGGGAGCGAAACCCGGGCCCTGTCTTCGTGAGCGTAGGTGTGTGCGACGGGCCAGCTCATGATCTGGCGACCTGCAAGGCTTGCTCGTTGCAGCACGAACCACGTTGCCGCCATTCGAAGTCGAACACCAGGCGCTTGCGGCGCTTTCGGCCCGGGCCGAGCCTCTCCAACAACATCTCCACGGCAGCGTCGGCCGTGGCCCGCACCGGCTGGGCGAGCGTCGTCAGAGCAGGGTCGGTCAACTCGGCCCAGGGAGGGTCGTCGATGGCGACGAGGGCGATGTCGCGACGGACCTTTAGCCCTGCCTTCTTAATGGCATGGAGCAGCGCCAACGGCCATTAGGTTGTTGCCGACGAGCAAGGCAGTGGCACCCTGGCTAGGAGCTCGCGGGTTGCCCGCGCGCCTGCCTCGTAGCGGAAGTCGCCGTAGGCGATTATGGGGGTCAATTTGGCCGCCTTCATGCACTCGTCGTACCCGTGGAGGCGTTCGGCGCCGGTCTCGACTCGCAGGGGGCCGCTTATATAGCCGACCTTGGAGTGCCCGCAAGCGATCAAGTGGGCCGTGCCGGTCCTGGCCCCCTCAGCATTGGCGGCCACAGCGGCGTCAGCCCGTCCGTCGGCAATATCCCGGTCGAACGCGACGACGCAGGTGCCGTGGTCGATCAGCTCGCCGATCTCTGGGGCCTTGGCTCCCGTTGGCGAGATGATAGCCCCCGCTACCCGTTCCGCT
Source organism: uncultured Acidimicrobiaceae bacterium (assembly GCA_963786345.1). Classification (GTDB taxonomy): domain Bacteria; phylum Actinomycetota; class Acidimicrobiia; order Acidimicrobiales; family Palsa-688; genus Fen-671. The sequence continues at coordinate 660,606 of CAWAYZ010000001.1, read as the reverse complement.
GTCAACACTCCCAGGTAGGACCGTTGCTTTTCCGGTTGCTCGTCCGTGTTGCACAGCAGCACACGGTAACCCTGCCTGTACGAAGCGTCCTCTACAGCACGGACGACGTCATTGATCCTCAGGGGGGTGCGGGCCGGGCTCACACTGGGGGACCTTTTCGAGGAAGAGCCGATTTCAGTAATCGATTTCAAGAAAGCTAACGGGCATATCCTGGCGCTGTCAAGGATGCCGAGGCCGACCACGCCTGTCCGGCGGGGCGGGCCGGCGGCACTTCAGCCCTCAGCCATCATGTCCGAACGGAGCGGTGCTTGGCGATGCGACGTCGAAGGTCACGTTGGTCCTTCCGTCCCGAGACGGCTGAGCCTGTCAGCTAGGGTGGGTTGCACATCTGGGGGCGTAGCTCAGTTGGTAGAGCGCTTGCATGGCATGCAAGAGGTTCGGGAGTTCGATTCTCCTCGCCTCCACCGAAAGGTCCAGGTCAGAAGGGTTGCGTGGGGGCTGGCCGGCGGGCCAAGCGGTCGTCTGGCAGCGTGCGGACATGAAGCCGGAACCAAATGCAACAGCTAAAGGCAGCCTTCACAGCGCGGTCGCGGGGTGCCCGAGCCAACAGGACATGATATGATCCGAACATGACAGGATAGGATTCTGGTCGGGACCAAGGGGCCGTGTTAGCGCATGTGAGTCGCGAGAGGAGAGAGCAAATGCCCATCGAGCTAGCTCCCGCGGTCACCGGGAGCATCGAACGTATAACCGAGCTCGGCGTCTTGCCAGTGGTTGAGCTCGCAGACATCAAGCAAGCGGGGCCGCTCCTCGAAGCGCTTTGCGCCGGCGGGCTTCCCGCGGCCGAGATCACGCTGCGCACACCGGCTGGACTGGAGGCGATCAGGTGCCTGACCGAGGCCTACCCGACCGCCTTCATAGGCGCCGGGACCGTCCGCAGCACCGAAGACGCCGCCCGAGTGATCGACGCTGGAGCGCGCTTTGTGGTCTCGCCGGGCACCGACCCGGAAGTGATCGCCTTCTGCCGCCAAAGAGAGGTCTTGGCCATGCCCGGTGTCTGCACCCCGACCGAGATCCAGGCGGCCCTGCGGGCAGGCGCTACGCTTCTCAAGTTCTTCCCCGCCGAGCCTTCCGGCGGCATCTCGTTCTTGAAGGCACTCAGCGGGCCATTTCGTGAAGTGCGTTTTGTGCCCACCGGAGGCATCAATGCGGCCAATTTGACCAGCTATCTCAAGTTGCCCCAGGTGGCAGCATGCGGCGGGAGCTGGATGGTGTCACCGGCGCTACTCGCCGAGGCCGATTTCGCCCGGATCCAAACCCTCACAGCCGAGGCGGTAGGGGTCGTGGCCGAGGTGCGGAGCGGAGGTGGGGAGAGGTGACCGAGCCGCCGACTGTAACCTCAACTCCCGCCCCTGTGCTGGCTCTCGGCTCAGCCAGCGGGTGCCGATGGGACCTTGTGGCCTTGGGCGAGGTGATGCTGCGGCTGGACCCGGGTGAGGGCCGGATAGCCACCACTCGCAGCTTCAGAGCATGGGAAGGCGGAGGTGAGTACAACGTGGCGCGGGCGCTGCGCCGCTGTTTCGGGCTACGCACTGCCGTTGTAACAGCGTTTGCGGACAACCCGGTGGGGCATTTGATCGAGGACCTGGTCCTTCAGGGTGGAGTGGACACCTCGCATATCCGCTGGGCCCCCTTTGACGGCGTCGGACGCACTGTGCGCAACGGCCTCAATTTCACCGAACGGGGCTTCGGGGTGCGAGCAGCGCTAGGTTGCTCGGACCGCGGCAACAGTGCCGCGAGCCAGCTTAAGAGGGGCAAATCGACTGGGACGAGATCTTCAACGCCGAGAGAGCTCGCTGGTTCCACACCGGCGGCATCTTCGCCGCGCTCTCAGAAACCACCGCCGCGGTGGCGGAAGAGGCTATGGCCGCTGCTCGCCGGGCCGGAGCGGTTGTCTCCTATGACCTCAACTTCCGGCCTTCGTTGTGGAAGGCGGCTGGCGGCTCCGAGCGCGCCGTCGAGGTAAACCGGCGCCTGGTGGCCATGACGGACGTCCTTTTCGGCAACGAGGAGGACTTCAGCGCTGCTTTGGGCTTCGAGGTCGCCGGCACCGATGCCTCCTATGCCACCTTGGACACCGACAGCTACGCAGCCATGCTGGCCAAGGTCGCCGGGGAGTTCAGCGAACTGAAGCTCATCGCCACCAGCTTGCGGCAGGTTCGTTCGGCGAGCCGCAATCACTGGGGAGGCATCTGCTGGGCCGCTGGCGAGGTCTTCTCCGCAGACATGGCAGATGACCTGGAGATCTTGGACCGAATCGGGGGTGGTGACGGCTTTGCCTCCGGTCTGATATACGGCCTCTTTGCCGGCTTGCCGGTTGCAGACGCTCTGCGCTATGGCTTAGCGCACGGCGCGCTGGCGATGACCACCCCGGGCGACACCTCGATGGCCACCCTTGCGGAAGTCAGCCGGCTGGTGGCCGGCGGGTCAGCGCGGGTGGTCCGGTAACAAGCCGAGCCAGTATGGCCCTGAGGCCGCTGGGCGATTGTGTCGTTGTAGTAACCCCGCGCTCGTTCGGGATGCACGACCAGAACCTGCGGTGCGAGCTGGAGCGGCAAGTGGGCGAGGTCCGTTATCGCCCTGGGCCGTTGGCTGCAACTGAGCTCGCCGAGCTGGTGGCCGATGCCGACGGTCTGCTGGCGGGGCTCGACGACGTGAGCGCGGAAGTCTTTGCCGGGGCCCAGAGGCTGCGGGTGGTCGCTCGCTACGGGGTGGGTGTCGACCGGGTCGATCTCGAAGCGGCGGCGCTCCACGGCGTCACCGTCACCGTCACGCCTGGGGCTAACGCCAACGCCGTGGCCGAGCTGGCCGTGGCGCTCCTATTCGCCCTGGCACGGCCCTTCGTCGTTGGCCGGGACCAGGTCCGCCACGGCCACTGGCCGGCCTTGGGAGGAATGGAGCTACGAGGCCGTACGCTCGGGCTGGTAGGTCTCGGGCGTATTGGCACGCTGGTCGCCACAAAGGCAGCGGGGCTCGGCATTCGGGTATTGGCTTACGACCCTTACGTGACCCGAAGCGATATTGCCGATCTCGTAAGCTTAGAGGCTCTCGCGCACCGTTCGGACTTCATCTCCCTGCACGCCCCGCTCACCTCGGAGACAAGAGGGATGTTCGACAGATCGCTCCTCAGTCAGCTCAAGGCCGGTGCCACGCTGGTCAACACGGCCCGCGGCGAACTGGTCGACGAGGCCGCTCTCATTTGGGCGCTGGACGAGGGCCCCTTGCGGGCGCGGCACTCGATGTACTCACCGACGAGCCCCCGCCCATCGACCACCCTTTGCGTCGGCGAGATGACGTCCTGCTCTCACCGCACATGGGCCCGCACACCGCGGAAGCCACCGCCGCCATGGGACGGATAGCCCTTGAAGAGCTCGTCGCCGTGCTTTCAGGCCAGCCTCCCAGGTTTGCCATATGAGGTCGGCAGCGACCCTAGCGGTCTCTCCCCGAGCGGACTTCTAGCTCGAAGCGGAAGCTGTCCCCCCGGTAGTGGGCGACATAGTGCTCGAAGATGACGCCGTCGCTCGAGCGGGTGACGCTGTGCATACGCAGCCCCGGTGTCCCCTTGGGCACGCCGAGGTAGTCGGCGCACTCCCTCGAAAGCGCCACCGCCTCGATGGCGCGGTGCCCGCTGGTGGGGCGCACATCATAGGAGTCGCGCAGCACCTGGTAGAGCGACCGGTCCGTCATGTCCAGGTCGACCAGGCCGGGGAAGAGCCTGACCGGCATAAAAGCCCGCACCACCTGGACGGGCCGGTTGTCAATGCTACGCACCCGGTCGAAGCGGATGACCTGCTCGCCCACCCCGACCTCGAGCAGCCTGGCCACGTCGACGCTGCACGGCTCGGTCGTAAGCTTGAGGATGCGGCTCTGCACAACGTGCCCGGCCTTCGACATCGACTCGTAAAAACCGAGGGTGTCCTGGATGAAGCTCGTGTCCAGCTTGCGCCCGGTCCAGAAAGTCCCCTTGCCCTTCACCTTGAGGACGAGCCCTTCGCTATCGAGCTCGGCGAGCGCCTGGCGCACGACGGTACGGCTCACCGAGTACTGCGAGCACATCTCGGCCTCGGACGGCAAGAGGCTACCTTCGGCCCCGTCCGCCTCGATGTCCTTCATCAAGATGCGCTTCAGCTGCAGGTAGTAAGGCTCGAACGACCGGATATCGATAGTAGAGCGCGGGGTGTCAGTCATGACAGCTCCATTTGCTGTGCACGGTACATCGTCACTGTTCTCTTTCGTGCGGGCGGTGTGCCGGTCCGGGGAACCGTGCGCAGCTTTGGCACTCGTGCAATCGTACGGCGCTATCGGCTCAGTATCGCGAACCAAGGCCGTGTTCAACTGCATCTCGGGCCGGAGCGCCCCGCTCGAGAGGTCAGTGGCACCAGCTACCCCAATGCGAGCCGAGAACGTCGTGGACGGCACAAAACGTCGCATAGCTGGCCCGATAAGCCTTGACGGTCTCAGGTCGCGGCTCCCATCCCGCACTGAGGCCGACAAGCTTCTCGGCTCCCTCGGCGGCATTTGCGTACCATCCCGCGCCGGTGGCCGCGAGCAGCGCCGCGCCTTGGATCCCGCCTTCTGTAGTCGTGAGCGACCGGATGGGACGCTCATAGACGTCCGCCCGGATTTGGTTCCACAAGGCGCTACGTGAACCGCCGCCTGTGCACCGGAGCACCGCACCGTCGCCGGGCGGGGCGAACAGGTCAAGGGCACGTCGGTTCTCGAAGCAGATACCTTCCATCACGGCCCGAGCGAGGTGCCCACGCTCGTGCTGGAGTGTCAGCCCGATGAACGACGCCCTCGAGCTCGAGCTCCCGAGGGTGCGCTCGCCCAGCAGGTACGGGAAGAAGAGCAAACCTTCGGCACCGGCGGGCACGGCGGCAGCGGCAGCGTCGATCGAGGCGTAGTCGTGCGTGGGACCGGCCGGCCCGCTCCCAAGGGCACCCAGGAGAAGGTCGTCCAACCACGGGAGGCACGAGCCCGCCCCGTCGCCGATGCCAAAGTCGACCCACCCGTCGGTCACCGCCCGCAGGCTCATCACGCGCCGGTCGGGGCACGGCTTGTCAACGTAAGCGGCGACGATTGACCCTGTACCGGCTACCTCGGCAAGGCGTCCGGGCCGTGTCAGCCCCAAGGCGAGAAGCTGGCACAGCATGTCCCCGCCTCCGGCGACGACCGGTGTCCCGGCCCACAGGCCGGTCGCGCCGGCGACCTCGGGCAGGACGCCTCCAATCACCGTGGCGGAACCGGCAATCGGTGGCAGCAGGCTCGCGTCGAGCCCGAGGGCGTCGATCAGCTCGGGCGACCATTGCCCGGTGGCTGCGTCGGCCAGGAAGGAGCCCGACGCTTCCGAGGGGTCTGTCGCCAGCTGGCCACATAGCCGGAAATTCAAGTAGTCCTTGACGACAAGGAAAGCTCTCGCCCGTTGGTAGAGCTCCGGCCGCTCAGCACGGAACCAGGCAACCTTGAAGCCTGCCCAGGCGGGGAGGGGGGCGTTCCCGGCGACCGCGGCAAGCCGTCCCGCATCAGGGCGGGCCATGAACTTCGCGACCTCGGCCGCTGGTCGCTTGTCGCTCCAGATGCCGACATGGCACGCCAGGGGGTTGCCTGCCGCGTCGAGCGGTACGACGCCGTGCATCTGTGCGCCCACGCCGACGGCCGACACGGTTGCCCCCGGGTTACGGCTCATAACGGTCATGACGTTCGCCACTGTCGTCGACCACCACTGGTCCGGGTCCTGCTCGGCCCAGCCGGGCTGGGGCGTCTGAAGCTTGATCGGGCTACCGGCGCTGTCGAGCAACGAGCCATCTCCCTTGACAAGCGCGGCCCGCGTCGTTTGCGTCCCTACGTCGATGGCGAGAACACACTCGGGTGGCACTGCTAGGAATAACCAAGCTCGGTACGAATGTGCTTCACGCGTAGGTACTCCTCGATCCCTTCGTGGGAGAGCTCTACACCGAGACCGCTGTGCTTCCAGCCCGCGTACGGGAACGCCACCTGCCCCCCGCCCACGTTGTTGATGTTGACGGTCCCGAACTGGAGGCGCTCGGCCCCAAGCGTCGCCATGCGGAGGTCACGCGTGTAAAGGTAGGCGACGAGCCCGAAGTCGAGAGCATTCGAGTAGGTGATCGCCTCCTCTGCGTCGTCCACGACGATGATGGGCACCACTGGCCCAAAGGTCTCCTCACGGGCCATCTTTAGTGTGGCGTTACCGACCACGACCGTTGGCATGTAGAAAAAGCCGCGAGCGAGCCACTCCTCCCGCGGACGTTGGCCACCTGTCAGGATCTGCGCTCCCGCCCCCCGCGCCTCGGAGACGTGCGCCTCCACACGCTGGCGCGCCTTGTCGGTCGTGAGCGGGCCGATGTCCGGCTCGGGATCGGCGAGCCCTGGCCCCACAGACAGTGCCGCCGCAAGCTTGGTAAACCGTTCGATGAACTCGTCGGCGACAGGGCGCTCGACGAACAGCCGGTTGACTGAGTTGCACAGCTGGCCAGCGTTGCGAAAGCCTCGCTTGACCCCGTCGGCGAGCGCCAGCTCCATCGGCGCATCGGCGAGGACGATCATGGGCGAGTGACCCCCGAGCTCGAGCGTCACGCTCTTGATGTCCTCGGCGGCTAGGTGGAGCAGGCGGCGGCCGGTGTCGGTGCCGCCAGTGAAACTGATCTTCCGCACGTCTGAGTGCGACGCCAGCCAGGTCCCCACCGTAGCGCCCGGCCCGCTTACTGAGTTTAGCACGGCCGCCGGGAGCCCAGCCTCGAGCGCGCCGGCGATCACTGCCAGTACCGCCAAGGGGGTCTCCTCCGCCGGTTTGGCGACAACTGTGCAGCCCGCAGCGAGCGCCGGCGCCATCTTCCAGGCCATCATCCCGAGCGGATAGTTCCATGTCCCAATGGCGGCCACGACGCCCATTGGTTGCCTGATGACCACGCTCCTCAAGGTGCTCGATCCTGTAGGTATCGTCTCGCCGTAGACGCGAACGGCCTGGGCGGCGTAATAGTCGAACGCTCCCGCCGCCGCGTTCACCTCGCTGATCGCTTCGCTAAACGGCTTTCCCTGCTCGAGCGTGAGAGTTTTCGCGAGTTCGGAGACGTGCGAGCGGATCCAGCCGGCCACTGCGGCAATGTAATTCGAACGCGCCGTGGCCGGCAGCCCCGCCCACGGGCCAAAGGCTCGTGCAGCCGACGAGACGGCTGCGTCCACTGTCGCCTCGTCGGCTACAGGCGTTCGGCCGACGATCTCCTGGCTGGCCGGGTCGATCACCAGCGACATCTCGAGCCCGCTCGACTCACCGACGAGCTCACCGCCGATGACGAGCTTGGCGGCGCTAACAAGCCGGCCGCCGGCCATCATTTGGGCACGACCTCTGGTCCGTTCGCGCCCACGATGACGCGAACAGCAAACCCACCCTGCTCGATCGAGCGGTAGTCGTGGCCCGCATCACCGAAATAGACGGCAAGGAACACGAGCTTTCCACTGCCGGTATTGACCGTCCGATGTGCCCAGCCGGGTGGGACATACGCGGTCACATTCGGGGCGAGCTTCTCGACGCTAAGCCGGCCGTCCCGAGCTTGCATGAGCATTAGGCCGCTACCCGACATGCCTAGGTAAAGCTCGGCCGAGTCCTTTTGGTGATGATGCCCCCTCGTCATGTAGTACTCGTTGCCGACCTGGCCCGGCAGGATGATCGTCGTCCGATAGGCGAGGTGCCCGGTCTCCTCAGGGACGGCCGCAGAGAACGCACGATAGATTTCCGGGTCGTCGCCACCCACCAGGAGAGCTGCAACGGCATCGCTATCGGCGTAGGCATCGAGCATCCCACTGAGCCTCTGGATGGTCACCTCCGCGCCGGGCGCCATGGCTCCCGACGAGACGTCGAGGACATTCCTCAGGGGCAACATCGAGTTCACTTGGTTCACCTCGAGCGGACTTCTAGCTCGAAGCGGAAGCTGTCCCCCCGGTAGTGGGCGACATAGTGCTCGAAGATGACGCCGTCGCTCGAGCGGGTGACGCTGTGCATACGCAGCCCCGGTGTCCCCTTGGGCACGCCGAGGTAGTCGGCGCACTCCCTCGAAAGCGCCACCGCCTCGATGGCGCGGTGCCCGCTGGTGGGGCGCACATCATAGGAGTCGCGCAGCACCTGGTAGAGCGACCGGTCCGTCATGTCCAGGTCGACCAGGCCGGGGAAGAGCCTGACCGGCATAAAAGCCCGCACCACCTGGACGGGCCGGTTGTCAATGCTACGCACCCGGTCGAAGCGGATGACCTGCTCGCCCACCCCGACCTCGAGCAGCCTGGCCACGTCGACGCTGCACGGCTCGGTCGTAAGCTTGAGGATGCGGCTCTGCACAACGTGCCCGGCCTTCGACATCGACTCGTAAAAACCGAGGGTGTCCTGGATGAAGCTCGTGTCCAGCTTGCGCCCGGTCCAGAAAGTCCCCTTGCCCTTCACCTTGAGGACGAGCCCTTCGCTATCGAGCTCGGCGAGCGCCTGGCGCACGACGGTACGGCTCACCGAGTACTGCGAGCACATCTCGGCCTCGGACGGCAAGAGGCTACCTTCGGCCCCGTCCGCCTCGATGTCCTTCATCAAGATGCGCTTCAGCTGCAGGTAGTAAGGCTCGAACGACCGGATATCGATAGTAGAGCGCGGGGTGTCAGTCATGACAGCTCCATTTATCTGTGCACGGTCCATCGTCGTTGTTCTTTCTACCAGGCCGATTTCACACAGGGTGCATCGTACGGCGCCGGCGCAGTGGGCCTCCACTTGCACCATGAGACCTGTCGTGTTAGCATGCTGACATCCTACCATCCCAAGCCTAACGTGCTGAAGGGCCCAGTTTGGACTTCGCCGTAAGCTGCTACTCCCCATAGGGGGAGAGGAGGTAACATGGGTAAGTATGAGAAGCGCGAAATTGACCCGAAAGTACGCGAGGTCTCTCGGCGTCGCTTCCTGCGTAACGCGGGCATCACCGCGGCCGCGATCCCGTTCCTAGGGACCTTCGCTGAGGTCCTGTCGGAGCCTGGCGCGGCCGCGCAGAAACTACTTCCGTTCGGGTCGCCGAGCGGTACCAAAAACCCCTGGCCTAGCTACCCGGCCTACAGGTTGGCCCTGGTGTGCCACGTGACGGCTGACCCGTTCTTCGTGGCGTGCCGCGAAGGGGCGGACGACATGTGCGCTCTGCTGGGCTGCAGTTACACCTGGACCGGCTCCGAGACCGACATCATCCCCGAGATGGTCGATGCGTTCAGCGTCGCCGTCGACGACAAAGTCAACGGCATCGCGTGCTGTATGGTCGACCCTACGGCGTTCAACGACGTGACCAACAAGGCGCTGGGCTTAGGGATACCCGTGACCGCTTACAACGCCGAAGCTCCGGCCGGCAGCGGGAACAACGCCATGGCCTACATCGGTCAGGACCTCTATCAGGCCGGCGTTGCCGTGGCCGAGAGAATACTGACGTACGTCACCAAGGGCGACCTGGTCGGTGGCATGATCAGCGTCCCGGGCTCGCTCAACGAGCAGCCCCGCATGAACGGTGCGGCAAGCGTGTTCAAGGCGGCCGGGATCGATTTCGTCCAAGTAGGCGTCGGTGCCACCGAAGGGCCGGCGCTGGCGTCGATCGAGGCCTGGTACCAAGGGCACCAAGACGTCAAGTTCATGTTCTCCAGTGGTGGAAGCAATGGGGTCGCCGTCGCGACGGCTATCGAAAAGCTGCACCTGTACCCGAAAGTCAAGGGAGCAGCCTTCGACGTCGGCGTCCCCGTGCTGGACCTGATTGCCAAGGGCCAGCTGGAGTTCACGGTCGATCAGCAGGCTTACCTGCAGGGGTCCATGTCCATCTACGAGCTGTTCCTCTACAACATCACCGGAGGGCTGATAACGCCCTTCGACGTCGACACCGGCTTCAAGTACGTAACCAAGGAAAATGTCGGCGCGTACGTTTCAAGGACGGACACCTGGGAGGGCTCGAGCACGACTCCGAAAGTGTTTACTCCACCCCGGACAATCAGCGTATAGTCCTGGGGCCGGGCAACACCGACACCCCCCGAACGCCAGACGCCCAAGGGCATGAGTTTGAACGTACGAGTGAACAAGATGGTTGACAGCCCCGTACCTTCATCGGGACCGGGGCTGTTAGCGTCGGGTATGACGGAGCTACTGAAGCGGCAGGAGCTGGTCATCGCTTTGGTCGCGATCATATTGGTGGTTTTTTTCTGGATCGACTCCCCGTACTTCTTTACAACTGCCAACGCGGCGACACTGGCCGCGTTTATCGCACCGATCGCCTTTTTCGCGGTCGCCGAAGTCCTGATCCTCATCCTGGGGGAGATCGACCTTTCGGTGGGCGAGATGTACGTGCTGTCGCCGTTTATCGTCGAGCACTTCAACAACGTCGGTGTCCCCATCCCGGTGGGCCTCGTCCTGTCCATACTGATTTGCGGCGTGCTGGGCCTGACCAACGGTTTAGTCACCGTCAAGGTCCACGTACCGTCGTTCATCACGACCCTCGGGATGACTTTCGCCGTCGAGGGTGTGATCCTTATTGGGTCCAACGGGGCTCCTGCGAACCCCGTCGGCACGGGGACACTCACATTGGTCCTGGGAGGGGCGACCTGGGCCGAGACCTACTGGTTACTGGGCCTCCTCATAGTGATGCACATCGTGCTGCGAAAGAGCACCTTCGGCCTACATACCATCGCTGTCGGGGGGAACCTGGAGTCGGCCAGAGAGTCGGGGATCAAAGTCGACGCGGTCAAGATTTGGTGCTTCGTGCTGTGCTCGACGATAGGCGGGTTGATCGGCATCCTCGACGGCTACCACATCGGCAGCATCGACCCCGACACGAACGGCCTGTCCTTCATGTTCTACGGCGTGTCCGCAGCAGTGATCGGCGGGACGGCTCTCACCGGGGGACGCGGGACGATGATCGGCGCCTGCCTCGGGGCGATCGTGCTGGGCGTCCTCGAGGACGGCTTCCATATCATCTCTATCAGCTCGTTCGCTTACGACTTGATCCTCGGCTTGGCGATCGTGTTCGCCATGGTCCTCAATGTCCAGATCGAACGGGCAGGTCTAAGGCGACGCGGGTCGTTCGCCCGAGCTGTCAACTCGATCTTCGCTCGACGAAGAAAGGTACCGGTGCCCTAATGATGCCGAATGTCGGGGCTACAGGACCAACCAACGCCGAGGACTTACTGCGGACAGAGAAGGTCCAGATGACCTTCGGTCCCGTAACCGCCCTGCAGGGCGTGGACATGCACCTACGACGCGGCGAATCTCTTGGCCTGGTTGGCGACAATGGTGCCGGCAAGTCCACCCTTGTCAAGATCCTGACGGGGTTGTACACGCCCGACAGCGGCCGGATCTTCATGGACGGCAAGGAAACGCGGTTCCGTTCCGTCCAAGACGCACGCCAACACGGGATAGAAACGGTGTTCCAGGACCTGGCGCTGGTAGACGAGCTGAGCGTTTACCACAACCTTTTCCTCAACCGGGAACACAAACGCGGCGGCCCGCTGCACCTGCTCGGAAATCGTTCGATGCGCGCCGCTGCCCGCCAGTACTTGGACGAAATCGAAATCGATATTCCTTCCGTCGACGTGCCCGTGGCGAGGTTGTCCGGTGGCCAGCGCCAGGCCATTGCCATTGCTCGCGCGACGCGGCAAGAGAACATCAAGATCCTGATACTCGACGAGCCGCTGGCGGCCATGGGGGCGAAAGAGTCCTACCTGATCATCAAGCTGATCAAAACTTTGCACGTGCAGAGGAATATCTCGGTAATCGTGATCGCCCACAACTACACACATCTTTTCGAGCTCTGCGATCGGGTCAACGTGATCCAGCAAGGTCAGGTGACCGTGGACAAGAGCCTGAGCGAGATCTCGCTGGAGGAACTGGTCGAGTTCATGGTGCAGACTTACCGGCGCGAGATCGGCCGACCGGAGGGCGATATCCCTGCCAGCACACCCGCTACGCCGTAACTGGAAATGCGAATCGAAATAGCCACGACTTTCAAGGAGGACGTCCAATGATGACCAAGGTGCCGGCGAGGGAGGTGCCGGCATGAGGGCGCTCGTGAAAACTGAGCCGGGGCCAGGCCACCTGGAGCTGCGCGACGACTGGCCGGCGCCCTCGGCGCGGCCGGGGTGGGTTGTCGTAGAAGTCGCCGCCTGCGGTATATGCGGGACGGACCTCCACATATGGCACGACGAGTTCAAAAGTTGGCCGCCCGTCGTTCTGGGTCATGAGTACGTGGGCCGCATAGTTGAGATAGGACCGGGCGTCGAGGGATGGGCGATCGGCGACCGGGTCGCGTGCGAGCAACATGCGTTGGCCTGTGGTCACTGTTACAGCTGCCGGCGAGGAGCGGTACACCTCTGCCCCGAGAAACGGTCACAAGGGATTGGCATCGACGGGGCCTTCGCCGACAAGGTGGCTCTGCCGGCCTGGCTCCTGCACCGTGTGCCCGACGAGGTGCCCGATGAGACGGCGGTCATAACCGAGCCGCTGGCAATTTGCGTGACCGGAGCCGACCGCGCCGAGCTGCGGCCGGGTGAGGTCGCTCTCGTCGTGGGGGTGGGACCGATCGGTCTCCTGAGCTCTATGGTCCTCCGGGCGTCAGGCGCCCGCGTCGTTCTGGCCGGACGCGTGGAGCACCAGCGCGGCACGTATGGAGGTCGCTCGTTCCCTCGGGATCGACACAGTGACCACTGATCCCGAGGAAGTCCTGGGCCACCTGGGAGCGTTGTCGCAGAGCCGCCTAGCCGACCTAGTCGTCGAAGCTAGCGGCTCAGAAGCCGGGCTCGCGCTCGCGGTCGGGTCGACGCGCCGCCAAGGCCGCATCGTTTGCCTCGGCATCGGAGGCCGCGAGAGCGTGGCGTTCCCGGCCGACGAGGCGATGCGCCGGGCTCTCGACATCCGCTTTTCGATGTCGAGCGAGTACTCGGCATGGGACAGGGCCCTGACGCTTCTCACAACCGGCGCGGTCGACCCTCGCCCTCTCGTCCGGCTTTACCCGCTCGAGCAGTGGCGGGACGCGTTCGACGACCTGGCCGCCCGGGCCGTCGTCAAAGCGGCGCTCGCGCCCGCAAATTCAAAGACAATTGCGGTGCATAATCCATAGGAGGTCACATCATGACGTCATTGCCTACTCGCCCTCTTGGTCGGAGTGGGCTCGATATTACAGTTGTCGGCTGCGGGACCTGGGCCATCGGGGGTGCCAAAATGAAGTACCACTGGGGACCTCAGGATGACTCGAGCTCGGTACGTTCCCTACGCCACGCATTCGAGCTCGGGGTGAACTGGATAGATACGGCAGCGGCTTATGGGCGCGGACATGCCGAGGAGGTCGTTGGCCAAGCCATCAAGACGGTGCCGGCCAGCGAGCGGCCCTTCATTTTCACCAAATGCGGCTTGCGTTGGTCCGACGCAGACCCGACCGGCGACCCTCTTCGACTTCTGCGGCCTGACTCGGTCCGCCAGGAGTGCGAGGCTTCGCTTCGGCGCCTCGGCGTCGAGCGGATCGATCTGCTCCAGTTCCACTGGCCGGACGGCTCCGGAGTGCGCGTGGAGGATTCCTGGGGCGCGATGGTCGACCTCATAGAGGAAGGGAAGGTGCGGTGTGGCGGCGTCTCCAACTTCAACGGCAGCCTGCTCGAGCGCTGCGAGAAAATTCGCCACGTCGATTCTCTCCAGCCGCCGTTCTCGTTGATCGACCGGCGGACCGGGGTCAACCTCGCTTCTTGGTGCGCTGAGAACGAGACCGGGGTCATTTGCTACAGCCCGATGCAGTGCGGCCTGCTCAGCGACAGCTTTTCGGCCGAGCGCGTCGCCCTCATGGACCCCCAGGACTTTCGGCTGTGGCACCAGGAGTTCTCACATTTCACCCCGCCGGCCCTGCAGAGGAACCTGGCGTTCCGGGACCGCCTTCGTCCTGTTGCCAAGCGTCACGACGCCACGGTCGCCGCCGTAGCCATTACGTGGGTGCTCAGCTGGACCGGCGTGACAGGCGCGATCGTCGGGTCGCGCTCACCCGATCAGGTTGACGGCTGGATCGGCGCAGGGGCGTTCTCCCTCACCGACGCGGATCTCGACGAGATCGAGGGTGCGCTCATCGAGTTGGGCATCGGTATGGGGCCGACAAGGCCGTCCAAGAGGGACTGACCACGTGCCAAAAGAGACACCAGCGGCAGCCCATCTGACCCTTCTCCTGGATTCTGTCTACGAGGAGCATGACCTCGAGCGAGGGATCATCGAGGAGGCGGGCGGTTCATTGGTCGTTTGCGACCCTGGTGTGAGGGACGAAGAGCATGCGCTGGGTCAAGCACTTCTCCCTCACGCCGAGGTCATTTTGGTGGATCTCGCGCCAATTACGGCCCGGGTGCTGAGCCAAGCCCGCTCATGCCGGCTCGTCGCGAGGTACGGTGTCGGGTTCGATAACGTCGATGTCGCGGCGGCCACCTCCGCCGGCATCTGGGTGGCGAACGTACCGGACTATGCCACGGATACGGTGGCCGACCACTCCATCCTGTTGCTCCTCTCCGTGGCGAGAGAATTGCTGGCTTACACAGAGCGGGTCAGAGCCGGCGGGTGGCGCCAAGCGGACGACCCCTTCATGCCCCCTGCGCTGGCGGGGCGGGTGCTCGGGATCGTGGGCTATGGGCGAATCGGCAGCGCGGTGGGCCGCCGAGCCCATGCGATGGGCTTGCAAGTCCTGGCGTACGACCCGTTCGTGCCCCCCCGGGTCCTGGCAAGACAAGGCGTGGCCAGTACTGACCTCGGACCGCTCCTGAGACAGTGTGACTTCCTGTCCTTGCACTGTCCTCTGACCGACTTGACGTACCACCTCATCTCCAAGGACGAGCTCGACATCATGAAGCCGGGCGCCATCATCGTCAACACGGCGCGCGGAGCCATAATAAACTTGACCGATCTCACGCACGCCCTTGAAAGCGGGCACGTGCGGGGCGCGGGGCTCGATGTCTTCGACCCCGAACCGTTACCGCCGGGTCACCCGCTCCGGGCGCACCCCAGCGTAGTTGCCACTCCGCACGTCGCTTACCTGTCGGATAGGTCTGTAATAGACCTTCGGTCACGTGTTGCCAAGAACGCGGTAGCGGTCTTGCGAGGAGAGGCCCCCGATCTACCCGGTCAACGCTCCCCTACAGAAGCTCGCCGGACCTGGTGCGGGCCCAGCTGGCTAATGAGGGCTCCTAATCGGCTGCCGGTCCCTTGAGCAGCACCTTGAGCTCGCTCCCGGCCCGGAGCCGGGCGATCGCGCTCGCACCCTCCTCCAGAGGAAGGACGCCCGTTACAAGGCGGGGGGCATCGATGGCGCCTTGGCCGACCAGCGCCACTGCCGCGGCCACGTCGTCTGGGGTATAGACGCGCGTACCGATCATCGTCAACTCTCGGAACATGACGTCCTGGAGGTCCACTCCGACGACGCCCGGGTACGCTCCGACCGTCACAACGGTGCCACCCGTCGCCGCCCACCCGAGCACGGTCGGCGACACCGAGGGATGCCCCGTGCAGTCGAACACGACATCGGCCGAACGGTCTTGTTCCGCGACCTCGACCACCTTGAACCCAAAAGCCGCGGCCACCTCGGCACGTTTCATCACGGGTTCGCTGAGGGTAACCGAAGCGGCGCCACCCAGGCGGGCGCAGCTGGCCACGAGCAGGCCGATCGGCCCCGCTCCCACGACATGGACGCGATCACCGACGCTCATGTCGCTCCGGCGGACGGCGCGAAGCGCGACCGCTAGAGGTTCGATGAGCGCAGCGCTCTGCAAGTCGAGCGACCAAGGCAAGGGCACCAGGTGGTCGACGGGCGCGGCCAGGAGTTCGGCGGCGCCACCGTCCACATCGATCCCGATAAGTCGGAGGTGGTCGCACACGTGGGCGCGCCCGCGTCGGCAGGTTCTACACGTCCCGCATGACAGGAGCGGGTTCACGAACACCGCTGCCCCGGCCTCCATGTCGCCAGAAGCCTGTAGCAGGCGCCCAACGACCTCGTGACCGATGACGAGGCCGGGCCGGGCCCGAGGGTGATCGCCGTGGCAGATGTGGAGGTCGGTCCCGCAGAGCCCTACGTAGGCGGGCTCGACCAGCACCCATCCGGGCACCGTAACGGGGGCCGGAGCGTCCGCCAGTTGCACGACCTCGCCACCTCGCCACACGACCGCCCTCATCAGGTTCGGGCCTCCGCCTTGATGATCTTGATAATCTTGTTCGGGCCAACCTGTCGTGCTAGCATGTTGACATCCTAGCACTATAGCCTAGAACGGCCGTTCAAGATGCTACGTTTGTCGTGGGCGTGAAAGGGTGCAAGCCGACGGTTCAGTTTTAAACACCGCGAACATCCGGGGTGTGACTATATGTCCCCCAAATCTTGGCGTCGCTTGCCCGATATTGCCAGCGGATCAGCAACTCAGGACATTAGCTGACGTGTGAGAGCGGATCGTCAATGCCGTGACATCTGAGCTGTCGAGGCAGGCTGACCAGAGGCGATCCTTGTGCCCGCATGACCGTTCTCCCCATCCGTTTCTTTTTAGCGCCATGACGGCTTACGAGTCTGATCGAATTTACCGTTCCGCCTCTCCAGCATTTACTCGCGCGCCAGAAGTAATTTGAGTTTTGGCAGCCAAGCTGGTAGCCACGGACACGGACGGAGGGGGTCGTCGGCGTACGTCGTCAGGACAAAAGGGTTGGTAAAAGGACGTGTGCGGACGTCCACGGACGGTCTCGGGGGGCATGGCATGCAAGAGGTTCGGGAGTTCGATTCTCCTCGCCTCCACCAGAAACTCCAGGCCAGGGGTGGTGCGGGGGACTTGGCGGGAAGCCAAACGGAGGTCTGGGGGACATCTTGGGGGACATCTTCTTCTAGCGGACGCGCGTGGACGTCAGCGGAAGCCGGGGATGTTTTCGTTGGTCGGCTTCGCGCCTCCAAGCGCTCCATGCATGGATATGCCAAAGAGCGCATACATGACGATCATGAGGTCGGGGGTTCGACTCCCTCTACGCCCACCCCGGTGAGCTGGGAGTTTGTGGGCTCTTCGGATTTCAGTTTGTGGCGAAGGCTCCCTCGGCAGGGCCGGTCAAATGGTGTTGGGGGGAGCCAAAGGCTCGTGATAGCTGGTCGCCCACGGTGCCCAAGGCTGGCACGAGCTAGAGCCATGTCAGCCGCTACAGCGCGGGGTACGCAACAGGGGTGGTCTCCTACGGGGTGCTCCGGCGGGGTGGTTGACCGCCAGTCGTCGAGCTACCGATACCCGAGAGTCGTTGGTCGCCAATGCCATCTGGACCGCTTCTCCCCGGAACTCCGATGGGTACCGTTTGGGCATGACGACCTTTCAGGTGAAGTCACGAGAATCCCAAACCGTGTCCGTCAAACCGGGGATAGATCATGCGAGTCATGAAACCGTGGGAACAGAGAACCGGGGGAACATCAAGGTGTCCATGTAACCGGGTCAAGTCCAAAGGACTTCAGGCTGATTACAGGTGTTTCTTGAAGAAGGTTTCGATCTTTGCCAGGGCCGGGGTGACGTACTCGGGCTGGTCGTAGAAGTCGAAGTGGGTGCCGCCCTCGACCAGGAACAGTTCCTTTGGTTCCTGGGCCTTGGCGTACACGGCCTCGCTCTGGCCCAGAGTTTCGGCATGGTCGCCGGCGATTACTAGCAGCGGGGTGGGAGCGAGCAGCTCGACCGTGTCCAGCGCGGAGAACTGGACCATCTTGTCGTAGGACCACAGGAGCGTCTGGTTCCGCCAGTTCGGGTCCTGGTTGCGGTCGGTCAGATAGAACTTCTTGCCGTTCTCCCGCCACGGGTCCAGCTGGCCGTCGGGCAAGAACGGGAGGTACGTCGCCCGGCCGGTGGCCTCGTAGGCCTCCCGAGCGCCCTGGGCGCCCCCCATGATGGCGCGCCAGTCGCCTGGGGCCATGATGGTGGCACGCAGGTCGGGTAGGCCGCTTACGGTAGCCACGGCCTTGATACGCCGGTCGGCCACGGCCGCCGCGGGGACGTAGCCGCCGCCGGCACACACGCCCACTGCAGCGATCCGAGCCGCCTCGCCAGCGCGCTGCGCCTGGGGCCGGACGAACGGAGCTATCTCTACCAGTTGGCCAACAAGAGCGACCGGAAGCAGCCACCCAGGCCTCGGACCGAGCGGGCCCTGCCCCAGACCCAGCTACTGCTTGACAACTTGCGCGACAGCCCGGCGATGGTACTAGGCCGCTACATGGACATCCTGGCCTGGAACCGGTTGGCCACCGCGGTCTTCACGGACTTCGCTGCTGTCCCGAGGCGTGAGCGCAACTTCCTGCGCATGCTGTTCCTCGACCCGTTCGTCCGCGGACGCTATGTCGACTGGTCTCCTATCGCCCGGATGTGCGTCGGGTACGTCCGCGCTGCGGCCGAAGGCCACGGCGAGGACCGTTTGTCGGAACTGATCGGAGAACTGTTCCTACGCGATCCCGACTTCCGAACTTGGTGGGCAGAGCACCACGCCAACTACCAAACGCACGGCACCAAGGCCCTCACCCACCCGACGGCTGGGCAGTACCGGCTCGACTGGCAGACCCTGCACACAGGAGACAACCAGACCCTCATGGTGATGACCGCACCCGTGGGCAGCCACAGCCTGGAAGTCCTGCGCCAGTCGGGTTCGTCTGGCGGGTGCCACGACAACAACCTCAGTGACGACTTTCGGCCATCATCAGCAGATGTCGCCTAGCGCTGGCTGGTGGACAACCCAAAGCCGCGGCACTTGGACTGCGCCAGAACTGCACATTTTGCTGCTTTCTTCATGAGCGTGCAAAAGAATTTATGGATCCGACAGGTGGGGATCGCTGAAAGAGTTGCGCCTCTTGCTCGGCCGGGGCCAGGCGGTTGGCGGTCGACAGACTGCCGACGAAGAGGCAACCTACCGCGACCCCTCCGACGCCAGTGCCAGCAAGAAAAAGACCAAATGACGCCTGCGACAACCCGGCGACTATGTCGTAGCGGGTGGCTCGGCCTGGTCACCGCCCAAGGCCTTCGTCAGTCCCTCCAGGTCGGCAACGGTTACGGTGAGCGCGGAGTGACCGCTTCGTCGAAGTTTCGACGGCACCTTCTCGGCGAAGTGCACGCACACGCCTCCGTCGTGGTTCGTCCCAAAGCTCAGCCCGTCATCAACACGTGACCCGCGCACACCGAACGCTGTCCACCAGCGGTATTTCCGGGTGATATGCGCGCCGTTGATGTTCGCGAGCGGTGTTGCAAGCTTGAAAAAGCCGAAGGTTGCCACAAAGGAACCGTCATCGGTGAGCGTGACGCCGTCCTTTGCGGGTCGGAGGCCAAAGGGCACCAGCACTGGCAGGTAGCGCTTGTCGATGGCGTAGCCGAAATGTCTGGTCATCAGCGGTCCGATCCGTTTGTTTACGACAACTTACGTGCTGCAGCCACGAGCGTGGAGGGTGTTACCTGTGGTCAGTAGCGTCCGAGGCGGTCAGCGGCGCTCCGGTGACCGCATTCCCTGCGACCGCGACGCAACGGTCCGGCGCCAGCCTCATGCCCCCAGCAGTCACCTCCGGCTCCGGCCAGCGATCTCGTAGAGCTGCGAGCCGGCGGCGGACTCGTTCGCCAGCAGGAGGTCGCCCAGTCTGTCAAGTTCCCGGCGATGTTCCTTCAAAACTGCAACGGCCTGCTGCTCGGCTTGGCTGCTCAGCAGCTCGTTACCCGACCAGTACCGGTAGGACGGGCCCACAGGTCGGCCGTGGCCAGCGGAGAGCGTTTTTCTCGTGACTCAGCGTGGCATGCGAGGGGGGGTTACAGTTTTGGTTACACTTACCGATATACCGGTGTCAATGACCATGCACGAGGTCTTTCCCAACGCTCCATTACAGCTGGTGGTGTTCGAGGTTCGCTTCGACCGCTTGGCGAGCGTGGGGCGGGGGCTTCTGGACGCACTAACCGGTCTGGTGGGGGACGGAGAAGTCCAGTTCGGCACGGCGAACGTGCAAGTCGTTCTACCCGGTCCACCCGAATCTGCCATGTTCCACATTGTGGACAAGCCCGGGACGCTCGCCATCACGGTCTGGCCCGGAAGCCTCGCTGTGGAGAGCAGCGACTACCAGCAGTTCTCTTTGTTCAAAGAGAAGGCTCTCGCCGCATTTTCCGAGTTCTCGCCGCATTTGAGCGGCCGTCCTGTGAACCGCATAGGCCTTCGATACGTCGACGAGATCCATCCCGACCCGTCGCCGACGAAGCCCGCGGAATGGGGGCGATGGGTGAATCCTTCCCTAGTAAGCCTCGCGAGGATTACGGACAAACCGGTGGTCGGGCTTGGTGGAGGCGTAACTGTCGACATCGGTGACGAATGCATGGTCAGCTTCCGTTACAGCACGGTTCCAGGCCCAGCTGTCCAATCCAGCGGGTTGCTTCGCCTTCGATCCCGTCCGAACACGCCAGCGTTGCTGCTCGATACAGACGGTTACTGGCAACCCTCGAACGGGTCAGCCATAGATACCGTGCGCGTGTCTGCCGTTGTCGACCGGATTCACGACGGTATCGCTGCCGTATTTCACCAAGTCATCACCGATGATAGCCGTACCTTGTTCCGAGCTACCGAGCAGGGAGGATAATGACGTACACGTTTTTAGACCGCACCGGGTCTGCGAGCGTGTCTTTTGCAGGCGAAGTGACGCTGACAGGGTCGCGGAGTACCGCCGGCTACCGGGTCGAAGCCGAACGCGACCTACTCGACCGGGCTCCCTTGCCTTCGGGGTTCAGAGAGCCCCTGCATAAGTGGGCCGACAAGCTGGCCGGGACGCCTAGTGCGGACCTGCTCGCCGACTTGCACAGTCGATTCGGCCTGGAATGGCGACGGATCGCGCGATTGCTGGGGGTTAGTGTTCGAGCAGTGAACAAGTGGCGCGAGGGCGGGGGATTATCGCCAGACAGGGACCAGTCCCTGCGTGAGCTCGTTGCATTCTGCGAGGTGGCGGTCGGCGAGGGTGTTGGTGATGTCGCGGCGTGGATGGCGTCACGGCCGATCAGCGCAATACCCGTCCAACGTGCGGACCTCTACGCCGCAGGGGCGGTTGATCGCTTGCTCGATAGCTTCGGTGGACCTCTTTCGACCGATGTGATCGACCGATTCGTCCCTGGTTGGCGAGATAAGCAAGCCCTTGAGACTACGCCGCTTCATCTACAGGTCCGCTTCGACACCGACGGCGATGTGCTCGTCGATGTCCAGGAGTTGCCGGGTGTTTTCGGTGTCGGACCGTCGTTGCTGGAGGCCCGGCGTAGCCTCGTCGGAGCGCTGCGAGACTATGTCGCGGACTGGGTGGACGACCTTCACGAAGCACCGAATCACGCTCCTTACGAAGACGTCGTCAACTTGATTCGCGGCACCAGCGATGAGGACCTGGTTAGGTACTTGCACGGTGACAGTTGAGTGCCGGCCATCGGCCCAGCGCAGCACCGGCGGTTTTGTGAGATCGACAAGTGGGCCCGGAAGGACGGCGGGGCCGACCACGAAAGGTTTGTGAAGCGTATCCCGGACGGACGGATGCTCTGGACCCGCGTATCTCACAACAACGACGAGTACGGTGATCGCCTTAAGGGCGACGTCCTCAACCAGCTGGAAATGGACGAGGTCACTTTTCTTTGAGGTCCTGTCGACCGGTCAACCGGCGGACCGACCTGCTCCCCAGCCAGAGCCCTTACCCGATCCGCTTCCAGGGTGGGCCCTTCAAGCATTGATGCGAAAAGGCCTGACCGAGCAAGAACTCGCAGGTCTGGACTTGACGGCGGAGAAGGTGAAACATTTGGCGAATATCTCGTTTATGCTCAGGGCCGACCTCACTACGGATGACGGCGCGCGCGAGAACTCCTCACCGCTCTCGAGCAATATCGAGCCAGCTCGCAAGAGTGAGAGCCCTGGCGATGAGCCGCTTTGGCGTCGCCGACTGGGGTCCGGTGGTAGAGCTTCACATCGAGTTCCCGTCCTTCGTCATCGCGATGTCATCGCAACTTCCCGCGACGCACCCTGATCAGCCTCGCCAGGCCACACAAGGGCTTAGCTGCCACCCACGCTGACCTGCGCGGCGTGGCAAGTGGCGCCGGACGGGCACGAGCATGCTCACCAGCTCCTCGCCGGACCGTTCGCCTCGGCGCTCGGCCTGAGCTTACTCGTCGGCCGCGTTCAACACGAACTCGTTCAATGCGTCCTTCGGATCCTGGTAGGCCTGGCCTGTGATGAGCACAGCCTTGGCGAGGTTGCCGATAAGAAGGCGTAACTTCTCGGCGGGCACCTAAGCAATGGTAGGAGCGCAGAGGGTGACGACGCGGGTGTCCCGAGTTAGGTAAGGCGGAACAAAGGCCTCTCGGTCACAGGCTGGCGGCACACTGGCACTGTGACCACGGCGCTGGACCAGCTCGACGAGGAGCAGCGAGCAGCTGCGACTGCGCTGACCGGTCCGGTTTGCATCATCGCCGGGGCGGGCACCGGCAAGACCCGCACAGTGACGCATCGTCTCGCTCACGGCGTTGCCACCAGAGATGTGGACCCCCGACGGGCGTTGGCGATCACCCATTCTCGCAAGGCCGCAGCCGAGCTGGGCGAGCGGCTGAGCCGGCTGGGTGTGAGCGGTATTGACGCCCGCACCTTCCACGCCGCCGGGTTGTGGGTCGCCAAGTCCCACTGGGCACGCACGGGCAGGCCGGAGCCTTCACCAATCGTTTTGCCAGAGAACGAGGAGTGGCGTCTGTGGCGAGAAGCGCTGCGGGCTGCCCTCGGTCAGGAACCCGACCCCGCTGAATTGCGTGACGTCTTAGACGAAGCCGCCTGGGCACGTAGCCAGCTCGTCAGCGTCGAGGACTACTCGGCGGCTGCGATGCTGGCTGGTCGGCGTCCCGGCGTCGACCCCTCATTGGTGGTCCGTTGCTGGGAAAGGTTCAACTCAGCAAAAGCCAGGACCGGCAAGGTCGACTTCGCCGACCTGCTGGAGATCGCGTCCCGCTTGATCGAGGGCGAAGAAGAGGTCGCTGCGGCAGTACGGGACCGTTGGGCACACGTCACGGTGGACGAGTACCAGGACACCGATCCGGCCCAGCAGCGCCTCCTCGACACCATTTTGGGTGACGGCCGCGACCTCTGCGTAGTCGGCGACCCCCGGCAAGCCATTTACTCGTGGAAAGGCGCCGACCCCGTCTACTTGACCGGGTTCACGCGGCGGTACCGCGACGCTCAAGTGTTCAACCTCACACGTAACTACCGCTCCAGCCCACAGATCCTGGATTGGGCCAACCGGGTGGCGATAGGGAGCCAGACAAAGCCACTGGTGGCCACCCGAGCCGCCGGCGCCAGGCCAAAAGTGACCCAGCTTGACAACGAGCAGGCCGAGGCTGCCTGGGTAGCAGGTGCCGCCCGGCGAGCCATCACCTCTGGGACACCGCCGTCTGAGATAGCCGTCTTGTACCGCTTCAACGCCACCCAGGCCCGTTTCGAAGCCGCTTTTGCCCGTGCCGATATCGCTGTCGTCGTTGCCGAGGACACTACGTTTTTCGATCGTGAAGAAGTGCGGGCGGTCCTGGTGCCCTTCGGGCGGGAAGCACGGGCCAACCCGAGCGCAACGCCTTGGAGCTGCTGTCGTCCCTACTGGCCCGGGCCGGGTTCGATCGTGACAAGCCGCCCAGTGGCCTCGGCGCAGCCCGGGCACGTTGGGAGTCCCAACAAGCCCTGGTCGAACTGGTTGAGGCGTTACCAGGGGCCTCGACGGCGACGGCCACGTTGCTGCTAGCCGAGGTCAACTCGTTAGCCGTTCGTACCCACGGCCCGCGCACATCGGGGGTAACCCTGGCCACCTTGCATAAGTCCAAGGGCCTCGAGTGGGACATCGTCTTTGTGGCCGGGATGACCGACGGCGCTATGCCCTCAACCTATGCCGAGAGCGAAGCAGAGCTCGCCGAGGAGGAACGTCTGCTCCATGTTGGGGTGACTCGCGCTCGCAGCGAACTGCACCTCACCTGGGCAACCTCGAACGCGCGTGGTTGGACGAACCACCCGAGCCCCTTCTTGGAGCTTCTGGCCGCGCCGACGCAGCAGCGGCGCGGCCAACGAGCGGAGCGGCAGCCATCGGACGCCAAAGTCGTCTCTGTCCCAGCAGCGCAGTGCCCTCATTGCGCGGGCCCACTAAAGGGGATCGCAGCGCGTCGCTTAGGCGTATGCGCCCACTGCGTCCTGTCTGTCCCCGGGCAAACGGGGGAAATGGCCAGGGCGCTCGCGGGCGTGATCAATGGTGCCGCCAGCGAGAGCGGCCTGCCCAGCGACGCGCTGGTGACTGACGCGGGCATGCTCCGTCTGCTGGACCAAAAGCCCGCCAGCGGCGACGGAGTTGCCGTAACCCCCGGTGTAGGTTTGCGCGGACGGTGGGCTCAGGCCGTTGCGGACGTCTTGAACTCTTGACCCAAGAAAAGGCTTTGTCTGATTGCTATCGTGCAGCCATGTCCCTCGGGTGGCCCGCGGTTAACTACGAACAGTGGAGCGGTACTTGCGACACGCTGCACGCGCACACCCAGGTCCTCGGCAAGCTCGCAGTGGCGCTTGCCCCCGCTGAGCCCCAGCTCCAGCATGCGGCGCTGCGGCTGACAGCGAGAGGTTGGGAGACTGCTCCGCTCCCGTCACCGGACGGTTCGGGCACGTTTGTGGTTGCGCTCGACCTGCGAGTGCATGAAGTGGTCATTGAGACGAGCAACGGAGGAAACCGCCGCGTCGCGCTCGTGCCAGGTCGCGCCGTAGGCGCGGTCACGCGCGAGGTCCTAGAGACGGTGAGTAGCCTCGTCGGCCCGGTGACTATCGACCCGAGACCGCAGGAGGTCCCGTGGAAGGTGCTGCTCGACGAGGACACCGTGCACGCGCGCTACGACCCAGATGAGGTCGCCCGCTATTTCGCCGCCGCTACCCGAGCGGCGCTTGTGCTCGCTGCCTTCCGGGCCCCGTACCGCGGACGGACGACGCCGGTCAACGCATGGTGGGGCTCGTTTGATCTTGCGGTGAGCCTGTTCTCCGGCCTGCCCGCCAGGCCGCCGTCGGACGACTTCATCATGCGCAACGCAATGGACGCGCAGGAAGTAGCCATCGGTTGGTGGCCTGGCGACGCGAGGCACACCAAGGCAGCCTTTTATGCCTATGCGCACCCGGCGCCCGAAGGGTTTTCCGGGGGCCCTGTCCCCACCAGCTGCACACTGGGACGTCGCCCTTGGTGAGTACATCCTCGATTGGGACGATGTCCGCGACGTCCCTGACTTACGAGCTAGCGGGCTCGATTTTGCCCGGTCGGCATTCCGCCATGCGTGCACGGTTTGTAACTGGGACCCCGCGTTGTTGGCCAGTGCCGAAGGGACACCGCCGCCTATTTCGTAACCTGGTTGCCCGGCCTGACCCGCGAGGGCGCGGAGATGGCTGCCGCCGCCTGTTCCCAACGTTCGAAAACCCGGCTCAGGTACGCGTGGGATCGCGGATCGGGCTCTACCTCCCGCGTTATCCGAGGTTCTTCGCTGACTTCCCCAATGATCCCGGTCGCCTGGCCGCCAAGCAGCGCCGCACCCCGTGCTGAGGCATTGGGGTTCTCGACCACGAGCAGCTTCTTACCCAGTACGTCGCAGAGTAATTGGCGCCACTCGGCGTGGAGGGTGCCTCCCCCGGCGAAATGGAGCACCGGGGCATCGGCGAACTCTGGAAGGCTGGCGGCGGCCTCGGCAATCGAGAAGGCAACACCCTCGAACACTGCGCGTAACAGGTCCGCCCGCTCGTGGTGCAGTTCTATGCCCACGAAACCAGCTCCAGCCGACGGGTCCATAGACGGTGACCTCGCGCCAGCCAAGTGAGGCACGAACAATGCTCCGTTGGCCCCCGTTGGCGCGGCGGCAAGCGCCTCGTAAGCTTCGTCCCACGTTGCAGCGAAGGCCGCCAGCGCCCATGAAATTGCGATGCCGGCGATCTGGACCGCAGCCATTGCGTACCACAGGTCGGGGGATGCGCTCGCGAAGACGTGGTAACGCAGACCGGGATCCGGATCTGGGCGCCGCCGAAGGGTGACAACTTGCGCCGCAGAACCGACGGTGAGCTGGACGGGCCCGACGTCGGACAACCCGGTGCCCACCAACGCCGCCGCAGTATCGGCGCAGCCGAAGGCAACCGGGGTACCAGGCGGCAACCCGAGCTCGCCGGCTGCCGCGGCGCCGAGATGGCCGGCTACGGCTCCCGATTGGCCAATGGGCGGTAGTACCCGCGAGGGCAGCCCGAGGCCAGCGATCACCGAGCCCGCCCAGGAGGAACGGGCTAAGTCGAAAAGGAGCGTGGCCGAGGCATCGCTCGGCTCACTGCCGGCGCTCCCGACGAGCCTCAGGCGCAACCAGTCCTTTGGTTGCAGCGCCCACTCGGCGTTGTTCAGTACCTCTGGCTCGTTGGACGCCAGCCAATGCAGGAGGGGCCCCGCCATGCTCGGGACGAGCGGGTTACCCAGCACGGCGCGGATCTGCTCAGGCAGGGCGCGGTAGGCGTCGAGGTCGTCCTGGGCACGACGGTCTAGGTGCAGGATCGTGGGCCGGAGCGGCTTGCTGCTTGCGCTCGTCAATACGACGCCGTGCATCTGGCCCGACAACCCGATCGCCCCAACGTGGGCCTGCGTGCCAGCCAACATCTCGACCAGCTCGTGGACTGCTGCCCGGACTGCTGACCACCAGTCTTCGGGATCCGACTCGGCCCACCCTGCGCGCGGGCTGGACACCCGCACCGGCGCCGAAGCACCTGCCAGCTGGTGACCGGCGGCGTCCAGGATGACAGTCTTCACCGACCCGGTGCCCAAGTCGATACCCAGCGCGCAGAGGTTCTTCCTCGTCGACTCGCTCACCTCACCGTGCCTCTTGTCGCGGCATCATGAAATGCTACGATATTCCGCTATTAAGGTTCGACTACGGGCGGAACCAAAAGAATTCGTAAGCACAGAGGCGGTGCTGTGAGCGCAGGGCCGCACTCCCCAGACGAGCCGGTCGCACTGGGCGGCGAGAAGCTGCGGATGTTCCCGGGGGAGCAGCGGCGGCAGATCCTCGAGATCGTGAACACACGGGGCAGCATTCGCGTGAGCGAACTTGCCACGTTGGTCCGGGTGACCGAACCGACGGTTCGCAAGGACATCAGCGACCTCGATGCGCTGCGGTTTCTCCGGCGCACTCACGGTGGCGCGCTGGCGGCCAGGGTTCACCGTCGCAGATGTCAACGAAGCTCAGGTAAAGACCGCTATTTATTGAGGGTGAGGCCACCACGCTAAGCCCGTCCTTCGGCGACACCGATCTTTACGAACGCCAATTGGAGGCGAGGAAGTGCACATATGACCGTGGAGCTGGGTATCTTTGCCCGGATCTTCACCAGGGCCACTGCCGAGGAGGTGGCTGCGACCGTGGCCGGCGCCGGCTTCGGGCTGGTCCAGCTCAACCTCTCGTGCATCGGGGCGCCCACCGTCCCCCCAGTTGGAGCCGCTGTCGACTTCACCGGCATCCGGTCGGCGTTCGAGGCGCACGCGGTCAGGATCTGGGGGCTCTCGTGCACCTATAACCTCGTTCACCCCGACCTCGCGCAGCGTGCCGAGTACACGGCCAGAGCCGAGTGGCTGATCGGCCGAGCGCCCGAGCTTGGTGCGGAGGTCGTCACGTTGTGCTCGGGGACCCGCGACGCCGAGGATATGTGGCGGGCTCACCCAGCCAATTCCTCCCCGGAAGCTTGGGCTGAGCTCCGCGCCGGTCTTGACAAACTGTTGCCGGCGGCCGAGGGGGCAGGTGTGCGCCTCGGGATAGAGCCCGAACTGGGCAACATCGTGGCCGACGCCGCTCGGGCAAGCGACCTGCTCGCCGAGCTCGGCAACGACGCCAGGTTCATCGGGATCGTGCTGGACCCGGCCAATTTAGTTACGCCTGCTACCGCCTCTGACCAGGACAGGATCCTTCGGCACGCTTTCGGCGTGCTCGGCGCCGAGACCGTTGCCCTCCATGCCAAGGACGTCGTCGCCACCGGCGCCTACTCGGCCGCTGGGCTTGGACAGCTCGATTACGACCTGGTCTTCGAGTTGCACGCGGCGCTCCCGGCGCCGGTCCCGGTGATCGTCCAGGACAGCAACGAAGCAGACGTCCCCCGCACCCGGCACTTCTTGCTCAGCTCTGCGTTGAGGCAAGAGGCCCGGGCCTGAAAGAGGCCGGGCCATTCTCCAGGAGTCGGCACGATACCGGGAGATCGAGGCTATTTCGCCGAGCGGAGCGGCGAGCCTACTCGGCCGGTTCGACCAGCCGGGGGGCGTTGCCAGGGCACGTCGTCTCGAGGAGATGCCCTCTTCGGTCCCTTACCTGATCCGGAGCTTGTCGGTACCAGTGCTCGTCATCGGGGCACCAAGCGACCCGGTCCACCCCATCCCGTAACGTGACAGATAGACCTGTAACAGGGAGGACTGACATGAAAAGGATCAGCCACTGGGTCGACGGTCGCTCCGTCGTGGGGACCTCTGGGCGGACCGGCCCGGTGTACAACCCGGCTCTCGGCGAGCAGGTGGCCGAGGTGGACCTCGCGTCCGCTGCCGACGTCGACATGGCCGTACAGGCGGCGCTCGCAGCCTTCCCCGCCTGGCGGGCGACCGGGCTCTCGCGGCGCTCCGAGGTCCTGTTCCGCATGCGTGAGCTGCTCGATGCCAACCGCAAGGAACTCGCGGCGGTTGTAACTTCCGAGCACGGCAAGGTGCTCTCGGACGCCGAAGGTGAAGTGGCCCGCGGCCTGGAGAACCTGGAGTTCGCCTGCGGGGCACCGTACCTGCTGAAGGGTGGCCACTCCGAGCAGGTGTCCCGGGGTGTCGACGTCCACTCCGTCCTGCAACCCCTGGGTGTGGTCGCTGGCATAACGCCTTTCAATTTCCCCGCCATGGTCCCGTTGTGGATGTGCTCCAACGCCATAGCCTGTGGGAACTGCTTCGTCCTGAAGCCGAGCGAGAAGGACCCGTCGGCCTCGTTGGTGCTTGCCGACCTGTGGCGCCAAGCTGGCCTCCCCGCCGGCGTGTTCAACGTTGTCCAGGGCGACCGGGAGGCCGTCGAGGCCATCTTGGAGCACCCGGGTATCTCCGCGGTGTCCTTCGTCGGCTCGACGCCGGTTGCCCGCCACATCTACGAGACCGCCACCCGCAACGCCAAGCGCGTGCAAGCCCTCGGTGGGGCCAAGAACCACATGGTCGTGCTGCCGGACGCGGACATCGACATGGCCGCGGACGCGGCGGTCTCGGCTGGCTACGGCTCGGCCGGGGAACGCTGCATGGCCATCTCGGCCGTCGTCGCCGTCGGCGGCGTAGCCGGCCCGCTGGTCAAGGCCATCGCCGAACGGCTCCCGCGGATAAAGGTGGGCCCCGGCGACGACCCCGCCTGCCAGATGGGGCCCCTAGTCACAGCCGAGCACAAAGAGCGCGTGAGCGGGTACCTCCGCCCCGAGGCCCTCGGCCAAGCCCGCGTGGTGGTCGACGGCCGGACCTCGGTGCCCGCCGGCCCGGGCTTCTACCTGGGGCCCACGCTGATCGACGACGTGAAGCCGGGCAGCCCCGTCTACGACGACGAGATCTTCGGGCCCGTGCTTTCGGTGGTCCGGGTGGGGAGCTACGACGAGGCGCTCGCCCTGGTCAACGCCAACCCCTACGCCAACGGTGTGGCCATATTCACCCGTGACGGGGGAGCAGCCCGCCGCTTCGAGGCGGACGTCCAGGTCGGCATGGTGGGCGTCAACGTCCCGGTCCCGGTGCCCGTCAGCTTTTACAGCTTCGGGGGCTGGAAAGCATCGCTTTTCGGGGACATCCATATGTACGGGCCGGACGGGATCCGCTTCTTCACCCGCACCAAGGTGGTGACGTCCCGCTGGCCCGACCCGGCGTCCAGCTCGGTCGACCTAGGGTTCCCCCAGAACCGCTAGCACCCCCTGGGCGCCTCGAGGTGCAATACTGGCCTAGACCGAGCGGCAGACTGCGGCGCCACACAAAAGAGGCAAACCAAAAGACGGGCCATCAGATGTTCCCCTAAGCAGGAGGGAGACCAGTGACCAAAACGAAATTGGCACGCCGCTTCACGGTGCTCGTCAGCGCGATCGCTGTCAGCGGCGTTCTAGCGACGGGCGTTACTACCGCCGCCGCGGCCGCCAGGACCGCCCGGGTGCCTGACGCAACAAGCGCCGCCTCCAACACCCTCAACATCGCCGACGAATGGGGTTTCACCTGGCCCTGCCAGTTCAACCCGTACAACGCGTCTGACTTCTATTTCTCCTTCGGGCCGGTGTACGAGGAGTTGGCGTACGTCGACTCGATCAACCACGGCTCCGTGACCCCGTGGCTGGCGACCGCGTGGGCGTGGAGCAACGGCAATAAAACACTTACCTTCACTATTCGCAAGGGCGTCACGTGGTCCGACGGGCAGCCCTTCAGCGCGCGGGACGTGCTCTTTAGCTTCAACTTGCTGAAGAAGTTCCCCGCGCTCGACCTCAACTCGGACTGGTCGGTGCTCAGCAGCGTGGTGCCCGTGGGGACCGACCAGGTCGCCTTCAACTTCAAGTCAGCGGCAGCCTCGTATTTCTATTACATCGCCGACCAGACTCCGATCGTCCCGGAGCATCTTTGGGCGGCAATCAAAAACCCGACGACCTTCCTGGACCCGCACCCGGTCGGTACGGGGGGGTACACCATGTCGAGCTGCAACGGTTCCGATATCCGCTACACGAAAAACGACCACTACTGGCAGCCAGGGCTCCCGAAGATCGAGACTGTCAACTTCCCCTCCTACCTTTCCAACAACTCGGCCAATCAGGACCTGAGGAGCGGTGTCGACCAGTGGGGCTCGCAGTTCGTCCCCAACATCAACAAGTTCTACATTTCCGCCAACCCGACGAACTATCACTACTGGTTCGCCCCTGTCTACAACGTGAACATTTGGCCCAACCTGACTGACCCGCTCATTACTACAGCTGTTCGTGAGGCGATCGCCTACGCGATCAACCGCCCCCAGGTCGGCAAGATCGGCGAGTATGGTGAAGAGCCTGGGTCCAACCAGACAGGCGTGGTTACGCCGACGTTCTCCAACTGGTACGACTCGAGCCTGGCAGCCCAGTACGGCAATGCTTACGCGTACAACCCCAAGAAGGCGATCGCGGTCCTCACGGCTGCCGGGTACACGAAGGGGAGCAACGGGATTTTCCAGAAGGCAGGCAAGCCGCTGTCGTTCACGCTCATCAACAACGCCGGCTTCTCGGACTGGGTCTCGGCAGTCAACGTCATCCAGAGCGAGCTGAAGGCGGTCGGGATCCAGGTCACGCCGGACAACCTTTCCGGTTCGACTTATTCGACCGATGTCTCCGACGGCAAGTTCCAGCTTGCGTACGACTGGGACACCGGCGGCCCGACGCCCTACTACGAGATGCGCTCTATCCTGTTCTCCGCCAACACGGCCGCGGTAGGTACTGCGGCTCCGAGCAACTACGAGCGTTACTCGAACAAGGCGACCGACACCCTGATCGCTGACTACGCAGCGACAACAAGCTCCGCTGTCCAGCACTCGGTCATCGACCAGCTCGAAAACGTAATGCTCACGCAGCTGCCGGTGATCCCGGTCACCGAGCAGGTCGACTGGTACCAGTACGACACCCAGAACATCGGGGGTTGGGTGACACAGAGCAACCCATACGCTCAGCCGGGCCAGTACCTCACGCCGGACTGGGGTGTTGTCCTGCTCCACCTGTACTACAAGTAGACCGGCGAAAGGCCTGTGCCGGGTGAGAAGCTGGGAATATGAGGTTCGTCCTTCGGAGGTTGGGCTTCTTCGCCGTCACCTTGTGGGCGGCGATAAGCCTCAACTTTTTGATCCCGCGCCTCATGCCCGGCAACCCGGCACAGGTCCTTGTCGTCCAGCACCCGCACCTCAACCCCCAGGCCCTTCACGCGCTCCTAGCGCTGCTCGGGGGTAGTGCACACCAGGGCCTTGCGAGCCAGTACGTCACGTACTGGGAGCATGTGGTCACCCTGAACTTCGGCATCTCGCTGACGACCAGTTTCGGTGCGTCTGTGGACACCATGGTCACCCAGGCGGTGCCGTGGACGCTCGGCCTTGTCGGCGTCACGACGTTGGCCGCTTTTTTCCTGGGGACTTTCATAGGTTTGATCAGCGCGTGGAGGAGAGGGACCTGGCTCGACAGCGTCCTCCCACCGATATTCGTCGTGACTTCGGCATTCCCGTACTTCTGGATGGCGCTCCTGTCCATCTACGTTTTTGCGATAACACTTGGATGGTTCCCCGCCGAGCACCCCTACGACATATTCACGGATTCCCCGGGCCTTGACTGGCACTACGTCGGCGACGTGCTGCAGCACGCCGTCCTGCCGGCCTTCACGATCCTGATAACGGCGATCGGGGGCTGGATCCTGACGATGCGTAACAACGTGATCACCATCCTGGCGGACGACTATGTCCGCATGGCACGGGCTAAAGGCTTGAGGCCCTGGCGGATAATGTGGCATTACGCCGGGAAGAACGCCATCCTCCCCAACCTCACCGGGTTCGCGATGTCGCTTGGCTTTATCGTGTCGGGGGCGATCCTCGTCGAGTACGTCTTCGACTACCCTGGCGTGGGCACCCTCCTGCTCACCTCCGTGAACAACCTCGATTACCCGCTGATGCAGGCCCTTTTCCTCCTTATCACGGTTGCGGTCCTATTCAGCGTCCTCGTTGCCGACGTGCTGACCGCGGTCCTCGACCCCCGGACGAGAGAGCAGAGCTGAGTTGTTCTGGCGCTCTCTCCGGCACAACCGCAAGGCCACTGCGGGGATCCTCATGCTCGGGTTCTTTATCGTCCTCGCCATCTTCCCCTCCGAGCTTTCGCCTTATGACCCGACCTCGCTCAGCTTCGACCCCGGTATCGGGCCGTCCGCCGCGCACTGGCTGGGCACAACCTCTCAGGGCCAGGACGTATTTTCCCAACTGATCTGGGGCGCACGCCAGTCGCTCATTATCGCTTTTGCAGCGGGTGGGCTGGCGACCATCATCGCGGTGATCGTCGGCGTTTCGGCGGCTTACCTGGGTGGTTTGGCCGACGGCGTGCTTTCGCTTATTACCGACGTGCTCCTGGTCATACCGATCTTCCCGCTCATCATCGTCATCGCCGCCTACTTACGCGGTATCGGGCTGTTCGTGATGATCATCGTGCTTGGAGCGCTCGGGTGGTCTTACGGGGCACGACAACTGCGCGTGCAGGTCCTGTCCCTGCGCCGCCGCGACTTCCTGGGGGCTGCGCAGGTACGTGGGGAGCGAAGTGGTTACATAATCGTGGCCGAGATCATCCCGACGATGACATCGCTCATCGTGGCCTCGTTCCTCGGGACGGCCGTTTTCTCGGTCCTGACGGCGGCGGGGTTGCAGTTCATCGGGCTCGGTAACCCGAACTCGCTCTCCTGGGGCAACATGTTGTACTGGGCGCAGAACAACGAGGCGCTCGACGTCGGAAGCCCGCTGTGGGCGATCATGCCCGGCGTCTGCATCGCCCTGCTCGGGGCGGCGTTCGCCTTTTTGAACTATGCCTTCGACGAAGTCTCCAACCCGGCGCTGCGGCCCGTGCGCAAGCTGACCCGCCGCAGTGTGAAGCGCATGCCCGGCGCTGCCACAGCGGGGATCTCGAGCGATCGGTCGTCCAACGGGGGAGGGGCGGCCAATGGGGAGCGGGGAAGCCACCTGCTCGAGGTCCGCCATCTTTCCGTTGCGTACGCTACCGATGCCGGCCCGGTGGTCGCCGTCGACGATGTCGACCTCGATCTCGACAGTGGGGAGTTCCTCGCTATCGTCGGCGAGTCTGGGTGCGGGAAGTCGACGCTCGTGTACGCCATAGCCCAGTTGCTCAACGCTCCCGCAGGCATAACCGCCGGCAGTGTCTCCTTCGTCGGCCGGGAGATGGCATTGATGAGCGAGAGAAGGCTGCGCCGCGTGAGATGGCGCGAGCTCTCGGTCGTGATGCAGAGCGCAATGAACGCGCTCAACCCGGTGATGACCGTTGGCGAGCAGATGCGCGACGCCTGCAAGACGCACTCGGCAATGTCGAACAAGGAGATCGCCGATCGCTCCGCTGAGGTCCTTCGCCTGGTCTCGATCGACCCGGTCCACCTGTCGAGCTACCCGCACCAGCTCTCGGGGGGGATGCGGCAACGGGCGATGATCGCGATGGCGCTCCTGTTCACGCCGCAACTGGTGATCATGGACGAGCCCACCTCGGCGCTCGATGTCGTCGCCCAGCGGTCGCTGATGCGCCAGATCAAGGAACTCCAGCAACAGCTCGGGTTCGCTGTCATCTTCGTGACCCACGACATCTCGCTCGTAAGGCACTTCTCGGACCGCCTGCTCGTGATGTACGCGGGTCAGGTGGCCGAGCTCGGTGCAACTTCAGAGGTTTTCGGCATCCCCCGGCACCCCTATTCCAGAGCGTTGCTCGAAGCGTTCCCTTCGATACGCGGGGAAAAGGTCGCCCTCACTGGCATCGCAGGTTCCCCGCCGGATTTGGCGTCGCCGCCTCCGGGGTGCAGGTTCCATCCCCGCTGCGCCGAAGCGATGCCCGAGTGCTCCTCGGAGGCGCCCTCGGTCTACAACCGGGGGGGTTCTCTGGTGCGGTGCCTGCTCTACAGGGACGGTGCCGGGGAGCTTGAGAGCCTCGCCGGGCGTTCTGCGCGCAGAGCCGGCGAACCGGTTGCGGGGGGGCCCACAGCCTCCCGGCCCGCCCCGGCGCCGAACGGGGCCAGCGAACAGGTCGGGCAGGCGGCTCCGCTCCTGGAGGTGTCCGGGCTCACGTTGCAGTTCAGCCTGGGCGCGTGGTGGTCGAAAAAGATGCTGCACGCGGTGGACGATGTCAGCTTCACGATCGCCCGCCAGGAGATCGTCGCACTCGTCGGCGAGAGCGGGAGCGGCAAGAGCACGATCGCGAGGCTCCTCGCAATGGTCTACAAGCCAACCGGGGGGGAGATCCGCTTCGACGGGAGCACCCTCAGCACCCTCAAGGGCAGGAAGGAAAAGCTCGCCTACCGCGGCCATGTCCCGATGGTCTTCCAGGACCCGTTCAGCTCGCTCAACCCCGCCTACCGGGTGTCGCACGGGATCATGCGGGCAATCGAGCTCCACCGGCCGGAGATCGCCGGTGCAGCACGCCGTGACGAGGCGCTGCGGGTCATGGACGCCGTGGAGCTCCAACCGGCCGAGTCGATGCTGTCCAGGTACCCCTACGAGCTGAGCGGTGGCCAACGCCAGCGCGTCGGCTTCGCACAGGCCCTGGCGCTCCGGCCCAAGCTGATACTCGCCGACGAGCCGGTCTCCATGCTCGACGTCTCCATCCGGGTGGGCATCCTCAACATGATGGCCAGGCTGCGCGAACGCGAGGGCGTGTCCATCCTCTACATCACCCACGACCTCGCCTCGGCCCGCTACGTGGCTGATCGCG
The DNA here is from genome assembly GCA_963786345.1 of uncultured Acidimicrobiaceae bacterium. Lineage (GTDB taxonomy): Bacteria > Actinomycetota > Acidimicrobiia > Acidimicrobiales > Palsa-688 > Fen-671. The sequence goes on along the minus strand of CAWAYZ010000001.1, from coordinate 625,034 downwards.
TGATCGTCATGTACGCCGGCCATGTCGTCGAGATCGGGCCAACCGAGCAGCTGCTTGCCTCTCCCCGCCATCCCTACACCCAGTTGTTGCTATCGGCCGTACCGGACCCCCGTGCCCCCCTAGGCGAGACCAGCTCGTCGGACGTCGGTGAGCCGCCCAAGGTAGTGAACCCTACGCCTGGCTGCCGCTTCGAGCCGCGCTGCCCCTTCGCCATCGAACAGTGCCGGCATGTGACACCCGTCCTCGGAGAGGTTGCGCCCGGCCAGTTGGCCGCCTGCCATGTCGCGCTGGCTGAGGCCCGGGACTTGGCTTCGGCGGCCCGTCCCCTCTCTGCCGCGCCGTCGGTCTCTGCGGCACCGTCTACAACAGGAGAACGCTCATAGTGATGGAACTGCTCCCTCGTCCGACCAGTTACCGCCAAGGAGGCCCCGGTGCGGAGCTCTCTGACGGGATGGTCATTTCGGCTGACAGCGCCTCATCAGGGGTCGCAGAACTGCTCGCGTCTGAATTGAGAGCGGCGACAGGCTGGCAGGTCAACAGGGCCGGGCCGGGTGCCGCCAGCGTGCACGGCGTGATCAGGCTCGAGGTGCGGAGCAGCCATGACGATCTAGGCCCTGGCACCGGTGACGGAGCGGCCGCCCGGCTAGCGTTCCCGGATCCGGGCGCTGAAAAGTACCGCTTGACCGTCACAGCAGGCGGCATCGAGATCGTGGCCCCCACGGCGGCGGGGGTCTTCTACGGGACCCGTACGCTCCGCCAATTGCTCCCTGCCGACCTGTTCCGCTCGGCTCCTTCAATGGCCCGCACAGCGGTCGCCGTTGAGGGAGTGGAAATCTCCGACGCACCGCGCTTTGGGTGGCGCGGTATCGGCTTGGACCTATCGCGGCATTTCTTTCCGAAGGACTTCGTACTGAAGCTCGTCGACCTGGCAAGCCTCCACAAGCTGAACGTCCTGCATCTACACCTGACCGATGACCAGGGCTGGCGGGTACAAATCGACGGCTACCCACGTTTGACAGAGGTGGGAGCGTGGCGCCGCGAGTCTCCCGCCGGCCACTACAGAGAGGGGCGTAAGGACGGTACGCCTCACGGCGGGTTCTTCACCAAGGCCGACCTGGCCGAGATCGTCGAGTATGCGGCGAGGCGTTTCGTCACCGTGCTGCCGGAGATCGATATGCCGGGTCATATGCAGGCCGCCATCGCGTCGTACCCTGAGCTCGGCAACACGGGGGAGCAGTTGGAGGTGCTCACCAACTGGGGCATCAGCGAACACGTGCTCAACCTCGAGGAAAATGCCGTGCGTTTCTGCACCGACGTGCTCGAGGAGCTCATGGAGGTTTTCCCCGGCCGGTACGTCCATATCGGCGGCGACGAGTGCCCGAGCACCGAGTGGGAGTCGAGCCCCCGGGCCCGACAGTTGTGCGAGCGGCTCGGGCTGGCGGGGCCGCAGGAGCTGCAGGGGTGGTTCACCGCCCGCATGTCAGAGGTCATATCGGCCAAGGGCCGGCGGCTCGTCGGTTGGAACGAGATCGTGGACGCCGGCGCACCGCCCGGGTCGGTGATCCTGTGCTGGGAGGGCAAGAATGCCTGGCGGGCCGCCGTCGAAGCCGCCAGGGCCGGGCTCGAAGTCGTGATGGCCCCAGAACCATGGTGCTACTTCGACTGGGCGTACTCCGACGACCCCCGTGAACCGCTCGCCATCCGGTCTGCCATCAGCGTGGAGCAGGTCTACAGCCTCGAGCCGGTACCGGACGACCTCGAAAAGGACCTGGAGCACCGGGTCATTGGAGCGCAATGCCAGTTGTGGAGCGAGTACGTGGTCACGCCCCAGCACGCCGAGTACATGAACTTCCCCCGCGCGTGCGCGCTCGCCGAGGTGGCCTGGTCCGGCCGAGACCGCTCCTGGGAGGATTTCGAGCGCCGCCTGACGGCACATTTGGCTCGGCTGGACGCGCTCGGTGTCAACTACCGGCCGCTCGACGGCCCAAACCCGGGACAAGCCCGCACCTGGTCCACCGCTTGAGCGCGGCGTCGGTCAGGTCACGGTAACGAGAACGTTGGCAAGGCCGGTCGCACCGCTCGGGAAGGTCCCGCGGCTTCGGAACGCGACCTGCAAGTTGCCTTGACCGTCAGTCGCCTGCACCATGAGCGTGTAGTCCCCCCGAGCAGGTACCCACGGGAACGTCCAGATCGACCAGGCGAAGCGCGACGCCGTGGGCTGGACCGTGACCGGCTGCCAGGTTGTCCCGCCGTTGAGGCTTATCACTACCTTGGAGATCCCGCGGTCGCCGGCGTAGGCGATGCCTCGAACAGGCACCAGTTCTCCTGCCTTGAGAACCTGCGTATTGAGCGGGTAATCGATCCGCGAGGTTGTGTTGACGATCGCCTGGTCGCTCCAACCGAACCCTTCCCAATAGCCGGTGATGGGGTGAGGTATCGGGCGCACCAGTGTCAGCCATTTGGGGTTCTTCATCCCGTAGCGGTCAGTGACAAGGATCCGGGCCGGATAGCCGTGCTCGTCCGGGAGCCGTCCCCCGTTCAAATGGTCTGCCACAAGGGTCGATGGCTGGAGGGCCACCTCGAGTGGGAGGCTCTCGGTGTAACCATCGACGCACCCGAAAGCGATCTCGACCGTGCCTGAGGGGACGCCAGCACGTTCGAGGAGGCGGCGAAGTGGCACGCCTTTCCACACCCCGGTGCTGATCAACGAACCGCCCACGTAGTTGGATATGCATTCGAGCGTCTGCACCTGTTCGACATGGGGCTCGGCCAGGAGCTCCCGCAAACTGAGCGAGTACGGTTTGTCGCCCTCCACGCGCAGCACCCAGCTCTTGCCGTCCACCATCGGGTCGCCGTCGATGTTCTTGGACACGATGTAGAAGTCCGCGGTTGGGGTTATCCCCGAAAGGTCGCCAAAAACCGACGACCGCCTACCGGTCGGATGAGGCGCCGTTTGGTGCAGCTGCTTGTCGATCCCGGCGCTTTCGGCGAGCGATGGGGCGCCAGCGCGGGCAGCCCGGGCGCCGAGGTAACCCAAGGTGACAAGAGCCGCACCACCACCCACCGCTTCGATGAACTCCCTTCGGGCGGTGATCGGCCCGTTGACCGCTTTCCTGCCGTCGGCAGGGGTCGCGGCCGCGTCAGCAGCAGCCCGGCGACGGCTTGCCGGACCGGGCGAGGAAAGAGCCGCCTCGGTCAGGAGGGCCACGGCGAGCCATTCGGCAAAGACCGTGACAGTGGCACCGGAAAGTACCGATTGATTGCCGAGCAGCACAAATGGCATCGAGATCGCCCACAGCGCCAAGCTGGAGGCGAGGGCCCTCATCGCCACCGCCTCGAGCGAGGGCCGCCCGGCGTGCGCGGTTGCCCCGCGTTCGGCCCCAGCTCGCCAAAGCGCGAGAGCCGCGCCGGCCAACGCCCCCGCCACAATTATCGCTACGGATAGGCCAAGCAGGAAAAGAGGGCGTGCCTTTTCTTGCAGACCGTCGATCACGTACCCGAAGACCGTCCCTGGGACGAGCTGCAGCACGCCGCCCGAGGTCACTTGTTGCAACGTCATAAAACCGGTTGTGTTGTGCAGTAGTTGCGTTGCCCCGAGCATCGAACCCGCGGCGGTGGCGCCGGCGATCGCGCCGGTCACCCGGGGTCGTGGCGTTCGCTCGTGCAAGCTCATCCCTCCCATGCTGAGCACCCGGCCCTAGTGCCACGACAGGCGACGTTCCTGGAGGCAGCACTAGGCACAGACGTATGCAAGCTTCCCTCGCAACGGGCCCGAAGTGGTCCCGCCCGGGGAAAGGTTCTTGACAAGAGTCCTTGTGACAAGATGTCTTGTGAAACACAGAGCACCCGAGGAGCGCACCATGTGCCCGATCAATCCTGGCTCTCGGACCATGCGAGCTCTCGCCCACCCCGTGCGCATCGCCCTTCTCGAGGCCCTCAGGCGGGAGGGGCCCCTGACGGCGACCCGTGCCGCAGAGCTGCTCGACGACAGTCCCGGCAATATGTCCTGGCACCTTCGGACGCTCGCAAAGTACGGGTTCGTCGAGGAGGCCGGCGGTGGGCGCGGCCGCAGCCGGCCCTGGCGCGCCGTGTCGCTTACCCTCAAGGTAAAAGGGGGGCCCCTGAGCGACCCGGAGTTCACTTCTGCTGAAGAAGCTCTTGAAGCGAGCCTGCAGGAGACCGCCTACCAGCGCCTCCGCGAGTGGCGGTCAGGACGCGGATCGTTCCCGACGGATTGGCTCACGTCGGCGTTTTCGACCTTTGGCCTCACGTACTTGACAGCTAAAGAGAGGTCAAGTCCCAACGTGTGGTGTACGAGGTTGCGATCCTCGCATCAACCTGAGTGATTAGCGTTTCGCTTATCTGCTCGTGTTTGACGATATCAAAGAACAGTAATCGTGTAAAGGGTTTCTTTGCCCCGGTAGCCGATTGATGGGCGTGCGCGTATAACTGGTTGGCCAGTGGTGTTATTTAGTTCTGGAGTTTGCGTGGAGGTCAGCCAGCGGCGAGCTCGATCGAGGGTCTGGGGTCGGCGGCCGACGGGGCGGTGGTCCTGGGGGCGGCGAGAGTTTCCGCCCCCATGTAGCGTTTCCCGACGATCCACTCGTCGTTTTGCTCGACGAGCAGGGCGCCCAGCAGGCGGGTGATGGCGTGGCGGTTGGGGAAGATCCCGACCACATCGGTCCGCCGCCTGATCTCTTTGTTGAGCCTCTCCTGAGGGTTATTGGACCGTATCTTTGGCCAGTGCTCGACGGGGAAGGCGCTGAAGGCCAAGATGTCATCGGCGGCGTCCAGGACATATAAGGCGGCGTCACAAAAGCCGGCGGTGGTGAGCTTGTCAACTACATCACCGAGCTGGGCCCAGGTGGCGTCGCGGTCAGCTTGTTCGAAGATGGAACGGACCAAGGTGGCGATCATGGGCCAGCTCAACTTGGGGATGCGCGAAGCCAAGTTGGCCATAAAGTGCGTCCTACAACGCTGCCAGGTGGCGTCCGCCAGGACCGTCGCAATGGCTGCCTTGATGCCGCCGTGCGCGTCGGAGATGACCAGCTCGACGCCGGCCAGGCCCCGGGCCACCAGGCCCCGGAGGAACTCAGTCCAGCTGGCGGTATCTTCGGCGGTGACGATGTCGAAGCCGACGATCTCTCGCTGGCCCTGGTGGTTGACGGCGGTGGCCACCACGGCGGAGACGTTGACCACCCGGCCCGCCTCGCGGACCTTTTGTGTTAACGAGTCGATCCACATGTAGCGGTAAGGCCCACAGTCCAAGGGCCGGTCCCGGAAGGCGGCCACCTTGGCGTCGAGCTCGGCGGCCATGCGCGACACCTCCGAGCGGGAGATCCCGTCGATGCCCATGGCTTTGACCAGGTCGTCGACCCGGCGGGTGGACACCCCCTCCACGTAGGCCTGGCCGATCACCGCCACCAAGGCCTGCTCGGCCCGCCGGCGAGGCGTGAGCAGCCAGTCGGGGAAGTAGCTGCCTTCTCGGAGCTTGGGCACGGCCAGGTCGATCGACCCCGCCCTGGTGTCCCAGGGGCGCCGCCGGTAGCCGTTACGGGAGTTGGTGCGCTCCTCGCTGCGCTCGTTATAGCCAGCACCGCAAGTTGCTGACGCCTCGGCCGACATCAAGGTCTCGGCGAAGGCCTGGAGCATGGCCCGGGCCAAGTCGTTGTCGCCGTCGTCGCCCTCGAGGTACTTGCCAAGCCAGGCGGCAGCGTCAATAGTGGAAGGGACAGTCACCGTGATCCTCCTCAAGTAGTTGTGTAGGAACTGCTTTCTTGAGGTTGACGCGGTGACCGTCGCGAGTGGGGGATCTCTCCCTCAGCTCACCCCCTCGTACACCACCTGTTGGGACTCAACTCTAAAGAGATGAAACTGCTCGGTGACGAGATCGTCGCCCTCCTTACGCGCTACAACTCCCGCGTGCTCGACAAGGCGGACCGTCCCCCCGACGCACTCCCTGTGCATATCTTCGCCTTCGGCCACCCTCTGCCGCCTACCCCGTCCGGGAACTGAGAGGCTTCGCCGGGGCGTCGCAAAACATTTGACTTCGCGGTTGGAACAGCCGAAAACCAAGAATGTGCTCTCATTGGGACGACCCGTGAGCGCGCTTACCTCAACATCTATGGTTAGAAGAACTTAGGTTCGCCCCGAAATATGGGGCCAGGTCAGGAGGCCACCCTATGAGCCCGGGCACCAGTCCATGGCGGGCTTTTCGTCCAATTGTCCTGAGGCGTGGAGCAGCGGTAGCCGCTACCCTCAGCTTGAGCTTCGGCGTCGGAGGCTGCGCGATCGGCAACGCAATAAAAGCAGTCCATAACTTGGCAGACGCCGCCCATAACTTGAAAAACCTCGAGTCGCAGATCCAAAAGGGCGAGAACGCCAAATACGAGGCGACTTATAAGTCGACGGGGGGTGGCTCGGCGTCGTCCGCCATCACGATTGCCCAGGAGCCTCGTGGCAAATGGTCCTACTCCACGCCCGCGTCCGACGGCAGCGGAGCTACCGCCTGGGTGGCTAACGGTAAGGATTCCTATGACTGCAGCCAGGACACGAGCGGTGGGAAGTGGAGCTGCGTAGAGACCGCAGAAGCGACGGGCAGCGATGCCATCGACGCCTCGCCGGCGTTCGCCTTTACAGGTGCAGACTATGCCGTCATCATTGAGTCGCTGTCGGCCGTCGCCGCCCTCGAGGGTTACGACGTGAGCAACTCGAGCACGAGCGTCAACGGGATTTCCCTGAAGTGCACCAAACTGAGCGGCAAGAACAACGGCCAGGCTGTGAACGACGAATGGTGCATTACTTCTGATGGCATCCTCGGGTTGGTCAAGTACACGGGCAGCAGTTCGAGCGATAACTCCGCGTTCACGATCACGAGCCTGAACACGAACCCCTCGTCGTCGGTCTTCCAGCCGCCGTCAGGTGCCACCATCACGATGTCGTCGACCTAAGGGACTGCCGGAGGATTACTTGGCCGGTTGAGCCGAATTTTGCCGGGCCGCCGGGCTGTGCCTTTTGCGCCGGGCTCTGCCGCGAGCACTGCGGAGCGTTTTGGTCCGGCGTAGCTCGCTTACTTGGCGAGCCCGGCGGCAAGGTTGATCGTGGCGGCGAAGATCGCGGTGCCGAACAGGTAAGACAGAAGGGCATGGCGCAACGCCGTATGCCGCGTGATCCTGCTGGTGAGGTTGGTATCGGACACCTGGTATGTCATGCCGATCGTGAAGGCGAGGTACGCGAAATCGGTGTACGTCGGTTTCTCTTCCTGGTTGAAGTCGATACCTCCGTCGACGCCGGTGTAGTAGAGCGCCGCATAGCGGAGTGTGAAGACGGTGTGCACGACTCCCCAAGACGTAATGATGCTCATGATGCCGGACGCCAGAAGGACTGCCCTCTGGTCACCGTGAAGGTCCGCCGCTTTTATCACGCCCATGATCACGGCGACTAGGCTCGCCACGGCTGCGCTGGTAAGAAGCAGATCTGTCGTCGCCCCATGAGGATCTTCTCGAGTGGCGAGAGCCTTGGTCTCGGTGGCGTCGAGGCGCAGGACGATGAACCAGGCCCACAACGACCAGATCGACGAAGCGCTCGTCCAGCCCAGAAGTGGGGCGGTCTGCCAAGGTGCTAGGAACCCGGCGACGACCGCCACTGCTCCTCCCGACGCCGCCGCCACCATCAATCGACGGGTCGAGGGTGCGGCAGCGGCTCCGGCCAAGATCTTTTGTCGCGAATCGTCGGTCACCCCTACCTCATACCCTCTTCGCCCGCTCGTCGCGACAGGAGACGGAGCCCGTAGTTAGTTCGACGCCACGTTTCGCCGCTCGGACGGCACGGCTCGATGGGGGCCCCTTGTTGAGCTTGTATGTGACTTCTGTTGGGTGCTGACGAGCTCTGCCGAGCTTGCCGGCACGTCCAGCTCAGGCGGCGATGCTGGTGGGGGCGACCGGTACGGTGAGGGCGCTCACCTTTGCCGCGGCCGGCCAGCGAACTTTCGTAGCCCAGCCGAATTTCTCCATCAGCCAGATGATGCGAGCAGACGAGTCCAGTTGGCCGCGTAGGACGCCGTGGCGGGCCGAGGTCGGGTACGCATGGTGGAGGTTGTGCCACGACTCGCCCATGGAAAGCACCGCGAGGACGGCGACGTTGCGGCTCTCGTCTGTGGTGGTGAAGGGGCGGCGTCCGACCATGTGGCAAATCGAGTTGACACCCCAGGTCACGTGGTGAAGCAGGGCCATACGGACCAGGCCAGCCCACACGAACGCACTGATGGCGCCGACCAGGGTGCCAGACACCGCCCATCCGATCCCGAACGGTACTGCCAGCGAGGCGATGGCCAACAAGGGGAACATCCGTCCCACTGCGACCAGGTCGGGGTCACGCAGGATGTCGGGGGCGTACCGCTCCACCGATGTCATGTCCGGGGAAAGAAGCCAGCCGACGTGAGCATGGATGAAGCCACGCAGTTGCCCGACTGGGCTTTCGTCGAGGATGTGCGGGGAGTGAGGGTCTCCGACCTTGTCGCTGTGGGCGTGGTGGCGGCGGTGGTTGGCGACCCAGCTGACAACCGAGCCCTCGATCCCCATCGAGCCGGCAACGGCGAGGCCTATTTTCAGCCCTCGGTTGGCCTCGAAGGACCGGTGGGTGAACAGACGATGGAACCCGACGGTAAGGCCGTGGCCGGTGATCGCGTAAAGGACGACCCCAAGGATTAAGTCGGTCAGGTTGACCGCGCGGCCCCACAGCAGGGGCACCGAGACGGCTACTGCGACGACCGGACCTGCCAGGAGCAGGATCGTGATGGACCGGGCCGTCACGCCAGCAATGGCAGACGGTGCTTTGCCACCGCCAATCCTGGTTTTGGCCTGCACGTTCCCGCTGGCCATCTTGCCGGCGAACTCGGCGTTCGCTCGCAAGGTGTCGCCTTGCAAGGTGTCGCCGAGAGCGGTGTCGGCGAGCGTGTCCTTGAATGGTGTTGGTTTGAATGGCGTCGACTGGCACACGGGCCCCTTCCTGCTGTCCAAAACTGGGAGAAAGCGTTGGCCAGCCGGGGTCCCGGGCCCACCAATAGCGACTACCAAGTGGTACCACCCATAATAGCGCGCCCTGGGATGATTAGGCCACGTTCTGACCGACGTGCTACCGTTGGTGCCGAGGGTAACGCACCAAAGTTGGACGATGTCCCTCCGGCTCGACAGAGCCAGGCCGTGACCCGTTGATCCCCGGGTCGACTAAGGCCAGGAAAGGAGGGGATTCGTCATGGCAACTGGCACTGTGAAGTGGTTCAACGGTGAGAAGGGTTTCGGCTTCATCACCCAGGACGCTGGTGGGCCCGATGTCTTCGTGCACTTCAGTGCGATTTCCGGCGAGGGCTATCGCAATCTCGAAGAGGGCCAAAAGGTCGACTTCGAGACGAGCCAAGGCCCTAAGGGGCTTCAAGCCGTTAATGTACGTGTCATCTAACTGAGTTCATTACTCCATGTGCCTCAGCCCGGGTGGTGACGGCCTACACGACCGGCACCGGCAGATCACCGCCGGTGCCTCGTAATTCCTCGAGGAGCAGGGCCAGGGCGTTGTCGGCAGGCCGGGAAGGCCGGCAGGGCAAGGCCCCCAAGAGTTCAGTCTCCAAGAGCTCGGGTTCCTGGGGTTAGGCGAGGACGCCCTGAGGCGCGTGTGCCCCTGCCACCGGGACGGACTTGCCGCCGGTGACCCACGCCGCGACTGCCAGGAGGTGGGCGTCGTCGCCACCAGGCGCGACAAGCTGGACACCGACTGGCATGCCGGTGCTGCCTGTCGCCGCCGGGATGGATACAGCCGGCAACCCGAGCAGGCTCCAGAGGCGCGCGAAGCGGGAGTCGCCGCTATGGCCAAGCCCTTGCGGTGCTTCGCCGATGACGGCCGGGGTCAAAATGACAGAACAGCGAGCGAACATCTCGGCGCACGACGCCAGCGCGGCCGATTTCTGAGCGCGGACGGCATTGATTTCAGCTCCATCGGCACGGCGGCCCCGGTCCAGCATTTCCCTCAATTCGGTGGAAAGCTCGTCACGTTTGGCCCGGTGTTCCCATGCCAGCGAACGCGATGCCTCGTAGGCCATAAGCGTCGGCTGCTTGTCGGCTAGGCCCGCCATGGGCGCCGGCATGTCGAGGTTGACAACGTTGGCGCCGAGGGCCTGTGCTATGTCTGCGGTTGCTACGACGGCACGCATGCTGTCCTCGGCACATTCGTTCCATTGCTCTGTACGCAGGAGCCCGATCGTCGGGCTGTGCCCGAGCATCGCAGCCTCCCGCTGCCCCGTCAGCTCCACCCTGACCTGGTCGAGCAGGAAGGGGTTCCTGGCGAACCACCCGACGGTGTCGAGCGACGGGGCGAAGGCTTTGGCACCCGCAATCGATACGCTCCCGAAAGTCGGCTTGAACCCGTACACGCCACAGAAGCTCGCTGGCTTGATGATCGAACCGGCGGTCTGCGTGCCGATAGCAAAGTCCACCATGCCGGCCGCGACGGCCGCCGCCGAGCCCATCGACGAGCCCCCCGGCGTATGCGTCGTGCGGTGCGGGTTGGTCGTAGGTCCCGGATGGGCGAAGGCGAACTCCGATGTCACCGTTTTTCCTATGCAGACCGCCCCACCTTCTCGGAGCAACGCAACGGCAGACGCGTCAGCAAGTGGCCGGTGACCGGTGTAGATCGGCGACCCGTACTCAGAGGGCTGGTCAGCGGTGTCAAAGATGTCCTTGACACCGGCAACGAGGCCCAAGAGCGAGCCTCCCCGCATCGCAGCCTCGGCAGCCTCGCGACGCGCCCGGTCGTGATCGAGGAAAGCCCATGCGTGGATAGTGGGTTCCAATGTGGAGATGACCGCCAGCGCGCTATCGACGGCGTCGGTCGCGAACATGTCAGTCCTCTGCACAGCGCCCCACGATATCGGCCCGAAAGGCACCTCAGGTGTAAAACGAGGTGCAACACCTGCGACCAGGCCCGGCCGGCTCGACCAGCCCCGGATCACTCTTCGTGCAATGCTGACATCACGAAACTTTGCCTGTTTATCGTGGTTCTTCCGCAAAAGCACTGCGCTCAAACCAAGACGTGCTCCTCGCGAGTTCTGAGATCAGCGGCGGTACGGCTCGGCCTGGAAACCCTGCGCCTGTAGAGACGGGACAACTTCGTCGCGATGGTCGGGGTCACGCGTTTCGAGGGTGAGGATAACCTCGACTTGGCTCACCCCTACAGGAGCCCCGGAACGCCTGTGCTCGACGGTCAACAGGTTGAGCCCGAGTTTCCCAAGGGCGTTGGTCAGAGTTGCGAGCGCACCAGGCTTGTCCGCCAACACCACCCGCACCATCAGGTAGCGCCCGGCCGCCGTCAGGCCGTGCTCGACCAGCCGGGTGAGCAGGAGAGGGTCGACGTTCCCGCCAGAAACGACGAGCGCTGCCGGGTCATCGCCTGGCACGAGGCCCGCGAGAAGTGCGGCTAGCGGTACGGCTCCGGCCGGTTCCACCACCCATTTGCACCGCTCGAGGAGGAGGAGCACCGCCCGGCTGATCTGTTCCTCGTCGACGGTGACGATACCGTCCACCAGGTCTCTTGCGTACTCGAAGGTCAGCTGCGACACGCAACGCACGGCGATCCCGTCCGCCATGGTCTCCACTGAACCCAGCTCGACGGGGTGCCCGGCGTTGAGGGCGGCGAGCATCGGTGCCGCCCCGGCGGCCTCGATCCCGATGATGCGGGCGCGGTTCCCGCGCCCGCGCAGGGCTGCCGCAACGCCGGCGAGCAGACCGCCTCCACCGACCGGGACCAGCACTGTCCCGGCGCCCGGCACTTCGTCGGCGAGCTCCAGGCCGATCGTGCCCTGGCCGGCGATCACGAGCTCATCGTCAAAGGGGGGGACGTAGAAAGCACGCCCGCTCGCTGCGTAGTCTCGTGCAGCTGCGATCGCATCGTCAACGTTGCCGGGCACGAAATGCACATCGGCCCCGTAGTTGCGAGTGGCCTCGACCTTGGGTAGTGACGCCCCCGCGGGCATGAAGACGGTGGAGCGCAAGTCGCAAAGCGAGGCAGCCAGAGCTACCCCCTGGGCGTGGTTCCCAGCCGAGGCGGCCACGATTTCTTCGGCACCACCCGCTTCGGCCAGCACAAAGATCTTGTTGAACGCGCCCCGGATCTTGAACGAACCAGCTCGCTGAAATTGCTCCGGCTTTGCGAACACAGGGCGCCCAGCGAGCTTGGACAGGGCATTGGAAAATACCGAGGGAGTGGGGCGGATGACGCTCCTGAGGCGGTCGGCAGCTTGGGAGATCTCGTCCAGGCCGACCATTTAGGAACGGCTACCCAGTGACAGAGCGCTCCGGCGGGCGTCGTTCTGAGTAGCCATGGTGCCAGCTTGCTCGTAGGCGCCAGGCCGGTCAAGCCTGCTCGGCCGGTTAGCGCCGGCTTTCCAGGTCCATAGCGTGGACGTGCTCATTCTTAGCAATCAATAAGGACGGTCAAGCGACGGACGGCCGTACACTAGCAAATCGCGGGTGGGAACCCCGCCTTGCCCGTAAGGGAGACGATGTCAATGCAAGAAACAGGTCGTTCGGCTATTTCACGAAGGCGAGGACTGGGCCGGGCCAGGTGGTTAGGTGCTGGCCTCGCAGTGACCGTTGTTGGCCTAGGCGCCGGGCTAGCTGTCACCGCCCTGCCCGCCTACGCGGACGTAACGAGCAGCTACTACACGATCGGGACGCCGACAGGAGCCGTGACGGCTATTGCTGCTTCCCCCGCTGCGGCGACGACGGGCGCTTCCACCCAGTTCACGGTCACGTTCACTACGCCCGCCTCTTTATCTGGGACCAGCGACAGCTGGGTAACCGTTACGCCTTCTGAAAGCCTGGGGTCGGTCCCCGCCAACATCGCCCTGGTCGGCGGCGGCGGTTCATGCATACAGTCGGGGACCACCGGCTCGGGTGGCGCGGGCATCGACACCGCCGCAACGGTCACGATCGAACTCAACAGCACCTGCGCCATAAGCGCCGGGACCTCGGTGGAGGTCATCTATACCGCTGACGCGCCCGCCACGACGAGCACTTTCAACTTCACCGTCACCACCTCGGGCGACAACTACCCGGCGACCTCCAACCAGATCTCGGTGAGCAGCTCAGGCTCGTCGCTGACAGCTAGCTCGCTTTCCTTCGGCGCCAACGCGACCTACACGATCAACAGCGTGACGGTGGAGAACCTCACCTCGCTCGGGACCACCCTTACGCTGATTGCAAACGCAACTGCCGGAACAGAGACGATCGCCTTTTACAACGGGGCGGCCGGTTACAGCGTGACGTACACGCCTTCGGGCGGTTCGGCCACGGCGGACACCGTGAGCGCCGCCTCCTCGACCGGCGTCAGCGTCACCTTGACACTCGCGACTGCTCTCGCGAACGGCGACGTGGTCACCATCACCGCCGAGGGGACCAACCCGGCGTACAACTCCGCCACGGAGGCCGACGATGTCACTGTGCAAGCCGGCAACGCCACGCCCCTGACGACCGCCTCGGTCACCTTCGGCAACTCCGTCAGCAGCCTCAGCGTCGTCCCCTCTAACCCGATCGCCGGAGCCTCCACCAACTACACAATCGGCTTCCGTGCGGCGGACGCAGTGAGCGCCGGCGGGGACATCGACCTCAGCGAGATCGCCGGCCCGACGAACTTCAGTCTCGTCACGGGCGTCGATGTGAGCGACCAGACGCTCGGGTGGAGCTTCGTCGCGACGGGGACCTTCTTGTCGAGCGGGACCGCACTGATCCCCCTGCAAGAGGCCATTGACGCGGGGGACGCGGTCACCGTGCTCCTTGCCGGGGTGATCAACCCCGCCGCCGGGACTGTCAGCGACTTCGAGGTCAAGACGACGGCCGACCCCAACTACGCCACCGCCCCCCCTTATACGATCAGCACCAATGCGAGCCCCGGGGTTGTGGTCGCGGTAAACCCGTCGACTACGGGATCGCTAGCCACATACACGATCTCCAACGTCGAGGCCACCGCAGCGCTCTCGGGGGGAACGAGCACCCTGGAGCTGGAGGCCCCAACGGGGACCACGTTCTCCAACGTTGCGGGCTACTTCAGCATCGTGGACACGACGAACTCAGCCGGCTCCGGGACTGTAACGGCCCTGAGCGGCGGTTCGACTAACACCGTCACCCTCACGGTGCCCCACAACATCAACGCCGGTGACGTGCTGACCATTACAGCCAACGATGTCATCAACCCGAGTGTCGCCAGTAGCACCGACGTCATCACCATCGTGGGTAGCGTGACCGGTCCTGGCGCCGTGCCGACGACGACCACGACGACCACCACGGTGCCCACGACAACCACCACAGTGCCGAAACCTGTGCCTGTTGTCTCAGTGGTCACACAATCCGCGACCGTGGGGTCGGGCCACAGGCCTGGGATAAAGCTGGAATGCAAGGTGAGCAATTGCAAGGGCTACATAACGTTGAGTGACGTTACGAGCAAAGTCGGGAGCACTGCCTACAGCTTCAAGGCTGGCAACAGCCACACCTACCCCGTCCGGTTGAACTCGACAGGCATAAAGCTGCTGAAAGGTGCCAAGGCCCACACCATCAAGGTGAATACCAAGGTGAGCGTGAACGGCGGCAAGACTATAACTGTCAAGGTAACTCTCGTCGGCTAGACGACCTCATTGACCTACCAGCCGGTGGCCTCCGCTTGGGGGCCACCGGCTTGTTCTTTGTTCCAGGCTCTTGTGCCAAGTCGTTATCTATAGCGATAGAGCTAGAGACGGTCAAGGGCACCGGCCACGGGTTCGGCACTTTGCTCCACCGGCACGAGCAGGCCGTCCCGGAAGACAACACTGTTCGTCCGCAGGGCGGGCACGCGTTTGCCTGGAAGGATGACCCCCGAAAGGTTGAGCGGGTCTGCGGCCAAGAGGCGCACGAGCTCCCCTTTGCGTTCGGTGCGCCGGACGTGGCGCAGCTCGTCTAGGGCATCCGGCAGGGCATACTGCTCGCCGGCGAAACCTGTTACGAAGCGCCCGCCGCGCACCAGGCCGCGAGCTTCGAAGCGCCGTAGCGCCCAGAGGATCTCCCGCCACGGCACCGCCAGGTCCTCGTGAGCACCGATGTCCCAGAACACGACGCCCCAGCGCGCCAGGAGCTGGCCGGCGACGTGCTCGGCAAGCTCGTCGGTGGCGAGGGGCGGGCTGGCGGTGCGAGCGGACGTGGCCAGGAGCGCCCAGCGCCCCTCCCCTGGTTGTCGGATGGCGCGCAGGGTGGCGGGGTTGGGCCGCAACCCGAGCCGCCGGCGTTCGGGTAGGTGCCGGCGGGCCCATACTTCGCGGCGCGAGAACAACGACCGCACCGCAGCGAACCCGTCAGCGGTCACGATCCCCCGTGCGACCAGGTCCCAGAGGCCCTCCTGCACCTCGACCGGGAGGCGGCCCGTTGCCCCGGGTAGGTCTGAGGAGAACATCGCCCCCTGGGAGCGGAGCGCGTCGAGCACGTCGCGGGCGGCCCCATGGGCAGGTTCCTCGGGCGAGGCACTGCCCCGGGTCGCCATCGTGAGCCATGGCAGGTCCGCCCGGAGCGTGAAGGTGACGGGGGTGGCCCGGGAGGGGGTGGAGGCACCCCGTCTGGGTTGGCCGTCCGCTTCGGGTGCGCGCAGCGACAGCCTGCCCCAGCCGACCTCTCCGGAAAGGCACAGGTCCTCCAGCCAGCGCCGTTGGTAATTCTCCACCCGGGCCGGCAGGACTGACTCCTCCCAGGCGCCAGCCGCGAGCTCGAACCCCTGCAACTGCTCTACCACCGAGAGCAGCCCTGCCCGTCCCTGGCGTTGCGTGCCGGGGGCCACGTGCTGCCAGCGCAGGAGGAACCGCATGAAATCCTGCGAACTGACGGGTTCGATCTCGCGCCGCAGCCGGTTCTGCGTGTAGCTGTGGATGCGGGCAAGGAGGTGGCGAGCGCACCACTGCTCGTTGGCCCCGAGCGCCGGGTCGAAGCGGCCCCGCATTGCGAAGCCCTCCGCTTCCAGGCGGGCGAGCCCGATCTGTACCTGTCCCGGCGTCATCGCACAGGCAAGCGCCAGGCCTTCGGCGGTTACCGGGCCAGTGAGCTCGAGGTGGCCGCGGACCGCCATTGCTGCAGCCACGTCGGCGTCGGGCGCGGTGGCGGCTGGGGGTGAGGTGGGGGAGCGCATCGCCTGGGGCAGCCTGTAATCGGGGTCGAAGCTCGCCTTGGGGAAGAGCGCCTCGGCCCAGTCGCGCCGCTCGGTGCTGCACCAGAGGTCCGGTAGCCCGGCCGGGCCTTCGCTGCCGGTCCCAACATCGGCGCCCACTCCAATATCGGCGCCCACTCCGCCCGCGCCGGGCCGGACGACCATTGCCCGCCCGGCGGCTACGAGCTCACTGAACGGGTCCTGCCAATCGGCTCGGGGGCGGTGGACCAGGGTGGAAAGCAGCAGGTCGTGGAGCTCCTCCGCACCGGCGGGAGCCGGTGCCACTTGGGCTCTTACTTTCTCCAGCGCTGCGGTATCGAGGCGAGAAAGGTCACGCGCTTCGACAGGCAAGCCTCTCCGCAGTTGTACCTGGCGGGAGCGCCTTTCCTCCAGAGGGGCGTCGTCGAGGAAGGTGTACGGCTCGCTGTTGACTATCTCGTGCGAAAGCACCGAAGGTTCCACCGAGTCGACAAAATGCGACGTGATCGCCCCGGAATGGAGGCTCGCCACCACGTGCCGCAGGCCGTCCACGTCCATCGCCTCGTGGAGGCAGTCTTCGAGCACCTGGCGGACGATGACGTGGTCGGGCAGCTGGATCGGGCCGGGCGCCGTGTTCTCCTGGCAGGCAGCAAGCGCCGGGAAGATCGCCGCCATCAGGTCGTCTGCTTCCATTCGCTGGATGGGCAACGGGTTCTTCTTGCCGCCCCGGAACCGCAAGATGGCAAGGGCGCGGCTCAGGTCCCAGCGCCAGCGAGCGGTGAACATCGGCGACGCCAGCACGGCCTGCTCGAGAGTGGCTCTCACGGTGTTGGGGTGCAACAGGCGAGCCGCCGAAGACAGCGGGAAGCTGTGCTGCGGGCCGAGCGACAAAATAACCGAATCGTCGTTTGCGGCCGCCTGGAGCTCGAAGTCGAAGGTCACGCAGAAGCGTTTTCGCAGAGCGAGGCCAAAGCCCCGGTTGACCCGCCCGCCGAAGGGCGAATGGACGACCAACTGCATCCCGCCGGCCTCGTCGAAAAAGCGCTCGAAGACCACGTCGGCCTGGCTCGGCATGACACCGAGTTGTTCGAGCCCGGTCGAAAGGTATGCGACGACCTGTTCGGCGGCCTCGCTCTCGAGCCCGCACCTCGCAGTTACATAGCGGACGGCGGCGTCGGGGCCGGCCCTGATCAACTCCTCGGCGATAGCCATCCTCAGATCGGAAACCTCCTCGGAGAGCTCGGCCGTGCGGCTCGGTGCTTCCCCAACCCAAAAGGGGATGGTCGGGCGGGCACCCTCGGCGTCTGTCACCCGAACTTCGCCGGCGGTGACCCGGCGGATGCGCCATGAGTGAGTCCCGAGAACGAAGACGTCGCCGGCCATCGATTCGATGGCGAAGTCCTCGTTGACGGTGCCGACCAGGATGTCGTCGGGCTCGGCAATAACGCGGTAATCGCCGACCTCGGGTATGGCGCCCCCGCTCGTGAGCGCCGCCAGGCGGGCTCCCCGGCGAGGCCGCAGGACCCCGTTGACGCGGTCGCGGTGGAGGTAGGCCATGCGAGGCCCACGACCCGTCGGGATCCCCTCTGACGCCAGCTCGACGACGGCGTCGAAGTCCTCCCGGGCCAGCTCGCCGTAAGGGGCGGACCTGCGCAGAAGGTCGAAGAGCCCCTCCTCCTGCCACTCGCCGGCAGCTGAGACCTCGGCGATGACCTGCTGCGCCAGGATGTCCAGTGGCGCGGTGGGAGGCAGCACTGCGTCGAGGCGGCCCTTGCGGACGGCTGAGAACAGCGCCGCGCACTCGACGAGTTCGTCCCGCGTGGTTGGGAAAAGGACGCCCTCGGGTACCCCGTGGCGGGAGTGGTTGGAGCGCCCGACCCGCTGCAGGAAGGTCGAGATCGCCCTCGGGGAACCCACCTGGCAGGCCAGCTCGACCGGGCCGATGTCGATGCCGAGCTCGAGGGACGCGGTCGCCACGAGTGCCCGAAGTTCCCCGGCGCGGAGGTGCGACTCCGTCCGCCGGCGCCGCTCCGCCGACAGGCTCCCGTGGTGAGCCGCCACCTGGTCAGGTCCCAGGATCTCGCCGAGCAGGTGGGCGAGGCGCTCGGACAGCCGCCGGGTGTTGACGAAAACGAGCGTCGTCCGGTGGCCCTTGACGTGGGCGGCGATGCGCTGGACGATGTCGGCCATCTGTTCTTGGGAAAGGACGGCCGCGAGCTCCTGTTCGGGTAGCTCGATGCTGACCCGCACGTCGCGCCGGTGGCCGCAGTCCACCATCTCCACATGGCGTTCGTTGTGCGTGGTCTGGACAGTCCCGGCGAGATGTGTCGTCGCACCGGCGCCGCTGAGGAGCTGGGCGGTCACCTCGATCGGGCGTTGGGTTGCGGACAACCCAACCCGCTGTGGCCGTCCCTCCAGCTGGACGTGCTCCAGCCGCTCGAGGCTCAACGCCAGGTGCGACCCTCGCTTGTCGCGGGCCAGAGCATGGATCTCGTCGACGATGACCGTGCGCACGCCGGTCAGTGTCTGCCTGCTGCGCTCGGCCGTGAGGTACAGGTAGAGGCTCTCGGGCGTGGTGACGAGGAGCGTTGGGGGGTCCTTGACCATTGCTGCGCGCGCCCCCGCAGTCGTGTCCCCGGTCCGGACAGCGACGGTGATGGGGGCCACCGGCAGGCCGAGCCGCTCTGCGGCCTCAGCGATCTCGGCGAGCGGGCGCTCGAGGTTTTGCTGGACGTCGACTGCCAATGCTTTGAGCGGGGAGACGTACACGACCCTGGTACGGCCGCTGAGCTGCTCACCGGACTGGTGGGCCCGGTATGCCTGGTCGATAGCCATAAGGAAGCCGGCCAGGGTCTTCCCGGATCCGGTGGGCGCAGCTACGAGGACGTCGGAGCCGCTCTGGACGAGCGGCCAAGCCTGGGCCTGCGCTTCGGTCGGGCCCTCGGGGAAACGGTCCGCGAACCAGGCGGCGATGGCCGGGTGGAGCTCGAGGGGGGCCGGCGCTCTTGGCATGTTGTCCATTCAACACCGGGGGAGTGACATTTAAAGGGGCGGCGTGCACGGGGCTGCCCCCCTCAAGACACTGGGCTGCGCTCTCTTCCCGGCACAGGGCCGCCCTCCTTTTCGGCCCACGCTCGCGCCTCCCTCCCAGCTGGGTTTCTGGCCGCCGTGAGCTAGTAGTAAGCTCCACTTCGACGATTGAGCCGGCCAGGTGGTCGCGGTCAGGCGTGGTCCCGCTAGTCCCGGCCCGCGACCTGGTCGAGGAAGGTCGGGACTCCAAAGGGCTGGGTGCTGGCTAACGGCCAGTCGGGGTGACCCGCAGGAAAGTGCCACAGAAAACAAACCGCCGAAAGCATCGCCCGAGAGGTCGATGCCGAGGTAAGGGTGAAACGGTGCGGTAAGAGCGCACCAGCGCCCAGGGCAACCTGGGCGGCTCGGTAAACCCCACCCGGAGCAAGGTCAAACGTGGGACGGCTGGCCCGGCCGATGTCCCCAGGTAGACCGCTTAGATGGATGACCACCTATCCGGCGTCGGCGACGGCCCGGTGGACAGAATCCCGCCTACAGGCCGGCTCACTCGTCGTGACTGCCATTTCATGATCTATAATGCTCTGAACTGGACTTTTATCTTACCGATGTTCACCGAGAGTAACCGAAACACACCGTTGTTGTCCTCAGAGCTGAGGACTGATTGAGGACCTGAGGACTGAGTGAGGACTTTGCAAGCCTCTTTTGACAGTGATTTGGGGTTCATGGCAAGCATCGATAAGCGCATAGACGGGACCTATCGTGCTCGTTGGCGGGAGTACCCGGGGGGACCGCAGAAGACTCGCCAGTTCGCCCGCAAGAGCGACGCCCAGACGTTCCTCGACGGTGTCCGGGGGGACTTGGCCAAGGGCGTCTACATCGACCCGGCCGGGGCACGGACGCCCTTCCACGAGTATGCAGAGTCGTGGCGAGCCACCCAGGTGCACCGTCCCAGCACGGCCGCCCAAGCCGAGACCTACCTCCGCCTCCACGCCTACCCAATCCTCGGCACGAGGCCACTCGGCTCCATCCTCCGAAGCGAGAATCCAGGCCTGGGTGAAGTCGCTGAGCGGCGCGCTGGCGCCCGGGTCGGTCGAGGTCGTCTACCGGTGGGTGTCCACCATCTTCAAGGCCGCGGTGGGCGACCGATTGATTGCCGCGTCGCCGTGCGTTCGGATAGCACTGCCCAAACGAACTGCCACCAGGGTGGTGCCCCTCAGTGTCGGCGACGTCGAGGCGCTCGCCGCAGCCGTGCCCGAGCGCTACCGGGCACTCATCGTCTTCGCCGCCGGCATGGGGATGCGCCAGGCTGAGTGCTTCGGCCTCACAGTCGACCGAGTCGACTTCTTGCGCCGCAATGTCCGCGTGGACCGCCAGCTCGTTGCCGTCCGTGGCGGTGTGCCCGAGTTCGGGCCGCCCAAGACCATGGCCGGGTTTCGCACAGTGCCGATGCCCAGGTCATATGCACGGTCCTGGCCGCCCACCTTGCCCGCTACGGTCCTGGTCCCGGTGGGGTGGTTTTCACCAATGCGACGGGCAACCCACTGTGGCGCAGCGCCGTGAACGAGATGTGGCACCGCGCCGGCAACACGTCCGGGCTGCCGACGTGGGCAACTTTTCATGACCTGCGCCACTTTTACGCGTCCCTTCTTATTGCCAAGGGTTGCTCCGTGAAGGCGGTCCAGAGCCGCCTCGGCCACCAGTCAGCAATGGAAACCCTGGACACCTACGGGCACCTGTGGCCAGACAGCGACGACGAGACGCGCGTGGCCGTCGACCATGTCCTCAGGGCTCTGGCTGTCGGTTAGGAGGCAGCGGTAAGGCTGCTCGTTCGGTGTCCCGATGACTGGACCTCGGACCTCGGGCTCGAGGGACCGTCGCTCGGGGCGCCAAGCGCCGGCCGGGTTCGCGGATGGCGGTGGCACGCAATAACGAATGTTCTGGTCAGCTCGGTCACTTCTCGCGCTGACGAGCCAGGAACGCCTCTGCTTCGCGCCGCGATGTGAGCCGGACGAACTCGAGGCGACGGAGCTCTGCTGAGGCCATCGCCGACCCGAACCTGCGCTGGTACTTCCCGTGCTGGGTCCAGGCCCAACGGATGATCGATAGGTGGGGATCCCAAGCCAGTAGGTTACGGACCGACTCTTGGTTGTTGTTCCAGAGCCGCTCGCGCCGGACAACGCGCCGGAGCGACCTCACGATCACCTGTCGCACGACGGTCCGCCTCGGAAGGTCGAGCCACACGACGGTGTCGGCATGCTGCCATACGGGCCCTTCTACGACAACCGAGCGGTAGTTGCCATCGATCACCCACGCCTCGGTCGAAGCGATCTTGTCGACTACCTCATAGAAATTGCCAGGGTCGATCGGTTCCCAATTGGGCAGATGGTGGATAGCGTCGAGCTCGACCCAGCGAGCGCCAAGCTCGGCAGCCAAGCGCTGGGCGAAGCGGCTTTTGCCGGCGCCCGCGTTCCCGACGACTGAGACCCGCCGCATGAAGCCATTGTGACCTAAAGCCACTACAGGCGACGTGGGAACAGGGTCGGCTCGCCGTGGTACCCGCTGCAACGAGCCACAACCGAGGGATCTGGGACCTCGTCGCCCCTTGCCCACTCAGTTGGACAGGTTCAGCCTCTCGGTCGCGCTAGCGGGTATGTGCTCGACCCAGTAGCGGCGCTTGGCCGGAGCACCATTTTCAGCGGGCACTATGTCCTCGAGGACACCACCGCAGCGCTCGATGACCGCGGCAGAGGCGGCGTTGCCGTCGTCACAGGTAATTAGCACCTTGTCCAAACCGAGGGCGCTCGCTATCGCGAGGGACTGGCGCAGGATTTCGGTCGCATACCCCCGGCTTCGGAAAGAGGGGCGCACGGCGTAGCCAATGTGGCCACCCCATCGCGCCAGCCATGCGTTCAGCGAGTGGCGGATGGAGGTACGGCCAATGAGCTCACCGGCAACTTGGGCAACGAGGAATGTGGAAGGCACCCAATCTTCGGGCCCATCTCTTCCGCTCTGGAGGAGCTGCAAGCGAGCCAAGTAGGACGACCATGGCTCGCCGTCGCGAAGGTCGAGGAGGAAAGTGAAGCCGTCCGCTGACAGCTCGGTGTGCGCCGCCCGAGCCACCATCTCGTCCCCCGGCGCGAGCGGCCTCAGGAGAAGGTTGTGCGTTCCCCCCCCTGCTGGGTGGTCCCAGGCTCTTGTCCTCCACGGCTCACAACGGTGCCCTCTCAATTACCAGCTCGCAACCGATTATCACAACGTTCAGAAGAGACAGGGCGCACTCACTCACGTCGGGCGGCTGCCCGACGTCGGCATTGTGCAACTCGTTCACCTCAGAGCGAGGCTGACCTTGAGCAAGAGGGCGCGAGGAAGGTCGGCGATCTGTGCGCATGCTCGGTTCCCGTCGGCGAGCGCCGAGCTATGCGCTGTCTGAGCCTGGAGTCTTCAACCGATCGGCCGCATTCAGATGGGATATTCGGGCGCGCTCCCTTCCCGGGCAGTCGATCACTAACGAAGCCCCGGTGGCGGCCTGCGTACTGGTCGGCTCGCGCGATCACGGCGGCCCAGAGCGGTGCCGCTGCGCTGGTCCCGCTGGCCCTCGTGAGGATGTAGTCCTGGCCGCCGTCGGTGATGGCCAGTCCCCATGACGGGATTGCACAGCGGGAGGCCAGGCGTTGGCCATCAATTCGTCGAGCTCCGAAATAGGGTCCATCCGCTGGGGTTGCCTACGAATCAGGGATCGGCTCAAGTCTTCGGACGGGTCGTGCGTGGCGACCGATCTATCAACACTGTCATGGCTCAGGGTTCACTGCGAACCGTTCAGGCCCTTCAGCTAAGGCGGCGAGCCGGTCGAGCGAGGCGCGGAGCTTGTCGCCTGTGGTCGCCCGGGCTCGAGCGAACCGCTCCTGATCGGCAAGCTCGGTCCAGTCGTATGTGTGGGTAACCAGCGTCCGCGACGTGCCGAGGGGTTTGAGTTCCCAGGCCCAGAGATGCCCGGGCGGCGCTTGACCTGGCTCGGCCGGTCGCCAGGCGATTCGCCGACCCTCAGCGAAATCGACCACGTGGTTCTCCCGGACGCTGCCCATGGTGAGCTGCATGGTGAACACGTCGCCTACGGACCGCACGCGCTGTCCGGCCGCGGCCTCCTTTAGGTTCTCGTTGCCGTCCCAGCGAGGCTGGTACGCTGGGTCTGCGATGAGCTCGAAAATCCGCTTGGCGCTGGTCCTGATCTCACGGGTCACGATGACCACTCGGGAGGGTTCCTCTTGGCTGGTCATGTGCACATCCAAGCACTGAGGTGCAGGCGTCCTCCAGAGCGGGCCGCAACGACAGCGCACCTGATTGCTGGTTCTCGTCCTTGGCGCCTCTGAGCTGCCGTCGTAGGCGTAGTAGGTTCCGCTCCACGATGGTCGAGTCCCGGGGGTATCGACCAGCTCAAGAGTATTCTGTCGCTCGAGGGGATCGTGTGCGCGCCGCTGTTGGCCGTGTGTGAGGCAGGCTTGGACGATGGTCACCATCGACGACGTCCGGGCGCTCGCGTCTCGACTGCCCCGGTCCTATGAGGCCCTGGTCCAGGACCGAGTCAAGTTCCGGGTGGGAAGGATCGTCTACGTTGCGCTCTCGCGTGACGAGAGGCTCATGGGCTTCGGCTTCCCGAAGGAGGAGCGCGAGGCCTTGGTCGCGTCCGACCCGCACAAGTTCCTCATGCCGCTGCCCTCGGACATGCGGTACAACTGGGCGCGCGTCCGCCTGGTTGCCATAGACATGGCCGAACTAAGCGAGCTCGTCCTCGACGCCTGGCGGATAGTCGTGCCAAAGAGCGTGGCTACAGCGTTCGCCAGTGCCGCTTGCCAGAGCGGGGAGGCCGACAGTTCGACACAGCTGATCGAGCCTCCCGGGGCGCAGGGCACGGTGCCCAAGGCCAGGGCTAGGAGCGGGAAGGCTAACTAGGCCAACGTTTTTACAGGAGCGTTCTGTCGCAGGCTCAAACGACCGTCGGGCGAGCCCGAGCCGTTGATATGCATTGACTTCCGCTTGGAGAACCGACATTCAGGGGAGATGGTGTCCACCGGACGGCCAGCTGACGATGGCGTAGCGAAGACGCCCGGGACTCGACTGTCCAGTAAGAAAGTTGTTACGCGGAACTGCTTGCGACCAATTACAAGTATGGGGACCGAGCCGTCCGACCGGGAGCTGCTGCCTCGGCTGGGAGCCGACCCCGTCGCCTTGGAGCTGTTTTACCGTCGTCATGTGGACCGGGTGATCAGGTTCGCAGCCCGGCGGGCCTCGGAGCCAGCCGACGTTGCCGACGTGACAGCGGCGACCTTCGTCGCCGCTGTCGGCGCGGCAGCTACGTACGACCCTGCTCGGGGAGAACCGGGAGCCTGGCTGCTTGGGGTAGCCGCTCGACTGATGGCGAACGAACAGCGGCGAAGGCTGCGCGAGGCAGCCGCGTTGAGAAGGCTTGAGGGTCGGGCGCTTCTCGACGATGACGACATCGAGCGCCTCGAGGCCCAGATAGACGGGTCGGCCCGTGCTCAGGCGGCCAGGGACGCCCTCGGGCGGCTCCCGCCGCGCTCGAGGGAAGCACTACTGCTCGTCGGCACTGACGGGCTCAGCAGCGCAGAGGCAGCGGCTGTCCTTGGCGTCAGTACTCTCGCGTTCCGGATGCGCCTTTCTCGGGCACGCCGAAGCCTTGCCCGGCTGCTCACCCCGAGCGGACACCAGAGCGCCGCGGACGAGGACGAGCGTGCCCAGGTTCATGGCTCAGCGGTCCTGAGACGGCCAGAACCGCCGGTCAAACCGGATCAGATGGTGAAAGAGGTCAGCCTGTGAACACCGACAGCCCAACCACCAAAACCTGTTTCGAGGACCGGCTGCTCGCCGCCATCCTCGACGACTTCGATGACATTCGCCTCGACGGCTCAGGTGCGCCGGTCAGCCCCAGACGGGGCCGCAAAAGGCTGCTGGCCGCTGGCGCGTTGGCCGCTGCTGTCATCGTAGGGGTCGCTGTGCCGCTCGCCCTCGCTGCCGCTGGTAGCTCTGCCAGGAGCGCCGGCGACGTTACGACCCTGCACCTGGCCGCTTTCTCATTGCGGCTCCCGGCCAGTTACCACCAGGTCAGCTCCGTACCCGTCACTTGCTACCCAGGTGTTTGGGTCGGCTCCGTCCTGCCAGCCGGGAGCGCGCCGCCAACGCTGCCTGCCCCGCCGAACGAGCCGCGCATAGTCGCCGCGGTTGACCAGGCTGGCGGTTGCGTCGCCATCGGGCTCACTAACTCCTACACGCCGGGCGCCGCGGGGGCTCCCTTCGTGGCGGCGAGGCCCGATGCTACGCAACCGGCCCAGGTGGACGGGTACCAGGGATGGGTTGGCACCCAAGAGGACGTGGCCGCGGGCAGCCCTCAAGTGGTGATGGACCTAACCATCCCCGCTCCGGGAGGTCAGGTACAGGACCTCTTGGTCGGGGCCACGGGGATCTCCCAGGCCCAGCTCGTTTCGATCGTGTCCTCGGGTCTCACCTTGCCTTCTGCCGGGGCCGGGTCCTCAACCACGCTCCCCTCGACCACGGTCCCCTCGACCACGGTGTCGGTGCCTATAGCCAGTACCTCTGCGGAAGGCTAAACGACAGGCCTCGACGGCATGCCCGGAGCCTTAAGCGCGACTCCGGCGATCGTCACGATGCTCTGGCGCGTGCCCATCGGCGATGTAACGCACGCAGTGCCGACTCTGTTCGGTGTCACCCAAGTGACGATCACGGCGCTGTCGCTGGTAGCCCAGATCAGGAGATACCCGTGGCGCACAGCACTTAAACGCGCGCAGTCGCTCACTCGCAAAGGGTTGATTGCCTCGGCACGCTGGGACCTGTGTCAGACTCTCCATCGTGGGCGTAACAAAAGGCAAGATTTCTGCCATGGCCGCCAGCGCAAGCTGCGCGGCGGTTGTCACTTTGCTGGCCTCCAGGCCCATTGGCACTGTCGCCGCCGCCAAATCACTGACGCCCGCTCAACTGCAAGGCGCGGTACAAATGTGCTCCCTTTTGGTAGTCGGCACAGCCAGCCGGTCAAGTTGCCCGCGCCCAAGGATGGCGCGGCCTCGGCCGGAGCCATGGACGGCGGAGGCCGAGGGTCAGCGACTTGACAGGCGGGAGGAGCGCCAACCGGGCACTGTTGGTCAGCCCCCCGCCCAGGGGGGCTGGTTGCCCCAGGCCCGTCTCGGGAGCGATGTTGGGCTTGGAGTGGCCAGAGCACCCGGGTTCTCACGACCGGTTGACGCGCAGGTGTCACAGGTCGATGCCGTAGCCACGGTCGATGTCGTGAGAAATGCCGAGGCGGCGTGCGTGCTCGCGCTCCTTGAGTAACTCCCAGCTGCGCTGGCGCTCGTGTTCTTGCTCGCGGGCGATCGCCCGGTCGAGTTCAGCGAGGCGGCTCGGGACCTCGGGGTGCTGGGCGAGGAACACCTCCCGGGAGGTGCGAGCCTGCTCGAGTAGAGCGGCATCAGCACCCAGCCGTCCCCGCTGGGCTTCGAGGCGCGTGGCGTATGGCTGGCCGGTGTTCTCCCAAGCGACGAGAGCTTTGTCGAAGCGGTCCTCGGCGTCGGCGAGCGCTCGACGGGCCTTGTGGCGCGACCACCGACCAAGCTCTGGGCTCTCTAACAACTGTTTTGCTCTTTGGTGCTCCACAGCGGCGTCCCGGACGGCTCGAGCGGCCAGGCCTGCCCCGGTGCGAGCCCAGCGGCCGGCGCCGTTGTAAAGGTCTGCAATATCTCGCTCCACAGCATCGCTTTGGTGGCGCAGATGCTCGAGCTTGTGGGACAGGTCTGGCGGCACAGAGCGCGACAGTTGCATGCGCTCGGCGTAGAGCTCTGCAAGAGTGTTCTCCGCTTCGTTGCCGATGGCCCAGGACTGGCGGCGCTCGTCCTCCCAAGCCCAGGCAAGACGAGAAGCTGCTTGGGATTGGTCCGGCGCGACGACGTGGACGTGGCTCTCGCCTCGGGCACGGCTCATTGCCACGTACGCCAATTCGCGTCCTCCCCCATCTTCGAGCGCGTAGGTGACATCAACAGTGGAACCTTGCGAACGGTGGGCGGTGATGGCGTAGGCGTGGCCAAGTTTCTCGCTGCCGACGTCCTCAGGCCCCAGGTGCAGCAAAGCACCTTCAGCTGTGAGAGCGACGAGAGATTGCGCTCCTGGATCCACGGAGGTGACCACGGCGCGCTGGGAAGTGACCCACGCGCCACCTGGCCCGGGTGCCAAGGTGATGACCCGGTCTCCGGCCCGGTACCGCCCGCCTCCTCGTGCTTCTAGCTCGGGACCTGACAGTTCCCCAAGCTTTTCCCAGGCTTCTCGGGCAGCTCTGTTAAGAGCTTCGACACTGTCGCGGTGGTAGGCAACTAAGAGAGCGTCCCTTCCCTCGGCAACGTCGTACGACCACGCTCGGACCATCTCGTTCATGGCCATTTCTTTGCTCAGTGCTGCGTGCATACGCCCGTGTTCCCGGTACCAGTTGACGGCACTAGGAACGTGGCCCGCGCGGAGGTGGTCGAGGGCATCGCGCTCGGCCGGGTCACGCTGTCTCAAGTTGTCCGTGAGCGTCCAGAGGTGGCCGGGGTGGCGGGAGACGAGGGCCTCGAGCGCGCCGCCGGGACCGACCGAGCCGAGCTGGCGGTAATCACCGACCGCAACCAGTTTTGCCCGCGAGCACTCCACAGCCGCCAGAAGCTTGCCGACATCTGAATCAGAAGTCATCGAGCCTTCGTCCAGGACCAGGACATGGCGGGGGCTGAGCACCTCCTGGCCGTGCTCGATGCGCCAGGTGAGCGACGCCACCGTGCGGGAGGCGACTCCCGCTCTTTCCCCAAGAGCCTTCGCTGCTTGGCCAGAAGTCGCGGCCCCGAGGACCTTGTAACCGGCGGACTCGAAGCCCTCTCGCACGGCCGAAAGAGTGCTCGTCTTGCCAGAGCCGGCAACTCCGACCACCAGGTCCAAGGAATGGCCGGAAGTGAGAAGCCCCTTGGCGACTTCGGCCTATCTCTCAGTGAGACGGAAGCCGCGCGCGCGCTCCATGTGCCGGACGGCCGCAGCCGCCTCCTCGGCACCGAGGGCTGGGCCGGGTCGCTCGGCCAGCATGTGAGCCAGATCTGCGATACGGCGCTCGTCTTCGACGACACAGGCCGCCGCCCAAACAGGCTCCCTGGCGCGCGAAACGAGCGGCAGGGCAATAGCGTCCTCGTGCGTAAGCACCTTGTCAACTGCGCTGTCCAGGAACGAGACAGGCAAGCCGTGGAGATGAGGCGCAACAGCGACGGTGACGTCTGCGCGGGTGAAGGTCTTCTCTGAGGCGAGCCGCCCGCCAGGAGTCAGCAGGTCGGCGGCGAGCCTATCGAGGACCTCCCTGCTTGGCGGCTCATAGGCAAGGCCCGCCCGCTCGACCTCTGCAGTCAGCTCTAGGGCTGGGTAGCCTGCGCGGGCCAGCTCCTCCCTCCAGCGCGGCACGAGGTCCTCGACGCGCTCGTGGCTTTTGCGGTCCCGTGTGGCGCGGGCCGCTACCGAGCGGGAGCGGTAAGAGGCGCCAGAGCCGACCGCCGCTTCGATCTGGGCCGACCGGTTGGCGTGGACTTCCCACGCTTCTTTCGGTATGCCCGAGATGGCCCAGCCACCCAGGCGTTCCGAGCGCCCCGGGTCTGGCTCGATCCCGTACCCAAGCTCGACGGCCTTGGCAGCAGCGGCCATGCGGCCGACGGCGGTGGCGGCGTGGAGGTGGTCGCGGAGCAGCCCGGTGTTCAGCGCTTTCCAGCCGCCTCTTTCGTCGCCCATACGGACCAGATTTGCGACCAGGACGTGGTCGTGAACCTGCGGGTCGCCCGCTCTTGTCGTCGCATGCCGGGATACCGCCCAGGTGAGGCCGGCCGTCGGCGTACGCAGCTGTACTCGCCCGCGCCTGCCGCCCTGGTCCTGTACGCAGCTGTCGAGGTAGCCCATTGTGGCGTCACGCTCGGCGTCGAGGATCATGTGCATGTCCTCGGCCTGGCCGATCACGCCCAGCTCAGCTATCGATTTGTGAGGGCTGACAACGAGCTCCATCCCCGGCCGCATGCAGTGCACGAGACGCTCGCCGCTTTCCGGGTGGCGTGCACCGCCGGTGCCGAACACGGCTCTCCACTCGGCCAGGTCCACTTCGCCGTCGAGGCCAAGCCTTGCAGCGCCCGCACCGCCCCAAGCCATTGGCGTCTCACCTCGGGACGCGTAGTACTCGAGGGCGCTGCCGACCGGGTCGTCCTCGCGACCAAGGACGGTCCGCTCGTGGTAGCCGACAGAGTCAGCGCCCATCATCCGCATCCACGCCACCGGCCAGCATCTTCTCCAGTTAATCGCGAGGTCAATAGGACCTTCACAACGGGACGTTGTAATCGTGTTCCCGAAGTCTTTTCTTTTTACTCGATAACGAAAGGGCTGTGAACAAGTTTCTGCGGATCGGTAAATAATGGCAAGTAACGATCATTAGCGATTCTGTGGAGATGAGAGCTACGGTTGACCGAACCGCCCACCAGAAACGCTTGCCAGGAACGACAGATTGAGTCTCGGACAGTTGCGTACACGACGCCGTCCTCCGAAAAGGAACCATCTACCGGTGGCTGCCATCGGAAGCTGCTGGTGCGGTCCACGGTGTCGGCAGGTGTGGTGGTTACAACGGGTAATTATGGGCAGCTACGGATAATAACGGTTACTGATCGGAGGGGTGCCGTGGAATTCATCGTCGACAGGAACGCGACGCTCCATAGAGCTCGCGGCGTAGGGAAATCCGTGGCCAAATAACCTCCAGAGCTGGTTGCGTCTCGCCTCGGTGCTCAGCGCGCTCTGGGGGATGTCGAGTGGGCCACGCTCTTGGTGCCGGGCGTGCGTGCTATCAATGCACCCGCACAGTGGGTAGATATACTCACTATGTGAGTCGTTTGGCGCCGGGGCTGCTTCCTATCTTCCGCTCTGAGAGCCAGATGTCGCTGCTCGGCCACATGTTCCTGCACCCGCAGCGAGAACAGACGATCGCCGAGCTACAGCAGGCGACGGGCATCCCCCAGCAGACGATCTCACGCGAGGTCGCCAGGCTCGTCAAAGCGGGTGTCCTCGCTGGTCGGCGGATCGGCCGACTTCATTTCGTCAAGCCAAACGAGGCGTCGCCCTACTTCCCCGAGCTCTCTGGCCTCCTGCTTAAGGCGTTCGGCCCTCGCTCGGTCCTGGCCGAGCGGCTCTGCAGCCTGGATGGCGTCGAGGACGCCTACCTGTTCGGCTCGTGGGCACGGCGTTACGAAGGTGAGCCGGGCCCGCCGCCGGGAGACATCGACGTGGTCGTGATCGGCCAGCCCGACGTCGACGCCGTCTATGATGCCTGCGGCCAGGCCAGTGTCATATTGGGCCAGGAGGTCAACCCCGTGGTCCTGACGCCCGCCGAGTGGCGGTCCAAGCGCTCCGGCTTTGTCCAGGAGCTCCGAAAGGGCGCTCTGGTCGAACTGGCCGGCGCCTAGCCGATGGCAAGGGTCAATATCGCCGACCTCCTCCGAGGCGGCCGGATCGAGAGGGTGACACCCGATATCGTCGCCGCCTGGGACCGGGTCCTTGAGGCCAAGGTCCACCTTGCGTCTTCCGTGACATTGGCCACCTCCGATCCCACGCTCGCCTACGTGGCCCTCTACGACGCGGCCCGTAAGGCCATCACGGCGCACATGCAAGCAAACGGCTACCGCGTTACGAACCGCCCCGGAGCGCATGAAGCCGCGGGGCTGTACGCGGAAGCCACCCTTGGCACCGGGACGGCGGTCTCCCACGTGAGGGCGTTCGACCGCATGCGCCGAGTCCGCAACCGGAGCGAGTACGACCAGCAGCCGATCACCGAGCGACTGCTGAGCACGGACCGCCAGCACGCGCAGCAAATTGTCGCCACCGTAGAGACCGCCCTCCCGCCGCGTCCGCCCGCGCCATAAAGGCCGATTAGTCATCTCCAATGGACGTTAGTGACCGCTATTTGCGCCAACGAGCTGAGGACCAGCTGAGGACTGGAGCCCGTCAGCGAGGACAAAGGTGCTGGTCAGAAGCCTTTTCGAACAGAATCCCGCCTACAGGCCGGCTCACTCGTCGTGACTGCCATTTCATGGTCTATAATGCTCTGAGCTGGACTTTTGTCTTACCGATGTTCACCGGGAGTGACCGAAACAGGGCTCTGGCTGTAGGTTAGGTGGCCGCCGCCGAGCACGAATGGGCTCCGGCGGTCTACCGCAGAGGTCATCGCCTAACGGTGGGAAACATCGATCAGCGCTGATGCGTCGGGCTAACGCTAACTGGAGGTGAATACCCCTGCAGTAAGGACGGCGACGTGAGCGTCTACGTCGCTCTCAGCGGCGAGGTCGACGTCTGAGGAAAAGCCGATCGCTGTCAGCTCTAGGACCGACACACAGGCGTGGACGGCCGCACCGATGTCCTCGGAGGCCTCGTAGGTTGCCGCCATGGCCGTAGCTTCGGCCGACAGCTCGCAGCCAGCCAGCCGCAAGTGGTGCAGGACCGCCCCAGCTCCAAGCCCGTCTTCGAGCGCGGGTCGCAACGTGCCGTCAGGCCATCGTTCCCCCGCGGCGATGACGGCGATCGGGCGTTTGTCTGTGCCGTAACCCCTGTGGAGGACCCAACTGGCGGCTGCAGCCGCATTGCGCAGGCAAGCGGCTACCACCACGCCGTCGGCCGCGGCGGCGATCGCAGAGCCGTTGGGCGAGGGCAGCACTAGACGTGGCGTGAACGGCGCGCTGGCCAGCGCTGCCGGCGATAGGGACCAGGGACGGTCCTGGGAGGCGTCCCGCCGGCGGACCGCGAGCTCTGCGCCATGGGTTGCCGCAAAGGCTTCGGCCCCAGGGTCAGATAGCCGGTAGGGAAGCACAGCCACACCTCGCCCCACCGCCGCAGTCACCGCGGTCGTAAACGAGAGCACGTCGATGACGACGAGGCACCCGTCCTTTTCGTTCACTATCTCGGCACCAGTCGGTCCCCAGTCGAAGCGCACCGCTGCCGCGCCCTGGCGAAGGTCGCCACCAACGAACTCTTCGACCATGGCGACAGTTTGGCAGCAACGCCTCGCTAGGGAGCGGACCGCCTGATCGCGGCAGGGCCAAATCTCCAACGAGGTGTGACAGTACCGAGGTGGCGTACCCCGGCAGAACGAATACGAAATAAGTGCCAAATTCTCAACTTTTGGGCACGCCTTCCGTGATCGCCGAACCCGTATACGCGGCCGTGGGCCCATCAGCCGAGGTCACCCGCTCGAGATGGGACCTTCTGACGCGGCCGACTGAACCTGCTTGCCTTGGCCGAGGAAGAGTTCGCCGTCGGTGTAGTCAACGAGCACGGGGTTGTAGTTGATCAGGGTCCCGGAACCGATCACCCCGACCGTGCCGGGGGGAATGAAGTTGCTGCCGACCGTCTGCTCAGGAAGCTGCACCTTTCCGAGCATCGCGGGCCCCATCGTGTAGTGGTTGACAACGACGGGGCAGTCAAGCCCGGCGTAGGCGGCGCCGGGTGCGCCCGCCGGCGCCAGCCGGAGCTTGTTGACCACGCTCGGCCCAAGGTTTGTGGTACCAGCGCCAGTGTCGAGGGTCAGCGTGAACTGGTTGGTCCCGAACGACAGGTCAACGGTGGGCCTTACCTCTGTCAGTTGTACGTGGTGGGGGGAAAGAGTTTCACTGACGACCTTGACGGGCATCGGACTGGCGAACGATGTGCCCTCTGTCAATGACGCAGAGACCGATGGGGGTCCCGAGCCACCCGCTACATCTGATCGAAGGGGAGCACTTTGTGGGCCGAGTGTGAGAGTCTGTTCGCGGTAGTCGATCCTGACCGCACCGAAGGTGCTCAGTGTGTCCGACCCGAGCACCCCGTCCAGGTTCGGAAGGGCCGGGGACTGCACGGTCCCAACTTCTACGGTCTGCGGAAGCAATGTCATGTTGCCTACCGACCATCGTGAAACAGCTGCGAAGGAGATCTGCCGCTTGCAGGTGAATGACGTAACAGTCCGAGGCCCGTCAACCAGGGCGAGGTGAAGCCGCGCCGCAAGGCTCGAATCCAGGAGAGTTGTAGATCCCCCGGTATCCACCAGGAACGGGAACGGCCCTTCGCCGCCGATGCAGACGTTGGCGACGATCGCAGCGCGACCGACGACCCTTATCGGCACAACCGACGGAGGACCGGGCTGCGGCGCACAGGACTGCTCGAACACGGGCAGTTGTATGCCTGGGACCACGGGCGGCGCCACAGGCGCTTGAGGCTCGCTGCTGCTACACCCGGTGATGAGGGCGACGACGGTGATGACAACGAGGGCATGTCGAGCCCTCAGTCCAGCACTCACTGCGTACGGTCCCTCCTCCGCCTTCATTGTCCCATCTTGCCCAACCTCGCCGGGGCGGCCTGCCCTGTTGCCAGTCTCCCTGTCTCGACGCCGAACGATTCATCTGGGTTTGTTGCCACTGGGTTCTGACTGTCGGCGTTCCGCGCCAGATCGAGACGGTACTGGCTCGCCCCGCTGCAGAGAACCCCCACGCACATCTTGTCTGCATCGGGCATAAGCACGATGAGCCCGTCACTTGGCCGTGCCCAGCCCACCCGGCGTCACTAGCGCGCTGGAAGTACTCTCTGGCATCTTCCCCAACGACAAAGCAGTGATCCTCGCGGCTTGGCCCCAGCTCCTAGGCCGCGAGCCGGGGCCTGGACGGGTAGGGTCGCCATACTCGTCGAGTCTTAGCCCAAAGGCCAACGTCCTCCTGGCTCGGTCCCGACCGGCTACCGGCCCGAGCAGGGGAGACCCCTGAGCCACTTCCCTCCCGGCTAGCTTGGCAGCGGTGATGGTGGCTCGGTCCACACCGGGCCACTGTCGCTCCCGGCGCCCTCCCCTCTCCCTCCCGCAGGCCTAACCCTCCCGCAGACGCCTCGCGGGGCAGGCTTACGCGGACCTGTCGTTCGGAGCGACCGCGCGAGTTGCTGTAGGTCAAGGTCGATCACGCAGATGAGATGTTCGGACGCGTCTCCGGTGCGCTTTCGGACCGTTCCAATCGCCATCTGACGGTCGTGACTCCCCAGCGAACGCTCAATATTTGCCTCGCATTCGAGCCGAGTCGTTGCTTGTGATCGCGAGCTCTTCGAGGAGATCGGCGGCGGCCTCGGCCGGGTTCCGGCCGGATGTCTCTGCTTGTAACGCCAGGGTGCGCTCCCGGAACTTCGGCTCTTTCAGCACCCGCTCCACAGCCTCGGCAATCGATCCTGGCGAAGGGCGATTGGTACGAAGGTTGATCCCCGTGCCCGACCAACCGACATGAGCGGTCACATCCTTCTTGTCTTCGCTGGTACCAGCAACGACCATTGGGACACCGTGGGCGATGGCCAGCTGCACGGAGCCGAAGCCACCGTTCGACACCATGACGTCGACATGGGGCAAGAGGGCGGAGTACGGCACGAACCTCTCTACAACCGCGTTCGGAGGCGCGTCCCCGAGGACGGCAGGATCGGCGCCGCCGGTCGTGGCGACGACGAAGACATCCTTGCCAGCAAGTCCCTCGAGGCATGGAGCGAGTAGATCGGCCGGTTCGGTGGCGATGGTCCCCTGCGTGACGAGGACAACGTGCGTCGGCTCCGACAACCTCGGCCACCAGCTCGGTGGAGCAAACTCCGCCGCCTTGGGCGGCATCGGGGCGCCAACGAAGTGGACGTAGGGAGGAAGATCCGACCTCGGGTACTCGAACCCGTGGGGACAGAGCTGGATGTGCAAGTACCGGGAGAGGCCGAACTCAAGGCCCAGTACCGGCGCAGGGGGAAGACCGAGCCCGGCTCGGACCTCTCGCGCCACCTTCGTGACCGGGGCGAGGACCGTGGCGCGGCCGATGGCGTCGAGAGCCCTGTTGCGGAGATGGCCCACCCTGCCGCTCCGTGGCGCCAATCCCATCCCGTATGGGGCAGCGTCCCGGCTCGAGTAGGCGAGGCACGTATCGCCGAGGGTCGCGTTCGGCGGCCCGCCCAGCTCATGCAGCCAACCGCCACCGTAGAAGACGGTATGGGAGACGAACACGTCAGCGGGCTCATCCACGATGAGGGACTTCAGGACGGGTAGGTGCTGGCTGAGAGGTCGCACGAAAATCTCGGCGAGATCGAACTGGACCTGCTTGAGACCTTTCAGCCCGGCGCGACCAGGGAAAGCGGCGTTCATGTCCGTGTAGTCCCAGTCAAGGGTCTCCGGCATGGCACAAAAGCGCGCTCCGGAGCCGGCGACCACCTCGGCGAAGCGACGACCCGTATACCAGCGCACCTCGTGGCCACGCCCGGTGAGCTCCTCCACGACAGCGCCAGCCGGGGCGACGTGGCCCGGGCTCGGATAGGTCGCAAACAGGAACTTAGACATCGACCCCCCAGTTAATAATACGGCATCTCTAATGAATAGGATATGGGTAGGGTGATGGCAGTGTCAAGGGCCAAGTACCGCTCCGAGCGCAGGCAGGAGCAGGCGGCATCCACCCGCCAGGCCATCCTCGATGCAGCACGAGTTCTCTTCGTCGAGCGCGGCTATGCCGGGACCACCGTCGCCGACATCGCAGCCGCCGCCCACGTGGCGGTGCCCACCGTCTATGTGAGCGTGGGCCCCAAGCCGGCCATCTTGGCCGAACTGCGCAAGCTGATCCCCGTACTTGCGGGCGTGCCGCAAAACATACAGAGCGAGCTGGCACTGGTGAGCGACCCGCTCGCGGTGATCTCGGGCACCGTAAGGGTGATCAGGCGGCTGATGGAAACCTCAGGCGACCTGATGTCCGCCATCGAGGCTGCGGCACCCTTCGAGCCGGTCGCCGCCGATGCATGGGAAGAAGGCCTCGTCCTCCATCGCGCCGGATGGGAGATGGTGGTCAAGCGACTGGAAGCCCTCGGTGCGCTTCAGGCCAGATCGCCTGCCAGCAAAACCATTGATGTCTTGAGCTTCTTGTCACTCCCTGCCACCTGGCGGACGCTCAGCCGCGATCACGGGTGGACCTACGAGGAAATCGAGACCTGGATCATCGAAACGGCGATGAGCCTGGTCAGCGAGCCCAAGTCCAGGTCTCGGACGAATATCCGTTCCCCGAGTTAGAGACTTCACCACACAGAATGACGAGAAAACGATTTACCAAGACGCCGACGGCCTTGGAAATAATCGGCGTTATGGCTCTTGTGGCGGGACCACCGACCAAGGTATGGCCTCTGCAACAACTCGTGTGCTCTTTGGTGTCGGCAGCGGCCTCCCTGACGGCTCGAGCTACCATGCCGGCGTCCGTACGCGCCCAGCGATCGGCGCGATCGGCTGGTGCTCGGCAAAAGTACGTACTGGTGCGCTCATGCTCCCGATCGGCGTGAAGCCGGGGCTTACAAAGACCAGAAGTAACAGGATGTAACTGAACGACCCAGCGCCTTCCACGGTCTTGGCGAGCAAACCGAACATAATGGCTAGCCACGTCGTAGCCAAGGTGAACAACGCTGTTAGCGCTACGAACAGCAGCCACTCGACGACTGAAGCGTGCGACCGGAAACCGACGAGCAAGCCCACAAGCACCACAAGGAACACCGAGAACAGGTTCGACAACAATGATGAAACTGCGTGGCCACTCAGTATGGATGATGACGCGATCGGCATGGTACGAAATCGACTGACCATGCCCCTCTGCATGTCCATGCTTAGGCGTACTGCCGCGTAGGCGATGCCGCTCACCACCGTCATGGCTACGATGCCTGGCACGATGAAGTCGACATACTTCACAGGACCTGTCCGGAAGATGTGGCCGAAGTTGCCGCCAAACACGTACACGAACAGCAACATGAGAGCAATCGGGATCGCCACCACTGTAATGATCGTGTCGGGGCTGCGAACGATATGGCGCAAGCTCCGCCTCGTCATCGTCCAAGTGTCGCTGAATAGACGCATCATGATTCGCCTTTGTGGTCCTTGATAATTTGCAGGAACGCGTCGTCGAGCGTCGGCGACTTTTGCGCGAACTCGGCAACCTCGACCTTGGCCGTTTCGAGCAAGCTGAACAGCCGGTTGACTTGCGCTACGCTGCCGTCGGTGGAGATGGTAAGGGAGAGGGCGCTTTCGCTCCGGCTCGGGTGACTGTCGGCAAGCACTTGTCCGGCCTTGGCCAGCTGCGTCTGATCCGCAAAACGTAGCTCGATCTGGCCTTGCGGGAGCACGCTTTTTAGTGCTTGGGGTGTGCCCTCAGCTGCGATCGTGCCGTGGCTGAGGATGGCGATCTTGTCGGCCAGCCGATCGGCCTCCTCCAGGTACTGTGTGGTAAGGAAAATGGTCTTACCAGCGTCGGCGAGCGACTTGATGGTGTCCCAGGTCATGTTGCGACTTTCAGGGTCGAGCCCCGCCGTCGGTTCGTCGAAGAAGATGATGGCCGGGTCGCCAATCAGGCCCAGGGCAATGTCGAGCTTGCGGCGCATTCCCCCGGAGTACGTCGATGTGCGCCGGTCGGCAGCCTCCGTGAGGCCGAACTGTTCCAATAGCGCTGCGGCTGTTCGGGCTGGGTTCGTGACGTGGCGGAGCTCGCCGATCAAAACGAGGTTCTCTCGCCCGGTCAAGAGGTAGTCGACAGCCGCGAATTGCCCGGTTAAACTAATAGATCCGCGGACTTCGGCCCCGTGCTTCGCCACATCAAACCCGTTGACTGTCGCCGCGCCACCACTCGCGCGCAGCAATGTCGTCAAGATGTTGATGACCGTGGTCTTGCCCGCCCCGTTGGGGCCAAGTAGGGAAAAAACTGCTCCTTGCGCCACGCTGAAGTCGATACCGTCCAGCACGACGGTGCTCCCGAACGACTTGCGGAGGTCCTTCACATCAATGGCCGGGCCGGCGTCAGCCATGGTCAGCTGTCCCGGTCGTAGCGGGGCTCTCCACAAAGTCTGGTCCATTGGCCCGGAAGACGCGGATATCGCCGAAACCCGTCCGCGCCCGGATTTCCACCGATGGCTGACCCGGTTGTGGCGCGCCAGCTGCGTCCAAGCCGTTGAGCATTTTGCCCCACGAGGTCTCAAGGTCCAGCAACGCCGCCACACCTCGACGGACGCCCACTTCGACTTTGCCCGTCGCGGTGTTGGCGCGCACGGTGCCGCCCATGACCTCGTCGATCTGGACGCTGCCGTTGGCCGTCTTGGCGTCGACATCCGAACGGGCGAGCGCGACCGAGATCTTGCCGTTCGCTGTCGTCACCCGCAGGTCTGACCTGGCCTCGCCTACCCAGATATCGCCGTTGGAGTTCTTTATGACGGCGGCGCCCTCGGTTCGTGAAACGTGAACGGCACCGGACCCGGTCGTTATTTCGCTGTGGCCGATTGCCCGCTCGACGGTGATATCACCCACCCCCGTCCGCAGTTGAAGCGGCCCGGCCTGAGAGACCTGGATGTCGCCGGCTCCGACCCTGAACGTGCACTCACCGAGGAGGCCACCGACGCGGACGAGAGCGGCACGGCTCGGGCCGATCACCCGGAGCTCACCAACCCCAGCCTCGCCCCGCAGCTGGGATCCCGAAGGTAGCTCGATCTTGACGTCGACCGACCCGCACTCGCTCCAAACCACATATTGCCGCCAGTTCTTCGGCGCCTTCACCGTCAAGGTCCCGTCGCTGTAGCTGACCCGGGTCTGCTCAGCGGCGCCCACGTCGATCTTCTTGGCGGGGTTGGTTGGGCGGACCTCCACGACCGTGTCGGCGCGGTCGCTCGCGATTATCTCTACGCCGCCCGCGCCGATGTCTAGCGAGACGGAAATGGGCGCGGGTGTATCGAATGTTGGCATGTGTCCTCCTTGGGAACTCGATTTGTTCTGTGAAGTGGGCAGGCGGCGGCTAGTGCTAGCGCGCCCACCCGACATAGCGGCGGCGCGATGGCGGCTGGCTGCCGTCGTGCTTTGGGGCCCGGCGCGGTCCAGAGCGGCCGCTACCGCCTTTACGAGCCAGGCGTTGAGCGACAATCGTTCGTTAGCCGCCGCTTGCTCCCCCCGCGCCTTCAGCTGGTCCGGCATGCGCAGGTTGACCCGGGCCATGCCGCCCTCGTCGGCGTCGGCGGCTATACCGGACCGGGTGGCGAGTGCCGCCGGGCCCTCGACTGCGCCCGCCTCATCGCGCCTGACTCCTGGAGGCTCGCCCGCCAAACCTTCCGGCTGCCGAACGACGAACTCGGGGTCACGGCCTCTGAGGCGCAGCTCGACCGAGCCGGGGGCCAGTTCGCACGTGATCTCTTCGGCGGCGGCGACAAGCGCGTCCTGCAGCGCAAGGCGCACGGTGGAGTCGACCACTGCGGTCAAGCGCTCGGCCACGGCCCTCGACTCGTCCCCACCCGCCTCGGCAGCGACCATGAGCTGGTGGTGGATCGCCTCTACGTAAGGCTGTAAGTCCATGGCACCATGATGGCACCACAATGGCGCTGATGTCAAGAGGGGGGCGCCAGAAGTGTGCCACTCTTGGCGTCACGTGGTCGGGCGGCGATGCCAGGCCCGTTCGTGTGGGAATGCTCCAGGTCAGGCGCTTACACGGGCCGGCTCACTCGTCGCACGCCCCTGGGCATTTCAGCCAGCGAGTACTTGAGCCGATCTACTTTTGGTGGTTTCTGTACTGTTCGCCGACGAGGACCTGGGGGCGCTCGACGATCTCCGCAAAATGTGCGCGGAACGTTGCCACGACTGGGCCCCGACGTTCGTCCGTGGGGGAGCAGCGGCGCTTGCGAGGATGGAAAGCGCACCCTTCGACGCAGTGGTCGCCGGGGGGCGCCTGGTTGACATGGAGGGCCCAGCTTTTCTGCGGCGAGCCAAACAGTCCAAACCGGAGACCGTGCGAATCTCCCTCACGAGCGCAGGCGACCCTGGTGCTGCGATGCGGAGCCTCCCGGTCGCCCACCAGTGCATTACCAAGCCGTTCGACGCCGAGGTGCTCATCCAGGCTGTGGAGCGTGCTACCGAGCTGCAGGCTCTCCTGAACAGCGCCGCCACTAGGCGCATGCTCGGCCAGGTCGGGGACCTCCCGAGCCTGCCGGACAACCTCGCTGCTCTCGATGCGGCACTTTGCGACGAAGAAGCGTCGCTAGGGGACGTGGCGAAAATAGTGACCCGCGATGTCGCCATGTCTGCGAAGGTGCTCCAGCTGGTCAATTCGTCGTTCGTGGGTTTGAGGAGTACCGTTCGCGACCTTCGCCAGGCCGTCGCTTACCTGGGTGTGGAGACCTTGCGGAGCCTCACGATAACAACCGAGGTGTTCCGGGTCTTCAACCCGAGCGAGCGCCTGCCGGGCGACTGGATGGAGCGCTTTAACGACCATTCCCTCGAGGTTGCAGAAATCGCGGGAAGGCTTGTCCGCACCAGCGCCGCCCAGTACGAGGCGAGCGTGGCAGGGCTGCTCCATGACATCGGCGAACTGGTCGTGGCCGACCGCGCGCCAGCCAAGCTGTGCGAGGTCCTGTCTCAGGTCTCTGCCGGCCGCCCCTCAGCCGAGGCCGAGACCGAATGCCTGGGCGCCACGTACCCGATCGTCGGCGGCTGCCTGCTTTCGCTTTGGGGCATGAACTACCGGGTAGTAGAGGCGGTCACCCGTCATCGCGAACACTGGGAGGGCCGGCAAAGGGACCCAGAGCTCGCCGACGCGGTCCACGTTGCCGACGCTCTCACATCTACCGGGCGCGCTCCGCACCGTTCTTATGCGGCCGGTCCGGGTACCTCAGTGGGGGAGCGCGCCGCGCAGGAGGAGCACCTGGGAGGGGAGGCAGGACCAGCCGGCGGCTCGATTGCCTTGGCGACCGCGGACGGTCCCGAGCTCGAGAGCACGGAGGTCTGCGAACCCCGGCACATGGTGGACCTTTCCGACGAGTACCTGGAACGGGTCGGCTTGCTCGGGGCGGTCCGCATGTACAGGTCAGGCAGCCTCTTTCCCTAAGCAGTTTGTGGGGCAAGATGCGTTCAATCGCGGTCCTTGCCCATCACCACCAGCTCGACTCCTGCAGTGTCCACGAGCCGGGAGACCTCGCGATAGCCGCGCCGCACGTACATGGCCAGGTTGTCAGTGCTCCGGGCGCCAGCGGCGAGCTGGAACCTCTGGACTTCTGACGAGGCGGCCGCCTCCAGTGCGTCGAGCAGGCCCGAGCCGATGCCCTGGCCTTGCTGGTCGGGCGCCACGGCTACGCGGCTGATCCAACCGATCGGCCCGTCGAGGGTGAGACGAGCAGCGCCGACGAGCCGGCTACCTAGCCACGCGCCGATTGTCACCGTGGTGACGAGCTCGTGGCGGAGCTGGTCGAGCGTCTCGACCAGAGGCGGGATCTCTGTGGTGCGGTACAAACGCGCCTCGGCAACGAAGGCCGCCCGCTGAACCGTGAGCACTTCGCCAGCGTGCTCCGGCCCGATCATGCGGTAGACAACCTCATTAATCGCACTCATGATCGCTCCAAGCTGAGATCGCGGCTTTGTGGACCTCTGGATCGTAGTCCCGGGCAGCAAAAAAGGGGCCCGCCTACTCTGGCGAGCCCCTTTTTTCAGTGTCTGGGTCGGATTAATTTGTCGGTGCTAAAAGGAGCCGTTGGCCTTGGACGCCCCGGTCCACCAAACCTGACCTTGTTCGGTGTGGTTGATCCAGGGGAAAGTGTTCTCGGCGTTGGCAAAGCACGTGCCGTTGCCCTGCAGGTTGGCGTAGGCGCCAGTGCCGCCGGTGATGACCCAGGTGCAATCCGGGCCGGTTGTCAGAGGTTGGACGTCCACGGTTGACCCGTTCGCAACCTTTACCGGCACCACGCTGTTGGTCATGTTGTACGTGCCGGAGAAGGTGATGTAAATGTCCCCTTTTTGGCCAGCGATGGTATGGACGGCGTAGACCGTGGTGAGCCCGCCGGGGGAGCCCGGCGCCGCCGTGTACTGGGCGAACTGGTACTGGCCTGCCTCGGGCGGGGGCACGAAGATGAAGCCTCCGGCCGGCACCTTGTCGGAGCACTCATGGCTTGCAGCGCTTACACCGCCGCTCGTCATCGTGTTCGGTGCCTTGTAGGTGTTTTCGTCTGTCCAGGTCGGGCCACCCCCTTGGTCGTTGATGGCCCCGGAGATCTTGAAACAGTCCCAGACGGTGCCCGAGAGCACGTTCTCACTGGGCACGGCGTAGAGCCATGACTCGATGGTGATATTTCCCGGTTGAACTTGTTGGTGCTTCACGCCGGCGGCGCTCGCACTGGTTATCTGGAGGATGGTGAAAGGGACAAGGGCAGTGGTCGCGGCGGCGGCCAGTGCAACGAGAGCCTTCTTGTTCATTGTGGTCTCCTTAGTCACTGAGTCGGTCCGGCTTTCTCACCGGCACGGTCAGTTTCCGTGACCCGTCTTGCCGAAACCTTGCCGGTTTCCGAGGCTCCTTGTGGCAGGCCGTATTAGCGTTCGCACCATGTGTTGCAGCTACAGAAAGGGAGTCGACCCATGACCGTGCCTGAAGTGCTCAATGACAAAGTCGCACAAGAGCTCCTGGCTTCCGCGCAACTTGCCAGGTTGGCCTACACCTGGACAGACGGGACACCCCGCGTGGTCCCGATCTGGTTCCACTGGACGGGTTCTGAGATAGTGATGGCGTCGCCGCGCAAGCCCAAGGCGGCGCCCAAGCTGAAGGCCATTTCGTCGCACCCGGAGGTCGCCGTGACCATCGACAGTGGCTCGTGGCCGTACCACGTCCTGTTGGTGCGCGGCGTCGCAAAGGTGGACAACAGCGACGGCATCGTCCCCGAGTACGCATCCGCCGCCGAGCGCTATTTCGGTCCCGACCAGGGCCGGGCCTGGATTGCTCAAGTGCTGCAGATGGGCGTTTCCTTTTCACGGATAGCCATCACCCCGACGCACGCGACGATCCTGGACTTCGAGACCCGCTTCCCGAGTGCCCTATCCGCCTGACGCTGCGCTCAACAGCTCAGGCGTGGTGCAGGTCCGACGCCAGGTCCAGCGCCGCGGCCAGCTTGTCCGCGGCGCCTTGGCGGTCCCCGCCGTCCCACGCGATGCCCACCGATACCAACATGGATTCGAGCTCATCGGGAAGGCGCTGCTGAGGTGGCGCTAAGAGCTGGCGGCTGGCCGCGACGGCCTCGTCGATTTCACCGGCGGAAAGGCGCACGGCTATGAGCGGCCAAAGGCACAACCAATACCAGGAATACCTCACGACGGTGGTCCCCCACAGCTCCAGCGCCGCGGTGGCAAGGAAAACGACGTCTTCGTAGCGCCGGTCGCGCCATGCCAACCACGCGGTCGTAGCCATGGCGCAGGCCACATATTCGGGGTACTCGGCGTCCTCGCCCGCCGCCATAGCTTCGCGGGCCAGAGACCGTACAGCTTCCACGTCGTGGCGGCGGAGGGCTGTCACGTTGAGGTAACACAGGCACCGCGCTCGCAGGACCACGTCACCAATGCGGTCGACTATGGCCAGGGACGCCCTCAGTTGCTCGTCGGCCTCTGCCAAATCGCCGTGCCAGAGCAAGAAGAAGCCGAGAAGGAAGACAGTCCACGCGACCTCGTGCTCCGATGATCCCTCCTGTGCGGCCGCCAGCGCCTTCCTGGTTATGGCCAGGATCTCCTCATCGACGCGGTAGCGTTGCTCCCGCGCTCGCTGGAGAGCGAGTCCCGAGTAGAACTTCTGCCTTTTGACCGGCGACCCGCGCGCGTCCACCACCGGCCTTGCCGTGTCTAGGACCACGGCTGCCCTGTCGGGCTCGTCGCGCCAGTAGTGAAGTTGCGCTCGGCCGTCAAGCTGGATCTCGAGCCACAGCTCGGCTGCCGCTTGGTCATGGTTGGCCTGGTCGCCCAAGAAAACCTCGGCCGTGTCGAAGGCGACGAGAGCGCTCTCGTACCGGTGGTCGGCCATCTCGACCCGACCGAGCCGCGTATGGAGGCGAGCAGCCTGGAAGGGGCCTAGCGGGCCAACTAAGCCAAGCGCTTCCTGCAACGCCTCGCGGGCTTCGCCGTGCCGTCCGGTGTGCAACTGGACTTCTGCCAGCTTGACTCGCAGCTCCACCCCTGCCTTGACCATCGCCTCGGCCTTGGGCTGTTCAGCGACGAGCCCGAGTGCCTTTCGGTAGAGCGCGATCGCCTCGTCGTTGGCGAAAACAGAAGCGGCGTGGTCCGCAGCAACCTCGAGGTGGTGGACCG
This sequence comes from uncultured Acidimicrobiaceae bacterium, assembly GCA_963786345.1. Classification (GTDB taxonomy): domain Bacteria; phylum Actinomycetota; class Acidimicrobiia; order Acidimicrobiales; family Palsa-688; genus Fen-671. The sequence goes on along the minus strand of CAWAYZ010000001.1, from coordinate 580,642 downwards.
CCCGCTCGGTTTCTCCGGCCATGGCGAAGTGGTGGCCTAGCACCGCCGCAACCTCGTCCAACCGGTCCGAAGAGGCTGCCTCCAAGCTCCAAGCAGCTCGAGCGTGAAGTTGGCGACGCTCGGATTGAGCATCCCCCGGTAGGTCGCCTCCTGGATGAGTGCGTGGCGGAACCGGTACGCGGGTTCGGGGACCTGTCGTACCTCGGTGACCAACCGTGCGGAACACAGCCCGGCTACCGCCGTCTGCAGTTCCCCGTTGACATTTGTGACTGCACTGAGTGCTGAAAGGGGGAACTCCGCCCCCAACACAGACGCGGCCATGATCGCCTCACGCTGGTGCTGGCCTAGCCGGTCAACACGGGCACGGATAAGGCGCTCCAACACCTCGGGGATCTCTGCTTCGATCGTTTCACCGAGACGCCATTCGTCCTCATCCCTGACCAGCGCCCCCGTCTCGAGGAGCGAGGAGAAGCGTTCCTCGAGGAACAAAGGGTTCCCATCGACGCTTGCGCAAACCGCCTCGACCACGCTGTCATCGACGTCCTCCCCGATTAGGGCGCGAGCTAGTTCACGTTCTGCTTGTTCGGGTAGCGGCAATAGCTCGACCCTGTGCAGCGCGCAGCGGCCCTCAGCCTGGATGGAAGCTTCCAGGCCGGACACCCCAGGGTCGGGGTCGTGCCGCCTCGTCGCCAACACCAGCAGCGGGCCCTCTTCCGCCAGCGCGGCAAGCTCTTCCGTGAGCTTGAGCGACGTTGGGTCGGCCCAGTGCAGGTCCTCCAACGCAAGGATGGTGGGCCCCGTCGCGACCAACCGCGCCACCACCGCCGAGACGGCGCCAAAGGTCGCCCGCTGCAGTCCCTCGGGGCTGAGGCGTGCCAGATGTCCTTCGTTTGGACCTGCAGGGAGCCCCATTACGTGGGCCAGTAACGCGACATGGTCGCCTTGACCTCCGAAGACGGCCTTCATCGCTCTCTCCAGAGCGGGGCGCACAACTTCCTCGCCCTCCTCTGGAGCTACCTCAACCCACGAGGACAACAGTTGTTGGTAGAGGCCGTACGGGGTGGAGGAGGCATAGGAGGCGCAACGTCCCTCCAGCCACAACGGGAGGCGGCCCGTGCCAGCGCCCACCCAAGCCATGAAGCGTTTGCGGCATTCCTGCATGAGGCGGGTCTTGCCGAGGCCGGGGTCGCCGATAATGAACACGACAGAGCCCGCTCCGGAGGCAGAGCCCGCTCCTGAGACGGCGTCCCGCAACGCTTTGTCGAGCACGGCCACCTCGTCCTGGCGGCCAACGAGCCGGGCGTGGCCCGCCAGTTTGCTCTGGCCGCGATAGCCAACCGAGCGCGCTTTGGGCCGCTCCAGGTAGGAGGCGAGCACGGGCTTGGCGGAGTCGGCCGGGGCGACCTCCTCTGTTGGCCCCCACTCGAAGATGCCCTCTGTTGCGGCCCGAGTCGCCGGGCCCACCAGGACGAGATCGCGCCCGGGCCGCCGATTGCAGTGCGGCGGCAACCGGTACAACCTCGCCGATTGCCGCATAGTCGATTCCCGCTCCTGTCCTGATCGGGCCCACGATGGCCGGCCCAGTCTCGATGCCGATGCGTACCGAAAGGTTCCCCCCCCCCCGGGGGGCATCGGGCCTCTGCCACCGATGGCCGCGAGAATACGGGACCCCGCCCTGACAGCCCTTTCTGGGTCGTCCTCATGTGCCTCAGGTGCACCGAAAAGCGCCGCCAGACCCCCGCCCGATACCGATGTGATCGTGCCGCCCAGCCCTTCGACCTCAGCGATGAGCCCGGCCAGCGCAGCGCTGACGACCTCGCGCAAGTCCTCGGGGTCCAGCCTTTGGCCCATCCCGACCGGCCCGGAGAGCTCCGCAAAGAGCACGCTCACCAGCCTTCGTTCCTCCTTGCCGAGCCGCGGAGGTGCCGGCCGCGGTACCGGCACAGTGCCAGGGTCGCCGCGGCTGTGCGGGGGCGCTCCTGCCGACGTCGAGCGCTGGAGCTCTTCCAGCGCCGGCGAGACTCGCAGCCCGAGGTCCTCCAGGGCGGCGCGGCAACGGTCGTAGGCCTGTAATGCGAGCGGACGGTGCCCTCGGGCCGCGTGAACCCTCATCAAGGCGGAGGCTGCCTCCTCAGACGTTGGGTCGTGCGCCAGGCACTCCTCCCACCCCTCGATGACGGCCTCGGGCTGAGATCGGCCCTCGCCGCGGGCACGGTCCCTGGCCAGCTCTGTGCGGGCCTTCTGGCGCAGCGTCTCGAGGTGCTCGCGCGGGCCTATGGCCCAGTCGGCGTACGGCTCGTCCTCTAGCAGGACGCCCTCATTGCTAAGGGCCGTAACGAGGGCTTCGTCCCGGCGGCTCCCGGGCTCCATCTGCAACGCCGAGCGCAGGGCCTCTTCGTGGGCCCCGAAGTCGATGTCTAGCTTGCAGCTCGAGCCGACCCAGATGTTTGTCCGGTCGGCCTCGAGCAGTTCAGTCGCTGGAGCGCCAAGGCGTGAGAGCACCGAGCGCGCCAGTGTCAGCGCCTTTGATAGTGCGTTAGACGCAGCATCAGGGCTCAGGTTGGGGAAGAGCGCCTCGCAGGCCGCTTCCCTCCCAATTCTTCGCCCGGGGCTCACCAGCAGCAGCTCGCATAGCCTTTTGGCGGTCGGGCGGGGCCACGGCCCGGCCGTATTTTCTCCGAATGTCATGGTGAACGGCCCCAACATCCGGAACGCAACACACTCACCTGGATCCCCGCCGCCACGAATGGCCACGCCCTCATTATGCACCGTTTCCTCACGCCTTGTATACAAGCGATTGAAGCCTGCGGAGCCCGCTCGCCGCGGCTAGAAAGAGTTGTTGCAACATCATCGTTTCCTGAGGGGTATAGACATTGAGGGGCCCACGGGCAATGGCATGGAAAGTGAGGTCACCACATGCTCCGACGGCGAGCAGCCCTAGTAGGTCTGGTCCTGATGCTCACCTGTGGTCCCGCGGCGGGAGGTATTTCTTCTGCGGCGGCGCACCCTGTCAGGAGCGCGGAGGCCCAGCACCCGCTGACGCCACAATTGGACTTCCTCCCGAACGTGGTCAACGGTGTGGCATGCCCTTCAGGTGGTCCCTGTGTAGCGGTGGGCTACTACTTCAAGGGGAACAAGGACCTGGCACTGGCCGAGTCACTGGTCAACGGCTCATGGCAGGTCGTCCCGACCCCCGACGCCGGCTCAGGCATCAATGTCTTGAACGCAGTTTCGTGCGTACCGTCCGGCCCGTGCGTAGCGGTCGGCTACTACAACAACGGGAAAACTGACCAAACGCTCGTCGAAACCCTCTCGAATGGTTCGTGGCAGGTCACCACGAGCCCCAATGAGACAACGAACGCGAATGTCCTGAACGCAGTTTCGTGCGCGTCGTCGGGTGCATGCGTAGCGGTCGGCTACTACTTCAACGGCAGCAAGGAGCAAACGCTCGTGGAAATGTTCCTTAATGGCTCATGGCACGTGAGCACAAGCGCCGACAACACGTCGAACACCAACGCCCTCAACGCCGTCGCTTGCCCATCTCCTGCTTCGTGTGTGGCAGCAGGCTTTTACTACAAGAAGAACAGCGACCAAACGCTCGTCGAAACCCTTGCGGGCGGGTCGTGGCGGCTGACCACGAGCCCCGACCGAGGCACTTACAACAACGTGCTGAACGCGATTTCCTGTACGTCGTCGGGGTCGTGCGTGGCCGATGGCTACTACAGCAACGGGAGCAAGGACCAGGTGCTCGTCGAAACCTCCGTGCGTGGAGCGTGGTCTGTCACCCACGCCCCGGACGAGAGCTCGAACGCCAACGTCTTCAACGCGATCTCCTGCCCGGCGAGCGGCTCCTGCATAGCGGCTGGCTACTACTACAACGGAAAAGACGACCAGACCCTCGTCGACACGCTGGTGAAAGGTACCTGGGCGGTGACGTCCAGCCCTAATGCAACCTCCGACAACAACGTGCTGAACGGGCTTTCCTGCTTGTCCCCGACCTCGTGCGTGGCGGGCGGTTATTTCTACGACGGCGTCGAGGACCAGGGGCTCATCGCGACTGCGAGCGGGGGCACGTGGGCTCTAGCCTCGAGCCCGCCGGTCACGACGCCCACAACCACGACATTGTCTTCGTCTCCCGACCCTGCCCTGGTGAGCGAGGCGGTCACCTACACCGCCATAGTGGTGCCCGCTCCGAACGGGGGCACGGTGACGCTGACCGACAACGGTGGGGCGATGGCCGGTTGCAGTTCCTTGGTTCTGAACAGCGCGGGCCAGGCGACCTGCACGCTCACTTACTGGACCGGAGGGCCGCATGCCGTCCAGGCATTTTTCTCCGGTAACGGGGGCTATTCTCCGTCGACTTCGAGCTTTGATAGCCAGGTCGTGAACTTCCCACCGGCGGGTTACTGGCTCGTCACCAAGAGCGGCCTTGTGTACGGCGCGGGCGGGGCGACGGCGCTCGGAGGCATCGCGACCTCCGCTTCGACGGGACCGGTGGTGGGTATCGCCGGCACCCCTACAGGGAAGGGTTATTGGTTGGTGACCGCCAACGGAACGGTCGCCTCCTTTGGGAACGCCAGACGCGCACGGTGACCTACCGGACCTGGGGGTGAAGGCGAGAGACATAGTGGCGATTGCGCCGACCTTCGACGGCGGTGGTTACTGGCTCGTCGGGCGCGACGGGGGGCTGTTCGCCTTCGGGGATGCCAAGTTCCACGGGTCAGTTCCCGGTCTCCACTTGGGTGTTTCCGACGTCGTCGGGATGGTTTCTTCCCCGACTAGCGGCGGTTACCTGTTGGTAGGCTCTGATGGCGGCGTTTTCGCTTTCGGGGCAACCCATTTCCATGGTTCGCTCCCTGGTATGAAAGTCCATGTAAAAGACATTCGCGCTATCCTGCCGTCTTCCAGCGGAGGAGGTTACGTGCTGGTCGGTGCCGATGGCGGGGCGTTTACCTTCGGTACCGGCGTCACCTTCAAGGGATCGCTGCCCGGGGAGGGGATCAAGGTCAGCGACATCGTCGGGATCGCCCTCACCCCGGACAATGACGGTTATTTCATGGCTGCCAGCAACGGCTCGGTCTTCGGCTTTGGTGACGCCAAGCCTTGGCCGGTGCCGCCCGGGCTCCTGGCCAACTTACCGGTCGCGGCCATCGCCGGCACTTAGGCCGCCATGCACGCCAGACGACCCCACCCAAGCGATTGACCGTCCCACGACGTCCGGCGTGTACCGTGATGTAGGACGACCAACGAGGGAGGGTGCAAATGCGGCCGGTTAGAGTATCGGTCATTGCGTGCCTCGGCGTGCTGCTTGGTGGCCTCGTTACTGGCTCACCTGCGAGCGCCGCCGGCGACCGTGTGCCGTCCGGTCACCCGGCGACGATAATCGTGCCCACGTCCATAACGTCGGGGCCGGATAGGTCTTTGTGGTTTACCAGCCTGGGAAGCAAGGACAACCCTGGCTCGGTCGGCCAGATAACGACCGGCGGGAAGCTCACGCTCTACACAGGCCGAGGCATCGACGGGCCGGTCGGTATCACCGTTGGTCCCGACGGTGCCTTGTGGTTCACAAACTCGACGGGCAACTCGGTCGGCAGGATCACAACCAAGGGTAAGATCACTAGCTATACCGCTCGCGGGATCGTCAACCCTGTCGGGATAACGAGCGGTCCTCTGGGAGATGTCTGGTTCACCAATGCCTACAACCCCGGTTCTTTCGGGCTGATTACGACCAGTGGGAAAATCACTCTTCACACCAGCACTGACATAAACGACCCGGTTGGGATCGTCGCCGGCCCTGACGGGAGGGTGTGGGTCACGAACGCAGGCACAAAGACAACCAAAGGCTCGATTGCGGTTCTCACTACCAATGGGAAGATCACGGCTTACACCAATGGCGGCATAGACGAACCTTCAGGTATCACGGTCGGCCCGGACAAGGCTATTTGGTTTACGAACTACAGCAGCAACTCGATTGGGCGCATCACGACCGACGGGGTTGGCAAAATATTCACGGGCAAAGGGATCGACGCGCCCTACTCGATCACGGCGGGGCGCGACGGAGCCCTGTGGTTCACGAACTACAGCGGCAACTCGATCGGGCGGATTACGGTCAACGGGAAGGCCACGATCTTCACTGGCGCGGGTATCGACGGGCCAACAGGGATCACATCCGGGCCCGACGGCGCTTTATGGTTCACCAACTCCGGCAATAACTCGATCGGGCGCATCACCACGCTCGGGGAAGTCACCAACTACACCTGAGATCCTAAGCACTACAGCGATGTCACTACATCCCTAGCACGAAACTCCCTTCCTCGGCGTCGTGGTCCGGTATATAACCGATGCTTTGGTAAATGGCATTAGAAGTCGGGTTTGCCAGGTCGGTGTACAAGACTACTTGTGCCGCTCCGGCCTCAAGAGCCGCTTGCGTCGCGTCCGCGGTTACGGCTGCGCCATATCCGCACCGTCGGTGTTCCAAAAGTGTGTACGCAGGCCCAACTCGTGCCAATCCGGCCGCCGGACGGCTGCACCCCGCAGAACAACCAGGTGCAACACAGCGGAACCACCAGCCAAACGGCGAGCGGTCAAGGACCATGGGCTTGGCACAGACCGGGCACGGTTCGGCGCGGCGGGCTCTCTCCATGAGGGAGTACAGGTCTCGACCGTCGAGGAGGGTGATGCCCGCCGTCTCAGCCTCGGCCCGAGCTTGTGGCGTGAAGCCTGAGAGAGTGACGAAGGTCCCTGCGTCCCCGGGCAAATGCTCTCGCAGGAGAGTCCCACGAACGCGCGTATGTGCTCCACGCCGACGAGCTGGGCGCTCCAGCGCTTGCACTGCACGATCTTGAGCCGGCCGTCGCGGGTGATCTCTAGGTCTATGTTCCCGTCCGGGTCGTCTTGGCGCCCAGTCTCTTTGACCTGCCAACCCTCTCGTCTGAACAGCTCACCAACGAGCCACTCGAACTCGGCGGCGTCGAGGTGGCGGAGTTCCGTGGTCCACTCGACGAGGCAGCGGCGAAATGCCGCTTCGATCCGGACAGCAAACCACACAAGGCTGGTCAGTGCCGCAAAAAACGTGCACAGAACATTGGCCTCTACGAGGAACTCGACACGCCAGTGCAGCCCAAGCGGCAATGCGAGCCCACCGCCGGCATAAAGCACGACCACGGCGGCGACCACAGCCCACCCCGGCGGGAAATGTCAAGTACGGGGGTCGAGAAGTCACGACGATATGGTCTCCGCTTTGGCCATGGCCGTCTGGGTCGGCGAACGCCACGGCGGGAGCCGGTTTGTCGACTTTATGCGGCACGAACTTGCGAATCGCGCGGACATACCGGCCAGTCGTCGCCCGGTCGGAAAGGGCAGCCCCGTCACACTGAAGGTGGCTGAGGATTTGCAGGGCTCGTCGGATAAAACGAATTAGCCGGCGCCTCCCGCAAGAGTTGCTCGGCCACCGCAGTAAAAGATTCCCAGAGGTTTTTTTCGCCGAGTTTACGTCGCTCCGTGACGCGATCGAAGCCGGCCTCATATGACCGCCGCATGATGTCTCCCCAAAGATCCCTGAGCATCCGCTTAGGGAGCAGTCGATTCTGAGCTAGATAAGCTGCTATATTGAGCTGCGCGAGAACGATGTCTGCTTGGTGTTTCTGCTGCACGGTCCAGGCGGTGAAGGGAATACCATCTCCTTTGAGACGGAAGATGCAGCCACGCGCCTCCCGCTGGAAGTCAGATTGCATGTCACTAAGGACGGCGAGCGCGTTTTGAACCTGCCAGTCAGTTCGCATCCTGAGTGTCTGCCAGATGCCAATGCCAAGGGCGCCGATGGCAGCGATCCCGGTTGCAACGGCTGCGATCGCAACGGTGTTTGCGAGAGTCCAGTGGATTGTGGCGATCATCACACTAGATATACCATGGAAGGCGGTCGGAGTGGCTCGGCACCAGCGTGCGGTAAGCGTTCCCCATGGCCCTGCCCCGACGCGCATTATCGACCTCGTAACGGTCCTTGACCCCAAGGCAGCATCAGCGATGAGCAGCGGGTGCGGAGCATTCACGACCTCGAGGAACTACATTCTCTCGCCCACGTCATGAACCGCACCCGTCGCCGAGACATCGGTCGGTTCACGGTCCTGATCCCCAAACCGTGGCGGTGGACTTCACGATCGACCAGCGCCGGCTCTATGACGCCGTCTTGGAGTTCCGACGCGAGGTTCTCCTGAGGCAGTATGACCCGGGAGTCGTCGGGCTGATCCTCGACACGCTCGAACGTCAGGCGTCGAGCTGTATCAACGCCATGGGTGGAACGATAGAGACTATCCTCGTGCGTGGCGGCGTCATCCCAGCCGACATCACCGATGATCCCAAGATGGACGCAGGGAACGGTGACGGGCTTGCCTCTCTGCCGACGGCCATTCTCGAGCGAGCACGGGAGCTTTTGGGGCTGCGGCCACGCTCTCAGATGTCGACCCCAAGTTTGATCGCCTGAGCGCTATCATCCACGAGCGCGTGGCGAACGCCAGGGGTGCCGGCAAGGTCCTGGTCTTCGCCTTCTTCCTAAACACGATCGCATACCTCGAGCGCCGTCTCCGGGGTGCGGGTGGGGGTCGTCACTGGCCGGGTTTCGGATGACGACCGGGAAGAGCTACGTGAGCGGTTCCGGCTCAACCGGGACGACGACACCGCCATCGACGTCCTTCTCTCCTCGGACATCGGTTACTGCCGACTGGTCACCTGGGAAGCGTCGGCCAGTGGCGTCCCACCGTTCAGGGGGCTCGCGCCGGTCGCACTGCCGCCCAGCCAAAAGCGAGTTCCGCCATGCTGAGAGCGACGAGCGCCACCACGGGGAGGGTCCAGCTTCGCGTTGCTTCGTGGAGGAGCCCGGTGAGGAACAAGCCGGCCGCGCCGACCAGGTACCCGACGCTCTGGCTGGCCCCCGAGAGCCTGGCTGAGGCACTGGCGCTCTCCGCCTGAGAAACCGTCATTGAAATAGCCAGTCCCAGGGCGCTCCCCTCTGCCGCCCCGAGCACGATCATGCAGAGCGCCTCCCAGCTCAAGGGGGCGATAAGGGCACCGACCACCCCAAGTGCGGTCGCTGCCGCCGTGGGTACTACAACGGCTCGGTTGCGCCCGTACCGGTGCGCGGCAACAGGCACACCCAACACCGTGGCCAACCCACCCAGAGACGTCGCCGACACGAGGAACCCGGCGTGTGCTGAGGTCGCCCCGCGGGCTCGGAACAGAGCGGGCAGGAAGGAGACCGTCGCGTAATACACGACGTTCTGGGTAGCCATGAACCCGGCGAGGAGCCAAGTCCCTGGCTCCACTCTTGGCCCGCGCCCAGCCCCTACCCCGCGCTGCGCCGGCCGGGCGCGCAATTGCGGTGCCCAAGCAGCCAGGCCGACCACAGCGAGGGCGGCCCAGCTCGCCAGGGCCCAGGACGCCGAGCCACCCTCCCAGCGCAAGAACGGGACGCTCAGCCCCGACCCGGCCGTAGCGCCCAGGTACAGCATCAACAGGTACAGACCGACCATCAAACCGGCGCGCTCGGGTGCCCTGCGCTTTATGAGGCTCGAAAAGACGACGTTGAGGGCCCAATCCCCGAACAGGCGACTACTGTACCGGCGAATACCCCCGGGGCCCAGCGGCGCGAGCCAGCAACCCGACGAGGACCAGCACCAAGGCGCCGAAGACTATCTGCTCCTCTCCGTAGATGGGGACAAGGCGGGGGGCGGCGACCGCAACCAGGCCGAAGCACAACAGCGGCAGGCTTACCAGACATGTCTGCCACCCGCCGTTGATTCCGAACTGGCTCCCTATCTCGGGCAGTATGGGCGGGACGCTGGTTACGGCGGGCCTCAGGTTTACCGCAGCCAAGACGAGGCTGACAACCAGCAGCCCCATCGGGTCCCTGGGTCCCAGCGGTAACCAGCTCCTTTTTTTTACCTTACGCATCTGGCCCTACAGTGCGCTCCCAAAGTCAAAACTTGTCGTCAGCGCGACGGCGCGGCCGGAAGTCGGCGACTCTTTTGCACAGATGCCTTTGGCCCTTTCTCATCAAACTTGACTCATCCACAACAAGCTTGAAAGGTCAAGGAGGCTAGAGGGCTGAGTCCGACGACTTCACAGCGTCGATCCACTCGCGAATGGCTGACAGGTTGTCGCGCGCGATCTTGTCCGCGTCCTTATGGAGCGTCGGCACTTCCACGGTCAGGTACCCGTCGTAGCCAATCCTGCGAATTGCATCGAATACACGCTCGTACGGCACGATGCCGGGATCGCTCACCGAAACCGTGTCCGTCCCGGGCGTACCGCGAGGGCTATTGCGGTTCTTGAAGTGGAACTGAGCGATCTGATCGCCAAGCTCGAGGATCTCTGCGGCGGGGTCGAGGCCGATCCATGTGCCGTTTCCGACGTCATAATAAACACGACAGGCTGGTGACGCGAGTTCGTTGACGAGGCGCCCGAGCTCCGCTGCTCCCTTTAGGAACGGCGAGCACACGTTTTCGATGGCGAGGATCACACCCGCCTCCTCGGCGGCTGGGAGGCATTCGACCAGGCTGCGGACGGTCATGTCCCATGCCTGCTTGTCGCTGAGGCCAGCAGGCTGATCGATCGGAAGAAGGATACAGCGAGCGCCCAGGGTTCGCGCCAGTGGGATCGCCGCCTGAACGATCTCCACCCCTCGATTACGGTAGGCCTCGTCGGGACTCGTGAAAGGGTAATGCCACAAGGCGCCCAGGCACAGCGAGCTGATATCGATACCCGCCTCGGCGGCCCAACGGCGGATTTCGTCACGATGCTCATCCTGCATGCGGTCAGGCAAGATCTGTAGACCGAGGCCCGTTCCACCAAAGTTACCGATATCCACCTCGTAGCCGTCGTATCCAATGCGCCGCGCCTCGGCCATCGCTCGCGGCAGCGGATAGCGGGTCTCAAGGAGCCAGGAGTGTGCGCCTATCTTCATGTGTCGCCCTCTCAAAAGATCGTGGTGAGTTCGCAGACATGACCGGTCACCGCCGACTCGACGGCCTTCTCGATGATCTCAATGACGTGTCGAGCGTGTTCCCCACTATTGGCCGGCGGCTCGCCTGCGTGGATTGCGTCGATGAACGAGGGCACGCCGTAGCCGATGTGCCAGCGTTGCGGTTGCTCGTCTCGATCGGGATACGGCTTGAACCAGCCGCGCCGTCCGAACTCCAGCGGCTCCAGATAAACTTGAAATGGCGGCTCGCCCTCGTTGCGAGGGGCTTCCCCCGCGCCCGAGACCACGACACCTTTACTGCCGTAGAACTCGGCCCACGGACCCTGCGAGGCGAGCATGCAGTGGGACGCATCAACCTGCCCGAACGTGCCGTTCCCCCAGTCGAGCATGATCAGGACATTGTCGTCCACATCGGCACTGATGGTGTACGGTTGGAAGTCCTTTTGCCACACGCTGGCGACGTGGCGCTCGGGTATGCAGAGGCTTGAGAAGGCAACAACCCGCTTAGCTGGCCCCAGGACACCAGTGATCGTGTGCAGGGCGTAGACGCCTGTGTCGAAGAGCGGCCCGCCGCCCTCTGAGCGCATGTGGTACCAGGCCGAGTCGTAGTAGTGACCGTGGAGGGTCCCTCCCTCGTGTGACCCATGGACCCTCGCGAAGCACATGCGGCCGAGTCTGCCCTCGGCGTAAAGCTGCTTGGTGAAGGCCACCTGCGGATCGAGTACGATGGCCGGGGCGGCCGCGAGGGCGACGCCGGCAGTCGCAGCCTTCTCAACGATCCGGTCCGCCTCGTCCAACGTCGTCGCCATCGGCTTCTCGGTGTAAAGGTGCTTGCCGGCGTCGAGTGTGGCGAGGTTTATCTCCGCATGCACCTTGTGGCGGGTCAGGTTTACGACTACATCGACGTCAGGACAGGCCAGAACGTCATGGTAATCGCTGAACACGTGGCGACCGCCGAACTTGGCCTGCGCCCGGCGCGCACGCCCCTCGTCAACGTCCGCCACCGCCGCCAGCCAAGCTCGGGATGGATCTACGTCGCTAATTACGGGCAGGTACAGCTTGAGAGCGACATCACCGGTTCCGATGACGCCGATACCGAGAGGCTTCATTGTCATTGCAACTCCTTTCATTAACCCTTGATGCCCTGCATTGTCATTCCTTCCACGAACTGTCTCCGAAAGACGAAGAACACGAGCACGGTTGGCACGACGGTGATCGTGGCGGCGGCCATCGTTAGGTTGTAGATGGGCCCAAACTGCGTTGACAGGTCGACGATGCCGAGCGGAACCGTCGTGTTCTGCTGGCTTGTGATGAGGACCAAGGGCCAGAACAGCTGGTCCCAGTTGTAAAGGAAGCTGAGGATGACGACAGCAGAGATTACCGTGCGGCTCATTGGTACGACGATGCGCCAGAAGACCCCGAAGTCACCAAGGCCATCGACTCGCGCGGCGTCGAGGTAGTCGTCGGGGATGGCCGCCATGAACTGGCGGCAGATGAAGATGGCGAAGGCGTCGACCATGAACGGAACGACCAGGCCCCATTCTTTGTTGACGGCGCCCGCATCCTTAAACATTATCAGCAGCGGGATTGCCAGGACCTCGAACGGCATCGCCATCGTGGCCAAGAATGCAACAAAGATCAGATCGCGACCGACGAACCGGATCTTCGCGAACACGAAGCCGAGGGCGGCTGATGTGATAACTATCGAGGCGGTGCTGGCGCCTGTCACAATGACGCTGTTCAGTATGTATCGCCCAAAGCCTTGGTTGAGGATCTCGCTGTAGTTCCCGAGAGTCGGGTGTTGGGGGAAGAATGTCGGGGGCATGTTGAGAACCCCCGCGGCGGACTTGAACGAGCTGGTGACCATCCAGACGAACGGGAGAACCATAAGGATCCCGCCCACCCAGAGCACAGCCAGACCTCCGACTCTCGACCAGGATCGCGGTCTCGCGAGTCGGCGCAGCTGGACCCGCAGGGAGGCCGGAGCCTCCCCCAGGCGACGATCGGTCAGTGTCGTCATCAGTACTTCCAGCCCGAACGGAACTTCTTGATTTGGATGACCATAACCGCCCCGACGACGATGAACATGAGGATGGCCAAAGCCGACCCGTAACCGAGCTTGTTGAGTTCGAACGCCTCCTCAAAGATCTGCAGAGACCAGACGGTCGTGGAGTTGTCCGGCCCGCCCGGCGGGGCAGCGGCTGTTCCGGTCATCACATACACCGGGGTGAAGACCTGCAGGCTCTCCACTCCCAGAATCACCACCAGCAGCGTGGTGGTCGGGCGCAGTAGAGGGAGTGTTAACTGCCAGAATCGGTGCCAGGCTCTCGCACCGTCAACGGCCGCAGCCTCGATCAGCTCGCGAGGGATCGCCAACAGTGCGGCCAAGTAGATGATCACAGGAAAGCCGAGCCCCTTCCACAGACTCATCGCCACCACGGCGTATAGCGCCTGCGTCGGACTATGCAGGTAACCGTACGCCGGAAGGCCCAGCGCCGTAAGCCCGTAGTTGAGTACGCCGTCGATGGGGTCATAGATGTAGACGAAGACGAGCGACATGGCGGCCGTCGAGGCAACGAGCGGCAGGAAGTAGAGCGTCAGGACTGTCTGCCGCCACCATTGCCGCCGCAGGGAGTTTATGCCGATGGCGATGAGCAGCGCCAGCGATAGTTGGACAACAACCAATAATACCGTGTATTCGATGGTGTGAAGGACCGCAGTGTGAAAGGTGCTGTCGGAGAGGGCCGCCCGGTAGTTGTCAAGGCCGACATACTTCGACTGGCCGACCGTGCCGGTGTGCAGACTCATGTCGGCGAGGTAGGCGATCGGCAAGTAGCGGAAGACGAGAATCCAGAGGACGGCGGGCACCAGGACCACCAACAGAAATCCATGGCGCCCACCGGTCCGCTTTACTTGCTTGAGAAACCGCATGATCATGGCAATTGCCGGGTCATTCGGGTGTTGGGCGGCAAGTCCGCGTCGTCAATCCGGAACTTGCGCTAGCATCTGGTTGAGCTGGTTCTGTGCAGACTTCAGCGCTTGGGGAATTTTCGCCGACTTGAGCATCACAGAATCCACCATATTTGTAAGGACCGTCGTATACGTGTTCTGCGGCCCGATGTAGGCCAGTGGGACCTGGTACTTGAGGTACGGGAACCACACTTTCCACCGCGGGTCATTGGCGACCGCTGGTTCTTTCCACATGGCCTTAACCGCCATAATTTCATCGGTCAAATCGGACCAAGCGAGCCGCTGCTTATCTTCGTTGAGCCAGCTAATGAACTGCCACGCGGCAGACTTGTCCGGGGTGGCCTTTGGAACTATCCAGGACCAGACGTTCGTGCCCGGGAAGTACGGCCCGACGGAGCCGGGGATCAGCGGAACCTTGGCCCAGCCCCACTTGAAATTGGCATAGTAGGCATCCATTTCGGCGATGTACCACGGCCCATAGTTTATCGTCGCGGCCTGCCCGCTTGCGATACCCACGAAAGCGGTGTTGTTGACGTTGTCAACCTTATATTTGTATAGTAGGTCATACATAATCTGGAGGGCCTCCGTGCCGTACTTGTTGTCGATCTGTACGGACTTGTCATTGGTCGAGTAGAACTGCCCACCGGCCTGCAGGAAATAGTCCATCCATGTTTCCTCCGGATCCTCGCCCATCATCTCAACTCCGGATCGGGTGACCCTCCCACCGTTCGTTATGGTCAGCTTCTGCAAGGCGGCAACGTAGGCGCCCCAGCTGCTGAAGTTAGGTGAGACGTGCGCCTTCTGGAAGTCATTAACGTTGTAGAGGGTATACGGACCAATGTCAATGTTAACGTTCATCGGCACGCCATAGTACTTGCCCTTCCATCCCATAGGCGCCACCGACGCGTAGTCCATTCCCTTCATCTCAGAAGCGATGTCGGCTGGCACTGGGGACAGCTCTCCGCCGACCTTCTGCGCGTAGACCCACGCCGCGACACCTTCAATCACGTCTGGCTGCGCATCGGCCGCGAAGGCCGCAGTGAGCTTGGCTCCGAAATCAGCATAGGGGACGTAAGTCAGCTCGATGTGGACGCCCGTCAATTTCTGATACTGGGCAGCCTCCTGCTGGGCCGCCTCCTCGTAAGGGGGGGCGGTTTGGACCCACATCGTCAGAGTCGTCGTCTTGGCGCTCGGGCGGTTCGATGCTCCCGCGCCGGCGGGAGCTGCCAGTACCATCGTGGCGCTGATAGCTATTGCCAATACGCCGGCGGCACGACGTGGCTTGCCGGCGCTCATCGCTGGGCCCCACGGCGGCACCCGCAGTGGCAAGTGGCCGGCTTTGTGACCCTGCGGCCGCGTGCGCATCAGCGATCTGCCGATTCATGTACGCCAGGGCCAGTCGCACCCGGCGATCGACCTCGTCGACGCCCTGATAGCGGTGGCCGACCAGGGCGGGACCGCAGCCCTCATAGGCGATGAATCCATCGTAGTTTATTTCGCGCAATGCACGGAAAAAAGCCGGGTAGTTCACCGCTATCACCTCGTCCCCGGTATCCTCCAGTACCCGGTCGTCCTCGGTTTGCTTGTAACCACCGAAGTGCGACCACGCCTGAAGATCACCGGTCTCCAGTAGTGCCTTGCGGACGCCAGCGTCAGTTTGGTCAGCAAGGTGAGGAGCGTCAATGCACGCCTTGAGGCTCGGGGAATTGATCTCGCTCACCAGATCGAGGACATCGCGATATGTATTCGTGACGGGCCGGTGGTTCTGGAGCGCGAGTACGACGCCATCTTCCTCAGCCCATCGGCTAGCCTCGACGAGAGACTCACGAACCCACTCCCACTGCTCGAACCAGGTAACGCCGGGCCACGCATAGCTCTTCGCGAGCTCGTAATATGCCTGTCCATCGCGCATGGTCAGGCCCGGCCACGCCGCGAAGACACGGACGACCGGAGACTCGATGTCGTGCGCTAGCCGAATGGTCTCACGCAGGAACATCAATTGCGTCTCGCGATACTCCATAACCGGGCTGGCCAAATTGCTGTACGAGCCAATACACCCGATCGGAAGCGCGTGTTGCCCACTAAGGCGGCGAATGGCCGTGCGCTGCTCCTGGGTCAGGTCAAGCGGCGAGGCTATCGGCCGCTTCGCTCCAATCTCGATGCCGTCGAAGCCCATCTCGGCGACCCGCGGGAAGATCTCCTCCAAGGGCAAGGCATCGCCCTTGTAGAACATCCCGCTATAGGTGACGGTATACAAGGCAGTCTTCATATTCGACTCCTTAATCTGACCTTCTTCATATTCGACTCCTTAATCTGACCTTCTTCATATTCGACTCCTCAGGCTGGCTTTCGGATTAACCTGGCTGAACCACACCGCGTAACTCAAGTAGCGGCGCGACGTTAGGGTGCCGGCCCTGGCGCGTCGTTCGTAGAAGTGCCTGGTGTGTCGTTCGTAGAAATGTTGTTCACGCTCAGAAATACACCCCCTTCAAGGTTCTCTGACCCGTTCCCTGTGGCCACTAACTACGAGCTCAACCGGTCGGTCGCGGGGGCAAGCATACCCCGTAGTGTCCTTGCCGCGATGGCGACGCCGGTCTTGACCTTCTCCACTGTGCCGCCCCATACGGGGTCCTCATGCTCGATGGAAATAGCTCCATGGAAGCCTCCCTCGTACAGCGCGTCGATGACACGCTTCCAGTCGACCTGGCCTAGCCCCGGCACGCGGTAGCGCCACCAGCCGACATCCCAGGCGTTGTCCCTGTTCACAGCTTTGCCAGGGTAGCCATACCTGTTACGTCGGTCAGAGAAGACCTCGATGTCCTTGGCTTGCGCGTGGAGCACGTGGTCGGCGTACGGCTTCAGCGCTTCAACTGGGTCTATGCCCATCCAGCACAGGTGCGAGGGGTCATAGTTGAGGTACAGGCCGAGTGAGAACATCCACTCCCACAACTCTGGCGAGTACGCCAGGTTCCCGGGGTACCCGTCAGGGTGCCACCCTTCCATGACGCAGTTCTCGATGACGAGGCGGACGCCACGTTGCGCACCGTGCTCGACTAGGCGCGGGAAAATGCGTTCGGCTTCCAGGAGGTTCTCCTTCACTGTCTTGGTCGGGTCGCGGCCGACGAAGGTGCCGACCAGCGGGCAGCCCAGGAGCGCCGCCGCGTCGATGCAAGCCAAGACATGATTGTTCACCGCGTCGCGCTCACGTTGATCGGGGTGCAGGTTGTTGTCGTAGTAGGCGAGGCAGGAAATCGTGAGGCCCTTTGTTTGCAGCATCGTCCGCAGGGCCTCCGCTTCGCTCTGTGTAATGGCGGCGTCGATGTGGCTCGCAGTGAAAGGGCGGCCGGCCGTCACCGGCCAAGCGGCTACCTCCAGGGCCTCGAGCCCGGTGGCAACCGCGAAATCGGCCACCTCCGCGAGGTCCAGCTCGGGCAGGCAGGCGGTGAGCAAGCCGAGTTTCATAGGACGCCTATCCTCCTTGCTGGAGGGGCTCTGGAGCCCCGGGGGCATTTCGTCCGGGCCGCGACGGGCCCGGTGGGGGCACTTCCACCCATGTCCCCGTTGCCGCAGAGGTCAGGACGGCTTCGGTGACCGCGGCGGCGCGCAACCCGTCGGCAAAGCACGGCAGGCCGTCGGGCGCCTCCCCGCGGACAGCGCTGTAGAAGTCCCTGACAAACGCATTGAAGCAGTCCTGGTACCCCTGCGGGTGCCCTGCTGGGAGGGTCACGTACCGGGCTGCGGCGTCCGAAAGGTGGTCTGGGTCGCGAGAGAGCACCCGGTTCGCCGATCGCGCACCAACCCACAAGACGTCCGGCTGCTCATGGTCGAACACGAACGACGCCTTCGTCCCGTCCAAGGAGAAGTGGATACGGTTCTTCCTCCCGTGGGAAACCTGGCTCAAGACCACCGCGCCCAGCGCGCCTCCTTCGGTCTCGAAGCTGACCGTCGCAGCGTCCTCGGTGGTCACCTCGAAGCGGCCGTCGGGCCCGATGCGCTCCGGGTACGCCGTGACGAACTGGGCGCTCAACCTGGTCAGGCGCTGGCCGGATGTGAACTCCACGAGGTCCACCCAGTGGACTCCTATGTCACCAAAAGCCCTCGAAGGACCGCCTCTTGCCGGGTCCAGTCGCCAGTTGATGTCTGTCTCGTAAGCAAGCCAGTCCTGCAGGTAAGAGCCGTGCACCATGCTGAGACGGCCTGCCTCGCCGCGGCGGACCCGTTCACGCATTTCACGTACCATCGGGTAGTAGCGGTAGACGAATGGGACCGCAGTCAGCACGCCCGTCTCTGCAGCTAGGCGGGTCAAGCGCGCCGACTGCGTGAGGCTTGTCGTGAGGGGTTTCTCGCAGACGACGTGCTTGCCGGCGCGCAAAGCGCGTTGCGCCAAGTCGAAATGGCTCTCATTGGGGGTGCAGATATGCACCACCTCTACGTCGGGGGCCTCGATCAGCTCGTCGACGGGGCCGGCGGCACGCTCGGCCATGGCCATGGCCTGAATGGCAGCAGCGCGACCAGGGTGTGGGTCCGCCACACCGACGACAACGCCGCCGACCGCCCGCACGGCGTTTAGGTGCACACGGCCGATGAAGCCCGCACCGACCACCGCGGCTCGGACCCCACGGACGGCCGTTCCCGGTCGGACGGATACCTCAGCAGAGTTGTGCGGCTTTCCTCGATTGGTAACCTTGTTAGGTCCCACTATTGTGACCTTACGTTGATTAGATACCAAAGTCAAGTCAGAGTAGCCATTAGTTGGTCGCAAGACGACAGAGGAGAATGATGATCAACCAGAGTGGTGAAGGTGGCATAGATATTGCACTTGGCCTGCTCGACCTTGTCCGTTTCGGCCAAGCCAACACTCGTCCTGAGCTGTCCCGTCACAGCGGGCTTGGACGTGCAGTGGTTGCCCAGAGCCTGAGCTACTTGTTCGTCCTAGGCCTGGTCACTGAGGGGGGCGTCGCCCCTTCCACTGGCGGCCGGGCTCCTCGGTCCGTCAGGTTCCGGGCTGAAGCCGGCAGCCTGCTCGTCGCTGAGTTGGGCGCTACCCATCTTGCCGCAGGGGTGACCGACCTTGCTGGCAAGCTATTGGTCCAGCATGTGGAGCCCCTCGACATCGCGGAAGGTCCCTATCCTGCTATCTCCCGGCTGGAGCAACTGTTTGACGCCCTGGTCGAAGAGAGCGACGTACCCCGCGCCTCTCTTTGGGGTATCGGCCTGGGCGTACCGGGACCCGTACAGTTCTCCACCGGCCGACCTATATCCCCGCCCATCATGCCGGGGTGGCACGCCTACCCCATCCGCGAGCATCTTGGCCAACGCTTCGACCTACCCGTGTGGGTCGACAACGACGTGAACATCATGGCTCTTGGTGAGCTGCGCAGTGGGCGGGCCCGGGGCGAACAGGATATGGTGTACCTTAAAATCGGTACAGGGATCGGTGCTGGGATCGTCTGTGCGGGAAAGCTCTATCGGGGTTCCCAGGGCTGTGCTGGAGACGTCGGCCACGTAGCTGTACCCGACAGCTCCGACGTCATTTGCCGTTGCGGCAACCGTGGCTGTCTGGAAGCTGTGGCTGGCGGTGCGGCTCTGGCTCGCGACGGGAAGCGCGCGGGGGAGGAGGGGGAGAGCCCGCGCCTCGCCTCGGTGCTCGCCGAGGGACGAGAGGTGACCGCAGAAGAGGTGAGCAAGGCCGCCCAGCGAGGTGACCCAGCCTCTGTGGACCTACTCCTGCGCTCGGGCCGGGTAATCGGCGAGGTGCTGGCGACGATCGTGAACTTCTTCAACCCGGCGCTCATCTTGGTTGGTGGGGGTGTGGCCGCCGCCGGGGACATGTTCCTTGCCGCCATCCGGGAGACTGTCTACCGCCGCTCGCTGCCGCTTGCCACCCGTGAACTGCAGATCACGTTTTCGTCGCTGGGCGACGAAGCGGGGCTTCGTGGTGCAGCGGCCATGGTGACCGATGAACTGTTTGCCCCCAGCGCGGTCGCCCGCTGGGCCGACCACGGCAGTCCAGCAGGATGCCTGACCTCGTCCCCTGACCGCAGTGATGGGTCTTCCCTGGCTCTTCTATTCGCCGACCAAGAGCAATAACAACGTTCCGAGCGCCCGTATAGGCATTATCCAGCAACCAGTCCGAGGCGGTAGACAGGCAAGCGACGACGTTGGAGTCACTGCAGTGTCATCCGCCTGACCCGCTGCCGTAGGGGAGTCCCGGGGGGATGAGTTTTTGGCAGATGTGGAAGGAACGGTGGAACAGCGGTGAGCCGACGCCGGGTAGATGTGCGAGCCCCTGGAACTCGACGGAGCCGCCGAAGAAGCTGGGTTCGGGGAAGTTGGCGACGCCGCGTGAGCGCATGCAGGCAGCGACTTTTAGGTAGTACTGCTGCTGCTCAACGCTGATCGTTTGTTTGGCCTTCCCGCTCAGCGACCCCCCCCCCCCCCCGCCGGAAGCAGGTGTTTGCAGTCGTTCTGGGCGGCCTGGAGCCGGGACAGGCCGACCCCAAGCTGCTGTGCGGTTTCCTTCGGGATTCCTCCGCCGCTGGCGGGGTCCGGGAAGTTCGGCACGCCGTGCGAGCGCACGCAGGAGGAGTAGGCGAGGAGCCCCGTTGCACCCGTACTGCCGTGAGCCGAGGAGTTGGCGCCTGTGCTGGTCGCTGTCGTTGAGCCCGTGGCCACCCCCGGCGTCGACGGACCACCGCAAGCCGCCAGACAGAACCCGGCGACGGTCAGCACCGCTATGAGCGCACCATTCCCTCCCGTTCGGATCGGCCCCCGACGATGCGCCCGAGAACCCGCGCCACCGCTGCCATCAGAAAGATCGCCATATTTGTTCATCGGGCCCATCTCTTTCCATGGGCGAATCGGTGTCGAGGACAGTTCTACGAAATGGGAGGTAACACTCGGGTAACAGTTGTTACCTAGGTGTGACCCGTCATCCGCATCGTCTGGTTAGCACGACCCGCGTGCTGCTCGGCGTCGGGGAAGCCCACGATCCCCGGCTCGGCTCGCCGGGTGGTCGCCGCAAGTGCGGAATCAGCCAGACGGTGCTCCATACCCGTCGTTGCGGTCGATTCCTCCTGAAACTCCGGATTTTCTCGGTCACGCATATGTGTCACTACACGCTGACGCAGACTTTGAACCTGCAAGCCATCTCGAGGCCTCGTCGTTATGGTGCGGGTTTCCTTTTAGGCCCGGGGCCGGCCGTTAGCGGCAGCGTTCCATGTCACCGGTGCATGATCAGCAAGAACTCCACGGCTCCGTTGTCCTCTATCAGCGCGGGGGCCTTAATGCCCCAGTTCGAAAGGACCACCGGGACAGACCCTGCTTCTTCCAGCACCGCGCCGTCGTAGCGAGCGGTGACCCCAAAGCTCACCCGCTTTGTGGTGCCGTGCAGAAAGAGAAGTCCAGTTGCGTGGATTTTGAACACTTTATTGATGACCGGGGCGGCCCTGGGGACGACCGGCTCCGACAGGGTGAAGTTGGCGTCGGGGAACCTCGCCGTCCCCAAGGCGGCAGCGAACTGGGGCTGTGTTTGCCCGTTGGCCTTGACCGTGCTCAGCTCAACGCTAAAGGACGCAGAAGAGACCTCACCGTGGGCAATGACAACCTGTCCCACTACCGCGCTTGTCCTTCCCACCAAAGTGTTACCTGCTCCGAGGAAGTCCTCCCGGACGCGGTAGCCAGCCAATGACGCCGTCCCAACCGTCCACGTCCCATCGATCGAGGCGCCGGCCACACCGGCCGCTGGTGCATGCGACTTCGGTAGGGCCAGGGGCGCCGGGACCGGGCCCCCAAGGTCATGGACATAGACGAACAGCCCTGCCACCACGACCACGACGAGCGTCACCGCGCCAGCCACCACCCATCGCCACCAATGAGGTTTGCGGGACGGAACAGCCCGCTCTTGGTCGGCCCTTGGAGCTCTGGTCATCACGTTTGTCATGGCGTTCTCTCCTTTGTCAAAATCTCGTTCTGGCGGCTCGCCCGGTCTGAGCGGGCGAAATCGAGGGCGCGCCAACTGGCCGGCACCTGTTGGGAGCCCGGTGCAAATTCAAAACGGGTGCTGGTTTACGCTCGGCTCGGGCCCGCGAGGAAACTCTCGCGACAGCTCGCGCTGCAAAAGAGGTACGTCGCTCCACCGTGGTCCGCACTAATGGCGTCGGCGTTCAGTGCCACGGTCATCCCGCAAACGGGGTCGGTTGCCCGACCCGCCGACGAGCCCTCACCAGCGGTCCCGCGCTGGGGAACTTCGCCATTGGCCGCGAAACCGGCCATGTCTGACATCGACATGACGCGGCCGAAGGTACCGAAGTTGCCGTCAGGCAGCTCGACAATCTGGACCCAGGCGACAGGTTCCCGATAGAGCCGGTCAGGAGCGCCGCCAACGCCGGCGAGGACGCGCGTGACACGGGTGATGAGCTCCCCGCGCATGTCATCGTTGAGATGCCCGCCAGGCAGGCTCAGCCGGACGAGGTAGCAAGGGGCGTCCGTCGCCACCGGTTGCCCGCCGACGGTCCAGACCTCCGGCTCGTGGACGACCAGCCAAGCGATACCACGGGCCCGCCGGATCATCTCGCCTGGAATTCCTTCGGCGCTGATCAGCTCAGTGACGAGCCGTTCGCTGAGCTGGAGCCGCTGCTCTTGGCTTAGGCAGCCTTTTGGGGCAAACAGCTCAATGAAGGTCATGACTGGCGTTCGGTCTCTGGGCAACGCCCGAAGGGGACTTGGGCCGAGCGCGTAAGGCTGAGCGGCTGGTCCATTACGCTCAAGTCATTGGGGGGCAGTGTCCTTGGTGCCGGGAACCAAGTCGTATTTGGTGACCTCGGTCGGCGTCCCGGCCTCTCCTGTGTTGGATATCCAGTTCATTCTGGCCTCCTCGTAGGCGCACATAGTACGCTATTACGCTTTAGACGTACCCTGTACGCTTTCCCGCCAAACGTACCATGTATACTTTCAAGGCGATGCCCCGTCCCCGGTCGCTAACCGATAAAGAGGTCGCTAGCGCAGCCCTGGCTGTCATCGACCGTGATGGGCTCACCGGCTTCAACATGCGAGCCGTGGCCGCCGAGCTCAATATGGCCACCATGTCTATCTACCGCTACGTTGAAGACCGGGAGCGGCTCGAAGAGCTCGTCGTCGAGCTCCTGTTCTCTCGGGTGGACGTGAACCCTCCGCGCCGCTGCTCCTGGCGTCGACAGCTAGCCATCCTCGTTGGACGAGTCCGCGACATCCTCGAAGCTCATCCGCAGGTCGTGCCCTTTGCCCTCGGGCACCGCCTCACGTCCGCTGATGGTCTGCGCTTGTCCGAGAACGTACTAACCATCCTGGCCGAGGCGGGTTTCAGTGCCCAACAGATAGGCGTTGCCAACCGGACCTTGATGGCCTATCTGCTGGGCTCGGTCCAGTTTGAGCATTTCGGGCCGCTCTCCGCCGCCGGCGCGGCGCAGATGGCCACCTTGCCTCTCGAGGATTACCCGCTGCTCTCGGAAAGCGCGCACCGCTCACGGAAGATGACATCGGACCAAGAGTTCCGCCGAGGCTTAGACATCGTTTTGGACGGACTGGAGGCTTCACTGAAAAGGCACGAATATAAGTAAGCCGGTTCGACGTGACCCGCTGGAGCTGGTCATGGGCTCATCTAGCCGACGTCCTCACACAACCTCGAGCTTCGACGGCGAGGCAAAGACGTGGGTCGCGCCGAGGATCGTTCCGTGGCGCGGGATGACGGATTGCTTGCAGTACCGGGGGGGGTGGACCCAGGGCCCGCAATGCGAGTGTGTTGCAACACATCACGGTGCTCGAACTGCTCGACAGGCTCTGCCGCCACCACCACGCCTTGAAGACCACCAAGGGCTGGGCCCTGGTCGATGGCAGGGGCAAACGAGACTTCGTCCCCCCAGAGGCGCCGAGGCACCCACGTCATGCCAAGGCCCGAAGTGTGCGCGCCGGCACGGGCGCGGGCGGCGATATTTCCCGAACGGGCGCGGGTGGCGGCAATGGCGGCGCGAGCGGCGGCCGCGATAGTGCTGCAACGGGCACGGGCGGCGATGGGCGTGCCGGCAGCAGGGCCGGGTCAGAAGGGACCAGCGATAGTGCCGGCTGGGACGCGCCTGGCTCCGAAGGGACCAGAGCGGGGCCCCAGAGACACCGCGAGAACTCGGCCAGAATTCTTGGGGAGATCCCCCCATGACCCCGCTCGAGGCGGACGCGGGCGTGCCTGTAAAATGGGCAGCCATGACACCACGACGGGTACACCCCGCGTTCCTAGCATTTGCAACTCTGGCAGTGGTCGGCGCCGGCCTTGCCAGCCCCGCAGGCGTCGCGTCCGCCACGCCCTTGAGGGTCGGCGCGACCGCCAAGGCGGTGCCGCAAGTTGAGGATTGCGGGATGGGTAAGAACCTCGTTGAGCCCAAGACCTTGGTATTGGCATGTGCGGACGCCAACGGGCAGGCTGTCAGCCTCGTCTGGACGAAATGGGACTCGACAACTGCGCGGGCTACCGGGGTTTACACATGGAACATTTGCGAACCCAACTGCGCGGCCAGCAACAAGTGGGGCCGGACATCGGCCGACTTCGGTCTCGGCGACGCCGTCCACGCACGGCAAGGTTGGCTTTTCGAGGAACTTACGGTCCACATCACGGGGGCAAACTGGCACGAGCCCCGAACCTGGACACTAAGCGAGAAGCCAATCCCAACCTAAAGCGTTGCACACTAGCTATAGCTAGTGGCGAGAGCGGCCATGGCAACCATGCGGCTAGGCGCTGTGGCTAGGCAATGTTGGGCGGCGTGGTTTGGCGGTGTGGCTAGCCGGCGTGGTTCCGGCGGTGTGGTTTGGCGGTGTGGCTAGCCGGCGTGGTTCCGGCGGTGTGTTTGGGCGTGTGCTGCCAATACGGGCGGGCAATTGGGCTACGAATGCCTGGATCCGTCTCGTTTTTCCGGGTCGCAATTAGTCGTGGGTAAGCGACCGCCAAATGGGGAGGATCTGCACATGGCCCGGATGGGGGGTTTATTGGCGGGGCGGACTTATGGTTCATCGGTTCGCCCCAGGCAGTGTTCCAACGTAGCTTCGCCTCCTAGGTGGGAGTGGCGATGTACCCGTGATCGCTGCCGTCTCGCCGATCCAAAGCCCAGGATCGTCGACCGAAGATATAGCCAGTCGAACCGGCGGAGGTGCGAGACGCGTCAGCGCCTCCGGGATGCCGAGTGAGCGTCTTGCGTCAGCGTCCGACCGACGTTGACAAGGGTCGCCGATAAGGTGACACGCGGCTCGCGCCGTCCAATCTCAGTTTGCGCCTGACCGACGCCGCCTGCCGCTAACCCTCTGCTCGGGTGAGATAAGGCCGTCTACCTGGCGGGTACACCTTTGCTGGAGCACTACCCTGATAGCCTTCGTTCGACCTGTCCCACGCGGGTTTGGGGCCAGGCTTGGCTAGTTCAGGATTGGTGGGAGGGTGCAGGTGGCTTCGGTCGAGCAGGCGCCGTCAGATCTTGCCGGCAAGCCCGCTAGCGATCCCATAGTTCTCCCAGCACGGCGCGGGTTGGGCGCGCCGTTTTGGCGACTTTGGTGCGCGACCGGCATCTCAGGCAGTGGCGACGGCCTGGTCACGGTTGCCATACCGCTATTGACGGTGGCACTTACACGCAATCCCCTGATCATCGCCGGTGCAACTGCGGCAAACCGAGCGGCGGCTGCAATTGCGGCGTTGCCGGCCGGTCTCATAGCCGATCGAGTGGACCGGCGCAGGCTGATGGTGGCTTGCAACCTGGTGGCCGGCGCCGCTCTTATGACCCTTGTCGTTGCTATGACTCTCGGTTCGGCAGATCTCCTAATGGCGTACCTGGTCGCGATCATCCTGGCGCCCTGCGATGTCACCTTCACCCTCGCAATGCAGGCGTCCGTCCCGATGCTGACGCCCTATCCGGAGCAGCTCGGGGTGGCAAACGGGCGCCTCATGGCGGTCGGAGGCGCCGGGCAGCTGTTCATTGGGCCGGGGAGCGGGGGCTACCTGTTCGCCCTGGCACGGAGGCTGCCGTTCTTCGCCGACGGCATTAGCTTCTTCATCTCGGCATTGCTGGTGAGTTCCAGCCTGCCCCGGGCCCGCCGGGAGGGTCTTCATGCAAGACCTTCGGGACGCTATGTCGCGGACCTCCGCGATCCCCCTCCGGCGCCCTACGTCGCCGACCTCCGCGACCCCCCTCCGGCGCCCACCGACGCCGACGCTGAAGCCGAAGGCGACCATGACGCCGTCGCCTACACGCCGGCACCAGGACCTTCCGGCGCCGAAACCTACCGGTCCGCGCCGGGACCTTCGGGCGTTAGCGCCCGCCTGCCCGGCCGCAGACGACTTCGAACTCGGGACCGCGGCTGGTAGGGATGACCTTGCCAAGGCACGCGGACGGCACAGGTCGGGTTGGGTTGCGGCTTTCCTCGAGGGGCTCAGGGTGTTCCGCAGGGAGCCCTCCCTGAAGATGCTGGCAGCGACGGTCTCTTCACTGGCGTTTTGCCAGTTCATGGTTATAGGAGTGCTCGTCGTGTACGGCACCCGGACGTTGCACCTGAGCTCAACCCGCTATGGGCTCTTCCTTGCGGCGCCGACGCTCGTGGGCGTGGCTGGCGCCTTCTCAGCGGGGGCATTGGAGCGCCGTTTCGGGGGGGGACGTCTTATCGTCTGGGGGGCTGTTGCGGCGTCGCTCAGTTACATCGGCCTCTCGTTCACCCGCTCAGCGGTGTTGGCGGTGTTCGTCCTCGGGCTCCAGGACTTCGGCGTCGCGGTAGCGAACGTGGCCTCGGTCACGGCCCGCCAACGCCTCGTGCCGCGCAGCCTGCTGGGCCGGGTCTATAGCGTTCACCGGCTGGCGGTCACGGGTGCGGCGCCATTTGGTGCGGTCGTCGGCGGGTTCGTAGCGTCCGTCTTCAATGCTCCGGACGCAATGCTGGCTGCCGGCCTGATCCTGGTGGTGACGTTGGCCATCCTGTCGCCCCCACTCCTGCGCAGCCTCACTGCGAGCGCCCGACGTGTTGCGGCGGACAGCCCTGCTCCCGCCACCCAACCTGCTGGTTCTTAGCCGACCTTCGCAGCGGCGATCAGCGCTTCTCCGATCGTCGCCAGGTCACCGTCGGGCGTGACGTAAGGAGGCATGGTGTAAATAAGGTCCCGGAACGGTCGTACCCAGGCCCCACGTTCCACGGCGGCGTCTGTCGCGGCTGAGACGTCGACCTGGTGGTCCAGCTGGATAACGCCGATTGCCCCGAGGATTCGGACGCTGCTGACGCCGGGAAGTGAGATGGCCGGCGACAGCCCTTGGCGGAGGCCGGCGTGTACCCGCTCGACTTCCTGGCGCCATTCGCCCCTGGCGAGCAGGCCCGTCGAGGCGAGAGCGGCGGCGCAGGCCAGCGGGTTGGCCATAAAAGTCGGCCCGTGCATGAGGCAGCCGGCTTCGCCGCCGGATACTACGTGTGCGACCTCGGTGGTGCACAACATCGCGGCCATGCTCATGTACCCCCCGGTCAAAGCCTTGCCGACGCACATTATGTCGGGACTTGTTCCGGCCAGGTCGGCCGCGAACAATGCCCCGGTGCGGCCGAAGCCGGTCGCGATCTCGTCGAGAACGAGCAACAACCCGTTCTCGTCGCACACGTCCCGGAGTACCCGCACGTAGCCGGGGTCATAAAACCACATACCACCCGCACCCTGGGCGACTGGTTCGCAGATGACGGCAGCGATTTGGTCGGTGTGCCTCTCAACAATGTCGCGGACTTCGGCTTCCCAACCAGGGTCGACGCCGGGGCCTGCCGGCGGCCGGGGAGCGAACAGCTGTTGCGGCAGCACGTCGGCGAAGAGGTGGTGCATGCCGCCAATTGGATCGCACACCGACATTGCCCCGAAAGTGTCCCCGTGGTAGCCGCCTGAAAGCGCGAGGAAGCGGGCCTTTTCGGGATGGCCGGCATTTCGTTGGTACTGGATGGCGGTCTTGAGAGCTACTTCGACCGAAACCGATCCCGAATCGGCAAAAAAGACATTTTCCAAGCCCTGCGGGGCCATGGCGACCAGACGCTGCGCGAGTTCGATCGCTGGGGCGTGCGTAAGCCCGCCGAACATCACGTGCGACATCCGGCCCACCTGGTCCTGGACGGCAGCGTCGAGCACCGGGTGGCGGTAGCCCCAGATCGCGGTCCACCACGAGGCCATAGCGTCGACCAGTTCACGCCCGTCGGCGAGCCGGAGACGGACGCCGGAGGCGGACACAACCGGGAGTGCTGGGCGCTGGGCGGGCAACGGCGCGTAGGGGTGCCAAATGTGGTCGCGGTCGTAGCCTTCCAACCGCGCCCAGTCATGGTTCTCGTCCATCCCAACGACAATGCCAGGTCGCCAAAGGGCGCGCGCAGGGCGCGCGGAGAGCGCTCCCGGGGCGCGCGCAGGGCGCGCGGAGAGCGCTCCCGGGGCGCTCGGAGGACCCTTCGGCCGTGCTTCGGCCGCACGCGCCGGGCCTACGAGCCGGTAGCCGGGCCTACGAGCCGGTAGCTGCGCCTACGAGCCGGTAGCTGCGCCTACGAGCCGGCAGAGGGAAGCGTGCGGGTCCCCCAGGGGGGACAAGGGGACCCTAGTGGTAGGGGGCACGTCGGCCAGGGGGGAGACCGTTAGCCTCATCCCACCACGTAGCCCGCACACTACCAGGAGTGGTTGTCTCGCCACAAGCGAAGACGTGTGGGCGCACACCGAGAGTGCGGCGAGCTGCGGCGACGGGCTCAGCGAGGCGGTCCCACGCCCAGAGCGTAGTGTTTGTGCGTGATGCGTGTCTCGCCCGCTCGTGAGGTAACAGAAGACTTGGTGAGAGCTGTCCATCTCCTTTTGCCCCAGCTGTCCGGGTCTGCTCGCCTCCCGAGCGGGCCCGAGATCGACCAGATCGTTACGTCCCAGGCGACCATGCTCCTGTTGGCATATGACGACGGCTCGGGGAGTGAGGGGCATGTCGACGGCGGCGACGAACCGAGCGCGCCGATCGTGGGGATGCTGACACTGGTTACGTTCCGACTGCCGACGGGAGTGCGCGCCTGGATAGAGGACGTCGTAGTCGACAGCGGGTCGAGGGGGCAGGGGGTAGGGGAGGCGCTCACGCAGGCCGCCATCGAACTTGCCGCCGCCCGGGGAGCCCAGAGCGTGGATCTCACCTCTCGCCCATCCAGGGAGGCGGCCAACCGCCTCTACCGGCGGATGGGCTTCGAACCAAGGGAAACCAACGTCTACAGGTGCCGGCTCCCGTCCTAGTTGTGCCCGGCTCGTCCAGCCCGTAGGCAGCACCAGCCAGCCCTAGCCAGCCCTAGTACGCGCGGCCGACGACTGCCTCCAGGTCGGCGACATCTTCTGAAGGGCTCGGGAGCGACCCGTCGCGTCGGCGGAGAAGGCGTACCGAGACCCCGCCGGCGTTGAGCCGGGCCTCAGCGCCGTCGGCCGCAAGTAGCTCTCCCGGGAGCACGGCGAAGCCCGATTGCGCCGCCTCTTCGGCCTCTCCGAGGCTGGCCGCTCGAACGGTTCGTGCCTCGCGAAGCTGGAGCGCCTCGTCGAGCAGGGTCGACTGGCTCGATTCGAGCAATTTCCCGACCTCGGCTACCACGTTGTCGAGGGTCACGGTCACTTTGGTCGCGTCGTCGCGCCGGCACAGCACTGCGGTGCCTGCCGCAAGGTCCCTGGGGCCGACCTCGACCCGCGCTGGGACTCCCTTCAGCTCCCATCCCACCACTCGCCGCCCGAAAGACAGATCGGTCTTCAGGTCCAGCTCCGCTCTGTAACCCGCCGCCTTGAGTGCCTTGACTAGCGCAGCGGCCGCCTCGCCAGCCCCGTCTTCGGTCCGCACGGCCAGCACGACGACCTGGACCGGCGCCAGCTTAGGCGGCACCCGGAGGCCGGCATCGTCGCCGTGGGCCATGACGAGTGCCCCCATCAACCGGCTCGAAGAGCCCCATGAGGTCTGCCACACGAAGGCCTGATGGCCCGATTCGTCGAGGAACTTTATGTCGAATGCCTTGGCGAAATTCTGCCCCAGTTCGTGGCTCGTCCCCATTTGGAGGGCCTTGCCGTCACGCATCATCGCTTCGGTGGTCCAGGTCGTCGTCGCGCCGGCGAAACGTTCCTGGTCGGTTTTGCGGCCGACAAGAACAGGGATAGCCAACACGTTGACCATGAAGTCCGCGTAGACCTCATGAAGGATCTGCAGCGCGTAATCGTGCGCGTCCGTTTCGGTGGCGTGAGCGGTGTGGCCCTCCTGCCAGAGGAACTCTGTCGTCCGCAGGAAAAGCCGTGGCCGCAGTTCCCAGCGCACGACGTTGGCCCATTGGTTTACGCGCATCGGAAGATCCCGGTAGCTCTGGATCCACTTGGACAGGAACGAGTCGATAATGGTCTCGCTGGTAGGGCGTACCACGACCGGCTCTTCCAATTTCTTGCCGCCGCCGTGCGTAACGACGGCCAGCTCGGGGCTGAAGCCCTCGACGTGTTGGGCCTCACGGTGAAAATAGCTCTCCGGGATGAACAGTGGGAAGTATGCGTTCGGGGTCCCGGCAGCTTTGATCCGGGCGTCGATTTCGGCCTGCATGCGCTCCCAGATGGCATAGCCGTACGGCCGGATGACGATCGTGCCACGCACCGGGCCGCCCTCGGCGAGCTCCGCTTTGGCGAGCACGTCCTGGTACCACTGCGGGAAGTCGGTTGCCTGGGGGGTCAGTACGTCGGGCTTGGCCATGGCACGTCGATGCTAGAGGAACATGGCTCTGGCCTTTAGCGAAATCTTCGTTCGCTGTGTGCGCGCCAGGATCCGGGTGCCCAAGTAGAATGGATGGGTGAGCTGCAAGCAGGATCCCCCTGCCCCCGACCGCAAGCGCGTAGCGCTGTACGAACGCATCGCACGGACTCGCTTGGCCAGGCGAGCCCTGTCCTTCCCGGCGATCGAGCGCATCCTTTTGCCGACCCGTGGCGACAGCTCGGTGCACAAGTTCATCCGGTACTCGATGGTCTCGGGTATCGCAGTCGTGATCAGCCAGGTGACGCTCGTTTTGTGTACCGGGGTGTTCGGGCTGTCAGGCATCCTTTCCAATACGGTGGCGGCCGTTATTTCGACGCCAGCGTCGTACGAGCTCAACCGGAAATGGGCGTGGGGCAAGAGCGGCAAGAGCCACCTCTGGCGAGAGGTCGCCCCCTTCTGGGGCTTCACACTGATCGGCTACCTGGGTTCCACGGGGACCGTGCAGCTGGCGGACACGATGACCAAGTCCCATGGCGTACATGGCGGGCTGCGGGTCCTCGCGATCATGGGTGCCCAGTTGTTTGCCTACGGCATCGTCTGGATCGTCAAGTTCCTCGTGTTCAACCGGATTATTTTCGCCGACCGGACTACGGGAGCCGAGGGCAATGTCGGAGTCGGTGCCGAGGGCGCCGGCCAGCCTGCGAGCAACGGAGGCAGCAGCTCGCTGAGCGGTCCCGTGGGCGAAGCGGGCGGCAACGGAGGCAGCATCGCTCACGCACAGACCGGCCAGGACGAGACCTCGGCGGGCGAACAGCTCGTCCCGGAGCCTCGTTACTGAAGCACCGGGCCCTGGGCGCCGGTTGCTGAAGCACTCTTGACTGGTACACCCTCCGGCGCAGCGCCCTCCGGCGCAGCGCCCTCCAGCGAAGCGCCTCCTTGGTTGGCCGTGGCACGTGCGGCCAAGGGCTTCATGCCCGATGACGAGGGCCCGGCACTTTACCGAGCAGGCGTGGAGGCCGGTCGAAGCGGCCTGGGGCCACTTCTCGAGATCGGCACTTATTGCGGGAAGTCGGCCGCCTACCTGGGGGCAGCCGCCAGGGAGAGCGGGACGGTGCTCTTCAGCGTCGACCATCACCGCGGGTCTCTCGAACTCCAGCCCGGGTGGCCCGATCACGACCCCGAGGTGGTTGACCAGGCGACCGGCCTGACCGACACCTTGCCGTGGGCGCGGCGCACGCTCGTCGACGCCGGCCTTGAAGGTGACGTCGTCCTGGTCGTCGGGGAGTCGTCTACCGTGGCTCGCTCGTGGCAGGCGCCCTTGTCGCTCCTGTTCATCGACGGAGGCCACGGCGAGCAGGTGGCGTGGGAGGACTTCCGGTGCTGGTCCCCGAAGGTGGCTCCGGGCGGCACGCTCGCCATACACGACGTGTTCGCCGACCCGAAAGACGGCGGCCAGGTCCCCTACGACATCTACCGCGCCGCCCTCAGCTCGGCGCAGTTCGTGGAGGTCGGGGCGCTCGGGTCCTTGCGCTTTCTGCGCCGGCTGGCACGGAGATAGCGCCACCAGATAGCGCCACCAGATCAGGCGCCCAAGCGTGCCCACAGCGTGCCTACCCCCGCCCGGGTTCCGCCCCCAGTTTGACCAACCGCCCCGGGGCGGCAACGCTGGACAGCACATGTCCTCCGGCGTAAATGCACCGCTCGGTCATCTGTGACCCCCGCTAGCGCCGAGCGTGAGCAGCTGCGGGTAGCGCTCCTCGTCTACAGGGGCAACCCCCGGTCGGGCGGCCAGGGCGTGTACACCCGGTTCCTTTCGCGGGAGCTGGCGAGGCTCGGCCACGAGGTGACGGTGTTCTCGGGCCAACCCTGGCCGGCCCTGGACGAGGTCGAGGGCGTCCGGTTGGTCAAGGTGCCAAGTCTCGACCTCTATCGGGAGCCTGACCCCTTTCGGTTTCCAAACATCCGGGAGATCCGCTCCTGGGCCGACCTGATCGAACTTGCCACGATGCTGACGGGCGGTTTCCCTGAACCTCTAACGTTCAGCCTGAGGGTTAGGGATCTGCTGGCGACGCGCAGGGACGACTACGACGTCGTGCACGACAACCAGTCCTTCGGGAGCGGGCTCCTCGGGCTCATGGCCCAGGGCTGGCCGATCATCGGCACCTGCCACCATCCGGTAACCGTCGACAGGCTCGTCGACCTTGGGCAGGCGCCGACACGCTTGAGGGAGCTTTCGCTGCGCCGCTGGTACGGCTTCGTACGGATGCAGGACCGGGTAGCCCGCCGGATGCCCCGCATCCTCACCGTGTCCTCATCCTCCCGTAGGGACATCGTCGAGCAGATGGGAGTCGCACCCGAGCGGGTGGCGGTGGTCCCGATAGGCGCGGACCACGAGCTCTTCCGGCCCTTACCGCACGTTGCGAGGGTGCCGGGACGGATCATGACTACCGCGAGCGCGGACGTTCCTCTGAAAGGGCTCGTCTACCTTCTCGAGGCCCTCGCCAAGCTCAGGACCGAGGAACCTGAAGCCCATCTGGTCGTCGTCGGTGAGCCCCGGCCTGCCAGTGCGGCGGTGCAGGCAATGGAACGGCTCGGCCTCGAGGGGGCCGTAACGTTCCGGCCAGGTGTAAGCGATGAAGAGCTGGTCGAGATGTACGCCGAGGCCTCTGCCGTCGCGGTGCCGTCACTGTACGAGGGGTTTTCGCTGCCAGCCGTCGAGGCGATGGCCTGTGAGGCCCCGGTGGTGGCAAGCGCCGGCGGTGCTCTGCCCGAGGTCCTGGGCCCCGACGGGCTCGCAGCCCTGCTCGTCGCACCGGGCGACCCAGGTGCGCTGGCCACGGCCCTAGGGCGGCTTCTCGCCGGGACCGCCAACTCGGGAGCGGAGCTCGGAGGACGGCTTGGCAAGGCGGGCCGGCGCCGGGTGCTCGAACGCTTCACCTGGGCACGCTGCGCCGCGGGCGTCGTCGAGCAGTACCGCTCCGTGATCGCCGAGCACGCCCGACGCTCCCCGCAAGCTCAACAGCCATGCTGACGGTCCGCTACAACCAGCTCGGGGTTCGCCCGGGCGACAGGCTGCTCGACTTCGGCTGCGGGGGTGGCCGCCACTCCTTCGAGGCGATGCGCCGGGGCGCCGTCATCACGGCACTCGACTCCGACCGGGAGGCACTCGTGGCAGCCAACGGTTGGGTCGCGGCAATGCTCGACGAGGACAAGCAAACGGCGGAGAACGGGGGACAGGGCCACGCCGTCGCGGCCGACGGGATGGCGCTGCCCTTCCCCGACGCCTGCTTCGAAAAAGTGATCGCCGCCGAGGTGCTCGAGCACGTCCCCGACGACGCCAAAGTGCTGAAGGAGCTCGCCAGGGTCCTCCGCCCGGCAGGGGTGATGGCGGTCACGGTCCCTCGCTGGTACCCCGAGCTCGTGAACTGGGCGCTCTCGTCGGAGTACCACAACACCTCTGGCGGCCACGTCCGTATCTATCGCCGGGGCCAACTGTGCGACCGGCTGCGGCGAGCCGGCCTCGTCCCGTTCAGCGGGCACCATGCGCACGCGCTCCACAGCCCGTACTGGTGGTTGCGCTGCGCCGTAGGGATGGACCGTGAGGCCAACCCCCTGGTGAGGGCCTATCACCGGCTCCTTGTCTGGGACATCACGGCGGCGACGCCGCTCACCCGCTGGCCCGAGGCCGCGCTCAACCCGGTGCTCGGCAAGAGCCTCGTCGTCTACGCCCGCAAGCTATGAGCGCTCTGGCGCAGGAAGAGATCGACCCCACCGCTGCGTGGATAGCCTCGCTCCAGCTGCGAAGCGGGATGGTCCCGTGGTACCGGGGCGGCCACGCCGACCCCTGGAACCACGTCGAAGCGACGATGGCCCTCGCTGCCGGCGGGCGTTGGGGCGAGGTCGAGCGGGCCTTCGACTGGCTGGCGAGGAACCAGCTGGCGGACGGGAGCTGGTGCACGTTCTACCTGGCCGACGGCGTGATCGAGCCCCGCCGCGATCCCAATGTCTGCGCCTACCTTGCCACCGGCGCCCTGTGGTGCTGGCAGCTGAGCGGCGACGACGGGATCCTGGCGGAACTGTGGCCGATGCTCGAGCGGGGAATTTCTTGGTGCTTGCGTTACCAGCGCCCGGGGGGGGAAATTGCCTGGTCCGTTGGTCCCGACGGGGCCATTGGCACCTTCGCTCTGCTCGCTGCGACCTCGTCGTTCCAACACTCGCTGCGGTCGGCAGCCCGGGTCGCCGAGGTCCTCGGCCACCAGCGTCAGGCCCAGACCTGGTCAGCTGCCGCCGGCCAGGCGGCTAAGGCCGTCGCTGAGAGGCCCGGGTCCTTCGAACCGAAAGACCGCTGGGCGATGGATTGGTACTACCCAGTGCTGAGCGGGGCGGTTGTAGGGCACGCAGCCCGCCGGCGCATGCTCGACCGCTGGAGCGAGCTGGTCCTGGACGGGCTCGGCGTGCGCTGCGTCGCCGACAAGACCTGGGTCACCGCTGCGGAGACGGCGGAATGCGCCATGGCTGCGGCGAGGGCGGGCCTGCGCGCCGAGGCAGAAGAACTGCTTGCCTGGACGGCGCACCTGCGTGCCAGTGACGGTTCCTACTGGACCGGGTGCGTCCATCCCGAGTGCGTCCACTTCCCCGGCGGCCAGAAAAGCACCTATTC
Source organism: uncultured Acidimicrobiaceae bacterium (assembly GCA_963786345.1). GTDB lineage: Bacteria > Actinomycetota > Acidimicrobiia > Acidimicrobiales > Palsa-688 > Fen-671. The sequence goes on along the minus strand of CAWAYZ010000001.1, from coordinate 545,298 downwards.
AGCCGCCGCCGTGCTCATTGCCGACCACGTCTTGAACTTGCGCAGTCCCGCTGCGGCGATCTTCGCCGGGCCGCCTCAGGCAGCCGGTTCTCCGAGCACCTGGACCGCCGCCAGGATTTCTTTAGCCGATCTCCGGCCTGAGCCGATGCACGCCGGGACGCCGACCCCGCCATAGCTGGAGCCGGCCAAGGCGACCATCGGAGCCTCGCGGGAGAGGGTGGCGCCGACGGCGGCTATTCGTTCGAGGTGGCCGACTTCGTATTGGGGGAGGGAGACGGGCCAGCGGCTCACTCTCCACCCGCCGCTGACCGGCGTGGGCGTGGGCTGGGCGAGCACGTGCCCCAGCTCCTGGCAGAGCTTCCCGACCAGGTCCTCGTCAGCCAGCGCGCTCCAGCGTTCGTCGCCGTCTCTCCCGACCGAGGCCCGGATGACGACGTGCCCCGGGGCCGCCCAATGGGGCCACTTGTTCGACCCGAACGAGCAAGCCGTCATCAACGAGCCTCCCTCCGGTGCCACTAGGACGCCGCTCAGGTCGCGGGGCACCTCGAACGAGCTGTCGCTGAAGCCGAGCGTGACCACGGCAACCGAGGCGGAGGCGATCCTCGCAAGTTGGGCCGGAACGTCGGCCCGAGCAACTGCCGGAGCAACACCGAGGCGACCGGTGCCGGCACGGCGAGGACCATCCCGTCGTAGCGTTCGCCGGCTGGCTCGACGACAACCGAGCGGCCGTCACGGCGCAAGGACGAGATTGCGCTCGGCACGATGGTCACCCCCGCGCCACGGAGCCGTTCGACCAGGCGCTCGGCAAGGGCTTGCATCCCGTCGTGCGGGGCGATGAAAAGAGGTCCAGTGGGGGAGCTGCTCTTGTCGTCACCGGCCCTTCGCTGCGAGCGGCCCATCGCCCGCAGACCGAGCAGGAGGCTCCGGTTGGCGCGGGCAGCGGCCAGGATCTGGGGTGCAGTGGCCGCTGCGCTCAGTTTTTTCGTCGAGCCGGCGTGGATGCTGCCGAGGAGTGGTTCGACGAGGCGTTCGGCGACCTCTGGCCCAAATCGCGAGGCGATCAGGCTCCAGACGGTCATATCGCCCTCCACGCCAGAACGGGGTAGCACCAGGTCCAGCGACGCCCGCCCGATCCCACCGATCGAGAGGATCCTGGAGCGCGCCAGCGGGAGCAGACGTGCCGGTGCCCCGAGGATGAGGCCGTCAGGGAACGGCCGTACTTTCCCCCTAGCGAACAGCATCGCCCGCTTGGCTTCCGGCGCCCCCATTTCTTCCCCAAGACCGAGCTCCCGGCAGAGAGCGATCCCCTCCGGCACCCTCGTGATGAGGGAGTCGGCGCCCTCGTCCACGAGCCGGCCGAGGAACATTGTGGTGAGGAGCTTGCCGCCCAGGTGACCCGGCTCGTAGACGGTCACTTCGGCCCCGCCTGCGCCGGCGAGCTCCCAGGCGGCCGACAGACCGGCGATCCCACCTCCGACAACTGCGAACTTCACCGGGTTGCCTCTCAGCGCGCGCTCTCGGTGTGGACCAGCTCAACGAGGCGAGCGAGCTGGTCAGGGTCGGTGGCCGGAAGGACTCCATGGCCCAGGTTGAACACGTGCCCTGCCGGGCCGGCGAGTGCGAGCACGGCGCGAGCCTGCTCGGCGAGGACCGACCACGGGGCCAGGCAGGCCGTCGGGTCGAGGTTGCCCTGAAGGGCTACGCCAGGACCGACCCGGGAGCGGGCGACGTCGAGCGGCACGCGCCAGTCCACGCCCACAACGTCGGCCCCGGCCTCCGCGAAGGTTGAAAGCAGTTCGCCTGTCCCCACCCCGAACACGATGCGAGGAACATTTAGGGGAGCTAGGCCGCCCACGACCGTCTTGAGGGCGGGGAGCACGTAACGGCGATAGTCGGCGGGAGACAGGGCTCCTCCCCAGCTCTCGAAGATCTGGACCGCAGCTGCCCCCGCTACCACCTGGTCCTGCAGGCTGGCCAAAGCGATCTCCGCCAGGCGCTCCATGAGCGCACCCCACAGCTCTGGGTCGGACCACATCAGTGCCTTGGTCAGGCCATAAGTTGTCGAAGGGCCCCCCTCGACGAGGTAACTGGCCAGCGTGAAGGGGCCGCCGGCGAACCCGATAAGTGGCACGGATAGCTCCGCGGTGACCAGCCGCACGGCTTCAGCTACGTAGGGAGTCGCGACCGGGCGGAGGCGGTCGAGGTCGCTGGCCTGGCGGAAGGGTTTCTCGACGACCGGGCCGGTGCCGGGGGCGACGTCCACCCCGAAACCGACAAGGGGGACGACGATGTCGGAAAACAGGACCGCGGCGTCCACGCCGTAGCGGCGCACGGGCTGCAGGGTCAGTTCAGCGGCCAGCGCGGGGTCCCGGACGGTGTCCAGGATGCTCCCCGGCGCCCGCCGGGCGCGGTACTCAGGCAGCGAGCGCCCCGCCTGACGCATGAACCATATTGGCGTGTAGGGCACAGGTTTCCCCTGGCATGCCGCAAGGAACGGCGGCAGGCTGGCTTGCATTTTCCCACGGTAACCCGGGGGGCAACTTGCAGGGAGCTCGCCAGCCGAGCAGAGTGGATTGTTTGGCCTATGGCGCACCCTGACCTGCCTGCGGAGCAGGCCTACATTGACCGAGCTTACGAACGCCTTGAGGTTGTCCGTGCCGATACGGAGTCTCAACTGAGGGAGGCCTTCCGTGAACGAGGTGGAACGTTCCAGTCCTTCACGGAGCGTGACATCCGGGTGCGCAACGGGCTGAACCGCCTCGAGAAGCTGCAACTGGGGCGGGAGGCGCTGATCTTCGGGCGCATCGACCGAGCCCACAGCGACCCGGCCGACGAGGGCCCGGCCGAAGCCGGCCCAGCCGATGCCAGCCTGGCCGAAGCCGGCCCGGCAGGACAAGGCGGCAGGCACGAGACCTTCCACATCGGCCGGCTGGCGATCTCTGACGCCGAGCACGAACCGCTCGTGGTGGACTGGAGGGCGCCGGTCGCCGAGCCGTTCTACCGTGCGACGGGTGCGCGCCCCATGGGCCTGCGCCGGCGCCGCCATTTCTTGACCGACGGCCGCCGTGTCGTCGACCTCGAAGACGAGCTCTTCGCGCACGGCGACGGAACGGGAGGAGCCGAAGCGCTCGGGCTGGCTGGGTCGAGCGTGCTGCTGGCGGCACTCGGGCGAGCCCATACCGGGCGGATGCGCGACATCGTCGCCACGGTCCAGGCGGAGCAAGACGAGATCATCCGTGCTCCCCTGACGGGCGCTTTGGTTGTCCAAGGTGGGCCTGGGACCGGCAAGACCGCCGTGGCGCTCCACCGTGCCGCTTATCTCCTGTACACGTACCGCTTCCCGCTCGAGGTACAAGGGGTGCTCGTGGTCGGCGCCAACCCGACCTTTTTGCGCTACATAGACCAGGTGTTGCCGTCGCTCGGCGAAACCGGTGTCGAGCTCTCGACAGCGACCGGGTTGTACAAGCGAGCGCGGCCGGTGGCGGCCGAGCCCGCCGATGTGGCGCGCCTCAAGGGCGACCCCCGCATGGCCCAGTTCATCAGGCGGGCCGTCCACCAGAGGGAACGGCCGCTGCGAAGGACCGCCGAGATCCCTTACGGCAGGGCTGTGCTCACCTTTACTCCTGAGGCTTCTGCCGAGATTGTGAGCGCTGCACGGCGCCGGTCCGGCACGCACAACGTCCGCCGCGGTGTCGTCGAGACGCTCCTCTGGGAGCATCTTGCCGGTCAGTTGGAACGTCGCGCAGAGGCCAACGCAGCCCGTTCGGGTGGCGACATCGAAATTGTCCTCGGGGCGGCGTCGAGCGACGGGGAAGATCTTGGGGAACTTGCTGACGCCCGTCCCGCTGGCGCCCGCCCCGCCGAGGTCGGTGCGGAACTCCGCCGCCGGCCACTGGTCGCCGAACTGCTGGAGCGAATGTGGCCCCGGTTGACTCCCGAAGCCTTGTTGCACGACCTCTTCGGGGCTAAGCCGTTGATCGAGTTGGCCGGCAAAGGAGTCCTCGGCGCAACAGAGTTCGACCTCCTCTACCGGCCGCGTAGCGCGTCCCTCGAGGAGGTCGGCTGGACGCAGGCCGACATCGCCCTTCTCGATGAGGCGAGCTGGTTGCTTGGCCCGCAACGGCCCGGGCCGCCGAACGAACAGCCCCACCGGACCTTTGGCCACATCGTTGTCGACGAAGTTCAGGATCTTTCCCCGATGGAACTGCGCATGGTGGGCCGCCGCTCGCTGTCTGGTTCCATGACCCTTGTCGGCGACATCGCTCAGGCGACCGGTCCATGGGCGCCCGCGTCCTGGGAAGAGCTGATGGCCCATGTGCCGCGCCGGCGCGAGTGGCGTCTGGTCGGCCTTTCGGTTAGTTACCGGGCGCCCGCTGAGGTGATGGCACTGGCTCGGCGCGTCCTCGCCGCCGCGCTGCCCGGGGTCTCCCCGCCGGAGCCGGTGCGGCAAACTGGGCAAGCTCCCAGGTTCCTCTCGCTCGGCTCCCAGCCAGTCCCAGACGGCGCCGGCGAAGGTGCGCGCCACGGTGCGGGCAGCGGTGTGAGCGACGGTGCGCGCGATCGCGAGGGCGACAGTGTCGGCGGCAACGATGCGGCCTGGCTGTCGCTCATCGGCCGGACTGTCGCCGAAGAGGTCAGTGCGGTTGCCGCCGCGCTCGGCCGGGACGACGACGGGAGCGTGGGCGTCCTCGTGCCCTCCTCGCTGCTGGCAGATGTCAGGTCAGCCCTGGCCGGCGAGGGTATCGTCGGCGGTGAGGTGGGTGCCGGAGCCCTCGACACCCAGGTCAGCCTGCTCGCGCTGGGTGATGCCAAGGGCCTCGAGTTCGACTCGGTGGTCGTCGTCGAACCCGCCGGGATAGTCGCCCAATCGACATCCGGTATGCGTGCGCTTTATGTGGCACTCACCCGTTGCACCCGCCGGCTCGCGATCGTGCACCGAGAGCCCTTGCCAGCCCCGATGCTCCCGGTTGAGGGCTCCGACGAGGGGGCGGTCGCTGGCCCCGACGAGGGGGCGGTCGCTGGCCCCGACGACCGCTCGGCCGAGCGACCCACCGAGGGCATCGCCGAGGCGCCTGTCTAAAAGAAGTCCGGCATCCAGGGAACGGGGCCGGCGAACAGCGCCGACAGGAACGGCACCCGCTCGTCGTCCTCGTCGAGAGCCCCCACGACAACGAGATCGGCGGGAGACGCGAACCCCGTGTAGAGAGCTGAGAACAGGCCGATCGGCAACGGCTTTCCCGCTCCCTGCCGGTGAGCAGCCGTCGCCCGGTCGACTGGCTCCACGCTTACCCGGCCGGCATCGGCTTGGACCAGCCAGGGCCCGGCGTTCTCAGGGAACAGTGTGTCGTCGATCTCTACGACGGCATCCCCAGTTACCTGCGGGTACCCCCTCGAGCGGAGCGCGAGAGGGACGTCGAGAACCCTGGTCATCCAGCGCGTCAGGTCTGACTTCATCGAAAATCCGTTGCTCCCGATAGCCAGGGCCACTGGAGAAGTGCTGGGCGGGCCGTACCACGCAAGCTCGTTCGCCGAGTTCTCGAAGCCCTGGAAGTAAACAAGCAACGCCCGCAGCGCCCGAGCGTCCTCGAAGACGAGGTGGTTGCAGACGGCCTTGTAGCTGTCCTCGCCCAAGCCACCCGGCCCCCATGGTTCCAAGTGGTAACTGGCATAGCCGGCAAGGCCTTCGCCGTCCGGCACGACCACCGCACGAGGCAGGTCCCGGTCGCCCTTAGGGGCGAGGACGTGGTCGTGCCACCAGTCGCGATCTGGCGATTGCACCGGGCCGTTGTGGGCCGACGCGAACAGCGAAAAGCAGTTCATCACTTGGTCCAGGTCCGTGGCCTCCATTTGCCTGACCTCGCTCCCGCTCCCGCCGCTCCCGCCGCTCCCGCGATCACGGCGGGCCGGAAGGTCCGCGATAGGCGCCCTGAACTGGAGCCGCACGCCCCCGAACTCGTACCCCAGGTTCCGGTAGAGCGCGGTCGCCGTGGGGTAGAGGGCGCTGATGGCACGTCCCATGGCCCTTTCTTCGCGCAACACGGTGCGCACTACTGCCGAAGCCAGGCCTTGGCCGCGGTACTCGGGCAGGACCGCTACACCTGCGATCCCCGCGCACGGAACCCGCCGGCCGCCGAACCACTGGTCGTAGTCGATAGATCTGGCCGAGGCGACCGGGCGGTCCCCGTCGAAAGCGCACAGCCGGCGGTGAAGCTCCTGTATGTCTACAGCGTTCCTGCGGAGATTGAACGCGAGGTCGAGCAGTGACGCGACACTTTCACGGTCCGCCTCGCCCGCAGGGCGCATCTCAAACATAAAGGCAAACTACTGGTGCGGGGAGTGGCGTTGTTGGTTGCGCCGGAGAGCCGCTGACCGGTAGCTGTCGACTAGGTACCCGACCACACCGACGGCAAACCAAGAAACGATGATGGCGGCTCCGATGTGCTCGCCCGCCGCCATTGCCGGTTCGTTGCCACCGGCGATGTTCGCGATGGTCGGTGCGGACAGAGCAAGGACCATGAGCACCAGGATCGCGGGCCTAATACTTGGTGTCTTCATCGGTTCACCCCATCAGCCGGGCGCATAGCAGCGTCGCCCAGAGCGCGGGAGTCGCCGGCTCGCCGTCCAGGCTGCCGACCGGGATTGGTGCAGCGAGGGCCGCGGCCGGCGTCGTCGTGCCGTCGAGTTCGACGAGGGCCAGCACGTCCAGGCCTCCCAGGGCCTCGGACCACGCGGCCAGGTCCTCGGGTTTGTGAGAAGCCTTAGCGACTCCCCAGCACAGGGTTGGTTCGAGCGCTTGGAGTATCTCGGTTGTCCAGGCGGAACGTTCTGGTCGGACGTCCTGTTCGATGGCTACCACCGAAGGATGGTCTCTCCAGCGCCAGCTCCTTCGTTCTTCGATCGCAACCTCGGCGGACAGGATCACCCGGTCCTGTTTGCGCCAGACCTTGCGCTGTGTGGCCAGGGCAACTTCGTCTGGGGAGGCACCCAGGTCACGTGCGATGACCCGTGCTGTTGACATCACGGTGTTGGGCGGCCCCACGACGGCGACGACGCTCGAGGGCGACTTCGGAGCCGCAGGTAATGGCGGGAGCGCCAGGTCGAGCGCCCGGCGGAGTTCCCCCTCGATTGTCTCCCTGGTCGCTGCGGGCGTCACTGCACTGCAGGCCTGCATTGGGACGCCGAGACTTTGGAGTGCGAGCCCGAGCTCGGACAAAAGCCCCACCCGGGCTGCCGGTGCCAGCGATGCAGGTGCGGCCGCGGGTTGAGGCAGGCGTCCTGCCGGCGCTATCGGTGCCAGCCATGCAGGTTGGGCTACAGGTTGCGACGAAGGCTGGGGCGCTGGTTGCGAGGGGCGCCGCTGCGGGACGGCTGCTGCCAAGGGCGGAGGCTGGGGCGCAGGTTGGGGCGAGGACTGGGGCGCAGCTTGGGGCGCAGCTTGGGGCGCAGCTTGGGGCGCAGCTTGGGAGAGGCGAGCAGCTTGGGAGAGGCGAGCTAGCACTGCTGGAGCTGCGAGCCAACGAGGCTCGCCTCGTTCGCCCGCCGCCGGAAGCCAAAGTGGCTCCGTCCACTCGCGGGAGCAGCTGGGACACGTGGCTCGGCCAGGTCGACCTGCCCGAGCGGATCGCCCAGCTCAGTAAGGATCAGGTCGGCATGTGACGCTGGCGGCGGCTCCGGCGCGCGAAACGCCGCCTCTCTGCCCTCTGAGACCGGCGTTGCCAAACCGGCTTCCCGGGCGATTCGTTCCAGGACGGCGGCAAAGCCCGTGCTCGGTGCCTGCTTGACCCCCTCCGGTTCGTCCCAATCCTTCTCGACGGCTTGCTCGCCGGCTCGCTCGTCGGTTTGGGTTTGCCTCCACCTGCGAGCTTTCTTCTCCTCACGTCGGTCTTCGCTCCGGCCGCCGGACCGCGCCATGTTCGCCGGGGCAACGGGGCCGATCGGCTCGCGCTCGGCCAGCGCGTCGCTGGGGAACCTCCGCTCAGCGGTCTTCCGGCCGGCGCTCTCCTTGCCGGCGTGCTCTCCGCCCGAGGCGTCCCGGCCCGAAGCGTCCCGGCCCGAAGCGCCCCGGCCCGAAGCGTCCCGGCCCGAAGCGTCCCGGCCCGAGGTCTCCCGGCGTGAGCTGCCCCGGGACGACCCGCCTTGGCTGCCGCCGTCCTCAGCCAGAGCGAAATGACCCTCTTCGGCATTGATTTTCTCGGCAAGGTCCAGCACCGAAGACGGGCCGTTGTCTGCCATCTCCTCGATCAGCGCTGACATCGGGTCATCGTTGTCGCTCAGCCCGCTGCCCTCGTCTGTCCAGCGAGGCTCCGCCCCCCGAGGCTCCGCCCTTCTAGCCTCTGCCCTGCGAGGCTCTCCGCTGGGCTCCGCTCGCCGCGGCTGAGATCCGTGTGGCTCCGCTCGCCGCGGCTCACCTGCTTGAGTCTCGGCCCCCTCACGCCCAGTCCCCCCACGCCCGGTCCCCCCATACACAGGCGAAGCAGCTTTTGCCGGGCCAGCTATCGGGCCAGCTGTCAGTTGCGAAGGAGCCGGCCCCGAAGACGCCGACGGCCTAGATCCTTGGTTTTCCTTGGGAGCTCTGGACGCAGGGCGAGTTGACAAAGGGCGACGTGAGCTGCCCGCCCCATCGACTTCGACTTCTACTTCGACGTGTTCCCGGGCAAAGAAACCGCCTACGCCACCCTTTCGCACCCGCGTAGCAGCGACGATCTTCGGTGCCGGGCCTAGCTGGCGCTTGGCGGCCTCAACCGCCTCCTCCAGCGTCGGGCCGTCAAACCGTAGCGTGGGCAAGGGTTACCACTCCCTTGGACTCGAGGCGCAGTTGGGAACCAAGCTCCGCGTAGGACAGTACGGGCAGGCGCGGGGTCGCGGTCCGTACGAGCTTTTTGACCGCAGGCCGCAGAGGTGCTGCGCAGACGAGGACCGGCATCTCGCCGTCCCGTTCGGCTTCTCGCGCCCGCTGGGCGACGGCAAGGGTGAAGGCCTCCGCTTTTTCAGGCGCTAGTGCGAGGAAAGAGCCGTTCTCGCTCGTGCGTAGCAGCTCGCTGAGTTGCTGTTCGAGGACCGGGTCGATCGTGACGACAGGCAAGTGGCCGTCGGTCGCCAGCGCCGCCGAAAGTGCCGGCCCCAGCGCTTGCCTGCAGGCTTCAACGAGTGCCTCAGGGTCACGCGTAGTGCGTACTTTCTCAGTCATTACCTCGAAGATCTTGGAAAGGTTGCGCACCGATACGCCCTCGTCGAGCAAGTCGCGAAGGACCCGCTGGACCTCGGCCAAGGTCACCTGAGCCGAACCGAGTTCCTCGACAACGGTCGGGTCGCTCCGCCTTACCAGCTCCACAAGTTCCTTGATCGAAGCGCGCGAAAGCAGTTTGCCGGCGTTCTGTTTCACGACCTCTGACAGGTGCGTGGTTATTACGGAGGCAGGGTCGACAACAGTCGCCCCCATCCGTTCTGCTTGAGCCCGTGCCGAGGCAGGGGCCCACTTGGCATCGAGGCCGAAAACGGGCTCTTTTGTCGGGGTGCCCGGGAGAGAGCCAAGCATGTCGCCGATGGCGAGGACATGCCCCGGTTGTGCTGTGCCGCGGGCAACTTCGGCGCCCTGGACGCGGATCGTGTACGTCGAGGCCGGCAGGTCGATGTTGTCCCGGGTGCGCACCAGAGGCAGGACAACGCCGAGCTCGAGGGCCACTTTGCGCCGGAGAGCCTTGACGCGGTCGAGGAGGTCACCGCCCCGGGTGGGGTCGACGAGCTCGACCAGGTTGAAGGCGACTTCCAGCTCGAGGGGGTCGACCTTCATGTCGCGAGCCAGCCCCTCAGGGGAATCGGGTGCCGGCGGCGGAGGTACCTCGACGGCAGACTCTTGTTCAGCGCGCTCGCGCAGGGCGTCGTCGGTCGGGAGGCGCCCAGCGAGGAACCACACTGTTCCTCCCACGATCAGGAAGGGCAATTTCGGTAGGCCGGGTATGAGGGCGAGCATCATTACCCCCCCTGAGGCCATCCGTACTGCGCGGCGCTGGTGGAGGATCTGCAGGACGAGGTCGGTGCCGAGATCGGAGTCAGTTCCGGCACGGGTCACGATGATGCCGGTCGAGATCGATATCAGCAACGCCGGCAACTGCGCTGCGAGGCCGTCGCCGACGGACAGGAGGCTATAAGTGTTTACGGCCTGGCCGAAGCTGTCACCGTCTTGGAAGACGCCGATCAACAGGCCCCCGACCAGGTTTATCGCCATAATGACGATGGCCGCGATCGCGTCGCCTCGGACGAACTTCGACGCCCCGTCCATAGCGCCGTAAAAATCGGCCTCGGCCGCGATCTCGCGCCGGCGTCGGCGCGCCTCGTCCTTGTTGATCAGGCCGCCGTTCAGGTCCGCATCTATCGCCATCTGCTTGCCCGGCATCCCGTCCAGGGTGAAACGGGCGGCTACTTCTGCGACCCGGCCTGCGCCGTTGGTGATCACGATGAACTGGATCACGATGATTATGAGGAACACGACCAGGCCAACGATGACCGAGCCGCCTATCACGAAGTGCCCGAAGGAGGAGACAACGTTGCCCGCCTTGGCGTGCAGGAGGATCTGGCGGGTGACGCTCACATTGAGCGCTAGGCGGAACATGGTCGCGATCAGCAAAAGGGAGGGGAACACGGAGAAATCGAGTGCCCGCTTCACGTACATGCTCGTGAGCAGGATGATCACCGCTCCAACGAGGTTCAAGGTGATCAGGACATCGATCAATTCGGTCGGCAAAGGTACGACCAGCATCACGACGACGCAGACCATCGCCGTAGGCACGCCCACCAAAGTCAAGCGGTTGTTACGCAACTCGGCCACTCCGGCCCTTCTAATTCGGTTCGGCTGGCCCTGGTCCTTGGGCCGGCGAGTCGCGTCCGTGCTTGATCGGCATATTTGTTATCGGCAACCTGGCTGGTTGGCTGAGGTTCGTTCGCCTACTGCTCGCCTGAGACGCCTATTGCTCGCCTGAGCCAGCTCCCATCCTGGCCCTGACCCCGGGCCCGGCCATAGCGCCATTACCTGCCCACCCCAGCACCGGCTCCAGCCCTCGCCGCGTCGCCTCCGCCAGCGCCCGCAATAACCCCTCCCGTAGCACCCGTAAGCAACGGCGCAGCAGGTTTCAGAGGCGCCCCGTCGATGCGAGAGGTGCGCCCGTTGGCTCGGAGGGAGTAGATGAACGTGAGGAGCCGAGCGACGGCCTCGTAGAACTCGGTCGGGATCTCCTGCTCCAGGTCGCACGCCACGTAGAGAGCCCTGGCAAGTGGGGGGTCCTCGACGAGCGGCACCCCGTTGGCGGTTGCCTCCTCGCGGATTTGGAGAGCCATGAAGTCGGTCCCTTTTGCGACCACCCTTGGCGCACCACTGCCGCGCACATAGCTCACCGCGACAGCGAAGTGGGTGGGGTTCACGACCACGGCGTCCGCTTTCGCGACAGCGGCGATCATCCGGTTGCGGGCCATCTGGCGCTGGCGCCGCCGGATCGCTCCCCGCATTTGAGGGTTGCCTTCGGTGGACTTGGTCTCCTCCTTTACCTCGTGTTTGGTCATCCGCAGCTGGCGGGACACCTTTCGGAACTGCACGATGTAGTCGAGCACCGCCAGGACGAGGCTGATAGCGGCTACTTCACGGATCAGGGAGAGCGACCGGCTAGCCACGAGGGAAGCGATTGCGGTGGAAGAAAGGCCGCCGTTGCCGGTGATAACAGGGAGCACGCCGCTCAGGACCTGCCAGACGACCAGGCCGAGAAGGCTGATGCGCACTATCTGCTTACCGACCTCCCACAACGAGCGCGGGGAGATTATTTTCTTTAGGCCGGTTGCAGGGTTGAGGCGCTTGAACGAGGGCTTGAGCGGGGTGAAAGTGACAAGGCCGCGTGTCTGGGCGAGGTTTATTGCAAGCGCAATGCCCATCGTGGCGAGCAACGCCGGCGCCAGGGCGAGCAGGGCACCCTCAGCCCCAACGTGGACCACGGCCCCGTCGGCGGACAACGAAGGGTGGCCCATGGTGTTGGCGATCTGGAACCAGAGCCTCTGCTCGAGCGCGTAGGTCGCCTCGAAGGTGTGCTGCATCAGGTAGCTACCTGCAAATACGACGACCCATGTGACGACTTCGGGTGTGCGCGCCACTGTGCCGTCGCGGCGCGCCTCCTTTTTGCGCCTGGAGGTTGGTTTCTCAGTTTTAGAGTGCTTGTCCTCGTCCGGCATAGTCCGCTGCCCTCAGTTCGGGCTCAGGGCCTAAGGCCGAGCAGGCCCAGGCTGTCGGTGACAGCCCGGTCGACGAGAGTGTTGACGGCGCCCGGCAGCAGCGGCAGTGAGATGCCGACGACCACCAGCGCTAGCGCGATGTTGATCGCGAAACCGAGGGACATCACGTTCAACTGGGGGGCGCTCCGCGTGAGCAGGCCAAGTGCGACGTAAGCAAGGAACATGGCGGCAAGGACGGGGGCCGCGATCTCCACGGCCGCAAGGAAGAAGAAACCCACCTCCGACATGAGCGTCGCACCGAGAAGGCCCACACTTTTGGATGTCAGCCCGATGGACTGGAACGATGTCAGGAAGCCTTTGACCACGAGCAGGTCGCCCCCGGTGGCGAAGAGCAGTGTCGTCATGATCACGTTGAAAGTGTTGGCCGTCACCGGGTTGAGGGTCCCGCTGATGGGGTCGAACGTCGTGGACGCGCTGAGCCCGCTCGTCATGTCGGTGAGGCTCCCGGCAGCGCTCACCACAGAAAACAGGAGCGAGGTGATGAACCCGAGCACGGCACCGGTGACCGCCTGCAGCACGAGGTCCGAGATGAACCCGGCTGTATCCTGCGCGCCGACCGTAGCGGCCATCTTGACCATCGCCCCGCCGGGGCCGGCGGAAAGTTCGGCGGTTACGGCGAGGCCAAGCGACGCTGCGAGCCCGGTGCGTACGACAACGGGGATAGTGGAAGAGGAAAACGGCGGCACGAACGCCAACCATGCGCTGGCGCGCACCATCGCGAACATGAAGACGAAAAACCCGCCCGCTGACAGCTGGAACGTCATGCCCGCCCGACCCCGACCGAGGTGGCCGTTTGCGGCGGCATCAGCTCGTCAATTGTGGGATCATCGCGAAAAGCTGGTCCGTGAAGCCCACGAGCGTGCTGAGCATCCAGTGCCCGGCAAGGACGATGGCCAGAGCGACCCCGGCCATTTTGGGCACGAACGTGAGGGTCATCTCCTGGATCGAAGTGATGGACTGGATGAGCGAGACAGCGAGGCCTATGGCCAACGCCGTAAGCAGCATCGGGGCCGCCAGTTCACCGGACACGGTCATCATCCGGACAGCGATCTCGATGACGGTGGTGTCGGTCATTTGGCGGCCAACCCTTTCGACGGGAGCTCTTTCACCGGACGCTGTATTGCGAGGACTTCTGTAACGGGGAGCTTGTTCAATGGAAGCTCGTGATCAGTGACTGCACGACAAGAGCCCAGCCGTCAACCATCACGAACAGCAGGAGCTTGAACGGCAACGACACGAGGGAGGGTGGCAGCATCATCATCCCCAACGACATGAGGGTGGCGCTGACCACGAAGTCGATTATCAGGAACGGTACGAATATGACGAACCCGATGATGAACGCGGTGCGCATCTCGGACAGAGCGAAGGCAGGTATCACTGCAGACATGGGCATCGCTTGTGGGGATGCCGGTTTGTGCCCCGGTTGGGCAAAAAGGGCTAGGTCGTCGGACTGGGTCTGCTTCAACATCCAGGTCTTGATAGGCGCCTGAGCCTCCGTATAGGCCTGCTCGGCGGTGAGCTTGCCGTGGAGGTACGGCTGCACCGCATCGCTGTTGACCTGGTTTATGACCGGGGACATGATGAAAAGCGTGAGCACCAGCGCCAGCCCGGCGAGGAGCTGGTTGGGGGGCACGTTGGTCAGGCCGAGGGCCTGGCGCGTGATGGACAAAACGATGATTATGCGGGTAAAACTGGTGAGCAGTATAAGCAGCGAGGGCGCCACGGCGAGCAGCGTCAGGGCGATGATTATGGTGATGCTCTCGCTGGGCTTGTTGACGGTGCCACCGAGGTTCACCGAGATCGTGCCGCCAGAGCCCGAGCTTGTGCCCGTGCCGCTCGGGGTCGCCGGAGACTGAGGGGCGTCCGGCGAAGTGGCGCTTACGACGCCCGAACCGCCTGTTCCGCCCGAACCGTCGCTGTAGCCGCCCGAGTCCGGCGCGTTGGTGGGCGCCTGGTTGGTCCCTACCTGGGCCGCGGTCGGGGCGGTAATGGGAGAAGCCATGGCCCGTGCGGGAGTAGCCAGGCTCGCGAGAGCCAGCACGCCGGCGACGGCGAGCATGGCTCCGATTGCGAGAGGCAACGATCTTCTGAGTTTTTGCATGGCGCTCCAAAACGGCGTTGGAAGGGAGCGCGGGAGCTATCGGCGGATCGTCCGCTCCCGCAGCGAATCAAGCGTTAGCTTCCATGCGTTTTGACGCTCCGAACTGTCGGCGTCGGGTGGAGAGGCCGGCATCCGGTCGGCCTGTTGCCAATCATCGAACTCATCCCAAACTTCGAGGTCGCTTAACTGAGCGCCGCCCGCACGAGTGCCTGCGTGAGCCCCAGACGTAGGTGTGGGCACAGACGTAGGTGTGGGCACAGAGGTAGCTGTGGGCAGGAAGGTAGGTGCGGCCGCATGAGCGTCGAGCGGTGCGGCGTTCCCGGGGCCGGGCAACTCCGCCAGGAGGGTGATCGACTGCTCCGTCACTCCCAGCAGGAACTGCTTGCCCGTCGCCTCGACGACTGCCACGGCGGCACCCTTGGCTAGCGCTCGCCGGTACACCACCTCGACCGGTGGGATGGGGCGGGCATGCCGCGGCCTAGGCGCTCCGAAGACGCTTCCCAACTTGGCCCCGAGCGTGTTCGGGCCGCTCGCCGGGCCGCCTGCGCCGGAGCCTGCGGTCCCAACGCCACCGGCGCCTACGCTGCCTGCACCTGCGCTGTCACGCCTGGAACGGCTGCCACTGCCCGCGCGACCGGCGCCCAAGCCTCTGCCGGTCCGGCTGGCTCTAAAACCTCCACCGCCGAGGCCAGCCTCCTGGCGCCGGCGCACGAAGCGCGCAGCCAGGCCCATTACTGCCATGACGACCGCCATGGATATCGCGAGCCGCACCAGCAGCTCGATCATCCCGCCCAATTCTCAGTCCCCGTTGAGCAGTTCGGTAACCCGTACGGCGAAGCATTCGTCGACGACGACTACCTCGCCCCGTGCGATCAACGTCCCGTGGACGAAGATGTCGACCGGGTGGCTCACCGGCCGGTCCAGCTGGACCACCGAGCCGTTGTGGATGTTGAGCAGGTCCTTTATCGGGATTTTGGTGCGGCCAAGCTCGACGCTGACCGTCATTTCCACTTCCCCGAGATTGGCGATGGAACGGCCGGCCGAGGTCCCGGGCGCGGGGTCCAGGTGGGGAAGTTCGGCGGCCACTTGGCCCACGGCGGTGATCACGACGAGCAGGCCCTCTTGGGTCTCCCCGGCGATCAGCGGTATGGCAAGCGCCTGGAACCCGGGCCGTGGCCGGAGCAGAAGATCGGGGTTGGAGCGCTGCATGTCGCCGATGTGGTCGGACCCGCAGGCGGCGCCGAGCGCAGGAGTGGTGCTGGCCAGAGCTGAGGCGACGCGACCTTCCCCGGGCACCTTCGCCCCCGCCGGCAGTGCCAGCGCAACTTCTCCGCAAGGCCCGAGGGGACCGATTAGTGGTGCGCTCCACGCCTTTGCGCCCTTGGACAACGCTTCGCCGCCAAGGCTTACGGTCTCGTCGGTGTTCTCCGCCC
Source organism: uncultured Acidimicrobiaceae bacterium (assembly GCA_963786345.1). GTDB lineage: Bacteria > Actinomycetota > Acidimicrobiia > Acidimicrobiales > Palsa-688 > Fen-671. Next base: position 529,494 of record CAWAYZ010000001.1, on the reverse strand, counting down.
ACAGGTCGAAACCTTCTCCGGGTTCGGCAACGAGGCCGAGAGTGCTCGTGAGCAGGACCGCTGCCTCAGTCGCAGCGGGCCGCATGATGGCCAGGTCGGTATCGACGCTCAAAGATCTGCTCCTTTTTTGGCAGTGGGGCCAATGACCGCGAAGGCCTTTTGGGGCCCGCGCCGGCCGGCCAGGCCGGACAGGTACGGCACTCGGCCCACATAAAGGGTTAGGGGTTCGTCGACGGGGTGCTCGAGGCGGATGACCTGGCCCGGCGTGAGCTCGACGATCGTCCGCGAGGGCAGGTCGGTCTCATTGAAACGGACGGAGGCCTCCACGGGGCACTCTTCCAGGCGCCCGGTGTCTGCCACGGATGCAGAAGTGGGGGAGGTCCCTGAGAAACCCTCCAACTTGGAGATCAAGGCGTCGGCGGGTATCGCGATGCGGATCTGTCCTCTGGCGGTCTTCATGTCGATCTCGAACTCGAGCGCGATGAGCAGTTGCCGCCCGGGCGCCGCCCGGATCAGCTCGAGCCGGCTTTCCTGCCGAGCCGTGACGGGCCTGGTCTCCACAACCAGCGAGAGGGCCTCTGCCAAGTCATTGGCGGCTCGGTTGTTGAGCTCGGTGAGCAGCGACAGTTCCACTTCGGTGAGCGGCTCCGTGCGTTCCTCGGCGACACCAGCGCCACCCAGCAACTTCTCCACGATTGCGACGGCGAGGGGGACGTCGATGCTGATCAGGCCGGTCCCGACCATGGGCGGCATCGTGATGCGGGCAGCACAGTAGGGCTCGGGGAGAGAGTTCAGGAGGTCGTCCCATGACCACTGCTGGACGGGGGACATGACGATGTCGACTTCGGTGCGGACGTAGGTGGACATGTCGACTGCGAACAGCCGGCAGAAGTTCTGGTTGACCAGGGCCAACACCTGCTCGTGCTCGTCTTTCAGCGTGCCGGCAGGCCTCACCCTGAACCGCCGAAGCGATTTTGGCCGGCCGTCGCGGCCCAGCGGCACCACCGTGTTCTGAGTATCTTGCGCGCTCATCTGCCCCTCAGATCGGCAGGGCTGGGCGCGACTTTAGAACGCAGCCCGTGGTTGCCCGGCCACGGTCGCCTAACTGGCAGCGACCGTGGTACCTGGTCAGGCCCCGCGGGGCCGGGTGGGAGGGGCCCGGGTCATGCGCCCCTGGGCCGCCTTTACTGCATGACGGCTTTACTGCATGACGAATTGCTCGAAGAACACGGCCGTGACGAGCCCCGGCCAATCCTGGCCAAGTGCCCGCACGATGTTGGCCTTCAGTTGCGCGGGGCCACCGGGCTGGAGCAGCTCCGTCTCCGACATGGCCTCGGCCTGGTCGTTGAGGATGTCGAGCACTATCGGCTGGTCCGTCGCGAGCACCGCATAGGTCTTGCCGGGGGCGCACTCGAGCGCAGCGGTGAACTGAAGGTAGTGGTTGTCCTTCAGGTTGACCGTGAGCGCTGTTTCCTCGAGGATCTGTCCTGCCACGGTCGTGGTCGGGCCACCCTTGCCGGCCGCAGAAGCCTTTTTGGTCATGGTCATATAGCCGAACCCTCCAACGCCGATTACCACGATGACCGCCACAATTAGGGGCAGCTTCTTCTTTTTGGGCTTGGCTCCGTCTTCGGTTTCGGGGGTGGTCTTTTTCTTTGCCATTTCTGTTTACCTCTTGATTTACGGTGTGACGACAGTGGTGGAGAAGATCACTATCTCGACACGGCGGTTTTCTGCTCGGTGTTGAGCGGTGTTGTTGGCCACGACTGGGCGGGTGTCGGAGTTGCCCGTCGCCTCTAACCGGCCCGGGTCGATACCGTGGTCGCTTATCAGGTCTTGGACGACAGCCACAGCGCGCGCAGCAGAAAGGGCCCAGTTGCTCCCATAAGGGCCGCCCGTGATCGGCTGGTCGTCAGTGTCGCCTTCGACGTCAACCTGGTTCGGAAGTGCCGCCAGAACCGGGGCTATTGCGTTTATTATCTTGACCCCCTCAGGCTGGAGCTGAGCCGAATCGAGGGGGAACAGGATCTGGTCGGTAAGTATGGTGACGACGAGGCCCCTCTGGTCGAACGTGAACTTGACCTCGCTGGCCAACCCAGCCTTTTGCAGCGCCCTTTCCATCGCGAGCAGTGCCTTGTTGAGGGCTAGTTTCTCGGCCGCCGCGGCTTTCGCCGAAAAGCCGGTGAAGGTCTGGTCCGACAACTTCTGCGCGGACTCCGACTGGTTGTTGGCCTGCTGGTCCTGCCCTGGCTGGGACTTGCCGTTGGCCTGCTGGCCAGACGAGTCTTGGCCGTTTTCCTGCTTTCCTGACGCCGTGGTCGCCGCGGAGCTGTCGAGCTTCGCGTACGGGTTCTGTTCGGACAGGGCAATCGCCGAAGGCTGGCTCAATATCCCCGGCCCGCCCGGAGGGGCATTTGCCTGCGACTGTTGCTGGAGCTGGTGGAAGCTGTCCTTGAAGGCGTTGAACTTACGGATGTCGGTCTGGCCCATGGCGAACAACACGATGAAGAGCACCATTAGCAGGGTGATCATGTCCGCGTAGGTGAGCAGCCAGCGCTCGGTGCTGGCGCCCTCTTCGTGGCTCTCCTCGGTGTGCTTCTTCGGCCGGGGCATCTCAGGCCGCTGCCTTCGACTTCCCGGATTCCTTTGCGCTCTTGGCTGCTTCCTGTTCCTTAGGCGACAGGTAGGAAAGGAGGCGCTGCTCGACGACCCGAGGGTTCGCGCCGGCTTGTATAGCGAGGATGCCTTCTAAGAGCAGTTCCATCCGCCGCACTTCGATTTCGCTCGTCCGCTTCAGGCGGTTGGAGATCGGGATCCAAAAGACGTTTGCCTGCATAACGCCCCACAGGGTCGCGGTGAAGGCAGCGGCGATCATCGGCCCGAGCGTGGCCGGAGTCGAAAGGTTCTGCAGCACGTGCAGGAGCCCCATGACGGTGCCGATGATCCCCATGGTCGGGGCGAACCCGCCCATGTTCTGAAAGAACTGAGCGCCCGCCCTGTGGCGAGACTTCATGGCTTCCAGGTCCTGCTCCATTATGTCCCGTATTTCCTCGGGATCCGCGCCGTCGACTGCCATCTCGATCCCCTTGCGTAGGAACGCGTCATCGATCTGGCGGGCCTCCTCCTCGAGAGCGAGGAGCCCCTGGCGTCTTGCCTTCTCCGCGAAGGACACCACCACGGCCACCGAGGCATCTGGCGCGGTGACCTTGGTCGTGAGGGCGGTTTTCAGGATGGTTGGGAGCGCTTTGGCGTCGCTCATGAGCATCCCCGCCGTGGCTGCCCCGATGGTGCCCCCGAAGGTAAGCAGTATCGAAGAAGGCGCGAGCAAGGCTGCGGGGCTGCCGCCGTCCATGATCATGCCGACCATTAGGGCGAACAGGGCAATGCCGATGCCGACAAAACTCGCTGGGTCCATGTCAGCTCTCTCCGGGGTTTGGGTCGGGGAGTGCGCGAAGCGTCGCCCTGGGCTGGCTTGCGTTGTCTTCCAGTTCCTTGGCGGCGACTAAGACCGACGCGCGGAACACCCGCACGCGGTCGATGACATCCTGGACGCTCTCAGCTACGAGGTATTTGGTGCCGTCTACCAGCGTCAGCACGGTGTCAGGCGTTGCCTCGGCGCGCTCGATCAAGTCGGCGTTTACGGCAATTTGAGGACCGTTGAGCCTAGTTAAGAGGATCATATTCCCCGCTCCGTGGGGCTATTGGTAAGCGCCAAAGCGCCCGGCCAATCCGTTGGCCGGCACATTCAGGATCGACACCATGAGCGCTGGCCTGAACGTAAGAGCCAAAGGCGGCTACTTGGCCGCTCCGGCGCCGGTAGAGACGATGTGCCAAGCGGAAACAAGGGAAAAATGCGGCAGTCCGGGGCGGGATCTCCTAGCGGGACCTCCGGCCCAAGTGTCAGGCGCCGGGGAGCAACAGCTCGCTCAGCAACAACGACTCATCCACGCTCAAGAAGGCCGCACGCCCCGACGGGTAACCGGTGATGTGCACCTCCAGAGGCCCGCGCCATGCCAGGGGGTTCAGGTCTTCCTGCAGTTCCGGGAGGTCTCGCATCACGCTGAGGACCGTCAAACCCTCCAGCGTCCAGCGTTCCTCGTAACCAGGGACGACTGTGGACAGAACGTTCGCAACCTCGTACAGGTCCTGTTCGACCAACTCCGGCAGGGCACCATCGCTGGTGAACGTCTCGACGTCCTTAGCGGGCAGGCGTGAGAACGCTGCGGCGATTGAGGCTGCGAGCCCGAACTCGACAACCAGGAGCATCCTTCGGCCGGCCGAACCGCCTGCGTAGGAGGCAACTGCACCGGCGGACCCGACCCGGGGAGGCTCTGACGGGGTCGTAACAACGCCCCTGCCGACCAGGTCCTCCAGGACTGTTGAGAAAGTGCGGTGCTCGCCTGCAACGGCGGCGCCCAGACCGTCCGCTTGCCTGCTGCCTCCCAACGCCTGCTCCACCTGGGCTGACAGGGTCTCGGCTGAGAATGGTTTGGTGACCACGAAGTCTGCGCCCGCGTCAAGCGCCTCCCGGTGAATGTGCGCGGTCGACTCGGAGGTAATGAAGCCAAAAGGAACTGCGATGCCGTCGCGGCGCAGCGCCCGGAGCAACGTAATGCCGTTCATCTCAGGCATGTTCCAGCCCGAGAGCACGAGGTGGACCCCACCCTGCCTGACCCGGTCGAGCGCCACGCGACCGTTTTCGGCTTCCATGGCATCTCGGGTCTCGTGGCCAGCCTTGCGCAGCTCTCGCAGCACGATCATCCGCATTGCGCGGCTGTCGTCTACAACCAAAATGGCCACGGCACTCCTAGCGCTTGCCCTGGTGGTCTGCCAACGCACACCCATTGTGCTTATCGGGGTGCGCCCAGGCTTCTTCCCCATCATCGACAGCGATGGCGCCCACCTGAGGCTGAAGGTCACTCAGAGCGTTCGTTAGGTTGTGATCACGCGTTACCCGCGCGAACGCCCCGGCCAGCGCCCTGAAGTTCGGGGCTGGACCGGGGCACGAGCGCTACCGCTGGGTGCTCAGCCGCCATTCTTCAGGTTTACCAGGGCCTGCAGCAAGGTGTTCGAGGTGGAGATGACGCTGCCGTTGGCCTCGAAGCCATTTTGCGCTTCAATGAGCTCTGTCATTTCGGTGGCGAGGTCGACGTTCGAAGCTTCGAGGGTGCCGGCCTGGATGGTGCCGAAGCTGCCGTTGCCGGGCGCACCGAGCTGGGCAAGGCCGGAGTTGGCCGTAGCCTCGAAGTTGGTGTCCCCAGCGCGCAAGAGACCGTCGGGGTTGGCGAACGTCGCTAGGGCGATCTGTCCCAGGTTGAGTGTCTGGCCGTTGCTGAACACACCCTGTATGAGCCCGGTGTTGCCGATGCTGTAGCTCTGCAGCGTGCCAGGAGCGTTGCCGTCCTGGCTGAGGACCGACACGGTGTCGGAGCTCGAGTTGGCGGTCACCGTGGGGACGCTGAGCGTGAAGGCCTGGGTAGCTCCAGAGGCCGCCCCGGTTGTCTCATCCGGCACCGTCAGGCTGAACGACGTGCCCGAGGTGCTCGTGTTGCCCTTTTGGTCCGTGTAGCCGACCAGGTTGCCGCTCTGGTTGAAGTACAGCGTCGACGTGGTGGCGTTGGTGTAGTCGGGCGTCCCGCCGGGGTCGGCCAGGACACCTTCGACGGTCCAGGCCGACACCGCTCCTTTGGGGGCGGTGCCCGGGAGCGTGGTGTCCTGTTCGAAGCTCAGGTCGAGCGACTGGGTGGAACCGTTGGCTGCATATGTCGTGACCGAGGTAGAGGCTCCCGTTGCGGTCGAGCCGCCAGGAGCGCCGGTCGGGGCGGTCCACCCTGACTGCGGTGCGAGGTTGCCGCCAAGGGTCACGTTTTGGGTTTGGTTGGCGGTGATCTGCTGGCCGGCCGGGATGGTCAGGTTGCCGAGCGGGGCGCTCGTTTGGATGTCGCCATTGGCGTTCGCCGGCCAGCCCTGGATGAGGAAGCCGTTCGGGGTTACCAGGTTGCCATTGCCGTCCAGCTCCAGCGAACCGGCCTGGGTGTAAAGGGTCTGGTTGCTTGCCTGGGCGACGAAGAAGCCGTTGCCCTGGATGGACAGGTCGAGAGGGTTCCCCGTCTGCTCCGAAGTGCCTTGGGTGAAGTCGGCCTCGGTGCCAGCGACCTTGACGCCCAACCCGACCTGGGTTGGGTCCACGCCGCCCGCTGTGCTCGTCGGCGCTGTCGCACCGGCCTGAGTCTGGCCGAGCAGGTCCTCGAACTGGACCTCGTTGCTCTTGTACCCCGTCGTGTTGATGTTCGAGATGTCGTTACCGATGGTGTCAATCCATTCCTGGTTGGCGTCCATACCGGAGACTCCGCTGAATAGGGACCGAAGCACGTGTTGTGCCCTCCTGTGTTGTAGGTGTTTTGGTTGGTGGTCGGTTGGTGGTCGGTTGGTGGTCGGTTAGGTCGGTGAGGTCGGTGGTTGGTCAGTAGGTGGGGTGGTGGTTGGTCTGGTTAGTTCGAGCCCGTGCCGCCTGACGAGCCTGTGGACGGTGCCGAGGGTGTCCCGCTTCCCGATCCGCTTGTGCCGGTGCCGCTGGTGCCGGTGCCGGTTGTCGAGGTCCCGGTTGTCGAGGTCCCGGTAGTGGTAGATGAGCCCGGGATAGTGACGCCGGTAACCGCCGAGTACGGGACCGTGTCGCTGCCGACGGTCAGGACCGGGCCGCTCGAAGTGAGCTGGACGCCGGTCACGATCCCCGAGACAGGGTTCCCGCTGGCGTCGCTGCCCGTCACCTGCTGGCCGAGCATGGACGTAGCGGCGCTCGACTGTTGAGCGCTGACGAGGCTCGTCATTGAGGTCTGGAGGCCATTCAGCTGTTGGACTTCCTCGAAGTCGGCCGTCTCGGAGAGGAACTGGGTCGGGTCGGTGGGGTTGTCGGGGTCCTGGTTCTCGAGTTGGGAAATGAGCAGGTTCAAGAAGGTGTTGGCGTTGACCCCGTTCAATGTGCTCGTGCTGGCAGTGCCGCCGCCCGCGACAGCGGTGTCGCCCGTAGGCAGCATCGCTGTTGGCTGCAGGGGATTGGTACTGGTACCGGTGGCTGAGATATCGCTCATGGCTTCACAACCTCACGTCGAGTAGTCCGCTTGATGGAGAGGAAATATCGAGCCCGCTGGCGGCAGCGGTTGTCTCGGTGTGCTCGGAGCCGTCGTAGCCCGGGCCGTCCATGGCCGCACCTGCCCGGTCTTGGCCGGCTCCCAGGCCTCCCTGGTTGGAGCCGGTGCCGCTGCCGGTGCTGACGTCGAAGCGACCCGTCGTCAGGCCGGCGTTCGCCAGTTGCTGGCGGAGTTGGCCGAGGTTCTGGCGGAGCATGTCCCCCGTGGCGTCGCCCTCTGCGTGCAACGAGACGTTGACCGTGCCTGACTCCAGGCGGAGCTCAACGTTCACAACGCCCAGATCCTCTGGTTGCAGGCGGATGTTGACCTGGTAAGAGCCGTCCGACTGGTGAGCAGCCGGTGCCAGGACGGTGGCGAGCTGGTCGGCGACCGGCAAGTCCCTTGCTGTTCCTTCCGAGGCCGCCTGTTGCGCGGCCGACGAAGTTCCCACCGTCGACGCAGTTCCAGCCGTCGATGGCCCGGACGCGATCGCCGCCACGGTGACCTGGGCACCGTTCGCGGCCGCCCCAGGACCTGCTGGCACCGGACCTGATTGCCCAACTGCTGGCCCCCCAGTACCGAGCTGGCCGGGGGCACCCTGTTCGGAGCCTCCCGGCCGGCCGGTCCCTAGGTCAGCGCCCGCTCCCGAAGAACCGATGGCCAATGCGGGGCGGGCCTCAGTCCCTGCGAGCCGGGCAGCGCCAGCGCCAGCGACGGATCCAGAGCCATTGCCGCTCGCGCCCTTAGCTGCCGTGCTGGCCCCGTCTGTCGGGCGTCCCACCTTGCTTGTGTCGGGCACTCGAGCCGTGTTGATTAGTGAGCTCGCAGCGGACGCGGGGCCCTGGTCCTGCGGTGGGCCCTGGCTTTGCCCTGAGAGGTCCTCGCCCTGGTCTGCCGAACCCCCCGTTGCGGCGGATGCGACCTCAGAAGCGCTCGCAGCTCCATCTGGGTGGACGTCAGGCTGTCCGGCAGGGAGGGTGGTCTGGCCGAGCTGGCCCGAGCGGGAAGTGCCGTTCCCCGCTAAAGCCGTATTGGGTACATCGCCAGTGCTCGCCACGCCTGCACCGCTCAGGACTGTGCCCGCGGTGATTGCGTTGCTCTGAGCGGCGGAGACGCCGGCGCCGGCGGCGGAAGCCGATGTGCTGAGCGCGTTCGCGCCATTGGCGGTACTCGATGCCATGGGGCCGGTGACCGCTGCGCCAGCGGTTGCGCCAACCGTGGTCGTAACGGTCGCGCCCTGCGCAACAATGATGTCCGCCGCGGCGCCCGGCGAGAGGTTCACGGAAGCCGGGGAGGTGCTCTGCCCGGCGGCTCCGGCGAGGTCGTTCACCCGTGGTCCGTCGCCCGCACCTATACCCGCAGTGGCCGCCCCTGCAGTGGCCGCACCCGCAGTGGCGGCAAGACTGGCACCGGCCATTGCCTGGCCGGCACCGAGTTCACCTGGCTGGCCCGCTCCCGACGGCGTTAGTGCGGGGCCCGTCCGGCCGGTCTGGCCAATGCTGATCTGGACATCACCGGCTGGAGAGACGGCAGAAACGAGGTCGCTGATTTGCTGGCTCGCGGAGGACGCACCGGAGCTCGTACCGAGCCCCGCTGCCCGCGAGGCCGCTAAGGAGGTCAGAGGCATCCCCGCCGGCGCTCCCGTTGCGGTGGCTTGGCCTGCCTGGCTGTTCCCACCGAGGTCCTGTCCAGTGGCGATGGCAGTAACGGCTGCTTTGGCCGCCTGGCTTGCTCCGGCGGCAACGGTCTCGGCCAGGGTGCCGGCCCCAGCTCCGGTCGCTGGCCCTGTGCCCGGAGTACCCGACTGCCCGCCACCTGCAGCGCCGGTACCTCCGGCACTCATGCTCGCGCCGCCCGTTCCCGCTGTGCCCGAGCCGACCCCGCCCGTTCCCGCTGTGCCCGAGCCGACCCCGCCCGTTCCCGCTGTGCCCGAGCCGACCCCGCCCGAGCCGACCCCGCCCGAGCCGACCCCGCCCGAGCCTGCCGTGCCGGGCTGTCCTGCGCTTGTCCCGCCTGCCGTGCCGGCCCTGCCGGCGCCTTCGACATCTGGCTGCCCCGTGCCTCTGCGGCCGGCGGTGCCAACATCGGTGCCCGTGCCGGCCTCGCCCTGCCCGGAGCTACCCGAGGTTGCGTCGGCGAGGCTCCCTGTCCCGGTGCCCGTCGGCCCGGTAGAGGCCGAACTAGCACCCGTTGCGGCGACGCCCTGTCCCGACGGGCTGCCCGCCGAAGGCTGTTGCGCCAGGTCTTGGCTGGGCGCAGCGATGACAGCCAGGATGCCGGCGAAGGTCGTGCCGCCCCCGGAGCCCGCGGCCTCCCCACCGGGCGTGCTCGGCTGGCTCGAGCCTGTTTTGATCGGAGCGATTGTCGTCATTGACCCTCCATGCCTGCGCGGCTGAGAACTGTCTGCACGTAGTTCTGGGTTTGTGAGTACGGCGGGACCCCTGAGTACGCCTGGACCGCAGCCGGGCCTGCGTTGTACGCCGCCAGCGCCAGCGACCAGGAGCCGAACTGTTCGTGGTAGTTCGACAGCAGATGGGCGGCGGCATTGACGGCCTGGGGTGGGTTGAACGGGTTCACTCCGAGCGAGGCGGCGGTGGTGGGCATGAGCTGCATTAGCCCCTCCGCTCCGGCGCTGCTCACAGCTCCCGGTTGAAAACTTGACTCGGTGCTTGCGACCGCGTTCAGCAGGGCCTCCGGTACTCCGGTACTCGCCGAGGCTCCGGCGAAGTCGGCTCCGTACGTGCCGGCCGTGCTTGAGGCAGCGGGTGAGGTCGACGGTCCGCTGACCCGGCGGATAGCTGTCGGGTCGACGACGGGGTCGAGCCTTACGGTCGCACCGCTGTACGGCGCGTCGATCATCTGGTCGTTGCCGATGTAGATCCCGACGTGGCCAGGAGCTGAGGCGGTGCCATCGGTCCCGGGGAAGAACACGAGGTCGCCGGGCTGGGCGGCTGCAAGGCTCGGGACCGCTACGCCTGCGGTCGCCTGCTCCTGTGAGGTCCTGGGCAAAGAGACGCCGAGGTCGCCGAACACGTCTTGTACCAGGCCCGAGCAGTCCACCCCCTGGGCGGGGTTGGTGCCCCCCCACTGGTACGGGACGCCGATGTACTTTTCGGCGTCTGCAACGACAGACGCTCCGAAGCTGCCGCCCTCGGGGGAGCCGCCGGCCTGCGAGACGGCTCCAGATTGGGATACTCCAGATTGGGATACTCCAGATTGGGATACTCCAGATTGGGATACTCCAGATTGGGCGGCTGCAGTTTGGACGCCCGCAGATTGGCCCGACAAAGGCCCGGCGTTTTGGCCCAACAGTGCGGCGCTGGCGCTGGAGAGTTGATAGCCGGTTGCAGCGCCGGCAGCGCCTGCGGTACTCGAGCTCCCGCTGGGGCCTGCGCTGATGGCGCCGCCCGGGGCCCCGCTGGAGCCAGTCCCGGGGGGTATCGGGTCACCCTCTTCGAGCGGGTAACCAAAGCTGTCGGAGAGGTCGGGCACCGTCGGGGACACCGGTGCGGGCGAGCCAACGAGTGACGACAGCGACGACACCTGTTGGAGGACCGCCTCGAACCCGCTCGGGGCGCGCTCGCCGGAGCCGCGCTCGCCGGATCCGAAGAAAAGACCGACTGGATCTGGCTGATCTCAGCGAGCACCCCTGTGTAACCGTCGACATAGGACACGGGCTACTGCCACCTTCTCTTTTCGTCGGTCGCCCTTTTGGCCTGAGCTCGCGCCCTGTTATGGCGAGCCATAGCCAATTCGTCCAAAAGCGTGGCGTCCTGGTGCGCAACCGAGACGGCGTGTTCCTCGCGGCGGCGTTCGTCCAGGTGTTCGAGTACAGAGACCGCCTGAGCCGCCGCCACGTAGTCGTGGAGAGCTTTCTCGACAACCGCCTTGGCTTCTGTGGTCGAGTCCTCAGAACCAAGCAACGCTTTGGCCGCAAGTTCTGATCGTTCCTGGTGCGCCATGAAGGGCGTCCCGACAGAGCCGACGACCTCTTCGTAATGTTCGCGGCTCTTTTTTGACGCGACTTCGGCCGCCGCCGCAAGGAGGTTCGACCGCTGGAGGTCGGCACGGGCGACACTTTCCTGCGCCCGACGGGCACGGAGCACCGTCTCGAGGTTGAACTGGTAGCGCTTCATGGGCTTGCCAACATCGCTAGCGCCGCCAGGGACTCGGATATCGGGGCAATGTTTGTCACGTCCTGACGCAGGAAATGGTCGGTCGCTCCCCGGAGCTGGACCGACCGGTCTACGACGGGGTTGCTGCCTTTTACGTAGGCGCCGATCTCGATGAGGTCTTTGGCGTCACGGTAAGCAGCCATGAGGCGGCGCAATTCGCCCGCCTGCGCGATCTGCTCAGCCGTCATGACTCGCGGCGCCACGCGGGATATCGACTCGAGGACGTCGATGCTCGGGAAATGGCCCGACGTTGCGAGTTTTCTGGAAAGCACGATGTGGCCATCGAGGATCGACCGGGCGGTATCGGCGATGGGGTCGTTCATGTCGTCGCCTTCGACGAGCACCGTGTACAGCCCGGTGATGCTGCCGCTCTCTCCGGCACCGGCACGCTCCAAAAGGCGTGGCATTAGGGCGAAAACCGATGGTGGGTAGCCGCGTGTGGCGGGCGGCTCGCCTGCGGAAAGGCCGACTTCTCTCTGCGCCATGCAAAACCGGGTCAGGCTGTCCATCATCAGCACGACGTGGCGGCCCTTGTCCCTGAACCATTCGGCGACCCGGGTGGCCGTCTGGGCAGCTTGCAGGCGCATGAGGGCCGGCTCGTCGGAGGTGGCGACGATAACGATCGAACGCGCCATGCCCTCTTTGCCAAGGTCGTGTTCGATCATTTCACGCACCTCACGGCCGCGCTCGCCGACGAGGGCGATGACCGAGACATCAGCCTCGGTGCCCCTTGCGATCATGGACAGGAGGCTCGACTTACCGACGCCGGAGCCGGCGAATATGCCGAGGCGCTGTCCCCGGCCGCACGGCAGGAGGGTGTCCATCACTCGCACGCCGAGGGGCAGCTGGCTGTCCACCATTGCCCGGCGCAGCGGGTGGGGCGGGTTGCCCGAAGTTGCTACCCTCGGCAGGCCCCTCAGGCTCGGTCCCCCGTCGATCGGCCGACCGAGGGCGTCGAGCACCCGGCCCCGCAGCGCGTCACCGACAGGCACAGTGAGCCTGCCCGGTGCAAGTTCGACGGTTGCGCCTGCGCGGATCCCGTTCAGGTCCCCAAGCGCCAGGCAGAGCAGCCCGTCTTCGTCTATCGCGACGACTTCTGCGACCAGTTCCCCGCTGGGCCGAGCGAGGGTCACGGCATCGCCGATGGCAGCCTGGACGCCTTCGACCATGACGCTCATCCCGACGACCGAGCGGACCCGGCCGGTCGCGTACGGCGCCGCGGCTTGCTTGGCGCCGTCCAAACGCTTTTGCAGGGAGATCACCGTGCTCACCGCTCACCTCCGAGCGACGGAGGGCCGTAACCCGCCGCAGTCTGATAGGGGTTCGCGTCGGGATCCTCATTTGGCTCGCAGAAAGCAGCCCGGGCTCGCAGCAATGCTTGTTCGACCCGGGCATCGACGGTCGTGGCGCCGGAAGTGACGATGCAACCGCCGGGGCCGACCGCTTGGTCGGCACGGACAACCAGGCTGTCGCGTCTGGTGACGGCGAGGGCTTTGGCGGTTTCGGCCATCATGGCTTCGTCGGCCGGGTTGACGCGCACGATGGCCGGGCCGGTCGGGAGGTCGGCGAGGAGGGCCTTGGCCAGCTCAACTGCCCGGTCGGGCCGGGAGCGCAGTTCGTTACCTACAACCGCGGCGGCGAGCTCGAAAGCTGCCGCTATTACTTCTTCGGTCATGGCTGCTTCGCGCGGGCCGAACTGGGCTACGTACTGTTCTGTCGCGGAGGCAAGCTGGCCGAGCAGAGCGCTCGCCCTCGCTTGGGTCGCCGTCCAAGCGTTCTTTTGCGTGGCCAGGTCTGCAGCGCGCTCTGCCTGGGCTTGCCTGGCTCCCTCGGCATAGCCGGCCAGATATCCGCGCTTGTAGCCGTGGTCGTAGCGTTCCTGAGGGCTGTTCAGCTCTGGCAGCAACGCGTCCATGTCGATCGAGCTCGGCAACGTCGTGGTCGGCTCCATCGAAGTAGGCGCGAACGGGTCAGTCGACGTAGTCATCAGTGCCCCTGGAGAGAACTATCGAGCCTTCTTGCTCGAGTTGGCGGACAGCCCGCACTACCTCTTTGCGTGCTTTTTCCACGTCCCGCAGCCTCTGCGGGCCGAGAAGTTCCATTTCCTCCTTGAGGTTTTCCTGTGCCCGCTCAGAAAGGTTGGCCAGGAGCCTGTCTTTTACACCCTCGGTCGTCCCCTTCAGTGCGAGGGCGAGCTCTTTGGTGTCGACCTGGCGAAGGAGCAATTGCAGGGCCTTGTCCTCCAGCTTCACGAGGTCCTCGATGGTGAACAACCGCTGGCGGATGTCCTGGGCCAGATGAGGGTCCAGTTCGTCGAGCCGCGCCAGTACGGTCCGTTCTGTCTCGGCGTCGGCCCGTGTCAGGATTTCCACGAGCGGCTTGGCTGGGTCGTCCGCATTACGCTCGCGGAGACCCGTGGCCACCGACAGGATGCGCCGTTCGAGGCCCGTTTCGACCGCACGAAGAGCCTCCGGGCTGGCCGTGGTGAGCGTCGCCAAACGGTAGGCGACATCGCCGCGAAGCTCCTCGGGTAGTTCGCGGAGCATGGCCAGGCCGCGCTCGGGGGGCAGCTTGGAGAACACCAAGGCGATCGTCTGGGGGTGCTCGCGCGACAGGACTGAAGCGGCCACATTGGGGTCCAGGGCCGTCAAGGCCCGGAAATGCGAGCCGGCAGGTGTGCCGCCGATCCTGGCGAGCACCGCTTCGGCCTTCAGGCTGCTGCCGAGCGCTTCTGCGAGCAGTTCCTTTGCGACTTCGACCCCGCCCTGGGGGACGCGGTTCTCGCGGTGCGCCTGGGAGACGAAGTCTTTCATGACGTGGTTGACGAGAGCCTCGTCGACTGGGCCGAGGTTTGCGATCTCGGTCATCACGCGCTCCACTTCCACCTCGCTGAGCGACTGGAGGATGCGGGCCGCGCGTTCGTGCCCGATCGAGACGAGTAGGAGAGCAGCCTTGCGCGCACCACTCATCTCGATCGTGGTGCTGCTCACAGGCCTACCCCTCGTATCGACGGTCTCGCTGGTGGGCACTTAGCGCTCACCCGGGCCGGTCTCGAGCCACGTTCTGAGCATCTCGGCGATCCGTTCGGGCTCCTGTTCGATCATCTGGCCGATCTGGGCTACTTCGGCCGGGATTGGAGCCGCCGCCGCGAAGCCTGTCAGGGCGGCCTCGGGTGCACGGGACGACGACAATGCGAGAGTCAGTTCCTCGTCGTCGCCGTACCCTTCGCCCGCCTCGAGCTCGAGGGGCTGGTAGCCCGCCGGCAAGGCCAGGGGCACACGGGTGGTCTTGTTGATGCGCCGTATGGAGAACACGAGCAGCCCGAGGACTGCGAGCACCACGAGGGCCCCCGGATCTCGCTCATCATGGCGGCCTTGCTGGTGGCGCTGGCGGCGGCCTTCATCTGAGCGGCCTGGGACTGCTCGGCGCTCTGGTCGAACGGCACTAAGGCGACCTGGATGCTGTCGCCGCGCGAGGGTTGGAGGCCCGCTGCGGCCGAGACGAGCTGGGTGATCTGCTGCTGGGTCACACCCTTCACAGAGCTGTTGACGACGACGGCTATCGACATCTGCTCGAGCGCACCGGGGGCTGAGTCGACGGTCTTGGTGACCTCGCTCACGACGTCTGACTGGGAGCTGCCGGCCTGCACATAGCTCGGTACCGTCGTCGCGGGGGTGGTGGAGCTGTTGGGGGCCGTCGTTGTAGGCGAGTTCGACGTCGCCCCTCCGGTTTTGCCGCCCTTGGTCGTCTTGGTGGTCTTTGCCGACACCGTCGCAGCAACCGTCGTGACGGGAGTGCTTGCGGCGTCCACCGGCAGAGTCGTCGCGCTGCCTGTCCCCAGGATTCCCTGAGCCGCCTGGCTGGCGTTCGCGCCCGTGTAGGTTTCCTTGGAGCTCGCCTGCTGCACGGGGATCGTGCTTTGGTTGTTCGGGTTATAGATCTGGCTGGAGATCTGGGTCTGGTCGAAGTCGAGCTGGGCGCTCGCGTGCACGACCGCGTTGCCCGGGCCGAGGACGGTGGCGAGCATGTCCTGGAGCGAATTGTCCAGTTCCTGGTCGTAGGAGTCCGTCTCCTGCTCGTCCATCGTCCCGGCTGCTACGTTGCCGGCATCGGTCCCCGGGGCGTTCAGCACGTCGCCGTTGCTGTCGGCGACCGTCACGTTGTCGGGCGAAAGGCCTTCGACGCTGGAGGCGACCAGGTGCACGATCGCCTGGACCTGTTCTGCGGTGAGGCTCGAACCGGGGTCGAGCGAGACCAGCACGGAGGCGCTCGGCTGGTCAGCGCTGGAGGAGAAAAGGCTCTCCTGTGGGATGACGACACTTACCTGGGCTGAGTTGACGCCGGTTATGGACTCGATCGTCTGTTCCAGCTCGTCCGAGACGGCCTGCTGGTACTCGACCTGCTGCTGGAACTCCGAGGTGGTCACGCCTGCGGTGTCGAGGAGGCTGTAGCCCTGGTCTCCTGAGGACGGCAGACCGTCAGCCGCCATGTCGAGGCGCTGCTGGTAGACGTCAGCCGAGGGGACCATGATCTGCTCGCCACCCTCAGCGAGCTCGTAAGGGACCTTGTTGGTAGCGAGCTTTTGGGTTATGGACGCGGCGTCCGCCGAGCTCAGGTTGGAAAACAGGGGCACGTAGCTCGGTTGGCCGGCCCAGGACATGAAAAGGTACCCGCCCAGCACCACGGCCAGGACTGCCACGCCGACCATTGCCTTCTGCCCGCTCGAAAACCCGGCCATCACGTCGGTGGCTTGCTGGCGCAGGCGCAGGAGCGTGCTCGAGCTGCCAGGGCCCGTACGGCTCGGGCGCACAGGAGCGGTCACAGCTGCATCCCCATGATCTCCTGGAAGGATTGGAGTGCGCTGTTGCGCACAGCCGACGTCAACTGCGTCTGGATGTTGGCTTCATTGGCAGCGACCATGTAGTCGGCAACGTTCGTGAGGCCCCCTGTAGCCGCTTGGGTTGCGAGGTTGTCGGCGGTGTTCTGCGTGGAGCTGAGGCTGTCGAGGGCGTTGCCGAGGACGTTGGCAAAACCGTCGCCCCCGCCGCTGGCGCCGACCGCTGCGCCGGCCCCGCCAACAGGCGCGGTCGGAGAAGTGGGCGAGGTCGGCTCGGCGAGCCCGACCTGGGTTGTCTCTGCGGCGGGCCACATGGACGTAGTGGCTGCGCCGACCGGCAGGATGCTCATACCTGCAGCCCCAGGGCAGCCTGATAGGCCTGTTCGGCCTGGCTGATCGTAGCGAGGTTGGCTTCGTAGCCGTTCTGGGCCATCATCATGTTCGACATCTGGTCGCCGAGGTTCACGTCGGCCGACCTGACCATGCCTTGCTTGTCTGCCAGTGGGTTGCTCGGGTCGTACTCCAGCACCCCGTCAGGGCTTCCCAACGCGATGCCGGCCACCTCAGTGCCGCCGCCCACGCTGGCTTCGGTCTGTGCGCCCGGCCCGGTGCCTTCCACCTGGCCCGGGATGGCAGCCGCAACCACGAAACGTGTCTGGTAGGCACCCTGAGAGGGGGAGGTGACGTCGTTCATGTTGGCGATGTTGTCCGAGATCGTGTCGAGCCACGTCTGCGACACGTTGACACCGGTTACGGCTGTGCTTATTGGGTCGAAGAGCCCCATCTCGCCTCTCTCCTATCTCAGCCGGCGTTCGACGGCCCGTTGATTGCCGTTGAAAGAAGCTGGAACTTCGCGTTCATCGCGTCGACCATCGTCTGGAACTGCATGCCCGCCGTTTCGCCCTGGACCATTTCGGTGCCGAGGTTGACGTTGTTGCCCGCCTGGTCGCTCGGAGCGTTCGAGTCGGAAGTGGTGACCTGCATCTGGGATGGGTCGCCGTTGGCGATCGCCTGTGCCAGGCTCGTCTCGAAGTTGACGTCCTTAGCCTTGTAATTAGGTGTATCGATATTGGCAACGTTGTTGGCCACGGACTGCTGTTCGTCCCAGAGGCCCTGCATGGCCTGGTATATCGCAGACGTGGCGACGTCGCCGAACATGCCGCCGCTACTCATCGGGCCCCCCTGGGCGAGGCCGCGCTCTCCGGCGCGAGCAGAACTGAACGCAATACGTACACCATGACCTCCGAAGACAAATTCGGTTTGCCAGTCCCTGGCGTACGAAGCGATGCTTCCCTGCTGCTCCGGAAGTCGAGATCGGCACTGGCCGGCGAGACCTAAGGCGGCGGTGCCGCTCAGAGTGCCTAGTTACGTCAATTTCTCAAGTGGGCCGTCTGTCCGGTCGTTGCGTCAGGGAACTGCTCAAGGAACGAAGGCATGCGTGGCGCGGTACCTGGCCCCGCTGCCTGTGCGCGACACTTGGCGCGCTCGGCCCTCGGCGCTCGGAGCTCGGCGCTAGCCGGCGTAGTCGACTAGGTGAGCGGCCGGGCCGGCTCGGCGGCCCGATCGGACAGCGGCGATCCGGCCTCCCAGCTCGCGCTGGCGCATGGCGACATTGTCGATCAGCCCCTGCAGCTGGTCGAAAAGCGCGACGAGCCTTGGTAAGTACCGCGGTGGAAGGATTATGCCGTCGAGCTCGGTCGGCGCAACTGCAAGGAGCGTGACGACCTCGCGGGGTACCGGCATGCTGAGCGGCACCCGTGCCAGCGCCGCAGCTTGGGCAGCGACTCGCCGCTCAAGCAGCACGAGCCCCGCCTCGTCGTCATAGTCTCCTGTCCCCTCGTCGCTGCTGGCCTCGTAGCTGCCCGCCCCATAGGTCTCCCCAGCGAAGCCGCCCGCTTCGTGACCGTAACCGGCCGAGCCGTCCGGGCTAAGCACTTTGGGCGGTGTTCGTCGTGTTGCCAGCGCGCTCGGCGATGACTTTTTCTGCCGCAATGTGGCAAGACGCCTGGAGGGGCTCGAGCAGTTTGCGGGCCTCCGACATCGCGCCGGCATCCTTGTGCACGTTTGCTTTTACGAGCAGGCGGTAGACGTAGCTGTATATCGCACTGAGCGCCGGTCCGGCGTTCCACAGCTCAGGTTTGAGGCTCCCCTGCAGCACCAGGACTATCTCCTGTGCCCGCACGAGCTTTTGGTTGAACGTATAGAGGTCCTTGTTTTCCAGGGCACCCTCGGCCAGGACGATGTTGTTGACGAGCGCGTCGTACAGCATCGTGAGCAGTCGCTCTGGCGGGGCGCTGGCTACGGCGTTCGCCAGGTATACGTTGCGTCCACGGGTCGGGGCCATTTCGGGGTTCTCCTGCTGCTCGTTAGCCACTGCTACTTGAAGATGAGTTCGAGCTGGCCATGAACTGGGTCAGATAGCTCTGTGTCGTCTTGAGGGACGACAGAGATGTCTCCATGGCGGTGTACTCGTCGGTTAGATGGACCTCCTGCGCCTGGAGGATGGGGTTCCACGCCGAGATCTCGGTGGACAAGTGGCTTATGTCGCTTTGCTCACCTGCGATCGAGTTCACCAGGGTGCCGTTGGCGGGGTTCCCTGCGGCGTAGGCGACGTTGGCGAGGGCTTGCGAAATGCCGGGTTGGTAGTTGATTGTCCCGCTCGTGGAGCCCCCAACAGCCGCAAGCTGTGCCGGCGTGGCGCCTACGAGGACCAAGAGGCCTTGTGCCGTTGTGCCGGTGTTCCCCAACAAGAGCTGCCCGGTGCCGGTGGCCGCCTGGCCGTTTATCGTCCCCTCGACGTCGGTACCGGTGAAATCTTCGGCCTCGTTGGCAACCACAGCGAGCCCCGTGCTACCGGCGCCTGACGCAGTCGTGCTGACGCTGAAGGACGCCGCGGACCCGTAAGCCTGGCTGGTCAGCGTCAACGCCCCATTGACCACCGAAGCGTTGACGGTGACGTTGTTGGTGGCGAAGGCATCGTTCAGGCCGGCCGCTATCGCGGTCAGGCTTTCGCCAGCCGTGGTCGTGTAGCTGGCGGTGGCAGAGTTCCTGCCACCAGAGGTGATCGTCAACGTTTCTGGCGTACTTACCTCGCCGCCGTCGACGACCGTTCCGGTATCGGTCCCCTGAGTTGCCGCCTGGCTTACCGCCACGTCGAACTGGCCTGGTTCTGTGGCGTCAGTGGACTCGTAAAACGACATGAGCGGGTTCGAGCTCGACCCGCCCGATACGAAAGTGTTGGCCACGGCCGTCGGGTTGGCGTCGTACGCAGCCGAGAACGTCGCGGAGTCGAAGTTGAGCGTGCCGTCGGAGTTCATAGTGATGCCGAGGAGCCCCGCCGAGCCCGTGCTGTTCACGCCTGCTTCCCCACTGACCGCTCCCAGGACGGAGCGGAGGAGCGCTTCGGCGGTGGGGTCGCCGAGCAGCGGGCCGGCCTTGCCGGCAGACGTACCTGTGCCGGGCGTGTAGGCCGTAGCCGCGTTGAGGTCGGTGATCAGCTGGTTGGCTGCCGTGACGAGGGTCTGGACAGTGGTCGCCATCGTTGAGCCGTCCGGCGCCAATGAGATCGTCGTCTCCTGGTCCGGGTCTTCCTCCTGGAGGTCGATCGTCACGCCCGGCATCAAGCCGGTTATCTCGTTGGAGTTGTTGGTAACCACGAAGGCGCCGGTCCCGCTGCCCACGGTGATCTGAGCGTCTGCGGCCGCAGTGACCGTCGTCAGCTGGCCTATCTCGGCAAAAGCGTTCGGGGCGATGTTGATCGTATTGGCAGCGCCTGACGAGGTCGCCTGGAGCGAAAGGTTGTACTGGTTCGTGCCTGTGTTTATCGCAGACGCTGATATCCCGAGGCCCGTAGCGTTGATCGCTTCCACCACCGAGCTCAGGCTCCCGTTGCCCGTATTGACCTCGTCAGCAGTCATCGACCCGACGGTGAGAGGCCCCGTGAACGTGGCTGAGATCGTCGACCCGTCGGTCCCGTTGAGGGTGACAGCGCCGTCGGGGGAAAAATTGCTCAGGTCGTTGGAGACGCCGTCCACGGTGACGATCCCGTCGGTCCCGTTGGCTGTCGTGGTGGGTGTGGTAGAAAACCCGAGAGCGGAGGCCGCGTTCCCGCCGGTTACCTGGAACGAGGTAGCACTTCCTTGAGCAGTTGTCGTGAGCACCATGTCCCCACCGGCATTGATGCTCGCTGCGAGCGCCCCGCCAGAGGCTGTCTGCACGGCTGCTGCGAGCTGTGAGGCGGTGTAGGTACCCGCCGCGATCGTGAGCGAGGCGGTGCTGCCGTCCAGGTCATAGTCGAGGGTGTCGTTTGTGCCGCTCACAACGGTGGTCGAAGCGGCTGGCGCGTCCGCCGATGTCAGCGTGGCCCCCGTCGAGGCCTGGGTGACGGCAATCGCGTGGTTGCCTATCGAAAGGTTCGACGAAGAGAGCGTTGAGATGCCGAGCCCGCCACCGCCTACTGCCACAAGCAGAGGCCCGCTTGTGACCTGCGAGCTTTCGGACGTAACGCTTCCTGAGGAGATCTGGGAGTCCGCTTGGGCAAGTGAGTCCACGGAAAAGGTGATCGAGCCGCCGATGGCCCCGTCGCCGACCGTCGCCGTTGCATCTTGGGTCGTGGAGTTGGGGATCCACGCTTGCCAGCCAGAAGGGGATGCGAGAGTGTCAGAGACGCTTTGGAGTGTGGCGACGTCGCTGGCGAGCGTCTGGTAGCTCCCAAGGACTGATGACGCGCTGTTGAGCTGCGTCGTGAGCTGTTGCTGGGGGATCTCGTTGACCTGCATCAGTTCGGCGATGATCTCAGAGGTGTCGACCCCTGAGGACAAGCCGGTCAAGGTCACGGGAGCGCCTAGGGAAGTGAGGCTCGTGTTGGTGGTGCCCAGCAGGCCGGCGAGGGTCGTGGCGGTGTTGAGGTAACCGAGCCCTTGTGATGAAGTTGACGACCCGGTGGAACTCGTCGACATTGAACCGCTCCCTTGTACCGAAATGTGCTGCGAGTACTGCTATTGCTTGGTTGCTATTTCTTGTTGCTATTGCTTGTTCCTACTGCTCGTCCCAGTTGAGGCCCCCAAGGCGGCCGGCCGGTTTTGATGCCGGCCGGCCGCTGTGGGTCTCATTGTTTTTGCTGTCCCGGTCTGCTCCAACAGGAGCTGGCCGAGGAGCTCTAGCGCCTACTGGAGCAGCTTGAGCACGTACTGCGGTATCTGGTTGGCTTGGGCCAGCATCGAGACACCCGCTTGGACCAGGGTCTGGTCCTGGGTGAACATGACCATCTGCGAGGCCATGTCCGTGTCCTGAATTTGGGCGTTGGACGATTGCAGGTTTTGGACCATGACGCTCTCGTTGTCGGCGATGTCGGTGAGCTCGTTCTGAGCAGCACCGAGAGTGCCTCCCATCGACGAAACCGTTTGGATCGCGTTGTTGATGACGTTGATCGCGTCCGCGCCGGTGACCGAGAATGTCGTGAGGTTGAGGTCCTTGTAGTTGTTGTAGTCGGCCGTCGCGAGGAGAGTCCCCGAACTAAGGGGCCCGCTCAGGGTCACGGCGATGGTGGACCCGCTGACGGCGTAGTTGACGACGCCGCCGGTCGTGTTCTGAGCAACCGTCAGGTTGACCGTGGCACCACCGTTGATGGAGATTGCGGCGTCAGCACCTGTGATGGTGGTAGCTGTCAGACCGACGCTGGCCAGGTTGGCCGCAACGCCGGAGATGACTATGCTCCCGCCAGCGGTGGCGTCGCTGATGCCGAACGTACCGCCGGTGTTGTTGTAGGTGACGCTGACGGCGCTGGCCGAGTAGCCAGCCGCTGTCACGTCGCTCGTGATGTTCCACGCAACCGAAGCGGCCGTGAACGTGGTGTTCGCGGCGAAGGTCACGGTAACGGCGCTGCCGCCGTTGACTGCGACGCTGAACGTGACCGCTGCGGCGCCGGTGACGAAGCTGCCGGCGTAGCCCTGCATCGTGCCGCTCGAGACAGCGGCTCCGGTCCCAGCGCTGGTGGTGAAGGTGTACTCGCTCCCTACGCCCAGGCCGGTGGCAGAGGCGCTGCCGATGCCGTTGCCTGCGGTAAGGGTGAGAGCGTCAGTCACCAGGCCGAGGTTGGCCAGGTTGAGAGCGGTCAGCTGGAAGGCTACCTGGCTGGAGCTCGTGTTGTCCGCGCCAACCTGGAACGTGTAGTTGACGGTGGAGCTCGTGCCGTTCACCAGTAGCTGGTTGTTGCCGTAGACCGTGGTCTGGGCGATGTTGGCGATCGATTCGAGCGCCTGCGTCACCTCTGCCTGGTCTGCAGCCTGCGCAGTGCTGTCAGTGGCGCTGGTGTTGGCGGATTGAACGGCCAACGTGTTGATGGTCTGCAGGATCGAGCTGACCTCGTTGAGCGCTCCGTCTGCAGTCTGGACAACATTGATGCCAGCTTGGGTGTTCGCCTGAGCCTGCTGGAACCCGCCGATCTGTGCCTGAAGGTGCTGGCTGATGACGTAGCCGGAAGCGTCGTCCGCAGGGGAGTTGATCTGGTAACCAGAGGACAGCTTCTCCAAGCTGCTCTGCATGTTGGACTCATTGGTGCTGATGTTGTTTGAGGCCTCAGTGGCCATGGTATTGGTAACGATGTCGAGACCCATTTTTCCTCCGTGGGGTCAGAGGGTGCCCGTCCTTGAGCGCCCTGGTTTTCGTAGCCCGGTTACGGGACTTTTCTAGCGATCGGCACCAAGTGCCGCGAGTTGAGCTACACGGTGACCTTGTTGTTCGGCACCTGTGAGCTCGTTCCTGATTTGCGTTGCAAGCTCGCCAAAACCCAGGATTTCCAGGGCACCTGCCACCGCGTTGCGGCGAGCCTCCGGTGTCCCGACCGGGCCAGCGCCTGGGGCCCCAGGGCCTGCGGCAGCCTTCGCGAAATCGGGAGCGAGGCCCGGGTCCAGTTTGATCAGCTCGTCTAGGACAAGGAAGAGCCTCTGCTCGTGGACGCCGGGAGCCAGCGCAACGGCGAGCTCGGCGCCTCGTGTGTCACCGAACGCAGCGTGGGCTGTTACGGCGGCACGTACCCGGTCCGTTACGTCGAGCAAGTCGAGGTTGGCCTGTGCAATAAGCGGGCAGGGCTCGGTCATCCCTATAGCGCGCACTCGGGCCGACCACTGCAAGGCCCTGGAGGTGCCTAGCAAGCGGCCGAAATGGATCGCTGCAGCGAGCAACTGAGGTTTGGCTCCGAAGCGCTCGTAGAGGGCTTCGGCGACGGGGTCCGCCGCCACCGGAGGGACCATGACCAGAGCTGCCGCGACCTTGTCGAGGCGGTTCTCGGGCAGAGCTGCAACCAGATCCACGATCGATTTGCCCGTCGCGGCAAAGACTTTTAGGGCCGCCTGGAAAACGGGTACCTCAGGGGACTCCTCGATCAACAGGACCAGCTGGTCCGCGGCGTCGCCGGCTCGCCCAACCTCGCACAGGGCTCCCGCCAGCTCGCCCCGTAGTAATGCGTTCGGGAAGACGAAACCGTCTTCACTTCGTAGGTCCGATGTCATCTCGAACAGTTCCACGGCTCGGCCGGGCTCTCCGAGGCGTCGCCGGGCAACGCCTTCTAAGTAGTAGGCGAGCCCCTTTTGCTCGGAGAGCTCACGCAGTCGTAGTGCCTGTTCCAGGACGCGCTCGAAGCGCCCGACCTGCACAAGGTTTTGTGCGGAGAACAGGAGAGTCGCCCTCAGCGAGATGCCGGGACTGACTTTTTCCAAAGCGGCTTCGAAATAGGGCTGGGCAGCTTCGAACTTCCCGACGGCTGCTAGAGCGCGGGCAACGTTGAGCTCAGGGATACCCTCTTGGCCTCGGTAGGATTCGCCAGAGGCAAGCGCTGCCTCGGCGAGGCGCAGGTTGCGGGCGAGCTTGTCGCGATCGGTGACCACGTCCGAGCGGTACCCGATGTGGTCGATATGGGCACCGACAAGCGGCGTCACCTGGAGTTGGCCCTCGAGCCCCGGCAGGAAGTCGACCTGCTCGTGAAGCGAACCGTACCAGCAGCACCGGTCCCTGCGGAACATCCGCAAGGCGCGGTGGATATTGGTGTTCGCGACAGCCGGGTCGTCGCCCAGGTTGTAAATCTCTACGGCGATGCAATCGGCGTCCACGCTGTGCTCGAGCAAGTGGCGAAGCTGCGGGACGTTGGGGCAGACGAGACGTTCATCGGCGTCTATCCAGAGGATCCACTTGCCCTGGCACTGCTGCAGGCTCGCGTTGCGGGCCCGAGAGAAGTCGTCGTCCCAGTAGCCCTCTGTCACCTTGGCGCCGGCGCGGGTCGCTAGTTCGACCGTGGCGTCTGTGGAGCCGGTATCGTAGACCACGATTTCGTCGGCGAACCCGCGTAGCGACTCGAGGCACTCGGGAAGAGCCTTTTCCTCGTCTTTTACGATGAGGCACGCTGAGATCACGATCTTGTCCTGCCGTGCTAGGTCAAGTACCTTCTGCCCGAGCGCGCTCGACGAGCCATGCTTCGCCGCCGGCCGTTTCGCAGCGTTGTTGTTCGGTCGACGACCGTTCTTGCTCATGCCGCCTCCGGCTTCCGCATGAGAGCCCGCAGCTCCCAGCCGTCGTTGACCGTCACGTAGTCGGCGGTCCAGTACTTGATGCCGTAGTCGGCATCGGGGCCGATGTCACCGGTGAAGTAGTAAAAGGATTGAGGGACCCAGTACGACACATGTGTCGGATCGGCGATTGCCTGCCAGCCCGGGAACATGGGTACGCGGATCTCGAAGGTCCCGCCCGGTCGAAGTACCCGCCACGCCTCGTTCATCACTGCGATCCGCTCGGCCCCAGCTGGCACGTGCTCCATCATGTGGCTGGCATGGATCTGTTCGACAATGCAGTCTTCTATGGGCCACGGCACCTCCTGGGCGAAACGCCGCCAGGGGCCCTGACCGTGGCCAGGGTCGAGGTTCAACCATCCTGCCTTGGGTATCTTGCCGCCCCCGAGGTCGATGCGGATCTTGCCGTCTAAGCAGCCATCTTCAGGCGAGGTGTTGTCGTGAACGGTCTCGTCCACGGTGTCTTCCACAATTTCTTCCACGATGTCGTCGACGGTCGTGCGGGCCTGTTGTTCTGATGTGACGCCGGTCATTGCCAACGCGATCTCCTCTCGCTCCTGGGCTCCTACACCATCCTCGTTGGTGGCCTGGCGAGCCCCGGGCATCCACTTCTCGATAAAAACGCTGTTGCATTCTTTGTATTGGGCGACATTGCCGAAGCCGCCCTTGGTGTGGTGGAAAAGGTCGATGTCGGTCACTATGACCCTTGCGCCGGCTTGGCGGGCACTGAAGCAGAAGTCCACGTCGTAGCCGTGGAAACCCGTGTACCGCGCGGCATCGAACCTGACGGTGCGCACCGCCCAGGGCGACAGGGCCATGAAGAGCCCGTCCACGGCTTCGACATCGTAGGTGCCGGCGCCGAAGTCAACAACCCCCCTGGTCTCTTTGCAGCGCCCACGCCCGCTGCCTTCCCACCAAGCAAGGCTGGTCACGCCAGTGGCGCCAACCACGCCGGCGACTCCGACTCCCTGCATTTTTAGAGCGGAGCGGACCTTGCCCATGAGCTGCGCGTCCCTCAGCTCGACGTCCTCGTGCAACAGCAGCAGCGCTTCCAGGTCCGGTAGGCCGGCCAGATGGTCGAGCATTTCGTTGTAGGCCTCGAAGATCGAGGTGTTGTCGCGGCTCGTTAATATCAGGCTGTCTCGTTCGCCGAGCGCCGTAATAGTCGGAAATGCGTGGCGTTGGTATACTTCTTCATCGCCGACACAGACGCCGAAAGCGATCATTGTGCTGTGCCTCCTGCTGGTAGCGGGCCACCCGCTGCTAGGGGGCTTGGCAGCCCGAGGGCAGTGGCTAGGTAAGTGCTCTCGCTGCGGGCTGAGATAACAGCGAAAGCTCGGTGCTGCAGAGAGCGGCGTGCGGCGTCGTCGGTCACCAGTTCAACGCAGGCGTCGGTGAGCTCTTCGTAGGTCGCAAGCCTTACAGCGTCTTCTATATCGGGGTCGATCTCGGTCTCCGCGTGGCACTCAGCAACTACCGCTTTGTGGTTGGCAAGCAAGTAGCTGACGCGTACCAGTTCAAAGATGCTCGTCTCGTAGTAATGCAGGTTGAGGACAACCTTTGCTCTCGCGATCAGCGCATCACGAGCAGCCCCGTATACCCCGAAAACCGCCTGAGCGTTGAGGCCCCGCGCTTGGAGCGCTGAGATGGCATTGGACCGCCGCTCATTGATGGAGCCATAGAACAGGACGTCAATGTCTTGGACGGAGGTGCCGGGAATGCGGCTCAATTGTTTTACGTACCCGACCGGGACGTGCGTGACGCGCTGCACGCCAATGTGGCGCAGAGCTGCAATGTTGCGGATGCTGTAATCCCACACGTGGCAGCGACGGAGCAGTGAGAGGTAAGCCGGAGAGCACCACGAATGGGCGGCACCGATCTGTTCCAAGTTGTAGATGACGGTGCTGTCTGGCAGGAGCTCAGCCTCTTGAGCGCTCAACAGATGAGCGCCGAACATGATGGCCGGCGGTCCTGGAGCCACGAGCTGGTTGACGGCCATGGTTGCCTGAACGCCGAGGGCTTGCAGCCCGAACAGGACAGACTCGGCGACTTCGGTCAGCGCCGCGGAGTGCACGTAGCCCTCCGGGCTTACCATGACCACCTGGAAGGCCTTGGGACTGGCTTTAACGGCGGAGCCCAGGCGCCTGACGTTGGCCCGGGCGGCGAGAACGCTCTGCGCAGTCATCTAAGAAATGGTCGGCCCCCTGAGGCGGATCATTAGGGATCGGGGCGAGAAGCTCCAGACTTATACTCTCTCGCTCGGGGGAATGCATGTATATGACAGCATCATCGTGTTCGATAAAGCTGTCGTGATGCCACCCAGTCACAAGATGACGGGTGTCCCGTCCTTCGCCCTCAGCGACCACGCCCAACAGTTCCTCGTCCCTCAGTCCGAGAAGTCGGGCTGACCAGCGGCCTAAAGCCAGTCGCCTAAGCCAGAAGACTAAGCAAGTGCGGCAATGGGGTTGCGCTGGCTGGCGATGCTCGACAGCTGCCCTGCATCGGGCTCGAGCCTCCGCTTGTAGTCGTCGTGGGCAGCAACTGCGGCATAGTAGGCGCACCTGCGCTTGGCAACCCGGCCCTGGTTCTCGCTGATTACCAGCTCGGGGTCCAGCTGCGAGTTGATCGCGTCCTTCAATAGCATGAGCGCCTCGGCGCGCATCTGGGAGATCCGGGAGTCGGTTACGCCCAGCTCCTCGGCCAACACCTGCATCGGCAGCTCCTCGAAGAAATAGCCGATCACTACCCGGCGCAGGCGCTCGGGGAGGTGCTCGACAGCTGCGACGAGATAAGAGCGCTTCTCATTGTCCAAGACGTCGTCATCGGGCCCGGACTCGCTGGCGAGGAGCACGTCTTCCGCGTTGCCGTCGATCGGGAGGGCATCGAAGTTGAGGACAAGCGCCCGGTGCACATCGCTGTTGATCGCCTCGAGCTCGCCCTGCGTTGAGCCCATGGCGGTGGCAACCTCTGTCTTGGAGGGTTGGCGGCCGAGCCGCGCCGTGAGATGGTCAGTCACCTGCTGAACGTCGCGCGCCTTGGCTCGCACCGAACGGCTCGCCCAGTCCCGCGAGCGCAGCTCGTCGAGGAGGGCTCCCCTGATGCGAGCGGATGCGAAGCGTTGGAAGGTGATCCCTCTCTCGGGGTCATAGGACCTCGCCGCCTGGGCGAGCCCAGCCATGCCTGCCGAGATGAGGTCGTCCCGGCACACGTGGCGGGGGATACGGCCAGCAATCTCGGCCACCATGTAATTGACTAGTGCAAGGTGAGCCCGCACAAGTTGATCTTCCGTCTTCGCCTGTTGACCTTCAGTCATCGCCCGTTCCCCCTGACCTACCAAAGCCGCGCTTTTGGTGACAGTTGTGCCACTGTCTGCGCTGGCCGGACCCATGTCCAACACAATCGGCGTTGGTCGGGGCTGCTAGATAGACCGCGCGGATGAATTCGCAACGGGCCGTCAAAGCTGGTTGTGTCCTGACAGGGCTAGCGCCGAGTAACTAGTTATTTTCATGGACCACGCGAAGCTGCCGCTCAGCGCGGTCGGATTGCTACCAAAAGCCAGCGCGCGGTGTTAGGGATGCGCTACATTTCCCGCGGAGCCTTCAGCACAAACGTCACCTCAGGAGGGCAAATATGCCTGGGACGTCGGGGAAAGGCGCCGCGAACTCAGAAAAAGGCGCAGTGGGGCCTGGCCGGTCGAATGGGGCCGGGCGGGCACGCGAGCCGGCAGAGAAGGTGCACGAGCCGGCCGTGGGAGGCCGCGAGCCGGCTGGAAAGCCCGCTCCGAGGGCTGGCTCTGCCAAGCCGGGCCGGAGCCGGGACCACGTGGGGTCATCCCGGCGCCAAACGACGCCGGAGCGTGCGTTGCGTTCGCGGGCGCCAACAACGGGGCCAGGCAAAGTGGTTGTCGTCGACCCGTTGCCTTTGTTCAGGGCGGGCGCAGTGGCAGCCCTGACCGCCGGAGGGGTTCCCGTCGTGGGTGAGGCGATGCACCTGGACAAAGGGCTCCAACTGGTCCGTGCCGAGCGGGCCAGCGTCCTGCTGCTGGGCGGTGCCTCTATAGAAGAGGTCACTGATGCCGTGCGCGCCGTCCCATCGTGCGCAGTGGTAGTCCTGCTAGCCCAGCCGAGCCGCACTGAGCTCGTGGAGCTGCTGGGTACCGGCATCGCCGGTTTTGCGCTCCGGTCGTTGACGGCCGAGGAGCTGGTGGCGACCGTCGCCGCGGCGGCCCAGGGCAGTGCCCATGCAGGTGGCAGGGCGGTCGAGCCGGTGTTCGTCCCGCTGCTGGTCGGGCTGGCGCAGCCGGAGGCGCCACCTGACAGCAACGGTGGCCCGGTGCTTACCCTCAAGGAGCGAGAGATCCTTGCCCAGCTGGCCCGGGGTGCCTCCAACAAGGCGATCGCCGAGGCTCTTTTCGTGACGCCCGCCACTGTCAAGACCCACCTCGCTCACATTTACGCCAAGCTTGGCGCCCGGAGCCGCCACGAGGCCCTCACCCAGGCCTTTGCGACGGGCATCCTGCACTAGCTAGGACGGCATCCTGCACTAGTTAAGAGGCCGGTGATCTCGACGATGGTTAAGGTTGCCCCGCTGTGGAGCCACCCTGAAAAAGGTGGGCTCTGGCGGCTCAGATATGGGCCGGGAGTACCGATCAAGCCATGTGGCCTTTGGAGAGCAGCACGACCATGTGCTGAACGACGTGTCCACTGTCTTGTGGCGCGAACGGCAGCTACTGGAACTCCTCGTGTTCAAATTGGAAGAGGAGCAACTCCTCCTGACTGCAGGAAAGGTCAGGTGGGTGAACCACGCGTCCCGAGAAGTAGAGATCGTCCTGGAGCAGCTCCGGGCCGCAGAACTGCTTCGTGCCGTCAAGGTCGAAGCGGCAGCCCAGGAGCTCGGGCTCGAGACCTACCCGGGGCTGCGCTCCCTGTCCCAAGCCGCCCCTGAGCCGTGGTCGTCCATCTTCTCCCGCCACCGCCAAGCCTTCCTGGAGCTGACCGGCGAGGTCCGCGACCTTTCAGAGCGCAACCGGCACCTGCTCGCCAAAGGGCGTGACGCGGCCCGTGAGGCTCTTAACTGGCTCACAGGCAAAGGAGCCCCGCCGCCCCAGGCCTACACGGCTTCTGGTGGTCCCATGCAGGACCCCGCCGGCCATCTTCTGGTTAACGAGGCAATCTGAGGTGAGCGAACCATGAGCGACTTTTCGGCGCTGTCGGTGGGGCTGTCGGGGCTGGAGGCACAACAGGCAGCGGAGAACACCGTTGGCCAGAACGTGGCCAACGCCAATACCCCGGGCTATGACGACGAGAGCGTGCAACTCGGCGCCGTGCCGGCGACGCAAACTGTTGGTTTTTACACCGACGGGAACGTTCCCGGCGACGGGGTGGCGGTGGATGGCATCGAGCGTCTCACCGATTCCTACCTGCAGTCGCAAAGCTATACCGAGCAGGGCAACCAGGGCGTGTTCACCGCGCAGCAAAGCGGCCTCCAGGCTGTCCAACAGAACTTCCCGGAGCCCTCCGGCAGCGGTATCTCCAGCCAGTTGACCCAATATTGGCAGGACTGGTCGACGCTGGCGAACAACCCGTCCGACAGCTCTGCGCAGGCAACAGTCGTCCAGGACGGCAGCTCCCTGGCATCTTCGTTGAACGAAACCTCATCTGCTTTGAGTACGCTCAGCCAGCAAACGGTCCAGAACATCACGGGCACGCTTGCCCAGGTCAACCAGGAAGCCTCTCAGATCGCGTCGCTCAACCAGTCGATCGCTCAAGGGACCGCTTCCACGAGCAGCGTCGACGAGCTGGAAGACCAGCGTGACCAGCTCGTGTCCCAGCTTTCCAGCCAATTGGGCATCACGGTCGTCAACAACCCGGACGGGACAGTCAATGTCAACTCCGGGAGCGAGTCGATCGTTTCGGGCAATAGTTCCCAGACGCTCTCGCTCTCCACCTCGGGGCCGCCCTATTCGCTGGTTTGGAGCAACGACCAGTCCACTTACCAGCCGAGTGGTGGCGAACTTGCCGGGATGCTCGACGTTGTCAACAACTATTTACCGAATTACCAGCAGAACCTGGACCAGGTGGCCCAGAGCCTGATGGGATCGGTGAACTACCTCATGAGCACGGGGTATGACCAGGCCGGCAACCAGGGCGCACCTTTTTTCCTCGGTACAGGGGCTAGCGACATCGAAGTGAACCCCGCTCTTGTTGCCAACCCCGATGACATCGGCGCCAATGCTTCGCCCCTTCCTGCCGGGTCGTCCGCTACGAACGAGGACGGCACCGTGGCCGCTGAAGTTGGCGAACTGCCGAACTCTCAAACGGTGACAATGTCGGTCCCTGCGGGCGGTTGGTCTCAGGGCGGCTCGGCGCCGGCGTGGGCGGGTGCGACGACGACCACCGGCACGGAGGCCGACGTGGCCTACAACCAACTGGTGACAGGGATCGGGCAGGCTACTGCGTCGGTGAACAACCAATTGACCGACCAGCAGACAATTACGACAAACGTTAACTCAGCTCTGCAATCGGCTACTGGTGTGAACACAGACCAAGAGCTGACCAACATGGTCATGTACCAGAACGCCTACGAAGCTTCGGCCAAGTTCATAAGCACGGTGGACGCAACCTTGCAGTCCCTGATTTCCATGGTCAACGGGTGATTATCCATGTCTGACATCTCTCGAGTTACTCAAAACAGCGCCGCCATGCTCATGGTGAGCGACATGGGTTCGGACCTGAGCGGCCTAACCCTCCTGCAGGAGCAGGCGGCGTCCGGTAAAGCGCTCAACCAACCGTCCGACAACCCGACCGGCACTTCCGAAGTGCTCTCGATGAACTCCCAGATCGGCCGTTTCACGCAGTACGCAACCAATGCAGGCGACGGCCTCTCCCGGCTGCAAACGGCTTCCGGCGCACTGAACTCTGTCACCGAGGCCCTCAACCAGGTGCAAACTGACGTCCTGACGGGGGCCAACGCTTCTGCCAGCGATGGTTCGGACGACCAAGCCCTTTCGGCAGACGTGCTCCAGATAAAGCAGGAAATCCTCGGGTACGCGGGGAGCACTTACAACAATGTGCCCGTTTTCTCCGGTACCTATGGCACGTCGCCGTACCCGCAAGGTTCCGCAAGCGGCATTAGCGACCCGACAAGTGCCTCGTACGACCCCGCCACCGCGTACGCCTACGCGGGCAGCGACACCTCGCTCAGCCGTGTGGTGGCGCCGGGGCAGTCGGTAAATGTAAGCGTCCCTGGCAACCAGGTTTTCGGCAGCGGTACCTCGAGCGTGTTCGCCCTTTTGGACACGATCTCCCAGGACCTTGCGAGCGGCAACACATCGGCGCTCAGCGGTTCAGACCTGACACAACTGCAGGCTGCGATGAACACGGTGACGCAGGCGGCAGGAAATACCGGGGCTCTCAGCGCCGCAATAACTCAGGACCAGACAAACGCGAACGACACCGTGTCAAGTCTTCAGACCCAGGTGGGCAATATCACCGATGCCAATGAGGACCAGGTTGCCACCAGCCTCGACCTGGCTGAGGCCTCTTACCAAGCCGCACTCGAGACGACCGCCAAGATCATCCAACCCTCTCTAGCGCAGTTCCTATCATGAGCGCCGCCAGCAGTGCGTCTTCGCTGTCCGCTCCGTCGCCAGGGGCAGCCACGTTGCGGTTCAACGCCGGCATGCCGGGTTTCCCTGGCGCCAAGAATTTCTCGTTGCGTTCCTGGGGAAGTGAAGAAAGCCCGTTTTACGTGCTGGAGTGCCAGGACGTACTCGGCCTTCGTTTCGTCGTCGTCGGGCCCGGGGTGTTCTTCGCTTCTTACGAGCCGACCTTTGGTGCTGACGTTTACCAGGCTGTCGACGCGAGCGGCCCTGACGACGTATTCGTCCTGGTGATCTTGACACTTCATTCCCGTCCCGAACAGACCACCGCCAACCTGCTCGGGCCCCTCGTGGTAAACGCTCGCAGTGGCCAGGCCGTGCAAGCTGTCCTTTCGGGGTCGGGCTACGAGTCGCAGACGCTGATCGTCACCAAGCACAAGTCTTGAGGGCTGCCTCATTGGCCCGGGCGAATTGGCCCTGGGCCAGGACAAGTGCAGCTAGCAGGCCCGTGTAGCCGCTAGGCTCCGTCCATCGCCCAGGGAAGGAGCGAGGATTGCTGGTACTGACGAGGCATGTTCACCAGAGCATCGTGATCGGCCATGACGTGATAGTTACAGTCCTTGAGGTGCGGGGCGACCAGGTCCGTTTGGGCATCACCGCTCCGAAAGACATCCAAGTGCACCGTGAGGAGGTCTTTGCCGCCCTGACGGCAGCCAACCGCCAAGCCGCTACTTCCGCCTCTGAGCTGGAAGTGCTGAAAGAGCTGAGTTCTGAGCCCATCGCTTCTTCAAACGATGGCCCGAGACAACGCCCGGGTACTAGCGCCGGTGCTCCTCCGAGCCCCCGGCGAGGCCCCGGGTTGGCGTCGCCGGCGAACCCCGACAGCGGGCCGGGGCAGCAATCGACCACAGGGCCCGGTTCGGGCCCTCAGTCGGGCACAGGGCCAAATTCGGGCCCCTCGGCAAGCGCTTCGACAGCCAGCTCGCCGGCAGGCCCGTCTACCAGCGGTTTGCCGACGGCCAGCCCCACCGCCGCGAGCCCAACCGCAGCGGCCCAAGAGGACCAATCCAAGTAGAGATTTGTGCCGGCTTGTTCACGAAGGCTTCACATACGGCGCGGGCCCGATATCATTTGACTTCCGGGCCATGCTTGTCTACCGGCGCATGAGATCGTCGAACGCTGCTGAAGCCTTGGTGTATGGCTCGGCTTGGTGGACGTTGGGAACCGTTAGGGAGCGACTGTGAGTGCCCTTAGTATGAGGACGACGGACTAAGTGCCTAATAATCACGCCGCTCAGCCCGAGGAGGACTTGGTCCGCCTCTATCTGAACGACATAGGCAAGCACTCGTTGCTGACAAAAGACGACGAAGCAAGGCTGGCGCAGGCCATAGAGGCCGGCCGGGCAGCTCGATCGGAGATGGGGTCGGGCAAGCAGTTGACCGTTCCCAAGAAGCGCGAGTTGCGGCGTGCGATCCGGGAGGGCGACGAGGCGGCAGAAACCTTCGTCAAGGCAAACCTGCGGCTCGTCGTGTCGATTGCCAAGAAGTACCAAGCCGCTGAGCTGCCATTGCTCGACCTGGTGCAGGAGGGCAACCTCGGCCTTATGCACGCCGTCGAGAAGTTCGATTGGCGTAAGGGCTTCAAGTTTTCCACATATGCCACTTGGTGGATCCGCCAAGCGATAACCCGCGGGATCGCTAATACGGGGCGAACCGTCCGCTTGCCAGTGCATGCGGGCGACCTGCTCACCCGGGTGACGAAGGCCCGAGGCCGCCTCGAGGGACAGCTTGGCCGCCGGCCCACTTCCTCGGAGCTAGCGACAGACCTCGAGCTCGAAGAAGAAAAGGTGATCGAGATCCTCCGGCACGCGGCCGAGCCGCTCTCGCTGTCAGAACCTCTGCGCGAAGACGGCGACGCCGAGCTCGGGGACGTTGTCGAAGACCGCTCGGCGGTATCGCCCTTCGAGGCCGCGGCGGCCTCTCTCCTGTCAGGTGAGGTCAGCAAGATGCTGGTGGCGTTGGACGAGCGCGAGAGGGAAATCCTGCGTTTGCGCTTCGGGCTGGACCGTGGTGAGCCGCGCACGCTCGACGAGGTCGGCGAGCATTTCAACCTCACGAGGGAGAGGATCCGCCAGATCGAGGCTCGGGCCATGTCCAAGCTGCGCCATCCCTCGACCGACCGTGGGGCGCGGGAGCTACTTACCACTTAGCTCCCAGCGGCTTAGTTCGCACTGGCAGCGTCAGGCAGTTTCCGGCCCCAGTACTCAGGTACTGGAGTACTCAGGTACCGGTGAAAGTCCGGGCGAAGTTCTCGGGCAATTTGGCGAGGACGAAGCTGAAGAGCAATTTCTCCTTGGTCGTGACGAGCACGATCGCTGCTTTTCCAGAGACGTTCGCGGGTGCAAAGGCGACCTGGCCGGCGGGAAAGTTGCCCGTAAAGGCGAACGCGCACACCCTGGTCCCAGCTGCGACCGGCGGTACCGAAGACGGGTTCTTGGGGAAGCGACTGCGCACCAGGCGTTCCATCACGGGCGGGCCCACCAGCTTCACCCCGTGGAACTGGTAACTGCCCCGCGGGGCGTTGAGGGCGCCTTCGGCGAGCGGGAGGCCCTCGTAGCAGTCGGCCAGCCCAACTGGAGGGGTTGGCAACTTCGGGTGGGTGCAGGCGACCACCCATGCGGAGAGCGCCGCCGTCATGACGCCGACGGCAACGGCTCGCAACCCCGTTCGCAACCCTCTTCGTGGAAGGGAAAGTCCGGCTCTCTTCAATGTCATAATCATGCAGCCGTTCATTGGCCCTCTGCTCCAGGTTCGTTTGGCACAGGTTCGTTTGGCACAGGTTCGTTTGGCACAGGTTCGTTTGGCACAGGTTCGTTTGGCACAGGTTCGTTTGGCACAGCACTCTCAGCCCGCAACGCACGCTCGGTTCGCCGGCGCTTTTCGGCAAGGCCCAGCCAGCAGCCCGCGCCCACCGGCATCGGGAGCCAGAAACTGAACAACCGGTAGAGCAGCACGGCCGCAACCGTTGGTGCCTTGCCGCCGCCGAAGGCTACGAGCGCGATCGTCAGGCTCCCTTCGACCACGCCGAGGCCTCCCGGAGTGATGGGGAGGTTCACCGCCAGCTGGCCGCCGCAGTACGCGAGAAGCAGGCCCTTCCAGGGGACGGGCGCACCAACGGCGAGGAAGGCGGCCGCAAGGCAAGTACAGTCCGCCACCCAGCTGGCCGTGCCGGCCAGGGCGGCCTGCGCCCATTCACCCCGCATAGGGGCGAATGCCCTCATCCTCTCCAGGACGACCGCGAGAGGGTCGCCCAGCTGGCCCGGCTCACGGTGAAGGCGCCTTTCGAGAACGGCTACAAATTTGTAGGCCAGCCGGAAAAGCCGCGCCCGCATGCCCCAGGCGATTACGACCAGCAGTACCACCACGAGCACCCCAACTATGGCTCCGACCAGGTCGAACGTGGTACCCAACGAGGCAGCCATCGATAGGCCGATGCCTGCGAGCGCCGCCAGGGTGGCAAAGGACACCGCGCCCGAAGCGAGCACCACCCAACCGGCAAGTACTTCGTCGGCTCCCAACAGGCGGTACTGGCGAAAGTTGTACACCCCGGCGAACGCGGCGCCCACCGGCAGCGCCGATTGGATCGCACTCGCGGCGAAGGTGATCGCCGTCAGGCGCCCGAGGCGCGCGGGCACTTGCCCAGCGCGCATCAGGACTTTTTCGACGGAGGCCAAGGACGTGTAGCACGCAAGTTCGGCGACCGCTGCGAGCGCGAGCCACTCCCAGCGCAGCTGGGTGAGGTACGCGCCCGCACCTGAAAGCTCACTCGATTTACCTGAGACGACCCACACCGCGACGCCGAGGAGAACAAAGCCGGCGACGATCCGGAATGGCCTCCAGAAGCGGCGAAGCTGGCGCCTACTTGGCCATCCCATGTCTGGGACATCTTGGCACCGCCCCGCTACAACCTCGGTGACTGCCCCACGCTCAAGGAACGCTGTACAAGGGCCGACCGAGAGATGCTCGGGTCGAGGCCCAAGTCACGCTCCAGTGCACACCTAGCGATGATCTCTGTCCACTGCCGGCGCTTTGCGGCGGCCAGTGGGCGAGGGCCGGCGCGCTCGAGCATCGCCTCGTCGGGCCAGCAGGTGGAAAGCTCGACTAGCCCAGCCCTGCGCCGGCCCGTCGCCCCGGCCGGCCCGGGGCTCGGCATCCCTGGGCCGGCCAGGGTCACCCACGCTCCTTTCACTCGGGCCGCGCGGCTGGCCAGCTCGGTCGGGTCGCCCAGGACTACAAGGCTCTGGTGTTCTGGGTCGCAAGACCTCAGGTAGGGGACGGTCGTGGCGTAGCCGTAGCTGAGCGAGCCGGCGTGCTCAGGACCAACTTGGGAACGCCAAGTGCCGGAGGCGCCTCGCCACTCGACTGTCAGCCCACGCGTCTCTAGTGCCACGACGGTCCCTTGTGTTGCACTCCGGGCCGGGCCTATCCGGCGCAGGGCCAGGACATGGTCACCTACCGCGTAGTTGTGCCGGCCCAGTGGTAGTTCCGCGGCCCCGCCCGAGCCGCTCACGCTGCCGAGACCGGCCGTGCTGCCCACGGCGCCCAGGCCCAGGAGCCCGCGGGCGGCGTCGTTCAGCGCCTCTACCTCAGCCGGCCCGAAGGCGACCATCATTGCTGCCGGCTGCGAACCCAGCGCATTGGACCAGCCCGCAAGGAGATGGGCCATCGCGCCGGTCCCCGTGAGGGCACCCCGGGTGAGGATCCCGCGCAGAGCCACCTCCGGCCCAGCCCGGTCCGGCGCGAGCGTCGAGCCGGTGGGGAACTGGGCCAAGCCGACGACCTGGTGGTCCTCTATAAGCTGGTCGAGCGAGCGCGCCAGGCTCGCGCCAGGGCTCGGCACCGTGCCCCCGGGGACAAGGACGAGCTTGGTCCTCGTAGAAGACGCCCTGTCGAGCAGGTTTGCGAGGGTCGTCGGGCTCAGGCGGTCCGCCGCGTCGACTACAAGCACCCGTTTTCCGGGCACGCCCCCAAGCTCGGTGCCGCCGTAGATGCCACCGTAAATCCCTGCAGGCTGGAGACCTGCAGGCTGAAGAGAGGTTAGGGCCCGCCAACGCCTAGCCGAAAGCTCCGAGGGGCACGTGACACGCACCGTCATTCCCGCCGCTTGCCAGGCTGCCCGGGCCGCGTCGACGCAAGCCGCCTGGGCTAGCCACGGCGCCCTAGGCAACGTCGCGACACCGGCCCCGTCGCACGCGAGACCAAGTGCGGCACCCGACACGTGGGGCGGTACCCGAAGCTCCCCGAGCTCAGCTTCCGCCAGTGCCGGGCTCACCTGAGCGAGGTGAGCGAAACGCGCTTCGCTCGCCATGTCCAGCACTCTCCGGTCGATCTCATCGGCGAGCAGGGTCGTCCAGCGTCGTGCCGGCTTGGGCGCCATTTCCACCCCACGGCTCTGCTCGCACCACCGGCGCGACCAATCCGAAGCCTGGCGCAGGTCGTAGCCCCCTGGCGAGGTCTCGGCCACCGCGACCAGCACATCTGGCTCCCCGAAGACCGAGCCACGAGCGGCAAGTGCTCGGGCGACGGCCTCCCTGGACGGTGGTGGCGCCGGCAGTGCCGGCCTCCCGCGAGCATGCCGCAGTACCTCCGAGGCCTGGTCCGGCCCCAGCCCACGGCGCCAAGAGCCGCGAGAGCTCCGCCGCCCACCTCGCCGCCACGGACGCCGGCTTGACGAGTCTTGCCCTGCGCGGCGCGCTCCGAGGCGCTCGAGGCCGACCCGAACGAACGAGCACCCGCTCGCAGCCCCAGCGATCGCGAGCTCGCAACCGCACGTGCCCGCGACGGGACCGACACGATCTCGCCGAGCCCCCCGTTGGTCAGTTCCCATCTGAAACCGAAACCGGCCTCGGTGATCCGCGACCGCAACGCCAGCTGGAAACCGGCCCCAAGAGCCTCCCGCCAACGCCACAGCTCGCTGCTCACGAGGCAGCCCCAGCCCCGGTCCGCCTTGGCGCCGATGTTGGCCAGGACCAGGTGGGCGTGAAGGTGCGGGTGGCCCGCGTCGTTTGCCATGTGCTCGAAGGACGCTGCGACCACCCCCCTCGCTGCCACTCGCTGCTCGCCTGAACGCAACCACGCGGCCCGCTCTTCGAGTACCGAGACGGCGTCGGCCACGGCGCCGCGGAACGCGCTGCGGAGGGCCTCGGCACTGCTTGCCGGGGCGGTCCCCGCAAGCAGGGAAACAGACTTTGGTGCGGCGAAGACCAGGTCCCAGCCCTGCCGCTGCCGCAACCCCGGCCGCGAGGTGAGAGGTAGCCCGTCCGGGCCAAGGCCCCGCATGACACCACGCAGATCCGCCACGTCGACGGGCCCCGACAGCCCGAGCAGGGGAGCCCCGCGACCGAGCCAGGTCGAGTGGACGGCGGACCGTTCCCAGTACCTGGCACTACCAGCCGAGGCGGAATTGATGATCAGCATGCCTTGAAATCATACAAGAGCTATGAAAAGATATGGAAAGAGTTAGTGTGATCTGTTCCTAGCGATCGCTGGCGGCTGCCGGCCTTATTGGCGCCGAGCGCGTCCACAGCCCACCCAGCCCGTTCAGCCCAGTCAAGGGAGCCGCCATGTACCCGGTACTCACTTCGTTGCTAGCCGCAAGCGGCTCCAATATCCAGCTCGACCCGTCCCAAGGCGGCCTCTTGCCGGGTGAACAGGTTCTCGAGAACCTCGCCAGCGGGGTGGGCCACTGGGCCCTGCTGGCGTCGATAGTCGGGGTCATAGTCGGCGGGGTGATGTGGGCGTTTGGGCATTTTTCTCACAATTACCAGCAGTCCTACAGCGGCCGCAGAGGCGTCATTGTCTCAGGTGTAGCAGCCCTATTGATCGGAGGCGCCTCCCAGATCATCAGCTTCTTCTTCACGCTCGGCGTTGGCATCAAAAACTGATGTCGATCATCTCTTTACCTCTGTCCCTCGGCGCGAACGCGTTTTTCTCCGCTTTCACAAAATGGATAGTGGGTGGGGCGCAATCGGTGCTCACGGACCTGCTGGGCGAGATCATGGCTCCCACGACGGTTGGGCTGGGTAGTGGTGATTGGTTCACTTCGGTTGCGGGCGTTATGTTCCCACTCGAGGAGTTCCTTGTAGCACCTCTACTTTTGGCAGCGACAATCGGCGCTATCCTGCGCCAGGACATGCGCCGGCTGGCGCGCGCTTGGGGCGTCTACTTACCGATATCAATGCTCGCCGGCGGTGCCGTCGTAGAGCTGACAAGGACCGGCTTGCAGTTCACCGACCAATTCGCATCTTCTATCCAGCAATTAGTGCTTCCCAACCTGCAAAACATTCTCGCCACAGACATCGGCGTAGGGATAATTTCAACCATCGCTGACGGCCCCTTTGCCGCCGCGCTCAGCCTCCTTGTACTTTTGGGCGCGTTGGCCATTTGGCTCGAGCTGGTCCTTCGGGCGACGGCCATCGAACTGGCGGTGTTCTTCATGCCGCTGGCCCTTGCTGGCTTGGTGTGGCCGGCCACCGCCCACTGGGCCAAGCGGCTAATCGAGGTGCTCGTCGCGCTAATGTTCGCTAAACCCATCATCGTTGGCGCACTTTGCCTGGGTGGCAGCGCTCTCCAGGACGTGAGCAACCCCGGCGCAGCGGTGAGCGGTGTTGCGATCCTGTTGATGGCGGCCTTCGCCCCGATGGCGTTGCTCAAGCTCGTCCCTCTCGTTGAGGTGTCGGCTATAGCGCACCTCGAGGGTCTCTCCCGCCGGCCTTTCCAGGCCGCGGAACGCGGCATGCACCGCGTCATGGGAGCAGTCACCCCGCCGGCCAGCGCCGCTGTCGCCGCTAGGGCGGCGATAGGGGTGGAGGGCGGTGCTGCCGGCCTTTCAGGCGTGGCCGGCCTTTCAGGCTCGGCCGGTCATTACGCTGCGCAGGTCGGCCAGGGTACCCTCACCAAAGCCCAGGAACTCGGGCCGGCGGCCGACCCCGAGGACATCCGGGCTCAGTCCGCTCTTAGGTTGACGAACACCTCGGCCGGCCATGGCTGAGGGCGCCTCGTACCGTTTCGAGCCGCTGGAGCGGAGGGGGCTCTTTTTGGGCCTCGGCGCCGGCCAGTTGGCCGTCATAATCCTCGCTGTCCTGGCGGCACTGGCGTCTGTTAAAGCCTGGCCGGGCGTTTTCGGGGTGGGGGCTGCCGTGGGTTCGCTCGGCTTGGCCGGGGTGCTCTGCCGACCCGTCTCGGGGCGCCCTCCGCTGCAATGGCTGAACGTCGCCGGGTTGTTCTTCGCACGCCGGAGGCGGGTCAGCTTGGCCCCACCGACTACTTCCCTCACGCCCGCTCGGCACGAGGCGCAGCCTGCCGACGAGCGACCGAGCCGTGCTGTTCGTCTGCCTGCGAAGGTGTTCACTCCCGGCCTGTACCTTTGCGAGCTGCCCGCCGGGCCAGGGCCGATCGGTGCGCTCCTCGATGAGAGAGCCGGTACCGCAGCAGCGCTCCTGCGGGTAAGGGGAGCGTCGTTTTGCTTGCTCGACGATGTCGACAAGGAGCGGAAACTGGGTGCCTGGGCGGCGGTCCTGGAGTCTGTCTCGAGCCACCGCAGTTCGCTCGTGCGGCTGCAATGGTGCCAGCGCGCCTTGCCCGGGGACAGCCTGAGCCAACTCGGCCATCTGCAACAGGCCGGGGACATCGGCAGCCCGGGGTTCGCAGGCCACGTCGCCTTGCTCGAAAGGGTTGGGGCCAGGTCGTGGCGCCACGAGACGTTGTTGCTTGTTGCAGTCCGCTGCCGTGCTCGGGCCCGAGGCCGCCAAGGCCGGCTGAGCGACGAAGACGCTGACGCACTACGCAACGAGGTGCGTTCGCTACGGGCACAGATGCGCAATGTCGGACTGGTCTGCGAGGGGGTGCTCGACAGGACGGGTGCGGCCGCCGCCCTCGGCGCCTTCCTCGTCCCGAGCCTTGACCGCTACCCGGGCGCCCACCCATGGCCTCTGGCTCTCGAAGAACACTGGGCCGATGTCCGTGCCGACGGGTCCTGGCACCGGACTTATTGGGTTGCCGAATGGCCTCGGAGCAGTGTCGGTCCCGACTTTCTCAGCCCGCTGCTGATCGGGACGGGCAGGAGGTCGTTCTCAGTGGTGATGGCACCCGTGCCACCCGAGCGAGCGGAGCGCGATGCGCAGTCTTCGAGGACCGCCCACGTGGCAGATGCCCAGTTGCGGGCCCAGGGCGGGTTCCTGGAGACCGCGCGCCAACGCCGTCAGGCAGAAGCGCTCGAGGGTAGGGAAGAGAGGTTGGTAGACGGGCGCGGCGTGTTCAAGCTGTCCGGCTATTTCACCGTTTCGGGCTCAGATAAGGCCGGCCTGGACGCAGCTTGCTCCGACCTGGAGAGGGCCGCCGGCGCTGCCAAGGTCTGTCTCCGCCTGCTGTACGGGCAGCAGAAGGAGGCCCTGACATGGGCCTTCCCGTTCGGGAGGGGCTTGTGACATCGTCCCTGCCATTCGGGAGGGGCTTGTGACATCGTCCCTGCCATTCGGGAGGGGCTTGTGAGGAGAGGGCTCCCGCCGGCCCATCGGGCGACCACGGTCGAGCTGCGCACGCTGTACCCGTTCGTCGTACCCGAGGACCTCGGGGTGGACGGCTGTTACATCGGTCGCGAGGCATCGGGAAGCCTCTTCTGCTTCGACCCATGGGAGTGCTACGCCAAGGGCAAGTTGACTAGCCCCAATGTCGTCGTATTCGGCCAGATCGGCCGCGGCAAGTCAGCCTTTGTGAAGTCCTTTGTCTGGCGCGAATTGTGTTTCGGGCGGCACTGCTGGGTGCTCGACCCGAAAGGTGAGTACGGAGCGCTCGCGGCCGCGTCCGGCGCCACGCCCTTGCGGCTCGGTCCGGGGCTCGGTCTCCGCCTCAACCCGCTCGACGTCGGCCCGGCCGCGCAGGCCGTGCAGCGCGGCCAGTCCCCGCAGACCGTGCAGCCTGGTCAGTCGCCGGCACACCAACGCCGGGCCGAGCTGCTCGGAGCTCTACTCGGGAGCTCTTTGGGACGCCCGCTCCTTCCCCAGGAGCGTGCCGCTGCCGACGTCGCCCTGGCAGTAGCCGAAGAGCGCGCGGCGCTGCCCACCCTTCCCCTCGTGGCAGAGGCATTGCTCCGTCCTGAGGAACAGCAGGCCCGGTTGCTCGGCACGGACCTGGACGGTTTGCGACAGGACGGTAGGCAGGTCGCCCTGGAACTGCGGCGTCTGGTCCACGGCGACCTTGCAGGGATGTTCGATGGGGAGACGTCGCCCGGGCTGGACCTCTCAGCAGGGGTGGTCGTGCTGGACCTGTCGCGCCTTTATGCCTCGCCGGCCCTTGGGCTGCTGATGGTCTGTGCCCTCTCATGGCTCCAGAGCACGCTGGCGGTCGGGTCGGCGACCAAGCGCCTTGTCGTGCTCGACGAAGCGTGGGCGCTGCTTAGCCACTTGGCAACGGCGCGGTGGCTGCAGGCGACGTTCAAGTTGTCCCGCTCCTATGGAGTAGCCAATGTCGCCGTTGTGCACCGGCTCTCGGACCTTAAAGCAGCGGGTCAGGAAGGTTCTGAGCAACAGAGGTTGGCGGAGGGCCTCCTTGCGGACGCGGAGACCCGGGTCGTTTTCGGCCAGGCGCCCGGGGAGGCCGAGAGGGCCGGCGAACTGCTCGGCCTTTCCCGCAACGAGCAGGCCCTCCTCTGCCAGCTCCCCAGGGGTGTTGCGCTTTGGCGAGTGGGCCAGAGCTCGTTCCTTGTCGAGCACGAGCTATGCCCGGAGGAACTGGCTCTCGCCGACACCGACGGTGCGATGCGGTAGCTTGCCTGCTCATTAGCTTGCGATTGCGGACGCGCCTCGCTGTGGTGGCGGGAGGAGGCCTCGGTGCTCTCTCTAGGGCCACTGGTCGCGGTTCGGGATCAGTCGTCGGGGGCCACGCGATCCTTGCGATCGACCCTTTGGCCCTCGAGCGGCTCGCGGCAGGTAGGCAGTTGGCACTTGTCTCGGGGACGAACGGCAAGACCACCACGACCAAACTGCTGGCGTGCGCGATCGGTGCCGGAGTGCAACGCCGGGGTCGAGGTGCTCAGCGTGACTGAGCCTGACATGATTCCGACGACGCCACCAGGGTGCTCGTGAGACAGGTGCTCGGCGCCATCGCCCAGTACGAGCGCGCCCTCATCCGTTCCCGGATGGCAGCCGGTCGGGCAGCCAAGCTCGCCACGGGTGGCTACTCCGGTGGCCGCCCGCCGTTCGGTTGGAGAGCGGAGGGCAAGGAGTTGCTGCCCGATGAGCGAGAGCAGGAGGTCATCGCTCTCGCTCGCCGCCTCGCGACGAAGGGCTCAGCAGCCGCCAGGTCGCCGTCCGCCTTGAAGAGGCCGGTCACCGCCCCAAAGTCGGGCAGCACTGGTCATCCG
Source organism: uncultured Acidimicrobiaceae bacterium (assembly GCA_963786345.1). Lineage (GTDB taxonomy): Bacteria > Actinomycetota > Acidimicrobiia > Acidimicrobiales > Palsa-688 > Fen-671. The sequence goes on along the minus strand of CAWAYZ010000001.1, from coordinate 485,776 downwards.
TTCAGGTGTGCCGGATCCTGCGGGAGCGTAGCTAGGAGTGTTGGCAGAACGCGTTTGAGGTTCAAATCCTCGTGCCCGCCCACGTAGTTGCGGGGAGAGAGGGAGAAGAGCAGGAGCGCGGACAGGAGGGGCGGGAGAGCAGCACGGACAGGGGGATGGGGCGGAAGAGGCGGGAGAGGTTTTCAAAACACGCTGAGTAGTTGCGAGCACAGAGCCACTTCTACCGTGGACACCCCTTTTGTCGAGCGCCGTCGGTGGCAACCTGGTGGAGCGCCGGTCCGTGGCACCCGCACTTGTGGCCCCGGAGCCCTCGAAGCACTTCGACCGCCCTTTGCTAAAGCCCAGCTCAGAGCCGTAGCACCCCTCCCGCCGGCCATCTCCGCCGGTCCCCGTACCCCATGGCCCTCCTACCGCCGTTTTGGGGGCCTCTCCAAGGACTTCTGAGCGCTCCCAGCCGGGTGGCCCTTGCTGGCCCAGAAAGGTTGTGGCGAACGCCCAGTAGCCGCGTCATTCCCGGCGCCGAATGTCGGCAATTTGACGCAATTGACCGGTTCAGGACTTGTGGCGCTAGTTACCCCCGCTATGGTCACGGCAGGGGAAACAATTGAACTCCGGGTCCGCCCCACTGGTCGCCGGACCCTGGAGGGGCCAATGGCGAAACCTGCGCCAAGCAGTGGAAGTGGCGTCAAGGAAGGGCCGCTCCAGCAGGTCGGAGCCATGGCTACAGTTGCACCCATGTCTTTGGGTGGCGTGCGCCGTGATGCCTCCCCTCTGTCCTCTGGCCCAAGGGGCCGGCTAAGGCCAAGAACAGCCCCCACCCTTGCCGGTGTGGTCGGTACCGGTGTGGTCGGTTTCGAAAGAGTGTCGCCTGCGTGGCAAGCGCTTGGTGATAACGCGCGCTATTTCTTCCAAACTCCTGAGTGGGTTTCGTGCTTATCAGGCCACATTGCTGACGATGTGGTGTTCGGGGCGCTCGTCGACGGTGACCGACCAGTTGCGGTGTCGGTACTCCGACGCTCATTGCGAAGGCGTTGGGGAATCAACCTCAAGGTCCTCCACGGTCCCGGTTCCCTTGATGGGCTCCGCCTAATCGCGGACGGCCTTCTTGCTCCAGACGTTGACGATCGATGTTCATTCGACGAAATCATGAGGCATCTTGGTCCGTGGCACGTCACGCAGCTTCATCGTCTCAGGATTGGATCGCCGTGGCTCGTGCTGGCTGGTGACAGGGGGTGCGTGGAAGAGGAGCCGGCCGGAGGCGTCGGGGTGCTGGACACTGGTCGAGATGCCGATGCGTGGTGGCGAAAGATGCCCAAGAATATGCGCGGCTCGGTCAACCAGGCCCGCGGAAGATTGAAAAGGAGCGGAGGGAGCGAAGTCGTCGTCTTGACGGGGCGAGACGTCGCCGGGGGATTCGAGAAGTTTGTACTATTAGAAGCCTCCGGGTGGAAAGGTCGCGAGGGAACCGATCTCTCCCACAAGCCTGCGTGGCGGACCCTGCTTCTCGACTACCTGCTTGCTTCGGACACGGCTGAGGTCCGGTGCCTCAACATCGATGGCCGGACTGTTGCCTGTCAGTTGACTGTGAGAGTGGGACGCACGCTGTTCGTCCCGAAGATCGCGTACGACGAACAGCTGGCCCATTTGTCACCGGGCAATCTACTGATGGCGAATTTGGTCGAAGCATGCTGTGAAGACCCGAACGTCGACCGAATAGATTGGGTAGTCTCGCAACCTTGGCACCAGCGCTGGGGTATGGTCCGGGAACCTACCTTTCGGTTGACGGCGTTCAATTCGAGGTCGGTACGTGGTGCACTTGCAGTGATTGCCTGGAATGCCCGGCGGCGTCTCGTTGGTCGGCGACACCAGTGAGCGAAACGTCTAGAGAAATCAAGTGCGCGCACGGCTGGCCCCCAACCGACTCGTGGCATCCGTTGTCCAGGACGTAGTGGTACAAGTTGGCGGCGCCCTGTTCCCTGATCGTATGCGTGGTGCCCAAACTCATCAACAAAGAGCCGTCCCCGTTGATCACGACGATGTCTCGCAGGCTCTTTAGAGCCATCCCGAGGCCGAGGGCAGGGGCCAAGCCCATGCTGCCCTGCATGTAGAAGACCCGGTACTCCCCGCCGGCTTGGCCGAACGCGGCCCGGCTGACGAACCCCGTCGAAGCGATGTACACCGCCTCTCGCCCATGGCGCGCCAGGATCTCCTGGATCGCCTCGGCCCTGGACTTGACCGGCCCCCGTGCAGGCAAGCCGCTAGCAGCACCCTCTCGGAGCGACGGGCGCTCGGCTCATCCCTCATTGTTTTCTCCCGCGACGAGGATGTAGTTGTCCCAACCGAGCAGCTCGAGAAGTCGATGGTCGGCTGAACCAGCAGGTCGCGATCGCCGCTGGCCCGAGGTAGCCTCGGGATTGCGGCCAGAGCGGAGACATACCATCGTCCCGGTGCGGGATTATGCGGGAACCTTGGTCGGCTGAGCGAGGGCCGTGCCACGGCTTCGTGCACGGCACGGAGGATGCTCACCCGAGAGCACTGCCCGGTCAGCCGGTGATGTCGGGTTGGCGACTAGACGGTCAGGGTGGCTGGTACGTCGTCGACGCCTGCGCTCGACACCGTTCGCAGCTTCAGGCCCGCCCTCATCCAAGACACCGGTACCAAGACTCTCGGGTCATCTTTGAGCGCGCCTCGTTTCTGCGCACACCCTACTTAGGGAGAAGCTTGCGTAATTTCGGCTCGGCCCAATCAAGCGCACCGCCCACGTGACGGTGCCGATGCCTAAACGTCGAAACTGCACCGAACAAGTGGCGGTACGAACGCTCAAGCGGTCCGCCGAACGCTGTATAGAGCCGGAAGTACGAACGCTCCAGTGGTCCACCGACGGCGACCAGCACGGTTGAGACCGTGCGGCGGTCCGGGTACAAGCGGAGCCACGTTTCATTGCCCTCGTAGGTGCAGGTGTCGAGCCATTGCGCGTCCGTCGCCTCGTGGAAACGGTCGATGGTGTCGAGAGCGAGCTGGACCCCCGGAGAGTAGCGGGCGTAATCCTCGTCATAGGCTGTCACCAGGGCAAAGAGCCCCTCGCTGCCGCGGAGCATGAGCTGCATGGCGACCACCGAGTCACCGACCTGCAGGCTGTAAAGGAGGAGGCGACCAGCCGATCGGAACCGATCGCACATCTCGCGGAACCACTCGGGCTCCCCAGGGTGGCACATGAGAGCGCCTCCGATTGCGCCCGGGGTGGTCGGCAACAGACCTTGCCGGTGTCCTGCCGTTTTGCCCTTGTAGCCAGCAGCCTCGATAGCCATGAGTGCCTCGACGGCAGACGAGTCGGCGCTGCGGTCGACAAGCTGCACTTCGCCACCGAGCTTTTCGCCGAGTTGACGACGCCAGTTTGCAATTCTTCGAAGGGACTTGCCCCCGTGGATGCTCCGGTACGTCAATTCATCGCGCCGTCGTACCACTGGACGCACCCACGTGCGATAGGTATGGACCGGTAGCCTGAGCTCCTTAGCGGCGCACGCCATATATGACGAGACCGGGCCGTCGGCATCGAGCGCCTCAAGCACAAGGATGCCAGCACCCTTGGCGTCACCGCGATGGGTGAGCGCCGATAACAGGGCTGTCGCCGCCTCGATACCCCGCTCCTCGCTCATAAGCGGAGTTAGGTCCCAGCGCAGGCGCCGTACTTGGGTTGTGAACACAGGACGCCAGATGCCATGCCACGTGGCACTCGGCCGACCGTCGGCCGCGACCCGGATGACCGGGAAACAGCCGAAGAAACGACCTTCGTCCTCGGCGATCACGAGTGACATCTCGGCCCCGTTCGGGAGGTAGCGCGCCGCTGGGATGAGGCAGTCTGCCTCGGACAGGGGGTTCGGCTCGATCGCGTGCTGCGCTAGCTCTCGCCACGCGCGTACGTCACCATCAGACAGCTGGCTGATGGGAGCAATTCGACCCTTCACGGTCGTTCGAGTTCACTCGACGGCACCGCCCCGAACCGACGTTCCGCAGAGCCGGTCATGCCATGACAGCACAGCAACGAGCCGGTGATCATGGCCGCATCGAGCAAGGTGCGCAACCGGGAAGCTAATCGCCTCGCCACACTGGGGAACGTCAGCAAGCCGGTGATGAAGAGCGGTACCGCCGTGAGAAAGCCAGCGTCGGCCAGCGACGGGAAGGGCACTGTCACGTTGCGGACCACGTCGTAATCGAACCAAACGACCTGTCCGGCCGCCCACGACGCACAGGAGGCCGCGAGCAGTGCCCAAGAAAGGCGAGCTCGCGAGAGCCTCCAGGAGGCCAAGCCAGAACTCGCCGCCGCCCCCATTGGTGCTATGAGCTCCCCAATGTTGTCGAAGATGTCGGTGGTACGAGCGCCGCCGATACGTAGGCCCAGCCAGAGCAGGTACACGCCGCTCAACAGCGCGAAAACCCCGGCGGTCCGCCAAAAGGCACGAACGTCTCGGCCGGTCTGGGTCATGTTTAAGCTCCGTGGTCATCTTCGGCTAACCAAACGCCAGGCTTGAACCACGCCGAGGTAGGGACTGACGCGTGGCATCGGTGCTGCCCGCGCGGGCGCTCCACCTGGCAATAGGCGAGCGCCTTTCCCTCTCTGGGTTAGAACCTTTCCCCCTTATGCGCTAGAACACAATAGCGTTCCGACATACGGGACCAAGCACCGGCGAGGCACCGTGGGAGCCGCGATGAAGACCTTCAGGCTACGCCCGAGCACCGCGACGTTACCGAGTGTGCCAGTCGAGGTCGAGGCCTACCGCCGTAACAAGAACTGGCTCGACGCAGCCGAGCGGCTGCTCGTAAACATGATCGCCGACGAGGTCCGTGGAGAGCCGATCCTCGACCTCGGGGTCGGGGCGGGCCGCACCGCGTGGATCCTGCGCATCTTGTCCGCGAATTACGTCGCTGTGGATATCTCACCCGAAATGGTCAAGACCTGCCGAGAAGAGTACCCCGGGATCGACGTCAGGCAGTGCGACGCTCGAGAGCTTTCGATGTTCGGTTCTTGCAGTTTTGGCCTTGTTGTCTTTAGTTTCAATGGTATTGACGCGCTCGACCATGATGGTCGGCTGCTCGCGTTCTCGGAGATCCATAGGGTGCTGAAGCCAGGCGGCCTCTTCCTGTAGTCGACTACAACCAAAGAGGGGCCGAACTACGACCGGCGGCCGTGGAACATCTCCTCCGAGGGCAAGCACATTTCGTTGCGGGGCCATAAGAGGCCAACCCGCTTTCTTCGGTTCCTCAGGTACTTGCCCCAGTCGCTGCCGCGTTATCGCCGAACTTACTCCAATTGGTGGGAGCGGCTGCGGTACGAGGAGGACCATATTTGGTGGGCTATAGGCCCGCTCCACGTCCACGAGTTCGGGCTGCTGTGCCACTTCACGCTTCCATCCACTGAGTACCAGGTGCTCGACGAAATTGGGCTCTCGGTCATAACCATGCTTGGCAGTGACGGCCACCCTGTCGAGGATGGCGCCTCGACGACTAAGTGGTTCCATGTCCTGGCGCGCAAGAGGGTCAACCCTGAGCCCCAGGGCGCCGCCGCGCGACGGGACAGTGGGGTCGGACGTCACCTCTAGTGCGGAGTAGATTCAGGGTAAGCATTCGGTTCTTTTGGCGACAACCCGGAGCGAAGCGGAGGGGCATCAGCGGGGATGCGGGGGTGGGTCCCCGTGGCGGGGTGATTGGCGGGTGCCGAGAGCACCGGCTCGGGGAACCAAGCTCCGGTAGCTAAGAGCTGGCGCAGCACGCCGAGCAGGTTCTCGTGGTGGTTGGCCGCGGTTTGCAAGCACGGGCACGCAGCGTAAATACCCTGGCGAATGACACGTGTGTAGGCATGATCGCGGGCATGACGACTAGCCGGTTCGAGGAGTTCAACAGTGCCATCGCGCCGACCGTGCAGGCCATGCGGAAATTGACAGACGCCATCCTCGCGGTCGAGCCTCGCCACGAGCACAGGCCGGGGGACGGCTCGGAAGCCGACGAGGAGCGCGGGTTCGAGAAAGGCCTGGTGGGGCGCTCGTGGTGGGACTGGCCTGTCACGGACATCCACGGCATGGGAGGGTGACGCTGCTTGCGGCCGCGGACTACGCGAGGTCGTTCGCCGAGCTGTTCACGACATCGCGCGTACCAGTGTTCGGGCACCTAGCCTTGGCCAGATCGGCTCTTGAGGCGTCGATGGTCTCGGGCTGGCTCAGCCAACCGGACATCGCCCCGTGGCAGCGCGTCGGCCGGCGGCTCTGGGAGCAGGTCAAGAGCGCTGCGGAGCTAGCCGAGGCAGCCCGCAAACCGTCCAAGCACGACGACGAAGAGGTGGTCCTGCGCAAACAGGTCGAGTGGGACCAGTCACAGGAGCACGAGGCTCGTTGGAAGAAGATCGCGACCAACCTCGGCTGGCAGGTACAGAAAAACAATAAGTCCGAAACATCGTTCAGGATCGTGAGTGCGCCTGATGCCGAGCACCAGTTCACGGTTTCCGGCCCTGGCCGGGTATCGGCATCGACAAGTTACTGCTGGGTGACGTACTTGGCCCGCGAGACCCTGACTTGGGACGCACTCAGTGGAGCTACCGGGGCGGCGTCAACCACGTTGTCTGGTTCGCCATGCGTGAGGCGGTCCAGGAGCCACCTAAGCCTGGAGCCGATGATCTATCGCTGGCCGGACTGGGTACGAACCTCTACTCTGCCGAAGGGGGAGTACGGGGCGCTTGCAGCCGCGTCCGGCGCCACCCCCTTGCGGCTCGGCCCGGGACTTGATCTGCGACTCAACCCGCTCGACGTCGGCTTGGCGGGGCCGGCCGAGCAAACCGGGCAGCCTGGCCAGGGCGAGTGGGCCAGAGCTCGTTCCTTGTCGAGCACGAGCTATGCCCGGAGGAACTGGCTCTCGCCGACACCGACGGTGCGATGCGGTAGCTTGCCTGCTCATTAGCTTGCGATTGCGGACGCGCCTCGCTGTGGTGGCGGGAGGAGGCCTCGGTGCTCTCTCTAGGGCCACTGGTCGCGGTTCGGGATCAGTCGTCGGGGGCCACGCGATCCTTGCGATCGACCCTTTGGCCCTCGAGCGGCTCGCGGCAGGTAGGCAGTTGGCACTTGTCTCGGGGACGAACGGCAAGACCACCACGACCAAACTGCTGGCGTGCGCGATGGGTGCCGGAGGTCAACGCCCAGTCGTTACGAACCTCCTCGGGGCCAATCTTCCCGCCGGCTTGGCCGCCGCGCTTGCGGCTGGAGAGCGGGGTGCCACCGCGGTCCTCGAGGTCGACGAGGCCTGGCTCCTAAAGGTAGCTACCCGCATGCGCCCTGCGGTGCTGGTCTTGCTCAACTTGAGCCGCGACCAGCTCGACCGCAACAACGAGGTGCGCCACGTAGCGCAGCGCTGGCGCAACGCCTGCGAGCTGATGCCGTCTGAGTCTGTGGTCGTGGCCAACGCCGACGACCCGCTCGTCGCGTGGGCTGCGAGTGCCGCGAAGCGGGTGACGTGGGTTGGCGCCGGGCTGCGCTGGAATAGCGACGCCACGGGTTGCCCGCAGTGCGGTGGCCCTATTGCTTTCGAGGCGGAAGGCGGCTGGGAGTGCTCGTCCTGTGGTTTTTCACGCCCGGTGCCAGAGATCTGGCTGGGGCAGGATGCCGCCCGTCCTTGCGTTGTGCTGGCGTCGGGCGCTCGCCATGCCCTGAACCTCCACCTCCCCGGGAGGTGCAACCAGTCGAACGCGATGATGGCCTTTGCTGCTGTCGTTGGCCTAGGTGGGGACGTCGAGGCGGCGCTGCGCGCGATGAGCGAGGTGCGCGAGGTCGCAGGGCGGTACGCAACCATCGATGTCGGTCGGGTACACGCTAGGTTCCTGCTGGCAAAGAACCCGGCAGGCTGGGCGGAGGTGTTCGACATGCTTGCGCCCGCTCCTGCGCCGGTAGTCATAGCGATCAACGCAAGGACGGCCGACGGCCATGACCCATCGTGGCTCTGGGACGTCCCGTTCGAGCTGCTCCGTGGGCGGGTGGTCACGGCAACAGGGGAGCGTCGCCTCGACCTCGCCGTGAGGCTCCACTACGGCGAAGTCGACCACACCGTCGAGCCCAGTGTGAGCGAAGCTCTACGCAAGGTCGGCGCCGATCAACACCCGGTCGGCGCTCAACAGGTCGACGTGGTCGCCAACTACACGGCCTTCCACCAGGCGCTTGGGGTGCTGCGCAAGGGTGGCCGGGACGCCTCGAGCGCCCCAGTCGCATCTGGGCCTGCGGGCTCTTCCAACGCGGTGAGCACGCCGTGACGATCTCGATCGCGCTCGTCTACCCGGACCTCCTGGGTACCTACGGCGACAGCGGGAACGCTGCCATCCTTGCTCAACGCTTGCGCTGGCGAGGCCACGAGGCACAGGTGCTGACGGTCCTGTCCGCTGATTCGGTACCGGCGGGCTGTGAGCTCTACGTGATCGGCGGCGGGGAGGATCTCCCCCAGGACCTGGCGGCCACGAAATTGATTGCCAGCCGGGCCCTGCACCGGGCTGTCGACAACGGGGCAGTCGTCCTGGCAGTGTGCGCTGGGCTGCAGATCCTCGGCCAGAGCTTCGTGGGCCAAGACGGCAAGGAGAGCGATGGGCTGGCGCTGTTGGACTGTGTAACCGTACGTTCAACTTCGCCTCGAGCGATCGGCGAGGTCGTCGTCCAACCGGTGGACGAGTGGGCAAGCCAGGGCCTACCGACGCTCACGGGTTTCGAGAACCACGGCGCAGTCACCGAGCTGGGGCCGGGCGCACGTCCTATAGGCGCCGTCCAGGTCGGGACGGGCAACAAGGACGGCACGGTCGAAGGGGCTGTTGCCGGCCACGTTTGGGCGACCTACCTGCACGGGCCGGTGCTGGCGCGCAACCCGCAGCTTGCGGACCTGCTGCTGTCATGGGTGGTCGGGCCGCTCTCCCGGTTGGACGATTCGGAGCCCGACGCCCTCCACGCCGAGCGGTGCGAGCACGGCTTGTCCGAGCGGCGGCAGAGCACCCGCTCGGCGGGGCGGCGCCGGGCACTGCGCTGAGGAGAGAGCGCGGGCTGAAAGCACGAGCGGGCCCCATGAGGCCAATCGCGGCCCGTAAAACGAGGCGCCAGCACTAGCCTGATGGATATGAGGTACCTACGGTGGAGGCGCACCCCCTACGTGGCCCCCGTGGCCGTTCTCGCCGTGGTGGGTCTCGTTGCCCTGGTGCCAGCGCTAAGCGGGGCGTCTGCCCCCGCCGGGTTGCCGCCCCAGTCGGCCCAACAGCTCGTCGCGGATATCGCCGCAGCCAAGCCCCCGCAGCTGAGCGGCGCCCTCCAGTGGACGGTCAACCTTGGCTTTTCGGGATTGTCTGCTCTCGAGCAGGAGGCCGGGCAGGGGGGGAGCGGCGGCGGTGGGGGAAGTGGGAGCTTTGACCCATTGGCGCTGCTTTCTGACGACTACCAGGTCGATGTGTGGCTGGACGGGGCCACCGCCGAGCACCTTGCGCTGGTCGACGGGCCCGCAGAAGAGGTGGACCTGGTGCGCAACGGCGACCAGGCATGGCTCTGGGACAGCTCCACGCAGACCGTGACGCACTTCGCTTGGGCACAGGGCGACGGGGCCCAGAGCTCACAGGGTGCGACCCAGGCTGGCGCACCCTCCGGGCTACTGCCGGCTAAAGCGCCGCTCACGCCCGGACAACTGGCCGCTGCCTTACTGAACCATCTCGGCCAGACGACCGCAGTCACGACGGGTACCCCGCTCTACGCGGCCGGCGAGCCCGCCTACCAGCTCCTTGTCACCCCGAAGGCCGCGGGCGGCAGCACAGTAGACCACATCGAGATCGACGTTGGGGCAACAGGCTCGCTGCTCGGGGTGCCGCTCCAGGTGGCCATCTACGCGATCGGCCAGGCGAGCCCGGCCATCGAGCTCGGCTTCACCGGAGTGGTCCACCTCGGGCCGCCGCCGTCGAGCGAGCTCACCTTTACGCCCCCGCCCGGTGCCAAGGTGATCACCCGTTCGCTTGGCGGCAAGGGGCTAGGCGGCTTTGCCAGCGGGAACAGTCGCGCGGCGACTTCGCCGGCCGCGCCGGACTTCACGACTACAGGGACGGGCTGGGCAACTGTGGTCAGTGGTTCGGCACCCGGGCTCGTCAGTTCGGCGGGCAACGGGGCGGTCTCCGCTGCGACCACGGTGGTGCAGGTGGCTGGCCAACCTGCCCGGCTCTTCAGCACCGCCCTGTTGAACATCCTGCTCATGCCCGACGGCCGTTTCTACGCTGGGCTTGTCACCCCGAGCGTCCTGGAGGCGGCAGCCTCGGCCAGCTCCTGAGCCCGCCGCCGGGCACTCGCTGAAATGTCAGGAGATGCGGCTGGTTCAGCCGCACAGACGAGCTTCGCGATAGAGACGAGCGGCCTCGCAAAGCATTTCGGCCACGTCCCGGCTGTCGATGGGATCGACCTGGCCGTCCCCTCGGGCAGCACTTATGGGTTCTTGGGCCCAACGGCTCCGGCAAGACGACAACCATCCGGGTGTTATTGGGCTTGGTCGGCGCGACTGCGGGGACCTGGAGCCTGCTGGGACAGCCGATGCCGCAGCGGGCAATGTTCACGCTGCCGCGCGTAGGAGCGCTCGTCGAAGGGCCGGCGTTTTACCCGTGGCTCTCCGGTCAGGACAACTTGGCAAGGTTCGACGCCATGGGCCCCGGAGGGCGCTCGTCAACGAGGGCTCAACGCATCGCCGAAGCCTTGGCCCGCGTGGGGCTCACGGCCGCTGCCAAGAAGAAGTACAAGGCCTATTCGCTCGGTATGCGCCAGCGTCTTGGCCTCGCGCTGGCCCTGATCGTCCCGCGCCAGCTCCTGGTGCTCGACGAACCTACTAACGGGATGGACCCGCAAGGGACGCGTGAAATCCGCCACCTGGTACGCCAGCTCGGGGCGGAGGGGACGACGGTGTTCCTTTCGTCCCACCTGCTTTCTGAGGTCGAGCAGATCTGCTCCCATGTGGGCGTCATGCACCGCGGGAAGCTCTTGATGCAGGGCACTCTCGACGACCTCCGGGCGAACGCGAACCCCAAGCTCCGGGTCGAGGCGGACGATCCTGCCAGGGCGGCCGAGGTGCTCAGCAGGATGGGGGTCGCGGACCTCGACCGGCAGGGCGCACAAGTGGTGGGAACGCTCGACGGCGTGCTCCCGGAGGACTGCTGCCGCGCCCTGGTGGAAGCCGGGGTCGGGGTCCGGATGTTGGTCAAAGAGCAGGTGTCGCTGGAGGACGCTTTTGTCGCGATGACCGGGGAGGGCTTCGATGTGGCTGGTTGAAGCCCGTACCGTTCTGGGCCGGGCGCGAGTGCGAGTTCTGCTTGTGGTCCTCGCCGCGGTGCCGGTGTTCTTGGTCGTCGCCGTCCGCCTGTCCGGGGCCCGGCAGCGGGGAACGGGCCTGCGTTTGTGGACCGGGTTTCTCACAACGCTGTCTTCGCGGCGTTGGCCGCTTTGGTAATCGCGATGCCGTTCTTCATCCCCCTCTCGGTGGCGGTTGTCGCCGGGGACTCCATCGCCGGCGAGGCGAGTCTCGGGACGCTGCGCTACCTGCTGGTACAGCCTGCCGGCCGCACCCGCCTCCTGCTGGCAAAAGCCGTGGTGCTAGCGCTGTTTTGCGTCGTTGCGGCGATCGACATCGTCGTCGTCGGCCTAATTGCCGGCGTCGTTCTGTTCCCTCACGGGTCGGTCGTCACGGTCTCGGGTACGACTATCTCGTTCGCCGACGGCGTCGGCCGAAGCCTGATCGCGGCCGTCGTGGTAGGAGCTTCCATGTTCGGGCTGGCGTCGATAGGCCTTTTCGTGTCGACCGTTAGCGATGCACCGATCGCCGTAATTGCCATCACGGTCGGCCTGGTCATCGTGTCGGGGATCCTCGACAGCATTTCCGAGGTTTCCTTCCTCCACCCCTGGCTTTTCACCAATTATTGGACGGCTTTCTACGATCTCGTGCGCGCGCCCGTGTACTGGCACAACATATGGAAGGACCTCGTCCTCCAGGCCGGGTACGTTGCCGTCTTCGGCGCGGCTGCCTGGGCCGGATGACCTCGCGCGACGTGCTGGCCTAAAACAAACCGCAGCGCCGCTGCTGCCCGTCCCGCCTCAGGACGCAGCGGATTGCAGCTGACGGCGGCGGGAGGCGAAGGCAACCAGCACGCCGAACAACACCGGTACCACCACGATGAACAGGGCGCCGCCGAGCACTGCACCGGCAGGATCTCCCGGCTGCGACGTCGTCGGGTCGGACGGTAGGTAAGTCACAAGGAAATGCGACCCAACGTGCACACTGCCGGGACACGGTGCCCAGGATCCCGTCAATTTTCGGCCCTCTACGACATAGCTGTACACGCAGCCGGTGCGGTCGTTGGGCAGAAGGGCGGTAACCGTTGCCGTCGAACGATGGTGAGAAGTTGCCAGGCGGTACGAGCTCGCCCAACCGGACACGCCGACCGTGGCGGCGTCGACCAGCAGCAAACAGGCAAGCCACGTGACCAGGCCTCTCCACAGCCAGGCACGAGAGCCCCTCCAAAACCAGGTACGAAAGCGGCGTGCCCGGTTCGTCCCGACCGGGGGGCCCGGCATCGCGGCGGTTATGGCTAGTGCTGCCTACGTTGACGGGCGTGGCACTAGGTACGTTCCCAGAGCTTGACCCCCCCGATGATCCCTGCGCTGTTGTCCGCGAGGCTCACATCGGGCGGGAGGCTGACCTTAACCTTGGTCGAGTTGCCGCCGCCTATGTAGCAGTGATCGTAGAAAACGAGCCCTTTTAGCACCTCGAGCGTGCCGAGGACCCGGTCGTTCCACTTTGAGTTCCCCACCTTCTTGCGCGCTGCCTCCCCGAGCACCTCGTTGTAGGTCTTACCGCGTTTGGACAGAGGGTGTTGGGCCAGTTCGAGGTGAGGTGCCAACTTGCCCTGCCAGAAAAGCGCCGTCCCTACGCCGGTGCCTAGCGTGACGACGAACTCGAGGCCCTCTCCCTTTACGATCGCGGCTCCCTGGACGTCGGCATCGTTGGCAACCCGGCAGGGCCGGCCGAGAGCGGAGGCCAAAGCTTGCTGCAGCTCGAAGCCGGACCAGGCCTTTTCGAGCTCGACTGTGGACTTGCTGCCTTCACCAGAAGGGCACACGAAGTGCGGGGCAGAGAGCACGCGGCCGTCTCTAACCATTCCGGGGAAGCCTGCGGATACCCTCTGATAAGAAGGGAGCCCTGTGGTCATTTGGCCCAGGGCCGCAACGAGCTGTTCGGGCCGCAAGGGGTACGGGGTCGGGATCCTGACCGGCTCGTGCAGCAGCTCGCCTTCCTTGGACAGGACGGACGCTTTGAGACCGGTCCCGCCGATGTCGAAACAAAGAGTCCGTGGCAAGCCAGATCCTCGCCGGGCGGCGGGGGCGGTCGTCGCGTGAACGCCGACTGGTCCACTCGCTTGGGCGCTCTGTGTGGCTGCGCCAGCTCTGGTGCTCTTTCTCGCAGTCGCTTGGGCGGTCTGTTTGGCGGCACCCGCTCGGGCGGTCTGTTTGGCGGCACCCGCTCGGGCGCTCGGTCTGGCACGGGCACTCGTCAGGGCGGCCGCCTTCCCAGTGGTTTTGGCGCTCGCCCGGCCCGGTCGTGCTGGGGGCGTAGGCATGGCCGTTACAGTACTCGTGTTTAACCTGCACTTCTCTTTCGCCGTCAGGCCGGCGCCGCACCCATCGCGCCAGAAGTCCGCTCCAGAATCGGATTTATCTCGTCGAAAGTGATGACGATCGATAGTTTGAGGGCAAAATAGAAGTGGACAGAGGCACGGGAATGACCACACAGGACCGGGCATGAGCACACAGGACAAGGTGCAGCTCTCGGAAAGGGAGCGTCAGCAGCTCGTCGGCATCAAGGCGATGCTCGAAGCCGCTGATCCCCGGCTGGCGAGGGTGCTCAAGGGCCAAAAGCGCCGGGCCCACGTGGTTCTGGGGGTTCTCAACGGTGCTGTTCGTTCCTGCGCGAGGGTCGGTTCGGAGCACGTCTGGGCCGGCCCTTGCGTCGTCGTGGCCGGTTTTGCGCTTGTCCTGGCGGCGCTGGTCTTGTCGTTGAGCTGGCTCGGGGTGTTCGCGGAGGTCGTTGCTGGCGTCGGGGTAGCACTTTGTTCGGTTGCCGTGCAAAGGCGCCGGGCCGAGGGCAGTGCTGAGCGCCGCCTGGGGGCGCCGGTCTCGCGTTAGCTGGCGCCGGTCTCGCGTTAGCAACGGTATAGGTTGGTGCGATGCCAACGGGAGCGGAGCAAGTACGTTCTGGAGACCAGGCCCTCGAGGACTTTCGGGACCAGCGTGTCGTTGTTACGGGCGGGTCCGGGTTCATAGGAGGCCATGTCGTCGCCGCGCTGTGCAGCGCAGGGGCAAACGTCCTGTCGGTGGACCGCCGGCCCGCGAAGGCCTTCCGGTGCCATCCGGCCGGTGACCACGGCGTCACCGTCATGTTGGGCGACCTGAAAGATGGCGCCGTCGTCGAGGCGTCGGTCGAGACGGGCACGAGAGCCATCGTGCACCTGGCCGCCCAAACCCAGGTCCTGCGTTCCATCGAAGACCCCCAAGGCACGTTCGACAACAACGTCACAGTCACCGGGGCCTTGCTGGAGCGGGCTCGCCAGGTTGGCGCGACGAGCTTCGTTCTCGCCTCGTCGAACGCCGTCGTCGGTGCGGGAGCGTCAGGGACCTTACGCGAAGCGGTGCCACTTGCCCCGCTGACTCCTTACGGAGCGACGAAAGCCGCGGGTGAAATGCTCCTGTCGTGTTACAACGCGGCCTATGGCGTGCGAGGTGTGGCGCTCCGCTTCACCAACGTCTACGGCCCGGGGATGTCGGAGAAGGACAGCATCGTGCCGAGGCTCTTGCGGACGGCGGCGAGCGGGGGCACGTTCGATGTCTATGGCGATGGCAAGCAGGTGCGCGATTACGTGAACGTCGCCGACGTGGTGTCGGCGGTAATGGCGTCGCTTGCCCAGCCGGGCTTGAGCGGTCCGCTGGTGATCGGCGCAGGGTTTTCGGTTTCAGTGCTCGAACTGATCGCGCTCGTCGAAAAGGCGCTCGGTTCGCAGCTCAGCGTGCGCCAGATCCCCGCCAAAGCCGGCGAGATGCCGGCGGTGATAGTAGACAACTCGCTGGCCCGCAGCTGGGGATGGGCGCCCTCGGTCGGCCTTGAGGAGGGCATCGCCGAGGTGGCGGAGGAATGGGCAACAAAGACCAGCACGAGTAACTGACAGGGCGTAGGTAGCCCGAGCCGTCTCCCGGCTCGCCTTGGGGGCTTGGAGGTCTGGCGACTACTCGGGGGCGGTGGCGGTCTCGGCGCGTGCCCTGCGCCGGTCTACGAAAACGAAGCGGTCATAGACCAGGTACTTGAGCCCCGAGAGCACTATGACCGAGGCTGTGTAGCTGAACGTCACCAGCAGGTCCCTTGCCGTGTGGCTCGTGTGGACTACCGCAACTGCGGTCGCCTTGGTGGCGGCCGATGAGGCGGCGAGGCTCACGATGGACACCATCACGTATAGGGCCGACTCCCTCGCGACGCCCTCCCGGCCCCGTTTCTCCCAGGCCCACCGCCGGTTGAGGATCCAGTTAGGCACTGCTCCTGCCACGAAGGCAACCCACGTGGAGCCGATCGCGCCCAGGTGGGCCCAGCTGAAGAAGGCGTAATAGACAACGACGCTGGAGACGAAAGCAACGACGGATCCCGCCCCGTAGCGCCACAGCTTGAGCAGGGCAGGTGTACGCCAGCGGCCCAACCAGTGCGCGTCGACCAGCCAATGAACCAGGGAGTGATTGCGATGCGTAGCGCCCGCTGCCCCAGCGCCGTTGGCCGAGCCCAACTCGGGGCCGGTGCCGTCGTCCCCGTCGGTGCGCAGGCTTGTGCCGCCGGGCTGTTGTGCGGGCGGCTGGCTAGGATCGTCCAGCGTGCCCAGGCGACCGTGGTCCAATGGTGCAGGCATAGGTCCTAGAGCATCGTGCACCGGCGGTGCGGCCGTCAAGGAAGGTCCTTGCGGCGCGTCGGGAAGCGGCGCGTCGGGAAGCGGCGCGTTAGGAAGAAGCCGAGCGATAGGGAAAGGTTAGTCGGGAACCATTGGCAAGTCGTGGTCGAGGCCCGGCGGGCCCACGAGCGGCACCAGCGCTTGGTGGGCACCCTTCTCCGGCATCGGCGGCGAACCGTCCCAGGCGAGCTCGCGCTGGTTGGCCCTCGGTTGGCTGGTCCCTCTCGCCGTCCAGGTCGTTCACACCTTCGCGGTAGCGCCGGCCTACCGTGTGGGTTCCTTCGACGACGACGCGAACTACCTGATGGCAGCCCATGTGCTGGCATCTGGCGGCTGGCTCACCTCCAAGATGCCGAGCGGGGCCACGGTCGTCGCGTACTACCTCCCCGGGTACCCGATGCTGCTCGTACCACTGGTGTGGCTATGGGGTAGCGCGCTCTGGCCGCCGCGCGTATTTTCAACCGTTTGCGTTGCCCTGCTCTACCCTCTTTTGTGGGCGTGGATGGGCCGGCGCGGGCTCAAGCCCGGCTACCGGGTGGCTGTGCTCGGTCTCCTGGCAATCAACACGGTCCTGGCGACGTACTCCACGATGGTAATGGCGGAGGCGCCCTTCTTGCTAGTGCTCGTGTTGGCACTGTTCGCCCTCGACCGGTGGGAACGCCGCCCTGGTGTGCTGAACGCCTGCGTGGTGGTCGTCCTCATGGCGGCGCTCGTTTGGCTGAAAGAAGCCGGGATAGGTCTTGTCGTCGGGCTCGTCGTGTACGAGCTGTGGCGGAGGCGTTGGTCGCGTGCGGCCGCCGTCGGTCTGGGGACAGCGTCTCTGCTGCTACCCGCCCTGGCGGCGAGGTGGGCCAGCGGAGGGTCGACCATTGGCAACCGGTACGTGGGAGAAATCTCGGCTCCCGGCCAGGGCGGGTTGCTCCATCAGCTGCTCAAGGAGGTGGTCCGGGACACCTGGTCATACCTCCAGGAGGTGCTGCGCCAGTCGGTGCTGCCGACTGGCAGCCCATTGCCATCGCACGGGACGGTGGAGCTGCTGATGGCTGCGGTGGGCGCGACGGTCCCGTTGTTCGGGATCGTGGGAGCGGTGTCCTGGTACCGCCGGCACCCCTTGGCTGAGTCCTGGATGCTCTGGGCCTACTTCATCGAGACGCTCGCCTACCCGTACACCAACCAGCGGCGCGTGATCCTGGTCCTGCCGGTTGTGACGATCTGGTACGTGACCGGCGCAGCGGTCGTCGGGCGATGGGCGCTCGACCTTGGAGGCCAAACCCTGTCCAAGGTGGCGGCGTCGGTGGCGGTTGTGGTCGCGGTGCTGGCAGCGGGCGTGCCGACGGCGGCAGGATTTACCCGGGACTACCTGTACAAGTTCGGGCAGAGGAGCTCCGAGTTCGCCCATTCGCCCGCAATGGCTTTGCTGAAGGCCATCGGGCCGCCGAGCGCTGTCGTCGAGACCGACTACAGGGGCAGCGTGGCCTATTTCAGCGGTCACCGCACGGCCTGGACAGCCTTCACCGCGACGACTCCCTATGGGCCGTTTGCAGCCCAGAACAAGGGATTCTGCACGGTCCCCAACGTCAGGAGCGCCCTGCAGGCCGATGACGCCGAGTTCCTCATGGTCGGTGATGTGAACATCCCTGGGCTCATGGACAGCCCTTGCCTGCTCAAGATGGCCTCGGCTCCTTCGACGGGGAGGGCCCTCGGCGCGGTGCGGTTGATTTCGACGGACCATGACCAGACTTCGGTCTTCGCGCTGGTCGGGCCCGGCAGTTCCCAGCCAGGAGTGACGGACTGGACTGCGGCCGCCAGCCCGAGCACGCGTGCGGCGAGCGTGGTACTGCAGCGCAACGGTAACGGCGACGCAGGCGGCACCGGGTACACGGCGGCAGCTAGTGACGGGACAGCGAGCTTTGATTGGTCCTGGGGCGCCCCGGTGGCCGTCACCCAGCTCAGTGTCGGTTCGGTCACGAGCACCTCAGCGGTGCATGCGGTGGACGTCTCGGTCGAGTCGGCCGCCGGGGCCTGGCAGAACGTGCTGGCTGCGCCCGGCGCAGTGGGGGACGGCGGGGCGGCCCCGTACCTGTTGGCCGAGCTGCCGGCAGGTACAGAGGTCCTCGGCGTCGATGTATCGGTCCGCACCTCTGGTACCGCAGAGGTCGCCTACGTCAACGCAATCGGGCGCAGCTCCGGCTGAGCGAGCCGGCTCGGCACTGGCCGCGCCGCGACCAGCCGCCGGTGCGATCGCCAGCTGACCTACCGTAGTCGCGTGGCGAGGCAGCTGGAGCCGGGATGGTACGCAGACCCAGATGCGCCGGGGCGGTGGCGCTGGTGGGACGGTGAGTCCTGGACGGAGCACGCCGTCGGAGGCGACGGTGCGGCCAACCTGCCGCCGCCCGACCAACCGCTCGACCAACGGCCCACCAGCGGGGAGTGGGCCAACGCGGAGCCGACGATCGCCGAGCTGGCCGCCGCCGAGCCGCCCGCCGCGGAGCTGGCTGTGGCCGAGCCGTTGGTTGCAAGAGGCGCTCCTGGTGGCCGGCCCGTTGGCGGTGCAAATCGCACGGAGGCTGCCGTCTTCGCAAGGCGCTGGGCCGCGCTGGTAGGCGTCGTCCTGGTTGTGGTCATCATCCTTGCCGTAGCGCTTAGGAGCCATCCGCCGGCTCTGTACTGGCAGGGAGAGCCAATTGAGGACGCCTCGCAGGTCCTCGTCGAGGGGCAGTCGGCCATGCAATCGGTGGCCACCGCGGATGAGGGAGCACTCTCCCCGGGCAGCCGCTGCTACTTCAGCCTGCCGGGGAGCTCGGCCCACGACGTGGCACCGTACCTGCGCTGCGGTCCCATCCTGTTCCCCTGGTCGTCGCCGTCCGCCCCCTGGCTCACCTACAAGCTGAGTGGCACGCCGACCAGTTCGGGCGTGAAGGTCTTGTTGGGCAGTTCGGTCCCCTCCAACACGTCGGGCCTCCATCGGGGCGAGGTGCTCCGGCGGCCCGACGGTGCCGCGGCCCCCGAGGGCACCGGCGGTCTGGCGCTGCCCGCGGTGCCCCGCCAACGCTCAGGATGGGCCGGCGTCCTCTCCGCCCCACCTCTTGGTCTCCGACCGGCTCCTGTTGGCGACCTGATAGGCGACTGGGGCCAGACCTACCGCCTGGTCGCGTTCGGCGAGGTCAGCTACTTGAGCTCGCACCTCGACCCCGCAGCGCTGCGGGACGCCGTCAGCCCGCCTGGGAGCGCTTATGCCACCGAGCGCACCTCGGGTGGGCGGCCGCTGGCGACTTTGTTGTTGCCAATGAAAGGCCAAGCCCTGGTGGTCGCCGAGCTCGCCCTCGGCCCTGGTGAGGCGGCCGGGGCCGTGCCGTCCGAGGCTGCCGCAGACGGAGCAGGCCCGCCCAGCACCGACCAACCAGCAGTCGAGGTGCTCGCTGGAGGGACGGCTGTGACTTTCGACGAGGCTGCGACCGCAGCACCCGGGACGAGGGGAGGGCGCTCGGTCAACCTGACCGTCGTGGCCTCCGTGCCCGCCGGGAGCCGCCCGCTCCTCGAAATCTCCGACAAGGGCCTCTCTCAGGAGGTCTCCCTGGTGGCCGGCCAGCTGGCCCCAGGCCCCGAAGTGCTGGCGCGGGTCGGCACCAACGAGCCGCTCGATTCCACGGGGGAGCTTCCCGGAGCCGAGGTCCATTTCAGCGACGCGTCCCTCGTCTGGTTCGCCGGCAGCGACGGGGGCACTGTCCCGCCGGCCCCCGACGAGGCGTACCTCGAGGTGCTCGCCAGTGCAAGCCCACCCGGGTCCTCCTTCCTTCCGGCGTCCGACTTCAGCCTCTCGGCCCCGGGCGGCCAGGCCGAGGTCGGAGAGCCGCTGCCCGATGCCGATCGCGCGGCTATCGTCGTCGGCTTCGTGGTGCCGGCGTCGTTCAGCAACGGCACGGTAACGGCATCGGTGGGAGGGCGCTCGTTCAGCGTGCCCGTGAATTTCCCTTAGGCCTGTACGGGCCAACCCCTAGGCTGTCGGGATGACCCTCGAGCGCCAATCCCCGCAGGACATTCGCGTCCTGCTACTTGAGAACATCCACCCCGACGCCACAGCCATCCTGTCCAAGGCGGGGTACCAGGTAGAGACTTCCGACCGGGCGTTGCCCGAGGCGGAGCTACTCGAGCGCTTGGCCCAGGTGGATGTGCTCGGGATCAGGAGCAACACCCATCTGCCTGAGAGCGCTTTCGAGGCAGCCCCGCACCTGCTGGCTGTGGGCGCTTTTTGCATCGGGACGAACCAGATAGACCTTGCGAGCGCGGGTGCTCACGGGACGGCTGTTTTCAACGCTCCCTTTTCCAATACGCGCAGCGTCGTCGAGCTCGTCATAGCGGAAATAATTGCGCTTCAGCGGGGGCTCACCGATAAAACCCGCCAGATGCACGAAGGGATATGGGATAAATCTGCGAAGGGGAGCCACGAGGTGCGCGGCCGGCGCCTCGGTATCGTCGGCTACGGCAATATCGGTTCGCAGCTGTCGGTCCTCGCCGAGTCGCTCGGTATGTCGGTCTGGTTCTACGACACCGCCGATAAGTTGTCCCTGGGTAACGCAAAACGCTGCTCGTCGTTGGAAGAGCTCCTCGAATCAGTCGACATCGTGACGTTACATGTCGATGGGAGGCCGGGGAACAAAGGCATGTTCGGCGAGGCGGAGCTTTCCCACATGGTCCAAGAAAGCATTTTCTTGAACCTTTCCCGAGGTTTTGTCGTCGACCATGCGGCGCTGCGCCGCCACATCGAGGGCGGCCACATCGTCGGTGCCGCGATAGACGTCTTCCCGAGCGAGCCAAAGCGCCGCGGCGAGCCGTTCGTTTCAGAACTTCAGGGCCTCCCGAACGTGATCCTGACCCCGCACGTCGGCGGCAGCACCGAAGAAGCTCAGCAGGACATCGGCCGCTTTGTCGCCGGCAAGCTGCATGACTACCTGGCGGCTGGCTCCACCTCGCTGTCGGTGAACCTGCCCAACCTGGTGCTCCCGGCCGCCTCCGGCGATTTCCGCCTCACACACGTCCACGCCAACGTGCCGGGCGTGCTGGCAGCGGTCAACAGCTTGTTCGCCGACCACGGCATGAACATCGTGGGCCAGTACCTGGGCACCCGGGGTGACATTGGCTACGTCATCACGGACACTCCGAGCGACTTCCCACCCGACGTCATCACCGCCCTGCAGGAGATGTCCTACACGATCCGCTTGAGGGTCCTCTGAGGCTCGCCGCGTCACCAGCGTGGGTCGGGCTAACCAAGTTGTAGTTAGGGATTCCTCAAGTATCCGCGCACTAGTGCCGATAAGGGGCTATGTATAGTTTCATGGGTGTAATTCGCCCCTGGGCTAGACGCGCTGGTGCGTGGCTGACCTGCACCTTTCTCGCGGGGGCGGGAAAAGTGGTCCAGGCGGGCCTCGTCGTCACCGTTTCACTTTCCGGGATGTTCGAGTTGGTGGGCCAGAAGGTCGAGTCTCGCCGGGCTGCCGCTTCCCTGCTCGCGGCGCAAACGGCGAAGACCTCCAACCGCTGGAGGGCGGCTTTCGAGGCGGCCCCCATCGGGATGGCCAAGGTCAGCCCGGAGGGCCGTGTGGAGGAAGTGAACCCCGCCTTCTGTGCGCTCCTCGGCGAGCCGGAGCGGGCGGTCGTGGGCCGGCGCCTCAGCGCGCTCGTTTACCCCGACGACCTCTCAGAACTCGCCGGGCCTGGTGACCCGGGCAAGGCGAAGGTGGCCAAGGCCGAGGTGCGCATGGTCTGTAGCGGTGGCCGGCTGCGCTGGTGCGAACTGGTGTCCTCGGTGGTGCGCGACCGCGAGGGCCGTCCGCAGCACGTGCTCGTGTACCTGGTCGACATAACCCGCCACAAACGCTCCCAGGCGGCATTGCGTGACCTGGCTACCCGGGACCCTCTTTCCGGGCTAGCCAATAGGCGGTGGTTCGAGCTACAGCTCGCCCGGCACCTGCGTACCTGCGCGACCGAAGGTCCGCGGGGTGCGCTCGTCGTCATGGACCTCGACAATTTCAAGCGGGTCAACGACACGCTCGGCCACCAAGCGGGCGACAGGCTGATAATCGAGGTGGCCGTAACTCTCCGCCGGCACCTGCGCGATAGGGACCTAGTCGCCAGGCTCGGCGGCGACGAGTTCGCGGTGGTGCTCCACGACGGCGACTGCCGGGCGGCTGAGTCCGTCGCCCGCAAGCTGGTCCTGGCGGTGCGTGACGAGGTCAACAATGGGGCAGATGGCGTGACCGTATCGCTTGGCGTAGCACCCTTTGACCTGTTCAAGGGTGTAAACGCCAGGGAGGCCCTGCGATCGGCGGACGCCGCCATGTACACGGTGAAACGTTCTGGGCGTAACGGGTACGCGGTCGCCGGTGCAAGCGAGGGGCCTCATCACGCTCGTAGCCAACCCGACCTGGCCGCTCGCGCGGGTTGGGCCGAGCGCGCAGCCCTCGCCAGCAGCCCTGGCTACGAGGAACCGCGCGTGGCCGACCTGTCTGCGAGCAGCTCTCCGAGCGGCCTGGGCGCCTCTGCCAGCAGAGTGGGCGCCTCTGTGAGCGGCGTGGGCGGCCTGGGCGGCCTGGGCGGCCAATGAGGGCCCTCGCTTCCAGCCAGCCCCGACCGGGGTGCCGGCTCGGTGCCAGCCCGCCGGGGTGCCGGCTCGCTTCCAGCCCGCCGGGGTGCCGGCTCGCTTCCAGCCAGCCCCGACCGGGGTGCCGGCTCGGTGCCGTCATTGGCGGTGGTTGCCCCGCCCCAACAGCAGAGCCGCAAGCTCGGCCGCTAGCTCGACAGCGTCGCGGTGGCTCACCACGACGCGGTCCCAGTTACAGCCTTGCGCGTCGAGTACTACAGCTGGCTGGTGGGCACGCACCGCAACGAACTCGCGCCGACCATCGCGCCGCCTACTCCCTAAAGCGAACGCCCCTGGCCATGAGGCACCTCGCCGGAACAGCGTGACAAAGTCGAGCGGCGACTGCTCGACGTGGACCATCGTCAGGCACTCAATAGGAACCGAAATCTCGCGGCGCCACACGGCGAGAGCCTCGAGGGCGCTCAGGCGGACCACCACTTCGCTGGTATCGACTGTCAGTTCGGCCATCTTCCTTGCTCGCGAAATGTCCGGGACTAAAGACCCGTAGTGCGCTCTGGGCCTCAACTCTACGGGCGGTCTGCCGATCCCACGAGCAGGATGAACGTTTTTGTGACGACGGCGGGACCAGCAAGCGCCGGGACGGCGACAAGAGGTCCCCGCTTGGCGCCCAAGGCGCGCCCCCAGGGCCATGACGTCGCGACCAGGGGCCCGATGCCCTTCGCCCCGGTCCGCCCGCTCCGCCGGCGACGTTCGCCGGTCCTGCACGGGACGCGGCTCGTTGACCAGATCGACGCCGGGCTCACCGACGACCCGGGCCCTGGCGGGTGGTCAGGCGGCTTTGCCAACCAGGCGCACTGGGACCCCGATAGACCTCGGGAGTGGCGCTGCTGGGCCCGAGCGGGCCGACGTGGTCGGCCCATTGCGGTGCCGAAGTTGCCGCGAGCGACCCGCTCGGTCTTTGCCAGCGTCACCGTGCCTCCCTCGTCGAGGCGGACGACGATAGGGCTCCCGCCCACGCACCTGAACACGCGCTGAGCGCCGGCTGAAACTTGGTGCACTTCTGCGCCAACCCCCCATTCCGCTGCGCTTCCAGGTCTTAGCCTCGACGGTTAGGCTATGGCCTGAGTGTTGTCCCTGTTAAGGGGGAAAGGCGCAAATGGCAGGTACACAACAAACCGGTGGAAAAGCAGGCAAGGTCCCTCCCCGCCCGGGCACTTCGCGGCCGTCGGTGCCTAAGCGGCCCACGGCCAAGGCGGCGGGCTACGGGACGGGCAAGCCCGCCCGGCCGGTCCCGAGGGCATCCGCACGCAAGGCTGTCCAACAGCGCCGCCAACGCAACCTCTACATGGCCTACGCGGGCGTGGCCGTCGTCATCGTCGTGATCGCGGTAATCGTCGGGGTCAACCTGGCAGGGGGGTCGAAGCCCAAGGCCACCAAGGACGGCGTGGTCGTCGGGACGTTCCCGCTCACGACGGCTTTGTTCGACCAAGTCGCAAATGTCCCGGCCAAGACCCTCATCCAGGCGGCAGCGGCCGAGCCGAGCAACACCCAGCCGCCTGACAAGCTGCCTCCCTCGAACAAGGCGTTACTCCTCGGTGGCAAGCCTGAGATCCTCTACATCGGTGCAGAGTATTGCCCGTTCTGCGCTGCCGAGCGCTGGGCGCTCGTGATGGCACTTTCGAAGTTCGGCACGTTCCACAACGTGATGGGCACAACGTCGTCGTCTACCGACGTCAACCCGAGCACGCCTACGTTCTCGTTCTACAAGTCCACTTACACGAGCCCCTACCTGAGCTTCGTGCCCGTCGAACTGCAGACCAACACCAAGGCGACACTGCAGACCCCTACGGCGGCCGAGTCGGCCATCTATTCGAAGTGGGACGTCCCGCCGTACGTGAGCGCCGATGAAGAGGGCTCGATCCCGTTCATCTACCTGGGCGGCAAGTACCTGGTGACAGCGGAGTCCTACGACGCTTCCCCGATCGCTGGCTTTCAGATGCTGGCAGCGGTGAACTACATGACCGCCGGCAACAACACCACCTCGAAAGAAGCAGAGGCCGTCGCCGGTTACTTCGTCAGTGACCTGTGCACCCTGACGCATAACCAGCCGGCAGCGGTATGCAATCAGGTCCCGACATGGCTGCGGGGCGTCAACACTTCATCGCCCCAGCATCACGGCGGCTCTTCGGTAGTGAAGTAACCCAGGCCGGCGACGAACGGTTGAGGCAAGTGGCCACCATGGCGCCAGGGGCAAGTAGCCAGCAGAAGCTGGGGCCCGGGGGAGCCGGGAGCGAACCTGGGGATCCGGAGGACCAGGAGGTCGCGCCGGCACCCACACCGGCGATAGTCCCGCCGGGGTGGGTGCCGATCACCAGCACGCTCATCTGCGTGCTTGCGGTCCTCGACTCGAGCTACCTGACCTACGCCCACTTCTCCAGCGCGGCGGTCCTGGCCTGCTCGACCAAGGGCTTCGTCGACTGTGCATTGGTGACTACCAGCGTCTACTCCCACTTCCTGGGGTTGCCCGTGTCGGTGCTCGGCCTCGCCTGGTCTGCCGGGATGCTGGTCCTGTGCAACCCCTGGGCCTGGCGGGCCGTGTCGCCTTGGGTCGGCAGGATCAGGCTGCTCGGCTCGGTTACGGGAGCCGGCATGGTGATCTGGCTGATGTACGCCGAGCTGGTCAAGCTCAGGCACCTGTGCGAGTACTGCACGCTTGTGCACATCCTTACGATCGCGCTCTTCATCGTCGTCGTCTTGGGTACCGCGCTAGCGGTGCACCCCGAAGACGAGCTCGCGACCGACTAGCTGCTGAGGACCAACGCCTCCCACGGGGCGAGCGTCAGCTCTCCCGTGAGTTTTTTGCCCTGGCCCCCCGGCTGGGTTGACACCAGGACCGTGAGAACCCCCGAGCCAATGTCGCGCGTAGCCGGTTCGGAGGAAAGGTTTGCAACGGTGGTCACACCGCCCGCTCTGAACCCCCAGACCTGGTCGTCGAGCAGAACGCGCTCCAGCGGGGCCAACTGCCCTACATCGCCAGACCTGCGCAGCAAAGCGAGTTCGCGGCACAAATTGAGCACCGAAGCCGGATCCGCTTGCTCGCTTTGGACGTTCACGGTGGCGTGTTCCCCGACAGGGAGCCACGGGTGTGCGATCGGGGTGGTGAAGCCCGCATTGGGCCCCGCCGACCAGGGCATGGGGGTACGGCACCGGTCCCGGCCGGGGTTCCCCGGCTGGTCGCGGGTCATGTCGTCGAGCCGTTGCTCGATTGGCACGTACACGTCGAGCATGCCGAGCTCGTCCCCGTAGTAGAGGACGAGTGTACCTGGCAACGTCGAGAGCACCACGAGAGCTGCCCGGACGGCTCGCTCGTCGTTACCGCACCAGCGCGTCGGGAACCTACCAACGTCGTGGTTGGAGGCCGTCCACACCGGCGCCGCCCCGGGCGGCAGCGCGGCGAGGGTTTCTTCGGCTATTGCGGCGAGCTCGCGTGCCTTTAGCTCCGCCTCGACAAACAGAAAATTGAAAGCCATGTTCAGCTCGGGCTTCTCCCGCCCGTAGTAGTCCCCGAAGCGCTCCATGTCGAGTTCCCAAACCTCGCCTAGCAACGCCCGCTGCGGCTCGTAACCGTCGGCAATCTGGCGCCAGCGCCTGTAAACCTCGTGGACTTCCGGGCGGTTTGCGTTGTAGACCGGGCGAAGCCCTCCCCGTCTGATGGCGTGGTGGTCAGTTGGGAGAGCAGGGGGGTTGTCGCGCAGCAGGGCATCTTTGTAAAGCCCGTGGGCGACATCGATACGGAACCCGGCAGCACCACGGTCGAACCAGTAATGGATAATTTTCTCGAATTCCTGGTGGACCGGCTCGTGCCACCAGTTGAGGTCTGGCTGCGTCGGTAAAAAGTTGTGCAGGTAGAACTGGCCGCTGCCCTCGTCGTAGGTCCAGGCGGTCTCGCCGGTGGCGCAAAGCCAGTTGTTCGGCGGGCTGCCATCAGCCGTGCCGTCGGCCCATACGTAATAGGCGCGGTGCTCCGCATCGCGCCCCGTCAGGGCGTCGACGAACCAGCGGTGCGCATCCGAAGAGTGGTTCGGCACGAGGTCCAACAGGACCGCGATGTCCCGTTCACGGGCCTCGGCGATGAGGTGGTCAAGGTCCTCGAGCGTGCCGAGGTCAGGGTGCACGCCGTAGTAGTCCGAGACGTCGTAGCCCCAGTCCGTGTTCGGCGATGGCATCGTGGGGGACAGCCAGACGGCGTCGACACCGAGCCATTGCAGGTAGTCAAGGCCCTGGCAGACGCCCGCGAGGTCACCAATGCCGTCGCCGTTGGAGTCGCGCCAGCTCCGAACGTATATCTGGTAGAAAGTGGCGCTTCGCCACCAGGGGGACCGGTTTGTGATCCGGCCAGTATTCCAGGCCGGAGCGGAGCCGTGGGGGACGTGCAAAGCTGGCAGCGTGAGCGACCCCCGCCGTTTTGTCATCGTCGGCGCCAGCCTCGCGGGCGCCAAAGCCGCTGAGACGCTGCGGAAAGAAGGTTTCGAGGGCAGCGTGGCCCTAGTGGGCGAGGAGGCCGAACGCCCTTACGAACGGCCCCCGCTTTCCAAGGAGTACCTGCGCGGAGAGGCGGGACCGGAGAAGCTCTACGTGCACGCCGACGGCTTCTACGAGGCTCAGGGCATAGACCTTCGGCTCTCCTCGGCTGTCACCTCCCTTGACGTCGGGGACCAAACGGTGAGCCTTGCCTCAGGCGACCGTCTCGGTTATGACTCCTTGCTCCTCTGCACGGGCGCCAGGCCGCGGCGGCTGGCGTTGTCGGGTGCCGATCTCCCTGGTGTCTATTACCTGCGGGACATGGCCAGCTCGGCCACGCTGCGCGAAGCCATCAAGGCTGCCGGCCGTGCCGTCATCGTCGGAGCTGGGTGGATCGGCTGCGAGGTCGCCGCCTCAGCGCGCCAGCTGGGTGCAGAGGTGGCGATCGTCGAAATGGCCCGGTTGCCGCTACAGAAGGTGCTCGGCCCCGAAATGGGCCAGTTTTACCGCGACGTCCATCGGGACCACGGGGTCGAAATGCATTTCGGCGTCGCCCCGGAGGCTGTGCTGGGCTCGGCCGCCGCCGAAGGCGTCCGCTTGGCCGACGGGCGCACCGTCCCCGGCGGCATCGTAATCGTCGGTATCGGGGCGGAGCCGCGGGCCGAACTGGCGGTGCAAGGCGGCTTGGAGACCGGCAACGGTGTGCTCACCGACGAGTACCTCGAGACTTCTCGGCCTGGCGTCTTCGCGGCCGGGGACGTGGCCAATTCGTTCCACCCACTGTTCGGCGAACGGGTTCGCCTGGAGCACTGGTCCGCTGCCCGCAACCAGGGCCCGGCTGCAGCCCGCAATATGTTGGGCCGCCACGAGCCTTATACGCGCGTCCCGTACTTTTACTCCGACCAGTACGACGTCGGTATGGAGTATTCGGGGCATGCGCCGTCGTGGGACGAGGTAATTTTCCGCGGGGACGTCGAAGGGCGCGAGTTCATTGTCTTCTGGGTCAAAGACGGCCGTGTCGCTGCCGGGATGAACGTCAACATTTGGGACGTCTCCGGGGAGATCAGCGATCTCGTGGCATCGCGCCGGCCCGTTGACGCGAAAAAGCTTGCCGACCCCGAGGTGAGCCTCGCGAGCCTGTAATTGCTCTAGACGTACTTGCGGACCTCGGCGCGGTACTCGGGGAAATACTGCGAGATGAGCTCGAGGCTGAACTTGGCCAGGATGGAAGTGGCGGGCTCTCGATCGAGGAGAAAGCGAAAAGACGCGCGTACCAGGTCCTCCCCAGAGATTGCTGCGAGCCCGAGCTCTGGCCCGAACCCGCTCGGTACCGAAACGAGGTGCCTTGTCTCGACCGTCCCGTCACTTATTTTGACCGTGAAATTGCCGTCTGGCTCTTGGGCGACGACGAGCCTTGCTGGCGAGGCCATGGAGCTCACCGTATTCGGGGCGCTTTCGGGGCGCTTTCGGGGTCTCGGGGGCTCTCCCAGCGCTTCTACTGACACTTTTTGTTGCCTATCGCGGTTTTAATCCCGAGATGGCATTTCGGGACCGAGAACATCGGAGAGGACGACTCTGATATAGCATGATATATCATGAAGTATGCCACCCCGACCCGCGCACAGCCCCGCGTGGCCACTGACAGAGGCGATTTTCGGTGGGCAGCACGGCCTGGCGACCCGGTCCCAGCTGCTTGCAGCTGGAGCCAGCGCCGCGCAGCTCCGTACCGCCTTGTCACAAGGCCGCTGGAAAAGGTGGAGCTCGGGACTGTATGCCGCGACAAACTGGCCGAGTTCCGCCGAGCGTTCGCTCCACGCGGCTTGCCTATGGAGCGACGGGGTGGCATCTCACGAGTCGGCCGCCTGGCTTTGGGGCTTGATCAAGCATGAGCCGTCCATCCCGGTTGTCTCAGTCCGTCATGATCGACGGCCTGGGGTTGGCAGGAACAAAGCCAATGTGGTCGCTCGCCCCGCAGGCCGAGCGCGGCGTCGAACCGATAGTGCACCGAAGCTGCGATCTGAGCAGCACGAGCATTTCTCACAGGCAGGGCATACCGACGACCAACCCCCTGCGAACCCTCGTCGACCTAGCCGGTTCTGCGCAACCCGCGCTCCTCGACGAAGCGATCGACGCTGGTTTGGCAGTCAGGTTGGTGACCGTCGAGGGCTTGCTGGCCGAAGCCGGGCGCCTGGCTCGTCATGGACGGAGCGGGCCTAAGCAGTTGACCGAGCGTCTCGAAAAGCGCGGTTTTGCCGGCGCCCCTGCGCCGAGCGTCCTCGAAAGCCGGGCTCTCAGGTTGCTGGCCGCCAGCAGAGTCAAAGTGGAAAAATGCGAGGTCGTGGTCGAGGGCACTGGTTACCGCCTGGACGTCCAACTTGAGGGTGGTCTGTTCGTGGAGCTAGATGGCTACACCTACCACTGGAGCCCCGACCAGAAGCGTTACGACGATGCGCGGCGTAACAAGCTCAGGATCCTCGGGTTCGAGATCCTCGTGTACGACTGGCAGACCGTGACAAGCCAAGGGCGCCGGATGGTCGAGGAGATCCGCATGGCACTGGCAATGCGCCAGCACCGCACGAGCGGAGCACGGATTGGCAAGCCAGACCCGAGCGTATTTCGGGCCGCCGGCCGGGCAAAGGCGGCGGGCTCGCAGCGGTTGTAGGTTGGCGCTCCGATGAACAGACGTGCGCTGGCCCTCGACCTCGGGTCTTCGTCGGTAAGGGCGGTCGTGTTCGAGACGGCCGGGCCCGGACGGCTCGCGGCCGTCGATGGCGCTATTGCGCGGCGGCCGCGCCACGTGAGCTCATCGCAACCTGGCCAGGCGACATTCGGCGCAGACAGCTACTTGGCCGACCTGGTTGCCTGCATTGACGAGCTGGGCGTCAAAGGCCACCTCGAAGGTGTAACCGAGGTTGCTATGGACTGCCAGATGCACTCGGTCGTCCCTGTCGACGCCACGGGGCGCGCCCTCGCTGACGTGGTCTCGTGGGCCGACACACGCGCACGCCCTCCCGCCGGCGCGGCTGCCATAGGACCGAACAGGCGTGAAACCCTCCGCCAGCGCACGGGCTGTGCCTTTGCTCCTATGTACTGGACGTGGCGGGTGCCGTGGCTGGCGGAAGAGACAGGGGCCGGTACTTTGACCGACGGGGACCGCCCGCCGGCCCGGTTCGTCGGCCTGTCGGAGTACCTCGGGCTCGCGCTGTTGGGCGACCCAACGATGTCCGTCTCGATGGCCTCAGCGACCGGCTTATTGGCGACTGCGGACCACGCCTGGGACGAGGAAGCGTTGGAGCTTGCGGGCATCCCTGGAGCGGCGTTGCCACCGCTCGCCCCTCCGGGCTGGGAAGGCCGGCTGGCGGGTAGTTGGGAACGGCACTGGCCCGCACTTGCCGGGGCGCGCTGGCACCCGGCGCTCACCGACGGGGCTGCAGCTAACCTCGGCGTGGGTTGCGGTACGCCCTCCCGTGCGGCGCTGACCGTGGGCACATCGGCAGCGGTCAGATCGGTCAGGCCGGCACCGGACCACTCGGAGTTGCCAGCGGGGCTTTGGCGTTACTGCGTCGACCACGACAGGGTCCTGCTCGGTGCCGCCTTCAGCACCGGAGGCCAGCTCTACTCCTGGGCCCTGGCGCTCTGGGAGGGGTCGTTGACCGCGGGGGCTACCGGAGCCGCCGTACCCCCCGGCGAACCGGCTCACGACGTCCGCTATGGCCTCACCATGCCGGTCGGCGCGGGCAGCGACGGAGTGCTCGTGCTGCCGTGGCACGCAGGAACGCGCCCGCCGGCTACGGAGGTCCCCGCCGGCGAAGGCACGGTCGTGGGCTTACGGCTCGGCCATAACGGTGCCCACATTGTCTCTGCAGCGGTGGAAGCAGTGTGCTTCCAACTCGCCGGCGCCCTGGCTGACCTGGAGGCCGACGGGGGCCAACAGCTCGAGATAGTGGCCAACGGCGGCGCCATCGAGCGGTCACCTTGGTGGCAGCGGCGGCTCGCGTCCACCCTTGACCGGCCCGTACTGTGCTCCACGGTCCCCGAAACCACGGCCCGTGGCGCGGCTGCGAACGCGCTCGGGATGGAGCTGAGCGCCAGCCAGGTCGACGGCGTAGTGGTTGGGCCAGTGGCGGGCGATGTACAAGCGTTGGCTCAAGCGCGCCGGCGCTGGCTGGACTGGTACGACAGGCTGCTGCCAATTGTCTCCGAGGCACCTCGCTAAAGAGCCAAACTAATGGCGTGGAGAAATCGGTAGCCGAAGCCGCGTGGGTACGGGCGGTCAACGTCGGGAAGCTGGCGCCGAACCCCGCAAAAGGTGGTGAGACTGGCATCGTCAAGAGCCCGGCCGAACGCCCCGTCTTCGTCAGCGCGCCGGGCCCTGTGAAGGGTGAGAGCGGTCTAGAAGGCGATTTCATAGGCGACAAGAGAAACCATGGCGGCGATGACCAGGCCGTTTACGCGTTCGCGAGGGAAGATCTCGACCGCTGGGAAGCCGAGCTTGGGTTCGTGTTGCCCGACGGCGCCTTCGGGGAGAACCTCACCACGATCGGTATCGACCCGAACGAGGCGCAGATCGGAGAACGCTGGCGAGTCGGTCCCGACATCTTGCTCGAGGTGACGTCGCCGCGCATCCCGTGCAAGACGTTTGCTGCCCGAACAGGAGTCGTGGGCTGGGCCCGCCGCTTCAGCGAGTCGGGGAGGCCGGGGGCCTATTTGCGGGTCCTCCAAGCGGGCTCGGTGCGCGCCGGCGACCCGATCAGTGTCGTGCGCCGGCCCGCTCACGGTGTGACCGTGAGCATGGCTCTCTTCGCGTTTACTATAAAGCCGCAAATACTCGGGGATCTCCTCGCTGCTGGCGAGGACTTACCCCCGGCAATGCGGCACGAAATCAACACGAAGCTTGAGTCGCGCCACCAATGATGACCAAAATGAGCTACTTGCAGAGGCGGTCGGGGGTCGCCGTGGTGGCAGTATCGATGATGGCCGCGGGGTGTTCGGCTCTGGGCGCGAGCCGTGTCTCATCGGCGACGACGATCGTGGTCACCAAAGCGGCACATTCGCTTGCGACTACCACCACGACAACGCCGGAGCCGGCCACTTTCCCGGGGCCGGAAGGCATCGAGGCGCGCTGGGTCATCGACCAGAACGAGAAGCCGGGCACGACCGCCTGGCACCTGGACGGGGACGGCGGCGCCGCCATAAATGGTTTTGCCAATTTGACTGCTGCGAAGGAGGGCCAGAAGGTCACTCTCTATGTGACTACCGAGGCAGCGCGGTACCACATAAGCGCTTATCGCATCGGCTATTACGGGGGGAAGGGCGCCCGGTTGGTCTGGCGCTCAGGGGAGATGAAAGGGATAACCCAGCCGGCTTGCACGCTCGCGCCGACCACCAACATGGTCGCGTGTGACAATTGGGCGCCGTCCATAACTGTCAAGATCGGGCCGCAGTTCGTGCAGGGCGATTACCTCTTCAAGCTTGTCGCCGACCCCGGCAGCCAGAGCTATATCCCTCTTGCGGTCTGGGACCCCTACAGCGATGCGGCATATGTGGTCCAAAACAGCGTGCTCACCTGGCAGGGCTGGAACACCTGGGGCGGTTACGACATGTACGGGGGCGCCCCTCCGGGCGACACCCCTCAGTATGACAACCGGGCTGTCGTCCTGTCCTTCGACAGGCCTTATGCTAATGGGAGCGGGGCTGGCGACTTCATGGCCCTCGAGTACCCGCTCATCTACTGGGCCGAAGAACACGGCCTGGACGTCACCTACTGGACCGACGTCACATTTTCAGAGCACCCGGACCTGCTCCGGCGCCACAAGGCGTTGCTAACTCTTGGCCACGACGAGACCTGGACGCTACAAGAGCGTAACGGTGTCATTGCAGCACGTGCGGACGGGGTTAACGTCGTTTATTTCGGTGCTTCTCCGGTCCTTCGCCACGCCCGGCTCCAGGCCAGCCCGATGGGCCCTAACCGGGAGGAGGTCGATTACCGGGACCCGACCGCTGACCCCATATACGCCACGGATCCCGGCAACGCCACGGGCAACACTTGGGCAGAGCCGCCGGCCAATTCGCCGCCGAGCGAAGTAGTCGGTGACACCTATCAGGGTTACGGCCTTAACGACCCGATGGTTGTGAGCGACGCCACCGCCTGGCCGTTCGCAGGCAGCGGGGCCCCCCAAGGTGCTCAGTTGAAAGGCGTTGAGGCCGGCGATTATGACGCCTACGACACGAGCCAGCCTTCCCCGCCGAACGTGGAGATCCTGTCGCATTCGCCCGTAGCGCCCGAAGTGGGCCACATCATGGACGCCGATATGACCTACTACACGTGGCAAAATGGCGGGGGAGGGGTGCTCGCCACTGGCACGATCGGCTGGATCCCGGCAATGGGGGCCTGCAAGGGAACGCTGCCAGCGTGCCCGTCGGCCGTGGTGCAAGCCGTTACGGGCAACATCTTGCGTCTTTTCGGGGAGAGGCCCGCCGGCAGGTACCACCCGTCGGTCGCCAACTGGCAGCGGTACTACTGAGCGCCGGCGCCCCGCGAGCGCCAGCACTTGCTTAACGCCTGCACTAGCGGGCCGCGACTACCGGGCGAAGGTTTCGGCGTCGAGGATCTCGCTATAGCCGAGCTTTTCCAGGTCGTCGCGCTGCTTGCGTACGTTGCGCGCTCGCCGCACGACGTTGACGACTGTTCCCTCGTTCCGTTTGGCTCGTGCAAGGACCAGGCAGCGCACCAGCTCTTCGTCGTCCAAGCATGTCACGGCTATCTTTGCCCGACCGGTACCGAAAGCGTCCTTGTCGACGAGTTCGCAGACACGCTCGAAACCGATCGAAAACCCGCACATCGGCAGTGCAGGCGCGCCAAAGCGTGCCATCATCCCGTCGTAGCGGCCGCCGCCGGCAAGCGAATACGGGAGGTCTGGGTGCGACACCTCGAAGATCTGCCCCGTGTAATAACCCATTCCCCTCACTAGCGTCGGGTCGAAGCGTACGGAAAGGCCTTGGCTCTCCAACGCGCTCCTTGTCCCTTCGAGGGCGGACTGCACCTCGGGCGGACCGATTAGTTCTCCCTTCGCCAACGTCCCAAGGAGCCTCTCGACCGCAGCAACGTCGTGGCCGGCGCGAGCCAATTCCGCGGCCACATCGTCGCGGTTGGCCTTGTCCAACTTGTCGAGGGCGATGTACACCGCGCCGGGCTGGTCTAATAGACCTAGGTGGTGCTCGACCGCGGCTCGCAACAGGCGCCGGTCGTTGAGCCTCACCGTGCAGCCGTCGATGCCGATCTGTTCCAAAGCTTCGATTGTTGCCGTGCATAGCTCGATTTCTGCCGCAATGCTCGCTTCGCCCACGATGTCGATGTCGCACTGGGTGAACTCGCGGAACCTTCCGCGCTGCGGCCGCTCGGCACGCCACACCGGTGCGATATGGGCGACTTTGAAGGGCATCGGCAGGTCGTTCAGGTGGTTGGCGACGAACCGGGCCAGGGGGACGGTGAGGTCGAAGCGCAAGCCCATGTCGGCCAGTTCTCCGTGACGCTCCAGCTCCTCTTCGAGCTTGGCGCCTCGCTTCAGGACTTTGAAGATCAGTTTTTCGTTTTCCCCGCCCTGGCTCCCGATCAGGATGTCGAGGTCCTCGAGGGCGGGCGTCTCGATCACTTCGTAGCCATACCCTGCGTACACGTCGAGGATGTGGTTGGCGACCTGCCGGCGCAACTCGGCCTCGGGAGGGACGATGTCCCGCATACCGCGGGCGGGTTGAGCATGCTGTGCCACGTCGCTAGCCTCGCCGTTATGGCGGCCAGAGCGCAAGGGAGTTCGAGCGCGGCCCGCGTGGTCACCCCCAGCGACGCTCGAGGGGTGGTCATTTCTGGCCTCCG
Organism: uncultured Acidimicrobiaceae bacterium; assembly: GCA_963786345.1. Taxonomy (GTDB): domain Bacteria; phylum Actinomycetota; class Acidimicrobiia; order Acidimicrobiales; family Palsa-688; genus Fen-671. The sequence goes on along the minus strand of CAWAYZ010000001.1, from coordinate 450,778 downwards.
CAAGTCCTTCGGCGAGGTCAAGGCGGTCCAGGGGGTCGACATTTCGATCGCCCCCTCTTCCACTGTTGCCCTGCTCGGCCCCAACGGCGCCGGCAAGACGACGACAATCGACATGCTGCTCGGCCTGCAGCGGCCCGACGCCGGCCGGATCACCGTGTTCGGCCGCACGCCCACCGATGCCGTGAAGGCCGGGCTCGTGGGTGGCATGTTGCAGGTTGGTTCCCTGGTCAAAGACCTGACGATCCGCGAGCTGGTCAAATTGGTCGCCGGCCTCTACCCCAAGCCTCTGGGCGTGGAAGAGGCTCTCCAGATCGCCGGCATCGCTGACATCGCCGAACGCCGGACCAACAAGCTGTCAGGTGGCCAGTCTCAGCGGGTGCGTTTCGCGATCGCCCTGGTGGCCGACCCGGAGCTACTGGTACTCGACGAGCCCACGGCGGCCCTTGACGTCGAGGGGCGGAGGGACTTCTGGGCCTCTATGCGTGCGGTGGCCGCTCGCGGGAAGACCGTGCTCTTCGCCACCCACTATCTGGAAGAGGCCGATGCCTATGCCGACCGAGTCGTGCTGATGGCACGAGGCAGGGTCGTCGCCGACGGAACACCGGCAGAGATCAAGGCCCGCGTGGGGTCCCGCACCATCACCGCGACACTGCCTGGTGCCGACCTTGCCGCCCTTGGCTCTCTGCCCGGCGTCTCGGCCGTGGAGGCGAGGGGAGACGATGTCATACTGAGGTGCTCTAGCTCGGACTCGGCGTTGCGTGCCCTGCTCGCCAGCTTCCCGGGTGCCTTCAACATCGAGGTGCGCGGAGGGAGCCTCGAAGATGCGTTCATCGAACTGACTGGTGCCGAGGAGCTCGGGGAGCCCAGGTGATAGCGATCAATTACGCACGCTACGACGTGATCAAGACCTTCCGGAACCGCCGGTTTTTCATATTCGCGGTCGGTATCCCGTTGATCCTTTACCTAATCTTTGCTGGCGCGAACCGCAACGTGAAAATTGAGGGCATACCTTTCCCAGTCTATTACTTGGCTGGTATGGCTTCGTTCGGGACCATGAACGCGAGCGCATCTGGCGGGGCCGTAATTTCCCTCGAACGTGCCGTCGGCTGGACACGGCAGTTGCGCATTACCCCGTTGCCGGTCTGGGCTTACATGGCGGCCAAGATCATCCGCGGGTATGTAATGGCTGGTATCACCATCGTCGTGCTTTACGCCGCGGCGGTGCTGTCTTTCAATGTCCACTTCACGGCCGGTGGTTGGCTGCTCATGACAGGGTTGATCCTGGTCGGGCTGTTGCCGTTCATGGCGCTCGGGATCCTTTTGGGCCATCTCGTGACCCCCGACACGATGGGACCGGCCCTTGGTGGGCTGACCGCCCTGTTCGCCATCCTCGGTGGTGCGTTCGGGCCGCTAGCGACGACCGGTTGGTTCCACGATTTTGCGCAGCTGTTGCCTTCGTATTGGCTTGTCCAGGCAGGCGGAGCGGGGCTCTCGCACACCTCCTGGCCCGCGGAGGGCTGGGAAGTCCTCGCCGTTTGGACGCTCGCGCTCGGGAGGCTCGCAATGATCTCCTACCGAAGGGACACGGGTAAGACGTAGCAACCCCGTCCCTTCGGCTTCACCCGGCCGGGTAACCGTCGATCGAGGGGTAGGCTCGACCGAAAAGTGCTGAAGAAAAACGTCTGAGGAGGTACCCGATGGCCAAGGTAAAACCGGTCCCTGATGGCTACCCACGACTGAGCCCGTCGCTGGCGGTGCACGACGGCAATGCCGCTATCGCCTTTTACTGCAGCGTCTTGGGGGCGACGGAGCGGATGCGCATGGAGGCCCCGGGCGGCAAGGTAGCGCACGCTGAGCTCGCTTTCGGCGGCTCGGTCCTAATGCTCACCGACGAGTTCCCCGAGTCGGGCGCCACGAGCCCGAAGTCGGTCGGCGGTACGCCGGTGACCCTGTCGCTTTACGTCGACGACGTCGACGACGTCTTCAAACGGGCGATCGCCGAGGGTGCGACCAAGCTGCGAGGTGTGGAAGACCAGTTCTACGGGGACCGCTCCGGCTCTTTCGAAGACCCGTTCGGTCATCGCTGGTACATCGCCACCCATATCGAAGATGTGCCCCCTGAGGAGATGGCTGAGCGGTCAGCAAAGGCGATGAGAGAGCGCCAGTAGCCAGTCGTCTGTCGCAGTTTTAGCTGTTTTTCCGAAGGTAATTGGACCATGCGACGGGCAAATCGTCAGGGCCTGTCCAGCCCTGCCGCGCAGGGCGCCGGCCGCGTCAGAGGTTGTGGGCGACGGTGTGGCCAGGTTGGTAGAGCATGATCTCACCGGCTCCAGGGACCTGGACCATCGTCGTCATCCCAAAGCCCTGTTGGCGGATCTCGCGTGTGAACACCGCCCCCTTGGCCGTCAACTCTGCGACGGTTTGCACAATGTCGTCGCACATCAGGGTGATCTCGTGGTGCTGTTCGATCTTCCAGGTCTCGGCCCCGTGGGTTCCCGTGGTCGGGTGGACGGCGAGCTCGGACGGGCCGGTCTTGAAGATCAACCAGCCGTCATGGACATCCACATACGGCCAGCCGAGCACGTCGCGAAAGAAGTCCCGGGCCGCCTCCGCGTCGTCGGCGTAAACCAGGGCGTGGACCGAGGTGATCATGGGCGGAGCCTAACGGAGAACGTTGCAATCATTTTGCTCCGCCCGGCGTCTCCATTACGTGGGGTTGGACAACTCGTTCCTCACTTCCCCCCCCAAACCTGCGGAGGTTACGAATACGATGCGAAAGAACACCAACCGTGCCGCGCGCCTTGCGCTCGGCGTCGCCACGCTCGGCGCTGCCGGTATCCTCGGCACCCTCGTCACCGGCTCTGCTAGCGCAGCTGGCTTCACCGGGAACGCGCCGAGCTTTTCTCCGGTGGTCGGCCATGTCTACCTCGACGACAACACTGCGGGATCGAACACGATCGGGGCCTTCGACCGCCACGCCGACGGGTCGCTAACGCAAATGCCGGGGTCACCTTTCGCGGCCGGTGGCGCCGGTACGGGTGCTGGCCTGGCCTCCCAGGGCGCGCTGCAATTCAGTAGCGACGGCCGCTACCTGCTGGCGGTAGATGCGGGCAGCGGCCAGATCTCGGTCCTGCGGGTCGGCTGGGACGGCAGCCTGCAGCTCGTCCCCGGCGGGGTGGTCTCCTCCGGGGGCCCGACACCCGTGAGCATCGCGGTGCACGGCGGCCTCGTGTACGTTGCCAACTCCGGCGCCGTCGGGCCGAACTTCACCGGGTTCACCCTCTCGCCCTGGGGCCTGCTCCAGCCCCTGGCCGGCTCGACGGTCACCATGGTCAACGGCTCTCAGCCCGACGACGTGCTCTTCAACTCGATCGGCACCACCCTGGTCGGTAACCTCACCGGCACCTCGCAGATCGAGAGCTTCTCCGTAGGTTTCAACGGGCTGCTGACCGCCGCTCCGGGGTCTCCACTCGCCGCTCAGGGAGCCGGGCCTTTCGGCAGTGAGTTCCGCCCCACGGACCCGTTCCAGCTGTTCGTCTCCAACGCCCACAACATGGGCGCCGGTTCAGGCACGGTTTCGGCCTTCAACGTGGCCTGGGACGGGGCGCTGTCGCCGATCGGGGGGTCCCCGTTCGCCGACGGGCAGAACGCCCCGTGCTGGGTCGAGATCAGCCACGACGGCCAGTTCCTGTTCACGGTGAACACGGCTTCGGGTGATATCTCCCGCTACTGGATCGCCCCCAACGGGACCTTAAGCCTGCTCGGCAGCACGCCGGTCGGTGCCACCGGCGGCGTGGGCGCGGTTGACGCCCGGCTGAGCCCCGATGGCCGGACGCTGTACGTAGACGAAAGCCGCATCGGAGCAGTGGGCGCCTTCGCCGTGAACGGCGGCAACCTCATCGAGCTGCCCAGCTCCCCGAGCACGCTCCCCGCCGGTGCGACGCCTGCGGGCATCGTCGTCAACTAACCAGTACGTCGTAAATCGGCAAATGGCCGGGAGCGTACCGCCCTCCCGGCCATTGCATGTTCGGGCCAGGATCCGGTCACGTCAGCGCAGCGTCGAGAGCGATGTTTTGGCCGCGCAATCATTTTGCCGCGCCCGGCGTCTGTATACCTCGGAGGCAGAGGTGCCAGGTGCCAATAGGATCGAGGCGAGCCAAATGGACGACAACGGGAGAGCCTTCCTCGAGGCAGCTCTTCCCCATATCGACGCCGTGTACCGGGTGGCACGGCATACAAGCAGGGACCACCACCACGCCGAAGACCTCGTCCAGGAGACTTACTTGCGGGCTTTCGCGGCGTTCGCCGGCCACCGGGGACCGAGCACCAAAGCATGGCTCGTTACGATCTGCCTTAACCTGGCCCGCAGCGAAGGGCGGCGCCGAGCCCGCCGCGTTGTCGAAGTGCCCCTACCCGAGCCGTACGAGCCGGAAGCTCCGCAGGTGAGCGTGCCGGAAGAGGCGCTGGCGAACATCGACCGGGCTTCGGTCTCCAGAGCCCTCGCCAGGGTCCCCGAGGAGCAACGGCTGGCGATCGTGCTGATGGACCTGGCGGGCCACAGCGCCTCGGAGGTGGCCGAGATTCTCGGTTGCCCCCGCAACACCGTGCTCTCGCGGGTGTTCCGCGGTCGCCAGCGCCTCGCGTCGTTGCTGGTCGAGGAGGACATCAACCGTGACGTGTCCTGAGCAGCCCATCCTCGCCTTCCTCGCCGGCGAGCTCTCCCCAGAAGAGGAGCGGCGCTTCGACGAGCACCTTCTCGGGTGTGAGCACTGCTGGCGCGTCTGTCCAGGCTGACCGCGCCGCCCGCCTCGCGCTCGAGCAACTACGCCAGCCCGCTCCGGTCGGGCTCCAGGGCCGAGTTGCCCTCTCGGTCGCGCTCGCTGCCACCGAGGCTCCGACCGGCCCGGTCGTACTAGGCCGGGACAGGGGACCGTCGTTAATGCGCAGGGCCGTCGCTCCTCACCTGCGCCTAGTTGCGGCAGCGAGCCTGCTTGTGGTCATGGCAGCCGGCGGCTTCGGTTGGCTCGCCGCCTCCAGATTTGCGGCGCCCGAACCTGCGCAGGTTGCTGCCGTCGTCGCCATGATGACGCCGGGCTCGGGGCCGACCACGGCTCTTCGGGCCGGAGAGCACGTCGTCATCGGCGGCCAGCGCCTGGTCGTACGCGCCTACCAGCTTGAGGGTACCGAGGAGATCGTGGCCACCTCCGCCCGGCCGTTCCACATACCTCCAACGTCGCACCTGCTCACCGGTTCCTCACCGCGAGCGTGGATGGCCACCAAAGGGCGACTATCCATGTACGGGGTCAACCGGCCAGTCTGGCGGCGAGTCCATCTTCCTCGTGGCGGCGATGCCCATGGCGGAAATGCCCCAAATGGCGGCCCGCCTCGACCTCATCTGAGCTCAGGGATAGAGACTGACCGTGCTGACCATTTCGAAGGGGCCCGTTCTCGCCCGTCCACCCCTCGGGTGGAATAGCTGGGATGTCTACGGCGCGAGCGTGCGAGAAGATGAGGTCCTCGAGAACGCCGAGTACATGGCAGCGCGGCTGGCGCCCTTTGGGTGGGAGTACGTAGTAGTCGACATCCAGTGGTACGAGCCCGGGGCGTCCTCATCTGCTTACAGGCCCTTCGTCCCCCTCGAGATGGACGAGGTCTCACGGCTGGTCCCAGCGGCGAACCGTTTCCCGTCGGCGGCCGGTGGCGGCGGCTTCGAGTACCTCGCGCGGCGCATCCACGCCCTGGGCCTGAAATTCGGTATCCATGTGATGCGCGGTGTCCCCCGCCAGGCGGTGCACGCGAATACGCCGATCTTGGGCACTACCGCCGGCGCCAGGGATATCGCCCAAACGAACTCCATCTGCCCTTGGAACACCGACATGTACGGGGTGAACCCCAGTGCCGTAGGGGCACAGGAATATTACGCGTTGGACACCCAGATAGAAGGTGGTCAACAAGTGGCGATGCTGAGCGGTGACCTCGGGGGCAGCGGCGACCAGCCGGCGGAGATGGTCGTCACCGCCAGTTTCCTGAGCGTCACGGGCGCCGCGCTCGGCAGCTTGTCGATCGGCCCGGTTGGTGCCGCCGACCGCAACGACCAGACCGAGATGCTGGCGCGCACCGGTGCAGCGCTGATCCCGAGAGAGATGCGCGCGATCGACGTGACCATGAGCGCGACGGGCGGGGCCGGCAACGACCAGTACAACACGGCCTTTGCTGACAACCTCTCTCTCACGATCACCAAAACGCGGGGATCACTGTCCCGGTGAGCATCCCCAGGGTGCCGGTGACAATCAACAAGCGGTGACCGGTCCGCCGGGTGACACCCCTCCCACTCACTTCGTCCCACAGCCCGAGACCGCCGCCAGAGCGATGGCGGCGCCCAGGACGTGGGAGCGGCTATCTTGGGCAGCTCTATCAACTTTCGTACGGTGCCAGGCTCACGCCCGCAGGCTAGGCTAGTACCGCACAAAGCAGCAGGTCAAAGGCACAAGCCCTCGTAGCTCAGGGGATAGAGCGTCGGATTCCTAATGGGTCTGGGAGTGTTAGCCTGACTGGCTACACCGGGCCTGACCAGGTAGTTCTCCAGACAAACGAAATGCCGTCGCTCGTTCGCTTGGTATAGCACAGGCACCGCGACGTTCCACATGAAGGGCAGCGGGCCGCACTCGGGGTGGCGCCAGAGGCGCATCTCGTCACGAGTACGGTGGTTCCTGTATGCGCCCCGCTGGTGCCGTGCCTCGCCGATCGAGCCGCCGTCAAGTTTCCAAAGCGCTCGAGAGGACGATCTGAGCGATGCTGACAGTCGCGCCATCAGCTACGTCGTACCCGGGGTTGGCGCCGACACGCACCACGTTGTCGTTCAGCTGCACGATGACCGTGGCTTTCTTGGAAGGCAGGTAGAACATGTCCGCCGTGTACCCGGGGACGGCTCCATCGTGGCCGAGCATGCCGACCATGGCACCGGCGGCGCCGGCAAATGAGATGAAGGCGCCTTAGTCCTTGGTGATGTCGGTGACTTTACCGTTGTCGACAATGTAAACCCTGCGCCATCGACGCCGACGGGACCGAGGTCGGGAAGAAAGCCGCGGAGGTCGAACGGTCGCAAGATGCGCTCGGTGATGAGATCCCCGATCGGCACACTAGCCGGTACCCTTGTACACTTTGCCACATCGGGCCACGAATTGTCGCCAGCATGTCAGGACCCTGGCCGGCTCCTGTGCAAGTTGTAGAGTCAGTCCGGCTTGGGTACTGGCCGTTCGTACGCCAGCTTCTGCGGCTCGCCAAAGGAGCCGACGCTATTGTCCTGCGCGGCACCAGTGGCTTTTCCGAGGGCTATGTTGAGGCGGTCGCGGCCCTCATGATCAAGTTGCGCTACCGGGACCCTCCCTTGGTCCTAGTGAGCGACGCCAGCTGGGACATTACGAGCCAGGGGCTCGAGCGCCGCCTGCCCGCAGCGCTCAGGCCCTTGTTGCCCAAGTTGGGCCGCTGGGCCGTCCAACTCGCCGACGGGCGCCATGTCGTGTACTGCGTACTCTCCACCGACGAACAACGTTTGTTCAACCAGCGCTGGGGCATCGATGGGGCGCGGGTCCGCTTCACTCCTTACTTTGCATCACTGCCTACACAGCTGGTTGCTTCGGCCAGTGACGATGGGTACATCTTCGCTGGTGGTAATACAAACCGGGACTATGGGCTTCTCGTGGAGGCAGCCGAGGATTTGGACTTGCCGGTGCGGATCGCCTCATCATGGAAGCCATCGAGGCGCCTCCCCGACAACGTCACAGTAAATTCGCTGCCGCACGACGACTACAACCGGGCCATGGCTGGGGCAAGTCTGGTGGTCGTGCCCCTCTACAACACGGCGCGCAGCGTGGGGCAGCAGACTTACCTCAGTGCTATGATGCTCGGGAAACCGGTTATCGTGACGGACGTGCCGGGCGTGCGAGACTACCTGCAACCGGGCGAGACGGCGCATGTCGTCGACCGTGATCCCGTGGCACTGCGAGCGGCCATCGATTGGGTCCTCGACCCCGGGAACCGTGCCTCCGTACAAGCCATGACCGAGAGAGCGCGCAAAGCGGTGGATGAAAAGTACCTGCGGAGCCATTACTTCAGCCGTCTCTGGCAGGCCGCTACCGAAGAAGTGGTCTCGCGTTCGCACTGATCTGCCCCGGTCGCCGAAGCGGGTAACGGCCAGGTCTGTGCCGACGAAGGCGCTCAGGCGCCATTTGCCTGGAGCGGTCTCGACCATCGTTCCCTGCATCTGTTGCCTCAGCCCTCTGCTGTCCGCTCGATTGGTGCCAAACTGTTGCCCGTACCAATGGCACACTAAGGAGGTCGCAAGACACAAGACCAGGTAGAAGCCACAAGCCCTCGTAGCTCAGGGGATAGAGCGTCGGTTTCCTAAACCGTGCGTCGTAGGTTCGAGTCCTACCGGGGGCACTACCGGGGGCACCGTTGTGATGTGGAGATGTGGGAGAGAAGGCAAAGGCGGGCCGGCGGCATCGCCCTTATACTTGACCGAACTGCCGGAGGTATTGACGTGCTAGCTGACCTGTGCGGGTCATGCGCATAGCGATCGTTAGCCCATACGCGCCCTTCGATGGTGTTGCCCACGCGGGTGGAGCTTTCCTGCACGCCTATGTCTCGCATCTTTCCAGGGATCACACCGTAGACCTCATCTGCACGCGAACCCCCGACGAACGGACGCTCGCGTCGTATGCCAGTTCTGTCGTCGTACACTTCAGTCCCCCGGGAGCGGGCCGCGGTACAAGTAGGCTGCGCCTACAGGGCCGCACATTGACCGGCTACAACATAGGGGCGCCCCAAGTTGACGCCCTCACAGGTGACCGCGATGCCTGTCAACTCCTGGCCGTTGCCGACATAGTGGACTTCCACTGGTCAGAGTTGTTACGTGCTCTGCCCCCTGTGCGACGGGACCGCGCCTGCAAGCCGATCGTCGCCACGGAATACGATGTCTATGCGCAGGGAATGGGCCGCTTGGTACGCAGCCAATCAAATCGGCAGCCTGGCGTCGAACCAATCCCCGTCAGACGGCGCCTCTTCGCACGGCTGGCCATCTACACAGAGTCGTATTTCCTCAACAAGTGTGACCTTATACAGGTCTTCAAGGCTGAGGATATCACTGCTCTCCGCCGCGCGGGCCTACGTCGCCCGGCCGTCGTGATCGACCCCGTGATCGATCATTCCCGGCGAGCTCTGGGCTCTCCGGACAGCAAGACCCTCTTATTTGTCGGCGCTTTTGCACGAGGTCCCAATGCCGAGGGTGCCCGCTGGTTCATTAGAGAGGTCTGGCCCAGCATCCATGGATCAATTCCGGGCGCTAGACTTCTCTTGGCCGGGGCGGGGTCTGACAAGGTGTTATCTGAGTGCCCAGCCGAAGGCGCCGATGCAACCGGTTATATGGCAGATCTAAAGCTTGCTTACGACAGGTGTGCCATCGCCATCGCACCATTGATGAGAGGCGCCGGCTTGAAGTTCAAAGTGCCACAAGCATTGGCGTATGGGCTCCCTGTTGTCACCACCACGATCGGAGCCGAGGGGATGCCACTTGGATGCCCGGCTATTGTGACTGATACTGCCACTAAAATGGCAGGTGCAATTATTGGTCTGCTGCAAGCTCCGGAGGAGCTGAGGCGCCTGGGAGAAGCTGGGAGGACCTGGGCCACAGGAGTGTTCGATTTCTCCCGCTCGATGGATGACGTGGAACGCCGCTTCGAGGAACTCTTGCGACGGTCGTAACGCATTTCGGCGAGGTTGGTCCCGGTTCGCTACTAAACGGGACCTGTTGCTGGTTTCTTCTTTGCAGAGAGCAGACGTAGGAGTGCGCGAATTGAGCTTCGGCCGAGCACCGAGGCTGCACCTGGCGGGGAAGTCCGTATTGCCGAAAAGGCCAGAGAGGCGGCGCGACCAAATTGACGCGAGCGTGCTGCGGTAGCAGCATCGACCAGGGCGCCTTGGGCCAAGTAGCGGCGCTGGTCATGCTGGAATGATTTCATGTCGGCCGCAGCCTCGGCATCACCGGCCGCGGTGAGGCGGTCCAGATTGGCGGCGAGCACTCGTCTGAAGCCCGAAGCCATGGCACCGCTGTCTCTTGACCAGTTGTCATCATGCTTTCTATAGGCCACTGTGACCACGTCGGCCCGAAGATAGGGCCCTGGTCAACGAGCCTGTACACCAGGTCGAGGTCGTCCGCTCCGTCGAAAACAGGGTTGAAGCCACCGGCGGCCGCCATCGCATGGCGCCGGATCACCATGGTCGTGATCGATGGACGATTACCACCCGAAAGCACGGTATGACGAGTGACCGGCCCCTGCTGGCGGGCGGTGCGGACAGGCTCTTTGGTGGCGCCCCGCACGACATCGAAGGCAGAATAAGAGGCGGCGGCCCCGTCGTTATTGGCTAGGGTGTCGATCGCTGTCGAGAGGTGGTTGGGGTACCAGATGTCGTCGTAGTCCAAGAACGCCACCAGCTCTCCCCGAGCGTGTTCAAAGCCCAGGTTGCGCGCTCGAGCGACACCTCCACTGGCGGTACAAACCACAGCGATCCGTGGGTCGATGCTAACTAATTTGCAAAGGGCGTCCGGGTCGGGGGACCCATCATCGACAACAATGACTTCCCAGTTGGCCCATTCCTGGCCAATTACTGAGGCCAGCGTCTCGGCCAAGAACGGCGGTGCGCTTCGATGCGTCGGGATGATGATGCTTACGAGTGGTGAAGCCGGAGATGTTTGGTTCACAGGCTCGACGCACTAACTCGAACAGACGGGTGCCGCAACGACGACCGCAGCCGGGCAGCCACCCTGGGCCCGGCGCCGACTGCCGCCACGTCGGTCTTGGTGTCGCAGTCCGCTTCATCATTTGCAGACAAGGCTCTCCGGGCGGTCTCGATCGGCATTCGGTCTCTTCGCGAGGTCATAAGCCGCAGCTACCCGATCGTGGACCGCTGGCAGACCGCTGGTCAAGCGGTAGGTGAACATTTTCATTCACGATAGCCTGCATACCGGCCGCAATATGTGCTTCGAGGTGAGGACCGCCTGGCAGATGAAGAGCCTCGGCCTTCAGGAGGACAGTTGAGGTTCCGGATTTTCTCCGAAAAGACAAAAAATGTAGGTTGTCCGGTCGAAATGGAGCGCTAGCTTTGGCTGACCATATCCGCCGGCTGAAAGTAAGTGGACGCGTGCATGGCGAACCAAAGGCAAAAGATGATCGGCATGCTGGGCGGCATGAGTTGGCAGTCCAGCGTCGAGTACTACCGGCTGGCCAATGAGCTGGTCCGTGAGCGGCTCGGCGGGTTTCATTCCGCCCGCCTGGTTCTCGCGTCCGTCGACTTTGCCACGATCGAGCGGCTGCAGGTCGAGGGCCGGTGGCAGGAGGCGGGCCAGCTTCTAGCTGAGGTGGCGATAGGGCTCGAAGCCGCTGGCGCAGAGGTCCTTTTGCTCTGTACCAACACCATGCACAAGGTCGCCGACCAGGTACAGGGAGCGGTCTCGGTCCCGTTGCTCCACATCGTCGACATCACGGCGCTGGCGGTGCGGGCTGCCGGGCTATCGGCAGTCGGGCTGCTCGGTACGGCTTACACGATGGACCAGGACTTCTACCGCGACCGGATGGCGCGGCACGGAGTGCGCCTCATGGTGCCCGCCGCAGACGACCGCGCCGAAGTGCACCGGGTCATCTTCGAGGAGCTGGTCTTTGGGGTAGTCCGGGACGAGTCACGTCGTGCCTACCGGGACATCATTATGCGCCTGGTGGACAATGGCGCCGAAGGGGTCGTGCTGGGGTGCACCGAGATCGAGCTGCTCATTACGGCTGCCGATAGCCCAGTGCCGGTCTTCCCGACCACGCGCTTGCACGTCGAGGCTGCTGTGGCCGCCTCGCTCGGGCCGTGAGGGCCCTCTCGCTGGGGTGCGAATTCATCGTCCGGAAATATGGCTGCTCTCGGCGGGTACGGAGAGGGCCGTAGTCTTGGTGATCATGCCCGGGACTCGCGCCGCCGTTGCCCGAACCCGTTCCACCGTCGCCTCGAGCGGCTCCGCCGCCCCAAAAGGCAAGCCGACAATCTGGGACGGGTACGAGAGCCCGGGGTGCTGGGACGAGCTGTTGGTCGACCGGCAGGCGCGTTATGCCTGCGACGGGGTGGTGCGTTACCTGGGTTTGCTCGGAGACGAGCTCGCTGGGCGCCAGGCCGCGGCGGAGCTCGCCATCCGCTCGATGGGCATCACCTTCACGGTGTACAGCCAATCGGCCAACATCGACCAGGCCTGGCCCTTCGACGTGATCCCGCGGGTGATCTCGACTCAGGAGTGGGAGCAAATCTCACTGGGCCTCATCCAGCGGTTGACCGCGCTCAACCTTTTCATCGACGATCTCTATGGCGACGCCAAGGTCGTCGCGGATGGAGTTTTCCCGGACGAGGTGCTGTCCTCGTCGGTGAACTACCTCCCGCAGTGCAAGGGGATCCACCCGCCCCAGGGAGTCTGGGCCCATATCTGTGGCAGCGATCTCGTACGTGACGCGGACGGGACTATGTACGTGCTCGAAGACAACCTGCGCGTGCCTTCGGGGGTCTCGTACATGCTCGAGAACCGCCAAGTCACCAAGCGTGTCTTCGCGGACCTGTTCCGCGACCTCGATATCCACCCGGTCGACGACTACCCCAACAAGCTTGCGGGCCTTCTTGCCGCCCTCTCGCCCCACCCGGGTGAGGCACCCGTTATCGCGGTACTGACGCCCGGTATCTTCAACTCCGCCTATTTCGAGCACGCCTTCCTCGCCCAACAGATGGGTGCCCATCTCGTGGAGGGCAAGGATCTCGTTGTCGAAGCGGACGACTGCGTTTATATGCGCACGATCGCGGGGCTCGTCCGGGTGGACGTTATCTACCGCCGGGTCGACGACATTTTCCTCGATCCCGAGGAGTTCCGGCCCGATTCTCACGTGGGTGTCCGAGGGCTCATGCGGGCTTGGCGGGCCGGCAACGTCGCCATCGCCAACGCGCCCGGGGCGGGGGTGGCCGACGACAAAGTGGTCTACTCCTACGTGCCGGCGCTGATCCGTTATTACCTAGACGAGGAACCCAAGATCCCGAACGTCCCGACCTGGCTCTGCCATCGCCCAGAAGATCGGAGCCACGTACTTGCACATCTCGACGAGATGGTTGTGAAGCCGGCTAACGGGTCCGGCGGTAACGGCGTCTTCGTAGGTTCGATGGCGACCAAGGTTGCGAAAGAGGAGATCCGGCGGCGGGTCGAGGCCCATCCCCGCGACTACATCGCGCAGCCAATCGTTAGGCTCTCCACCTCCCCGACGCTCTCCAACGGTCGCATCGTGCCCCGCCACCTCGACTTGCGGCCCTTCATCCTTTCCGGAGACCAGCCTTACGTGACCGAGGGTGGGCTCACCCGGGTCGCACTGAAGGAAGGCTCCCTTGTCGTCAACAGCTCACAGGGCGGGGGGAGCAAGGACACCTGGGTCATCGACCCGAGCGTCGTGCCGCCACACCGCCAGGACCAACCCGGCCAGGGCAAACAGAGCCAAGATCAACACAGCCAAGACCAACACAGCCAGGCCCAACACAGCCAGGTCCAGTCGTGACCAGGGAAGGTTCCAGCTTGTTGTCAAGGGTCGCCGAGTCGGTCTACTGGGCCGGGCGGTACCTCGAGCGGGCCGAGGCCACAGCCCGCCTGGTACACGTCCACACGGAGCTCTTCTTGGACCTGCCAAAAGCAGCGGGGGCCGATTGGACGCCGCTGTTGGCGGTGACCGGGAGCGGCGAAGCTTTCCACGACCGCTACACCAAAGCCAGCGAGGAGGAGGTCGTTGGCTTCCTCGCTACGAGCTCCGATCATCAGGGCTCGATCGTTTCGTCCATCGCCTGTGCCCACGCCAATTTGCGGGTGACCCAGGCGATCCTGCCCAGCGACGCGTGGGGAGTGCTGCACCGGCTTCATCTGTGGGCGGGGCGGACGCGCCACAGGGCGGTCGACCGGCGCACTCGCCTGGCCTGGACCGACCAGTTGATCCGTCAATGCCAGCTGTTCTCGGGTCTGCTCGAAGGCACCATGAGCCACGACGACACTTATGCGTTCCTCGTGATCGGCCGTGACCTCGAGCGGGCGGACATGACGACCCGGGTCCTGGACGTCCAGGCAGGCATGCTCATCGGCCGGCGCGACGGGGCCGCCCCCTACACCGACCTCATGTGGATGGGGGTGCTTCGCTCGCTCTGCGCCCTCCAGATGTTCCGCCGCATCGCCGGCCCGATGGTGTCGGCCCCGCTACGCTCAAGTTCCTTCTCAGGGACCTGCAGTTCCCTCGCTCAGTTGAGCGATGCCTGGTCGAGATCTCCCGTGCGCTGCTCGAACTCGTCCGCCACGACGACCCGATGGCGGGTTGTGCCGACGTGCAGCAGTTGCTCGAGGGGGCCGACCTCGGTTCGCTGGGCGCCGACGGGCGGTCAGCTGTCGCTCTGCATGACTATGCCGATCGTCTCCAGCAGGGCCTCGCCAAGTTGCACCAACTGCTCGTCACTACTTACTTCCAGATGGAGCCGTCGCCCGCGCCGCCGACGCCGAGCCCGACCCCGACGGTGCTCTTGCGCGTATGAGCGTACGAGTCGCCCTGGAGCACCACATGTCTTACCGCTTCGACCGGGCGGTACGCCTTTCGCCCCATGTCGTGCGCCTGCGGCCGGCTCCCCACTGCCGCACGCCAATATTGGCTTATTCGTTGACGGTTACGCCCCAAACCCACTTCATCAACTGGCAGCAGGACCCTTTCGGCAACCACTTGGCTCGCCTCGTGTTCCCCGAGCCAGCCCGGGAGCTCACCGTCGAGGTGGACCTGGTCGCCGACCTCGGGGTCATCAACCCCTTCGACTTCTTCGTTGAAGAATCGGCGCAGCGCTACCCGTTTTCTTATGACCCCGCACTTCTGCGTGACCTGGCGCCGTACTTCTCCGGCGACAAAGCGAGCCCGCTGCTCGCCAAATGGACCGACGACTGGCTGCGTTCGTCCTCGGGCGGGCCAGGTGGGCAACGCATCGTCGACTTCCTTGTAGAGGTGAACCAGCGGGTAGCAGGCTCTGTCGCTTACACCGTCCGGATGGAACCCGGCGTGCAAACGCCCGATGAAACGCTGGAGAAAGCGGTCGGCTCGTGCCGGGACAGCGCGTGGCTGCTGGTGCATGTCCTCCGCCGTCTGGGGCTCGCCGCCCGGTTCGTGTCGGGCTACCTGGTGCAGCTGCGCCCCGACGAGAAGCCCTTGGACGGGCCAGCCGGCCCGCTTGCCGATTTCACAGACCTTCACGCCTGGGCTGAGGCGTACCTGCCGGGGGCTGGCTGGATCGGCCTCGACCCCACGTCAGGCCTCTTGGCGGGGGAGGGGCACATCCCCCTGGTGTGCTCGCCGCACCCTGCGTCCGCCGCCCCGATCTCGGGGGCGACCGAACCCTGCGAGGTCAGCTTCGAGTTTTCCAACACGGTCCGCCGTCTGGCTGGGCCGCCCCGCGTGACGCTGCCTTACTCCGACGAGCAGTGGAGCCGGGTCGACGGCCTCGGCTACGACGTCGACAAAGCGTTGGCGGCCGGGGATGTGCGCCTCACCCTCGGCGGGGAGCCCACCTTCGTAGCCGTCGATGACATGGAAGACGAGCAATGGACTACGGCCGCGGACGGGGCGGATAAGCGGGCCCGTGCCGAGGAGCTCGCGCGGCGCCTGCTCGACCGTTTCGGGCCGGGCGGCCTTCTCCACCACGGCCAGGGCAAGTGGTACCCAGGCGAAGCACTCCCCAGGTGGCAGATCGCCCTGCTCTGGCGCGCCGATGGCGAGCCGCTCTGGGACGACCTCTCCCTGCTTGCAAGCCCGATAGACGAGGCCACAAACCCGGTTGGCGGCGGCGCGCTCGCCAACGCCATCGCCGGGGCTCTTGGGCTGCCCGAGGGGTGCTGCATCCCCGCTTACGAGGACCCGCTGCACCTCCTCCAGGTGGAGGCCAGTCTGCCCGGGGGCGAGCCGCCCGCGATGGACATCGCCCCAGCCGACGGGCTCCTCGCGTCGAGCGATGCTCGCCTGGCAGCGATCGCCGCTCTCGACGAGGGTGGCCGGGGCGGCCCGGTCGGGTGGGTGATCCCGCTGCACCCTGTCCCTGGTGCATGGCCCGTCTCCCGGGCTTGCGAAGATCTGGACGAACAGCCGCCCGAACAGCCGCCCGAAGATCCGGGCGAACAGCCGGGCTGGGCGACAACTCGGTGGACATTACGCCGGGGCTATCTCGCCTTGGTCCCCGGGGACTCCCCGATCGGGCTGCGCTTGCCCCTTGGTTCGCTCACCTGGCGGCCCGAGCCACCCGAGGAGCCCGAGGTCTCGCCTTTCGACGAGCTGCAACCGCTGTCGGCCCGCAAGGCAGCGCGCAGACCCAGAAAGGTGAAGGAAGTCAAGCCCGAGGAGGTGCCGAGGGGCGCTCTTTGCGTCGAGCACCGGCAAGGCAAGGTATTTGTCTTCTTGCCACCGGTCCAACGTCTCGAGCAGTTCATCGAGCTGGTCGGCGTGGTCCACGAGGCTGCCACCAAGCTCTGCCAGCCGGTCATCCTCGAGGGCTACCTGCCACCTTTCGACCCCCGCCTGGTCAGGCTCCTCGTCACCCCGGACCCAGGAGTCCTCGAGGTCAACATCCACCCGGCCTCGTCGTGGCCCGAGCTGGTGGATATCACTACCGGGGTTCACACCGACGCGCGGGCCACCCGGCTCGGGACTGAGACGTTCCATCTCGACGGTACACATGCCGGGACTGGCGGCGGCAACCACTTGACCCTCGGTGGCCACACGCCAGCCGACAGCCCTCTACTTCGAAGGCCGGACCTGCTCAGGAGCATCATTACCTACTGGCAGCACCATCCGTCGCTCTCGTATCTTTTCTCTGGCCGGTTCATAGGCCCGACAAGCCAGGCCCCTCGCGTGGACGAGGCGCGCCACGAAAGCCTCTACGAGCTCGAGATCGCCTTCGCCGAGCTGGACCGTACCCTCGCCCAGGGCGAACCAGCGCCGCCCTGGTTAGTGGACCGCCTGTTCCGGAACCTTCTCGTCGACATAACGGGCAGCACGCACCGGGCCGAGCTCTGCATCGACAAGCTGTTCAGCCCCGGCTCCGAGCGCGGGCGGCTCGGGCTGCTCGAACTGCGCGGCTTCGAGATGCCTCCGCACCCCCGCATGGCCCTCGTGCAGGCGCTGTTGGTCCGAGCCCTGGTCGCACGCTTCTGGGCCGAGCCCTATTCCGGCTCGCTGGTGCGCTGGGGCACCGAGCTCCACGACCGTTTCCTCCTGCCTTGGTACGCGGCCGCCGATATAAACGAGGTGGCAGACGACCTCGCCCGGCACGGCTTTGACTTCGACGCAGCCTGGCTGGCGCCGTTCCTCGAGTTCCGTTTCCCCCGCATCGGTTCGGTCGAGGTCTCGGGGGTCACCATCGAGCTAAGGGGCGCCATCGAGCCGTGGTCGGTGCTCGGGGAAGAGGTGAGCTCGGCCGGCACCGCGCGCTACGTCGACTCGTCGTTGGAGCGGCTCCAGGTGCGCGTCGACGGCCTTATCGCCGAGCGCCACGTTGTGACATGTAACGGCATAGCCGTCCCGCTCCACGCCACAGGGACGCCTGGTGCCTACGTGGCAGGGGTGCGCTACCGGGCCTGGAAGCCACCCTCAGCCCTCCACCCCACGATCGGGGTGCACGCCCCCCTCGTATTCGATGTCATGGACCGCTGGGACCGCCACTCGCTCGGTGGCTGCACCTACCACGTCAGCCACCCCGGCGGCCTGGCCTACGAACATTTCCCCGTTAATGCCAACGAGGCCGAGGCGCGACGGGCCAGCCGTTTCTCCCCCATGGGGTACACCCCGGGCCCCGTCGACATCGACGCGCTCGTCCCTGCAAGCCCCACCTCGGAAGCTCCGGGTACCGTGAGACTCGACTACCCTTGGACTTTGGATCTGCGGCGTGCTCCGTTCCCGCCCGATTACCCGCCGCCACCAGCCGGCTGACAGCAATACAGCCCTCCTCATGACGATCGCCCCGCCCACCGAGCTCCTCGCCTCCTACCGCCAAGTGCCGGGGTCGTACGACGAGATGTTCACTCCCGACGGGCAGGCCCGCGAGCACTGGGCCCACGCAGGCAACGTCATCGGCAACCTGGGCCTCGAAGAGCTGCTCCACCGGAGCTCTGAGGCACGCCGCCTGCTCAACGACGACGGCGTCACCTACAACGTCTACGGCCCGGACGGGCCCGGCGAGGCCGGTACCCCGGCGGCCGCTCCATGGGCGCTCGACCCGCTGCCGGTGCTGCTTGCCAGCCAGGAATGGGCCGGGGCCGAGCTCGGCGTGATCCAGCGTGCCGAGCTGCTCAACCTGGTCCTCACCGATCTCTACGGTCCCCGCAACCTGTTGCGCCGCGGCGCGCTGCCTGCAGAGCTGGTCTTCAGCCATGCCGGCTTCCTGCGCCAGTGCGACCAGATCCGCTTGCCTGGCAACCAGCAGCTCTTCAATATGGCTGTAGACCTCGTCCGGGACACCTCGGGCGAGTTCACCGTCCTGGCGGACTTCACCCAAGCGCCCTCGGGCGCGGGCTACGCACTGGAGAACCGGGTCGTTGTGTCCCGCGTGTTCCCGAGCCTTTACCGCGACTCCCAAGTCCACCGGCTCGCCCCCTTCTTTCGCACGCTGCGGGCCTCGCTCCAAGATGTCGCCCCTCCCGATGCCGACGATCCCCGAATCGTGCTGCTCAGCCCCGGCCCGTGGAGCGAGACCGCCTTCGAGCACGCTTACCTGGCCTCCCACCTCGGCTACGCGCTAGTCGAGGGCGCAGACCTGACGGTGCGTGAGGGGCGGGTGTGGATGCGTTCGCTCCGTCACCTCGAGCGCGTCGACGTGATCCTGCGCCGGACCGACGCATGGTTCTGTGACCCGCTCGAGCTGCGTCCCGACTCCAGGCTCGGCGTCCCCGGGCTCGTCGAGGTGGCCCGGGTCGGCGGTGTTTCTATCGTCAACACGCTCGGCAGCGGGGTGCTCGAGAACCCGGGCCTGCTGCCCTTCCTCCCGGGGCTGGCTCAGCACCTCCTCGGCGAGCAGCTGCTGATGCCGTCGGTCCCTACCTGGTGGTGCGGCGACGAGGTCGGCCGCCGCCACGTTCTTGCCAATCTCGAGCGGCTGGTGGTCAAGCCCATTACGCGGCGAAGCGGGCCGACGGCCGTGTTCCCCTGGGAGCTCACAAACGAGCGAAGGGACGACCTGCGGCGCAGGATCGAAGCCCACCCAGCAGGCTGGGTCGGGCAGGAGCCCCTCCAGCTGGCGTCCACACCGACGCTGACCGGCACTGGCCTCGAGGCCAGGCCGAGCGTGCTGCGCGCCTTCGCCGTTGCGCGCCAGGGCTCCTACGCTGCCATGCCCGGTGGTTTGACCCGGGTCGCCGGCTCGGCGGATCTTTCGGTCGACGCCCTGGCAGCCGGGCGCAGCCCAAGGATCTCGAACCAGGCTGGTGCCATCAGCAAGGACACGTGGGTGCTCGCCTCCGAGCCCGAGAAGCTTTCCGGGTTTTGGTTGGCCTCTGGTCCTCCGGTCACCGCCGTCGACCCGGCGGCCTCCATGTCGTCTCGGGCCGCCGAGAACCTGTTCTGGATGGGCCGCTATGCCGAGCGGGCCGAGGCCGTTGCCCGGCTGGTACGGGTGGCCCACGACCGGCGCAACGATTTCCAGCGGAGCGCCAACCCTGCAGGTACTGAATGCCTCCAAGTGCTGCTCACCGCCCTCACTCGGGTCAGCTCGACCTACCCGGGCTTCGTCGGGGAGGGTGCCGGCGAGCGGCTCTCCGCGCCGGGCGCCGAACTGTTCGCCCTCGTTATCGACGAGAACCGGCCGGGCACGCTGGCCCACGCCGTGAGGCACCTCCTAGGTGCCGCCCAGGCCGTTCGCGACCAGCTGTCGGCCGACATCTGGATGGCGGCAGGGACCCTCGAGCGCGAGCTCGAACAGCTTCGGACGTCCGACCCGGATCACCTCATGGTCGTGCAACACAGCCTGGGCCGGATCATGCAGGGCTTGCTGGCGCTGTCGGGCATCTTCGCAGAGGGCATGGTACGCGACCCCGGCTGGCGGTTCATGGACGCCGGGAGGCGTCTCGAGCGCGGCCAGCAGCTGGTCGCCCTCCTGCGGGCCACGGTCACCATGCAGCGCAACACCGCCACCGACAGCCTGCTCCTCGAGTCGGTGCTCATTGCTGCGGAAAGCATCCTCACTTACCGCCGCCGCTACCGTTCCCATGCCCAACTAGAGACGCTGCTCGACCTGCTCCTGATCGACCCGG
The DNA here is from genome assembly GCA_963786345.1 of uncultured Acidimicrobiaceae bacterium. Taxonomy (GTDB): domain Bacteria; phylum Actinomycetota; class Acidimicrobiia; order Acidimicrobiales; family Palsa-688; genus Fen-671. The sequence goes on along the minus strand of CAWAYZ010000001.1, from coordinate 430,410 downwards.
ACAACCCCCGTTCGCTCGCTTTCCAACTCGAGCAGCTCGCGGTCGACGTCCGCCTCATACCGAAGCTGGACAGCGGGCTCCGCTTGAGCGACCCGGAGCGGCTGGTACTCGAGGCTTCGACCTCGCTCCGGCTGGCCGATACGGCGTTGCTCGCCCAGTCTGAACAGGACGGCACGCGCCCAGATCTCGACGCCGTCCTCAGTAATCTCCTCGAGCTGCTCTTCCGCACCGCCGACGCCATCGACACAGACCACTTCGTCCACCTCCTTCCCCAGCACTCGCTGGTCGGCGCGTGATCTACCGCGTCGTCCACCGCACTGAGTACCGCTACGACTCGGAGGTGTCGTCGAGCTACGGGGAACTGTACGTGTTGCCCCGCGACATCCCGGGACAACAGTGCCAGTCGTCGAGGGTGGTGATTGACCCCGAGCCTCACGACTATCGCGAACGGACGGATTTCTACCGGAACCGGGTCGCCAATTTCACCGTGCTCGAGCCGCACACCCGGCTGAGTATCACCGCCGAAAGCATCGTCGCTGTCACGAGACCGGCCACGGTCCCTCTGGCTGTTGACCAAGCCTGGGAAACTGTGCGGGAGCGCCTCCGCCTCGACCCGACTGTGGACGTCGTGGGCACCTACGACTTCCTTTTCGACTCGCCCAAGGTCGCAGTGTCGCCGGACGTCGCCGCCTATGCGGCCCAGTCGTTCCCGCCGGGACGACCGCTCGGGGATGCCCTGGGCGAGCTCAAATCGCGCATCCACGACGATTTCGCGTACAAGCCGGGCGCGACCTCGGTGCGCACCACGCTGTCTGAGCTGCTCGAGCGCCGTAAAGGGGTCTGCCAGGACTTCGCTCACCTGGCTGTGGGCTGCCTGCGTAGTGTCGGGCTCGCCGCCCGCTATGTGAGCGGCTACCTCGAGACCATTCCCCCCCCGGGCCAGGCTCGCCTGGTAGGCAGCGACGTGTCTCACGCTTGGGCTTCTGTGTTCGTGCCCGACGGGGGATGGGTGGACATCGACCCGACCAACGACCGCTTCGTCTCCGATCGTTACGTCACCAATGCCTACGGGCGCGACTACGGCGACGTGTCGCCGGTAAAAGGCATCATCTACACGGAGAGCAAGAAGAACGAGCTGACCGTCTCGGTCGACGTGGTCCCCCTCTAGCTCCGCCCGGCCCCGCCCGGCTCGGTTCTGGCCCGAGCCCGGCCCCGAGCCCGGCCCCGCCCCGCCCGGTTCTGGCCCCCGAGCCCGGCTCGAGGCCCCTCCGGTCGCCTTCATGGGCGAAAAGTGTGCCAAGCTCCGGGGCGTCCGGCGCCGTCTTGGCCACTTTTATGCATTCGCATGTCGTCTGGTCCACTTGTATGCGTTTTCCGCATATAAATGGGCCAGGCGCGGCGTCCGAGCCGGGCGTGACACGCCGCTATCGCCGCCTGAAGGCCGTACGGCCGAGCCTTCTCCTGTTTCCGGGGAGGCACTACAGGATCAACGCCGCCAGCTCTCCGATGGCCGGTTCGTTGGCGGCGTGGACATGCCCGCCGGTCCGGGTGATGAAGTACTCCACCTGGAGGTTGACCCGCGTCCCCTCGTTGTCGCTCGAGAGGCGGAAGTCGGTGCGAACGCCGCAGATGAACAGGCCGAGCGCGGAGCCGTAGCCGATCTCGCTGGCCGTACCAGAGTCCACGTCGACCCCGTCCAGCTGGGCAAGGATGCCTGCCGAGGTTTCGATCATCTTCGCGTTGGCTTCACCGACCCGCTTGTCAAGGTCGGCGAAGACCGTCGCCCGGGCCGGCCCTGGGACCATTGCGAAGGCACCATCGAACTCGTCGATGAAGTTGCCCCACGGGCTGACGGGCGTGAGCCCGGCGGCGGTCACCGCCGGCACCAGCACGTCGCGGTGCCAGTTCGACAGGACAGGTGTGAAGCCGTCGGGGCCCGCCAGGTAGACCTTGGTGTTCTTCGTGTAACTGATCGTGCCTGAGCGGCCACGGGAAGACAAGCCAGGTCGACTGCGGAAGTGGTCGGGTCGAACGGGTTATGCGAAGCTTTCCTCCCATTGGGACGGGGAGTGCGCGTTTTCGTCACGGGCGACCTCTACGCTGTCCTCGTGGTGGCCGAAGTATCTGCGCATGACATAGCAGCCGAGCTCCGTCGTCGGAACCCCCGGATCAACGACGTCTGCGTTCACAAGCTGCTCTACTTTGCGCAGGGCTTCCACTTGGCCTCGACAGGCCGCTCCCTGTTCAAAGAGCGCATTGAAGCGTGGGTAAACGGCCCGGTGGTCGCAAGTCTGTGGCACGACGAGCATAAGCACCGCGAGATGCCGGCGCCGGTGCCCCTCAATCAAGGGCAACTTAGTGTCGTCGACTACGTCATCCACCGTTATGGCTCGAAGACGGCGCCCGAGCTTATCCACCTCACGCACACGGACGGCGGACCATGGTGCCAGGTGACCGAGACCGACAACTCTTCCCCCATTGGCAATGAAGAGATAGGCGTCGAACTGATGCGGGAATGGTTTGCGAACGACGACGAAGTCGTGCGTCGTCGCTCATATGCAGAACACATGGGTCGGCGTTGGCGGGAACTTGTGTCAGGGGATAGCGCGCCGGGCCTTGCCGTTTCGTTGGAGCGGGTCATGGCCGGCGAACATTTCTCGGAGAGACGACCCCAATCTGAGTGACCCTGAGGTCAGGCCACTGAGTGGCGCTGACCGCGCCGCGCTCGAAGCCTTCCCTTGTGCCAGCTTCGACCAGCCGGGTTCGGTCGAGATTGAGAGGATGATCCGCGAGGAGCTGTCGTACTCGCTCGAGGTCGGCCTTGTCCAAGGCGAAGCACTGTGGGTTCGTGACCACTTAGTTGCCGTCGACGCCTGGAGGACGGAACGCGACCCGGCCGTTCGTTATCGCTGGGGCGACCAGGTGTGGCTGAACGTCGTCTTGGCCGTGCACATCGATTACCGGCGCCGGGGTCTCGCACGCCGGCTGAAGCTTGCACTGATCGAGCAGGCCCGGCAAGCCGGAATAGTTGCCATCATTTCAATAGTCGCCTGGACCAATACCCCGATGCTTAACTTGAACGAGAACCTTGGCGCTTCGCGCGACTACATCATCACTGACGTCGAACCCGACCCGGCCTTCTGTCGCTGCCTCATCCACATATTCCGTCCAGAACAGCAAGCGGAGCCGTGATCGTCGAGCACGCACATGCAGCGCTTCACAAACGCAAAAACCGAAGGATCCACAAGCTGGCCCTGGAGTTCTGACTTGTCAACCCGCCGGCGCGCGCTCGTCGCGCCCAGCTGTCAAACTGACCCCTCGCCCGAGCGTGGGGAGGTGCGGTACGTAGGGCTTGTTCAGCCGGGACGGCTCACTTGTTCGGCAATTTCCACGAGGGCATCGTCGTCACCGGGAAGATCGACGAGGGCCACCCGACTGGTAGCCCGTCAACCTCGGCCAGCGGCAGTGACAACACAGGCGCCCCGGCCACGTCGAAACAGGTCCTTGACGGCGAACCGCACGCCTGCCGGGACCCCCAGGCCGGCCCGCGGCCAGCCGCTCCGGCCCGATCATAAACGCACCCAGCGAGTCGATCGGCCGCGCCTGGTTAGCTACCTTGGCGGCGATTTTACCGTCCAGGTACAGTCGTGCCCATGTCCGGGGCGCAGGTCGCCGAGAACGTTCGCCCGGTCGACCTCGTCGTCGCTAGGGCTGAGCTCGTAGCGACGATGGACGGGGGAGCGGAACTTCCTGGCGGCTGGGTCGCGATCGACTCAGGTTTCGTTGTCGGGGTAGGCCCTGCCGGGAGCGAGCCCGCCGCGGATCGCACGATCAATGCGGAGGGCTGCCTTGTCACGCCGGGTTTTATCAACACCCACCATCACATTTTCCAGAACCTCACCCGCTCGTTCGCCCCGGCCGTCCGTTCCGGGCTCTTCGACTGGCTGCGAGCCCTCTATCCCCATTGGGCCATGCTCGACGAGGAAGCTGTCTACCTGTCGGCCTTTGTCGGCTTAGCCGAGCTCGCGTTGGGCGGCTGCACGACGACCACCGACCATCTCTACGTCCATCCCTCGGGGGCAGGCGACCTGCTGGGGGCCGAGATCGCCGCCGCACGCGAGATCGGCCTCCGCTTCCACCCGACGAGAGGGTCGATGAGCCTGTCGGAAAACGACGGCGGGTTGCCGCCGGCCTCGGTGTGCCAGGACGAGGACACGATCCTCGCCGCGAGTGAGGCCGCCGTCAACGCCTACCACGACCCCTCGCTCGGGGCGATGGTGCGAATTGCCCTCGCTCCGTGCTCGCCGTTCTCGGTGAGCCGGCGGCTCATGTCTGCCACGGCAGAGCTTGCGGAGAGGCTCGATGTCCGGCTCCACACGCACCTCGCCGAGGACCCGGACGAGGACATCTACTGCGAGGAGGTCTACGGCTGTCGCCCGGTCGAGTTCTTCGAGGACGTCGGCTGGCTAACGGAGCGCTCGTGGGTCGCCCACTGTGTCCACCCCAACCAGGACGAGATCGGGCGCCTGGGAGGCGCCGGGGTCGGAGTCGCGCATTGTCCCAGCTCCAACATGCTGCTGGTCAGCGGCGTTGCCCCGGTGGCGGAGCTGCTGGCGGCGGGGTCTCCCGTGGGTCTCGGCTGCGACGGCTCGGCCTCGACAGATTCGGCTTCGCTGTGGCTCGAAGCTCGGATGGCACTGCTGGTGGCTCGTTACCGCTCCGGAGCGGCGTCGACTGGCGCCCGCCAGGCGCTCGAGCTCGCGACGCTCGGCGGGGCGGCGTGCCTCGGCCGCCAGGGCGAGCTCGGAGTGCTACGTCCTGGTGCGGTGGGGGACCTCGTGTGCTGGCGGCTCGACGGCCCAAAGTTCGCAGGTGCCTTGAGCGACCCCGTCGAGGCGCTGTTGCGATGTGGCCCGGCTGCGGCCTACCACACCGTCGTCGCCGGCAAGTCGGTCGTGGCGGAAGGCCGTATCGTCAACGACGCGATCGAAGATCGTCTCAGGCGCCACCGGGTCGCCTCGGCGCGCATCCAGGGCATCACAAGCCTCGTCGGTCCTGCCTTCGGGCTGCCTGCTGCTGCATACGGAGCGTCTCGCGCCGTGCCCGCTGTTGTTCCCTCACGGCGTCGCGGTACTGCCGTTTGAGCTCGTGCTGGGCGGCCTTCCATTCCTCGACCTCGCGCTGGAGCGCGGCGCGCTGGCCGTGGTGGATTGCGCGCCCAGATAGGGGACCAGCGGGTTGACGTTTGAGGTTGTTTCGCTGGTGGCTAGCCATCGGGGGTTTCCCCTCACTTTCGGTGGCCGGCTTACGTTGGAAAGCGCTCGTGGGCCGAGCTCGGCCAAGAAGCAAGAGAAGTGCCTGGACTTGGGCACAAGGATCCGCAAGAGTCCTATCTATGGCCGGTTTGATGGACGAAGCGCCGGAGCGGACTGAGATCTACGGTTGGTGTGGCCTCTGCCACTCCTTTACTGATTTCCCGCACGACTGCGCCGCCCAAGACGAGCCGGCCGAGGACGAACTGCCCTAGCGACTGCACGTACAGGGAGCGCGCACGATCTTTAGGCCCTTGCACCGGTAAGGTGCTCGGGTCGAGGACAGTGCATGACGGCGGCTCCCGTCCGAGCGCGATCGCACCCGAAGCGCCTGCCCAGGCGGTGGGCGGGCAGCCTGCTCGCGCTTTGCGTCCTGGTTGGGCTTGTGGTGGGCGGCTATTTTGCGACGCGCCCGCCTGACTACACCGTCCTGCATTTTCACGGCGAGAGTTTCCGGGTGCCGAAGCTGCCGTCCTTATCCCCGCTGCGCAAAAGAATCGTTGCCATTGCGGAGAGCCAGCTCGGTTATGTGACCGACCCGCCCTCGACCTACTGCAATAAGTACAGCGCATATTGGTTTTCCGGCGATGACGGTTGCGGGAACTCCAATCTCGCTGAAGAGTGGTGCGCCGATTTTGCGGCTTGGGTCTGGGAGCAGGCTGGTGCCGATGTCACATACCAGTACATCAACGGTGACCTCAACTCGTCGTCGGCGAGCTTTTACGAATGGGGTGCCGCCAAGGGCACGTGGCACCCGGTCGGAAGTCGCTACAAACCGCTCCCCGGTGATGTCGCCGTGTACGGGCTGGACAAGGCGGGTCTAGTCGCAGCGCATGTCGCCGTCGTGATCGGGTACAACACGGGTGAGCGCGGGCCGATAGCCGTCAACGGTGACGGTGACCTCACGGGTTTCAGCGTTGTCGAGGTCGCGACCGACGAGGTCGTAGCGGACACACATCCCGGGAGCGCCGTTCTCTCGGGCTACGTCTCGCCGAGCTAATCTTCCGGCGGGCTCGTACGTGCCCGGTCACTCGGGCCGACAGGATGCGGAGGGAGCAATCGCAGTGGCCACCCGGCGAACCTTCCCCGGTCGTATCAGCCTCCGGCGTAGCCGGTTCACCCCAGTGGACGTTGTTGTCGCGTTCGCCGTGCTTGCGCTGCTTTATGGGGCACTCCGGCTCGGCAAGTCGATGACCGTCACGTTCACCCCTGGACGGAACACAGTCCCGCTGCCCACCGGGCTGTCCCACCTCCCGTACTATGCGGCGCGATCGCTGTTGCGGATGTTCGTCGCCTTGTTCGCATCGACAGTTTTCACTTTTGTGTACGGCACCGCGGCTGCGCGGTTGCGGCGAGGCGAGAAGATCCTGGTACCCCTCCTCGACATCCTCCAGTCGGTGCCGATCCTGGGCTTCCTGACGTTCACGGTGGTGTTCTTCGTCAACTTGTTCCACGGGTCGCTGCTCGGCCTGGAGTGCGCATCAATCTTCTCAGTATTTACGTCTCAGGCCTGGAACATGACCTTCAGTTTTTACCACTCGCTCCTGTCGCAGCCACGCGAGCTGGACGAAGCGGCGCGCATGTACCGGTTAACCAAGTGGCAGCGCTTCTGGAAGCTCGATGTCCCGGGCTCGATGATCGGCCTGGTTTGGAATGCCATGATGAGCATGGGCGGCGGCTGGTTCTTCCTGACGGCGTCAGAGGCCATCACCATCAACGGTCGGTCGACATATCTCCCGGGCATTGGCAGTTACATTGGTGCGGCCATCCGCCAAGGATCGATGGGCAAGGTCGGCATCGCGATCGGGACCATGATCGTGATCGTCGTCGGCGTCAACGTCTTGTTCTTCCGGCCGCTTGTGGCATGGGCCGAGAAGTTCCGGATGGAGGACTCCGACGTGAGCGAGAAGCCGCGGAGCTCGGTGCTGGACTTCCTACGCCAGTCGCAGCTGCCGCGCACTTTCGGCAATGGCCTGGCACCCGTCGGGCGGGCGTTGGACAAGGCGACCAGGCCCTTCGGGCTCGCCGAGTACCCGCTTTCAGAAGATGTCAAGCGGCGCAGGCTCGGGGACTTCGTCTTTTGGGCCATTGTCATTGCGATCGTCGGCTGGGGGGCATGGGGGGGCCTGTCGTACCTGGACCACCGGGTCGGGTTGGGTGCCCTCGTCTATGCGGGCGGTCTTGGCGCTATCACGTTCGCGCGGGTCGCCGTGGTAGTGGCGATCTCGACTCTGATCTGGGTGCCGATCGGGGTCAAGATCGGGATGGGCCCTCGCTTGGCCCGTTACGCACAGCCTGTCGTGCAGATCCTCGCGAGCTTCCCGTCGAACCTGCTGTTCCCGTTCGCGGTCATTGCATTCATCGCCCTCGGTCTGCCTCTCAACTTCGGGTCCATCATCCTCATGGCGATCGGCGCCCAGTGGTACATCCTTTTCAACGCGATCGCCGGTGCGATTGCGATACCCAACGACTTGCGCGAGATGGCTGTCAACATGCGCCTCACGCGAAGCCAGCGCTGGCGCAAGGTGATCCTCCCGGCGATCTTCCCTGCTTACGTAACGGGCGGGGTAACAGCAGCTGGTGGCGCCTGGAACGCCTCTATTGTCGCCGAAGTGGCCGTTTGGGGCACACACCATCTGCAGGCGACAGGCCTTGGCGCGTACATCGCCAACGCGGCTTACTCCGGGGGCCCCGCGGCTCCGCAAAAGTCTTGACAGGGGTTGTGGTTATGAGCCTGTTCGTGGTGGCTGTGAACCGCATTTTCTGGCGCCGCCTTTACCACCTGGCGGAGACCCGCTATTCGCTATGAGCACCAACCTGGAGGCTTGATTTGAACACGGCGCAGACGATCATCCAGGTCTCGGATGTCACCAAGTCCTATACGTCTCCTGATGGGAGCCCTTTGCGGGTTCTCGACGGTATTTCCTTCGACTTGCGCGAGGGCGAGATCGTTGCGCTCCTGGGCCGGTCGGGGTCGGGTAAGAGCACCCTGCTGCGCTGCATTGCCGGGCTTATTGCGCCTTCCAGCGGTGCGGTCAGCTACAGGGGCACAGTGCTCAACGGGGCGAACCCCGGAGTGGCCATGGTCTTCCAGAGCTTCGCCCTGTTGCCGTGGCTCACGGTGCGCCAGAACGTGGAGCTCGGGCTGGAGGCCCGGGCAGTACCGCCGGGTCAGAGACGCAGGCGAGCTGAGCAGGCCATCGACCGCATCGGCCTCGACGGCTTTGAGTCCGCCTATCCGAAGGAGCTCTCCGGTGGGATGCGCCAGCGCGTCGGGTTCGCACGCGCCCTCGTCGTCGAACCGGACGCCCTCCTAATGGACGAGCCCTTCTCGGCACTTGACGTCCTTACCGCGCAGCATTTGCGCACCGAGCTCCTGCGCCTGTGGGCAGGCCAAGATTTCCCCACCAAGGCGATGCTCATCGTCACCCACAACATCGAAGAGGCGGTGACGCTGGCTGACCGGATCTTCGTGTTGGGCTCCAACCCCGGGCGCATCCGCAGCGAAATCCAGGTCCCGCTGCCACAACCACGCGACCGCAACGAGACGAGGTTCCAGGAGCTGGTCGACGAGATCTACGCCATAATGACTGGCCCCGACCAGCGGGTGCCTTCGCACGTGGCGGAGACATCGACATCGGTTGCGGAGAGGTCGCCGGTTGAGTCGCCGTTGCCTGAGGTGACGGTGGGCGGGATGTCCGGCTTGATAGAAATCCTTGCCGGGCGAGGGGGCCTCGAAGACCTCCCTAACCTCGCCCATCTGCTCAGCTTCGAAGTGGACGACCTGCTCCCTCTGCTGGATGCTGCGCAGATGCTCGGCTTCGCAGTAGTGCACAGCGCCGACATCGAGCTCACCGAGGAAGGCCGCAAGTTCAACGCGGCCGATATCGACACGGCTAAGCAGCTTTTTGCCCGCCAGGCCCGAGAGCGTGCACCGCTCGTGCGTGCGATCGTGAGCGCCCTCTCCAGCAGCCCGGACGGGACGCTGAGCGAGCGGTTCTTCCTCGACCTGTTGCGGCGAGGCTTCTCCGAGGAGGAGGCTCGCACCCAGCTGGACATCGCGATCGACTGGGGACGTTATGGCGAGTTGTTCGACTACGACGTCAACACGGCTCAATTGCGCCTCGAAATCCCCCTTGTCGATGAGGATGGCGAACCTCGGGCCCCGGCCGCAGCGGACAGCACCGGCGGTTAGCTGGCCGGTCTGCGACCGGCGGTTAGCTGGCCGGTCTGCGACCGGCGGTTAGCTGGCCGGTCTGCGACCGGCGGTTAGCTGGCCGGTCTGCGACCTTGTCGACAAGAGCCCGGGCGGCGGTGTCCATGTGGGCTGTCACCGTTCGTCGTAATGATGAGGACGGACGACAAAAGGAGATGCCATGCAGTACTTACTTCTTATTTGCAACGACGAGAGCAGCATCGGCTCGCTGAGCCCCGAAGAGCGCTCGGCAATGATGGCCGAGTACGAAGTGTTCGGCAATGACATGGGCAGCCGGGGAGTCCTCCGGGGAGGCGAACGTCTCCGCCCCACGACCGACGCCACCACCGTTCAGGTGCGCGACGGCAAGGTGCTGACCGCAGACGGCCCATTTGCCGAGACCAAGGAGCAGATAGGCGGTTACTTTGTCGTTGAGTGCAAGGACCTGGACGAAGCGATCGAAGTTGCATCGCAGATCCCCGGAGCCCGCGACGGGACGATCGAGGTGAGGCCGATCTGGCCGATGTAGGCGATGTGGGCGCTACAAGCGCCGATGTCGAGGCAGCTGCGACCCGCGCCTTCCGAGAGGAATGGGGGCGGGTCGTCGCGACTCTGATAAGGGTCACAGGGGATTGGGACCTTGCCGAGGAATGCGCCCAGGAGGCATACGGTCTTGCCGTCGACCGGTGGCGCCGCGATGGTGTCCCCCGCTCTCCGGGGGCGTGGTTGACCACCGTGGCGCGCAATCGGGCTCTCGACCGGCTCCGCCGTTCCAGGACCGAGGCGGCGAAGTACGAGGAGATCGTGGTGGCGTCACTCAACTCGGGACCATCCGACGGCGACCCGTCCGGGCGCGAGCCGTACGAGGGTACCGACAGCGGCATCCCCGACGAGCGGCTTCGTCTTATTTTCACCTGCTGCCACCCGGCGTTGTCCATGGAGGCGCAGGTGGCCCTCACGTTGCGAACGCTCGCTGGCTTGACCACGATCGAGATCGCCCGCGCCTTCGTGGTCCCAGCCGAGACGATGGCCAAACGTCTCGTGCGCGCCAAGAACAAGATCCGCAACGCCGGGATCCCCTATCAGGTACCGCCCGGCCACCTTCTCCCGGAGCGCACCGTAGCGGTGCTCGGAGTCCTGTACCTGTTGTTCAACGAGGGCTACAGCGCCACTGGCGGGGCTGACATGGTACGCCAAGGGCTCTGTGCAGAGGCAGTTCGCCTGGCACGTCTGCTCGCCGAACTGATGACCGACGAGCCTGAGGCCTTGGGCCTGTTGTCCCTCATGCTCCTGCACGACGCCCGCAGGGCAGGGCGATTGGACAGCGCCGGCGACCTGGTGCCTCTCGAGGACCAGGACCGAGCGCTTTGGGATCCGGACGTCATCGCCGAGGGGCGCGCGGTGCTCGACGCCGCCTTACGGCAGCGCCGGCCCGGGCCGTACCAGGTTCAGGCAGCCATCGCCGCATGTCACGCAACCGCAGCGACAGCGACGGACACCGACTGGGCCGAGATCGCATCGCTGTACAAGCGGCTGAGCGAGATGGTCCCATCTCCCGTCGTCGAACTCAACCGGGCGGTGGCGGTCGCAATGGCCGAGGGCCCGGACGCCGGGCTGCGGTTGGTCGAGCGGTTGGAGCGGGCTGGCAAGCTGCCCGGTTATCACCTCCTGCCGGCGACTCGAGCGGACCTCCTGCGCCGGACTGGGCGGCTTGACGAAGCTCAGGAGGCCTACCGGGAGGCGCTCGCGCTCGTTGGGACGGACGCCGAACGAAGGTACCTTCTCCGCCGGCTCGGCGAGACGATGCCTACTTAGAGTTCGACCGGATCCGGCGAGAAAGCTTCAGCGCACTTCGCGTGGGCCGACACTATAGGCATGGCCACCATGAGCCGCGCCGGGTGGCGGTCCGTGTTAATGTCGCCGGTTCGTTTCGCGCGACAGACAGCAGGAGGTCGAGCGGGGGCGCGCCCGTCTTGGTCTGGGCTTGCTACGCAGTCCTAGCGGCTGTCCTTTTGGGGTATTTCGTGTGGCTGCTCGCGAACCCCAACGACAGTTTCTCTGTACCGATCGACGGATGGCTTGTTGACGGGATCGACGTCTCGGGAGGCGTGTTATGCCTGGTACGAGCCTTCAGCCGCCGCGGCCAGGACCGAGTCATCGTAATCGTCCTGGCGACCTCGCTGTTCGCCTGGGCCCTCGGCGACATTGCAATTACGTTCCAGTCCCTGGGCGGGGCGACGCCCCCCGCTCCGCCGTCGGTACCCGACGTGTTCTACCTTTCGTTTTACCCCCTGGCCTACGTGGCCGTGGTCCTGTTCCTCCGCAAAGAGGTACGAGGGCTCAGTGTGGCTAGCTGGCTCGACGGCATCGTGGCGTCGCTCGGGGCTGCGGCGGTCTGCGCCATGTTCGCATTTCACCGGATCCTGCTGACGGCCGGGGGGAGCGCCGCCGGGGTCGCCACGAGCCTCGCTTACCCTCTGGGCGACCTGCTGTTGCTGACGCTCATCGTGGGCGGTACCCACCTGCTGCCGCGCCACAGGAGGGCCCCCTGGGCGATGCTCGCCACGGGGATGGCGTTGAACGTCGTGGGGGACACTTTCAACCTGTTCGGGTCGACCGGCTTCGGGATGTCCAGAGTCGCGAACGTCACGAACAGCATCGCTTGGCCGTCTGCGATCCTGGTCATCTCGATGGCGGTGTGGGTACGCCCACGGAAAAATGCCATCGTGGTACAGCGTCAGATCGGTTCGCTGCTGCCAGCGCTTGCAGCGACAGCCGCACTCGGGATCCTGATTGCCGGGACGGTACGCCACCCCGGAGCGGTGGCCGTGGGGTTGGCGACGGCGACCCTGGTCGTGACCGGGGTGCGGGTGGGGCTCACCATGTGGGAGCTTCGAAAGCTAACTGAGCAACGCCGCATGGAGTCGATCACCGACTCGCTGACCGGGCTCTGGAACCGCCGCCACCTCTTCCAGATCCTCGACCAGTTTTTCGACGAGCAGCGGAGCTCGGACCCGGCGGACAAGCGCCAGCTCGCCTTTTTGTTCATGGACCTGAACCACTTCAAGGAGATCAACGACTCGTTCGGGCACCCTGCCGGTGACTTACTCCTCGAGCACCTCGGGGCACGCTTCACCGCTTCTCTTCGCGCGATCGACACACCGGTCCGGTTGGGCGGCGACGAGTTCGCCGTTGTCTTGATGGACGCGGACGCCACCGAAGCAGGGTCGGTTGCCCAGAGGCTGATGGACTGCTTGGAGGAGCCGTTCGAGCTTGGATCCCTCAGCGCCAGCGTGAGCGCCTCCATCGGGGTAGCTCTTGCCCCGAACGACGCCACCGAGAGCGCGGCTCTCTTCTGGTGCGCGGACGTGGCGATGTACCGCGCCAAGGTGGCCGGAAAAGCCGTTGCGTTTTACGACCCCGTTCTCGACGACGACGACCAGTGGAGCCTTGTCGAGGATCTCCGCCGGGGGCTCGAAGAGGGTCAGCTGGTCCTGCATTACCAGCCCCAATTGAACCTCCAGAACGATCAGATCGTCGCGGTAGAAGCCCTCGTGCGCTGGTCGCACCCTAAGCACGGCCTGGTCCCGCCGCTCAAGTTCATCCCTTTGGCCGAGGAGGCAGGCTTGATGGGCCGCCTCACCGAGTGGGTGGTCGACGAGGCGCTCCGCCAGTCCGCCACTTGGTTGGAACAGGGTAACGAGGTAAGCGTCTCGGTCAACATCTCGGCGAGCAACCTGCTCAGCTCGGGGTTCGCCGGCGTTGTCGACGAGCTCCTCAGGCGTCACGGGGTGCCGGCCCGGCTCCTGGTGCTCGAGATAACCGAAACCACGGTCATCTCTGATTTCGACGGCTCAAAAGTTGTCATCGACGATCTGCTCGCGCTCGGGATCGAGGTGTCCATCGACGACTTCGGGGCCGGCTTCACGTCGCTTGCTCACCTGAGCGGGCTGTCTGTGCGCGAGCTCAAATTGGACCGGGTCTTCATAACGGGATTAGCCGCGGGCGGGCGGGAGCGTGACCTCCAGCTGGTGCGGTCCACGGTCGAGCTCGCTCACGCCCTGGGCCTCCGCGTGGTCGCCGAAGGTATCGAAGATGCCCCGACCCTGGCGCTGCTGTCCAACCTCGGCTGCGACCTGGCTCAAGGCTACTTCATAAGTAGGCCTAAGCCGGCAGCGGAGGTACCCTTCCGGCGAGCTTCGGCCGATGTCAGGGCCGCTGGCGCCGGCTTGCCGGGTTAGGCGGGCCCTACTACGCCACCTCAGGTCCTCCAACGGGCGCTCGGGCGCCGGGACAAGACAGACTGGGGGCGTGGAAGCGCTGCACGTCCTGGCGGTGATAGCCGGAGCTCTGCTCGCGCTCGTGACCACGGCGCATATTGTGCGGACCCTCGTGGTACCTCGTGCCAGCCGGACTCTCATGTCGCACATCGTCGACACCGGCGTAGATGCCCTCTTCTTGATGATCGTCCGGCCGATCCGCAGCTACGCGCTGAAGGACAAGGTGCTCGCCGCGCAGGGAGCGGCAGTTATCCTCGCCCAGCTGGCAACCTGGTTGATCTGCTTCGAGCTGGCTTACGCCCTGCTCCTGTGGCCGTCGGTCGGGGGGTTCCCGAGCGCTTTCCGCCAGGCGGGGAGCTCGATGTTCACCCTGGGTTTCGCGTATACCCCTTCGGCGGTGCCCACCGTGATCGACGTGGTAGCGGCGGCCACCGGAGTGGTGGTGGTGGCGCTCCAGATCGGCTACCTGCCGACCCTGTACGCGGCCTTCAATCGCCGCGAGACCGAGGTCACCCTGCTCCTGGCCCGGGCCGGGTCGCCCCCGTGGGGCCCCGAGCTGCTCCTACGTACCCGCTACGGGGTCGCGGTACGCAGCGATGACCTACCTGCTTTCTATAGCGGGTGGGAACGTTGGGCGGCCGACGTCGCGGAGAGCCACTCCAATTATCCCGTGCTCGTGCGCTTCCGCTCCCCCCACAAGCTTTCTTCCTGGCTCGTAGGGCTTCTCGCAGTGATGGACTCGGCGGCGATGCTCCTGGCGCTGTGCCCCAGCCGTGAGCGCATCGAGCCGAGGCGGGCCCTGCGGATGGGCTTTACGGCGCTGCGCGCGATCGGGTCTGCGTTAGGGATGGAAGTGCAGGTGGACCCGGACCCCGACGCCGACATCGAGCTTGGCTTCGACGAGTTCGCCGCGGCAGTCGAACAGTTGCGAACCGTGGGCTTTCCCATGGACAGGGACGCGGCTGAGGCGTGGCCCCACTTCCGGGGGTGGCGGGTCAACTACGAATCATTGGCATACGCGCTCGCACGGCGCACCGATGCTGTCCCGGCACCGTGGTCTGGCCCTCGCCGCTGGCCCGCGGCAACGATACCGGTGCAGCGGCCTCCAAACAGGGCTCCCTCGCAGGCGGCCTCAGTGCCAGCTGCGCAGGTGAAGGCGGCAGCGACCGAGGCGAACCCGTAGCTGAACTAAGGTATAAGTAAAGTGGCTATTTCCTATACGAACAAATCAAGTGCAACCGTACGGGACCTCCGACGGGTGAACCGCGGCGCGGTGCTACGGCGCTTGTTCCTGGAGGGGCCGCTCAATCGCGTTGCCCTCGCGCAGCTCACCGGGTTAAGCAGCGGGAGCGTAACGAACGTGACCTCCGCGCTGCTGGAGGAGGGCCTCATATCGGAGGTCGGCCTAGAAGAGTCTGACGGCGGGCGCCCGCGGGTCCTGTTGCAGGTTAACGCCGACTTCGGAGGGATAATCGGCGTAGAGGTGGGGGAGACCCGCATCCGCGTTGAGGGATTCGACTTGAGGATGGGGATCGCGGGAGTGGTGGACGTCGGCCTGCACCCTCAGCACCATGATGCCGAGGTTGTGATCGAGCAGATCCTCCTGGCTATCGAAAAGCTCCAGGCACAGTTCGGCGCCGAGGGCAGGCGCTTGATCGGAGTCGGCGTAGCCGTGCCCGGGATCGTCGCCCACCTAGGCGGCGACGCCCGTGTGCACGCCCCGAACATCGGCTGGCGCGACGTCCCGCTCGAGCGCATGATCCGGGAGAGGACCGGGCTCCCGGTCTTTGCCGACAACGGCGCCAAGGCACTCGGACAGGCAGAGATGTGGTTGGGCGCCGGACGCGGGGCCACCCACGCAGTGGTGGCGCTGTGGGGTACCGGGATCGGGGCAGCGATCTTTACGAACGGTACGATCTACCGGGGTGCAGCTTCGAGTGCCGGTGAGTGGGGCCACACCTGCATCGTGGTCGGTGGCAAGACTTGCCGGTGCGGGGCCGCAGGTTGCGTCGAGGCCTACATCGGCGCAGGAGCACTCCTGGACGAGTGGTACCGAACGGATCCTGCTGCGGCGCCGCCAACGGACCCCGATTCCGAGGAATGGGCCGGTTCTTTCCTGGAGGCTGCTCTCACGAACAGTTCTGCCGAAGCTGCCCTCGACCAGGCTGCTGCGTATTTCGGTGCGGCAGCGGCCAACCTGGTCAACTTGTTCAACCCCGAAAAAATAATTGTCGGGGGTTGGATCGGTTTGAAGTTCGGCCCGAGGCTGCTGGAAAAGATCCGCAAGCATGTGGACGACCAAGCTTTGGAGTACACGGCCAGCCGAGTGACCATAGAAATAGGCCAGCTTGGCGCAGAAGCCGTTGCCCTTGGTGCATGCACGTTGGTGATGGACGAGCTTCTGGCGAACGGCGGCACCCCGCCGGTTCCAGGCTATTCCAAGTTCGGCAAGCTCCGGCTGTCCTGAGGCACGCTAATCCGGAGGCGCGGTTGTCCTGAAAGGACCGGCCCGCGTGGGCAGGTCGCCGCGGGGTGGTCAGCTCGCCGCGGCGTGGTCAGCTGCCGCGGCTGTCAGCTGGCCGCGGCGTGGTCAGCTGGCCGGGATGCTCCCAGTGCGGGCAAGTTCGCTGTACCAATAGCCGCTGTCCTTGACGATCCGTTCTTGGGTCTCGTAATCGACGTAAACGATGCCGAAGCGCTTTGAGTACCCGAGCGCCCATTCGAAATTGTCGAGGAACGACCACACGAAGTAGCCCTGCACCGGCACCCCCTCGTCCTTGGCCTGCAGCACGGCCGCGACGTGAGACTTCAGATAGGACGTTCGGTCTTCGTCATGGACCGTCTTGCCCTCAGGTGTGTCGTCGTAGGAGGCGCCGTTCTCAGTCACGTAGATGGCAGGCAACTTGTACCGAAGGTGCGCCTGGGTGATGACCCGGTGCAGGCCTTCGGGGCGGATGGTCCAACCCGCTATCGACGTTTGCGGCATGTCGGGCTCGTCCACAATGGAGTAACCCAACCAGTTCTCGGTGGAGTTCCGCACGTAGTTGGTGAAATAGTAATTAACGCCTAGGAAGTCAGGCGGAACTCTGAGGGCGTCCATGTCACCCTCGTACCCGCGCGGCAGGTACTCCCGGATCCGGCTCTCGAGAGCGGCAGGGTAGCGGCCGTATACCAGAGGGTCGACGAACATTGGGAAATTGTGCCATGCCTCGGCGCGTTCTGCCGCCGCGACGTCCTCCTCGGAATCGCTGGCCGGCCAAACCCCGACGTCATGGACAGCAAGCCCAACGGACAGGTTCGCGTCTATAGCCTTGAGCGCATGATAGCCGGCGACATGGGCGCGGATCTGGTGGTGGACGCAATGGCAAGCCTGAAAGATGTTGCGCATCCCTGGGGCATGATTGCCAACCAGGTGGCCCTCGTTTGCCACGACAAAAGGCTCATTTAGGGTCATCCAGAACTTGACGCGGTCGCCCAATGCGTTGCCTACTACAGAGGCGTACTCACCGAACCAGTTCGCTATGTCAGGGTTTGACCACCCGCCGCGCCTGAACAAAGCGGCGGGGAGGTCCCAATGGAAAAGGGTGACGAAGGGCTCTATGCCAGCCTCTAGGAGGCTGTCCACCAGGCGGTCATAAAAAGCGACCCCGGCACGATTGACTGCACCGGTGCCCTCCGGGAGGATGCGGGGCCAGCGTACGGAGAAGCGATAGCTGTTCAGGCCCAAGTTCTTCATTAGTGCGACGTCCTCGGGCCATCTGTGGTAGTGGTCCGCGGCGACATCGCCGGTTTGCCCCTGATAAATGGTCCCAGGCGTGTGGGAGAACTCGTGCCAAACACAGGTACCGCCGCCGTCTGCCAGTGGCGAGCCTTCTATCTGGTAGGCCGCAGTTGCGGCTCCCCAGTAAAACTTGTTGTTGTTGTCGCCCTCAGGCTCCAGCACGCCGACCTCCTAGTGTCATTGGTTCCCGCCAGCCTGGCGGCGTTTCAATTCGCGCCAGCGCGATCAATACAGGACGCAGCGGACTTTGTGGTCCGGACCTACTTGGCGCCATTCGGGCAGCGCAGTCCGGCATTCTGCGCGTACCTGCGGGCAACGCGGGGCAAACGGGCAGCCCTTCGGCAGGTCTGTGAGGTCGGGCGGGTCACCGCGGGCCTCGAAATGGGTCTCCTTGCTGAAGTGTGCAGCCGGGTCGGGCGCCGCTTGTCGGAGCAACTGGGTGTAGGGGTGCCTGGGCTCGCCCATGACCTCGTCAGCGGGACCGACTTCCACGAGATGGCCGGCGTACATTATGGCGATCCGGTCGCTCATATAGGAGGCACCGGCCAGGTCGTGGGTCACGAACACGATCGAAAGAGATTGGCGCTCCCGCAGGTCCAGCAGAAGGTTCATAATGCTGAGCCGGATCGACACATCGAGCATCGACGTCGGCTCGTCAGCCAGGACCAGTGAGGGGCGCGCTGCGAGGGCGCGCGCCACGCCGACTCTCTGGCGCTGCCCGCCGGAGAGCTGGTACGGGTAGCGCCTCAGGAAGTCGGCTGGTGGCACCAGGCCTACTTCGGTGAGCAGCTGGTTGACGGCTTCCGGTTGCGCATGCTTAGGGACGATGCCGAAGGTGGTGAGGGGCCGCGAGACGGTGTAGCGGACTTTGTGCAACGGGTCGAGCGAGGTGTACGGGTCCTGGAAGATCATCTGCACCTGGCTCCGGTGCTCGCGCAGGCGGCGTTGGCTGGGCCGAGGCGGCATTGGCTGGCCGTTTATCGAGACTTGGCCCGCTGTTGGCCTTTCGAGGAACGCAACAGATCGGGCAAAGGTGGTCTTGCCCGAGCCGGATTCGCCGACAAGGCCGAGCACTTCCCCCTCTGCGACCGAGAGGTCGACATCGCTAAGCGCGTGGACGATCTTGGTTTTACCGACCTTGCCTACCGAATAGGTCTTGGTGAGGCCGCTGACCTGGAGGACGGGGATCGGCCCGCTCGCTGAGCCAGCAGGCAAGCCGTCAGTACCTAATGTGCTAACCAACGGGGGCCTCTTTCTGGCTGAACAGGTGGCAGACGACCCGGTGCCCCTCGACGGGGATAATTTCTGGTGGGTCTATCACGTCGCATACGCCCGGGATGACCTTGGGGCAACGGGGGGAAAACGAGCACCCGGTCGGGAGCTGGCTGAGGTCGGGCGGCTGCCCGGTCAAGCCCTCCATGCGCCTGCGCACGGAGCCGACGGGTGGGAAAGCGTTCATCAACCCGATTGTGTAAGGGTGGTCGGGGTGCTCGTAGAGTTCCTTTGCAGGAGCTTCCTCGATTATGGCACCGGCGTACATAATGGCGATCCGGTCGGCGATCTCGACCAGCAGCGAAAGGTCGTGGGTGATGAACACCACGCCAAAGCCGAACTCCTGGCGGAGCTCGTTGAGCAGCTGGATTATCGAACGCTGCACGACAACGTCGAGGGCGGTCGTCGGTTCGTCAAGGAACAGCAACTTGGGCTTCAACACCACCGATAGGGCGATCACGGCGCGCTGGCGCATCCCACCGCTCAACTGGTGAGGGTAGGCATCGAGGAAACGCTCGGGAAGCTTGACCCGCTCGAACATCTCCTTGGCACGGGCCATGGCTTCGTCCTCTGAGCGAACGCCGTGGGCCTTCATGGCGTCGAGGAACTGTGCCCTTATACGCGTCATAGGGTTGAGGACGTTCATCGATGCCTGGAATACCATTGAGATCTGTGCCAGGTGGAGCGCTCGCATCTCTTCCCGGCCCGCATCCCTGAGGTCCTTGCCTTGGAAAAGGACATGGCCCGAAAGGATCCGCCCCGGCGGGTCGAGCAGCCCTGCCGCCGCCATGGCCAGAGTTGACTTGCCGCAGCCGGACTCACCGGCAATCCCTACGACCTCTCCTGCTCCCACTGAGAGGTTGATGCCCCTCACGATCGTGGTGGTGTGCCTCTCGTCCCAGCCGTAACCGACGTGGAGGTCGCTGATTTCGAGCAAGGTCATTTAGGTTCCTCCTCCAGACGTAGCGAGCTCGCCGGGCGGGGGAGGCACCAGCGGGCCCGTCGTGGGCTGCTGGGGCTTGCTACCTGGCCCGCTGGCTTGGGTGGTGCGGGCGGAGGACCTGACGGGGTCGTTGCGGCGCAGACGCGGGTCGGCAACCTCGTCGACGGCGAAGTTGAGCAGGCCGAACCCGGTGCCGAGCAGCAGGATGCAAATGCCCGGGAGGAGCAACCAGAGCCACAGATGGAGAAGGAAGGCTGTGTCGTTCTGCGCCTCGTAGAGCATCGAACCCCAAGTCAGTTGGTTGATATCGCCCAAGCCGAGGTACTGCAGGACGGTGTAGGTGAGCACGCCGTAAAGCGCGGCCCCGAAGAAGTTGGCTGCCAGCACCCCGAACATGTTGGGGACGACGTGGAAAACCACGATGCGCAAGCGCCCTTCTCCGGACATGCGGGCCGCTTCCATGAAGGGCCGGTCTCGCAGCGAGATTGCCTGGGAACGAAGGACCCGGGCGCCCCAGGCCCAACCGGTGATCGTCAGGACGACAATGATCGTGGTGACGCTCTTGTTCTGCACGTAGGCGACGATGACGATCAGCAGCGGGAGCCCCGGTAGCACCAGGAAGACGTTGGTTATGGTCGACAGCACCCCGTCGACCCAGCCGCCGACGTAGCCGGAGAACACACCCATAAAAAGCTGGACGACAGAGATCAGGCCCCCGGTCACGAGCGCAACTACCAGAGTCGCACGCGACGAATAAATGAGCTGAGAAAAGATGTCCTGGCCCTCGGGCGTCGTGCCGAGCAGGTGCGCCGAGCTTACGTGGGCCAGCGGGGTGAAGTTGATGTTGTTGGGGTCATGGGGGTCGATCACCCCAGCAAAAATGGCCATTAACACGAAAAAGACAAGGATACCCAGACCTGTAACGGCCTTTTTGTTGCGGAGGAAGGCTTTCAAGACCTTCCTCCCAGGCGGATGCGGGGGTCGAGGAACACATAGACGAGGTCCGATACGAAGTTCGCCAGCAGTACCCCCAGGACGATTATGAGGAAGATCGCCTGCATAAGGGGGTAGTCCTCGGCCTCGACCGCGGCCAATAGCTGGTCGGCGATACCGGGGTAGTCGAAGACGACCTCGATAGCTATGGCGCCTGCAACGACGAAGCCCAGCGAAAGAGCGAAGTTGGTAAACACGGGCAGGATTGCGTTGCGCGCCGCGTAGCGGGTGGCGACGATGCGGTCGGGCAGGCCTTTTGCGCGGGCGAACTTGACGAAATCGTCGCTCATCACGGTGACCATCGTGTTGCGCATCAGGATCACGTAGCCGCCCAGCGAGACGGCGACCAGGGCAACTGCCGGCAGGAAAGAGGCCTCGATGATCGCCCAAAGGCCGGACAAGCTCGCCAGCTGCCGAGCCTCGACCTGGTTGGTGCTGGAAACGTTGAACCAACCGAACCGGTAGGCGAAGAAGTAGAGCAGCAGGATGCCCAACCAGAACGCCGGCATGGCCTGCAGCATCACGCCGGTTGGGACCAGGAGGCTGTCGAAGAACCCGCTCCGCCGCCACGCCGCCATTGCCCCGATCGCAGTCCCGACGACGAAGGCGATGACTACTGCAGTACCTACGAGCCCGATGGTCCAGGGCAGTTCGTTGCCGATCAGGGTGCTCACCTTCTCGGGGTATTCCGAGATGGACAAGCCGAAGTGGCCCAAGGCGGTCTGGTGGAGGTAGGTGAAGTACTGGGAGATCGCGCTGTGGGTGTTGTCAAGGCCGTACGCCTTGGCGATCGCTTTAGCAGCTGAGGCCGAGACCTGGCCGCCCTGGGCGCCCAGCTTGCCCATCATGAGCTCGAGCGGGTTGCCCGGCATCAGCCTGGGCAGTGCGAAGTTGACGGTGAGAGCGACCCACAACGTGAGCAGCAGGAGCCCGACCCGCCTCAGTAGGTATTGCACCCGGTCCCTACCCCTCCGTCTTCACGTTGCCGTTCACCTGAAAGGGAAGGGCCCACCTTGAGGTGCGCCCGCTCCCTGCGTAACTCACTTTATGCAGCTTCGGTTTAGCCGAGCTTTACTGCGGGCATCAGGCTGACGCTAGCCCAAATGGACGTTCAGGAACATCAATTCAGCGCCGGTGGCATTGTCAGGCGGTTCGCCGGCGTTATACGAGTTCTTTTGGCTCGGCCAGCCGGTGAAGTAACGGGTCGAGTAGTCGGTCCAGTTGGCCCTACCGGTGAGGGGGATGACCGGGACGTTCTGCAAGACGGACTTCTCAACAGTTGCCATGTCGGCTTTCTGCACCGAAAGGCTGCTCGTCGATGCGTAACTTGCGAGGGCCGCATCGATCGTCGGGCTCGACCAACGCTCCCAGTTGAAACCGGTGCTGGCGGTGCCGTCCGGCACCATCTCATTGGAGTCCAGCAGGTCGTAGTACTCGTAGTAGGGCGTTGCATTGTTGTTGTTGGACCACGAGACTGCGAACTGATAGGTGCCGTCGAGGATCGAGGGGTAATAGGTTGACCAAGGCTCCTGGTCGACCGTTGAAGTTATGCCGATCTGCTTCAGTTCCGACTGGAGCGTTGTGGCGACCGAGATGAAGTCGGTCCAACCGGCTCCGATAAGGATCTTGAGGGTCGGTATCACGTTGCCAGACGGATCCTCGAGTTGACCGCCCACGAGCTTGTAGCCGTTGCTCTCTAGCATCGTCAAGGCAGCCGACGGGTTGTAGCTCCACTCCAGCGAGCTGACCGACGACGGTACCCACGAGCTGACTTGGCCCGTCGTGATGCCGGATTCGTTGGCAGCAGGAAGGGCCCCGAAGTACGCCAGGTTGGCGACCTGTGTCGTATTTACCGTCATGGCGACTGCCTTGCGGAAATTGACGTCGTTGAACGGTGCGGCGGCGTCGTTCATGTAGAGGATGTTGTCCTCGTAGGCCGGCCAATAAATCTTGTTCCAGGGGTGGGCGGACTCAAAAGTAGCCGGGGCGTCGGTGATGTAGTCGTAGGTATAGGCGGCGTCACCGTTGAGCACCAACAGCTCGGCGGTAGCGTCGGACTTGACCGCTTCGTACGTCACGCCGCTCACATACGGCTCGCCTGCCTGCCAGTAGTTGGGGTTCTTCACGTAACTTACGAAGGTAGGCTCGTACGTCTTGAGTAAGAACGCCCCAGTACCTACGGGGTGAAGGTTGGGGTAGGTGACCGGGTCGCTTATCTTCGACCAGATGTGCTTGGGGATGATCAGCTGCTTTATGATGTTTGGCGCGTTCACGATGCTGGGCGTCTTGAACGTGAGCACCACGGTGTTGGGAGCCTTCCCCACGCTCGCCGATTCGAGCCCTGCGGCCCACACCCCACCTATGTCGAGCGCCGGGTACTTGTGGATGTAGTTGAAGGTGAAGGCCACGTCAGCGGCGCTGAACGGTTTGCCGTCGTTCCAGTCGACGCCCGTACGGGTGTCTATCGTCAGGGTCTTCCCACCGTTGGACCATTTCCAGCCTGTTGCGAGAAGATCGCTGATAGCACCCGTATAGGGGTTGTCGTACGCGAGGCCCTCGTAGAGCAGGCTCAGGGTGCCACCGGCGGTGGAACCCTCTTGGCCCGGGTTGAGCGGGTTGAAGTTGTCTGGGATCGTAACCCAGGGCATCACAACGTGCAGCACCCCACCGTGTTTGATGTTGGCGGACGCATTAGCGGTTGCCGTTGGCCCTAGCGACAGCATCAACGTCAGGCATGCGCCGCTCGTGAGCACGGCAAACAAGCGTTGTTTCCTCATTACTTGTTTTCCTCCTCTTTCCAGTTTTGCTTAGCTCGCCCCCGGCTTTGGCCCTCGGGAGGGTCTGAGCCGCCCCCGAGTTCGAGCTGGCGGGAGGTGGTGGTGCGCCACCCGGAATTTGAGCGTAGTTTAAGGCTTGAACGGAGTCAAGTAGCCCCCCTCCGCAACGGCCGTTAAAAGGTAAGTTGACCTGCAAGAACGAGTGGGAGAGGGATGCGCTGGAGGGGTGCTGTCGGGCGCGCTCAGCCGACCCGACTGGCCAGCACGAAGAAAGCTGGGTTGAGCGGGATTATCTGGACGTCCGCTCCGGTGTAGGGCGCTTGCACGATCTCGCCATTGCCGATGTACATAGCCACGTGGTCCCCGGGGTCGGCCGGGAAGACAAGATCGCCGGGCTCGAGGTCCGACATCGGGATCTGAACGGTGTCGTCGTACTGGCTGCCGCTGTAATGAGGCAGGGAAACGCCTGCCTGCCCGTATGCCCACATGACCAGGCCCGAGCAGTCGAACTCCCCCGGGCCCGCTGCGCCCCAGACATAGGGGTCGCCTACCCTGCTCTCGGCAGCTTGCACTGCTATCGCGGCCGCGGAGGACACGCCGGGGATGTCTGCCGTACTGCCAACCGGGCTGGCAGCCGGGCTTGATGACGCCGTGTCCTGGGCCTGCCGAGCCGCAGCCGCAGCCGCAGCAGTTGCCGCTGCCTGCGCGCTTGCAGCTGCTGCTGCCGCTGCTGCCGCCGCCGCCGCCCGCTCTTCAGCCAGGCGTTGGGCTTCTGCCCTTTGCTGGGCCGCCAATTCTTCGGCTTCGATCTGGGCAACAAGGGTCCCAATCTGGCCTTTCACACCCTCTTGCAGGGAGACCAGTTGGTCCTCGGCGGTTTGTACTCGCTGGCGGTCTGCCTCGAGCCGGCCGACCTGCTTTGCGGCAGCGTTCCTTGCGAGCACGAGCTGGGCCCTGTCGGTGCTGGCCACTGCTGCGGCCAGGCGGTAACTGTCGAGCGCGTCTGACTGGTCAGCTGCAAACGTCTCTTCGAGCTCTTGGCGGACCAATGCGTCGTTGAGGTTGCCCAGCGGTACAGAGCCAGCTACTGCGAACTGCGGCCCGGCGCCTACGTAGGCTGCCACAGCGTCTTGGCGGAGGTTGGCAATCGCACGGCCCTGGTGCGCCTCGGCACCTTTCAGCTGCTTTGCCGCCGCCGCTACACGGGCATTGGCCTGCTGCAAGGCAACGACGCCGCCGTCGTACTGTTCGCCAAGGGCCGCCTCGGTCTGGCCTAGAGCGGAGATCTTGCTCGCGAGTACCTGGGCTTCTGCGCGTAAGTTGGCGAGCTGGTCAGCGCCGGCTGACGGAACTGCCGAGCTGAGGGCAGCTGAAGCGACCAGGAGTGCCGCGACCACCAAACCGGCGTTGCGACGTAATTGCGGTTTTAGCGGCGTCACAACTCCCGGAACGCTATGTGAAAAGTAAGGCCCTGGTCAAGGACCGCTTTGATAGCGCTGCTCAGGCGGGGTGCGAATTGGGCAAAATGGCACGTTTGACGTTTTTACGAACGCTGTTAGTGCGTCCGGGATAGAGGTACCTCGTTTTCCGTCCCGTTCAGCGGCGGTCGCTAAAGGCGTTCGACGATCATCGCCATGCCCTGGCCACCGCCGACGCACATGGTTTCGAGGCCGACCGTGGCGTCGGCGGTGTTAAGGCCGTTGAGCAGGGTCGTCATGATCCTTGCACCGGTCATACCAAAGGGGTGCCCGAGGGCGATCGAGCCCCCGTGCACGTTGAGGCGGTCTTCGTCGACCCCAAGGTTCTGCGCACAAGGGATGACCTGGGCGGCGAAGGCCTCGTTGAGTTCGACGAGATCGATGTCGGCCATCGTCATGCCCGCCCGCGCGAGCGCTCGCCGGCAAGCCTCGACCGGGCCGAGGCCCATGACCTCTGGGTCGATCGCCGAAACCCCGCTCGCCACAACGCGTGCCATGGGCCTTATTTTGAGCTGGCGAGCACGCTTGTCGCTCATCAGGAGCACGGCAGCGGCGCCGTCGTTGAGCGGGCAGCTATTGCCTGCAGTTACTTCTCCGTCGGGACGAAAGGCTGGCTTCAGGTCAGCCATGGCTTCCAGACTGGTGCCCCGTCGAGGGCAGTCGTCGCGGAGAACCCACGTCCCGTCGGGGAGCGCGAGTGGCACGATCTCCCGGGCGAAGAAGCCATTGTCCTGCGACGCGACAGCCAGTTCCTGGGACCGCAAGGCTAAGCGGTCCATGTCCTCGCGCGAGACGGCGCAGAGCTCCCGTACGTTCTCGGCGGTTTGGCCCATGGCTATATAGATATCGGTGAGCCTGTTGGGGCTTCCTATGTCGAGCGGCGCCCAAGGCGGCGAACCGCCCAAGGTCCTCTCAGCTGTACGCCGCTCAGCCTGCTCGAAGCGGGGGTTGTGTGTAGCGGGCATGTCATCTGCGCAACCAAGCACGAACCGGCTGACCGACTCGACCCCGCCGGCCACGCAAACGTCGCACTCGCCTGCCACGATGGCGTGCGCTGCCATCCTGATGGCCTGAAGGGAGGAGGCGCAGTAGCGGTTGACAGTGGTGCCTGGCACCTCGGTGAGCCCACAGAGCAGCGCCACCACACGCGCAATGTTGTAGCCCTGTTCACCTGCGGGAGAAGCGCAACCCCAGATCACGTCTTCAATGTCGGCAGGCTTGAGGTCCGGGACCTCGGAGAGCAGCGCCAATAGGACCTGAGCGGACATGTCGTCGGCCCGCAACTGGACGAGGGACCCCTTGAAGGCTCGCCCTATGGGGCTCCTCACGGCTGCGACGATCACGGCTTGGTTCATAGGTCTATGCCATCTTTGCGCTTAAGGCTGCTCAGAGCGAGGCGAGGTTGACGTCGGCGGCAACGGTCGACCCTGCCTCGACCTCCACTACCGAGCAGACGGCGCCGAACGCTGTCGCACAGACCGTGTAGGGCCCCTCCGGGATCTCGGAAAAGCGGAAGCTGCCAGCCCCATCGGTCCCGGTAGTCGCGACGACCGTGCCGGTCCCGTCCGTCAGGGTCACCTGCACATCAGGCACCCACCCACCGCCCGGTCCCGTCACCGCTCCGTAAAGGTGGCCTACCCCAACCAAGGCGACCTCGATCGTCAGCGTTTGGGCGCGGTCGACAAGGACCGGTACTTCCGCCGTGCGGTAGCCGGCGTGGCGGACCACGAGTTCGTAGCTACCCTCGACCAGGTCCGTGAGCGAGAAACGGCCGTTCTTGCCGGTCCGGTACTGAGCCGCGACGTCCCCGTCCGGGCAGAGGAGCTCGAGGTCCACGCTCATCGGTGAGCCGTCCTTGGCGGTGGTTATCTTGCCGGTGATAGAGCCGATGCCGAGGAGGTTGATCATGACGGCGGCCTGCTCGGAGCTCAGCGCTAACGTACTGGCGGCGGGCCTGAAGTGCGGCGCAGCGGCTATCAGCGTATAGGTCCCTTCCCACATGTCACCGACGGCGAACCAGCCGTCCGAGCCGGCGATAGCGTGGCCTGCTTCGTCGCCGTCCGCGGTGACAAGGGTCACCAGCGCGCCGGCCAAGGGCTCACCGGTGGCCGTCGTGACCTGGCCACGCACCCAGCGCCTTCCAATGGTCGGGGCGATGGGACCGCCCGCACCTTCAGATCCGGTCTCCGTAACAACGTCATCTTCAGGGCCCGCACCTTCAGGTCCGGCCTCCGTAACAACGTCATCTTCAGGGCCTGGACCTTCAGGTCCGGCCTCGGCGGGGACCTCAGCTTCTGTTCCGGCCTCGTTTAGAACCTCTTCTTCAGGCTCGCTGTCGGTGACAGCAGCTCCGCTGGCGGGGTGGGGCCCCGCGGTCTCGGCCAGGTCGTCGAGCGGTACCACGGGATCGGGCCGTTGTGCAGGTCCGGGCCAGAACGACAAGAAGTCGGCGACGGTCACCTTATCGGTGCCCTCTGCGGCCTCCTCGCCGGGGGGTTGTACCGGTAGTTCTGGCACCGCCTCGTCCGCTGGCAGGCTCGCCACGGGCACGTCCGCACGGACAGTCGGGCCGACATCATTGCCCGGTTCCTCATCCGGTGCCTGCCACCCGGCCCATCCGGGCCATGTCTGCACTGCCGGGATCCTTGCGATCGAGGGGGGCAGGGGAGCCGCCTCGGGCTCGATGGCCAGCACGTCGGGGGCCAGTGCGTCCGCAACAGGTATGTCGGGAACAGGTGCGCCGGCAACAGGTGTGTCGGGAAGAGGTGCGTCGGCAACAGGTGCGTCGGCAACAGGTGCGTCGGCAACAGGTGCGTCGGGGGCCAGTTCCTCGTTGGCCCATGACTCGGTGGTCCCTGCCTCGGTGGTCCATGCCTCGGTGGTCCCTGCCTCGCTGGCCACTGCGGCCAGCTCTCTCAGTCTGGCCAGCTCGCCACCCGTAGTGAGCTCGTCGAGGATGGTGGGCTCGTCGGGGTGGCGGGGAGTTGCCACCGTTATGCCGAGCGCGGCCAAGGTGGCCGCCGCCGATGTCTCGGGTGCAAGTGCCGCGCGCACTGCCGCGTCGGGCCGGGCACCGTTTGCCGATGGGGCGGTCGTGCGCCCAGGCGTCGCTCCGTTGCCCAAGCCATGGCTGACCGAGCTTTGGCTGCGCAGCTGGCTCGCTCCGGTCCTCGGGACATCGCTCGAACGGGTCGACAGTGCCAGCACGGCCGAGCCCAATGCGACAAAGGCCGCCACGAAAAAGACATCATGAATTGCCCCGGCGAAGCCCGTCTGGATTATCGGCACGATTTGCGAGCGGACCGCGGCGGGAGTGGAGCTCACGGCTTGTGCCGTGTGGCCGTCGAGCACGAGGCTCGCGATGGAGGGGCTTTCATTGGCGAGCTGACGGAAACCGGTGGTGCGCTCCGAAATGTTGTCGTTCAGCTGTGTTGCGAAGATTGCACCGAACACTGCGACCCCGGTCGCGATCCCTATTTGGCGGAAGGTCGAGATGGTCCGGGAAGCAGCGGCCGCAATGGCAGGTCGGACCGTCGCTGCGGCGGCGGAAGCCAAGCGAGGGTTAACCAGTTCGAGGCCCACACCTGCGACGATCAATCCCGGAACCAGCTCGGACAAGCTCCCAGCCGCGGACAACCGGCTCATTAGCCACAAGCCGGTGGCTACTAGCACGAGCCCGCCGCAAATTAGGAGTCTCACAGGGATGTACCTGCCTAGGAATCCCGTCAGCGGGAGGAACGGCAAGGTCACGCCCGTGAGGAGGAGCAGGTGGGTACCGATGCTTAGCTCCGTGTAGCCCCGGTCGAACGACATGTAAACGACGAGGCACAGGACCGGGCCCAGTACCGCCATGGAAAGCCCAAAGGCCGCGATCGAACTGCCTGCGAAGGTTCGTCGGCGGAACAGCGAAACGTCGAGCATCGGCGCGCGCGCGACCGTCTCCCAGGCGATGAACGCGATCAGCAAAAGGCCGGTCATGACGAAACAAGCCATAACCCCGCTCTTGGAGAAGCCCTCGACCGCAGTCGTGGACCGCACCAGACCGGTCACGAGGATAGCGAAGGCCCCCGTGAAGAGGATGAAGCCCAGCCAGTCAAAGATTGGCAGACGATCGTCTCTACCGTCCGTCTTGGCCGGCTGCTTGCTTGCACTCCGGACTGTTGCGTCAGGCTCCTTGATCGCAACGAACCCGATCAGAAGCGCCAGCACGGAAACCGGCACCTCTAGCCAGAACAGCCAACGCCAGCCAAGAGTGGACGCGATCTCGCCTCCCACGAGGGGAGAGCAAGCGACGGCTACGCCTGTGACGGTTCCCCACACAGCGAGGGCTGCCCGCCCCCGTGCCTCGCGGAAGGTCTCGGTCAGCAGTACGGAACCTGTGGCGAAGAGGAATGCCCCGCCTATGCCCTGTACCACCCGGGCCCCTATAAGGGCGTAAGGCGTCTCGGCCAGGCCGCCGAGGACAGACCCGATCCCAAACACGACCAGGCCCCCGAGAAAGATAGGGCGCCGGCCGACTATGTCGGTTATATGGCCCGCCGTGAGGACCAATCCTGCGAGCGTGAGGACAAACGCTTCGAGCACCCACTCGAGTTCTGGGAACGAAGCGTTGAGGCTGTGGCGGACCGCAGGGAGAGCCACGGCCACCGCCATGAAATCGAGCAACATCATAAGGGTCGCCAGGCTCACGGCCACCAGCGCGCCCCAGCGGTTGACCACCCCGGGGGGCCTCGCGCCAGCAAGAGGTCGCCCGGTCACGCTCGGCTCCAGCCCTGCCGATGGTGCTATTTCTGTCGGCCCAGCGGTCTTCCCTATAAGGCAACGATACTTGGAAAGTGCCTGGTCGACTACACCCTGCGGCTGCCGCGACGCCGATCGCACGGACCGTGTGAGCGTTGCACGCCCAGTGCGCGGCACTCGCTCCGCGGCGTGGCTCACCCTTTTCCTACTGTTCGTCCCTACTACGAGAGCTACCCTTTGTGGGATGAGCGCTGTAAGCGAAACTGCCGTCGCTCCGCCGAAGCCGCTTCTTGACGGCGACCACGAGCGCATGGCTCATATCGTGCTGGAGGGCGTGTCGACAGACGATGGCGAGTTTGTCTCCGCCGGCCCGACGGTTGTCGAAGGCATGGTGATGGGCACCCCTGTCAGGGCCTTGTGCGGAAAGGTCTGGGTGCCGGGCCGAGACCCCAAGAAATACCCGCTGTGCCACACCTGCAAGGACATCGCCGAGCAGATGGGATGGGCGGTACCGGCCACCTGACCGGTACGCGCATAGATATATCATGATATATCATGATATATCAGAGCGGCCCAGCTGAAGTTCTTGGTCCCGAAATGCCATCTGGGGAGTAAACGTGCGATAGGCGACAACGATGCTCCCCAGAAGGGCCAGGGATCGGTAGAAGGGCCCGGGGGGTGTGGGCCCGAACCATGCCCACGTACCACGCGGCGAAACGTGCGCCTGAGGGACGAACCCCGTTCTGTTCGGCGGGTTCGTCCCCAGGCGTGCGGCCTTCGCCCCTGCCTGGGTTCGCCCCCTTGCCTGGGCCCGCCCCTTGCCTGGGTTCGCCCCCTTGCCTGGCTCGCCCCTTGCCTGGGCTCGGCCTGCCTGGGCTCGGCTTGCATCCCAGGCTCAGCTGCCCGGGGCCAGCGCCTCCGCCTCGTCGAGGGCTTGGGCCAAGGTGTGCCAAGACAGGGTCGCGCACTTGATCCGCACTGGGAACTTCACGACTCCCTGAAGTGCCTCGAGGTCGCCCAGGGCGACGCCTTCGTCGGCAGCGACTTCGGCCCCGCTACGCTCTGGCCCGGTCTTGTCGCCTTCGTCGCTGCCGGGCCCGTCCAAGTGCTGCACGTGAAGCGACATCATGGCCCGGAACGCCCTGATTGTCGAGCGGGCCTGAGCGACCGTCTTGCCCTTTACGGCAGCAGACATCATTGAAGCCGAGGACTGCGAGATGGAGCAGCCTTGGCCGGCAACCTTCAGGTCGGCGATGACGTCGCCGGCCACGTCCAGGAAAACGACGATCTCGTCGCCACAAAGCGGGTTGAAGCCCTCGGTCCGTACGGCAGGCGGCGACTCCAGCTCGCCTCTGTTGCGAGGGTTGCGGTAGTGGTCGAGGATTATTTCCCTGTAAAGGTCTTCAAGTCCTGGCATGACAGCTCCGAATGCTCCGGTTTCTCAGCCGAAAAGGACGTCGGCGCCGCGGATGGCGTCGACTAGGGCATCGACATCGGCCTCGTCGTTGTAGACCGAGAACGACGCCCGCGGAGTGGCGCCAACCCCGAGGCAGCGCATAAGCGGTTTGGCGCAGTGGTGGCCGGCACGCACGCAGACCCCGACCTCGTCGAGCACCTGGGACAGGTCGTGGGCGTGGATGTCCTTGTACGAGAAGCTGACGATCCCCGCCCGCACCGCTGAGGGGGGAGGGCCATATATGACAATGTCGTCACCGTAGCGTTCCTTGAGCGCCTTCATGGCGTAGGAGGTCAGGGCCTGTTCGTGGGAACGGACCGCTCCCATCCCGATGCCCCGGAGGTAGTCGATGGCGACGCCCAGCCCAATGGCTTCGGCGATCGGAGGAGTGCCGGCCTCGAACTTCCAGGGGATGTCGTTAGTGGTGAACCCGTCGAGGCGCACATCGCGGATCATCTCGCCTCCGGTCAGGAACGCCGGCATCGCTTCGAGCAGCTCGCGCCTGGCCCACAGGGCGCCGATCCCGGTTGGCCCCAGCATCTTGTGGCCGGTGAAGGCCACGAAGTCGGCCCCTAGGTCCAATACTTCGGTCGGCAGGTGGGGGACATACTGGGCGCCGTCCACGAGCACGAGCGCGCCGGCGGCGTGAGCGGCGTCTACCAAAGTGCGCACCGGGGGGAGGGTCCCGAGCACGTTAGAAGCGCCCGTGACAGCCAGCAACTTGGCGCCGTCGAGGAGCTGGACGAGGTTGTCCAGGTCGAGCGCGCCGTCGTCGCCGAGGCGTAGGAAACGGAGCTGGGCCCTGTTTCCTCACGCAGCTGCAGCCAAGGGACGAAATTGGCATGGTGCTCGATCTCGGTCGTCACCACCACGTCCCCCGGCCCGATGTTCTTGCGGCCCCATGAGTAGGCGACGAGGTTGATCGCCTCGGTGGCGTTCTTCGTGAACACCACTTCGTCTGGTGAGCTCGCGCCTATGAAGCCGGCCACCTTTGCCCGAGCTTCCTCGTAAAGCCGCGTGGCTTCCTGAGCTATCTCATAGACGCCCCTGTGGACGTTTGCGTGCGTGGTCTCGTAGTAGCGGGACATGGCTTCGATTACGGCCAGCGGCTTTTGCGAGGACGATGCGGTGTCCAGGTACACGAGACGCTTGCCGTGCACCACGCGCTCCAGGATCGGGAAGTCCTTTTTTATGCGGGCAACGTCGAGCGGTGCTGTGAGCGAGCTCACTTCCATGCTTCGTAGCCTTCCTCCTCGAGCCGGCGAGCCAGTTCGGGACCGCCGCTTTCCACGATGCGCCCGTTGACGAGCAGGTGCACCGCGTCCGGTGCCAGGAGGCTCAGGATCCGCTGGTAATGGGTTATAAGTAGGACGCCGAGGCGGGGCCGAGCCGCCCGCACTTCCCCGACACCGGAGGCCACCACTTTGAGCGCGTCGATATCGAGGCCCGAGTCGGTTTCGTCGAGCACGGCCAGGTCGGGCTCCAGCACCGCCATTTGGAGCACCTCGTTGCGCTTCTTTTCCCCGCCGGAAAAGCCCTCGTTCAGGTAGCGGTCCCCGAAGGACGCGTCCATGTCGAGCTTGCGCATCCACTCCATGATGCCGAGGCGCAGCTCGAGGACCGACAGCTCGACGCCTTTGCGTGCCGAGAGCGCTTGGCGGAGGAACTGGACCAGGGGCACGCCGGCGATCTCCTCGGGGTACTGGAACGCCAGGAAAATGCCCGCCTTCGCACGAGTTTCCGTCGGCCACTGGGTGATGTCCTCGCCCTTGTAGAGGATTCTGGCCCTGTGTCACCTCGTACCCGGGCGATGCAAGAAGGGACTTCGCCAGCGTCGACTTGCCGCCGCCGTTGGGCCCCATCAAGGCGTGCAGTTCACCAGCCGGGACCACCAGATTTACGCCGCGGAGGATCTCGGTGCCCTGGACAGAAACGTGCAGGTCGCGGGTTTCGAACAGGGCCGCTTCGCCGGGCGCTCCAGGCGGGCCGGCAGCAGTGTCTACAGAGGCGGCGGAGGGGGTCGTGAGTGGCATCAGGGACCATGATATTAGCCGGGCGGGTATTACCACTACGGCCGTAGGAGAAAATAGTCAGTTGGATATCCGCCACCGCCGACGGACGTGCGCGTTAGACTTGGGCTACCGAAGAAAGGAGGTGGTCCAGCTGAGCAGTAGTCAACGATCTGGGACCTCGGAGGTGGCTGGCCGCTAAGCGGCCTGCTGGACCGCCTGGTTAGTCCAAGCCAGACACCCAGGAGATGCCGGCCGGGAGTTGGTCCCCCTCGGTAAACCAAACGGCCTCGCCTGCCCTTTCCAGTTAGTCAACACCGGGGGACGCCAAGGTGCGCGTTCCCCGGTGTTTTACTGTCCGCTGGAGGCTCGCTGCATCGCGGTCCTATAGCCTAGCGGGATGGCAAAAAAGGAGCCGGCCAGTACGAGCGGGGCGGCCGGCCTGGGTGCTCCCAAAGGCGCCAACGGTTGGGGTGGTGGCCGGGCCGCAGGGGAGGCTTTGAGCCTCGCCCAGCCCGACGGGCCCACCTTGAACGGCTACCTGGCCAGGCCCAGTTTCTCGGCGGCATCTGGTTCCGGGCGCGACGGGATAGTCCTGTCGCACGGTTTCCCGGAGCCGCTGCAGAGGGCGGGCACGCCGAGCTACGGGTACCCCCAACTGGCCGCACGACTGGCCGCTGAAACGGGCGCCGCCGTCTTGACCTTTGACTTCCGGGGCACAGGGGCTTCGGGGGGTGATTTTTCGCTTGGAGGATGGCGGGCCGACCTGGTAACGGCCGTCGAGACCATGCGAGCTGTCCCCGGCATAGAGACAATCTGGCTCGTTGGTTTTGCAGCAGGGGCCACGCTGTCGATCTGCGCCGCCGGCGAGGACCCCTCCATTGGCGGCGTGGCCGCGTTTGCTCCCCCAGCCGAGTTCCTCGAGCGAGGCGGTGACCCTCGCAAGTTCGTAGCCCAGGCCAGGGCTGCAGGGGTCATCCGTACGAGGGGCTACCCGCCCGACGTCGGGGCCTGGGCACGGGAATGGCGCGAGGTCCGCCCGACCGAGCTCGTGGCCAAGGTGCCCCCGCGGCCCTTGTTGATCGTGCATGGCGCCAACGACGAGATCGTGCCGCTCACGGACGCCCGGGAGCTGGCTGACGCAGCCAGACCTACAGCGGAGCTGCGTGTCCTGGCCGGTGCCGGCCACATGCTCCTGCACGACCCGCGCGCCATAGCTCTCCTGCTCGGGTGGTTCGACCGGCACCTCGGGTCGGCCGCTGTGGGTCCCTAGTCGCCTGGCCCCTTGGCTTTGGCCGCCGCTTTCATCTGAGCCTTGTGAGCACGAACTCGGAGCAGCGACTCCTTGCCCGTAATGTCCGCGACGGAGAAGTGAGTGCCTTTGTCGCCAAAGGGTTTGCTGACCTCCTGCCACCCTGATGGCTGGGCCCCGAGCTGCTTGCCGAGCAGCGCCACGAAAATCTTCGCTTTCTGCTCGCCGAAGCCGGGTAGGGCGCGCACACGCCGGAGCAGCTCGGTCCCGCTGGAGGCGCCCTCCCACACGCGGGCGGCGTCCCCGCCGTAGTCATCCACGATGATCTGGCAGAGCTGCTGGACACGGCCGGCATTGGAGGCCGGGAACCTGTGGAGCGCCGGCCTCTCCGAGAAAAGGGCTGCGAGCTCGGCGGGATCCATCGCCGCGATCGCGCCGGCGTCGAGCTGGCCACCGAGGCGGTCCCGCAGGTCCCGGGGAGAGCTGAAGGCTCGCTCCAAGGGGACCTGCTGATCGAGGACCATGCCTATGAGCAGCGCGAGTGGGTCCTCGGAGAGCAATGCGTCCGCCTCAGGGTCTCCGCTTAAGTAGAGCGCCATTCGAAAAGCTTAGAACGTGGCCGCGCCCGGGTAGTCCGGGTCGATGCCGTAGCGGCGGATGGCGTCTTCGACTTCTTCTGCCTTGCCTTCGCCGGCCTGGCGCAGCCCGTCCAACGCAGCGACCACGATATGGGCGGCGTCGGTCTCGAAGTGGCGGCGCAAAGCCGGGCGGGCGTCGCTGCGGCCAAAGCCGTCGGTGCCAAGCGTTATGAAAGGGCCCGGTGCCCAGCGCGCTATTTGGTCGGGCACCGCCTTCATGAAGTCAGTGACCGCAATGATCGGCCCTTCCGCGTTCGCCAGGGCCTCGCTCACATATGGGGCCCGCGGTGGCTCCGAGGGGTGGAGGCGGTTGTGGCGGTCGACCTCCAATGCCTCCTCCCGCAGCGCTTTGTAGCTCGTGGCGCTCCACAGTTCGGCAGCCACGTCATGGTTTTGGGCAAGGAGCTGCCGTGCTTCCAGCGCCGCCTGGCTCGCCGACCCGGAGAAAAGGACCGTTACTCGCCGGGTCGGCCCCTCAGGCGCTCCAGCGAACCGGTAGAGCCCTCTCAAGATGCCCTCGTCCACGCCCTCAGGCTTTGGCGGCATCGTGTAGTTCTCGTTGTAGAGGGTGATGTAATAAAAGATGTCTTCGCCGCCGCCTTCCCCGTACATCCGGGCGATGCCGTCGCGCACGATCGTTGCGGTTTCGTAGGCGAACGCCGGGTCGTAAGCCTGGACGTTGGGCACCACCGAGAACAACAGGTGCGATTGGCCGTCGTCGTGCTGGAGGCCTTCGCCGGTCAATGTGGTCCGCCCCGCAGTGGCCCCCACCAAAAAGCCACGCGCTCGCATGTCTGCTGCTGCCCATATCATGTCGCCGACACGCTGGTAGCCGAACATCGAATAGAAGATGAAAAATGGCACCATCGGCTGGCCAAATGTCGCGTAAGCCGTCCCCGCCGCGGTGAAATCCGCCAGGCCACCGGCTTCAGTTATGCCCTCCTCGAGGATCTGCCCGTCCTTTGCCTCCGAGTAGGTAAGCATGAGCTTGGAGTCAACGGGCTCGTACAACTGTCCCAGAGGAGCGAAGATCTTGAAGTCCTTGAAGAGGGCGTCCATCCCGAAAGTGCGGGCTTCGTCGGGGATTATCGGCACGACGCGCCGGCCGATCGCCTTGTCGCGCAGCAGCCCTCGCAGCATTACCGCGAAAGCCATCGTCGTCGACACTTCCCGGTTGCCCGACCCCTTGTCGAACTCGACGAACGCGGCGTCATCAGGAGCAGGCAGGCTCTCGTAGCGGACCACCCGCTCCGGCAGGAAACCGTCCAGCTCCCTGCGCCGTTCCATCATGTACTTGAACTCGTGGCTGTCTTCCGGAGGCCTGTAAAACGGAGGTTTCCCGGCCTCGAGCGCCTCGTCGCCGATCTCGGCCTGGAGGTGCAGGCGGTCCCGGAGCGATTTCAGCTCGGCGGCGCTCATTTTTTTGATCTGGTGGGTCGAATTGCGCGCCTCGATGGAGGGCCCGAGCGCCCACCCTTTTATGGTCTTGGCGATGATCACGGTGGGTTGACCAGTGGTCTCGGTTGCCGCCTTGTAGGCCGCGTAGAGCTTCTTGTAGTCGTGGCCGCCGCGGGGGAGCGTCCGCAGGTCCTCGTCGCTCAGGTGCTCCACAAGCTTGTTGAGCCGCGGGTCCGGGCCGAAGAAGTGCTCGCGGATGTAGCTGCCGTCTTCAGTCGCCAGCTTCTGGAACTCGCCGTCCACGGTGGTGTTCATCTTGTTGAGCAGCACCCCGCCCACGTCGCGCGCGAGCAGCTCGTCCCAGCGAGAACCCCATATGACCTTGATCACGTTCCAGCCGGCACCCCGGAAGACCGCCTCCAACTCCTGGATGATCTTGCCGTTGCCCCGCACGGGGCCGTCCAGGCGCTGCAGGTTGGCGTTGACGACGAAGACGAGGTTGTCGAGCTGTTCGCGTCCTGCCAAGCTCAACGCTCCAAGCGTCTCGGGCTCGTCGCACTCGCCGTCGCCGACGAAGCACCACACCCGCGAGCCGCTCGTGTCGGCAATTCCGCGGTTGTGCAGGTACTTGTTGAAATGGGCCTGGTAAATGGCGTTGAGCGGCCCGATGCCCATCGAGACGGTGGGGAACTCCCAAAACTTAGGCATGAGGCGGGGGTGCGGGTACGACGATAGGCCGCCGCACCCGGCGGCCGCGCCCGCGAGCTCCATGCGGAAGTGCTCGAGCTGGCCCTCGCTCAGGCGACCTTCGAGAAAGGCGCGTGCATAGATGCCCGGGGCAGCGTGGCCCTGGAAGAACACCTGGTCGCCCCGGTTCTTTCCACCCTTCCCCCTGAAGAAATGGTTGTAGCCCACTTCGTAAAGGGACGCAGACGAAGCGAATGTCGCCAGGTGGCCGCCGATCCCGTCGGCGATGTGATTTGCCCTCACCACCATCACTGCCGCGTTCCATCGTATGTAGGCGCGGATCTTCCGCTCCGTGTCCTCGTCGCCTGGGAACCAGGGTTCCTGGTCTGGCGGGATGGTGTTGACGTACGGGGTCGAAACCGTGGCGGGGAACCCGACCTGGCTTTCCTTCGCCCGCTCGAGGAGCTTCATCAGCAGGAAACGCGCTCTCGCCTTGCCATGGACGTCGAGGACCGCGTCGAACGAATCGACCCACTCCTCGGTCTCGGTCGGGTCGATGTCAGGTATCTGGTGGGAAATGCCGTCGAAGATCACGTCTTCTATCGTCGCGCCTAATTCGCCATGAGAGGTAGTAGGACGCCCAATCAGCCGTGCCTCTTGCCGTGGGACCGGTTCTGAGCTGCCCGTTCTGGCAAGCTCACCGCCACTGCACGAGGACAACCGGCGCCCGGGGCATGCTTGTGTGATGACACAAGCGCAACACGGGAGCCCCCAGGAGCCGGGACCGAGAACACGGGTCTACACAGACGGTGCTTGCCTGGGCAACCCTGGCCCCGGCGGTTGGGCTTGGGCTGTGCCTGGCGGGCGTTGGCGCAGCGGCGCCGCCACTCGCTCCACCAACCAGCGCATGGAGATCTCGGCTGCCCTCGACGCAGCGCGCTCGTTGCCGGGCTCGCTGGAGATAGTGAGCGACAGCACGTACGTAGTCAATTGTTTTCGGGACCGTTGGTGGGAAAAGTGGTTGGCAAAGGGTTGGACCGGCTCGGCTCGCCAGCCAGTGGCGAACCGCGACCTGTGGGAACCTCTGGTCGACCTTTACCGAGAAGTGCCTGGTCGCTTGCAGTTCAGATGGGTGAAGGGGCACAGCTCCGACCCTTTCAACGACCTCGTCGACCGCCTCGCCGTGGCGGCCGCCGCGTCGCAGCACGGAGCCGAAGGAGATGAGCCACCCGGTGCTGGCGCTCTCGGCCCGGCCGATGCCCCGGCTCGCTGGTCCAGGTAGTGCGCCAGGCTCCCGGAGGGCTATGAGGCGGGGACCGCCCGGCTGTCCCAAAATGCCCCCTTGTGCTGGTCGAGCGCCGCCGCGATAGGGACGTACTGCTCGGATGAAACTCGCCACGAGCCGCCCGTGTAGCCGATGAGCACCTGGTCGTACGAGCTGAACGGCCCGTTTTTCTCCGTCCAGCCCGGTACGTAAGTCACTAGGCCTCCTGCGGTTGGCACCTCAGCGAAGCCCTGCCCGAGGTACCGGTAGAGGGTGACCCGGCCGTTCCCCGCCACGACGTCGAGCTCGTTGCCGAAGCTGGCGCGGTCGGTGGGTGTGACGAAAACGAGATCGACGTCTCCGTCCCTGGCGACATCGTCGGCCCACAGGAGCGACGGCAGGCCGGTGTTCGCCGGGAAGAGACGCCGAAGGGCGAGCACCCAGCGAGCCCCCTTACGACGCCAGACGAGGTCTCGTTCCTGTACCCCGCTGGTGCCCGCCGAGTAGGGGCTCCCGCTGGCGCTCCGCCCGCTGGCACTCTCCTCCTCTACGATGCCGGCGACCGTGCCCAGAGCGCTGGTCGCCACTACGCACTTGCCGGCGAAGCCCGGGTCGACCAGCCCGTGGCAATCCGGGGTGTACGCCTGGGAAGCGGGCCCGCTCGGCGGGACCAACGTCGCGCCCGCCCCCGAAAGGACGAGCCCTACCACCCCTGGGTCTCCCGTCGGTCCGCGGCCCCCGCCGGCCATGCCCGAGCCGGCCAGAGCGAGGGCAATCCCGACGACGGCGGCGTAGGAGTGACGGTTGAGCGTGAGGCGATGGTACCGGCGCTCCGGGTGCCAAGGCAGGGGCTTCGACCTGCTCGGCGCTAGGGTGGCGCCCGAGAGCAACTATGGCCAGGAACGATCCATCCCGAGGCGCCGGCACGTCCGGCGCGTCCAGAGCCGACGAGCCCACCCTTACCGCCAGCCAGTGGCGCTTGGGCGCGCTCTCACCGCTCGACGGGCGTTATGGCGCCCAGATGGAGCCTTACGCTGCGGGGTTCTCAGAGGGTGCGCTCATCCGGGAACGCTTCGCCGTCGAGGTTGCCTGGCTCGAGCACCTCGCGGCCCTTCCCGAGCTGACGGAGCTGCAACCACTGTCGGACCACGAGCGCGAAACCCTCGCTCGGTGGGTTGAGGGTTTCGGCCAGGCGGAGGCCGCGGCGGTCAAGGGTATAGAGGCCGTTACCAATCACGACGTCAAGGCGGTCGAGTACTACCTGAAGCGGCGGCTCATGGAGGACCTCGGTTGGGCCGCTGGGCGCACCGAGCTTGTCCACTTCGCTGCCACCTCGGAGGACGTGAACAACCTCGCTTACGCGCGGATGGTGCGAGCGGCTCTAACTGGCTCCTGGCTGCCCGCCGCAGTTGCACTAGTAGAAACAGTGCGAGTGGTGGCGGTGGAGCACGCCGCATTACCGATGCTCGCGCGCACACACGGCCAGCCCGCCACACCCACCACCGTGGGTAAGGAGCTAGCCGTCTTCGTGGCACGCTGGGAACGCCAGCTGAGGGCGGTCGGCAACGTCGAAGTGCCCGGCAAGTGGAGCGGCGCAACCGGCACGCTGGCGGCCCATGTAGCAACGTACCCTGAGCTCGATTGGATGGCCATCGCGAGCGATTTTGTAGCTTCGATGGGCTTTACCTGGGCACCGTTGACAACCCAGGTCGAGCCCCACGACTGGATGGCAGAGCTGTTCGCCGCGATGAGCCGCTTTGGCACCGTTCTCATCGACTTCTGCCAGGACATGTGGTTTTACATAAGCCTCGGTTACTTCCGCCAGAGGGTGTTGGCAAACGAGGTGGGCAGTTCGGCGATGCCACACAAAGTCAACCCGATCGATTTTGAGAACGCTGAATCGAACGCCGGGCTCGCTGGCGCAATGTTTGGTCACCTCTCTCAGAAGTTGCCTGTGTCCCGAATGCAGCGGGATCTTTCCGATTCCTCCGCGTTGCGCAATATTGGCAGCGCGTTTGGTTATTCTGCGCTCGCCGTAGCTTCGGCGCGGCGGGGAATGGCACGTGCCACTCCCGATGCCGAAGCTCTCGCGGCCGACCTCGACAATGCATGGGAAGTGCTGGCGGAGGCCGTTCAGACGGTTATGCGCCGTTACGGCGTACCGGAACCGTATGAGCGTCTCAAGGCGTTGACGAGGGGCAGAGTTCCGACCCAGGGTGAATTACAGCACTTTGTGCGTGGCCTTGACCTCCCTGAGCAGGCACAGCAGCGGCTTTTAGACCTAACGCCACAGGCTTACACCGGGCTTGCAGAACGGCTTGCTAAGTTAGTGGAACGCCCTTCAGAGAGGGCAAAGTAAATACTTCAAATGGGGAAAAAGAGGGCAGCCCTGGTGGCTCAGCCCGAGTTCGGAGGTACGACGCGGGTGAACGGCGAAGGCTCAGTCCAAATAGACCGGGGGCGGTGGCTCTACCGTTTAACCTTGGACGCCGGCAACATTGCCATATACCGCACAGAGCGCGCCGGCCAGACGCTTGTACCTGCTGAGGTTTGGCGCTGTTTGGCTACCCTTGGGATCTCGGACGCGTTCGTCGTCCCCGTCGAAGGAGAGTGGCAGCCTTTTATCGAGCTGAGCGATGCGCGCGAGCGCTGGGCGCTCGAAAGGCGTAATTCGTTTGAAGAGGCAGAGGCTGTTGCGCGCCATTTCTTGGGGACGCTGGCCGACGCACTAACCTACGCTGCCCAAGGAAGGTTCTCACTCGGCGACGCCGAGCATGACGCTACGGTACTGAGTGGCTTTGGGCCATCCCCGGCCCCGGCCCTTGACCCAGCCGTTGCCGCCGTCCTCGCAGAGGCGCAGGCCGCCCGCGAATCAACCGGCTGGGAGCTCGTCTACAGCCGCCAACGCTCCCTGCGTTAACGACTCCGGCTCCTTCGAGCCTGTGCGGGACTTACCTTCTGTAGTTACAGGTTTGTCATACACACGCGCTACCGCTAAATTGTCATGTCCGCCCTGCTCTGATGGTGCGTCGACCTCCAAAACGTCCCTAGAGGCCGGCATTAGGCTCGGTTAAAGCGCGCTACGTATTGTAGTGATGTAACCGCGAAAAGCGGTGCACAGGGCTCTAAACCGCTGTCGGGAGCGCCTTGCCCACCTCTGGTGAAGTGTGGCAGTATTTACGCGCAAGTGGGTAGATAGGCCAGTTGTGCACGCTGGTACGATCAAGCAACTGTAAGAAACCCACACGATGGGTGTTTGAAGCTCGAAGGGAGCAAGCCGTGGCAATATGGCCAAATAGGTCTGGAGTAAGCAGGGTGGTGAGACTGCTCGCCGGATCTTCGATAATCCTTGGGATGACGCTGACCGGTGTCGGGATGATGCAATCCCTCACCAACGCGGCGTCTGCAGCGACCGGCCTAGGTCAGCAGCTTGCTGGAACTGTTGGAGGCTTTAGTGAATACAGCCTGTGTCAAGGAGTTTCTGGCATCTGTTCGGAGCGTGGCCAGTCCAGCTCGTCGGATGTGGAAGGTGCTATTGCGGTCGATGGTAACTTC
Source organism: uncultured Acidimicrobiaceae bacterium (assembly GCA_963786345.1). Taxonomy (GTDB): domain Bacteria; phylum Actinomycetota; class Acidimicrobiia; order Acidimicrobiales; family Palsa-688; genus Fen-671. Next base: position 388,380 of record CAWAYZ010000001.1, on the reverse strand, counting down.
CAGGGGGACCTTTTCTACATAGGGGTCTACCTCAGCAATTCAGTGGTGCTTGCGGCGGAAAACAATGTGAGCGGTACGCTTGACATCCAAGGCGGCACGAACGTGGGTGCCTACGGCGGGACTAATACGGCAACTCTTCCCCCGTCGGTGTGCACTCCGAACTGCCCTGTGCCGGACCTGGTCCAGAACAACGCACTGCTACCCGCTTTTGGGACGATAAATAGCGACCTGATCACGCAAAGCAACTCTTGGACGGGTACCGCGACAACCGGCGGGACCGTTGTCCCGGGAGCCAGCACTCTGACATTGACGGGCACTTCGAGCGTCAATGTGTTCGACCTGACTCCTAGTCAGATCGAAGCAGAGCGCGACCTCTATATCAATGTCCCGGCAGGCGCCAGCACGGTCATAAATGTCAGCGGCAACGTGGACTGCACGAGCACCACGGTGTGCCTTCAGGCTGTTTGGTACTGGAACGGGAGCGGCTACGAGCAGGGTGCGCAGTACAACTCCGCAACGGTCGAGACTCTCCGCGCCAATACCATTATGAACTTCTCCGACGCCACCACGGCGATCGATCTCTACAGTGCGCAGCTGGCCCTCAACGTCCTGGCGCCGGGGGCGGCCTTTGATTTGGAGAACGGCCAGATGGACGGGTTTATTTACGCCAACCAGGTAAACGGCGGGTTCCAAGGCGACCTACCTGGCGGGGCGCCAATCCCGCCGACGACGACCACAACTACAACGAGCTCAACCACGTCGAGCTCGACTACATCGACCACGGGTGGCCCAACGTCGACCACGGGTGGCCCAACGTCGACCACGGGTGGCCCAACGTCGACCACGTCGACCACTCTTACTGGGACCGCGACCACGTTCCCGAACTACCCACCTCCTACCACGACGACGGCGCCTCCGACGATAACCATCCCGCCGACCACGACCGTTGCACCGACGACGACCGTTGCACCGACGACGACCGTTGCACCGACGACGACCGTCGCCCCGACGACCACCGTGGCACCGAGGACCACCGTGGCACCGACGACCACCGTGGCGCCGACCACGACCGTCGCCCCGACGACCACCTTGGCACCGGCGACCACCGTCGCGCCGGCGACCACCGTCGCGCCGGCGACCACCGTTGCACCGGCGGCCACCGTTGCACCGACGACCACCGTCGCACCGACCACGACGACAAGGCCGGTTACGCACGCCGCGAAAGGTAGCCCGACAACGACGACGACTGTTGTACCGGTGACGACCCCGACCACGGCCCCTGCACCGGCTCCAACGACCACTGTGCCCGTCACAAAGGGCAAATCAGCCCCGACGACCACGACGACCGTGCCCACCTCCACCCTGGCGTTCACGGGTTCTGACACCGATGCGATGGCAGGGTTCGGGATTGCGCTCATGCTTGTCGGTGGGGCCGTAGTTGGCCTGACCTCTCGCCGCCGCACGGCATAGAGGCCCGTTTGAAAGATGGAACACAGGGCGCTGGCTCAGCCGAAAGGCTTGGGCCGGCGCTCTTCCATGTCCAGGCACCACAGCCAGGTACTCTTAGAGCGGTGAGGCCAGCGGACGACGATCCCACGCAGGTCTCGGTGGTCATCCCAGCCCACAACGAAGAAGCCGTCATAGCGCGTTGCCTGACCAGTCTTCAGGCGGGAGCACATGACGGGGAGCTCGACATAATCGTTGTCTGCAACGGGTGCAAGGACGCCACTGCGGATGTAGTGCGCCGGGTTGCCCCAAGCGCGACGGTGATCGAGATCTCTGTCGCTTCCAAGGTCGCCGCTCTCAACGCTGGGGACCGCTTAGCCAGGCATTTCCCCCGTTTCTATGTGGATGCCGACGTGGAACTACCTCTTCCCGATCTCCGGCGGGTAGCTCGTGCCCTGGCGGGTGATGGCATTTTGTGTGCTGCGCCAAGGCCACTGTTCGTGCTGGACGACCGGTCCTGGGCTATCCGGGCGTTTTATGACGTCTGGCAAGGAATTCCCTATCTCACCGAGGACATGATCGGCAGCGGGGTCTATGCGCTTTCTGAGCAGGGTAGGGCGCGCTTCGAGGAATTTCCGGAGCTGACCGCAGACGACCAATTTGTCCAACAACTTTTCGATCGCTCCGAGCGCAAAGCCGTCGAGGGAGCGCGTTTCTCCGTGCACCCACCGCGTACCCTTAGAGGCCTGCTTGCCGTGAGGACTCGCGCTTACCGTGGCAAAAGGGAGCTGGCGCTGTCCGGTATGGCGCGGGTGGCCCGCCGGCCGCCGGGCGCCAAGAGCGCGTTGAACAGGGCACGCCAGCCCACCCAGGTCCCGGCAGTCGCTGTGTACGCAGCGGTCAATATCATCGCAAAAGGCCGTGCTCGAAAGCCCGCCCACGCTCGTTGGGAACGTGACGACAGCGCACGCGGCCCCATCCTGGCGGACGGCCTCTGGCGGAGGGGACCTCTGGCGACGTCCAGGCGGCACTCAGGGTGTGCTACGTGACAAGCAATTACCCAGCCCTTTCGCACACCTTTGTGATGCGCGAGATCATGGGGGTGCGCGCGGACGGCCTGGCGGTCGAAACGGTTTCGGTCCACAAGGCTCGCTCAGGGCAGCTGCTGGCTGTTGTCGACAAGGAAGAGGCTGCCCGAACGTGGAACATTTTCCCACTCGACTTGCCCGCATTTGCACGAGCGCACCTACGGGCCGCATCGGAGCACCCTGGCGCCTACGTCCGTACGTTGTGGCACGCCCTCTCATCGGCTCCGCCGGGGCCCGTGCGCGGCTGTGGCAACTGTTCTATTTTGCCGAGGCGATAGCGCTTTGGGACCACACCGATGTCGTTGGTGCCCGCCACTTGCACGCTCACCTCGCCAATGTCTCTGCTGACCTGGCGTGGTTGGCTTCGAGGTACGGCAAAGCCGCCCAGCCCGAAAAGGGTTGGAAGTGGAGCTTTACGATGCACGGGCCGACGGAGTTGTACTCCACGCAGAAGTTCAACCTGGCCCGCAAAGTCGCGAACGCGGACGCGGTGGTGTGCATCAGCGAGTACACCAGGTCACAGCTGATGTACCTGAGCGGTCCAGAACAGTGGGGCAAGCTGCGCGTCGTGCATTGCGGTGCCGACCTGGAGCGCTACCCGTACGTGCCGCCAAAGGAGGCGACGACCCTATCGGTGCTCTGCGTCTGCCGCTTGGTGCCGGAAAAGGGGCTCGACGTGCTCGTGCGAGCGATCGCCTCAATTGTGCGGAGCGGGGCGGAGGTCCGGCTTGTGATCGTTGGGTCCGGGCCGCTGGAGGACGCATTGCGGCGCAGCGTGCAACAGCTGGGGCTGGAGGGACGGGTGTCTTTCGAGGGGGCCGTAGGCCAGGATGATATGGCCTCGTACTACGCGAACGCCGACGTGTTCTGCCTGCCGAGCTTTGCAGAGGGAGTACCGGTCGTCCTGATGGAAGCCATGGCCACAGGGCGTCCGGTCGTAGCGACGCGCATTACGGGCATACCCGAGCTGATAGAAGACGGCGTATCGGGGCTGCTGGTGGCTCCGGGCAGCCTTGAACAGCTTGTGGGGGCACTCGAACGGCTGGCAGCTTCGCATGAACTGCGAGAGCAAATGGGATTGGCAGGCCGCCAGAAGGTGGAAGAGGAGTTCGACGCGCGCCGTTGCGCAACCCAAGTCGCCGCGATCTTCAGGTCGATGGTCCCGGTTGTCGCTGAATGACGGACGGCGGGGGCTCGGCTACGGGATAAACCCGTGACCGGCCTCCTGAACGCTTTTTCGCACTGACGAGCGGCCCTCTGGGGTTGTGACGTCGTCGAGCGTGAACACGGGGCCCTCCTCGAGCTGAGCACGCCGCTTAGCCTCGAAATCCGCTGCTGATCCCACGACGCGTGCCGGTCGGCCCACTGCGATCGCCCCGGCGGGGATATCGCTCGTTACCAGGCTGCCGGCACCGATAATGGCGCCGTCGCCGATCGTCACCCCGGGCATGATCAAACTGTCGGTGCCGATATAGACGTGTTGGCCTATCGTCACCGGGGCCAAGCGCGTGTAGCCGGTGGCGCGCTTTGCGGCGGCGTCGTGAGCCAATATCTGCACTCTCGGCGATACGACGGTGCCGTCCCCGATCGTGATCAGGTACGTGGCTACCTGGTCTATGAGCACCCAGTTGGCAAGGTAAACATGTCCCTGGACGGTGAGCCCCTTTGCCACCAAGGCTTCCATGTCGACCTTGCCCCGGATGCGGTCGCGAAAGCCCGTCACCTGCCGGCGCAGCGTTTTGACCTCTTGGCGGAGGTCAGTAAGGAAGTGGGGTTGCTTCATTGAGTCGCGATTTTTGGGGCTCGGCCGTATCTCCAGGGTACCAAGTCACGGGAGTAGTCTGCCCCGACACGGTGGCCCCCCGGGTGGCGGTAACGATGTCAGGTCCCTGGCCCGGCTCGGTTGACATAGTCCGCCCGTTGGACTCATCCCCGTTGCACTTCCTGCGTTAGTTCATGCGTCTGGCAGCCAAAGCGGATGTGGTAATCGTCCTGAGTAGCTGTGGGGCACGCCAGATGTACTGCTAGCTGGTTGCCGCGTTGTTGCTCAGTTCCGGCGCCGCCGGCCCGTCGTACTGGTCCACGACGCGACCGGGACGTCTCGAGCGATTTCCTGGAGCGACGTTTTGCGAAGTTCTCCAGATTGGTGCCTGGCCTCGTTCGCTTGGCGATAAAGTCAATCGACGGTCGCCACGTGCTGTAAGGCGTGCTGTCGAGCGACGAAGAGCTCTCGTTCGCAAACCGTTGGCATATCGAAGCGAAACGTGTTCACTTCGTGCCGTTTTGCGCCGAGGATGGTCGACGGTCTGGACGTGCCCGTGCGCATTGCCTCGTCGTGGAGCGCGCCCGAACCGTTACCGTCCAACGTGACCTGCGCACTCCTGTCCCACGCCGAGTACGTGCAGCAGTTCCTGGCTGCAACGTCGGTGGTCGTGCCGATAAGGCGAGCCGTGCGAAGCGCGGGCCAACAGACGTACCTGGGCGCGATGTTCATGGGTAAACCAGTAGTCGTGACCGACGCGCACGATGTGCGCGACTACGTCCAGGACGGGGAGACGGGTTTGATAGTCGACCCGAGGCCTGAGAGCCTACGGCAAGCCATCCAATGGGTAACCGACCCCGCCAACCGGGCTGAGGTTGAAAAAATGACCGAGAAAGCAAGAGCAGTCGTCGAGGAGAGGTTCCTTATGCGCGACCTATTTCGCTCGACTTTGGGACCTTTCGCTGTCCGCCTTGCCAGGAGACTGAGCGTCGCTCCTGACAGCTTCGCTCATGACTGGGGCGGGTCGATCGCCTCGAGGTCTTGCCACGGCAGGCTGGCGACAACTTGGTAACCCTGGAGACCGTCCACGCTGGCGGTGATCGGGTCGGTACCCGAGTTGCCCTCCGCGGCCCAGACGCTCGTCTGGTCGGCTTCTAGGGCAACGGCACCGCCCTGGTCCACGACGACCATCCCGTAATTCTGCACGGCCTTGAAGACCATTTGTGCAAACGGGCTAAGCCCGGAAGGCATCGCCAGGCCGGCCGGGAACCGGAACCACTGCCCTTCGGCCGGGGCGCCAGCGATGTCGTCTCCACAGTCGCTGCGGTTGGCAGGGTAGAGACCACCGTAGACCGAGGTGCCTGACCAGTCGCACGCATTGCCGAGCACCTCGAAGCCGATGGCGTGGTCGATCGAGCCCGAAGCGATGTCTCCCTCGGTGATCTCGGTGGCCAGGTTGGAGATCCCTGAAGCGGTCTCACCGTACGGATTGGGGAACACACCATTGGAGGTCAGGCTCTCCTCCCCGCCCCAGCACGCCGACCACGAGCCGCCGTTGTCCTGGGCCAGCCAGAACTCCCACTCCTGGTTGCTTGACGGCTGGTAGACCGTGAGGATCTGGTCAGAGCTGGAACCGGCCTCGGCATAGGAGGGGATCGGGACCTCGGTCCCCGTAGCGCCCGAACCGTTCGGTGAAGCCTGGTCCCCAGTGAAGTCGTTGCAGCCCGATGCCACGGTCACCTCGACGTCGGGAGTGTTGGCAGTGGCCTGATAGACCGGCCGGTTGAAGTTGACGCCGACCTCGCCGTAGGCGCTCTCGTACTGTGCGACGATGTTGGCCACCAGCGCAGAAGACGCGGAGTCGACCGCCCAGTTCGTGACGTTGCTGTTGAAGATGCTGTCGGGCATGATCGAAGCCGGGCTAGAGCCGGCCGTTGACGGGAGTGTCGTCGCCGAGCCTTTAGGCAGTGTCGTCGCCGTAGGCAGTGTCGTCGCCGTAGGCAGTGTCGTCGCCGTAGGCAGTGTCGTCGCCGTAGGCAGTGTCGTCGCCGTAGGCAGTGTCGTCGCCGTAGGCAGTGTCGTCGCCGTAGGCAGTGTCGTCGCCGTAGGCAGTGTCGTCGCCGTAGGCAGTGCCGCAGCGCTCGTCGCGGACTCGCCGGGAGCAGACCCGTCCGCCACCCGGAGATGGTGGTGGTAAACCCCGCCCGAGTGGGATGACGAACCGGTCCAGCGCCCGGACGCTGCGGCTGTCATGACCCCCGTGCCCACCGTCGTCGTGGTTACCAGGCCCGTGGCGCAAACGGCCAGCACGCCCTTTGTGAAAGGACTGCGGGTGGCGAAAGCCAAAGTGCGCCCTGCGCGCGCAGGTTGCTTGGCTAAGTGGGCGGGCCGGGCACGTGCCGTTCGCTTGGCTAAGTGGGCGGGCTGAGCACGTCCCGCTCGCTTGGCTAAGTGGGCGGGCGCAGTGTGCCCTACCCCGCCTTTTGTAGACTGCGTGGTCGGAATTACAAAGCTCTTGCGCGCGTGTGCACGCTTGACTTTCGGCATTTATGGACCTCTCGGATTCGAGCGCAACGCAGTCGGGTCGTGCACGAGGAAGTGTCATCCGGGCACGCTACACGAGTCCTTTGGACGTCGTCAACAGGAAAGCGTCAACCTGTGAATAAGGCATTCAGCTGAGGGCCTTTAGCCATCTACAGCCTGCGCGCTCGGCGTGCCGGTGTGCTCACAAAACAGGCTGCCCCGCCGCCGTTCGGGGCCGCCCCTGTTTGTTACTCCTTGGTCAGGACTACGGTGCGTCGATCGCCTGGAGGTCTTGCCACGGCAGGCTGGCGACGACCTGGTACCCTTCGAGGCCGTCGACGCTGGCCGTGATCGGGTCGGTGCCGCTGTTGCCCTCTGCGCCCCAGACGCTGGTCTGGTCGGCCTCGAGCGCAACGGCTCCGCCCTGGTCCACGACAACCATCCCGTAATTCTGCACGGCCTTGAAGACCATTTGTGCAAACGGGCTAAGCCCGGAAGGCATCGCCAGGCCCGCCGGGAACCGGAACCACTGGCCCTCCATAGGCGCGCCCGCTATCTGATCGCCGCAGTCGCTTCGCGTTGCCGGGTAGAGACCACCGTAATTAGTATTGTTGTCCCAGTCACATTCGCTACCCAATACCTCGAACCCAATTGCATGGTCGATCGAACCTGAGGCGACATCTGACTCGGTGATTTCCGTGGCCAGGTTCGAGATACCCGAGGCAGTTTCACCGTAAGGGTTGGGGAACACGCCGTTGGATGTTGCCATGTCCATCTCGCCGCCCCAACAGGCCGACCACGAGCCGCCGTTGTCCTGGGCCAGCCAGAACTCCCACTCCTGGTTGCTTGACGGCTGGTAGACCGTGAGGATCTGGTCAGAGCTGGAACCGGCCTCGGCATAGGAGGGGATCGGGACCTCGGTCCCCGTAGCGCCCGAACCGTTCGGTGAAGCCTGGTCCCCAGTGAAGTCGTTGCAGCCCGATGCCACGGTCACCTCGACGTCGGGAGTGTTGGCAGTGGCCTCATAGACCGGCCGGTTGAAGTTGACGCCGACCTGGCCGTAGGCGCTCTGATATTGGGCGACGATGTTCGCTACCAGCGCCGACGACCCCGAGTCGACCGCCCAGCCGGTCACGTTGCTGTTGAAGATGCTGCTGGGCATGAGCGATGCGGGCGTTGCGGAGCTCGTCGGCCCATCGGTCGTTGTCGTTGTCGTAGCCGCGGTCGTAGTGGTCGTCGGCCGGGCCGTGGTAGTGGTCGTAGCTCTGGTGGTGGTGGTCGTAGCCGCGGTCGTAGTGGTCGTCGGCCGGGCCGTGGTAGTGGTCGTAGCTCTGGTCGTGGTGGTAGTAGCTCGGGTCGTGGTGGTCGCCGCAGCTGCCGTCGTCGTTGTCGCAGCCGCCGTAGTCGTCGTAGGGTCGGGCGCGCTCGACGTAGTCGGTTGACCGCCGCCTATCCGCAGCGCGCCGGTCGTGGACGTAGTCGGTTGACCGCCGCCCGCCCCTGGGCCGCCCGTGGTGGACGTAATCGGTTGGACGTCGGCTCTCCGCGGCCCGCCGGTGGTGGGCGTCGTCGGTTGGCCGCCGCCCAACCCTGGGCTGCCAGTTGCGCCTGTCGGGGCGTCGGCGGTCGTTGTGGTCGTGCCCGCCGTGGCCCGGGTGGTGGTTGTCGTCGTTGTCCCATGCAACTTTCTGGACCGAGCTTGGGCCAATGCGTGCTGCAGCTTCTCGGAGTGTGTCAACCGGGCAACTCGTTGTATATTCGCCAGGTCGAAGGCGCCCGCCGGGTGTGCGATGGCGTGCGAACGGCCAGAGGAGGCTGAAGCCGCCATTACGCCGGTGCCGTAGGCGGCACTGGAGATGCAGCATGCCGCGCATAGAACGACGAGAGCCCGGGACGAGGGCCTGCGGAGGGCCCTGCGGGCCAGCACGGAACGCTTGGTGGGGTTGTCCATAACTTCCCCCTCGGCGCGCAATATGGCGCGCCTTTACCCGTGCCAAGCTTGTTTCGGTTATTGCGCGGGTTATTTCCCTGACAAATTCCATTTGGCAAATGCGCGCCGCCGCGCGCAAGCCAAACCCCTGGTCAGAGGTGTGGTGCAGACGTAAGCCATCCCCGCTAAAGGCTGCCCCGTCGGGCAATATACCCACGTGACCGCAACCCTAAACACGCGTGCGCGTTTTTTCTTACAGGTAAACGGGACGCAGGTCAGGCCGCTTAGGAGCCGGGGCTTCCTCGAGCGCGGTCATCAGCACCATTGTCCGCGCGCCGAAACGATGGAGAGCCTGGACGCGAACGACGCTCGTGTAGGGCGCTGCGAGGATGCCCAACCAGATCCACAACAGAGCATTGGGCAGAGGCTCACTGAACGGTGCCGAGTTGGCGATCACGAAGTAGCACAACACGATCGCCACGCCACCGGCCAGCCAAAGCTTCATCTCCGGGTCCGGCGGGCTCTTGCCGGGCTGGGCCCGCCGGCTCAGCATCGTCTTCAGCGCGGGCACGAAGGCCCAGCGCAGCGCTCCGAGGAACCCGGCCAACCACAGCAGCAGGCCCGGGATCCCCAGCTCGGCTGCATGGGAGAGGAACACGTTGTGGACCTCGATGTCCAGGCCTGTAATCGGGTAGTCGGGCTGCTGGAGCATGTAATTGGGAGAAACGTTCAGGAAGTTCTCCCAGCCGACGCCGAAGATCGGTTTTTCCTTGACTATGCGCAGCGCGGCAAGGTCGCTGTTCTGCCTGTCCCACACAGGCGCTTGGCTCTCGGCTCGCCCGAGGGCCTCCGCGCGGATCGTGGGGGAGACGGCGAGCGTGCCTGCCACAACGATGGAGCCGGCAACTACCAGAGGGATAAGCAGGCGGCGGGTCCTCTTCGTGAGCATCATGGTGCCCATGATCCCGAGGGCTGCGCCTATCCAAACGCTTCTTGTGAGGGTAAAGAAAAGCGCGGCAAGGTCAGCACCGATTCCCAGGAAGCACAGCCAACGGGCACGCGTTGATTGCCAGGTGCGCAGCCCTATTGCGGAGGCAACCATCCCGACGAAGATGCAGAACCCGTCGCCGGTAGCCTCCAGGAAAGGCCCTCTGGCTCTCCCCCAGTGGATCCCGACGTTCGGGTTGGCGATGTAGCGGGGGATCAGGAGCTTGTAGAGGTGGATCCCTTCTAGGCAGCCGGTGAGCCCGAGATAGATCCCCATGCCAACGAGAGCGGCGAGCAAGATGTTGCGCTGCCTTGTGGTCCCGAAGAATATCGGCGCCAGGCAGAACAACAGGAACGGGAACAGGCCGAAGCGGTCCGTGAACGCGTAAAAACCCAAACTGGTCGTGATCGTCCCGGCAATGATGCCCGAAATTGCGCACCACGCCAACGCCGACAGCAGCGCAAGGTGCAGTGGCCTCAAGACCAGGCGCCTCGCGCCGACGTTGCGGGCGCCCTTAAGGACCAGTGCTCCGAGTGCAATTGCCATGGCGACCCGGTCAAGGGGTATAGGGATCCCCATGAGGCCCCAGTAGCCAGAGAACATCTCCAGCATCAGGGCCACCACCAGGAGGACCGTCACGTCGGTGCGGCTCGCCACGTAGACGCCGGCCAGGCATCCGACGCCGACGCCGACGACAAGCACGACGCTGAAGAAGTCAGGGTGCTGGAAGGCTTGCGTTAAGAACTGCAGCTTGTGCACGGTGCTAGAACCCGCCCGAGCTATCTAGCGCGGGCAGCCCCGCTGGCCCGACCTCTGCGAGTATCGATCAGCGCGGCTCCCGCCAGGCCGATCACCAGGCCCCCAACGGCACCGCCAAGCCCACCGGCTTCGGTGTACGACGTCCGGTTGCTCCCTGAGTAGACCGCCGAGCCGACCTGCTGGACCATTTCTTGCTGGGTGTCGAGGGGTGGCAGCGCCGAGTTGTACTGGTTCATATAGGCGTTGGCTTGCAGCCTCTCCAGGTCAGACTGAGTTTGCCACTGCGCGATTTTGGCATTGAGAGATTGCTCTTGCGCTTGCACTGCCGCACTGGGGGTGGTGTTGCTGTACTTCGACACCAGGACCGCGAGCTGGGACTGGTAGAAGTTGGCTTCTGCCGTCGCCTTTTCGGCAAGGCTGTCTGCCTGTTGGTAGCTCGCGACGAGCGGCCGCAGCTGCGCCGGCCCGTCGTTGGTGAGCTGGGTGACCACTTTGACCAGTGCCGTAGCGCCAGCGTTGGCCAAGCTCAACGCCTGGGCTTGCGTCGGTGAGCTGGCAATGACGTTGATGACCGACGACTCGGGCACCGGCGATGCCGTCAAAGAGCCTGGAAGCGACGTGCTGTGCAGTGTGGACTCGATGTCCGAGGCCACGTTGGAGCTGGTGATCAAACGGGCGTAGTTGCTCGCGAGGCCCTGAACTGCCTGCGCGAGACCTGGGATCTGGTTCTCAGCGAGCTCGGAGGTGCGCCCGACGATGAGCTGCACCTGGGCGCTGTAGCTAGGAGGGTGCTTGTAACCGGCGCCTGCGCCGGCTGCGAGGCCCAGGATCGCCGCTGCTGCGACGAGAACTGAGTGCGTCATCGCCGACCGTCCCAGCGACTGAAAGCCTGCGGGCCTGTTCGCACGAGGCGCCCCGGTAGCCATGGCCAGCGCCGTCGCGAGGTCGGGTTCGTCCAAGGCCCTTGCCTGGGCCTCGGTTTCGACGCTCGATTGGTACTTGGAGATAGACCTCAAGAAGCCCTCCTGGCTAGGCGACCGACTCTGTAGGGGCAGTACCAGTTTGCCTGGGCAGCGGCGGTATTGCCAGAGCGCGGGGAGAACCTTCTGAGATTGAACACCAAGGCGTGTCTTACCCACGGTGCCGACTGACGAGCGCGCGTGCGGTGGCGAGAGCCTTCGTCGATTGCCCGCAATGCCCTGTGGTGGTGGGGCCGAGCCGTGAACGCGGCCCCGCCGAGAGGCGTCCCCGCCGGCAGCGTCGCGAGCTCAAATGATGTCTGCGAAGCCGCGTTCCATCGTTTGGAAGACAAACGAGCCAAACAGAAGGACGACGAGTGGCACGACCACCGAGAGCGCGAGTATGGGCGCGCTCGGTTGCGGCTGGTGCAGCAACGACCAGCGGATGTCATCGAGCAGCCACGTCAGCGGGTTGAGATCGTAGAGGAGGCGGTAATGAGGCGAGATCTTGCCGAGCGAGTAAGCGACCGGGCTCGCGTAGAGCACTAGCTGGAGCATGAAAGGGATTATGTACTGGACGTCGCGGTAGCTGACCGTAAGCGCCGACGCCATGAACGCGACGCCCACAGCAAGACAGACTGTGAGCAGTAGCCAGACCGGGATGAGCACGACTGCGAACCCCGGTACTACCCCGTAGACAGCCAGCAGGACCGCCATGAACAGCAAAGCAACTACGAAGTCCAAAAGAGCCGAGCCAGCCGTCGAAAGGGGCACCAGCAGCCTGGGGAAGTACACCTTCGATACAAGAGAAGAGTTTGAAATCAGCGAGTTCGAACCGCGAGAGATCACGCTGTTCATAAGGTTGTAGAGCAGTAGACCGGCGAAGGTGTAAAGGATCGGCGGGACACCTCCGCTCGGGAGCTTGGCAACGCTGCTGAAGACGAATGTCAGCACGCCTGCGGCGAGCAATGGCTGGAGGATAACCCAGATGACGCCGAGTGCCGTCTGACGGTAGCGGAGGGTGATATCCCGGCGAGAGAAGCGGAGCAGGACCTCTCGGGCTTCCCAGAGCCGCCCGAGGTGAGGGAGCGACCAGCGGCGCGGTGCATCGATGATGATCCGGGTCTGCCGTCCAGGACCCTTACGCTGGAGCACGGGAACGTTCATTTTTGCGAGTAGGCGAAATCGGCAAGTACAGGGCCTCCGCTCGTACTGTTGGCGGTACCGGCGCCGGTGTAGGGAAGGATCGGGAGCACCCGGAAAGAGCAGGCGCCCTCCCAGATGTCGGCGGCCACGCGGCTCCCCCAGAGGGAGAGGTCGACCGTGTACACCCCAGGTCGCAACCACGGCGTCCGCAGGGTGACGGTACCGTGCACCTCGTTGCTCGGGTTGACGTAGAACTCGACCAGCCGGGAATCACACCGCGCGACGATCTCCCTGTTGGCGTCGAGCACGTCGCACAGGACATGGTGCTTGCGGCTGAGCTCAGGGCTCGGGACCGTCACAAACTCCAGGACCTTGTCCTCTGCCACCTCAAAGCTGTCCTTGGCTGACCGAACATTCGCGAAACGCACTTCGCCCGTCCCTTTGCGCATCGATGCTTCGATCACGTCGTCAGTGCCGACGCGCTCGAAGCTCGCCTTATAGACCTCGAGCGCTCCTTCCACCGTTCCGTCATAAATCAGCTGACCGTGCTGAAGGTAAAGAGAGCGAGTCGCAAGGGCCCTGACGGTGTGCACCTGATGGCTCACAAGGAACACACATCGGCCGGTTTTGGCTACCTCGCGCATCTTGCCCAGGCACTTTTCCTGGAACTCGGCGTCCCCTACGGCCAGGACTTCGTCGACCATGAGGATCTCGCTCTGAAGGTGCGCAGCTACACCGAAGGCCAGCCTCACGTACATACCGGTGCTGAACCTCTTGACCTGGGTGTCGAGGAAGGCCTCGACTCCCGCGAAGTCGACGATTTCGTCGAAGCGACGTTCGATCTCCTTGCGCCGCATCCCTAGCAGGGTGCCGTTCAGGTAGACGTTCTCGCGACCAGTCAGCTCGGGATGGAAGCCCGTGCCGACCTCGAGCAGGCTCCCGACACGGCCGCGGAGCACAGCCCGGCCAGAGCTCGGCGCGGTGATCCGCGTAAGGATCTTGAGCAACGTGCTCTTGCCAGCCCCGTTCCGCCCAATGAGGCCGACGATGTCCCCCCAAGCCACCTCGAAGGACACGTCATCGACGGCGCTGAAGTAATTCGGCTTCGTGCGACCGCGCAGCAACCCGAGCGCAGCCTCCGCCGCCGTCGCCGGCGCCTCGCCACGCTGGCGGACCCGGTACTTTTTCGACAGATGTGAGGCCGACACGGCGGCCTCGGTGTCGAGGCTCACAGGGTCTCCGGGAACTCGATAGCCGGTAGCGCCAGAGCAGGGAGGACCGGGCCGGACGCGGTTTTGAGCGCGATGGTGGTCATGGCCAGAGCTTCGAGCGCACTTCGTCTGGCCACGCGCTCGGTTTGAAGCCGTGAGCGGCGAGCAGGGCGATGGCGATCCGGTCCAGGCCGAAGCCGAAGCATGACGAGTGTGCGACCTCCCCGTCTGCCGACTCGATCCCGAAGTCGGCCCCGAAGTGGTTCTGGTGCGAATTGCCCGAGCCCAGCGCGGTTGAGGTCGTATAGCCGGGCAGGAGCGAGACGAGCTCGATCTTGCGAGCCTCCTTGAGCTGGAGCCCGGCAAGAAGCTGGCCGGCCCGGCCGAAAAAGGGGTCGTTGGCGGGCTCGGCCGTGACGTCGAGCCCGAGCTCGACGAGAGCTTCGCCGGCAACCTCCACCCAGTAGTCGCGGTGCGCCAGCGCGGCCGCGGGCTCGCCGACGTAGACGTACTCGTACATCCTGAATGCCTGCATCCTCATCGGGTCCGGGCTTGGCTCGTGACGAAAGCAATACCCCGACACCTCGAAGCGACGACCGCCCGCCGGCAGCCTCCCAGCGCAGGTTGGGTAGATGGGATGGCAGGCAGCGGGGCGCAGGACGAGGTCGGTAGGGCCCAAGTGCTCCGACCAGTCCTCTCCCGCGAAAACCGTCCTCAACAGGCGAGCGTGGTCCTCGTCGGAGCCCGAGAAGCTTCGCACCGCCCCCACTAGGTTGGGGAAGGACTCCAGGTAGCCCGTCCGCTCGAATACCTGCCGGGCAAGCACCGGCGGAAAGCTGACCAGTGTGGCTCCCTGGCCCGCGCCGAGCCCGTGCACCGTCGCGCTCAGCGCTGCGACGATGGACTCGTACGCCTCGGAGCGTCCGTAGAGCCCCTCAACACCCGAGGGGACTAGTAACCCGGCCCTGACGAGGCCGTCCCTCAGCTCTTCGGCCGAACTCACCGGCGTCGGTCCCGCCCGGTCAGGATGGTCAGGTCCGGTCCTGGTAGGTGACAACAACGTCCTCGGTGCATGCTCTGTAGTGTTCTGCCAGCTCGGCATAATCAATGACCGTCCCGGTTACCTGGAACACCTTGTCCAACGAGCCGTTCTGCCAGTCGACCGGGTCGCCAGGGTCCTTATGGACGTCGACCCGCACGACCCCTGGCAGTTTGCGAAGCTCTTCCAGCCCGTTGATCGCGATGACTTTCTCTGCGGACATCGGCGGTTCGTCGTAGTACCTGTAGGCGATCCGGTCACACGGGACGGGACCTTCCACCACTACGTGCTCCCCAAGCGCCAGACGCATGCACATCTGGAGCAGCGGTAGCCCGGCTGCGAGCGTGACGACCGCAGGTGTCAAGCCCGTGGGTCGCCCGTTCACCTCGATGATCTTGCGTCCTTGCGGAGTGAGCTTGATCTCCGTGCGATAGCAGCCAAAGGCTGACCCGAGCGCCTTGATGCACGCGGTGGCCATCTCGAACATCTCGGAGATGTCGGGGGGCGCCACGTCAGCGGGGAAGAAGCCTCCCCGAGACCGGAAGGGCGGCGCCATCGCGAACAAACCGGTTATCCCCAGGTGGCTGACTACATTGCGGCTCACGATGCTGTCTATAGAAACGCGGTCCGCGTAAGGTTCGGCGGTTGCGGGGAGGTCCTCCATCCGCTCCTCGGCGATCATCCCTACCGGGCGCTCCAGTTCTTTGAGCAAACGGCCGAGCTCGTCGGCGTCGTTCACCGAGGAGATACCTCTGCAAGCGCTGCCGTCCCTTGGCTTGAGCATGACGGGAAATCTCAGGATCCCGCCCAGCCGCTCGACCTCGCCCCCATCTGCCGGTTCACAGACTGCCGAGAACCGCGGTTGGGGCACACCCGCAGCTGCGAGCGCCTCGCGTTGCAGCAACTTGTCGGTGAGCAGCGTGGCGGACCGCACGGTTGGGCTGGGCAGCTCCAGTGCAGCGGCCAGCCATGCCTGGCGGTGCAGGTCCGCGTCGCTATAGGAGGTGATCCCGTCAGGGTGTTCGGCGTAGACGAGATGGACCAGTTCCTGGTCCGTACAGCCGGCTGAGTCGATGACCTTCCCGAACTTGCGGAGGACGCCGGAAACCACACCGACGCTAGGTTTGCTCGAGTCGATTATCCACAGGAGCCGGCATAGGCCGGACGCAGTGTCCACGACCTCCGACCACGGCCTAGAACGAGGGTTGTAAACAATAGCGAGCAGGGGTTCACGGCTCAATAAGAGAATAGTACCAGGGTGCCCGGTATAGTCTGGCCATGGGACCCGGCCAGGAGAGCGCTGTTTCTCAGGAGGCGGTGCTAGAGATAGTGGCCTCGCAAGCCGGGCTTTCCCCTGCGGAAGTTCCTGGTGACCGGTCGCTCCCCGAACTGGGGGTGAGCTCGTTTGGGATCATGCGGCTCGTCCTGGCCATGGAAGAGCGGTTTGACATGGAGTTTTCAGGTGAAGCCTTGAGAGAGTTCACCACTGTGCCCGTTTCGCGCCTGCATGAGCTGGTGGAGCAGGCACGGGCGTCGTCTTCTGATTGAGCAGCAGACCGGCGCCCTCGGCAGGTCCCTTGTGTGCGCGACTGTACAACGCCGAAAAGAGGGAAAAAGCACTGTATTTGCGGTCAAAGTTGCTAACGCGACACGATCTCCCCGTTTCAACAGGAACGCTCAAAAGGGGCCGCGACCCGAAAAGAAGTAACTGCGCCTCGTTCAGGGCTAGACGCACTCGCTCCACGCGTCTAGTGTGATGTTGCACAAATCACACCCGATAGGCCGCGGGCTGGCGCTGCGCCTCGGGTGCCCGGACGAAACGAGATCCCGATGAGTGAGCAGCGGCTCAGTTTCGGTGCCAATGCGGAGCTTTACGACCGTGCCCGGCCCTCCTACCCCCCCGAGCTGGTAGCCGACGTGGTCGGCCTCGTCGGGGCGCCTTGCACGGCGCTCGAGGTGGGCTGCGGCACCGGCAAGGCGTCGGTGCTGTTCGCAGGTCAGGGGGTAAGCGGCGTAGCTGTCGAGCCCGACGAGGCGATGGCCGCCCTGGCCAGGCAAAACCTGGCCCCGTTCCCGGGTTGGCGCGTCGAAGTCGGCGACTTCGAGGCGTGGGAGCCGGCGCCCTCGGGCCCTGCCTTCGACCTGGTGATCGCGGCGGAGTCGTGGCACTGGGTGAGCCGGCGGGTGGGGCCGAAGAAGGCCGACAGGCTCCTGCGGCCCGGCGGCTGGCTGGCGGTGTTCGCCTACGAGATCGTGCGCCAGGCCACGACCCTTCAGGACGAGATCGACGCCATATATGCCCGGCACTCGGTCGGGCCGAGCTTCAGCCAGCTCGCCAAGGCCCGCAAGTTCGACCCAGCGGGCACGAGCTTTGGCGAGGTGCTGAGGCGCGAGTACCCCAGCGCGCACGATCCCACGGCAGAGGAGTGGTGCGACAACCTGCGCACCTCCTCAGACCACCAGGCGATGCCGCCGGCCCAGCTCGAAGAGCTGCTGGCGGACGTGGCCGGCGCCATCGACCGCCACGGGGGGACTTACCCTCACCTGACGGTCTACAAGCTCTGGGCGGTGCAAAAACAGGGGGAGTGACGGCACAGCGCCGAACCGAGGGAACAGAAACAACGCCCTATTTGGCCGCCGCTTCTGAAGCTGCACGTGTGCGGGGCTGCAGGTAACGAGCGATGACGTGGTCGGTTAATATGGGCTGCACTTGGTCACGCGCCGCCTGAGCGAAAAGGGAGTGGTCGATCCCCGGGAGGACGCTCATGTGGAAATCGCCTGCTTTTTCCAGGCGTCTTAGCCTGTTATTCTCGCCTCCGCGCACAACCTTGCCTTCTTCCACGCCGCATATCACGAATACGCCGGCCCCTCGGCGGGCGATGCGCTCCAGGAGCTCCCCGGGGCGCGGCCCGTGGCTGAGCCGTTTGACCCACCACCACCTCACCCCTTCAGGGAGCCGACGGGTGACGCTGGCGAACAAGTCGTCGGCGTTGCTGAAGGCCCGGCGTGCAAGGGCCTTTGCCCGTCGTTTTGTCGTCGTTGCCGCCGGACCGGAGCTGGGCCGTCCGGCCGTCGACTGAACTGCTTGAGGTTCCCGCAAACGCCCTGAGAAGGCAGGGTTGAGTGCAAGTACACCACCGACACCCAACTCATTACCTGCAACAATGGCGTGGTAACCCCCGGAGCACAGGCCCATGAGCACGGTTTCAGAAGGACTGCCTGGCGAGACCGCCTCCACGATGTCTGCAATGTCTTCGAGTGCCTCAGGCGCGTAAATGATGTCGAGGTCCTGGCCTGGTCGCGCAGGGCTGTCCCCGCGCCCGCTTATGTCGACGCGCAACACAGGGAGCCCTGCGGAAGCCCACGAGCGGGCGACCTCGACCCAGAGGCGGCCCGGCCCGCAATGGTCGATGTGGCCGGCGTTGAGGAGGATGATGGTTGGGCCCCAGGATTGGCCCATTGGCCGCGTAAGGACCCCAAAAAGCTCGTTCGGCCCCAGCTGTTTGATTTCCTCCACCACGGCACCATCGTCGGCGTTGGGGATGACTGCGGTTTGGTGCCCAATCTGCCGGATGGTCGAGCTCTCTTCGCCCGCTCTCTGCGATAGCCAGGCGACGATCTTGGCGAGGGTACCGTGTGGGACGAACAGGTCGGGGTAATTGATGTCGAGCACCCGTTCTTGATCGACGGCCTCCGCGAGCTCGGCATGGACCTCTGACAAGTGCTCCAATAGGGCCTTGCGCGGTGGGCTTCCGGGCCGGAGAAGGGCAAGGACCTTCCCATCAAGAGCGGATGGTATGGCCGCGATCCGCAACTCGGAAAGGTCCCGGGCAGTCTCCGGCCCGTACGTCGTGCCAATAGTCTCGACGGCTGTGGCGCCATTAGACGCACCGGCGGACGGCAGGGTAGGGACCGCCGGGCCCCACGGGCTCTGTTCGTATACCGCGTGAAGCACCGTCTGCTCCCGCAGGTAGGAGCGTCCGCTTTCGCAGGGGTCCCAAAGGACGAGCGCGTCGGGGCGGCAGGTCGTTGAGACCGATGCTGCCAGAGTTGCACCAAGGCGAAGCCCTACAAGCGAGACGTGCACGGCCCCGCTTTGGCGCATGGTCCCGATGGCTTCGGTTATGGAACGCTGCCACGCATTTACCCTCTCGGGGCCGTCATCGGTACCGGAGGAGTCGCCTGTGCCCTCGTAGTCGAAATGAAGCACGGCGAACCCTTTTTCGGCGAGCTGACCGCTCAGCGCCCGGAAGGCACGGCCGGCACGCCAAGACTCGAACCCGAACGGCGGGCATATTACGACCGCGCCGCGGGCAACACCACCTTCGGGGAGATAGAGCCTTGCGAACAGGGGCTGTTCCGGCGGGCCGAACCACAAAGTGCTGGCGGTCACGGCTCAGACCACCTTACCGGTGGTCGGCCCGGGAGCCGTTCCCCAGGAGGATATCGCACGTGTCTGGTCACCTCGGCGACGGGAACCAGCGAGGTCCCCGGTGAACCCCGCGAGCAGTTCGACTGACCGCATCGGGCTGAAACGCCGCTGCCAGTTGGGGTACGAGCTCGGGTCCGGGAAGTCTGACCACCACCTGCGAAGCAAGGTTGGCGCGGTGAGACGCGGGTAGTCGAGCAGCTCGGAAAGAACGAGGTGTTCACGGTGCACTCTTTTGTAAAGGGCACCGAGACCTGCCCGTCTGCGGTGGCGGCCTTCCACGATGAGCCGCGGGTCGGCGACTATGCAGAGCCCCGCGGCGAGGACCCTCCACATCCATTCCTTGTCTTCGCAAGCAACGAGTTGCTCGTTGAAGGGGAACCTTTCCCACGCTTGCCTGCGCCAGGACGACCCGTGGTTGGTGAAGCCCCAAGTCGGGCCTGCCGGGAGGTCCGCCAGCCTGAACTTAGTAGGAGAGGCGAGCAACGTCCCGTCAGGCCCGGAGCGGTAGCCGAAGGTCCCTGCCACTTGGTCGTCCGCATACGCCTCGAGAGACTGCTCCACCCAATTTGGACCGGGCGGGGTGCAGTGCGCCGACAGAGCGAAGACGATCTCGCCCGTCGAGCGCTGAACGCCGAGGTTGAGGGCGCCGCCATAGCTGAACGCCTCAGCCGTGATCGCTACGATCTCGTCACAGTAGGGCCGCGCGATCTCGACCGTCCTGTCTGTCGAGCCCGAGTCCACCAGGATGATCTCTGTGCCGATGGTCTGGGCGCGGAGCCCAGCCAGAGCCATCTCGATTGTGTCCTCCTTGTTCTTGGCACGGACCACAACGCTGGGCTTGGTTCCTGTCAAGGTGCTCCCTCCCGTCGGGTTGGCGGGGTTGCATGGCTTTGCCGTTGCCGTTAATGCTACCTGTTGGCGATCGGCAAAATTACCAGCAAGCCCTAGCGGGCACCGTTGGCCACAGCGGGTGGCTGCATTGTCGGCAATGTCAGAAGGACGCTACAGGGCCCCCTTGCCTGGCCGCGCCCCCGCTAAAGTTCAGATTGTGACAGGGTTCAGGAGAGCGCGCGCTCTGGCGAACCGGACCATAGAAAGGCTCGCACTTCGTGCCCTCAGGAGTGAGCCTGTCCAAACCCGGATCCGCCAGATCATAAGCTGGCACGTCGTCTACGATCCACCGCCGGAACTTCTGGCCGTCTCCCGCCCGTCAGCGGCAAAGGTCCGAATCGTCCGTTTCGGAGAAGACCCACAAGCTTCCGTGGGGCGGTACTGCTCGCTAACTCCCACCACGCACCTTTTGACGGGTGGCAACCATCATCCCGAGTTTGTTTCCACATGCAATTTCCTCCTTCAACTGGGCACAGGCTACAAAGACATTGGCGCCAACAAGGGGCCGATTGTCATCGGGAACGATGTGTGGTCGGGGTTCAATACGACGGTCATGTCCGGAGTGTCGGTCGGCAACGGTGCGGTCATCGCCGCGGGAGCAGTTGTGACCAAAGATGTACCACCATATGCCATCGTCGGTGGTGTGCCCGCAAGGGTCATCAAGTACCGTTTCGACGAGCCCACTATTGCGGCTCTCCTTCGGATCGGTTGGTGGGATTGGCCAGAGGACAAGGTCCGTGCGCACATCGAACAACTGGAGTCCCCTGCCGTCGCTGATTTCGTTGCTCGCCACGACCCGGCGGGGCCCGGAAAGCACTGCGACGCCTGCGACGCCGTGGTAGGCCCCTAAAAACGCGCTAATGACGCGGTTTTACGGGATCTCCAATCGTTCAATGCGATGTCACCCGACCGGGTGGCCAACGTGAGAAGCCGGTCCCGTGGGGCCGCGAGCTTGGCTCTCGCCGCCATTATTGCCCCCGCAAGACAGGCGCGCGCATGGGGGGTCATTTCGATACCAGGGCCAAGTTCTGGACGGTCCCTGTAGATCTGGACAAGAGACTGCGAAAAAGCGGTTGTTGGGTCGAGCTGTGACATTGCCCTCGCTTGGTGCCAGGGCATGAGCGCCAGGCCCAGCTCGACAAGGCGCGCGCTCAGCAAATGTTCGTTTATTATCGAAAGGGCCTTGAAACGAAGCCTCGGCCAGGAAGCGGCGTTGAGCGGCTCCGAGCGCGACCACAGTCCTGGCTCGGTCAGGTAGGCGCCAATAAAGTCGCCTAGCTCCGGCCCCAGCCATTCCGACAAGGGCCAATAACCGGGGAAATCAGCAGGGACATGACGTGCGTACTCCTCCATCGTCACAGAGGTGAGCGAGCCGAGACCGTCCAGGGCACGGGCGGGGAGAAGCAGCCAGTAAGAGCTCATAAAACAGGAAAACCGGTGCTGCCAAACAGTGATCGGACGGACCAAGGGATAAATGTGGCCCGGTGCCATCTGGAGCTTGCTGGTCAGGTACAGCAGGTCTTTGTTGATGGAGCGAAGCTGTCGCAGGGCGTAAGCCGGGAGGCGGTCGTTAACGATCAGCCAAACGTCGGGGGCTGGCCCTGCTTGCCGGGCGACCGCCTGGCGGCCTTCTTCGTACGCCGAGAACTCCGCCTCCTCATTGGAACCGGCGATAACTGTGACATCGGGACCACCTTGCCCTGTGGTCGCGGCCAGGACGGCATCGCTGTTGGCCACTACCACCATTGACCATGTGACGCCTTTTAGTTTCCTGAGCTGGCTCTGGAGGAGCTCTATGGAACGGGCCGTGGCGATCGTGTCCCAGGCGGCCAGCACGACCCCCAAGGACAATGGCCGGGGACGACGGGGCACGAGCCGAAAGCTGCATGCCACTTCGGTCAGGCTGGCAGCCTTCCACCTCAGCACGCTGGATTGCTTGTAAGCCCTGGGCCCATTTGCCACTGACGGGTTGCCCGGTAGCTGCCTGGACGCGGAGCCGACCTCTTCGAACGCGCTATTTGGAATATTGTTCATACTGATATGTCAACAGTAAGGGCTACGCGCCCCGTACCGCAGTATTTCGGCTCAGATGGGAGTGGGGTTTCGGTCTTTGGGCTTCGACGGGCGCAAGATGTGGTATTGCTTAGACGGTGAGCGGAGCGCAACAGCCACATGGAAGTGACCGAGCTGACGTGTTGGAGCTCGTGTTGCGCAATGCCCACGGCATGCCGGGAGCCCTCGCAGTTCGCGACGACCATGAGGAGTTCAGCTACGGAGAGCTGGCCGAACGGGCGGCCGCGACGGCCTCCGGCCTAGTCGGGCTGGGCGTCACTCCGGGCGACCGAGTCGCCATCGACATGGGCAACTCTGCGGCGTTCGTGACCACTGCCCTCGGTTGTCTTTGGCTGGGAGCGCCCTTCGTGCCTCTTGCGCCGAGGGACCCTCCTGGTCGTATTGCCCGGATCGTGGCGGATTGCCAACCCGCAGCCATTGTCGGCGGCCCATCCGGAGCCGGGACGCAGGAGCTCGTGGCCGTGCCAACAGTGGGCCTGGAGGACCTCCTCAACCAGGCTGGCCCGGTCCCGGCGAGGTCAGTCGACGCCGAGCGGGACGCGTACTTGATTTATACGTCGGGTACCACCGGCGCGCCAAAGGGCGTCCGTATCCCGGAGAGAGCCTTCGGATGGGCTGTCGCTGACGCAGCCATGCTGCTCGGCCTCGACAGGTCGACCCGCGCCTTGTGCGTCTCGTCGTTCCATTTTGACGGCTCGTACGGGACGGTGTTCCCGACGCTGATGGCCGGAGGTTCGCTGGTCATCCCAAAGCGCGAAAGCCTTTTGTTCCTGAAGCAGTTTTACCGCGCGGTGCGAGAAGAGGAAATAACCTTCACGGGCTTTTCGCCGAGCTACCTCCGGCTTCTAGTCGCCTCTCGCCAACTGAAGCGGCTGGCCGGGAGCGAACTCAACACGGTCGCCCTCGGCGGCGAAGAGTGCGCCGCTGGGGACGTTGCCGAGTTGTGGAACGTGCTACCGGAGCTCAAGGTGTTCAATCGTTACGGCCCAACTGAGACAACGATCGCTGTCACCAATTACGAGGTGTCTGCAGAGGATGTTGCGTCGGGCAGGATCCCTATCGGGGCCCCTCACGTTGGGGTGAGCTTCTACCTCTTGCGCCCAGACGGGCCCGGCGGGATCATTGCCGGGGCAGGTGAGGTCGGCGAGCTCTATATTGCGGGCGAGCAGCTCATGCGCGGTTACTGGGGCGACTCTGAGCTCTCCGAAATGGTCCTGAGACGCGACGTCGTCCCTGGAGAGGTCGTGTACAAGACCGGAGACCTCGTTTACAGGGACGAACGAGGGCTTTACGTATATGTGGGCCGGTCCGACGATGTCGTTAAGCGAAATGGCGTCCGAATATCGCTCGACGAGATAACGTACGCGCTCCGTCGTGTCGACGGCGTGGCAGGCGCCGTGTGCCTGCCCATCGACCTGGGGGGCAGGCTCGGCATCGCGGCGTTCGTCGAGGCGCAGCCCGACATGACGGCAGGCAAACTGCACGACGCGACGAGCTCAGAATCTGCCGGCGACGATGTGGCCCGACGAGGTCTTCATCGTGAGTGCCCTGGCCATGACATCGTCTGGCAAGGTGGACCGCCGACGTTTGTTGGACGAGGCGGGCCGTACCCGGTGGGGCGACGCCTGATCAGTACCGCGCCGTGCCTGCGCGTCACGCTCCCTGGCGTGTGCCAAAGGATCTTCAGGTCCCACCAGAGCGACCATGACGCCACATACGCGTAGTCGAGCTGGCGCAGCTCCTCGAACGGGAGGTCGTTGCGACCTGATATCTGCCACAGCCCCGTCATACCTGGGCGCACGTCGAAGCGCTTGGCTGCCCACCCGTCGAGCCCAGCCGACTCGTCCGGGACGAAAGGCCGGGGGCCAACCAGCGACATCTTGCCGAGGAGCACATTGACCAACTGAGGCGTCTCGTCCAAGCTGGTCGAGCGGAGGAACCGCCCGATCGGAGTGACTCGGGGGTCGTTGTGGAGCTTGAACAGCGGCCCGTCCACGTCGTTGTGCTCGCGAAGGTCGATCTTCACGGCGTCGGCACCGACTTCCATGGTGCGGAACTTGATCATCCGGAAGGTCTTGCCCTTGAAACCCACCCGGTCCTGGCGGAAAAATATTGGGCGGCCCGACGATGCCACGATGGCGACAGCTATGACGATCATTACAGGCGACAGGAGCAGGAGGGCTGTAGCGCTTGCAGCGATGTCCAAGGAGCGTTTTGTGGCCCGGCTCAGGGTCCCAAGCTGTGGTGGGGCGACGTCCATGACAGTGAGGCCGTGGAGCTCTTCGATTTGGGACTGCCATGTCACCAGTTCGAAGAGGCGAGGCACGACGCTGATGCGCACCTGGCCCGGAAGTTGGCGCAGCATCTCGACCACCCGGGTGGGCGAGCTCTGAGAGAACGCAACAAGCACTCGGTCCACGCTCATCTCGGTGCATAACCGGGGAAGGTCATGGATCGTGCCGAGGCGAGTGTGCAGGGCGGTGCCGGGTGTGAGGTGGGGTTCGTCGTCGACGAAACCCAACAGGTCGATGTCCGCGCATCGGCCGAGCCGCTGGGCGAGCGAGGTTGCCACTGACCCTGATCCGACTATTACGACTCGTGACCGCAACGTGCTCCGGTGGCGGAGCCCGACGCTGATGGCCGCTCTTGTAAACGGGAGCACGAAGGTAGCGGGAAGCGTCATGAATAGGACTTCAATCCACCCGAACCTCGGGGAACTTGTAAATCGGTGCATGGTTGCCGAGGCGGCCAACGTCATAATCGCTCCCAGGGCGAGAGCGTGCCAGCGTGGCCCGATGTCCATGAACGAAGTGGGCCGAAGTCGCCGCCGGTCGCGCTGGTAAAGCCCGTACGCGGCCATTGCCACTATATAGAGGGGCAGGTAGGGCAGCTCGTGCTGCATGCTGAGCCCGAAGGGCGGCCCGTCCCTGTAGCCGAGCGGCTGGCGTGCGAGGGCACCAATCGCAAACGAGACCTCCAAGCTGAAGGCGTCGCCGAACACGACGACCGGTCGCCAAGCGCGCCGGAGCGGTCGCCCGCCGGGGGCTGCCGGCGGCTGAGACAGGGCGACCTCGGTGCCAGCGGCGCCGGCGTTCGTCTTAGTCCGAGCGAGGTCGAGCTCCACTCCCACAGCGTGGGAGCGCCCCACTACCGGCCGGGCCATTACCCGGCCCTTCCGCGGCAAACGCCGAGCGTGGCGGAGGGGGCGCTCACACGGGTAGCCAGCGCTGGCCGGAATGATGTCTTGAGAAGGTCGGATGTCATAAAGTTTTTGCTCGGGGTCCTCGGGTTTCCCTAGTGCCCACATGAGCCTAATCCGAGCTATAGCAGCCGTCTGCCGCGTAACGAAAAGTTCGTCTAGCCGCTACTGGAAGTGGTCGTGAGAGCGGGCAGTGTAGCGCCAAAGGCCCAAAGCTGTACGAACGACGCAGGTTCTACCATGGGGCCATCGAACGCCCCCGAAGAATACTGCTGGCTGCGTCACAGGGCGGTCATCTCCAGGAGCTGGCAACACTCCGCCAAAGGGTCGTCCCGGAGGACGTTTCAGTGGTGTGGCTGACTTCCGACTCAGCGCAGGCGAGGTTGCTTGCAGGTGAAGACGACATCGTTTTCGCGCCTCACGCGGCCCAGCGGGACGTCCGCAATGTGCTCCTGGACCTGCCGGTAGCCATGAGAGCCCTGCTGCACTACCGGCCCGTGGCGGTGGTCAGCACGGGGGCTGCGATTGCGCTTGCAGTGCTGCCGGCCGCCCGGACCTGCGGCTTCGAGGCGCACTACATCGAAAGCGCGGCCCGGACCGACGGTCCCTCGCTCACCGGACGTCTGTTACGCCGGTTGCCGGGGGCGCACTGCTACACGCAATGGGAGCCGTGGGCGAAACGGGGCTGGAGCTACGCCGGGTCGGTGTTCGACGGGTTTGCGGCCGAGCCCGCGATAGGTGCCGGACCTGTACAGCGCGTGGTAGTCACGCTCGGCACCCAGCAAAGCTACGGTTTCACGAGGCTTATCCGGAAATTGCTCGAAATACTCCCCGCCCGGGCGGAGGTCTTTTGGCAAGCGAGGGCGGCAGACGCCGCGGAGACGGGTATTGCCGCGCACCCTGACGTGGCCACAGAGGAGCTTGTCGAGGAAATTCGCCAGGCCGATGTCGTCGTCGCGCATGCGGGGATCGGTTCGGCGCTGACCGCACTACAGCTCGGGAAATGCCCGGTGCTTGTGCCCCGCGAGCACATGTACAACGAGCACGTAGACGACCATCAAAGTCTGATCGGCGAACAAATGGAGCGCGCAGGCTTCGCGGTTGTGAGGACGGTCGAGGAACTTAGGTTTGCTGACCTCGAGCTGGCGGCGAAATGCACTGTGAAGATCAGGAACGCCCCGCCACTCAAATTGCAGGGCCGGCTGGGTAAAAGTTTTTCGAGGTTATGACCGATATGGAGCCTCGCGGTCCCGGTGCCGACGGGCCCTTCCGCCAGCGAGGTCGTCACCGGCGGACGACGGCACGTTGGGTGATGGCCGGGCTGGTGGTCGCCTTGTTCTTGTCGCTCACCGCCCGGTTGTTCGTCTGGTCGGCGTACAACGCTGTCCAGGGTGTGCACGCCGACGCCGTGGTCGTCCTGGGCGGCCCCGGCCCCCGGTGGCAGGTGGCCCTCGAGCTCGCGAAAGAACACGCCGCCCCGTTCATACTGGTGTCCGTGCCCTCGGTGCAATGGAACTGCCCGCGAAATGACTTGCCGGGCGTCCAGATTGAGTGTTTTCGGCCGGACCCCGACGACACCCGAGGCGAAGCACGTTTCGCCGCCAGCACAGCCCGTGCGAACGGGTGGCACAGCCTGATCGTGGTTACGTCGGTGCCGCAGGCGACGCGCGCGCGTCTCAGGTTCAAGCGTTGTTTCGGCGGGACGCTTTATGTCGTATCGGCTAGGCCTGATCTGGGCACCTGGGCCTACGAGGTGGCCTACGAGTGGGGGGCTCTGGCCAAGGCGCTGATCTGGCAGCGAGGGTGTTAGTGACAAGACGAGTGGTGATAGCGCTCTCGTTGCCACGGGCCGTGGTTGTCGAGGGTCTGTTATTTCCCCGACTGTCTGAAGGTGGCAATCTAGTGCAGGACGCCTGGTAAAAATTGGCTCGGTGAGGAAACTGGCCGAAGTTAGCGTCGTTGGGCTTGGCCCCTGGGGCCTTTGCGTTTTGGAGCGCCTCGTGGATGAGGCGCGGCGCGAACCGCTGAGCCCCGTCGTCGTCCACGTTGTCGAGCCCGGACAGCCAGGCGGCGGCATGTACGCCCAATCCGATCCGGACTACTTCGTCCTGAACACGCCCTGTGGCCAGCATTCCATGTACCCGTTCCCCGAGCTCGTCGAGGACGACCGGCTTGGCAGGGGCTTTTTCGAATGGGTGAGCGAGCAGGGCTACCGTTGGCATGGCGACGAGTGCCGGGTTTCTGGCCCGGGAGAGGGAGGAACGGCGGTCGAACCCCAAGACTTCCTCCCTAGGCGCCTGATGGGGGAGTACCTCGAGTGGTTCTATGGGATCCTGTGTGAAGAGGCGCCCTCCAACATGGAGATCGTCCACCATCGCGCTTCGGCTGTAGACATCGAGGCAACTTCAAGTGGCAGGGAGCGGGTCCATCTGGACGATGGGAGCAATATCGTCGTCGACCACGTCATCCTGACGACCGGCCACCTGAAACAAACCCCAAGGGGCGACGCTGTCAGCACGCTCGTGACCAGCCCTTACCCGATCGAGGGTTACCTCCGTGGGAGGGGCCCTGGCGAGAAGGTCGCAATCGAAGGAATGGGCTTGGTGGCGCTCGACGTGCTCACCGCGCTCACGATGGGTTTGGGCGGCCGGTACGTGAGCGGGGAAGGTGGGACGCTCCGCTACCTGCCAAGTGGGCGTGAACCCTCGCTCTACCTGTTCTCGAGGAGCGGTTACCCTTACTGCGCGAAATCGTTCGGTGCATCCGACCCGATGGGCGACTACAGGCCGGCTATCTGCACGGTCGAAGCTGTTGCTTCATTGCAGGGAAGAGACGCTGGAGGTGCCAAGCGCCAGATCGATGCGCGCAGGGAGCTTCTCCCATTAGTGTTCGCCGAAATGGAACTGCACTACTACACCTCCGCGGCGCGGATGGTCGACGGGCCTCAAGTCGAACGCGACGTGTGCGCACGGCTTGTCGCGGGGTGGGCGGCCGGGACCTTCTCTTACCATCGTTCGCAGCTCGCTGTCCGCTATGGCACTTTCGTCGCATCTGAGCACTTTTTTGTGGGGCAGGGCCGCCATTACCGGGACAGCGAAGACTACGAGTCGGCCGTTTACGCGACGGTTGCGGCCGACGCTAGGGAGGCCCTCGTGACCGGTGGCGCAAGCCCGGTAAAAACGGCCCTCGAGACGTTGCGGGCACTCCGGGACACGTTGCGAATGGCGATCGAGTTCCGCGGCCTGACCCTGTCCTCTCATCTTGACTTCGTCGCCAACCTGCAGGGCCGTTTTGCACGTTTGGTGGCCGGCCCGCCGGTGTTCCGCTCCCAGCAGCTCCTCGCGCTGGTTGATGCAGGCATCCTCAAGCTCCCGTTCGGCCCGTCGCCTGAGGTGTTGCCAGCACAAGGTGGGGGGTTCCTGGTTCGCTCCACCGTGCTTGAGCACCCGTATGAAGTGGTTGTCGACCGCCTGGTCCGAGCTCATCTCGACCTGCCTTCGGTGACAGGCTCGGCATCTTCGTTGCTCGCCAACCTCGTCAGACGTGGGCGGGCCCGCCCGTTGACGTTCCAAGGCACGCCCGCAGGCAGTATTGACCTGACAGAAGACTTCCACCCGCTCGACGACCGAGGCCGGCCGGAGACCAATCTTTGGGTTTTCGGCGTGCTCAGCGAGGGCGTTCGTTATTTCACGCTTTACATTCCGTCTCCCAAGAGCCGCGTACGGGCATTTCTGGACGCTCAGGCTTGCGCCGCCGAGATCGTCGGTGGCAAAGCTGGTTCGATCTTGCCGGGCAGCGGGAACGGGCCCCGCAGGGACAGCGAACCAGCGCGGACCGAGCGAGCTTGGCGACGACCGCTTCGGGTTGCGCTCGTCAACAACATGTCAGATGGTGCGTTCGAGGAGACCGAACGGCAGTTCAGTGACCTCCTGCAAGAAGGGCTTGACGGCAGCGTGCTGGAGTTCCGTCGCTTCAGCCTGCCAGGGGTGCCGAGGGGCGAGAAGGTCCAAGCGTTGATCTCTGCGGGCTATGAGGATATCGACCAGCTCTGGAGCCAACCTCTCGATGCTCTGGTCGTGACAGGTGCCGAACCGCGGAGAGCGGAGCTTACGCAGGAGCTTTACTGGCCGGCCCTGCGAGAGCTGTTGTGGCGGGGCCGCGAGTCGGTCCCGAGCATGCTCGTGTCCTGCCTGAGCGCGCACGCCGCCCTGTGGAGCTTCGACCAGCTTCCCCGTCGCCTGTTGCTCGAGAAATGCAGCGGCGTCTTCCCTCAGGTGGTGGACCAAGGTCACCCCCTGATGGCAGGTGTGGGGGAGCTATCGCTGCCTCATTCTCGCTTCAACGAAATCCCGACCGCAGAACTACTGGAAAGTGGCTACAGGGTGCTGGCAGCCTCCGAGGACGGAGGCTGGACCGTTGCAGTGGGCGCGGCGGGCCCATGCCAATTGTTGCTCCTCCAAGGGCACCCAGAATACGAACGTCAGACGCTGCTACGCGAGTACCGTCGCGACGTCCGGGCCTACCTGACGGGCCACCAGGGCTCCTACCCGCACATGCCGAAAGGCTACCTGGACATCGATGGTGTCGCAGCCCTAGAGCAGTTCCAATCAGAAGTCACAGCTGAGGTCCACGACCCGGCATTGATGGACCGCTTCCCGTTCGATTTTGTAGCCGCACATATCGACGTCGATTGGCAGGGCGTCTCGAGGCTTTTCATGAAAAATTGGGTACGGTCCGTTCTCGAGCGTTCACACGACCTCCCAGCCGGCAAGGCTGTGCTGGCTGCAGATGGTCCGGCTCTAGGGCGAGAGACTGCCGTACAATAACGCCGGTGCACGACGAGACAATTGCAGTCCATGGCGGTTACGAGCCAGGCTCGACGCGATCGGTCGCGGTACCGATCTACCAGACTGTAGCTCACGATTTCGAGAGTGCAGCCCATGCGGCCGCAGTTTTCGACCTGGAGCTGCCGGGTTATCATTACAACAGGATCAACAACCCGACGGTCGACGTCCTGGAACGCCGCATGGCTCAGCTCGAACTGGGGACGGCGGCCGTAGCCTTGAGCTCTGGCGCGGCAGCTGTCCGCCAGAGCGTCCGCAATGTCGCTGACGTCGGGTCCAACGTAGTCACGGCTCCCCAGCTGTACGGGGCCACTTATACATATTTTGCCCATGTCCTGCCGGGTGAAGGCGTAGAGGTGCGGTTCGCGCCAGACGACCGTGCCGGGTCGATCGAGGCTCTGATCGACGACAACACAAGGGCAGTGTTCTGCGAGAGCATCGGCAACCCGGCCTGTAACGTCGTGGACATCGAAGCCGTCGCAGACGTGGCGCACCGCCGCGGGGTCCCCTTGATCGTGGACAACACGGTAGCCACACCGCTGACACTGAAGCCGATCGCCCATGGTGCCGATGTTGTGGTCCACTCGCTGACAAAGTTCGTCGGAGGCCACGGCACGACGCTAGGTGGCATGGTGATCGACAGCGGGACCTTCCCGTGGGCCGAGCACGCAAAGCGGTTCCCGATGTTCAGCCGCCCGGAGCCGGCCTTTCATGGTGTGGTGTACGCCCGCGATTTTCCGGCCACGGCATATGCGGTCAGGTGCCGGACTGTCGGTTTGCGCAACGAAGGTCCAACTCTGGCGCCGCTCAATGCCTTTTTGCTCCTCCAAGGCTTGGAGACGCTGTCGGTAAGGCTGGAGCGCCACCGGCAGAACGCGTTGCAGGTTGCCGAGTACTTGGCTCATGACCGGCGTGTTGCTTGGGTAGGTTACCTGGGCTTTACTGACCACCCGCATCACGAGCTTGCCAAGCGCTACCTGGGAGGCCGTTACCCCTCGATAGTGACCTTCGGTGCCTCGGGCGGGCGCGACGCGAGCATCCGGTTCTTCGACAACGTGAAATTGATCAAGCGCCTCGTCAACATGGGTGACGCCAAGTCGTTGGTAGCCCATCCCGCCTCGACCACGCACCGCCAGCTCGACGCTGCCGCCCTGGCGCAAGTTGGTATTTCACCCGAGATGATCCGGCTGTCTATCGGTCTCGAGCACATCGACGACATAATCGAGGACATCGACCAGGCGCTGGGCGCCTGAGTACGCGCCGGCTCCGGGCAAGGAGCCGGATAAATCGGAAAGGGCAGCGCCGGACCGCACCCGCCATTGCCACAACGGTTTCGGGCGGGAGCTGAGCCCTACTAACCTCGTCCCGCCGCCGCCAGTGTCAACTCGGCGGTGACGGGCCGGTGATCGCTGCCACGGGCCCGGCCGGCGCGGCTGGCGCGGACCGAGATGCCTGGTCCCGCCAGGATGTGATCGATCCGGAACAGAGGGCGGAGGCCAATCGCCCGCGAAGTGGTAGGAATATTCTCCACCCGATGGTAGGATAAGTGCGTGACCAAGGCGAAGGTATCAGCCACGGTCGATCCGGACCGCCTCGAAAGGGCGAAGATGCTCACCGGCTGCGAAAGTACCTCTGAAGTGCTCGACAGGGGGCTCAGGGCACTGATCGAGGACCAGCTCGAACAGGCTCAGGCCGATGGCTATGCTCGTCTCCCCCAGGGGGACGACGCCGTCCGACAGGTCGACTCCAGCGTATGGGCCGACCTTCCCTGGGACGCGGAGTGAGCGTCGAACCCCGACGAGGCGAGGTCTGGTTCGCAGACATCCCCGGTGACAAACGCCGACCGGTCGTAGTCCTGACCCGAGACTCGGTCATGCCTCACCTGACCACGGTCCTGGTGGCGCCGGTCACCACCCGTATACGCGACATCCCGACCGAGGTCCCGCTGAGCCGTGCCCAGGGCCTGCCAAGGCCGTGCGTAGCCAACTTCGACAACATCATGCCGTTGCCGAAACAACGGCTTGCCCAAAAGGTCGGGCGGCTCGGAACAGACGAACTGCGCCAGGCTTGTGCTGCTGCTCGCTTCGCCATCCAGTGCTAGGACGACCCAGGCGATGCGCCTGTGGTAGTACTTACCACGATGCTCCGGCGCTCGGCGTCGTGCCCACCACTTAGGGACGCAGTTTGGCTCCCGGTGACCAGGTAGGCTCTTGCTCGTGAACGTTGCAAATACGGCGGAGAGCGAGGCGGCCCTGGTTGGGACGGCCCGCCCGAAAAAAGTTTACCACATCGCTTTTGTTATCGAGTACACAACCGGCCATGTTACTTTCGCTAAAATGCTCCAGAAAGTTGTCGCGAGCGATCCTTCGGTCCAAGCCACATGGTTCCTCGTAAAATTCGAGACCGTAGGCTGGCCGGCTAATATGTTCCCTTTGTCGCGCAACTACACGCTACGCACGAGCTCATGGGCGCGGCGCCTGCTCGGAAGTGCCAAGAACTTTGACGTCGCTTTTTTCCATACGCAAACGTTGTCCCTTTTTTGCGGGCCGCTGATGAGACATCTCCCGTCAGTCATTTCCACGGATGCTACGCCGAAGAACCTCGACGAGGTCGCCGTTGGCTACCATCACCCAGTGGGCGGGCGGTTTGTGGAAAGAGCAAAACGCACGCTGGTGGCGTACACGTTGAAGCACGCCACTTACCTTATGCCTTGGAGTGATTGGTGCGCCCGTTCTCTGATCGAAGACTACGGTGTAGACCCGGCTCGGGTCCGGCTCCTCCGCCCGGGTGTCGACCTAGCTGCCTGGGACGCCAAGAGCGACGTTCATGGCGGCCCGTTGCGCATCCTTTTCGTCGGTGGCGACTTCGAGCGAAAGGGCGGTGGTGACCTGCTGGCCGCATTGGAACTGCTGAGCGGTGACTGGGAATGCGACATCGTTACCAAGACCGAGGTTGACGCTTCCAGCCATTCTGGGAAGGTCCGGGTGCACCGTCATCTCAACCCAGGTGACCCAGAGCTAGTGGCGCTCTTCGCAGAAGCGGACGCCTTTGTGCTCCCGACACGCGGCGATGCGAACCCCTGGGTGAGCATGGAGGCTATGGCAGCGGGGCTGCCCGTGGTCAGTACCGCTGTTGGCGCTATCCCCGAGATTGTCCTCCACGGCGAAACGGGCATCATCATCGAGCCAGGCGACAAGAAAGCACTGGCGGAGGCCTTGCAACGGCTGGCGGATAACCCGGCCGAACGCGGGCGAATGGGCCTAGCGGGCCGACGGCGAGCGAGCGAACACTTCGACATGGAAGGGAACGGCGTCAAGATCCTCGAGCTGGCGAAGTCGGCAGCGGAGCGAACTGCCCACGCGTGAGGAGCCGGGGCTGGGCCCGGTCCAGGGCCTGGATCTGCGACTTCTCGTCCAGGCAAAGAACAACCGCCTTTTCCGGGGGTCCATGTAGAGGCCGACGACGTCCACGAGCTTCTCCTCGAAACGGCGGTCGTTGGAGAGCTTGAAGCTCTCCACCAGGTATCGATTAGCTAGCCCAAACTTAGCGTTTACCTTACGAAGCTTTCTGCCTCGCTCCCTCTTGCAACAGCGCGGGGGTAGGCCGTCACCTCTTTTTCACCACTTGCTCGGCGGGCGCACACTCTCCGAGCACTAGGCACAGACGCTCGTTCTCTGACGGCCATCGCACCGCCACTCGCCAGTATGCAGCACCATCGTCGAACTTGTCCGACACGTCCTTCACGTAAATTAGCTCCAGTGCCAGCAATCGCTCTACTAGTTCGCGCGATGCCTCGAGGCTCAAAGACGTTCGTACGAGCAGGAAATTTCCTCCGCTCGGGAACACCCGTGAGACAAAGGGCACGTCCGCGAGTTCGTCGGCGAAGTGCTCTCTATCGTCGACCGTCG
This sequence comes from uncultured Acidimicrobiaceae bacterium, assembly GCA_963786345.1. Classification (GTDB taxonomy): domain Bacteria; phylum Actinomycetota; class Acidimicrobiia; order Acidimicrobiales; family Palsa-688; genus Fen-671. The sequence goes on along the minus strand of CAWAYZ010000001.1, from coordinate 354,182 downwards.
CCTGGAAGGACCCCAGTAGCTCAGATCGGTGTTTCAACAAGATCTCCAGGAAATGTTCCGCCACAGAGTTGACGTTCCATATAGGCAATTCGTCACTTATCGCCGACAGAAGGCTTCCTGATGTTGAATAGACAAAGCCGAGACGGATACCTGGAACGCCGAGGCTCTTGCTCAGGCTCTTTAGCACCAGAAGATTCTCAAGGCCACCTCGCTCGATTCGCGGGATTATTGAGGGCTCACGCGAGAACTCAATAAATGACTCGTCCACAAGAACGGTCGTACCAGGGTGGCGCTCAGCGAATAACGCTATGTCCATTGTGGCAAGCGTGGAACCGGTGGGATTATTAGGGTTGACGAACACCACAAGCCCGTCTTCGGGCGTTACCTCCTCAACGTCAGCCATGTCGACGCCGACCCTGCCAGGATCCGTTCTGTCCCTGTACCTGCGGGCCCCAGGGAATGCTCGGACGTACTCACCAAAGGTCGGGCCGGGCAAAACGACATCATTAGAAGCGAAGTGGTGTCTAAGAATCGGAAATAGCTGCGATGCTCCGTTCAATGCTCTTAGGTTCCGCCGTTCGCACAATAAGAAGTACGCGAGCTTTGTATCCAACACATGCTGGGCAGAACCATAGTTGACGATCACGTCGGGAAGGCTGGCCCTCAGCTCAGAGATCATCGCCGGCGTGGGGAAGTACATGTTGCGTATAAAGGCGAAGTCGAGCACGCGGGTATTCCAGTACCCGCCCCACGAAGACTCCAATTGGGCCCGCCGTTTCGAGGGCGCAAAGACGAACTCAGCACTCCGGAGATCATTTGGATCGTCCAATTCAGCCCAGCGCTCGCCATCGAGCACCTCTGCGTGGATCTGGACTTGTTGCATATAGATGAGTATCCCGAGGATGAGCTCGTAGTAACAATTATCATCTATCGTTCGGGCGTAATACGTAAGTAGTTTTCGGAAGGTCGTCTTGCAGAACGCTGCGGAGAACTTATAGATATTGAGCGTCTTAAATTTGTCCGAGAAGTCGAACCGATCGTCTTGCAGGGATGCTGGAATCACCTGCGTTATTGTGCCAGTAGACGAAACGGTTACGACTGTGCCATCCATGCCAACGCCATATCGATCGACTAGGGCAACGTTGGGATGGCGAGAGGCAAGCAGCCGAGCTAGCACCGCAGGTTCGAAGACGAGGTCGGACTCGATCAGGACGATGTCATCGTCGCAGTCGAGCTGCTCGAGTGCCATGGCCATCGAATAGATGTTGTTAGTCGTCGCGAATTGCGAGTTGCGCACGAATGTAAATCGCACGGCGGGGAATTGGCTCGTGACATAACACTCGACCTCGTCAGCACGATAGCCAGTTACGACGCAAACATCTTCGATGCCGTTGGCCACGAATGCGTCGATGATACGGCTCATGATGGACTGACCATCGACCTCGAGCAAAGTCTTGTGGATCTCGTCGCTCAGCGGTCGCATCCGCCGGGCCATACCCGCGGCGAGGATCACTGCTTTCATTTCCCGCCTCCCACGGTCTCTGCTTGGCGCGGGCGGGCGTCACTCCGCTCCGGGCGCATGCTGCGGAATGCATCGTGAACCATATAAGCCGCTAGCGTCATAATGTTCGGTGCTGTCCAGCCATACACGGGCACCTCAAGGTTTGTAGGTGCTAACACGCTCCACGCGCCGAACACAAAGACCACGAAGCCGTAGTCACGCGTCGGCTTGACGCATGGCCACGGCCGCAACTCCCGTCGCTAGCCGCTCACTGACCAACTCCGTGTAGAGGAAGCCGCCGCTGCGTGCCCATCGCGGGTACGGTGTTGCTCCGCCAGAGTACTCTCCTGCCCGGGTGTCGCGGAACGGGCCTGCGACGAAGCACGCCTCGCGCCTTGTTGATGGACCACACTCGAAGCCAACACGCGGAGATCGGGCCGGCAATCAGATGAAACGGAGAGTGAACGGTGGGTAACCATCTCCTGACCAGTATACAAGGACAAAGTCTGAAGGCTACCTTGCTGCGCTGCTCCTGACGGGAGGGCAGCGAGTTCAAGACCGAGACGCTGGCCAGCCTCTCGCACCTGCCAGTCGGAGACGATCGCCCTGGTCCGCGAGTCACTGACCGGCAAGACCCATGTCACCCAGCAGGGACAGCCGGGCCCGGGGTGTTTGAGGTCGGTGCCGGCTGGAGGGTCGAACACTCCCTGCCCCACGGGCATGTGGCCGGCCTGTCGGCCATGGCCGACAAGCGCCGCCGGCCAAGCTGCTGGAGTCGCCCTGCGCAGAGCGGGGCCTGGCCCTGGCATTGGTGGTGGTCAGGACGGTCCGACCGGTTTCGAAGCTGGCCCGCCACCGCTGGCGGTCCTCGACGACGCTCGGGAGGACCTGGGTGGCGCAGTCGGCGACCGATGACGTGCACGCTGCCATGGACTGGCTGGTCGGCCGCCAAGCCGACATCGAGCCCGGGTGGCAGGGTGCTCTACGACCTGTCTTCGTCATGGGTGGAAAAGCCTCACTGCCCGGTGGCCGTCCGCGGGTACTCGCGGACGACAAGACCGGCAAAGAGCAAGCCGAGTGCGGGCTCACTTGCGACCTCGAGGGCCGGCCGGCGGCGGTGGAGGTCTTCGCGGGCAACACCACCGACCCGAGTGTCTTCATCAAGGCCCTCGATGGCCTGGGCGAAGCCACGGGCGCCTAATCGCCATGTCGACGCCGTTCGGTAAACGTGGTGTTTTCTTCGAGGCGACACAAAGCCCTAGCTGGAGGACGATTATCGTCCCCGCCGACCAGTGCCCGCGCTGGAGCGCCGAAGACCTGGAGGAGTTTCGCAGCCAAAGGGGCGACTTTTTGGGCCGTCAAGAACTGGGCGCCGAGTTCATCGACGCTTCCGGGCAAATGTTCAATTCCGACGACGTAGACGCTGCCTTCGAGGCTGGCGAGCTGGGCACGGTGAGCGCCGTGCCACTCTTCGGGCGCAAGGCGCTCTCCCTGGTCGTGGGAGGTGTCGCGTGATCACCGTTGGCGTCGATTTGGGGCAATCGGCCGACCCGACGGCAATCCTGGCCGTCGAGACGGACCGTGGGGCCAAAAACCACGTCCTGCGCCATATCGAAAGAGTGCCGTTAGGGACGAGCTACCCGAAGGTCGTCGAAACCCTGGTCGAAATGACGCCCGTTGCCGGGCCGAGGGCGACACGCTCATGTCGACTCAACAGGCGTCGGCCGGCCGGTGGTGGACCTGCTCCGAGCACGGCTGAAGGGTGGAGTTCATGCCGTCACCATCTCTCGCGGCATGGCAGTAACAGCGGCCAGCCCGCATGAGTCGGCCGTGCCAAAGAGAGACGTGATCGGTGCATTGGAGGTCGCGCTCCAGACTCGGTGCCTCATTGTCCTAAAGGGCCTCCAGGGTGCTCGGGACCTGCGCCGCGAGCTGAAGCACTTAGGTTTCGCCATCAACGCCCCGGGGGACGCGACACCTATGAGGCTGGCGCCGGCAGCCACGACGACCTTGTCATCGCTCTCGGGCTCGCTCTGTGGTCCGCCGAGCAGTGGCTCGCCCGGGGCGGGCGAAAGCTGGGGGCCAGGTTGCGCTTCTATGGTTCGTCCCGCCTTCCCGGCCCCGGCACCGTGGTCGGGACCGCCCTCACGACAACCGGTGGCCCTGCGGAGTGGTGGGGCGGTAAGCGGCCGAGCGGTTGGGGACCATGAGGCTCGACGGGTCGTGGGGACCGACGCCAACACAATCAAACAAAAGCTGATCGGGCCGATAGCAAGATAGACGACAAACCAACTGGCCCAGACGGCGCCTTAGGGAGGTATCGGCGGGGTGGCGGCCCTCGCGGGTCAGGCCGGACCCGACGCAAGTCCACGGTACGCGGCCCGCTGGCGGGTCGCCTACCCCTTAGTCACGACTGGTGTCCGCCGGACGACGGAGCGTGGCGCAGTTCTCGAACTGAGCCGGGGAGGGCTCAGCGAGCGTGAACGCCGGCAGCTACGGAGGCGGAGGCGCCAGAGCGCGGCCTAGCCGGGCTTCGGACTGGCTCGCCCGCTATGTCTACACCTCCTCGCCGTTTGCGAGGCTCCTGGGGCAGGCAATCTAGCGGTGTGTTCTACCTGCGTTTTTGCCAGATCCAGACTTAGCAGCGTTGGAAAGCGCGAAACTCCACCCATCCGGCCGTTGCCGGGAACGAATTGGAGGGTGCGCCCAATGGCGACCGAAGCTGTCGCGAGACTCGCTGCAATCGTGACGCTCGCCAGCGGCCTGTCCCTGGTAACCGTGGCGACCGCATCTGCGACCGGCGCGTCGGAGCGCTCGGAGTGGCTCAGCGTCACTCAGATGCCGGTCTCGGGCAGCCAATGACGAAACCGGCGCGAAGCACTGGACAGCGGCCGTCAAGGAAGGGCCGCTCTAGCAGGTCGGAGCAATGGTTACAGTTGCACCATGTCTTTGCGTGGCGTGCACCGTGATGTCTCGGCACTGTCCTCTGGCCCAAAGGGCGAGCTAAGAACAGCCCCCACCCTTACCGGTGTGGTCGGTTTCGAAAGAGTGTTGCCTGCGTGGCAAGCGCTTGGTGATAACGCGCGCTATTTCTTCCAAACTCCGCAGTGGGCTGCGTGCTTATCAGGCCACATTGCTGGCGATGTGGTGTTAGGGGCGCTCGTCGAAGGTCACCGCCCAGTTGCGGTGTTGATGCTCCGGCGCTCATCACGAAGGCGTTGGGGAATTAACCTCAAAGTGCTCTATGGTCCCGGTCACCTTGAAGAGTTCCGCTTGTTCGGCGACGGCCTTCTTGCTCCAGAAGCTGACGAACGCTGTTCATTCGACGAAATCACGAGGCATCTTGGTCCGTGGCACGGGATGCGGCTTAGTCGTCTGAGGATTGGATCACCATGGCTCGCGCTGGCTGATGATAGGGCATACGTGGAAGAGGAGCCGGGGGAGGGCGTTGGGGTATTGGACACCAGGCGAAATCCCGATGCGTGGTGGCGTGAGATGCCCAAGAATATGCGCGGCTCGATCAGAGAGGCGCGGCGGAAGATTGGAGAGGAGCGGAGGGGGCGAAGTCGTCGTCTTGACGGGGGCGGACGTCGCTGCGGGATTCGAGCAGTTTGTACTATTAGAAAGCTCTGGGTGGAAAGGTCGTGACGGAACCGACCTCGCCCACAGGCCTGCGTGGCGGAGCCTGTGGCTCGACTACTTGCTTGCTTCCGAGACGGCTCAGGTCCGGTGCCTCAACATCGGTGGCCGGACTGCTGCCTGTTCATTGAACGTCAGAGTGGGACGCACGCTGTTTGGCCTCAAGACCGCGTACGACGAACAGCTGGCCCATTTGTCACCGGGCAATGTGCTGATGGCGAATTTGCTGGAAGCATGCTGTGAAGATCCGAACGTCGACCGGATGGATTGCACAGTCTGGTGGCCGCGGCTCCAGCGCTGGGGTATGGTTCGTGAACCTACGTTTCGGTTGACGGCGTTCAAATCGAGGTCGGTGCGTGGTGCACTTGCAAGTATTGCCTGGAATGCTAGGCGGCATTTTGTTGAGCGGCGACGACACAGTCCAGCGATCGGAGGACGAAAAGGAACTGTTTAGGTCTGCCCAGCCCGGAGGGCAGCTAACCTCGATTACTCGCCAGTAGCCCTGACGAGGCTTCCTGAGGTTTCCTGCACCCTGAGAAGGTGCAGGGGTCTGGCACGCTCTCGGTGGCATCCATGATCTCGGCCAGCTTCACGCCCCCGAGCCTCGGCCACATGCGTTCTCGGTAGACAGTGGGGTCAACGTCGGCACCGAAGGCATTCACCCGCTCTTTGAGCGCACGCTTGCGGGTTGCAATGGCCCGCCCCCTGCTCGCTCGCAGGACGGCCGCTTGGCGGGGGGTCGCCTCGTTGCAGGCTTCGCAGCGCAGTGGCGAGGGTTGGTCACCGACCCTCCGCACTCGTGGCAGGAATATAGCGGGAGCGCCGCGGCGGCGGTTGAGCGCTGCTTGATGGCGTCTCGCCCAGCCCGGCCGACCGCTTCAGCCTTGCGAGCCTTGACGATGGCCTGAGCGCTCCGAAGTCTGGTAGACGTGAGCGGCGTTGCCGGAACGTAACGGCCCTCCATTGCATGGCCGAGCATGTGGGCCACCTTCTCGGCAACCGGTGCGAGCGAGCGTGCCCAGCGTGGCATCGTGTCGGCTAGCTCGTGGGTGAGGGGTGCCCTTAGGCGGACGTGGCCCTCTGGGTCTCAGAGAACTCAGCCTTGCGGAAGGTGCGAGAAGCGAGCATGTCGAGCACGAAGCCCTCTGCCTTCGGGCGCACAGGCTCCAACAGGTCAAGGGCCATGCTCTGCCTACCCTTGGTGTCGCTGTGAACCACCCCGAGGGCGGGGTCGAGCCCGACGGCAGCGCAGGCCAAGACGGCCTCGGCTTCGAGGAGGGCGAACACGTAGTTGAGCAGGGCGTTGGCAGGTTTCTCAGCCTTGCGGTTGCTGGCTGCGCTGGCAAGAACGCTCCGCCGGCCCTCGAAGGTGGACCAGTGAGCGGGTACCCGGCCCCGGTCCTTGGCCGCGAAGGTGGGAGCTGCTTCGGCACGGCTGGTCCAAGCGCCGAAGTAGAGGGCGGCGGCCGAGGCTCGAGCTGGCGGGCTTGGTCGATGCTCTCTGCACTCTCGATGGCCTGGGCCAGGTCGGCGATAGTGCCCGCCGTCTCGTCGTCACCGAGCGCTTGCTCGCCTTCTGGACGGCCTCCTCGAATGACCGACTACGCCGGGGCCTGGACGGCCGAGCGAGGCCGCTGCCATCGCCTCGTGTACGGAAGCGAGGACGGGCACCCGACGCACTGCCCCAAGCCGACCGTCACCTCAGCCTGGCGCTGTGACGGGCAGGACCGGTGGTACGCGGTCGACGCCTGCGCTCGCCACAGCTCGCAGCTCTTGAGCCGGCCGAGGCTACCAAGCGCCCAGCTGCCAGCTCCACGACTCGACCCGGTCGCGCTGACGGGGGTCATAGTCGCCGAGCGGGGTGAGACAGCCGATCCGCGCCGCTCTGACCGGGCACCTCGGCTCTCTGACTATATAACGCCTAGCCCCATCAGGGTCGGCAGGATATAGCAGGAGGCCACGGTCGCCATACGGCGGGGCCAGGCCAGGACGGCTGGGGCGGGGGACGGTCGGGAGGAGTTACCAAGACCGGAGCGTCGGGAGTGTACGGTAGCGGTCGACGCTTCGGTTTGCTAACCCCTGGACGGCACTGAGATGAATAAGAGCACCATATGACAGCCGATGACCGCTCCCAGCAGGAACAAGACGGACAGGCGGACGAACAGGTAGAACGTGCGGGGAAGACGTTTGGGAGGACAGGGCGGAACGTGCGGGGAAGTATGGTCAATAACCCACCTCCACCGCCCCAGGTGCAAAACAAGGCACCCGAGGTGCACCAGCTTTCTGGGCCTAGGCGATGACCGAGGAGCACAACGCGATGGCGAGAGATGAGGGAAACCCTGGAGTGGTGAAGAACGGTGGCAAGAGCCGGCTCGAATCGACCGTGAACGGTCGAGTTGTTCCCATCGGCCAACTGTCGGATCGTGACGTATGCGCGTGGCGAGATCTAGCTCAGCACGCGATCGAGCCGAACCCCGTGTTCGAGGCAGACTGCCTCATCCCAGCGGCGCGCTACCTCCCGAACGGGGCCGAGATGTCACTCGTGATCGCCGAGGACGAAGGTCGTTTCTTCGGCTGTTTCCCGGTCATCCGGGTCGCGGCGGACGGTCGGCCGAGTGCCACGGTGCGTCGCATCGGGCGTCCTGTGTTCACAACCCAAGTACGGCGCCTGCGCTGGGACCTAACTCCGCTTCTGAGCGAAGAGAGGGGTATCGAGGCGGCGACAGCCCTGTTGTCGGCGCTCACCCATCGGGGTGGCGGCAAGCGTGCTGGCATCCTTGTGCTTGAGGCGCTCGATGCCGACGGCCCGGTCTCGTCATATATCGCGTGCGCCGCTAAGGAGCTCAGTCTACCGGTCCGTACCTATCGTACGTGGGTGCGTCCGGTGGTGCGACGCCGCGATGAATTGACATACCGGAGCATCCACGGGGGCAAGCACCTTCGAAACATCGCACAGCGGCGTCGTCAACTCGTCGAAAAGCTCGGTGGTGAAGTCGGGCTTGTCGACCGCAGCGCCGACCCGTCGGCTGTCGACAAGCTGATGGCGATCGAGGCAGCTGGCTATAAATTGAAAACCGGCGTGGCTTTGGTGTCGCACCCCGGGGAGCCCGAGTGGTTCCGCGAGATGTGCGATCGGTTCCGATCGGCTGGCCGCCTCCTCCTTTACAGCTTGCAGGTCGGTGACTCGGTGGTCGCCATGCAGCTCATGCTCCGCGGCGGCGAGGGCCTCTTTGGCCTGGTGACAGCCTATGACGAGGATTACGCCCAATTCAGCCCGGGGATCCAGCTCCATCTCGAGGCCATCGACCGTTTCCACGAGGCGACGGACGCGAATGGCTCGACACCTGCACCTACGCGGGCAATGAAACGTGCCTCCGCATGTACCCGGACCGCCGCACGGTCTCAACCGTGCTGGTAGCCGTCGGCGGACCGCTCGACCGTTTGTACCTCCGGCTCTACACACCGGCGAGACGGGCCGTCAAGGCCTACCGCAAGCTGCGACAAATACTGGCCCAGCGGCGGGCCGCCAGCTCCCCGACGGGCACCTAACCTCGGGCCGCACTTAGCTGCGGCAAGCTTCGGCCAGGGCCAGCGTGGCGTTGGCGAGGAGGCTCATGATCCAGAGCGGGATGATCACACCAACGAAGGTGAAGGCTCCTCAAGCGACTACAACGACGGGCGCCTCCATGGAGCCTGGGTCAACGCCGCTCAGGAACCAGATGAGCTTCACCGAGAGGTAACGAGGATGCTGGCGCGTCGCCGATACCCGCCGCCGAAGAGTTCCCTATTCACGATTATGAGGGCTTCGGGCCACTGCGCCTCAGCGAGTACGAGAACCTCGAGACGGTCTCGCTCATAGCCAGGGGCATCGCCGAGCACGGCCCGGCCTTTGCCCATTGGGCGGCACTGGTCGGAACGAGAGACTCCGAACTGCTCGACCGCTTCGATGAGCACTACGAGGGGCACGTCGAATCGGTCGAGGCCTATGCCGAGCAGCTGCTCGTGGACCTCGGCTAACGCAGTGACCTCGCTCTGGGCGGACGGGAGCTGCCCGAATCATTGCAGCCCTATCTGCGCTTCGACGTCGACGGCTTCGCCCGGGACCTCGAACTATCGGGGGACATCATGACTAGCGAAGGAGACGCAGGTACCTATGTTTTCCGGCCTCTGTAGTCGAATATCGCGTTGTGGAATTGTCAACCATATGGTGAGAATGCCCTGATTTTCCTGGTAACATTGGTACTAATAACCAGGGTAAATATGATGAACAGGGATCAGGCCAAGTCCCTCGGCAAGTTACTGCGACTTCGGCGCCAGGGAAATGGGACTGTCCAAGCGACAACTCGCTGCGCTCGCCCACATGGGCGATTCCACGATCGTGCGGCTCGAACAGGGCCGATTTGCCGCACCGAGTCCTGCCAAGCTGTCGCAGCCGGCGGCCACGCTTCACCTACCGCTTGCCGACCTCTTCGTGCTGGCAGGGTACTTCGTACCCGACGAACTGCCCTCCTTCGAAGTCTATCTCCGAGCCAAGTACCCAGGGCTCTCGGCCATTGCCCGAACCCCACTTCTTCACCACTTCCAAGACCTCATTGGCATCAGCTAAGAAACCACTGTCCCAACCAAGGAACGAGCATGCAGCAAATGCCTTGAGTCGCTACCGGGCGTGGCTGCCGTGCTCTGGAAGAGGGACCTGAGTGCTTACCCCACGGCCCCGGTACTGGAGGTGACCGCTTATGCCAATGGTATGCCGAGCACGGCCAAATGTGCAAGCAATGGTGGTCCTGGACACGGCTCTGCTATCTTTCCGGGGACCCAGCTCGTTCTCGACTCCATCGACCGTTTCCACGAGGCGACGGACGCGCAATGGCTCGACACCTGCACCTGGGCGGGCAATGAAACGTGGCTCCGCTTGTACCCGGACCGCCGCACGGTCTCAACCGTGCTGGTCGCCGTCGGCGGACCACTCGACCGTTTGTACCTCCGGTTGTACTTCCGGCTCCACAAACCGGCGAGACGGGCCGTCAGGGCCTACCGCAAGCTGCGACAAATACTGGCCCAGCGGCGGGCCGCCAGCTCCCCGACGGGCACCTAACCTCGGGCCGCACTTAGCTGCGGCAAGCTTCGACCAGGGCCAGCGTGGCGTTGGCGAGGAGGCTCATGATCCAGAGCGGGACGATCACACCAACGAAGGCGAAGGCTCCTTAAGCGACTACAACGACGGGCGCCTCGATGGAGTCAGAGGACCGGCCCGCCCGCTACCGCAAGCTGGTAGGAGCCGTCTGGGAGGCTGGGTCACGTAATTTCGAACCTCTGCTAGGGAGGAGCACCGATCTTGGGTGCTGACGTCTTTCCGCTTAGGAGGCCGAGACCCGGACGAGCTCTTCGCCAGTGCACTGGAGCACGGCTACGTCATTTACCACGGCCAGCAGGAATTGCGGAGCGAAATCTTCCGCGTGCCAACATGGGTGCCGCCATCGACCAGGAAGTGATCGAGGGCCTGTTAAGATCCTGGCCTCATGACCCGGATCTACGCGGACATGGTTGCGGATCTGTTCCACTGCGGGCATGTCGAATTTCTTCGCCAGGCACGAGCGATGGGCGACGAGCTGGTCGTCGGCATCCATTCGGACGACACCGTGGAGCAATACAAGCGCCGTCCGATCATGACGCTGGAGGAGAGGGTGGCCGTAGTGGCCGGCTGCAGGTACGTCGACGACGTGGTGGCCGACGCCCCGCTGGTGGTAGACCGAGCCTGGCTGGAGCGTCATCATGTCGACCTGGTCGTGCACGGCGATGACTTTGATGACGAACTCATGCTCCGCTTCTATCGTGTGCCGATGGAGATGGGCATTTTCCGCACTGTGGCGTACACCCCAGGCATCTCGACCACGGACCTGCTGTCCCGGTTGCGCTCGACGGCGGGGCCGAGGCGCGGACGGACGCCCCCGAGTATGCTACTGGCGGTCCCGACTAGCTAGTACCATCGGTCCGATAATGGGTACGTCACCGCGCCGGGGGGCTGGCGTCCGGCGCGCGTTTAGGGCGGTCGCCCGCCCCCTGTTGCGGATCCCGCTTCTCGGCAGACCGCTAACATGGGTAAACGACCGGTTGTTCGCCCGCCAATTCGTGCCCGACCTGCGCCGCCTGCACGACGTGCTCGCCGGCACGGAGCTCGCCGGGCGGTACTGGGTATGGGCGGGCGTACTGCTCGGGTGGGCCCGCGAGGGGCACTTGCTCGCCCACGACCGTGATGCCGACTTCGCTCTCCTCCCCGAGGACGTCCCGCGGCTCCTTAGCGCGGTACCCGCGTTAGGCAGGGCGGGATTCGAGCCTTTCCTGCAGTTCCGCAACAACGAGGGTCGGGTGACGGAGTATATTTTCCTCCGGCACCGTACGAAGTTCGAGTTCTTCGTCTTGGAGCCCGTGGACGGCATGCTTCGCTACTACGTTTACGGCGTGCCGCCGGAACCCCTCATCGAGGTCGAAGCTCGAGTACCTGACCAAGAGCTCGTGGCCTTCAATTTCCTGGGCCGGACCTGGCTCCGGCACGCCGACTACGAACGGGAACTCGAGAGCATTTACGGAGACTGGCGCACTCCGCAACGCGACTGGGACTACCTTCAAGATGACCAGGCCGCGGTATGCCATCGTCCCTGGGTCAACCGCGACGTGTCATGGGAGTGACGAGCCGGTCATGGGTAAGATTACCTTCCCCGACGGGCACCTAACCTCGGGCCACACTTAGCTGCGGCAAGCTTCGACCAGGGCCAGCGTGGCGTTGGCGCGGAGGCTCATGATCCAGAGCGGGACGATCACACCAGCGAAGGTGAAGGCTACTGGGCCACCAGGTTCCAATGTCCGCCTGCTGAGAGGTTCAGACCTTGGCCATCGCCGACCGGCGCATACAACCCTCTGGACTCACATAGCCACGGTCTCCCCAGGTGGGGCGTGGAGACCGTGGTGCAGAGCGGCACCTATGTACGCCTCAGCTTTCAGAGCAGCGCTCTTGCTAGCCGCGACGCCATCGACGGCGTGCAAGATGGCGATCTCCTCCCGCTCCACGAACGACGGGTAACGTCCCGACAGCGGACGCAAACTGGAAGATGCCGACATGCCGCCAGCTTTACGGAACCATCGTGTGCCCCCCACCTGGCGACACGCCGCAGTCCACACCGGCGTCCTCGGCGCGACAGCCCGCGGGCGATCGCCTCCCAGAATTTCTGCCGATGCTCCCGCCACGCCACCGGCGGCAGACCACGGACCGCATCGCCGTCGGCCCGCTCGTGCAAGACAGAGGGCAGGATCTTCAACGAGTACGCAACGCTCTTCCTGGTTTACGCTGGATGGTGCGGGAGTTACTTGTTGCAGAAATGCAAGCCGACAACTGAATGCGCGCACTGGCAATCCCGGTGCACCTGCGAGAGAGCGCGGAGGCGAGTGTTGGATCCAACATCCAGGAGAGTGTTGGCCCGGGTCACTACGTTGCCGACCCGACGTTGTCTGGCATCGCTTTCGCTCTGTCAAGTCTGGCATCGAGTAAGTCGAGCACGGCGCCGTCAACCTCGTCGTCGAACTTGCGAGCGAAGTGGGGTCCCGACTGGACGAGCATCTCCAGGTCGTTCGACGTCAACAGGCCTACCTGACGGGCCACCAGGGTTCCTACCCGCACATGCCGAAAGGCTACCTGGACATCGACGGTGTCGCAGCCCTAGAGCAGTTCCAATCAGAAGTCACAGCTGAGGTCCACGACCCGGCATTGATGGACCGCTTCCCGTTCGATTTTGTAGCCGCACATATCGACGTCGATTGGCAGGGCGTCTCGAGGCTTTTCATGAAAAATTGGGTACGGTCCGTTCTCGAGCGTTCACACGACCTCCCAGCCGGCAAGGCTGTGCTGGCTGCAGATGGTCCGGCTCTAGGGCGAGAGACTGCCGTACAATAACGCCGGTGCACGACGAGACAATTGCAGTCCATGGCGGTTACGAGCCAGGCTCGACGCGATCGGTCGCGGTACCGATCTACCAGACTGTAGCTCACGATTTCGAGAGTGCAGCCCATGCGGCCGCAGTTTTCGACCTGGAGCTGCCGGGTTTTCATTACAACAGGATCAACAACCCGACGGTCGACGTCCTGGAACGCCGCATGGCTCAGCTCGAACTGGGGACGGCGGCCGTAGCCTTGAGCTCTGGCGCGGCAGCTGTCCGCCAGAGCGTCCGCAATGTCGCTGACGTCGGGTCCAACGTAGTCACGGCTCCCCAGCTGTACGGGGCCACTTATACATATTTTGCCCATGTCCTGCCGGGTGAAGGCGTAGAGGTGCGGTTTGCGCCAGACGACCGTGCCGGGTCGATCGAGGCTCTGATCGACGACAACACAAGGGCAGTGTTCTGCGAGAGCATCGGCAACCCGGCCTGTAACGTCGTGGACATCGAAGCCGTCGCAGACGTGGCGCACCGCCACGGGGTGCCCTTGATCGTGGACAACACGGTAGCCACACCGCTGACACTGAAGCCGATAGCCCATGGTGCCGATGTTGTGGTCCACTCGCTGACAAAGTTCGTCGGAGGCCACGGCACGACGCTAGGTGGCATGGTGATCGACAGCGGGACCTTCCCGTGGGCCGAGCACGCAAAGCGGTTCCCGATGTTCAGCCGCCCGGAGCCGGCCTTTCATGGTGTGGTGTACGCCCGCGATTTTCCGGCCACGGCATATGCGGTCAGGTGCCGGACTGTCGGCTTGCGCAACGAAGGCCCAACTCTGGCGCCGCTCAATGCCTTTTTGCTCCTCCAGGGCTTGGAGACGCTGTCGGTAAGGCTGGAGCGCCACCGGCAGAACGCGTTGCAGGTTGCCGAGTACTTGGCTCATGACCGGCGTGTTGCTTGGGTAGGTTACCTGGGCTTTACTGACCACCCGCATCACGAGCTTGCCAAGCGCTACCTGGGAGGCCGTTACCCCTCGATAGTGACCTTCGGTGCCTCGGGCGGGCGCGACGCGAGCATCCGGTTCTTCGACAATGTGAAATTGATCAAGCGGCTCGTCAACATGGGTGACGCCAAGTCGTTGGTAGCCCATCCCGCCTCGACCACGCACCGCCAGCTCGACGCTGCCGCCCTGGCGCAAGTTGGTATTTCACCCGAGATGATCCGGCTGTCTATCGGTCTCGAGCACATCGACGACATAATCGAGGACATCGACCAGGCGCTGGACGCCGAGTACCGCCGGCTCGGGCAAGGAGCCGGATAAATCGGAAATGGCAGCGCCGGACCGCACCCGCCATTGCCACAACGGTTTCGGGCGGGAGCTGAGCCTCTAACCTCGTCCCGCCGCCGGCAATGTCAACTCGGCGGTGACGGGCCGGTGATCGCTGCCACAGGCCCGGCCGGCGCGGCTGGTGCGGACCGAGATGCCTGGTCCCGCCAGGATGTGATCGATACGGAACAGAGGGGGCCGCCACCACCGGTTCGCCGGCCATGTCCCCCGCCACCCGCCGAAGCAAAGGGCGCCGGCATCGCTCCATCCCGTCCCCACGAGCCGGTCGAAGCTGCGGTGTTGGCGAGTGGCGTTGAAGTCGCCGACCATCACGACGGGCAAATTGTCGCCTGACGACGACGCACTTTGAGCGCGGTCAGCGATCTCAGCCAGTTGAGCGCGCCACGATCCGATCTTGTGGCGCCCGACAGGCCCCCAGGTGTGGATGACCAGAAGGCGAAAGGGGAGCGACCCGGGCGCACGGACCGTTACCTCCAGCTGCGGGTGGCCTTGGTTCATCCATTTCGTAACCTCGTCCAAGGGGGCCCGGCTCATCAGTGCCAGGCCCTGGGCCCCCCGGGGACGCACCACCGCCAGGGGTAGTTGGCGGTGGGCAAAAGGGCATCGATCTCGATCAAATGAGCTTCGGTGACCTCGGCAAGGGCTACGACGTCGTGCTCGCCGGCAGCCAGTTCGCTCAGGATCCCCCTGACATCGCGGTTGCGGTCTAACAGGTTGGCGAAGGCCACTCCGACGACCGGTCCGTCGGCCAGCTCGCCACGGTCCCCAGGAGGCCGGGACCGGGGCCGGATGCAGGTGGCGTGATAGACGGCCAGCGCCGCGGCCAAAAAGACCAGGCGACGTCGACGAGCGGCCAGCGCGCCGGCCAGAAGTGCCCAGGATGGGGCCAGCAACCATGGGGTGGCCGCTGTAACGGCGACATCGACTGTCGAGCGTTCGGGGCGCCACGCTCGGACCAAAGCGACCCCGCCAAGCGCTATGGCAAGACCGTAGCCGACCGGAGCCGAAGCAACATTACGAGCGAGCCGTGGCATCAGATCGTTGTACCACAGGGCTCTTCTCAGTATCGGGGTGGACGAGGGTGCGGGGTGTCGCGATGGGAGGTCTCCGTGGAGGAGCAATCGCCCGCGAAATGGTAGGAATATTCTCCACCCGATGGTAGGATAAGTTTGTGGTGCGTCCTGCAAACTGGACCATCCCAGCGGGTGGAAGTCCCGTCCGGGTAAACGCCGGAGAGCCCGGTAGCAGGCCCCGGTCCGTCGCCGAGAGGTGCCGGGCTGAGCGGGGTGTCAAAAGCCTCTTCGGAGGGAGCAAGCGTGCGGGCCGTAGTGCCACCAGGCGCGAGTCCTTCAGCCTCGTCATATTCACAACAGGAAGGCCGAGCCGCTCATGCCACGGCGAAGGCAGCACCCGACCTAATTGGCGTCCGGACATGCCCTTGGTCGGGCTTCCTCGGGGTATGGGGAGCGGCACGTACGCAAGGGATTGTTCGGGACAGGAGAGGCCCGTCTGGCCAGCCTTGTCAGCAAAGACCGCCGGTATAAGCCAATGGTGAAACCCGGCGGAGGCCAGCGGGAGTCCGACGGGGCCATAGTACTGATGACCGCCGGGAGGAACCCGGCGACAGGGAAGGGCCCCGACTTCGGTCACTCCGGCAATGGAGGTAAGCGCGAGGGCATGGCTGGGACCGCCCAGCCCAAATACCCCGATGGGCATATGCCCATCGTCAAAGTGCGACAACTCCAGAACCGGCTATGGGCTGCGGCCAAGCAGTCGAAGGGTCGGCGTTTCCATGCCCTTTATGACCGCACTTACAGGAGTGACGTCCTGTGGGAGGCGTGGGAGCGGGTCCGAGCTAATCGTGGCGCTGCCGGGGTCGATGGGCTGACCCTGTCGGTGGTGGAGGCCTATGGGGTGGAGCGAATGTTGGCCGAGCTCCAAGATAGCCTTCGTGCAGGCACTTATCACCCGGCACCAGTGCGCCGGGTGGAGATACCAAAGCCCGACGGGACAAAACGCCCGTTGGGCATCCCGACTGTCACAGACCGGGTGTGCCAGCAGGCCGTCAAGATCGTCCTCGAACCTATCTTCGAGGCCGACTTCTTGTCCTGCAGCTTCGGTTTTCGCCCGAAGCGGTCGGCGACCGACGCCCTGGAGGAGATCAGAGTCGCATTCCCCCGAGGCAAGCAGTTTGTCTTCGAGGCTGACATCAAAGACTTCTTCGACAGCGTCCCGCATGACCTGCTTCTAAAAGCGGTCGCTCACCACACCAGCGAGCGGTGGGTCCTGCTCTACATCGAGCGGTGGCTGAAAGCCCCCATGCAGATGCCAGACGGGGCCCTCGTTGCCAGAGACAAAGGGACCCCGCAGGGCTCCCCGGTCTCGCCCGTTTTAGCCAACCTGTTCATGCACTACGCGTTCGACCGTTGGATGGCCCGGGAGTTCCCGAGCTGCCCGTTCGAGCGCTACGCAGACGACATCGTCGCCCACTGCGACAGCGAGGAACAGGCCCGCCAGCTGCGGGCCGCCTTCGCCGAGCGGCTCGGGACCTTAGGTCTCGAGCTGCACCCCGACAAGACCAGGACCGTGTACTGCAAAGACGCGAACCGCCGAGGGGCCTCGGAGCATGTCAGCTTCGACTTCCTCGGTTACACCTTCCGGGGCCGCCTCGCCCGTGGCCCGGCCGGCCACTTCGTGAGCTTCTCGCCGGCCATGAGCACCAAGGCGATCAAAGCGAAAGGCCTGCAGATCAGGGCCTGGCACCTCAACCGTCGCACCGGGACGGACCTGTCCGGCCTCGCCGAGGACATCAATCCTCAAGTCCGAGGCTGGATCAACTATTACGGGGCCTTCTATCGCTCCGAGTTGTACTCCCTCGTACGGCGCATCGACGAACATCTCGTCCGATGGGCCATGCAGAAGTTCAAGCGATTCCGGCACAAGCCCTGGCGGGCCTGGGACTGGCTGGCCAACATACGCCTGCTCCTTCCCAAGCTGTTCGCCCACTGGCAGCTTGCCCGGACCACCAACACTCGGCTCGTGGGAGCCGTATGACCGGAGACGGTCACGTACGGTTCTGCGAGAGCGGGAGGGTGAGAATCCCTCCCGCCACTCACCTGAAAGGGGGATGGGGAACCGGGCCTTTGCAGGCACCGCGCCCCTGACTACCAATGACCAAGGTGAAGGTATCAGCCACGGTCGATCCAGACCGCCTCGAAAGGGCGAAGAAGCTCACCGGCTGCGAAAGTACCTCTGAAGTGCTCGACAGGGGGCTCAGGGCACTGATCGAGGACCAGCTCGAACGGGCTCAGGCCGATGGCTATGCTCGCGTCCCCCAGGGGGACGACGCGGTCCGACAGGTTGACTCCAGCGTATGGGCCGACCTTCCCTGGGACGCGGAGTGAGCGTCGAGCCCCGACGAGGCGAGGTCTGGTTCGCAGACATCCCCGGTGACAAACGCCGACCGGTCGTAGTCCTGACCCGAGACTCGGTCATGCCTCGCCTGACCACGGTCCTGGTGGTGCCGGTCACCACCCGTATACGCGATATCCCGACCGAGGTCCCGCTGAGCCATGCCCAGGGCCTGCCAAGGCCGTGCGTAGCCAACTTCGACAACATCATGCCGTTGCCGAAACAACGGCTTGTCCAAAAGGTCGGGCGGCTCGGAACAGACGAACTGCGCCAGGCTTGTGCTGCTGCTCGCTTCGCTATCCAGTGCTAGGACGCTAGCTCCACCGCCGGGGCACGGCCTCGCCGAGATCTGAGGAGTACGCCGCCATCGCGTAACCAAACGTCTTTTTAAGGCTCTCCTGAGTGATCCATGGGTGCCCAGAATCCGGTCCCGACGCGAACGACGCCATCACCTTCTGACAGGCCCAGGGGCCGTTTTGCCCTCGGAGAGGCTCGGTGCCCCGAAAGGGTACTCCGTTTTCCGGTTTTTCTCGTTTGGGCCTAAGAGGGACCAGGTGACACTACAACCCACGAGCCCGCCTTAAGGCCTCTCAGCGATGGCTCGACAATTGACCTATGAGAAACCTATGAGCGGTCTTTGCGGGAGACCTGTTCCCTTGTCCGTGGACGGAGAGTGCCCTAGAACCAGGAGTGTTCTTTCAGGCTGGACGCCGTTCCGCTCGTGGGGCTTCTGGTCTGTCGTCGTTTCGGTTGCTACTGCCCTGGTCGCATTTGCCGGGATGAGCCCGGTTTTGGCTGGCGGAACGGGGGGTGCCACCACCGTCACGGGCGGTGTGGTCCCGGGCGGCATGAATTTTGGCAGCGGCTACGAGAATCAGACCCTTGAGGGTCTCTCGCCTGCACAACAGTCGGCTGTAATGGCGGCCGTTGCAGCGACTGGGGCTTCTTGGGTGCGGCTCGACTATGACGACGAGCCAGGGCCTGGGATCTTCAGTTGGAACTGGGACAGCGTCGTTGAGGCGGCTGTTGGCCAGGACCTCAACGTCGACGCCCTCCTACAGCCGCCGCCCTGGGTCTTCAACAGTGTGGGAGCCCTTGAAGTCAACACCTTCAGCACTTACATCATCCAAGAGGCCGAGCACCTCAGCGGCTTAGGTGTTCATGTGTTCGAGATCCTCAACGAGCCCAACCTAAACATAAGCCCAGTAGGAGGGGTACCGGTCGCCGACTACGCGCTGTTGCTCCGCGACGTTTATCCAGCTATCCACGCCAATGTACCGAACGCCGTCGTGCTGGCCGGCGGGTCGGGGCTGGCCCTCTCGTCGGGTTCTCAGCTCTCCCCCATTGATTATCTGACCCAGATGTACAAAGACGGAGCAACCGGGTACTTCGACGCCTTGTCACTTCACCCCGACATATATCCATCGCTGCCTGAGGAGGCCAGCAGTTGGAACCCATGGACGTACATGCCCCAACTCCACAGTCTGATGGCGGCGAACGGCGACGGCTCCAAGCTGATCTGGTACACGGAGTTCGGCGCACCGACGTCGGGTAATAGCGGGGCCGTCTCGCTTCCAGTGCAGGCCCTGTCCTACACGCAGGCTTTCTCAATTGCAAGGAGCTGGAGCTGGTCAGGACCACTGTTCGCCTTCGACTGGGAAGATTCGAGTGACGGTGCCTTCGGGCTGAACACCGCGTCGGGCCAACCCAAGCCGGCATTGCAAGCTTTTGAGCAAGCGATCGGCGTTCAAGTGGCCGACGATGCAGCACCCGCCCCCAGTCAGGCAGTTGCATTCACTTCACCGGCAACGCTGGTTTTGCAGGAAGGTACCATCGAGAACTTTACGTTGACAGTCACCGGGGAGCCGGTCCCGTCCATTACCGAGTCGGGAACGCTCCCCGCCGGCATGAACTTCAGTGACGGCGTGATTTGGGGTGTCCCGACGTCCACTTCGGGAGGGACCTACAACCTAACGTTCACAGCGTCCAACGGAAGTGCCGGGAGCGTGTCTCAGCCGATGACGCTAATTGTCGACCAAGCCCCGTCGTTTACCTCGTCGGCCAGCGCAACATTCGTTGTCGGTAGCACAGGAGCCTTCACCCCAACGGCGATCGGGAGCCCGGCACCGGTCATTGCCGAAGTGGGAGACCTTCCGTC
Organism: uncultured Acidimicrobiaceae bacterium; assembly: GCA_963786345.1. Taxonomy (GTDB): domain Bacteria; phylum Actinomycetota; class Acidimicrobiia; order Acidimicrobiales; family Palsa-688; genus Fen-671. Next base: position 334,200 of record CAWAYZ010000001.1, on the reverse strand, counting down.
CGGCCTCTCATTTTCGGGCGGGACACTCTCAGGTTCGCCGGCGGTCGGCACCAACGGCTCCTACCCCGTTACGTTCACTGCCTCAAACGGCGTCTCTCCAGTGGCCAGTCAGAGCGCAACCGTGATCGTAGCTAGCACCCTTCCGACCGTAGCGTCCTTGTCGCCCCCGAGCGGGCCGTCGGAGGGTGGGACCACTGTCACCATCACCGGGACAGGCTTCTTAGGCGCAACAGCTGTCACTTTCGGTCCCACTGCGGCCACCAGCTTCCAGGTAGTCAGCGCGACGCAGATAACTGCGGTGGCACCAGCGGGCATCCAAGGCACCCACAACGTCCAAGTGGTTACCCCGGGTGGGCCGAGCCCGCTGAGCTCCGCAGACGTCTTCAGCTACGTCGTGCCGACGATCACCTCGCTGTCGCCTTCGAGCGGGCCGTCTTCGGGGGGCACTACGGTGACCATCAAAGGTACGGACTTCACGGGGGCAACGGCGGTCACCTTCGGTCCCAATGAGGCCGCGAGCTTCCAGGTAGTGAGCCCGACGCAGATAACAGCGGTGGCACCGGCCGGGTCCGGCACGCCCAACGTGCAGGTCATCGTCCCCGGCGGGAGCTCGGTCCTGGCGGCCGGCGACAACTTCAGCTACCTCGGCCCGACCGTCGCGTCCTTGTCGCCCTCGAGCGGGCCGTCGGAGGGTGGGACCACTGTCACCATCACCGGGACAGGCTTCTTAGGCGCAACAGCTGTCACTTTCGGTCCCACTGCGGCCACCAGCTTCCAGGTAGTCAGCGCGACGCAGATAACTGCGGTGGCACCAGCGGGGTCGGGCACGCCCAACGTCCAGGTCGTCGGCCCCGGCGGGAGCTCCGCCCTGATAACCGGGGACAATTTCACCTACGTCGTGCCGACGGTCACCTCGCTGTCGCCTTCGAGCGGGCCGTCTTCGGGGGGCACTACTGTCACCATCAAAGGCACGGACTTCACGGGGGCAACAGCTGTCACTTTCGGTCCCACTGCGGCCACCAGCTTCCAGGTAGTGAGCGCGACGCAGATAACAGCGGTGGCACCAGCAGGGTCGGGCACGCCCAACGTCCAGGTCGTCGGCCCCGGCGGGAGCTCCGCCCTGATAACCGGGGACAATTTCACCTACGTCGTGCCGACGGTCACCTCGCTGTCGCCTTCGAGCGGGCCGTCTTCGGGGGGCACTACTGTCACCATCAAAGGCACGGACTTCACGGGGGCAACAGCTGTCACCTTCGGTCCCAATGAGGCCGCGAGCTTCCAGGTAGTGAGCCCGACGCAGATAACAGCGGTGGCACCGGCCGGGTCCGGCACGCCCAACGTGCAGGTCATCGTCCCCGGCGGGAGCTCGGTCCTGGCGGCCGGCGACAACTTCAGCTACCTCGGCCCGACCGTCGCGTCCTTGTCGCCCCCGAGCGGGCCGTCGGAGGGTGGGACCACTGTCACCATCACCGGGACAGGCTTCTTAGGCGCAACAGCTGTCACTTTCGGTCCCACTGCGGCCACCAGCTTCCAGGTAGTCAGCGCGACGCAGATAACCGCGGTGGCACCAGCGGGGTCGGGCACGCCCAACGTCCAGGTCATCGTCCCCGGCGCGAGCTCGGTCCTGGCGGCCGGCGACAACTTCAGCTACCTCGGCCCGACCGTCGCGTCCTTGTCGCCCTCGAGCGGGCCGTCGGAGGGTGGGACCACTGTCACCATCACCGGGACAGGCTTCTTAGGCGCAACAGCTGTCACTTTCGGTCCCACTGCGGCCACCAGCTTCCAGGTAGTCAGCGCGACGCAGATAACTGCGGTGGCACCAGCGGGCATCCAAGGCACCCACAACGTCCAAGTGGTTACCCCGGGTGGGCCGAGCCCGCTGAGCTCCGCAGACGTCTTCAGCTACGTCGTGCCGACGATCACCTCGCTGTCGCCTTCGAGCGGGCCGTCTTCGGGGGGCACTACGGTGACCATCAAAGGTACGGACTTCACGGGGGCAACGGCGGTCACCTTCGGTCCCAATGAGGCCGCGAGCTTCCAGGTAGTGAGCCCGACGCAGATAACAGCGGTGGCACCGGCCGGGTCCGGCACGCCCAACGTGCAGGTCATCGTCCCCGGCGGGAGCTCGGTCCTGGCGGCCGGCGACAACTTCACCTACCTCCACTAGGAAACGCACCGTTCCATGGCGGGAGGTGCATTTCGTGTCTAGCGACAGGCTCAACTAGCCCACAGGAGCTGCTTAGGTTGGAACCGGCCACCTAACGGGTAATTTCAGTAGATGAGCCTGCCAGGAGGGCGCGTTTCGGCGCTGGGCCCACTTGCGACTAGCGTTGGTCGTTGTGCACCGGCGAGGCATGGCTCAACACGAGATCAGCAGGCGGGACCCGCCTACCAGCCGAGTTCATAGTCATCGGGCTGGCGGGTTCTCGTAAATGACACCCGCTCACAATCAGGACCGCTCGGTCCGTCGCGTCCTCATAGTGCACAACTACCCCACGCCCTACAGGCTGCCATTGTTCGCCCGGCTGGGCACCTTGTGGGAGGTGGAGGTCTGGTTCTGTTCGCCCGGCAGCCGAGCGCGCAAGTGGGCGACGGAATCAGCGGACGTCGACGGCGCCAAGGTTGTCGTTCTACCGCACTTTAACCTTGGCCAGCTTCTTGTGAACTATACAGCCATCTGGAGATCAGCGTTTTCGAGGGCCGACGCTGTCGTAATTTGTGAAAGCCCTGACAATGTACTGACATCGATAATCACGGCCCTCGCGTGCCGCTTACGCCGGGTCCCGGTAGTGCTTTGGACGGAGCACGTGCTGGGGTCGACGGAATTCCAGAGGAAAAGGGTTGTGTCGCGAGCAATTCTTCGAAGGGCCTATAGGTCGGCTCGCAAGCTCATCCTGGCAAACGCCGACGTTGTCGTCTGCATGAGTGGCAACGCCAGCGTTAGGGAGATCGCGCGGCTCAGTTCACCCTTGCCTCCAGTCATCATGGGTACCCAGGTAATGCCCCAGAAGCTGCTTCCAAGTCGTCGTGGGCGCGGCCGCGCCAGCGCCACAAACTCCCATTTTCTCTTCCTCGGCTACTTCCGGCCCGAGAAGGATATCCGTGTTCTCATAGAGGCATTCAAGGACGTCTGCACATCCGACGACCTGTTGACCATCGCGGGCGATGGGCCACTTCGCAGCCAACTCGAAGATGCCGTGGCCGGTTGTCCCAATATCACCCTGCTCAACTACGTGACGGGCGAGCAAAAGGGGAGCCTCCTTGAATCAGTCGACGCCCTAGTGCTACCTAGCACGTATGAGCCGTGGGGCCTGGTTGTCAATGAGAGCCTGTATTTCGGGACTCCGGTGATCGCTTGCGAGGACATTGGTGCCGCTGAGCTTATTGAAGATGGGCAAAATGGGTTGCTCTTTAAGTGGGACCCCGACGGTGCTGGCCTGCGTATGACCTTGAAGCGTTTCTGTGATGACCCGGAGTTGCGCAAGCACCTCTTAGAGGGTGCCGGTTCCATGTCCTCGGAGATCCTTTGCGATGTAGCCGTCGGGACGGCTGCTTTAGAGCAGGCGATTGCCAATTTGGAGTCAACCAGCGACGCCGTGCCGCGGTGATAAACAATTTCGATCGAGCGCAAGAGCGCTGACCTAGGACCACGTCGGGATTAGGGCTAACGAGGCAGAGCCCGCCCAGGGTGCAGCGTGCTCCGCTGTAACGCATTGAAGCGCTCAGCTAGAACCCCCGGGAGCATAAGGTCCGAGTGGTCTTCGCTTCGGGACGGAGGCGATCGAATTAACGAGACGGCGTTTCGCAACCAGGTGCGGTCAGGGACCAATCGCATATGGTCGGCGATACGCTGCAAGACGTCATCCGGGTTCGCCAAGAGGTCCGCGTAGCGCACCTCGCAAAGTCGATGACCGAGGTGGCTTTTGGCACGCGCTATCTCGCTGACAGTTACGAGCCACTCATATGCTCCACGCTGCTCACTTGACTTAAGCTCGTCGAGATTGCAGATGTCGTAACCCGCGGTCCTCGAGTCACGAGCCAGGAGCGACCACTTGACATCATTAATTCCCCACCAGCTGTTAAGCATCCGACCACCTGGGTAGTGGGCGGTCTGAGCGGCGAGGGCACCAATCGATCGAGCGACATCAACCCCATCCCGGAGGATATGTACGTAAAGGGCTCCTGGCGCGAGTTCCTCAAGATAGTCAATGCGGAGGGAGTTCGTCGGGCTCTTGTCGACAAGGACCCTCCTCCCATAGGGTCGAAACGTCGCCTGGAAGCGTGCCCGAGTTGCTGCCGAAACCAACTCCGCGCCCATCATGACTCGTGCCGGTCCTGGCACATACAGCTGCAAAAAATCGGTGCGCGGATCGACTACAGCCCAACGTGCATTGGGTTCAAAGAGGTAGCGCACTGTTGGATGACAGGAAATCATTCGACCGAGGACGGTCGTTCCTGATCTGCCGCAGCCTATGAGGTACGTCGGGGCACGGTACCCCGAAACTCGCGGAAGACTGCCGGCGGCCCGGAACGCGTGCGCTCGCACGAGTTCAACGGTCCGGAAGGACTGCCTAAGGTACGCGGCGGCACGGTCTTCGTCGCGTGGATGCCGTCGCGGGTTACCACCAGCGTAAGGCTCCCCGACCACGTAGGCGCTGACAGGGACTGGACCGGAGTGGGACTTGCCATGTACCGACGTTCGGTTCATCCGATCGATCATTTCACCCTTCCTTTGGAGGGACGCCCTCCCGCCGTCCGGAGTTCTTGAAGATGCGTGCATCGATCGAGCGATGCCTTAGACGAAAGTATAAGCTTGCCGCTCTCCCATGCGGCCCTTCTATCGCAAATTGCCTGTGGAGCCTGCTAAACCCGAAGAGTGTGCAGGCACAACGAGGACCGCAGATTCGGGCGGTGCCGGCACCGTTGAAGCGGCACGAGTCAGCCACGGCGCAGGCGATGAACTAAGGCCCGTGGTCAAAGCGAAGGTAAGTGGGCTGCTCCTTCTTGGCGGCCCTGGGTCTCCAAGCAGCCCACCACTTTATCGGCGTCGCTGTTGCGCTCGACGATGGTCGGGTCTCTCAGGCTGAACTCGTCGGTCACGTTCAGCAGTTCCAAGGTCCTGGCGTCGTCAGTCTGGTCGAAGCGGAAGTCGATGGCCGCACAAGTTGGGCCAAGCGGCGGAGAAGGCTCTTGCTTTCACGCCGATGCCGGGCAGCGTGCGGTTCTTTCGCCGGCAGGGCACCTTTAACCTCTCGTCCCGCCACGGCCGATGCACCTGTTGCGGTTGACGGTCCACCCGCCGCGACGGGCGCAGGCGCTGGCTCCGCGCCAGCCCAGGGAGGGTGACGTGCCGAGAACGCCCGCAACCATGCCCGCAGGCGCTGCTCCAGGTCGTGGAGGGGACGGGCGGGCTTGCGGTTGCTAGCGGGGTTCTGACCTACCACTCGGCACGCCGTTAGCTCAATGTCAGCCATCGGAGACCTCGAAGCTGGCTTGGAAGGCGACCGCGGCCCTGCGCCTCAACCCGGAACAATAGGGAATGATGGCACCATCTGCCAGCACGCTACATGAACACCTACGTGCCCCTGAGCGATCGGCATTTGCAAGTCGCCTTGTTAGCGTCTCTTTTCGGGAGCGGCCTGGAGATAGGGGAAGTGTGGTGAGCGCAACGTCCGAGCGTTCGTGAACCGAAGTCGCAAATCCTTATAGGAGTCTCGAGCGAGCCCGACCGCTCTGTGTAACCCGGATGACTCGCCACGTGCCCCAAAGCTGCTCATGTCTCCGTAGACCTCCCGGAAGGTTGCCTCGTAGTGCTCAATATCCACGTCGACGCCGCTTACGAACTCGGTAACGAATCGGCGGTCTGGCGCGTTGATAGCCATGCCAATCTTATGTAGCCAATAAGTATCGGGCGATGCTCGATGAAGCAATACCTCTTTAGGTGAGTGAAACCCGTGATCCGGCGCAAACATGAGGTTCTCGCGCCACACCGACGCATCGTATGGAGTCTCACCCGGGGCGGAAGCAGGATTGCGAATAATTCCGAGACCGAAGGCATCCGCTAAGGTCGGGAACACTGTCTCTTCGCATGCAGGTGTAGCCATCGCGTCCATAGTCGCGACCAGCTGCCCCAGGTTAGGCATGGCCAGTAATCGATCAATATACTTCCCGCTCCAGACTTGGCCCGGGTTGTGGCAGCCAAGGGGTCTGTTGGCTCCAAGCAGGGGGGCCCACAAATTCTTCCAGTCCACAAGAAACCTTCTGCCTGTGACCCAGGATGTCTTGGGAGTCAGCTCGTGGAGCTGCATTGCCATGTATCCACAATCTGCCATCGTGCTGGGAAGATACTCCTCGTAGCCGGGACGGATGAAAAGTTGATCGCTGTCAAAGAGCACCAGGAAGTCAGGGCGTGCGCCTGGTTTCCAAATAGACTTAGCGACCCCGATTCCATAGCGGTGTAAACAACCCCAGCGCACCTTCTCACTGAACTCGCAGACCTCAGCGTTAGTGCGGTCAGTCAGCGTGTAATCGTTGCCTCCATTAAATACAATAACGCGTGCGCCTGTTACGCAATCGCGCACGTTCTGGATCTGCTCGATCAGACTGTTCGGATGGTTGTGGGCCAGGATTGCTACCACGATCAATGGGTCGGCCTTTGGTCGCATTATGTTATCTCCCATCGGACGGCAACGACGAGGTGTCATTCTACCCTGGCAGGTCAGATGGTGGAAAAACTCGAGGTGACGGGATGTCTTCGCCTAGGGCGACCTCGAGTAAATCCGCGCGTCACGTGGCCGTTAGTCGGCAAGGCGCCTTGCTGGGACGCCGATAGCTAGTCCACCTGCCTACGCGAGGTGTAGTTGGTCACACTGATCGGTCGGCGATCAAGCGCCTAAGGCCTTTATCGGGCGAGCCGGAACACCGCCGTATAGGTGATGTGCCTCACAGTCCCTGTTGACGACGGCACCTGCCGCGATGATGCACCCGTCGCCAATCCGCACACCGGCCAAGATGATGGCGCCACTCCCGATCCCGACGCCATCTCCTATCGCCACTGGCCCCCAGATACCGTCGTCCGCGCGAACGGCTGGGTTCGAGGCATCGTGGCTAGCCGTGATGATCTGAACACCAATGCCGATGCCGCATTTCCGGCCAATCGTCACGCGGCCCGCATTCGCGATCACACATTGCCGGTTGACGCTGGACCCGTCTCCGATGGACAACTTTGAAGAGCGCACGTAGACATGGTCCTGAACAAGAGCGTTCGACGCCATGTCAATGCCAGCCAACCTGTACAGCACCACTCAAGGAATCACCCGGAGACCATCGACGCAGCAACGACGTCGACCAGGTAGTCGAAGGGAAAGGTCCGGACATCCCGTGCAACCGGTCGGAAGCTGCGCGCAAAGTTATTCACCAGCGCCACCCTCTCGCGGCGACGAGACCTCGTCTCCCGGACCCTCAGATCGTACCGGCCGCTGGCGGCGGTAGTGGGATCCTTGGCGTGGCTCCGGTGCCCGTGGACCACCACCGGTCAACAGGTGCCGTAGCGCGTGAAAGGTCCGTCCGTTAGCCCGTTCGAGCAGCCGGCAGCCGGGCAGCCAAGGAAAAGCGCGAAAGAGGGGCTGAGGGATAGCGCCGATCAGCAGCGACGTTATCAGGTACAGGCCGCCCAGCAAGAATGTACCGATGAACGGGTCAAGCACGATGTTCCCGTTATGCCAAGCGACGTTAAGCAGCCTCGCACAGAAAAGGAGTGGGGCGGCTGCAACAACGGCGCGGAAGGCTACCCACCAACGGATGACTATCCGCGACTTCCACCAGAAGATGCCGCCCGTAAGCAAAAGCGATAGGCACTGCGTGATCAGCTGCGCTGTAGCCGCGCCAGTCGGGCCCTCCGGCGGGATGAGAAGAAGGTTGGCCGGTAGGTTGACCAACGCAGTCACGATCACCGCGGGAAGAAGCCACTTAAACTCGTTGACGGCGAGGCATCCCCAGACAAAGACCACCTGTGGGAAGGACACCACGATGCTAAATATCATTATTGCCATGGGCGCATCCGAGGCGCGGAACCCTGGCCCGGCGACCAAAAGAACGATCTGAGAGCGCAACTCGAAGCCACCCACCGCGATGGGCGCGGCAAACCAAACGATGATGTCAAAGACAGCCTGAAGCTTCCTGCGAAGCTCGTCGCGATCCGACGTTTTCACCAAAGAGGGGAGCACCGACCCCATCACGTAGACCGGCAGGTTACTCAGTGCATCAGTGAAATTGAAGGCAACACCGTAGATCCCAACGTCCGATGGGCCCCGCATAATCGACAGGAGCACGCTGTCCAGGCGAGAGTAAATGCGGTCCACGACCTGCATCGCTCCCAATGGTACGGACACGACGACGAGAGCCCACCATTCCTTCGGCACAAGCAGTACGCGAATTGGGATACGTCGTCGTACTAGATAGAGGCTAAGAGCGGCCGTAATGGCGTCCGCCGTAACATATGCAGTGATAAAAGCCACGACAGAACGAGTGGTAATGACGGCAATAACTGCTCCTAGAAAATAGAGTAGCTTGGCCATGACGAGCAGCAACGCTGGGACGTCGTTGCGAACGCGACCCGTGTAGTAGGCCTGAACGATAACTTGGACTGATCCAAAAAACAGGTCCGTTGACATGATCAGCACGCCGAGGCCAACGGTGGTTCTTTCTGAGGGATATATGAAGAAGGCTGCGCCAGCAATGCTGGGAGCGATTATGAGGCAAAGCAGCAACCGGAACCCGAGTGCCTTGCTGATAATCAAGCCAGCGTTGTGTGGTTCTTTTGCAACGTCCCTCGCGGTTACGGTCGTGACGCCGAGGTCCGCCAGGAGGTTGAAGAAAAAGATGAAGGAGGTGACGGTGGCTAGCTGACCGTAACCCTTGAGGCCGAGGTGTTGAGCGGACAAGTGGAGGGTGGCGACGGCAAGCACGGCCACGAAGAGGTTGCTGGCGATGAGGGACGCAGTACTAAGGAGGATTCGTGACGATTCGGAAAGGTTGTCGATCCGGCCGTCGCGCATGCTGCTTTTAGTATCCACGTAGGAGTGGCCCGCCGATCATTAACTGGTAGACCCGGGCACCGGGACTCGAATAAATGAGCGATTTGCGCCAAGTTAGCATTTGTGAGGGATAGTAGTAAACGATCTGGCCATTCGCCGGGTCGGCACCGGTCTGTACGGTTGTTGTGCCGAGTAAGAGCCAGGAGTGGGGCCGGACGGTATCGGGGAAGTCGTCGTTGATGAGCGGCACCGTGAGGAAGAGTTGAAGCTGGTCGGTCAAGTACTGGTTCATTTGGACGGGTTGTAGCTGGCGAGTACTTAGCCAAATGGCAGCGAGAACGTCGGGAGTGGTCGTGTAGTACTCGGCGTAGAATATGCCCTCGTTATTGAGATCGAGTTGGGCTGTGTAAGCGCCGGTAACCTGTGGGAGCAGGCCGGTCAGCGAGATGACGGCAAGCATCGAAGCGCCACCTGCGACGATGTTGCTGGCTGGGACTCGTAGGAAGGCCAGCCCGCGAACGAGTGCTACGGCGACGCAAGGCCCGAGTACGAAAAGAGCCTGTTGGAAGCCGCGGCCGGCGCCATAGTTCACCGTGAGCGCCGGGATCAGGAGGATACCGGCTACGGCCGCTAGGTTGGCGACGGCGAGGTAAACGAATTCGGTGGGATCGCGCCGGCTGCGCCAATAGAACCAAGCGCAACCGAGGGTGGCGAGCGCCTCGAGAGCGCGGGCGATCCCCGACCGTAGGAGCGAGTTCAGCGAGGTTGAGCTGATGCCGATTTCGGCCAAGAGGTGACCGGCGGCGCGCTGGGGGACATTGTTGATGTACGCGGTCGTGATCGTGTACGCGTGAAGAGCGCTTTGGGAGTAGTAGCCGTCGGCGACGGGATCACTCGGGAGTAAGTACTGCTCGTAGGCGGCGTACTGTTGCAGCGAGCGTGTGCCCTCGACTCGAACTCCTTGATTGGGGAAAGGGAGATTATTAGGGATATGCACGCTGCCGGGTGTGGTTACGTTCTGTAGTGCGCTGCCAGTGACCTGCACTAAGTGTGTGGCGACTCCGTTGACGATGCCGTACCACACGGCTACCGATAGGACGACGGAGAGGACGATGCGCGGGGTTAAGGCCAGGAAAGTGGGTGGCGATGACCCAAGAAAGTGGAGACCGCGGTGTAGGACCGGCCACCCGCAGTTCGGGGCAGAGGGCGCGTTGCCAGACGGCGCGCGGCGGGCAGAAGTAACCGGAGGAGAAAAGCGCCTACCAAGGTGGCAGCTAAATAGTAGGCGGTTGAGTAGTGGCAAAGCACTACCCCGATCAAAGAGGCGTAGATTAGAAATGACGTTGCGCGGGTGCGGGGCGAGAAAGCAATTAGCGTAAAGCAACCCACAAAGATGAAGGCAATCTCCTGGCGGGCCGTGAACTCGAGACTGTAAACGAACGCTGGAAAGGTCATGTACGCGACGGCAGATAAGGCCGCCAGCCGTTGGGAGACGAAGAATCTGGCCGTGAGAAATACGAAGACGGTTGTCAGGCTGGAAAGGACGGGAAAGATGACCTTCCACATGTAGACGCTGCTTATCCCTGTCACCCGGACGAGGAGCTGTGGGAGGATGGTTATGTCTAGGCAGGAGTTGTAGGCGCTGGATCCTCCAGACCAACGAGCGGCAGCAGCTACGCCCCGATAGACCGCGTACTCGCCGAGGCTGTCCGGTCCGTTGATGAACCAGCCGCGCATGGCAGTGAGGAGGACCAGCCCTGCGGAGGCGCCCGCCAGGGTAAGGCAGATGTTGGCCGCGGAGAGCCGCGATGGTGGCCCGAAGAGCAGGGCCACGGCCAGGCACACACAGCACAGGGCGACAAGTCCCACTGAGTCGCCGGCGCCATTGTTTAGCCGTATGGCGCCAGTGACCGCGAAAAGGCAGCTGAGGCCGGCGAATAGTAAGGCTAACGTCTCGTAAGCGGAGCGGCGAGAGCGCAGTCTGGGCTGGACGAGCTCGGGTACGACGCGCCGTTGTAGAGCGCTTCCGAGGCCTAGAAGGAGGAGGTTGTAAGCGTCCACACCCGCCGTCAGCGGTGTTGGGGACAGAGGGCGGGTGTCGCCGAATAACGGAAGAGCCAGGTCGAGGATTAGCCCGATCAGAATGAGCGCGAGGACGGCTAGAACGGCTCCCACGGCTGCTCGGGCGGGAGGGTCAAGGTAACGCCGTAACAGGGGTTGGGCTAGCAGAGTGGGGGAGACCAGGCAGAGGACCAGTCCGGGCACGGGTCCAATGGGCCCGAAACTGCCCCCAGCAAAGGGAACGATGCTCGCAACGATGTCCACGAGGGCTAGGAGGACGACAAGGAAGGTGGTACTACGGACCTCGGGTCGCGTCTCGCCAGGCGGGTCGCTCTGGGCCACGGATGAGTATTGCGAGGGGCGGGAAGGCGCTAAGAACGTCATGGGCTCTTGCATGAGAGCTTGGCTGCCGCGGCGTGTTGGGCACAGCGGCGTGGTAGGGACGTCTCTCGGCCCGGGGTTATCATGTCAGGCGCGTCTAGGTGTGCGGGCATACTTGAAGGTCAGGTGATCGTGAGTAGGAAGTAGATGCTCTGATGCTGCCGAGGCAGAAGGACTTCGAGCCGAGAAAGGCCTGACGGCACATCTGGGACCGTTATGCTGACCTGCTGTCGGGCTGGGGCACTGTTCCGGCTGAGCAGGAGATGAGCCCAAAGGTTAGTTGCGCTCCGAGGTTGCACGAGCAGGATTTCCGATACGATCGCTTCTGACTCGGGGGCTCCTTGTCTCACAATCCAGAACGAAACAGGGAGAACAGATCCCGTGTGCTGCCTGGGTTGGGAGCCCGACGGGGTTCGCGAAATACAGCTGGATAAGGGGCTGGGTCTCCTGGGTGAAAGAAAGACGCCATTGGCGCGCTAGCGCACTTGGCCCGACCGTGATGACGACACAGGCGGCGAGCACCAAGGTCACAAAGGTCAAGAACAAAGTGCGAGATGCCGCGTTCATGCCAGACAGACCGGAATACCGGTGCCCGGTCATGAGTGCGAAACCCCGGCCGAGCGATCGTGCGTCCCTTTAGACAGTTCAGGTCTGTTGGACAACACAGACCTGAACACGGCGATGGTTTCGCGGGCCAGGACGTTCCAGGCCAGCTCACGGTGGACCCAGGCATGCCCGGCTTGTCCAAAGCGCCGTCCGGTGTCCGGGTCGGAAAGCAACCTGAGTAGCGCTTCGCTCAGAGCGGGAACATCGTCCGGCGGCACCAAGAGGCCGGTTTCACCCTCGCGTAGGGCTTCCGGAATTCCGCCCACTCTGCTACCGATAACGGGGGTACCGCAGGCTTGCGCCTCGGTGAGGACCATGCCGAAACCCTCGGCTGGGTTCAAGGACGGGAGCACTGCGACATCCGATGACGAGTACACAGCTCGGAGCTCATCATTGGATATAGCGCCTAAAAAATCGGTTTCCTTACCCACGCCGAGCTGCTCGCTAAGCGCGCGGTAATCCGGCTCGGCGTCACCAGCCCCGACGATGCGCAGCCGGCACGGCAGCGTCTTCCGTACCTCACTGAACGCTCGCAAGAGGATGTGAAGACCCTTGTGGCGATGGCTCCTTCTCAGGGACCCTACAAAGACTATCTCGGCTGTAGCGGGGTCTGCCCTTGCAGTCCTTTCTGGATAAAACACTGCCGTGTCTACTCCGGGCCTCACGATGTGCACCTTCTGACCGATTGCCTCTAGGGACTTGGACGTTCGAGCGTAGAGTTGGGACGTCGCAATGACGCCAGCGCAGCGCGCAAGAGTTCGTGGCAGAACCGCGTGATTATAGAATTGCGCCGCGGTACTGCCGACGAACGATCCCTTGACCAAGTCATTGTGATAGGTAAGAACACAGGGGATGTCGCCACTCAGGAAAACCGCTATGTCAGCGATGCCCGGAACCGGGAGATGAACGTTTATGATGTCCGGTCCTATTCTGCCTATCGTCGACCGCACATCCAGCAGCCACCGAGCACCGATGGGTGTATTAGAAACAACAAAACTCCCACGGAGGCGGTTGACCTTTATATCGCCTACTTCGTCGACCGCGCTTTGGCTCCGGTCGCCGGACGTTACCACTTCTACAACGCACTCCTCATCTGCGACGAGTGCGCGTCCCATGCCCAGCGCGTAGTTCTCCAATCCACCGATACGGGGATAGAAGTAGGGAGTCACCATAGCTATTTTCATGTCTGGTGCCGATGAAGGCTAGATGGTCGTTCCGGCCTGCCTGCGGCCATAAACCGAGCAATGACGTCACGGGACCAATGAGCACGCCTGCGCAGAGCGCTATGTTCCTCGGGCATTAATACCTCGAGGAAATCGTGCGACGGGGCCAAGACACCGCCTAGGTAGAGGAGAGCCCGTGACGGAGGCAGTCGCAGCACTTGACTGAGAAGATGGCGTGAGCCGATGTGAGGCGGTAGAAGCATGGTCAGACGGCGGACATGCGGGATTTGTTGGTTCAGGGAGGTGATCTCCTGGACCAGGTCGACCGCCAGCGTTCCCTCAGGCATGTTAGCGAAGACCCATGCCACCCATCCGCCAAGACCGAGCTCGCCCACAGTGGCGGCGAAGCGGCTGCGGTCGATGCTGGCGGCCAGCATGGCAATATCTCGCCAGATTATAAGAGTGGCTCCAGGGCTGTTGTGATCGCTTACGACGTGGAGGCAGGCGATAACCAAGTTGTCCTCTGGAGACGCCACGCGAACGTCGAAACCGGAGAAAGTCCTGGCAACTGACCGCCGATAGATGTCCGCAAATCGTATCGGGCGCCCCCACAGCCACGGCGGTATGGTGTGGTGCAAGTCGATGCTGCCACCCGACGGGCTACGCAGGTTGACCGCCTCTCGGGTCGCCCACTGCAACGCCTGCCACGGTTGGCGTGATGCGACACCCTCGCTGTAACCGTCGGCCGCCAATATGACCATCGCCGACTTGAAGTCCTCTTTGCGCACGAAGACATCAAGATCGCAGTAGGGTCGCTCCGCGGGGTGAGGGTAGTGCTCTGCGATGCCCGGTCCCTTGAGGATCACCGAGGGGACGTTAGCGGCGGCAAGCGACGCGATGGCCTCGACAGATGCAGTGCGGGAACCGGCAGTAGCAGAGATCGAGCGGAAGGAAGCATTTCGGAGCTGCGTTATGCTCTCGGCGGAGATGTTAGTTGGAAAGCCTCGGCAGATCCGTAGTGCTGTACCTGCCAAACGGTGTGCTGCAAGGACGTTCGCGACCTGGTCCCATCCGGTGGTCGGAGGGAGCAGGGCGTAGTCTGTGTCCCAGAACATTGTCGTCAATACGGGCGCGGGCATGTCAGGGAACAGTTTCGCAGCACCGACAAATTGTGCAACACTCGGCGGATTAGGCCAGCTCACGACGGGCTACTTAATTCGCGCGCGCCGAAATAGAGGCACGTGGCGCTGGCGGCAACAAGGAAGCATAATAACGCAAAGGTGCGCTCGGTGGGCCAACGGAAGACGTGTGTCAGTGGCTCGTAGAGTGTCCGGCGGTGTGAGATGCTGTTCGCCGAGACATACGCCCATCCGAGCCAACCGTGAATGGCCAATGATCGGGAACTGGAGAGTACCAATCGCAACGCAGTGCCGCGACCATGAGCCTGCGAACGTGACAACCCGGCCAGGACCGTGAGCGGGATGCTTATGAGAAATGCGAGTATTCCCACTGTGTCAGTGCGTACGTCGAGAACGCCATCGAAAGGGAGAGACAGATATTGGGGTGAGGTGACGCCAACGACCGCGACGTAGAGCCAACATGCCAGCACGCTACATTGGGCTCCGAGCATGATACCCAGGAAGATCGCCCGGGCGGGAGTCGTCGCTTTCCAAGCGGTCGTCGAAGATCCGGCCAGGCGATCTGGAGCCTGAGAGTGCGTGCTCGTCAGGGAATGCGAGAGGAATGTGGGCGAGAAGAGAGGCCTGGCGTCACGCTGCATGGTAAGGCCGCTCTTCCGGTGCTGGGATCGAGCGGTAAAGCGCCTCGACCTCAGCGGCGCGCTCGCTCCACGAGCGGACGTAGGTCGGGCCCACCTGCCCGCACTGGCGCCAAAGAGCAGCGTCGCTTCCGATACGAGTTATTCCGGCTGCTAGGGAGCCTGCGGTCGGGTCTGTCAAAACGCCAGCTTCCCCAAGCACCTCAGCCGATCCGGGGACCGCGGTTGCCACGATTGGCAAGCCCATGGCCATGGCTTCTAGGAATACAAGTGGCATACCCTCTCGGTCAGAGGACGACACGAGGACGTCTGCCCAGGAGTACCAGTGCCTCAGTTCGGGTAGGCCGACGCGCCCGGTAAAGGTGACCTGGCGGTGAGCAAGAACACGTGCGGCTAACAGGCGCAGTTCCGTAAGGTCGGTACCGTCGCCGCATAGTGTCAGCTCTACCGGGAGGTCCACCTGTGCCACCGCTCCGAGGAGACGGGGGATATTTTTCTGCCGTGCCATCCGGCCCACGAAGAGCAGGCGCAGAGGGGAGTGCGGCAACGGCCCACGTGGCGAACCCAGCTTTAGCGCCGTCGTGACGCCGTTGGGTATGACCGCTATCGCACCCTCAGGGACACCATATCGATCGGTGACAAATGAAGCCTGCTCCTCAGTTAACACAATGACTTTATGAGATGACCGAAGTACGCGCCGTAATAATAGTTTCTTGTATGAATTGAAGAGATGCGGAAAACGGGTTGCGTCGACATCCATGTGGAAATGGCAGACTACCCGGGCGCGCCGGGCTCTGGCTGCTAGCAATGCTATCTCCGGAGTAAGAGCCTGCGAAATGTGGATGTGGAAGATGTCGGGACGCTGCCCTAACAACAGCATCGGCAACATCCCGGGAGCCACGGGGGTGCGAGCCACGTCGATCGCGCGGCACCTGACGACCCGTCCTTCGCTCGGGGGCGCTCCGGTACCTCCTGGTGGCTCGCCGTACGCCGCTGTCGGTTGGTCCGAAGCCCCACCGGCCCTGCCTAGGGTGGTTGTCACTGTGGTCAGGTTGTGACCGAGGGCGACAAGCTCACGACCCAGGCTCTCGGCAACGATCTCCACCCCACCCAGGTGTGGCTTATAATATGGGGTTACTTGGACGATCGTTAAGCCTGTGCCGCCGGTCACGCGCGTTACCAATCTCGGTCGCGACTATCGACTGCAGGTCGGTCGCCTCTTGTAGCGCGCTGAGTCGATAGCTGTCGATCCTCGATCACCGAGCAGGCCATAGACTCGCGCGCCACATTAGCGCCGTCCGTGCGCGGTTGCGTGAACATCCTGGTCCATCGTCATTGCCGCAATGTAGCGACGTGCGACATTCTGCCAGTCATAGAGCTCAGCGTTCTCTTCAACCCAGGAGCGGGCCTGGTAAGTCGAGGCCTCCAAGACCATGTTAGAGAGCCCTGCCGCAAAGGCCTGTACCGAGTTGTCAACGGCTTGCCCGTTGCGTCCCGGAACAATTAGGTCAGCAGCTGCATTGTTAGGATGAGTAATCGTCAGAACCGGGGTACCACACGCGTTTGCCTCGAGAACTACAAGCCCGAACCCCTCTCTGAGCGAGGGCAACGCGAACACAGAGGCTGCCTTCATTTTCGAAAACAGCGAGGACGGATCGGGGTCAAAAGGTTCGAAATCAACTCGTTCCAGGCCGAGTGACTTCGTCATCGAAATCAGACGGAGGCGCTCCGGCCCATCGCCCACAATCAGGCACGAGAGCTCAATGCCGGACCGATTCAGTTGCGACAGCGCCCCGAGGAGGAGATCTAGCTGCTTGTGCAGCAGGAGGCGGCCTGCGTACATGACGTCATAGCGGTCAGGTGCAGGCTCGGTCGAGCCGAGCGCAGCCACCTCAACACCCAAGGGAACGCAAACCACCCCAGGGCCTTTCCGCAACGGAGCGAGCCGCGCTGCTGTCGACGGTGAGTCGGCAATGACCCGCTCGGGGCAACGTATGGCCGTCAGTTCCACCAGCGTGGCGAGGCGACCGAGTACAGGGCCCAGGTACTCTACCCAGTACTCTTTGCCCCACACTTCGTGCCAAGAAGAGACGAAGGTCCTGTGGCGGACTAGGCAGATCAACTTGGCTGCGAGAACCGGAAAAAAGGGCATGGAGTCAACGTCCATGGCGGCAAAATCGTAACGGAACAGCCGAAGTACAGCAACACCGAAGAGGCATCCTTGGCTGATAGAACGACGCGAACCGCTATAGAGCGGACGTTTCTTCATGAGTGCGTGGTACGTGATGCCATTAAGGGTTACGGTGGTGTCGGGCTCGTCCCACCAATGCATGGTGTAGACGTGGACGTCAAATCCCTGTGCCTGTGCCCACTCCGTCAACTTGCTGATGCGTGTCTCTTTACCGCCAGTGTTCCAAGGTAAAACTGCGTCCGACACAAACGCCAACTCCGACGCGCTACCCCGCGGGCCGTGGGATGCCAAACTCCCTCGTTCCTTTAGCGGGCACGGAGATCAGGTGTGGAATCGAAGGCTAGCTCGCTCGAGCGGGGGACCGGCATGGAGCGGAGGTCCAGTTGTACGGTGCGCACGTTGCCCCGGAGCCGAACACGTACAAGGATAACGAGACATTTAACGCCATCCTTCCAGGTGATCTTCTTACCTTCGCTCCTTGATCGAGCGACATAGCTAATTGGCACCTCGAACGGGCGAATCCCCCGGCGCAACAGCTCAGCGGTGATCTCGGTGTCGAGCCCGAAGCCGCGTTCAGTAAGTTCAAGCTCCTTCAGAAAGTGTGTAGGGACCAACTTGAGGCACGTATGCAGATCGGTGATCACGGAGTCGAACAGCAAGTTGGCAACGAAGGTGAGACCGACGTTACCCAATGCATATCGAAACGAGTCGTAGGAGGTGTAGTGGCCAAACCGCCGTGAGCCGAACACAACGCTACACCGGTTCCGGAGGAGTGGTCCGAGAAGTGTGCTAATGTCGGCTGGCTCATATTCTGCGTCGGCGTCGAAAATGAGGACGTGGCTGCCGGTAGCGGCCCCAAGACCTGTTAGGACGGCGGCGCCCTTACCCCGGTTCTCGTCGTGCTGGATAACCGAGAGCCGAGGGTGTTTCATCCTCCTAAGGATGACCTGGGTGTCGTCTGTACTGCCGTCGTCTACCACGATGATCTCGTGTGGACAAGGAAGAGATAGAGCAAGGAGGGAGGAAACGGTGCGAAAGAGAGTGGATTGCTCGTTGTGGGCGGGGACGATCACCGTTAAGTAAAGAGGTAACGGGTTCCTCGGCCGCCGCAGGTCCAGTAATGTCCCGTGTTGCAAGTGTTGTGCGCTTTGACTGCCTGGTTCTATGATGCCACTGTCGGGCTCATTGGTAAGGACCGCGGGACCATTGTGGTTGGTGTAGGTAGTGTCGGAAGTGAGGTCGACTTGACGACGGTCCTCGTCTGCCAAAGACGGACGGGAAGCTGGAGTCAACAATATGTGTTCTGGAGTCAGCAACATGTTTGCGGGCTCGGAGGGAGATGATGGATCGGTGCGGGCGACCGAAGTCTCCACGAGACGGCTCCTTCCGACAGGAAATTGGCTGACAGCACATCGCCACCGGGAAGGGCGCATAAGGCGTGCACTAGTTGTGGGCGGTGGAGAAACAGGACATACGCGCCTGCTCCAGCTCCGGAAACTTTGCCCGCTAGGGCCTGCACGGACATCAGGAGAGCCCCAGAGCGGTACGACGCGATGAGGCCCGTAGGCCGCGAAAACCTCTCGAGATCGCGAGGGAAGACCCCGAGTTGAGGCGGGACCTCGCCGCAGGGCAACGTAGTGCTTTAGCAGCATCTACACCGGTTCCCCGTTGAGCAGAGTGGCACCTAATCGCAAGGGGTCGGGGGAGAAGCGAGGCTGTGTGGTGAACGCGGTGGCAGCGTGTTGCATGCTCGGTTTGGCTCACGGTAAGTGCTCCTCCAAAACTCGTCATCAGCTCGGAAATGTGTCATATGCCAGTGTTGGATAACCGTGCTCTTCCGTGAGCTTAGGCGCGGCTACTTCCAATAGTGTGTGTTCAGGATGGGCTTCTCGGGGAAGCAACAGACCTTTCACACGCAGTTAACTCACTTGTTGATACGGGTTCACGACTGAGGCTAACCGCGCCCGCCGCGTTGCGGTAGTGTGTTTCACACATGGGGTAGCGGGGTATAGCGTCGCGCTTGATTTGCGGGCACGTAAAGTGGCGAGAGGGCCGCTCTGAGTGCAACAGGCTGTGAGCAGGACGTTTGCCCGTAGCGCGTAGGTATGGTTGTCGGAACAACGGTGCCGGGCGAGCGCGAAAAAGAGGTTATCGCAGAAAAATGGAACCTTGCTGCCTCGGTATCTAGAAAGCCGGAAAGTTGCTTCCACATCCCTGGCCGTGAACCGCTCCGGAGCGCCACGTTCTCATCTAGCGCGGTTTTGCTGATCCAGGCGAAAATCCTGGCCGATAAGGCCAGGCTAGCTGGGTTGGCGCAGGTTCAAGGGCGGAAGACGGTGAAGCTCCAGATAGTTTGCTGCGGATACAGCATCGGTACCGTCGACCCATGCGTGGGCGGGGTTAGATTTCATGCCATCAGGCGGAATTCCAATCACCACGTCACGGGGAGTCCCTTGTGCCATGAGCCAAGCCTGTAGCACCAAGGCGC
Organism: uncultured Acidimicrobiaceae bacterium; assembly: GCA_963786345.1. Classification (GTDB taxonomy): domain Bacteria; phylum Actinomycetota; class Acidimicrobiia; order Acidimicrobiales; family Palsa-688; genus Fen-671. The sequence continues at coordinate 314,498 of CAWAYZ010000001.1, read as the reverse complement.
GCTCCAGGCACGTCGGCCTGAGGCGAGTGAGGGCTCCCATGACGCCCGGCGCTGCTCTTCTGTCTAGTCTCGGAGGGCGGGGCGCGCGGGCATCGACGCCGTCTCTCCTCAATCGACGCCGTACCAGGAACGCAGCAAGCGTTGCCCACAGGGCTCCCAACAGGACGACCGGCCGCAGCCTCCACATTTGTGGCGGTACCTTACCTGCTGGTGGGAACGACTGCGAGTCGGATGAGCGAATTGGGCTCAGCAGGCGGGAACGGACAACCCCAGAGAGTCACGACGATCGCCTTTCGTGCCGTCTTTTGGTTTGTGCAAGGAACGCTATAACCACGCACAGTGTATGTCGGACAACCACGACGGCGAGGTTTAAGATCGCGACTATTTCTGCTTTGCTCACCGCGAGAGGAGGCAGTGGCCGGAAACAGCTGCAAGAAAAGGACCGGTGACTGCGAGTTATCCGCTTGTGAAAGGCCACGCGGCCTCCTGTCTTTACAGGGCTCTCGGAGCCGACGTCATTCCGACGGCAGCGACGATCTCGTGAGCCAATGTCTCTCGAAACGGGGGCCCCCAAGGGACATGGATTTCCAGCACCGGCACTGACCCTGCGACGGCTGCCACCGCCTCGAACTGGGCTCTCAGCAGGGTTGGCGAGGTCCAACCCTCGATTCTTTGGTACCGAGCGAGCGCCATGGCAGCTTCTCCAGCTGGCAGTCGGCGGACTTTGACTTGGTTCGACTCCCGATCCGGTAGTGGCACTGCCACGGCTCCGAGCACCAGCCGTTCGGCAAGGGTCGGCGCAGGCGCTACTGCGTGGCGTGCATCGGCAGTGAGCCGCCTGGTGGCGTTAGGCGTGAACCTCTCAAGTAGGTCCTCGACCGTCTCCCGCACCCGGAGCTCGGTCCCACCGGGGACACAGGTCACTTCACCGCCGCGAACGTCGAGCGGCAGGACGTCGTCTGTCACTAAGGCGTACCCGTCCGCACATAGCAACGTCGCTACGGTCGTCTTTCCCTGCCCGCTGTGGCCCACGAAGGCCAGCGCCTCGCCGTCGACCTCGACTGCGCTCGCGTGTAGTACGAGCCGGCCGCCGGCCGACAATAGATAGGACACGACGGACCCCGCGATCAGGATGGCGACAAACTCAGGAGAGATCGCCGGGTCCCGGTGGACGGTGAACACGCGTGCCGGTGGAGTCAATCTCGAAGTCCGCGACACGGTAAAAGCGGGCTACGACGTGATCGCCGCACCGAGCGAAGGTATACCACGGTACGCCGTTGACGACACGTTCTGCCAGCACATTCATCGATGGCCGTTCGTACGGTACCGGGCGAACCTCACCTTCGATCACCTCAACGTCAACCAGTCCAGCTACGACTGGTGCCGCCAAGGCAATCGGCGAACGGATCGACAACCCTGCGCACCGGTAAACATTGCTCAGCATCTCTTTTGTACTTAGCAGGTTCGTAGCGCAATCTGCTCGATGTTGTTATGTAGTGTCAGTGTCCTGCGCAACGTTCGTTGGTAACTGCGCCGCCAATATCTTGATCGAGTTGGCCGGTCCGCCGGACCGGCCAATCCTCGATGGGGAGCAATTGCCCAGACTGGCGGAGTTAGCTCGGAGGAGTCGGTGCGGGGTCGGACGCAAACGCGTAGTCGAAGTAGATGCCCGTACTTCCCTGAGTGAGGTCTGATACCTCACCGAGCACTTTGATTGTGGGTGCTTCGTAGGTCTCGTCGGTCATGTTGTTCTCCTCTGTAGTGGGTGGAACGAAATGAGCTTACGGGGCTTTGGCGGCCAGCTATGGGGGAGGAACCCCCCTAGGGGTGTCGAAAGCGGGCCTTACAGCCCGTATGTCGCAAGCCACGCGGCTTGCAACGGTAGGGCGCTTCCGTAAACCGGCGTCTCTTGAGACCAGGCGGAGCGGAGTGCCGCACTATCAACCCAACGGGCGTCGAGACCGGTGCCGTCCCAGTCTTCGGCAAACTGGCGGCACGCCGGCCCCCAGAAGGCGCCGGCGAACGTGGCCTTGGACGCACGGCTCAAGATGGCTTCGCTGAGCAGCGGAGAGAAGACGGCCCGCATGGCGGAGGTGCGGTCTCCCAGTCCGAGGCGACCTCCGCGCCGAGCCATACGCGGCCAGGAAATGGGGTTCCAGGAGAGGTGTAGCAAAGGAAGCCCCTCGGCTCGCGCAGACGGCCCTGTGCGCCCGGGTATAGAGGGCCAACCCCCTGTCCGAGGCGACTTGCCGGAGGTAATCAGGCCACCACAATGGTGACATAGCAACTGTCTCGGTGGCCTGGGCGTTTCGGTAGACCGCTTGCGCTTCAGGCGTTAACCACGTCTGATAGGGACGGGTGAGCGCGCGTGCCCGACTGCGGCGCAACGGGCCCGGCAAGGCCGCTCCTGCCAGTGGCCGCAGCGTCGAGCGGAGACGTCGTCTTCGCCGCACCTTGTCCCATACTCGGGCCATGCTCCATGTCCCGAACACCTCGTCGCCACCTTGACCGGTGATAAGTACCCCTCCAGCCGCGGCATCGAGCATTGGTAGGAACGCCACCATTGGAGGGGGCCAGAGCAGCCCGTATTGGCGGAGCAGGGCCGTGCCGAGCGGTCCGAGCAGGTCGAGGTCTGTCCCAGGTGTGATGATCTCCCAACGGCGCAGCTCGAGGTGTTGCGCCACGTGCTCTTGCCACACGGTTTCGTCCGCGGCTGCGTCACCGGGCCATCTAGCCGTGATAGCTATCGGGTCTTCGAAGCCGTCCCGTCGGGCGACGTGCAGCAGGGCTGCCAACAGGGCGGACGAATCCCGTCCACCCGAGAAAGCAAGCACGCATTTTCCACGCTCGAGGAGCCGACGTAGTTCGTCGAACAACGCGTCGAGTGGGTCTTTCTCATCATTGGCCCAGGCTGGGGTATGGACACTGCCCAGGACGACTCCACTCGCTATCTCGAGCTCGGTGAGCTCGAGCGGGTTGGCTCCGCCGCCCCAAATCCCGTCTGCCGCCCCGTGCCTCATCCCACGTCAGATATTAACGAATGCTCCTGTAGAGCCCCTAGGAACCCCTCAACGTCGGTAGCCGCCCGATCATTGGTGATGCCGTAAGCGGATACAAGCTCGGCTGCCAGCTCGACACAGGTAGCGCCCCCGTCGAGCCGCTTCCAGAGCATTCGAGCTGACCCGTTTAGGTTTAGGTAGGTTGCCGTCGGTACGTCCAGGATGATCACTTCGTTGCCGACTTCGCGCCACACAGCGCGGTTGGCGTCGAGGGTTAGGACTTGGTCGGGTGCGAACATGAAGGCTGGCCCTTCTGAGTCAAGGCATGCACTAGCAGGGATGCTATTCCCTGGTCGGCATGTCAGCAGTCAAAGATGAGATGACGCGAGAAAATGCAGCACCTCTCAGGGTTCAACGGGTCCCCAGTCGTCCGGTTCTGGCCGTGAGGGGCTCTGACCAGGGCGGCCCCTAGCCTTTTCGGCAACGAGGTGTGCCTGGTTGCGCACCCCCAGCTTGGCGAAGACCCGTGTCTTGTGGTTCTCCACTGTCTTCACGGCTAACCCAAGAAGGCGCGCGGTGGCCTTGGTAGAGAGCCCGTCTGTCATCGCGTTCAGAACTTCCGTCTCTCGTAAGGTGAGCTGTTCGTCCGAACTCGTCCCACCCCTGTGCCAGTCAGAACGCCATTGCGCGACGACGCTCGCTACGAGCAGGGAAGGTAGGACTACTCCGCCCGCCGCGACGTCGAGCACAGTGTTCGCCACGTAGGTCAGGGCTTCGTCGCTGGAGCAGACTGCCGAGAGGCCGCGACGCACCAGGTCGAGCAGCCGGTCAGCGTGGATCTCGTCGACCAGTAACAGCACCCGGGTGCCCGCGCGGACCAAATCGGGGAGGAAATGGTCGATTACCCCATCACCTAGGAGCTCACCGGCGACAACCACGGTGGGGGTGAGCATATCGACGAGTTGCAAGGCTGCTGCGGCGTAGGCTGTGTCGCCGACTACCTCCGCACGGCCGGCGAGAGCACCGACTAAAGCGGGGCCTACGAACCGGTGTTCGTGGACAGTCAACACTTTGGGCAGGTCTCGACGGTATACGTGGGCCCGCACGACGGGCCCCCTATAGGCTTTGCTCGTCAGGCCCGTCACGGTCGCGCTGTCGGCCCTAGCAGGCCCATGGCGAGGGCGGTGGCGACGGCTTGCGACTGACTCTGAACGCCTAGCTTGACGAAGATTGCCGCCTTGGACTTGCTCACGCCCCGTTCGCTCATCCCGAGGCGGTTCGCGACGTCCGCAGCGGTAAGCCCTAGGCCGAGCAGTGTGAGGACCCGCAACTGCTGGCTGTTCAGGACGCCGTTGCCGTTGCTGGAGGCGGCCGTCAGGACAAAGGGCACGGTCCGCTCAGGGCCAGGCTGCACAAGCTCCGCGAGCTGTTCGGGAGTCGCAGATCGGGGCAGGAGCAATACTCCGGAACAAGGAGCGGGTCGGGCCGCCGTTGTCAGCCCGATCACCCGCACCTCCGGGTGTCGTCGGCGCAGGGTCGAGGCCAGCCCGGAGACGTCCCATGGGACATCGTCTGCCTCGATCACGGCGTGGGCGAGAGTGAGCCGCTCTGCTACCTCGAATAGTAGGGCAGGGTCAGGAACCCCGTCAATGACTTCCATCCCGTCGAGGTGGCGGCGAAGGCAGGCCGTCATCGACTCTCGGTAGAGCCGCCGGCGCTCCTGCACGACCACTACCGCGGTCAAGGGGCCACTAACCCCTGGAGGAAGACCGGTTGTTCCAAGCCGGTGGCAAGCTCTCCACGCGTCATCTGGAGGTCGACGCTGGTCGTCGAGGCCATTGATCCAGGCTACCAGGCCTTCTGGCGGCCAGAGGGACTGGTTGACGGGCCACAATGAGGCGTGGGTTGATGGCAGCGGCGATGCTATGAACGCTGCCGCTGGTCGGGCAGGACCTAGGTACCCTGAGGAATGGCTGACGACGGAGAACCCACCAAAGCCTCCCGGCTCGACCTCGAAGAGCTCTACCACCCAAGGGTGGAACGGAACCTCAGGTACCTGCCTCGCTTGCTGGCGGGCGCCTTACGATTGGTCTGGTCTGCTGCTCGCCCCCAGCTTGTCCTCAACGTGGTGCTCCAAGCGGTAGGCAGCGCCTCCCTGGCGGCGCAGGTGCTGGTGGGCAAGGAGCTGCTGACAAAGCTGCTCGCAGACAACAACACCAAGGACTTCTCGTCAGCGGTCCCGTCAGTGGTGCTTCTGGCCGCGGTGCTGGCGGTGGCGTCGGTCACTACCATCGTGCGCACCGAGCTCCAGCGCCTGCTATCAGAGCTGGTGTCCCGCTCGGCGATGCAGCAGGTGGTCGATGCCGCTTGCCGAGCCGACCTGGCCCGATTCGAGGACCCGGCGTTCCACGACCGCCTTCAGAGGGCGATCGTCAACGCCAACATACGGCCGCTGCAGATGACCGTCGGCTTGCTTGCGGTCGCGAGCTCGGCGCTGGGCGTGGTGGCGGTCGGGATCGCGTTGTTGACCATCGAACCACTGTTTTTCGTGCTCGGAGTAGTTGCAGCGGTGCCCCTTACGCTAACCAGCTTGCGCGTCGGGCGTGCTTTGTACCGCTTTGCTGTCGAGCAAACCCCGACCGACCGGGAACGTACATACATCCAGAACCTGCTGGTGGACAAGGACCCGGCCAAGGAGATCCGTGCATATGAGCTCGGTGGGTTCCTGAGGGCACGCTTCGCCAACCTCTATAACCGCCGCATCCAGGCCTTGCGGCGCCTTGTCCGCAAGCGTGCACTTCAGGGCGTTCTTGGAGGGACCATTACGGCGGCAGCGTCCGGGGGGGTCCTCGGCCTGCTGATCCTTTTCGTCTCGGACGGCCGAGTGTCGCTCGCCGGTGCCGGCACGTCGGCCGCGGCACTGATCCTGCTCGGGACGCAGCTGCAGGGCCTCGCTGCTGGGCTCGGCCAGCTCTACGAGAGCGCCCTGTTCATCCAGGACTTCAACAACTTCGTACACCTTGCCCCAGGGACGAGCCACTTCTCGGGCGTCGCACTACCACCAGAGCGCCTTGGCGACGTTAGCGTGCGCGATCTCACGTTTACATACCCAAGCCGGCGCGACTCCGAGCCTGGCCGGCATCAATATCGACATCCGTGCTGGCCAGGTTGTGGCTTTGGTGGGGGAGAACGGCTCCGGTAAAACCACCCTTGCGAAGCTTCTAGCGGGCCTCTACCTGCCGCAAGATGGCCGAATAACATGGGCCGGCCAAGACGTTGCCACAATGGAGATCGCCCGGGTGCGAAGCCGGGTGGCCGTGCTTTTCCAGGACTTTGTTCACTACTTTCTGTCAGCGCGCGAAAACATTGCCATGGGCCGTTGGGAAAGGGCCGACGACGAAGCCGGTATACGTAGAGCCGCCGCATGCTCCGGCGCGCAGTCGTTACTGGAGGCCCTCCCACACGGCTACGACACTTATCTCGGCCCCCAATTCTTCGGTGGCAGTGATCTCTCCGGTGGGCAATGGCAGCGGGTGGCCCTGGCTCGAGCCTTCTTCCGCGATGCCGAGTTGGTGATCCTCGATGAGCCCACGGCGGCTTTAGACCCGCGAGCGGAGGCGGCCCTGTTCGCCGCCGTACGTGAACTGTTCGCGGGGCGATCGGTGGTGCTTATCTCGCACCGCTTTGCCACCGTTCGCCTAGCCGACCACATCTACGTCCTTGACCAAGGCCGGATGGTCGAACACGGGGACCACGAACAACTAATGGCCCGAAATGGGCTTTACGCCGAGTTGTTCACCCTGCAGGCCTCAGCGTTCGGGCTTCACGAGCCACCCTCTCCATAGCCCACCTGAAGGCGCCTCAGTGTCTGTGAGAGTAGTCATGATGCGATATCTCGCATCATGAAGCGTCTTACGAAAATGCCGCCCGATGAGGTTGACGCGAGGCTAGGGCTCGAGCCCAAACGTCGCGGCGTCTCGATCGCGGACGTTGCTCACACCAGGCGATCGAGCAGCACACGCCCCGGGGGAGGGTCGACGGATCGGCTGAGCTTCTTCGCTGTTGGCGAAGGAAGCCCTTCAGACGTGTCCGAGCGCGTGGACGAGTTCGTAGGCCGGGCGGTGGTTGGGAGACGGGCGGTGTTACCGCTGCCAAACGCGTTCCCGGTAGGCGCCCGACAACGCAGTCCGGTGCTGAGTTTCACGAATCGACTCTTCGCAACAGGTAGTCATGGTGGGTGAGCTGGCTCTCACGGACCATCCATGGCTGACAGACGCGCCTCGACCTCATCTGGATGCTTGGTCTCCACCAAAAGCCAAAGCGGAGCGAATCGCGCAAGGTCGAGCCCTCCTAAAACTGACAGCTCGGAGCCCTCGACGTCGATCGACATAAAGGTGAACGACTGGAAAGGACTTCGCTCGATGATCTCCGATAGGGTCTCAGCCGGAACGGAAAGCCTTGGCCCTGGCCGCCTGCCCGATAAGCGAGCGGTCTCCTCAAGAGTGTCCTGCTGACCCAGAGTAACAGACTCGAGAGTGTGATCGACGATATCCACCATCTGCGTCGTTTTTTCCGCGACGCATGCGACGTTAAAGCAAGCGGACTTGGGTCGCACCTTCTCGCAGACTCGAAATAGACTCGGTACTGGCTCAATGAGGATGCCCCGCCAACCGTGCAAGCGCTCCAGGTTATAGGTATTACTCTGAGCGTATCCATCGTTGGCTCCAATTTCTAAGAAGATCCCAGGATTGCGCGGTAAGTATTCGCGGAGCTTACGGTCGATATCATTGAGGGCGGGCCAGGAGTACCTATCAGAGCCGAGGGCCTCTGCAACTCTTCCGCGACGAATCCGAAAGGCCTCGCTCCATCTAAACGCGCGACCCTCGCCAAGGAGAGCCTTGGCAGCACGGGTACGTGTCGTCTGCAACATGGCGCTATCGTAGGACGGTCCCGCCGAGGAAGCAACCGTGGTCGTAACCCTGGTCAACTGCCGGCCTAATACTCGCCACAACGGAGTCGGTTTATGAGGGGTCACCCACTTCTACGGGGACTTGTGATCTTGCTGAATGTGGTCGCCGCCATTGTGACTATCAAGGCGATGGGAAGTCGTCACGAACAGCAATAACTAACCGACGGACCTGCCCTCAGCTTTGTGCCTTCTCAAAGCTGACAACCTCAGCGGAGGGGTTCCGCTAACAGTGCCCCGCTCCCTAGAGCCCTCGTCCGCCCGTCTCGCCTCCAGCCGCGTCCGCCCGTCTCCCGGTGCCCCCGGCCCGCCTCGTGGTCGCGCCCGTCCCCTTGCCCTGCTCCCCGGCCCCTCTCCCTGTGCGCCCTCGTGCCGTTATCCCTCTCCCGTCGTGACACTCGCCGAGCGTCATCGGTCCGAGCTCATCGCGACCCTCGACCAAGGGCACTTTTCCGTCGTGCGGCCGAAGCATCACGTTGCTGCCGTAGCTAGCTGTACAGGTAGCTACAGGAGCCCGTGGTCCACAAGAGGCCCCACCGTGAGGCCGGCAGCGTCCCAATGTTCTGCCAGGAGCGGCAGTGAGGCGAGCGTTGCCTTCCAGCTGCCCGGCGAAGATGTGCAGTCGGAATCGTGAAGCAGCACGGTGGCCCCGCGCACGAGGGTGCGCTGGACGTCGTCGACTATCGACTCGGGTGTGGCCTCGTTGCGCCAGTCGCGGCCCCAGGTGGTCCACAACACCGGCTTCAAGCCGGCCCGGCGGGCCCCGACAAAGGTCGACGCCGATAGGGCCCCGTATGGAGGCCGCACCCACACCGGGGTGACGCCGGTCAGCTCCGCCAGTTTGTCCCGCGTGGCCACCATTTCTCTTCCCACCCATCCTGGCCCGTGACGCAGGTGGTTGGAATGGGTGTAGCCGTGCACTGCGACTTCGTGACCGCGCTCCGCAACTTCAGCGGTGAGCTCGGGGCAAGCGGCGGCCATGCTGCCCAGCATGAAAAAGGTCGCCTTCCAGCCCAGAGAGCCGAGCAGCGTCCAGGAAGGCGGGCGTGGAGGTGGGGTCTGGCCCGTCGTCGAAGGTGAGGGCCACATGTCCCGCCCTACCTACGCCCGCCAAGCCCGGCGCCCAGCGATTGCGCGCCCGGCGCCAACCGGAGGTCGCCGGCCATAGCTGGGCCAGCGCCGCTGCCGCAACAGACGCACCTGCGCCAACGGCGATTGCTTTGCCCAGGCCGAGGCTGCTCACTGGAGCCTGCTGAAGGGGGCGCTGGCCAGGCCATCGCTGGAGAGCTGCGCCCGAAGGTTGCCAAGCAGGTCGAGGAGGTCTTGCGGCGTGACCTTGAGTCCCTCGACGACGTAGATCTGCCCTGCCTGGAGCTTCGGGACGGCTAGTACCTGGCGGGGGAACGGGCCCCCCGGGGCGATCGGCAATGTAGCGTCCGGGATCACCATCATCAGGTGGGCTGAACTGGTGTCGACCAGGTCGAAGATGCTGATGCTGCGGTCTGGGACCAGAACTCCGACCGTCCGGTCGCAGATATCGGAGAGTTGCTCGGCGGAGCGCGTGTCTGAAAGAGCTAGCGCCCAGGGGGTACTGGGCATGCTGCGGCCTCCCGCGGCGCCACCCAGGCCGCCGCTTTCCACGTCCAAGCCCTTGGCTGAGAGCGCACGCACCGCTTTGCGGTCAGCCTCCGCGCTGTTCGCGTCCACTACAGCGGTGCTGTGGAGCTCTAGGAGCGCCGACTGCACCTCCCGGCTCGCAAGTTCCTGCGGGCTCAAGCGGACGCCAAGGTAGATCACGTTGCCGGCGCCTGGCGGCGGGTGGGCCACTCCTGCGCCGGCGGCGGCCGCAACGCCCACCCCGGTTGTGAGGCCAACCCAGGCGAGCGCCCCTGCCAGGGCCGTGGCCGATGCTGCGCGGGCCAGCCGTGCGACGGGTCGGAGACGCGGTTGCGGCGGTTCGCCGGACACCGCCAGTTCGCTGACCGCTGTAGCGGCGTCCGCGGAGAACAGTTCGGCCGCCGATGAAAGCTGGCGGTACCGGGCTAACCCGGGCCGGCCAAGCAGCACGAGGTTTTCGAGGAGCTCGTCGCTGCCGCCCGCCAGGGAACTGACGCCTGCCGCGGACATGGCGGCGGCACTGTTGCGGCCGTGGCCGGGGATGGGCCGGAAGCTGACGAGCGGGAGCCCGGCGGACATCGCCTCGAGGGACGTGAGCCCGCCCGCGTTCTCAACCAGGACGTCGCACGCTGCCATAACTCCTGCCATGTCGTCGCTCCAGCCCAGCACGACAACGCGGTAGCCCTTGGCTTTCGCGAGGTCCTCGAGCTGCCTGCGGAGGCCGTCGTTATGGCCGCAAGCCACGACTGGGACCAGCCCGGGCCGCGTTGCGACGAGCTCGAAGGTTTCTCGGACAGCCCCGACGCCCCACGAGCCTGAAGAGATGAGGATGGCCAGCTCACTCTTGTGCAGGCCAAGCCTGGCCCGCTGCCCGGCGCGCCGTGCCCGGGCCGCTGCGAACTCGGGGCCGACGAGTGGGCTGCAAGTGGCGCTCGGCTGGCCGGTCCGGCGGCCTACCTCCTGCACGGTCCTCGGATGGACCGCAAGGTTGAGGTCTATGCCTCGGTGCGCCCAGAACGGGTGGAAGCCGAAATCCGTGATCACGTTGACGGCCGGCACCCTGAGCGCCGCCCGCTTTCGCAGGTTCAGCCGGGTACGGGTCTTGGCACGGCAGCGCATGTCCCCGAGCACCTGGGTGGCTACAGGGTAGGTCGATACGACCACGTCGGCACGTACCTGCCTCACCCAGCGAAGGATCCCCCTGCGGGTGCCGAAACTGAGCAGCCGGGCGAGGGGCCCCAGCAGGAACGGGAACCAGAACCAAACCCGGAAGGCCAGTTCATAGGCCCATGGGGCGTGGCGGAGCTCGGCTTCGTACCCTCTGGTCAGCAGCTTTGCCCATTCGGAACGGCGTCGCGTCGAGGAAGTCCTTGATTTCGACCTCGTGACCGAGGTTCTGCAAGCGCCGTGCTAGTTCGCCGCGCATTCCCTGCGTCTCCTGCTCCTACCGTCGCTGACACGATGAGAACGCGGAGCGGCCGGGTAAAGCCATGCCAACTCACACCCCTGCACTCTAATTCACCGAGAATTAACTGATCGAGGGCAGTGGACTGCTCGTGAGTTGAAAATCGTTTCTCAGCGAACGTCAATGCTCACCAGCGTCATGGCTTCATCCACGGGTGTAGCCATCCCGCCCTAGCGCGACTTCCACAGAACCCAAATAGTAACGGTCATTGCCCCATCAGAGAATGTGGGCGCCCGCCCGTCAGGCCCATCGGTCGGGCCGGCGTTTGGGCTCCATGGCGACCAGGCTTGTTCCACCGGACGTGTCGAATCGGGGGTCCGCCAGGGCGCGGCCGACCGCCCGGCAGTGTCGCGTATACGGTACACTAAGAGCTATGGCCCACATCCGCCCGTACCTTGGGGACTGGGTCGATGACGACGAACTCTATATCGGCCCTACCCGCAAGATGCCAACCATGGCATCGGCCTTGGTTGTGCTGGCCCGGCAAAAGACCGGCCTTAGCCAGGCCGAGCTGGCCAAGCGGGCGAAGGTGTCCCGTTCGGCGATCTCGGAGATAGAACACGGCAAGCGTGACCCGGGGCTCGAGTACCTACAGCGCCTTCTCCTGGCTGCCGGCTTCGACCTGCACCCCAACCTGGTCCCGCATGACAACCACGACCACGTGCTGAAGGCACTGGGGGCGCGCCTAACGCCTGAACAGCGAAACGCTCAGAACGCCGCCTCCCGGGCCTTCGCTGACGAACTGCGCGAAGCCATGAAGACTGCCCGGCCGTTGATCGCCACTTGAGCGGCACCGATCCCGTCGGCGGGGCAATCCCGGCGACGCCCGATGGCCCGGCCCTAGCCGAGGTCCTGTCCCGCCACGGAGTTCGCTATGTAGTCATTGGTGGTTTTGTCGCTCAGGCCGTTCTGCCCGACTATGAGACCAAGGACATCGACTTCGCTCCCGCGACCGACCGCGACAATTTGGACCGACTTTCCTCGGCTCTTTATGAGCTCGGCGCTCGCATCCGCACGGACGCCGTCGCCGAGGGGCTTGGCGCCCGACACGAGTCACGGAGCCTGCATGTGTGGTCGCCCCGACCTAGCCGGTCCCACTGTCGGCCCGAGCCGCATAAGCGCCCGGCCCGGAGCTGTTGAGACCGCTATTCGGGGCGCCTCCGAGCCCTGAGCTACTTACCATAATGCATCACTCGGGTGCCCGGAGACCCCCTAAGCTCACTGGGCGAGCTGGTGCGCTCGTTGGTACGACACACCGAGGACCCGGCCTACGTCACGCAGAGGCACCCCAGCGCTGTGCAGCGTCCTAGCTGCAGCCCGTACCTCCGCCGCGGCGTCCGATTGCGCCGCCGTAGCCGTAGCCCGCAGGCGTTCAGCGGACTCCAGGTGTTTGACGACGTCGTCCGGGAGCTGGATGTCGTAGCGGATCTCCTCAGGGCGTGCCCCGGTCATAACTTCGATCAAGTCGGCAGTCATCGCGTCCAGCTCGCGCAGGTGCCGAGCTTGGGTGTAGCGGTCGATCGCTGGCACATAGACGACCCAGTACCGCTCACCGCGGGTCACAGTCGCTTCGTAGGTTGCCATCAACGCCACCACCTTTCACCGAGCTCAGGTTCGCATTCCTTCCAGAGCTTTTCGACAAAACGGTCGTCGAGCTCGCCGTGGCGGGGCACCGGGACCATGGTCTGACCAAGCCGGTAGACCTCATGGTTAGCGCCCTGGCGGTCAAGGTGCCACCTGACACCTTGGCGCTTAGCTTCCCGGCTGATCCTTCGGATCGCCTCTCCACGCTTCACGATTATAGTCTAGTGTGGTCTTGATAGACAAGTCAAGACCGCACTAGACAGATTAGACGGTCACCGTAGGCGGGGCCCGTTTGGTCGGCCGCTTGTCTGGCATACAGCCCCCTCCCATCCGGGAACGGTGGCTCCACGCCGGTCGTTGTTTGATGAGCTAGCGCCTGCCGGACGGCCACCGCGGCGAGGGGCAACGGCTGCACTAGCACTCTCGCCAGCCCGGGATCGTCGGGTAGCGTAGAGGCATGACATTGGCTGGCGGCCGGACCTTCAGGTTGGCGCGTTCGAAGTTCGTGGCACGTTCGGGGCGCGCACAGGCGTGAAGGCCGTAGTACTGGTCGGCGGAGTTGGCACAAGGCTCCGGCCGCTCACGTTTTCCACCCCCAAGCAGATGTTGCCAGTTGCTGGCCGGCCGGTCATAGAGAGAGTTGTCGAACACCTTGCTGGGCACGGCGTGGATGAGGTCGTCCTTTCGCTTGGGTACCGGCCGGACGCGTTCCTCGCCGCTTACCCCGGTGGCCGCTGTGGGGATGTCAAGTTGCACTACGCAGTTGAGAGCTTTCCCCTTGACACAGCAGGTGCCATCGCCTTCGCCGCCGGCGAGGCGGGGATCGGCGACGAGACGTTCGTGGTGGTAAACGGGGACGTGCTAACCGATATAGACCTCACAGCACTAATAGAGTTCCACCGCGAACGTGGCGGGGAAGGCACGATAGCCCTGACACCGGTGGACGACCCCTCGCGCTTCGGGGTGGTCCCGGTGGACAACAGCGGCAGGGTGGAGGCGTTTATCGAAAAACCGCCTGCGGCAGAGGCTCCCGACCAACATGATCAACGCCGGCATCTACGTGCTGGAGCCGTCGTTCCTCGAGCGGGTGCCTGGCGGAAGGCGTGTATCGGTCGAGCGCGAGGTTTTCCCGCTTCTCGTTGAGGCCCGCACGCTTTACGCCCTGGGTTCAGACGCCCTCTGGACCGACATGGGTACCCCGGAAAAGTACCTCGAGGCCAACTTGACCTGGGCACAGCGTGAGCGCCGTCTGGCCGACGGGGGCCAAGCGGGGCATCCCGGGGCGACGATTGCGAACAGCGTCCTCGATGACGACGTCCGGATCGAGGAGGGTGCAGAGGTCCACGATGCCGTCGTGCTCGAGGGAGGCTACGTCCGAGCTGGCGCCGTGGTGCGCCGCTCCGTCCTCGGCCGCAACGTCGTTGTCGGCCCGGGGGCAGTCGTGGAAGCCCTCTCCGTCCTAGGCGATGGCTGGGTTGTAGCCGCCGGGGACGTCCTCAGCGGCGCCCGGCTCCCGGCCGCCTGATCGGGCCTGGCTGGTCTCTACTGGCCAGAAGGCTCATCGAGAGCGCGCCCGGCGATCAGGTGGATGACGAGGCCGGTCCACCCGGTCTGGTGCGATGCCCCGAGGCCGGCACCGGTGTCGCCGTGAAAATACTCGTGGAACCATATGAGGTCGCGCCAACGCGGGTCCTCCTGCAGGAGCCGGTTGGCGCCGTGCACAGGCCGGTGCCCTTCGCTCCCCTTAAGGAACAGTGAGATGAGCCGCCGTGAAAGATCGTTGCCCACCTCGCGCAGGTTCAACTGGTTGCCCGAACCCACGGGGTGCTCGACCTTGAGCTCATCGTCGAAGTACCTCCAGTAGCGGTAGAGGGCCTCGATGATAAGGAAGTTCATGGGGAACCAAACGGGGCCACGCCAGTTGGAATTACCACCGAAGAGAGGCGTGGTCGATTCCGCTGGCTCGTAGTCGATGCTCGCCGAAAAGCTCCCGATCTGCATGGTGAAAGGGTGTTCCAGGTGGTAGCGCGACAGGCTACGGATCCCGTAAGGCGAGAGCATCTCGTCCGGGTCGAGGACCCTCCGCAGCACCCGCTGTAATGACTCAGAGGTACCCACCGACAACAGGCGGCGGTCGCCCATCCCGGGCACCCGGGTATGGGCTATGTATGCGGCAAGGACGGGTTTGTTTTGCTCGAACCACTCGGTGCGCTCCATGAAGTCCGGGAGTTTGGCCGCGAGTGCGGGGTGCAGCGTCGTGACCGCCAGAAGCGGTACGACGCCCACCAACGAACGCACCTTCATCGGCAGCGAGCTCCCGTCCGGGAACCTGATGACGTCGTAGAAGAAACCGTCGTCGACGTCCCAGAGGCCCTGGCTGTGCATTGCCTCCGCGATGTAGGCGAAGTGCTCGTAGAACTTGATGGCGACGTCCTCGTACGTCTGGTCGTGGTCGGCCAGCCGCAGCGCCATCTCGAGCATGGAGATGCAGTACATCGCCATCCAGGCCGTACCGTCAGACTGCTCGAGGACACCAGGGACCGGGAGCGGCCGGGAACGGTCGAAGAGCCCGATGTTGTCGAGCCCGAGGAACCCGCCCTGAAAGACGTTGTTCCCTTCGGCGTCCTCTTGGTTGACCCACCACGTGAAGTTGATGAGCATCTTGTGGAACACGCGCTCCAAGAAGTCGTAGTCCGGTGGCAAGCCTTGGATGGCCCTGCGATGGGTGTCGGTGCGCCACACGGTCATCGCTGCCCACGCTTGGACCGGAGGGTTGACGTCACCAAAGTCCCACTCGTAGGCGGGAAGCTGGCCGTTGGGGTGCATGAACCACTCGCGGCCGAGGAGCAGGAGCTGTGATTTGGCGTACTCCGGGTCGAGGTGAGCCAGCGCCACGGCATGGAAAGCGAGGTCCCACGAGGCGTACCAGGGGTACTCCCAAGAGTCCGGCATCGAGATGACCTCGCGGTTCGAAAGGTGCGTCCAGCGGGAGTTCCTCCCCTCCAGCCTTTGCGGAGGGGGGGGTGGCTGGGTGGGGTCGCCGTGAAGCCAGCGTTGGACGTCGTAGTGGTAGTACTGCTTGCACCAGAGCATCCCCGCTGACGCCTGCCGCAAGACCTGGGATTCGTCGGGGGTGATGTCGACGGGCGAGATGCTGGCGAAGTACTCGTCCGCTTCCGCCCTGCGTTTGGCAAGCACAGCGTCGAAACCCTCACCCAGGTCCCCGGGCTCTTCCGCGAAGCGCAAACGGATCCCGCGGTAGCACCCGGCGCAAGTTCCAAGTGGTAGCGAAGCGAAGCTTTGGTGCCACTGAGCGCGGGGTTCACCGTGGCGGTCCCGTAGACGACGTGATCGGAGATGCCATCTTTGGGGTAGTCGGGGCCCGCGCTGCCCCAAAGCTTTCGCGCGTTGGTGTCGTTGTCGCAGAACAACGGCTCGGGCAGCCGGCCGTCCGGGCCCGGCCCCCCGGCGAGGATCCGAAGGCCGGTACCCTCGCAATGAAGGGCCACATTTTGCACCGTCCCCTGGGCAACAGTGCCCGTCTCAGGCCCAACCACGATGGAAGGGCGAGCAACGCCGAAGTCCCAGCTCCATCTGTTACGGAACCAGACAGTCGGAAGGACGTCGAGCGGGGCCGGATCTGGGCCGACGTTCTCTACTTCGATTTGCCACAGGATGTCTTCAGGCAGGTGCTTGGCCCACGTCACAGTGACGACGAAGTAGCGGCCGGCATCGAAGATCCCGGTGTCCACGAGCTCGTACTCCGGGTCTTTGCGGCCCCTGCGGGCGTTCTCGGCCACGAGAATCCTCGTAAGGGAACCTTGCTTGCGGGTAGTGGTAACGCCACTGCAGCCAACTTGAAGTCGGCGTCGCGTCGAGGTACCACCAACATTCCTTCACATCTTCGCCGTGGTTGCCCTGAGAGTTCGTAAGCCCGAAGAGGCGTTCTTTCAGGAAGGGGTCCTGCCCGTTCCACAGGCTGAGACCGAGGCAGACGGCCTGCTGGTCGTCGCAGATGCCGGCCATGCCGTCCTCGTTCCAGCGGTAGGCCCGTGAAATGGCCTGCTCCCAAGGGAAGTACGACCAGGCGCTGCCGTCCGGCGAGTAGTCTTCACGGACGGTGCCCCAGGCCCTGTCGGCAAGGTAGGCCCCCATCTTCGCCAAGGGACACCGGCAACATCGGCCTCTTGCAGCCGTCCCCACTCTGCCCCTATCGCTGCAACCTGCTCGTTCGGTCGGGGCTGTCCCGGCTGTGCGACGTCTGGTCGAGCCTCCCTTGGTTGGCCTCCTACGGTGCTCATATGTGGCCATCTTGCCAGATTTGAGCAGGTTGCAAGAGGAACGGAGCAGCACGTTGCCACCTTTGTAGGCCAGTTCTTGCTCCAGTTGGGCCTCCGAGGTGCCGAAGTTACGAGCTTGTACGGGGTAATACTTGACTTAGCGCGCGATACCGTCTCTAATGATGTGTTTAGACAGTGCGAAATCTTCCCAACTTCCCCCGCACGCCTAGGAGGTAGCAATGAACGAATCTCAGCTCGTAGAGGAGATAGCAAGTACTACAGGGCTTACGAAGCGCCAGGCCGAAGAGGCCGTCGACGCCTTCGTAGGGACAATCGGTGACCAAGTCAGGTCCGGGACCAAGGTGACGATTTACGGTTTCGGAAGCTTCAACCCGACGGCACGCAAGGCACGTACAGGCCGCAACCCGCGGACCGGCCAGCCCGTCAAGATCGCCGCATCCAAAGGCATTCGTTTCAGCCCGGCCACTGGCTTCAAGGCTGATCTCAACAGCAAGAAAGCCGCAGCCAAGAAGGCGGCACCCGCCAAGAAGGCAGTACCCGCGAGGGCGGCAGCCAAATCACCTGCCGCCAGGTCAACCACCCGCGCCACAGCCACCAGAGCGGTCAAGGCCGCCCCGGCAGGCAGGGCTTCCAAGGCCGCTGCGGCCAAAACGAGCGGCCGCAAGGCCGTCGCCGCGAAGGCGCCGGCACGGCCGGTTGGCCGGCCCCCCAAGAAAGTCGCTGCAGCAGTGAAGGTTGTCGCCAAGAGAGCGGCTCCGGCGAAAGCGGCTGTCAAGAAGGTTGTCGCAAAGAAGGCCGTAGCCAAGAAGGTCGTCGCGAAGAAGGCTGCCGTCAAGAAGGTTGTCGCCAAGAAGGTGGCACCGGCCAAAGCAGCAGTCAAGAAGGTCGTTGCGAAGGCCAGCAAGGCAACCAAATCTGCGAAGTCGACCAAGGCTCCTGCAAAGTCAGCCAGGGCCGCCAAGCGATAGTCCCCTCAGTCGGTTGGTACCGGCTGGCAGATGTTGAGCCAGCCGGGCCATCGCTAGCGTGATCCAAAGTGCCTGTCCTGAAAGGGAAAAATGTCTTGCGCTTTAGGATCACGTAACCCGCCGAGAGGACTGTGCGGAAATCCTCGTGCACATAGCTCTGCAACGACGGCGCGTCCCAGGGTATCCGGCGCTCCTGATAGCCGAGGGCAAGGACTACGTAATCGGCGTGCTCGAGGGCGTCGAGCCAGATCTTGAGGGTGGCTGGCGACTCGGCCTCCGGGGAAATCGCCGGGTAACCGCCGTCCGAACTGATCGTGGTGCCGAAGGCATCGGTCACCGCCGTGCAGCCTGGCACCGTGGAACTGAAGCGGTCGGCCAGTAGCAACGTGGGAGCATCATCGCCCAGCACGCATGCTCCTGCGGGCACGAAACGTTGGATAAGGGCCACGTCCGGCAGGCCACCTCGGCTAGCTCGGACGACCTGAACGGCATGGACGGCACCGGCGAGCAGTACGGCGGCCGTCAGGACCGCCGCCGTCTTCGGAGCGAGCAAGGCGGTGCGGCCCGCGGCCAACCCCAGCATCAGGGCCAGGAAAAGGCCCGAAGAACGCCGCGTAGTGGTAGTAATACGCGGCCGGAGCCGCTAACCCCGTGCCCGTGACTATGACTGTGGCGACAGCGACGGCATCGAGGCGGGTGAACCGGCCAGCCGGGAGCGCGCTGGTCGGGCGGCGGCGGCCTTGCAGTCGGCCGGTGGCGTAACCCACCACGACGAGCAGGACCACCGCGACTGCAAGGAGCACGGCCAGGGTGCGCTGGCTGGGGTCAGGCAATGGGGTGGGCACCTCAGACGGCGGGGAGCCAATGAGCGAGGTGAGGCGGTCATAGATCGAGGGATCGACCTTGCCGGTGCGTGAGAGTTGGGTCACGAACACGTCGTGGACGAAGGCGCTCGGGGCTAGGGCGAAGAACGGCCCGCACACGACGACGAAGGCCCCCGCGGTGCCCGCCAGGAAAGGGACGAGACGCCGGCGCGCCGGCGAGGCCAGGAGTGCGGCCGTCACAACCACAAAGGGGAGGAGCGCAAAGGGCTTGCACGTGCCCCCAAGACCGAACAAGGCGCCGCCTACCACCATCGGCAAGGTGCGCCCCGTGAGCCTGTCCCCTTCGAAGACCGCAACGAGCCCCAGCATGCAAAAGGTGGCAGAGAAGGGCTCGAGCATCACCGTGCGCTGGTCGATCAGGCACACGGGGTACACGGCCATGGCACCGCACACGACGGCAACGGTAAGGGCACCACGGTGGCGCAACATCCAACCGAGCGCGACCACGCCAACGGTTTCGAACAAGGGCACCGCAACCCGGGCAGCTGCAAAAGCCGTAGCAGTGCCCACAGAGCGCGACCACAGGGCAAAGGGGAGCATGGCGACGGGCACGCCCGGGGGCCCGTCGTCTACGAAGTTACGGTACGGGAAAATCCCATGGGCGAGGCGGACCGAGGTGCCGAACCACACGCCGTCGTCGTACTCGAGGTACTGGTGCAACTCCCCCAGCCCGAACAGCTGGTACCAGCCCACAGCTAGGCTGAATGCAGCAGCCAGCCCCACGATCAGAGCGATGACAGAAGAACGACGAGCCTGCAACCACAGTCCTGCGTCAGCGGCTTGCAAGGCCCTGTTTTTTGAGATAGGGGCGGAGGTCCTCGAGTAAGCCATGTGTGCCTGGCACACCTCGGGTAAGCCGGGCGTACCCTTTGGTCTTAGTACTGTAAAAAGGTACTAGCTAGCGGGTAACCGCCGCCATGTCCGCCGGGAAATCCACGTCCCACGCCAAGCCTGGGTCGTGGATTACCTGCCAAGGTACCCCCGTTCGCCGGGCCTCATCTTGATGTCGTGAGAACGAGCCCGGTCCGTACGAAAAGCGGAACCCGCACTGAGCCGGAAGGCTGATCACGTTGGTGCCGTCGAGGTGACGGTCGGGGACCAGCGCTATGCCGTCGACCTCAGCTAACCGGGCAAGCTCTGTTGCTAGAGGGAGGTCAGCGTGCGCGACAACCAATC
The DNA here is from genome assembly GCA_963786345.1 of uncultured Acidimicrobiaceae bacterium. Classification (GTDB taxonomy): domain Bacteria; phylum Actinomycetota; class Acidimicrobiia; order Acidimicrobiales; family Palsa-688; genus Fen-671. The sequence goes on along the minus strand of CAWAYZ010000001.1, from coordinate 294,538 downwards.
GCTCGAAACCTTCGGCCCCGAGTTGAGCGACAGCCGTCCCGACGGCGCCATTGAGACCGAGCCCGGGCTCGAGTAGGGCACGGGCGCCGAGGTTTTCAGCCCAAGCTGCAACTTCGAGGTCGTCACACACCACTATTACCGGCAGAGGCTGCGAGGCCTTTATTACATGCTCGGCCATTTCGCGCGCAAGGGCAGCGCGCTCCTCGGGGCGCAGGACCGAGGCCAGCCGCATCTTTGCGTTGGAAAAAGCCTTCACAGGGATGACAACAGCGCCTGTGCCTTCGGCCGGGGAGCCCACCGCGCCATCATATAGGGGACCCGGGAATGGCGGTCACTACCGAGGTCGGAATGAAATATGGCCCCGCCACGACAGGGCACCTTCGCCTACGACGCACTTCCGACAGGTGCTCAACAGGAGGCGCAGCCCGCTGTCGACGAGCTCACCCGCCGCGCTTGAGGGCCGGGTGCCTCGGAGCTTTCGTTCGGCAACCAGGTCGAGCACGCCGGCGTTGATGAGCAGGGCGAGGTGGCGCTAGAGGCAGGCCGCGCATCCTCGCCCCCCTACAGCGCAGGACCGGCCCGAAGCCCTCTGGGGAGACGACGCAGGCGGGGAGGCCGAGGGGGCGCGGACAACCGGTACGAGACAACCGGTACGATTTGGACGAGTTCATTGAACAAGTGCGTTTACCCTGGGGAGACAGGGTACAGAATGGTCGGCAATGAATGAAAGGGAGGAACCATGCGACCTAAAAGGTCCGTTATAGCGGCGACAGCGTTGATCAGCAGTCTGGCTCTCTCGGGCGGCATCGCCCCGATCCCGACGGCCTCGGCTTCCTCGGCTCCCAAGCCGAACCTAAGTACCTTGTCCGGGAGCTTCTCCTTCTACTCGGGCGGTGACACCAACGTCGAGGCCCTGTGGCAGGACGACCTGATACCAGCGTTCAATAAAAAGTACCCGAATATTCACGTCAAGTACGTCTTCGACGAGCACGGCACGGACGACACCACCACCCTCGCCCGGATCGCCGAAGCGGTGAAGGACCACCGGGCGAGCGGCTACGCCTTGGTGGAGTCTGCAACGAACGCCGTCGAGCTCGGCGCCCGCCAAAACCTGTTCATCCCGGTCACCACGAAGGCGATCCCGAATGCGGCGAAGGTCCCGCCTTCCTACATGCAAGTCGTCGACGGCGACGCCGTTCCCTACCGGGGTTCGAAGGTCGTGCTTGCGTACAACACCAAGACGGTCAAAACCCCGCCGAAGACGATTTCTCAGCTGCTGAGCTGGGTCCAGGCGCACCCGGGCCAGTTCGCCTACTGCGAACCCTCTGGCGGCGGCTCGGGAAGTTATTTCGTGCAGGACGTGCTGGACTCCTACATGCGCCAGTCGGCGGTCACGAAGCTCGCCTTCACAGACGCCAAGGCGCTCGAGAAAGACTGGGCACCGGGGCTCGCTGAGCTGCACAAGCTCAACTCCGACATGTACGGCAACGGGACGTACCCGACGGGCAACACCCAGGTGGTCTCGCTGATCGCCTCCGGTGCGGTGCAGATGGCGACGGTGTGGTCCGACCAGGGGACCCAGGCCGTTCTCGACCGCCAGTTCCCAAAGAGCGTCAAGCTGACCGACATCAACCCGCCGTTTGCTGGCAGCCCTGTGTACCTCGGGGTGCCGAGGTACACGCCGGAGAACGAGCGGCCCTTGGTCGACGCGTTTTTGAACTTCGTGCTCTCGGCGCAAAGTCAGTCGACGGTTGTCACGAAACTCGCCGGCTTCCCCGGGATCAGCCTTTTGTCGCTGGGTGGGAAAGCAAGGAGCGAGTTCTCCGAGCTCGGCTCTGCCTCACGCGAGAGCCTTCCCTATTCTGCCGATGTCTCCTCTGACCTGAACCGTATCTGGCAGGAGCAGGTGCCCTAGGTCTCGGTTCACACTAAGGCGGTTTTTTGATGGCAGCTCCGGTCGTGACTGGCGTCGCCGACAGTGACGCCAGTCACGAACACCCGAGCCCGGCAAGGCGGGCCCGACGTTCCCGGGATCCAGGAACGCGTGGAGGGGCAGCGTCCCTACTGGCGTTCTTGCCAGTCGGGTTCCTGCTCGTGTTTGGCGCGATCCCGGTCGTCTTCAGCCTGCTGTTGATGCTCGGACATCTCGGCGGCCCGAACGCGGCCATCGCCGAGATCGGCCAGAACGAGTTCCGCAGCCACGGGATCGCCAGCTTGGGTGCGATCACCCAGGTCCTCGAGGACCACGCCTTTCAGCGCAACGTCGTCGCCACGGTCGAGGTCTTCCTCGTCACCTCGGCGCTTGTGCTCGGCATCGCCGTCACGCTCACGTTCTGGCATCGGCTTCGACCCAGCCGGCCAATAGCCCTGCTGCAGTTCCTCAGCGTCATCCCGCTGTTTGTCCCCGTCGTCATCGCGAGCTTCTCGTTGTGGACCTTCTGGGGTTCGCGAGGTTTCACAAACAGTCTCGCTCAGCTGCTCGGCTGGTCGAACGCCCTCGTCTTCACCGGCAAGCTGGAGGGAGTCGTGCTGGCCGAGACCTGGGTCAGTATCCCCTTTGCCGTGCTGTTGATGCGGGCTGGGGTTGCCTCGCTCGGTGACAGCTCACTCGATGCCGCCCGCGACGCCGGCGCCCGGCCGCACACCATAGCTTGGCGGATCATGCTCCCCCAGCTACGCCGAGAGTGCACGGTTGTCTTCTGCTTCACCGCCGTCGCAGCGCTTGGCAGCTTCACCGTCCCCTACATAGTCGGGCCCTCGGCACCACTGATGCTCGGCGTCGATGCGGTCAACACCTTCCAGGACTACAACGAGCCGCAGCAGGCGGCGGTGATCGGCTTTTGCATCTTCGTGCTCGCCGTATTGATCGGCGCGCTCTACGCCATCGGGTCAAGGAAGCGTCGTGTCGGGGCCCGCTAGCGTCCGACGGCGGCGTTCGGCGAGCGCTCCGGCCGCCCTGCTCTGGCGTCTCGCTCAGCTCGTACTGTTCCTTTCCGCCGTCTTTTTCATTGTCGTCCCCCTCGCCTGGCTTGTGCTGCTGGCCTTCTCGAAGGGCTTCAACTTCCCCTCCCTGGTCCCGACCGCGTTGACGCTGTCGTGGTGGCACGTCGTGTTCGCCACGCCTGGCCTCTGGCACTCGGTGTTTCTCTCGGTGACGATTGCCCCTATTGTGCTTGCCATCTCGACGCTGATCTGCCTGCCGGCCGCTTACGCCCTCGGCCGCTTCAACTTCCCGGGTAAGCGCTTGGTCTTGCTCAGCATCTTCTCGGTCAACGCCTTCCCGAAGATCAGCCTCTACATCGCCATGATCCCGATGCTGTTCCTCCTCAACTTGATGGGGACCCTGGTTGGGGTAGTCATCGTCCAGCTGATCGGCACGATCCTGTTCATGACCTGGATCCCGGCGACAGGCTTTGCTGCCGTCCCCGACGCGCTCGTCGAGGCCGCCCGCGACGCCGGGGCCTCGAAGTTCCATGTCTTCTGGCGCGTCCTGCTGCCGCTTTGCCGTCCGAGCATCGCCGTCGCCGCCGTGCTCGCGTTCCTCGCCGCCTTCGACGAAGCGCAGGGCACCTTCCTCGTCGGTGCCCCCAACTACCTCACGATGCCCACCCGGATGTACTCGCTTGTGCTCGACTACCCGGTCCAGTTCGCAGCAGTCTTCGCCGTCGTGCTGTCGGTCCCGTCGGTAGTGATGCTCCTTTTGGTCCGCAAGTTGCTCTTCGCCGGGACTAATGCGTCCCTGCACCTGCGGTAGTGAGGCACTTTGTGACGTCGACGCCCGACAAGCGAGGCCCCGAGCTCACCAGGTCGGACAAACGAGGCTCCGAGCTCACCTTGGAGTCGATCACGAAGTCCTTCGGCGGCCCGCCAGCGGTGCACGACGTCTCATTGAACGTCGAGCCACATGAGTTCCTCACCCTCCTCGGCCCTTCGGGGAGCGGAAAAACGACGCTCCTGCGCATGATCGGCGGCTTTGTCGCCCCGGACAGCGGGCGCATCCTGATCGATGGCGCCGACGTCAGCGACGTGCCCGTCGAGCGGCGCCCCACGGCGATGCTGTTCCAGCAGCTCTCTCTATGGCCGCACCTGAACGTCGCCCGCAACGTGAGCTTCGGCCTCGAACTTCGTCGCCGCCCGAAGGCCGAGATCCGGCGCCGCGTCGACGAGCTGTTATCAGTGGTCGGTCTCGCCGACTTCGGCCATCGCCTGCCTAACGAGCTCTCCGGCGGTCAGCAGCAGCGCGTGGCCCTGGCGCGAGCCCTCGCGCTCGAGCCGCGGATCCTGCTGCTCGACGAGCCCTTCAGCGCCCTCGACACCAAGCTCCGCGTCGAGTTGCGGACCTTCGTGCGCAAGCTACAGCGCGAGGTCGGGACCACGACGATTTTGGTCACTCACGACCAAGAGGAAGCGCTCGAACTATCGGACCACATCGTCGTGCTCGACAACGGCCACATCGAGCAGATCGGCGACCCCACCGAGATCTACGACACGCCGGCGACGATGTTCGTGGCGGACTTCCTCGGCGCGATGAACTTCCTGGCCGGGGCCCACACCGCTCATGAGGTCCGCCTCCCCGGCGACATCGTGGTGCAGGTAGAGCAAAATGCATCTGGCCTCGAGCGCGGCACGACGATCGGCGTCCGCCCGGAGGACGTGGTCGTCTCCGGCGACGCGGGGCTCCCGGCGCGCTTCGCAGTCGAGTCGGTGACGAGCAAGGGACACTACAGGGAGCTGCAATTCCGCGTCGGCGACACGCACATGCGGGCGTACGTGGCGAAAGGGCTCGAAGCCGAGCCGGGTGACTATTTCACGCTGTGCTTCCGGCGGATCCACGTCTTCAACGAGCCCGCCGACGCGGTAAATAGTGCCGAGAGCCCCGTATCAGCGAGGAGCCTTCAACCGGATGGGTGAGCATGCACGGTGGGAGCGCATTGACCGGTCCGGGTTCCCGCGCGCGAACTCCAGCACGCCCCGCCCGTTCATCTGGGCGCATCGGGGGGCGTCCGCGCTCAAGCCGGAGAACACCCTGTCAGCGTTCCAGGCGGCGGCCGATCTCGGCGCGGACGGGATCGAATTGGACATCCAACTGACCCGGGACGGCGTGCCGCTCGTAATTCACGACCCGATGCTCTGGAGCGACGGCGCGCAGCTGCACCTGCGCCGGCACCCCGACGCGAGCGGCCTGCGCCCGCTGTGGGTCCGCGACCTCGACTGGACGGACCTCGAAGACGCCCCCGTGGCCTGGCTCGATGGCCGCCCCGAGCACCTGGCACGCCTCGAGCAGGTGATCGAGGCCGTGCCGGGATGGCTCTGGCTCGACGTCGAGCTGAAGGCCGGCTGGACCTATGACCCTGCCCTTGCCAGGGTGTTCGCCTCCTGTACACAGCGGCGAGGGTCCGGGCGCGTGCTGGCGTCCTCCTTCGACCATGTGGTCCTCCGCGATGTTCGCGGCGATCGACCCCGGGATCCCGCTGCTCGCGATCCTGCACGCGCGCCCGGTCGACCTGGCCGGCGTGCTCCGGGCCATCCCAGCCGTGATGACCTCGATCGACCGGCCCTTCCTCACTGCGGACGACGTGCGGCGCTGGACCGAGCTCGGCGTCGAGGTGAGCATCGGGGGGTCGGACCTCGTCGGCGAGCTCGACACCGTCCTTACCTGGCCCGTGGCCGGCCTCTTCCTCGACGACCCGCGGCTCGCGCTGGCGGCGGGGCGGTAGCAGGGATGTCCGAGACCCCGCCCGGCACCATGTTGCCGCTCGCGCCCCGGGCCGTGTCGCCCTTCGATGACCCCGTGCCCGATCCCCCCTTCGTCTGGGCCCACCGGGGCGCGTCTGCGCTGGCGCCCGAGAACACCATGGCGGCCTTCTTGCTAGCCGTCGAGCTGGTTGCCGACGGCATCGAACTCGACGTACAGCTGACCCGCGACGGGCAGCCGATCGTCCTGCATGACCCGCGGCTCCACTACGACGGCAAAGACTTCCACCTCCACGCGAAGACCGACGGCTCTACCCGGCCGATATTCGTCGGCGACATCGACTTCGCCGACATCGCTGCCGCGCCGGTCGTCTTCCCCGACGGTGGCCGTGAGCCGCTCGAGCGCCTCGAGGCCGTCCTCGACGCGCTGCCGTCGTGGACCTGGCTGGACGTCGAACTGAAGGCGGGCTGGACCTATGACCCCCGGCTCGCCGCGGTCGTGGCCCGCTGCCTCGCCGCCCGTCCGGAGCGCTGCCTCGTCTCGTCCTTCGACCACGTCGTGCTGGCCGAGCTGCACGCCCTTTCCCCCGAGGTCCCCCTGGCGGCGCTGTGCGACGCACGCCTGGCCGACCCACGTGCGGTCCTCTCGCCGATCCCGGCGCGCCTTTGGAACCTGCGGCGCGCTTTCATGACGAAACAGGACGTCGTCTCGCTACGCGCTGAGGGCGTGCTCGTCAGCCTCTACGGCGAGGAGCTCCTCTTCGACCTCGCAGAGCTGCGCACCTGGCAGCTCGCGGGCATCTTCCTCGACGACCCGCGCCAGGCGTACGCGCCCCCCACGCTCGCGGAGCCGGCCTGAGTGGCCGCCCCCGGCACGCCCGGCGGCGCCCGCGGCACGGATCTCGAAGCCAGCCTGCGAGAGCTCGGCGACGAGCTCGCGCATGCGCTCAGCGCCGCGTTCGCCGGGCGAGCCGACCTCGAGGTCTCGCAGAAAAGCTCGGCACACGACCTCGTGAGCGACGCCGACCGGGAGATCGAGGCCCGTGTGCGGGCCTTTGTCGCCGCGCGTTACCCCGACGACGCCTTCCTCGGCGAGGAGAGCGGCGGCCGGCCCGACCCCGCCGCAGCGCGCTGCTGGGTCGTCGACCCGATCGACGGCACAATGAACTTCGTCCACGGCATGCCGTGGGCATGTAGTTCGGTGGGCATCCTCGTAGGCGGGGCGGCCGTCGCCGGGATCGTGGTCGCCCCCTTCACCGGCGACCTCTATCTCTGTGCCGGCGCTGGAGCCGAGCGCGGCGGCGAGCGGCTGTCGGTCGCGCCCGGAGCGGACCTCAGCGGGGCCATGGTGCTCCTCGAGGTGCCCTCGGGCATGTCGCCGAGCGTGCTCGCTCCCGTTGCCGACGCCGTGGTCGCCGCAGGGGGCTCGCCACGCGTGATGGGCTCGGCCGCTCTCGCCCTTGCACTGGTGGCTGCCGGCGTAGCCCACGGCCTCGTCCACGCCGGGCCCTCCATCTGGGACGTCGCGGCTGGGGTCGCACTGGTGGAGCAGGCGGGAGGGGTCGTGCGCTCAGCCGTCGGTCCCTACGTGCTCGGCCGGCCGGGCCCCCTCGTCGCCGGCGCTGCCCCGACCGCCGCTTTGCTAGCGGCTGCTCTCGCCCGCTGCCCCGAGCTCGCCAGTCTCTCGGGGTGAGCCTCTCTCAGCCACCTAGGGCGGCGGCCTCCTTGGTGGCCACAGCGAGGACCGTAAGTCAGCTGGCCGGGGATTTGTTGGGGGCCGGTGCCGCTTGACGCGGTTCGGCTTTCGCCACGGCGACAGCCGGCCCGCCGACTACGCGCCGACGGTGCCCAGGCCATCGTCGCACCTTCGGCTGCCCTGCGCCCCGGCGGGGCCGGCGGCCAACTGACCGACGGCGGGCTAAAGGATGCACCTGAACGCGACGGAGTCGTTTGGGTGTTGGTCGGAGCCCGCCCTGATCTCCGCGGCTGGGCTGCAGTCGATGCCGGCTCCCCGCCACTGCGAGTTTTGTGGCGTGTGCGGTACATGGGTGGCTGAGGTCAGCGGCCTTTTCTAGCGTGGCTCAGTGGGAGTGTCTCGCTGTTCAGCAGTCGATCACCGGGACGGTGGGATCAAGTCGTTCCAGGTCGCTTCGGTCAGAGCTGACCACCCGTGCCCGGTGGCGTCTCGCGGCGATCACCACGGTCGCGTCGATGACGTCGCGTGTGTTCGACTCGCCGCAAAGCTGGCCGGCGAGACGGGCTTCAAGCAGCGTGAGTGGTTCCACCCGCGTGCCTCGGGCCTTTATGACACGAGCTATCCCGGCCTGGCGTGGCCTGCCCCTCCATACCTGGCCGACAACGCCGGCCGGTATGACAATAGGCTGCCCGGCCTGGTGTGCCTCCTCAAACAAGGTCAGCACCAGTCGGTTTTGATGTTCGACAGCGATGAGCGCGCCTGCGTCGAGGACTAGAGCCCGAGCTGTGTCCGGGCCCACTCCCGCTCCTCGTCGGTCGGCGGCCCTCCCGCTTGCTCGAGCAGGTCAGCGAGCACGTCACCGAGGTCTTCCTGCTCGGCTTTCCACTCGGCGGCCTCGGTAACCCACGCACTGACGCTCCTGGTTCTGCCGGCGTCCACATCGCGCCGCGCCGCGGCGACCACTGCCGCGGGCAGCGTCACGGTCACCCGTTCCTTTGATTGCATACTTTCATCATACTAAAATAAAATTCCCGTCCAGCTACGACCGGCAGTTTGGCGTAAATCGTCAAGGTGGCGCTGGCTGAGATCGAGCTAATGTCTAGGCTGGGCACCCCCGGTAGGCATGGGGAAGATCGCCGTTAGCGGGCCTTGTTGGCAACGATATTGCTAGCGTGAAACCAATGAGAGTGGCGTTCGGGACCGACGAAACCACGCCGGTGACCGAGGAGCTGAAGGACGACCTCGTCCACCTTGGCCACGATGTCGTGGTGGTCGCCGACCCGCTCCGCTGGGCCGAGGCTGGCCGCGCGGTCGGGGAGGCTGTGGCAACTGGCGCGGCTGACGTGGGCGTTGTTTGTTGTTTCACTGGCACTGGCGTGGCCATGGCGGCCAACAAGGTCCCTGGCGCCCGGGCGGCGCTTTGCATCGACGCCGAAACTGCGCGAGGCGCACGCCAATGGAACGACGCCAATGTCCTGGCGCTCAGCCTCCGGCTCACCACGGCAGAACTCGGCCACGAAGTGATAGACGCTTTCTTCAGGAGCGCCCCTGATGGTTCGGAAGCCGACCAGATAGCGCTCTTGGCATAGGGTATAGCGGATGGCGAGCAGCGGGGCCCGCTACGGGACGCCGCCCACGTTGGCTTTCGAAAGCGACGCTTGGGCGGCTGGCCACGAAACGGTCGTAGGTGTCGACGAAGTTGGGCGCGGTGCGTGGGCCGGGCCGCTGATGGTGGGGGCTGCGGTCTTACCGCGGGGCCGGCGGGTCTATGGGGTGCGGGATTCGAAAATGCTCCCCGAAGACCGTCGCGAAGCCCTCTTCGACCGGGTCGCCGGCTGGTGTTCGGCATGGGCCGTCGGGGCTGCGACCCAGCTGGAGTGCGACACCCTGGGTATGGCCGAAGCGCAACGGGTGGCGGCTCGGCGCGCTTTGGGGGGCCTGGGAGCGGTGCCCGACCTGGTGTTGATCGACGGGAATTGGGACTTTGTCGGGACCGGCAACACGGTGAGGATCGTGCGCGGAGACGCTCGTTGCCTTTCGATAGCGGCCGCCTCCATGCTCGCCAAGGTCACCCGCGACCGCCACATGAGAGCCGTCGCGCCGAACTACCCCCACTACGAGTTCCAGGACAACAAGGGGTACCCGTGCTGGCGTCACAAGATGGCGCTCCAGGCTTACGGGCCATGCACCATCCACAGGCGCACCTGGGTGTTCATGGACGGCCTCAGCTGGGATATGCGTACCCACCGGGAGGGCGATGCTCTCGATGAGCTCGCCGAGGGCGAAGAGACGGGGCAAGACGAGTGATAATCCAGGTTGAGGGACTACGTAAGTCCTTTGGTGCCGTCGAAGCATTGCGGGGCGTGGACTTCTCCGTCCCCGAGGGAAATGTGCTCGGCCTTCTCGGTCCCAACGGTGCCGGCAAGACCACCGCGGTGCGAATCCTGACCACCCTGCTGGAACCGAGCGGCGGACGGGCGACCGTTTGCGGTTACGACGTATCTCACCAGGCCGCGGCGGTGAGGCGCGTTATCGGCCTTGCCGGCCAAGCGACGGCGATCACGCCCGACCTGACCGGCTTTGAGAACCTCGAAATGGCCGGCCGCCTCTATCACCTGGGCAAGGTGACCTCTCGTCGCCGTGCTGGCGAGCTTTTGGAACGCCTCGACCTGGCCGACGCTGCCAAACGCCAGGCCAAGACCTACTCAGGCGGGATGCTGCGGCGCCTCGACCTGGCTGCGAGCCTTATCGGCCAGCCGAGGGTCCTTTTCCTGGACGAACCCACGACCGGCCTCGACCCCCGCAGCCGTGTGGGGATGTGGGCGATTATCCGTGAGCTTGTTGCCGGCGGGGCGACCCTTTTGCTCTGCACGCAGTACCTCGACGAAGCGGACGAGCTTGCCGACAACATTGTGGTCATCGACCATGGGCTGGTAATTGCATCGGGAACGTCGGAGGAGCTGAAAGACCGCATAGGCGGCGACGTCGTCGAGTTCTCGGTGACAGACCGTGCCAAGCTGGGGGCCGCTGTCGAGGCTGTGTCCGCCCTCAGCGAGGGGGCGCCGGTCGTGGACAACGAAGAACGTCGCGTCCAGGTCCGTGCCGGCGGCCGGGGCTCGCAGGTACTGGTAGAGGTCGTGCGCAGCCTTGACGGCGCGGGTGTGGCAACAGCGGGGTTGGCGTTGCGCCGGCCTTCCCTCGACGATGTGTTCATGTCCCTTACCGGCCACGCTGCCGAGGAGGCCGAGGGCAACGGTGCGGGCGCGGGCAGTGCCAAGGGTCGCAAAGCCGGGCGCGCAAAGCCGGCGCCACGAGGAGGGCAGTGATGGCCAGCACCGGTCTTAGGGCTGATGTTGTTACGACGTCCGAGCTAACCGATCCCGGGCTCGCGCAACGGGCCCGCTGGGTGATCGAAGATTCGCTTGTCATGACAAAGCGAAATTTGCTCGTCTGGTGGCGTGTACCCGCGTACATCTTTTTTACCGTGGTACAGCCGGTCATGTTCACGCTGCTGTTCCGCTATGTCTTCGGCGGAGCGATAAAGGTCCCCATTCCAGGGGGGTACGTCGATTACCTGATCCCCGGCATCATCGCCCAAACCGCAGGTTTCGCCTCCTTCAGTACGGCTATTGGCCTCGCCAGGGAGCTCCAGCGAGGCGGGATCGACCGGATCAGGAGCATGCCCACAGCGCGCTCGGCGTTCCTCATAGGACGCCTGACCGCAGACACGCTCCGCTTGCTGTTGACCATCTTGGTGATGGTCGGGGTCGGCTACGCAGTCGGTTTCCGTTTCAGTGGAGGGTTTGCCGGGGCTGTCGGGATGGTCGCGTTGTCGGCTCTCCTGGGTCTCGCTGTTTGTTGCGTTTCTGCTTATATCGGCTTGGCGGTCAAGGACGAGGAAGCAGTTCAGGCCTTCGGGCTCATCTGGGTGTTCCCTTTGACCTTTATCTCGTCTGCCTTCGTCCAGATCCAGACCATGCCATCGTGGTTGCAGGGCTTTGCCCGCAACCAGCCTTTCACCGAGGTCATCGACGCGCTCCGGCTCCTTGCCCTCGGCTCACGCGTACAACCGGTGATCGGCCAGAGCCTGACCTCGTCGGTGCTGCAAAGCGTCGCCTGGCTCGTCGGCGTGATCGTCATTTTCGTACCTCTCGCGACCCGGGCCTACAGGCGGGCGTAAAGCTCTCTGGTGCCGCCGTCCGATGCCATAGCCAAGGCGCTCGCTCGTGCGGCGGAGGGCCTGCCAAACCATGAGGACCGGCCTCAACAACTGGCCATGGCCGAAGCGGTCGCTCACGCGATCGAGCAACGTAGACATCTGGTCGTCCAGGCCGGTACGGGGACAGGCAAGAGCCTGGCGTACCTTGTGCCTGCTCTCGCTCTCGGCGAAAGGGTAGTTGTCTCTACGGCCACCAAGGCGTTGCAAGACCAGCTGGCGGTGAGAGACCTGCCGCAGCTGAGCCGTTCGCTCGGCGTGCGTTTCACTTTTGCCGTGCTGAAAGGCCGTTCCAACTACATCTGCCTCCAGCGGGTAGCCGAGCTCACAGGTGGCGACATGCAAGCCGAGCAGATGCAGCTCGGCGAGGCGGGCCCATCGCCGCAAGGTGGCCTGGGGCCGCTCGGCCGTGAGGTCCTCAGGCTCGCCGCGTGGGCGTCCAGTAATAAGAAGGCGTCCAGTTCTGGCAAGGCGACTGGGGATAAGAAGGCGGCCGGGGGCAAGAAAGCCAGCGATGGGCAGCTCGTCTCCGGCGACAGGGCGGAGCTTGCCTGGGAACCGAGCGAGGCCGCTTGGGCACAGGTGAGCACAGGTTGGCGCGAGTGCCCTGGCGCGGCACAGTGCCCGTCGGGAGGGGAGTGCTTTGCCGAGGCTGCCCGCCGTCGTGCCGGAGAGGCCGATGTCGTCGTGGTCAACACGCATCTTTACGCAACCTCGCTCGCGATCAAGGAGGCCGACTTGCTGCCCCCTCACGATCTGGTGGTGTTCGACGAGGCCCACGAGCTCGAAGACATCGTTTCCGCCGCTTTCGGTTTTGATCTCAGCCAAGCACGCCTGGTCGCGTTCGGCGCGCTCGGCACGTGCTCTTGTCGCAGACGCATCGGTTGCTAGCGACGTGGAAGATGGCGCAACGCTGCTGGGCGGTGCCCTTCGCCCACACCGCGACCTGGCTCTCGTGCGGCCGATCGACGACGACGTCGCGCAGGCCCTCGGCCTCGTGAGGGAGCGCGCCAGCCGGTTGCTGGAGGAACTTCGCAAGGCCGGCCGTGCTTCTGACGGGACCCCCGAACCACGACGTTTGCGGGCGCAGAAGGCTGTGTCCCACTTAATTGATGACGTCAGCGAAATTCTGGAGCTGCCCGACAGCGACATCGCCTGGGTGGAAGGCCCCGAGCATGCGCCGGTGTTGCGGGTGGCACCGATCGATGTGGGCGGGGCCCTCACCGAGCGCCTCTGGAAAGGAGAAGGCGCACCCACAGCTGTCCTCGCCAGCGCCACCATCCCGCCGCATCTCGGCGAGCGGCTCGGGCTTTCGCCCGGTTCCTACGACGAGATCGACGTGGGCAGCCCTTTTTCCTACAAGGACCAGGCGTTGCTCTATTGCCCTGTGCACCTGCCCGACCCGAGGGCGGCCAATTTCGAAGCTGCGATGCACGAAGAACTGGTCGCGCTCATCGAGGCGTCGGAGGGTCGGGCACTTGCGCTGTTCACCAGTTGGCGGGCCATGCAAGCGGCCGCCGAAGTAGTGCGCGGGCGTACCCCGTGGAAAATTTTCACGCAGTCCGACCTGCCCAAGCCCAAGCTGGTAGCGGAGTTCACGTCCGACGAGCATTCGTGCCTGTTCGCGACTATGGGTTTTTGGCAGGGCGTCGACGTCCCGGGGCCTTCCTTGTCCTTGGTAACCATTGACCGGATCCCGTTCCCGCGGCCCGATGACCCCCTGTTGCGGGCGCGTCGGGCTGCTCTGGGAGCGCGCGCGTTCGAGCTGATAGATGTACCACGCGCGGCCACGCTGCTGGCTCAGGGCGTCGGTCGCCTCGTGCGGTCCAGGGAGGACCGCGGCGTCGTCGCTGTCTTGGACAGAAGGCTCGGGAAGGCGCCTTACCGTTGGCACCTGGTCCACGCTCTGCCACCCATGCGGCGGACCCGGTCGAGGGCTGAGGTTGAGGCCTTCCTCGCTTCGTTGCGCCCGGGTGCCGCGAGAATCTGAGATTCTGGGTTTTCTGCGGTTTCCGGGATCACCGATCGATCGTTAGCTGTGACGTAGGCTTCCGACCACGTCAGATCGGCGCCGAAAAACGGCTTGGCGCCTAAAAACGGCTTGGCGCCTAAAAAAAGGGCGCCCGGTGCAAGTTCCTCCGTGCTTATAACTCTGGGCAGTGGCGATGCGCTTGGCATTGTCGCCTCGCTCAACGAAAGGTGGGCTCAATGACCGGTCTCAAAACTGCTGCGAGGCGCTTGGCAACTCCGAGCATCGCCATCGTCTGCGTGGCCTCTTTGCTCGCCGGGTGCGGCGGCTCCGCAGCGGCCCCAAGTGCCAGCGCGAAGCCGGCGGCGAGCACGAAGCCGGCGGCGAACGTGAAGTTGGACGCGGCCGCCAAGACGACGACGACTAGCCCGTCCAAGGCATCGGGCGGTGGTGGCCAGACGAGTAGCGGCCCTGCGGTACCTGTGGACGTGGGCGACCCTCACGCTACCTCGAGCGCAAACGTGACCTTCACGCCGAAGACGGTCGTCATCAGCCCCAGTCAGGTCACCAGCAGCCTTAGCTCCGTTTCGGCCGACGGGTCGACGTACACCTTCTCGAACAGTTCCGGCCCGCTTGACGAGCTCGCGCCAGGCAAAGTCATGTTGCTCGAGGGCTTCGATGCCGCCAATGTGACCGGCGTGCAACATGCCGGGGGCTCCCTCGTCGTCTCTACGGTCCCCGCCGAGCTCTCAGACATCATCCAGTCGGGAAGTATCCATGTCGATGCCCCGCCGGATTACAGCGAAGCCTTCGGTACCGAGACCAACTCGGATTCCGCCGACCCGGCGGCGTCCACGGCGGCTTGGTCGCCTACGGTCGGCGGGGGACTGGCCTTGCACCCGCCTGTCGTGCTCGATGCAGCGCGTGTAGGCGCGGCGCACCCCGAAGCAGTACTCGACGTTCCCCGCCTGAGCGCGGCGGAGCGACCTGAAGCGGTGCTCCCCGGGCTCGCCGGTCATGGTTGGACGTACACCGGCCACGACCCGACTCGCAAGCTCACGTACTCGATCTCGCTCGCGGCGGCGGCCGACGGGCTCCACGCCTACGGCAGTTTCTGCTATTCGAGCGACGGGTCCGGAAATGTCTCGGGGACCTGTGGCGGCCCAGTATCTCTCATTGGACAGCTCAATGGGGTGGTCAGCTGGTCGAACGCGGTGTCGACCCTCGATGTGGCCAAGGGCGCGCCCCCGAAGGGCAACTTCTCCCTGTCAGGGCTCACCTTCACGCTGCACGTCACCTACACAGCCGTGCGTAAACAAGGTACCCAGATTGTCGGCAAGCTGGCGCCCTTCAACTTGCCCTTCTCTTTCGAGATGCCGGTCTGCCCTGCGCCCGCCTTCTGCGGGGGCGTGCCGCTTTACGTCAAGAACGAGCTGAGCTTGCTGCTCAACCTCGGGATCTCCTCAAAGGATGCCGTTATACGAGGCGGTTTTACAATGCTGGTCTCGGGGTCGGGCTCCGTGGTTGACCAGAGCGGGTTCAAGGTCTTCGCCGGCTCTTCGTCAGGGTTCCACCTGAGCGGGAAGTTCGACCCGGGGACCTCGGTTACTCTCGGTGCTTCGGCTGTGGAGGTCGCCCTTCAAGACAAGGTGTCGCTGGGCCTCGGCGTCAAATGGTTGAACGCGATGTTTTACATCGCGCTTATTGCGGCAGTCGGGCAGAACACCGGGTCCGAGGCGGCGAGTGAGTTCTGCCAGAATTTCTATGGGAGCTTCACGATTAGAGGTGGGGCGGAAGTGCAGCTCTGGATCTTCAAGATCCCGTTAGTTGCAGTGGATCTATGGACTAAGTCCCAAAAGATGACACAGGCACCGTGCTAGCTCGGCGCGCTTGTGGGCGGACAAGGGTGGGTGCCAGGTCGGCAGCCCTTTCTGTCCTCGTTGGGGCAACGCTCGTTGCCGGCTCGGTTTCGAACGCCACCGCATCCAGCGTGCCTGCCGGCAGCGTGCCCGCCGCGCCCCTGGTTGTCGCCAGCACAACCATTGCGAGCGCCGGCAACCCGACCGGTACGGGGGCGCTGACGGTTATCAATACGGCCACAAACGTCGCCAGCACGCCCATAAAGGTCGACGCCGACCCGGTTGCCCTCGCCGTGTCTTCGAACGGTGGCACGGCGTATGTCGTGGGCGCATCCAACGACGACACCGGGGCTCCGGGGAGCCTGATCTCGGTCAGCACATCGTCGCATGCGGTCGGCAAAACCGTGAAGATCCCGAACCCGATAGGGGTTGCGGTCCCTCCGAGCGGCAACACGGTTTACGTCCTCGGTGGCTTCGACGCTGCTTCCCAGCCGGTGGGTACCCCGTCCGACCTTTATCCCGTCGATACGGCCACGGGTGCGATCGGCAAGGTCATCAAGGTTGCAAGTAACCCATCAGAGATCGCAGTCACGCCGAATGGCCGGGACCTCTACGTGCTCGGTGCCATCGAGGTCATGCCAGTTGTCACTGCCACCTTTACTGCCGCAGCGCCGGTCAAGCTCACGGCCACCGGGATTGCGATCTCGCCGAATGGCAATACGGCATACCTCCTCGACCCGGGCAACCTCGAAGTGGTCCCGCTGGCCACCGCCAGCAATACCCGAGGGAAACCGATCGGGACCGGCCCCTTTGTACCCGATGCCCTCGCGGTCTCACCGAATGGTCAGGATCTCTACGTGGTGGGCACCCCCGACGCGGCGCTCGGGCAGGGACTGCACGACGCGGCGCTGCTGATCTTCAACACCGCCACGGGTACCCTCCACAAAACCGTGAACCTTGGCCCGTTTTCGGAGGCGAACGGTTGGGCGATGACCCTCACGCCAAACGGCCAAATGGCCTACGCCCTGGGGTACGGCAAGACGTCTTCCCAGGCGCTGGGCGTCGCTGTCAACACGGCGACGGGCGTGGCTGGTGCCCCCATCCACGTCGGCTTCAACTCTTCGACGATCATCGCCTCGCCCAGTGGGAAATGGGTTTACGTCCTGGATGCCGGTACGCCGCCAGGCAGTTCCGGCCCCAAGAGCGCAGGCAGCGTCGTGCCGATCGACGTCGCCACCGGCAAGGCCGGCAAACCTATTCCCGTCGCTCCCTACGCCCAGGTGATGGCAACCAGTTAGCGCGCCCGTGAGGCTGTGCTGAGACCTTGACGGGCTTGGTCGTCACAGCCCGGGTGTTTTCTGGGCTTCGTGGACAAGACAACACGTCTCGCGCTCGGCCGCTTCGCCGCCAGCCAACGCGGGCTTTTTTCGGTTGCCCAAGCAACCGTCCGTAAATGTCCGCACTCTAAGGGGGGTTCACGTCGGAGGACCGACGCGCTAGTTCTGGTACCAGGCACTGGCGGCTCGGCCCTTCCGCTTGGGTAAACCATCGTCAGGTCCGTTGATCTGCTCGCCGACCAAGCTTGCCCTGCGCTTTCACGGTCCGTCGCGTCCGAGAGTAGGCCGGGTGATGAGTATTGAGTCATATCCTGGTGTTATGACTGGCTACTCATAAGATGGTACTATGAGTGAATGGTCATGGACAGCGGTGCAGCGTTTCGAGTAACCGTCCCGCGGGACCTCGGTGCCGCACTCAAGCACTATCGAACGAGCGTCGGGATGTCCCAGAGTCAGGTAGCAGAGTCCATCGGCGTCACCCAGTCTTACGTCTCTCGGCTGGAGTCTGGCGAGTTCGGAACCTCTTTGTCACAAGCTCTCCGTCTCCTGCGCCTCGTCGGCTGTGAGGTTGTGGTTCGGAGAACCCGCATTGGTTGATCGTCTAGTCGCCTGGCTGTACGGCGTCCCTCTCCTCACTTTGAAGCCATCTGACAACTTCCGGTTCTCTCTCGACTGGACACCAGCAGCGGCAGAGCGATGGGGTCTGGGCAGCCGAATCCTTTCTGTCTCACTACCGCTCGGAGTCCCGTTGCCGGCGCGAGACGACACCGGGCTCAACTTCTTCGAGAACTTGCTCCCTGAGGGACCGGCACTCGACACCATGGCCAGATTGGCGAAGGTCAGCAGGGCAGACACCTACGGCATCTTGGCCGCCTTCGGTCGTGACTGCGCTGGCGCCATTATGATGCTCCCGGACGGAGAGGTGCCTCCAGAACCGGGCGAGCAGACGTGTACCCCGTTGACCCCCGATGAGCTCGCGAAGGCAATCAGGAATCTCGGTACCAACCCGCTCGGCGCCGACCCCGAACGTGGGTTCCGACCGTCGTTACCGGGTTATCAGAGGAAGCTCCTTGTGGGCCGCGCCGACGATGGGACTTGGCAGACCCCCGAGGGTGGTGCACCCTCCACATGGATACTCAAGCCGGATGGCGTGACAGCAATAGCGAGGAACGAAATGACCTGTCTGGACCTTGCCGCGGGTTGTGGGCTCCCCGTGCCTGAGCACGAGTTGATCACGCCAGATGACCTGCTAACCCTAGCCGTTCGACGCTACGACCGCACAAACTCGGCGGAAGGTTTTGTTCGGATCCATCAAGAGGACGGATGTCAAGCCACCGGGACCCCGCCGGCCTGGAAATACGAGGAGGATGGTGGACCCTCGCTCCGCTCATTGGCTGCCATGATCCGGGACTACGGGGACCTAGACGATCTTCTTGAGCTCCTCAGGCGAGTCACCTTCAACGTCGCAGTCGCGAATGCGGATGCTCACGCGAAGAACCTCTCGTTTCTTCACTACAGCCAAGACGTCAGCGTTCGCCTTACCCCTGTCTATGACGTGATCTCCACCGTTGCGCTCGAAGTCACCGACGACCAGGGGCGCCCGGTAAAGGCGTCTACGAAGATGGGCCAGCGAGTCTCTAGTGCCAATGACCTCGAGGAAGTGACTGCAGCAGACCTTGTTGCCGAAGCGGTGGCTTGGAGGGTCCGGAAAGCAACTGCTGCCTCGGTCGTGAATGACATGATCGACCGTATTCAGGACACGCTGCCGGGCCTCGACGGCGATGAACGCGTCCTACGGGTAATCGACCGCAGCGTTTCCCAACTGGCGTCCCGCCAGCGGACTGCCGGCTAGCCGCGTGACCTTCCTGACGAAGGTCAGAAGCGGCGGCCTGCCCTGTCCAAGGTTCCTCAAATCCCGTGACCCCCGAAGTACGATCTTGACCGCACGACGAGCCCTGACGCCGCGGGGGTAC
Organism: uncultured Acidimicrobiaceae bacterium; assembly: GCA_963786345.1. Lineage (GTDB taxonomy): Bacteria > Actinomycetota > Acidimicrobiia > Acidimicrobiales > Palsa-688 > Fen-671. The sequence goes on along the minus strand of CAWAYZ010000001.1, from coordinate 275,794 downwards.
GGGCAAGGTATCAGGCCGGGTTCCTGCCCGACTTACATATTTGGCCTGCTCGCGGAACGTTAACAAGATGTTCACTCCATTGTCTGGGTCATTCGATTGCTCCGCCGGGGGCAAAGGCGTGCTCTCCGGTGGACGAAGAGGCCACCTGAGCTCTGGCATGCGGCGTAGGGGCTGGACCGCAGCTCCTACGCCCTTGGAAACCTCAAACGGCGCCCAACAGAGGTGCAGTGCCAGGTCGTCGATCAGTGGTCACTGTCCCCATACCACGTCGAGGTCCCGGGGGTTTTACGCGATCAGCGCGCTCAGAACTCCTGGGGTTTTAGGCGATCAGCGCGCTCAGGACCCGGGGGGTTCTAGACGGTACTGGCATCATCGAGGCCATGCGGGACGACGAGCTGCGGGAACGGTTGCGGGACGGCCGCTCTTGGTGGCGAGCTGCTGCAGCGGGGGGTCCCGTCCGCTCTGGTTACCGGAGGCCAGACGCTCTCAGGCCGAGCGCGCTTTGACCTAGGCTATCGTTTCGACCTCCTAACGACATCGCCAACCGGCCCACTGACGACCGCCTCGTCGTTGTCCGCGGCCCGCGGCGCGTCGGCAAGTCCGTCCGCGTCGGCTTCAACGCGTCGACGATCGTGGCCGCGCCCAAGGGACATGGGTTACGTCCTCGATTACGGCACATTGCCGGGCGGTTCGGCGCCAAGAGAGCCTGCAGCGTCGTGCCGATCGACGTCGCCACCGGCAAGGCCGGCAAACCTATTCCCGTCGCTCCCTACGCCCAGGTGATGGCAACCAGTTCAGCGCGCCCGTGAGGCTGTGCTGAGACCTTGACGGGCTTGGTCGTCACAGCCCGGGTGTTTTCTGGGCTTCGTGGACAAGACAACACGTCTCGCGCTCGGCCGCTTCGCCGCCAGCCAACGCGGGCTTTTTTCGGTTGCCCAGGCGAGCGCCATCGGCGTCAGCAACGCCCAACTGTTGCGAGCGGAGTCTTCCAGCGCTATCCGCCGAGTGCGGCGCGGCGTCTATGCGATGGCCGGGATTGCGCTGTCGCCGTGGGAGCAGATCGTCGCCGCCGCCTTGGCCGCTGGACCAGACGCGGTAATTTCTCACGCCAGTGCCGCGGCAGTGCACCGGTTTGAGTACGTGCCCATCGGCATAGTCGAGTTGACGTTGCCGCGCGAGGCTCACTCCCGACCGCCAGGCGTCACAGTGCACAGGAGCACCGACCTGGCGGCGGAAGACATTGTCGAAAGAAACGGCGTGCTCGTTACCTCTGCCCAGCGGACGCTCGTCGACCTCGCCGGTCGGCTCGGGCCTGCTCTCACCGAGAAACTTCTCGACGAAGGGTTCATAGAGCGGCGCTGGACCGTTGAGCAGCTGCAGGATTGCCTGTCCCGTGCTCGACAGAATGTTCCTGGGCGGGCGCAGCTCCGGGAGCTTTTGGCGCTACGAGCCGAGGAGCCCAACGCAGACAGCGTGTTGGAAATCCGCGTGTTCCGGACGCTGGCACCGCTCATGCCTTTCGAAGTGCACTTCAGTACGGTGCTCGGCGGCCGCGTCTACGTAATCGACGCTGCGTGGCCGGAGCACAGGGTGGGAGCCGAGGTTGTCGGGCGGGCGCACAGGGTGGCCTCGCGCTCCGCCTTTGACCGGGAGAGACGCAAGCTCAACGAGCTCGCAGCTTTTGGCTGGAAAATCGCGCACCTGACGGCCGTCATGTCGGCCGAAGAGATGATCGCTGCCGTCAGTTCGCTCCTAGTGCGCTCTCGCCCCGCGTCTGGTCCGTCTCTATTCTAAAAAGAGGCTGTTGCAGAATCCACGGCTGACGTTGCCCGGCCGTTCCCCCCCGCTGACGCCGCCCCCCAGGGGGCGTTGTCGCCGATGAAGGCGGGCCCAGTCGGTTGGCTGTCCGGTCCCGGGACACGGTGTGACGGGTTTCGCAACTGCGTCAGGTCACACCGGTCTCGAGCAGCGGATTTGCTACTATTTTCCATGGCTTTTAGCTCTATCAGGGCTGACTGGGACCAGTTGTTCTTGATGCCGGCGGACATGCGGGAGGGCTGCCGGAGGGCCACCTGGCTTGGATCGTGCTGGACGTTGTTGCGGACACCCGGGCTTTGCACGGCGCTCACCCCAATGAAGGCTCGGGACTGATCACCAGCGAGGGTAATGCTCACGAGCACCACCGGCCCGGCCACCACCCCCCGCCTTCAACGGCGCCCAACAGACGCGCAGTGCCAGGTCATCGATGAGTGGTCACTGTCCCATGCGACGTCCAGGCTCCGGGGGTTGTAGGCGATCAGCGCGCTCAGAACCCCTGGGGTTCTAGGCGATCGACGCGCTCAGGATGGGGGGGGTTCTAGACGGTGCTGGTATCATCGAGGCCATGCGGGACGACGAGCTGCGGGAACGGTTGCGGGACAGCAACCCTTGGTGGCGAGCTGCTGCAGCCGACGGAGACCCGTCCGCTTGGATTGCCGGAGACCAGACGCTCTCAGGCCGAGCACGCTTTGACCTGGGCTATCGTTCCGACCTCCTAACGGACATCGCCACCGGCCCACTTGACGACCGCCTCGTCGTTGTCCGCGGCCCCCGGCAGCGTCGGCAAGTCCGTGCTGCTCAAGGACACGGCGGCTGCACTCTGCCGGCGGGTGGGCTTCGACCCACGCCAACTCATCTATTTACCCGCAGACGGCATGCAAGCCCGTGACCTCGATAGAGCGACAAAGATCGGCCGCGACCTGACGCGCTCGGTCGGCGAGGTCCGGCGGGTTTGGCTGCTAGACGAAGTGACCTCCGTCAAGGGTTGGACGGCGCGGCTGAAGTACCTAAGGGACAACACTGCATTTGGTGCCGACACGGTCGTGTGCACAGGGTCGTCTTGGGACGAGGGGGCCGCGGTGGAACGTGACCTGTTTGCAGGCCGGGCCGGAGCCACCTCGACCAGACGGTCCCGCTTGCTTCACCCTATGGCGTTCCGCCACGTCCTCGCGGCGACCGGACGAGAGGTCCCATTGCCCGGCACTGTGCCGCCCTGGGAGTTGCAGGGCCCGAGAGCAAAGGCCGCGTGCGAAAGCCTTGAGCCCTTCGTCGATGATCTTGACCTCGCGTGGCAGGCCTATCTCACCTCCGGCGGGTTCCCAAGAGCAGTCGCAGAGCACCATCGCAGCGGTGAAGTTAGCGATGCCTTCCTTGCCGATCTAGCGGCGTGGTTACACCGCGACGTCGACCCTGACGCCGGGGAGGACTCAGTACCGAAGCTGCTTTCCGAGATCGAGCGCCGGTGCACGTCGCCGCTCAACCGGACCGGGCTGGCCACAGACCTTGGCTATGACCGGCGTGACACACTTGACCGGCGCCTCACACGCCTTGTGCACTCTTACGCTGCGCTGTGGTGCCACCAGCTGGACGACCAGGGCAACCGGATTGCTGGTTCTCTGTCCAAGCTTTACTTGGCGGACCCGGTACTTTCATGGACCGGCCCTCGACTAAGAAGTGGCCTGCCAAGCCCGGACTTCACACGGCTGACCGAAGCAAGCATTGGGACCGCTCTTGGGCGCAGTGTGGACTGGCAAGAGCCTGAGCGATGGGCGACAGACGACTCCATCGGGTACGTCCGGACGACCGCCGGCAACGAGGTCGACTTTGCTCCCGTGCCGCTCAGGTCCGCCTCTGGGGCGGTGCGGACGGTACCGATCGAGGCCAAGTGGGTGTCCAGCGGATGGCGTCCCGAAGCGAAGGTGATCGAAGCCAAGTTCAAGGCAGGGATCCTCGCCACCCGGAACATTGTCGACTTGGGGTACCCAGCCTGGGCCGTACCCGCGCCTTTGCTGGCCTTGCTCCTCGACCAGGGCCCCTAGAGCCGGGAGCTGGTAAACGGCGCACGCCGCCCTCGAGGGATGAAATGCTGGGCACGCCGAGGCGGCGTTATCAAGCCATTCCCTCAGGGCGGCTGTCGCTTCGAAGTCGTTGCTATTGTAGGTGAGGAGCCGGTCCCGAGCTGCCTGCGCTCCAGCCTTGTCAGAGAGCGGCGCTGGACTGTGGAGCAGCTGCAGGAGTGCCTGCGCCGTGCTCGGAAGAATGTTCCTGGGCGGGCGCAGCTCCGGGAGCTCTTGGCGGTCCGAGCCGAGGAGCCCAACACAGACAGCGTGTTGGAAATCCGCGTGTTCCGGGCGCTGGCACCGCTCATGCCTTTCGAGGTGCACTTCAGTACGGTGCTTGGCGGCCGCGTCTACGTAATCGATGCTGCGTGGCCGGAGGACAGGGTGGGGGCGGAGGTTGTCGGGCGGGCGCACAGGGTGGCGTCGCGTTCCGCGTTTGACCGCGAAAGACGAAAGCTCAACGAACTCGGCGCTTTCGGGTGGAAAATCGCCCATCTAACGGCCGTCATGTCGGCCGAAGAGATGATCGTTGCGGTCAGTTCGCTCATAGGGCGCTCTCCCTCCGCGTCTGGTCCATCTCTATTCGAAAAACGTATAAAACTCGCGCCAGGCGGATTGCGAAAGTAGAAAATGGAACAGACGGCGCCTCGAAAACCTCCGTCTGGCGCGAGTTTTATGCGATAGGGACGCGGCAGGGGTGGGCAGCGGCGCAGTAGCGGGCCATGGGAGCCAGTGACGTGTGGGTGGAGCAGCCGGCCTGGTTCAGCTCGCGCTGGTGACGGCGGTGCCGGAAACGCCGGTCGCGCTCGTGACGCCGGTCGACGCGCCGGTCGTGACGCCGGTCGTCCCGGTCCCGCCGGTCACAGGAGTAGTCGCCGTGGGTGTCCCCACCCAGACGGCGAGTTGGCCGTCGACCGTGCCGGCAACCACAGGTTCCTGGTTCACGTAGGTAGCGGCGTCGGTCTGGGCGTAGACGGTCCCGGTGAACGCCGGCGTAAGGGTGCCCAGCTGTTGCCACGTGTTGCCCGCGTCGTCGGAGATCCAAAGCCCAGCGGGCGTGAACTGCGCCCCAGCGGCTCCGCCGACGGGGGCCGGCCAAACTTCTGAGGGCGCGTCCCGGTCCCCGCTCAGGCCCAGGAAAGTGGTCGTCCCGTAGGCGATGCCGTCGAGGGGGGCCGATTCTGGGCCGCTCGGCCCGCCCCCGCCGAGCCCGGTGAACGCGGCCGGTTGTTGCTGCCAAACCGTGCCGTCGTTCGACGCCCACAACTGCGGTCGCTCGACCTGGCCGCCCCCGGTCGACTCCCCGTACGCGAGGAACCCGCCGCCGGTCGACAGGCACCCGTCGACGGTTGTCGATGAGCCGATTGGTGGGGTCGGGGTGAAGGTGGCAGGGGCCCAGGACGAACCGTCGGTGCTGACCCACGCGAGTGGCAGGCTGCCGCGTCCGGTCGAGGTGACAGAACCCACGACCACGGCGCTGCTCCCGGTGACGCAGGTCGCAATGGCTCGCTCGGTCCCGAGCTCAGGGCTGGAGTCGAGCGGCTGGGGAGCTTCCCAGGTGTTCCCGTCGGGGCTGTACCAGGCAACTGCGTCGGGCCCGGCCTGCCCCACGACGTACTGGCTGTTGCCCAACCTCCCCGCCGCGGTGGCGGCCATGGGCCCGCCAGCGTCGCCGGGCTGATCATCTCGCTGGGCCACGTGGACCCACCGTTGCCGGACAAGCGGGCGACGGCGACGGTGGCCGTCTCATCGGCCTCCCCGCCGACTTGTGTCGCCCCGCCCCCTTGTGTGCTCGCCAGGGGCGCCGAACCGACCGCAAGCAAACCGTCCGGGACGGCCAGGAGCTGGTTGACGGTTGCGCCGTCGAAGGCGTGCAGGTTTTCGGTCTGCCAGGAGCTGCCGTCGTCCGACGTGAGCACGGCAACTGAGCTCGGCGCGCTGCCCAGGCTCTGGCCCGGTTTGGAGAGCTCGACGCTCATGACCAGAGTGCCGTTGTCCCCGATCAGGCTGGTCGGCACAGCGTCCGGCACCGGGCTGCCGAAGGTCCCTTTGGCGCTCGGCTGGCGCCAGCGGCCGTCCTGGTCTACCAGGACGTAGGGCTGGCCGGGGATGTTGTCGGCGAGGACCGTTGTGTGCCCGTTCGCGGCGACCAGACCGAGGTGCCACCCGGTGTCGGTAGCGGCGGCTGCCGGAAGTGCCACCTCGCTCCAGGCAAGACCGTCGGACGACTGCCAGAGGCGCTGGCGGCCGGGGCTGCCGCCGACGGCGTACAGGGCCCCATCGGCCCCAGCTGCCGCGTACACGATGGCCCCCGGGCTCGCGGGGGGCTCTGCGTCGAGCGGAAAGCTCTCCGAGGTCTGGCTCCAGGAAAAGCCGTTCGGGGAGATCCAGGAGGCCGGCTGCCAGCTGGATCCGATCCGCACACCGCCGACAGCCAGCAGGCCCGTCGGGCCTGGGGCGCCCAGCTCAGCGTCGCCGGTCCCCCCGATGTCGAGGACCGACGTTATGACGTGGTCGCCGTTGCCGAAGAAGGTGCTCACCGCGCTGCGGACGGTCGACCAGTGGATGCCGTCGGAGGAGTACCACAACGCGGCGGACAGCCTGTTGCCGTTGACCGACGACCCCGCGGCGAAGACGCCGTTCGGCGTGGACAGGATGTCGTTGACCACCGCCCCCGGGTCGCGGTTGATGGCGCTGTCGGCGCCGGTCAGCTCCTGCCAATGCTCGCCGTCGGTCGAGTACCACACGGTCGCACGGCCGTCGACCCTGCCCCCTGCGAACAACCCGAGCGCGCCCGCCGCCACCGTGTCCATCACCGCTCCACCCTGGTCGGAGCCGGAGGTAGGGGCGTCGAAGACGGGGTTGTCCGGTATCGGGAGGAAAGGTTGGCCGGGGTTTTCCGACACCCATACAGCGGCCCTCATGCTTGGGCCGGTGCCAGCCGAGCCGACCACGACTTCACGGCTTCCCCAGTCGGTTGCCGCGTTGGCGGTGGCGGGACCTTCTCCGGTTGGGGTCGGCAGTGCCGTCTTGGACCACCGGGTCGCGTTGGGCGAGGTCCACACGGTCGCGATTGCTGGGCCCCCAGAGCCGAACTGCGTCCCGGCTATGAGCCAGTCCCCGCTGGCGCCCGGTGCAACTACCGCCGACAAGGTGCTGGTAGCGCCGCCGCCGAGGTCGAGCGCGAGGCTGTGTTCCCGCTGCCACGTATATGGCTGGAGCGACGCCAGTGGCGCTGTCGTCGCAGTGGTCTCGTGCGCGGCGGCCGTGGTGGTCGACGGCGGTGGCTGGGAGCTGCTGCTCGTGCAGCCCGCAAGGGCCCCGCCCAGAAGGGCAAGGGCGGAAGCAGCGCTTAGGACGCGCGTGGCTGGCTTGCGGCGGCGGCCTGCTGGCACGCGTCGGTAGCTCAGCGGGCGCTCAAGTCGAAGCCGCCGCCTTCCTTCTTCTTCCAAACCTTCCACCAGGGCCTGGCCTGCCGCTCGGTTTCGATCTCTGCGACGATCTCGGGCCCCGCAGCCGTCACGATGAGATTCTGCGGCGTCCAGCACGCCGGCCACATCACCCTCCGGCATGTCGGGCTCGTCCTCGACCTTGGGGCGCACGAGCGAGCCGACTACGAACGACCCGTCGATGATGTCCTGTTGGTAGCGCGAGCAATCGGAGGGGCAGCGCCAAGGCGCCTCGGGCGCGAGGTTGAGCACGCAGAAGCGCGCCACCTCGCCCGTCGTGTACGTCCTGCTCTGAAAGTGCCGGCAATCTTCGCGCATCGCCATTAGCCCAGTTTGGCACGGCCCGGCCCGTGCCAGGTTAAAAAACGCCTAGATAGTTAGCGTTGCTAACCGATATTCTGAGCCCATGTCAATCGCCCAGGAAGCCGCCGAGCCGAGCCCTGGAGCGGGCGCGGAGGCGAGCGTCGCGAGCCGCCTCGGGATGAGCGTGATGAGGTTGGAACGCAAGCTCCGGCAACGTTCCGCAGGGGGTGTCACGGCGTCCCAGTATGCCGCGCTGGTCACCATTTCCAAGAAGGGAGAGCTGACCCTTGGTGAGCTCGCAGCTGCTGAGGGGGTTGCCCCACCTTCGATGACCCGCATCGCAGCCAACCTCGAGCAGGCCGGTCTGTTGGAGCGCCGGCCCGACCCGCTCGACCGACGCGTCGCCCGGGTAGCTGTCTCCGAGAAGGGTGCCGAGCTCTTGGCCGAGGCGCGCACCCTGCGTGCTCTCTACCTGAGCGAGCGCCTCTGCGAACTTGGTGCCGAGGAGGTGGAGGTCCTGGGGCAAGCGGTTGAGCTGCTCAACCGTCTGGCCTGTGACCCTCGATGAGCTCGCCGGGGATGTTCAGGTCGCTCCGCCGGCGTAACTTCCGCCTGTTCCTTGCGGGCCAGCTCGTGTCCAACCTCGGCACCTGGATGCAGAACGTCGCCCTGGTGTGGCTCGTGCTGCAGATCTCGCACAGCCCTTTTGATGTCGGGGTGGTGAGCGCCGTCCAGTTCGTTCCAGCGCTAGCGTTCAGTGCGTACGGCGGCGTCGTCGCAGACCGTTTCGCCAAGCGCAACCTGCTCGTCCTCACCCAGAGCGGGATGGCCGTCGCCGCTGCGGCGCTGGCGGCGCTCGACCTCACGGGGTTCAGGCCTCTTTGGGCGCTGTACAGCGTCACCTTCGCATCGGGGATGTTCGGGGCGCTCGACATGCCGGCCCGGCAGGCTTTCGTGTCGGAGATGGTCGGCCTGGATGACCTGCCGAACGCCGTCGGCCTGAACAGCGCCACGTTCAACCTGACCCGGGTAGGGGCCCAGCGCTCGGCGCTGTGGTGATCGAAGTTGCGGGCGTCGGCGGCTGCTTCGCACTGAACGCGCTCTCCTATCTGGCGGTCATCGGGGCGCTGGTCGCCATGCGACCGGGGGAGCTGTTCGCAGGGCGGCGTGCCCAGCACGCCAAGGGCCAGGTCCGCGAGGGTTTCCGGTACATCATGGGCACGCCGAGGCTGCGCCGGACCCTTGCCTTGCTGGCGGTTGTGGGCACGCTCGGTTTCAACTTCAACACCGTGTTGCCGGTGTTGGCGAAAGTCGATTTCCGGGGGGACGCCGGCACCTACGCCCTCATGCTCGTCGCTATCGGCTTCGGGTCGGTGATCGGCGCGCTCACCTCCGCATACCGCCAGCGCACGCGTCTGCTGGTCGTTGTTTGGTCTGCAGGGGCAATGGGTGTTGCGATGCTGGCGGCCGCGGTCGAGCGGGACCTGGCAATCGAAGTCGTATTGCTGGTCGTGCTCGGGTTCGCTTCGATGCTCTACCTGGCGACGAGCAATGCGACCTGCCAGCTGGCGAGCACCCCGGAGATGAGAGGCCGGGTCATGGGCGTCTACTCCATGATCTTCGTGGGCTCGACGCCCGTGGGGGCCATGATCGTCGGGTTGGTCGACCAGGTACTCGGTGCTCGGTGGGGACTGGCCGTGGGCGGCGTACCCGCAGTCGTTGCGGCTGTGGTCCTGGGGGTGTCGCTGGCACGTCGTCGGGAACTCGGCGTCTGGCTGAGGGCGCCGGCGCGGCTTTCGGGCCGCCGTTCCCGTGCCGGCACTTAATTAGTTAGCCGCCATAAAAAAAGTCGGTGCCTGCGGCATCCATGGACAGGGCCGCGCCGTACCCTTGGTTAACTTGAGCCCGTCGCCTGCCTCTCTAGCCGGGGACAACCCGGTGGGCCACGGCCGCGGCCGCATCGCCGCAGCCCTGGTGGCGTTCGGCGTGCTGGGGCTTTTGAGCGGGTGCACGACCTCGGTGACCTACGTGGGCAGTTCTACCCAGGACATGTACTTCAAAATCCCGAACACCTGGGAAGTCTTCAGCCAATCGACCCTGCAGGAGAACGGCTGGATCGACCCGGCGGCGAGCAGTCAAGCAGCTCTCGCGGGCCAGAGCCACCCGGTGTTCGAAACGGTTGCGGGTGCCAACCCGAGGGTGGCCCGGTCCGTCGACACCCAGTCCGGCCCTTACCCCTGGGCGATGGCCCAAGTGGTGGCCCTCGACGGGGAAGACCAGGCGAACACGTCCCTCGCAGCTCTTGCCGACGAGAATTACCCTATTGACCAGCTCAACCAAGATGGCGACCGCGTACAGCAACTGTCCCCGACCAGATTGCTGGTGGACGGTGCATTGCGGGGCAGTCGGGTCGCCTACCAGATCGCCAGCCAGCAGACAGGCGCTATCTCATTTGAACAGGTCGCTTTCTTGAACAGCGCCACAGACAAGGTTTGGCTGCTCGACGTCGGCTGCTCACCAGTGTGCTACCGGGCTCACCGGGCCGTGTTGGACAGCATCGTGAGCAGTTTCATCGTGACCGGGCAGGGGCGTTGACGGCGTGTACCGGTCGCAGGCCGGGCGAGGCCGGCCCGTGACGTCTGCTGGGGGGCTAAGGGTCACAGCCGTTACGGCCCTTGCGGTGTTGCTCGCCGTGTTCTTCACGGCCTGCGCGGGTACCCAGGCGGTTGTCAGCGGTTCACAGCATCTCTACGTCAGTCTGCCGGCCAGCTGGAAGGTCTATAGCGAGAGCCAACTAGCGCGGGCCCAGGCCTTCCAATCGCTCGGCGTCAGCGCTCCGCCGCCGTTCTTGGCCGGCGCCTCCGGCAGCCCCAGGCCTCACGCCGCCGACGTGTTCACCCAGTCGTCGTACCCATGGGCCGTTATCTTGGCCGAGCCTCTCTCCGCCGACCAGCGGTCTTCGATGTCGCTGCTGGGCTTGAACGACATCTTGGTCCCCGTGGACCAGTTGTCCAGCGAGGGCATCCCGGTACAGACCCTGGCGCAGCCAGAGCTATTGGTCAACGGTGCCATGCGAGGCACTCTCTACTCGATCGAGATCGGGTTGCCCTCCCCGATCGGTGAGGTCGATTACGACCAGGAAACCTGGGCGAACAGCGCCACCAACAAGGTATGGCTCTTGATGGTCGGCTGCTCGCCGAGATGTTTCCAAGCCCAACATTCAGCCATCACCCATATCGTGAGTAGCTTCTACGTCCCAGACAGGGGAAATCAATGACATCCAAACCCAAGCCGACGTCGCCCGACGGGCCTGCGCTGGAAGTTGTCTCCGGACGGGAGAGGAGGAAGCTCCGCTCGCTGTGGATGCGCTCGCGCCTGCTCATCCTCATGGCAGCTATTTGGGGGATCCTTTTCTGGTACAACCTTTCTTCGGACCCCCTGATCAGTGCCCGGGACGGGCTCATACTTACTTGGAACGCAAAGTGGTGGCTGGCAGTTCTTTTTGGCGCTGAACTGGTCCGCCAGGCCCACTACATCATTAGCGAGCACTGGGGTGCGTGGGACCACTTCTGGGGCGAGGTGTTCTTCGGCGGGCTGGCCCGGCGGACGGGGAGGCTCAGCAATTGGAGCCGTTACCGCGCCAGGAGGATTTTTACCCTTGTCCTCCTGCTCGTTGTGGCTGCCATCATCGCAGGGGCTGCCTATCAGGTGAACCCAGTCGAGGGTCTTTTCGAGGTGCCCGGCAAGCTCTTCTCGGCGCTGCCTGGGATCGTGCAGGTCTTGTTCTACCTGATGTTCGGCGTAGCTCAATTTGTCCTCATCTTCTGGTACATGTCGCGCGGCGGCGTCGACGTTTACTACCCGGACGACATCAAAACACGGTTCACCGATGTATGGGGCCAGGACGCCGTACTCGAACGCGTGAAGGAGTGCCTGGTCTTCCTGGAGGACCCCGAGTCGATCGAAGCAAGAGGCGGCTATGTGCCGGGCGGCATTTTGTTATGGGCCCGCCGGCACCGGCAAGACACTTCTCGCCGAGGCAGTTGCCGGCGAGACCGGGAAGCCGTTTGTTTTCGTCGACCCGGGGGCGTTTGTCAACATGTTCTTGGGGGTCGGGATCCTGAAGGTGAAGCGGCTTTTCCGCAAGCTCCGCCAGCTGGCTGTCCGTTACGGCGGAGTGATCGTCTTTTTCGACGAAGCCGACTCGCTGGGCAGCCGGGGCGCCTTGAGCGGAGGCGGGATATTCGGCCCGGGCGGCGTGCGGGGCATGACGGCGTGGCCTTGGACTGCCGGTGATTGCCACGGGGGTTCGTACCTGTCCGAGCGTTCGGTGAGCCTGCTCCTCGAGCAGTTGCAGTACACGGCTCGCGACCTTGCACCGGAGCCTGAGCAACCGCGGCGCCTGAGGGACCGGATGATGATGATGGGCGGCGGTGGTGGTGGGGGGATGGGGACCCTGCAATCGCTGCTTTCCGAGATGTCGGGCCTCAAGAAGCCTCGCGGGTTGTTCAACCGCTACGGGCGCAGGGTGCTCGGGATGAAGCCGAAACCGCCGCCGAAGTACCGGTTCCTGATAATGATGGCGACCAATAGGCCGGACTCGTTGGACGAGGCATTGCTCCGGCCAGGCCGCATCGACCGCATCTATAAAGTCGGTTACCCGTCCAAAGCTGGGCGCATCCGCACTTATCAGGGTTATTTCTCCAAGATCAGCAACGAGCTGTCCCCGGCGGACATCGAAAAGCTTGCGATGATAACGCCTTATGCCACCGGTGCTTCTATGAAGGACCTCGTGAACGAGTCCCTTATCGTCGCTTTGCGTCGCGGCCGTGAGGCGGTCACCTGGCCTGACGTGCTGGAGGCCAAGAGGCTGAAGGAGCTTGGCCCACCCGAAGACGTCGAGTACATCGACCCGGAACGGCACGCCACCGCAGTTCATGAAGCGTGCCATGCCGTCGTCGCCTACCGGTGCAAGGTCCACCTCGAGATCGACCTCGCGACCATCGAAAAAGGCGGTAATTACCTTGGGATGGTCTCGTACATCAGGCCGGAGGACCGTTTCAGCGAATGGCGCAGCGAGCACGAAACGGACATCATGACGTCGCTGGCCTCGCTCGCGGGTGAGCGTTTTTTCTTTGCCGGGGACTCGACGTCTGGTGTCTCAGGCGACCTGGAGTCGGCAACGACGTTCGCGAGCCTGATGGAGGGCTTTTGGGGCATGGGTTCATCCATTGCTTCACATTCGGTGTCGCGCCGGCTCGGCACTGGCGGGGGGCCTGGCCCAAGCGAGGGCCCGGACATGTTGCGCGGCAGCCTGGGTAGTCGCATCGAGGCGAAGCTGGCCGAGCTGTACGAGCGCACCCAGGGTGTGATCGAACAGAACCGCCTCGAGATATTGGCTGTTGCTCACGCCCTGGAGTACTACAAGACAATCGACGGGGAAGACGTCGTGGCGGTAATAGAAGGACGCCAAGGCCGTTCTATAGACGGTCGTGTGTACAAGGCGGAACGCTTCGACGAAGTGTTCGGCGCGTACCACGACCATCATGTCGCCGCCCACGTCGGTCACAGCAAAGTGACTGTGCCGTTGCCCAAGCCGTACGACTGGGCACCCGAACTGGTGGACGCACCCGTGACTGGCAACGGGTTCACCCATTCAGAGACGGGAGCCAAACTGGAAGGCGTGATGATCCTGCCCGAGCTCCCTGAGAGCGGCGAATAGCCCCGTAGCGCCTCACCAGCTCGACGGGCCGTCACAGCGCCCTTGCCGCAGCGCCCTTGCCGCAGCGCCCTTGCCGCAGCGCCCTTGCCGCAGCGCCCTTGCCGCAGCGCCCTTGCCGCAGCGCCCTTGCCGCAGCGCCCTTGCGGCCCCTGCCGTGCGAAACTCGGTCCAGACGGGCGGTTTCAAGGCGCCGTCTGTTCCAGTTTTGTACTCTCGCCCCGCGTCTGGTCCAGTTGTATTCGCTTTTTCGAATAGAGATGGGGCCAGACGCGGAACGAGACCGCTGTCCCTATCTGATCGAACAGGTGTTCCCATCTAGGGCTATGCTGCAAAAATGGCCCGAGAGCTGCTGGCGCCCGTGGAGACCGGGTTTGGCGCGATCCTCGCTCGGGAACGCACGCTCCCGCTCTGTGCACCTCTAGCTGGTCTTTTCCCCGAGGGAGCCCTGCGCCGGGGGAGCACGGTGGTGGTAGGGCAGGGAGCCTTCCCTGGCACAACGTCGCTTGCCCTGGCCTTGCTGAGCGGGCCGTCCGCCGGTGGCTCCTGGTGCGCAGTAGTGGGAGCGCCCGACCTCGGGCTCGTGGCGGCTGCCCAGTTGGGCCTAGACCTGGAACGATTGGCGGTAGTCCCTTGGCCGGGACCGAAGTGGGCAGTAGTGACCGCAGCGTTGCTGGAGGGCTTCGACATGGTGCTCCTGCGGCCGGGTGGCCACGTGAGCAACTCGGACGCACGCAAGCTCGAGGCCCGGGCGCGCGAGCGGGGGTCGGTGCTCGCCGTGATGGGCGACGGGATGGGAGACGGCTGGCCGGGTACGGCCGAGGTGCGTCTCGGTATCGTCGCTGGTTGCTGGAGAGGCATCGAGGACGGGTGCGGCTACTTGTGGGGCCGTGAGGTGGACGTGGTGTCAGCCGGTCGGGGAGCTGCCACCCGGCAGCGGCGTGCCCGGACCTGGTTGGGCGGACCTTTGCCCGAGCCGGTCGACGCCGGACACCCGGTCCTGGGCCCGGGTGACGTTATTGACGCCGGGCTCCCGGTGATCATGGGCCCGGGTGACGCGGTTGCCGCCGGCACAGGCCGCAGCCAGGCCACCGCCGGCACAGGCCGCAGCCAGGCCACCGCCGGCACAGTTCTCGACGTAGACATCGCTGGGTAGCCCGATGAGCCAGCAGCGGGCCCTTGTTGCGTTCTGCCCCGACTGGGCCGTCATAAGCGCCGGGCGGCAACCTTCGAGCCAAGTAGCTGTCGTCTCGGCCAACCGGGTGGTGGCCACTTCGCCGGCTGCCCGTGCGGCAGGCGTCCGGGTGGGAATGCGCCGGCGGGAGGCACAGGGTCGTTGCCCAGACCTGGAAGTCCTGCTGAGAGACCTCCCCGCAGAGGCTCGCCAGTGGGAGCCAGCTGTGGCGGCGGTCGAAGCGTTCGCTCCTGGGGTCGAAGTGCTCCATCCCGGCCAACTGGCACTCGGTGCACGTGGGCCTTCCCGCTATTTCGGGGGGGACCTGGCGCTGGCAGCCAAAGTTGCGGCGGCGGTGGAAGCTGTACTTGCCGGCCGCCCCGGAGCGATCGGAGCGATCGGGGATGGTGAGGGGGCACGAGCCGGCGGTCCCGGGCCAATAGGGCGGCCAGTAGGGCCGGGCGGGCCCGGACTAGGAGAGGCCCGGCGACTGGGCCGGTTGCTGCAAGGTTGGTGTCGCCGATGGTCTTTTTGCTGCAGGTTTGGCTGCGCTGTTGGCGCCGGCCGGCGAGGCCCTCGTGGTGGCAAAGGGGGGGAGTGCCGAGTTCCTGGCACCTCTTTCGGTCAAGGTCCTCGACAATCGGGCCGACCTCGCCGACCTGCTGGTGCGCCTCGGTTTGAAGACGTTGGGGGATTTCGCCGCCCTTCCGGCTCCTTCTGTGCTCGGTCGGTTCGGGGCCGAGGGCTTAGCAGCCCACCGCTTGGCAAGAGGGCTGGCAGAACGCACTGTGCGGGGTCGCGTGCCCCCTCCTGACTGGGTGATCGCTGCTGAGCTCGACCCGCCGGCGGAGCAGTTGCACGCGGCAGCCTTCTTGGGCAAAGCGTTGGCTGAGGAGCTCCATGGCCGCCTCACCGGGGCCGGTCTTGTCTGCACGCGCCTCGCCATCGAAGCCGAGACCGAGTACGGGACATCCTTGCGTCGTAGCTGGCGCCACGACGGTGCCCTGAGCGCCGGCGCCATCGGCGAACGGGTGCGCTGGCAGTTGGAGGGCTGGGCTCAGGCAAGCCAGGCCGGCGCGGCCGCCCAAGCGGGCAGGATCACCAGGCTTGCCCTTGTCCCTGAAGAAGTGCGCCCTGACGACGGCCGCCAGCTCGGTTTGTGGGGCAACGACGCCGGCGCCGCCAGCAGGGCTGCCAGGGCGCTAGCCCGGGTACAAGGCTTGCTCGGGCCAGGGGCGGCCTTGACGGCGGTCCTCCAAGGTGGGCGGGACTACACCGAACAGGTGCTCCTTGTGCCCTGGGGGGAGCCAAGGGAGCCCCTGCGCCCAGGTTCGCCGCCGTGGCCGGGCCGTCTCCCCGGGGTCGCGCCGGCGATCGTTCACCAGCCACCCCTGCCTGCGCAGCTCCTGGACGAAGCCGGCGACCCTGTAAGCGTCGCGAGCCGCGGGAATGCAAGCGCACCGCCCGCCCGACTGAGGATCGGCAGCGGTGCCAGTGCGGGCCTGGTCATAGACGCCTGGGCTGGCCCCTGGCCGTTGGAGGAACGCTGGTGGGACTCGGGGGGGCGCCGCCGGGCGCGCTTCCAGGTGAGCACGGCAGATGGTGGCGCGTACCTCCTGGCCCGGGAGGGCCGGCGCTGGTGGGTTGAGGCCACCTATGACTGAGCTGCGCGGGTAGCGTAAGCCTCGTACAGCTACATCGAGCGAAAGACAGTAACGAATATGGAGACCCGCCGGCTCGGCAAGACTGGTTATAACGTAAGCGTTATTGGGCAGGGGTGCTGGCAGTTCGGCGCCGATTGGGGCGACGTGAGCGATGCCACGGCTATGGCAACGTTGCATGCGGCAGCCGACGCCGGGGTGAGTTTTTTTGACACAGCGGACGTCTACGGCGACGGGCGTAGCGAGCGCCTGGTGGGCCGGTTCCTTGCCGAGCGCCCCGACGCCGGCATCATTGTCGCGACGAAATGTGGACGTCGCGTCCCTCAGGTCCTTGAGAACTACAACGCTCGCGCCTTGCGTGCTTGGGCCGAAAGGAGCCGGGAAAACCTTGGCCTTTCGACGCTCCCGCTAACCCAGCTGCACTGCCCGCCCTCAGATGTCTACGGCTCCGACGAGGTGTTCGGCACGCTCGACGAAATGGTGAGCGAGGGCATCCTTGGCGCGTACGGCGTCTCCATCGAAACAGTCGAGCAGGGGTTGAAGGCGATCGAATGGCCCGGCGTATCGACGGTGCAGGTCATTTTCAACGCTTTTCGTTTGAAGCCGTCGGAGAAGTTGCTGCCCGCATGCGCGCAGGCCGACGTCGGAGTGATAGTGCGTGTGCCTCTGGCGTCAGGGTTGCTGTCGGGGCGCTACGACGAGCACACGACGTTCCCACCCAGCGACCACAGGGCGTACAACCGCCACGGGGAAGCCTTCGACGTCGGCGAGACCTTTTCGGGCGTGCCCTACGAGGTCGGAGTGCCAGCCGCCAGACGGCTGGCCAAATTCGCGGTGCCCGAAGGTTGGTCGCTGCCAGAGGTGGCGCTGCGCTGGTGTGCCGACGCCCCCGGCGTTTCGACAGTCATCCCGGGTGCCAGTAAACCCGCCCAGGCGCGCGCCAATGCGGCAGCGGGGGACCGGCCGCCTTTGCCCGCCGAAGTCGTGGCAGAGATCAAGGCCACTTACGACGAAGAAGTACGCACCTACGTCGACGACCGCTGGTAAAGCCCTCTGAGCGCTTTGAGCGCCCGGGGCCAAGCCAGTTCCACCACTACTACGGACACCGCCGTGGCCGCTGTGCCCGCGAGGACGTCCATTAGGTAGTGGTTTGCCGTCGCCATGACCACCCAGGCCGTGGCGAGAGGGTATGCAACTCCAAGGGCAAGGGCCGCCCAGCGCCAGCTGCTCTTGCCGGCGAGCCGCCACAGCGCGACGGAGCACCAAACCGCCCATGCCAGGTGCATGGAAGGCATGGCCGCCAACTGGTCGGCGTGGGAGATGAGCGTGCTATGCCAGGAGCCGAGGCCGCCCACCTTTTCGACGACATCTGTGAAGCCGGCCAGCATCCGTGGTGGGGCAACCGGGAACTGCCAAAAGACCGCAAAGCCGATCAGGTTGGCCAGGACCAGGTCGTTGCGCAGCGGCCTGTAGATGTCGGGCCGGCGCCACCAGATCCAAATCGCGATGGCCGCCGTGAACGCGAAGATCGCATTGTCGTAGAAGTCCGAGGATATGTAGGCGACCCAGTAGTGGTGTGTGAGCCAACGGTCCAGGTACCTCTCGGGCGAAATGTGGAGCCGCTCCTCGAATGAAAGGATGGCGCGCCCGTTGCGGAGCGCTAGTCCAAGGCGGACCGGCGCCAAGTCCTGCAGCCAGTCGTAGATCCACCCCAAGAACGCGATCACGGCCAGCTCGAGGAGGAGGGGGCTGCGCTTCGAGCTTCGGCCCCGGTCCCGCCCCCGGTCCCGCCCTCCGCCCCGGCTTTCGGGCTGACCGTCTCTCTTCACTGCCGTCGGCAGTTCCCGTCGCCCCTCGTCAGGAGCCAGCGCCAGCTCTGGGCCCTCGACGACCGCCATGGGCGGCAAGCTTAGGGGCCTGGCAGCCCGCGGCCGGCCTTGGTCGGGCCCGCCAGGCCGCTCGACAATTATGCTTCAGCACTGTGCGTGGGCTGCTCCAGCGGGTCTCGGAGGCGTCGGTAAGCGTCGACGGAGTGGTCGTCGGCAAGATCGGGGCTGGCTTGTGCGCCCTCGTCGGGGTGGGTTGCGAGGACGATGACAAGGCGGCCGACCGTCTCGCGGCGAGGATTCTGGCAGCTTCGCCTGTTCCCGGACGACACCGGCAACATGAACCGTTCCGCGGAGGAGCTCGGCCTGGCGGTTCTCGTTGTCAGCCAGTTCACACTCTATGCCGACACGACCAGGGGCCGCCGGCCCTCTTTCACTAAGGCGGCCGTCCCCGAGGTTGCTAAAGCGCTGGTAGAGCGAGTTGTGGTGCAGCTTCGCGCGGCGGGCGCCGAGGTGGCGACGGGCCATTTTGGGGCCATGATGGAGGTGAGCCTGGTCAACCAGGGCCCGGTGACGATCCTCGTCGAGACCTGACCGCGCCCTTGTTCTCGCGGCGATTGGTGGAGCGGTAACAGGGGATGGCGCCGCCGAGGCCACCATTCAGTACGGCGCTACGGCCACACTTCGTCCATGTCGAGCCCGAGCACGTCCAATAGTCGGGCTGCCTCTTGACTCGGTGGTCCTTATCCGGCTAGTTTCCGAGGCATCGATGGAGCCGGCTTGAGCAGGGCCGGTAGTGCTGCTGCACCTGCACTGCGCCATCGCGTAGCTGCCATGTCAAAGGGGAAGTTTGTCCTGTGCGTGAGTACTCACTTTGGTCGCGTCGTGCCTCAAAAGGATTGAACGGGTACGCGGCATTGTTCTCGTCACCGCTCGACCGGGCGAGCGCCGTCCCAAGGCTGCCCGCGCCTGCGGTGCCGAACCGCCGGGCTAACGCCAGCCTTCGCCGGCGTCAAGTTCTCACCGTGATGTTCACTTCCGTCTCCGTGCCGGCGCTGGTCGCTCTTGCCACTGGCTCGATGACGGCTTGGTGGGTCGTGGTAGCGATGCTGCCTTTTGTGTCCACGTATATGGCGGTGCTGTTCCGCACGCGGCGCCGGATGGCCGAGCGTGAGATCAATGTCGCGTTTTACGGAAGTGCCGGCGGCACGATAGTTGGCCTGGAGGAAATGTTCAGTACCCGGGATGCCCCGCTGGAGCGTGTCGCGGCGGGCGGGGCCATCTCAAGGTTCTAGCTCGGCGGACCAGGCGGATAGCGCGGCCGAAAATGCCGGGGTTGCGGTCCAGCTGAGCACGCGGAGCAGCAAAGCATTGTCGCCGGAGGTCTTCAGCCTCCCCTGCATGAAAGCGACACTTGGTTCCAGCCGGCCGTCCCTGACCGATCGCGCATCGTCTGTGCCGAGCGTCAACGTCAGGTCCGGCTCGCCTTCGCAGCCGGTCGAGACCAGGCCGGGCCCGTCAGCCGACCATTGGCAGCTCCATTGCGCCGGCCCCGGTTGGGAGCCAGGCAGGGCCTCTGAGCCGCTGGCTGGAGCAGGCCGGTGCGACCTCCCCACTGGTCCGGTACGGCCGAGGTCCCCGACGATAAGGGTCACCAACCCGGTGGGGGCTGGTCCGGCGGCTTGCGTGGCCTGGGTGGCTTCGGCGGGGGAGGCGTCTCCCGCTCCTGGGCTCATAAGCTGGCACGCTCGCGGACACCTGCGAAGAGGTCGTCCTCGGGCGGCTGTGAACCGGTGAAATTTTCTGCCAAGTGGTACTCGTCGTAGTGCCCCAGTTCCTCGGCAACCTCGGCCGGTAGGCCGAACCAGAACGGAGAATTGGGGTCGACCTGGGTCGCGTGAGCGCGGAGAGCCTCGTCGCGCACGTGCCCGAAACCTGCGACGTCGATCTCGGTCGTGACGTCCTCTTGAGGAGCGTCAGCCATCATCTCGAGGCGCTCCTCTCCCCATGGCAGTTCCAGGCCCAATTCGGTGAACTTCTCCGCTAGCGCGAGCATGCGCTTTTTCGACCAGAGCATGTAGTACAGCTTCTGCGGCTGCCACGCAGGTCCCGCCTCAGGGAACGCTTCAGGATCGCCTACAGCGTGGAACGCTGCGAAGCCTACCTCGTGAGCGCGGATGTGGTCGGGGTGGGGGTACAGCGATTGGTGAGCCGGGTAAATGGCCATGACCTGCGGTTTGGTGCGGCGGACCACGGCTACGAGGCGAGCGGTTGCCTGTTCGATGGAGGCCCTGAAAAACGACTCTGGCCGCTCGTTCGCCTCGGTGCCGGGCATCCCCGAGTCCCGGTAACCCAACATCACAAGCTCGTCGTAGCCGATGATGGCGGCGGCGCTGGCCAGCTCGGCGGCCCGCACCTCGGGGAGGCGTTCGAGGATCTCGGACCTGTTCATGGCCGGGTTCAGGATCTCGCCTTCCTCGCCGCCCGTGCAACACACGAGAACGCTGCGTACGCCTTCGGCGTGGTACTTCGCGACTGTCGAAGCACCCTTGGAGGACTCGTCGTCAGGGTGGGCGTGCACACAGAGCAGGCAAAGCTCATCGGTCATCCCTACAAGATATGGCTTGGGGAACTCTCCCGGCGAGCTGGTGTGGGCCGTCTGTACGATGGGCCGATGCCAGAAGGTCTCTACTTTCGCCAGCTCCTCGCTGGGCGGGACTTCGCCACTGGCGACCAGTTCGCAACCA
Source organism: uncultured Acidimicrobiaceae bacterium (assembly GCA_963786345.1). GTDB lineage: Bacteria > Actinomycetota > Acidimicrobiia > Acidimicrobiales > Palsa-688 > Fen-671. Next base: position 255,037 of record CAWAYZ010000001.1, on the reverse strand, counting down.
CAATGCGCAACCACGTCTACGTGGTCGGCGACGCCGCCTCGGGCGAGGTGCTGCTCGTGGACCCGGCCTATGACGTGCGGGCGCTGCTCGGATGGGTCGAAGAGGCCGGCCTGACGCTGGCCGGGGTACTGGCGACCCACTACCACGCGGACCACGTGGGTGGGGACATTTTTGGGGAGCACATACAGGGACTGGTGGACCTGCTGGAGCTGGCCGAGGTCCCGGTCCATGTCCAAAAGGACGAGATTGCGTGGGTGTCGGAGATGAGCGGTGCGCCGGTGTCGTCGCTGGTCGCACACGGGGACGACGATGTCGTGCAGGTCGGCGCCGTCGCGGTGCGCCTGCTGCACACGCCGGGCCACACGCCGGGGAGCCAATGCTTCGTCGTCGAGGACAACCTGGTCTCAGGCGACACGCTGTTCCTCGACGGCTGCGGGCGCACCGACCTACCCGGCGCCGACCCCGACGCCATGTACACGAGCCTGCAGAGGTTGGCGAGCCTGCCCGGCAGGCTCAGGCTCTGGCCGGGGCACCACTACTCGCCGGCAAGCTCGTCGCCCCTTGAAGATGTCAAGCGCACCAACTCGGTCCTGGCTCGTGTGAGCCGGGAACAGTGGCTCCGCGTTTTCTCCTGACCACTAGGGCCTTCAGTAACCCTTCGGCAGTCCCTAGGCAGAGATGCCGAGGTCAGCCATGAAGTCGGCGTAAGCGGTGCTGCCGAAGTTGACCCACATTTGCCCCACAGGCGGTGGCATGTTCGCCAGCACGTAGTCGCGGGCCCCGTCGGGCATGTTGTCGAAGACAAGGCCCAATATCAACCAAGGCTTGTCCCCGTCGAAATGCTTCATCCCGTGCTGGGGCAGTTCCGCCCATTCCTGCGGGGTGATGTAGCGGGCGCAGAGAGGCAATATCATCGCCTCCTCCGCATCGAGGTGCGCGACCAGTTCATCGTTGAGCTCGCGGATCGACCCGGTCAGTGCGGCGGCATCACTCTCTGAGGCCGAGCCGGCCCACTGCTGGAGCTGGGCCATAGTTACGTCAATTAGGGCGCTGACGGCTTCGTGCTGGGCAGCGATCTCGCTGACCATTTCGGCTTCGTCAGGGCAGCGCTCGAGGAGCTTCGGCCAGACCAGCTCGTCCTCGCCTCCATGGTGAGCGTGGAGCAAACGCAGGACGTTGTCGTAATAGGTGCCGACGATGGTCGAGCGGCCGGTGTCATCGGCAGGCGTCCCCCCGATGAGGTCGGGTGCGGCCGCGAGGGATTTGCGGAAAACGGCGTGTAACGCCGGCATGTCCGAGGTATCGGTGAGAACCGGCTCCGAGATGTCGCTCATGATTGCTCCAGTCGCCCGTGTATTCGGGAGTGCCGCAGCTGCCAGCTCGCTCTCCGGGCGTTCAACTTGCCGCTGGCGACGCCACGGGTGGGATGGTAGCAAAAGCGCCGCGATCAGTGGTGGCTCCACCGTTCGGTGGAGCAAAAGACCACCTGGCCGGTTGGGGCTACCGCCGGCCTGATGCGTAATGCTGTGAGCATGGCTAGCGAACTTGTGATCGAGGTCAGGGGACTGCGCAAGTCCTATGGGAGCACAGTTGCGGTGGATGGGCTGGACTTGGAGATGGCGCGCGGCGAGGTCCTGTCCCTCCTCGGCCCGAACGGCGCCGGCAAGACCACCACCGTCGAGGTACTGGAGGGCTACCGTCGGCGCGACGCCGGCGAGGCCCGGGTCTTGGGTGAGGACCCTCAGCGCGCCGGGTCGGCATGGAGGGCCCGCAGGGGTATCGTCCTTCAGACGAGCGACGATGTCGCCGACCTGACAGTGTCGGAATGCGTCCGCCATTTCTCCCACTTTTACCCGGATCCCGCCAAGCCCGAAGAGGTCATCGAACGGGTGGGCCTCACTGCGAAAAGCGGCTCCCGCATCCGGGCGCTCTCCGGCGGGCAACGCAGGCGCCTTGACGTGGCCCTGGGCATAGTCGGTCGCCCGGAGCTCGTTTTCCTCGACGAACCGACCACGGGGTTCGACCCCGAGGCCCGCCGCCAGTTCTGGGATGTTGTGCGCGACCTCGCCAAAGAGGGGACGAGCGTCCTGCTCACTACGCACTACCTCGAAGAGGCAGAGGCCCTCGCCGACCGGGTGGCTGTGATCAACAAGGGCCGCGTCGTTGCGACAGGGCCGCCTGCCGAGCTCGGTGGGCGCCAAGCCGCGCCGGCGGAAGTCTCGTGGATTGGGCCCGACGGCTGGCAGCACAGCAAGACCCATCAACCGACGGCGCTCGTCAAGCAATTGGAGGCAACTTTTGGCGGCGAAGTCCCTGGGCTCACGGTGGCGCGTCCGAGCCTCGAGGACGTCTACCTGCAACTGATCGGCGTCAGCAATGAAGAAGGAGCCAGGAAATGACTACTACCAACACCGTTGGCAGCGTGGCTGTCGCTGGTACCACAGCTGGGCGAAACCGCTCTCCTGCCCGGGCCTTCGTCACTGCGTCCATTGCCCGTTCACATGTCGAAATACTGCAGTTCTTCAGGAGCTCGGAAGCGGTCGTGTTCACGGTGGCCCTGCCACTCGTGTTGCTGGCACTGCTCGCGTCAATATTTTCCGGCTTTGTCCACGGGACCACCGTGCGTTACAGCCAGGTGTACACGGCCGGTTTGCTCGCCGGAGGCCTCGCGTCCACGAGCTTCCTGAGCCTTGCGGTGTCGATCGCCACTGAGCGAGAAAACGGTGCCCTGAAGCGCCTCGCTGGCACGCCGATGCCACGCACCGCCTATTTCGTCGGCAAAGCGGTCCTTGTGCTCGTCTTGTGCAGCATGGAAGCGGCGGCCTTGTTGATTTTCGGCCATTTTGCATACAACGTTGCGTTCCCGGGCACGCTCGAGCGTTGGTGGACCTTCATCTGGGTAACGTTCCTCGGTGCCACCGCCTTATCCCTTCTCGGCATCGCGATGTCCAGTCTGCCGCGTAGCTCCCGTTCCGCAGCGCCGGTCGCCAACCTGCCCTTGCTGGTCCTCGAGTTCATCTCCGGGGTCTTCGTCCCGTTCACGTCGCTGTCCCACGGCCTATACAATTTTGCCGGCCTATTCCCTTTGAAGTGGATCGCCGAGGGTTACCGGTCCGCCTTGCTGCCGAGCTACTTCCAGGTGGTGGAACCGTCCCATTCCTGGGACCGCGGGGAAATGGCCCTGGTGATGGCCGTGTGGGTAGTGATCGGGCTCGTTGTGTCTGCGAGGACCTTCAGGTGGACAGGCAGCGGCGAGTGACGCTCACGCCGCCGCTGGGCACGAAGGCTGGCCAGCGCCAGCACGCATGGGTCACTCTGATGCCCTGGTGGCACGCGGGTTTTGCCGTGCTGTTAGTGGCAACGGGGGCGCTTGGGACCATCGAGTTGCTGGGCACGTGGCGGCTGCCTTGCGTACTAGTCCTCTACGCCGCCCTCGCGGTCCTGTACGTCCTCACGCCCCACAAGTTCAATCGTCAGGACAAGCGCGGCCGTGTTGTTTACCTTTGCGGCTCTTTTGCAATATTCGCCGCAGCCAGCTTTGTTTTTCCCGGCACCGGCTTCCTGATGTTCGCGCTAATACCCCAGTGCTTCATGCTGCTCCCGCTCCGCCCGGCATTTGCGGGGGTCGTCGGGATGACGATGGTCTTGGCCGGTGCGAACCTCGCTTACAGCGGGGTGAACGCGCCCACCGTCGCCAGCATCAGCATCTTCGGCATCCTCACGATCGTGCTGGCTTGCCTGTTCGGTGGCTACATCGACCGCATCATCGGCCAGAGCAGGCAGCGCGCCGATTTGATCGAGGAGCTCGAACGCACCCGGGCCGAACTGGTCGAGCTGAGCCGGGAGAGGGGTACCCTCGCCGAACGGCAGCGCTTGGCGGGGGAGATCCACGACACGCTGGCGCAAGGTTTTACGAGCGTGATCTTGTTGGTCCAGGCCGCACAGGCCGCCTTGGAGCGCGGCGACCTTGTCTCGGCTCGCGGCTCGCTAGCCCTTGCCGAACCGGCGGCCCGCGAGGGCCTTGCCGAAGCGCGCTCTCTGATCGGAGCGCTCTCGCCCCTCCCGCTCCAAGGCGCTTCGCTCGCCGGCGCGATCGAACGGGTTTGTGCCGACCTAGGGCCGCGTTTCGGCTTTTCAGCCAACCTCGAGGTGGTAGGCCAGGTCCGGGAGCTGTCCAACAATGCGGAGATCGTGCTGCTCCGAGCTTCCCAGGAAGCCCTTGTCAACGTCGGGCGCCATGCCAAGGCGACGTCGGCGTCGGTGACGCTCACCTTTGCTGAGCGAGCGACATCGCTCGAGGTGGCAGACGACGGCGTGGGTTTCGACACCACGGCCCCGGCTGGTTTTGGCTTGAGCCAATTGCGCTCCAGGGTGGCTGAGCTCGGGGGCAGCGCGGAAGTCATCGCCGTGAGAGGTATAGGCACGACGGTGCGGGTCTTGCTGCCATGACCGTCACGGTGCTGATCGTGGACGACCACCCTGTGGTACGCGAAGGCATGCGTGGGATGCTGGCCGGGGAACCCGACATCGAGGTCGTAGGTGAAGCCGGCGACGGGGCAGAGGCCGCCGAGCTCGCGAGCTCGCTACAGCCCGACGTGGTCCTTATGGACCTCCGGATGCCGGGGACCGATGGGGTGGAGGCGACGAAGCTCATCGTCGGCGCCAGCGAGCCAGGGCACGGGCCGGCCGTAGTGGTTGTTACCACGTATGACACCGATCTCGACATATTGAGAGCCGTCGAAGCCGGGGCAAGGGGCTACCTTTTGAAGGACACTCCTCGGGCTGACCTGATCCGCGCGATCCGTGCAGCCGCCGGCGGTGCGACCGTGCTGGCGCCGGTTGTGGCCGCCAAACTGCTCGGGCGGGGCAATGCGCCTGCGCACCAGGAGCTCACGGCTCGCGAGCTGGAAGTCCTTGGCCTCGTCGCCATTGGCAAGACCAACTCGGAGATCGGCGAGGCGCTCTACATAGGAGAAGCAACAGTAAAGACGCACCTCCTGCACGCTTTTGCCAAGCTGGGGGTCGACGACCGAACGGCCGCGGTTACCACAGCGATCGCCCGTGGGCTACTGCCGGCGCCAAACTAGCTGGTCGGGGCCACGACGGCGTTCGCCTGAGCCTGCCCACACACTGAGTGTTCAAGTTGACACGCTAAGCATACGATTGTATCCTTACGTGGTCCACGACATGTGGTCCACGACCATTCGGAGTGCTGTCGTGGAGAGGACTGGTGATGGCTGAGAACATCCCCAATTTTGCTGAGGCGCGGCGGGGCGGCTACGACCAAGCGCAGGTAACGGCGTATGTGGGCGGGCTCATCCGCGAGATGGAGTCGGCGCACAGCAAAATCGGAGAACTGACCAGGGTCGTCGAGACGCTCCACGCCGAGAACAACACCTACAAGCAAAAATCTGGCTCCCGCTACAGCGGCTTCGGCGAACGGATCGACAACATCCTCCTGCTCGCGGAAACCGAGGCTGCCGAGGTGCGCCAGGCGGCGACGTCGGAGGCGGAACGGCTCAAGGCTGAGGTGGAGAAATGGGCGGAAAGCCTGTGGGAGGACTCCAAGCGACAGGCCGAGGGGATCCGTGCCGACGCCGAAAGAGATGCCCTCGCAACTCGTTCTGAGGCGCAGGCATATTTCGAGGCGCAGCGTACCAATGCGGCGAAGGTGGCTGCGGAACTCGAGGCGACCATTGCGGCTCGGCGAGAGCAGGCCGAACAGGAAAATGGGGAGCGCTTATCGGCGGTGAGCCGTCAGGTCGCTGCCGCCGAGGAGCACGCCGCTCAGGTCCGCGTGGATGCCGAGCGTCTTCGTTCGGAGACCGAGCTCGTCGCCAACAAGCGGCTGGCGGACGCTGAACGCCGGGCGCACGAGATCATCGAGGAGGCAAGAGCCAACGCGGACCGGGTCCGTGCCGATTCCGAGAGGGAGCTGGCCGCCGCCATGGAGCGGCGGGACCTCATCGATACCCAGCTCGGCAACCTGCGCCACGCTCTCAGCGCGCTCAGTACCCTGGCGTCGCCGGAGGTGACGGCCGGCCTCGACCGGGCAACTCGGACGCCTGCCAGGCCCGCTCCGCGCGGGCATATGTCCGACGGTCAAGGTCCCGTGGCTGACCTGACTGAAGAAGCTGAAGTCGAAGCGGCGCGCCCGTCCTCTGCGGTACACGCCCGGAGCCGCTCCACAGTCCGTCACATCGGCTCGCCGGGACTGTCTGTAGCGAGAGACAGCGAACCTGAACAGCGTGAGCCCGCCTAGGCGGCCCTAGCTTTTAGGCAGGCCCATCCACCGGCGCCTCGTCGCCCCAGGCCGTCCATCCAGGTCGGCTGTGGCGCGCGAACAGCTCGAGGTACGGCCCCGGCGAGCAGCGTTCGATTACCGGGTATAGCTCGTCGGGTTTGCGTGAGTGTTCGCGTTTCCTGGTAGCGATGAAGTTCACTTGCCGGCGTCCCGGGGCCAAGGTACGCAATTGGCCGCGGGTCCCGAAAAGTACCAGTTCGGTGACGTTCCGAAAATAAAACCCAACCCCGCGCCCGTCGCTGCCGCCATCCTTTCGGACCTTGTGCCACACGATGTTGGCCTTGTAGGTGAAGCCCCAGTTCTCGAGGACCATCAAGCCCTCAGCCAGCAAAGCGTTCGGCACCCACAGGTAGCAGTGGCCCTGGGTAGCCATGAGCTCTGCAACTGGTAACCCAGCGATCTCCTTGGCGCTCATTGTCGGGTAGCGCGCCAAGCGCCGGTGCTCCGGCGCCACTTTCCCGGTGCGGTTGGTGAAACGCCAGGGCGGGTCGACCAGGACCGTCCCGAAAGGCTCGCTGGCCCGTAGCTCCTGCAGGTTGGGCATTCTCACCTCTTGGTCGTAAGTTGGCTGGGCGTCAACGGAAGTCTCTTGAGCGTAGGGCCGCTGGCACAGCCAAAGGCGGCAATGCCTCGATGCTGGTTGCGAGAACGTTGACCGCCCCTCCGGCCTTTTCCAATTTTCCGCGCACCAACAGGCCAGCAGCGCTAAGTGCCACGCGCTTGTAGCGCTCCCAGACCGGGAGGGTGCAGATGACGTTGATAAGGCCAGTTTCGTCTTCCAGGTTGACAAAAACGACCCCTTTGGATGTCATCGGACGTTGCCGGTGCGTGACCAAGCCGCCGATCGTGACCGCTGTCCCGTGGGCGAGGTGTGCCAGGCCGGCGGCGGGCACCACTCCCAGAGCATCGAGGTCCTTTCGGAAAAGTTCGGTCGGGTAGCTGTCTGGGGAGAGGCCGGTTGCCCACAGGTCGGCTCGGTTTGTTTCGACGGCGTCCATGTCCGGTAGTAGGGGAGCCTCGGCGCCCGTCACGAGCCCGGTGAGGCGCGACGCCTGGTGTTGACCCCGCCCGCCTTGCCCAATACCGTCGCCGAATGCTTTCTGGGGAGATTTTTTGTCGTCTATCGCGCGTTTTGGTCCCCAGATGAGGCTGGGCGTCTCCGTCTCCAGCCCAGGGCCAGCTTGAGCAAGGGCGCCGGCAGCCCAGAGCGCCGCCCGCCTGGCCAAACCCAAACATTCGAAGGCGCCTGCCGTAGCGAGCGCCTCGGCCTGCGCAACGTTCACTCCGCTCCGGCGCACAAAATCTTCCATCCCGCTATAAGGGCGGCCGCTGGCGATGTGCTTGGCCAGGTCGGCACCGATCGTGCGCACGTAGGAAATCCCGAGCCGCACCGCCGGGCCGGCGCTCCCGCTCCCCGCACTCCCGCTCCCCGCACTCCCGCTCCCCGCACTCCCGCTCCCCGCACTCCCGCTCCCCGCACTCCCGCTCCCCGCACTCCCGCTCCCCGCACTCCCGCTCCCCGCACTCCCGCTCCCCGCACTCCCGCTCCCCGCACTCCCGCTCCCCGCACCAGTTGCAGGTTCCAGCACAGAACAATCTGCGCTCGTGTTCACGTCTGGCCGGTGCACTTCGACACCGTGGCGGCGGGCGTCAAGGACGAGGCTCTGGGGGGACCAGAAGCCCATTGGCTGGCTGTCGAGCAAGCCAGCCAGGAAGGCTGCAGGGTAGTGGAACTTCAGCCATGCCGAGGAGTACACGATGTAGGCGAAGCTCACCGAATGGCTTTCCGGGAAACCAAAATTGGCAAACGCGGCCATCTGTTCCCAGATGCGGTCGGCGACTTGGCCGGTCGCACCGTTGCGTGCCATGCCGGAATAAAAACGTTCTCGCAGGCGGGCCATGCGTTCTGCGCTGCGTTTGGAACCCATTGCCTGGCGTAGTTGATCGGCCTCAGCGCCGCTGAAACCGGCGATATCGATCGCCATTTGCATCAGCTGTTCTTGGAACAGCGGTACCCCGAGCGTCTTTTTGAGGCTTCGCTCGAGCAAAGGGTGCAGGTATGTCACGCGTTCGGTGTTGTTGCGGCGCCGCAGGTACGGGTGCACAGAACCGCCCTGGATGGGGCCAGGGCGAATGAGGGCTACTTCTATTACGAGGTCGTAGAAAGTACGCGGCCGGAGCCGGGGGAGCGTCCCCATTTGTGCTCTGCTCTCGACCTGGAAAACCCCGACGGAATCTGCCTTGCAGAGCATTTCGTAGACGAGAGCGTCCTGTGGTAGCTCAGCCAGGTCGAGGTCGAGGTCGTAAAAAGCCTTTATGTGGTCGACGGTTACGTGGAGCGCCGAGAGCATACCGAGGCCCAACATGTCGAACTTTACGAGCCCAGCCCTCGCACAGTCGTCCTTGTCCCATTGCAGGACGCTGCGCTCGGCCATGCGTGCCCATTCGACCGGGCAGACCTCAGAAACGGGCCGGTCACATAACACCATGCCCCCGGAGTGGATACCCAGGTGGCGGGGGAAGTCCTGCACCTCCCGGGCAAGTCCCAGCACCGGCTCGGGTATACCGGCACCGGCAGCGGCAGCAGCACCGGCAGCGGCAGCAGCACCGGCAGCAGCACCGGCGTTGCCCGCCCTTTGGCCGTCGCCGGCTGGTGGGAGAGGATCCCAGCCTCCGAGCTGCTTGGACCAGGCGTCCACCTGGCCCTGGGAGGCCCCGAGGGCCTTGCCCATGTCCCGCAGCGCGGAACGGGGGCGGTATGTAATGACGTTTGCGACCTGGGCCGCTCGTTCACGGCCGTAGCGGTGGTAGACGTATTGGATCGCCTCTTCGCGCCGGTCGCTTTCGATGTCGACGTCGATGTCCGGCGGCCCGTCCCGTTCAGGCGACAGGAACCGCTCGAACAAAAGGCCGAGCCCGACAGCGTCAGCCTTTGTTATCCCGAGCGCATAGCAAACCGCAGAATTGGCGGCAGACCCCCGGCCCTGGCAAAAGATGTTCGATTCGTTGCAAAAACGCACGATGTCCCAGACGATGAGGAAATAACCGGCGAAACCGAGCTGGTCGATCATGTCCAGTTCGTAATCGATCTGGGTGTACGCACGGGGGTGCTTCGGGGCGCTGCGTGGCCCGTAGCGGCGCTGCCCACCCTGTTCTGTGAGGTGCCGCAGCCACGTCATCTCCGTGTGCGGAGGCGGGGTGGGGAACGGTGGGAGCTTTGGTGCGACCAGTTTCAGGTCGAAGGCGCAAGACCGGCCTAGTTCGGCTGCCCGCTCGACCGCTCCCGGGTAACGGGCAAAGCGGCGGGCCTGCTCGGCCCCGCTGCGCAAGTGGGCACTGGCCGCGGCCGGGAGCCACCCGTCCATATCGTCGAGGCTCCGCCGTCCCCGGACGGCTGCCATCGCCGTGGCGAGCCGTGCCCGCCCCGGCCGGTGGTAGTGGACATTGTTGGTGGCGACGACGTCCGCTCCGCTCTGGCAGGCCAGTTCGGTGAGGGCATCGTTGCGAGCAGTGGCGAGGGGCTCGCCGTGGTCCCAGATCTCCACGGCCACGTTGGCGCGGCCAAAGTGGTGCTGCAGGAGTGCCAGTTCGGCACGAGCCGCCGATGGGCCCGAGCTGAGCAGGGCTCTTGTGACCGCGCCCTTGCGGCAACCCGTCAACACGAGCCAGTGGCCTGCCGTTGCAGGCTCGGGTGCCTGCAGTACCTGGGGGACGGCCGACGCTGGCGACGAGGGACGCTCCGCCTTGGTGGCCATGGAGATAGTGGAAAGGTCGAGGTGGGCACCGGCCCCGATGGCTGCCAGGAGGGGCAAGTCGACCCGCGGGCGCCCCTTTTCCCTCCCCAATAGATGGGCCACAGAGAGCGCCTTGCACAACCGGGCGTAGCCTGTCGGGCCCCGTGCCAGCACCACCAGGTGGGTGCCCTCGGGATCGGGCACGCCGGCCTGGGCCCGGGTCAGGCCCAGGGTGACCTCGGCGCCGAAAACCGTCGCCAGGCCGGCCGTGCCCGCTGCCTCGGCGAAGCGCACCACGCCGTACATGCCGTCGTGGTCGGTTAGCGCCAGTGCATCGAGACCGAGGCGCGCCGCCTCTTCGACTAGTTCCTCGGGGTGGGAAGCACCATCGAGGAAGCTGAAGTTCGAGTGGCAGTGCAGCTCGGCGTAAAGGGCCCCTTCACCCACCGGGCCATACTACGAACATACGTTCGATCAAGCAAGGGGCGGCGGCGGGATAGGTGCCGAACAGGGAAAAGAAACCGTCGTCGGCTGGCCCCAACGGGCTTTCGCCTGGGAGAGATCCTGCAGGCAGGCGAGCGTGAGCAGGCCGGGCGAGGGTCACCTGGGACCACCACTACTGCACGGCGCCACCGAAGTCCAAGGTGAGCGCCTGGGCGCCCCGTACCTGCACGAAGCCCAAGTGCGCGTTCGCTGCCAAGATCGGGGCATTGCCCTCCATGTTCCACGTATAGAGCTCTCCCCACCCAGCCTCTCGTAACAACCAGGCATGCTGAGCTTTGAGCGCGGTGCCCACACCGTTCCCCCGCGCCGGGGCGGTCACACCCGTAAAGAAGGTCACCACGTCGCCGGCGGTGGCTGCTCGCGCGAAAGCCATCGTCATCCCTATGGTGGTCTCCCCGCGTCGGGCTAACAGAACCTGCCACGGTTGGGAAAATCTCTCCCGCAGCCAATCCAACGATGGGGGCTGCCGTCCGGCGGAGCCGTCCGGGGTGGCCCAGTGGAGTGGCAAGAAATCGTCATAGAGTTGCGCCCACAGCCCGTTGTCGGGGCTGAACGGCACCAACTGCACACCAGCCGCCGTGGCCCGGCCTATCGCCGTTTCTACAACAAGCGACGACAGAGTAGCGAGGTGTAGCCGGCTCTCCCACCGCCGCGCGCCCAAGGTGGCCCCGTGAGCAGCGGCAATCTCCACGCTCCGCCGATCGTTGACGTCGGCGATGGCATGGGCCCCCTGGAACCCCTCCGCCCGTGCCGCGCCGACGGCTGCCAACCACAGGGACGAACCGATCCCTTGGCCTCGCTCCGACGGGGCCACCCACACATGGATGGCAGCTCGGCCTCCCTCGGCCTGGGGGGAGCTAATGCAATGGGCATAGCCGACCAACCGGTCACCGAGCACCACCACGAACTGCCTGTTCGCATCTCCCCCAGGAGCCGAGAACAGCGACCTCATGTGCTCGGCCCCCGGCCAGGCGATCGTGCCGGCGAGCAGCGCGTCGAGATCGTCCCTTGGGGCCACATCCCGGATCAGCCAGCTCACGCCTAGTAACTTTACTTGCGCCTCAAACAGCGTCTGCGGCCCCGATCGGCCGTGCAGGCCAGCCCTCAAGGAACATCCTGGAGCTTCACGATACACCATCTTCTCCTCCCAACGACTACCGGCTATAGTGGTACCACTAGTCGTACCAGTTCATTTCAGGAGATGATACCTGTGGCTATAACAGGAAGCGATGCACGTGCTCGGCTGTTCCCCCTGATCGAGCAGGTGACGAGGGACGGCGTGCCCGTGGAGATCGTCACGCGCGCGGGCACCGCGGTGCTGATCTCAAAAGAGGAGTACGACGCCTTGGAGGAGACCGCCCACCTGCTCCGCTCCCCAGCCAATGCTGCCCGGCTCATGCGGTCCCTGGCCGATGCGGAGGCTGGGAGCGTCCAGTCGCACCAACTCGCCAACACGTGAACCTGACGTTCACCTCGGACGGGTGGGACGACTACCTTTACTGGGAGGCTACTGACAAAGCAGTTCTGCGCCGCCTTAACCGCCTGATCGAGGAAACGTTGCGAACACCCTTCGAAGGGCTTGGGAAGCCGGAGCAGCTTCGTCACCAACTGGCTGGGTGTTGGAGCCGCCGGCTCACTGAGGAGCACCGTTCGGTCTATCGCGTCACTGCTGATGCTGTCGTGGTGCTGATGGCCCGTTACCACTACTAATTTTTGCCGACGTGCTTTTCAGAGGCGGGGCGGGGGTGGGTGGAGTCGCCGCTGGCCCCGCACCCCTCGCCACCTCACCATGAGGCCGCCCTCGGAGCTCTGGCTGCTCGGAGGGGCCGGCGGTGGCAGCGGCACGCCCGACGGGAGAGCCGCGACGGCCGTTTTGGCGGCGCCGGACGGGGCCAGGTTGGCAGGAAGCCGGGCGAGCCTTGCATCGGAGAAGGGCGGGTAGTCCCACCAGCGGGTCAAATAGACAGGCTGGGGAGGCCGTGCTCCGGCGATCACGAGGGCCGTACCGGCCGGGAGGCTGTGAGCCTCGTCGACGGGGAGCCTGGCCTGGAGGCGAGGCGAGCGCGTCGTGCTGGCGGAAGGGTGACCGGTCCACCACGGCGAGGTGTTCACCGAGCGGACGACCACGTCAGCCTGACCGGCGAGACGGGACACGGCCTCCAGGGTCCCCATGTCGCCGATGCCCGGGAGGAGCACCTTGGTGCCGAACAGGGAGAAGAAACCGTCAGCGGCGGGCCCCCAACGGGCTTTCGCCTGGGAGAGGTCCTGCAGGCAGGCGAGCGTGAGCAGGCCCTGACCGCCTCCTTCGCTGACCATGGCCGGCAGGTCCGGCAGCGGGGCGACGTTCGCCACCTCGTCGAGGACCAAGGTCACAGGCAGGCGCAGGGTGCCCTCGGAGGCGGAGCGATAGGTGGCGGCACGCACCTGTTCCAAGAAGGCGACGACGACGGGCGCCATCAGCGCCTGGTAGCGGGCTGGCGCGCACACGTAGATGGTGTCGGCGCCGCAAGCGAACCGGGAGGGGTCGAAATTGGGTCGCTCTGCCAGTTCGAGCGCCCGCGAACTGCGGTAAGCCGCTAGGGCGCCGGCTGTAGTCGAAAAAATGCCGCTTCGTTCTCGCTCCTCGGTGGCAAGTATGCCGGCCAGCACGTCGACGGCGATGTCCGCCCCACCGTCGGTGTTCCCGGCCCTGGCGAGCACGGCCATGGGCGTGTGGAGGTCGTGGCGCAGCGCCCAGCTGAGGACCTGGCGGATGCCGCCGCCGGCTATCGCTGATGCGTGCAGCATGGGCGCCAGCAGCGCTTCGGCTCGCTCGGTCCAATGCGCGCTCTCACCGTAGGAGCCATATGGGCGGGCTGCAGCCGTCATGACCCTCGCCGTCACGAGAGCCTCCTCCCAGGAAACAGAGGCCTGTACCGGCGACCACCTGACCAGGTCGGCCCCCGGCGGTAGCGCTACCGTCCCGGTCGGGTCCAGTAGCCAGCACCGCCCGAGCTGCGAGCGGCTGGCAAGCGTGGCCTGCAGGACGTCGGGCTTGGTCGAGGTGACCAGGACCGGCCCCGGAGCGGCCAGCACGTTGGGGACGACGAGCGTGGAGGTCTTGCCGGACCGGGGCGGCCCGAGCACGAGCATCGCCTGTTCGGCCCCGGCCCAGATGAGCCGGCGGCCGTCGGTGCCGACGTAGAGCTGGGGGCCGTTGACCGCCAGGTTGGCCTGCAGCTGGCGGAGGCTGATCTCGGGAGCCCAGCTCATTGGCGGTCACGGCCTCGAGTGGTGGCCAGGGCCGCGGCGGTTATGGGCCGCGGTGCGACCGTGGTGGGCCGCGGCGCGACTGTGGTGGGCCGCGGTGCGACTGTGGTGGGCCGCGGTGCGACTGTGGTGGGGATAAGTCGCTTGGGCCCCAAGACGCAGCACACTTTTATGATATGTCATACCGTGTCATATCTTTAGGTAACCGTAGTGGCTGGGTTTCTCGGCGTGGTCCCGCGTTTCTCGGCGTAGGCGGATGGACGTTTGGGGGGGCGGCACGCCGAGATGGTTGGACCAACGCCGAGGTGCTTCAGCCACGCCCAGTTAGCCGAGAGCGTCAAAGGGCCACTCGAGGCCTACGCCGACTTCCTCGCCAAGCGGGCCGCCAACCTGGGTGTGGCCTGCACCTTCGTCGAAGAACTGGAACCCGTCGAACTGCGCGGTTTGTACGCCGGGGCGAGGGTCGTTGCCGTGGCCAGCCGGTTCGACAACTGGCCCAACGTGGTGCTGGAGGCCTTGGCGGCCGGCCGTCCGGTCGTCTGCACGACTGGCACCGGTATCTCGGACCTGGTTGGCCGATTAGACCCGGCGGCCATCGCGCCGGTCGATGACCCCTCCCGGCTGGCCGAGTCCCTGCGGCGTTACCTGGTTTCCCCAGCGGTTGCCGCCGACGTAGGCCAGCGGGGCCGCGACCTAGTGACAGCGGAGCCTCAGTGGCCGGCGTTGTCCGGAGGATGGAAGCCGTCTACCACGAGGCGATCACGAGCTCGAAAATGCATGGCAGACGAAGCAAGTCTGTGGCGCCAACCGGACGAGCTCGGCCCCGTCGCTAGGGCGCTGAAGTTGCACGAGAGCCCTTGTTCGGTGCGGCTAACTTTTGGGACATGGTCCGCCGGCACCTCTGGGTCAGAGGCAGGGTGCAGGGAGTTTGGTACCGCGGTGGCTGCGCAGAACAGGCTCAGGCGCTCGGCATCTCCGGCTGGGCGCGCAACCTTCCCGACGGTCGCGTAGAGATAGTTGCCGAAGGCGACCCCGAAGCGTTGGACAAGCTCGTCGAGTGGTGCCACCACGGGCCGCCAGCCGCACGGGTGACCGCAGTAGAGGTCCGCGCCGAAGAGGTCCACGCCGAGGAGCCAGAAGGCCTCGACGGTTTCACTGTGTGTTGACTCCAAAGTTACCGAGATGAGGCTCCATACAGCACTGCGGCGAACCTCTTAACCGCTGACTTAACTGCTCGACTTAACTGCTGCGACCTGCCTGGGAGCTCACCTGTCCCGCACGTCTTGTAATAGGAACAAGGGTTTGCATAGAATCTACAGATCCAGTAAAATGCTGTGCCCAGTAGGCCCGCGGGGCTTGACCAGGAGGGAACTCAATGTTGAAACGTGCTACCGCTGTGGCGTTGGTGTTGCTCGTACCCATCGCAGGCGGCACATTTGCAAGCGGCACAGTTGCGAGCGCGCAGGCACCAAAGGTGGCGGCTGCCCACAAGAAGCCCAAGCCCAAGCCCAAGCCCGTCCCGTCCGTCACGCTGAACGGTGCTGGGGCCAGCTCGATCGAACCCTTCTTCTCGCCGGTTTTCTACCAGTACCACCAGGCTCACCCGAAGGTCACGGTCAATTACGACCCGGCGGGTAGCAGCGTCGGTATCAGCGACATACAGCAGGACACCGTCAATTTCGGCGACTCGGAAATCCCGATGCAGACCAAGGATCTGGCTTTAGCAAAAGGGCCGGTGCTCCAAGTGCCTGTGGACCTCGGCGGTATTGCCATCAGCTACAACATCCCAGGTGTGCCGACCGGGCTGAAGCTCGACGGCCCGACTCTGGCCTCGATCCTTGACGGGACGATCGAAAGATGGAACAGCCCGATAATCGCAGCGGAAACCGGGGACAGCTCCCTTCCCAACATTCCGATCGTGGTGGTCCACCGGGCCGACAGCGCTGGGCCGACCTGGGACGTCGACGACTACCTCATCAAGACTGCTCCGTCTTGGGTGCAGACCATCGGTACGAAGAACCCTTCCAAGACCTGGCCAATCACCGGGTACGGCCTAGGCGAGCAGCTGAACAGCGGCGTCGCTACGTACATCGCCCAGACAGTGGGTTCCATCGGCTACGTGGAGTACGGCTATGCCCTGAAGGCGGGTTTCACAAATGCAGCAATCCTGAACAGTTCGGGAGCGTACGTCGCGCCCTCCGCAGCCGGAATTGGCTCTGCTGGGAGTTATGCGCAGAACTTGAGCCCGAGCAATTTCTCGGTCATCAACGAACCGGGTGCAGCTACGTACCCAATTGCCAATTTTAGCTGGACATTGCTGTACCAGAAGCAGTCGAACACGGCCGTGGGCGAGGCCTTGCAAGCACTCTTCAACTATGTCGTCACGACGGGCCAGACTACCGCTGCCAGCCTCGGCTACGCTCCTCTGCCCGATAATGTCGTTTCTATTTCCCAGGCGACGCTGAAGCAACTGGAAACGTCGACTGGTAAACCGCTGCCAAGTTAGGGATAAGCGCTGGACGAAATGCCACGCACCTCCGCCACCACGGGGAGGCAGGCAACTCTAGAGACCGCTGGTTTGGGCCGTCAGGGGCCGGAGCTACCACTCCACTCAGCTGGAGAGCGCTCAGCTCTTGCACCTGGCGGCCCATCGCCCGTGGTTAGTTACGACGCGCCCGACGTTCGCGCCATGCTCGCCGGCAAGCAGGCCTGGCGCGGCGGGCGTGGTTACGGCCCGGCCCGCTGGCTGGGTGCGGGCGTTTTCGCAGCGGTCGTAATCTCCATCGCAGTCAGTATCGCCACCGGCTCGGCGAAGGCATTTGGCCACTTCGGGCCCGGCTTCGTGTGGTCGGGTACGTACTCGCCGGACATAACTGGTTCCGGAGCGGGCCTCCTGGTAGTCGGCACCGTGGTGACCACCGCGGTTGCCATCGTGATGGCTGCACCGGTCGGCTTGGGAGCAGCGATCGCGTTGGCCGAGCTCGTCCCGTCCAAGGTGGCAGCAATCGCAACCACCCTCGTCGAACTGTTGGCCGCTGTCCCGAGCATCGTGGTCGGCCTGTGGGCGTTGCTGGTCCTGTCCCCCTTGTTCAGGGCCCACGTCGAACCCTTCCTGCACTCCCTGCCGGTGCTCGGCGGCCTGGTATTTGGCGGGCCCGACTACGGCCCCAGCATCTTGCTTGCGGCTCTGGTCTTGTCCATCATGACGCTGCCGACGCTGGTGTCGCTTTCGCGCACTGCCCTGCGCGCCGTCCCGGTGGCCGACCGGGAAGCCGCGATGGCACTTGGTGCCACGCGCTGGCAGGTCGTCCGCAAAGTCGTGTGGCCGGCAGCTCGTCCCGGTATAGCTGCAGCCGTGACGCTCGCTATCGGCCGGGCATTGGGCGAGGCGATCGCCGTCGCGCTGGTGATCGGCAACGAACCGTCTTGGCCGCATTCGCTTGTCGGACCGGGCGCCACACTTGGCTCCGCGATTGTGAACCAGTTCGCAGAAGCAGAGCCAGGGCTCGGGGCAAGCTCGGTTATTGCCCTCGGTGCGGTGCTTTTCGTCCTGACCGTGGTCGTCAACGTAGGCGGCCAAGCCCTGCGCAGAGCCGGTAGGGCGTCGGGCTCCGGGACCTACGCCGCGTCGGCGCCGCCGCCGGCCGCACCGGCTCAGCCAAGCGACGGTTCGGCCGCGACGATCGTCCTGCCGGGCACTTCGTACGGCCTCGGCCAAGCTGGCGCGTGGGCTGCCCCCGAGGGGGGCGCCGGCCGGCCCGGCCTGCACACGCCGGCCGAACCGTTCGCCGGGCCCCATCACACCTTGCGCCGCCGCCGGCTTCTTGGGACCTCGGCGCAGGCGGTCTGCTTGCTGTGCCTCCTGGCCGCGGCCGCCCCCTTTATCGCGCTGGTGGTCTATACGGTTGCTCGTGGCGCCCCTGCCCTGTCCTTCGGGTTCCTGGTCCACCCGGTAGCTCCCGCGTTCGTGCCGGGGGGCGGCATCTCGACCGCCATCGCCGGCAGCGCCCGCGTCGTCGGCCTGGCCTTGGCCATGGCCGCGCCTCCCGGCTTATTGACGGCTCTTTTCCTGTTCGAGCGGCCCGGGAGGCTCCCGGCGTTGCTGCGCTTCGGCGCGGATGTGTTGAGCGGGGTGCCGTCGATAGTGATCGGGATCGTCGCCTACGAGGTCGTGGTCCGGCCCATGCACGGGGCTTCCACGCTCGCAGCCAGCATCGCCCTGGCTGTACTGATGCTGCCGATCATGGTGCGCGCCGACGAAGAGGCCATCCGGATCGTCTCGGTCGACCTGCAGGAGGCGGGCGCAGCCCTCGGCGCGCCGCGCTCGGCGCGTTGTGCGCTCGGTAGTGCTCCGGGGCTCGCTGCCTGGCCTAGTGGCGGGCAACCTCTTGGCGCTGGCGAGGGCCATTGGCGAAACGGCGCCATTGTTGTTCACGTTGGCATCGGCGAACTTCGCCATGACGCTGCTTATCTTCACGGATGCGCAACAGCCTGAAACCTCCCTTCAGCAGGTGGCTTGGGCCACCGCCCTCGTGTTGCTCGGGGCGGTCCTCGCCTTGTCCGCGTTTGCCCGTTTCATAGCCTGGTCGCTTACAAGGAGGGCGAGATGACCCCTGTTCCTTCGACTGTTCCCACGAACCTCCCGGGCTCGGGCCCAGGAGGTCCAGCCGGCACGACGAGCACCGCAGACAGGCCGGCGCTCCGTTTCGAAGACGTCTCTGTCAGCTTCGGCAACCATGTCGCCGTGCGTGGGGTCAACCTCGATATACACGCGCTGCAGGTGACCACCCTGGTCGGGCCGTCCGGGTGCGGAAAGACGACTCTGCTCAGGGCCGTCAACCGTCTCCACGATCATGTTGGCGGTCGCGTGGAGGGCCGGATAGAGCTCGGCGAGCTGGACATTTATGCCCCTGGTACGCCAGCGGAGCTCGTGCGTAGCCGGGTTGGGATGGTGTTCCAACGGCCCAACCCCTTCCCGACTATGAACATCTTCGACAATGTCGTGTCGGGGCTTCGCTTCGCGGGGATCCGGAAGCGTTCGTTCTTACGTGAGGCAGCAGAAGTAGCCCTTCACCAGGCAGCTCTCTGGGACCTCGTGAAAGACCGTCTCGACGCGTCTGCGCTGTCGCTCTCCGGGGGACAGCAGCAGCGGCTTTGCATCAGCGCGGGCGCTGGCCGTGAGGCCTGAAGTGTTGTTGATGGACGAGCCCTGCTCGGCGCTTGACCCGATAGCAACCGCAAAGGTCGAACACCTGATCACTGGCCTCGCCGGTCAGGTCACAGTCGTCCTTGTGACCCACAACATGTTCCAGGCCACCCGCGTCTCTGACAACGTCGCAGTGCTGCTAATGGGGGAGGACCGCGTCGGGGAGCTGGTGGAGGCCGGCCCGGCGGACCAGGTCCTGCATTCCCCGAGCGACCCCCGTACCCTCGAGTACGTAACGGGCCGAGTCGGCTAGTCCGTTCGCGGGGGCTGGGGGACCTCTACACTGCGCTTGTGCAAATCTCCGCGAAAGTTGACTACGGGGTACGTGCGCTCCTCGTTCTAGCGGCCACCTCAGAGCCGATGACAGCCGAGGCGCTCGCCAAGGACCAGGGCCTCCCGGGGAAGTTCCTCGGGGTGATCCTGAACGACCTGCGACGCGCCGGTATCGTCGTGAGCCACCGTGGCCGTGAAGCTGGCTACAACCTTGCTCGTCCGGGGTCTGAGATCACCCTCGCCGATGTCATCAGGGCGCTCGAAGGGCCGCTCGCGCAGGTGAAGGGGCTACGGCCGGAGACTCTGACGTACCAAGGCGCAGCCCAGCACCTCCAGGACGCTTGGATCGCGGTGCGTGCAAGCCTGCGCGCCGTGCTCGAGCACATCACGATCGACCAGCTCGTAACGGGGCAGCTACCCCCAGAGATAGCCCACCTGGTAGCCGACCCCGACGCCTGGGTGGCCCGCCGGCTGTCCTAACGGGTACCGATTAGGACGCCCGCTGCAGCTCCCGGAGGGCTCGATAGGACGTAAAGATGAGCCCGGTGCGTAATGCCAGCGACCGATAAACGGTGGCCGTTGCAACTTCGCCGTCTTCCACGCGCGCCGGCCAGTCGGGCATTATTGCGCGCAGCTCCGCGCTGTCGCTGGCGGGCCTGAGGACGACTTCTGTAACCCCCGGGGGCATGTCTGAGAGGAGCTGGTCGAGGGCGGCCTTGGCGCTGCGGCCACGGGAAACCCTCACCAAGCGGTCGGGCGACAGGATGCCTTCTTCGGCTGCGAGCTGGCGGAACGGGAACCCCGTGTTGTGCTGCTGGTCAGCACCGGGCAGGCGCAGGGGCAGCCGGAAATCGACCGCCAGGGCCAAAACAACGTCGAAGAACTCGGGCCGAAGTTCGACCGCGCCGAGGTGCGCAGAGAGATGGCTCACGTCAAAGCCCCAGTAGATGGCGCGCTCGATCTGTGCGCGGCACTCCTTGCGGACCTCGTCCATGTCGGCGTGTTCCCAGAGATCTACCAGCGTCCGGGGGAACCCGCCGTCGCCGTCGAGCAAAGAGGGAGCACGGGTAACGGGGCCCCAGCGGTACAGGTCGAACTCAGCATTTAAGGTGAGGTGGACACCGACGTCCTCTCCCCGGTAGTTGGCTGCTGCCTCCCTTGCCCAGGGCCCGGCACCATAAGGCCGGCCGACGTCGCGAGACCGGTGCGCAGCGAACCGTAGACCGCCAAGTTGGTCGCGAAGCTGACACCGAGGTCGTCGGAAGTGACGATGAGCAGCTTGGCGTCCGGCTCATGACCGAGGGCTTCGGCGAGCGATGTCACTCACCGAACGGTACTAGCTCGCGCTATTGTGCCCGCTGTGCCTGCGCCGGTAAGAACGCTCAGGCGTCCCTACGCAGCCTTGTGGTCTCCGCGAAGCTCGGCACGGCGGGCAGCTTCAGCGAGCGCCTCGCGTGCCTGAGCTATGCCGACGAGGCCGACCTGGCGCAAGCGGGGGCTCGATTTTGTCGCAGCGCCCCGTTGGCCCGCCGTGCCCCGCGGGCTCGAGGTAGCCCGGGGGAGAGGGGCCGTGAGGAGTTGCGGCTGCTGCCAACCTTCGTCAAGTTCTGCGGGTGTCATGCGCTCTAGCTCCATGCTCTTATCATGCCCCGGGGGTGTGACCGTTATTCCTCCGGCACAGCTCCTCTTCCTCCGGCACAGCTTCTCTTCCTCCGGCACAGCTTCTCTTCCTCCGGCACAGCTTCTATTCCTCCGGCAAAGCTTCGCCGGGGACCGTGGCGACCTTGCCGGAGGCGATGGCGCTGGCGGGGGGAAGGTCGGACCACACGTAGCTGATGGCGTCGTCCCGGCTTTGCCGAGGGGCCTGGCCGAGGAGCCACTCGACCCACGCCACGAGCTGAGCCTGGTCTTGAATGGTCCTAAGCGGTTGGGCGGGAGACTGCGGGCTTACCACTATTTCTTCGATGCCTATCGTTTGGATTTCTTGGGCCGCCTCCTGGCGAGCCGCAGGCGTACGGGGCGGGTCCGGCATGGATGGGCTGCCTGCCTTGAACAGGGCTCCCTGGATCTGGTGGCTGCGGCGGTTCGAACCCGTCATGCCCGTGGAGGTAGGCATAACGAAGCAGAAGTCGGATTCGGCCTGCCAGCGCAGGTTCACTTCGTTCACTGCCGGCAGCAACAGCACAACCGGGTGACCGGCTGGCGAGCCGGCGGGAGCGGGCTTTGGGCAGGAAAACCCCGTATTGAACGCCCCCAAGGGCGGGCTGGCCGTAGCGGCGAAGTGGAACGTCGGGGTGATCGCCACCAGGCCTAGTCCAGCGAGCGCCCAACTCGCGACCATCGCCGGCTCGTGGAGGCGCTTCAGTTCGTCCAGCCCCAGCGCGACCAGCAGGCCGACGCCGAGGGTCATGATCGATGCGAAGCGGTCGGGGAGAAGGTTATGGAAGATCGGCACTTTCTTGAGCAGGTACTCCGGGAGGTAGACATGGCTCACGCGGCCGGCGAGGTGCAACGTCGGGCCCATCGAAAGGACGGCCGCGGAGGTCGCGAGGGCCAGTGCCACCCAGGTAACCGTGCGGCGCCGAGCCAGGACGAGGGTCAGGATGATGAACAGCACAAGGGGGATACCTAGGTAGGCACCCTGCTCGGAGCCGTTCCCGGTGAAATGGGAGCTCACCCGGAGTGCCGCCGCCGGGGCCAACTGGGTGATGTGGGTCGGGACAAAAAAGTTCAACAGGTCGCTCACGTAGACGTTGCGTGGGTGGACGTCTTGCACCTTGTACGGGCCGAAGTACTGGACCGCAAGGAAAGGGGCCGACAGTACGGCGAACACGCCGGCAGCCGTTAGGCCTCCCCGGAGCGCGTAATCGAAATGGGACCTCGCGTCCCGGCGGGCGACCGCGTACAGCGCCACCATCGCAATAGCCCCGGTAGCTGCCTCCATGGCGAGGACCTCTTCTCCCGTGAGGAGCTGTGCCCAGGCGAGGAGCCCAAGGAGAAGCCCGTCGACCCAGGGCTTTTTCGACTGGACCACGACAAGGCGGTCGAGCACGATGAGCATCAACGGTGCGCTCAGGAGCAGTGTCTGGGCCAAATGGCCGACAGACTGACTGACAATGTAGGGCGAAAACCCGAACACTAAAGCCCCGCAGAGCGCCGGTAGCCGGCCGGTCCAGCGGCGGAAGGCCATGTAGCCGAAGGTTGCGTTGAGCGCCGGTGCGAGGGTCACGAGAGCGTTGTAGGAGAACGCGGCACCGAATATCGCAGTCACCGGGGCCATCAAAAAGCTGGGTAGGAGAACCGATGTGTTCCACATCAAGTTGACACCGCCAGGGTAGTTGACGTAATTGCTGAGGAGCGGGTCAAGGCCGTGGCCAATTGCGAACGGCACCCAGGCAAAGAACCACGTGTACTCGTCGGAATCGCCTGCGCCGCCTATCAGCGTGCTGAAGGGCCATGCCCAGACTTTGTGGAACAAGGCGATGCTGAGCAGCAGCGAGATGGCGAAAACCGCGAGCAGTTCCCACCAGAAAGTGCGGTTCCTCCCTGAGCGCCGGCGGTCCCCTGCGAGCAGAACTTTTAGGGGAGGCTCCTCGTGTTCGATTTGGAGCACTGGGCCGTCAACTAGGTCGTTGGGCCGCAAGTTAACGCCTCCCGGAGCTGGTCGCTATCGCGGCTAGCCGTCGACGGGGGCCTGGTTGCCCACCGATGTGCGCAGCTTGAGCTCCTTCAGTACCGGGCGGTGGCTGTAGCCGCCCTCGGGAGGTTGATTGGCGAGGTTTTCTCTCGCGTGGCTCGTCTCTGTGCTCATAGTTTGCCTGTCTAGCTTGGCCGAGAAGGTTAGCGATTACAACCGGAATGCGCAGGCGCCTTGTTTCCTGGGGAGCCTCGAGGCGCTCAGCTCCGCGGTGGCAGCAGCGGGAAAACGGCCCGGGCAAGTTCCCCGAGCGCCGCACCTAGCGCTGCGCCGGCGACGACGTCGGAGGCGTGGTGCATCCGCACGTGGACGCGGCTGGAGGCGACGATGGTCGCAAGGGTGTAGTACACGGGCCACGAACTGCCGTTTCGCAGCAGAGCTGCGGCGAAAAAGGCGGCGCTGGCATGCCCGCTCGGGAAGCTGCTCGTTAGTGGTGTGCGCAGCGGCAGCGGGTGCGGCTCGGTCACATCCGGTCGTTGGCGGCGAAAGGCCAACTTGACAACGCCGTTGACCAGCGCCGATTCCGCGCCCAGCAATGCCCCTGCACGCACGAGGGGGCGCCAGCTTTTCCCCGAGACAGGTCCTTCCAGAGCCGCCAGAGCCAGCCAGATCATGCTGTGGTCGCCCACCGCGCTGGCCGTGTACATGAGCCGGTCGAGCGCCGGCTTCCCCCTCAGGTGCCCTTCGACGTAGCTATCGACAGCCTGGTCAAAATGGGCGACGGCTTTCGAGTTCGGGAGGTCGCCCAGCGCTCCAGCGATCTTGCGCACCAGTGTCACCGGTTGGCGGCGAGAGGCAGCTGCAAGAGCTGGGGTGCAGCTACCTGAGCTATCTCGGTTTCCCCACCGGCTGTGGCCAGCCGGGCAAGCGCGGGGTTGCCGCCCCAGGCCGGGCAGTAGGCGTGGTAGCCGCACCAATCGCACAGAGGTCCCGGCTTCGGCCTGAAGTCGTCGAGCAGGCACGCCCGCTTGACTGCGGCCCAGATCGCAGTCGCCTGGCGCTCCAGCCCGGTGATCGACTGGTCGTCGGGGGTACTGCAAATAGCGAGAGGTTCTCGCAGGTGGAACAGCTGGACCATGGCGGGGCGGCGACCGAGCACCTGTTCGCACAGCAGGGCGTAGAAATGGACTCCCCCCAACCTTGCCTGCTCCTGGCTCTGGCCCGGGGCACGACCGGTCTTGTAGTCCGTAACGATCAGCTCGCCCTGTTCATCGAGCTCGAGACGGTCGATGATGCCCCGCAGGCGCAAGCGGCTCACAGGGCCATCGTCTCCGTCAGCTGCCGGCGCGTTCATGTCCACCTGCAGCCGCAGCTCTGTCCCGATGACCCGGACGCGGTTGGGATCTTCCAGCACGAAGTAGTTGGCTACCAGCCCGCGGGCGTCCTCAACCAACTCCTCGACCTGCTCGCCGGCGAGGCCAAGGGCGGTCCCTTCCTGGCCCGCAAGCAGCTCTTCGAGGGAGCGCTCGAGCTTGTCGAAGGCAACGCTGAGAGTGCGTGCGCCTTGCTCCTCCTCCCACATCAAAAGCTCGAGAGCCCGGTGGACCACCGTTCCCTTGAAGGCCTGCAGGCTCGGGGGCTCAGGGAGTTTGTCGATCGCCGAGAGGCGGAACGCGAGCCGCGCACTCCTTGAACATCGAGACCTTCGAAGGCGTGAGCGAACCCGGAAGCTGCAACGACATCGAGAGCCAGGCTAACCAGCCGCTGGGACCACCAAGTGGACCCGGTAAAAGCGCAGGGCTCGGCTCAACTCCATCGGGTGTGGCGAGGTGCGAGGTGCGAGGTGCGAGGTGGCGGGGTGGCGGGGTGGCGGGGTGGCGGGGTGCTTTTCGCGGTTCTACTGACGCTTTTTGTTGCCTAGCGCACTTTTCGTCCCTAGATGCGTCAGGCAGCCCAGTTTGCAATGTCGGCAGCAATGTCGGCAGGTCTCTGGAACGGCCCGAAGTGCCCGAGCATCGGCACCACAGCCGCCCCCGTCCCCGACCGGGCAAAGACCGGCCCGCCCGGGGACGGGGGCGGCAGCTGAGAAGCAATCGTCGCCAGTTCGTCCGGTGGCACCGCGGGGCTGAGCTCCCCGCCCAGCAACCGCGTGGGGCAGTGGACCCGGGCGAGCCCTTCCCAAGCATCATGGGACGCGGCACCCTCGTATATCCGCGCCTCGACTCCCGGCTCGCAAGCCAGCTTGAACCCACCCTCATCGTTCGGGACCAAGCCTCCGTCCAAGAACGCTTCCAGGGACTCGGGTGAGAACTCGGCAAACATGTGCCGGCCCTGGAAGTGCGCCCTGGCCTCATCTATCGACGCGAATTCGCCACGTCGCTGCCGGGCGCGCCTGGCGAGCTCGGTGCCGCGTCGGGCCCTGTCGTCGCTCCCCGGGATGCTCATGATCGGTTCCCAGGCCCAGATCCGGGAAAAGGAGCCCCGCCTGGATGCCTCCGCCAAAAGAAGGGCCGAGCCGCCTGCCGAATGGCCTACTGCGACGACCCCTGGCGCTGGTGCCCGATCAGCACCTGCTCGATCAGCACCTGCTCGATCAGCACCTGCTCGATCAGCACCTGCTCGATTAGCCAGGCCCAGCTGGGCCAAGGTCTCGAGCACATCGAGAGCGAACAGGTCCCAGTTGTAGGCCCCGTCGGGAGAACGGCCCGAGGCCCCGTGGCCCCTCATGTCGAGGGCGATCGGGCGAAAACCAACCGAGCTGAGCGGGCCCGCAACCGGTGCCCAGCACCTGCCGTGGAGGCCGGTGCCGTGGACCATCAACAGGGGTGTGCCCTGGCCACCGAAGTCCCAGCAAACGAGGTGGGTACCATCCCGAGCCGTCACCAATAGCTGGTCCATGTGGCCTGCGCCGGTTATGAACTGGCCAACAAGCCAAGCATGCTGGCGGCGTTGTCCACGGCATTGGTGCGCCAGCAATTGTCCATGATCATGTGCACTTGCGAGCTCGAAGACGCCAGATCACGCACGGCGGGTACCCAGGCTGCCAGTTCCGCCTCGCTGTAGCGGTGAAGCGGGCCCCACCAGGTCAACTTGTCGACGAGGGTCTCGCTTTGGGCGACCTGGCTCGCCAGGCGGGGCGGGTGGCCCGGGAAGCGGACCAAGGCGATATCGGCCGTAGCAGCGATGACCGGCTTCGCCGGGACCGAGCTGTGGCGGCAGACAAACGACAATCCGATCTCTTCGAGGACGCCGAGCGTTTGTTCGCAGGCGGTCCCCTCGAACCAGCGCTCGTTGCTGAGCTCGACAGCCACCCGCAGGCCAGGCAGCCGCGACGGCAGTTCGGCCAGTTCCTTCCAGGCGGCCGGCCTTGGGCTGAACCATGTCGGGAACCTTACGATGACAACACCCAAGCGGCCCGCGTCAGCCAGTGGGCGAAGCGCGTGATTGAAGCGAGCCCAACATTCGTCGACGATCCCGGCTGGGAGGCGCTGGCGGTAGAGCTTGGTTGCGTCGCGCCGCGAGGGCTTCACGTGGCCCTGCAGGTCGGGCCAGAGCGACTCCGGCCACGTCGGTGCGCCACAGAGCAGCGACCACGCACGAACGTCGAGCGTGAAACCAGGCGGCGTTGTCGCGGCCCAGCGCTTCGCCAGTTCAGGCGTTGGCGGGAAGCGGTAGGTGGTGGCGATCTCAGCAAGTGGCAGGCGGCTCGTGTAATAAGCGAGGCGTTGCGCCGCACTGAGCGAGCGCGAAGGGTAAAAGCCGCCGTCGCGGACAAGCGATCGGTCCGCCCACGAGCTGGACCCCGCCAGTACGCGGCAAGCGCCGATGACGACGCCTGTCGCAGGCCCGGTAATAGCGCCAGTAGCTGGCCCGCTGAAGGTAACCGCCGTGCTCATCGCATCGAGCGTACGCGAGCGGCAGGGGCTTCTCGCGGATCCCAGGAGGTAACACCTGCGATGCCACCCCAAACCGGGTACCGGCTGGAAGGGTGCCGAGATCGCCTCGGCGCGTGAAAAGATGTTTTATGCGCCGGTGGCACTTTCCCGAGGATGCCCGGTGAGCAACGAGGCGGAGTTGTTGCGAGCCTGGGGGGTCGAGCCTGGCTACTGGGATGTCGGTGGCCGCTGGCGGGACGTCCCGGAGACCACTCTGCGGGCGGTACTGGAGGCAATGGGCGCTGGTGTACCGGGCACTTCCGGCACTGTGCCCGGTACCCCGGGCACTTCCGGCACTGTGCCCGGTACCCCGGGCACTTCCGGCACCATTCCCGGTACCCCGGGCACTTCCGGCACCATTCCCGGTACCCCGGGCACTTCCGGCACCATTCCCGGTACCCCGGGCACTTCCGGCACCATTCCCGGTACCCCGGGCACTTCCGGCACCATTCCCGGTACCCCGGGCACTTCCGGCACCATCCCCATGGGGCCGCGGCTCGACGCCCCCCTGTTTACAGCGGCACAGACCGGGCCGTGGCCATATCTGCCGGCCGGCACGCTGACGCTGGAAAACGGTGGGACCATCGAACTGCCTGCTGACGGTCCGCGGCCGGCCGAGCTACCGCTCGGTTACCACCGCTTCGAGCCTGCTGAGCCCCCCACGGGCGGCTCTCCCCATGACTGGCCGCGGATAGTCGCCGTGTGCCCGGCCCGGTGCCCTGAGCCCCCGCCAGGGCGCACCTGGGGCTGGTCGGCACAGCTGTACGCCACGCGTTCGAGCGGCAGCTGGGGCATAGGCGATTTCGCCGATCTTCGTAGCCTGGTCGATTGGGCGGGGGAAAATGGAGCCGGCTTCGTGCTGCTGAACCCCATGAACGCCCCGGCGCTAGGGCCGGTCCCGGAACCGAGCCCCTATTTCCCAAGCTCGAGGTGCTTCCTGAACCCCCTCTACATCAGGGTGGAAGAGGTACCCGGAGCCGGCGACCTGGCCGAGATCGCAACGCTTGCTATCAAGGCGAAGGCGCTCAACGCTGAACGGCTGATCGACCGCACGAGCGTCTGGGCGCTCAAGTCCGAAGCCCTCGAAGCTTTGTTCGCCCGGTTCGAACAAGGCGGTTGGGACGCCAGGTTCGAACAGTACACACGCGAACGCGGCAAAGTCCTCGATGGTTACACGTCTTTTTGCGCGCTGGCCGAGCGCTTTGGGTTGCCTTGGCAAGACTGGCCTGCCGAATATCGCCACCCCGATAACCCTGCAGTGGCGAGATCGGCTGCGAGCCAGGACGGCCGCTCTCGCAAGCGTTACCACGCCTGGCTGCAATGGCTGTGCGAAGCCCAGCTCGCGAGCGCGTCCAGTAGCGGCCACCTTGTGTGCGACCTTGCCGTCGGTGTCGATGGGGGAGGTGCTGACGCGTGGTTCTGGCAGGGAGCGTTCGCTCTCGGGATGAGGGTGGGGGCGCCGCCCGACGAGTTCAACACGAAGGGCCAGAACTGGGGCCTTCCACCATGGGACCCGTGGAAGCTCCGCGCTGGCGCGTACGAGCCCTACATCGAGACCCTGCGAGCAGTCCTGCGACCCGCCGCCGGGCTGCGGGTCGACCACGTGATGGGCCTATTCCGCCTGTTCTGGGTGCCGCTCGGCTCGGAGGCGGCAGAGGGCACCTACGTCCGGTACCTGTGGCACGACATGGTCGCGCTGCTCCGCCTCGAGGCCGCGCGGGCCGGTGCTTACGTCATCGGTGAGGACCTCGGGACCGTGGAGGACCACGTCCGCGAGGTCCTCTCCGATAGCGGGGTGCTCTCGTACAGGCTCTTTTGGTTCGAGGACGAGCGGCCATCGGAGTGGTCCTACCAAGCCCTCGGGGCGGTGACAACCCACGACCTGCCGACGATCGCAGGTGTTTGGACGGGATGCGACATCACCGCCCAGACAAGCGCAGGCCTCGCGGTCAATAAGCAGAGCTGCATGGAGTTGAAGAGGCGCTTGTCCGATTGGACAGGTTCAGATGACAACCGGCCGCTGCCAGAGGTCATCGAGGCGACCTACGCCGCCCTCGGAGAAGCACCCTGCGCGCTCGTTACCGCTGTCCTGGACGACGCTGCTTCTGTCGAGGAGCGCCCCAACATGCCAGGTACGATCGACGAGTGGCCCAACTGGTGCCTGGGCCTCCCGTTGTCGCTCGAACAGGTGGAGCAGGGCGAGCTGGCCGCCGCAATAGCCAGGAGCCTGAGTGCCCGGAGCCGGAGTGATTGAGACATGAGTTTCGCCGACCTACCCGTCCGTCCCCCTGTCGCGCCCATGCTGGCCAAGCTCGCCCGGGAATTGCCGAGCGGCGAGTACATCTACGAGCCGAAATGGGACGGCTTCCGCTGCATTGTGTTCCGTAGCGGCACCGAAGTCGAGCTGGGCAGCCGCAACGAGCTGCCCCTGACCCGGTACTTTCCGGAGCTGGTGCGCGCCCTCAGCCAAGTGCTCCCGCAGCGGGCGGTCCTGGACGGCGAAGTGGTTGTCGCCGGGCCAACTGGGCTGGATTTCGACGCTCTCTCTCAACGGGTGCACCCGGCCGAGAGCCGAGTGAGGCTGCTCGCAGAAAAGACACCCGCCTCGTTCATTGCCTTCGACCTGCTGGCACTCGACGATCGCGACCTCCGAAAAGAGCCGTTCCATGAGCGCCGGCGCCTTCTCGAAAGCGTAATTGGCGAGGCCGGACCATCCGTGGGCGTCCACCTGACACCCGCCACGCGGGACCGCTCCTTGGCCGAGGACTGGTTCGGGCGCTTCGAGGGTGCTGGCCTCGACGGGGTGGTGGCCAAGGGGGCGGACCTTGCCTACGTGGCGGGTAAACGCGTGATGGTGAAGGTCAAACACGAACGCACGGCCGAGTTCGTAGTCGGCGGTTTCCGTTGGTACCGCACGTCTGCTGACGGCGGCACCCCTGGGCAATCCGAAGTCGGTTCGCTCATGCTCGGTTTGTACGACAGTGCGGGCGACCTTTCCCACGTTGGCGTCATCGGTGCCTTCACGGCCGAGCAGCGGCGCCAACTGGTCGAGGTCCTCGCTCCCTACCGGGTGGGTAATGATGGAGGCCCCGAACGCCATCCCTGGGCGGGCTGGGCCACTGCCACGGAGGCGGCCGGGCCGCGGTTGCCCGGGCCCGGAGCCGTTGGAACGCGACGAAGGACCTCAGCTTCGAGCTGCTCCGTCCCGACTTGGTGGTCGAAGCTGCATACGAGCACCTGCAGGGCACGCGTCTGCGCCATACCGCCCAGTTCAGGCGTTGGCGCCCAGACCGCGATGCGCGGAGCTGCACCTACGACCAGCTCGACGCTGTCGTGCCGATGGAGCTGGCCGACGTTTTCGGCGCTTCAAACCGCCCCGCGGCAGGCGGGAGCGGGAAAGGCACTAGTGGCGACGGGCAGTGATTTCGCGGCTCTGACGATAGATGGCCGCGAAATACGGATATCACGGCCCGGCAAGGTGTTTTTCCCGGATGTCCCAGTATCGAAAATGCAACTCGTCGAGTACTACGTGTCTGTTGGCGAAGGGGCGCTCCGGGGTGTTTACCGGCGGCCGACCGTCCTCAAGCGTTTCCCCGACGGGATCAACGGGGAAGTCTTTTTTCAAAAGCGCGTACCGGCTGCGCGGCCCGACTGGCTCCACACCGCGACCGTGCACTTTCCCTCTGGGCGTTCTGCCGAGGAGCTGTGCCCCCTTGACGTGGCGCACATTATCTGGGCGGTGAACCTGGGCTGTGTCGATTTCAACCCGTGGCCGGTGCGCGACTCCGATCTCGATTGCTCCGACGAACTGCGCGTTGACCTCGACCCGATGCCCGGCGTGACCTTCGACGATGTCCGCCGGGTCGCTGGCTGCGTCCACGATGTCCTCGAAGAGCTCGGTATACCTGGTTTTCCAAAGACTTCCGGCAGCCGCGGGATCCATATAAACGTGCCTATCGAGCCGAGGTGGGGCTTTACCGATGTCAGGCAGGGTGCGCTCGCATTGGCAAGGGAAGTCGAACGGAGGATGCCAGAGATCGCGACCTCCAAATGGTGGAAAGAGGAGCGAGGCACTCGCGTCTTCATCGATTACAACCAGAACGCGCGCGCGACCATACGGTTGCCTCCGCATACTCTGTCCGACCGGTGCCCAACGCCCGGGTATCCGCGCCGTTCACCTGGGACGAACTGGACGCGGTCGACCCCAACGAGCTGACAATTTCTTCGGTGCCGGCGCGCTTCGCTGCGATCGGCGACCCGGCAGCAGGGGCAGACGGCCTGGCATTCTCTCTCCAGCCGCTGCTCGACCTTGCCCGCCAGGACTCCGAAGAACGAGGGCTCGCCGATGCCCCCTGGCCGCCGCACTTTGCCAAAGCGCCCGGCGAGCCGACGAGGGCTCGCCCCTCCGTCCGCCGGTCCCCTTAGCGCTCGTCGCGCTTAGCGCCCGTCGCGCTTGGGCGCCACCGCAGGGCGGCCGTCCAGGCTTGGCGCCCGTCACCCATTGTGCCCCGCAGAACAACGTCAGCGCGGGGAAGCGGCGGTGAACGCCGGGTGTTGGCACCGGCGGCGACTCGGGCGGTAGGGTTTTGGGTAGGTGGGAGGGGCAACCGCGGCAGGAGGGACTTAGGCAGTGGATGAGGCTCGGCAACGGGTCGGGACGACGAGCAACTGCGCGCAGAGCGCGCTGCTCGTTCCAGTTCCCGAAGCCGAACCGCTGGTCGGCGCATGGCGGGCCGTCCACGACCCTTCGGCTAGGACTGGCGTCCCGGCCCACGTCACGTTGGTTGTCCCGTGGATCCCCCCTGAGCAGATCAAGCAGGAGCACTTCGAGGAGCTGGAGGATCTCGTCGGCGGGGAAGAGCCCTTCGACTACGCCTTGGACCGGGTCTGCTGGTTCGGGGAGCGGGTGTTGTGGCTGTCGCCCACCCCGGCGGGCCCGTTCAAGCGGCTCACGACCGTCCTGGCAGACCGCTTCGACACGCCCCCCTGGCAGGGCGAGTTCGCCGAAGTCGTACCCCATCTGACGGTGGGCCTTGCTGGCCACACGCGGGGAAGCACCCTGTCCGACGCGGCCGCGGACCTGGCTGCGAAGCTGCCGGTGAACTGCAGGGCCGGTGAGGTGGACGTTATGTGCGGCGATGGCGCCCACTGGGAGATGGTCCGCCGCGTGTTCTTGAAGGGCGAGTAGCGGCGCGAGCGGCTCGTTCCAGGGGACGACCGCACCCCCGGGGACGTGCCCGCCTCACAGGAACGGGCCTGTCCCGCGGGCGCACGGTTCGCCCTATGCGCCCAACGGTCCCCGCGGCGCACGTTTCGGCCTATGCCCCCAACTGGTCCCCGCGGCGCACGGTTCGCCCTATGCCCCCATTTCTCGGCGTGGCCCAGCTTTCCTGGCGTGGCGTGGAGCTTCTCGGTCTTGGCGAGTGGACATTCGGGCTTGGGGCACGCCGAGAAACGTTGGCCCACGCCGAGGTAGTCGAACCACGCCGAGTTAGCGGAGACCCACGCCCGAGTTAGCGGAGACCCCCACCGAGTTAGCCGACACCCCCCACCGAGCTACCGTGCCGATCTGGTCCGCTGAGCTCGACGGGACCGATTACCAGGTTTCGCTGGACGCGTGATGCGAACATGCGACATGCTGGGCTTGCTGGCCGAGGCCGCCGGCCCTCTCTGAGCCCGCAGGTCGCTTGGCCGAAAGGAGTAACCGGTCGTGCCCACGGTCGCCGACAACATCGTCCAGACCCTGAAGTCCTCCGGGGTTCGCCGCATATACGGCCTTCCCGGGGATTCGCTCAACGGCTTCACTGACGCGCTGCGCCGCGACGGCGCGATTAGCTGGCAACACGTACGCCACGAAGAGGCGGCGGCGTTTGCAGCCGCTGGCGAGGCCGCTATCACGGGGCAGCTCGCCGTGGTGGCGGCCAGCTGCGGCCCGGGCAATCTGCACCTGATCAACGGCCTCTTCGATGCCAACCGCAGCCGGGTGCCCGTGTTGGCCATCGCCGCCCATATCCCCCGCGAGGAGATCGGTGGCGGGTACTTCCAGGAGACCCACCCCCAGGAGCTGTTCCGGGAGTGCAGCGTCTATAGCGAGCTCGTGAGCATCCCCGAGCAGTTCCCCCAAGTGTTGGAGATCGCCATGCGCAGCGCCCTCGAACGCCGGGGCGTCGCCGTGATCGTCGTTCCCGGCGAGGTCTTTCTCAGCCAGAGCCCGACGGGGTGGCAGCCCCGCCCGGTGCGCAAGAGCGAATCGGTCGTCCGGCCGTCCGACTCATCGCTCATCGCCGCCGCTGAGATCCTGAACCGCTCGAAGCGGGTCACGATCCTGGCCGGTGCGGGCTGCGCCGGCGCTCACGACCAGCTCATCGCCGTGGCGGGAGCCCTCAAGGCGCCCGTGCTACATACCATGCGGGGCAAGGAGTTCGTCGAGTACGACAACCCGTTCGACGTGGGTATGACCGGCCTGCTCGGCTTCAGCTCCGGGTACAGGGCCATGGAGCACTGCGACGCGCTGCTCATGCTCGGCACCGACTTCCCTTATCGACCGTTCCTCCCAGAAGCGGCCCCAGTTATCCAAGTCGACGTCCGGGGAGAGCAGATAGGCCGGCGCGTGCCCGTGGACGTCGCCCTCGTTGGCACGGTGGCCGACACCGTCGACGCCCTGCTTTCACGCCTGGCCGTGAAGGCCGACACGGAGCACCTCGACCAGATGACGACTCACTATGCCCGGGCACGGGCTCGCCTCGACAACCTCGCTCGAGAGGGCCGAAACCAGTCGCCTCTTCACCCTCAGTTCGTGGCCGCCACCATCGACCGGTTGGCCGCGGACGACGCCATCTTCACCGCCGACGTCGGCACCCCGACGGTCTGGGCTGCGCGCTACCTGCGCATGAACGGTCAGCGTCGTCTCCTTGGGTCCTTCAACCATGGCTCCATGGCCAACGCTCTACCCCAGGGGATCGGCGCTCAGGCGAGCCAGCCCGGACGTCAGGTGGTGACGCTCTCAGGCGACGGCGGCCTGGCGATGATGCTCGGCGAGCTGATCACGCTCCGCCAGATGGACCTGCCGGTCAAAGTGGTCGTGTTCAACAACGGTGCGCTCGCCTTCGTGGAGCTGGAGATGAAAGCGGCCGGGATCGTGAACTATGGGACGGACCTCGACAATCCCGACTTCGCGGGCATCGCCCGCGCCACTGGCCTTTTCGGGGAGACGGTGGAGAAGTCGGACGAGTTACAGGACGTCCTGGCTGCAGCGTTCGCCCACGACGGCCCCGCTCTGGTCAATGTGCACACGGCCCGCCAGGAGCTGTCCATACCCCCGAAGATCACACTCGAGCAGGCCAAGGGTTTCAGTCTGTTTGCTATGAGGACGATCCTCTCCGGCGCCGGCGACCAGATCGTCGAGCTGGCCAAGACCAACCTGCGCCAGCTCGCCAAGGAATGACCTCCCGCCCGCCAGGTCGGGTGCTACGAGGTGCGGCATTGGGCGCTGGCAAACCCACATGAGTACGCGCTCGTCTACGGCTCGCCGATCCCTGGTTCCCGATGACGCGATCATCCGCGCCCTGGTGGCCTGGGCACAGCTGTTTCGGCTCGGTGAGCTTTGAGCTCTTCGGTCACTTTGTCGGTGCCGTCGAAAACGCCGCTGCGCTTTTCGATCAGGCGGTAGCGGACATGTGTGCGTTCGTTGGCATCCGGCCCAGCACCGAGCCGCTCGGGCGCGAGGTCAGTTAGAGCGTCGGGGTGCGGCGCTTGAGCTGTTCGCCAACGAAGCGGTGGACGACCTCGAGGGCTTCTTCCTGCCCGTCGATGAACGAGACGTGTGCGTCGGTGCTGCCGCCATCTTTGGAGCGGTTGCTGGGGTAGGCCATGACCACCCGGCCCATGATCGAGATCGTCTCGTCAGTGGCTGTCGACCTGGCCGCGAGGTGGACCGTCACCTCGATCGTGTCCTCAGCGCTCAGGTGCTGGCATCCCTCGAGCTTCATGCCGCCGATGGAAAGATCGGTCAGGACCGCCTTATGAACTGGTCCTTTGCTTTGCGGGAGCAGCGCCCGGACATCGGCTGGCAGTTCAGCGAGCACCCTCGGGTTAGGCCGGCGAGGGACGAACATGGGGGCGTCGAGCACCTGCACCTCGGCCGTGTTGCGGCTGGGGTTGGAGCTAACAATGCAGAGCCACTTGTACACTCCCATGTCCAGCGGGATGAACATTTCCACCACTGAACCTGTTTCGAGGGACCCTTCAGGTGGGACTTCAAGCAATTCGAGCGAGACAGTCCGCCCATCGCCGGAGGTGACCTGAGCGGCGAAAGAGGCCCCCGGGGTTAGTTGCAGGCTGACCTGCGAACCTGCGCTGAGCGGCCCGACGGCACGGAGAACAAGAGCCTCCTGAGCCATGGCCCGCGGCGGCGGCCCCCCAGTCGAGGGTGTAGGTGTAGACGTCTGGTCCGCGCCCGCAACTGGCGCGACAAATGTCATGGTTTCCTCGGCTCGCTCGTCAGGTCCCTGAAGCTCCCGTCCTGGCCTGCATGCGGCGCGTTGCAGAGAACGGGCCGCCTGTCTGCGACATTTATCGGCGCGACGCCATACACGCCTTTAACGGTCTTCGCAGGTTACCGGCTCGCCTATGACCGGGTCAGCTCCTGGCCGTGCCGTAGGGCTCACCGGCCTCTTCGTAACATGTCTCGTGGTAGTGCTCGACCCGTGTCCAGCGGCCTTCGAGGTACACGTTCGCAATGACCTGGCGCCCTTTTATGCGGGCTACAAACTTGACTGGCGACTGGCAGTGCTCGCAGACAGCGTCGTTGCCCGCCTCGACGAAGCGCCCGACCGCCCTACTTACTGCCATAACCGGAGTTACAGAGCTCACAGAGCCTTTATCGGACGGTGCACGGGTCAACCTGAGCCCCCGGCCGGCCCTTCCGAGGCCGTAGGGTGTTAATTGTGGCTGACGCCAGAAAACCAAACTCGGACACGCTGGGGCCCAACGCCTGGCTTGTCGATGAAATGTTCGAGCAGTTCCGCGCCGACCCCGCCTCGGTCAGTGAGAGCTGGCGCGAGTTCTTCGAGGGTTACAAGCCAGGTGGGGCCAACCTGGTGCGCCGGCCTGTCCTGTTGCCAAACGGAGATGGAGCTCCGAGCGTGGGGGAAGGGCCGAACGGGGCCGGTCCAGCCGGCTACGCCCGCATAGCTGGGGCGAAGGCCGGCGCCGCCGTAGCGGGCCCGGGTGCAACCGCCACAGCGGACGGCAAGCGAGGCGACAGCAAGTTTGCGGACGCCAAACAGGGACCGGCCGTGAGCCCGCCCCAGTCCCAAGACGGCGAGACGCTGCCGCTGCGCGGCAGTGCCGCGCGGGTGGTCTCCAATATGACCACAAGCCTCGGCGTGCCCACGGCAACCAGCTATCGGGTAATCCCGGCCAAGATCCTCGAAGTCAACCGGCTGATCCTGAACAACCAGCTCGCCCGCGTGGGGACATCGGGCAAGGTGAGCTTCACTCACCTAATCGCTTGGGCGGTCGTGCAGGCGGTGCGGGCGGTGCCGGCGCTCAATTCGAGCTTCGTCGACACCCCCAGCGCCAACGCGGCAGGCAACGGTGGCGGGGTTCCCGCAAAGGGCCCGGGACCGGCCGTTTTCCGGCCGGCGCACGTCAACCTGGGTGTTGCGGTCGACCTCGAGCGCTCCGATGGGACCAGGTCGCTCATGGTGCCCGTGGTCCGACGAGTTGATGAGGTCGATTTCCGTGAGTTCTGGAAGGCTTACGAAGACCTGGTCCGCAAGGTTCGCGCTGGCAAAGGCGAAGTACCCGACTTTGTCGGAGCGACGATAACCATTACCAACCCGGGCACTCTTGGTACGGTCCAGTCGGTACCGAGACTGATGGCTGGGCAGGGCGCGATCGTGGGTGTCGGCACGATCGACTACCCCGCCGAGTGGCAAGGCGCGGACCGTCGCCAGCTGGCGGAGCTGGGAGTCTCCAAGGTCGTCACACTCAGCTCTACTTATGACCACCGGGTCATACAGGGCGCCGAGTCGGGGTTGTTCCTCCAGCGGGCTCACAAGCTCCTCATGGGCGAGGACGGTTTTTACGAGGGTGTCTTCCGCTCGATGGGCGTGCCTTATGAGCCCGTCAGGTACAACCAGGACGTGAACGACCCGTTCGAGCCGGCGACCAATTACCTGGAAAAACAACAAAAAGTCGAGCGGCTCGTCAATGCCCACAGGGTTAGGGGCCATTTGATCGCTCATCTGGACCCGCTCGACTGGAAAGAACCACAGATGCACGCCGAGCTCGACCCTGCCACTTACGGGCTAACGGTGTGGGACCTCGACAGGGAGTTCCTCGCGCAGGGCTTGGCGGGCAAGGACCGGATGCGGCTAGGTGAGATCCTCTCGGTGCTCAGGGACGCTTACTGCCGTACGGTCGGCGTCGAGTACATGCACATCATGGAGCCTGAGCAAAAGCGGTGGATCCAACAACGCGTCGAGGGGGCCGCGACGAACCTCGAGCCGGAGGAGCACCGCCATATCCTTGCCAAGTTGAACGCGGCTGAGGCGCTTGAGCGGTTCCTAGAGACGAAGTACATCGGCCAGAAGCGCTTCGGCTTGGAGGGAGCCGAGTCGGCGGTCCCTCTTCTGGACGCGTTGCTGGAGCGTGCGGCCGACGAGGGGCACCAGCACGCCGTAATGGGCATGGCTCATCGGGGCCGCCTGAACGTCCTCATAAACATTGTCGGCAAGAGCTATCAGGAGTTGTTCGGCGAGTTCGAGGGCAACCTCGACCCGACCACTGTCCAGGGTTCCGGAGACGTCAAGTACCACAAGGGTTTCAGGGGCACTTTCCGGGCCGCTTCAGGCAATGAGCTCGACGTGGCCCTGGCGTCCAACCCGTCCCACCTCGAGGCGGTGGGCCCGGTCGTCGAGGGCATGGCGAGGGCCTTGCAGGACACGATCTCGGTCGCTACCGGCTCAGATCATGACGACCCTGCCAGGCCGGTCATTGACGTGGTCCTTCCAGTGATAGTGCACGGTGACGCCGCGTTCGCGGGCCAGGGAGTAGTGGCGGAAACACTGAACATGTCGACACTGGCGGCGTACGAAACCGGCGGCACTGTTCACCTGGTTATCAATAACCAGCTTGGTTTTACGACCAACCCTGATTCGGCTCGGTCGTCGGTATATGCGACTGACGTCGCAAAGATGGTCCAAGCGCCGATATTCCATGTCAACGGCGACGACCCGGAGGCCTGCGTCCGGGTGGCCCGGCTGGCGCTGGATTTCCGCCAGGAATTCCACAAGGACGTTGTCATCGACATGGTCTGCTACCGGCGCTACGGCCACAACGAGCAGGACGACCCGTCCCTCACCCAGCCGCTGCTTTACCAGCTGATAAGAGACCATCGGAGCGTGAGGAAGCTCTATACCGAGGCGCTTGTCCGGCGCGGCCGCATCACGCTGGAGGAGGCTGAGGCCGCGCTGGCTGACTTCTCACGGCGCCTGCAGGCGGCCCTCGATGAGACTAGGGCGTCCGCCCCGCCGCAGCTGACGAGCCTGCCTCCGGTCCAGCGTCATGCCCCCCTCGCGGCAGCGGTGAGCACCGCAGTCGAAATGGGGACGCTGGAAACCGTTGTGGATGCCCTGACCCGGTCACCGGATGATTGCACCCTCCACCCCAAAATTGCCAAGCTGCTCGAATCTCGCAGCAAGCTGTGGGCATCGGGGCAGGTGGACTGGGCGCTCGGAGAAGCCCTCGCCTACGGGACGATCGTTCTCGAGGGCCGCGACGTCCGGCTTTGTGGACAGGACACGCGCCGTGGGACGTTCGGGCACCGCAACGCTGTCTATGTGGACTACCGCACGGGCGCTGAGCACATCCCGCTGGCAGATATGGCGCGCCGCCACGGTGATGGCGCGGGCCGCTTCTTTGTCTACGATTCGCTCCTGTCGGAATATGCGGCTCTCGGTTTCGAGTACGGTTACTCGCTGTTTTCGCCCGACGCGCTCGTGGCCTGGGAAGCACAGTTCGGGGATTTTGTGAACGGCGCGCAGATAATCATCGACCAGTTCCTGGCGGCTTCCGGCGTTAAATGGGACCAGCATTCGCGCCTGGTGCTGCTCCTTCCCCATGGCTACGAAGGGCAGGGCTCCGAGCATTCCTCAGCCCGGGTGGAACGTTTCTTGGAACTGTGCGCAGAAGACAATATGTGTGTGGCAAATGTCACCACTGCGGCACAGCTCTTCCATTTGATGCGCCGCCAGGTCCACCAACCCACCAGGAAGCCACTGGTGCTGTTCACTCCCAAGCGCTACCTTCGCGGGCGCGAGGCCTACAGCGCGGTGGAAGAGCTAACCGATGGCTCTTTCCACGAGGTGGTCGGAGACCCGCTACCGGCACCCGAAGAAGTCCGCCGCGTGGTCCTTGCGACGGGCAAGGTCTCACTCGACCTGCTCGTTGCTCGGGGCGCAAAGGCTGTGGGCGACGTGGCGGTCGTGCGGGTGGAGCAGCTGTACCCTTGGCCACGCGAGCAGCTCAGCTCGGTCCTGTCACGGTACCCTCAGGCCACCGAAGTGGTCTGGGCACAGGAGGAGCCGGCCAACATGGGAGCATGGGAGTTTGCACGGGACCGCCTGGGTGAAGACCTAAATGGGCGAACTTTGGCCGTCGTGGCGCGATCTCCTTCGGGGTCGCCGGCCACGGGCAGCCACGCTCTTCATGAGCTGGAGCAGGCCGACATCCTCGAAAGGGCCCTGGGCTCATAGCGGCAGAGGGCCCGCGCAGGTTCCCCTCGGTGGTCGTGACCAGCCCTTAAGCTTGAGGTCCGCCACGACAAGCGTTCCGAGTGGCACACTGTAGGAAGTGGGTGCATGTCACTGTTGCCCGACCTGCGCTGCGTAGGAGACGTTCGTTTCCGTTTCGCGGTGGCGGTGAGCCGGCAGCGGCATTGTGCCAACGGCCCCAAAAGGCCTTTGAACGGCGAGCAAGCGCGACGCGAACCGGCTCGGGGGTGGGACCGTTTGGATGACGATACAGGAGAAAAATGCAAGCTCGTCACGTAGTCGTGGACGGCTCCAACATTGCGACGGAAGGCAATTCGCTGCCGACACTCAAACAACTCGACGAGGCGGTACGCGAGTTCCTCATTGAGAACCCAGACGACGTTGTCACGGTCGTCGTGGACGCTACATTCGGCCACCGGATCCCACCAGAGGAGCGGCAGCGTTTCGAGGAGGCTGAATCAGGGGCGGAAATCGTGAGCCCGCCGGCGGGGGCGATCGGGAGGGGTGACGCTTTCCTGCTCAGAGTCGCTGACAAGGTCGGGGCCGTCGTGCTGTCCAACGACTCGTTCCAGGAGTTCCACGGCGAGTACGAGTGGCTCTTCGACAAGGGCCGTCTGATCGGTGGTAAGCCTGTCCCGGGAGTGGGCTGGATCTTTACCCCCCGAACCCCGGTGCGCGGCCCGAGAAGCCGCGAGTCTGTAAAGGAAGCCAAACGCAAAAAACGCGATGAGCTGCCCGAGGCGCCCGACGAAAGCGGCCTCGACATGGCAGCGGAACGTTCGCGTGGCCGTAGCGGTGAGCGCAAGCTCCAACGGGCCATTGCCGTCG
The DNA here is from genome assembly GCA_963786345.1 of uncultured Acidimicrobiaceae bacterium. Taxonomy (GTDB): domain Bacteria; phylum Actinomycetota; class Acidimicrobiia; order Acidimicrobiales; family Palsa-688; genus Fen-671. The sequence goes on along the minus strand of CAWAYZ010000001.1, from coordinate 214,588 downwards.
CAGTCGAAGAGGCCGTCGAACCGGCAAAAAGCGGGCGCAAACGCAGGCGTAGGAGGCGGGTGGGCGAGGTGCCGGCGGAGCCGCTCAACGAGCCGTTGAACTTTATTACCTTTATCGCTGGGAACCAACTGGGAGACGAGGTAGAAGGAACTGTCGAGGAGTTCTCCTCGCACGGAGCATTCATTTCCGTCGACAGAGCGCGTTGTTATTTGCCGTTGGCGGGTATGGGTGACGAGCCTCCGCGTTCTGCGCGGGAGGTGCTCCGCAAGGGTGAGAAACGGACCTTCGTGGTGCAGGCCTTCGACGCAATGAGGCGCGGTATCGAGCTTGCGCTCCCGGGTTTTGCTCACCCTGCCGGAGCACCGACACCCGAGACCGTCAATGCCGAGATCCATCGTGGCGAAGTGGCCAGCCCCGCGCCGGCCATCAAGGCGGCGCCAGCCCGAGCCGGTGCGGGGAGGCGCCCAGGGAAGGCGGCAACGACGGCCAAGCAAGCCGCCGCTCGGGACGACGGTGCCAGACGTGCCAAGAAGGCGCCTCCCACCGCCGCGACCGCCAAGAAGGCCGCCGCGGTGGCAAAAGGTGCCCCCGGCAGGAGGTCTCCCACCAGCAATGACGTGCCTGGAAAGAGGGCAGCCGCTGCGAAACAGATCGCGCCGAAGGCCCTAACCCCCACAAAGAAGCCAGCGCTCCAGACGACACCCGCGACCGCCAAGAAGGCCGAGGCGGGAAGGGACGCTGTTGCTCCCAAGAAGCAAGCTCGGGCCAAGCAGGCTCCGGCAAAACAAGCCGCTCAGGCGAAACAAGCCGCTCCGGCGAAACAAGCCGCTCCGGACAAGCAGGCGGCTCCCAGCAGGAGCGCCAGGTCGGCGAAGAAGGTGTCCGTGGCCAGAGGGACGGCTCCGGTCAAGGTCGTTGCGGGAACCAAGAAGGTGGGCGCGGCGAACAAGATTGTGGCGCCCGTCAGGGTGGCCAAGCAAGCTTTACAACCGAAACAAGCCACCCCCAAGACAAGCGCACCCGCAGCGCAGGGCAGGGCGACGGCGAGCAAGCCGCCGGGTGCCGCCAACGTGCCCGTTGCCAAAAAGGCGCCCGTTGCCAAAAAGGCGCCCGTTGCCAAAAGGGCGCCCGTTGCCAAAAAGGCGCCCACTGCGAGGAGGGCCCGCGGGCTACGAAGTGACCGCCCGACGTGAACTGAGGGCCGCGGCGGGGGCTCTTTCGGCGACCCTGCTGCTCGCCGGCCTTGCTGCGGCGTGCGGCGGCAGCCCGGCGCGTGTGGCCCCGGCGGCCCCCACTTCTACTACGGCGGTCGGGTTGGAAAGCGACGGCAGCGGTGTTTGTGCGATCCTGTACCACCGGGACGTCAAGTGTTGGGGCCTGAACAACTATGGCCAGCTCGGGGACGACAGTGATAAGCCATCCGGCGTCCCGGTCAGCGTAAGCGGGCTTACGGGCGTTCTGGGCCTGGTGGGCGAGTCTTCTCAGGGCGGCTACTGCGCGGTGCTTTTGAGCGGGGGTGTGGACTGCTGGGGGACCAATACCTCTGGTGCACTTGGCAACGGGTCGACGACCCTTACTAAAGCAGACGTCCCGGTGGCGGTCACAGGGATCTCGGACGCCACGAACGGTGGGACAAACAACGCGTTCACGTACTGCATGTTGCTCAGCTCCGAGTCCGTCCGATGTTGGGGTGACAACACTGACGGCCAATTGGGCGGTGGAACTACGGTGGCGTTTTCCAACGTGCCCGTCGGGGTGCTCGGGGTCTTCAAGCCTGTGGGGCTGGCCAGCGATGGCACAAGTTTTTGCGCGCAGCTGAAGAGTGGAGGGGCGCAATGCTGGGGGGACAACAGCGATGGCGCTCTAGGTAATGGAAGCACAGCGGAGTCTTCCAGCGTCCCCCTCGCGGTCCGAGGTCTCAACTACATCCAGAAGCTTTTCAGCGGTGGGGGCGGGTACTGCGCGGTTATTGACGGCGGGGGCGTCGAGTGCTGGGGTTCCGACGCGGATGGGAGCCTTGGTAACGGGAAGGCCTCCGGGTACTCAGCCGTGCCGGTCGCGGTGAAGGGCCTGTCCGGTGTGTCGAGTATCGACGGGTCCTGCGCGGTCTTGCACAGCGGAAGGGTCAAGTGCTGGGGCAGCGGCAGTGACGGTGATCTCGGCAACGGCACCTCGGGTCATCAGTCAGACGTCGCGGTCCCCGTGAAGGGGCTGACAGGCGTGGTTCAGCTCGTGGGCCACTACTGCGCGTTGGTGGAAAGTGGCGGCGTCGAGTGCTGGGGCAGCAACGACAACGATGGGGCGCTCGGCAATGGCAGCAGCGAGGCGTTTTCGGACGTTGCCGTGCGGGTGAACAGCATTGCCGGTGCAACGAGCCTCGTGTACGACTCGGCCGGCGGTGGCGGTTACTGCGCTTTGCTGGGTACTTCTGGGCGGGTGGAGTGCTGGGGAGACAACCACGACCGCGAGCTCGGCGACGGCGGAAAGGAGCCAAGCTCACCCGTCCCGGTGAGGGTCACCGGGTTGGGCAGTTGAGTTAGTGCTTCCTCCAGGAACGTTCGCCCCCTTTGGCGACTCAAAGACGGTGTTCGTCCCAACCATCGTTCGCAGCGCCAAAGCGGGCGAACGTTGCCTGTCGTGGCACTAGTAGAACGTGGGCGCCGGAGCTGGCTTATAGAGCCTACGCCCGTTGAAACGGGGGTTGACGATCGATATCCAGTGGTCCTTCTTGCCAGGCGCCCATTCTTCGATCCGGTCCGCACGCGCTAGCAGCGACAGGTGGTCGACAGCGTCGCTGATGTCGGCACCCTCGCCGGTTACCACTACGTCCCAGCCCTCCTGGGTGGCCGGGTCGATCGAGTCGGCTTCGAAAGCCACATGACCGAGAGGCGCCCAAGACTGCAGCACCGAGGAACCGGTGACGAAGACAACTGTCCGATCGTGCAGCACGAAGTTGACCGGGAAGATCTCGGGGCGCCCGTCAGCTGTGACAACCGCTACGCGCCCGTACTGGGTGTGCTTGAGCAGAGCCAAGCATTCCTCTTCGCTCAGGCTTTCGAGTGCAGCGTCCGACATGACGGCCTCCTTTCAGGTGACGGCCTCTCTGGGCACCTTAGCGTTCGAGTGCCTTCCAGAACAGCATCGCAGTGGGCTGACGGCTATAGGGAGGGCCTAAGGTCCCAATCTTGACAGAGAAAGGCCGCTTCACAGAGAACGGCCAATTCACCGGGAAGGGCCGCTCCCACCTTTTGAAGCCCCGGTGCTCGCCGTAACGATCGGAACACGCCAGTCGAAGCGCGTACCGCCGCCCTCGGCCGGCGAGACGTCCAGATGACCTCCGAGCAGCTCGGCGCGCGCACGCGCGTTGGCTATGCCGCTCATACGACCCGGCTTGCCCACCCCGACGCCGTTGTCCACGACCAACACGCCCACCTCGTCGTCAACTGTTACGCGCACTTCGACCCGGCTCGCGTGAGCATGGCGGGCGCTGTTGGACAAAGCTTCTCTCAGCACGGCGCTGGCTTCGAGCTGGACGGGTAAGGCTACCTCGCGATCTGTCGGCCCGTGGAAAGAGAGCGCCGGCTTGTAGCCGAGCGCCTCGGTTGCATCGGCGATGGCTTCGAGGACTCGGGCCTTCAGCCCCATGCCCGGCGCCGATTCCAGGGCGAATATCGCTTCCCTTATCTCCTTTATCGTGGTATCGAGGTCGTCGATGGTCGAGGAGACCCTAGTCACAGCCGCCTCGTTGTTGATGAGCCCCAACGCCCCTTGAAGGCGGAGCCCAGCCCCGAACAATCGCTGGATGACCAGGTCGTGCAGGTCTCGCGCGATACGTTCCCGGTCAGCGGAGATGAGCAGCCGGTCCCTTTCGGACCGCACGCTGGCAAGCTCGCTGATGTCGCGCACAACAACCGAGAAACCAGTCTCATTGCCGACGGCCAACGTCGAGACCGAGATCGCCACGTCGATCTTGGTCCCATCGCTCCTTGGCCAACGGGTCTCTGCGACGGCGAAACGCGCCCGGAGCGCGGAGTCGAGCAGCTCCTCCAGCACCGGGTCGTCCGGGAAATAGAGGCCGACGTGGTGCCCCACCACATCGGTCCGGCTGAACCCGAAGATGGTTTCCGCGCCGGGGTTCCAGCTGGTTATAACGCCCCGGTCGGACATGGAAAAGATGCCGTCGGCCGAGGACTCCACTATCGCGGCCAGCTGCGCCTCCGCCGCCTGAGCGGCTTTTCGCTCGGTTATGTCGCGCACAGCCGCCACAACCAGCTGGCCCTCTTCGGAGCCGATCGGTGCAAGGCTTATGTCGACCGGGAACTCGCTGCCGTCCTTTCTCCTTGCGTAAAGGTTAAGGCCGGCACCCATCGGCCTTGCCCGCGGGTCTAAAGAGTATTCAGCGCGCCGTGAGCGATGGGAGTGGCGGAACCGCTCAGGGACGAGGATCTCAATGGACTTACCCTCCAGTTCGCTCGCCGCGTACCCGAAAAAGGCTTCGGTACGCTCGTTGAGGGCGACGATCGTCCCTTTGCCGTCCACTGCTACTGCAGCGTCGGGCATGAGTGACAGAAAGGTCGCGAGCATGTCACTGCCCTGGGGCAGCGGGGCAAGTCCTGCTTCCCTTCCGGCCGCCTGGGTTTCTGGCGCCATATAGCTAGAGTACTCGCCCCTGCTCGGCGCGCAGTGAAGGGCCCTGCGCCCGCGGAGGTTGGGCCTTTGGCCCTGACCGGGGTCAGCCTCGGTAACCGACTATGAGTCGTGATGTCCCACACTCAGGACTTGGTCCCGGTCGAAGTGCCCGCATTCGGGCAAGTCCCCCGGCTCAGCGACGAACGTTGCCGTTCCCTTCTCGCCGGCGCCTCCCAGGGCCATCTGGCTTTGTCGCGTAGCGCTCTTCCTCTCATTGTCCCGGTGAGCTGCGTACTCGACGGGGACGCTCTAGTGGTGCGGGCCGGGCTCGGGCTGGTGGGCACGGTCCCGCGACAACCGGGAGTGGTAGCTTTCGAAACAGCAGGGGCCAGCAGCGATGGGGCCTGGAGGTGGGAAGTGCTGGTCCAGGGTCACTGCGAATTGACGGAGGAGGGTCTTGCACCGAAAAGCCCACCGCAGTTGACGCTGGTCGACCCAACCCTCACGGCCGTGCTCCGGATGCGTATAGAGCGGCTTGCCGGCTGGCAGTACGGGCCCCGCACCCTTCTCTGGCATTTACCTGATCGCAAAGGAGATAACTGATGGCTGCTGAGCCTTCCGCGCCCTGGGGGCGTGACGTCGTACTGGCCGACGGCTCGACGGCGCGCATTCGCTATGTCACAATCGAAGACGGGCCTGCGGTCGTCGCGTTGCACGGTCGGCTGTCGCCCGAAACGGTACGGCTGCGCTATTTCGGTGCTCACCCGCACCTCTCAGAGGTGGAGCTTGATAGCGTGCTGAGTGAGGCTGAGCCCGACCATCTTGTCTTGGTCGCTGAGCGAGGCGGCCAGTTGATTGGCATCGCCCAGTACGACCGTATACCCGGCAGCGACGTTGCCGAGGTGGCCTTCGTGGTGGACGACGCCCACCAGGGCCTCGGCATCGGGACCCTTCTGCTCGAGTACCTGGCGAGCGAGGGCCGCCGGAACGGCCTCAAGCGCTTCGCGGCCGACACTCTCCTCGAGAACGACGCCATGGTGCAGGTCTTCCGGGACGCCGGCTTCACGCAACACTCGAACCTCGAGTCCGGGGTGATCCGCGTCGTCATGGACATCGCTCCTACGCTCGAGGCGCTCGCTTCGCTGTACGAGCGGGACCGCAAAGCTACGGCACGTTCGATGGCCCGCTTGTTGCGGCCGCACTCGATCGCCGTCATAGGGGCGTCCCGCTCGCCGGGCACTGTAGGCCACGAGCTCGTCCGCAACTTGGTCAGTGGAGGCTTCCAGGGCCCTGTCTACCCCGTGAACCCGAGCGCAGCCCACATCGCAAGCGTGCCGTGCTTTGCCAGCATCGAAGACATCCCCGGGGTTGTTGACCTCGCGGTGCTCGCTGTCCCGGCGACAGCCGTCCCCGCCGTTGTCGAGGCGTGTGGTCGCAAAGGAGTGGGTGGTCTCGTGATCGTGTCGTCGCATTTCGCCGAAGACGGCGTGAAGGGCGCCACTCTTGAGCGCGAGGTGGTCGGACTGGCCCACTCCTACGGTATGAGGGTGATCGGCGCCAACTGCTTCGGCGTGCTCAACACAGATCCCGAATTTTCGATGAACGCCACATTTGCCAGGGACACGCCGATGTCAGGGCGCCTCGGGTTTGCCTCCCAGTCCGGCGGCCTCGGCATCGCCATACTGGCTGAGGCGAAAAAGCGCGGGATCGGCCTTTCGAGCTTCGTGTCGATGGGCAACAAGGCCGACGTAAGCGGTAGCGACCTGCTGTCCTGGTGGGGCGAGGACGAAGCCACCGAAGTGGCGCTCCTATACCTAGAGTCGTTCGGTAACCCCCGCAAGTTTGCCCGGCTGGCTCGCGAGTTCAGCCGTTCCAAGCCTGTCGTCGCAGTCAAGTCGGGCCGCTCTTCGGTTGGGCGCAGGGCTGCGTCCTCGCACACGGCCGCGCTAGCCAGCTCAGACGAGACAGTCGCCGCGCTGTTCCGCCAGACCGGTGTGATCCGTGTGGACACAATCGAAGAGCTCTTCGACGTGGCCCAGGTGGTCGGATCCCAGCCGCTCGGCAAGGGCCTCCGGGTAGCTGTGCTGAGCAATGTGGGCGGCCCGGCGGTTCTCGCTGTCGATGCCTGCATCAGCAACGGTTTGCAGGTGCCGGAGTTCTCCGTCGAACTGCAGCGCCGCCTCGCCGAGCTCTGCCCTCGCAACGGCGGGGTCAGCAACCCGATCGACCTCGGGGCGGAGGCAAGTGCGCCTATGTACGAACAGTTCCTCGACCTATTGCTCTCGTGCGGGGAAATCGATGCCGTGGTGGTTAATTTCACCCCGCCGCTGGTGACCCGCAGGACCGACGACGTTGCTGCTGCAATCGTCGCCGCGGTGGACCGCGCTGCCGCTCGGGCAGACGCTACGTCGCTTGACGAGCAGCCTGTGGTGGCGCGCCCCGTCGTGGCGAGCCTGCTTGGCGCCGACGACAGCGGTCAGACCATCCTTCGGTCCGCACGCTACCCTGTCCCGAGCTTCACCTACCCCGAGACCGCCGTGCGGGCGCTTGCTCACGCCCTTCTCTATGGAGAGTGGCGCGAACAGCCGCCGGGGAAGGTACCGGTTCTGGCGGACGTCGATGTGAACGCAGCGCGGCGATGCCTGTCCCGCGACATTGGTGAGACCGGTGCCGATGTCAGGTCTGGCTGGGTAACCGGTGCGCAGGCGATGGACGTGCTCGCCGCCTTCGGTGTACCGGTGTTGCGAACGGTAGAGGCGTACAGCGCAGAAGAGGCCGGCAAGTGGGCTGAAGAGATAGGCGGCCCGGTGGCGCTGAAAGTGCTCGGCCCGGTCCACAAGAGCGAACGCGGGGGAGTGCAACTAGGGCTGCAAGGCCACGAGACGGTCGCGGCGGCCTACGAAGCGATGCAGCGCACCTTCGGCCAAGCCATGACGGGCGCGATGTTGCAGCCCATGGTCCCCCCTGGTGGCGTTGAAACGATCGTCGGGGCGTTGCAGGATCCAGCGTTCGGCCCTCTTGTCGTATTCGGCCTCGGAGGCGTGACCGTCGAGGTGCTCGGTGACCACGTCACGCGTCTCGCCCCGCTCACCGATATTGAGGCGAGGGAGATGGTGACCGGGCTTCGAGGGTCAGCTCTGCTCACGGGTTACCGGGGCAACCCGGGTGTCGACGTGGACGGCCTGGTCCAGGTGCTCCACAGGGTGAGCCGGCTCGCAGAGGACATGCCGGAGATTGCCGAGCTCGACTGCAACCCCGTGATCGCCACTGCCGACGGCGTGCTCGTGGTCGACGCTCGCATCCGGGTCGACTTCGGCGCAGCCCGCTCAGGCGTCGAAGACATCCGCCACCTTCGCTGAGACCGCGCTACTTGCCAGCCCGCTATTGTTGAGCCCGCCCCGCCGTCCAGCTGCCAGGGTTCGGCACCTCCAGCGAAGAGCTAGGCCAAGGACCGACTAGATTTGTGGTGTTGCCGCGTTCATGTTGGCTTAAGGTGCCTCTACTTACGCTTGCTTAGGTGCACATACGCCTGCCCCACAGGCGCGCCCGCGCTTGGCTGGGGGTCCGTACACTCGGCTTAGTCCGGGCCGGCTCAGGAGGCCGACAGTGCTGACCGCCACCTTGGCCGCTCTTTTCGCGGCCGCTCTTTTCGCCGTTTCTGCAGCTCTCCAGCACCGCAGCGCCGGGCTCGTGACGGAAGCTGACACCCTCCGGACCGCCAGGTTGGGCGGGTTCATTTCAGGGACGCTCCGTCACCCCATGTGGATAGTCGGGAGCGCAGCTGGCATAGCCGGTTTCGCCCTGCACGCTCTCGCGTTGCGGGACGGCCCTCTGACCCTTGTGCAGCCCCTGCTCGTCAGCAGTGCCGTTTTCGCCCTAGCACTGCGCCAGCTGCTCGAGCCCCGCCGCCCCCGGCGCAGCGAACTTCGGTGGGCGTTTGGCCTCGTGGTCGGGCTGGTGTTGTTCCTTACGGTCGCTACGCCGGCCGACGGCGTCACTAAGCCGGCCGATGCCCTTCCTACAGTTGTCCTTGGCGCGCTAATTGGCCTTGGCCTCCTCGGTTTTTTTGTGGTGGGCAGGCGCGCCACCGGTAGCGCGGCGGCCGCGTTGTTAGGCACCGCTACCGGCCTGTCATTCGCCGCGAAAGCAGGCCTGTTGAAACAGGTTATGGGGACCCTCAACCGAGGCCCGGGTGCCGTTGTTACGGCATGGCCCCTCTATGTTTTCATCGCAGTCTGGCTTTGCAGTCTCTTGCTCAATCAGCTCGCCTACCAAGCTGGGCCACTTCACTCGAGCCTGCCGGCGATCATGACGGTCGACCCGGTCGTCAGCTTGGTGATCGGGGTGGCAATCTTCGACGAGCAGTTCCGCAACAGCCCCGCCGACTTGGTAGGCGAGGCCTTCGGGCTGGCTCTCGTTGTGGCTGCCGCCATGGGGCTGACCAGGTCCGTGGCCGGCCCCACTGACGAAGCCCCCGTCCCGCCGGAAGAGCACCGAGCGACCGCCATGACCTGCTCCCCGCCATCCGGAAGCCGTGTGGCGGCCGCAGCTCAAGTCTACAAAGGAGGGACAAAAGCCATTACAAGATCAGGAGAGTGAGCATCAGACCGACGCCGAGCACGCGGTGGCAAGCCGCCCCCCCTCGACGGCGACGGCGACCATGACGGGTCGCCGTCTGCGAGCGCTCTGCCGGAGGGCTCAACGACGTCAACTTACGCCTGATCTCGTTATTTCGGAACGGTTTTGAGCGGCGCGACACGATCACTATAAAGGTTTGCTTGGGCCCATGCGGCCGCGTGAAACACGCCCGAGGGAGCCGAAAATCGATGAAGGACTTGCGCTTCGGCGTGTGGTGCGCCGCTGGTCCCCGCCGGAGCACCACTGAGATGGGTGTAGACCGATCTCAGTGGTGAGAAATTCAATTGCACTCACCGCAAGGCTCAACTTCACGTAGCCGTAAGGTCCGCTCCTTAGGCTGGTCGGAGGTGCTAAACCAGCGTTGGAGGCAGAACGAACAGTGAAAGCCCGTCCCCGTTCCGGGAACTGGGAGCCAGCGAACCGCTTTTGGTTAGCACGGGCACTCGTCGCGCCAGGAGGAGCCTTGCTCCTCCTGCGCGCCTTTCTCGGGGTGACGTTCGTGTTCGCCGGGTCGCAAAAGCTCGCCAACCCCAACTTTTTTAGTGCCACTGCGCCGGGCTCGTTCCAAGAGCAGCTCGGCGGGTCCATGATCACGAGCCCTCTTCATCACTTTCTGGCCTTTGCGCTGCATGCCCCCGTCCTTATCGCTGTCCTGATCGCCTTTGGTGAGATCGCCGTCGGGCTCGGGACACTGCTCGGGCTTTTCGGTCGGCTTGCTGCCACCGGCGGCGCGGCTGCTTTCGTTGTCGTTCTTCCTCACTGTGAGCTTCAGGGACAGCCCTTACTACTACGGGCCGGACATCGTGTTCTTGTTCGTGTGGACGCCGTTCGTTCTGGGAGGGCCGGGCACCTGGTCGCTCGACCACATCTACGCCAACCGCGCCGAGCGCGTGCGAGAAGCTCTTGGGTTGAACGCCCAAACTGGAGCGAGCAAGACGCAACTGGCAGCCTCAAGACAGCGAGCGGCCGACGCCGAGCGGCGGATCTTCCTCCAAAAGGCAGGCGCGGCGAGCCTTACCGCCTTGGTGGGGACCGTGTTTGGCGGGCTCACGGCAGGAATCGGACGGCTCGTCCACGCCCCGCAACGCTCCGGCTCTGTTGGTGCGATCGCCGAAGGTGCCCCCACGACCTCGACCACGGGCCCGACGACGAGCCCGACCACGAGCCCGACCACTTCTGGGAGCTCCGTGGCGACGGTGCCCGGGACGAGCACGGTCCCACCCGCCACGACTGCCGGCCCTGTTGCACGGGTGCCGCCGGGGACGCTGATCGGGCCAGCGGCCGACGTGCCTATAGGGGGTGCAGCCAGCTTCACCGATCCGGCCCAGCAGGTGCCCGCTCTCGTCGTCCAGGTAACAAGCGGCGAGTTCCGGGCCTTCTCGGCGATCTGCCCCCATGCGGGTTGTACCGTCCAGTTCGACGGGACCAACGACGTCTTCGCCTGCCCGTGCCATGGATCGGTTTTCAACGCGATGACCGGAGCCGTGCTGCAGGGGCCGGCAACGACTGGTCTGTCACCCATTCCTGTGGCCCTCGGGCCAAACGGCCAGCTTTACGCGGATGGTTGACGGCTTGGAGCGAGCCCGGTGAGGCGCGCTCCAATCGTGGTGGGGGCAACAATGGCAGGCCTTGCCGCTGTGGTCAGCTTCCACACCAAATCGGCGACCCTAACGCTCGGCACTCTTCCCGTCGTCGCGGTCCCGGCAGGTCCTTCGACGAGTTCGGTGATCACTGGACCGGCCGCTCCGTCGAGTACCGTCGCCACCTCACGGCGAGAACGGTCCTCGACGCGCCCCAGCGGTGTCGCATGAAGCGACGGCGCCGTCGCCCCGCAGGCTCTCGGAACCTCCGTCGGGCTCGGCTCGTGCCGGGTATTACTGTGGTCGTCGCAGTCGGGTTGGCGGTTCTCGCGCTGCAGGTGTCGGGGCTTTTGGCTGGTGGCGTTGCCTCGCGGGGCCCTGCTAGGACGGCGGCACGCTCTGGGTTGCTCTCAGTAGGCTCACCAAGCCGTCGTTCGCCAGGAACAGGCTTGCCGGCCATCGAAGCCGGATTGCTCCCTTGGCAGCTGGCCGCACCGATCAGCAGAGAAGTTGTCCTGCCTGCCCCGACCAACCGATTGCTCATTGCCGGGGGTCTTGACAGCGCAGGGGCCTCAGTGCCCGGGATCTTCACCCTTGGCACATCGAACGGGCGTCTCACGCTGGTTGGGGACCTTTCGGTCCCAACCCACGACGCGGCCGGCGTAGTCATCGGGCGCCAGGCACTGGTTTTCGGCGGCGGGACAACCGGGCCCAGTTCGACGGCTCAGCGTTTCGAGGTCCCAGGTACCGTCGAGCCGTCTGGCTATCTGCCAGCAGCGCGAGCCGATGCCGCCGCCACCAGCATCGGCGGCACCGCGTACGTCGTCGGGGGCTACGACGGCGCGGCCTTGGACCCCGAGGTGTTAGCGACGACCGACGGCCTTCATTACACGGAGGTGGCTCGCCTAGCCGTGGCGGTCCGCTACCCGGCGGTGGCCGCCCTGGACGGCAAGATTCTATGTTTTCGGAGGTCAAGCGAGCAACGGTCAGCCGGTCCGCGCTGTGCAGGCCGTAGACCCTCGCTCGCACCAAGTGGTGCTTGTTGGCAAACTCCCGGTACCGGTGAGCGGCGCCGTCGCTGTGGACCTGGGCGGGACGGTGTACCTGGCCGGAGGTGATTCGCCCGAAGGGCCGTCGCTCCGGCCGACGGCCACCGTCTATGCATTTGACCTGAAGCGTCATAGCTTCTTGCGCGCCGGCTCCCTACCGGTAGCAGTGAGCAACGCCGGCGCGGCAGTACTTGGCCACAGGGCTTGGATCGTGGGCGGCGAGGTCGCCGGAGGCACGCCGACCGCCACCGTGCAAGTGCTGGAGCCCAACTTCGGCTTCGGCGACGCCGGGATCCCCGGTGCGGGGTCACCGTTTTTCGGCGACCAGCTCTTGGTGGCCGACAGGGGGAACAACCGCCTCCTTGTCCTCAACGATGCCAGCCAGGTCATTTGGTCCTATCCGTCGAAGCACGCCGACCCGCCTCCGGGAGGCTTCTACTTCCCCGACGACGCCTTCTTCATCCGCCACGGAACGGCCATCATCTCCAACCAGGAGGAGAACGAGACCATCGTAGAGCTCGCCTACCCATCAGGTCGGTTGCAATGGTCCTACGGCCACCCCCGCGTCCCGGGGTCGTCGCCCGGTTACCTCAACAATCCCGATGACGCCTACCTGTTGAAGAACGGGGATATCACAGTCGCAGACCCGATGAACTGCCGGGTGCTGGTAATAAGCCCTCAAAAGCGGGTACTGGCCCAGATCGGGACACCCGGCGATTGCGTGCACGGCCCCCCGGCAACTCTCGGCTCTCCCAATGGCGACACACCCTTGGCGGACGGGGACCTGCTTATTTCGGAGGTCAACGGTTCATGGGTCGATGAGTACACCCAAACGGGGCACCTCGTCTGGGACACCCAGCTCCCGATCGGCTACCCGTCCGATCCACAGCAGATAGGGCCGGCCACTTATCTTGTCGCCGATTATGAAGACCCAGGGGCCATCATCGAGTTCAACCGCCAAGGGCGGGTCCTCTACCGCGACCAACCGACGTCGGCCCGGGCGTGCTAAACCGCCCATCGCTAGTGGAGCTACTGCCCTCGGGAGCATTCATGTTGAACGACGATTACAACGACCGCATGGTGGCCATCGACCCGGTGACCGGCGCTTTGGTGTGGCAGTACGGTGTGACAGGAGAGGCGGGCACCTCCCCGGGACTTCTCAACACCCCAGACGGTTTCGATGTCCTTGGTCCGGGCGGCGCCACCCCAACCCACCCCGCCACTGGTTAGGACGGGCTCCGCATGAGAATCCTTCCTTTCTCCACGTCACACACGACCAGGGGGCACAGCTCAGACCGTCCGGAGCCGGCTTCGCTGTGGTATCGGCGAAACGAGCCGACGTGCGGTGTTAGCCGGCCAGGAAGTGACCGACCCGCCCGACGCAGAGCAAGGCCAGCAAAGCACCGAGTGCGATGCTGGCGGCAACCGCCCATTGGCGCAGTCCTGCTCCCTCAACTTGCCTACGAGTGCGCCAGTAGAAGTCCAGGGGGGCGAGCCGGGCAGTATCGAGCAGGTGGCCCAGCACATGCACGGCCATCGCCACGAACCAAAGGACAAAGCTGGCTTTGTGGACAAAAAGAAGTTCTCTACGGAGCCCATGAGGGGCGAACAACAAGGCGATCCCGCTTGCGAAAAGCGTGAGCGTCAACAACACAACGACCGGGCCGAGCAAACGCAACAGCGCAGGCGGTGGGCCCTTGCGCCGGTAGGCCGGAGAACCGGCGTAGTAGCGCACGAAGCGATAACCGGTGCTGCCCATTTTCAACAGGACGGGCGGCACCAGTAGCATGCCGATGAACACATGGGGGGTGAGCAGCGCTCGGATGCGCAACACGGTTACACCCTCGGCGGCCAGCAAGAGCAATAAAACGGCCGCAACTGTGCCAGTCAACCTGGCGTTGGCTTCGACGCCACCCTCAGGCCGCCTGTCGAAGGGCGACGCTCCTGAGGCCGGGGGCTCCGACCGCTGTGAGCGCCCCGTGGGGGATATTGCCATTGTGCCCATAATGGGCAAAGACCCTTACGTTTGCATGAACAGCCTCGGCGACCGGGTGCGATAGAGCCCCATGCGTTTGCTCCTCGCTGAAGACGACCTGAACTTGCGGAGCGTGTTGGTGCGTGGCCTGAGGGAAGAAGGTTACGTCGTCGATGCCGTCGCAAACGGCACCGAGGCGATCGACTATTTGCGTATCTACGAATATGCCGTCTGTGTCATCGACTGGCGCATGCCGGGTGCCTCCGGCCTCGACATTGTCACATGGGCGAGGGGGAGAGGGATCCACACCCCGTTCCTGATGCTCACCGCACGAGATGCCCCGCCTGACCGGGTCCACGCTCTCGACGAAGGTGCCGACGACTACCTGGTCAAGCCGTTCGACTACGCAGAACTGCTCGCCCGGTTACGGGCACTCCTCCGCCGGCCAAGTGGCGACCGCAGCCCCCTGCTGCGATGCGGTTTGTTGACCGTTGACCCCGCCACCCACCAGGCCTTTGTAGCCGGCGAGCGGGCCGACTTGACGCCGCGTGAGTTTGCCATCATCGAGCTGCTGGCCCGCCGGAGCCCAGCCGTGGTACCGCGCCGGTCGATTGTGCTACAAGCGTGGCCAGAGGAGGCGGGCGGCGTCGGTTCAAACACGATCGACGTCCATATCGCTCGCTTGCGCGGCAAGCTCGCCCGTTCAGACGCCCGGATCGAGACGCTCCGCGGCACTGGCTACCGACTGGTTGGCCCGTCGCAATGAGCGCGCCACGCGGGCTCGACAACTCGGCCCGCCAAGTCCGCACGCACGTCCACCGAGTAGCACTCGGGGCCACGCTGCTCGCCCTCGCTCTTTACCTGTTGGCTTGCTTCGTCGTGGACCTCGTCGTGGTCGACCGTCTGAACCATGAGGTTGATTCGCGGCTGGCGGCTCGCCTGCACCAGGTCATCCCTACGCTGCCGCCAGGGGCCGAACCGGAACGCTCGGCTCCTACAGCCCACAATTTTCGGGCGACTTCGATGACGCCCCCATCGTGCTGTGGTGGGTGCCGGCTCACACCGCGCAGGCGGTCCAATTGGACACCAACGCGCCTGGCCTGCCGACCAGCGCCCTGCAAGTCGACCAACCGACCGACGTCACTGTTGGCGGCCGAGCCTTCAGGGTGACCAGCACCGAGCTCGCTGATGGCCGGCTCATCGCCGGGACAACTGCCGACCAGGTCCGCACGGCCCTGTCGACCCTGCTTGTCATCGAGGCCATCCTCGGCGCCCTTGCCCTGGTCATCCTCTATGGAGCCGCCTCGGTCATCGGCCGCAGTGCGGCGGCGCCGGTCGAGCGCGCCCGTCGACGTCAGCTCGAGTTCACAGCGGACGCCTCACACGAGTTGCGCACCCCGCTCAGCGTCATCGAGGCAGAAGTTGGCCTGGCGCTCAACGTCAAGCGCTCAGCACCGGAGTACCGACGTGCCCTGGAGCAAATTGCCGGCGAGAGCAAGAGGCTGCGCCACATCGTGGAGGACTTGCTTTGGCTGGCCCGTCTGGACTCGCTCCCCACCGCCCCTCCCACGGGAGCGGTCGACGTCGCCAGCGTAGTTAGCGTTTGTGCCGACCGCTTCAAGGCTATTGGGGACCGGCGGGGCATCACGATAACGGTCAGCGAGAAGGGCGCCATGCCACCAATCGTCTTCGCTCCCGCCGAGTGGCTCGACCGATTGGTCTCGGTCCTACTGGACAACGCCTGCCGGTATGCCAACGACAAAGGGCAAGTAGATGTCACCTTATCGGTGGACGGCGAGCGGGTAATGCTCGTCGTCGACGACAGCGGCCCGGGCATCTCGGAAGTAGACCGTGAACGCATTTTCCAGCGGTTCCACCGCGCCAGCGACGTGCCCGGCGGTGCCGGGCTCGGCCTATCGATAGCAGATGCCGTTGTGCGGGCAACGGGGGGCACCTGCACCGTGACGACAGCGCCTCTAGGAGGCGCCAGGATAGCCGTGTCCTGGCCTCGCCACCGTCCCGAGCACGCGTGGAGCACCGCCAACGGCGGAGGCCCTCAAGAGGGCGCCGCCGGGCTCGTAAGCGCCCGCCAGGCACTCGACACCGAAGCTGGACCGTTCGAGGAAGGTGAAGGGACAATAAAACAAAGGTAATAAGCGCCGGCGGGAGGCTCGGCTTCACCTCGTCGTAAGGTCCGCTCCCTACGCTCAGCGGTGGCAGCGAAGCGAACCAGAGAGGACGAAGTGACAATTGCCGAGCCCGTCGAGCTCTCCGACCGGGACCTAACTTTGCCTGGGCGGCCGCCCGCTAGCGTCCCGGCCCGGCCAGCGCCGTCTCACCGGCGGGCACGGCACCGACCGGGCCGCCCTCCCCGTCGTTCGGCCGCTGATGTTTTCCTGGCACTCGTCGGGACAGGCTTTGGCGCAGTGCTGGGGGCGGTGGTCACGGGGGAGACGCGTGGTTCGTTAGCGGCTCCTGGAGGCCTGCTCATCGCCGGCGGTAGGCTCGCCGGTTTCGTCGGGGCCTACCTCTTGCTGATCATGTTGGTGCTCATCGCCCGCGTGGTGTGGCTCGAACGAGCCGTCGGCCAGGACCGGCTCGTCCGCTGGCACCGCCGGACGGCACCATGGGCGCTTGGGATCATCTGTGCACACGTCGTGCTGATCACCCTCGGCTATGCCCAAGCATCCAAGACCGGTGTGCTGCGCCAGATGTGGGTTTTCTTGTCCTCGTACCCCGACATGCTCGCCGCCGCCGTCGCTTTCGGCCTGCTCCTGATGGTGGCCGTTACCTCGGTCAGGGCCGCCCGGAGGCGGTTCAAATACGAGACGTGGTGGGTCGTGCACCTGTACACCTATATTGCCCTGGCCCTCGCCTTCGCCCACCAGATCGCGACGGGAGTCAGCTTTGTGGGCCACCCCCTGGCCCGGGCTATATGGGCGACAACTTGGGCATCTACCGCTGGGCTCGTCATCTTCTACCGCCTCGGCCTGCCGATCGCCCGCAACCTCCGCCACCAGCTGCGTGTCGAGTGGGCTCACGAGGAGGCGCCGGGCGTGTACTCGATCGTCTGCCGAGGGCGCCGGATAGACCGCCTCGCAGTGTCTGGGGGCCAGTTCTTCCAGTGGCGCTTTCTCACCCGGGACCTGTGGTGGCAGGCGCACCCATATTCGCTGTCTGCCCTGCCCCGCCCACCGATGGTGCGAGTGACGATTAAGGCTCTTGGCGACCACAGCCGCGCCGTCGCTCGGCTCAGGCCCGGGACCCGCGTGTGGGTTGAGGGGCCCTGACGGTGCCTTTACCCACCATGCCCAGTCGACTGGCCGGGTGGCATTGATCGCGGCCGGGGTCGGCATCACCCCTTTACGGGCGCTGTTAGAGGACCTGCCTGCATCCGTCGACGTAGCCGTGGTCGTGCGCGCGTCGGCCCCTGAAGACCTGGTGCACCGCGATGAGGTCGCCGCTCTTGTTGAGGGGCGGGGCGGGCGGGCCTATGCGGTGGTCGGACCACGCCACAAGGTCCGCTTCGACTCCCGCGTTCTTCAGCGCCTCGTGCCTGATCTCGCGACCCGCGACGTTTATATCTGTGGGCCGAGCGGCTTCACCGAAAGCGTCGTGTCGGCAGCTCTCAGCTTGGGGGTACCGAAGGACCGTATCCACAAAGAAGGGTTCGATTTCTGATGCATAGGTCCAGGGCTGGGTATACAGGAGGGGCCCAGCGAATGAGAGAGGCGAAATGAGACGCGCCCGGGTCGTGGTGATCGCCACAATTGCCGGCCTGGCCGGCGTCCTGAGCTTCCATACAAAGCCTGCCACGCTCAGCCTCGGCCAGGCCGTGGGCCCGGCCGCGCCGGGAGGTTCGCCGACGAGCGCACCAACCTCCACCACGACAGGCCCGGCTAGCTCAGGGCCACCCGCGACGGCCAGCCCCCCCACTTCATCCGCAGCAACCAAGACCGCTACCGGGGCTGCGGTCAATTACAGCTATGGGGTCTTGTCCGTGGCCGCAACGGTCTCAGGGACGAAGCTAACCAACGTCACGATCGCGTCGATCGACGACGGGGGCAACTTCCGCTCCCAGTCGATCGACCAGCAATCGGTACCTGTTCTCGAACAGGAAGCTCTCCAGGCTCAGAGCGCCAATATCCAAGGCGTTTCGGGGGCAAGTTACACGAGCGCAGGGTTCGAACAGTCCCTGCAGTCGGCGCTGTCGCAGTTGGGGTTCAAATGACGCCGGTCGCGAACGCGGCGAGCGCGCCGCCGGAGCGGGCTCGGTTGTCCCACCACCGCGAACAGGTGATGGGGACCGTGGTGACCATCGACGTTTTCGGCGAGGCTGATGAGGTTGATCGTAAAGAGCTCTATGTGCGGGTCGCCCGCGCGAGGGCGGTGCTCCAACGGGCCGACGCAGTTTTCAGCACCTGGAAAGAGCACAGCCCGATAAACCAACTGCGCAGAGGGGAGATCACCGTTGCCGACGCTCCTCCAGAAGTGGCGGTCGTGCTGGAAGGGTGCGCGACGGCGCGCTCTCTGTCTGATGGGTGGTTCGACCCCTGGGCGATGCCCGGAGGGCTCGACCCCACCGGGTACGTAAAAGGGTGGGCCGCACAGCGTGCCTTGGGTGTCCTGTCCATGCCCGGGTTCACGGGCGGGATCGTCAACGCTGCCGGCGATGTGGTCGCATCCGGCTGCCCAGGCCCGGGCAGGCCCTTCCGGGTTGGCATTGTCGACCCAAGCGACCGACGGCGCCTGGCCTGCGTCGTCGAGCTCACCGGAGGGATCGCTACATCTGGCACCTACGAGCGGGGCGATCATCTGATCGACCCGAGAACAGGCGAGCCTACGGCCCGCGCCGCCTCGGCGAGCGTCACAGGGCCGGACCTCGGCCTGGCCGATGCGTTGGCCACTGCCCTTGCTGTCGCCGGGCCGGCGGGCCTCGAATTTATCGAGCCGATAGAGGGCTACGAGGGCTTCGTGATCGGCTACGACGGGTCCTGGCAATACACGGCCAATTTCCCGTTCGACACCGCCCGGAGCGGTCCCGCGATAACGAGCGAACCTTAAGCGTTACGCGAACATCGAAAGGCCTGTCGTGACCAAAAGGCTCGACCCGGTGACCTACCCACCGGTCGGGGGTGCAGCTGACAGCACTTCGAAGAAGTCACGCGCCTCCGGCACGGGCGGGAGGTAGCGGTCGGCGGACCGCTGCATCTCCGGGTAGAGCTTGGTGCCCGTGACCTGGCCGGACTGGCCTGCGGAGTGAGCATAAAAGTTGAACGTCACCCACTCGGGGTTGATATCGAGCGTCATGGCCCGCACCGCCCCTGCGCGCTGGAGAGACTCGGCCAACGACTTGGCTGTCAGCGCTGGCCCAGCAACGTAGACCAGGGCCCCGTCGGCTGTCACCCCGATACCACTGCGGGGCACAACGTAGCCCCCGCCGAGCGTATAGCCCCAGATGGCATTGTCGGTGTAAGTGGCTGAGGGGGCCAACTGGCCGTGGTCGACCAGCAAGACAACATTCTGCAGGACTGATTCGACCCCAGGGGACATGGTGACTTCGGTCCCCCAGTTACCGATGTCGACTCGGCCGTCTTTGTAAATGACAAAGGAAGCGGCGCCGGGGACAAGCGGCACTCCCGCCCTGCCCTCGAGGTAGATGCCACCGCGCGCGTCCTGGAAGCGGAAGCCCCCGTTGAAAGCGGCCACCAAGTAAGGCAGTTCGGACGGTGTCACGTAGGGGAGGTGTGCCCAGGTCCCACCCGGTTCGGTCGAACCAGGGACCAGTTCGAGCCTCAGCAGTTTGGAGTCGATCCAGACCGCGGAGGTGATCTGGCTCGTGTAAATGTCGTCGGCTCGGAACTGGGCAACGTACATAGCAGGCACCCCTTGCACCAGTGGCCCCGTGGCTTGCCAGTCCCCCTCGCCTGCCAACGCAGGCTGGACCACGAGAGGAACCGGCGAGGGCGCTGGGAGCCCCGGCGGGTGCGTCGTCGTCGTCGTCGTGGGTAGCGCCGTGGTGGGACTAGGGGTACGCGCCGGGGGCGCCCGTGGTGGTTGTGGTGCCGCCGACCGTCACCGGGATCTTGTTGAGGCTCCTCGGTTGGCCCCCTTTGGATGGGGCTGTGGCCGAGTAATAGAATCTCCTCGAAGCGTTGCGCCACAAGCCCAGCGTGATGGGCTCGTAACCAGTCGGCCCACTTGGCCTCAAAGTCCTGGTTGCCTGGTGAAAGGGCGGCCCCGACAAGAGATATGCCGAGCAGGCAGATCAACAGGGCCGGGATGGCCAGCAGAGAACGAAGCCGAAGGAAACGGCGACGCCGGCGAGCTCGGCGAGGTCGGCCATGCTTTGCTGAGTTCTTTGTGGCAGTCACGGCTACAGCTCCTGGTCAAGGCCGACGGCTTTGAGCCTTCTCAAACGCAACGCTGTTCGGTGTCATACGCCATCGTGCACACGCCAGCCTTGCGCCAACATGAACTAGGGGCTACGGAGGGCCGTTTCCCGCGCCTGGCCCATTTTTATCCGGAAATCGAATAGAAGTCGCGCCAATCTGCGCGGCCTCCGTGGAAAAGTGGGTCAGACGGGCCCGTTTTAGGAGGCGCTTGTACGGTAAATATGGAGCGCGAGGGCAAAAAAGACCAGCAGTATGCCAGCAGACCAGGCGAGCGACTGCCAGGCCCAGTGGGCAACCGGGCCGCCTTCCAGAAGGGCCCGGACGGCCGAAACGGTGACACTTAGCGGCTGGTTACGGGCGAACCCTTGCAACCACCCGGGCATATCAGACACCGGGACGATCGCATTGCTGGCGAACATGAGGACGAAGAACGGCAGAATGCCGGCAACCTGAGCGGTTTCGGGGTCTTTGGTGGCGAGGCCGATGGCGGCGTACAGCCAGGAAAAGGCGTACCCGAGCTCGCCGCAAGCGGCTAAAGCTATTGGCGAGCCGGGAATGCTCAGGCTGCGCGATAGCTCTCGTGGACCACCACTACGGGGCAAGTCGCCTGGGTCATGCACTGCTCGCTCACCGAGCCGAGCAGCATCCCGATGAGCGGCCCGTGGCCGCGGCTGCCAACGACCAGCAGGTCGGCGCCCTTGGCCTCCCGTAGAAGCGTGCGTGCGGCGGGCCCTGGACGACGGTAGGAATTAGCTCCAAGCCGTCAGGATCGCCGAGGACGCTAGAGACCGCCTCGTTTAGAGCATCCCTGGCGTTGGAGGCGGGGTCGTAGCCGCTCGGTACGGGTACAGGGTAATAGGCGGTTGCAGCGATCTCCCAGCTGATCACGGCTTCTAGCGAAGCGCCTGTTAGTCGGGCCTGGCGTGCGGCCCACCGCAGGGCGTCCCTCGACGCCCCTGATCCGTCCACGCCGACGACGATCCGCCGGCGTAGGCGGGCCCTGTTCTCGGGGGCCGCGGCAGTCTTCGCCGTGGTCGGCAGCGCCGCCGTGGTCAAGTCAACGCTGCCATAAGAGTCGTGGCATTGTGCGGCATTCGGTGCGCTGCTATCCGCGATTTCCTTGACTGTCGGCCCTTCGATGGGGTCATAAGGGTCGTGGCACTGGCTCATGTTCGCCTCCCTGGTGGTTCGGCGCACCTCAATTTTGGGGTGTGAAACCATTGTCCGACGCTTGAGGTCATGCCTTCTAGGGCATTATGGCCCTTGTGCTAGGCCGGAAGTCAGGTGGTCGCCGCGCTGGGTTGGTCTACTGCGTCGTCTTGGTGGCGGATCACCACGACGGGGCACGTGGCGTGGGCTGCGCAGTACTCGCTTACCGAGCCAAGGAGCACCCCGACGAACGGCCCGTGGCCTCGACTACCCAGGACTAGCAGGTCGGCCCCCTTGGCCACGTCGAGAAGCGAGCGTGCCGGCGGGCCTTCGACAACCCTGGCTACCACGTGGGCCTCGCTGCTTTCACCGAGGACTTTGCGCACCGTCTCGTCGAGCGTCTGCGTCGCGATGGCGGCGGGGTCATAGTCGCTTGGTAGGGGCAGCGCGACGCCGTAGGAGTTGGGGCTGATCTCCCAGGTTATTACGGCCTCGAGCGAGGCGTCCGTGAGCTCTGCTTGGTGCGAAGCCCACAGCAATGCGTCCTTAGACGAGTCCGAACCGTCCACGCCGACAACGATTCGTCCACGATGGTGCCCGTGGGCGGGCACGGTCCCTGCTGTTCCAGTTCCGGTCATATCTCATTGCATGTTAGGGGCCGTGCCCCGGTAGCAGGTCGAACGGCAGGACAAATGAGGGCTTTCGGCCCCAGCCCCGGAGCACCCCCCGTGCGCTAATTTTGGGGTCATAGCCGCTGTCAGAAGCGGGGTGGCTCTTTTAGGAGGCTGGATTGGCTTCGACCGCAGTTGCAGGCCGGTCAGCTCCCAGCGACGACAAGCGTTGGCGGCAGGTCGATGTAAGGATGCGGCGGCTTGGCTATCGCCCCGACGGGCTGATCGAGGTGTTGCACACCACCCAGGAGGTCTTCGGCTACCTGGACGACGAGGCCTTGCTGTATGTCGGGGACTGCCTCGGAGTGCCTCCGAGCAAGGTCTACGGCGTCGCCACTTTTTACTCGCACTTCACCCTGAAACCCCAAGGCCTTCATACGTGTGTCGTCTGCACCGGCACCGCGTGCTACATCAACGGCGCCGCTGCATTGCTGGCCGAGGTCCGCGGCCTATTAGGGATAGAGGCTGGAGCGACGACGCCCGACGGCCGGATCTCGCTCCTGAAGGCGCGGTGCCTAGGGGCTTGCAGCATGGCTCCGGCGGTCGTGGTCGACGGGGAGGTGCACGGCAAGGTGGAGCCGTCAGAACTGGCGTCCTTGCTGGCGGGACTATGACAGGCGACGCCGTCGCGGGGGGCAGGCCCCCTGCTGACAGCGGAGCATCTCCTGGTCCTGGTGGTGCCGAGGCGCCCTCCCTCCCTCGGCACCGCCGGCAATCGGAACCGCTCGTGCCGGCTGGGCCGGTGAGGGCGTCCGCCAATGTCTGCCAGGCTGCAGGCTGCCTGTCCATGGGCTCCGACCAGCTCTTCGAGGAGCTGCGCGAAAGCGTCCTGGCCGCCGGGCTGCAGGACGTGGCTGTACGCAGAGTCGGTTGCCTGGGCCTCTGTGCGGCGGGCCCCTGGTCGAGGTGCCCGAACAGGGCCGGCTTTTCGAGCGCGTCCGTCCTGGCGGCCCGGCTTCAGAGGGAGATCTGTTCCTCAGCCTGGCCGGTGAGAAGCTAGGTGGGCGCTCGGTAGCCGGTGACCCGTTCTTTTCGAGCCAGGTGAAGGTCGTGCTCGAGCGGTGCGGCTCGGTCGACCCCGAGAGCCTGGAGGACTATGTCGCCAGCGGTGGCTATGAGGCGCTCACAAAAGCCGTTACCACTATGACACCTGACGACGTGATCGCCGAAGTTGTCGAGAGCGGCCTTCGCGGGAGGGGCGGAGCTGGCTACCCCACGGGGCTCAAATGGAGGACGGTGGCGAAGGCTACCGCCGGTGCGGACGGGAAGTTTGTGGTTTGCAATGCCGACGAGGGCGACCCGGGCGCCTTCATGGACCGTAGCGTGCTGGAGAGCTGCCCGCAGCAGGTGCTGGAAGGCATGGCGATAGCGGCTTATGCGGTGGGCGCAAACCAGGGCTACGTCTACGTTCGCGCCGAGTACCCCTTGGCGGTTAAACGGCTGACGAGCGCCATCCGCCGTGCCGAGCACGACGGCTTCCTCGGCCACGACATCGCTGGCACGCGTTTTGCTTTCGACGTCGAGGTGCGTATCGGCGCCGGCGCTTTTGTGTGCGGAGAAGAGACCGCCCTCATCGCATCTATACAGGGAGGGAGGGGCACTCCCAGGCCGCGACCGCCTTACCCCGCAGCGTCGGGCCTGTGGGGCTGCCCCACGCTAATAAACAATGTCGAGACATTCGCCAACATCCCCTCCGTCATAACCCACGGTGGGGGGTGGTTGAGCGCGATAGGCACGGAGCGCTCTAAGGGTACAAAGGTGTTCGCCCTGACTGGAGCGGTGGTCAATACCGGGCTGATCGAGGTGCCGATGGGCCTCACCCTCCGTCACATCGTGTTCGACATCGGCGGCGGCCTCGCGCACGGCCGCCGGTTCAAAGCGGTACAAACCGGGGGGCCATCCGGCGGCTGCCTGCCGGAGAGCCTTCTTGATATGCCTGTCGATTACGAAACCCTGGCAGCGGCGGGTTCGATCATGGGCTCCGGCGGGATGATCGTGATGGACGACACGGCATGCATGGTCGACGTTGCCAAGTTCTTCATGGACTTTTGCCGGGAGGAGTCGTGCGGGAAGTGCCTGCCGTGCCGTGTCGGCACCGAAGAGATGTACAGATTGCTCGACCGGATCAGCTCCGGGAGGGCTTCTCCGGCTCATCTCGAACAGCTGGAAAGGTTGGCCGCGATGGTAAAAGCGACGAGCCTGTGCGGCCTGGGCCAGGGCGCGCCAAATCCTGTTTTTTCCACCCTTCGCTACTTCAGGGACGAGTACCTGGCCCACATCGATGATCGCGTTTGCCCAGCCGGCGTTTGCCAGATCAGCGCCGAGCCCTGGCGCGGTTCGGTAGCCGTACCGGTGGGCGCCGAGGCCTCGAGCGATGGAGGTAGTCAATGAGCGAGGTACGTACGCTCGTAATAGATGGCAAGGATGTTGCTGCCACTTCGGACCAAAGCGTGCTGGCTGCGGCAAAAGAAAACGGTATCCGCATCCCAACGCTTTGCCACCTCGAAGGGCTCAGCGATGTCGGAGCGTGCCGGCTCTGCATGGTCGAAGTCGATGGTAGCCCCAAGCTCTTCCCCGCGTGCGCGACGAAGGTCGAAGAGGCCATGGTGGTGAGGACTAGCTCCGAGCGCCTGGTCGAGTACCGCAAGACAGTGATCGAGCTGTTCTTCGTGGAGCGCAACCATGTCTGCGCGGTGTGCGTGGCGAATCACAATTGTGAACTGCAGGAACAGGCAAGCTCGCTCGGGCTGACTCATTTCGAGCTCGCTGGGCTGCACCCTTCCATCGCCGTGGACGCAACTCATGAGCGTTTCGTGCTTGACCAAAACCGCTGCATCCTTTGCACCCGCTGCGTGCGCGTGTGCGACGAGATCGAAGGGGCCCACACCTGGGACATCCAGGGCCGGGGGGTCAACGCCCGACTGGTTAGCGACCTAGGGACGCCCTGGGGCAGCTCTACGACCTGTACGAGCTGCGGTAAGTGTGTGCAAGTATGCCCCACCGGGGCACTTTTCGAAAAGGGCCGCTCGGTGTCGGAACCCAAGGCCCGCCGTCCATACCTGCCTTATCTTGTCGAGAAACAGAGGCTGGGACATGACTGAAGGTCCAGTCAACGGCCAAAACGGGCCCAACGACCAGACTGGGGCCAACGGTCAACGCAGGCCGCGGTTGGCGACCATTTGGTTGGACGGCTGCTCCGGCTGCCACATGTCGTTCCTAGACATTGACGAGCGCCTATTGGAGCTGGTCGGGCGAGCCGACCTCGTTTACGGCTGCCTGGTGGACGCCAAGGAGTTCCCCCAAGATGTGGACATTACCCTGGTGGAAGGGGCGGTCAGCTCGGCCGACGACCTGCGCAAGATCCTCGAGGTCCGCCAACGAAGCCGCATCGTCGTGGCTCTCGGTGACTGCGCGGTGACCAGCAACGTCCCCGGGATGCGCAACCCGATCGGCCCCCAGGCAGTGCTCGAACGGGCCTACCTAGAAAACGCTACGCTGCACCAGCAGATCCCGGTCGAGGACGTGCCCGCTCTTCTCGCCGAGTCCCTGCCGGTACACGCCTGGGTGCCGGTGAACGTTTTCGTGACCGGGTGCCCGCCGTCGGCCGACCGGATATTTGAGGTGATCGTCGGCCTGCTGGATGGGCACGTGGCCGACGCGGCCCAGGTCTCACGGTTCGGCTGAGTGAAGGAGAACCGATGAGCGAGATAGTGATCGAACCAGTCAGCCGGATAGAGGGCCACGCCAAAATCACCCTGTTCCTAGACGAGGCGGGCGAAGTGGCAGATGCGCATTTCCACGTAACCCAGTTCCGAGGGTTCGAACGAATAGCGCAGGGCCGTCCTGTCTACGAGATGCCGTCTTTGATGGCCCGCATCTGCGGTATCTGCCCCGTGAGCCACCTCATTGCGTCGGCAAAAGCGTGTGATGAGATCCTTGGAGTTTCGGTGCCGCCCGTGGCGGTCAAGCTCCGTCGCATTATGAACCTGGCCCAGATCGTGCAATCGCACGCTCTCAGCTTCTTCCACCTTTCGTCTCCTGACTTGCTCCTCGGCTTCGACCATGACCCCGTCACGCGCAACATCGTGGGAGTTGTGGAAAAGGCGCCCGAGCTCGCCCGGGACGGGATAGCGCTGCGCAAGTTCGGCCAGGAAATAATCGAAGGCCTGGGCGGCAAGCGCGTCCATCCTGCCTGGGTAGTCCCCGGCGGAGTGAGCGCTCCACTACAGGCGTCCCAGCGCGACGCCATCCTTGTGACGGTGCCAGATGCCCGCGCCCGAGCAGCGCGCACGCTTGAGTGGTTCAAGGCCAATCTGGCGTCGTGGGTGGAAGAAGCGGCCTGCTTCGGGAGCTTCCCGAGCCTGTACATGGGCCTGGTGCACGAGACCGGCAATGCTGCGTACTCCGATGGCGATCTGCGGGTCATCGATAGCGACGGGCTCGTGCTCATGGACAGGGGTGACCCCCGCCATTACTGGGACTACATCGGGGAAGCCGTGGAGCCGTGGTCGTACCTGAAGTCAACGTTCTACAAGCCCCTCGGCTACCCCGAAGGTCTTTACCGCGTGCGGCCCCTCGCCCGGCTCAATGTCGTCGACCAATTAGGCACCCGGGCAGCGGACGGCGAATTGGCTGAGTACCGCGCGCGCCTCGGCCGCTACCCGAACAGTTCCTTTTACTACCACTGGGCTCGCCTGATCGAGGTTATCCACTGCATCGACGTGATTGATGAGTTGCTTTCCGACCCCGACATCCTGGGCGAGGACGTGCGGGCGCACGCTGCCATCAACCGGCGGGAGGGAGTCGGGGTGTCGGAAGCGCCGAGGGGCACTCTTTTTCACCACTACCGAGTCGACGGTGACGGGATCGTGGAGTGGGTGAACCTGGTGATCGCCACGGGCCATAACAACCTTGCCATGAACAGGAGCATCTTGGAGGTGGCGCGCCACTACGTGAAAGGCGACCATGTGAGCGAGGGAGCGCTCAACAGGGTGGAGGCGGTCATACGTGCCTACGACCCCTGCCTTTCATGCTCGACTCATGCGATCGGGCAAATGCCGTTGTCACTCGAGATCGTGAGCCCCGAGGGTCAGTTAGTTCGCCGTGTGACGAGGGACTGAGCCGGGTAATAAGGGCTAGAGGAGGCCGGACATGCGAAGCGGGCCAATCTGGATAGTGGGCTACGGGAACCCGCTCCGGGGCGACGATGGTGTCGGCCAGGAGGTGGCGACCGCCCTATTGCAGCAGAAGGGCAGTGTTGGAGGCCTCGCAAGTGCAACGATCACTTGCGCTCACCAGTTGCTCCCCGAAATGGCGCTGGACATATCCCGGTCGAGGTTCGCGGTTTTCATAGACGCCGCACACGATGGACGTCCGGGCGGGTCGGTCTCCTTGCAGCTGCTTGCTGAGCCTCCCGAGCCCGGCCCGGGCCGGCCCGCGGCAGCGAGCTGCTGGGAGGACTTCACCCCAGCTAACTTGCTTGCGCTATCTCGCTGCCTGTTCGGGACTGCTCCCGTCGCTGCGGTAGTCACGGTAGGGGTCGTCGCATTGGGGCTCGGTACGGGCTTGTCCCCACTGGTGCAGGCGGCCGTCCCTCGAGCCGCGGCAGCGGTGCGTTTGGCGATCTCCGCCGTTCCGGAGCGCCCCAATTTCGTTTTGCAGTCTAGCCTTTCGCGGCGCAGTGGCTATATGCCGGCACCGCACGTAAGGGGGGCATCCCGTGCATGAAGCCTCTCTCGCCGAAGAACTTGTGAACGAGTGCGCGACCTTGGCGCAGGGCCGGCCGGTCCTGGTGGTCGCGGTACGGTGCCCGCCAGGAATGGGCTCGAGCGAGCTGTCGGACAGTTTCGCCATCCTGGCGGCGCAGCTCGCCGAGTCGGGCGATGCCTGCCTTCGTCAGGCTCGGCTCAGGCTCGAAGAGGTACCCGCGGTCATGAGGTGCCGTTGTGGCTTCCACGGGGAACTCGGCCCAGACGACATCGCGGGCCATATCGGTATATGCCCGGAATGCGGCTCGGCGGGCGAGTTGGGCGGTGGCCTGGAACTGATGGCTATGACCTTCGCCGACGGCAAGCCCTTGGGATCGCGCTGAGCCGCAACCCCAACCCTTGGAAGACTAGGTCATACCAGTTGGCGATGGGCAGCAGCTGAACGTAGAGCGGCCAAGCCGGGGAGGTCGCCTTTCTCGACGAACTCGAGCGAGGCCCCCCCACCTGTGGAGAGATGGTCCACCTTGTCGTCCAGGCCGAATTCCTTGAGCGCGCTGGTACTTTCGCCCCCACCTACGACGGTGAAAGCCTTGGCAGAAGCCACTGCCTCTGCCACCGCTCGCGTACCGGCGGCGAAACGGGGGTCCTCGAACACACCCATAGGCCCGTTCCAGAACACGGTGGCCGCACCGGCAATAATTTCCGCAAATAGATCCCTTGTCATCGGGCCTATGTCCAGGCCTAGCCAGTTATCGGGCAGGTCGGCACCACAGTTCATGATCGTACCTGTGGGGTCCTTCCCCGGCCCGAATACCCCGCCGGCGGAGAGGGCAATGATGTCGGTTGGCACCACGATGCGTTTGCCACTTACTTGCACCGAGGCAAGCAGGCGTTGGCACGTCGCTATTTCATCGGGCTCGAGGAGCGAAGCGCCGACGCTGTGGCCTTGGGCGGCCAGGAACGTAAAGCACATGCCCCCGCCCACCAGCAGGGTGTCCACTTTCTCCAGCAAAGCTGCGATAACCCCGAGTTTGTCGGAGACTTTGGCCCCTCCGAGCACCGCCACGAACGGTCGCTTTGGATTGGTGAGCAAGGCGCCCAGGACGTCCACTTCGCGAGCCAGGACGCGCCCGGCCGCCGAAGGCAGGAACGCCGGCGGGCCGACGATGGACGCGTGTGCCCGGTGCGCGGCGCCGAAGGCATCGTCCACGTACAGATCTTGGTCCTTGACCAGAGAGGCTACGAACTCAGGGTCGTTGGCCTCTTCACCGGGGTTGTAACGTAAGTTCTCCAGTACCTCGACCCGGCTGGTGTCGGCCCCTCGAGCCTGAAGGAGCTTGTAAAGCTGGTGGCGGACGGGGGCGATCGAGTACTTAGGGTCGGGCTTGCCTTTGGGCCGGCCGAAGTGGCTGCATACCGTCAGTTTCTCGGCCCCCTGGTCGAGCAACCACACGAGGGTGTCGATGGGTAGGCTGATGCGCAGGTCGTCGGTAATGACGCCGCCGCTCATGGGCACGTTGAGGTCGCAACGGACCAAAATGCACTTTCCCTTCAGGGGGCCGAGATCTTCAAGTTGAGGCAGCTGCATGGTTCAGGCCCGACCGGCGATGAGGGCCAAGTCAATAAGGCGGTTGGAATAGCCCCACTCATTGTCGTACCAGCCGAAGACCTTGATCATCGAACCATGGGCCATGGTCAGCTTGGAATCGAACGTGCAGCTGGCCGGCGAGCCCACGATATCGGAGCTGACGATGGGATCCTCGGTGTAGACGAGCACTTTGGACAGGCGTCCGGAGGTGGCAGCTTTCTTGAACGCCTCGTTGACCTCCTCCACACTGACCTCTCGAGCCAGGATGCCCGTAAAGTCTGTGATGGACCCGTCCTGGACCGGCACTCGCAAAGCGGAGCCGTCAAGGCGCCCCTGCATATTGGGCAGCACCAGGCTGGTAGCTCTGGCGGCGCCGGTGCTGGCTGGCACGATGTTGGTGGCCGCCGCCCGTGCTCGGCGCAGGTCCTTGTGTACCAGGTCGAGGAGGTTTTGGTCATTGGTGTAGGCATGGACAGTGGTCATTAGGCCCTTCTCTACGCCGAAGGCGTCGTCCAGGACTTTGATCATTGGAGCGAAGCAGTTGGTCGTGCAGCTGGCGTTGGAGATGATCTTGTGCACATGCGGGTCGAAGCTGTCGTCGTTGACACCGACGACGAAGGTGCCGTCAACATTGGTCCCGGGGGCGGAAATGATCACAGTTTGGGCTCCCGAACCCAAGTGAGCTCGGGCCTTGTCGCCATTGGTGAACTTGCCAGTGGACTCGATGACCACGTCGGCTCCGAGGTCGCCCCAGGGGATACTGGCGGGATCCTTTTCGGCGAACACCTTGAAGCTGTGAGGCCCGACCGCGATGGTGTCCTCTGACACCTTTACCTCGTGGGCCAGCACGCCGAACGTGGAGTCGTACTTGAGTAGGTGGGCATTGCTGGCGGTGGGCGCCAAGTCGTTGGCCGCCACGACCTCGACATTCGCATCAGATTCTAAAACGGCGCGTAGAAAATTGCGCCCGATACGACCGAAACCATTGATTCCGACCCTTACTGGCATGGCCTTCTGCTCCTTTGGTCTGTTTATGATTTGCTACCAGTGATTTTACGCCCCGAGTAGCCCGCGCTAGTCCGGGAGAAGGTCACCGGGGATTAGGACGTTTGTCCTAAGATTGTGGTCGTAAGGCATTATTCGTGGAGCCGAAGGGGCCCTGGCTAGTTAGACGGGGACTCTCCACTCCACGATCGTTCCCGTGGGCTCGTGCCTAGATATGGTGCACGCGCCGCCCAGATTATGCGCCCGCGCTGACATGTTCCTTAGGCCTTGTCCTGCGGTCGGAGCATTAGGCGGCCCGATGCCGTCGTCCACTAGTGAAAACGAGAGCCAGCCGTCTTCGATCTCTAGGACCATGTCGGCCGACGTGGCCTGAGCATGGCGTGCCGCATTGGCGAGGGCCTCACCGACGACTTGGAGCAACTGAGCAGCAACACCATCTGGCACAACTGCGTCGACTGGACAGTGGAACCCGACCCGGGGTGTAAACCCGAGCTCCTCGCTGTACTTGTCCACTAGTCGCAACATCTCATCGTGAAGCCCTTCGGTAGCGGCGGCCGGGCGGGGAAGACGGAAGATTGTGTTGCGGATCTCTCTGATGATGTCGCCCCGCACCTCGACCGGGGTGAGGCTTACCTCCACGGCGAACTCGGTGCCGTCGCGGTGGGCCGGCAAGCTCACGCCCGACACCCATGTGGCGTGCTCGTGGCGCGGCGAAGAAATCTCGAAAGTGGCCTAGGTGGCGAGCCTGCTTACCCGGAGGGAGCAAGACGTTGACCGGCTCACCGACCAGTTCTTCGGGGTAGTAACCGAACAAGGAGGTGACAGCCGGGTTTGAGAGCACGATTGGGCCGGCGTCGTCGACAACAAGGACCGCATCGGGACAAGCCGAAAAGATGGCTCCTAGAAAGTGCCCAACTTGTCGGTCAGAGGCTGTGTCCGAAGCTGGCTCCACCACTATCACCTCACTCTAGAGCCGCAGGGCGAGCTGAGACATAGCCAGGTGACCAGATGACGAACGAGCAATTAGTGCTCGGCGGCGTCGGCACCAGGCGCCGGGGCGCGTTCTCCGGCCGCGCCGTTGAGGAGGTGCATGCTTGCGTTGGGCCCGGCGCTAAGGGACAAATGGCCCTAGATGCCCCGAGTCGGGCCAAGCATGCTGGGGACATGAGCGGAATAGTGACTCTTACGCTGGTGAGGCAACAGCTTGATGAGCTGGCTTACTTGAGGCTGGGCAGCGGCCTTGGGCCGGATTCTCGGAGAGACCTACCGGGCGCTCTGCGACCAGGAGCACGAGCTATTGACCAAGCAGGTCACCGACTCCTAGGGTTTACTCGGGCCTCGGCCATCCAGCACTCCTCCCCAATGTTCATCGGTTTCTAGGAGTGTCGAGGAGAAGGGCCGTACGTCCCAAACGGTAGCGCCTCGGAGCGGTCCCGATGGGGACATTACGGCATGAAGTCTGAGCCTCGTACGGATCAACCCAGCTCTGGCTCAGGCGCTCGAGTGTTACAACCACGCCTCCATCGGCACTCAGCCGTCTCGCGCCGACGCCTACGCGCCGTAGCAAGGACCAAGGGCGGTACGAGAGAGGCTTTTTACCCTAGGCCGGCTCCCCTGAAGGGGGACAAGCTGACCTCAGTGAGAGAGAGAGTGCTCCATAGCCACGGAGGCCAACCAGGCTTCACTGATGAAGGAGGGCTAATGGCAAAGCACGTTTATGACTTCGCCGAAGGCAACAGCACTATGTTGGACCTGCTCGGCGGCAAAGGCGCCAACCTGGCTGAAATGTCGAACCTGGGCCTGCCAGTCCCGCCAGGTTTCACCATAACTACAGAGGCTTGCCGGGTCTTCCTTGCCACCGGGTCCCTACCGCCGGGCCTCCTCGACGAAGTGAGCGAGCACTTGGCGCGCCTCGAGCGGGAAATGGGTAGGAAGTTGGGCGACCCCAGTGACCCTTTGCTCGTATCGGTGCGGAGCGGGGCCAAGTTCTCGATGCCCGGGATGATGGACACCGTCTTGGATGTGGGCCTGAACGATGATTCGGTAGAGGGTTTGGCCAAGCAGTCGGGCGACGAGCGCTTCGCTTGGGACTCTTATCGCCGTCTCGTCCAGATGTTCGGCAAGACGGTGATGGGCGTTGATGGCAGCCTGTTCGAATCGGCTTTGTCTGAACTCAAGCAAGCTCGGCGAGCAGGGACCGACCTCGACCTCGGCGTCGACGACCTGAGAGACCTCGTGTCGACCTACCGCGAGATCGTCTACCGAGAAACCGGCTGCCACTTCCCTGTGTCGCCCCGACAGCAGCTCGACCTGGCCATCGCGGCTGTTTTCAGGTCTTGGAACGGCGAGCGCGCCCGCATTTACCGCCGGCAAGAACGGATACCCGATGACCTGGGCACAGCGGTAACGGTGGTCGCGATGGTCTTCGGCAACCTCAACTTGAGCTCGGGCACCGGGGTTGCGTTCACCCGCGACCCTGCCACGGGCAACCGCGGCGTTTATGGTGACTACCTCCAGGATGCCCAGGGTGAAGACGTTGTCGCCGGGATCCGCAACACCGTGCCCCTCCAAGAACTGGAGCACCTGAACGAGGCTGTGTACCACCAGTTGACCGACATAATGGCGACCCTCGAGCATCACTACCGCGACTTGTGCGATATCGAGTTCACGGTTGAGAACGGCAAGCTTTGGATGTTGCAAACCCGCGTCGGCAAGCGTTCAGCTGCCGCTGCGTTCCGGATCGCCACCCAACTCGTCGACGAGGGAGTCATCTCGATGGACGAAGCTTTGGGCCGGGTCCGTGGCGCCGGGCTGGCCGAGCTCATGTTCCCCCGCTTCGACCAGTCGGCGGCGGCCAAAACTCTGGTCACTGGCATGGGCGCGAGCCCGGGGGCGGCGGTCGGCAAAGCCGTATTCGACTCGGCCACGGCGGTGAGCTGGGCGGCCAAGGGTGAGGCGGTCGTGCTGGTCCGGACCGAGACCAACCCCGACGACCTGCCGGGGATGATAGCGGCAAAAGGGATATTGACCCGCCGAGGTGGCAAGACCAGTCACGCCGCCGTGGTCGCCCGGGGCATGGGCAAGACTTGTGTGGTGGCCGCTCAGGATATCGTCATCGATACCAAGGCCAGGCACTTCGCTTGCCTCGACGGCACGATCGTTTCCGAGGGGGATGTCATTTCCATAGACGGCAAGACGGGCGCAGTGTACTCCGGCGATGTGCCTGTCATGGCTTCGCCCCTGGTCAAGTTCTTCGAAGGCACCTTTGACGCCGCCTCTGCTGACGCAGAAACGGGCGAGCTGGTCCGATCTGTTCAGCGCATACTTGAGCACGCCGACGCCGGGCGCCGCCTGTCTGTGCGAGCCAACGCGGATATGCCTGAAGACGCCCGGCGCGCGCGGGCCTACGGCGCGCAGGGGATAGGCCTGTGCCGTACCGAGCATATGTTCCTTGGGGAACGGCGAGGCTTGGTCGAGCGCCTGATCCTGGCCGGCCACGACGATGTCGAACGCCAGGCGGCGCTCGACGCCCTTCTACCGCTCCAGCGGGCGGACTTCGTGGCCATCCTGGAGGAGATGGACGGCCTACCCGTGACTATCCGGCTGATCGACCCGCCGCTACATGAGTTCCTCACCGATCTGACGGAGCTCTCGGTAACGGCCGCGGTGGCGCGGGCCACCGGCCACCCGGACCAGGACGCGGAAAGGCTCTTGCCTGCCGTCCGCCGTCTGCACGAGGCCAACCCTATGCTCGGCCTCCGTGGTGTGAGGCTGTGCCTGGCCATCCCCGGCCTCGTTCAACTGCAGGTACGAGCAATTGCCGAAGCAGCCGCCCAGCGCCGTCAGCAGGGGGGCGACCCGCACGTGGAGATAATGGTCCCTGTGGTGGGCGCCGTCCAGGAGTTCGAGCACGTCCGCGAGCAGGCCGAAGCCGTCATAGACACGGTCGCAGCCGAGACCGGTATAGCCCTGGAAAAGGTTATCGGAACGATGATCGAGCTGCCGCGGGCGTGCCTGACCGCAGGCGATATAGCCAAGGCGGCCGACTTCTTCTCCTTCGGCACCAACGACCTGACCCAGACAACCTGGGGCTTCTCGCGTGACGACTGCGAGGCATCGTTCTTCCCCCTGTATATGGAAATGGGGATCTTTGGCACTTCTCCGTTCGAGACGCTGGACCAGCAGGGTGTAGGTGCCCTGGTGCGGATGGCGTCGGCCACCGCTCGCACCGTAAAGCCCGGTATCGAGCTGGGGGTGTGCGGCGAGCACGGGGGTGACCCTGAAAGTATCCATTTCTTCAACGATATCGGCTTGGATTATGTGTCCTGCTCGCCTTTCCGGGTCCCGGTGGCCCGCTTGGAAGCGGGGCGGGCAGCCCTACCCAAAGCGGTGGCCGGCGCGGTTAGCGCATCCCGCTGAGCGGGCCGAACCTGGGGACCAAGGGCTGTCTGGCCGGGCCAGCCAGCCCTGCCCGTCGGCTCCAGAGGGGCCCATAGTGAAATTCAAGAAGGACCTAGGAGGAGTCATGACAAGGACAGTGGAAAACGGGCGCAGAGAACGGATTGTGGCGGGCGTGGACGGGTCTGCCCCGTCAAAGGAAGCGCTGCGCTGGGCGGCACGCCAAGCCGAGCTGACCAGAGCCAAGGTCGAGGCGGTAATGGCTTGGGTTGTTGCTCCCACCGCGTTCCCCCTAACCACGCCCATACCGGCGGCGTACGACAGGGGGCCGCAAGTGACGGAGCAACTTGAAGGGATTGTCAGCCAGGTTCGCAACGAGTTCCCGAGCATTGAGATCTCGAGCGTGGTCCTAGAGGGGTGGGCGGGTAGAGCACTGTTAGTGGCTGCCGAAGACGCTGACCTATTGGTCGTCGGGAGCCGAGGCCACGGTGCCGTCATGGGCCTCCTCCTCGGCTCGGTGAGCGAATACTGCGTCACCCACGCCCCATGCCCGGTAGTGGTAATCCGCCACGGCAGGAACGCGGTCGCGGTGGAGGACGGGCCCGTAGGTTCCTCCTCAGCTGGACTGATGAGAGGCACTTGGAAAGACGCAACTCGACGAGCCCGGGAGGAAAAATGGACAGCCGCCAATCAGTATGTATAGACGGTAACGAGGCGGCGGCCCGCGTGGCTTACGCCTTGTCAGAAGTGATCGCCATCTACCCGATCACTCCAGCCTCCCCTATGGGTGAGCTGTCCGATGATTGGGCGACGGCGGGGAGACCGAACCTCTGGGGTCAGGTGCCCGACGTCATTGAGATGCAATCGGAGGCGGGCGCGGCGGGTACCCTCCATGGCGCTCTGCAAAAAGGTGCGCTCGCTACGACGTTCACGGCGTCCCAAGGCCTCCTGTTAATGGTGCCCAACATGTTCAAGATCGCCGGCGAACTGACGCCCGCGGTGATCCATGTGGCCGCCCGCACGATTGCCACTCACGCACTGTCGATCTTCGGCGACCACTCCGACGTGATGCACGCCCGCACGACAGGCTGGGCCATGCTGGCGGCCAGTTCGGTCCAAGAAGCACACGACTTTGCCCTTATTGCCCATGCTGCGACCCTAAGGTCACGGGTGCCGTTCCTTCACTTCTTCGACGGTTTCCGTACATCACACGAGCTCGCCAAAATTGCCGTCCTCACACCACAAGACATGGCTACCCTCATCGATGACGACGCCCTCGTCGAGGTGCGCCGCCGTGGGATGAACCCAGATGCTCCCGATATTCGTGGTACGGCCCAAAACCCCGACGTGTTTTTCCAGGGGCGGGAGGCGTCCAACCCCTACTACCTGGCCGTCCCCGGCATCGTGCAGGCGACCATGGACTCTCTGGCCGAAAGAACCGGGAGGCCCTACCGCTTGGTCGAGTACCACGGTGCTCCTGACGCCGACCGAGTCGTCGTGCTCATGGGCTCAGGGGCCGGGGCGGCGCGCGAAGCGGTCGATGCCCTGGTCAAAGACGGGGAGCGAGTGGGGATGGTTACCGTCCGTCTCTACCGTCCCTTCCCCGCTGAGCAGCTGGTGGCAGCTCTACCGCCCAGCGTCCGCTCGGTCGCCGTGCTCGATCGTACCAAGGAGCCCGGAGCCGTCGGCGAGCCTTTGTACCTCGACGTCCGCGCTGCACTTGACGAAGCCATGGACAGCTCGGAGCCGCCATTCAGCGTGCCGCCTCGGGTCATCGGGGGACGGTACGGGCTCTCTTCTAAAGAGTTCACCCCCGCCATGGCCAAAGCCGTCCTCGACGAGCTGGCCTGCGAGCGGCCTAAGCGCCATTTCACTGTGGGTATTTTCGACGACGTGACCTCGCTCAGCCTGGCCTGGGACCGGGATTTCCGGCCGCCGAGGCCACCCGGAGAGGTCCAGGCCGTCTTTTTTGGCCTTGGTTCCGACGGTACGGTTGGCGCCAATAAGAACAGTGTCAAGATCATCGTGGACGCCACCGATGCTTTCGTGCAGGGTTACTTCGTCTACGACTCCAAGAAGTCGGGTGCCATGACTGTGTCGCACCTGCGCTTCGGGCCTCAGCCCATCAGTTCCACATACCTGGTGAGCGATGCCGATTTCGTCGCCTGCCACCACTTCGGGCTGCTCAACCGGGTCGACGTCCTGGACCTAGCCAGGGACGGGGCCACCTTCCTGCTCAACAGCATCTACGGGCCGCTCGAAGTGTGGGACCGGCTTCCGGCAAATGTGCAGCACCAACTGCAAGAAAAGCACATCCAGTTATGGGTCATCGACGGCGACCGCATCGCGACCGAGGCCCAACTCGGGAACCGGATCAACACCGTAATGCAGACGTGCTTTTTCGCCTT
Organism: uncultured Acidimicrobiaceae bacterium; assembly: GCA_963786345.1. Classification (GTDB taxonomy): domain Bacteria; phylum Actinomycetota; class Acidimicrobiia; order Acidimicrobiales; family Palsa-688; genus Fen-671. The sequence continues at coordinate 177,395 of CAWAYZ010000001.1, read as the reverse complement.
GTCCAAGGTATTGCCGACCGACGAAGCAGTTGCCAAGGTAAAGGCCTCGGTCGAAAAGGCCTACGGCAAGCGAGGCAACACCATAGTGGAGCGCAACTTCGCCGCCATTGACGCCGCTTTAGCGCACCTCGCGCCGGTCGTGGTCCCAGGGGAGGCCACCGTGGCGGCGCCCCTTATCGACATCATTCCCGGCTCTGCCCCCGAATTCGTCCGCCACGTGACGGCGAGGATCATGGCCGGCAAAGGCGACCTGTTGCCAGTCTCCGCTTTGCCCGCGGACGGCCGCTTCCCCTCAGGGACTGCCCAATACGAAAAAAGAGCGATCGCGGCGGAGATCCCTATCTGGGACCCCGATATTTGTATCGACTGCGGTAAATGCGCCAGCGCCTGCCCCCATGCATGCATCCGCATGAAGGTCTTCGCCCCTGAGGAGCTGGCGGGGGCACCTGAGGGGTTCTTGTCCAAGCCCTTCCGGTCAAAAGATCTGGCCGACCACCGCATGACCATCCAGGTGGCCCCGGACGACTGCACCGGCTGCGGGGTCTGTGTGGACGTCTGCCCGGCTAAGTCCAAGAGCGAGGTCAAGCACAAATCGATCAACATGGAGCCGGCGGCCGCCCATCGCGACCAAGAGCGAGACCAATGGGACTTCTTCAGGGCCATCCCGGAGCTGGACCGTTCGCTGTTGCCCCACGATTCGGTGAAGGGCGCCCAGGTCCTCCAGCCGCTGTTCGAGTTCTCAGGAGCGTGCGCCGGGTGCGGGGAGACGCCCTACCTGAAGCTGGTCAGCCAGCTCTTCGGAGACCGCATGTTGGTGGCTAACGCCACGGGTTGTTCGTCGATCTATGGCGGCAACCTGCCGACTACCCCGTGGGCCACCAACAGCGATGGGCGGGGACCGGCCTGGGCCAATTCGTTGTTCGAGGACAATGCCGAGTTTGGTCTCGGCATCCGGATGGGCTTGGACGCCGAGGAACGAGCCGCACGAGCACTACTTCGCACCCTGGCCAGCGCGGTAGGGACCGAACTGGCCACCTCGGTCCTAAGCGCGGACCAGGACCAAGAAGAGGGCGTCTTCGCCCAACGCCAACGGGTCGCTCGGCTCAAGGAAGAACTGGACAGGCTGGCCGGGGGAGACGACGAAGTCACCGCTGTTGCTGCTCGCCACCTGGCTGTGCTCGCAGATGCATTGGTGCGCAAAGGCGTCTGGATCGTCGGCGGCGATGGCTGGGCCTACGACATCGGCTTTGGCGGCCTCGACCATGTCCTCTCGTCCGGCCGCAATATCAACGTCCTGGTGCTCGACACCGAGGTCTATTCCAACACCGGCGGCCAGGCGTCCAAGGCGACCCAGCGCGGGGCTATGGCCAAGTTTGCGGCGGCGGGGAAGGAAAGCGCCAAGAAGGACCTCGGCGCCGTGGCCCGGGCCTACGGCAATGTCTACGTGGCCCAGATTGCCATGGGGGCCAACGACTTACAGGCGACAAAGGCGCTTCTCGAAGCTGACGCCTACCCTGGCCCTTCGTTGGTGATCGCCTATTCGACGTGTATCGCCCACGGCATCGACATGTCCAAATCGATGACCCACCAAAAAGACGCCGTCCGTTCGGGGTACTGGCCCTTGTACCGCTTCCATCCGTCCAACGCAGAGACGGGGCACCCGTTCACGCTCGATTCCAAGGCCCCTTCGGTCCCCCTGGCCGACTTCACCGCCACCGAGGCTCGTTACGCCACCCTGGCCCGAACTCACCCGCACGAGGCCGCTCGTTTGAGCGCTCTGGCGCAAGCTGACGTCACGGAGCGCTGGCGTTACTACGAGCAGCTGTCGGGCATCCAGCGCACCGTTCCTGAGTTCGACGACGTAAAGCTCGATGGGAGCTTCGCCGGTGAGGCCGGGCAGGATTATGAGGAGGTCAAGTAATGACTTACCCCACTGGTGTGGACCTCACGACCAGCTATCTAGGGCTGGGGCTGTCGTCGCCGGTGGTCGCCTCCGCTGGGCCCTGGGGACGCGACCTCCACACAATTAAGGCGTTGGCCGAGGCCGGGGTCGGCGCCATCGTCCTGCCATCGCTTTTCGAAGAGGAGATCGTGGCCGAAGAGGTCGGGCTGTCATCCGCCCTGGAAGCGGGGAGTGAACATTTCGCTGAGGCTCTCGGCTACTTTCCTGCCACGCCGGAGTTCACCGGCACCGCGGAGCGGTACCTGGAGCTGCTCCAGCAAGCCAAAAAAGAAGTAGGTGTCCCCATAATCGCAAGCCTCAACGCCACGTCGATCGGTGGTTGGGCGCGCTATGCCAAGCTGCTGGCCGAGGCGGGCGCAGACGCCATCGAGTTGAACGTTTACCGGGTCCCCACTGATCCCGAAATGACCGCCGGGCAGGTGGAGCAGATGGACTTGGCCCTCGTGAGCAACGTGTGCGCCAGTGTGCCCGTGCCTGTAGCGGTGAAGCTGTCGCCGTACTACTCGTCCCTGGCCCACTTTGCGGCCAGGGTGGTGAGCGCGGGGGCCGCCGGCCTGGTGCTCTTCAACCGTTTCTACCAGCCCGACCTGGACCTGGAAACGATGGACGTGGTACCCAGGGTCGAGCTGTCCCGGGCCTGGGAGATGCGTTTGCCTCTACGGTGGATAGCCATATTGCGCCCTCAGCTCGGGCCCGGCCTCTCATTGGCGGCTTCATCGGGGGCTCACACCGGCAATGATGTCGTGAAGGCCATTGCCGTCGGCGCCGATGTGGCCATGATGACTTCGGCCATCTTGCGCTTTGGTCCTGACCATGTCAGAAGTGTCGAATCCGAACTGTCCTACTGGCTGGCCGAACACGGGTATAGCTCGGTGAGCGAGCTGCGGGCCTCGGTGTCCCAGACGGCATCGGCAGACGCCGGCGCGTTCGAGCGCGCTAATTACGTAAAGACATTGCATTCCTGGGCGATAGTCGACTAGTTCGGGGCCTAACCCCACCAGATCATCGTCCTGCGTGGCCGTTCAAACTGATGCCTCACTCCGGCCTAGAGGCGAGCGCCTTTTGTAACATCATGCTACCGGTCGACGTAAATGCACTCTCCTGCACACTGGGCCTGGGCTTCCAGTACGGTGTCCTCCAGCTCGGTTGGCACTGCGCCGACCAACTTTACGTGAGCGAGCCCATCGTCTTGCATCTCGAAAACGTCGGGGCAAAGATCCTGGCAGAGGCCGTCACCGGTGCAATATTCTTGGTCGATCCTGGCTATCATTTCAAACTCCTCTTCATTCGCTAAGACCATGTCTACTGCCCTCGCCTAAGTCGGAGTTAGGGCAATTCGTCCCTCGGGTGGAGCCGAAGGGCTCGATTGTCGGCAAACACCCGGATGGGAAAGCTACGAGACGACGATCACCGCTCGACGTCACGACGTCGAGCGAAACCGCCCTTGAGCAATCTCCGTCGGTGTGGGGACCACAGCCCAAGGAGAAGATCCCATGCCGATGACGGCGACTCCGGAGCGCAGTTCACATTATGCTGAGGCTCGCCAACCGCCGGCTCTGGCGCGACGAAGGTGAGAGCATGGTTCCCGAGAAATTCCGAGGCACGAAAGCCACAACGTCTTGGCGTTGAAGTCGGTTATGACGACCCGGAGCGCTAAAGACGTCCTGGTATGAACCCTGTCGATAGGCCCGGAGGGCACATATGGGCGCTGGTGGCAGTGTGCGCCGTGCTGTTCCTGACTTTCCTGGACACCACGATCGTGAGCGTCGCGCTGGCGAGCGTGCAGGCCACTCTGCACGCCGGGGTTACCGAGCTGCAATGGGTCGTGAACGGCTACGCGCTCAGTTTCGCCAGCCTCATGATGATCGCTGGGTCGCTGTCGGACCGGCTGGGGCGCAAGAGGGTGATGCTCACAGGGCTCCTGGTCTTCGCTGCCGGATCGGTCCTCGGTGCCCTGGCCCCAAGCCCAGCCATCCTCATCGTGGCGCGCGTCGTAATGGGCGTAGGTGCAGCTGCCTCCGAGCCAGGCACCCTGTCCGTCATCCGTCACCTCTACCCCGCTCCCGAGGACCGCGCGCGGGCATTAGGCGCCTGGGCAGCGGTCTCGGGCCTGGCGCTCGCGCTCGGGCCGGTGATCGGGGGGGTCCTGGTCGGTCTCAGCGATTGGCGAGCGGTGTTCTGGTTCAACGTGGTGGCCGCCGGGGTTATCGTCGCACTAGCAGCCGCGATGGTCCCCGAGAGCAAGGACCAGCAGTCGGCTCGCCTCGACGTCCCCGGCTTTGTGACTGGAGCGGCCGGGCTGGGTGCCCTCACCTTCGCCGTGATCTTGGGCGAGACCGACGGTTACCGTTCCTCTGTCGTTGTCGTGCTGTTCGTCCTCGGAGTCGTCGGCCTTGTCGGGTTCACACGGGTCGAGCGCCACAGCCAGGCGCCGATGCTCGACCTCTCCTACTTCCGCTCGGCTCCGTTCACTGGCTCTCTGGTCGTCGCCTTCGTCCTGTTTTTTGGGATCTTTTCCATCTTCTTTTTCACCGCCCTTTACCTTGTCGCCGTCGTCGGCTACTCCGGCTACCGCATCGCGCTCGAGTTTGTCCCGATGACCGTCGCCATGATCACTGCCGCCGGCCTGGCCGGGGCGAGGGTCGCGCTCAGGGGGCCACGACTTACAATGGCAGAAGGCTGTGTGCTCGCCGGAGCGGGCATCCTCTTATCCGAGGTTTTGCTTGACGCGCCGCAACCTTCTCTTTGGTTGATGGCCACGCTCGCTCTCGCCGGGTTCGGCTTCGGCACCAGCGTCGTACCAGTCACATCGGTTTCCCTCGGCGCCGTCCCACCAGAGCACTCGGGGATGGCAGCGTCAGCAACTAACACCAGTCGCGAGCTGGGAGCAGTTTTTGGCGTCGCCGTGCTGGGGGCCCTGGTGAACGCGCACCTCACTGCCAACCTGACCCACCGGCTGCAGGCACTGAAGATCCCGGGCAATTTCATCGCCGTCGTCATCGCGGCCATAGAAACCGGGTCCGTACCGAGCGGGGTGCACGGCGGCGGATCCGGTGCGTCGATCGAGAACAAGGTCATCGAGGCCGCCTATAGCGCGTTCCGCTCCGGCCTCCAGGTTGCCCTTGTTGCCTCCGGCCTAGCCCTGCTCGCCGCCGCCCTCGTCGCCGCCATAACACTTCGCGCTGGTCATGAGCCTGAAGTTGCCGGCAAACGAGCGCCTTAAAGGGCGCCTAGCTCGCCGTTAGCCGCCATGAGACAATCGCTACCCAAATGACCTTCAGCCCTATCGAAAGATAGGAGCACGGCGCCTAAACTACGGTCCAATGACTAGGAACGGCCGAATTCCCAAAAACGTCCCTCGCACCCAAGGCATCAGCACCTGGGTTTCCAGCCGAGGAGCTCTGGCCCTACTCGCTTCGGTGAGCCTCTTTTTCGGCATGACCACGACGGCCGCGGCGAGCACCGTCCACGACGCACGAGCGACCACCTCTACCGCCCAGGCTAAGATAACTGCTGACTGGGTAACATTCTTCGCAGGCTCGACGCCTGCGGCTCGCAAGATCGCCCTCCTCCAAGATGGTAAGACCTTCGCCAAGGTCATCGAGGCCCAGGCGAGCTCCCCCATATCCAAGAGCGTCGCGGCGAAGGTCAGCAAAGTCACCCTGACTTCGTCGACGAAAGCAAACGTCCGCTATTCGCTGACCTTAGGTGGCCAGCCTGCACTTACGAACGTGCAGGGCCAAGCCGTCTTGATCGGCGGTACCTGGAAGGTTGGAGAGGGCAGCTTTTGTGGGCTGCTCGCCCTCGAGCAGGAGAAGTTGCCCGCTTGCTCTGCAATTGGCAAATAGGCCCTAACCGTGCGTCGGGCCTTCTCACCTATCACCTTGTGACGTTGGCCCCTGGCCAGTCCGTCCACGTCCCGCCCAGGATGGGTGAATGTGGTACGTAATTCTCCCATGAGCGATGTGGCCAGAGATGTTTGAGCGTTACACCGACCACGCACAACAGGCAATGGTGATGGCTCAGGAACAGGCGCTCCTACTGGGCTACGACCATGTTGGCACTGAGCACCTATTGCTCGGCCTCCTCAAGGAAAGCGAGGGAGCGGCGGCCAAGCTGCTCGACTTGGAGGGGGTCAGTTTCGAATCTGTGCGCCAAAAAGTCGAAGAGAATGCTGGGCAATCTGGGTCGACTTCTACCGGCTCACCCCCTCTTACCCCTCGTGCCAAGAAGGTGCTCCAGCTAGCCCTGCGGCAGGCTCTCGGGTTCGGCAACGACCACGTCGGTACTGAGCACATCCTGCTGGGCCTGCTCCGAGAGGGCCATGGCGTCGGCGTCGGAGCCTTGGTTAGCTTGGGTGTTGACCTCAAAGCTTTGCGCACCCAGGTGACCGGGTTACTTTCTGGCACGCCCCCCACCGACCTGGCAGAAGTCTCGACAGGGACGGCCCGGAGCGGCCGCGAAGTGCCCGGCGGCAGCTCGCTGCTTGACCAGTTCGGGTGCAACCTCACGCGGCTGGCCAGGGAGCACAAACTGGGCCCGTTGATTGGCCGGGAGGACGAGATCGAGCGGGTCATGCAGGTGCTCTCCCGGCGCACCAAAAGCAACCCGGTCCTCATCGGGGAGCCAGGTGTCGGTAAAACAGCCGTCGTCGAGGGCCTGGTCCAGCGCATCGTCTCCGGTAACGTCCCCGACACGTTACGGGGCAAGAACGTTTATAGCCTCGACCTCGGCGCCTTGGTGGCTGGCTCGCGCTATCGGGGAGATTTCGAGGCACGTCTCAAGAAGGTCCTGAATGAGGTACGCGCTCGGGCCGACATCATACTGTTCATCGACGAAATGCACACTCTCGTAGGCGTGGGCGCGGGGGAGGGAGGGATCGATGCGGCTTCGATCCTGAAGCCGTTGCTGGCCCGCGGCGAGCTGCAGGCGATCGGTGCCACAACGCTCGACGAGTACCGAAAACACGTGGAAAAAGACGGCGCCCTGGCCCGCCGGTTCCAGCCGGTCAAGGTGGAGGAGCCCTCGCTTGCCGACACGATCGAGATCCTCAAAGGTCTACGGGAGCGCTACGAGGCTTACCACGGCGTCATGATTACCGACCAGGCAGTGGTCACGGCCGCCAACCTTGCGGACCGCTACATTGCCGACCGCTACCTGCCGGACAAGGCGATCGACCTCATCGACGAGGCCGGGAGCCGTTTGCGTATCCGGCGCATGTCCACACCTCCCGACTACAAGGTCATCGAAGAAGAGATCGCCAAGGCTCGCAAAGACAAGGAGCTGGCGATCGAGAAGCAGAACTTCGAGCAGGCCAAGAAACTGCGCGAGAAGGAAGAGGAGCTCCTCCAGCGCAAGGCTGCCAAGGAGCAGGAGTGGCGTGCCGAGGGCGTCGACCTGTTCGACGTCGTCGACGAAGAGGTGATCGCCGAAGTTCTGGCCAACTGGACCGGGATCCCCGTCTACAAGTTGACAGAAGAAGAGACTTCCAAGCTCCTTCGGATGGAAGAGGAGCTGCATAGGCGGATCATCGGCCAGAACGACGCCTTGAAGGCAGTGTCCCAGGCGATAAGGCGCACCAGGGCGGGCTTGAAGAATCCCAAGCGGCCCAGCGGTTCGTTCATTTTCCTCGGGCCGTCCGGGGTCGGCAAGACCGAGACTGCCAAGGCTTTGGCCGAGTTCCTGTTCGGCGACGAAAGCTCCTTGGTCCAGCTCGACATGTCCGAGTACATGGAGAAGCACACGGTGAGCCGCCTCGTCGGATCTCCTCCTGGCTACGTAGGCTACGAAGAGGGTGGCCAACTAACCGAGGCGGTCAGGCGCAAGCCATTCTCGGTGGTACTTTTCGACGAGATCGAAAAGGCACACCCCGATGTCTTCAACGCACTCCTCCAAATCCTCGAGGACGGCCGCCTGACCGACGCCCAGGGCCGCACGGTCGACTTCAAGAACACCGTGATCATCATGACCTCCAACCTCGGCACGGCCGAGCTGCGCAAGGCCTCAGTGGGCTTCGCCAAAACAGACGAGGCTGTGACACACGAGAGGATGAAGGTCAAGGTCAACGAGGCGCTCAAGCAGCACTTCCCGCCCGAGTTCTTGAACCGCGTCGACGATGTGATCGTGTTCCACCAGCTTTCCAAGGACGAGGTGAGCGAGATCGTCGACCTAATGGTGGCGCGCCTCCGTGGCCAGCTCGAGGCGCAGGGCCTCGGGATCGAGCTCACCAGGGCCGCCAAGTACCTCGTTGTCGAAAAGGGCTATGACGCCACGATGGGCGCCCGGCCGCTGAGGCGTGCGCTACAGCGGATGGTAGAAGGCCCGCTCTCGGAGATGATCCTGTCGAAGGAGTGCAGAGCCGGCGACACGATTATCCTCGAGGCCGAGAACGGGGAGATCACCTTCAGGGTCATCGGGCACCTCGAGCTGCCTGAAGTGGAGCTGGCTGGTGCCCTCAGGAGCGATTAGGGGTTCCCCTACTAAAGCGTGAAGTGGGTTTTGGGTGCCAGGACTCGGCGTTGGCGGCGGGGATTTTGCCGACGCCGACGCCTTGGCTCAACAAGATGGGCTTGCCCGGGGTCAGCAGATCCGTGGCAACGGGTCCCCCACGAGCATGTCGACGATCCGGGTCCCGCCCAGCTGGGTGAGTAGGACCACGATCCCGGGGGGCTCCGCCCGGATCTCGCCAATACCGACGGCGTCGGCTCCCAAGGGATGGCCCCGCAGCGCGGCGAGTGCAGCGGCAGCTTCGTCGGCTGCCACCACAGCCACGAACTTGCCCTCGTTGGCTACGTACAACGGGTCGATACCGAGGAGCTCGCACGCCGCCCCCACCGCCGGGCGGACCGGGAGCGCCGTCTCGTCGAGCACGACTGTCAGGTTGCAGTCCCGGGCCAGCTCATTGCAGACAGTTCCCACGCCGCCCCGGGTGGCATCACGCAGCCAACGCGTGGACGGGGCGGCGGCCAACAACCGCTCCATCAGGTCGTGGAGAGGGGCAGTGTCGGAGAAGATGTCGGCCTCGAGCATCAGGTCCCCGCGAGCCAGCATAACGGCCATGCCGTGGTCCGCCATGGTGCCCGACATGATGACCACGTCACCCTCCCTGACCAGGTCGGCCGACAGCGTCCGGCCCTCAGGGATGAGGCCTATGCCTGAGGTCGAAATGTACATGCCGTCGGCCGCCCCGTGGTCGACAACCTTGGTGTCGCCTGTCACGATGGGCACTCCGGCAGCGGCAGCCGCTTCGGCCATGTCGGCCACTATCAGGCGCAGCATTTCTATCGGGAAGCCCTCTTCGAGCACGAACGCAGCCGATAGGGCCAGGGGGCGCGCCCCCATCATGGCCAGGTCGTTCACGGTGCCGTGAACCGCGAGGTGGCCGGCCGAGCCCCCGGGGAACCGCAGCGGCTTGACCACGAACGAGTCGGTGCTGAACGCCAACCTTTCACCCGAGGGTAGGTCCACGATGGCGGCGTCGGTCTGAGGAGTGCCCGTGCCGGGTGCAAAGGCGGCCAGGAAAATGGCATCGATCAAGGCCGCTGAAGCCTTGCCTCCGGCGCCGTGGGCCAGGGTGACGACAGAATCCAACAGCCGCGGCCGGCGGCGCCGGAAAGCCTCTATGCGGTCGAAGACCGCGGCTTGCCGGCCTGGGGTCGTGGCGTCGTCGGCGACGTCGGTCACGGTGCACCGCTCTCTTCAGCCTCGATGAACGGGTACAGGAAACCACTGGATCCGCTCGTCACAGTTATGCCTCCTCGCCGCTCGCGCCGCCGGTGACGAGACGAGGGCTGTCGAGGAGGGTGATAGCCACCCCCGCGTGGACCAATACGAGGTCGCCAGGCCCAGCGTCCACCAGGCTGACGTCGACCGTCTCGGTCCGGCCGCTAACCAGTACCTCGGCTCGCCCGTCGTCGTGGACGGCCGTGACTTCAGCTACGCGGCCCTCATCTGAGCACGTGATGCAGACGTCGCCGGCGCAGCTGGCTTGGGCCTCGGCGTTGGCCTCGAGCAATCCATGAGGTTCGAACACCACACGGCTCAGTTCGTTGGGGTTGCTCATCGCCGTGGGTCCTGGTTGGGCGGGGATTGGTGGCGAGACGCGGCAATGACGGCTTGTCCCAGCGCCAAGCCGCCGTCGTTGGGGGGCACCAATCGGTGTGTCAGGATCTGCATGTGGAGCGGGTCGAGCCGAGCCCGGGTCAAGCGGACGAGCAGCACGTTCTGGAACACGCCACCACTCAACGCCACCCGGTGGAGCCCGGTGCGCTGGCCGAGCCTCTCGGCCGTCTCGGCGATGAGGGTCGCCACCGCGGTGTGGAACCCAGCAGCTACCGCGCCCGGCCCGCACCCACGTCGCAGGTCGTCGACCATCGCCCGCAGGAGCGGTCCGGGGTCGACCTCGTCGCCCTCAACCCCGAAGTGGTAGCAGGGCAGTGCCTCAGTCAAGTGCGGACCGGCGAGGGCCTCGAGCTCGATCGCAGCCTGGGCTTCGTAGGACACGGTGTGGCGGGCCCTAGCAGAGAGCTCACGGCGTCGAACAAGCGGCCCATGCTCGATGTGGGCACGCACTGGATGCCCCGTTCAAGCTGGCGCCGCAGCACGGTCAGCTCGACGGGAGCGGCGGCGCGGACCGGCGGGAGATCCTCGCTCCACTCGACGCCGGCGGCCCACAGGTGGGCCAGGGCGGCGCGGTAGGGCTTTCGGATGGTGGTATCCCCACCGGGCAGAGGTACGTAGCGCAGGTGGGCAGCCCGTTCGAACTCGTCATAGGCAGCCACGAGCACCTCGCCGCCCCAGATGGCGCCGTCGCTCCCGTAACCGGTGCCGTCGAAGGCAAACCCGATGACCCGCTCCCCCAACGGCACGCCGTGCTCGGCCATCACCGCCGCAATGTGGGCGTGGTGGTGTTGGACGAGCTCTACGGGCCGGTCCGCTTCGTCCTCGGCCCAGCGACGGGTCTGGTACCCCGGGTGGGCGTCTGCTGCCACCACCTGGGGGCTTACGCGATACATCTCGCCGAATTGCCGGACCGCGCGTTTGAAGGCGGCAAGGGTTGGGACGCTGCCCATGTCGCCGATGTGCTGGCTCATCCAGGCGTCACGACCAGAGGCCAGGCAGAAGGTGCTCTTCAGCTCGCCGCCGGCGGCAACCAAGGGGACGGCGCTGAAGGGTAGCTGTACTGGCATTGGTGCGTACCCCCGGGAGCGCCGGACCGGCAGTTCCTCACCGGCTTCGACCCGGACCACGGAATCGTCGCAGGGCACGTGTATGGGCCGGTTGTGAGCCAACCAGGCGTCGACAAGGTGGGCCAGGCGGTCCCGGGCATCGTCGTCGTCGTAGCAAATGGGCTCGTCTGCCAAGTTGCCACTGGTCATAACGAGCACCTGGGGGACCGGGGCGGCAGAGCCACGCACAGGACTGAACAGCAGATGGTGCAGCGGCGTGTAAGGCAGGAGGACACCGACGTACGGGTTGCCCGGTGCCACCATGTCGCTCAGGGGGCCGCCGGCTCGGCGGGTCATCAGCACGATGGGGCGGGCGGGGCCGGTCAACACGGCCTCCTCGGCTGCGCTGACATCGACCAGGATCTTGGCCGTTCTCACGTCGGGGACCATCACGGCGAACGGTTTGTCTGCCCGCCCTTTGCGGGCGCGCAACGTCGCCACTGCAGTGGCCGAGGTTGCGTCGCACACCAGGTGGTAGCCGCCCAGGCCCTTGACCGCCACGACCTGACCGGCGGCCAGGGCGGCCTGGGTCGCGGCGATTGCAGCGTCGGTGCCCTCCACCACGGGCCCGCCGACCCCGTCTATGAGAGTTGAGAACGAGATCCGAGGCCCGCACGCCTGACAGGCCACCGGTTGGGCGTGGAAGCGCCGGTTGGCGGGGTCGGCGTACTCGGCGGCGCACGCCCGGCACATCGTGAAACCGCTCATCGTTGTATTGGGCCGGTCGTAGGGGAGACGGACGGTAATGGTGAACCGCGGCCCGCAGTTGGTGCAATTGATGAATGGGTAGCGGTAGCGGGGGTCGGTCAGGTCGAACAGCTCGGCAAGGCACTCGTTACACACAGCCACGTCGGGGGAAACCAACGTCCTCGCCCGGCCGCTCTGGTCGCTCTCAACGATCCGGAACCGGCGCTCGCCAGTCGTGCCCACCTTTGTGGACTCCATCCCGGAGATGCGGGCCATGGGTGGAGCCTCGTCCAACAAGCGGCGCTCGAAACGCGCCACGTCAGACTGCTGGCCCTCGACTTCGACGAAGACACCTCCCGCGTCATTGCCGACGTAGCCGGCCAGGGCCAGCCCGGTAGCCAGGCGGTGGACGAACGGCCGGAACCCGACGCCCTGCACCACGCCGGTCACGCGGATGCGGTGACGGACGGCAGCCTTCGCCATCACCGTCCCGGTCAGACCGGCGACGGGCTCATCCGTCCCAGCGTGACCGCCGCCTCACGGTGCATCCGGCCGAAGTTGTAATACGCCGCGCAAGCTCCTTCGGATGAGACCATGCAGGTCCCGATCGGCGTTTCGGGGGTGCAGGCGGTCCCGAACACCTTGCATTCCCACGGCTTGATGACGCCTTTGAGCACTTCACCGCATTGGCACGCCTTGGGGTCGGCGACGCGGATCCCGGGCAGCTGGTAGTGCAGCTCGGCATCGAACTCGACGAAGGCCGGGCGCAGCTTCAAGGCGCTCTCAGAAATGAGCCCGAGGCCCCGCCATTCGAACTGCTGGCGGAGCTCGAACACTTCCCGTACCACGGCCAGGGCCTTGGGGTTGCCTTCCTCTCTCACCACGCGCGAGTACTGGTTCTCGATCTCGCAGCGACCCTCGCGGATCTGGGCCAGGAGCATGGCGATAGCTTGCAGGATGTCCAGGGGCTCGAAGCCGGCGGTAACCAGGGGCTTGCCATATTGCGCGGCGACAAAACGGTAAGGCCGCTGGCCGATGACCGTGGAGACGTGCCCGGGGCCGAGGAAGCCGTCCAGGCGCAGGTCCGGTGATCCCAAGATCACTTTGAGGGGCGGCACGATCGTTACATGGTTGGAGAACACTCGGAAGTTGCTGATCCCGCGCGCCCGGGCCTGGAGCAGGGTAACGGCCGTGGACGGGGCGGTGGTCTCGAAACCCACGGCGAAGAAAACAACCTCGCGGCCGGGATTGTCGACGGCTATGCGCAGCGCGTCCAAGGGCGAATAGACAAAGCGGACATCGGCCCCTTCGGCCTTGGCCTTCAACAAGTTCCCCCGGCTGCCGGGGACCCTCATCATGTCACCAAAAGAGGTGAAGATGACGCCCGGCTCCTTGGCCAGCGAAATGGCATCGTCTACTCGGCCCATAGGTATGACACACACAGGGCAGCCGGGGCCGTGCACCAGCTCGACCGACGTTGGCAGGATGTGCTCGATCCCATGGCGATAGATGGTGTGGGTGTGGCCGCCGCATATTTCCATGAACTTGAAATGGTCGTCACCGCCCAAGGAAGTTATGCGCGCCACCAACGCACGGGCGGCGGCCGGGTCGCGATATTCGTCAACGAAACGCATTGGACGACCGGAACGCTTCCATTTCGTCGCCGTAAGCCTGGCCCATCAGCTGCAAAGAGCTGAGGGTCAGGTTGGCTTCTTCTTCGTCGATCTTCGAGATGGCGAAACCTACGTGGATCAAGACCCAGTCGCCAGGTTGGAGATGTTCGTCTTCGAGCAACCCGATGTTGACGACCCGAGTTACACCCGACACTTCGACACGGGCCAAATGTTCGTGACTATTGGCCATCTCGACCACCTGGCCCGGTATCCCGAGGCACATTTTTCCTTTTCCTTTCAGCCCGGCGGCACTTCGTCGCACTCCCACGGCGATAAGGAGCAAATCTCAGCCGTTGTCGGTTTCGTCCTCGTGCTTAGCCGGATTGGCTCGGGCGGCGTACACAGCCGCCTCCGTGCGCCTGGAAAAGCCCATCTTAGCCAAAAGGTTGGAGACGTAGTTCTTCACCGTCTTTTCGGCGAGGTACATCTCGGCACCGATCTGGCGGTTCGTCTTGCCCTCAGCTATCAAGTCCAGGATTCGCCGTTCCTGCGGGGAGAGCTTGGCGATCCGCTCGTCTTCGGGCTTGCCGCGCAGGCGTTCCATGACACCTTCGGTAAGCGCTGGGTCTATCAGGGACTGGCCGGCGGCAACTCGGCGCACCGCCGAGACGAGCTCAGGGCCACGGATCTGCTTGAGCAGGTAGCCGCTGGCGCCGGCGAGGATGGCCGAGAAGAGGGCATCGTCGTCAGCGAACGAGGTCAGCATCAAGCATCGCAGGTCCGGCATCGTGGCTCGCAGCTCTCGGCAGACCTCGATGCCGCTCGAGCCGGGAAGACGAACGTCGAGCACCGCCACGTCGGGACGGGTGGGGGGGACCCTCAGCATGGCTTCGTCGGCATTGGAAGCTTCGCCTACTACCTCGAGGTCCTCTTGGGCCTCGAACAGCTCGCGCAGCCCCCTGCGCACGATCTCGTGGTCGTCCAACAAGAAAACACGGATAGTCACTATTTGCCTCCGATGTTTACGTTAGCGCCTCGGCTATCGCCGCCGCGCTCCTGGACATTTCGGCGAAGGTGGGTGTTCTGGCGAAGGTGGCCACGCTCGCGAAGGTCTCCCGACGCGCAGCAGCCCCGGCTCAGGAGTTGCCTCCCTTACCCGGGGCTTGCTGTGCGCAGGAGGGCCTAGGCGGCCCACCCTGACCGTGACGCCTCTTACGAGGTGACCGTGGCGATGGGGGCTAGGTCGCCCACCTTGGTGTCGCTCTTGCCGTTGCCTGGCGAAGAAACGAACCCGGTGGTGACGAGCCTCGGGATTTCCTCGTCGACTGCCACCTTGTGGGAGTGCCGCAGGCCGAGGCCGGCCAAGACCAGGGTTATACCAGCGAAGATGAAGGCGATGATCGAGCTGATCAAGGCGATCTGGCCCATCTGCCACCAGCCGTAGGCGTTCAGGAGCATGCTACGAAGAGTTGTGCCCTTGAACACCGTCGCCACCTCGTTATTGAGGGCTGTGGCCTTGGCGGTGCCCGGGGTCGCTGCCTGGGCAGCGGCGCTCACTTGGGAGTAGGTCTGGCCGCCGGTCATCTCCTGGAGGTGGACGGCGATGAACTGGTTAGCGTACGTCTGTGCCTGAGCACCGGTGGTGAGCTCCTGGCCGGCGTACTTGTCGAGGTAGGGGAGCATCGCGGGGGTGATCTCCGAGAACCCACCAGGTGCTGGGTTCTTCGCGCCGGCGAGCTCGGCCTTGGTCGGGAAGCTGATCTTTTGAGCGGAGAGCTGGCTGCTCACCGAGTTATTTGCATAGCTATAGCCCCAGAAGAGGAGACCGCCCGCTACGAGCAGCACCACGACCATCAAGAGGCCGCCAAAGCTTACAAGGGCGTCGAATGATTTCCTGCGCATTGTGGTTCCTTTCGGTATTAGGCCCCTAGGCCTTTGTTCAGTATCCGCCCTCGGCCGCGGAGGTTCGTAGGGCCTAACGTCCCGCCTTGGGCCCGCGAAGGTCACGGTGTTGGCGGCGCATAAGTAATCTCGTTGCATGCTCTTGGTGAGCGCCTCGCCCAACCTCGACGACCATCACACCGGTCCGTACCACCCCGAGCGGCCTGAGCGGGTCATCGCCGCGCTGGAGGGCATCGAGGAGGCCGGCCTGACAGACGCCGTGGTCCGCCTGCCCCCCAGGGAGGCCACCAAAGAGGAGCTCGAGCGGGTTCATACGCCCCGCTACTTGCAGATGATCGAGGACTTTTGCGCGGGGGGCGGCGGCTCGCTCGACTCCGACACGGTCGCCAGCCACGGTTCATGGGGCACCGCCCTGCTTGCGGCCGGGGGTGCCTTGGCCGCGGTGGACGCGCTCACGTCTTCGCGCGAGGGTGTTGCTTTTGTGGCACATCGGCCGCCGGGCCACCACGCAACAGCCGATCAGGCGATGGGTTTTTGCCTGCTGAACAACGTAGCTATTGCTGCCGCAGCTCTCCTGGCCCGGGGCGAACGGGTGCTGGTCTTGGACTGGGACGTGCATCACGGGAACGGGACGGAGGCAATTTTTTGGGACGAACCAGGGTTATTTTTCGTGTCAACCCACCAGTCGCCCCTATACCCCGGCACGGGTGACCCCCGGGCAACTGGAGGCACAAACGCCCCAGCGTTGACCATGAACATCCCTTTGCCTCCAGGTGCCACGGGCGACGTTTTGCTATATGCCTTCGACGAAATAGTTGCCCCAGCGGTTGAGGATTTCGGCCCAAGCTGGGTGCTGATCTCGTCGGGGTTCGACGCTCATGCTGCAGATCCGCTTGCTAATTTGGAGCTGAGCGCGGGGGATTTCGCGGACCTCGCGGCCCGAGCCAAGAGCTTTGTTCCCGCGCCTGGACGGGTCGTCGTGGTATTGGAAGGCGGTTACGACCTCAGGGCAATAAGCCACAGCGCAGGCGCTGTCCTGGCTGCCTTACTGGGCGAGAATTACCGCCCCGAACCTGCTACTTCCGGGGGGCCGGGCAAGTCGGCGGTCGAATACGCCGGGCAGGTGCACCGAGCCGCTCGGCACGCACGTTAGCCTTGCCAGCGGGAGTCGACCGGCAGGCTCAATTGGGCGGCCGGAGCGTCCGATAATCACCTACTGAGGGTACGTACTAGGCAGATGAGGTGACATGATCGGCCAAACGGCTCCACGCCTGGCCCGAAGGCTAGCGTGGGCAGACGCGGAATCTCGTAGAAGGCACCGAGGCACTGTTGTGGCCTGCGTCGAGCGAGGCCCACGGCGATGCTGAGGAGCTGCCGGACCGTTCAGAGGCCTGCCGGGCCGTGCTCTCGTGGGTGAGGCCCAAAGTACTGCGCTTCGAGATCGGGCCCCCTCCTCGGGCGCTGCCTGAACTGCTCCTGGTGAGCACCCTCGCGGTTGGGGGACCGGCGCAATTTGTGGTCCGCAAGACGTACCAGATAAGCACCACGGTTGCGTGCGAGCCGCCGCCCCAAATCACCATCGTCGAGCGCAGAGACCTGTTTCGCATACCGGTCGCGGCCCGCGTGACTGTCGAGTCGGCCTCTGGCACCTGGTCTCTCTACTCGGTTGACTGCTCAGTGGGAGGGATCAGGATCTGCCCACCCAACCCCATCGAGGTGGGAGCCGAAGTAGAGGTCAAGGTGGAGCTCGGCGCCGGTAACGAGGTCGTGCTGCCAGCCGTGGTCCGGCACTGCCGGCCCTACCCCGCCGACGCTCGGGCTGCGCAGATCACCGCCGACCGTCGCTTGGACGCCGACGATAACAGCTGCCCGAGCCTGGCTGGGCTGCAGTTCGTGCGGGTGCCAAGTGACGCGGAACGGCACCTGAGCCAGTTTGTCGGCCGCCACCAGCGGCGGTTGATGCCGCGAGTCCAGGCCGTCGTACCTCTGGAGTACCGTTCGCACGGCGATAGGCGCTTCCTCGAGGCCTTCGCCAGCGAGGTGTCACCGGGGGACCTCGTGCTGATGGCTCGTCAGGCGCATTTGCCCGGCGAGCGCCTGGAGCTGAAAGTGCGGCTGAGCCGCCAGGACTTCACGTTCAACGCTGCCGCGGTCTCTTGCGAGACAACCGTTGAGGACGAGGGCAAGACGGTCCGCCACTTCGTCAAGGTGTCGTTCGACGACGCTGCGGCAGCGGTCGAGGCCAAGTTCCGCAAAGCGGTCCGCGAGCTGTCGATAGACCGGTTTTCCAGGCGCGCCTGATCCCGTGCGACGTCGGGCCCGGGACGCACGTCTGCGGACGGGCCCGCCTAGAGGAACGGGCTCGTCCCACAGCCGTACGCTCCGTCCGACGTCCCCGCATCAGACGTCCCCTGGGCTCGCTGAGCGACGAGTATCTCGGCGTGGGTCGGCTTTCGCGGCGTGCCACAAGCCCGCAAGTCGCTCCGTTGACGCCCGGAAGCAGTGGACCACGCCTAGAAACCCCGCGCGGCGACGCCTGGACTATGGGGCAGAGGGTGCGTCTGAGGGGCGGGCCGTTCCCTTAGGCGGGCCCACCCACAGACGCCCCTCCTTGCCCCATTTGTCCCATGCGCAGCGCTAGGAGCCGGGCCAGTGTTGCGAGGCAGGCCAATCGTCAGCCGCTCCGACGGTCGACCCGTTGCCGTAGGGACCGGAAGGTGGCGATAGCTCGCCGGCACCTGCCGTTGTCTTCCGGGCGCTACGGGCGGCCGAGAAGGCCAAGAGGGCTAGGAGGACCGTGGCGGCAACATCGGCCTCCCACCACCCGGTCAGGCTGGTAGAGATCTTCAAGCCGACGGAGCGCGCCTGTACGGCGCTCACTCCGAACGCCGTGGACGGTACGGCTTCGCTCAACTGGAAGACAGCTGAGATGAGCTGGGAGGACAGGGCGATGACTGCGCCGGCCGTGGCCCACGCTCCGACGGTTGTCGGAGACCAGACGGAGCCGAGGACTGCCACGAAGGCGAACCCGATCACGGTAAGAAGCACGCCGGCCATCACCACGGCTGGCTGGGAGAACGCATTGCCCTCGGTCACGCTGCCCGACACGTGGAGGGACGGTGCGACGGCGGTCCACTTGTCCCAGCTGGGCAGGTACGCCAGGATGACGGCGAAGGTGGCGAGCAGCATTAACACAGCTGACCGGCCCTGGGGTGGCCGAGGCATGCCCAGAGGGACCGTGCTCGCGGTCACCAGCACGCCGGCGGCACCGAAGCCCAGGCCGGCTAATGCCAGCCAGGCACCTGCTTCGCCCCCGTTGGACACCTGGAAGCCGTTTGCGATGTCAACGGCGAGGAGGCCGAGTTCGACAGCGCCAAGTCCGGCGCCAAGAGCCGCCCCGCCGGGGACCGAGATGCGCGACAGGACCAGGACCGCCGCCAGCGCCCAGCCGATCTCCAGGCATACGTAAACAGCTATCTCCCACGACGAGGAGACAACGGGGCTCGCCGGGAGACCTGGGTAGGGCGGGAACATTGCGCCAATGTGCAGGCCCAGGCAGATGAGCAATAGCCCGCCGCCCAGAGCTACCTCAGCGAACGCCGGCCGCGGGGGCCTCGTCGGGTCAGCTCCTGCCAGCTCGTCCGCCGGGTCACTGCCTCTCGGGCCGTCGGAAGAGTACAGCGACGACGGCGGGCCGGTCGGGTAGCTCGGTCCGGGGACCGATGCGCCCGACGGAGGTCCCGGGTAGTTCGGCCCGGGGACTGACGCGCCCGATGGAGGTCCCGCCGGGTAGTTCGGTGCCAGCTGGCCGGCCTCAGGCGGCGAACCGGTGGGCAATGGAGGGGTCAAGCTCACTCTCCCATACTGGCGCGGCATTAGGTCTCGAGCTCCACCCCGGGGGCTGCAGGGGCCAACCTTTCTTTAAAGTCTGTTAAGAGATCGCATCAATTGGTAAACACCCGCAAAATCACTGTTGACCTTCTCCGGGATAGGCACCACGCCGCCGAGCGCACGCGCCCCCCACGCGATCTGGGCGGTGCGTTCGACTACGGCGACGATCTGGAGCACCTTGGAAGGGCTCGGTCCGACAGCAACCATGCCGTGGTTGGCGAGGAGGGCGGCCCCTCGGCCCTCCAGGGCCTTGACTGCGCTGTCTCCGACATCGGACGACCCGGACATCGTGTACTCCGCGCAGCGCACCTCGCCCCCGACGTAGATCGTGAACTCGTCCACGCAAGCCGGCAGCGGCTCGTGGCTACAGGCGAACATTGTGGCCCAGACGGGGTGGGCATGGATGACCGAACCGATGTCGTCGAAAGCCCGGTAGCAGGCCAGGTGCAGGAGCAGTTCGGATGTGGGGCTTCGGCCCTCTGCCCGCGAGACCACCTCCCCTTCGGGGTTGACCACGACCAGGTCCTCCAGCACCATCGCCTGGTAGTCGACCGAGGAGGGGGTGCATACCACGTTGCCGTCGGGGAGCCTGGCGGAGATGTTCCCCGAGGTGCCTTCGACGAGGCCCTTTCGCAGCATTTCCTTCGCTGTCGCCAGTACCGCTTCGTGGGCTTCAGGGACGCTTCTCATCGTTTTCTCTCCAGGAAAGTCGGGCTGACCAAGACTTCGGGGTTGACGATATTGAGCGGGACGTCGCCGGCCAGGAGGCGTTCCAGGTCGTCTGCCACCATCTGGGCGCCACGAGCCTCGGTGTCCGTGGTGGCCCCGCCGATGTGCGGTGTGAGCACGACGTTGTTCATGGCCAACAGCGCGTGCCCGGCTGGTAGCACCTCGCCGTCAAAGTGGTCGAGGCCCGCGCCACCGAGCTGCCCCGAGCGGAGAGCTCCGACCAGTGCGTCCATGTCGTGCAATTTGGCGCGGGCAGTGTTCAAAAAGACCGAGCCCTGCCGCATCCACGAGAACTGTTCCTCGCCGAACAAGCCCAGCGTCTCGGGGGTAACCGCAGCGTGGAGGGAAACAACATCCGCCCCCCTTACGGCTTCCTCCAGGTCGTGGCCTGCGCCTGCCACGTACGGGTCGTAAACCACAACCTCCATCCCGAGCCCTCGCAGCCTCCATTCCAGCGCTCTGCCGACTGCCCCGTAGCCGATGATGGCGACATTCCTGCCTGCCAGTTCCCATCCACGGAAGCGCTGATAGGGAATGGTGCCGTCCCGGAAGACCTCGAGCTCCCTGACGTCGCGGTCAGCGGGCAGTACGGCCCGCGCAATGGCGATGAGCAAGCCGATGGCAAGTTCGGCGACCGCGTCGGCGTTACGGCCAGGGGTCCGCAGCACCGGCACGCCGGCCGCCGTCGCCTGGGCCACGGCGACGTTGTTGGGGTCGCCCCGGGTGGCGGCCACGGCGACCAGGGGCAACTCGAAAACAGGCCCGTCTACGAAGTCAGCCTCAACCACCGTGATATCCGCGTCCTCGTCCGCCAGACGCTTAGCCAAGCCGGCGCCGTCGTAGATCGTGAGCGGTTCCTGGTCGGTCCACGGCTCATGGACCACTTCAGCGAGCTGTTTGAGCTTGTCAAGGCCCGGCCCGCGCATCGGCGCGGTCACAAACGCACGGTGACGCGCTCCATGTCTGTCTGAAGGACTGCTCGTTTCAGGCACCGTTGCAATATTGTCCGAGCATGACCGAAGCATCCCAATCCGCTCAGACCTCGGGGCTGGCGGTCGGCCTGGACATCGGGACGACCTCGGTAAAAGCCGTCGCAGCCGACGAGGCAGGCAACATAGTCGGGCGCCTCCGCCTCCCGAGCAAGCTCACAGTTGGGCCGACGGGCCGCTTCGAGCACGATGCAGTGGCTACCTGGTGGGAATGCCCTCGGGAATTGCTGCGTGAAACCCTCGACCAGTTGGGCGCCTCCGGCCACGGCGAGCCGCAAGCGGTCGCCGTCTCGGCGATGATGCCCTCGGTGGCAGCAGTCGATGCGTCTGGCCGGCCCATCGGCCCCGGCCTGCTCTATGGCGACAGCCGGGGTGGGAGCTCTGGCCAAGGTCCGGACGCTGAGGCGGCGGGAACGGGAGCACAACGGGGCGCCGACCCGACGACCAGCGACGAAATGGCATGCCTCACAGACTGGGCAGCGGCCGACGCGCCGGGCGCCGCCGGCTACTGGCCGGCGCAGGCGGTTGCCAATGCAGCGCTAGGCGGAGTTGGTGTGACCGACTTGGCGTCTGCGTTCGCTACCGGCACTCTTTTCGGCGAAGGAGGTTGGGACGCTTCGGTGTGCGAAGCCGGCGGTTTTTCGCCGGCGCAGCTGCCCAAGGTGGCGGTCTTTGGCGAGCGAATTGGGGAACTCGACCACGCGGCCATTGGAAGGCCTGGCACGTCGGGCAGTGGGATTGTGCTCGGGGCTGGGTCGGTAGACGGGTTTTGCGAGCAGTTGGTCTCGGGCGCTGTGCACGACGGTGATGTGTTCGTCGGGCTCGGTGGGACCCTGGTCGTATGGCTCACCGTCCCGGGTTGGCCCGAAGTGGTGCCTGGGCTGTGGAGGGTGCCACATTTCCTCGCCGGCAAGGCCATGGTTGGCGGGGCGAGCACCGCCGGCGGGATGTGGGTGGACTGGGTCGACCGCGTGCTACGCCCTGACGAGGAGACGGCCGTCGAGCCAGGGGACGTGCCGGTGTGGTCGCCCTGGGCCAAGGGTGAAAGGGTGCCCTTGCACGACCGGTCGCTCCGCGTCGCCTTGGCGGGCGCTGACATTTCACATGGCCCTGGAGCCCTCCGGCGAGCGGCGTTCGAAGCGACGGGTTTCGTCGTACGCCAAATCGTTGAGTTGGCCGCGGCCACAGGGACCAGCCCCCAACGCTTTGTCCTGAGCGGGGGAGGGGTACGCAACCGAGACTGGCTGCAGGCTATTGCCGACGTGCTCGGACTTCCTGTCGTGCCTGTGGCTTTCCCGGACGGGGCGGCACTCGGCTCCGCGTTCCTGGCGAGGATGGCCCTCGGGGCCGAGAGCTCCCTTGACGATGCGACCAGGTGGGCGAAATGGTCGCCTCCGGTCGGACCGAGGCCCGCTTGGGCTTCAGCAACCGACGAGCGCTACGCACGCTGGAAGGCGGGCCTTCCTGAAACGAGTGCCGCGGGGCTCGGGTTGTGACCGGGCACCGCCTCGAGAACGCCGCTGCTCTCGAGGCGCCGGCGTTCTCGAGGCGCCGCCAGGTTGGTTAGGCGACGGGTTGGTTAGGCAACGGCCGTAGTGGTCGTTGCCGTCGGCGAGGTCGTAGAGGTGGTGGCGGTCGGGACGCCCCCGTCGGAGCTGAGTACCTGCATCCGCTCGACGTCGAAGGGGTTGCTGGTCGGGTTCACCTCATCAGCGCCCAGGTGCACCGCACCGGTGGGTGCGGGCGTCCCTGCGATGTAGAAGCTGGCCGAGAACCCGGTCGAGCAGTGGGTGGCGAAGTCAAGCCCGTCAACCCAGCCGTAGTTGACGAAACGGAAAAGGATCGTGCGATGGTTCGCGCTCACGGCCACGATGTCATTGCCCTCATCCCGCACACGGTGGACCAACACGAACCTGCCGTCGGTGTGCAAGGTCCCAGCGATGATGACCCTGTCGTGCGGCCCGCTGTGAGTGGCACGGAGCGCCCAACCCCCATCGGGGTCGTGCCACAGGTAAACGCCGTCCTCCCCCGCCTGGAAAGTCGTCGGGCGGCCCAGGACGGCCTGGGGCCAAGCCCCCTGCACGCAGTTGTCCTGCGGCGCCGCCGACGGCGCCTGGGGCAACGGCAAGCCGACGGTGGTCGTTGTGCTGGTGGTGGTTGTTGCACCCGGGACAGTCGTGGTGGTGGTGCTCGTTACGATGGGCAGCGGGAAATGCCGGTGCTGGGCAGTCTGATTGGCCCAGGCGGGGCTAGCGGCCAAGCCCGTCGCAGCCACCACCGCGCAAGCACCGAGCAGGAATTTGGCGGCGCTGGCGGTCGCTGCGGAAGTGGTCTTCATTGCGGTCCTCCTGTTGGCTGGGCCGCTTGGCCCCGCACCATCAGTGTCGTCACAGTTGTTGTTCAGGCCGTAGTCAATTTGTGATGATCCTGCGAAGGACTATACCGGGCGGCCCCTTGACCCCGTCTTAACCGCCGTCGCGTACCCGACCTGAACGGGTGGCCAGCAACCCCTGCGAGCAGCCACAGCAACCAGACTAAGCGCCCGCCGGTCACTAAGGTGCCTTTGGAGCTACCCGCAGGTCACACTTGGCGGGGCGGCGCAGCACGCCACCGAGACACCCGCACGGAAGGAAAGCGCGACGATGACCGAGGTGACAGCGAGCCACGACCAAGGCGAACAGGGCCCCATAGCGAGCGAGCAACCTCTTTCCGAGAGGGAAGCCCAACTGATGGACGCATATTGGCGTGCGGCCAACTACCTGTCGGTGGGGCAGATCTACCTGCTCGACAACCCGCTGCTGCGCGAGCCGCTCGAGCCCGAACACGTGAAGCCGCGCCTGCTCGGCCATTGGGGGACGACGCCCGGGCTCAACTTCATCTACGCCCATATGAACCGGGTCATCCGGAGCTCTGATCTGGACGCGATCTACGTCATGGGCCCCGGGCACGGGGCCCGGCAGCGGTGGCAAACGCCTACCTCGAAGGAACCTACAGCGAGCTCTACCCCGGCATCTCGTGCAACGAGGACGGCATGGGGGCATTGTTCCGCCAGTTCAGCTTTCCGGGCGGCATCCCGTCCCACGTCGCCCCCGAAACGCCGGGGTCGATCCACGAGGGTGGGGAGCTTGGCTACGCGCTGTCCCATGCTTTTGGGGCGGCCTTTGACAACCCGGACCTGCTTGTCTGCTGCATCGTGGGCGACGGGGAGGCCGAGACGGGCCCGCTTGCCACAGGTTGGCATTCAAACAAGTTCTTGAACCCCGTCGCGGACGGCGCCGTTCTTCCCATCCTCCATCTGAACGGCTACAAGATCGCAAACCCGACCGTGCTGGCGAGGATCGGCGACGACGAACTGACGTCCTTGCTCGAGGGGTACGGGTACGAAGTTCACTGGGTCTCCGGCGACGACCCGGCCAGGATGCACCAATTGATGGCGGCGACCATGGACCGCGTCGTCGAGCGCATCGGTTCTATCAAGCGTTCCGCCAGGGAGCACGGCGATGCTTCAAGGCCGCGCTGGCCGATGATCGTGTTGCGGTCGCCAAAGGGATGGACCGGCCCGAAGATGGTCGACGGGCTCCCGATGGAGGGGACCTGGCGGTCGCATCAAGTGCCATTGGCGGAGGTCCACAGCAACCCTGAGCACCGGCAGCAACTCGAGTCCTGGCTGCGCAGCTACCGGCCCGAAGAACTTTTCGACGAAAAGGGTTCCCTTATCCCTGAACTGGCGGCCCTGCCACCCAAGGACGACCGGCGGATGAGCGCGAACCCACATGCCAACGGCGGCGTGTTGCTTCGCGACCTGGTGTTGCCCGATTTCCGCCAGTATGGCGTCCCTGAGTCAAGACCCGGGACGACGCTGTCGGAAGCTACCAAGGCCCTCGGGATATTCCTCAGGGACGTGATAATCGCGAACCCTTCCAATTTCAGGCTTTTCGGCCCGGACGAGGTCGCTTCCAACCGCTTGCAGGCCGTTTTCGAGGTCACCGAGCGCCAGTGGGAGGCGGAGACGCTCGTCACCGACGACCACCTGGCCCCGGAGGGCAGGGTCATGGAAGTGCTCTCGGAGCACCAGTGCCAGGGTTGGCTGGAAGGCTACCTGCTGACCGGGAGGCACGGCCTTTTCACGAGCTATGAAGCGTTCATCCACATAGTCGATTCGATGTTTAACCAGCACGCCAAATGGCTCAAGGTGACAAAAGGCATCCACTGGCGCAGGCCGGTGGCGTCGCTCAATTACTTGCTGTCCTCGCACGTTTGGCGCCAGGACCACAACGGGTTTTCGCACCAGGACCCCGGGTTCATAGACCACGTCGTCAACAAAAAGGCCGAAGTTATAAGGGTGTACCTGCCACCCGACACCAACTGTCTCCTCTCGGTAGCCGACCATTGCCTCCGGAGCCGCCATTACGTGAACGTGATAGTCGCTGGCAAGCAACCGTCGCTCAATTACCTGTCGATGGAAGAGGCGGTCCTGCACTGCACCCGGGGGATCGGGATTTGGGACTGGGCGTCCAACGACGGCGGCGACCCTGATGTAGTCATGGGCTGTTGCGGGGATATCCCGACCCTGGAGACGCTCGCGGCCGTGGACATCTTGCGCCAAGAACTGCCTTCGCTCAAGGTCCGGGTTGTAAACGTCGTCGACCTCATGCGCATCCAGCCGGAGACCGAGCACCCCCACGGCCTGTCCGACAGGGAGTTCGACAACATTTTCACGACGGACCGGCCCGTGATCTTCGCTTACCACGGCTACCCCTGGCTGATACACCGCCTCACCTACCGGCGGAACAACCACCCAAATATGCACGTGCGCGGTTACAAGGAGGAGGGCACCACCACGACTCCGTTCGACATGGTGATGCTGAACGACCTCGACCGTTTCCATCTCGTGATGGACGTGATCGACCGGGTCCCCTGGCTGGGTTCCCACGCGGCCTCCCTGCGCCAGCAGATGGAAGACGAAAGGGCGCGGGCGCGCGCCTATACCAGGGTCGCCGGAGAAGACGATCCCGACATCGCCAGCTGGTCCTGGCCCTACTGAGCGCCCAGGCCAAGTGCGTGTCCTTGTAGTTAACGCTGGTTCGAGCACCCTCAAGCTGTCTGTGCTCGACGAGGACAACCTGGTGAGCTCGGAGCTCTTGGACGCTCCCAGCGGCGAGGTTGACCAGGGCGCTGTTAGAGAAATCGTGGCCGGTAACAGCCCGATAGACGCGGTGGGGCACCGTGTCGTCCACGGCGGGGGAAGGTTCACCGAGCCGGTCCTCGTCGACGCTGATGTCGTGCGCGCCCTCGAGGCACTCGTCGACCTGGCGCCTATGCACCAGCCGATGTCGCTGCGGGGCCTGGACCTGGTGAGCCAGATCTTGCCGGAGGTGCCGGCAGTGGCCTGCTTCGACACAGCCTTCCACGCCACTATCTCGCCAGCAGCCGCGACCTACGCGCTGCCTGCCGAGTGGCGCAGGCGTTGGGACCTGCGCCGTTTCGGTTTCCACGGTCTCTCGCACTCTTATGCTTCGCGCCGGGCAGCCGCCATGATGCAAGGCGGTGCTTTGCGGGTCGTGACGTGCCATCTGGGCGCGGGCGCCTCCCTGGCGGCCGTTCGGGGCGGGTTCTGTGTCGACACCACGATGGGCTTCACCCCGCTCGAGGGTCTCGTCATGGCGACCCGGGCCGGGTCCGTAGACGCCGGGCTGCTGCTCTGGCTGGAAGGCCACGAGGGCCTGTCGTCGACCGAGATCAACACCGCCCTATTGCACCGCTCGGGCCTCCTCGGCCTCGCCGGTAACGCCGACATGCGTGCCGTGCTCGCAGCCGAGCAAACCGGCGACCAGGACGCTGTGTTGGCGATGGGCGTCTACCTGCACCGGTTGCGGGCCAGTATCGCGTCGATGGTCGCCGCTCTAGGCGGCCTTGACGCCCTGGTCTTCACAGCCGGGATAGGGGAGCACTCGGCTCCGGTGCGGTGGCGTGCGGCCGACGGCCTCGGGTTCTTGGGCGTCGCGCTCGACGAAGCCGCCAACGAATCCGCCCAGGCCGACCAGGAGATCAGCGCCTCAGGTGCGCCGGTGAGGACCTTGGTCATCGAGGCGCGTGAGGATCTCGAAATCGTTCGAGGAGTCCGGCAGGTGCTCGCCGGTCATTGAGCCCCCCGGTCCCGCCGGTCAGACGCGGTGCGCGATGGGTGCAAACTCCCGGTTGCGTTGAGCCGGGCCAGCCATTACAGGCTGGAACATGGCAATCTGGTTCTTCCCCTTGGCCTTGGCGCTGTACATGGCTACGTCGGCGTCGCGCAGCACGTCCTCTACGTCGGTCTCGGGATCGGAAATGACCACAGCGCCGATGCTGGCAGTGACCGACAACGTCTCACCATCGTGCACGAAGCCCTTTCTCAGGCTCCGTAGAGCACGGTTGGCGAGCATACGCGCATCCTTGTCCGGCGCAAGGACGTCGAAGAGCATGACGAACTCGTCGCCACCGAGCCGGGCCACCATGTCGGCGTGACGTGCGGCCCCACGGAGCCGTGACGCCACCTCGGTGAGGACCTCGTCGCCCACGTCATGGCCGTACGCGTCGTTTATCAACTTGAAATTGTCCAGGTCGATGAACAGCAGGACAATTCGTCCGCGGTTACTGCGGAGGTTCGCCATGGCGGCGCTCAGGCGCCCCATGAGTGCCAACCGGTTCGCAAGACCGGTCAGGTGGTCGTGCAGCGCTTGGTGCGCCAGCACGGTCTGGACCGCTTTGATCTGTGTCAGGTCTCGCGCCGCCATGACCAATCCCGTCACCACACCGTCGGCCGAAAGCTGTGGCACCATCCGCGCGTGCCACCAGATGGTTTGGCCCCGACCTGCGACGGGAACTCGACCTCGCACGTCTCTTTGGTTTCGAGGACCTGTTGCAGTGCCGGTAGGAGCAAGGCGAGTACTTCCGCAGGGCGCCCCAGCTCATCGTCGGTCCGGCCCACGACCTTGTCCGGAGTGGTCCCCAACAGCACGGCGGCCTTCGCGTTTATCATCTCGTAGCGCAGGTCCCGGTTGTAGCAGGCGATGACGTCGGGTGAGCTGTCGAGGACGGCCCGCAACTGCGCTTCGCGGCGGGCGAGTTCCTGCTCAGCCACCACCTGGGCGGTGACGTCGCGGGAGATCCCGAAGGTACCGATAATGGTCCCGTCGTCATCGCGCAACGGGGCCTTGCTGGTCTGGAACCAGCCACCGAGGGCGTCTGAGCTGTCCCGCTCCAAGACGTCGACCATAGGTTCGGCCGTCTCAATGATACGCCGCTCTTCCGCCATCCACTCCTCGGCCAGGGCGGCGTCGTACAAGTCCAGGTCGGTTTTGCCGACATAGTACTCCGGCCCCAAATCGAGCTTCTCGGTTGCCCCATTTTTCCGCTCGCGATCGAGGTGGTGCTGCACCACGCCCTTGCTGACCAGGAGGAAGCGGTTGCGGAGATCCTTGAAGTAGATCGCCTCGTTGGTGCTGTCCAACAGGTTGTGCAGGCAAACGCGTTCGACGTGGCTGACGTGCTCGAAAGAGCCCTGATCGTCGGCGTCTTGATGCTCAGTTTTGACCACGAGTCTTCCCGGCTCCATCGTGTGGGCCCAATGCTTTATCGTCACCTGACGGCGGCGGTTGAGCAGGGACCGGTGGCGCCGTCCAGAGCCCCCGACGTACTCGGGCGGGGCATTAGGCGCGCTCCCGTAGGCGCCGGCTGTTGGCCTGCGCACCTCACTCCGACGCTACCGACCATCCGGCTTCGTCGGAGACAAGTTGTCGGGCAATCTGTGACGTCTCGGCCAGCAAGATTCCCAGCTAAGGCGCCTTGACACGCGTCGGCTGGGCGTCGTAGATTGTCCGACAGTTTGATCCAGAAGACATCGACTTGCTGAAGCGTCGCAAGCCGACCGAACGACCTCCGAGGGGGCACCTTGAAAAAAACAAGATCAGTTGGGATCCTTTTGGTCGCAGGTCTTACTGCGACCGCTCTTCCGATCGGAGCACCAGCGGCCAGCGCGTCGTCGAACCCGATCGTGATAGGCGCGATAGCCGGCACCACGGGAGCGTACGGGTCGACCGGCGTCGCCGTCATCAACGGCACCATCATGGCCGTGGACAAGATCAACGCCTCGGGCGGAGTGCTCGGCCGCCAGCTAAAGCTGTATTGGGGGAATGACGGAGCAAGTGCCACAACGTCTGCTCTGGACTTCAAGAAGTTCGCCAGCGAGGGTGCTGTCGCAATGCTGGGCTCACCGGACACGGCGACAACGACGGTAGCCCTGGCGGACGAGACCCACCTGCCGGACCTGGGGGCGATCGACGACGGAGGACCGGCCATTTACGCCAACGGTCCCTCCAAGCCGCCGGCGCCATGGGCGTGGAGCAACAGCTTGAACACCTACGCATGGGGCCAGGCGGTCGGTGAGTACGCCATGAAGAGCTGTCCGAAGGGTCTCGCCGTCCTGCACGACCCGACGTTCTACGGCCTAGGTGGCCTGGCGGGTATCCAAGAGTCGTACACCAAAGCTCTCAAACTGGACGATTCGATTTCAGAGAACTGGTCATCGGGCGCAACCCAGTCGCTTGACTCTGAGATTGCATCCATCAAGTCGTCGGGAGCCACCTGCGTGGACGTCTGGCTGACGCCTCAGGACGAGGCAGCCTTCGTCAACGAGATGCACAGCCTCGGGGACCACTTCACCGTGTTAGGGAACGACGAGACCTCGTCCGACACAACATTCGCAGGTCTGGCCGGCGCAAATGCGAATGGCGTCCTGTCCGCTGAGCTCACCGCGTCCTACGCCCCCGACGCCGCCGTGAAGGTGTTCGCCGCTGCTTACCTCAAAGAGTTCCACATTGCGACTACCCCATTCGCCGAGCTGAGCTATGACGCTGTTTTCATGCTGGCCAAGGCGATCGACGCTGGGCACTCCACGTCACCGAAGTCGATCCAGACCCAGCTGAACAGCATTCGCAAGTACGCGGGCTTGACGGGCACCCTTTCGTTTACCCCACAGGTCCACGTGACGATCCAGGCTGCTCAACTCACGTTGGTCAGGTACAGCACCGCTTCGCACTCCTGGCTGCCTGCGGCGTACTGACCTTTCTGCTGTCTGATGATGTCGCTGACGGCCCCCTCGTTGCGAGGAGGCCGTCAGGCGGTGGCACTTAGGCGTATAAAGAGAGATCGATGCTGCAAGTAGTTCTGACGGGACTGTCGACCGGGGCTATCTACGGCCTAGTCGGCATGGGTTTCGCTGTCGTTTTCTACGTCACGAGGGTCATCAACTTCGCCACGGGCCAGTTGTTGATGGCGGCGATCATGGTTACAGCCGCCCTGTCGGTAGGGCACTGGCCGGTCGTAGTGGCCATCGCCGCGGGCCTGCTGACGTCGACCATCGGCGGCGTCGTGATCTATTTCCTGGCGGTCCGCCCCGTCCTGCGCTTCAACCGTTTGAGCTTCGCCTGGCTGGTCAGCACGCTCGGTGTCGCGATCATCCTGGAGTCGGCGGCGGCCTTGATCTGGGGCACATCATCGCTGTCGTTCCCGCAGTTGCTCAACGGCAGGGACGTCGACATCTTCGGGGCGGACCTGACTTGGGAGCAGATCATTACGATCGTCATTGCCCTTGGCACCGTGGTCGCCTTCGAGGTGGTCCACAGGAGGACCCTTTTCGGGAAGTTGGGAACGGCCATCTCCTCCGATCCCGAGATGGCTGCGGCACTCGGCGCCAACGTCACCAGTCATGCCGTACTGGCTTTTGCTGTGGGAGGCCTATTGGCTGGGATGGCGGGGGTGTTGGTCGGGCCGATCTCCTTCGCTAACCCCTACCTCGGGGAAACATACGGCATCTACGGTTTCATCGCTTTGATGATAGGAGGCATCGAACGGCCCGCCGCTTCGATGGGCGGTGGTTTCGTTCTGGGCATCTTGGCCACTCTGGCCAGCACCTATATAAACCCGCAAGCATCGGACTGGTTCCCTTTCGTGGTCGTCCTCGCCGTGCTGCTCGTGACCCCTAACGGGATCTTCGTGTCAGGTGGAGCGCTGACGCGACGCTTAGATGCGCTGCGGCATAAGCCGGTCACTGCCCCGGGGTCGGCCCTATGACCGCGGCGGTGCAGTTGGAGAGACTTGCGCCGGCGGCGCGACCGGGTGGGCGTGGTCGGAGCGCGCTTTGGGCCGGGGGGCTGGTCGCGTACCTGGTAGGGACCGGGGTGCTCGCCCACAGCTCGAGCTACGAGCAGGGACTGTTGCTTGTCGCTGCCGTCTACTCCATCCTGGCGCTGAGCCTCGACCTGGTTGCTGGTGCGACCGGCCTGTACTCCCTCGGGCACGCCGGGTTGTTCGCCATCGGTGCTTACGGCACCACGATCTTGAGCACTCATTACGGTTGGAACATCTTCTTGGCCCTACCTGTAATCGTTTTGGCAGTCGGCCTGGTGGGGGTCATAATCGGCGCGCTGTCACTGCGGGTGAGCGGGCTCTACTTCGCAATAACCACGCTCATATTCACGATCATTGTCAACGTGCTGATCAGCGACCTGAACATCACGGGCGGTTACACGGGTCTTGCAAGCCCGCCGTTCCCAAACTTCCCTCACGCACTGTCATTCGTGGGCTCTTCGTTGGCGTGGGCCGTATGCGGTGCCTTATTGATCACGGTGACCCTGATCTGGAGCATCCGGAGCTCGGCTCTCTATCCGGCGCTGCTAGCCATCCGCGACTGCGAGCCGTTCGCTTCCTCTGTTGGGGTCCGCACATCGGTCACCCGAGTTGTCATCTTCAGCCTGTCAGCCGCCCTGGCTGGCCTTGCGGGCTGGACCTTCAGCTTCCTCGGCTTCATCACGCCCGGTCAGTTCGACTCCACTGCCGCGGTCAACATCCTGGTCATGGTGATCCTTGGTGGGATGAACACCCGCACCGGCCCAATATTCGGCGCCGTGTTCATCAGCTTGTTCCCGACGGTCGTCAGCATGAACCCGCTCTGGCAGGAAATCCTGTTCGGCTCCATTTTCCTGTTCGTGATCGTGTTCTTCCCAGAGGGTTTCGTCGGTCTGCTGGCCCGCGCCGGACGCTGGTTACGAACGAAGTGGCGGCCTGAGCGAGGCGGTGCCCCTCCTTTGACCGAGCGCACTAAGAGCGCCAACGGCTGGGCGCCTGCGCGCAACGGGGCTGGCGGAGCCAAAGTAGCTGCAACGCTTAGGGGACAGGCCGATGGGGCTACGGCAGCACGGCAGTTGCCGAGGGTCGCCCTCGAGGCTCGTGGCATTACGTTTAGTTATATCAAGGGCGTAAAAGCGCTTGACAACGTCGACTTTGTGGTCGAGCGCGGGACTATTCACGGGCTCATTGGCCCGAACGGGTCAGGCAAGAGTACCCTCGTTAACTTGCTGTCGGGTGAGCTGTCGCCTCAACAGGGGACGATTTCCATAAACGGCGAGCGCATTGACCACCGGCCCGCCTGGCAGAGGCCTGGCCTGGGCCTGATGAGGACCTTCCAGACCGCTGGTATGGTCAAGGAGCTGACTACCCGCGACAACGTCGGCTTGGGTTTGTTCAGCCAGTTCCGCTTTATCGAGGCGCGCTCTGTAATATGGCCGATGCTTCCCAGCGCCCGGCGTGACTCGCGCCGTATGACGGCGGTTGCCTCAACGTCGTTGAGCGCGGTGGGCCTTGGCGAGCCGTGGTCGAGCTCACGGCTGGCAGACGTCCCTCATGGGATCGAACAACTGACCCAGTTGGCCGCGGCATGTGCCAGCCAGCCATCGATACTGGTCCTCGATGAGCCTCTTGCGGGCCTTTCTGCTGGGGAAGTCGACGAGGTGGCCACGATAGCGAGGCGGTTGAAGGCCCAAGGAGTAACGATCATCGTGGTCGAGCACCAGACGCGGTTCATATTCGAGGTCTGCGATGCCGTGACGGTCCTCGCTGCCGGCGAGCTCGTCAAGGCCGGGAGCGCGGCCGAGGTCCGCTCCGACGACAGTGTGCGGGAGGTGTACCTCGGCCTATGAGCAGCACCGAGTTGGCCTTGGAGGTCAGGGGGTTGTCGGCTGGCTACGGCCGTTTTGACGTAGTCCATGACATCTCCCTGCATGTTGCCTCGGGCGAGGCAGTCGCGCTCCTCGGTCCTAATGGGGCAGGCAAGACGACCGTCCTACGGTCGATAATGGGCCTCACTCGGCACCGTCGTGGCCAGATCCACATCGAGGGAGCCGATGTCTCGCACATGCCCGCCCACCGGGTGGCGCGGGGTCACGCTGCGTTGGTGCCGGAGGGACGGCGCTTGTTCGTTAACCTGACGGTTGAGGACAACCTGCGGCTCGGCGGCATGCGCCACCGGCGCGACCCGGACAAAACACAAGAATTGCTGGCAGGCGTGTTCGAACTTTTCCCGGTCGTCGAGCGGTACCGCCGGCGTAAGACGTCCTCCCTAAGCGGTGGCGAACAGCAGATGGTGGCCATTGGCCGGATGATGATGAACGACCCGCGGGTGATGCTCCTGGACGAGCCTTCTCTGGGCTTGGCCCCGCTTACCATCCAGGACATGGCGCGGGCACTGGTTACCTTGCGCCGGCGCGGGCGGTCTCTGCTCCTCGTCGAGCAACGTGTCGACCTGGCGCTGCAAGTGTGCGACCGGATTTATGTCTTGTCCGAGGGGCGGGTAATCGACGAAAGACAGACAAAGGAGGTTATCGGTGATGAGAGGGGGCTTATCGATGCCTACCTGGGTTAGTGCCCACTTAGAGAGATTTGTATGACAATCAGTTGCGTGTGTTTGTACGACAATCCTATAGTCGAGCTCAAGGGGCCACGAGGCCAAGCGCGGGGACCGTGCGGCCGGCACGTTGGCGACCGGGAACCACTACGTCGAGGAGCTAGGTATGTCAACTGGGAACGTTGAGTCGGTCTGGTCAGTCAGGTACGGGGAACGAGTCGTCCACAAGGGCGACGTGTTCCATGATTATGCCCAATACGGGTTGCCCGACGGCGACCTCCACATGGACTACAACTTCTGGGTCATCAGGGCGGGTGACGCGGTGGTCCTCATGGACACGGGGTACGACATTGCCGCGCGGGACTGGCTGGGCGAGATCAGCGTGATGCCCACGCCCGATGCTCTGAGGATCATCGGCATTGACCCCCTGGATGTGGACATGGTGATAACCAGCCATTTTCACTACGACCACATCGGTTATCTCGGCTTGTTCGAGCGGGCCCAGGTCGTGTCCGGCCAGAAGGAGTACGACTACTGGTTCGGCAAGCGCGAAGCGAATGCCCTCGCAGGGGAGTTCACCACGGAAGAGAACCTGGTGCCGGTGGAGAAAGCCCACAAGGAGGGTCGCCTGCGCCTGATCTCAGAGGCAACTGAAGTCTTCCCCGGGATCACCGTCTACCAGGTCGGCGGGCACTGTCCCGGCGAAGTCGTCTCGTTGCTGGAAACCAGGGAGCGGCCCTTGTTACTGGCCAGCGACGCGGCTCATTTTTACGAGCAACTGGAGCATGGATGGCCGTTTTTCGCGTTCACCGACCTCGACGAGATGAAAAACGCGTTGCGCTTTATGGGCGATCTCGCCGAGGCCCGAAATGCGACGATCATCCCTGGTCACGACGGCCGGACGAGGCAACGTTACCCCGCCGCCCCGGGGCCCGCTGGCGCCATCGCCACGGTGCTGACGTAAAGGAACAGGGCGCAGTCGGCCATATGGCAGACCGGAGCATTTGGGATGGAGGGTAGAGCTTTGAGCGGGCCTGATGACCACTATGAGGTGACGATCGTGAAGTACGGCACGCGCTCCACGACGAGAAGTGACGTCTACCTCAACTTCCCTCTGTACCACGAGAGCGATGGCCCGATCGAGATGGACTATTTCTTCTGGATCGTACGGAACCGGCAGCGCACTGTCGTGGTCGACACAGGTTTCTCGCCCGAAGGCGGCAGGGTGCGCAACCGGACCTTGTTGGCTGATGTTGGTGACCTGTTCAGGCACTTCGGCGTCGACCCGTCGACCTCGCCAACAGTTGTCCTCACCCACGCCCACTACGACCACGCCGGGAACCTAGGCCTGTTCGCCGCCTCGGAGGTGGTCATGGCCGAGCGCGAGCTTGCTTTTTGGAGCGGCCCCCATTCCCAGCGCCCCCTTTTCCACCATTCGGTCGACGACGATGGGTTGGCACACCTCGGGGCCATCAAGTCCGAGGGGAGGATGCGGCTGTTCAAGGGGACCACCAAGATTGCTCCTGGTATCGAGGTGATCGAGGTGGGCGGGCATACCCCCGGCCAGTGCATGGTGAAGGTAAGGACTTCTGATGGCACCGTCCTGCTCGCTAGCGACGCCGTCCATTATTACGAGGAGTACGAGCGCGACATGCTCTTTATGTCGGTAGCCGACCTGGTCCAGATGTACGAGTGCTTCGACTACATCCGCGACCAGGTTGGGTCCGGAGAGGTCAGTCACCTGGTCGCAGGGCACGACCCTGGGACATTGTCGCGGTTCCGTCAAGCGCGTGGCGAGTACTCGCACCTGGCCGCAACGATCGGGCAGCTCGATGCCTGACGCTACAAAGAGGGGTGATTCGACCATGTCTCAAGGTGCAGTTGGGTCTCAAGGTGCAGTTGGGTCTCAAGGTGCAGTTGGGTCTCAAGGTGCAGTTGGGTCTCAAGGTGCAGTGGGGTTCATCGGCCTAGGGAACATGGGTGGGCGAATGAGCAGGTGCATCGTCCGCGCTGGCCGGCCGGTGCTCGGTTACGACACCAATCCCGATGTGATCGCGAGAGCGGGTGCGCTACCCGCGGCGTCGGTCGCAGAGGTCGCCGGCACCTGTGATGTCATCCTGCTGTCCTTACCGGACAGCCATGTCGTCGAGTCCGTAGTGCTCGGTCCTGATGGTGTGTTATCGCAGGCCCGGGCTGGCCAAGTAGTCGTCGACCTAAGCACGTCGGCTCCCGAGTCGACCAGGAGGATCTGCGCGCTGCTGGCGGACAAGCAGGCGCACTACCTCGATGCGGGTATCTCGGGCGGAGCCGCGGCCGCGGACGCAGGCAAGCTGACCCTTATGGTGGGGGGCAATGAGGCGGCTTTGGAAAAGGTGCGCCCGACGCTGGCAGCGTTCACGGCGAACCTCTACCATGTCGGGGCTTCCGGTACGGGGCACGCTACCAAGCTGCTCAACAACTTCCTGAACGCGGTCTCCCTTGCGGCAACCGCCGAGGTGATGGTGGCCGGGAAGAAGGCCGGTCTCGACCTTGCGCTCCTGCTCGAGGTGTTCAACAAGAGCTCCGGCATCAATTTCGCTACCCTCAACAGGTTCCCGAAGATCATCACTGGCGATTACCTCGAGGGCGGGCTGACCAACACGCTGATGATGAAAGACGTTGTCCTGTATACCGAGATGATCAGCCGTCTTGGCGTTGCTAGCCTTAACGCCTCCGGCCCCCTGGCCAGTTTTGGGCTGGCCCGGTCCCTTGGCTACGCCGACCAGATCAGCAACAAAGTCGTCGACGCGATCGGCGACGTTTCCGGTGGCGTGCGCCTTTACGACAACTTGGAGCCCTCTTGATAATAATTCCGCCCAGCAAGCAAGCAGGTGCGGCCGGGAAAACCGGCTCCCAGTTCACCGGTGACGTCTTCGCTTACTTGACGATGCCGTCCACCGACGGCGTGACGATCAACACTGTCAGCTTCACGCCGTGCGCCCGGACGTACTGGCATAGCCACGAGAAAGGTCAGATCCTGATCGTGCTTGCCGGCCAAGGGCTTATCCAGTCTGATGGCGGCCCGGTCTGGGTCATGCGCGCCGGAGACACGATATGGGCGCCTCCGGGCGAACGGCACTGGCACGGCGCCTCGGCAGGCTCCTTCGTCATCCACACTGCCATTTCGTTGGGCGTGACCTCATGGGCTGAGGCCGTCAGCGATGAGGATTTCAATGCGACTTCGATAACGAGGGAGACCTAATGCCGTCCGACGAAACGCATGAGGAGACTTACCAGCAGGGCCTGAAAGTGCGACGGGAGGTCCTGGGCGCCGATCACGTCGACCGTTCGCTGGCACAAGCTAGCGATTTCGCCCGGCCGATGCAGGAACTTGTCACCGAGTACTGCTGGGGCATTGTCTGGAGCCGCGACGGGCTCGAGCGGAAGACCCGGAGCTTGCTCAATTTGGCGATGTTGACGGCGCTCAACCGGCCTCAGGAATTCGGCACCCACGTGCGCGGCGCACTGGTCAACGGCGCCACCGCGGCCGAAATACAAGAGACGCTTCTTCAGACCGCCATATATGTAGGGGTGCCCGCCGCCCTTGAGTCGTTCCGCATAGCAGACGGCATCCTTAAGGAAAGCGAGGCACGTGAGTAGCTCGGCGCCCGTCATCGGATTTGTCGGCCTGGGCCGTATGGGAGCCCCGATGTCGGCACGGCTCGTCACGGCTGGCCACGCCGTCATCGGTTACGACGTCTCCGAACAGGCTCGCCAGCGACTAGCCGCAGCCGGAGGCCACGATCAGAGGAGCCTTGGCGACGTTGCCAAGGGCGCTCGCCTGGTCATATTGATGCTGCCTGACTCGGATGTGGTCGCCAGCGTGCTCGAAGACGCCGCCCTGCTTGAGCGGTTAGAGCCCGGTGCCATCGTCGTTGACATGAGCTCATCCGAACCCCTGCGTACCCGGGCGCTGGCGGAGTCGCTCGGAAAGCGTGCCGTCAGGATGCTCGACGCTCCCGTGTCGGGAGGGGTTTCCGGCGCAGAGGCCGGCAAGCTGACCATAATGGTGGGTGGGAATGCCTCCGACGTGGCCGAGGCGAAGCCTTGTCTTGCGGAGCTGGGCCGGGTGGTCCACGTGGGCCCTATCGGTTCCGGTCACGCCGTGAAGGCCCTCAACAACTTGCTCTCGGCAACTCACCTTTGGGCAACGAGCGAAGCCATGCTCATAGGAGAACGGTTCGGTATCGACCCCGAAGTGATGCTGTCGGTTTTCAACAGCTCGAGTGGCCGGAGCGGCTCGACCGAGAACAAGTGGCCAAACTTCATCATCCCAGGTACCTTCGACTCTGGTTTCGGGTTACGGTTGATGCTGAAGGACATGAACATCGCCATCCAATTGGCCAAACAGGTGGGGGCGCCGGATGCCCTCGGGTCGTGCGCGCTCGACTTGTGGGACCGCGCGAGCCAGGGCCTGCCGGCCACGGCTGACCACACGGAGATCGCGCGGTGGCTTGCGGACGGGGTGACATCCAATGGCCAGTGACCGCGCTGCGCCCCGTCGCCGCAAAGTGAGCCCTCAGCCGCACGGGGCGATGACTTCCCTGGACCACCACCGCCCAAGCGCGTCGCGGGCAGCCGTTGTCCCGCCTACCTGGAGGACGGAGGCCGGCCCGTCCTTCGAATTGTCTGTCCGCCAGCAGACGATCGATACCTTGCGGCAGTTCATCCTCAACTTCCAGCTGAAACCGGGCCAGCGGGTCGTCGAGCGCGAGTTCATCGAAAGGCTCGGCGTGTCTCGCACGACCTTCCGAGAGGCGATCAGAGAACTGGCGGCTGAGGGCCTGCTGACGGTAGTGGCGCAGAAAGGTGCGCGAGTTAGCGCCCCGTCCCCCGACGAGGCCGTCGACCTATACGAGGTCCGCGCGGCGCTCGAATGCCTCGTCGTCACGCGCTTCGTCGAGCGGGCCGAAGACCGCGAAGTCCGGCTCCTGAAGACTGCCGTCAGGAACTTCAAACGCGTCTCCTCTCACACGACGGACATTCTCGAGTTGCTACGGGCAAAAGAGTTTTTTTACGAGGTGTTGGTCCGAGGGGCCCGCAGCAACGCCCTTCAGCAGCAGCTAGAGGGGATCAAGGGCCGCGTGCACGCTTTGCGTGCGACCTCGCTGTCTCATCCCGGGCGAGTGGCCCAGACAGTTGCCGAGCTCGAGGCCATCGTTGCCGCTATCGCTGCACGCGACGCAGTGTTGGCGTCCCAGCTGTGCGCGGAGCACGTGCGGAACGCCTGTAAGACCGCTCTAGCCGGCCTGCAGGGGGTCGAGGAAACTGCTCTCCTGATCAGTCCCTGGCCAGGCCACAGCTCTGTCTGATCGTTACCCAAGGCACGTCTGTCCCAACGACGACAAGGAGGCAAAATGTCGCTCACTTCCGATCAGCAAGCGATCAAAGACGAGTTCATCAAGATCCGGGGGACGTGGGGCCTGAGTGGGAGACGATCCTCCAGTTGGACCCAGAGTTCATGCGTGCTTACCTCAACTTCTCGGCCGTGCCGTGGAAAAAGAACCACCTCGACGACAAGACCAAGGAACTCATGTACATAACGGTCGCTGCCGCGGCCACCCATCTGTACGTGCCGGGGGCCCGCGAGCACATTCGCGCGGCCCTGAAAGCGGGTGCCACGAAGGACGAGATCATGGAGGTCCTCGAGCTCACCTCCACGCTGGGGATACATGCGATGAACATCGGCGTCCCCATACTCGTGCAAGTGCTCACCGAAAAGGGCCTCCGGACCGGCCCAGCCGAGCTCACGGAGTACCAGGAACAGGTGAAGGCGGATTTCACCAAAACTCGCGGTTACTGGCACGAGTTCTGGGACGAGATGCTGGAACTGGACCCCGAGCTGTTCGCGGCTTATACGGATTTCTCTTCAGTTCCATGGCGCTCGGGGACGCTATCGCCAAAAGTTAAGGAATTCGTTTATATTGCCTTTGACACAGCTGCCACGCACCTCTACGTGAAGGGGTTGAAGCTTCATATCGAGAACGCCATCGGTTACGGCGCCACGGCTCAGGAGATCCTCGAGATCATGGAGATTGCCAGCGTCCTCGGCATGCACGCAACGACGACGGCGGCGCCCATCCTGGCCGAGGAGCTCGCCCGGTTCGAGGGAGGCAGCTGAGGTGTTGAAGGGATTGGGCCGCCTCCTCGGAGAGGATCTGCTCTACGTGCTCGCAGCCATGGGCCACGGCGATCAATTGGCGTTGGTAGACCGCAATTTCCCGGCCGCATCAATGAGCAGACGTCTGGTGCGGTTGGCCGGCGCCGACATGGTCACTGCGGCGCGGGCAATCCTGAGCGTGCTGCCGTTGGACACATTCGTCGATCGGCCCGTAACCCGCATGGAGGTCGTCGGTGCGCCGAGCGAAGTCCCCCAGGTGCAGGCCGAGGTCCTTGCCCTTTGCCAGGAGGCCGAGGGACGAGAGCTCGAGATGGGGTCACTGAGGCGGGAGGATTTTTACGCCCGAGCCAAGGAGGCCTTTGCGGTCGTGGCGACGAGCGAGGCGAGGCCATATGGTTGCGTCTTGTTTACCAAAGGTGTGCTCAACGACTGACGGAAGGGGGCGAGAGACGCGGGTCTGAAAGGTCGACCTCAGGGAACGGGGGGAGGCGCTCGTCACTGTCAGGAATGAACCACCGTTCATGGCGCGTGTAGCGATGACCGGGCCTCTGGCGCAGGTATTGGGTGAGCGCCTCGATCAGCCGGTCGATATCGTCGATCGTCGTGCCAAGACCGAAGCTGGCCCGCAGAGCGCCCTGCCCGCAATTCAAACGCGCGAGCAATGGATGGGCGCAAAACTTGCCATCGCGCAGCCCCACGGCATATTCGCCCGACAGGCACGCGGCCACCAGACCGGCCTCGTGGCCCTGCACCTCGAACGCCACGATCCCGACCGCCTCGGCACAGTCCGGCCAGATTTGGAGGGCCCGTACACCGTCGAGCGTCTCCAGGCCGGCCACAAGACGCCGTCGGAGGACCGTTTCGTGGGCCTCGACGGCACCGCTGCCGAACAACTCGGTGAGGACCAGGCTTGCTTCGGCCAAGGCGATAGCGCCGACGAAATTGGGCGTCCCGCCCTCGTGCCTTTCGGGGGACAGAGCCCAATTGGTTGTCTCGATGGTAACGGTCTCGACAGCGCCCCCGCCGGCGAGATAGGCGGGAGCGTCGTCCAGCCAGTCACGCCGGCCCACGAGCACGCCCACGCCGAAAGGGGCGTAGCATTTGTGCCCGGAAAACGCAAGGTAGTCGGCGCCCAAGCGCGAGAGGTCAATGGGGCGGTGGGGTGCCAGCTGCGCTGCATCGACCGCCACCCGTGCCCCACGCTCATGAGCCAAAGCCACCACGGCGGAGAGTGGGACTACCTCTCCCGTCACGTTGGAGGCGCCCGTGATGGCCAGGAGAGCGCCCGGGTGCTCGTCCAATGCCTGCTCCAACCGTTGGGCGGTTTCGGCCCAGGTGGCACCGGCTCGGACGCAATGGTTGAGATGTCGCTGCCACGGCAGGATGTCGGCGTGGTGTTCGATGTCGAGGTAGACGACTTCAGTGCTGGAGGGCACGGCATGCACCAAGAGGTTGAGCCCGTCGGTGGTATTGCGCGTGAAGATAACGACGTCATCGTCTCTAGCGCCGACGAACTGCCGAACGGTCGCCCGGGCTGACTCGTAAAGCGCCGTGCTGACCAGGGACAGGTACCCCGAGCCGCGGTGGACGCTGGCGTACCAGGGGAGCACCTCGGCGACACGCGCCACCACTTGGGCCAGGCTCGGGGCGCTGGCGGCATAGTCGAGGTTCACGTAGCGGGCCTCGCCGCCCTGCACCAGCGGCACCGTTATACCGGCGCCGGCCAGGTCCGCCAGTGGACGGCTCCCGATGGCTTCGTCCAGCGGGATATCGTTCACGGTTTACCTCCCGGCCCCTCTGCCGACGCCTTGGTGCAGTCGGCCCGCCTCAATCTGCTCCAACAGGATCCATCGATATAGTATAAATGATCTGACCTGGCCCGATCGAGCGCAGCTGGGGCAAGCCGCCATCGGGAGATGAAGGTCATGCCCTAATTTAGATGCTGCGGTCAGAGGCCCTGACTGAGAAGGGAGCATTAGTGCCAATTCCAGGCCACCGTTTGGTGACTCGTCGTGACCTGCTGAAGTACGGCGCCGCCGGCTCTGCCGCGGTGCTGTTGGGACCGCTGGTGGCGCGCAGCGCTTCCGCCAGCCCCAACCGCCTCCGCGCCGCAAGGACCTTCAATCCCGCCATCCAGCGCGGCGGTACCTTGCACTTCGCCCGCAGCATCGGCCCGACGACCCTCGACCCTGCCAACACGATCATCGCCGGCGACATCTACACCCTGGACAAAATCCTCGAGCCGCTGTACCTGACCAACCCCGCCGGTCAGCTGGTGCCCTGGTTGGCCAGTGGGTACGAAGTCAGCTCGGACCACAAGACGTTCACTTTCGCGCTCCGCCCGGGTGCCAAGTTCTCCAACGGCAAACCTCTCGTGGCCGAAGACGTCGTCTTCTCCATAAACCGGGCGC
Organism: uncultured Acidimicrobiaceae bacterium; assembly: GCA_963786345.1. GTDB lineage: Bacteria > Actinomycetota > Acidimicrobiia > Acidimicrobiales > Palsa-688 > Fen-671. The sequence continues at coordinate 135,105 of CAWAYZ010000001.1, read as the reverse complement.
GCAAAGACGCAGCCGGGCCTTTGTCTTTTCTCGACTACGCCATCACGGACATTTCGGCCAAGGGCACGGGCAACGTCGTGTTCCAACTGTCGCAGCCGTGGGCCCCGTTCCTCTCCGACATCTCAGTGTTCGCGAACGCCATCCTCCCGGCTAACTTCGGCGGCCAGAGCGAGAAGGAGTTCTTCGCTGCTCCCATCGGCACCGGCCCGTTCACGCTCGAGGGGTCGTTCACACCCGATGCCAACTCGTTGACCTTGAAAGCCAACCCCAATTACTGGCAGGCTGGCAAGCCCTACCTGGACGCCGTCGAGTTCCTGTACGTGGACAACGACAACCAGCGGGTGCTGCAAATCCAAGGGGGCCAGGTCGACATCATCGACACCGTGCCTCCCGCCAACGTTTCCTCGCTCAAGGCCAGTAGCGGCGTGAGTGTCGACCTATTCCCTGCCTGGCAGGTCGACCTGCTGGTCATGAACGAGCGCTTGCCGCAGTTCGCGGACCGCCACGTCCGGCGGGCCATAACCTACGCCATCAACCGCCCCGCTCTGGTGCACGCGGCGAGTTTCGGCACGGCCAAGCCTGGGGGCTCGTTCTTCCCGCCCAGCCTCGAGTATTACTCCGCCAGCACCCTGGTCCTGGAGTACAGCCTTACCCAGGCCAAAGCCGAACTCGCGGAGTCGAAGTTCCCCAAGGGTTTTTCGACGAAGTTGCTCATCGACGGGGGCGTCCAGAAATGGGTGACCTTCGCCGAGATCATCAAGGCGCAGTTGCAGGTCATCGGGATAAACGTCGACATCACCCCCCTTGACCACTCCGATTTCGAGGCTACGTTCCAGAAATATGACTACGACATGTTCATTGATTACGCCATCAACGACATCAGCGACCCGGACGAAATGGCCTCGTTCGAAGTCGACGTCAAAAACGGCGGCTCGGAGTCGTACTGGTCCAACTACGACAACCCGACGGCCATCAATTTGGTGCACGAGGCCGAAGCCGAGTACGACACAACCAAAAGGGCCGCTCTGTACGCGCAGATACAGGAAATTGTGGCCGAGGACGCTCCCTTCGTCTCCCTCGACTACCCGCCCTATATCTACGCCGTGTCCGATCATGTCCACGGCTTTAGCGTCAACCCGGGAGGGGCTTACCGCCTCGAGGACGTCTGGCTAACCTGATCGGATGTTGCGTTATGCCGCCCGGCGCGTGGCGGCTGCGGTGCTGGTGGTATTCGGGGTAACGCTGGCTACGTTCCTGCTGATGCACCTGGAGCCAGGGGACCCGGCCCGAGCTGTGCTCGGGATCCATGCCACCCCCACCGCAGTCGACGCTCTGCGCCGGGAGTGGGGCTTGACCAACTCGCTCCCGGTGCAGCTGGGCCATTTCCTTTCCCAATTGGTGCGAGGTGATCTCGGCCAGTCGTACATCTACGGCGTGCCCGTCTCGTCGCTCATCGGTTCCCACATCGGCGAGACGGCCGCCCTGGTAGCCGTGGCTACAGCCTTCGCCGTGATCTTTACCGTGCCGTTGGCCGCCCTGGCGGCCTCGCGCCAGAACGGGGTGGCCGACCACGTCGTCCGGGCGGTTTCGGTCGTCGGGCTGGCCCTGCCCGCCTTCTGGTTCGGCATCGTGCTCATCGAGCTCTTCGCGGTCCACCTGCACCTGCTGCCGGTGGGCGGGGCCGGTAGCGGTTTCGCCGGTCACGTCGAGGCCCTTGTGTTGCCGGGGCTGACCGCTTCGTTCGCCATGGCGCCCATCCTCGTGCGCAGCCTGAGGGTGGGCATGCTCGAGGTGATGGATGCGGACTTCATCGCGGTGGCGCGGGCAAAGGGCCTCGGCAACACCCGGGTCTTGTTCGCCCACGTAGCCCGCAACGCCCTGGTGCCGACGGTCACCCTGCTCGGTCTCAACATCGCCTATCTGATCGGCTCCACGGTCATTGTGGAGAGTGTCTTCAACCTCAACGGCCTGGGGTCGCTGTTGCTCAGCTCGATCCTCAACCGGGATTTCCCCGTGGTCCAGGCCGTCACGCTGGTGCTCGGCACTGCCGTGGTGTTCCTCAACCTTGCTACGGACCTGCTCGCCGCCCGCCTCGACCCGAGGATCCGGTTGCGGTGACTACCCTCCTAGAGCCCCAGGGCCCTCCCCATTGGTAGAGGCGACCCGACGGCCGCGCCACATCCTGGTCCACCGCGCGCTGCGGAGCCCAACGCTCATAATCGGTGCTGCCATCTCGCTGACCCTGGTGCTCGTGGCCGTGCTGGCCCCGCTGATAAGCCCGTACTCGCCGGACCATCAGGATCTTTACAACATCCTGACCGGGTTTTCGTCGAAGCATTTGCTGGGGACGGACGAGCTTGGACGCGACGAGCTCTCGCGGCTCATCTGGGCAACCCGGACCGACCTGCGCGTCGGTTTCCTGGCCGTGATTTTTCCTTTTTGTTTCGGCTCGGTGGTAGGCACGCTCGCTGGTTACCGGGGTGGCTGGCTGGACACGGTGGTGATGCGCGCGGTGGATGTCCTCATAGCTTTTCCCTTCTACGTACTCGTAATTGCCCTGATATTCGTGGTTGGGACAGGGACCACAGGCATATACGTGGCTTTTGCCGTCGTCGACTGGGTCGTCTACGCACGTGCCGTGCGTGCCACGACGCTGGTGGTGCGCGAGTCGGATTATGTGGCCGCGGCCCGCACCGGGGGCCTGCCGGACTCGCGCATCCTGTTGCGCCACGTCCTTCCCAACACGATCACCCAGGCCGTGGTCTACCTGACCAACGACGTAGTCCTCGTTATCGTTGCCGTGGTGACACTCGGGTACCTGGGCCTGGGGGTCCAACCGCCGACCCCGGACTGGGGGACCATGATCAGCGACGGCCAGGAGTTCCTGACGACCTACTGGGCCCTGTCGACCCTGCCTGGCATCGCCGTGCTCGTCACCGGGCTGGGCCTGTCGCTGCTGGGGGACGGCCTGGCCGACGTCCTGCGACCTCAGTGAGCAGCGCCCTCCTGCGGGTGCGCGACCTGACCGTGAGCGTCGGGCGGGGAGAGCGCCGCTATGTGGCTGTCCGGGACGTCGGCTTCGAGGTCCCCGCCGGTGGGTCTCTCGGCGTTGTCGGTGAGTCGGGCTCGGGCAAGAGCCTGACGTTGCGGGCGCTTATGGCCCTACTGCCTCGGGGCGTGCGGGCGGAACGCGGTGTCGTCGAGCTGGCCGGCGAAGCCCTGCCTTTTGCCGGCTCCGGTGCCCGGCGCGCCCGGCGAGGCCGGCTTGCCATGGTTTTCCAGGATCCGCTCAGCGGGCTCGACCCCGTTTACACGGTGGGCTCCCAGGTGGCCGAAGTACCCCGCCGCGTGCTCGGGGCGTCGGCTGCCGCAAGCCGGCGGCGCGCCGTCGAGCTGCTCCGTCTGGTAGGCATGCCCGACCCGGAGCGGCGTGCCCACGCCTTCCCGCACCAGCTCTCGGGAGGCATGCGCCAGCGCGTCCTCATCGCCATGGCGCTGGCGTCCGAACCGAAAGTACTTCTTTGCGACGAGCCCACCACTGCCCTCGACGTCACCGTGCAGGCGCAGGTCCTCGAACTTCTGGACGACCTGCGGCGGCGCCTGGGCGTCGCAGTCGTGTTCGTGAGCCACGACCTGGCAGTGGTGCGCCAGGTCGCCGACGAGCTCGTCGTCATGTACACCGGGCGCGTCGTAGAGACGGGACCGGCCAATGAAGTCCTGGGCCACCCGGCTCACCCCTACACCTTGGGGCTACTGGAGGCCGTGGTCGACCTCGACGACATGGCGCAGCGTCCGCAGGCCATACCGGGGGCCCTGCCGGACCTGGCCCATGTGCCGAGCGGCTGCCCGTTCCATCCCCGCTGCCGCTTTGCGAGCGACGACTGCGCCCTCTCCGACCCGGGTTTTCGCTACCTGGGCGACGGGGACGCTGACCGGGGCACGGCGTGCAAGTACCCTGAACGGGTGATAGCAGGGTGAACCCCAGGTCTGGGCCCCAGCTGCACGAAGTTGCGCCTCCCGGCAACAAGGTCCCCGCCACGCCGGCCCGCCCGCCCGAGCGGGACCGGCCAACCCTGCCCCTGCTGGCGGCCGAGAACCTATGCGTCTCCTTCCCCGTCGGCAAAGGCCAGTGGCTTACTGCGGTCGAGGACGTCAGCCTCACCGTGTCGGAAGGCGAGACCGTGGGCATCGTCGGGGAGTCGGGCTGCGGGAAGTCCACGGTGGCCCGATGCCTGGCCGGGCTGCTGCGCCCGGGCTCCGGTTCGGTCTCGCTGCGCGGAGAGCTGCTGGGCGCCCGGCGTACCCGTGAGCAGCACCGGGCCGTCCAGCTCGTCTTCCAGGACCCGTACTCCTCTCTCAACCCACGCCTCTCCGTTCGCTCGGTGCTCTCTGAGCTACTCGTCTTCCACGGCTTGGCCCAGGGCGAGGCGCTGGAACGCCGTTGCCAGGAGCTGATGGCCCTGGTCGGCCTGCCCGCGGACGCCCTCGACGGCTACCCCTCCTCCTTTTCCGGGGGGCAGCGCCAGCGCATCGCCATCGCGCGGGCCCTGGCCGTCGAACCCCAAGTGGTTGTGGCCGACGAGCCAATTTCGTCACTCGACGTGTCGGTCCAGGCCGCCATCCTTGCGCTGTTCGCTGACCTCCGCGACCGGCTCGGGATCGGGATGGTGCTGATCTCGCACAACCTGGCCGTCGTACGAAATATCTGCGACCGAGCCGCCGTCATGTACCTGGGGCGGGTGGTCGAAGTGGGGGACAGGGAGGAGATATTTACCGATCCCCGCCACCCTTACACGCGGGCGCTGCTGGCGGCGGCGCCCCGCCTGCGCCCGGGGCCCGACCGTGTGGAGGCTCGGCTGCGGGGCGAACCCCCGAGCCCGACGGCGCGCCCCAGCGGCTGCGCGTTCCACCCCCGCTGCCCGCGAGCCGAGCCGGTCTGCGCGACCGAGCGGCCCGAGCTCCTTGCCGCCCCGGCTGGGAGCAGCCGCCTGGCCGCCTGCCATTTTCGGGATGAGAAAGGATGACCACGTCTGACCTGCTCGATGTCGCCCCGGTCGGCCCTCGCGAGTATGCCGGGATAGAAGACCGCTGCCGTGAGGTCCTGGGCACGGCCCAAACCACGCTGGTTGTTCAGGGTGAGGCCACCGTGTTCCTGGAAGCAGCGGCCCGAGGATTAGGCCGTCCTGGTGGCCGGGCACTCAACCTGGTCAGTGGCCCTTATGGCGCAGTTTTCGGCGAATGGCTCGGCGAGGCCGGCTCCGAGGTGAAGGACCTGGTCGTCCCTTTCGACCGGGCCGTGCAGCCCGAGGAGGTCGAAGAAGCGCTGGACAGCTTCGGGCCGTTTGACCTGGTCAGCCTCGTCCACGCCGAGGCGGCCACCGGTGTGGTCAACAACCTGGCAGCTATAGCTCGGATGGCCCGCTCCCAGGGCGCCCTGGTGGTGGTGGATGCCGTGGCCGCCGTGGGGGCGGAGCCGCTGGCTATCGACGACTGGCAGCTCGACCTGGTTATCCTCAGTGCCCAGAAGGCACTGGCCGGTCCGGCGGGCGTGAGCATGCTCACGGTCAGTACCGAAGCGTGGGAGGCACTCGCTGGGCAGCATGCGCCACGGCGGGGCTCAGTACTGTCGTTGCTCGACTGGCGCGACCGTTGGGCTGGTGCTGGCCGCTCCGTTCTGCCGGTCATCCCGGCGCACCTGGAGACCCGGGCGCTTGGTGCCGCCATGGCCCGCGTGCAGGCGGAGGGCCTGGACCGGGTGGTGGCCCGTCACCGCGCCGCTGCCCTGGCCACCAGGGCTGCTCTCGTGCCTCTGGGCCTGGAGCCCTGGGCCCGCGATTCGGGCGAGGCCGCCTCGGTTGCAACCGTCGTGCGCGGCCCCGCCGAAGGGGCAGGGGCTCTGGTCCACGCGGCCCTGGGGGCTGCCGAGGACCTCTCGGCCCCGTTGAGCATCGCTCCGGGGAGCATGGCAACCGACGCACTCCGGGTTAACCACACCGGGAAACGGGCAACCCTACCGAGCGTGTGGAGCGCCCTGGCGGCCCTTGCGAAGGGCCTCGGCACGCTAGGCCATGACGCCGACCTGGCCGCCGCCCTGGCTATCGCAACCTCCACCTGGTACGGCTCAGGCGTCGACCACGCTTGACTGCCGGCAGATCAGCTCTGGGTCGATAACAACCCGGTCTCGCCTTCTCGTCCCAGTTGAAAGCTGGTCCACCAGCAACTGCACGGCGGCACGGCCGACCCTCTCGAAGTCCTGGCGGACGGTGGTGAGCGGCGGGATGAAGTACGCCGACTCAGGTGTGTCGTCGAAGCCCACCACGGCAACGTCTTCGGGGACGCGTCGTCCCCGTTCGTGCAGCGCCCGCAGCGCCCCCAACGCCATGTGGTCGTTAGCGACGAAAATGGCGGTTGCGTCGGATATCTGCGAGAGCACTTGGCCCGCTTCGTAACCAGAGCGAGCGCTCCAGTCGCCCAAGACCGGTGGGGTGACCTCCGCTCCCGCTTCTTCGAGAGCGGCGCGCCAGCCGTTGACGCGGCCCCGGCCCTCCTCCCACTCGGGCGGCCCGGCGACGTGGAAGACGGTCTCGTGCCCCGCAGCAAGCAGGTGCTGGGTGGCCAGCCGAGCCCCTGCCACCTGGTCGACGGTGACCACGGCCACGTCCGCTTCAGGGTCGCCTTCAACCGCAACGACAGGCGTGCCGGTTGGCAGGTACGCCAAGGCGTCATGGGCCGAGGTGAACGGAGCGATAATGGCGAGGCCCTCGACGGCCTGGCTGGTGAGGCGTTGCACGGCTTCACGCACCGACTGGCGGTCGATCGAGCGCACCGCCATCACGGAGACGAAATAGCCATGCAGTTGCGCCGCTTGCTGCAGAGCTGACAGCGTCGAAACCGGCCCATAGAGGGTGGTGTCCAATGCCACGACCCCGAGCGTCTTGGAACGCCCGCTGGCGAGAGCACGAGCGGCCGTATTGGGACGATAGCCAAGTTGCTCGATCGCGGCGAGCACTCGGGCCCTTGTGGGCTTGCTCACGCTGGCATGCAGGTTCAAGACCCTGGAGACCGTCTGGTGGGAAACCCCGGCGAAGATGGCTACGTCAGCGATCGAAGGCCGGCGCTCGGCCGGCGTCAACAACCGGCCACCATTTCAGAGCCCTACCTTGTCGGCTGCCCGACTGAGAGCGCTAACATCAGAGGCATGGTTCAGGAGGCCTATGCGATAGGGGTGGACTTCGGAACCGCTTCCGCGCGCACATTGCTGCTGGACCTGCGCTCCGGTGACGAGCTTGCGGTTAGTGAGTTTGCCTATCCCCACGGTGTGATCGCCGACATATTACCCGACACGCGCGAACGCCTTCCATCTGACTGGGCCCTCCACGAGCCGGCAGACTACATGGCGGTGTTGGACAGAGGCGTCACGAGCGTGTTGGCGGAGGCGCCCGGTGCCGCCCCGCATGTCATAGGGATCGGGGTGGACGCCACGTGCTGTACTGTCCTTCCCGTCACGGACGGTGGCCTGCCGCTGTGCGACCTGGCGCAGTGGCGCGGGAGGCCCCATGCATGGGCCAAGCTATGGAAGCACCACGCCGCACAGCCAGTTGCCACACGCCTCAACGAAGTGGCGGCTGAGCGCAACGAGCCTTTCCTGGCGCGTTATGGCGGCCGCATTTCCTCGGAGTGGTACTTCCCCAAACTGATAGAGATCTGGCTGGAGGACCGCGAAATCTACGATGCCTCCGCTGGCTTTATTGAAGTGACCGACTGGGTGGTGTGGCAACTGAGTGGTCACGAGCGTCGCTCGTCATGCCCGGCGGCCTACAAGGCACTTTGGTCCGAGGCAGGCGGGATACCGAGCGACGAGTTCTTCCAGGCCGCGTACCCCGGTTTTTCCCAACCGGGGGCGAAGCTGGGTGATGTTTTCTTCCCCCTTGGGACCAGCGCTGGGCCCATCCGGCGCGAGCTTGCCGACAAGTTGGGCCTACCGGCGAACGTTGCCGTTGCAGTTGGCAACGTGGACTCTTTTGTCTCTTTTCCCGGCGTCGGGGCGGAGGGGAGCGAAACCTACGTCATGGTCATCGGGACCTCCATCTGTGACATGGTGGTGCACCGCGAAGAGATCCTTCTTGCTGGCATCACCGGGGTTGCCAAGGACGGCATCCTGGCAGGTCTGTACGGCTACGAGGCGGGCCAGCCGGCCGTCGGCGACATGTTCGGCTGGTTCGCCGACAACCTGGCCCCAGCAGGCGGCAGCGGCCCGAGCCTCCTCCCCGGGCTTGAACGGGCCGCTGCCGCCCTGGCTCCTGGCCAGACTGGCTTGGTCGCCCTGGACTGGTGGAACGGCAACCGCAGTGTGCTCGCTGATGCCGACCTGTCAGGGGTACTGGTGGGCCTAACTTTGCAAACCACCGCCGCCGATATCTACCGGGCCCTGCTTGAGTCGACTGCCTTCGGCAATAAGGCGATCCTGGACAACTTCGTCGAGGGAGGACTCCAACTGCGAGAGATCGTTGCTTGTGGTGGCCTGGCCGAAAAGAGCCCGCTCCTCATGCAACTGATCGCCGATATCTCTGGTCTGCCCGTGAAAGTACCGGAGTCTTCCCAGGCACCCGCCAGAGGGTCCGCCCTGTTCGGTGCTGTGGCCGCCGGAGCAGACCTCGGCGGCTTCGCGACGATAAGCGATGCAGCGAGAGCACTTCAGCCAAAGGTGAAGCAGGTGTACACCCCCGATCCCAACGCGACCGCAACCTACGGAGCGGTCTACAAGATCTGGAAGAACCTGCACGACACCCTCGGGCGCACGGAGGCGACATGGCTCCATGACCTGAAGCGCCAGAAACGCCTGGCCGCTAGTTCGCAGGGGACCGATGCTAGAAGAGCTTAAGGCGGCGGTGCTTGCGGCAAACCTGGAACTTCCCCGTGCAGGACTTGTCACCCTGACCTGGGGCAACGTCTCAGGCAGGGATCCGGGTACCGGTTTGATCGTTATCAAGCCCTCGGGTGTCCGCTACTCGGAAATGACCGAGCAAGACATGGTTGTGGTGGACGACAACGGCAGGGCAATAGAAGGGGAGCGCCGTCCGTCCACCGACACCTCAACCCATTTGGCCTTGTACCAAGGGCTCCGGGGGGCAGGCGCGGTGGTCCACACCCATTCAACGTGGGCCACCACCTGGGCGCAGGCCCATCTGCCGATCCCTGTTCTTGGCACTACGCATGCCGACATGTCGCCTTACGAGGTCCCCGTGACTGCGCCGTTGAGCCCCGAGGAGGTGCAGGGAGACTACGAGTTCGCAACTGGTGTTGCGATCCTTGCTGCTGTGTCTGGCAGACCCGCCGGGGATGTGCCAGCGGTGCTCGTCGACGGGCATGGGCCTTTCTGCTGGGGAGCCGACCCGGCCGGTGCTGTGGCGGCAGCCATTACACTCGAGGCGATCGCGAAGATGGCATGGTCAACAGTTGTCTTAGCGCCGGGCGTGACACCGCTGCCGGGGCACCTTATCGACCGCCATTTCTCGCGCAAACACGGCCCGGGTGCCTACTACGGCCAGGGCAACGGCCATCAGGGCTAGTCAGCCGTGAAGGCCGCCAGGCTGACAGGGGTGGGTGAAGTCCACCTCGTCGATGAGCCCGACCCCAGGCCTGGGCCCGGAGAGTCCCTGGTGCGAGTCGGGGCGGTCGGCCTTTGCGGGTCCGACCTCCACTGGTTCAGCCAGGGGGGGATCGGCGACGCGCTGCTCAGCCGGCCGCTGGTCCTTGGTCACGAGTTCGGCGGCACGGTGGAGGGTGGTCCCCTGGAAGGGCAGCGTGTAGCGGTCGACCCCGCGATCCCCTGCAATGTCTGCGAGCGCTGCCGCGAAGGTAATAACAACCTGTGCCCTGAGGTCCGCTTCGCGGGGCACGGCGCCACGGATGGCGGGTTGCGGGAGTACCTGGCGTGGCCGACAGATCTCCTCCACCGGGTGCCCGACACTTTTAGCGATGGTGCCGTCGCCCTGCTCGAGCCACTCGGGGTGGCGCTCCACAGCTTTGACCTAGGCCACGTGCGCTACGGCAGCGCGGTCGCGGTGGTCGGTTGCGGCCCGATCGGCCTGATGGTTATCCAGGTCGCCCGTTCTGCGGGCGCTGCGTCGATTGTTGCCGTCGAACCGCTGGCTCACCGCAGAGCCGCCGCTGCCCGGTGCGGTGCTGACACTGTCCTTGCTCCCGCGGAGGCTAAAGCCAGCGGCCTCCTGGTCGACGTCTCCTTCGAAGTTGCCGGCGCCGACGAGGCTATCGAGACGAGCATGGTCCTAGTCAGGCCCGGTGGGCGCATTGTGCTGGCCGGGATCCCCGACGATGACAGGACGAGCTTTCCTGCAGCGCTCGCGCGTCGCAAGGGCCTTACGATCGCCGTGGCACGCAGGATGAAAGATGCCTACCCGCGCGCTATCAGCGCGGTCGAACGAGGCGTGATCGAGTTGGACTGGCTCATCACGCCCAGGTTCGCGCTGGCCGGTATACAGGAGGCCTTCAGAGTTGCGGCCAGTCGTGATGGCCTGAAGACTGTGGTGCAGATCGGCACGCCATGGGGCGTGAGTACCGCGAAAGGAGGGCCGACATGACCTGGGCCCGGCCACAGAACGTTACCGAGAGATGGTTTACCGGCGATGTGGCCGGAGCGGGCTGGTGCTCCCGGCAATATCGCTGGGATTGTGGCAGAACTTCGGTTCTAGTCGCGCACTCGAATCGTCTCGGGCTATTTTGCGCCGGGCGTTCGACCTCGGCATTACCCACTTTGACCTTGCGAACAACTACGGCCCACCCTACGGCTCGGCCGAAGAGAGTTTCGGGCGCGTCATGGCTACCGACTTCCGGAGCCTGCGCGACGAGCTGGTCATCTCTACCAAGGCAGGCTACGACATGTGGCCCGGGCCCTACGGGCAAGGGGGTGGTTCGCGGAAGTACCTGCTTGCCAGTTTGGACCAGAGCTTGGGCCGAATGGGCCTGGACTACGTGGACATCTTTTACTCGCACCGCTTCGACCCGAGCACACCGCTCGAGGAAACCCTCGGAGCGCTAGACAGCGCCGTGCGGCAAGGAAAGGCGCTTTACGTCGGGATCTCCTCCTATTCGGCCGCCAAAACCCGCGAGGCAGCTGGGATCCTGCGTGGGCTCGGGACGCCGCTGTTGATCCACCAACCTTCCTATTCTCTTTTCAACCGCTGGATCGAGCCAGACTTACTCGATGCGCTCGGCGACGAGGGCGTCGGGTGTATAGCGTTCTCACCGTTGGCTCAGGGCCTCCTGACTGACCGCTACCTGGGCGGCGTGCCCGAGGGCTCTCGGGCCAGTGCGGAAGGTTCGTTGAGGCCGGAGATGGTGAGCGACGAAAATATAGCCAAGGTACGCGCCCTCGCAGCGATCGCAGACGCCCGCGGCCAAAAACTGTCGCAGTTGGCCCTGTCATGGGCACTTCGCGACCCCAGGGTCACCTCAGCGCTCATAGGCGTCAGCAGCATCGCTCAGCTCGAGACCAACGTGGGCGCCTTGCAAAAGCTCGACTTCACCGAGCAAGAGCTGAGCGAGATCGATCGCTACGCGGTGGATGTCGGTATCAATCTTTGGGCACGGTCCTCGTCGTAGCGGTTCTGCGGACCAAAATTGTCGTCTATCGCGGTGTAAACCCGAGATAGTGCCACGCACGAACGGTCCCGGAGGCAGCACTGACTAGTTGAGCCCCGACCTACGCAGACCGAACTGGGCCGTGACCCTCATAAAGAAAAAGAGTGCTAGCGGCAGGCCAATTATCAGTAGGGACGGGTCGACCAGGGCGACGAGAGTAGCACCGACGACCTCGACCATAAAGAGCGGCCCGGTTGCTAAAAAGTTGCTCACGGCCAACCGGACGCTAAGAGACCAGATCTCGGTAGTGGGGACGGTGGGATGGCGCGCCGCGAGGAGCAGCACGTAGCCAAGAGCGGTAACGGCGAGAAAAAGAGCGGCGGACCCGAACCCGAGGCAGACCCAGTCGACCGGTTGTCCCCCGTGGGCGAAATAGTGGACCTCCTCGGTGCCGATGCCGGCCACGACCAACGGGATGCCGGCGACCAGCGTCGTAGGCCAAACAGGCCGCGAACGAAGTGCAACGAAGAACTCGCGGACCACCCTGTCTTCCCCGTCGCCTCTCCAACGATCGAGCGCAATGGTAACCGCCACGAGAGCAACCGGCACAGTCACCACCGGAAGGGACACGATGAGCACCGCGAGGTTGAGGGCGAGGAAGTTGAAAACCGAACCCAGCGCGGCGATCACCCGTCCCTGGACCAGGCGAGCGAGTGCGGCTCTTGCCGCCTGGTTGTGCCGAGCCCCGGCTCGGTATGCGGGTGCGCTGGGCGCCGACATCAGCCCTTGACCCCGGTCCCCTGAACGGCGATGCCTTCGATGAACGTGCGCTGTGTGAAGAAGAACAGGATGACTATCGGTGCGGTGGCCGCTGTTGCCGCTGCCATCACCCAGGGCCAGTTGGTCGTGTAGGTCCCGAGGACCTGGTACAACCCGAGTGAGAGCGGGTACCACACCTGATTGTTGATATATATTAGCGGGCCGATGTAGTCGTTCCAGCAATATATGAATTGGAACAAGATGACCGTCGCAATAGCCGGTTTCGCCATCGGCAGGATGATCCGGCTATAGATGTAAAACTCGTTCGCTCCGTCGACCCTGGCGGCGTCGGAGAGCGCCTCGGGGATCGTCATGAAGAACTGCCTGAGCAGGAAGGTGCTGAAGACCGAGCTGCCGAGGAACGTCGGGATCATCAACGGGAGGTACCAGCCGACCCAGTGGAGGTCCTTGTAAATGACGAACAAGGGGATGAGGGTCGCGAAGAACGGGATCAGCAGCGTGCTCACCATCACCTGGAACAGCACGTCCCGGCCCCTCCAGCGGATGCGCGAAAAGCCGTACGCGACCAGGCTGCTCGATGTGGACACCCCGACGATAGTGACGGCGGCGTACATCAGAGTGTTTAGGAAGTACCTATAAAAAGGCACCGCCGATAAGAACTCAGGGTAGTTGCTCCACTTGAAAGGGTGCGGCCACCAGACGACCGGCACGGCGAGCGACTGTGGGTTGGTCTTGAAAGAGGTGAGGACCATCCACAGCAACGGGAAGCCGAGCAGCACGCTGACCGTAATGAGCACGGCTTGCTTGGACAGGCCCCGCAGCGTTTTGCGGGCGGGCCTACTGCTGGTCGCTCGCATAGTAAACCCATCTGGAGGAGGACTTGAACAAGACGACCATTATCAGGGCGCTGATTACGAACAGGAAAAAGGCCATGGCGGAGGAGTACCCGAACTTGAGGTACTCGAAAGCCTCCTGGTACAGGTACTGGACGTAGAACCAGGTCGATGTGCCCGGGCCGCCAACGTCGGCGTTCTCGATGACCTGCGCCTGGGTGAAGTAAGCGATGCAGAGCACGAGCTGCAGGATGACGTTGAACAGGATCACGGGGGTGAGCATTGGTAACGTCACGTACCTGAGCCGCTGCCACGGCTTCGCCCCGTCGAGGTTCACCACCTCGTACATTTCCCGGGGCACGCTTTGCAGCCCGGCTAGGTAAATGACCATCGGCTGGCCAAGGCCCCACAGGCCGAGCAAAATGAACGAAGGTTTTGACCAGGCTATTGAGAAGAACCAGTTCGGGCCCGGGAGGTGGGCCCCTGTGAGCAGTGAGTTCACGATCCCGGACGCCGGGTTGAATATCCAAACGAATATCAGGCACGACGCGACGGTCGGCACGATCGAAGGGATGTAGAAGATCGTCCGGTATATGGCTCTCCCCTTGACGTCCATGTTGAGCAGCAGGGCGAGGCCGAGCGCGACGACAGTCGATAGGGGGAGCTCGCAGGCTGTGTAATAAAAAGTGTTGAACAGAGACGTCTTGAACAACGGGTCGTGGAACAGGTTGACGTAGTTCGTGAACCCGATCACCTGCGCCGTTTGGACCCCGTTGAAGTTAGTAAAACTGTAATAAAGGGTGGCAAAAAAGGGGTAGACGAAAAAGCCGAGGAAGCCGATTATCCACGGGCTGACGAACAGGAGCCCCACCCTGGTGTGACGTCGGCGGATTTTCCGGGATAGGCCCCGCGGCGTCGGGCGCTCTACCGTTGTCGGTGAAGCGAGCGAGGTTGTTGCCTGCATCCCGGGAGCGTTCTCCTACGCGGTGGCAAAGTAGGGGACAGCCGAGCTGTCCCCTACTTTCCGAGGGGAAGTGGTTAGCTGTTGCCCTGCTGGTCGATGTACTTTAGCGCTTGGGCGGGTGTCTGGATCTTCTGGAGCACGTTTGCGGTGGCAGTGTTCATCGCGTTGAACAGCTGCGCCTGCGTCGGGGTCAAGGCTGGGGCCTGGGTGTACCGGCTGGTCATCTGTGGCAGGAACGGGTCGAGCCACGGGTTGGCTTTCAACCAGGCCTGGTAGGCCGGTTGCTTGGTGACGGAGGCCCTCCCGGGACCCATCCACCCTTGGGGTCGATCGTCCCCATGAAGGCCTCGTTTTGGTAACCGGCGAGCCAGGACATGAACTCAAAAGCTTGAGCCGGGTGCGCCGAGCCTTTGGGGACGATGTTGAAGTTGCCCTGCCCGATGGTGCTGGGCGCGCCGACGGTGCCCGGGAAGGGGATTACCCCGAAGGCCCCTTGCAGGCCCTTGCCACCGGACTGGGGGATGTTCTGGGCGCCTTCCCATGGGCCGCTCAGGAAGAAGCCTTGTTTGCCTGCGGTAAACAGGTCGGTTTGGCCGCCTGCAACCGTGCCGGCAGCGGTTTGCATGGCTTGGAGCTGCGCGTAGGGGTACCGGTCGAAGCTCGCTATCCAGTTCATCAAGGTCTTGGCGCCCGGGCAGCTCTCGTAGTCGTACTTCCCAGCGGAGTTGAAGCAGTTGAGGGCGTTGAAGAAGCTGGCATAGAACAGGAAACCGTTCCCGGCTGTGTCGGGGTAAAGACCTATTTGCTGGATCTTGCCGTTGGTTACGACCCACTCTTTTGCCGAGTCGGCATCCAGCTGGGCCAAAGTCTTAGGCGGCGCCATGACGCCGGCCTTGGTGAGAATGGTCTTGTTGTAATACACTGCCCAAGAGTTCAACCCCATGGGGACGGCGTACAGCTGGTTCTGATAGGTGCCGCCCTGGACGGCGACCGGGTACTCCCACTTCTCGAAGCCGCGGTACTGGCCGGTCAGGAACGGTGTCAAGGAATCGAGGTCGCCGTCAGCCGCGAACTCGCCGATCTCGGGCCACCACTCGGTGAAGATGTCGGGTGGGTCGCCGGCAGCGATCGCGGACAGGAGCTTGGCGGTGCTGGTGGTGGCAACGCTTGGGATATTGGTTTCAGTGACATGGATGCCCGGATGCGTCTTGTTGAACTGCGTAGTCATCTGGTTGAGCAACTGCAGCGTCGACCCGGACCACATGGTCCACCATGTGAGGTTTACGACCGACGCGTTTGCTACGCTCGCTGAGCCCATCCCGACGGCACTGACGACCGCCGCCGTGGCTATAGCCGTCGTGACCTTGGCGAGACGGCGGTGTTTCAACCATTTGGTGCCGTGGGAGCGAGCACCATTTGAGCGCTCGACTGCGTCGGGTGCCTCTCCTCCGCGATGGTTCATACCTTGCTCCTTCCAATTTTGGTGTGGGGCAATTTGCTTCCCCCTTGTCATTAGTCCTGCGCCTGCAGACTTTGTTGTGAAGGTTTCGCTCGGGCGCCTCAGGTGTGTTTGTTTATAGGCGCCGCGGGGAGGAGGTTCTTCTTCGTCCGGAGGGTCGCGCTAGCGCCGGGGGGAGGGCCGGCGCTCTCGCGGATTACAAGCTGCGCCTCTGGGTAACCCGGCCGTTCTATTGGCCGGCCGGTGCCAACTACCGAGAGGAGCTCGGCGAAGCAGACCTTGCCCAACGTCTTGAAGTCCTGGCGGACCGTCGTGAGCGCCGGGGTGTAGAACCGTGCGAAAGGTACATCGTCGAAGCCGACGATGCTGACTTCGGCGGGGACAGGGCGCCCTGCTTCGTGCATGGCGCGCACGACGCCGAGAGCAATATCGTCGTTGCCGCATAGAAGAGCGGTGACCTTGAGGTCCTGGGCCAACTTTTGGCCCATTTCATAGCCCCACTCGGCGCTCCAGCCGCTGAGGAGTGGTTTGGGCACCGCCACCCCCGCCTGCTCCAGGGCGGAGCGCCAGCCAGACATGCGCCGCGTCTTGCCGGTCCAGCTGGGTATCGACAGGTGGTGCACAGTCTTATGGCCAAGTGACAACAGGTACTGGGTCGCCTCCTTGGCCGCCGTATACTCGTCGATCCACACCGCAGGCCTAGATGGGACTTCGTCTTCAGCCGGAGCAGGCATCATCGACGCGACCGGCACATCGTTGGGCACGCAGTCGAGCGCCGCCATGCCAGGGCGGTCGAAGGCGATGACTATCAGGGCGCCTGCAGGCTCGAGAGCGCGCTCAACGGCATCGCGCACGTCCACCAGCGCTGCGTGCTCGATCACGCGGACACCCATGGCAAAGCCGGCTTCGCGCGTTGCCTCCTCGATGCCTTCCAGTGCGGCAGATTGCCCGTACAGGCTGGTGTTGGACGTCAGTACGGTCACCGACTGCACGGCCGCCAGCCAGCGCGCGAGCGGCCCTGTTGGGGCGGAAGCCGAGGCGGGCTATCGCGTCGAGGACCGACTCGCGCGTGGAGTTCTTCACGCTCGAACTTTCGTTTATGACCCGCGAGACGGTCTGGTACGACACTCCAGCAGCCCGGGCCACGTCGCGGATGCTCACAGAAGGTGACCGGTCACCGTTCTCCTTCAATGCTGCAGGCGCTGGCATTGCGTGACCGGTCACAGGTCCTATATTGTGATCGGTCACATTGAGGGTGTCAAGTCACTTCCGCCAGGATTGTTCGGCCTGCTACAAGGAGGAACCACATGGTTGCCGAGGAGACCGCCGCCGGGCTGGAGATCCGCTGGTGTGACGATGCTCTCGGACTGCGCGTCGCGGTGGACGAACAAGGCGTGGCCCGCCTGGCGCACATTGCACCGACGCCTGGCGACAAGGTTGGAGCCGGTCTGGGCAAGGAAGTTCCGGTGAGCCGCGAGCCTGGAGCCATCGGCCTTCCCCTCTTGGACGTGGTCGTGGCGGGGAGCGGTCGAAGCTGGTCCGGAAGGCGCTACTGCGAATCGGTCGTCGGCAACCGCATGCGCTACGTCAGTCATACTGAGCGAGAAGGCGCCCAGTGGTTCGAACTGGAAGTCTCCCTCGAAGACGCTTGCACAGGGCTCTGGGCAAGTGTCACCTACCAGGTCCTCCTCGGTGGCGGTGCCTTGCGCAGCCGGGTAAGGATGACAAACGGCGGAGCATCGCCGTTGACCCTTGAATCGGTGACCTCCTTCCTCGGCGGCGACCTCGCAGGTCCTGGCGGCTCGCTCGACGACGCTGAGCTGCTTTGGGCGGAAAACGACTGGTTGGCCGAAGCACGCTGGCAGACCCGGAGCCTCCGCGACGCACTACCGGACCTCAACCGGGCCATGCACGGTGCCCGCTCCCGAGGCCGGTTCGCTCTGACGAGCGAAGGGGGCTGGTCTTCAGGTACCTACTTGCCCATGGGTGCCGTTGTCAATCGCAAGAGCGGCCATACCTTGCTGTGGCAGATCGAGCACAATGGCGGTTGGCACTGGCAGGTTGGCGAGCACGCGGGGAATGGCCCGGGGTCGACCTACATGGCACTTTTAGGCCCAACTGACGCCGAGCACCACTGGAGGCTCACTCTCCAGCCCGGGGAGTCCTTCGAGACCGTTCCGGTCGCGCTCGCCCTCAGCCAAGAGGGTTTCGAGGGCGCTGTCGCCCGCCTCACGAGCTACCGAAGGGCGATCCGCCGGCCCCACCAAGACCACCGCCATCTCCCTGTCATTTTCAACGACTACATGAACACGGTGATGGGCGACCCGTCCACGGAACGTTTGCTCCCGCTCATCACCGCTGCCGCAAGAGCGGGGGCGGAGTACTTCTGTATCGACTCAGGCTGGTACGCCGAGCAAGGCGAGGGCTGGTGGGACACCGTGGGCGCTTGGGCGCCCTCAAAAAGCAGGTTCCCCAATGGCATCGCAGAGGTGCTCGACCATATCCGGGCCGAGGGCATGGTCCCGGGACTTTGGATCGAGCCTGAGGTCGTCGGGGTGCGCAGCCCCGTTGCCCAAGAGCTCCCTTCGGAGGCCTTCTTCACGCGCGCGGGCGAAAGGGTCGTGGAACAAGGACGGTACCATCTGGACTTTTGTCACCCCCGCACTAGGCAGCACGTTGACAAAGTGGTCGATTTCCTTGTTGAGGACCTCGGCGTCGGGTACCTGAAGATGGACTACAACATAAACGTCGGGCCCGGGACCGAGACGGCGTCGGTCGCTGCCGGCGTCGGGTTGTTGGCCCACAACCGGGCGTTCCTGGAGTGGGTTGACGCGCTCCTCGACCGGCATCCCAGCCTCACGATCGAGAGCTGCTCCTCAGGTGGCATGCGGACGGACTACGCGCTGTTGTCGCGCTTCCAGCTCCACTCCACCAGCGACCAGCAGGACTTCTTGCGTTACCCCCCGATCGCGGCAGCGGCACCGGCCGCGATAGCGCCCGAACAAGCAGCAGTCTGGGCCTACCCACAGCCGGATTGGGACGACGACCAGATCGCCTTTGGGCTTTGCAGCGCGTTGCTCGGCCGCGTGCATCTTTCCGGTCATATCGATCGGATGAGCGCTGCCCAGCAGCAACTGGTGGCAGACGCGATCAGCACTTACAAACAGGTCAGGCCGGACCTCGCGACCGCTCTACCGTTTTGGCCGCTCGGGCTGCCCTCTTGGGAGGACCGGTGGGTCGCTCTCGGGATGAGGGCGCACTCTGGCAGCTATCTGGTTGTTTGGCACCGCGGGCATATAGGTAACCAACCGGGGGCAGACGGCCGAGCGGGCCCTCGGCCCCGCCGAGATGGCTCTCCCGGTCGCGCACATGCGCGGTGCGCACGCAGTGGCGGAAGTCCTTTACCCCGCACTGGGCGGCGCGGTGGTCGATTGGAGCTCGTCGACGGGCGAGCTGACCGTGACGCTTCCCAACGCTCCGTCCGCCTGCCTCATCGGGCTCGCGCCAGAGCCACCCACCGGCTGACAATCCTGTACCTCCGGGACCTAGCTCGTATACCTCCGGGACCTGGCCCGCGCTCGAAGCTCTCCGGCTGCCAGACTGTAAAGCTGTGCTAGTCGACCTCGCTTATGGGAGCTCCCAGCTGACTGTCGAGCTTCCCGCCAGCACCTCGCTCGTCGCACCGGAGGAGCGCCCCGGTGTGGCCGACGAGGTGAGCGCCGTAAGAGACGCATTGCGGTCGCCGGTGGAAGGGCCAGCCCTTCGAGATCTCGTCACGCCCGGGGCGAAGGTCGCGATCGCCGTGTGCGATGGCACACGGCCCCAGCCGCGTCGCCCGATGCTCGCGGCGGTCCTGGAGGAGATCGCTGGGACAGTCGACCTGGACGATGTCGTTGTCCTGGTCGCCACGGGCACCCATCGTGGCAACACGCCGGCCGAGTTGGAGGCTATGTTCGGCCCGGAAATTCTCGCCAAAGTGCGCGTAGTGAACCACGATGCTCGCGACGCGACCAACCTCGTCGACCTGGGGACGATGGGTGACGGGGTGCCCGTCAAGCTGAACAGGGAGTGGGTCGACGCAGACATACGCATAACAACCGGTTTCGTCGAGCCCCATTTCTTCGCGGGTTTTTCCGGCGGCCCGAAGCTCGTCGCTCCCGGACTGGCGGGCCTCGAGACAACCTTGGCCCTCCACGACGCGAGGCGCATCGGTAGCCCCTTGGCCACTTGGGGGGTGCTCGAGGGAAACCCTGTGCACGACGACGTCCGGGCGATCGCGCGCGCCACCGGGGTCCATTTCGCTTGCGACGTGGTGCTCAATCGCCGTCACGAGATTGTCGCTGCCTTTGCTGGCGAACTTTTCGCCATGCACCGTGCTGCCACAGCGCAAGCGCGCAAGGTCGCCATGCAGGTTGTACCGCACCGCTTCGACGTGGTAGTGACGTCCAATGCCGGCTTCCCGCTCGACCAAAACCTTTACCAGGCCGTAAAGGGGATGTCGGCCGCTTTCGAGGTCGTACAGCCGGGCGGTCTGATCGTGGTCGCAGCCGAGTGCCGTGACGGTTTCCCCGACCATGGGGAGTTCCGGGACCTGCTCTACTCCATGCGCTCGCCACAACAATTACTGGATATGCTCTCCGACCGCCGCGAGACGGTCCCGGACCAATGGGAAGCGCAGATCCTCGCCCGAGTTTTGTGCGGAGCACGGGTCGCCGTCCATGCCGATGGGCTTACATCCGACGAACTGTCCCGCGCTTCGCTGTCCGCTGCCGATGACATCGGCGAGACGGTGGCCGAGGAGCTACGACGCCGCGGCGCCGGTGCGACCTGTTGTGCGCTGCCGGCGGGCCCAGAAACCATCCCTGTCGTCCATGTCTGACCGGGCGTCAGGTTGCCTGCTGAACTGGGCCTGAGCGGGTACGGGCATCGGCCCTCACCCGACGGCGAGCTTGTCGTACTCGCCAAGGCTTCAGGGCCGCCTCACGGCATTTGCAATATCCTCAAGGACGCGCACGCACTCGGCTGGGGAGGGCAGTGCCATTTACCTCGTCCCGTAGGCGCCGGGCGGCCGAGCGATAGCTCTCGTCGGACAGCACAGCCTTAAGTGCGCTTACCGCCCCAGCCCCACTTTTATGCGGTTTTCCGAATAGAAATGGTCACAACGGCGCGGCAGCGGTTGCCGCCCTAGGCTGGGCTCAGGGCCCGGGTACTCACCCGGCGACGTCTGGCACGTTCCGCCAGTACCAGCAGAGCCGCACCCAGGGCAATTGCCACTACCCCGAGGACCGCGTACTGGTGGTGGCCTGTCATGGATGAGCCGTGGAGCACGCCGACGCCTTGGAGGAGCCAAACAACGCCAAGGGCGCAGATGATCAGTCCGGTAACCCCGCGAAGCCACATTTCAGTCCTCCGATCAGAGTTTGTAGAGGTCGGGTGCGTTAGTGCCATGGGTTACGGGCTGGTATACGGCCCGCACGCCCAAAATGCTTCACGCGCCGGTGGGGTGGGCCGACTTTCGTCGGTAGAGACGTAATGCTGGGTCGGTGCCTTCGCGTCCGGGAGCTCGGTTAGCCGCGCGTCTGGAGGCGCGCGCCCTGTTGCCGGGCCCGCTGCCGTACCCCGAGGACCTGCCGATCACTGGGCGCAAGGACGACATACTTGCCGCGCTGGCTGCGGACCAGGTGGTGATAGTCGCCGGCGAGACCGGGTCGGGCAAGAGCACTCAACTCCCCAAGATGTGCCTCGAGGCGGGTCGGGGGAGCGCCGGCATGATCGGGCACACCCAACCGCGCCGGATCGCGGCCCGCAGCATCGCTGAGCGTGTGGCCGAAGAGCTTGGGGCAACGCTGGGCGGGCCTGTGGGCTACAAGGTCCGGTTCACCGACCGGGTCGGCGACGGCACCCTGGTGAAGGTCATGACCGACGGGGTCCTGCTAGCCGAGCTGCACAGCGACCCGGGGCTGCACAGCTACGACACGATCATCGTCGACGAGGCTCACGAGCGCAGCCTCAACATCGATTTCATCCTCGGTTACCTCAAGCGGCTCCTACCGTCGCGGCCAGACCTACGGGTGATAATCACCTCGGCAACTATCGATACCGAGCGGTTCTCGGACCACTTCGACGGCGCCCCCGTAATAGAGGTATCGGGACGGGTCTACCCCGTCGAGCTCAGGTACCAGCCGATGACCCAGGACGCGGACGACACAGACGCGGAAGGCGCCATAGACGAGGGCGGCGACGTTGAGGCCCGGGACGAGGTGCAGGCTGTCTGCGATGCGGTGGGGGAGCTGTACACGGAGGCGCCGGGCGACATCCTGGTTTTCCTGCCCGGGGAAAGGGAGATCCGCGATACGGCGGACGCGCTGGGCAAGATGGACCTGGGGGGCCTCGGAGTCTTGTCCTTGTACGGGCGGCTCAGTTCGGCCGAGCAGCACCGGATTTTCGAGCCGCATGCTGGGCGCCGAGCCGTCCTATCGACAAACGTCGCTGAGACTTCTCTCACCGTCCCGGGGATCCGCTACGTCGTCGACCTTGGGACAGCGCGGATCTCTCGCTACAGCCGGCGCACCAAGGTCCAACGGCTTCCCATCGAGCCTGTTTCGCAGGCGTCTGCCAACCAGCGGGCCGGACGATGCGGCCGGCTCGGTCCAGGGATATGCGTGCGGCTCTACTCGGAGCAGGATTTCGCGGCCCGTCGCCCTTTCACCGAGCCGGAGATATTGCGCACAAATTTGGCGTCGGTGGTGCTGCAGATGGCGGCGATCGGGCTCGGAGAGATCGAGGACTTCCCCTTCGTCGACCCACCTGACAAGCGCAACGTCAAAGACGGCATAGCGCTGTTGGAGGAGTTGGGCGCGCTGGTGCCGGGGGAGGAGGCAACGTCAGCCCCACGTCTGACCGGCCTCGGCCGCAAGCTTGCGCAGTTGCCACTCGACCCCAGGCTCGGCCGGATGGTCCTGGAAGCGGCGCGCCTCGGCTGCCTCGACGACGTCCTGGTGATAACGGCGGGACTGTCTGTTCAGGACCCGAGAGAGCGCCCTGCCGAAAGGCGCGATGCCGCCGCCGCACTGCACGCCCGTTTTGCAAATGAGACCTCGGACTTCATGTCGTACCTCAAGCTCTGGGACTACCTGGGTCAACGCCAGGCTGAGCTGAGCTCGAGCCAGTTCCGCAGGCTTTGCCGCAAGGAGCTGATCTCGTACCAGAGATCCCGCGAGTGGCAGGACGTCCACGCGCAGCTGACCGAGATTTGCCGGCGGCTAGCGCTCGCTCCGCGCGACGACAAGCAGGGCCGGGGCCAACCGCCGCAAGACCGCCAGCCGCAAGACCGCCAGCCGCAAGACCGCCAGCCGCAAGATCGTCAGGCGCAAGTTCACCGCGCGCTGCTCGCCGGGCTCGTGACTCAGGTCGGAGCCCGTGAAGGCGAGCGTGCCGACTACTCGGCGCCGCGCGGCGCGCGCTTCGCGATCTGGCCAGGCTCGTCGCTGGCAAAGAAGCCCCCCCGCTGGGTCATGGCGGCGGAGCTGGTCGAAACCGGCCGGCTTTGGGCCCGGGTTGTTGCACCGGTCCAGCCCCACTGGGTCGAGGCGGCGGCCTCCCACTTGCTCAAATGGTCCTACGGCGAGCCCGAATGGGACGGGGCCAGGGGAGCGGCGGTCGTTGCTGCCCGTGCCACTCTGTATGGCCTGGCCGTCGTGCCGGCTAGGTGGGTCGACCTTGCTCGTCTTGACCCCGAAGGGGCGCGGCGAAATGTTTATCCGCCACGCGCTCGTTGACGGCGACTGGGACGCCGCCCCGGCCTTCGTGGCGGCAAACCGTGACCTGCTGGACAGTTTGCGCGCTCTCCTGCAGCGCGCTCGGCGCCACGACCTTATGGTCGGTGAGCAGGCGTTGTCCGACTTCTACGGCGCACGGGTCAGTCCGGAGGTGACCTCCGGCCCGGGGTTCAACGGGTGGTTCAAGCGCGCGGGCCATGCCGGGCTGGACGCAGCACCCGAAGACTTGTGGACCAGCTCAGGGGCCGAAGTCGCCGGCTTCCCCGATGTTTGGTCAGGCTTCCCCGACGTATGGGCGGCAGGAGAGGCTGGGGCGCTACCTCTTCGTTACGAGTGGGAGCCAGGGGCGCAAGACGACGGCGTGTCCGTCGAAGTACCCCTGGCACAGCTTGCGAGGTTGGCCGGCGAGGGCCTCGAATGGCAGGTGCCAGGCCTTCGCGAAGAACTGGTCCTGGCCCTGCTGCGAGCGCTCCCGAAGGACCTCCGAAAGGAGTTGGTCCCGGTGGCACAACACGCCAGGGAGTTCGTGGCCAAAGCCGGTCCCTCGGACGGGCCGCTTCTTCAGGTTCTCGCCAAGCAGATGAGCGCGGTCGCAGCTGTTCACATATCCCCGGAGGACTTCGACTGGGCGAAGGTGCCTGAATACCTTCGGCCGACTTTCGGGATCCTGGGCGAGGATGGCCAGGTCCTAGCTCGCGGCAAGGTCGTCGCCGACCTCTACAGGCAGCTGCGGCCCCAGCTTGACCGCGCGCTGCAGGCGGCGGCGGCGGCGAGAGCTGCCTTCGCAGGTCGTCGGTCCGCCTCCTGGGACTTTGGAGATCTCCCCAAGACGTTCGAGCCCGAGTGGAACGGGTACCGGCTGTGCGGCTACCCGGCTCTCGTAGACGATGGCGACGCGGTGATCGTGCGGGTTTTTTCCGACGGGGCGAGCCAGCGCGCGGCGATGGCCGGCGGCATCCGTCGGTTGCTCCTGCTCAACGTGCCGTCGCGCCGAGCGCTCGTGGACAGCCTGGAACGCCAGCTCGATAACCGCACCAAGCTGGCACTGGGCGCTCTCTCGCTCCCGCCGTACCGTTCGACAAGAGAGATGGCAGAGGACGCTCTCGTGGCGGCCGTAGACCAGGTTGTCGCTTCGGAGGGCGGTCCGCCCTGGCGGGCAGCCGACTTCGATGTCCTTGTCACAGCGGTTCGCCAACAGGTCGAGCTAGTTGCGAGGAAGGGCGTTGTGGCTGCGGGGCGCATCATTTCCAAGTTGCAGGAGCTGGGCCGTCGTACCGGAGAGCTATCTGCGAAGGCGACGGCGGCCGGTTCACCGATTGCAGCCGCGTTGGAAGATGTCGCTGCCCAATTGGCGGATATCGCGGGCCCACGGTTCGTGAGCCGCGCAGGCCTCGGCCGGCTCGCCGACATCGAGCGCTACCTGGTCGCTGTCGATCGTCGGCTGGAGAAACTGCCTACCGACCCCCGTCGCGACCTCGCGCTCACCCAGAGGGCTCAGGCGCTCCAGCAAAAACTGGATGAGGCTCAGGCTGTGGCTGGCGCCGATCGCGACGCACTCGTCGAGGTGCGCTGGATGGTCGAGGAACTGCGCGTGAGCCTCTTCGCCCAGTCGCTCGGGACGCGGACGCCTGTGAGCGAGGAACGCATCAGCAGGGCCATCGAGCGCGCGCTTCCCGCGTCCTGACAGTCGGCCGTAGCAGTCGGCCGTAGCAATCGGCCCTAGCAATCCGCTCTTTTTTTGTTCAAATTCTGGCCTCAATGCCCTTGTCGGTGGGGGCTGCGGGCTATAGAGTGGATGGAAGTGGAGGACTGGGGTGATATCTACCCTGTTTTTGAGAGCGGGAGCCGACAGTGGAGCCGTTGTACGGGAGTTTTGAGCACTCCCTGGACAGCAAGGGGCGAGTCATCGTCCCCGCACCGCTGCGCCACCGCTTCGAACGGGAGCAGAACGCCGCCGTCATCTCCTACTACCAGGAGAAGTGCCTGGCACTGTGGCCACCCGCAGAGTTCAACCGACGGCTGCAGACGGTGATGGAGGTCCAGGACCTGGATCCCGAGCACAGGCAGATGGCTCGGGCGATCGCCGCACATTCCTCCCGGGTCGACATCGACACGCAATGGCGTATCACCGTCCCGAGCGCCTGCAGGGAGTGGGCGGGGCTGGGCACCGAGAGCCCCGTAATGGTGGTAGGTGTCCTCGACCGCATCGAGCTTTGGAAAGCCGAGCTCTGGCGAGAGCGCATGGCCCCGAGCATGGAGAGCCTTGCCAACGGCACGAGCCGACTTTTCTCACCGGCCGGAACCTCGCCGGCGCCATGAGCGTCGCCAGCCCGGCACGGGCTTATACGCAGCCCCTTGACCAGCAGGACGGGAGTCCCCTTCTCCACCTGCCCAGTCCCATGTTCCCGGAGAGAAAACCCGGGGCAGTGCTGGCCGAGGGGCTGCGTATGAGCCCGAAAAAGCTGCCTGATAATAAGCGGTCAGATAATAAACCCGCGGACGACCAAAGTCCTGGCGCGCCCGTTCCGGGCCCGACCTTCGGTCATCTGCCGGTCATGCTCGAAGAAGTAATCGACATGTTCGCCGGCGTCCCAGAGGGGGTGGTGCTCGATGCGACGGTCGGTGGCGGCGGTCACGCCCTGGCGCTGCTGAACGCCTTTCCCCGGTTGAGAGTCGTCGGCCTCGACCAGGACGGAGAGGCGGTGGCAGCGGCCGCCTCCGCGCTAGAGCCGTTCGGGGCTAGGGGAGTGGTCGTCAGGGCCCGCTTCGACCGTCTGGGTACAGTCCTCGACGACCTAGGCGTCAGGATGCTCTCCGGGGCCATTTTCGACCTCGGCGTGAGCTCTCCACAGCTCGACAGGCCAGAGCGAGGGTTTAGCTACCGTTTCGACGGGCCCCTTGACATGCGCATGGACCGCTCGCAGGGGCTGACGGCCGCCAATGTCGTCAACGAGAGCACCGAAGCACAGCTTGCAAGGCTCTTCGCCCTCCACGGGGAGACCAGTTTTGCCTGCCGGATAGCCGCGGCCATCGTCAGCGCCCGACCGCTGACAACCACCCAGCAGCTGGCCGACGTCGTGAGCTCCGCGGTACCCGCGGCCGCTCGGCGCCGTGGCCACCCGGCCAAGAGGGTGTTCCAGGCGCTGCGGGTGGCGGTCAATACAGAGCTGGAGGTGCTCCCGCTCGCCATCGACGCCGCCCTGGAGCGCTTGGCCCCGGGAGGGCGCGTTGTGGTGCTGGCGTACCACTCGGGGGAGGACCGCTTGGTAAAGCAACGGCTCGTGTACGCGGCGACGGGCGGCTGCGACTGCCCCCCAGACCTGCCGTGCGTATGCGGTGCCGTCCCCACGGTGCGCCTGCTCAACCGGGGTGCCCGCAAGCCGTCGGCCGAAGAAGTGGCCGCCAACCCGCGTGCTGAGAGCGCGCGTCTGCGTGCCGCAGAGGCACTTCCCTTGGTTGAAAGGAGGCCGCGTTGACGCCGGCCGAACCCGGGTGGGAGGTCCAGGCGGCGGAGTTCTCCGCAGCGGGCCTGCTCCATGACCCTGAGCATTATCGCGAGGACTACGGTCCGGAGCCCTCTCGTGAGGACCACGACGCCGACGGCTTTGACGAACGTCGACGCCACCTCCGCCTCGTGCGCGAGCAGGCAAGACGGCGCGCTAATGGGAGGCGTTTGCTGGTGTCAGCCGGTATCGCCCTGCTTGGCATCTTTTGCCTTGGCCTTGTAACGCTTCACGTTCTGATCGCCGAAAACCAGTTCACCCTCGACCGGCTCACCCAGACTGCGGCGACCGAGCAGGCGAGCTACGAGAAACTTCGCTTGCAGGTGGCCCAATTGGAGGCGCCCGCGCGTATCGTCTTTGACGCCGAAGGCCGGCTGGGGCTTGTTCAGCCAGGCTCGGTGACGTACCTGCCCGCGACTAATCCGAGAGCGACAACAGGCGGCGGCACCGCACCGGTCGGCTCCGCCTCGGCGGGCTCAGTGACGGCTCCTCGGGGCGATGCGGACTGGCCCTCGATAAAGCCGTACCTGAGCGGGAGCCCGTGAAACGCGACGTCAGCGGTCACAGGACGCGCAGCATCTGGCGCTTCTGTGCCTCACTGGCGCTGATGAGCGCCGGGCTGGGCGGCATCCTCGCTCGCCTCCTGTTCGTGCAAGGCATCAACGCGGCGACGTACCAGGCGGACGCACGCTCGGAGTACGTACACGAGTTTTCCTTCCTCGGGGAACGAGGGGCGATCCTGGACCGCAACGGCAACGAGCTTGCGATGTCTGTACCTATGACGACCGTCTTCGGCGATCCTTATCAGGTCGCCAACCCGGGCCAGGAGGCCCGGGCGCTTTCGGCGGCGCTCGGCCTACCTGAGGCCACGTTGCAAGCCGATCTCAGCGAGCCGAGCGGCTTTGTCTACCTCGCAAGGACGGTCCCTGGTGCGACGGCGGCGAAGGTCGAAAAACTGGTCAACGAGGGCGTGGTGCCGGGTGTGTACACGATGCAAGAGCCGAAGCGGTTCGACCCGTCAGGGCAGCTGGCCGCACCTCTCGTCGGGACGGTGGGCACCGACGGAACGGGCCTGTCCGGGCTCGAGTACCGGTACAACAAGCTCCTCGAGGGCAGGCCGGGCAAGCTCGTGGAGGACATGGACCCCGCCGGCGGCCAGAATCCCCGGCGGGTTCCAGGAGTACCAGGCCCCGGTCCGCGGCGACGACCTCGTCCTTTCCATCGACGAACCGCTGCAGTACGACGCCGAGCAGGCGTTGGCGCGCGCCATTGTCGCTGCTCAGGCCAACAGCGGGATCGCCCTGATCATGAACTCCCGAACTGGTGAGCTCTTGGCCGTCGCCCAGCTCACGATGCCCAACCCGTCGGAGCCCGCCACTATGAACGAGCCGCCCGCCCTGCCTGTGTGGTTCGTCCCACCGGGGGCCGTCTCGGGCCACGGTGCAAGCGTCGCCAGTGATCAGCCCGTCGAGGCGCCGTCCGCCTCGGCGTTCACCACTGTCTACGAGCCGGGGTCCGTGGAAAAGCTCGTTACCGTCTCCGCCGCATTGGCGACCAAAGCGGTGCAGCCCAACGATTATTTCTCCGTACCTGATCCCTACGAAGTCGCCGGCAGCCTGTTCAGCGACGCCTGGGTGCACCCGACGCTGTACTGGAGCATCCCCAACATCATTGCCCATTCGTCGGATATCGGGACCATAGAAATAGCCCAGCGTATGGGCATGCCCGAATTGGTCAAGTACATCCACGCCTTTGGCATAGGGCAGCGTACCGACGTCGGTTTCCCTGGGGAGTCCGCGGGTATCGTGCCCGGTCCGTCGCAGTGGTCGGGCACCTCGATCGCCACCGTGGCATACGGCCAGGGCATAGCGGTTACCGCAGTGCAAATGCTCGCCGCGTACAACACGATCGCAAATGGCGGTGTCTATGTGGCACCCCGTCTCGCCGACGGCTATGTAGAAGCGAATGGGACCGAGCACCTGTTCCCCGTTCAGCCCTCTCACAGGGTGGTCAGCACGACGGTCGCGAAGGAGATGACCTCGATGCTCGAGGGAGTGGTCCGGGTTGGGACAGGAATGGCGGCAAACCTCGAGCCCTATACCGTCGCTGGCAAGACCGGGACCGCGTTGTTGCCTTTGCCGGGCGGCGGTTACAGCAACGACGATTTCGTATCGAGTTTTGCCGGCTTCGTCCCCGCGGAGAACCCAGCCATAACTGCAATGGTCGTGGTGGACGGCACTCATCAGTACGGAGCCGTGGCGTCGGCACCGGTATTCGCAACGATCGTTCGTGACGCGCTCCAAGAGCTCGGGATCCCGCCCCACAAACCGGCGCCGCCGCTGCCCGGGATCCCCCTCGCTACTCCGTACTACGACGAGGGCGAAGCAGCCGGGCCTGTCCTGCCGGGACTGTCGGGCACGCCGCAGGTACAGGTGGGCCCGCCGTCCGGGGGTGCTGCCTCGACCACCTCGAGTAGGACGATCGTGACGACCACGACTACCACCCCGCCGGCCCGACCCACGCTTCCACCAGCGCCGCCACAACGACTACGCCCACCACGCCGGTCACACAGGCCACCTCGACGCCTGACGGCCAGGCCACGACTACCACGAGCGAGGACGCCGTTGTGACGACCGTCGTAGAGCCGGCCCAGGGGCAGCCTGCTCCCACGACGCTCCCGGTCTCAGCATCGACCGGCCAGTAGGGTCGGGCCAGTAGGGTCGGGAGCTTGACGAGGCCGAGTGTGCGCTTGGGAGCTTTGCTCGCAGCGGCTGAGCTTGACGCCGCCAAAGTCGTGGCTAACTACGGCGTGGCCGACGACCCGATGGTCAACGACCCCGTGGTCAACGACATAGTGATCGCCTCGGGCGAGGTCAGGCCGGGCGCGCTGTTCGGCTGTGTCCCTGGCAGCCGCGCCGACGGCCACGACTATGCACATGACGCGGTCCAGCGAGGGGCAGTTGCCCTCCTGTCCGAACGGCCTGCCAATGCAGGCGTCCCCGAAGTCATGGTGCCCTCCGTGCGACGGGCGCTAGGGCCGGTTTCGGCGGCCCTTTGGGGTTATCCCTCCCGAGCTATGCGTGTCGTCGGCGTGACCGGGACAAATGGCAAGACGACGACCTGCGCCCTGTTGGCTGGCATTTTTGACGCGCAAGGTTGGGATGCAGGGGTAATCGGCACGCTTAGCGGCGAGCGGACGACGCCTGAGGCACCAGTGCTACAGCGGCGGCTCGGCGAAATGCGCGACCTCGGCAAGGCGGCGGTGGCCATGGAGGTCTCATCCCACTCCCTGGACCAGCATCGGGTCGGTGGTACCTACTTTGCGGCTGGGATCTTCACCAATTTGAGCCAAGACCACCTGGACTACCACGGGACGATGGAGGCCTACTTCGCCTCCAAGGCGCGGTTGTTCACGGGTTGTAACGTACCGGTGGCCGTTGTCAACCGGGCCGACCCCTGGGGCGCCCGCCTGGTCGAGGTGTTGTCCGGCGCCGATGTCCGCCTGGTGACCTTTGCGCCAAGTGACGCCACCGAGATTGCCCTGGGCCAGCGGAGCTCGTCGTTCTCGTGGCATGGCGGGCGGCTCGAGCTTCAGATGCCGGGCAGGTTCAACATCGCCAACGCAGTGGCCGCCGCGACGGCCGCCCGGGAACTGGGGGCGAACTGGGACGCAATAATCGGAGGGCTTGCGTCGGTCCAGCCGGTGCGGGGCAGGTTCGAGGAGGTGGACGAGGGCCAACGCTTCACTGTGCTGGTCGACTTCGCCCACACTCCGGCGGCGCTCGCCGAGGCGTTGCAGGCGGCACGGGACCTCGCCAACAAACCGCGTCCGGGCCATGACCGGGGGCGTGTGATCGTAGTTTTCGGTGCCGGCGGTGACAGGGACCGGGCCAAACGCCCCCTTATGGGCGGCGTGGCCAGCGACCTTGCCGATGTCGTGGTCATCACCTCCGACAACCCAAGAAGTGAAAAACCATTGTCCATCATCGAGGAAATAGCGAGCGGTGCTCACGGGGCCCCGCCGCTCATCGATGCCGACCGAGCCGGAGCGATCAGTGGTGCCCTGGAGACGGCGGAGCCGGGGGACGTCGTTTTGATAGCAGGCAAGGGCCACGAGACGGGCCAGGACTTCGGGAGCCACGTGGAGCAGTTCGACGATGTCCTGGTAGCGCGCGAAGCCCTGCGGCGGCTCCGCGGCAGCCCGGGGCGGGGTGGGGGCCCCGCCACCGGGAGGAGCCTGGGTTGGGGGGCCCAGGCGGGCAAGAGGACAGCGCCGCGCAGTGAAGGCTCTACTGATCGCCGGCGGTGTCGCTCTCCTGGTCGCGATCCTCGGCACGCCGTTGTTGATAGGCCAGCTGCGAGCGCGGGGGATCGGGCAACAAATTCGTGAGGACGGCCCCACTGGCCACTTTTCCAAGGCTGGCACTCCCACCATGGGCGGCCTGGCGATCATGGGGTCGGCAGTGGTCGGTTACAGCGTCGCCCACGTCTCAGCCACTTTCACGACGCGCGGCCTCGTGGGGATGCTGACAGTTTGCGCTATGGCTCTGGTCGGTTTCTGCGACGACTGGCTGAAAGTCACCCGGCAGCGCAGCCTCGGGCTCAACAAAAGGGCCAAGATCGCTGGCCAGTTCGTCGTAGCAATTACGTTCGCGATCGTTTCGGTTATGTGGTTGAAGGTCGACACACATCTTTCCTTTACCCGCTTCAACTCGCTCGGGTTGCAACTCGGCAAAGTGGGCTGGGTGGTCCTCGCCGTGCTTTTGATAGTGGGGACCACCAATGCGGTCAACCTCACAGATGGCCTCGACGGGCTTGCGGCGGGGTCTTCAGCCTTCACCTTCGTAGCGTTCACGGTGATCGGTTTTTACCAGTTGAGGCATGAGGTGATGTACCGGAACCCGGCCTCGCTTGACGAAGCGGTCATGGCGGCCGCCATGATCGGCGCCTGTGCCGGTTTCCTCTGGTGGAACGCCGCGCCCGCTCAGATATTCATGGGGGACACGGGTTCTCTCGGCATCGGCGCTGCTGTCGCCGTGTTTGCACTGCTCGAGAACGTCGACCTTCTCCTGCCGCTCATCGGCGGTCTCTATGTCATCGAGACCCTGTCGGTGATCGCCCAGGTGACCAGCTACCGCGCCTTCGGCAGGCGGGTGTTCCGGATGGCACCGGTCCACCACCACTTCGAGCTGCTCGGTTGGCCCGAGACGACGGTAATAGTGCGGTTCTGGATCCTCGCGGGGGCATTCACAGCCCTTTCTCTCGGGGTCTTCTATGCCGATTTCCTCGCCCACGGGGGAACGTCATGAACATCCCAGGTCGCGCGCTCGTGATCGGTTACGGCCTCTCGGGCCGCGCTGCTGCTCACTGGTTGGCAAGCCACGGGTCCGAAGTTGTGGTCCTAGAAGACGACCCAGAAGTAGCCCGGGCCGCCCAGGTATCGGTCGAAGCGCCCGGCCTAACGGTCCAGATCGGGCGCGGGCCGGAGCGGGCGGAGAAGCTTGCTTGCAGTGCCGACCTGGTAGTCCCGAGCCCGGGCGTGCCGGTCACCCATCCGGCGCTCGTAGCGGCGAAGGCGTTCGGCGTGGACGTCCTGTCCGAAATCGAGCTGGGTTGGCAGGTGCTCGACGGGATGGGCAGCGGCCCGGGCGAGCGGTACGGCCTTGTGGCTATTACGGGGACCAACGGCAAGACCACCGTCACAAAGCTCGTGGTGGCAATGCTCGCTTCTACTGGCAAGGAGGCGGTCGCAGCCGGGAACGTGGGGTACCCTCTGCTGGAGGCAGTTAGCCGCATTTCCCCTGGGAGTGAAGGGGTTCTCGTGGCCGAGGTCTCGTCGTTCCAGCTGGAGTACACGAGGAAGTTCCGTCCTGACGTCAGCTGCTGGCTCAACTTTGCCCCGGACCACCTGGACTGGCACCCGACCCTTGACCAGTACTCAAGGGCGAAAGCCAAGATCTGGAGGTCCCAGGGGAGTGGCTGTTTTGCCGTCGTCAACGCTGACGACCCAGTGGTGAGCCGGGCGGCGAGCAACATCCCCGCCGGTGTTGAAGTCGTCTCCTTCGGTGCAGAGCTGGCCGAGCCCGTGTGGCGTGTGAGCCCGGAGGGGATCGCTGGCCCACGCGGTTTCTTCCTGCCGGCGGGGGACCTCCCAAGGGCATTGCCCCACGACCTTGCCAATACGGCGGCAGCTCTCGCTGTGGCCATGGCTGCTGGTGCAAGCCCTGAAGGCTGCAAACTAGCTGCCGCCAGCACGCTCCCGCCCGCGGACCGTGTGCAACTGGTGGGGCAATCCGGGGGTGTCGCCTGGTACGACGATTCCAAAGCGACTACACCCGCAGCCGTGCGGGCGGGAGTCAGTGGCTTCACCTCGGTGGTGCTGATCGCCGGAGGACGCAACAAGGGCCTCGACCTTTCGGACCTCGCAAGCACGGTCCCCCCGGTCCGGGCCGTCGTAGCGATCGGGGAGGCCTCCAACGAGGTGACGGCGGCGTTTTTCGAGCTGGTACCCGTGCGCCAGGCTGGATCCATGGGCGAAGCCGTCGACGCCGCGATGAGCCTTGCGGCACCCGGTGATGCCGTTGTGCTCTCGCCGGGTTGCGCGAGCTTCGACTGGTACTCGAACTACAAAGAGCGCGGCGAACATTTCACCGCGCTCGTGAAGGATAAATTCAGACTTGTGCAGGATAAATTGCGCTCCGAACTGAACGGGGCACATAGAGCGGAGGGTGACCCACAGTGACCATGGCAGCAAGCTTCGGTGGCACGCGAGCAGCCCGCGTGCCGGCGCGGACCGGAACTCGGCGGTCCAGTTACCTGTTCCTCATCGCCATTGTGGCGGTGCTATCAACGGTCGGGCTTGTAATGGTCCTGTCCGCTTCCTCTGTAGCCAGCCTCCGCACGTTCGGCACGCCCTGGTACTACTTCGAACGCCAGGGGATGTACCTGTGCCTTGGGGCGGTGGCTTTTTTCGTAGCTCAGGGCATTCGGATTTCTTTCTGGCAGCGCATGGCTAGACCCCTCATGGTCCTCGCCGGGGCGGCGTTGTTGGCTGTGCTGTTTGTGGGCCGCAGTGCGGGTGGGGCGTCCAGGTGGCTCGGCACAGGCACGTTCGGTTTCCAGCCGTCGGAGCTGGCGAAATTGGCACTCGTGCTATTCGCAGCGGACGTACTCTCGCGCCGCGAGAGTACCCCTGACTGGGTTTACCGAGCTGCCCCCGTACTGCTGGGGATGATCGCTTTTGTGCTTTTGATAATGAAGCAACCCGACATGGGGACGGCGGTCGTACTTTGCTGTTGTGGCGCCGCAGTGCTCTTTACGGGTGGCATGCCTGCAGCGCCGCTGTTGGGGCTGGGTGCGGTCGGAGGTTTGCTCGGCTATCTCGTGGCCGGTTCGGCGAGCTACCGGGCCGCGCGGCTGATGTCGTTCCTTCACCCGTTTTCGCATGCCAGCACCACCGGTTACCAATCGGTCCAGGCCCTCATCGCTCTTGGCGGTGGGCACTGGTTCGGGACCGGGATAGGCCAAAGCGTTGCGGCCTGGGGATATCTCCCCAACCAGTACACCGATTTCATTTTCGCCGTCATAGGCCAGGAGACCGGCTTTGCCGGAAGCTTGGTCGTGATTTGCCTGTTCGCAGCGATCGGTATTGTCGGGGCTCAGGTGGCCTGGCGTGCACCCACCACTTTCGAGAGCCTGCTCGCAGCGGGCATTACAGCGTGGCTCATCTCGCAGGCGATGATCAATGTCGGCGCAGTCGCGGGCCTGCTGCCCGTCACGGGGGTGCCGCTGCCCTTTATCTCCTATGGAGGGACCTCGCTCATCATCGTCCTGTTCGCGACCGGCCTGCTGGCGAACGTTGCCCGGCGTTGCTCTGGCCCGGTCGCCGCTGCGGCCCCGACCGGCGGGCCGCTTACCGCAGCGAGGGCCCCCCTCGGCCCGCGCCGGCCACGTCAGGGCGCGGCGGTCCAGGCCCAGCGGGGCCGATGACCAGCGGCACTTGGGCAGTGATAGCCGGCGGCGGTACCGGTGGCCACCTCTACCCGGGTATCGCCGTGGCAGGGGCTCTGGTCCAGCGTGGCCATGACCCGGCCACGCTCCGCTTCGTCGGAGCCCGGCGAGGGGTGGAGGCGAAAGCCCGAGCGCTGGATGGCTTCGCGGTCACCCTGTTGCCGGGCAGAGGCCTCGTCCGGCGGGTCTCGCTGCGGAGCTTCGTCGCCAATTCGGAGGCGGTCGCGGGTTTGTGCGCGGCCGTGGCGGTAGCGGTGTTCTCCTTTTCGAAGTGGCGGCCGGCGGTCGTTATCTCGCTGGGGGGCTATGCCAGCTTCGCCTGCGTTGTGGCTGCGGCGCTATGGCGGGTCCCGATCGTGGTCGTCAACGTGGACGCCGTTCCTGGCGTTGCCAACCGACTGGCCGCGCGGGCAGCGGCCGCCTCGGCGGTGAGCTCGCCCGAGGTCCGCCTTCCGCGATCGGTCGTGACGGGGGTCCCGGTGAGAGCGGGGCTGGCTGGCATCGACCGGCGCCCTGCGGCCAGGACGGCCGCTCGTGACCGCCTAGGGCTCCCCCCTAACGCCCAGGTGGTGGCTGTCTCGGGCGGCTCGCTCGGCGCTTTGCGGATCAACCGCGCAACTCTGGAGCTCGCCGAGCTCTGGGCGGCCCGTACTGATGTCGCCATCCGCCACGTAGTGGGCCGTCGCGACTGGGACGAGTTCCGCAAGGAGCCACGCCCGCCAGGGGGCCTTGTCTACCAGCAGGTCGAGTACGAACAGGACATGGTGGCGCTTTACTCTGCCGCCGATGTCGCGGTGCAGCGGGCGGGGGCCAACACGGTCGCCGAGCTGGCCTTGGCCGGCGTCCCGGCGGTGCTGGTGCCGCTACCCGGTTCCCCCGGCGATCACCAGGGGGCAAACGCGAGGTTGCTAGCCAGCGTCGGCGGTGCCGTCGTAGTCCCCGACGGGGAACTCGACGGCGCCCGCCTGGCCAAAGAGCTCGGTACGCTCCTATCCGACCCGGGGCGCCTGGCCAGCATGGGCGAAGCAGTCAAGGGGCTTGGGCGTGCAGGGGCGGCCGAGGCGGTGGCGCAGCTGGCTGAAGAGCATGCTCGCCCAAGGCCGGTCGCGCACGCAACGAGGAAAGCGGAGGAGGGAGACGACAGTGGCGCCTGAGGCCGCAGCGGCCGGGCCCGGCCAGGAGCTGCCTGACCTGGACCGCGGACAGCTCCGCTTCCATATCGTGGGGGTGGGCGGCGCCGCCATGAACGGGATTGCCGCGTTGCTTGTGGCCATGGGCCACAGTGTCTCGGGGAGCGACCTGCAAAGCTCGCCAGTCCTCGAGCGCCTTGACGGCCTCGGGGTGCTCACCTTCACCGGCCATAACCCCTCCCATGTAGGCGAAGCGGAGATCGTCGCGTTTTCGACGGCCGTGAACGCGAGCAACGTCGAGCTCGTGGAAGCCAGGCGGAGAGGGATCCCGACCCTGACCAGAGCGGAGGTGCTCGCGGCCATCTGCCACACGCGCCGCACTCTCGCAGTGAGCGGCACGCACGGGAAGACGACCACGACGGCAATGCTCGCCGCGGTCCTCGTGGAGGCGGGTTTTGAGCCTGGTTTCCTCGTCGGGGGCGAGCTGCCTGGCGGCCGTGGAGGCGCGAGCTGGGGGAGCGGCAAGTGGTTCGTGGTCGAGGCGGACGAGTCCGATGGGACCTTTCTCCGCTTAGGCGCAGAGGGCGTTGTCGTTACCAACGTCGAGGTCGACCACCTGGACTACTACGGCGACGAGGCTTCCATCGCCAGCGCGTTCCAGGAGTTCGTGGAGCAGGCGCCCGGCGCGCGGGTCGTATGCGCCGACGACCCAGGTTCAGCGGCACTCGCGCGGGCCGTTCCCGGCGTGACCACCTATGGCGGCTTCGAGGGCTCCAACTACAGGATCTCCGCCGTCCAGCTCGCGGCCTTGGGAGCAAGCTTCGAGCTGCGCACCGCCGACCGGAGCCTGGGCCGCTTCCAGCTCGCTGTCCCGGGCCTGCACAACGTGCTCAATGCAACGGCCGCGATCGCGATGGCACTCGAGGTGGGCGCCGAGCCTGATGCCGCCAGAGCTGCGATGGCGGCTTTCTCAGGCGTCGGGCGCCGGTACGAATTCCGGGGACAAGCCAATGGCGTTACCTACATCGACGATTACGCGCACAACCCGGGCAAGGTCCGCGCCACGTTGGCCACGGCTGGCAACGGACGCTGGGGACGCGTGGTGGCGGTGTTCCAACCGCACCGCTACTCCCGCACGGCAACGCTGTTCCGTGAGTTCGCCGACGCGTTCGAGGGTGCCGACCTGGTCGTGGTCACCGGTGTTTACTCAGCCGGTGAACAATCCTTGCCCGGCGTCAGCGGCGCTCTGGTGGCGGACGCCATCAGATCGGCGCACCCAGCTCAGGATGTCGAGTACGCAGAGACGCGCGCTGAGCTGGTCGCAGTGCTCGAGCGTGTGCTCGGCCCCGGCGACCTTTGCCTGACGATGAGCGCTGGCGACCTGACGACTCTGCCGGACGAGCTTCTGGAGCGCGCCGCACAGTCTGGGAGGGCTCCGAGGTGAGCCAGACAACTGTGCCGCCCCGTCCACCCCAGCCGCCCCGTCCACCCCAGCCGCCCCGTCCACCCCAGCCGCCCCGTCCACCCCAGCCCCCTCAGCACTTCATGGGGGAGATCCCGCCCGTCGACCCCCGCTTCAGACGGCGATGGGCTGAGGCACGCCGCCATGAGGGGCGC
Organism: uncultured Acidimicrobiaceae bacterium; assembly: GCA_963786345.1. GTDB lineage: Bacteria > Actinomycetota > Acidimicrobiia > Acidimicrobiales > Palsa-688 > Fen-671. Next base: position 97,430 of record CAWAYZ010000001.1, on the reverse strand, counting down.
CGGCGGTTGCGGGCCATCGTGAGCCTGTTGGCTGTCGTCGCGGCCGCCGCCGGGTGCATAGGGCTCCTTCACTCTCCACTGTTCCGGGTCAGGGACGTGGTGGTCCGCGGGAGCACCCACACGCCCCCAGCTCTGGTGGTACTGGCGGCGGGGCTGTCCGGTCCGGATAACGGCACCCTCATGATCGATGCGGGGAGCGAGCGGGCCGAGAGGGCTGTCGAAGCCCTGCCCTGGGTGGCCACAGCAACCTTCAGCAGGCACTGGCCATGGACCGTCGTGATAGCGGTTAAAGAGCGGTCGCCCGTTGCCCTGGTCGTCTCGGGAGGTGCCGTCGAGGCGGTAGACGCGACCGGGCGCGTGCTCGAGGTGGTGCCGCCACATGAAGCGCCGCCATCACTACCGGTGGTGCTCGGCGCACAGGGTGCACAACCAGGTTCGGATGTTTCGCCTGGGCGCGGCCTGGCCAAGCCAGCGCTGGAGGAGTTATTAGCGGCAGCTGGGGCAACCCCGGCCGCCCTGGCTGAGCGCAGGATGCAGTTGGCCTACAGCGCTCAAAGAGGCCTTGTTGCGCACGTTGGCGCAGGCCCGGCGCTGGTATTACTCGGGGACCCGTCGGGCTTGGCGACGAAATTGGCTGTCTTGGAAGAGCTCGCAAGTCGGGTCGGCCTGGCCGGGTACTCTCAGGTGGACCTCACGGTGCCGGAGCGGCCCGCACTAACGCCGCTGCCGAATTCAGGCAACAACTGACCTGCCACTTGATCAACAAGTGACACGGGAGCTAACGTTGTTCAACTGTACGTAGAGCTTGAGCAACTCTAACCCTTTAGTTTAGGTCCAGGGTCGTATAAGGCACAAGGCAGCGGGAGAGGTTTTATGCCGAGCGAGCCGTCAAGACCAAAGAGCCGTTGAGGATCCGTTGAGGAAAGGTGCGATGGCTGGCACAGCGCAGAACTACATAGCGGTAATCAAGGTCGTAGGCATCGGCGGCGGTGGTGTCAATGCTGTCAACAGGATGATCGACGCCGGGCTTAAAGGCGTCGAGTTCATCGCGATCAACACGGACGCACAGGCGTTGCTCATGAGCGACGCCGACGTGAAGCTCGACATCGGCCGGCAATTGACGAGAGGGCTCGGCGCGGGCAGCGACCCAGAGATCGGGCGCCTTGCCGCCGAAGAGCACCGCGACGAGATCGAAGAGGTCCTTAAAGGCGCGGACATGGTGTTCATTACTGCGGGCAAGGGTGGCGGGACCGGCACCGGCGGTGCGCCAGTTGTGGCTGAGGTCGCAAAATCCGTGGGAGCGTTGACGATCGGCGTTGTCACACGGCCCTTCGCGTTCGAAGGGCGCAAGCGCGCCGTGCAGGCGGACCTGGGCATCCAGCGACTCAAGGAAAAAGTGGACACCTTGATCGTCATACCGAACGATCGCTTGATCGTCGTGTCCAACGCCAAGACGACCATGGTCGGTGCCTTCAAGATGGCCGACGAGGTCCTGCTGCACGGGGTGCAGGGCATCACCGAGCTCATCACGACGCCCGGGCTGATAAACACCGATTTCGCCGACGTCAAGATGGTCATGACCAATGCCGGCACGGCGATCATGGGCATCGGCTCGGCGTCAGGTGACGGGCGAGCAATAGCGGCAGCCAAGATGGCGGTGACTTCGCCGCTGCTCGAAGCGTCCATCGAAGGAGCACGCGGCATCCTGCTCAACATCGCCGGCGGGCCGATCTCGGGCTGTTCGAGGTCAACGAGGCTGCGGAGATAATCCACGCGGCGGCCCACCCGGACGCGAATATCATTTTCGGCCAGGTCATTGACGAAGGCATGGGCGACGAGGTACGCGTGACGGTGATCGCCGCAGGCTTCGATCCCGTTGACGGCCCCCCAGGGCAGGCTCAGTTCGAGGACCGCGCCACGGCCCCGCGCAGGGCGCTTGGCCTCGTCGATGCCGAGGCGCAGATGGCGGCTGCTGGCCTCAGCTTTGGGGACGAGGACGATTTCGACGTCCCCCCGTTCCTCAAGTAGCTCCTCCGCGGGCCCCAACCGGCCCGCGCCGCGGGGTACCTGGGCAATGGCGTTGCCCGGGGCCTCGGAGATGCGTGCCGGGAGCCGCCGCGCAGGTGACTTTGCCGACCCGCGAGAGCCCCGCGCTCTTGCGGCGCAGCGCCCGCTCGCTGACGCGCCCTGGACCTGGCTCCGCCAAGTACATGGCCATCGCGTGGTTGTCGTGGAGCAGCCCGGCGATTGCAGGGCCGAAGAGGCGGACGCGGCAGTCAGCGCCTGTGCAGGGGCCGCGCTCGTGGTGCTGACGGCTGACTGCGCACCGGTCGGCCTGTCGAGCCCGGAAGGCATTTTTGGCGTGGCGCATGCCGGCTGGCGGGGCCTGATGGCGGGCGTTGTGGAGGCGGCGGTCGCCACAATGAGGTCGCTCGGTGCCACCGAGGTGTCGGCGGCGCTCGGTCCGTGCATTGCGCCGCACGCTTACAGGTTCTCCGCGCCCGACCTAGAACCTGTCGCTGAGCGCTTCGGCCCCGCTGTCGTGGCGCTCGACTCGGGCGGTTTCCCGGCGCTCGACCTGCCGGCGGTGGTGCGAGCGGCGCTTGACCGGGCCGACGCCACGCTCGTCGGGGACGCCCAGATCTGCACGCATTGCTCGCCCGACCATTGGTCCTGGAGGGCGAACGGGGACAAGGCCCGGCAGGCCAGCGTGGTCTGGGTACCCGGGGCCGGCGAGGCTTCGGCCCATGGGCGCTGAACTTGTGGCGGAAAGGCTCGCTCAGGTGAGGGACCGCATAGCCAAGGCGGGGGCGAGCCCGAGCTCAGTCAGGGTTGTCGCAGTCACCAAGGGTTTCGGATTTGAAGCGGTCGAAGCCGCCGTCGGAGCGGGCCTGCTGGACCTCGGGGAGAACTACGCCCAGGAGCTGCTGTCGAAGGCTTCGACAGCCCCAGCCGGCGTCCGCTGGCATTTCCTCGGAGGGCTCCAGCGCAACAAACTTGCACGGCTCGCCCCGCACGTCCATCTATGGCACGGGCTCGACAGCGTCGAAGGAGCCCTTGCCCTCGCGCGCAGGCGGCCGGCGGCCGCCGTGCTGGTGCAGGTCCGTGCCACCGCCGCCGGCGGGAGCGATGGGCCCGGCGCGGGCAACTTGGCCGGCGATGGCGGGCCGGTACGAGCCCCCCGCCATGGGGCCAGCGTCAGTGAGGTGCCCGCCCTGGTCGAGTCGGCGCGGGCGGCGGGGTTGGATGTGAGGGGGCTCATGGCGGTCGGCCGAGCGCATGCCGCGCGCGAAGAGGCCCGGCAGAGTTTCCGCGATGTCGCGAGTCTTGCGAGCACCCTCGGGCTTAGCGAAGTGTCGATGGGTATGAGCGCCGACTTCGAGCTGGCCGTGGCGGAAGGAGCGACGATAATCCGTCTAGGGAGGGCTCTTTTCGGCGAGCGCCCGCCAGCACATGTCCCTGGTCGGGACGCGGCCAGGCTAGGCTAGAGGTAAGGAGGAGTTATGCCGGGGACAGGCAAGAAGATGCTCATGTGGCTCGGCCTCGCCGACGCCGAAGAATACGACGACTACGAACCTTACGAAGAAGTGCCGGTCCCGCATCCTCAGGTGGCCACCGCACGGAGAGGCGGCGAGGTGGTGGAGGCTTTTCCTCAGACCTCCCCTGCGGTACGGACGCTGCCCCGTGACGGGCAGGACCAAGGGGCAACCATCAATTTGCGGGCGGCCCCGACGCCCTTGCGCCCATTGCCGACGCCAGCTCTTTCGGCCAGGGTGCATGTAGCCGCCCCCACCGAGTTCGCCGACGCTCAGGAGATAGCCGACCGGTTCCGTACAGGCCAGCCCGTCATAGTCAATCTCGGCAATGCCTACCGGGAGCTGGCGCACCGGATGATCGATTTCTGCAGTGGCGTCGCGTACGCACTGGGCGGGTCCATGGACAAGGTCGCGGACAAGGTGTTCTTGATGACGCCCAGCAACGTCGAAGTTTCAGCCGAAGAAAAGCGCCGTCTTCAGGAGAGGGGCCTGTACCGTCCGTAACCGGTCGGCGGGCACTTAGTTGACCTACCTTCAGCACCCGCTGTACACGCTGGGCTGCATCTACCTGGTCATCCTCTTTTTGAGAGCGGTGATGTCCTGGTTCCCGACGTCGGGGAGCTCGGGGATGTCCAATTTCACGCACTGGCTCTACGTGCTGACCGAGCCCTACGTCGCCCCTTTCCGCAGGGTCATCCCGCCGGCAGGGATGTTCGACATCTCCTATATGATCGCTGTCCTGGTGGTCCTGCTTCTGACGTTCTACCTGTTCCCCTTGGTGAAGGTTTAGCTCGACCGCTCCGTTGATGCGGAGTCGGGACAGGTCGCGAACTTTAAAACACGGAGCGGTTCGCGACCCATAAAACACGGGCTGTTACGATTGACAGCATGGATGTGACCCCGAAGGCCTTCCGCGACGTGCAGTTCCGTGAGAAGTTGCGTGGCGGTTACCACCCCGAGGATGTCGACGAGTTCCTGGAGCAGGCGGCCCTCGGGGTCGAGGCCCTCATTGAGCGGCTGCAGCAGGCTACCGAGCGGGCGCAGCGCGCGGAGCAGGCGGCGTCCGAGGCGAACGCGAGCGACGAGACCCTCAAGCGGATGCTGGTGTTGGCCCAACGCACGGTTGACCAGGCGGTCAAGGAGGCGAACGACGACGCAGAACGGTTGCTCTCCAAGGCTCGCGGACAAGCCGACTCCCTCGGGTCTGAGTCTCGCGCCCAGGCAGAGGCGCTCGTGTCTGACGCGCGCGCACAAGCCGAGGCCCTCGTGTCTGAGGCCCGTGCACAAGCCGATGGACTTCTGTCCGACTCCGAGGAGCGTGGACGCGCTGCCTACGAGAGCCACCTCGCCGAGGGTCGCGCCAGCGTGGAGATGGCTAGCTCGGCCCTTCAACAGGCTCAGCAGGACGCGGAGGCGCTGCGAAGTTGGGTCGACGTGAACAGGGAGCACCTGCTGGGGGTACTTCGAGATGCTGAGGGCCTTGTCGCAAATGCTGCGGTCCGTGTCGAAAATGCAGGCCTGTTGAGTGAGCAACCCCTCGTGAGCCCCGTTGCCGGTACCCCTTGGCAGGGGCAACCTGCGGACGAGACAAGCCCCGAAGGTGTTCCTGGTGACTCCGCAGAAGCCCCGGTCACCGACGCAGGGCTTAACCCCCAGGTCAGCGAAGACGACGAGGAGCCGGCCCCGCACCTCCTCGAGGGACCTCGGCACGCGAGGCGTTGCCCGCCCCGCCCGCCGGGCCGGCCGACCAAGAGGTTGAGCCCGTCCAGGGTGCAGGCCAGCCAGGGGAAGCAGTCGCGGGCGCAGCGGGAGCTGACGCGCCAGCGGACGGTCCCGCAGAAAGCCCTTCGGGCGAAGATCACTCGTTGGCATTCGACGAGCGGGCCCTTGACAGCTTTTTCAGTGAGCAGGATCTCGGCGACCAACGCACCACGAGCAGGTTCAGGCGCAGGCAGTAGTTCGCTACGAGCCGGCAACGGCCAGCGCCAGCTACGAACACCGGGAATTGCGGGCACGGGAGGGACGTTGTCCCACAGTCATGGTAGGCTTCCCCGCTCCGCGGAAGGATAAGGTGCCACGAGATGCCTAGAGCCAAGCAACAAGATCCGGTCGAGGCCCAAGAAGCGGATGTCGCAGTCCACGCGCGAGCCAACGGTGCGACTCGCACGTCGAAAGGGCCCGCTACCGCGGGCAAGGGCGCGGAGAAGGCGGAAAGCAAGCCAGCGAGCAAGGCCTCCGCCAAAGCCGGCCCAGTTGCCAAGCGCACTGCGCCCAAGGAGGCTAATGGCGCGCCGGCGGTTGCACCCAAGGCTGCGGCCAGCCAAAAACCGGCGAGCACGAGCGCAAAGGCTGAAAAGCCCAAGGCAGCCAAGGCCGTGCGCGACCAGAAGACTTTGGGCCCTGCCGGCCACTCGGTAGCCCAGGACACGGGCGCGGACGACGATGAGCCGAGGGACGTGTTCCTTAGCCACCAGCGCGTGCTGCTGATGGCCGAGCGCAACAACTACACCCGCCAGGCAGAGGAGCTGAGGGCGCAAGCCGAAGCTCTCGCGCTGGAGCACGAGCCTGGGGACGTCCAGTTCGACGAAGAAGGCGGCGAAGGCGGTACTGCCAACGTCGACAGGGAGTTGGACCTGCACCTTTCTGCGCAGGCGCAGGCTGCGATCGAAGAGATCGATGCCGCACTGGTGAAGATCGCAGAAGGCACGTACGGCTTCTGCGAGAGCTGCGGCAACCCGGTCCCTAAGGCCCGGTTGGAGGCGCTGCCCCATGCCCGGCTTTGCGTGTCTTGTAAGAGCGGGGGGCTCTCAGCCCGTCGTCAATGACCTTGGCCGACCGGCCCGGGGGTACACGGCCATTGCCGCACGCCGTGGGAGGCCAGGATGGCTCCGTTTCGCGAGTGCCAGTACATTTCTTGGGGCGTGCCCTTGCCTTGGGGGCGATTGCCGGGGGCGTCATCGCCGTCGACCAGTGGACCAAGTCCTGGGCGCTCCATAACCTCAGCAGCACTAGCCCAAGGCATCTGCTGGGGCCGGTTTACCTGGTGCTCAGCTTCAACCGTGGTGCCGCGTTTTCCCTCGGGAGTGGGGTATCTCCGGTCATTGAAGCGCTGGCCTCGGTGCTGGCTGTAGCGGTGATCGCATTTTCGGGCCGGGCAGCGCGGATTGGCGCAAGCCCGGTGGTCGTCCTAGGTCTGGGGCTGCTCTCCGGCGGGGCGTTGTCGAACCTCGCTGACCGTTTGCTCGGCGATCACCACGGGGCGGTGGTCGATTTCATTCAGGCCGTCAGCTGGTGGCCGACTTTCAACGTCGCCGACGCCGCCATAACTACCGGCGCCGTGACGGTGGCTGTGAGCCTGTTTTTCTTTGCTCGGCCCAAAGGCGGCTCACCCTGACCAGCGATGACGTCGACGCACCGGGCGAGCTCCTGAGGCTTACGGTGCCCGCCGCCCTTGAGGCCGAGCGGGTTGACAGGGGGGTCGCGCTGTTGGTGGGCCTCAGCCGGGTTCAAGCCTCTCGAATGGTCGGCGAGGGCAGGGTGCGGATCTCCGGGCTGGTCGTGCGTGCAGGTAGCCGGCGGCTCCGAAGTGGCGAGCTGCTGGAAGTGGACCTGGCGGGGCACTCGCCACTGGAGCCAGGCACTGCGGCCCGTGCCCCCACAGAGGGCCCGCCTCCCCTGGAGGCTTCCGTCGTTTTTGCCGACAAAGACCTGGTGGTCGTGGACAAGCCCGCCGGCCTGGTGGTCCACCCCGGCGCGGGGAACCCCCAGGGCACCCTCGTGCAGCAGCTCGTGGGCCTTTTCCCCGATATATCCGCCGCGGGCCCCGAGGACGAGCGCCCCGGCATCGTCCAGCGTCTTGACAAGGGGACGTCGGGCCTGATGGTCGTGGCACGCACACCGGCTGCCCGCGAAGGCCTTGTTGCCCAACTGGCTGCTCGGTCTGTGGAGAGGGCGTACCTCGCGGTCGTCCATGGGGAGCTCGATGCGGACGAGGGTACCGTCGACGCCCCTCTCGGTCGCTCCCAGTCACACCGGGTGAAAATGGCTGTCGTCCAGGGCGGCCGTCACGCTCTCACTCACTACCGCGCTGAAAGCCGTTCATCTTCGCCGGTCCCGGTCACCCTGGTGTCGTGCCGGCTCGGGACCGGCCGTACCCACCAGGTGCGGGTGCATTTCGCCGCCATCGGCCACCCGGTGTTCTGCGACGACCGCTACTCCAAGCCCAGCCAGCTGGCTGCCGCCCGGACCGCTCTGCCGGGGCTTCGCCGCCTCTGGTTGCACGCCGCACGGCTTGGTTTCATACACCCGGTCACCGGCGAGCCGATGCACTTTTCCTGCGGGCTGCCGCCGGATCTCGCCGAGACCCTGGGACCACTCGGGCTCAGCTTGCCGCAGGTGACAGAGTAGACGCAGGTCACAGAGTAGACGCAGGCGTTGGCCCCTGCTGCTACTGGGGTACCGCTTCGGCGACGGGAGTTAGCGCCCTACCGCCGACGCGCTCAACCATGTCGGCGATCGTGAACGAGTCGAGGTGGACGCGCATATGGTCGCCCACCTCTGCCCAAACCGAGAGCAGGGCGCACTGACCTTCGTGGTTGCAGGCCTCCCCGACGTGGGGCTCGCCAAAGTCCCCTACCACGATCGGCCCGTCGACGGCAGCCACGATCTGGCCGAGCGTGAGCTTGTCAGGCAGTCGAGCCAACACGTAGCCGCCCCCGACGCCGCGCTTTGACCTCACAATCCCAGCCCCCTTCAGGGCGAGGAGGATCTGCTCGAGGTACGGCTGGGGGAGCCCCGTGCGCTCCGCGATGTCCCGTACCGAGGTCGGCTGGTCCCCCCCGTGCAGGGCGAGCGACAGCAGCGCACGACATGCGTAGTCGCCACGCGTCGATACCCTCACAGTGCTGGCGACCTCATAAAACTGGCGACCTCCTCGTGCCCATGGTAACGCTCCACAGTTGCCTGTCGTGGAACTGGCCCTCACCCGCGTTGCGGCCCAAATTCGGCGTTCCACGTTTTTGTTTCTTCGGTCAATTAGCGTCGAAAAGATGAATACCGAGCCGGCGGTGGAAGAACTTTCGTATGGAGTGCCAAGGCTGCTGCAGGCGGACGGGGCTCGGAGCGCCCCTTTCCGTGCTAAGGCGCTGCCGGAGCCGCTCATGATGCCCGCGTACGGCGGGGCTTGTCTGAGCTCGCTTGTCCCGGCCCTGCTCGCCGCGCCGAAGGAGCGGCCCGATTGGCTGCCGGCCCCACTGCGTGCGGCCAGCCAGGTTGTCTTGCTCGTCGTGGACGGCCTGGGTTGGTTGCAGCTCCAGTCCCGGGCGCGCCTCGCACCGGCCATGGCTGGTTTGGAAGGCGGGCCGATCACTTCGGTCGCCCCGACCACGACGGCAACAGCGCTAACCTCGCTCGCTCTCGGTATGACACCTGCCGAGCACGGGATCCTCGGCTATAAGTTCCTTGTGGACGGCCCGAGTGGCAAGGAAGTGCTCAACGTCCTGCGTTGGACAACGGTTTCTGGTGACGCGAGGAAGTTCCTGGCCCCATCGGTTGTCCAGCCGCGCCCGGCGTTTGGCGGTTTCGAGGTGCCCGTGGTCAGCAGGGCGGACTTTTCGGGTACGGGGTTCAGCCAGGCACATCAGCAGGGGGTGCGTGAAGTCAGCTGGCACCTGCCCTCCAGCATCCCCTTACTCGTTCGTGGCCTGCTGGGCGAAGGCGAACCATTTGTCTACGCCTACTACGAGGGGGTCGACAAAATCGCGCACGCAACGGGCCTGGGAGAGCTCTACGGTGCCGAGCTGGGCTTCGCCGACAGCCTGGTTTCCCAAATCTTGTCGGTGCTCCCGGAGGGCGCTGCGCTCGGTATCACCGCCGACCACGGCCAAGTGGACATCGGTGCCCGGGCCGTTGTGGTAGCGCCGGAAGTCGCGGCGGAAAGCCCTGTGATGAGCGGCGAATCGCGGTTCCGCTGGCTCCACAGCTGGCCAGGGCGGGCCGACATCCTCATGGACCGCGCGGTGGCCCGCTATAGCCAAGAGGCGTGGGTGGCGACCCGCGACGAGGTGGTCAGCTCGGGGGCCCTGGGAGGCATCCCTAGCGAAGAAGCCTTGGCGCGCCTGGGAGATGTGCTGCTCGTGCCGCTGGGGGACAACGCCTACCTGGACCCGATGGACCCGGGCGAAGCCAGGCTCGTTTCGCGTCACGGTGGGCTCACCGCCGAAGAGATGTTGGTCCCATTGCTCGCAGCCGGTGCCTGAAGGCCCAATTTCGTATCCCCAAGTTATTACGGGCATTATTGGGTCGCAATCGCGGCCAGCACGTCCAGCTTGGCCGCCCGCCGCGCCGGCCAGGTAGCTGCCACAAGGCCGAGCAGAGCCGATAGGACAAGGAACACCACCAGGCTCCGTGCAGGTACCGACGAGTTGCTGAGCTTGAGCGCCGTCACGAGGGCGAGGCCGAGCCCGGTACCGACCACTATTCCGATGACGGCGCCGAAGACCGAGATAATTACTGACTCCGAGCGCACCATTGTCCGGATTCTGGCGCCGCTTCATGCCGACCGCACGCAGTAGCCCTATCTCCCTCGTGCGCTCGAACACAGACAGCATCAGCGTATTTACGATCCCGATGAGAGCGATGAACACTGCCAGTGCGAGCAGGGCGTAGACCAGCCCTAGTAGCTGGTTGACGCCGGAAATCTGGGACGATTCGAACTGGGCCCGGGTCTGGACCTGGACGGTCGGGTAGGTCGCCAGGACGCGCTCCACCTCATTTTGGACCTTCTGCGCCGCAATGCTGCCTGTCTCCAAAAGCACTGCTCCGGGGAGCGGCTGGCTGTAGTGCGACATGTAGAAGGCTTGTCCGACGAGGTAGCTCCCGATGAGGGCGTTCGCCTTATAGAATCCCGCCGATCCGCATCGTTGAGGCGCCCGCGAGGGCGAACTTCACGGGCACGATGTCGCCGACCGAGAGGTGGTCGGACTTGGCGGTGCTCGAGTCGATGAGTAGGTCGCCCTCGTTCAGCGCCCCGGTGCTCCCAGCTATCACGTGCAAGTTGACTGTTTGGGACAAGCCCTGAGTCGTGACACCCTTGAGCGTCTCGACGGACTGCCGGAGCTCGAACTGGCCCCCGTAGCCGATCAAGGATGCACGCACGCCAGGCAGGGTGGCAATTTTTTCCGCCAAGGAATTGCTGAACGAACCGGGCCCACTGCCCGTGCCGGTGACTAGCAGTTCAGCCTTGATGGCTCCGTCTACGCTGGCCGTCGCCGAGCTCGAGATCGACGCCCCGAACACCGACATTGCCGATACGAGGGCTATGCCGACCATGAGGGCAGACGCCGTCTGCGCGGTGCGCCGCGGGCTGCGCATCGAGTTCTCCCGCCCGAGCCGGCCAGGCATACCCGTCAGGCGGGCGACCGGTCGCCCGATCGCGCTCGCAAGCGGGCGGGCCAACGCGGGGGCGAACATCGAAGTGCCGACGAAGATGCCAAGAGCACCGAGGCCGACGAGCGCAACGACAGGCACGGAGAGCCCGACGGCGAGCAGGACTGCGCCGGCGCCGAACACGGCTCCGCCTCTGATGGCGCGGCGCCGGGCCGAGACTTCGTTACCCCCCTGGCGGTCCGTGATGGCGGCGACCGGCGGGACCCGTACGGCACGCCGGGCCGGGCTCACGGCCGAGATGACCGTCACTCCGATGCCTACCGCGAGGCCGACAACGACGGTACGGGCTTCGAACACGATCGGACCGGAGGGCAAGGTGATCCCGAAGCCCCTCAGCAGCGCCTCCAGCCCGAGCGCGGCGAGCACGCCTAGCCCGACGCCGACGGCAGAGGAAATGGTCCCCACGATTGCGGCCTCGCCCAGGACGGAGCGGAAGACCTGGCGGCGGCTGGCCCCCACGACTCGCAGCAGGGCCAGCTCACGGGTCCTCTGCCCGACGGTTATGGAGAACGTGTTGAAGATGGTGAACGCGCCGACGAACAGCGAGATGAATGCGAACACGAGCAGTGCAGTCGAGAAGAACCCGAGCGCCTGGTCGATCGAGTTCTCCTGTTCGTTGACCACCGTTTGGCCAGTTACCACCTCTGCGCCTTTTGGCAGCACCCTGGCGATGGCGGCCTGTACCTCGGCCTTGTCGGCTCCCGGCGTCGTTACGATGTTGATGTCGTCAAGCTGGCCCACTTCCGCCATTTCCTGTTGTGCCGTCGGAAGGGCCAAGCGGCCAAGGTCACGCCGGCCAGGTTGTTGACGTTGCCGAAGCGGGCGATCCCGCTGATGGTGAAGGCGCGCGGGTTGGACGATGCCGCCAGGACCCGCACGGTCTGGCCGACCGCAAAGTGGTACTTGCTGGCTGTCCCGGCGTCCATCACGACCTCATCGGGGCCCGTGGGGGGCTTCCCCTGCACAAGGTGGAGCTCGGAGATCTGTTGGTCCGGGTCCCATTCGAGCCCGAGGGTTGCTTCGCTCCCGTTCGAGATCGCCGTACCCTGGCGGGTGAGGAACTGGGCGTACCCCGAGACCTCCCCGTAAGCGGCTTCGACGCCCGGGACGTGACGCACGGTCCCGAGCAGGGGCTCGGCGAGGGGGTTGCGTACCGCGTTGGCCGCATCGCTGGTCGGGAACTGCGCTACCCCGCGGACCTGGAAGTCGATCTTCTGGTAGATGTTGCCGACCAAACCGTCGAAAAGGCCGTGCAACGTGTCGGTGAGCACGAAGCTCCCGGAGATGAAGGTCACCCCGAGCACGATTGCAAGCGAGGTGAGCGCGAGCCGAAGCTTGTGGGCGAGCAGGCCCTTGATGGTTACATTGCGCATGTCAGGCTCCCAGTCCGCTCATCCGCTCGAGGACCGAGCTGGCGGTCGGGCTGTCCAGCTCGCCAACCAATTTCCCGTCCGCGAGGAACAGGACGCGGTCGGCATACGATGCGCTGGTCGGGTCGTGGGTCACCATGACGATGGACTGGCCGAGCTCGTTCACAGACTTTCGAAGGAAAGCCAGCATTTCGGCCGAGGCGTTCGAGTCGAGGTTGCCTGTGGGCTCGTCGGCGAACACGAGGTCCGGTTTGTTGATCAATGCTCTTGCACAAGCAACCCGCTGTTGCTGGCCGCCGGAGAGCTCATTTGGGCGGTGCGAGAGCCTGTCCCGGATCCCCAACTGGGCGACCAGATAGTCGAACCATTGCCGGTCCACCTTCCTGCCTGCCAGGTCAACCGGCAGCGTGATGTTCTCAGCCGCGGTCAGCATAGGGACCAGGTTGAACGACTGGAAGACAAAGCCGACATGGTCGCGTCGTAGTTGGGTGAGCCCGGCATCGTCGAGGCGGCCGACCTCGAGGCCCCCTATGAAGGCCTGCCCCGATGTCGGCTGGTCCAAGCCGGCCATGCAGTGCATGAGCGTCGATTTCCCCGAGCCTGACGGTCCCATGACAGCTGTGAACCGGCCGTGCCCGAAGGTCACGCTGACGCCGGCCAGGGCATTCACGGCAGTCTGTCCAGACCCGTAGGTCTTGCGCAGGTCGATTGCATGCGCGGCCGGCGGGACTTCCCGGTCCTCTGCCACTGTCTCCGATGTGAGCGTCATGTTCGTCATCTCGCCTTCTCTTTCCGTACCGGTCAGGTGCTGGTCCTGCTTGGCCCGCTACCTATCAAAGTGATATCACTTTTTGAGTGCTCCCGTCAAACGGGAACCTTGGACATGAACCAGTGTCAGCCGTCATACCCGGGGTTGTCGTCAACCTTCCGGTTGGTTCCTGGCGTATGCCGGTATGAGCTTGGTATGAGACCCGGCGGCGGAATTTCATACCGGGGATCCACCCGATGACCAGGTCGTAGGCTATGCCGGCGCGGGATAATGGAAATGTGCTGCGGAGGTGGGGCTGGGTGCCTCGGGTCATCGCCCTAGTTGTGGTTGGCCTGGCGGCTCTCACCATCCCGTACGGCAGGACGCGCAATCTCGTCTCTGAGTCCATAGCCTTCGCAATCGCTGCGCTGGCGATGGCCCTGATGACGGCTAGCGAGCGCTCCCCGCGTGTTAGGGCCAGGGCTTCGGGCCTGCTGACGTTCGCGACCGGGGCTACGGCTCTGACGTCAGGTTTGGCTTCGCTGACAACCAGCGGTGGGCCGTTCAGCCTCTTCAGTGCGATTTCCACGACCTGGCTCGGAGCGACCTGCAGCCTTGCGTTAGCCGGCTCGATAACCGGGACAGCGATGGTGGTCGTCGGGTCGGTCGCGTTGGCGTTCGGCGCCTCCGCCTGGGATGTGGGCGGCTACCCGCTCATCCTCCTGCTCGGCCTGGTCTTCGGCCGCGTCCTGCGTGGTTTTCGCGTCCAGGCCGAACAGTCCGCCGCGCTGCTTGCCAAAGCCGAGCAGCTCCACAAGGAGCAGAACCGTGCGGCCACCCTGGACGAGCGCAACCGCATCGCACGCAAGATCCACGACGTCCTTGCTCACTCTCTGGGCGCCCTCGGGGTCCAGATCCAGGCCGCCCAGGCCGTGCTTACGGACCAGGCCGACGTCGGACGGGCCGTCGAGCTGCTTGCCCAGGCCCGGCGCATGGTTACCGAAGGGCTCGTCGAGACACGCCGGGCGGTGCACGCGCTCCGCGTCGACACATCACCGCTGGACCAGGGACTGGCCGAGCTCGGCGCCGCCCACCAAGGTCGCCACCGGGCACAAGTCAACCTCCAGGTCACGGGGACGCCGCGATTACTGCCACCCGACGCCGGGTTGGCCCTTATCCGAACGGCGCAGGAAGCCCTGGTCAACACCGCTAAGTACGCCCCGGGCCAACCTGTCGAGATCCGGCTCGACTACCACGAGGGAGCCACCGCTCTCACCGTGGTGAGCAGGTTGTGGACCGGTGTTGGCAACCCCAGCGGTGCGGGCAACCCCAGCGGTGCGGGCAACCGCAGCGGTGCGGGCAAGCGCCAGCGGTTCGGGCAACCGCAGCGGTTCGGGCAGCCGCAACGGTGCTGTGCGCCGCAACGGTGCTGACCACGAGGGGAGCAACGGCACGACGTTCGAGACCGCCAACGGCGGCTACGGGCTCGCTGGCATGCGGGAGCGCCTTCTGCTCCTGAGTGGTACTCTGTCCGCCGGGCAGGACGGGGACAACTGGGTCGTCGTGGCCAGGGTCCCCCGGTGACCGGCCGGGCCGACATATCGGCACCGCTGCGGGTCGTCGTGGCCGACGACCAGGCCAGCGTCCGCGAGGGGCTCGTGCTACTGCTGGGCCTCCTCCCCGATATCGAGGTTGTCGGTGCGGCCGCCAACGGCGAAGAGGCGCTCGAGCTTGTCGCGGACAAGCATCCCGACGCGATCCTGCTCGACCTGCACATGCCCTTCCTGGACGGGACCGAGACCACCCGACGGCTAACCGCACAGCACCCATCAGTGGCGGTCGTGGTGCTTACGACCTATGCCGACGACTCGTCGGTCCTGGCTGCACTGCAGGCCGGCGCCCGCAGCTACCTCACCAAGGACGCCGACCGAGCCGACATCGCCCAGGCGCTTCGCGGTGCCGCCACCGGCCTGTCCGTCCTCGATCCCGCGGTCCGCGATGCCCTCGTGGCTGCCGCGACCCGGGGCACCCCACGCTTCGAGGTGCCGCGAGAATTCCGTGAAGATCCTCCCGATGGGCTAACCAGAAGGGAGGCGGAGATCCTTTCGATGATGGCCCGAGGAATGGCGAACCCCGACATCGCGTCCGAGTTGTACCTGAGCGCGCACACCATCAAGAGCCACGTCAACCGGATCTTCGCCAAGACCGGTTCGGCCGACCGGGCTGCTGCCGTGCGCTACGCGCAGGACCACGACCTGGTCTGACCTCCCCGCCTGTCGGGCAGTTGTGGGTGCCAACCCGCCTGCCGGCGCTTCTAGTGACAACTTTTGTTGCCTAGCGCGCGTTTCTGTCAGTAGATGGCTTTTCTATCGGTAGCGGCTCCGCGACGCCATCACCATCACCGGGCGCCCAGCTACCGCCTAGGCGCCCTGGCTAGCCTGGCGAGCGCGTTCGGCGTTGTGTATCTGGACGAACGCTAGGCGGATCTCCGCGAGGCCGTCCCGAAGGGACCGCTCATCGTCGCCCAAGCGGCCCTCGAGCCCGTCCAGCAGGGCGCTCAATGCGTCGATCGCCAGCTGTGCCTGTGGCAGGTGGGGGGGTTTGTGCGACAGATGGAGCGCGGCCAGCTCCCAAAGGCCCATGGCGTGGTTGGCGATGACGAGCTCTACCGGCGCTTGTACGAGCTGGTCGCGCATGGCGTCCAGCTCCTCCTTGGCCTGGCGCGCTTCTTCGGGCGTTGGCTCCCAGTTGTCCTCGGGCGCTCCATCGCTCACCAGGGAGTGAGCAGGCCCCGGGCCCCGCTCAGTCGGTCCCCTTGCACCGGCTGCAGCCGTAGTTTGTTGCCCCGCAGGCTGCCCGTCGGCATGCTCCGGCTGGCCGTCGCCAGGTTCCTTGGGGACACGATGTTCCCCGCTAGGTGTCCAAATCGTGCTCACTGCGCTACTCTAGGATGCAGTAGGCAGGCAAGCGGCATAAGGAGCCCAGTAGCGCATAATGGTCACAGACGGTAAGTAGTGTGCCGACCATGAGATCGCACTCAGCCGGCTGGGCAATGACGGCCTGCTGTCCCAAGCTGAGTTCCGCTGCCAACACCTCCAGCCACCGACACGTGTGGTCATGCCCCGCCGATGCTGCGGTCACTAGGTTTTTGTGCCCAACCTGTTGCAAGTGACCGGGCAACCACGACAAACGCTGCGGAGCCCGTGGGCAGCGCTGTGAACATCCAACAGCGCGCGCCTTGGGCACCTGGCAGTCGTCAGGGCCTTGGTCTTGGGCACATGGTCGCACCGTGACAATTTCCCAATTTTTCACTGCCTCGGATGAGGTTGGCCAGGGGAGCCAACTCGAGGCCACAGCAAGGAGAACAGCGCATAGCCACTGCAACTGATACGACCGATTACCGCGTAAACGAGCGGATCCGTGCGCGGGAAGTCCGCCTGATCGACGCTGAAGGCCAACAACTCGGGGTCAAAGCCCTCCCTGAAGCCCTGGCTGTGGCGCGGCAACTGGACCTGGATCTCGTCGAGGTCGCACCGGATGCCAACCCACCGGTCTGCCGGATCATGGATTACAACCGTTTCAAGTACGAAACGGCTCAACGGGCGAAAGAGTCAAGGAAAAAGGCGACCAACACAAGCATCAAGGAGATGAAGTACCGGCCCAAGATCGGCACCGGCGACTTCACCACCAAGACGCGCCAGGTAGGGCGTTTCCTGGAGGAAGGCCACAAGGTCAAGGTCACGATCATGTTCCGCGGGCGGGAAGTCAGCCATCCAGAGCTCGGGATGAAGATCCTCGAAGACCTTGCCGAACAGGTCTCTGCGGTTTCCAAAGTGGAGGCGGCGCCCAAGCTCGACGGCCGCAACATGGTCATGGTGCTGGCGCCCGACCGGAGGGCGAAGGCAGCTCGCAAGCCGGCCCCGGCCCGCCCGACGACTGCCTCGGCCCCGCCGGCGAGCGACCAGGCATCAGCAGCACCCTCTGCTGAGGAGAGCGTTCCAGCTCCCGACGCCGCTGGCTCGCCAGCTCCCGCCTCCCCAACGACTGTCGCCCCAACGACTGTCGCCCCAACGACTGTCGCCCCAACGACTGTCGCCCCAACGACTGTCGCCCCAACGACTGTCGCCCCAACGACTGCCCCAGAGGACGCACCGGTACCGGTCGTAGCGAGTGCGCCCGCGCCCGTGGCCCCGGCTCCGGCCCCTGTTCCCGTTGCGGCAGCTGCTCCCGCTCCGGTTGCCGCGAGCACCTCAGAGGTGGCCGAGGACCACGTCCCGCCGGCCGGTCCGGCCAACGGTACACGGCGAAGTGACGGGCATTCGACCAGGGCGCGTCCGGCCGCGACAGCCGTACTGCCCGCGCCGGCTGACGGCGCGGGCAGTACGAGCAGCTAAGAGGGCACTCGGTCTGCTACCTTGTCCCTCCGGGCCCATGTTGGCCGGTAACCTATTGGGGCAGTGTTCATGCGCTGTTGAGCGGGACCGCCGTGTGGGACCAGAGAGGTAACGGATGCCGAAGCAAAAAACAGATAGGGGCGCGGCTAAGCGCTTCAAGGTGACCGGGACTGGAAAGTTGCGGCGCCGCCAGGCCAACCGTTCTCACCTGCTCGAAAAGAAGTCCTCGAGCCGCGTCCGCCGCCTCGGTCGTCCAGCTGACGTTGCCCCCGCCGACGTCCGGGCGGTCAAGCGCCTTCTCGGCATCTAGTCGCTCCAGCGGCTGAAAGGAGAAATCGATGGCCCGTGTAAAGCGCGCTGTACATGCCAAGAAGCACCACCGCGCGGTCTTGGAGCTCGCGCAGGGTTATTACGGCAACAAGAGCCGCAGCTACCGTGCAGCACACGAGCAGGTGATGCATTCCCTGCAGTACGCGTTCCGCGACAGGCGCGCCCGCAAGGGAGAGTTCCGGCGCCTCTGGGTGACGAGGATCAACGCCGGCTGCAGGGCCAACGATTTTAGCTACAGCCGGTTCATCGCCGGCCTGAACGCGGCCGGTGTGGAAATGGACCGCAAAATGCTTGCTGACCTGGCGGTGCGTGACGAGGCCGCCTTCGCGGCGGTGGTCCAGGTCGCCCGCGACGCTCTCGGTTCGGCGGCGGCTGGTGCACCTTCGGGAGCGACTGCGGAAAAGGTCGCCGCAGAGGCGTAGGTGGCCCGCCTGCGGCCTCGCCTTTCCGGCGGGTACTGAGGCGCCGTGAGCAGTCTTTCGTACCGGCACCAGCGAGTTCAACGGTTGCGGCGCCTCCTGGGGCGCCGCAGTGCGCGTAAAGACGAGGGTCGATTTGTAATCGAGGGCGTCAACCTGCTGGAGGAGGCTCTCGCTGCCCGGGCCAGCATCGAGGCCGTCTATGTGGACGGCGGCTGGGCGGAAGGTCTTCCCCATGCCGATGGCCCGGAGGATCCTGGTAGCCGCGACCGGCTCAGTGGGCTCGTCGAGCGCTGCGTCGAGCTCGGGGTGCCGGTGTTCGAGCTCGAGCCTCGGGTGCTCGCCCGTGTGGCGGGCACCGTGACGCCCCAACCCGTCATTGCCGTCGTCGAGACGCCAGTGTTCGAACTTACGGGGCTCAAGGCAAGGAGCCCGCAGCTGGTTGTCGTGTGCGTGGACGTGCGGGACCCCGGCAATGCCGGGACGGTGGCGCGCTCAGCGTGGGCGGCCGGGGCGGACGCCGTGGTGTGCTGTGAGGGCACCGTTGACCTCTGGAACCCCAAAGCCGTGCGGTCATCGGCGGGCGCGGTGTTCCATTTGCCGATCGTTGCTGCAGGCCCTGCCCCCGAGGTCCTCGCCGAGATCGGCGAGTGGGGGCTCAAAAGGCTGGGGACCGTTTCCGAAGGGGGCGTCGATTATGCGGCCGAGGACCTCACCTCTAGGGTCGCTTTCGTTTTTGGCAACGAGGCGGCCGGCTTGCCCGTCGAAGAACTTCGAACGCAGTTGGACGGCCTCGTGAGCATCCCCATGGCCCGAGGTGCGGAGTCGCTCAACGTGGGTATGGCGGCCGCCGTCGTTTGTTTCGAGGTCGCCCGCCAGCGCCGCTATGGGGCCCCAGCGAGCTCGGGCCATCTCGTGGCACTGCGGCTGAGCCAGCGCGCGGCAGAATGAACGGCATGTCATCGGACGGAAGCGCTTCGCTGGGTGAGCTAATTGCGACGGTAAGCCACGAGCTGCGCCAACCATTGGCTTCGATCAGAGGCCTTACCGAGATGATGCTCGGGCACTGGGCGGATTTCTCCGACGACGACAAGGTCCGGATGTTGCAAGGGGTGCTCCACGACGCCGAGCGGGTGGGCCGGATGATAGACGAACTGCTCGACGTGAGCCGCTTGGAGTCCGGCCAGCTGGCATTGCACACGAGGGCAACCGAAATTGCTCCCCTGGCTGTGCGAGTGGTCAACAGCCTCAAGCTCTCTTACCCGGAGCTGGAAGCCACGGTCGACATCAGCCCGCAGTTCCCGACAATAATTGCTGACCCCTTCAAGTTGGAACAAGTCTTCGCCAACATTGTGGAAAATGCTTGCAAGTACGGCTCGCCTGTAGGCATCCACATAGCGGCATCACATAATCCCGCGCCGGGCTCCGCCCAAGTCGAGATATCTGTGTCCGACAAAGGCGAAGGGATAGCGGCTGGAGACCTGCCGCACGTCACCGAAAAGTTTTACAGGGGAGCAGAGGGCAAATCCAGTGGGCTCGGCCTCGGGCTGTGGATCAGCAAGGAGATCGTGGAAGCACACGGAGGGGAGCTGGTCGCCACCTCTGCGGTCGGCACTGGGACAACGGTGAGCTTTACAATTCCACTCCACCAAGACGCGAGAACTGGCAAGCTAGGCGGGACATGAACGACGTCCAGTCTGCTTTGGAAAGAGGTCGCGCCCTCATCATGGAAGCTGCCTCGCCGGAGGCCTTGCGGTCCGTCGAGTCAGAGGCTTTTGGGAAAAGGAGCGAGCTGGCGGCCATAACCGCGACGCTGCGGGACCGCACGCCCGACGAAAGGCGGGAGTTGGGCAAGGCACTCCAGGATGCCCGGGAGGACCTCGACCAGATCTACTCCGAACGCCTGGCCGACCTCGAAGCCGGTCTCGCCCGGGAACGAGCCGCTTCGGAGAGGTTGGACCTGAGCGAGGCCGCCGGGCTCTTCTCCCCAGGCGGTAGCCCTCTGGCGGACGGGCTCGCCCAGCCCGTGCCGAGGGGGCATCTCCACCTGGTGACCCAGGTACGCGAAGAGCTCGAGGACATATTCGTCTCGATGGGCTTCGAGGTCGCGGAAGGCCCCGAGGTGGAAGACGATTGGCACAATTTCGAAGCTCTCAACATGCCGCCGCACCATCCAGCGAGAGGCATGTTCGACACCTTTTACCTGAAGGCCGGGCCGCCTCAAAGCGTCCTTTTGCGGACGCACACCTCTCCGGTGCAAGTGCGCCTTATGGAGTCTCGCCAGCCTCCTATTTACGCCGTTGCACCCGGGCGCTGTTTTCGCCGGGACACCCCTGATGCGACCCACCTGCCAGTTTTCCATCAGCTGGAGGCACTCGTCGTCGACGAGGGGATCTCCATGAGCCACCTGGCGGGAGCGCTCGACGCGTTTACGAACGCCTTTTTCGGCGCCGGCCGCCACGCGCGGCTCCGGCCCAGCTTCTTCCCCTTCACCGAACCGTCAGCCGAGTTCGACGTGACATGTTGGGTGTGCGACGGCCACGACGACAATTGCCGTACGTGCTCTGGTTCGGGCTGGGTGGAGCTCGGCGGGTGCGGCATGGTCGACCCCGCTGTTTTCCAAGCCGTCGGCGTAGACCCAGAGCGTTACACAGGTTTTGCCTGGGGTTTCGGGATCGACAGGCTTGCCATGGCTCGCACGGGCCTTGCAGATATGCGCGACCTGCTTGACAACGACCTTCGTTTCATTAGCCAATTCTGAGGTTTTAGATGCGCGCTCCGCTTTCCTGGCTAGGTGACTTCACGCCCGTCGAGGGCACTCCGGCGGATATCGCACGCACCCTTTCGTTCCTTGGCTTGGTGGTGGAGGGGACCGAAATCGTAGGCGCGCCGCTGCCAGGCATCGTTGTCGCCCGGGTGCTGGCAACGCGTCCCCACCCGGCCGCGGACCGGATCCAGCTGGTCGATGTCGACCTCGGTGACGGCGAAGCGCTGCAGATTTGCTGTGGGGCGTTCAACATGAAGCCAGGCGACCTCGTCCCGTTGGCAACCATCGGGACTGTCATGCCGAGCGGCCTGCCGATCGGCCGGCGCAAGCTGCGCGGAGAGTGGTCCAACGGGATGCTCTGCTCGGCGCCAGAGCTCGCCCTCGGCCCCGAAGCGCAGGAGCCTGCTATTTACATATTGCCTCCCAAGTTGAGCTCACCCGGCGAGCCGGTTGCAGAAGCCCTCGGGTTAGGCCCTGATGTCGTTTTCGACCTCGAGATAAGCCCCAATCGGTCCGACTGTTTCTCGATCGCAGGAGTAGCGCGCGACCTGGCCGCCGCGTTGCGCCTGCCGTTTAGCATCCCGGCCCCGGCGTACGTGGTTGCCGAAGGTATCCCGCACGCGAGTGTTGCGATATTGGACGATGCAGGCGAACTCTGCGGGCGCTTCACCGGTACCGTCATAGAGGGTGTCGACAAGGCTGAGGTGCCCGCTTTTGTGAGACGCCGGCTCACCTTGGCCGGTATGCGCTCGATAAACCCGGTTGTCGATGTCTCCAATTACGTGATGCTCGAGCTCGGCCAACCCAATCATCCCTACGACATCAACCGTCTTGGCGGACGCGGCCTAGTCGTGCGCCGGGCCGGCGCCGGCGAGACGATCGTCACCCTCGACGGTACGGCTCGGCGCCTCACGCCCGAGGATTGCGTTATCGCCGATACCGACGGCGTTGCCGTCGGTATCGGCGGGATAATGGGCGGCGCCACCGCTGAGATCTCGCCCGGGACGACGACGGTCCTGTTGGAGGTTGCGAACTTCAACCCGCAGGCCATCGCGGCGACTGGAAAACGGCTCGGTCTCCTGTCCGAAGCCCGCACCCGTTTCGAGCGCGGGGTGGACCCCGAAGTTGCTGGCAGGGCGATCAGCCGTTTCGTCGAATTGTTGGGGCCGGGGCCCGGCGCGGCGAGACGACCGACGTCCGAACAGTTGTGCCGGAAAAGGTGAAAATATTCCTTCGCACCGAGCGGGTCAACCTGGTGCTCGGGACTTCGCTCAGCCCACATGAACCGGCCGAGCTACTCAGCTGGCTCGGGTTCGAAGCAGTGCCAAACGGGCCGTCGACTTACGAGGTCACCGTGCCGACCTGGCGCCCTGACTGCGAGCGTGAAGTCGACTTGATCGAAGAGATCGCCCGCATTTACGGTTACGAAAACATTGCTCGGTCGCTCCCGCGCCGGTCCATTGCTGCCGCGGGGCTGACCGATTATCAAAAAGGGCGCCGGCGGGTACGCGAGCTCTTGGCTGGTGCCGGCGCGAACGAGGCCTGGACAAGCAGTTTCCTCTCTGGTGCGGACCTCGCCCGCGCCGGCCTGAGCTCCTCAGAGGCACTCGCGCTCGAGAACCCTCTCGACCAGGCCCAAGGGTTGCTCCGCACGTCGTTGCTCCCGGGCCTCCTCAACGCCGCCCGCTTCAACACAGAGCGCCAAACCGGCGCTCTCAGCCTTTTCGAGATCGGGAGCGTTTTCCGTCATCCGAGCGAAGAAGGCCAACCGGTGCGCTCAGGGAGCCACTTGGGGACCGGGCCGCAGACGGGCCTTGTTAGTAGCGTCTTGGAGTGGGAGCAGCTCGGCGTGCTGGCGGTCGGGCTTGACATCGATGCCACCTATGCGGTCCGCGCCTGGTTGGTCCTCGCCGGCGGCCTGCGCCTGCAAGCCAGCGCCGTCGAGCCGTTCGCTGTGGGCAACACCGGTAGCACGCTTGACGGTGCCGTCGCTGCTGGCGGTTCGCTCCATCCCGGTCGCCGGGCGCTGGTTGTTGCCGGTGGGTACGAGATCGGGGTGCTCGGGGAGCTGGCGCCAGCGGTCTCGGCCGCGTACGACCTCGCCGGCCGGGTTGCCTTCCTGCTGTTAGACCTCGCGCCGCTCCTTAGTGCCCCCAGGCAGAGCTGGGCAGCACGATCGGTTAGCCGCTACCCCGCAGCCGATCTCGACATGGCTTTTGTGGTGGACGAGGACGTCCCCGCAGGTCATCTGGAGGCCACCGTTAGGGAGGCCGCCGGCGACCTGGCTGAAGCGGTCGCGCTTTTCGACGTCTGGAGGGACAGCTCGCTAGGGGAGGGCCGGCGAAGCCTCGCTTTCCGTGTGCGGCTGCGGTCACCAGAGCGGACGTTGACCGACCAGGAGGTGGCCGAGGTGCGCGATAGGGTCGTTGCCGCCGCTTCAGTTTCCCACGGGGCCGAGTTGCGCGGCGCCTGAGCGTCAAGCGTGGACTGCCAGGCTCCTACTTGGTTGGGACTACCTCGTTCCCCGAGGCCAAGTCTGCGTTACCGCTCAAGGTGGAGTCGTGGTGGAACATCGGCCAGGAGCCTGGTTCATCTGCAAGATAGCCCTTCGAGCCGACCAGCTCGTAGTGCTCCACCACTCCGTGGTTGGACCCGTTGTAACCCGCAAGCGTCACTCCGGTCCACCCATCGGAGTCGTCGGTGACCAGGGCGGAGTTTTGCAGGCCGACACCGGTTTCCAGCGTGGCGAGCAACGCGCCGGTACGGCCGTCCAACACGAACGCCCCTCCCGTGGTGGCAACGATCACGTCCTGGTAGCCCCCGCCGAGATCAGCCGTCACGCAACCCCCGAACACCTCGCCGCGCACCGACGTGTGCCACAGGACATTGCCGTTTTGAGCATTGAGGGCCCACACCGACCCTCCGCCGCGCTGGTTGTCCGTGCCCTCGATCACCGAGAGCGTGCCGTTGCCGAGGATGTCAGCCAACGCCGGGCTGGACTGGGTGAGCCCGTCCAATTTCCTTGCCCAGACCAGTTTGCAATGCGGCCCAAGGACTAAGACGTCACCGCTGTCCGCCGCCCCGGGGAAGATGTTGCCTGTCCCCACGGCGATACCCCACTCGCTGCCCGGCAGGAAAGTGCCGACAGCCGGCGACGAGTCGACCGACTCATCAGGGTTGTACTGGCAGATCAAGCCGCCATGGCGGTTCGTCGTGCCCGCATTGCCGGTGGGCCGCAGGACCCCGACGTGGCCGCCCTGGGTGAAGCGTGTGCCGAACGCGATACCGGGAAATTGGCCACCTCCGTTTACGATGTCGAGTGTGTCATTTCCCATGAGGCTGACGGCGCGTTTGCCGTTGGCATTGGCGTTGAAGTTGGCCAATGCCGGCGTCGCGAAATCCCCATCTCCCGTGAACCACGGGAAACCAGGAAGTACGGCCCCGGTCTTGGCGTTGATGGCATCTTCCTGGTCGCCCATGGACGGTGCCACCACGGCGAGCTTGCCTTGCAGCTCGCCTACGGCAGTCGAAGCAACGATGCCCGAGACGTAGGGCTTGTTTGGGTTATGGACGCCCACGGACCACCGTTTTGTGCCGTTGGGGTTGAAGGCCTCGTAGCCACCCTCGTGAGGATCTGCAGGCGTCCCCGCGCCCACGAACACGCTGTCGTCGGGGGAGCCAGCGCTGAGAGCCGCCACCGACGGGGTGGACTTGACCGGGACACCACCGGTGTTTGCCGGCCACCCGGGCACTGTCGCGCCGTTAGAGAGGAAAAGGGCGTTGACATCCCCGCCGTTGTCGCCGACCACTACGGCGGGAGCGCCGTGCAGTACGGCAAGGTTGGGCGAAGACAGGCTGATGGGGCTGCCGTCGGGGACAGCTTTTGACCAACTGCTGACAAATCGTAGGCTTTCCGCCGCTGCGGGAGCCGGCGCCGCCACCGAAGCTGTCAGTAGAGCAAACAACGGCAACGTCGCCACACCCACGCGGGCAAAGCGTGGCCTGTGGTTGGGCATCTAGAGACCTCCCGGCCGGTTCCCCTGAGGCTCAAGTCTACACCACGTTCAGTAGTGAGTCAGCCACACAGTGCGCGTTCTGCGTACCGGCACCAGACCAGTAGTATCCCGAACAACACATAAAAGGAGGCCGACATGGGCCTGATGGACAAAGTGAAGCAGGGTGCGGGGACAGCCCTCAACAAGGCGCAGCAGGGCGTCAACCAGGGCAAGGCCAAGATCGACCAGGCGCAGTCCAAGCGGCAATGGGACGGGTTGCTCCACAACCTTGGCGCAGCCGTATGGGCCGAGCAGCGCGAAGGAGGCTCGAGCGATGCCGTGACCGCTGCGTGGGCGGCCTTGGACGAGCACCTCGCTTCCAACGGCCCCGTTGAAGCGGACGCGGGCGCTGAAGACCCAACCAGCGGAGGCGCGAGCAGTGCGGGGCCAACGACTGGAGATGCTGCGACATACGGTTCGTCGACAACCGAGGTCCCGGGCTCCGACGGGGCCTAAGTGCCCCGACGATCCCCAACAGCCGCCGCTCGGTTGGCGATCGTGCTGGTGGCGATCGTGCTGCTGGCAACGGTCCTGTTGGTTGCGGGGCTGCTGGCGACACACCGCGGTGGCGCCGCAAAGGCCGCTGCGGTTGGCCTAAAGCCGAGCCCGCTTGCAGGGACTTGGGCCGTTGGGCCGGCGTTGCCGGCGGAGGGCCCTGCCGAGCTGCCAGCTGTTTTCTCCTGTGGGAGTGCCGTTTTCTGCGTCGCCATGGACCAGGAGGGCGCGGCCGCGTGGCTTTATGAGGCAGGTAGATGGAACTTCGATGCCCACGCCGGTCCGGCCGGCGGGTTCGGCACGATCACGGGCCTGCAGTGCTTCGCCAACCAGACCTGTACCGCCACCGACGCCGAAGCCGACGTGATCACCTATAAAGACCACAAGTGGGCGGCGAAGCATGGGCCGACCCCGAACGGGGGTGGCCCGATGGGGTGCGCGTCCCCGACCTTGTGCCTCTTTGTCGACGGGGTGGGGCAGTCGTACACCTGGGATGGCAAGGCTTTTTCGAAGCCAAAGGTCGCCTATCCCTCTCTCGCCAACACGATGGGTAGCGGCGCCGGGTACATCGCCTGCGCCCCGGGAAGCACCTTTTGCGTGGTGGCGGACGAGCTGGGCTACCTCGGGACCTATGCCGGCGGGCGCTGGAGCCCACTGGCTAGGCCGTTCGGCCTCATCGTGCCGCTGGGCGCTGCCTGTGTGGGCCCGGCTGACTGCATCGCCCCGTTCCCGCGTCCGGGCACCAGCAATGCGGGAGGGGACTGGGCGGTTTGGGACGGGAGCCACTGGAACGCTCTCGCCGGTGGCTCCCACGGTTTCCCGGATGCCGACGCCCAGATCGGCTCGACTATGAGCTGCGCTGCCGGCCTTTGCATGGGCCTGGACAACCAGCACGCCACGGGCTTGGTCGGCTACGTGTACAACGGGAGATCGTGGTCCGTGACCGGGCGCTTCGGCAACGGCGCCAAGCCGCCGAGCTTGCTTGCGTGTGCCAACTCCGAGTGGTGCATGGCGCTTTATGTCAGTCAGGGCACTTCACCAGACATCAGCTGGGTCTTCCACGCCGCCGCGGCGTGAGCGCCTGAATTATTATGCAGTCGCGTGTATGATGCTGCGGATGGGAGAGAAAAAGGCTGTCGCGGTCCTGGGCGCCTCCGGCTACGCGGGGGGAGAGCTGCTGCGCCTCCTCGCGTCCCACCCGCACTTCGAGGTGGTAGCAGCCACGGCAGGTTCCCACGAGGGCATGGCCGTGGCGGACATGCACCCGGCGCTTGCTGGCGCGTACCCGTCGCTGTCGTTCGCGCCGACCGAGGTAGCTGCCGCGGACGGCGCGGACGTTGTGTTCTGTGCCCTGCCGCACGGGGCTTCGCAGCGCCTCATGCCCGAGCTGTTGTCCGGGGTGGGCCACGTGGTCGACCTCGCCGCCGACTTCCGCCTGAAGGACGCCAGCGCCTACCCGACCTGGTACGGCGAGGAGCACAGCTGCCCTGAGCTCCTCGAAGAGGCGGTGTTCGGGTTGCCCGAGCTCGACCGCCGGAACCTGGCCGGTGCCCGGCTGGTGGCTGCCCCGGGCTGTTACGTCACGGCGGCAACACTGGCGCTCGCGCCCCTTGTGAAGGCCGGCGCCGTCGTGCCGTCAGGCATCGTGGTCGACGCCGCCAGCGGAGTTTCCGGGGCGGGACGCAAACTGACCGAAGGTACGCAGTTCTGCACTGTCGACGAGGATTTCACCGCCTACGGGCTGCTGAAGCACCGCCACACCCCGGAGATGGAGCAGGCGATCGGGGCGCAGCTCCTCTTCACGCCGCATTTGGCCCCGATGAACAGGGGGATCCTCGCGACATGTTACGCGCGGCCGACATCGTCGACGGGCGTGGTCCCGTTCGAGGTCCTTGCCGATGCCTACGCCAGCGAACCCTTCGTGGTCGCGTCCAGCCGGAGCCCGTCTACCAAAGCGGCCCTAGGCAGTAACACCGCTCACGTGACGGCTCTCTACGACGAAAGGACGGGCTGGGTGGTCTCCATATGTGCCCTCGACAACCTCGTCAAAGGTGCGTCCGGCCAAGCCGTCCAGTGTGCCAACGCCGTGATGGGCTGGCCCGAGACCACCGGCCTCCCGCTGGCTGGCGTGGCGCCGTGAATTATTATGCACAGTGATGTATCATCAGTCGCTATGGGCCCAGTCACTTTGAACAGCTGGCAGGACAGTGCCGCCGGCGCTGCGACGACGTCGGGCGCGGGCCTCAGCCCTGCCGCCAAGGCGGAGATCCTTGTCGAGGCGTTGCCATATATCCGGCGGTTCTGGGACAAGGTTGTCGTGGTCAAGTACGGCGGGAACGCTCTGGGGGGCGGCTCGACGCTGTCCGGGTTCGCGACCGACATCGTCCTCATGCGCTCTGTCGGCATGCGTCCCGTGGTGGTCCACGGCGGCGGGCCGCAGATCGGCGAGCTCATGGAACGGCTAGGCAAGAAACCCGAGTTCCGCGATGGGCTCAGGGTCACCGATGCCGAGACGCTCGACATCGCCCGGATGGTGCTTGTGGGCAAGGTCAACCGCGACATCGTGTCCGCCATCAACGTGCATGGCCCGCTCGCCGTTGGTGTATCCGGCGAGGATGCCGGGCTCATCCAGGCGGCACAACGGGACCCAGAGCTCGGGTTCGTGGGGGACATCTCCGAGGTAAAGCCCGAGCTGTTGGTCCGGCTGTTGGCTCAGGACCTGGTGCCTGTGGTCGCCACGATCGGGAGCGACGAAACCGGCCAGGCCTACAACATCAACGCGGATACTGCCGCAGCCGCTATCGCCATAGCCCTCGAGGCCCAAAAACTTGTGTTCCTGACCGACGTCGAGGGCATCAGGGCCGACTTGGCGGACCCGTCCAGCCTCCTTAGCCATCTGAGTGCCCAAGAGTTGGGAGCGCTGATCGAAAAAGGAGCCGTCGGCGCCGGCATGATCCCCAAGGCTCAGGCCGCGTTGGACGCGGTCGGCGGGGGAGTCGCGCAAGCGCACATCCTCGACGGGCGAGCGCCCCACGCTCTCCTGCTCGAGATTTTCACCCACAGCGGGATCGGCACAATGGTGACGGCATGACCCAGACTTCGCCGGCACAGACCTCTCAGTCCCAGACTTCGCAGGCCCAGCTGCAGGCGGCCGAGATCCAGGCGACCCGCTTGATGTCCACGTACGCCGCGCCACGCGTGACCTTCGTGCGTGGCGAGGGATCGTACCTGTGGGACGACCAGGGACGCCGTTACGTCGATTTTCTTTCCGGCCTTGCGGTGACGTCGCTCGGCCACGCCCATCCCGCCGTCGCCGAAGCTGTGGGCGAGGCGGCGCGGACACTGCTCCACACCTCCAACCTCTTCGGGACGGTGCCCGGCCGGGAGGTGGCTGAGACTCTCGACAGGCTGATCGGCGGCGGCGGGAGGATATTTTTCGCCAATAGCGGGGCTGAGGCCAACGAGTGCGCCATCAAGCTCGCGCGGAAGTGGGCTGGCCACGGCCGTTACGTGGTGCTGAGCGCCTACGGGTCGTTCCACGGCCGGACCCTGGCTACCCTTCACGCGACGGGCCAGCCGGCCAAGCACGAGGCCTTCCAGCCCCTGCCCGAAGGTTTCCGCCACGTCGCGTGGCAGGACCTGTCTGCGCTCGAAAATGCGCTCACGCCGGACGTGGCGGCGGTGCTGCTCGAGCCGGTCCAGGGTGAAGGCGGCGTCTGGCCCGCCGGCGAGGACTATTTCCGGGGCGTGCGCGAGCTGTGCGACGAGCGCGGAGCCCTGTTCATGGTCGACGAAATCCAGACCGGCCTTGGCCGGACGGGTCGCTGGTGGGGCTTCCAGCACTACGGTGTGCAGCCCGACGTGGTGACGGTCGCCAAGGCCCTCGGCAACGGCGTCCCCATTGGGGCGTGTTGGGCGCGTGAGGATGTGGCTGCCGCCTTCGTCCCCGGGGACCATGCTTCGACCTTCGGCGGCCAGCCTCTGGCTGCCTCCGCCGCTCGGGCCACTCTGGCGGTGATGGAAGAGCTCGACGTCCCTGCCTTAGCCGAGGCGCGGGGGCAGTACCTGCGGAAAAGATTGACTGAGTTGGCTGGTGTTAGTGCTGTCCGTGGACTTGGCTTGCTGCTTGCGGCCGAGCTCGTCCAGGGCAGAGCTGGCGAAGTCGCCGCCGAGTGCCTCGACCGGGGCCTGGTACTGAACGCCGTAACTGCTACGGCGCTCCGCATGGAGCCGCCGCTGCTCGTGAGCGAGGCCGAAATAGGCGAGGGCGTCGGGATCCTCGCGGGCGCCCTGGAGGCGGTCGCTGGAGGGGAGAGCTTATGACACGTCATCTTCTCGACATCGACGACCTCGCCCCGGACGAGCTCGAGGCCGTGCTCGAGCTCGCTATGGACGAGTACCCGCCCCGGGTACTGGCAGGCCGCGGCGTCGCGCTCGTGTTCCAGAAGCCGTCTGCGCGGACCCGAAATTCCTCGGAGCTTGCTGTGTTCCAGCTCGGAGGTCACCCGGTCACGATCAGGGGTGATGAAGTAGGCATTGACGTTCGGGAGAGCGCTGAAGATGTCGCCCGCACACTTGCGCAGTACCACTGCGCGATCGGCGCCCGGGTCCTCGACCACACTGTCCTCGAGCGGATGGCAGCGGTCGCCGGTGTCCCCGTTGTCAACCTTTTGTCGGACCGTTCTCACCCGCTCCAGGCGATAGCCGACCTGCTGACTCTGCGTTCCCACTGGGGCGGCAACCTTGCAGGGCGCCGCGTGGCCTGGGTAGGCGACGGCAACAACGTGGCCCGCAGCCTGGTCCTGGCGTGCGCGATGGCTGGCACCGAAGTGCGGGTGGCATCGCCGGCCGGTCACGGCCTCAACGAAGTCACCGTCGACGCTGTCAGCGCGTTCGGGGGGACCATCATCCAGTCGCAGTCGCCGGCCGAGGCCGTTGACGGGGCGGATGCTGTCTGTACCGATGTGTGGGTCTCGATGGGCCAAGAAGAAGAGTCAGTGGAACGGATGGACGCCTTCAGGCCCTATCAGGTGGGGCCGCAGTTGATGGCCCTTGCCGCGCCGGGTGCCGTTTTCCTCCATTGCCTGCCGGCTCACCGTGGGCAAGAGGTGACGGCGGACGTGATCGACGGTCCCGCCAGCCTGGTATGGCCGCAGGCAGGGAACCGTTTGCGGGCCATGCGGGGCCTTCTGCTGTGGATGTTCGGGGCAGGGGCGGCAGCGTGAGGCTCACCAAGACCCAGCGCCAGCACCGGGTAAGCCAAATCCTCGAAAAAGAGGCGGTCGGGAGCCAGGCCGAGCTGGTCCGCCTGCTCGGCGAGCGCGGGGTGGAGGCGACCCAGGTGACGGTGTCGAGGGATCTCGAAGAGCTGGGCGCCGTCAAGGTCCGCCGGCCCGGTGGGGTGCTCGTGTACACGCTCCCCGAAGGCTCGAACGAGCGGCCTTCTCCCGAGCTGCACCTCCGGCGGGTCCTCGGCGAGTGGGTCGCGGATGTCTCCAGCTCGGGCAACCTGGTCGTGGTGCGCACGCCGCCTGGTTGCGCCCACGTTGTGGCGTCGGCCCTCGACCGGGCCGGGATGCCCGATGTAATTGGGACTGTGGCAGGTGACGATACCGTTCTCGTTGTGGCGGCTGAACGCACGAAGGGTTCGGTGCTGGCCCGCAAGCTGGCTCGTATGGCGGGCCAGGACATCTAAAGGAAGAAAGAGGGAAAACTTCAATGGCCAAGAAGGTTGTTCTCGCCTATAGCGGTGGGCTCGACACGTCTGTCGCGGTGCGTTGGATGACCGAGGAGATGGGCGTCGAGGTCATAGCGCTCGCCGCCGACCTCGGCCAGGGCGGCGACTGGGACGCAGTCACCGATCGTGCCCTGGCTGCGGGAGCGGTCGAGGTCGTAGTCGTAGACGTGCGGGAAGAGTTCGGGACCGATTTCGTGGCGCTCGCTATCCGGGCCAACGCATTTTACGAGGGCAAATACCCGCTTATCAGCTCGCTTTCTCGGCCGATCATCGTGAAGCACCTCGTGGCGGCCGCGCGCCAGCACGGCGCCGACGCGATCGCCCACGGCTGCACGGGCAAGGGCAACGACCAGGTGCGTTTCGAAGTCTCGAGCCGCGCCCTGGCCCCGGACCTGGAAGTGATCGCGCCCGTGCGCACGTGGGGCTTCACGCGTGACGACTCGATCGACTACGCCAATCGCTACGGGATCCCGATCTCGGCCACCAAGGCGAGCCCTTACTCTGTGGACCAAAACCTCTGGGGCCGCACGGTCGAGTGCGGCATCCTCGAAGATCCCTGGGTAAGGCCGCCGGCCGATGTCTACGAATTGACGGTGCCCAAGGCTGCGGGTGGCGATGCCCTCGAGGTAGTGGTGGGCTTCGAGGCCGGGCTGCCGGTTTCGGTGGACGGACGCCGGCTTGCCCTCCACCAACTGGTGCCCGCCCTCGACGCCCTCGTCGGTCCGTACGGCTTCGGCCGGATCGACATGATCGAGAACCGCCGTATCGGCATAAAGAGCCGGGAGATCTACGAATGCCCGGGCGCACTGGCGCTGCTGATGGCCCACCAGGACCTCGAAGGCATGACGCTCGAGCGCGACGTAGCCCACGAAAAGTCCCGGCTGGAACCGCGCTGGGCAGAACTCGTTTACGACGGCCTCTGGTATTCCCCGCTGAAGGCCTCGCTCGACGCCTTTTTTGCCGAATCCCAGCGCCATGTGACAGGCGAGGTCCGCCTGCGCTGCGAGCCCGGGACCGATCCTGGGGGGCTCGGCTGTTGCTTCGTCGCGGGCAGGAGGAGCCCGGTCGCCCTGTATGACCACGACCTGGCCACCTACTCGGCCGCCGACCGCTTCCGCCACGAGGACGCCGGAGGCTTCGTGCGCATCTTCGGGCTCGGCATCGAGACCTGGGCGAGCAAGCAGGGCCCGGCCGACTGACCCGCGCACTGGCTCTGGCCGAGCGAGGGCGATGACCGCACGGTTCGCCGTTCATCTCCCCGGGTGTCCTGGCGTCAGCGACTGTGCAGGCGGCTCGCAGCGGCCGTTCGCATCAGAATGGAGGCGGCCTGCGCCGAAAACCGCAAACGTGGGTTCGCGATGCGCCGATCGAGCACCGAAAGCGCCAATTCTTTTCACCAGCGTCAGTGATGTCCACTTTTCGGAGCCAGATCGGTTACCTCCGTGAAAAATCGGCGGCTGAAGGGAACAAACAGCGGACATCGAGAGGGCATCCAGAGACCATTGTTCGGACACGCCTGGACCTCCGCTACAGCACACTTTCAAGGCGACGAGCGACGTCTCGGTAGCGCCGTACCGGGATGAGGTGGACTCCGTCGAAGGCACCTGAGTCGCGGATCGCGCACACTATCTCGCAGGCGAAGTCGACCCCCGCTGCTGTGTCCTGCTCGACCCGCTCCACGAGCCAGTCGGGACCTCAAGTTGCGGGAAGTCTGCGCTCAATTTCTTGGCCATCGGCACGCTCGCGACAACCAGCACACCTGCATAGACATTGCCCGCAAAGTCGAGCGAAGAGCGCCAACGAAGTAGCTGGTCAACCGAGAAGCCCACCTGAGCGAAAAGGGAAGTCGGCGGCGCGTTCCCAGGGCGGCAAGGACGTGAGGGCGGCGGCGGCCCCCAGGCGCAAGGGCGAGGCGGCGACGCGCTGATCGAAGCGCCGTGCCTCCTCCAGCATCGTCCGTACGGTGAGGTCATCGGAACGCCGCCCGTCTCCGGCCGGTCGCCGTAAACAAACAGGAACTCGTCCACTCTGTACGCGGCCGCAGTCAGTAGGTCACGACGGAACCCGAGGGTGTTGGGGTCCCGAGCGTTGAGGCAGGCGATAGCTGACCACCAATGTCGATTACCTCATGGGCCACCGCGATGCTCGACACAGTCGCCCTGCCGATGTGGTTGTCGGGGATCAAGAACACCGAGGAGACGCTGCTCAACACGCCGATCTTGAGCCGGACGCTTCGCAGGTCGGGGCTGGTGGCCGGCTCGACCTCCCAGATGACCTCAAAGGCGCCCGTTCCCATCGCCAGATCCTACTGGGAGGTCTTCTTTGGCCTGCTCTGCTGTACGCCTCTGGATGTCTGGTCGCGTCGTGAAAGACTCCCGATCGTGACTTCGGCACGCTTCGCCACGGACAAGGCCACAGCGGAGTACTACGACCGGCGGGCGGGGGAGTACGACGATTGGTACCTGGGCAAGGGCCTGTTCGCCGAGCGGGACCGTCCCGGATGGAATGGCGAGGTCGACCAGGTTGTGGGCGCTCTGCGGGAGCTCCCCACGGCGCGCACCCTCGATATCGCCTGTGGGACCGCCTTTTTGACGAGGCACTTGGAGGGCGTGGTCGTCGGTCTCGACCAGAGCCCGGCCATGGTGGCCGTCGCAGCGTCACGGCTCCGCGACGGACGCATCGTTCTTGGGGATGCGTTGCATCTTCCCGTAGCAGCGAACGGCTTTGAGCGGGCCCTGAGCGGCCACTTCTACGGGCACCTGCCACCACTCGAGCGCGAATCGTTCCTGAGCGAGGTGCATAGGATTGCTACTGAACTGGTAGTCGTCGACTCCGCCCTGCGCCCCGGCGTGGACGCGGAGCAGCTACAGGAGCGCGTTCTGAATGACGGGTCTCGCCATGTTGTGCACAAGCGGTACCTGTCCGCTGGGCAACTGGCAGCCGAGATCGGTGGCCAGCCGCTATATGACGGACGGTGGTTCGTCGTTGCCAGGGCGACCTGGGCTTGAGCGGATCCGAGGGCTCATCGGGAGGACCGTGTGCCTGATTGGCGAATTCGTTCGTCAGCGAATTCGGCAACAGGCGGGCGGTGTCGCCCCGACAGCGGTGCTCCGGGGTCGAAGGAACTCTGAGACTGCCAGGCGCACGGTTCGCCCCTTATCCCCCCGGTGTCCTGGCGTCAGCGACTGTGCTGGTAGCTGGTTGCGGCCGTTCGCGTGACGAATGGAGGCGGCTTGCGCCGAAAACCACAAACGTGGGTTCGCGATGGGCGGATCGAGCACCGAAAGCGCCAATTCTTTTCACCGGCGTCAGTGATGTCCACTTTTCGGAGCCACATCGGTCACCTCCGTGAAAAATCGGCGGCTGAAGTGAACAAACGGCGGGCATCCAGAAGGCATCTTCGGCTCGGCATCAGGGTCGTACTGTGTTGTAATTCTGAGGTGTCAATCGGCTTGACCGGGTTGAACTACCCAATGGGTGTCTTGGCCCGTCACACTCGCTATGAGGTCAAAGTCCGAGTCGTAGTGCAGTACCGTCATCCCCATGTCCTCGGCGGCTGCAGCCACGAGCAGGTCGGGGATCTTGCGGCCACGCTGACTTCGTTCGGCCAAGAGGCGTTGGACCTGCAGCGCGCGGCGAACATGAGCGGACGTCGTCTCCACCGAGGCGAAGGCGTCAAGCGCGGCGCGGAGCTCGTCCCATTCGGCGCCGCTGCGCGCCGAATAGCCGACCTCGAGATCGCAGATAGTCGGTCGAGCCAGCTCGCCGTTGGCAGCGAGGGGCTCGACCACCTGCCGGACCGATGACTGGCCGATCCGCTTCAGCACACTGGTGTCGACGAGGTAGCTCAGCGCCATGCTTCAGAGCGATCAGCCAGGTCGGCTTTGGCGAGAATATCCAAGCCACTCGAGACTCGGTTTTGGTGGCTTGCGCTAACCCTTCGTAGGGCCTCGTTGACAGTGTCCTTGATGGTGGTCGTGCCGAGCTCAGCCCGGGCCGCGCTGAGGGCTTCTTCGTCGAGGTTGATCAGGTGCTTGGCCACAGGGTAAGTATATACAAACACAGAGTCAATATATACGCTGTGCGTGGTTGACATCCGCTCGTGTTGCTGTAGCCTTGTCGTATGGGATTAGATAAAGGTAACAGCAAGGGCAAGGGCACGGCTTCGCCGGGGGTCTCGCCAATCGAGTTCCGCCTCGACCTCGCTTCGGGCGTGCCGACGTACTTGCAGCTCGTACAACAGGTCGAACACGCACTGCGGCTCGGCTACCTCGCGCTCGGCGATCAGCTCCCGAAGGTCCGGGACGTGGTCGCAGAGCTGGCGATCAACCCGAACACCGTGCTGAAGGCATACAAGGAGCTGGAAACGAAAGGCCTGGCCGTCGGACGCCCCGGCCAGGGGACCTTCATCGAGGGAACGCTCAAACAGGTGGCATTCCCCGAGATCAGCGAGCTCCGGCGCTCCCTCGTCTCCTGGGTGGCCACCGCGGACGCGGCCGGGCTCGACGAGGACGGTATAGCGGCGCTTGTTGCGAACGTGCTGCGGGATTTTCGTGAGCGTCGCGGGGGCGTTGCCGACCGGCGCGGCGCGCGACACGAGGCTGAGGGCGTGGCGTGAACGTCATCGACACCCACGCCCTCGGCAAGTCCTACGGCTCGACGCGAGCACTGCACGACTGCACGTTGGCGGTCCCCGGTGGGCACGTGGTCGCGCTCGTCGGGCCGAACGGTGCCGGCGCACCCGCTTACCCTGGAAGCACTGGCCCTTGCCTACCTGCGCGAG
This sequence comes from uncultured Acidimicrobiaceae bacterium, assembly GCA_963786345.1. Classification (GTDB taxonomy): domain Bacteria; phylum Actinomycetota; class Acidimicrobiia; order Acidimicrobiales; family Palsa-688; genus Fen-671. The sequence continues at coordinate 61,350 of CAWAYZ010000001.1, read as the reverse complement.
CCCACCACCAGGGGTCGTCGTGGCCGCCGCCGCCGGAGCCTTCAGCGTGCTGGTCTCCTGGTACTACGAGCCGTACCTCGCTAGCAACCAGACCCTGTCCATTACCGAGGCGTCCCCGCTCACTCCCGGCCTGTTCGACCTACGCGGGGTCGGGTTCGCCGGCTGGACGCTGGCGGCCTTCGCGATCGGTGGCCTGGGCGGCGTGCTTGTCCGCCGGGTCGTCCCCGCGATCGTCGCCACTCTGGCCACCTATGCCGGGCTCGCCTGCGCGGCCGGGCTGTACCTGCGCCAGCACTACCTGGCGCCGCTTGTCACCAGCAACCCCAGTAGCTGGGTGTCGCCCGGCTCCGCCTGGGTCATCAGCCAGCAATGGACCACCAAGGGCGGCCAGCCGGTCAGCCTTTCCGTGCTCGGCCAGGTCCTCCAGGCAGCACCACAGCTGGCCGGGAAAGGCGGCGTCCCGAAGGCCCTCAGCTCGGTGCAGTACCTCACGCAGCACGGGTACACGCTGTTGACCAGATATCAGCCAGCCAGCCGGTTCTGGCGGTTCCAGTTAATCGAAGCGGGCTGGCTCGTCGCGCTCGCCCTACTCCTAATCGCAGCGACGGTCTGGCTCGTCCGCCGCCGGGCTACCTGACCACCCCGGCCACCACCCCCCGTTCGCGAACCAGGAGGCGTTCATGAACTACGTCCGACAAGAGAACTACATCAGACGAGAGACCCATCCCGAGCAACGGCAGCAACCTCGATTACGGCGCGCCGCTTTGGTGATCGGCGCGATCCTCGCGCTGGGCGTCGGGGTTGCAGCCTGCGGCGGCGCGCCATCGACGCCGGGCGTGGCCACAGGCTCGGCGACCACTACCGCCACCAGCTCTTCCACCGGGGGCAGTAAGCAAGCAACAGGACTGCTCGCCTACGCCTCCTGTATGCGCTCGCACGGCGTGCCGAACTTCCCCGACCCCGCCGACGGCGGAGGGATCCCTAAGGAAGGTGTCATCAGCGCCTTCCGCGCGGTCAGTAGTTCGCAGGCCGGTGAGGCGCAGAACGCCTGCCAACAGCTGCTCCCCGCCGGGGGCTCTTTGAGCGGGCAGCCCAGCCAGACGGTCACCGCGCAAGACCAGCATTACTACCTCAATGCTGCTCGCTGTATGCGTTCACACGGGATCACTGACTTCCCCGACCCCATCTTCTCCGGCGGCGGCGTCAACTTCCCGGTCGCATCCAGTATCAATCAAAACTCAACTCAGTTCACCCAAGCCGTGCACACCTGCCAAAAGCTCATTCCCTCGGGCCTCCCCAAGGGGTAAGGCAAATGACACTGTCAGCCCCGGAGGGCCGGTCGGGGCGATACGGCCTATTCGGGAAGCACGCTGTGCACGGCATCGTTCAACACAGTGACGGTGAGGGTGAGCGGTTAGCTCAGGAGGACCCCAGCGGACGAGGTGGTGCGAATCGTTTCTCGCCGAGGCGCATAGGGTTGCTACTGACCTGGTATCGCCGACTCCGCCTTGCGCCCCGGTGTGGGTACGGAGCAGCCACAGGAACGCGTTTCTGAATGATGGCTCCCGCCAGACCTGGGCGGAGGAACTCTGAGACTCCAAGTCCGGCAGAAGGTAGTGTGACCGCCGATGACGCTCTGGCAGGGCCGCTTTGGCGGTCACAAGCAGTCGGCGGAGCTCCTCGCCTTTACTGAGAGCCTCTCTTTTGACCGTCGTCTCGCTGGTGACGACATAACTTGCAGCCGGGCTCACGTGCTCGGCCTCGAGCGCGGCGGGTTGCTGTCGACGGAGGAGACCACCACCTTGTTGGCGGCCCTGGCCACGGCCGAGCAGGAGCTCGCCGACGGGAGCTTCGAGTTCAAGCCCGGCGACGAGGACGTCCACACCGCCATCGAACGCCGTGTTACCGAGATAGCGGGCGCGGCCGGTGGCCGGCTCCACACGGGACGGAGCCGCAACGACCAGGTAGCCACCGACATGCGGCTTTTCACCAAGCGCGCCTTAGCCGAGATTTGCAGGGGCGTCGTAGGGCTTCAGGCAGTCCTGCTGCAGCGAGCGGGAGAAGCCGGCGATGCCTACATGCCCGGGTACACCCACCTCCAGCACGCCCAACCGGTGTTGCTGGCTCACCACCTCCTTGCGCACGGCTGGGCGTTGTCCAGGGACGTCGACCGCATGACCTCGACTCGGCGCCGCCTCGACGTGTCGCCTCTCGGGGCCGGTGCGCTGGCTGGGTCGTCTCTCCCGCTCGACCCTGATTGGGTCGCCCAGGAGCTGGGTTTCTCGTCGCGCTTCGAGAACTCGCTCGACGCGGTTTCGGACCGCGACTTCGTGGCCGAGTCACTCTTCGACCTTGCGCTGCTGGGCACGCACCTCTCGCGCCTCGGTGAGGAAATAGTGCTCTGGTCGACCGAAGAGTTCGGTTTCTTGCACCTGGACGACGCCTATGCGACCGGCAGCTCCATGCTCCCCCAGAAGAAGAACGCAGACATCGCCGAACTGGCCCGGGGTAAAGCTGGCCGTCTGATCGGCCACCTGACCGGGTTCCTGGCGACGCTGAAGGGGCTCCCGCTCGCATATAACCGGGACCTCCAAGAGGACAAAGAGCCGCTCTTTGACGCCGTCGACCAGGTCGAACGCTCTCTTGCGGCGCTGGCTGGCCTGCTGGCGACAGCGACGTTCGACACCCAAGCGATGGCGCGAGGGGCAAGTTCACCGGCGTTGGCTGCGACGGACCTCGCCGAGTGGCTGGTGCAAAAAGGGATGCCGTTCCGCCAGGCTCACGAGCTCGTCGGGGGGGTCGTGCGGGAGTCCGTTCAAAGGCGCGTCCCGCTCCCGGAGCTGGTGGCCGCCCACCCGGCCCTGGGGGCCGAAGCCGTGGCGCTCCTCGAGCCCGGGGTCGCCGTCTCGCGGCGGACTAGTCCCGGTGGGGCCGGGCCGGTCCCGGTGGCAGCCCAGCTGGAGCGGTTTGCGGCGGTGGTCCGGGCCGATGCGGAACGTTTGGGCATGCCTCGCGCGGGAAGCGCCTTCTCTCATCCGCCTCGCGGCCACGCCCACGGGGTCGGTCAACAGCACGATGGACCAGTGCCGGATGGGGGAGTGCCTGTCGGGCCCTCTCGTTCCCCTGGCCCAGCAGCCGGTGAGTGAACGAGGCACCCGGCTAAAAAGCGAGTTTTTCCGCCGTGACGCCCGGGAGGTCGCGCAGGAGCTGATCGGCAAGCTCGTATTGCGTTCGGACGGTCGTGCGGCCCGCCTCGTAGAGGTAGAGGCATACCTCGGGCCCGATGACCCGGGGAGCCATGCGTTCAGAGGCCCGACCCCGCGGGCTGGGATCATGTTCGGGCCGCCCGGACGGTTGTACGTCTACTTCTCCTACGGCATGCACTGGTGCGCCAACGTCGTATGCAGCCCGGAGGGGACTGCCACGGCCGTCCTGCTGCGCGCCGCGCAACCGGTCAAGGGGATAGCCGCCATGGAGCGGGCTCGCTCTCACGGCCAACGCGAGTTACGCGAGAGGGACCTTTGTCGTGGGCCGGGCCGCTTGACCGAGGCATTCGGTATTACGGGCGCCCTCAATGGGCTGGACCTGACGGCCAAGCGGTCCGAGCTGTGGTTGTCGGACGACGGTGCCGGCCCAGGGGGCCTGGTCGAAGCGACTCCGAGAGTTGGGTTGTCAGCCTCGCAAGCCCCGGACCTGCCCCTGCGCTTCGTCGTGCAGGACAGCGTCTGGGCGTCGCCCCGCCCACGGCCCGTTGTGGCCACTGCCCCGGGCGCGGCCATCGGCCCAGCTGGGAGCGCTGGCCGAACAGCTGGACCGCCTGCCAGGACAGTTAGGGCGCCTACCGAGGGGCCCGGCGAACAGAAGGTTAAGAAGACAAGGTGAAACGGTGCCGGTGGCCTTCACATCTGGGCTAGCATGACTCTGCTCGCCTCCGGGTGAGTGCAGTGGATGCAGCCAATGGCTGCCGGCGATGCCGGTGGGGTGTCGTTGACAAGTACCACTGCGTAGGTTAAGCTAGATAGCCGCTCAGGTGAGCAATCACTTCCGAGCGACGCCGTCACCGAAGGGCCTCGAACCCTTCAAGTGAGGCGCTTAGCGGTTGGCACCGCCGCCTGCTACCAAGCAGACGCGTGCTCCCGCGAGCAGTGGACCTTGAAAACGGAACAGAGAAAGTTAAAAGCTAGTGCGGGCGCGCCGGTGAGAGCCGGAGCGCCAATCTTGTCAAGCATTAGACGGACAACAACTTCCGTCTTTGTGCCATCCAGCCCGAAGGCTCGGGCTGGCGCTCTACAAATGGGTCGAGGCATACCGAAAGGTGTGCTGGAGATCTCGATGGAGAGTTTGATCCTGGCTCAGGACGAACGCTGGCGGCGTGCTTCACACATGCAAGTCGAACGGGGCTCATTCGGTGGTAACACCGGAGAAGGCCTAGTGGCGAACGGGTGCGTAACACGTGAAGAACCTGCCCCGAAGACTGGGATAACAGCGGGAAACCGCTGCTAATACCGGATGACCCCACCAGGCCGCATGGCCAGGTGAGGAAATGGGCCTACCGCTTCGGGAGGGCTTCGCGGCCTATCAGCTTGTTGGTGGGGTAACGGCCTACCAAGGCTACGACGGGTAGCTGGTCTGAGAGGACGACCAGCCACACTGGGACTGAGACACGGCCCAGACTCCTACGGGAGGCAGCAGTGGGGAATCTTGCGCAATGGGCGAAAGCCTGACGCAGCAACGCCGCGTGAGGGATGAAGGTCTTCGGGTTGTAAACCTCTTTCGAGCAGGGACGATTGTGACGGTACCTGCAGAAGAAGCTCCGGCCAACTACGTGCCAGCAGCCGCGGTGATACGTAGGGAGCGAGCGTTGTCCGGATTCATTGGGCGTAAAGAGCTCGTAGGCGGCTCAGTAAGTCAGGTGTGAAATCCTCAGGCTCAACCTGGGGCTGCCATCTGATACTGCTGTGGCTAGAGCCCGGTAGGGGTCCACGGAATTCCTGGTGTAGCGGTGAAATGCGCAGATATCAGGAGGAACACCAGTGGCGAAGGCGGTGGACTGGGCCGGTACTGACGCTGAGGAGCGAAAGCGTGGGGAGCGAACAGGATTAGATACCCTGGTAGTCCACGCCGTAAACGTTGGGCACTAGGTGTGGGACCTTGTCAACGGGTTCCGTGCCGTAGCTAACGCATTAAGTGCCCCGCCTGGGGAGTACGGCCGCAAGGCTAAAACTCAAAGGAATTGACGGGGGCCCGCACAAGCGGCGGAGCATGTGGCTTAATTCGAGGCGACGCGAAGAACCTTACCTGGGTTGAACTACGCAGGAAAAGCCGTAGAGATACGGTGTCCGAAAGGGCCTGCGATAGGTGGTGCATGGCTGTCGTCAGCTCGTGTCGTGAGATGTTGGGTTAAGTCCCGCAACGAGCGCAACCCTTGTCCTGTGTTGCCAGCGGATAATGCCGGGGACTCGCAGGAGACTGCCGGGGTCAACTCGGAGGAAGGTGGGGACGAAGTCAAGTCATCATGCCCCTTACGTCCAGGGCTGCACACATGCTACAATGGCCGGTACAAAGGGCTGCTATTCCGCGAGGATGAGCGAATCCCAAAAAGCCGGTCTCAGTTCGGATCGGAGTCTGCAACTCGACTCCGTGAAGTCGGAGTCGCTAGTAATCCCGGATCAGCAACGCCGGGGTGAATACGTTCCCGGGCCTTGTACACACCGCCCGTCACACCACGAAAGTCGGCAACACCCGAAGCCGGTGGCCCAACCGTAAGGAGGGAGCCGTCGAAGGTGGGGTCGGTGATTGGGGTGAAGTCGTAACAAGGTAGCCGTACCGGAAGGTGCGGCTGGATCACCTCCTTTCTAAGGAGCAGAAGGCCGAGGTAATACTCGGTCCATTCTCCGAAGTTGACTACTAGCTATTCGGCGACCATGTGGTCCTCGGCTTGTCGTAGGTGCTTGCACCTCTAGGCCGTGGACAGTGGGAGCCGGGCGATCTCTGTTCCGTTTTCTGGGCTCACGGTTCGTGGCCCAGCTGATGGTGCGAATTGGCCCGGGATTTCCCGGGGACCAAGACGCCTACCGCACGAGGAGCCCGGCGAGTTTTTATGGCCGGGCTTTCTCACCGCTCCTTGAGAATTGCATAGTGAGCACGAGCATCTTGTTCTCCAAGCTACAAAAGCCAACGGTGGATGCCTTGGCGCCTAAAGCCGATGAAGGACGTGGGTGGCTGCGAAAAGCCACGGGGAGCTGCCTACCGAGCGTTGATCCGTGGATGTCCGAATGGGGCAACCCACTGCCGCGAAAAACGGCAGTACTCCGGTCTGAATAAAATAGGGCCGGTAGAGGGAACCAGGGGAATTGAAACATCTCAGTACCCTGAGGAAAGGAAAGCAACAGCGACTCCCTGAGTAGCGGCGAGCGAAACGGGAAGAGCCTAAACCGTGCCGGTGTTAAAGCCTGGTGGCGTTGCCGGTACGGGGTCGTGGGACCAGATAGGAGAGTCACCAGCCTCTCCACGGAGTTACAAAGTTGCTGCGTAGCAGAAGGGTTTTGGAACGTCCCGCCACAGAGGGTAATAGCCCCGTACGTGAAACGCATGCAGCCTCCGATCTGGCACCCGAGTAGCTCCGGGCCCGTGAAACCTGGAGTGAACCAACGAAGACCACTTCGTAAGGCTAAGTACTAATAGGCGACCGATAGTGCACTAGTACCGTGAGGGAAAGGTGAAAAGTACCCCGGGAGGGGAGTGAAATAGTACCTGAAACCGTTGGCTTACAAACAGTCAAAGCGTCGTCAGTCTCTTCGGAGGCTGGCCGTGATGGCGTGCCTTTTGAAGAATGAGCCAGCGAGTTACCGTGCGTGGCAAGGTTAACCCGTGAGGGGGAGCCGGAGCGAAAGCGAGTCTTAAATGGGCGTCCAGTCGCGTGCGGTAGACCCGAAGCCGAGTGATCTATCCATGGGCAGGCTGAAGCGGGGGTAAGACCCCGTGGAGGGCCGAACCCACCATGGTTGAAAACATGGGGGATGACCTGTGGATAGGGGTGAAAGGCCAAACAAACTCGGTGATAGCTGGTTCTCCCCGAAATGCATTTAGGTGCAGCGTCGGGTGTTCAGCGTCGGAGGTAGAGCACTGAATGGGTTAGGGGGCCTACAAGCTTACCGACCCCAATCAAACTCCGAATGCCGATGCTCTAGAACCCGGCAGTGAGACTACGAGGGATGAGCTTCGTGGTCGAGAGGGAAACAGCCCAGATCGCCGGCTAAGGCCCCTAATTCGGTGCTAAGTGGGAAACGATGTCGGACTGCACAGACAGCCAGGAGGTTGGCTTAGAAACAGCCACCCTTTAAAGAGTGCGTAATAGTTCACTGGTCGAGTGGTCCGGCGCGGACAATGTAACGGGGCTCAAGCACCGAGCCGAAGCCGCGGACCTCGCGCAAGCGGGGTGGTAGGGGAGCGTCGAACGGGCAGAGAAGCGGCGGTGTGAACCGGCGTGGAGCCCGCTCGAGTGAGAATGCTGGCATGAGTAGCGAGAGAGGGGTGAGAAACCCCTCCGCCGTAAGCCCAAGGTTTCCTGGGGAAGGCTAATCCTCCCAGGGTGAGTCGGGAGCTAAGGCGAGGCCGAAAGGCGTAGTCGATGCACAACCGGTTGATATTCCGGTACCGTCGTGCACGCGTCAATCCCAAGCCAGGGGTACTAAGGGGCTGCCTTCGGGCGAACCGACAGGTCCTGGGGCGGGCAGCGAAGGCGGGACGCAGGAGGGTAGGTGAACCGTGGCGTTGGTTGTCCACGGGTAAGCGAGTAGGGCGAGGTCCAGGCAAATCCGGCCCTCATTAAGCCTGAGACGTGATACCGAGCCGTAAAAGGCATAGTCACTAATCCCATGCTGCCTAGAAAAGCGTCTAGCGAGTTGGCACGGCGCCCGTACCCCAAACCAACACAGGTGGGCGGGTAGAGAATACCAAGGCGATCGGGAGAACTGTGGTTAAGGAACTCGGCAAAATACCTCCGTAACTTCGGGAGAAGGAGGGCCCCAATACGGTGAAAGGCTTCGCGCCTCGAGCCCGAGGGGGTCGCAGAGACCAGGGGGAAGCGACTGTTTACTAAAAACACAGCAGCGTGCGAAGTCCTAAGACGATGTATACGCTGTGACGCCTGCCCGGTGCTGGAAGGTTACGGGGAGGGGTTAGCCCGCAAGGGCGAAGCTCTGAACCTAAGCCCCAGTAAACGGCGGCCGTAAAACAACAAAGTTGCGGCTCCAGACAGGTAACTGACTGGATCAAACTCTGCTATATGCTGGAAACACCGAGTATCCGGCGGTACTCGTTCATGGTCACACCCCATTTATAGGGTGGGACGATGAGCAGTGACAATCCGTCCGGTGCGGTCAATCAGCAGGAAAGACCGAGTTGTACAACTTGGCTGGATGCCATCCCCGCTGACCTAGGCAACTGGGTTTCGGGGTTCGTCGACGGAGAAGGGAGCTTCAACATCCCAATCCGTCGGCTGCGTAGTGGTGTGTTGCCCTATCGGGTATCACTGTCTTTCAACGTGTCGCAGATCGGACCGGAGGAGCCCCGTCTCCTTCGCGAAGTCTTCGGTACGGGGACGGTGAGACCGAGAGGCGACGGAGTTTGGTACCTCGAAGTCACAACCGCGAGCGGTTTGGCAGGACGGGTCTTCCCGTTCTTCGATCGCTATCCGCTCCGAGGAGCGAAGCGGCACGACCTCGAGGTCTTCAGACGAATCACTACCCTCATCCAGGCAGGTCGGCACTTGTCACAAAGTGGCTTCATGGACATCCTCGTTTTGCGAGGGCCCATGAACCGTGGTGGTAAGCGCCGGCGTAGTGATGAAGAACTCATCGCCACGCTGTTGACTTGGGATCCTCAGAGGCCATACGCAGAGCTCCCTCAATGAAGCTTGAGGGATGAAGATATGGTCCACGCCTCATAGCGATATGGGGGTAACGGGAACTATAACGGTCAACCTGGCTGTTGTAAAACTTGGCTATATGCTGGAACATCCCAGTATCCTGCACTACTCGCTTTATGGTCACACCCTCTTAATAGGTTGTGATCATGGGCAGTGACAACGTGACAGGTGGGGACAATCAGCAGGAAACTGCAAAGCCGAGGCTGTTCGATGCATCGTGGGTCGTTGGTTTCGTTGATGGAGAAGGTTGCTTTTCTGTCAGCTTCCATCGAAATCCGTTTATTCGGAGGGCCAAGGATGGCAGGTATTGCCAGTCTTTCAGGTCTACCAACACGGTGATTATCGATCTGTGCTCGACGAGTTGGTTAGCTTCTTCGGGTGCGGCGCCGTCCGACCGAAGGGGCCAAACAGCTCGGTATGGACATTTGCCGTCTCCGGCGTGCGAACGTTGGAGGAGCAGGTGGTCCCGTTCTTTGAACGCCATCCTCTTCGCGTGAAGAACCAGGACTTCCAAACCTTCGCAGTGATCGTCAGATCGCTACGGAGGAAGGAGCACCTGGACGCGGATGGCTTCGAACGAGTGGCGCGTCTTGCTTATGGGATGAATGCCCATGGCAAGCAACGTGCAAGAAGCCTCGAGGTTGTACTTGCAGGATCCTCAGAGACTGCACGCCAAGCGGCGCTCGCAGTTGGAGCGTTGAAGATATAGTCCGACCTGCATGGCGACATGCAGAGCTAGGCAGAAATGACCTAGCCCATCCAGAGAGAACTCCGGGTGGTAACAAACGTGCCTAAGGTAGAAGTCCCGGAATCGTGCCCGGGCACTGCCCCTCCCAAGAGTGATCTTGGAAAGTGCAGCTGGCTATATGCTGGGAACCCCGAGTATCCGGCGGTACTCATTGCGGTCACTGGCCCTCATAGGGTTGGTGCGTGACGAGTGAAAATCCGTCCGGTGCGGGCAATCAGCAGGAAAGGTCGTTAGTTGCGAAGTGGGTCGTCGGCTCGTTTTTTCGAGCAATGTCCGCTCCTTATGGCAAAAGCCATCGCAGCTTTCGGAATCCTCAGAGGCCATACGCCAGCCACCTGATAATCGACGTACCAGGTGAAGATATGGTCCTAGCTTCATGGCGACATGAAGAGTTCTAGAGCGAAATTCCTTGTCGGGTAAGTTCCGACCTGCACGAATGGCGTAACGATTTCCCTACTGTCTCAACCACAGACCCGGCGAAATTGAAGTACGAGTAAAGATGCTCGTTAGCTGCACCAAGACGGAAAGACCCCGTGGACCTTTACTATAGCTTGATGTTGGTTTTTGTTGCTTGTTGTGTAGGATAGGTGGGAGACTTGGAAGCTCCGGCGCTAGCCGGGGTGGAGTCAACGTTGAAATACCACCCTTCATGTGACGGGAACCTAACCTACGTCCGTAATCCGGATGAGGAACAGCGTCAGGTGGGTAGTTTGACTGGGGCGGTCGCCTTAACAAAATGGGGCGAATCATGGGTAACCATGTGAAATAAAACTCTCGGCGTATGCTGGGACACCCGAGTATCTGGCAGTACTCATTCTCGTCACACCGCTCGCGTAGCGTTGTGACGTGGGAAGTAAAAATCTGACCAGTGCGGGCAATCAGCAGGTTGGGCGGTCAAGGACTGCCTACCTCAACGACCACAACGAGAGCCCCGTTGCTTTGCAACGGGTGATGGAATGGTCTGAACTGCATGGCGACATGCAGACCGAGGCAGAAATGGCCTCGGGGCGGTAACTGCGTGCATGAACACGCTGGCACTGCGCTACTACAAGGCCTCATTGACGATGTCGGATCGTCAGAAGCAACTCCTGGAAGGGATGCTTCTGGGGGACGGTCATCTCGAGAGGCAGAAGGGTGCATTGACAGCAAGGCTCAAGATCGAGCACTCGGTGAACCAGGCGGCGTATGTCGCTTGGAAGCACGATGAGTGGCGTGATTGGGTCCGCACCCCGCCAAGGGAGCGACAGAAGCGGAACAGGCTCGGCACGGTCTCGACGAATATAGGGTTCAGTACCCTTGCCCACGTCGAGTTGGAGCGGTTCCGTGAGAGGTTCTATCGAGATCACCGGAAGGTGGTCCCCGAGGACCTCGAACTGACTCCCCTGAGTACGGCGGTGTGGTTTATGGACGATGGCTCACGAAAGTCGAGCCAGTGCAGAGGGCTCTATCTCAATACCCAGAGCTTCACTGCCGCGGAAGTCGAACTCCTGCGGTGGGTGATCAATCGGGACGTTGGCGTAGAGACCAGTGTTCGAAAGCAACCAGATGGCTTGCAAATGTACATTCCGTCGCCCTCCGTGGCGGATTTCATTGCAGTCATTATTCGCAACCTGCTTCCGAGCATGATGTACAAGTTGTCGCGCTAACAGATTTGCCTAAAGAGTAACGGAGGCGCCCAAAGGTTCCCTCAGGCTGGTTGGCAATCAGCCGTCGAGTGCAATGGCACAAGGGAGCTTGACTGTGACACCTACAAGTGGAGCAGGTGCGAAAGCAGGGCATAGTGATCCGGCGGTCGCGTGTGGAAGCGCCGTCGCTCAACGGATAAAAGGTACCCCGGGGATAACAGGCTCATCTTCCCCAAGAGTCCATATCGACGGGAAGGTTTGGCACCTCGATGTCGGCTCGTCGCATCCTGGGGCGGAAGTACGTCCCAAGGGTTGGGCTGTTCGCCCATTAAAGCGGTACGCGAGCTGGGTTTAGAACGTCGCGAGACAGTTCGGTCCCTATCTGGTGTAGCCGTTGGAGACCTGAGGAAGGCTGTCCCTAGTACGAGAGGACCGGGACGGACGCAGCTCTCGTGTGCCAGTTGTCCTGCCAAGGGCACGGCTGGTTTGCGACCTGCGGAAGGGATAAGCGCTGAAAGCATATAAGCGCGAAGCTCGTTCCAAGATGAAGTCTCCCACAGATTCGATCTGGTAAGGCCCCTGGTAGACCACCAGGTTGATAGGCCGGAGGTGTAAGCGCAGTAATGCGTTCAGCCGACCGGTACTAATCGGCCGAGGGCTTGAAGTACAAACCGCTCGTGCTCACTATGGAAAGCTCAAGGAAAGGTGGCCCGCGAGGGCCGTTTGAAAATAGAGCAAAGGTTCCCGGTGACCATAGCGGTGGGGCCACACCCGTTCCCATCCCGAACACGGAAGTTAAGACCGCCAGCGCCGATGGTACTTGGGGGGCAGCTCCCTGGGAGAGTAGGACGTCGCCGGGATATTCGTTGCAAAGGGCCCGTGCCGTGGTGGGCGGCACGGGCCCTTGCGCGTTCGGAACAGCCGAGGAGGAGTGGGAGATATGCTGGACGACATGGCCTCGGGTAGCGGGCGGGCGGCGGGCCCGCGAGGCGCTAAGGCGGGCGCCCCGAAAAAGCGGTCTGCAGGCAGCGCGACGGCGAAGGCTCGGAGTGGGACCAGTTCACGCTCTGCGACCGGCTCGCGTTCTGCAGGGAGCTCCCGCTCTACCACCAGTTCACGGTCCGCCGCGAGCTCGCGGTCTGCATCGGGCTCACGCAGCGGGACCCGTTCGCTCTCCGCTGGGAGCCCTGCCAAAGCTCGTAGTTCGAGCGGCCGTACCGATCACGTGGGAAGGCCGAGCTCTGCACGTTCCGCGTCGAGTACCAGCCGCGGCGTTGCCGGGGCAACCAGGACTAGCTCACGGGTAGACGGCTCCGCTGGGGAAGGAAGGCCTCGGCGCAGTTCCGTAACCGGGACGAGTGCAGGCAGCGGTGCGCGGGCAAGGACTAGCGCGAGAGATGGGGCCGGAGCAGGAGGATGGGCTCGTCCTGCAGCTCCAGGGGCCTCCAGGTCCAGTGGCCGCGGCGTTGGCGCGGCGGCGCGAACGTCCGGAAGTTCCGAGCGATTTGGCTCTGACCGACCGCGCTCGTCCAGCAGTTTCAGGGGGGATGCCGGTGGAGCGCCGCGCGTCCCGGCCCGGGCCCCGCCCGCGACAGCGCCGGCCGGTGGGTCCGGTCGGAGGACCGACCGCCGTCGCGGCAGGGCACCGGGGTGCCGCCGAGCCGATCTCGTTCAGCTTCAGGTACGCCGCGCCCGCCCGCACGGACCTACGGCGAACGCATCGACCGCCCCAGTCGGGGTGCCGGAATCGGCGGGACATTCAGAGGCGAGGGCCGTGGCGCCCGCGAAGAAGGAACAGGCGTACGGAGCGACAGGGCGAACTTCGCGGACCGGTCGACGGGAGATGGCCCTCGCTGGGGCCGCCCAGTGGCCCCGGGCGGCAGGGCCGGAGCCGCCGGGCGCGGTGACGGGCCACGAGGTGCGCGGCCGAGGTCGTCCGATGCACAGCCACGGTCGTTCGGTGCACAGCCAAGGTCGTTCGGTGCGCCTCCGAGGTCGTTCGACCGGGTGAGCCGACCGTCAGATGACCGGGCCGGAGGAGGCCCTGCGGGGCGCGCGCCTCGAGGATTTCAAACCGGCGGGAGCCGGGCAGCGTCGTTGCCGAAGCGGATCGACGGCCGGGGAGCCCCAGCCGGCAGGACGGCGGCTTGGGACCGGGAAGCACCCCGCGCCTTCGGTCCCCGCCGGGATTCGGGCGCATCGCCCCGTGAGGCAGGTGGTCTGCGCCGCGATGCGGGTGGCCCCCGCAGCGGGACGGGTGGATTTAGCCGCGGGACGGGTGGTACGCGCCGCGAGTCGGGCGGATTTAGCGGCGGGACCGGTGGTCCGCGCAGCGAGACGGGCGATGCCCGAGGCGGAGGCGGCTACTCTCGGCCGCGCGGCGCTGGGGACGGGAACGGCCCCCCGCGCAGCTTTGGTACGGACGGTCCGGCTCGCCCGCCCAGGCCTGCCTCGGCCACTCCCCGTAGGGCGACGCCGACGGGCTGGGGCAGTGTCGCCCGCCACGGTGTGGGGGAGCTGGATAACGAAGAACCGACGGCCTCCGAGATCTGGTCTGCGGTGCGGGAGGGATCTCAGACAACGCGTGGACGTGCGCCGGGCGGCACCAGAGCGGGCGGGTCGTCGCGGGGAACGGGCGGGCGCGGAGATGCTGGTCGTTCGTCGGCTGGCCGTCCACGGGCCGGGTCGAAGGCGACCGGCCAAGTGCCGGCTCGCCGCACGCCTGTTGCCCGTCCTACGCCGGCGGTCGTGCCCCTTACGGGGCCGCTTACAGCGGGCCAAGAGCTGGAAAGGCGGGCAAGCCAAGAGGACGGTGGCCGCGACGACTGGTCGATGACCATTGTCGAAAGGGTGCCTGCTCCCAGTCGTCCAGCCAAAAGCTCGGGTCGTCGCGCCGAGCCTGCCGGCGGTCGCGCCCAGCCAGCCGGCCGGCCGTCCGCCCGCGCCAACGGGCGTGCCGGTTTGCGAGCCGATGCAGTAGCTACGCCGATAACGCGGGAACGTGCAGCGACCAGAAGGCCGTCAGCGCGGACGGGTTCCCTTCTAGCTATTGACAAGGAGGCGTCCGAGCCGGTCGTTACTGCCAAGCTCGCCGACGCTACTAGGGCTTATTCGGCTGACCGCTATCACGACGCGTTGCGGATGTTGCGCAAATTGTCCTCCATGGCGCCGACCTCTGCTTCGGTGAAGGAGCTGTTCGGCCTCACCCTCTACAGGCTGGGCAAGTGGCCTCTCGCCCTGCGCGAGCTCGAAGCCCATCATCGGTTGTCGGGCAGCTACGACCAGTTCCCCGTTATCGCCGACTGTTACAGGGCGCTGCGCCGCTATGACGAAGCCGACGCCACATGGACCGAACTGCGCCAGGCTTCGCCTAGCCCGGAGGTAATAGCCGAGGGCCGGTTGGTGGCTGCAGGATCCCTGGCGGACCGAGGGGACCTGAGGGGCGCGGTCAAGTTGCTCGAGGGGACGCTTCGCCGTTCGAAGCCGAAGGGGTTCCACCTCCGCCAGTGGTACGCCTTGGCCGACCTTTACGAACGAGCCGGAGAGCTACCGCGCGCACGGGATCTCTTCGTTCAGATAGCGGCGGCGGACCCTGATGCGTACGACGTAAAGCAGCGCCTAATCGCGCTCGACTGAGCGTGCACTGAGTGACCTCTTAATCGTCGTACCCCTTTGATATGCTTCGCCGGAACCACCTCCCGTGGTCGGCCATGAGGCTCGAGCTAGGCACTAAAAGGGCGTTGCCGTTAGGCAAAGTGTCGGGCGCGCAGCTTCGTCGTTGTTATCGACGCGTTTTGGTGGGCACTTGGCGCCTCGGCGCCCGTGATCCGTCGCCGGTCGTGCCGGCGCACCTAACAACGGGAGCGACCATGCTGAACATGGTGGTTGTAATTGGGAGCCTGGCGAAACCCATGCAGGTGAGGAGCTTGCCCAGTGGTCTTTCGCTCGCCAGCTTCGACCTGATGGTTCCTCGTGCCGACCAGTCCGCGGACACCGTCCCAGTGGCATTATTCGACGCCGAGGACCATGTGCCCGATTGGGGCGCCGGACCAGAGATATTGGCTATTGGGCGCGTCAGGCGCCGGTTCTTCAGGGTCGCGGGCAGCACCCAGAGCCGCACGGAAGTGGTTGCAGACAAAGTGTTGGCCCTGAGCTATAAAGACAGCGTGTGTTCGGCACTGGCCGGCGTTGGCTCGGCTCTGGCTGGCATTGTCGACGACCTCAATTTCGCTGGATGACTTTGAAATAGCCACACCTGTTTGAAAGAGGAAGAAAAGTTCCAACACAAGTAGCCCGTTTTGCGCGCTCGACTCGCTACGGACGGCGCACGGCGCGGCTCAGGTATATCTTCCGTTGCTGCGAGCGAGCTCCTCCAAAAGTTGCGCCACTCCGTCTTCTGCATTGGGGGGGAGGACCGTTTGGACCGTCGCCAGGACTTCGGCGATCGCGTTCGCTGGAGCTGCTGCCCGCCCTGCCCACGCCAGGACTGTCAGGTCATTGTGGTTGTCGCCGATCGCCAGGACCTCTCCGACCGCAACGCCCAGCCGCTTGCACACACGCTCGGCTGCGTAGGCTTTGGAGATCCCGGGGCCGGCTATTTCCACCCAGTCCAACCCCGATGAGGTCACGTGGCCCTTTTCGGCGACCTGCTCCTTCAGTCCGGCAAGCAGCTCCCCCACGGGCCAGCCGGGCCGGCGCATCACGAGCTTTATGCAAGCTGAGGAAACGGCCTGGACTATGTCATCGACCGTCTCGGTGCGTTCCTCCCAACCCCACGAGGCATCGACGAACCCGGCTTCGTGAGTGAAAGTGTCCATTTCTTCAACGGCAAAGACTGCACCCGGGAAGATCTCGCGCAGCATGGTCACAAGACCGATCGCCACCTCCGCCCCGATCGTTTCGGTCTCGATAACTTCCATCGACGAGATGTCTACGACGGCCGCCCCGTTCGAGCAGACGCCGAGCGGCCCAAGGCCGGCTTGCCGGGCGACCTCCCAAGTGATCCTGGGCGGCCTCCCGGTGATCGGGATGACGTGTAGCCCGGCCTCGCGCGCCGCCCGAACGGCACAGATAGTGCGTTCGCTGACAGTGCCGTCGGGACGCAGCAGCGTGCCGTCTAGATCCGTTGCCACCAGCCTGACGGGAGGCAGGCCAGCTGGCGATGCGGCACCCCCCGCGGCGTTGACCACCTGGCTGAGGATACCCTACCTTGCTGCTGGCGGGAGCCACCGGCGCCGCGGCGCGGCCTCGAGGGGCACCTAGGCAGGGACTTTCGGCCGTGGCACCGAGGTCACCTGGGGCACTAAGCTGAGGCATGAACGAGGCCGGGCCATTGCGTTCTTGCGTCCCTCAGCTGGAGCGTCGCCCGCCCGGGCTCACGCCATGAAGACTCTGGACCACTGATTTAGGAGCGATCTCTGATGGACCTTCACGAACTGCTCGGCGACGAGACCGAAACCCTTCTCACTTACGAGTGCAAGGGCATCAGCCGCGATGACCTGATCCTGCCGGGCCCGGACTTCGTGGACCGGGTGTACTCGTGGAGCGACAGGTCTGTTCCTGTGTTGCGCAACCTCGGCCTGCTGCTTAACACCGGCCGGCTCGGTGGCACGGGCTACATCTCGATACTGCCCGTCGACCAGGGCATCGAGCATTCGGCGGCGGCCAGCTTTTCACCGAACCCGATCTACTTCGACCCGAAGAACATCGTCGAGCTGGCGATCGACTCCGGCTGCAACGCGGTCGCGTCAACTCTGGGGGTGCTCGGCATGGTGGCCCGCCGTTATGCCCACAAGATCCCCTTCATCGCCAAGCTCAACCACAACGAGCTGCTCAGCTATCCGGCCATGTACGACCAGGTGATGTTCGGATCGGTCCAGCAGGCCTTCGAGCTCGGTGCCGTCGGCGTGGGTGCGACCGTTTACTGGGGTTCAGAGGAGTCTCGCCACGAAATGCAGGAGGTCGCCGAGGCCTTCGAGGAGGCGCACTCCCTCGGGCTGTTCACCGTCCTGTGGTGCTACGTCCGCAACAGCGCCTTCAAGAAAGACGGCGTCAACTACGAGGTTTCCGCCGACCTCACGGGCCAGGCCAACCACCTGGGTGTCACCATTCATGCGGACATCATCAAGCAGAAGCTGCCGGAGAACAACGGCGGCTACAACGCGATCGGCTTCGGCATGACCTCCAAGCTCGTCTACAGCGAATACACGACAGACAACCCGATCGATCTCACTCGCTGGCAGCTCGTCAACACCTACATGGGCCGCGTACCGCTGATCAACAGCGGCGGCGCGTCTACGGGTGCTGGCGACATGGCCGCAGCGGTCCGCACCGCCGTCATCAACAAGCGAGCCGGAGGGACAGGCCTGATCATGGGGCGCAAGGCTTTCCAGCGTCCAATGGTGGAAGGCATAGCGCTGATCAACGCGGTGCAGGATGTCTACGCCGACCCGGCCGTTACGATCGCCTGAGCGACGCAACGCTCGAGAAGCCCCGGCCCCGGCGCTTTGCCGTGGCGCAGGGAAACCCACCCGGTAAGCTGATAAGCCGCGTAGGGATCACCAGGGGGCACAACTTTGGCTGACACAGTTACCACCGGGCACAAGTTGAAGACTCTGGACCGCGTCGTCATCCGGTTTGCCGGGGACTCCGGCGACGGCATGCAGCTGACCGGGGACCGTTTCACGACCAGCTCGGCTATTTTCGGCAACGACGTGTCGACGCTGCCGGACTTCCCCGCGGAGATACGGGCGCCGGCGGGTACGGTCGCCGGAGTTTCTGCGTTCCAGGTCCATATTTCGGACCATGACATCTTCACTCCCGGCGACCACCCCGACGTGCTCGTCGCCATGAACCCGGCGGCCCTCAAGGCTCACGTAGCGGACCTCGAGGCGGGCGCCGCCATAATCCTCAACAGCGACGCTTTCGACGAGCGATCGCTGCAGAAAGCCGGTTATTCGGCGGACCCCCGGGCCGACCAGAGCCTCGACGCGTTCACGGTGTACGAGGTGCCGATGACGTCGCTCACGCTAGAGGCTGTGAAGCCGAGCGGCACCAAAGCGCGGGACGCTGAACGTTCAAAGAACTTCTTCGCCCTTGGCCTGGTCAGCTGGATGTACAGCCGTCCGCCCGAACCGACTATCGAATGGGTGACAAAGCGGTTTGCCAGTAACGACATGGTGCGTGAGGCCAACACATTGGCGTTCAAAGCTGGCTGGAACTTCGGCGAGACTGCAGAGGTCTTTGAGTCCTCCTATGAAGTAAAGTCAGCCCACCTTCCTCCTGGCACCTACACCAACATTTCGGGCAACACCGCGCTCGCCTGGGGCCTCGTGGCTGCGGGCCACCTCGCGAAAGTCCCTGTTTTCCTCGGTAGTTACCCGATCACCCCCGCGTCCGACGTCCTCCACGAGCTTTCCAAGCATAAGAACTTCGGGGTGCGTACGTTCCAAGCCGAAGACGAAATAGCGGGCGTGAGCGCGGCCCTGGGTGCTGCCTATGCCGGCTCGCTCGGAGTGACCACGACCAGTGGGCCTGGTCTGGACCTCAAGTCGGAAACAATAGGTTTGGCGATCTCTCTGGAACTACCGCTTCTGGTCATTGACATCCAGCGCGGTGGGCCGTCTACAGGCTTGCCAACTAAGACCGAGCAGGCTGACTTGCTGCACGCGATTTTCGGCCGGCACGGTGAGGCCCCGCTGCCGGTCCTTGCCCCGTGCACTCCCGGCGACTGTTTTTACATGGCCATTGAAGCCGCCCGGATCGCCCTGAAGTACCGGACCCCGGTGATATTGCTCTCCGATGGCTATCTCGCTAATGGGGCCGAGCCTTGGCTGATCCCCGACGTCGAGGATTTGCCTGACATCTCAGCGGAATTCGAGTTTGCCACCGAGCCCAACAAGGTCATGCCCGATGGCTCCGAGGTGTTCTGGCCCTACCTGCGCGATCCCGAGACTTTAGCGAGGCCGTGGGCGCTCCCCGGCACCCCGGGCCTGATGCACCGCATCGGCGGCCTCGAAAAGGCCGATGGCAGCGGCAACGTCTCCTACGACCCGGTTAACCACGATCTGATGGTCCGCCTGCGCGCCCAGAAGGTGGCCGGCATGGCAAACGACATTCCCCTCGTCGAGCTCGACGACCCCGACGGGCTTGGTGGCGCGGAGCTCCTGGTGCTCGGTTGGGGTTCAACTTACGGCGCCATTCAGGCAGCATCCCTCGCCGTGCGCTCGACCGGGCGGCGTGTGGCAAACGCTCACCTTCGTTACCTGAACCCGTTCCCACGGAACCTGGGCGAAATAGTAAAGGCCTACAAGCGGGTCCTCATACCGGAGGTTAACCTGGGCCAGTTGAGGAAACTCGTCCGCGCGGACTTCCTTGTCGACGCGGTGGGCCTCAACAAAGTAGACGGCTTACCGTTCCGGCGCATCGACGTACAGGCTGCAATTGTCTCGCACTTGGATGCCCTGGGAAGCTATAACGGCAACGGGGCTTCGAGAGCTGGCGAGGAGGCACTATGACAGACGTGGAAGTTCCGGTCACAACGAGAAAAGACTGGTCGAGCGACCAGGAAGTACGTTGGTGCCCCGGTTGTGGGGACTACTCGATCCTGACCGCAGTCCAATTGATGATGCCTGATCTGGGTGCCAAACGTGAGGACACTGTGTTTGTGTCGGGGATCGGCTGCTCGAGCCGCTTCCCTTACTACATGAACACTTACGGCATCCATTCGATCCACGGCCGCGCCCCGGCGCTCGCCACCGGGTTGGCAGTTGCGCTGTCCGGATCTCCACGTGTGGGTGATAACCGGTGACGGCGACGCTCTTTCGATAGGGGGCAACCATCTGCTGCACGCTCTCCGTCGTAACGTCAACTTCACGATCATCTTGTTCAACAACCAGATTTATGGCCTCACAAAGGGCCAGTACTCCCCGACGTCGGAGTCTGGAAAGGTAACAAAATCCACGCCCTTCGGGTCTCTTGACCACCCGTACAACCCCGTGTCGCTGGCCCTTGGTGCCGAGGCGTCTTTCGTGGCCCGTACCCACGATATGGACCGCAAGCACATGACCGAGATTTTCCGCCGGGCTTACGCGCACAAGGGCACGTCATTCGTCGAGGTCTACCAGAACTGCAACGTTTTCAACGACGGCGCTTTCGAGACAATTCTCGCCAAGGACAACCGGCCCACAATGCTGGTGCCGTTGGAGCATGGAAAACCGGTGCGTTTCGGCCCCGACGGAGAAAAAGGTGTGATCATCGACGCCAACGGGAGCGCGGTGATCGTCGAGGTGTCGGAGGTCGGAGAGGAGCGCCTCTTGGTCCACGACGAATCACGTCCCGACCCCAGCCTGGCGTTTGCGCTTTCCCGTCTGGCGAACGGCCCCTATTCACCCACCCCGGTCGGGGTTTTCAGGGCTGTCGAGCGACCGGATTACGGGTCGCTCGTCCAGGACCAATTGGTAGCCGCCGCCGCGCGTAAAGGTCCGGGAGATTCTGAGAAATTTGCTGCATTCCGGGACGACCTGGACCGTCGAGTAGATCCGGGCCGCATCCAGGAGGCTGGCGGGCGGTCAGGTTAGCCGGACGACCGGTCCCGCAGGGCCGCCGGAGAACGTTAGGGCGGCGATAGGGGGTTAGAGGCAGGCCGAGCTTTCCGGCCGAGGCTGACCTGACGAAGGTCCTTCAGCACGGTGGGTGTTCCTCGCGCTACTACTGCAAATGTGCGGTTTGACAGGAGTTTTCTGGCACCGCTTCCCCCCCCAGGTGGCGACAAAGCGTGTTGTTGCAGGGCGAACCTAGTGGTGCGAGAATGACGCCAAATCAGCCATGCCTCAAGAGGAAGAAGTCCCCGATGCCGGGTAAGGGCCTGACGGCTGGGCGTGTGCGCCGTCTTCAAGTGGCACTCACCACGACCTCTGTCATCGCGGTGACCGTTTTGGTAGGTGCGGGCTTCGCTGGTACACAGTTCGCCGGCGCTGCGTCACCCAGGCTCAGCGCCACTCAAACACTGCACGCGGCGAGAACAACGCATGGCGCGCGAACAACGCACTTAGCTCCTCAACGGATGGTACGGGCGCCCGCTTTGTCCACAGGTACGCCGCCGCAGTCGGCGACGTACCTGGGCCCGGAGCCGGCCAGCTCCTCGCTCCGAGTGGACGTCGTGTTGGCTCCTTCAAACGCGTCCCAGCTTGCCCAGTTCGTATCGTCGGTGGCCTCGCCCGTCTCGCCTCTGTACCATCACTACCTCACCGAGCCGCAGTTTGTGGCTCAGTTCGGGCCACCCTCATGGGCTGCGGTGGAAGCCGAGTCGTGGCTGCGGTCCGATGGCTTCACCGTGTCGGCCGAGTCGCCGTTCGTCATCTCGGCAGTTGGCACCGCCGGCGCCGCGTCGCGCGCGTTCGGCATGGATTTCGGGCGATATAAGACAGTCGCAGGTGTGTCCGGAGTTCTCGCTTCGGGCTCCCCGCTGCTCCCCGCCGACCTCGCTGGAGGCGAGGTGAGCGGCGTTGTCGGCCTCAACACTCTGGACGGCCCACAGGACTTTTCTGCGAGGCCGCTGCGGGTCGGCGCGCGAACCCGGCGCGAGGTCGTGAGTTCTGCGGCCACTGCCGGGACACCTGAGACCGGGGCTCGCGTGCCTGCGGTGGCGGGGGAGCCAGTTCCTTCTGTGAGCCCACCGGCAGCCTGCTCAGCGGCGACCACCGCGGCCGAGGTCGCCGGCGAATATACGCCGGACCAGCTCGCTACGAAGTACCAGCTGAACGACTTGGAGGAGGACGGGCAGGACGGCGCGGGCGTGACGATTGCGCTCCCGGAGATAAACGCCAGTTCTTCCAGTGATATCTCCGCGTACAAGTCGTGCTTCGGGCTTTCGAATTCGGTCACGGTTGACAATGTGGACGGCGGGCCGGAGGACGGGACCGTCGGCAACGGGGAGGCCGACATCGATATCGAGATGGCGGCCACGCTGGCCCCAGACGCCTCGATTGTCGCCTACGAAAGCCCGGCCACCAACACTGGTCTGATCGACTCGTTGACCGAGATAGTGACAGCCAATACCGCCAAGGTGATCTCGATGAGCGTCGGCGAGTGCGAAACCGAAGCAGAGGCAGGCTCGGCGCCGTCGTTGGCGACCTCGATGCACGGCCTCCTCATGGAGGCGGCTTCTCAGGGGCAGTCAGTGCTAGTGGCGACCGGTGACCAGGGATCCGAGGCATGCTTTGCGTATTTGCCCTCTTCTGGCGTGGCGTCGGGGACCGAGGTCGACCCTAGCTACCCGGCGTCGGATCCTCTGGTGACAGCCGTTGGTGGCACTGTCCTCACGGGCGGTGCGGAGCTTGCTTGGAACGACTGCAACGGCGCGGCCAGCATTTCGTGCGCCGAGAGCTTTGTCACCCCGAGCGCGACCGTCCCGACGCCCTCTGACGGGGCGAGCGGCGGCGGTGTCTCGCAGTTGTTCTCGACGGGCCCGACGGGGCAACCAGTGATCAGCGGCACTGGTGGTTACCGCGAAACGCCCGATGTGTCCGCCGAATCTGGGAGCAATTACGGCTCAGATGTGGAACTTTACGTCGACGGGACATGGGCCCCTGGCTCGGCACCAGCCTCGCCACCCCCCTGTGGGGGGCGTTGGCAGCTGACCGGGACACGACTTGCGTGGCGTCCACAGGAGACTTCGACACGGAGCTCTACGCCCTCTACAACGCCGGCTACTCAGGGGCGTTCAACGAGGTATCGAGCGGGTACGACCACTCGGCCTCGGGGTTTACGGCGGCGTCCAGCAGCAACGACTACACCCAGACGAATTCTGGTGATTACCCAACCGCCACTGGCTACAACATGTTTACCGGGCTCGGTTCGCCGCTAGCCACTGGGCTGGCGTGCAGTGAAGTGCTCGGTTCCTACAGCGGTTCGGCGGGGCAGGCGCTAACACTCGACGGGCTCGGGCTCGAGAACGCCTCCTTCCTGTTCGGCGGGTCGCCCGCCACGGTCGAATCAGAGACGGCGACCCAGGCAACCGTCGTGGTGCCCGCGGGTAGCGGCGAGGTGGCGATCACGGCGGAAGGTGGTCTCGGGCAGAGCTCGGCGACGGGGACCTTCACCTACCCGGCCGTCACCACGACAGCACCCATAACCACCACGACTGCCGGCGGAGGCGGCGGAGGCGGCGGAGGCGCAGGCGGCGGAGGGGGAGGCCTCGGGCCTACGGCCGCCACTACAACAACCAGTCCCACCACGACGACGACCGGCTCCACGACTACAACCGTCGTCACCACGACTACTCAGCCCGCCACCAGTACGACGGTGCCGACTACGACAACTACGGGCGTCAAAACTCCCGTCAAAACTAAAGGCGCGTCGTCCACTGGTTACTGGTTAGCCACCACACAGGGAGACATTTACAAGTTCGGCAACGCCGTTAATCACGGTTCGCTGGCAGGTAAAGCCTCTCCCGTCGACGACATCGTGGGGATCGCCCCTTCCCCGGACGGCGGTGGGTACTGGATAGCGTCCAGTAACGGGAAGGTTTACAGCTTCGGCAAAGCCAAGTCCCATAGCTCGCTCGCGGGGACCGACGCCGACGACATCGTCGGGATCGCCGCCGGTCCGGATGGGGGCGGCTACTTCTTGGTCGGGCAGAACGGCAACGTGTACAACTTCGGGACGGCCAAGTTCCACGGTTCGTTGCTGAGCAAAAACGTCGACAATATAGTCGCTATTGCGTCCACCCCGGACGGGCGCGGTTACTGGCTCGTCAGTTCCAAAGGCGTCGTATCGCCTTTCGGCGACGCCAAGAAACTCGGTTCCCTGGCAGCCAGCGCCCATGCGTCCGACATTGTCGGTATCGCTGTTACTCCCGACGGGCGTGGGTACTGGTTGGTCGGGAAGAACGGTTCGGTGTACCACCTTGGCGACGCGGCTAATCATGGTTCGCTCGCCGGAGGGAAAGGTTCTCGGGACATCGTGGGTATCGCCGCAACCAGCGACGGTGGAGGCTACTGGCTCGTGAGCGCCAGCGGCAGCGTGTCCCACTTCGGGGACGCTGCGTTCGCCGGCTCGCTAGCCAAGCACTCCACCGTCGTCGGGCTTGCTGCGGTCTAGGCGATTTACAAGGTCTCAGCAGCCTTCAGTCGAAGACGGCCCCACAGCTCAGGTTTATAACGGCGCCGGTCATAGCGCCGGCCGCGTCCGAGGCCAGGTACACCGCCGCACCGGCTACCTCACGCAGCCGGGGCAAACGCCCGAGCAGGGTGTCCCTCACATTTTGAGGGGCGTCGTCGGGCCATGAAGTCCTCGAGCGCTATCTCGACCAGCGGCACGCCCTGCAGCACCGGGAAGCTGATGGCGTTGAAGGAAATGTCGATGCTCCCGGCGGTACTGACGACCTGATCGGCGTGGGCGGCTACCGAAGCTTGGTCCATGGCGTCCACTTGATCGGTCTCAGCCAGGCCCCCCGCCGAAC
The DNA here is from genome assembly GCA_963786345.1 of uncultured Acidimicrobiaceae bacterium. Classification (GTDB taxonomy): domain Bacteria; phylum Actinomycetota; class Acidimicrobiia; order Acidimicrobiales; family Palsa-688; genus Fen-671. The sequence goes on along the minus strand of CAWAYZ010000001.1, from coordinate 36,586 downwards.
GGATCTCCTCGGCAACCTTGTCAAGCTTGGCCAACGTGCGGCCGGCAAGGAACACCCTTGCCCCCCCTTGGGCGAAAGCGCGCGCCACCGCTGAGCCCATTGCCCCTGCCGCTCCGTAAACGACGGCGTTCTTTTCTTGAAGTTGCACGACTTGTCCTTCCTTTGGCCTATGTTCCGGTGTTAGCGCTTGTTCCGGTGTTAGCGCCGTCGTCTTCAGGGCGCTTCTTTAGGGCGGAGCACCTGATCCATCCTCGCCTGCCCGCGGCGTTTCATAACTCCGCGTTCCACGTTCCTCTTCGCCATTGAGCCATTGTCGCTCGGCGACCGTTCTCCCGCCACGAGGTCGTCGGTGGCCGAGCCGCGAGCAGCGGGGCACGCCGAAGCACCAGGTGCTCGACCAGGGCATCCCCGCATAGGCGCGACGCGTTTTACGACTCTTTAGTCGGTGGGAGGCCGATCGACGACCCGCTTCAGGCGGCCGCAACGTTCTTCGGCCTATGACGACCGAGCATCGGACTCAACCGAGTCGCCGTCGATCATGCGTTTGAGCCAAGGGTCGTCAAGAAGGTGATTGGCGGCGTTCCAAACGCCGGTCCCAGCGCCCGACTTGAGGTCCACGCCCGCGACAACGAGACATGTCTATACGACGTTGCAGTACAAGACGACGAGATGGTTCAGCGTCGTCGCGGTGTGACGGGCGGGGATCAACGGCGGCCGACGTACCATCTCCGCGATCTTCGTTCTCTCGTCCGCTTCGCCGAAGCCCGCAGGTTGTTCGCACCCGAGGTCTCACCTCCACAGAAGCTATCGGGCCTTGGCCGACGCCTGGTTGGAGCGCGGCCCGGTCCCAACGGCGTTCACGGCGGCCACCTCGTAGTAGTAGGTCGCCGCGTGCCTGGTGCCGGTGTCGTTGTAACTACACGTCGATGACGTGCAGTTCAGGCTGGCGTACGACGTCTCCCCGCCCGAGGAGCTGCCCCGGTACACCGTGTACGAGGTGATCGCCGAGCCACCGTTCGAGGGGGGTGCCGCCCAAGTGAGCACGACGCCCTTGGTAGATGACGTCGTGGCGACGAGGTTCGTCGGGGCGCCGGGGACCGTGGCTGTAGCCACCGGTGTGGCGAACAGCTCGTTCGAGTGAGCCGAATTGCCCTTGGAGTTCACGGCCTCGACGGTGAAGTAGTAAGTGGCGCCGTTGGTGAGCCCGCCCACCGGAACCGTTGTGGCGCCGGTCGTGCTCGCCGCGGGCTTGTTGTAGTTCTCCCCTCCGGATGTGGTCCCTTCGTAGACGTCGTAGCCCGTGATGGGGCTGCCCCCGTTGTTCGACGGAGCGCCCCAGGACAGGCTCACCGACGTGTTGCCGGGCGTGGCCGTGTTGAGCGTGGGCGCGCCCGGGACGGTCGGCGTCGCCGACGGTCCGGTGAAGGCAGCAATGCTGTTCGGTGACCCACCTGGTGTCCCAAGGCCCGTCGGGCCGTTGTAGCCGCCCACACTGTCAGCGGCGTTGCAGAGGTAAGTGCCGCAGGTGCCGTCGCTACCCGAGGTCACGCCGTAGAGGGAGCCGGGCGAGTCATAGGGGTAGGACGCGAGGACGTTGGGAGAACCGAGGCGGTTCCCAGCCAAAGCGTAGAAGGAGCCGATGATCGGGGAGGCCACGCTCGTTCCCCCGTAGACCGCCCACCCGGAGTTGCCGTAGGAGTCATAGACCCACACGCCGGTGTTCGGGTCAGCGACGGCCGAGACATCGGCGACCGTGCGGTTGGTGCACCCAGTGTCTTTTTGCCACGACGGCTTCGGCTCATAGGCGCTGCAGCCCGCGCCCGCGCCGCTCCAGGCCGTCTCCGAGCCGTCGCGGGTGCCCGTGTTGGTGAGCTGGGTGAGGCTCGTGCCCCCGACGGCGGTGACGTAAGGCGAGGCGGCCGGGAACTCCACCCCGTAACCGCTGTCGCCTGAGCTGGCGACGATGGCGACACCGCGGTGGTAGTAGTAGTTCGTGCTGTCCGTGGCCTCAGAGCCGTACTCGCTTGAGCCGTAACTGTTCGAGACCACGTTGGCGCCAAGTTTGACGGCTTCGTTCACGGCCGTCCCGAGATCGGAGATCGACGCGCTGTTGGCTTCGACCAGCAGGACCTGGCATTTCGGACAGATGGCGCTCACCATCTCGACGTCGAGGGAGATCTCCACTCCCCAGCTGGAGTTCCCCGACGGGAGCGGCGCCGTGCTGCCGCTTTCGTTGACCTTCTCGAACACGCAAGTCGTGGCCGAGGACGAAATAGTGCCGGTCGGGCAAGAGGGCAGCCCGAAGAAGGAACGGTAGTACGTGAGGTCGCTCGCCACGTTCGGGTCGTCGTAGGCATCGACGATGGCGACTGTCTGGCCAGCGCCGCCACCGTTCACCGCAGCCGCTGACGCGATGTCGTACGCCGACTGCAGGTAGGACGGATCGTACGCCCCATTGTTGCCCAGGACGTTGGGCGACGCGCCACCGGTGCGGGCTGGCTGCTCTCCCGTCGCCCTGGCGTCGGTGCGGACATGCACGTCGCAGTGCGCAATGCCAGCCGACACAGCGTACGAGCACACGTTGACGTCAGTTTCGCCGTTAGACCCGTGGTGCTCAAAAAAACCGTTGCCTAGCGGAGTGCTCCCCTGCGGCGCGCCTACGCCTCCGCCATCGGCGAGAGCGGGGAGCGACGGGAGCATTGCCAATGCCAACGTCGCCACTGCAGCGACGGCCATGACGGGGAGCGAGCAGCGACGGCGCGTCCCGCGGTTGGAACGTAGATGTGCGTGGCCGCGGCCCCCTGCCTCATGGTGGTTGTGCATAGCTACGTCCTCCCGAAAACACTCCGATCGGCTCTCCTGAGGATAGCTCATCGCCCTGTGCGCTCTCTTGGGAACTGGGCGGGGAGACTCGCCAGCCCGCCCGATGGCCGGTGCGGTCACCGCGCCAGGCTCGCCAGGGCTCGATGTCGCCGGCCAACTCCCCCGGGCTCCAAGCCGACCAGGGCGGGTGAGTGCCGAGATCAGGGGCCGGGACCTGGTCACGGGGTTGCCGAAGACCATCGTCACCACGATCGAGGAGATCCGCGAAGCGATCGAGGAGCCGGTGTCGGCCGTCGTGGACGCCGTCAAGGTGACATTGGACAGGACCCCTCCTGAGCTTGCTGCCGACATCATCGAGCAGGGCATAGTGCTCACTGGTGGTGGCGCACTGCCGCACGGTCTGGACGCGCGCCTGGCGGCGGAAACGGGCATGCCAATCGTGATCGCCGACAACCCGCTGCAGTGCGTCGTGTTCGGGGCCGGGCAGTGCCTCGACCACCTCGGTGTCCTTTCTGACCTGCTCATGAGCAGTTCCCGATAGGGCCGGGCCGCAGCTGTGGCTGCTCCGGGGCGCCCGCACGGGGCCGGTTCTTGTCGATCGTGTTCGGGGTAGCAGCAGTACCAGACTGAAAACCAACACGACCGAAGCCGGGCTCAACATTTGGGCGACGTGTGAGCGAAGACGGATAGTTTTTGATCGCGTGATCAAGGGCGGGGCGGGTTGAGTTCTGTTACCCGACACCGGCCACGGGTGCGCCCTCGAGCCGGCCCTCCACCGAGACGTCGCCCTCCCAGTAGACGTTGTCCTGCGTCTTTTGCAGGTCAAGTTCTTGGTTGCGTAAGTCAGGTCTAATGTCGAGGTGCCCGCCGGGCACGGTGAGCTGCCATCCCGAGCCATACGTTGTGCCTGTCGCCGGGCTATGCCACGAGCCGGTGGCTGCACCCTACACCATGTCGAGAGAAGCTAGCGGTGGCCTGTGACGGTAATGGGTCGGGTTGAAAGAGCCTTCGTTGGCGTTACCGGAGGCGTCAGGCGCCGAAGAGAGCCTTGACCCCGAGGACCGCGGCCCGCCACCCGCGGGGTCGGGTTTCGGATCAGTTGGCGTCGGTGGCGTGGAGCCCGACGCGGCCCCGGACGTCCTGACTGTCGTATTGCGTAGGTCCTCAGCGCCCCCCTGCGTGCCGTTCGATAGCTCTCGCGAGTGCCGACCGACCGATCGGCGCGTAGGTCGGATGGCTCGAGCCCGGTGGACTGTCGAGACCGATAGACAGCAACATCAGGCCAAACAAGACTGCCCAGCCGAGGGAACGAGCCTCGAGGTCCCGGTCCACCTCGCCATAGGCAGCGACGAAAGTCGCATCAGTTGACCGAGGGAGCAGCATCATCGACGCTGCGAGGTCGGTTGCCGGATCGCCGGCGCCGATGTCGCCGAAGTCCAGGATGCCCACGAGCGTTCCTTGCGAGATGAGGGTATTGGCGGGGTGGAGGTGACCGTGGAGATGGCAACAAGAGAAATGTTGCTTCGGGACCGTTCCAGGTCGAGAGGTGCCATTGTCGACAACCTTGTTAGGCTGCCGTGCCGACTCGGACGCCGTTCACGATCTGGACGATCGTGGTCCAGTTGCTGTCATAACAGGAAGCCGAACAACCGGCAACGATAAGCCAGAGCTGGCCGTTTTCTCATAGGCCAATTCATCGAAGCTGGTGCTGCCTGCGGACGACACGACCGTGAGCACGGCCGTTGAGCCGATCAGGCCGCCCTGGTGGACAGAATGGTGCGCCACGAGCGTTTTGACTGTGGCGCCGGAATAGCCGGGCTCAGCCTGCACCAAATATTGGGGTATCAGCTCGTAAGTCTGCGACGGCGGCAGCAAGGAGGTGGGGTCCTCTACGCTTACGAAGAGCCAGGGGGCAGTCGAGGCCTCCAGCACGAACGAGCTGGGCGCCGCCGCCGGTGACGCCACCAGAGCGAACAACGGCTCGGGCGGCACGATGAAGCCCACCTCGAACAATGTCTGTTCGTTTTGGACCACCCAGTGTTTGAGGACATCAAAGGAGATCTGAGCTGCCTTGCTGCCCTCGTGAGCATCGTTTACGGCAGCTCCAGTGTGAACGGAAGCGCCAAGGAGCACAGCAACCAGGAGGAGTTTCAGCCGGGCTGGGTTCATGTCCTAAAACGTAAGGAAGAGGTATTTCCGAAACCTTTCCGCTCCCGTCGGAGGCCGTCTGGTGGACGCTCGATCTGCGATTTTCGTGGTCACCGACGGCTTACGGCCCGACCGGGCTCGCTCCGGCGGGTACGCTGTCGGTCCGCTGGGTTTGGTGGAGGGGACGTACCCTCAAACAAGGCGGGGGCGGCTATGGGGCGTCGGCCCGGGGCGGGTCGGCTCTTGGAACGGCCGGCCGACGGCTTGACCATTGAAAGTGCCCATGCGCCAGCGCCCGGTCGGCGTGGGATAATACGCCGTGGCCGCCCGAGCGGTTAGTGGCACCGAAAGGCTTAAGCGAAGCCCGCGTGCGAGTGACCCTCCTCGGCCCGTTCACCATAAAACGGGGTGAGCGCAGCGCCGGCCCCTGGTACCGCCCTCCGGCCAAACGCCTCTGCGAGCTGGTAATGGTGAGCCCCGAGCTCCGGGTCGGCCGGGAGGTCGCCCGGGACCTGCTCTTTGCCGACCTGGCGCCGGCCGCCTCGGCCACCGCTATCTCCCGGGCCTTGTCATTGGCGCGGGAGGCGCTTTCCGCGCTGGGCGAAGAGGTGCCGGGGCTGCTGCGAGCCGACCGGGCTCACATCTGGTTCTCGGTCGAGGCTCCCTTCGACATTGACCTGGTGGCCCACGAGGAGGCCCTCCGGTCCGCCTTGGCGATGGAGCCGGGAGGCCCTCGCGTCGTGGCGCTCTCCATGGCCCTGGCTGAAAAAGGCGTCTTGCTCGAAGACGAACCTTATGCCGACTGGGCGCTGCAGCCCCGAGAAGCCCTTGAACTGGTCCGCCAGAGAGCACGGCTGGAGCTGGCCCGGACCGCGCCTGGGGTCGAGGACGCTCAGGGCCTGAGGCTGTCATTGACGCATGGGAAGGCTACCTGGCCCACGACCCCGCATCCGAAGAGGCAGCTTCTGCATTGATGCGGGTCTACGCCGCGCAGGGCCGCCGCCAGGCGGTGGCGAGCACATACGAGCGTTGTCGCTCGGCTCTTGCCGCCTTGGGGTTACGGGTATCGCCGGCGCTGGAGCAGGCCGAGCGGGCCACCATGGCGCCAGCTCCCAGGTCCGCGCCCGCCGACGGTGGCACCCCCGCTCCCCAACGCCTCGGCAAGGAAGAGCGGAGGCTGGTAAGCGTGCTGTTCGCCGAGCTCGCCGGGCCGGTGGGCACGGGGCGGAGGTTGGACCCAGAGGATCTGCGCCAAGTTGTAGGTGAGGCCTTGGCGGGCGTGATCGCCGGGGTGGAGGGGCTGGGCGGGACCGTCACCTCGGTCTCGGGCGCCGGCCTGGCGGCCCTCTTTGGCGCCCCCGAGGCCCATGAGGACGACCCCGAGCGGGCCGTCAGGGCCGGGTCCCGCATCTTGGCTGTGGTGGCCACCGGTGACCCATGCCCCTGACGCGGGGACGCTCTCGGTCCGTGTCGGTATCGAGACCGGGCCGGCCGTGGTCGGGCCCTGGGGCGTTGGGGCCGGTTATGGGGCGGTGGGAGAGGTGGTCGGCGCCGCCGCAGCCATTCAATCGGCGTCCAAAGCGGGCTCGGTCCTGGTGGGCCCGGTCACTCGCGCCGCCACAGAGGGGACATTCGAGTGGGGCGCTAGTGAAGATGTAGCCCCCACCCCGGGGGCTAAGCCGCTTGTCGCCTCCTACCTGGAACGACCCATCGCGCGGCGCCCCGGCTACCGCGGCCAACGCCGGCTGCCGAGCCACGCCCCCTTGGTGGGCCGCCAGACCGAGCTGGCCGTGCTTGACGGCGCCCTGCGCGAGTCCATATCGGGCGCGGGCTCTGTCGTCTTCATAGTGGGCGAGCCCGGCCTGGGCAAGACTCGTTTGGTCCAGGAATGCCGTAAGCGCTTCATGGCCTGGGTGGGCGCCGGCACCGGCCGGTTGCCGCTGTGGCTGGAAGGCCGGTGCGCCTCGTATGCGTCATCCACCCCTTACGGCCTGTACAAGCAGCTCTTGTCCGCCTGGGTGGGTGCCGCCCCCGAAGAGGGCGAAGAGGTGGTCCGCCCCGCCCTGGAGCGGGCCATGAAGGCAATATTCGGGGGCCAAGTCGACCACGCGGGCCTACTGGCCTTCATGATGGGCCTACGCCCCGGCCCAGAGGAGGCCCGCCTGGCCCGGCTCAGCCCCGAGCGGCTCCAGCGGGCGACCTTCGCCGCTGTTAGCGCCGTTGTCGCACGACTGCTCGAGAGGGGGCCGACCGTTTTGGTCCTAGAGGACCTGCACTGGGCCGACCCCATATCCTTGCGGCTCACCGGGGAACTGGCGGCACTCGCCGGTGATGGCCCTCTGCTCCTACTCGCCACCAGGCGCCCCGAGCCCGACCCGGGGGTATCCGGTCTCGAGAGCGCATTAGAGGCCGGCGCCCACTGCGCGCTGCGCAGGGTAGAGCTCTCCCCTCTGCCCGAACAGGCCGAGCGGGCCTTAGCCCGGTCCCTCGTTGGGCCCGACGCGAGCGAAGAGGTCATTGAAGCCATGTGCGCAGGCGTCGAGGGCAACCCGCTCTTCTTGGAGGAACGGCTCTCCTCGCTGGTCGAGACCGGCGCCCTGGTCAAGGACGGGACGGCCTGGCGCGTTAGCGGCAACGCCGGCACGGAGGTCCCGGCGGTGTTGGAGCGCCTCATCCGCTCCCGCGTGGACCGCCTCGGCCCGCAGGCCCGGGAGATCATCATCTCCGCCGCGGTCCTCGGGCGAGAGTTCGGCCTCAGCTTCCTCGCCGCGGTGGCTGAGGTTGAAGAGGGCTTGGGCAGCGGACTGGGCGAGCTGTGCGCCACCGGCTTGCTCACCGAGGTGCACCAGGGGCCCGAACCCGCTTACCGGTTCCGCCACGCCCTCATCCAGGAAGCCATTTACGGGGGTATGGTCCGGAGCCAACGCCGCCGGCTGCATGCCCGCGCGGCCTGGGGGCTGGAGGCGGCCTCGGCCGAGCGCCTGGAGGAAGTGGCAGCGGTCTTGGCCCACCACTACGCCGCCGCGGCGGAGCCGGGGCGGGCGGTGCATTACTTCGAGCTAGCGGGCAGCCACGCCGTGGGAGCGTTCGCCAACGACGAAGCCGTCATTTCGTTCCGAGCCGGCATCGAAGTCGCGGACTTGGAAGGCCCGGTTAGCGAAACATGGCCCAGGCTGCCATAGCCCTGAGGGCCAAGCTCGCTCAAGTCTTCTGGCGTACCGGACGAACCGGCGAAGCTCGAGGAGTGCTCGGTGAGGCGGTCCGCCTCGTTGGCCAAGGCGATGCGCTCCAACGGTCCCGTGTCCAGACCCTACTGGGAAGGGTGGAGATCGACGAATTTGACTTCGACGCTGCCCTGGCCGCGTTGACGCCGCTGAGGAGCTGCTCGGGGATTGCCTCGGGGACCGAGATGACGCGGTTGTGGACCAGTGGCTTGAACTGACGCTGCACGGGCGAGTGAACATCCACCTCCTGCGCAACGAACCGGAGCTGGCCATGGCGGCGTTGTTTGGGGCTCGTCCGCTGGTAGAGGCTAGGGGTTCACCCGACCGCAGACAGGTCTTCTACTGGTGCCTTTCTTGGCAGAGGGCGCAACAGAACCGGTACAGCATCGAGGAGCAGGTCCTAATCGACGCCCGCAGGGCCGCGGCCATAGCGACCGAAACCGGCGACGTAGTCGAGATCGCTTGGAGGGCATGCCAGCTGGGCATGTGGCTGACAATGCGCTGCGAGCTGGGAGAGGCTCAAAAGCAGCTGGAAGGGTCGCTCGCGGTTGCTGAGCGCAGCGGCAATATTCTTTTGCAAGCGGCATGCCTGGCTTGGCTGGCCGAAGGGGCGCTACGTCGCCACGACACCCGAGCGGTCCGCTCCCTGGCCCCGCGAGCCTTGGCGGCGTGTGAGCTCGCCGGTCGGGCCGGGTCGGTGGGCCTGGGCCTGGCTAAGGGGTGTCTCGTTTGGCTGGCCTGGCAGGACCGGGAGCTGGCCAGGCTAATCGTGCTGGCGGTTGAGGCCAGGGAGCGATGGGGGACCGTGGCGATCCCTGCCCACTCTTGCAAATGGGTATATCTCTGGCCCCTTGTCGCCACGCACCTCGGTGACGGAGAGTTCGCCGAGGCTGTCGCGGCGGGCCTCCAAATGCTCGAGCGTTCCCAGCAGCATCTCCCCGATGAGGTCAGTCGGTTCTTGAAGTCGGCTGGCGCGGCCTGTGCAAGTGGGCAGCCTGATGTAGCCGCTGGCGAGCTAGCCCGGGCACTCGACCTGGCGCGCCACCTCCATTTCTTCTGACCCGTGCCCTAAGTAAGTAAGACCTCTCTGCCGAACGACGGCCAAGCACCGCACATTCGGCACTAGTCGGGTGCGTCATAATGACGCTCAGTTTCGCTGGCGACCTGGAAGGTCGCAGCCGCGACAGCCTCCGAGAGACGCCATCAGGGAGGCGGCGGCCCGCTGATCAGACGGTTCTGGCGCTCGCTCTACCCGACAGACTCTTTTCACTTTCGGTTCCGAACTCGCCGTCAATCGGCCTTGGCCACTGGCAGTCCCCGGGCAAATTTTCTGGCGCCGAGACTCCGGGAAAACCTATTGGCCATTGACAGGAACGAAAAGTCGGGGCGGCCCCAGGGCACTGCTACTCCGCCCGAACGTGCTGGCTGGTCGACCACCCGATGATCGCCAGCCGTGAGCTGCACCGTTCACTATCAGCCCAGTTCTGAGGGCATGAGCTACCGGCATGCGGAACTGACCACATTGACCTTCGAGGGCCAGGTGTTCAGCAAACCCGCAAGTGATCACGCTGGAGCGTCGGGGGTCATGCCTGGACTTCAGCAAATGCGGAACTCACGACGCCTGAGCCGTCAGGCGTCATGATCGGACTTCTCGACGGCTTTCCAGCGAGCAAGCACGGGACCCCCTTTTGGCGCCCGACCGTGCAGGGCGAGGCCGGCACCATGGTAGCCCAGCGTTTGGTGCGGTCGGGGCGACCTCGCGACCCTCTCGGCCTGCTCACCAGCACGCTTAGAGCGGGCTCGACTGCAACGAGTGAGCGGGCGGCCGGCATTATGCGAAGTTGCAATCAAGGGAGTGGTCGTTGCCTCAATCTTGCGCAAAAGCAATGCGTCGAGCGCACGCGTAACCGCGCTAGGTGCGAATTGTCCGCAGACGTCTGAAACTGGCGGCAAATGAGGAAAAAAAGTCGTCACTTTTCTTGTTCGAGCGTGAATGTGGGTATAACGTTTGCCACAAGCGAAAAGCCGCCAACTGCTGAGTTTGCTCGGCAGGGGGCGACATATAAGGGGGGCGCTGTTGCCGAGCTGAGGGGCTCGGCGTAAGGAGCAGCGGGCCAGTGGCGCGGCTGGCCCGCGCTCGATCGTTCGGGGCCGGTGCCGGGCTCGTGCCGCTGCCCGGCTTTTGCCGGTCCGGCGTCTCTCAGCCAAGCTCGCTAGAAGCTCACGACAAGGTGACTAGAGGTTTTTGGTGAGTTATCTTGAGCCAACTTGGATAGAGTTGTCACATCACCGAGATACAGCAGGGTTCGCTTTACGCGCTTGACGACCTAACTGAGGTTGGGCGCGTGCTCGTCGTTACCGCTCACCCGGACGATGTCGATTTCGGGGCCGCGGGCTCGGTTGCCGCGTGGGTCAAAGCGGGTGCCGAGGTCGCTTACTGCATCGTGACCGACGGCGATGCCGGCGGTTCCGATCGCGCCATCTCGCGCCAGGACATGGCCAAGCTGCGCCAGAAGGAACAGCGCGCTGCGGCTAGCGAGGTGGGCGTATCTACGGTCACGTTCCTCGGGTACCCCGACGGCCGGCTGACCTCGACCATTGAGCTGCGCCGCGACATAACCAGGGCTGTCCGCGAGTTCCGCCCCGACCGCCTCGTCTGCCAGTCCCCGGAGCGCTACTGGGACCGCATCGGCGCCAGCCACCCCGACCACCTGGCGGCCGGTGAGGCTGCCATCTGCGTTGCCTATCCTGACGCGCGCAATCCCTTTGCCCACCCCGAACTTTTGAAGGAGGGCCTCGAGCCACATTCTGTCAAGGAGCTGTGGTTGATGGCCTCCCCGCGGAGCAACCGCGCCGTCGACGTCACCACAACCTTCGACAGCAAGATCGCGGCACTTCGTCAACACAGGAGCCAGGTCGGCCACGAAGGTGACCTGGAAGAGCGGCTGCGGGGTTGGCTTTCTGCCAACGCACGAGCTGCGGGCCTCGAAGACGGGTGCTTGGCTGAGCTGTTCCAGGTAGTGCAGATGCCGCCGTCGGGGTCGGCCTGATCGGCGCTGGGCGAGCGTAGGCGGGCGAAAGAGGCGAGGGGGGGCGAAAACAGTGCGTATTGCAACCTGGAACGTCAATTCTTTGAAGGTGCGGATGGAGCGGGTGCCCGAGTGGCTCGCCTACGCGCAGCCGGACGTGCTCTGCCTGCAGGAGACCAAGCTCGCGGATGCCACCTTTCCTCACCTTGCGTTCGCAGCGCTCGGGTACGAGTCCGTGCACCACGGGTCGGGCCAGTGGAACGGTGTTGCCATTCTCTCCAGGGTCGGCCTGGAGGATCCTCTAATGGGCTTCCCGGAGGCGGACCGGGACCCGGACACGAGGCTGATAACAGCGACTTGCGGCGGGGTGCGGGTTTGCAGCGCGTACGTCCCGAACGGGCGGACCGTGGGTTCGGAACATTACGCCTACAAACTCGATTGGCTTGCGAGGCTGCGCCGGCACCTCGCGGCAGTGGCAAAGCCCGACGACCTGGTCGCTGTCTGTGGCGACTTCAACATCGCCCCAGCGGACATCGATGTCTGGGATCCCAAGGCTTTTGTCGGGGCAACGCACGTGACACCGGAGGAGCGCGAGGCTCTCGCCCAGCTTGAGTCTTGGGGGCTCGTCGACTCGTTTCGTGAGCGCTGGCCGAAAGAAAAGCTCTACACGTACTGGGACTACCGCGCCGGTGACTTCCATGAAGGCCGCGGGATGCGCATCGACCTCATCCTTGTAACACGGCCGTTGGCGGACAATATCACCTGGGCTCTTGTCGACCGCAACGCACGCAAGGGAAAACAGCCCTCAGACCACGCGCCTTTGTTTGTGGATGTCGCGCTCTAGAGCTTTAGCGCTCTAGAGCTGCCCGCTTTATGCGAGGGGGTAGCTCAAGCTACGAAAGCCCCACTGCGGCAGCCGGGCAGGACCTTCCATTTCCCACTCCCAAGGCAACGGCAATGCGGCCGAACCGCCACCCGCCAGTGGGCGTGGCCGGCGTCGACGGGAAGTCCCGGCGCTGCCACCCCGCCCGCGGTAGACGATCAGGCCACTGATCGGGTCCGGTACAGCGTCAAGAGCGGCCTGCACGTGGGCGAGCGCCCGCCAAGCGTCCCAACCCTTCGCGTCGACGAACTCCACCTCCAGCACTACTCCCCAGCTGTGGTGCTGCCAGGACCAGTCCTTTGCGCCCGCCAAAAGGGCTGATTCAAGTATGGGATCGCCATGGGCTTCAGCCCACAAACCCGCGGATGAGGCGCCGTCAAACACCTCGATTGAGTACCACTCAGACATTGCGTCTTTAGTTTACTGCGTCACGCTCAGTGAGTCCAGCTTGAGCAAGAACAGGCAATATTTTCCTGTTCCGGAGGCCATCACGCCGATCTCACCACCGATTGTGGCTGCCGGGAGCCGGGCAACGCCCAGGATGCCTGCTAGCAAGCCTGGACCAGTTCGAGGATCGCCGGGCCGTAGCGGGCCACCTTCACGGGACCGAGGCCGGGCACCGTCAGCAGTTCTTCTGTAGTGACCGGTCTCCGAGCGGCGATCGCCTGGACCGTGGAGTCGTGCAGCAAGACAAAGGGCGGGACTCCTGAGGCGCGTGCCAGGCGCCGGCGCCAATCGCGCAAGCGCTCGGCCAGGGCGTCGCCGGCCGGGTCGGGTGGCACGGTCGTGGCAGCTTTGGTGCGGGAGAGCCGCCGGCGTGCAGAGCTAAAGAAGTCGAGCAAGGCAGCATCGGGGGCGGTTTTTGGTTGCTGGTCTTCCGCCCTGGTGCCGGCGCAATGAGCCGCAAGCGCGCCGAGCCAAGGGCTCGGCTCCCGCCGCTGGGGAGGCCCATTGCTGTAGCGCCTCTCCCTGGCCCACGAGCAGTACAGCTCCCGCTCCGACCTCGTCAAAGCCACGTACAGCAGGCGCCGCTCCTCCGCCAGAGCTGCACTATCGGAAGCGTAAGCAATCGGCACCAGGCCCGCTTCTAAGCCGCATACCCAAACGGCCTGCCACTGGAGGCCCTTGGCGCGATGGAAACTGCAGACGGTCACACGCTCTGCGTGCGGTCCGGGGTCGTGTTCTTCGTCCGAAAGCTCGTCGTCGTCTGCCGGTGCGACTGAGCGGAAAGGGATTCCGGCGCGCCGCAGGACCTGGCAGATCACTCCGATCTGGGTGTTGGTCCTTGCAAGAACTGCCATCTGTTCCCAGGGGATGCCCCTCGAACATGCCTCTCGCAGCTGAGCCGCGACTCCCGCCGCCTCGGACTCCTCGGAGGCGAAGGAGCGCAACTGGGGGAGCGGGCCCTCTGGTTGGCTCGATCGCGCGTCGGGGGGTGCCTGGCGGCCGAGGACCGCCGCCGCGGCCGCGACGACCTGGGGGCTCGAACGGTGGTTCTCATCGAGGTGCACCACCTCTGCGCCCGGCCAGCGCCGGGGGACATTGGCCAGGAAGCCGGGGTCCGCCCCGTTCCATCCGTAGATGGCCTGGTTGGGGTCGCCGACGACGAACAGATCCTGGTTGTCCCCGAGAAGTGCCAGCAAGAGGCGGCATTGGAGCGGGTTGACGTCCTGTAGCTCGTCGACGAAGACGTGGCGCCACCGCCAGCGCTGGGCCGCCGCAAAACGGCTGTCTGTTTCGAGCGCACTCGCGTAGCGCACCAACAGGTCCTCGAAGTCGACGAGGCGGCGCCGGCGCTTTTCGTCCTCGTAACGGGCGTAAAGAGCGGCGATGGCCTCGGCGTCCGCCGGCAGCTCCCTACGCGCTGCACTGGCCGCAGCCGCGAACGCGGTGGGCTCCACCAGCCGGGCCTTGCCCCACTCGATCTGGCCAGCAAGCTCAACGATGCTGACGTCCGCCAGACCAGGCCGCCCGGCCACCAGTTCGGCGAGGAGCCTCCCCTTACGCTCGAGCAAAGCCGGTTCCGGTGCCCGCCGGTCAGCCCACCATCGCCGCAACTGGCTGAGCGCCAGGGAGTGGAAGGTCCCGGCCGTGACCGCCCTGGCTGGGGCCAGTCCGTTCAGACGCTCGCGTAGCTCACCTGCCGCCTTGCGGGTGAAGGTGATCGCCAACACGTGCTCGGGCCGGGCAGCACCGGTGACGACCCGGTAGCCGACCCGGCGGGTGAGCACCCGAGTCTTGCCGGCGCCCGCCGAAGCGATGACGCACACCGTCGGCGACGGCGTTGTGACTGCAAGGTGCTGCGAAGGCGTGAGGTCGGCGAGCAGGTCAGTTGGCTGAGCCATGGTTACAACCATGTAGTTCACCCTACAAGGCGTGTGGGACGCTTACCGGCTTTGGCCGGCCCGACGCGCACGCACGCTACGACGAGCACGCCCAGCAGGACGAGCACGCCCAGCGCGACGACCTCGCACAGCGCGACGAGCACGCCCAGCACGACGGGCATGGTGCGAGCGGCGCGGATGGAACGACTAGCACGCACGGCACGGGGGACCGCACTGGCGGTATCAGGGGAGCGCGTTCGGCCGCCGAGTAGTCTGTCGGCCGGAACTCATGGCGCTCAGCACTTTCGCCGGTGGGCGCCTGTGGGGCGCGAGGTACGGGACCGGGGGTCCCTGGGTCCTCGCGCTGCACGGTTGGGGCCGTGACCACCACGATTTCGACCAGGTCCTCAACGGCCTCGATGCCGTGGCCCTCGACCTGCCGGGCCACGGTGTCGCTGCAGAGCCGCCCGAGCCCTGGTCCACCCTCGAGTACGCCGAATGGGTGGCGCCCGTACTTGACGAGCTGGCCGGCGGCCCGATTGTCGTAGTTGGGCACAGTTTCGGTGGCAGGGTCGCAGTCCAGCTCGCGACAGCGGCCGAGGGGGCAACAGGCAGGCAAGGGCGTACCTGCGCCCTCGTGCTGACCGGGGCGCCGCTTGCCCCGCCGCCCGGCAAGCGCGTTTCGCGGCCGTCGTTCGCCTACCGGGCCGGACGGGCTCTTCACAGGGCCGGGCTCGTCTCGGAGGAGGGCATGGAACAGTTGCGCCGTAAGCACGGCTCGAGCGACTACCGGAGCGCAACCCCGACTATGCGCGGTGTCCTGGTAAAGGCAGTGAGCGAGACGGCCAATGCTGCTTATATGCCGCCTCTGCGGGCCTGGGCGGAAGCTGGCAAGCCGGTCGAACTGGTCTGGGGCGAGGATGACCGGGAGGCATCGCTGGCCGGAGTGAGGGCGGGCCTCGACGGCGCCGAGCCGGCGCGCGTGACGGTGGTGCCGGGCGCGGGCCACCTCATCGGGCCGCAACTGGCAAGCGAGGTGAGGGCTGCGATCCTCCGCCACCGGGCCGAGCTATGAACAAGCCCGAGCTATGAACAGGCCCGGGCTATGAACAAGCCCCAACGATGAGCAGTGAGGCTCTGGACGCGCTCGGGCTGGTGCTGGCGGTCGGCGCCCTCGCACCGGCGTACCTCCGCTGGCTGAGGGTCGCGCAGCGGGAACATTACCTGCCGGGTTCCACCGTGCGTTTTGCCCGCCGTTGGTGGGGAAGTGGGGCCGTCAACAGGCTGCTCGGCCTTGTCGGCGCGGCCGGGGCCGTGGTGTCGGTGTGGTGGGTGCCGGGCATCTTCGTGGCGATCGTCGCAGCGGCAGCCGGCCCTATTGGCCTGGCCGTCCGGGGGAGGACATCGAAGCTCGTGTGGACGGCGAGGTTACGCCGCCTCACCATGGTCAGCTCGGTCATTGCGGCCCTGCCGGTAGCGGTCGTCGGTGCCCTGGCCGGGTTCCATGGGGCCGCCTCAACGGCCGCTTTCGCAGCTCTCGGCGCGCCAGTGCTCGTCGACCTGGCGCTCTGGGCCACCCGGGCGCCGGAAGCTCGGCTTCTCGCTCCCTACGTGGCCAGAGCAAGCCAACGGCTGCGCTCAGTTGGGCCACGGGTAATTGCCATCACCGGCTCGTACGGTAAAACGACGACCAAGGGCTACGTCGCTCACCTCGTCGGTGGTGCGATGTCGGTCGTTGCCAGCCCGGCAAGTTTCAATAACACGGCGGGTCTGGCGCGCGCCATAAACGATCATTTGGCAAGTGGTACTCAGGTATTTGTGGCGGAAATGGGCACCTACGGGCCCGGCGAAATCGCATCCATGTGCGCGTGGGCTCCCCCTGAGGTTGCTGTCATAACGGCGCTCGGGCCGGTTCATTTGGAGCGGATGGGAAGCCTGGAGAACATCGTAGAGGCCAAAGCCGAGATCCTCGAAAAGGCGCGTGCCGCAATCGTGAACGTGGACTACCCGCTCCTGGAGCAGCTCGCGCAAAAAGCCGAGGAGGAGGGCAAGACCGTTTGGCGGTGCTCGTCTAACGGCCCGCTTGCCGACGTGACAGTGACCTCCGAGGACGGTGGTTTACACGTGCGCGCAAAGCATTTCAGTGCTGAAATGGACCAGGTCATCGCCGCGGCGCCCACGGTCGACCCTGGGAACGTTGCTTGTGCCGTGGCGGCTGCGCTTTCTCTGGGAGTCCCCGCCGAAATAGTGGCGTCCCGCCTCGAGTCTCTCCCGGGTGCTCCTCATCGGCGCTCCCCCGAGCGCGCGTCGAACGGTGCGAGCGTGATCGACGACACATACAACGCCAACCCCGCTGGAGCGAAAGCTGCGCTCGGGCTACTCGGGACAACCGCAGCCCCGGGCGGGAAAAAAGTGGTGGTCACGCCCGGCATGGTCGAGCTCGGACGGGTCCAAGCCAGAGAAAACGCAAATTTTGCAGCGAGCGCCGGGGCAGTAGCCACGCAGCTGCTCGTGGTGGGCCGCACGAACGCCCGAGCGCTTCTTGCCGGTGCGAGGGCCGCCGGCTTGCCAGCCCGCTGTGTCCGCAACCGGCCAGCCGCGGTCGCATGGGTTTCCGCCAACCTCGGCCCAGGCGACACCGTGCTGTATGAGAACGACCTGCCTGACCACTACCCTTAAGCAGCGTGCGTACTGGCCCGGTTAGCGCAGGCAGAGTCGGCGTCCTCTTCGGAGGTCCTTCACCGGAGCACGACGTCAGCATCTTGACCGGCCTGCAGGCGGCCCGGGCGCTCATGGCGGCAGGCGACAGCGTAGAGGCGATCTATTGGACCAAGGGCGAGCGTTTCGTGGCGGTCAGCCCCTCCCTCGAAGCGAACGCTTTCCTCGATGGAGCGCCTAAGGGTGCCCGCGAGCTGCGCTTTGTCGCTGAGCCCGGGGGCGGTTTCTTCGAGGCGAAGGCCGGCGTTCTGGGCAAGGAGCGAAGCCTCGGGCTGGATGCCATCGTCGTGTGTTGCCACGGCGGCCCCGGCGAAGACGGCACCCTCCAGGGAGCGCTCGACCTGGCAGGCGTGCCCTACACCGGCCCTGCCGCCTCGGGCGCCGCGCTGTGCATGGACAAGCTGGCTTTCGGCTCGGTCGTCGCAGCCGCGGGCCTGCCTACGCTCCCTCGCAAGCTCGTCGCCCCCGGCGCTGAGTCGCCCCAGTGGGACGGCCCCCACATCGTGAAACCTCGCTTCGGCGGGTCCTCGATCGGGATCGAAGTAATCGCCGAGTGGGCGGACGTCGCACGCTACGCCGAGCTCGGCGGGCCTCACACGTCCCGAGGGCTCGTCGCCGAGCCGTACCGTTCCGACGCTTACGACGTCAACGTGGCAGTCCGGGCTTACCCGGCGCTCGCTTTGTCGCTCTTCGACCGCCCGCTCAGGGCGCCGGGCAAGAGCCAGATCTTTTCGTACAACGACAAGTACCTCGGGGGTGACGGCCTGGTCAGCTCGCCCCGCGAACTGCCGGCTCAGCTCGATGCCGGCCTGGAGAAAGAGCTCCGAGAGGCGGCCGGGGCCGTCGCAGCGCTGGCCGGGGCCCGCGGCGTCTGGCGCATCGACTTCCTCGTCACGGGCCGCGCGGGCCCATGGTGGGTGAACGAGGTCAACACGATCCCGGGATCGCTCGCCAAGTACTTATGGGTTGGCGACGCTGCCGTGGAGTTCCCAAACCTTCTGGCTGACATGATCGAAGAGGCGAAGCTGCGGCCGAGCGCCCAATGGAGCTCGATGGGAGCCGACGGGTCAGCCTTGCGTTCCGCTGCCTCGATCGCCAATAAGCTCGGTTAGGAGGCGCCACTATGGGTTACCCGGAAAAGTCCCTCAATCCCGGCGAGCAGGTGGCGATCGACGTCCGTCCACACTGGAAGTACCTCGCCGGCCCGATCTTTGCCGTGGCCGTCGTGGTCGTCGGTTCGGTGGTGGCACTTGTGGAGAACGTGCCGCATTGGGCAGAGCTTGCCCTGGCCGCACTGCTCGTTTTGTGCCTGCTCTGGCTCGGCGGGCGTTACGTCCGCTGGGTGACGACCTCGTTCGTGGTGACCACCGAGAGGCTGATCATGCGAAAGGGCATCCTCCGCCGTACCGTGCGAGAGATCCTGCTGGACCGCTTGACAGATATCACCTACAACCAGACGTTGCTCGACCGCATCATGGGCTGCGGCGACATCCTGCTCGAATCGCCCGGCCGGGACAGCCAGGAGGTCTTCCCTGACCTGCCCCACCCTGTGAGGATCCAAAACGAGATTTACCGCCTCATCAACCAGCGCCGTCCTGGCTCTTGGGTCGCTGGCACAGGGGATCCGGCCGCCGCCAATGCCTCCGTAGGGGTCGTACCGGTGCCTGGGAACGCTCCGAGCCCAGCGCCTTTTGCAGGGGTAGCCGCGACGGATGCGCCGGGGCGGCCCGCGTGAACTGAGCGTTGCGGACCAGCTCAACCAGCTGGACGACCTGCGCAAGAGAGGCGTCATCAGCCGGCGGGAGTTCGCGGCCAAGAAGGCGGAGCTGCTGTCGCGCATGTAGCAGGTACCGGACGCGGTGAGCACGAGGCGCTTGCCCGGCTGAGCAGGCTCCTGCCGGGGCCGCCGGAGGGCGAGGTGTGGTCCGGCGACGACGCGGCCGTCGCCAGGGTGCCCGTCTCGTCGCCCGGCCAAGCGCCGCTCCTCCTGCTCGCGGCGGACACGCTGGTTGTTGGCATCGATGCCGACCTGTCTCTCACGACGCTGTCGGACTTCGGGTGGAAGGCGATGGCTGTCAACCTGAGCGACATAGCCGCCATGGGCGGCCGGCCCGCCCATGCGCTCGTGAGCGTCGTGGGGCTCGGGCCAGATGAGCTGGAGGACCTCTACGAAGGCATCGGGGAGGCCGCGGCCGAGTTCGGTTGCGACGTGGTCGGCGGAGACCTGAGCGCAGGCAGTGAGGTGGTCGTGAGCGTGGCGGTCACCGGATGGCTCGACGGTGAGCCGGTCCTTCGCAGCGGCGCGCGTCCGGGGGACCGGATCTGGGTCACTGCCCCACTCGGGGCGGCGGCCGCGGGGCTGCGGATCCTGAGGCAGGCGGGGCCCGGCCCTCACGCGTGGGGACCGGCCGACCAGGCGCTCGTTTCAGCACATGCCCGCCCTCGCCCGGCACTGGCCGAGGGGGTCGTTGCCCGCCTGGCAGGAGCGACAGCCATGATCGATGTCTCCGATGGCCTGGCGGCCGACCTCGACCAGCTGGCGAGGCAGTCGGGCGTAGGGTTCGAGCTCGCAAGCGTCCCAGTAGCGGAGGGTGCCGAAATCGAGGAAGCGCTCGCCGGTGGCGACGACTACGTCCTCGTTTTGACGGCGCCAGGGCCAGCGGAAGTGGTAAAAGCCTTCCTCGCCGCCGGTGTGCCAGCCCCCTACATGATCGGTGAGTGCGTCGCCGACTCCCAACTACGCTGTGTAGCTGGCAAAACGCTCCGAGTGGCCGGGTGGGAACACTCGTTGTAGAGTGGCCCAGGGCCCATTGGTGCTGAACGTGGCCCTGTGAGCGCAGCGTGCAGCGCTTCGGGAGGAGGGTAACGTTCTTCCGGTTTCTCCGCCCTTACCTCAAGGGGCTTCGGTGACTGACCGACGTTTGGATTGAGCCTTTTCGGGGATTCCCGGGAACAAGGAGGAGACCGGTCAACGTGCGCGACGCGAGCAATACTGTGTTGCAGTCCAACCCCATGCCAGTCGAGCGCGCGGGGGAACGGACGCTTTCGCGGCCCTCATCTCTCCCCGTTGCCCGCCGGCCCCTGGGACCTGGCGTGGTGAACTTGGGCGGCCAGGACCCGACGACTGCGCGCCGAGATGACGGCAATAACGTAAGCCAGGCAGGACAGGTCTTTGCCGATCTGTTGCTTGTCGCTTCTACGGCGTCACGCTGCCCGCTTGCCCTGGTCACGGTTGTGAAGGGTGGTTCGTGGAGCACGCTGTCGTTCGGTGCCGAGCGCGAAGCCCTCGAGGACCCCGAGCTCTTCGCCATCATCTCCGGCCGGAGGGAGCCCGTCGAGGTGACGGACCCTGCCAGCAACCCGGCGCTGGCCCACAGCCGCCTTGCGCGCTCCAACCTGGGGATCCGTTGGCTCCTCGGAGTCCCGCTGCTCGGCCCCACCGGTGAGGTGAGCGCGATCTTTGCTGTCCTGGACACCGAGCCCCGAGAGCTGTCCCGGCGCGAACGTGCCGCCATGGTTGCGATCGGGAGGCTCATTTCCGGTGCGTTGTCCGCTCACAGGGGCGTGGACCAGCTTTCTGGGCCTGCATCTCCCTCAGAGCACCCCAATGGTGTCAAGCAGACCGCAGACGGCCACTCGCTCCTGCGCAGCCACGAAGTGGCGGCGTTGTTCGATGTGACCGAGCGCACCGTTATCAACTGGGCCGCCTCGGGCAAGCTGGCGTGCCTGCGCACGGTCGGTGGGCACCTGCGCTTCCGCAGCGAGGACGTTATGTCATTGCTCGAGGCGAACTCCCTCAGGCGCCCCCAAGGCCTCTAAGGGCGGCTCTAGACCCCGCTCTAGACCGCTAGTAAGACGACCGGTCAGCTCACGGTCGACAAGAAGCCGTTAGCGCGACGCTTTGGTTACCTTGCCAGCGCGGATGCAAGAGGTGCAGACGTGCACGCGCCGTGTACTACCGCCGACGATGGCCCGCACCCGCTGGATATTGGGGTACCAACGCCTCTTCGTACGTCGGTGTGAGTGACTAATGCTCATGCCGACCGACGAGTGCCGACCACAAACTTCGCAGACCGCTGCCATAGGGACGCCTAGGTTAGCAGCCTCAGTAACCATCTCTCCGGCAGGCCCCAGCGAGTACTCTGACCAGCACAGGGATGAACGAGCGTGGGAGTGCCGGACGTGGGAGCACGACGTACCCGAACAGACGACAGGCTGTCCGCCGGCGACCTCGCTCGTGTCGTGCGCGTCTACAGCGACGCCCTGAACCAGCACCGCCCCGCTCTCAACCGCCTCAACGTCTACCCGGTCCCCGACGGCGATACGGGGACCAACATGGCGTTCACGGTCGGGGCTGTCCGCACGGAGCTCGACGAGGCACAGGCCAAGGCAGGGGAGCGCGGGCTCGACATGGAAGAGCTCGCGGCATGCTTGAGCCACGGCTCGCTCATGGGGGCACGCGGCAACTCGGGCGTGATCCTTTCGCAGGTGCTGCGCGGCGTGGCGAACGCTTTCCGGGACGCCGGTTCCGGTCCCGGAAGTGACGGCAAGCTCGGGCCAGCCGACCTGGCCGACGCATTTTCCCGGGCGAGCGACAGCGCTTACGCCGCTGTCAGCAACCCGGTCGAAGGCACGATCCTCACCGTTGCGAGGGCCGCGGCCCGGGGCGCGGAGGACGCCCTTCGCGGCGGGGTAAGCGATGATGAGGACGAGAGCCCCGGCTTGGCGGACGTCCTGGAGTCTGCCCGCAGCTCCGCAGCCCGAGCGCTCGCCGGCACAACCGAGCAGTTGCCCGCTTTACGGGCGGCCGGTGTGGTGGACGCCGGGGGGGCGGGTCTGCTGTTGCTGTTCGACAGTTTCCTGCAGGTCGTCGACGGCCGCGAGATCGAGGTCCCGCCCCCACCTGCCGGTGAACAGCAGCTGGGGGAGCACCGCAGCGGTCCGCCGACTGCAGCGACCGGGGATGGCCTCGCCGGCCCCGGTGGTGTCGGCGACCTTCGCTATGAGGTCATGTTCTTCCTTGAGGCGCCGGACGAGGCGATACCGGCGTTCCGCTCCGTGTGGGAAGGCGTCGGCGGCTCGATCGTGATCGTCGGTGGTGACGGCCTCTACAACTGCCACATCCACACCGACGACGTCGGCGCGGCCATCGAAGCAGCTATTGAGATCGGCCAGCCCCGCCGGATCCGGGTGAGCGACCTGTACGAGCAGGTGGAGGAGGAGCGCTGGGTGCGGGAAGCGGCAGCGGCGGGTGACCAGCACGAGGCTCCACCCGAGCCTGTCACCTGTGCGGTCGTGGCAGTCTGCGCTGGCGATGGGGTGAAGCGGATATTCCGTTCCCTCGGTGCTCGCCAGATCGTTGCGGGTGGGCAGTCGGCCAACCCCTCGACCGCCGAGATCCTCGATGCGATCGCCTCTGCTCCCGCCGAGGAAGTCATCGTGCTCCCGAACAACCCCAACGTGATCGCGGTGGCAGAGCAGGCCGCCGCCCATTCCTCGAAGAAAGTGCGAGTGGTGCCCACAGCCGGCACCCAGGAAGGTTTCGCGGCACTCCTGGCGTATGACCCCGAAGCCGATGTGGGCACCAATGCAGAAAACATGGCCGCCGCCGCCGCCCACGTCGTTGCCGGAGAGGTGGTGCAAGCCTCGCGCGATGCGGTGAGCGAGGTTGGCCCCGTGAAAGAAGGCGACTGGTTGGGCGTTTCCCGCGACGGCATAGAGGTTGTGGCCCCGCAGCCCTCTTCGGCTGCAGACGCCGCAGTCGCGCTGCTCGATGCGCTGATCGACGAAGACCACGAGATAGTGACGATCATCGAAGGTGAAGGGGCGCGCGCGGCGGACACCCGCCGCATCGTCGAGTGGCTCTCGGAGCACCGCCCGGCCATGGGCTCAGAGGTCCATCATGGAGGCCAGCCGCTTTACCCGTATCTTTTCAGTATTGAATGAGGAAACGAGATGAGCGCTACCAGATGAGGGCGACTAGATGAGGGCGACCAGATGAGGGCGACCAGATGAAGAGCTTTGCAGAGCTTTCCGGTGCCCCGCTCAGCGTGCTGCAATCGGTCAATCGCCCTCTCCGGCTCCCGGGGGGAAAACGCGAACCAAGGCGGCGCGCCGATGCCCTCGAACAAATGGGGGTTCTCTCGGTCCTCGACCTGCTCACCCATTACCCTCGCCGTTACCTCGACAGGACCAGCCAGGTGCCCATCTCTGAATTGAAGGAGGGTGACGATGCGACTGTTATCGCGTTCATTCGAAAAGTCCAAAGGCGCCCTGCGCGCCGTGGCGCCAAGCCGGTCGTGGTGGTCGACGTGTGGGACCAACGCAGCTACCTGAGCCTGTCGTTTTTCAATCAACCCTGGCGTGCGAACTACTTGCGGGAGGGGATGGAGGTAGCGATATCGGGCAAGGTTACGACCTTTCGCGGCCGGCGCCAGATGTCGAACCCATCCGTCGAGGTCGTCGAAGGGGAGTGGATAGGAAGGGTGGTACCGATATACCCGCAGTCGGAAAAAGCGGGGATCACATCGATGGAGATCGGGTCGTGTGTCCTCGAGGCTCTCCAATGGGCCGGCGAGCTCGAGGACCCCGTGCCGTCGGCAGCTTTGAAGGCAAATAATTTCGCCCCGCGTGGCTGGTCCATGTGGAACGTCCACCAGCCTGGGTCCTGGGCAGACAAAGAGGCGGCGCGCCGGCGGCTGGGTTTCGACGAGCTGCTGCGGCTGCAGCTGGTTCTGGTGATGCGCAAGCGCGCCGTCGAGCGAGAATGCGAGGGCATCGCACACCATGTCGGCTCCGAACTGCTTGGGCGCTTTCGGGAGAGCCTTCCCTTTTCCCTGACAGGAGCACAGGAACGGGCCATTCAAGAGATCGAGGGGGACCTCGCCAAGGCGGTCCCCATGCACCGGCTGTTGCAGGGCGACGTCGGCTCCGGCAAGACGCTCGTGGCGTTGTGGTGCCTTCTTACCGCCGTTGCAAGCGGCCATCAGGGGGCGCTCATGGCGCCGACCGAAGTGCTCGCCGAGCAACATTACATGACACTTACGGCGATGCTTTCGGGGTTGGTGGTGCCCGACAGCGCCTCGCTGTGGGGTGAGAAGGGAGTGAGGGTTGAACTTCTCACGAACCGCACCACCGCGACCGAGCGGGCGACGCTGCTCGCGGGCCTGGGCAACGGCGATGTCAACATCGTCGTCGGCACCCATGCGCTGCTCACCGAGCCGGTACGTTTCGCGCAGCTCGGGATGGTCGTCATCGACGAGCAGCACCGCTTCGGGGTGGAACAACGGGCGGCTTTGCGGGAAAAATCAGGGGCCCGGTGCCGGACGTGCTTGTAATGACGGCCACCCCGATACCCCGCACGGCCGCCATGACCGTCTATGGGGATCTGGACACGACCGTGCTCGACGAGCTACCCCCAGGCCGGACGCCGGTCAAGACGGTTTGGGCGCGTGGCCCGATGGAGGTCGAGACCGCTTGGGCGACGGTGCGCGAGGAAATTGGCAAAGGCCACCAGGCATACGTTGTTTGCCCTCTCGTAGAAGGCTCGGATCGGGTTCAGGCCAAGTCCGCCAGCGAGGAACTGGCGCGCCTTGCCGAGGGCTCGCTCGCCGGGCTTCGCCTCGGCCTGCTTCACGGCCAGCTACCGGCCCGAGAAAAGCAAGCAGTTATGGGCGAGTTCCGTTCGGGTGAGTTGCAGGTGCTCGTGGCGACAACGGTAATCGAAGTGGGCGTGGACGTGCCCAACGCAACTGTGATGGTGGTCGAGGACGCCGATCACTTCGGCATCGCGCAATTGCACCAGCTGCGGGGGCGGGTCGGCCGAGGGGCCGCTGTTTCGTGGTGTTACCTGCTCGCCGAAGCGCCGACGCCCGAAGGGGTGGAAAGGCTCGCCGCGCTGGAGCGGACCAACGACGGCTTTGTTCTGGCTGAGGTGGACCTGGACCTCCGCGGTGAGGGCACGATACTCGGGACCCGCCAAAAGGGCGTCAACGACTTGAAGCTGGCCTCGTTGAGGAGGCACCGCAGCTATGTGGCGTTGGCCAGGGAGGTGGCCTTCGACATCGTCGGCTCTGATCCCACCCTGGAACTCCACCCCGGCTTGGCCCAGGAGTTGCGGGCGCTCGTCGACGACGACGACCGTGAGTACCTTTTCAAGAACTGAGGGCCGCGGCTGCGCCCGGCAGGCGCAGGGCCACGGGCTCTCATGCGTGTGATCGCCGGCGAGAACGGCGGCAGGCGCCTGGTCGCGCCACCGGGCCGAGCAACCCGCCCCACGAGCGACCGGGCCCGCGAGGCCATGTTTTCGATGCTCGAGAGTTCGATGCTCGACAGCTCGACGACGGGTACCGTTACTTCCCTTCAGGGGGCCACGGTGTGGGACCTCTTCGCGGGCAGCGGGGCAATGGGGATCGAAGCGCTCTCCCGCGGGGCAGCCCATGCGACGTTCGTAGACCAGGCCCGTCCGGCCGTCTCGGCGGTCCGGGCCAACCTGGCGGCGCTCGGTTATGGGCCGCAACGCTCGGCCGTCGTGTGCGCTGACGTGCTCAATTGGGCCAGGCCAGAACAGGCCGAGGTAGACCTCGTCATGGCTGACCCTCCCTACGCCTGGCAGGGATGGGACGTCCTGCTGGAGCGCCTTGTGCACTTGCGGCCGCTCGTGCTGGCGGAAACCGGATCGGAGCTCGCCCTCCCGCCCGGATGGTTGGTTCTGCGGGCCAAGCGTTACGGGGGTACCGTTGTTACCTTGGCACGTTTCAGCGAGGCCCCATGAGGACAGCCCTGTTCCCCGGAACTTTCGACCCGTTCCACAACGGGCACCTAGAGATCGTCGAGACTGCCAGCCGTGTGTTCGAGCGAATCGTGATAGCGCCGGTCCGCAACCGGCAAAAGGCGGCCCCACTTTTCAGCATCGAGGAGCGACGTTCGATGATCGCTGCCTCGGTAGCCCACCTCGACAACGTGGAAGTCCCGGTCACCGACACCCCTGTGCTTGTCGTCGACGTCGCCCGGGCCGTCGGCGCGGACGTCATCGTAAAGGGACTGCGCGTAGCCTCGGATGCCGAGGCGGAACTTCAGCAGGCCCAGATCAACAAAGCCGTGTCCGGTATTGAAACTATATTTGTGCCTTGCTCGTCGGCTTATTCCTTCATAGCGTCAAAATGGCTGCGTGATTTCATGAGCTATGGAGGAGCAGACCGGGTGGGCACGATGGTCCCGGCGCCAGTGTTTGCCGTTATGAAGGAGAAGTTCGCTCTATGAGCACCACGGCTGGTCCTGGCTCCCTACCCGAGACCGATGCGCTGATCCATCGCGTGGCTGGCATGATCGGCAGCGCCCGGGCGCTCCCGCTTTCCTCCTCGGTGAAACTCGACAACAAAGAAGAGATCCTCGAGCTGCTCAGGGAGGCGATGGAGCGCCTCCCGGAGGAGCTGCGCCAAGCGCGCTGGATGCTCAAGGAGCGCGAGGAGTTCCTTGCATCGACCCAGCGTAAGGCCGAGGAGCTCGTCGAGGCGGCTCGTTCCGAGGCTCAGCGCATGGTGCAGCGCACAGAGATCGTGAAAGAGGCACAGACCCAGGCTCGCCGGACGGTCGAGACCGCCCGTGAAGAAGCTCGCCGCATGCGCCTGGAGGCCGAGGACTACGCCGACCAAAGGCTCGCACAGTTCGAGATAATCCTGGAACGGACGTTGAAGACGGTGGCGGCAGGGCGCCAGAAACTGTCCGGGCTGCCCGACAAGGACGAAGACGCTGCTATCCACGGCCCCGGGACGTTCGACAGCAACGTCGCGGTGACGAGCCGCGGGAGGGCCAGCCCGGTAAGCCCGGTAAGCCCGGTGAGCGCGGTAAGCGGCGACAAGAGGCGGCTCGGCGGGCTCGGCGCCCGCCGGCCTGCAAACCCTGGGCCGGGCACTGCCCGCGCCGCCAGTGGCAGCGCCGGCCCCTCAGGCCGTACCGGGAGCCCGCAGGCCAGCAACGGGAGCGCGCACGGCGCTTCGCAGGGCCCAGAGGCCGGCGGCGATGAGCAGTTCTTCGACCAGGACCTCATGGGCTGAGCTCGGGGGCTGCTCGCGTGGCTGTGGACCCGTTCGATGTGGCATTGGGGGACTTGCGGGACCTGCGCGGGTCACGCCATTTGCTGCGTCAGGGCACGGCACAGGAAGCCCTTGTGGCAGACGTGGACAGCCGTGTTGCGGCGGGAGCCGAGGTCGTGGCAGATATGGTCATCGAGTCCTTCGACGGGGGTGTTGCCGTCACGGGCAAAATTTCTTCGGTGTGGGAGGGTGAGTGCCGGCGCTGCATGGCTCCTCTGGACGGCGAGCTCGTGACCGACGTAAGGGAGCTGTTCCGCCGTGGCGGCGGGGAAGACGAAGGGACCTATCCCATGGGGGCCGACCACCTCAATATCCGTGACATGGTGAACGACGCCCTGTTCGTTGCGTTGCCCCTCTTGCCACTGTGCCGTGAGGACTGCCGGGGGATATGCCCCAGGTGCGGCAGCGACCTCAATGTCGCACCGTGCGATTGCGAGGAAGTCCATTTCGACCCTCGCTGGTCGGCGCTCCAGGTGCTGGTCAGCGGCCTGGAGGGTGCGAAGGAGCCGGGAGGCCCGGACGGCGCGGGCTAGTCGGGCTGCGAGATTGCGGTGACTAGCGGCGGCCCGGGTGGCCGCCAGGGCTGGTCGAGCGTGTAAGATCGCCCACTCGTGGCCGTTCCCAAGAAGAAGACCTCCAAGTCCAAGTCCCGCACCAAGCGAGCCAGCGCCTGGACGATGACCGTCCCCGCGCGCAGCATCTGCCCGCAGTGCCGCCAAGCCAAGGTGCCCCACACGGTCTGCTCGAACTGCGGCTGGTACAAGGGCCGCCAGGCTGTCGAAGTACGGTAGATAGCCATCTTGATGGCACCCCATGGCGTATGTTCTTGACGGTCTGCCCATAGCAGTCGACGCTATGGGGGGCGACCGGGCGCCCTTCGAAGTGGTAGCCGGCGCGCTGCAAGCCGCGCGGGATCTGGGGATCCCTGTACTGCTGGTGGGTGACGGTGCCTACTTGGAAAGCCTCGGGCCTCAGCCCGGCGTCCAGATACTCGCTACCACCGAGGTAATCGAGATGGACGAGGATCCAGGCAAAGCGATCCGCGTGAAGCGCGACTCTTCGCTGGTGCGTTGTGCGGAAGCCGTGCGCGAAGGCCGCGCGTCCGCAATGGTGAGCGCTGGGAACACAGGCGCGACGATGGCCAGTGCGTTGTTGAGGATGGGCCGCCTGCCTGGGGTTCAACGCCCCGCAATTGCCGCCGTGATCCCGGTCCCGGGCTCTACGCCGACGGTGCTCATCGACTCCGGTGCCAATGTCGATTGCAATGCCCAGATGCTGGTGCAGTTCGCCCAGATGGGGTGGGCACTGGCCATGGAACGCTTCGGTATAGCCGACCCCCGCGTGGGGATCCTGTCCATTGGCGAAGAGCCCACCAAGGGCAACGCCCTGGTAAAGGAAGCCCACGCCTTGCTGGAGGAAGGAAAAGCCGGCCCCGAAGTTCGCTTTATCGGCAACGTCGAAGGTCGCGACGTCATGAGCGACCGCGTCGACGTAGTCGTTACGGACGGCTTCACCGGCAATGTCGTCTTGAAGACCCTGGAGGGCGCCGTGACGGCGGTCGTGGGAGCCGTGCTCGGCGCTCTTTCGGGCAGTGAGGAAGTGAAACAGGCGGCCAAGGCGATCATGCCAGCTCTCGTGCCTATTGCGACCGAGTTCGACCCGGACACCTACGGCGGGGCGGTCCTGCTCGGGGTCAACGGCGTCTGTGTCATCAGCCACGGTTCTTCAGGGGCGAGAGCGATCCTGAACGCTGTCAAGGTGGCCCACCACGCGGTCTCGGACAAGCTAGTCGCACGGATCGAATCGGTCATAGGCTCCGGCCGGGACTAGACGGCGCCGCCCCCGACGGGTGCCCGCGGGCGCCCGGCCGCTGCGGCCAGCCCGCGAGGCCGGGCCTCACCGCCAGTCCCGGACAGCCACCGCTGCGCCGGCGACAAGGCGGCGCGGTGCTAACCTGGTTTTTCGTGCCCTTGGATAGCAGCACGCAAGGGAATGCCTTCGGTCGCGTGCAAGTACTCGAGCTGGTCCGCGGCTCTCTCGCCGACATCCTCGAGGTCAGCCCGGACCGCATCGCCGAGGGGGCATCCTTCGGGGACCTGGGTGCCGACTCTCTTGCGCTCATCGAACTGGTAGAGGCCATCGAGAAAGAGCTCGGCGAGCAGTTTGCCGGCTTCAGGATCGACGACGATGACCTCGAGGACCTGAAGACGGTGCGCGATGCCGTTGACTACGTCGTCGCCAAGCTGGGCAACGCCTCCTGAGGCAGCGGTGCTGCTAGAGCCTGAGGTCCGCGACGATGCTGCCTCAGAACGTGCCGGGCTCGCCGAGCGCCTCGGCTGGCAGGTCAACGACCAGGACCTGTTCGCGCAAGCGCTGGCACACCGTTCCTGGTGCGCAGAACACCCCCGCCACGAGCCCAACGAGCGTCTGGAATTCCTGGGGGACGCCGTCCTGGGCCAGATCGTAACTGACTACCTCTACCGCTCCTATCCCGACCTGCCCGAGGGCGAGCTCGCCAAGGCGCGTGCAGCCGTAGTCAACTCAGCTTCGCTCGCTGGCACAGCGCGTGAGCTGCGAGTTGGCAACGCGTTGCTGCTAGGCAAGGGCGAGGACTCATCGGGCGGACGGCTAAAGCCCTCGATCCTTGCCGACGCGATGGAAGCATTGATCGGGGCGATCTACCTGGACGCGGGTTACGCCGTAACGGACGCGATCGTTCTGCGGCTCCTCGAGGAAAGATTGCGGGAGGCCGCCAAAGGGCCTGGCGACGACGACTACAAAACGCGCCTCCAGGAGCTCTGTGCCCAGAGCTTCGACGAGCTGCCCGTTTACCGGGTCACCGACAGCGGGCCGGACCACGCGAAGGTCTTCGGAGCCCAAGTAATCGTTGGGGGCCGCTCCAGGGGAAGTGGGGACGGCCGGTCGAAGAAGCAAGCCGAGCAGATGGCGGCCAAGCACGCTTGGTACACGATCAAGGCTGACCAGGCCGCCCAGGCTGCCGACATCGCCCGTGCTGCCGAGCTCGCCCAGGCAGACAGCCTGCCGGAGCCACCAGGGGAGTAGCGCCCAGGCGCTGACCGCCAGGCCCGCTGCAAGCCATGCCGGAGCTACCCGAGGTAGAAACCGTTCGCGCCGACGTCGCCAGGAAGTACGTGGGCCGAACGCTGGAACGCGTCACCGTAACGGGTCGCCGGACCGTCCGGCGCCACAAGCCCGAACTGCTCGGGGCGCTCGAGGGGCAGCCTTCGGGCGTCGCGCGCCGCGGGAAGTACCTTCTGTTCAAGTGGGACGACGGCCAGGTCATGGTCGCCCACCTCCGGATGAGCGGGCAGCTGCTCGCTGCGGAGCCCGGCGCGCCGCTGGCCCCGCACACCCACGCCGTCTTATATTTCAAGGGTGCGGGCGAGCTGCGCTTCGTGGACCCGCGCACCTTCGGCGAGTTCTTCCTGGCCTCCCCCGACGAGCTGGACCACCTCGGCCCGGACGCGCTCGACATCGATGTGGCTCAGCTCCGGGAGGCGTTCGCTGGCCGCCAAGCGCGGGTCAAGTCCCTTCTCGTAGACCAGAGCGTCCTGGCCGGGATCGGCAACATATATGCCGACGAAATTTGTTTTGAGGCTCGCTTGCGCCCCGACCGGCCCGGCGGCTCCCTGAAAGGAGCCGAGCTCAAGCGGCTAGCGGCAGCTACCCGATCGGTGCTGCAGTTGGCCATAACCCGCCGGGGGTCTTCCCTGGCTGACCAGCAGTACCGCGACCTTTACGGCGAGGGGGGCCGATACCAGCTGGAGCACAAGGTCTACGGCCGGCTGGGGCAGCCCTGCGTCAACTGCGGGCGCCCCATACAACGGGTGCACTTCGGCGCGAAAGCGCGTACTTCTGCCGTTCGTGCCAGCGGTAGCCTGGCATTCAACATGTGCCGCAATATAACGACATTGCGAGGCCTTGAGCCGCCTGCCACACCTGCGGAGGTCGAGGCCGCCGCTCGCCAGTTCGTCCGCAAGGTGAGCGGGGTGGCCTCGGTCTCGGCCCTTTCGGAAGATGCCTTCGAACGAGCTGTCCGCAAGGTCTCTGAAGCGACCGCTGAGCTGCTCGGAGACCTTCCCGCGCGACGCCAACCGCCGCCGACGCTGCCGCCTCTGCGACGCATCAAGGCGCATCACGGCTGAGCCGGCCGCCGGGCTGCTACGGTATCGCGCGAACGGCTCCGGGCGTATAGCTCCGGGCCGCTGGATCCCGGAAAGGGAGGCTTCATTTTGCTCGTCGATTTGATCGTTTTTGATGGGGTCGACGAGCTGGACGTGATCGGCCCGCTGGAAGTCTTCAGGCGCGCGGCGGCCGTCGGAGCAGAGGTTGCCGTCAGGATTTGCAGCCGGGAGCACGTCGAGTGGGTGAGCGGGGCCTTCGGCGTGAACTTCAAGCCTGACGCGACTTTCGTACCCGGGGCGGCGGACGTGGTCGTCGTGCCCGGAGGCGGGTGGGTTGCCCGGGACGAGATAGGCGCATGGGCCGAGGTGAAGCGCGGCGACTGGCTGCCGTTGCTCGCAGAGGCGGCCAGGGACGGCTCGGTGATGGCAGGAGTTTGCACCGGCGCGATGCTGCTCGCTCACGCTGGTGTGATCGGCTCACGCCGCGCAACGACCCACCATGACGCGCAGGGCGACCTGGCGCTGTTGGGCGCGGTCGTCATGGCAGAGCGGGTCGTCGACGAGGGGAGCGTCGTGACGAGCGCGGGCGTGACGAGCGGGATCGACCTGGGCCTTTGGCTCGTCTCGCGCTACTTCGGGGAAAGCGTGGCCGAGGTGGTTGCCGACGGGCTCGAGTACCCCTGGACGCGCTTGCACGGGGGCGCGCCCTCCCCCGCGTGATGCCGGGGCTGCGTGACCCTGCGGCCTCGCTACTGGCCAGGCTCCTGGTGTACGTCTGCATGGCGGGCGCGAGGTTCGCCCCATCTGTGGCCCAACCCAGCTAGGTTTGGCGGAGCGTGTTCCTGAAGTCGCTCACTCTGAAGGGCTTCAAGTCCTTTGCAGACACCGCCACCCTCGAGTTCGAGCCTGGTGTCACGGTCGTCGTCGGGCCCAACGGGTCGGGCAAGTCCAACATCGTCGACGCTGTGGCGTGGGTGCTCGGCGCGCAAGGTCCCCGGACCTTGCGC
Source organism: uncultured Acidimicrobiaceae bacterium (assembly GCA_963786345.1). Taxonomy (GTDB): domain Bacteria; phylum Actinomycetota; class Acidimicrobiia; order Acidimicrobiales; family Palsa-688; genus Fen-671. The sequence continues at coordinate 4,191 of CAWAYZ010000001.1, read as the reverse complement.
TCCTCCAAAATGGAAGACGTCATCTTTGCCGGCACCTCCAAACGAGCAGGGCTCGGCCGGGCCGAGGTTTCGCTCACGATCGACAACTCGGCCGGGCTCCTCCCGATCGATCTTTCGGAGGTACGCATAACGAGGGCGCTGTGGCGCAGCGGCGAGTCGGACTACTCGATAAACGGTGCGCCGTGCCGCCTCCTCGATATCCAGGAGCTCCTTTCGGACACCGGGGTCGGCCGTCAGCAGCACACGATCGTCTCGCAGGCCCAGCTCGATGCGATCCTGGCGGCCCGGCCTGAGGACCGGCGTTCGGTGATCGAGGAGGCTGCGGGTGTCTCCAAGCACCGCCGCCGGAAGGAAAAGGCCGAGCGTCGCTTGGAGGCGACCGAGGGCGCCTTGCTGCGGGCGCAGGACTTGCTGAAGGAGGTACGCCGTCAGCTTCGGCCACTGGAGCGCCAAGCCGAAGCTGCGCGCCGCCACGCTGATGTGATGGCCGAGCTAGTGGCGCTGCGCCGCTATCTCCATGGCCGGGAGCTGGGCTTGCTCGGGGCTCGTTTGGGAGCGGTTGCCACGGCGAGAGCCGATCTTTCGAGATCCGAGGACGAGGCACTGTCCTCGCTGGCGAGGCTGGACGCGTCAGTCGCGACAGCCGAAGCTGGTCTGGACTCTGCAAGGCGCGACGCTGATGTTGCCGATCTCGGAGAGCTTTTGCCAGCAGCCGAAGGCTTGAGGGCAAGAGCCGGAGGGCTTGTCGCCCTGCTGGCGGAGCGCACCCGGGGGATCGAGCGCGCCAGGGCCGCCGGGGTCGACAGCGACGTGGTGTCTTCCCTCGAAGCTGAGGCGGCATCGTTGGAAGATCAGAATCCAAAGCACTGCCCGCGAGGCTCAGCAGCTCCTGCCGCTGGAGGTCGAGCTCACCGTGGCCGAGGAAGCCCTCAGCAGGGACATGGCAGACGTGGAGGCGATGTCCGGCGGGCCTGCGGACGCGCACGAAGAAGGTCGCGCTGAGGGTCGCGGACTGCAAGCTGAGGACGCCGGCCAAAGAGCCGGCGAAGTTCGGGCTGAGCTATCCGCTCTGGCGAGGGCGGCCGAGGAGGCTGAGGCGGAGCTCCGCCGTGCCAGCGAGCGCTCCCTTGCTCTGGCAGCTCGCGTGGAGCGCCTTCGCGAAGAAGCGTCGAAATCCGAGACGGTAATACGGGAGGCCGGAGCCGCTGACGCAGCAATTGCAGGTTCAGTCGAGCAAGCGGGTGCAAGCCAGGCATTAGCGGAGCGAGCATTGGCGTCGGCGGAAGACGAGCGCCGGGCGGCGGATGCTGAACGTCACAAGTGGTCGGCGAGGGCTGAGGCCCTCTTCCAGGCACTTGATGAAGCGCGGGCCCGGGCGGGTGCGCGCCGGCTGGCCTCGGTCGCCGGCATGCTCGGGGCACTTGTAGAGCTCGTCCACGTCGACGAGGGCTACGAGGCAGCCTTCGAGGCCGCGGCGGGGGAGGCGCTTTCCGCCGTGCTCATGGAGGACGAGCAGGCGGCCCGCGAGGGCCTCGCCAACCTTGCAGGCCAGGGAGCGGCCGGTGCTGTTATCGCGCTCGCTTCGGCTCGCCCGTCTCCCGCGGCAGGACCCGTGCCGGCTGGGCCCACCGGGTCTGAAGTGCCCAGAGAGGGCTCCGCCTGGCTCCGCCTGCACGCACAGTCTCGGCACCCGACGGTAACCGAGCTTCTCGACCGCCTGCTCGCGGGGCTGTTGTCGTGGACGGAGGCTGGCAAGCCTCCGTCGACCTCGCGGTCGACCACCCCGAACTCGTCGTTGTCACTATGGCGGGCGACCGCTGCGCCGGTGGCATCTGGCGGACGGGCGCGCATGGGACCGGTGCCACGGGCGCTGCTCTGGAGGAGGCCGGTGCAGCCCTTCGCCACGCCACAGAAGCCGCCGCGCAGGCCGCGTCAGCCGAAGCCCGCTGCAAGTCTGATTTGGAGCAGGCCCGGTCGGCCGCTTCGGAGGTGCACAGGTCGGAGGCCGAACGGGTCTCCGCGCTTCATGCAGCACACGAGGCGCTCAGGCGGGCCGCCTCCGACCTCGCCGAAGCCACCGCCGAGGCGGAAGCCCTCTCTGACCTGCAGTCACAAGTGGCTGCCCGGCGCGCACGGGACCAGGGTCGCGCCTCGGAGCTCCTGGCGCTGCTGCCCGATCTCGAGGCTGCCGCCGCCGAGCAAACCCAGCGCGCCCTGGACGAACGCGCGGCCCGCAGCCGCTTGGCGGAGCGAACCGGTGCCGTGGCCACGTTGCGGAGGGACCTCGAGGTGCGCGCCACCGCCGTCGAGGAACGGCGGGCCCTTCTCCGTCGACGTCTTGCCGAGGTCGAGCAACGATTGGCCGGTCACGTCGCAGAACGTCAGGAGGCCGCCCATCGTCGTGTGCGCCTTGACGCAATGGCCAGTGCGATCGCCCGGCTCAGCCTTGTTGTCAGCGCCAGGTTGGCGACCCTGGAGGCCACCCTCAGTGCTTTGCGCGAGATGCGCCAAGCGGAGGCCGAGTCCCTGCGCTTTGCCGCAGACCACCTCGAGGCCTTGCGCCGCGAACGCTCGGGCGTGGAACGACAACTCGCTGCGGTCCGGGAGCAGATCTCCCGCAACGAGTTGGAGGACGCTCAGATGAGGGGGCGCCTCGAGGCGCTCACCGAGATGGTGCGCCGCGAGCTCGATTGCGAGCCGGAGGCGCTCGAGGGTGCCGAATGCCCGCCACTGGCGGCGGGTTCCAGCGCCCCGACCCGTGCACGCGAGCTGAGCGCGAGATCCGCCTCATGGGCCCTGTCAACCCGCTCGCCCTCGAGGAGTACGCGGCGCTTGAAGAACGGCACAAGTTCCTCGAGGGCCAGCTCCATGACGTCTCGGGCGCCAGGCGAGAGCTCAGCAAGGTAATTAGAGCGGTGGACGCCGAGATCATCATGATTTTCAAGGCCGCATTTGACGATGTCGCAGAAAATTTCACCAAGCTCGTCACCATGCTGTTCCCCGGCGGCCACGGATTCTTGTTCCTGTCCGACCCCTCCAACATCCTGGAGTCCGGTGTCGACCTCGAAGTGCGGCCCGCGGGCAAGAACATCCGCAGGCTCTCGCTACTTTCAGGAGGCGAGCGCAGCCTCGTAGCATTGGCGTTCTTGTTTGCGGTTTTCCGGAGCCGGCCTTCCCCCTTTTACATGATGGACGAGGTGGAGCCCGCGCTCGACGACGTCAATTTGCACCGGTTCCTCGACTTGTTGAACGAGTTCCGCGTGGAGGCGCAATTGCTGATAGTCAGCCATCAAAAGCGCACGATGGAAGCAGCCGACTGCCTTTACGGGGTGAGCATGCCTCCGGGGGGTTCTTCGCTCGTAGTCAGCGAGAAGATCGAGCGGGTGCTCTCAGTGCCCGACGCCCCGCCGGTCTCGGGGGTTGCGACGGTCTCAGAGGTGCCGCCGCTCTCGGAGGTGCCGCCGGTCTCCGAAGTAACAGTCGCGCCCGAGCTCTGCGCCGTAGGCGGGTGAGCTCGGTAGCCGAAACCGCCGCGAGAAGGCCGATCGCAGCGAGCGCTATAGCGAAGCTCGCGGTGAGGTCGCTGGGCCAGTAGTTCACAACGATGGTGTGGGTGCCAGCCGGGATGGCTGCGCTCAAGAAGAGCCCGTCGAGCTTGTGGACCGCCAGGGCACGCCCGTCTGCGTCGATGTGCCAGCCCGGCACGTAGGTGAGGCGCAATGTCATGGTGGAGCGAGTGGGTACCTTTACGGTGAGCTGCCACGTGGCGTTGCCGCTTTGGTCCGCCGACACGACGCGGGCGCCGCTACCCGTCGGGAAGCTGAACTCGCTGCCCCCGGGACGCGGTAGAGCTTGACCGTCCCGCCGATGGGCACGGCTAGCGTGGCGACCAGCGTGGTACCGGTAGGGACGCGTTTGTACGTAGCGAGCACGTACGACGCCCCGTAAAAGCGTGCCAATGCCGCCGATGTGACCGATGGCGCGAAAATGTTGTGCCCGAGCCCGGAATTGGCCGTGGCCGCAGGGTCCGGCCAGGTCTTGAAGTAGGCGGGAGGGGTGACCGGGTCGTGGACGGCCAGTTCCCGGATCTGGTACCCGATGTTGACCTCGGGGTAGATGCCAGCACCTGTCCACATGGTCACGTCCCGGCTGTTCGGCCCGTCCAGAGCAAGCAGTTTGTTGCCGACGAGC